>JBEKRK010000001.1:0-930848 GCA_049518795.1 Sedimentisphaerales bacterium
GAGGTGATTTGGTCAGAGAAAGCCTTTTTTTCATAAAGGAATCCTTTCCATTTATGATAAATTTTATGGTTGTTATTATTAAATATCGTCATAATCTGACCAATTAGATTAGGATTTCTACAAAGCAACGTCAAATTTAAAAAATCAAAACAAAGGACTTATGACTCACGACTTTTGACTTATGACTTGTGTCTTGGTGCCTTAGTGGCTAATCAGCCCATTTGACTAATTCGGGGTGTAAATCCTGAACTATTTCGTTAGCCGGTTTGACGCGGATATTTATATCCTGCAGGCCATATCCTTCCACCTCGAATGAGCATTTGTAATGGGCAACAGGATTTTCCCTGTTTTAGTTTGGTTTATCTAAAGTTAGATTTTCTTTCAAGGTCAATAGTTAAAAACAATAATTTTGGTAGTTGAAAGGAAATAAAAATGGAGACGTTAAAAGTGGATAGAGCCGGCATAGGAGTCCCACAAGCCTCAAGCATTGTTCTTTGTCCCGCTTGCGGGGCGGTAATGCTCGAAGTGGACAGGTTGAGAGAAGGCAGCAATATATTTATATGGTTTGAATGCAGCCAAAAAGATTGCGGCGGTCAGTGGCTGCAAAAGAAATCTCAATTCAGTATGGCAAGAGAATTGAGCTTGTCTGAAATATGAGAATCAAATAAGATAGGAGCAAATAATGATTGAAAAATTAGGTATATACAAATGTCAGCCCTGTGATATTATTATTGAATCGTTGACTGACAGTGAAGGCGAACTTATTTGTTGTGACAAGCCGATGGAAAACCTGATTGCCAAAACCGCAGACCAAGGCAGGGAGAAACATGTGCCTGTTATGGAAAAGATTGAGGAGGGCGTAAAAATAAAAATAGGCAGTGTGCCTCATCCTATGGAGGAAAAACACTATATCCAGTGGATTGAAATTATCGCTAATGAGAAGGCTTACAGACAATTTCTGGAACCAGGCCAGGCACCAGAGGCAGTGTTTAATATCGATGCAGATGATATTATTACTGTGCGTGAGTATTGTAATATTCATGGCTTGTGGAAAGCCTGATTTTTGAACAAATTAGATTATCCGTTATCGGCAGGAGTAAATATGGTAAATATAAGAAAAATTTTGTTCCCGACAGACTTTTCAGAGTATTCCTTAACGGCTCGTGATTTCGCCTATGATTTAGCGAATCGTTATGCGGCTCAATTGCATTGTGTCCACATAGTGGACTTGGTGGATAATATGATATTAGGAGGATATATGCCTACTATGGAGGTTGTTCCTGCTGTTTCAGTCGGCCGGATAGAAGAAACAGCGAAGAAAAACCTCGATGAATTCGTAAAAAGGCATTTCTCCGAATTTAAAAATTCGATTGTTAAAAAAGTCATTACGGGCAAACCATTTTTTGAGATTATTCAATATTGCCGGCAGGAGGATATCGACCTGATAGTTATGGGCACACATGGACATTCCGCTTTGGCTTCAATGCTGTTAGGCAGCGTTGCTGAAAAAGTGGTGCGTAAAGCTCCCTGTGCGGTGCTCACGGTAAGACATCCAGCTCATAAATTTGTAGCTCCGTAAAATGGATTAAAAGGGAGAAAAATTATGAAAATACTGGTTCTTTATTATTCGATGTATGGACATACATTAAAAATGGCTCAGGCCGCTAAGGAAGGAGTGCTGTCTGTTGATGGTATCGAAGTTATCCTGCGAAGGGTAGCCGAGTTTACCGAAAATGAGCAGAAAATCCTCAATGACAAATATGCTAAACAAGTCTGGGAGAAACAAAGGGATATACCTGTATGTCAATTGGACGAGTTGAAACAAGCTGATGGGTTTATTATTGGGACGCCGACGAGGTATGGAAATATGGCGGCACAGATGAAAAGATTTTTTGATTCTACGGTTCAATTATGGCTGGAAGGGGCCTTGGAAGGCAAACCTGTCGGTTTATTTACTTCGACGGCGACAACTCACGGCGGCCAGGAAACGACATTACTGAGTATGATGCCGCCTTTGCTGCATTTGGGAATGATAATTGTAGGTGTGCCTTATTCTACACCGGGGATGTTACACACAGAAGGGCGGGGCGGGACACCTTATGGGGCTTCAACAGTTGCAGGTCCCCAAAATGACCTTCAGCCGACACCGGAGGATTTGGAAATTACAAAGGCTCTGGGCAAGAGAGTTGCTGAGACTGCTTTAAAACTTAGAGTTTGAAAGGATTTATTTATGGTTATGACAGCTTCAGCGATGCTGCCCTTGGGAACGGAAGCGCCTGATTTCAAACTGCCGGATACACAGGGTAAGACGGTATCGCTTGCAGACTTCAAAGAGGCTCCTGCTCTTTTAGTTATTTTTATGTGTAATCATTGCCCGTTTGTCAAGCATATAATAGATGAACTTGTAAAACTTGTAAAGGAGTATCAGCAGAAAGGCGTAGCTGTGGTAGGCATCAATTCGAATGATGTTGAAAGTTTTATTGAAGACAGGCCTGATATGATGGCGAAAGTGGCAAGGAAAAAAGGATTCACATTTCCATATCTGTATGATGAAAGCCAGAATATTGCAATGATATATCATGCCGCCTGCACTCCTGATTTTTTCTTATTCGATGGCAACAGAAAACTGGTCTATCGCGGCCAAATGGATGACAGCAGGCCGGGCAACGGTGTTCCAGTCACAGGCACGGATTTAAGAACTGCTTTAAACGCGGTGCTTAAAGGTGAAAAAGTCCCCGCCATACAAAAGCCGAGTATGGGCTGTAACATAAAATGGAAAGGCGATAATCCGCCGGACTATATGATTTGAGTGATAAATAATATAACGACATAAACTTTTCAGGGAGTCTTACAAGTATGAAGTATGAATGCGGTATTTGCAGTTATATTTACGACCCCGAAATCGGCGATTTTGAAAACGGCAACGATATAGCGGCGGGAACAGAATTCGATAAACTCCCGCCGGACTATGTATGTCCTGAATGTGGAGCCGACAAGGACAATTTTGAGCCAATTGAAGAATAACTGTAATTTGGAAATATAAAAATGAAATTTAAAAGTTTTACTATGAAAATTTTGCCATTTGCGATTGTGCTAATGGTTTTCACTCAAAATTTTGCGGAGGCGGCGATGAAAACCCAAACTATCGAATACGAAGACGGCAATACGGTACTTGAAGGTTATCTTGCCTATGATGACGCGATTGAAGGGAAAAGGCCGGCGGTTTTGATTGTTCACGAATGGACAGGCATTGGTAATTACATAAAACAACGTGCAGAGCAGATTGCCGGTTTGGGTTACGCGGCTTTTGCGATAGATATATATGGAAAGGGAGTCAGGCCGGCAGATACGAACGAAGCGGCAAAACAGGCGGGTATTTACCGCAGCGACAGGCAATTGATGCGAAGGCGGGCTGCCACAGGTCTTGAACAAGTTAAAAAGTATCCCTTTGTTGACCAAAAGCAGATTGCCGCTATTGGTTACTGTTTTGGCGGGGGTGTTGTGCTTGAAATGGCGCGAAGCGGCGCGGATTTAAAAGGAGTGGTTAGTTTTCATGGAAATCTCGATACGCCAAATCCGCAAGACGCAAAAAATATCAAAGCCAAAGTTTTGGTTTTGCACGGAGCTGATGACCCCTATGTTACACAAGAGCAAATGATTGCTTTTTGGAAGGAAATGCGCGACGCGAAAGTTGACTGGCAGATGATAATCTACGGTAATGCCGTGCATGGTTTTACAAATCCAGAGCACGGCAGCGACCCTTCCAAAGGCGCTGCCTATAACAAAGAGGCTGATGTTCGCTCCTGGCAGGCGATGAAGATATTCTTTAATGAGATATTTGCTAAATCATCTTAAACCGTATTCGCAGGTCTTCTATCTCGGTTTTGCCACTCAACCATCCAGCCCGGATATTCGGGCGGCAGGGCACTTGCCGCATCAAGTTTGGCAATATGTTCCGGTGAAAGACGAACATCACTTGCCGCGATGTTGTCGGTCAACTGTTCAGGCGTTTTTGCGCCGATGATAACGCTTGTTACGAACGGCCGGGTCAAAAGCCAGGCAAGCGCAACACGGGCGACGGAGATACCCATTGCGTTAGAAACTTCCCGCATTGCCTTAATTACCGTTATGGCGCGTGTTTTATCAACCGGAGGAAAATCGAAGGATGTTCTCCGGGCATCTTTTGGCCCCGGTTTTTCGAGGTCAAACTTGCCGGATAGCAAACCGCCCGCCAAAGGACTCCAGGGGAGTATCGCCAAACCCTGGTCTTCAGCGAGGGGCACTATCTCACGCTCAATATCACGGCTTGCTATCGAATAATACATCTGTGCGCTGACAAAATGTGCCATTACATTATCTTTTGCATAAGCAATCATTTTCATTGCCAGCCACGCAGGCAGATTGCAAAAACCGATATAGCGAACCTTGCCGGCACGGACGATATCGTTTAACGCACACATTGTTTCCTCGATAGGTGTATCAATATCGACGCCGTGGATTTGATAAAGGTCAACAAAGTCCAGTTTAAGTCGGCTGAGACTTGCGTCAATAGCTGCCATAATATGGCCTCGCGACAGACCTATTTGATTCGGCCCGGGGCCTGTTCGAAGACGACATTTTGTGGCGACTATAATCTGGTCTCGCAGCCGTTTTAATGAGGCCATTGCTGCTCCGACAAACTTTTCGGATTCGCCCTCCGAATATGCATCGGCCGTATCGATAAAGTTTACGCCGGCATCCAAAGCTGTGCCGATGAATGCTTGCGCTTCGGATACATTGAGTTTGCCGATCACTTCCCAAAAACCTTTGCCGCCAAAGGTCATTGTTCCAAGACATATTTCTGAAACATATAAACCAGTCTTGCCGAGTTTACGATATCGCATAATTTATTCCTTTCCAGGATATAATTTATCTTAGATATTAACGTCTGTATTCTAAATACCCTTTTTTAATAAACTACCAGGCAAATTCCTTATATTCACCAAGATTTTTCCTTCCTTTAAAAAACCCAATGACAGCTTGTGACTTTACCCCCGAAAACTTTACCGTCCGTATAATCGACTTTAAACACCGTATCTTAAACTGGAAATACGGAATTTCATAATAGAAAGGCGGCAAAGCAAGTATGAAACACGTTATTTCAAAATTGAATTATCGCAAAGTAAATTCTCTTTATGACAAAGTAAACTTGAAATGTTTTATATCAATCTTGTTTTGAGGGACGCCTTCCATAACCTGTTTATTATTCAATGGTTACAGACAACAATTTTAAAGGATTATTTTCTCGCGTTTTCTAATCTTTTTAATTTTAATATAGCATAATTTAGCATAAATGTTTTGCTTGCATTTTTAGACGACTTTCGTAAAATCTTGAGTTCACAACTATTTGAATGATTAGACAGTTGAAGAAAATATCAATTATAAAGTAAAGTAAAATAGTGATGATAAATCCGATTTAAATTATGAATTTAGAAGGGAGTATTTAAAATGGCGTCAGAAAAATCTTTACACAGTATATGTCGATGGACATTTAATCCGGGCAAGGGCGGATTTGTGCCGGGCGATATGAGGCCTGAATGGGGCGGAAAGTTTAGCACGCCGGAAATGATTAAATTGACAGCCGACAGGATTCGTCCGCGAATGCCGGATAATATTGAATTGGGCATTGAAATGCACTATGACGCTGAAGTCGATGATAAAAGCGCTTCAGCAGTAGCAGATGCATTAGTAAGCAATAAATTATACTTGGCAATGATTACTCCGGGTGCTCACAGCCATTTCGCTTATGGCGGTATTGCATCACTTGACCCAAAAGAGAGAAAAGCTGGCGAAGAGTTAGGAACAAAGACCGTTGATTTGGCTTATGGCACATTGAAAAAAGCCTGGCATCCCGATATCAAGAAGGCGCCGGCATTTGTGATTTGGAATGGTTCTTTTGGATATGATATCGCTACAATTGGCATTAAGCAGATGTATCAGAACCTTAAGGAAAGCGTCGCCGGCTTGTGTAAATATGAGCAGAAAAAGGGCGGCAATCTTCATATAGGCTTTGAGCCGAAACCAAACGAAGGTCATCCCGCTATGTTGATTCCAACGGTGGCAAGTGCTTTATTATTCTGGCGGAGAATCGAAGAAGAGTTCGGCGTATCAAGGAAGAACAAGGGCGTGAATAAAGAGTTTGGACATTCAGAAATGGTAAGTCTTGACCACGTTTATGATTCCGTCGAGGAATTAGATAATGGAATGATGGTTCATATGCACTTAAACAGCCAGGGTTATAACGACGGTATTATCCTCGGCGGTCCTGGCAAATATGACATTGACCACGGCACAAGGATCAATGGTATGAATATCGCTATTGCCGGTCTTCTTCAGCAGGCTGGTTTCAACCGCTGGAAAGGCCACGATATGCAGACTCGTCCTTATGATAATACTGAGCAGGGTATCGACAGGGTTATCAGAAGCGTCCTGAGCTGGGAAGCCTGTGAAAAGGCCGCCAGGGAGCTTGATACAAAAGCTCTGATGGCTGTCCTTGCCAAACGCGAAACTGCTAAGGCCGAAGATATGATGAGAGCTGCGGTAGTGAACGCCCAAAAATCTTTTGACCAGATGTATAAGTAAAACCTGATTTGCAATATCCCCAATAGGATATGTAATCTAACTGTTCCCGGCCTGAAAATTTCAGGCCGGTTTGCTATATAGGCTGATATTATGACTCTGACTGGGACGATGAAATTATGCGGTTATTTTTCACGTCGTAAATGAAGGTCCCTCTTATACGGGTGGCAATGTACACATAATTTTCATTAACGGCAAAAATTGCCTCTATTTTATTGCCTATTTCCAATTGAACTGCGCCGGACAGCAAAAGGCCGTCATGCATACGACTTCCAAGCTCCAGAATCTGCTCATCGGTAAATCCTACCTGCCGCATCATTTTTACAACATTATCGGCACTAAGCATAATAGTGCTTTTGTTATTTAATGGTGTAAGACGAAGCTCTTCTGATGAAGATTTTGAAGCTGTAGATGAAGCACAGCCAGTTATGCCCAAAGCCAGCACAAAAATAAACAATATACAAGTCGATTTTATTACATATTTCATTTCTCACCTCCGGTCTTCTAATTGTGCTTATTTGTAATAAGCATCCTTAATATCGGACACCAATGTTAATTTGGGACGTTTACATAAGATAGGATACTTTAACCAAGCCACTTATTCAAGAAAAATCCCAATTTTATGCTATTTGATGTCAAAATATAGGTCGTTAAATTTCAAGGTCTTATAATATCTTTTTATTGAGATTTAATCTGCCATTTTGAGCTTAAGTGAAGAAATGAGGATTTTATTAGTGAGATATTTTTTTATGCGAATAATTGTGCGTTTTATTAGACTATTGTGTTTTTTTGCGGATAGGAATTGATGAAAACGAGATTGTATTTCTCGTTATTCATCTCTTTGCGTTCTGCTATTTAACAGAAGATTTTTATATTTCTACAGATTTTTTATTTATTAATTCCATTACTGTCAGTGGTCGCCAGGCTTTTTTCAAGTTCTTTCGTGAAGTCATTTTTTGTTTGCTGTTTGTCGGAAGAAGGTTGTTTTTGTTCCTTGGACAATGTAGTTTTCGGGACAGCAGATTCAGGTATCAGGTGTGCAGTAACAAATACGGCAATTTCCTGAGAAGTCCCCTGATTCATTTTGTTGTTGAATAAACCTCCCACCCCAGGAAGTTTACTAAGTCCCGGCGTGCTCTTATTAACTGTATAATTTTCTGTCTTTTTCAATCCTGCTACTGAAACTGTGCCGCCATCCTTGATTCGCATAGTGTTATTGACTACACGTCGAGTAATAATCGGATAATTATCTGTGCTTCGCATTACAATGTCGCTGACCTCGATGGCCATATCGAGCGTGATATCGCCTTCCTTCCCAATATGAGGTATGATACTTAGGACAGTGCCATACTCGATTTTTTGCAGTTCGGCGGCACTGTAGTAGTAAGGAGTAGCTCCTACTGCCGTCTTTGGCAGCAATGAATAATATTCTTCGGTAGTAACTTTAATTTCTGCTTTTTTGCCGTCCTGGGCTAATATCTGGGGAGTGGACATAATGGTTGCATCCCCATTTTGCTCAAGAAGATTCAGAGTTAATTCCAGCGAATTTGTAAATGTTTGGCCTGTTGCATATCCAATTTGGATGCCCCATGGCCATCTTCCGCCGACACCGGCGCCGCCTCCATGGGTATAAGAGCTGGAAAATATGCCGGCGCTTATCTTTGGCCAGCTCCATTCGATACCCAGATTCAGTAAATCCTGCCGATTCATTACGACAATCCGCGCATCAAGCATAACATGACGCGGCGGTATGTCGATAAGTTCAAGGTCCGACGTTATGCGGTCTATCAAAACGGGAGGCGCGGTAATAACAATCGTGCTGCTGGTATTGTCGGACTGAACATATTTCTTGAATGCAGTGGACAGAAGTTTTACTGCATCATCAGCTCCGACATAACTCATTTTTACATACTTTGTTTTGCTTGATGCAGGGAATGTTACCTCTTTAGGTTCCGGCGAACTGACCAGATAATAATCCGGTGTTTTTCTTACCACGTAACCAGTGCCGGCCAGAACTATTTCAAGGGCCTTGTCAAGCGGCACTTCCTTAAGCTCGCAGGAAATCAGGCCGGACACAGTCTGATCCGGAATAATAATAAGGCCTGTTTGCGATGAAATATCCTGAAGCACCTGACGGATGTCGGTATCGACAAAGACGTTGCTGACAAGCGGAGGCTTTGGCTTAGCTTCTGCCGGAGGATTCTTTGTTTGGCCGGTAGCTTCTGTTGCAGCAGATACGGGTGAAGATTCAGCCTTTGGTGCAGTAGTCTCAGTTGGCTTGGTAGTCTCTGTCGGCTGGGCAGCTTCTGCCGCCGGCTCGACTATCTTAGGCTCTGTGGCTTCAGTTGAAGCAGCAGCAGGTTTCTGCTCATCAGTCTTACGTTCAGTATCTTTTTTTGTTTCGTCCTCGTTAATATTTGTAGTAACATTAGTATATGCTTTATTAGGCGGGTCAAACATATAACCTTCTTTTGTTGGAGTTACTGTTCCTGTCCAGCCATAGTTTACCGTGAGAGAATACCGCCCATTAGCATCAGTAATACCGGAACCGCCGCCGTTGTCTGCCTGCATCAATACACCTTCAATCGGTTCATTATTTATGTTTACTGTGCCTGAAATAGTAAGAGTGATGAGAGTTCCGGTATAGCCCTGATTGGTCTGGTCGCCGGTAACCTTGGCATAAATTTTGTTGGCCGGTTCAAAAGTATAGCCTTCTTTTGCCGGTGTAACAGTGCCGCTGAAACCGTAATCAACAGTGGCAGTATATAAACCGCCTCCGCTGGTTACAGGATTTCCCGGCAGACCGTTTATAACAACGCCATCCATACCGGCTGAGCCGGAAATGGTAAAGGTCTTAAGTTTTGCGCTATAATCCTGACTTACCTGGTTTGCTTTAACAGGTTCATATATTTTATTAGCAGGGTCGAAGATATATCCTTCCTTTGCCGGTGAAACTGTGCCGGTGAAACCATAATTAACAGTGGCGGTGTAATTGCCTTTGTCATTGGTAACAGGATTGCCGGGTAAGCCGTTCATAACTACGCCGCTTTGACCTGCCGAACCTGTAATGGTCAGGGTGATAAGAGTTCCGGTATAGCTTTGATTTGCCTGGTCGCCCGAAACCTTGGCGTAAATTTTGTTGGCCGGCTCGAAAGTATAGCCTTCTTTTGCCGGTGTAACTGTGCCGCTGAAACCATAATCAACGGTAGCTGAATATTTGCCGCCATCCTTAGTAACAGGATTTCCCGGCAGACCATTCATAACAACACCATCCATACCGGCTGTGCCGGAAATGGTAAAGGTCTTCAGTTTTGCGCCGTAATCCTGACTTACCTGATTTGCTTTAACAGGTTCATATATTTTATTAGCCGGGTCGAAGATATATCCTTCCTTTGTCGGTGTAATTGTGCCTTTCCAGCCATAGTTGACAGTAGCAGTATATTTACCGTCTGCATCACTGGCAGGATTCCCCGGCAGGCCGTTCATAACAACACCGCTTTGACCTGCTGAACCTGTAATGGTAAGGGTGATAAGAGTTCCGGTATAGCTTTGATTTGCCTGGTTGTCGGCGGTCTTGGCATAAATTCTGTTGGCCGGCTCAAAAGTATAGCCTTCTTTTGCCGGTGTAACAGTGCCGCTGAAACCATAATCAACGGTAGCTGAATACTTGCCGCCGTCTTTAGTAACAGGATTTCCCGGCAGACCGTTCATAGCAACGCCATCCATTCCGGTTGTGCCGGAAATGGTAAAGGTCATAAGTTTTGCGTTGTAGTCCTGACTTGTTTGATTTGCTTTAACAGGCTGATATATTTTATTAGCAGGGTCGAAGATATATCCTTCCTTTGTTGGTGTAATTGTGCCGCTGAAGCCATAGTTGACAGTAGCAGTGTAATTACCTTTTTCATCAGTAATCGGTGCACCCGGCAGACCGTTCATTACTACATTGCTTTGACCTGTTGAACCTGTAATAGTAAAAGTAATCAGTGTAGCAGTGTAGCTCTGGTTATCCTGGTTGCCGGTAACCTTTTCATACACCTTGTTTACTGGTTCGAAAGTATAACCCTCTTTTTGGGGAGTAACTGTGCCTTTCCAGCCGTATTCGACCGTGGCTATATAATAACCGTTCTCATTGGTAACGGGATTGCCAGGCAAGCCATTCATCATAACTCCGTTTACGCCTATCGAGCCGGAGATAGTATAAGTAATCTTGGCTGCTTTATAGCCTGCCATAACAAAGGCGCCGGGCAGAATAATAAAGAGGACTATTCCTGTTATTAAAATTTTAAATGTATTTTTCAACATGGTTGACTCCTTACCCTATATACCAATGGTCTGGTCACAACCTTTCATTCAATTTCCTATAGTAGCTTTTAACGATTTTTCAGATTTAATTATCATTCCAGTTCTCAATCGACCAAATTTGAGGGTGACTATACCAGTTTTTCCTTATTTGGCAGTTTATCTACATTCCTGCTCCTTTTTCTGGGTTAATAATTTCAACATTTCTCTGCGAACCTTCGAGAGAAACGCGAATCGGCATTCTTCCCTGTGCGACCTGTCCGGTCCCATAATCCAGGAATACTTCAACATAATATACACCCGCATCAAACCCTGAAAAATCAAGGACATTGGAAAATTCCCTTAGTTCGAGCGGGAACATCGCACTAATGTCGCCTTTAAGCGGCAGTTTAGCCTTTATTTTTCCTTCTGTATTTAGGACTGTCGCCGTGCATTTAGGACTATAATGGACGTTTCCTACATTGCCGAATGTCGCCCTGATAATATTCCGAGAGGCTTTTTCCGCAGTAATTGTTAATCCCATTACCTGTGCCAGCGGTTCGGATTTCAATTTTTTGTTATGCACGCAAATAAGTGCGCTCTTCTTGCCGGCGCTCTGACCACCGCCGTAGCTGGCACGCAGGTCGAGACTTGCATAATAGTTGGCATAAGGCAATTCAGAGTTTGGCATTGCTGCAATAATTCGTATATTCTGCCGCCCATTAGGCCGGAGTTTGAAGTTATCGGGCGTTATCTTGAGCCACAGCGGACAAGCCAGCGCCTCACCCCTCAACTGGCCTAAAGCAACACTTTTAAGAGTTGGTGGAATATCTACTCCGGCAGCGATATTAACATCGGTATTAGAAGCATTGCTTACCATCATAGTCATCGTCCGTGTGGCGCCTGGTTCGGCTTCAATGGAGATATTTGCCGGTTCCACCTCAATAGCCGCATCGGTTGCCGTCTGAGTGATGGTCGAGTCGCCGGTAAAATCTATCTCCTTCTCGAGCGGTTTAGCCCAGCGGCCGCCAACGGATAGCCGGCCCAAAAGCAGGTATTTGCCCGAAGGCAATCGCCTCTCAATATCCGTTTCCAACTGCACTTCTACCCCCGGAATGATTTTTCCCTCTCTAAATGTTGTCTCCGTAATCCGTCTCCAGTTCATCCCGACACGTTTCTTTATTAATACACTGCCCTTAATCTTCGAGTAGGCTTTGCCCTGGTTTCTAACGTTCATCGAAACAAGCGTTGATGCCGGCAGCCTTGATGACTCTTCTCTGAACGCCATCCCGACATCGCTTGCTACCACATTTTCTCGCAGCGCCTGTGCCCTTATCTGAACCAGAATGGGCACTAAAAAGCGCACGACTATACCGATGCCACCCGGAGATTGCGTAGGTGTAAGTGTAGCCGTTAGTCCGGCAAGGTTAAATCCCTTTGCCCGCGGGGGAACCTTCATCTTCATTTTTATTGCTGCCTGCCGGTGAGGACCAACAATAATATTTGGTTCACTAAGAGTTATCCAGCTTGCGCAGGATTGCGACTGGTCGGATTTAGTGGCGAGTTCCGGCGGAATAATCTGCCAGCCGGCATTCTTGGATTGAGTCAGACTGTGTAAATCAAATTGAACTAATCGTGTCTCATCCGAAGAGTTAGTGACCTCCAAAGTTGTTTCTACGGTTGTTGCTGGAAATGGGGTTATTTCGATAATCATCGGCTTGATAGTTAGTTGCTGCAGTTCCTGTGGAAGCGGTTCCGCTGAGTAAGCTGGTCCGGACAAGATGGTTATCAAAATTGCAGTAATCCAAAACAATCGCCTGATATTTTTCTTTCCTGCCATTTTTTCCCCTTTTAAGATTTTGAATTTTCTAATATTATATTTATACATTTGTTTACTTTTTCTTGTATCGCATCATTGCTGCGAACAACTGGCAATATCAAGACAATAACTCAACTCAATGGTCATAGTTTTAATCGGTGATTTTGAAGGGCGGTTTAACTATGAAAGGTCCTTATCCGGTAAAATCAGGCAAAATAATGATTTTGCCCCAAAAAAGCAGAAATACCGTTTTATTTGGGATGTTAGGCAAATGCCAATAGACTAATTATAGTTATCGGTCTGTTATGTATGAGATTGGTAATAATAGAGGACGATTACACAAAAAAATTATCGGACTATGCTGTCCCCGATTTGTTGATAAAAAAAGAAGAGTGCCGTTTTATTCAGCACTCTTCATACAATTTATTCAGCTCCGTTAATTTTGGCTTAAATGTATCTTAAACCTTAAGACGGCTGAACAGTCAGTGTAACAATTGCGACAGGACTGTTGAGCTCCGGCGGCCTTACTGTTAAATCGGGACTTATGACTTCAACAGCAATCGGTATTTGTCTGCCTGCACCAATATATGGAACATCCATAAACCAAAACGGTGTTGGACCAGCAGCAAACGTGGCTGGGGGGACAATAGGACCAATGCCAGTCGTGTAAGGTTGACCTTGAAGGGCGACGCCCCAATTTCTTCCGTCGAGTTGTATATTTGGATGAACAACGTCTAACTTCGCCGAAACTTTAACATCAACATTGCTATGAACTATGGGCATTGGATTAGCGAAACCTTCCCATGTGTCCGTGCCGGGTTTTTGCAGCAGTTTAATCTGTGATCCATTTAAGTCTATTGATATCGAAGGAACGATATCCATCACTACTGGAATCTGAGCTGAAGTATTCAGATCCCAGGGTGGAACGGCAAATACCATTGTCGAAAGCATTGCGACAATCGCAATAATCGAAAGAACTTGCAATTTTCTCATTTTTAAGTCTCCTTTAAGTTTTGCTCCATAATCAGCCTATATTGGCTGTCAGGAGCTGACAATATTCTCTCGGCCAGGCACTCGGTTAACTGTTAACTCAATGCCTGAACCATCCAGCGGGCAAAACTCGTTTCATCGACTGAGGCGGGTCGCCCGCTTTGTAAATCCCACCTGAGCCGCAGCTTATATTTTGCAGCCTAAAGACCAAGCCAGTTTCTTCGGGCTGCCTGTATCGTCTTTTGTTCTATATTCACACCCTCCTTCTCTTTGCTCTTCCACTTATGTCAATTTCTGCTTGTTCATAGGTTAAACAATTTTTTAATAACTAATATTTACCAGCGACTTTATTGCCGCATCTGACCTGTTGTTAAAATCCGGTTTTTCACTGCCATTGGCTCAAGAGACTTTTGCATTCTCCTGAAATACCAGTTATTTATAAAACATTGCTCCTATTACTCCGAAAGGAGTAGAAGCTGTCGCCAAAAAATCCCCTCTGCACTGCCATCCCTGCCTTTATGTTATTAAATAAGATATACTACTTCTTCTTCTTTCCTTCTTTCTTTGGCCTAAACATTATATTTTCAAAATTGAAACTACCGATAATACAGGAACTTTCGCCTATTAAATTGCCCTTTTTATGGGACTTATCTAAATTAACAATATAACAGCCCATTTTGACATTGTCAAGAAAATATTACCCATTTTCACTATTTTGCTTAAGATAAACATTTTGGACGTAAAAAGTCTAAAATATTGTTTTGTGACAAAGTCAATGGATATAACTGCAATATTTATAAGGAATTATAACGAAAAATTCACACCTATTTATTTGATTAAAGTAGGTTATTTTAAGTATTTTTTGAAAGGTGGTGTTATAGAAATGTTAGTATAGGCAAAAATATTATTTTGAGTTAAAGCTGTAACCGAATTGTTGATAAAAAAAGAAGAGTGCCGTTTGATTCAGCACTCTTCATACAATTTATTCAGCTCCGTTAATTTTGGCTTAAATGTATCTTAAACCTTAAGACGGCTGAACAGTCAGTGTAACAATTGCGACAGGACTGTTGAGCTCCGGCGGCCTTACTGTTAAATCGGGACTTATGACTTCAACAGCAATCGGCACTTGTCTGCCTGCACCAATATATGGGACATCCATAAACCAAAACGGTGTGGTAGCAACCACAAGTGTGTCTGGAGGAACAAGAACGCCCACCCCAGTCGTATAAGGTTGACCTTGAAGAGCGACGCCCCAGTTGGACCGGGTGAGTTGTATAGCTGGATGAACAACGTCTAACTTCGCCGAAACTTTAACATCAACATTGCTATGAACTATGGGCATTGGATTAGCGAAACCTTCCCATGTGTCCGTGCCAGGTTTTTGCAACAGTTTAATCTGTGATCCATTTAAGTCTATTGATATCGAAGGAACGATATCCATCACTACCGGGATTTGCGCTGAAGTAGTCAGATCCCAGGGCGGAACGGCAAATACCATTGTCGAAACTAATGCGACAATCAAAAGAATTAATTTTCTCATTTTTAAGTCTCCTTTAAGTTACGCTTCACAATTGGCCGATATCAGCCATTAGAAGCTAATGACAATCTATCGGTCAGGCACTCGTTAACTCAGTGCCTGAACCATATTACAGCGGGCAAAACTTGTTTCAGCGACTGAGGCAGGCAGCCCGCTTTGTAAATCCCACCTGAGCCGCAGCTTATATTTTGCAGCCTAAAGACCAAGCCAGTTTCTTCGGGCCGCCTGTATTTCGTCTCGTTCTATATCCGCACCCTCCTTTCTTCGCTCTTCCACTAATTGTCAATTTTTGCCTGTTCATAAGTTAAACAATTTTTTAATAACTAATATTTACCAGCGACTTTATTGCCGCGATCTCACTAATCCGGCTTTTCCCTGCCGTGAATAATAGTTTTATTCCCATCTGAAATACTGGTTAAGAGCTTATGCTTAGCTCGTATTACTCCGAAAGTAGTATGAGCTTTCGCCAAAAAAATTCCCTCTGCACTACCATCCCTGCCTTTATGTTATTAAATTAGATATACTACTTCTTCTTTCCTTCTTTCTTTGGCCTAAACATTATATTTTCAAAATTAAAACTACCGATAATACAGAAAATTTCGCTTATCAAATTATCCTTTTTATAGGACTTATCTAAATTAACAATATAACAACCCATTTTAACATTGTCAAGAAAATATTGCCCATTTTCACTATTTTGTTTAATGTTAACATTTTGGATATAAAAAATCTTAAAATATTATTTTATAACAAAGTTGATGGACGTAACTATAATATTTATAAAGAATTATAACGGGAAATTCATACCTATTGATTTGATTAAAATAGATTGTTTTAAATGTTTCTTGGAAAATGGTGTTATAGAAGTGTTAGTATAGGCAAAAATATTATTTTGAGTTAAAGCTGTAAACGATTACAAAACAGCTTTATTCTGGAGAGAATGGTAACATTTAAGATAGGCTATCGTTAAGAATAGAGTTATTGGGCATCATCCGCAAAAAACTCACCCATACTTAAATGTTCGAAAAAGAAGTTCTCCCTGGCTAAAGAAGTGTTTTGCTGTTTGAGTTCGATATTCTCATCAGTCAATTGTTTGTTTTTGTCCACAAGTGAGACATTTTCTGCGGTAAGCTGATTCAGCCTAATGCGATACTCGTCTGCAGCCTTTGCGATTTGGTCATTTAGTATTTCGATTCTTTCTGCAAGTTTTTGATTTTCCTCGGCGATTGCCTGATTGTCAGCTTCAAGTGTTTCTGTCTGGCCGGTAACCATTTCGAGCTGGTTTTCGAGAGTGTCAATTTGGCCGGCAAGGGCCTGATTTTCATTTAAAAGTTTGGCATTTTGGCCGGTGATGTCATTACTGCGGGTTTCAAATTCATCAGCAAGCGTGCGGGCTTTTTTCTGTTCAAGGATTAGATTTTCACTTAGCTTTTGATTTTCGTATTGAAGAAAGCCGATACTCTGCAGCATTGTTTGTTTATCTAAAAATAGCCATCCACAAGCGGCGATTAAACCAAGCAAAAAGAT
Source organism: Sedimentisphaerales bacterium (assembly GCA_049518795.1). GTDB lineage: Bacteria > Planctomycetota > Phycisphaerae > Sedimentisphaerales > UBA12454 > JAPLMW01. The sequence goes on from JBEKRK010000001.1 coordinate 16,770, forward strand.
TGTCAGCATAGACAACATCGTTATTTTGAATATCCGTCCTGATTTATTCGTATTTTCAGCATCATTCATTTTTCCACCTTTAGGACAATTTAATAATATTTATTAAGACCGTCTCCGGCCTATGTTATAAATTTTATCAAAAAGGGTATTTCCATATCAACAGCAAAGGGCATTTTTGGGTTTCGGGCAGTAGAATTATACCAGTTAAAAGTGCTGACCAGCGGTATTATAGGTCGTCGATGAAAAATTTTTCGCTTAAATTCGGACAGAAATTGCTTGACAGCACCGGTTTTTGAGGTAAAATTATTGCAACATTGTTGCAATATGAAATTAGATACCATTTATAAAAGGATTCGGTCAAAAGGCGGACGAGTGACGAAAGTTCGTAAAGCGATTATTGAAATCCTTTACGAATCGGGCTGTATTCTTTCATCTTTCGATATTATGTTAAAATTAAGAGAGCTGAAAATACGTCCGAACAGGTCAACAATGTATCGCGAGCTGATCTTTCTTGCGCATAATAATGTTATTACAAAAAACGCAATTGCTCATAAAGATTATTTTGAATTGCCCCAAGACCATCATCATCATCTTGTATGTGTAGGCTGTAATTCCATTCAAAAAATTGTTATCGGCAATCATCTGCGAGAGCAGGAGAAAATAATTGAAAGGGAAAATAAATTTCAGATAATTAATCATTCGCTTGAGTTTTACGGTTTATGCCGAAGGTGCCGGGCATAGTTTGATATTTTAAGGAGAAATATATCAATAAAAAACGAATATTATTTGTTGTCGTTGTTATTGCGGCAGCCGTTTTGAGCATTGTTGCGATATCAGGCAGGGTGCAAAAAAGCAATACTGGAAAAACTACAGTTGTAACCACGCTTTTTCCATTATATGACTTTGCTAAAAATATCGGGCAGGACAAAGTAGAAGTATCCCTGCTTTTGCCTCCCGGCGTGGAGCCTCATTCGTTCGAGCCGAAGCCGAGCGATATTGCCAGAATCAGCGAAGCTGACATTTTTATATATACCGGGAAATTTATGGAGCCCTGGGCGGTGGATATTATAAAAGGGTTTTCCGGCAGGAATATCAAAGTTGTTGATTCGAGCGCAGGGATAAAAATGATTCCGGCTGTTTTCCACGATGCCGATGAGCCGCAGGGTGCTTTTGACCCTCATATCTGGCTTGATTTTGACAATGCGAAGATAATGGTTGATAATATAGTGCAGGGGCTTTGTGAAAAAGATAAGGCGAATGCCTATTATTACAAAAAAAACGGTGATGAATATAAAAACGCTCTGTCAAATCTTGATAATCGATACAGAACTGGTTTAGCCAATTGTAAAAGCAAAGAGATTATTTACGGCGGCCATTATGCTTTCGGATATTTGGCGCACCGATATGGTTTGCAATATTTGGCTGCGCAGGGGCTGTCGCCTGATGCCGAGCCGACTGCACAGGATTTGGTGAAATTAGTTGAGCAGATTAAAAAAAATAATATCCGGTATATTTTTTATGAGGAACTGACAAGTCCCAAAATTGCTGAAACGCTTGCAGGCGAAACACAGGCAAAAATGCTTCTCTTGAATGCCGCCCATAATATTACAAAAAAAGATTTTGAAAATAAGGTCTCATTTGTTTCAATTATGGAAAATAATCTAAGAAATCTTAAAATCGGCCTTCAATGCACAGAGTAAACTATGGCTGCGATTATTGAAATAAAAAATGTTTCGGTATCTTATGGCCAGAGCCAGGCTCTCAAGGACATTTCATTTTCCGTTGAGCCGGGCGATTTTATAGGTTTTGTTGGACCAAACGGCGCCGGCAAAACAACGCTTATTAAGGCGATTTTGGGACTTTTGCCGATTGCGTCCGGCAGTATAGAATTGTTCGGCAAACAGCGAAATAAATTTTCCAACTGGGGGAAAATCGGATACCTTCCTCAGCAATTATCATTTATAAACGTGCTGTTTCCCGCAATCGTTGAGGAGGTGATTTTACTTGGGCTGCTTTCGCAAAAGGCTTGGCCAAAAAGAGTTACAAAAGCTGATATCGCCAAAGTCGATGAAATCGCGGAGCAGCTGCGAATTGCCGATTTGAAAAAGAAAATGCTCTCTGAGCTTTCCGGCGGCCAGCAGCAGAAAGTCCTGCTTGCACGCGCTCTTGTATCACTTCCGGAGCTTTTGATTTTTGATGAGCCGTCAACTGCGCTTGACCCTGATTCGAGAGAATTTTTCTTTAAACTTATCAAGGAGATGAACGAGAAAAACGGCACTGCGATAATTCTCATTACGCACGATACCGGCTATATCGGGCATTATGCGGAAAAATTATTATATGTTGACAAGGAACTTATCTACTTCGGTAAATTTTCTGATTTTTGTAAATCCGAGAAGATGAGTAATTATTTTGGCCGGCATCAGCATATTATTTGTCATCAACACGATTGAGATGAATATGATAAATTTTTTGCAATATTCATTTATTCAAAAAGCCTTTTTCGCAGGCTCGTTTATAGGAATTATCTGCGCTGCGCTGGGAATGTTTTTAGTTCTGCGCAAAATGTCGCTTATCGGCGATGGACTGTCCCACGTCAGCTTTGGAGCGATTGCATTAGGACTATTTTTCGGCGTCTATCCTTTTTATGTGGCGGTGCCGGTAGTTGTAGCAGGCTCATACCTGATTTTGAAAATCACCGAAAAAGCAAAAGTTTACGGCGATGCGGCAATCGGCATAGTATCTGCGGTGGGTATCTCAGGCGGCATTATTTTGGCCGGTGTTTCCAGGGGATTTAACGTTGACCTTTTCAGCTATCTTTTCGGCAATATATTGTCCATCAGCAATCTTGAAGTGGTTCTCTCAGTTCTGCTGTCCTGCGTTGTTTTAGCAATACTCTATTTTTATTATTGGGATTTGTTTTCAGCCACATTTGACGAGGAATACGCCAAAACAACCGGCATAAAAACCAGTAAGATTAACACAATTTTGATATTTCTAACGGCTCTGACGGTAGTGCTTTCAGTGAAAATGGTCGGAGTTATGCTTGTGTCCGCGCTTCTGATTCTGCCTGCGGCTTGCGCGCTTCAAATTGCCAAAGGATTTAAGTTTGCTATTATACTTGGATGTATAATTTCTCTCGTTTCAGTATTGTTAGGCATTACCTTTTCATTCTTTCTCGACCTGCCTGCGGGTGCAACCATTGTGATGATGAACGCAATCTTTTTTGCTCTCGCGTTTATCTATAAGAGAATCGCATAAAAAAACCGGAAATTATTTTATTCCCGCCATAAGCCGAAGAACTTTTTCCTGAGTAACTTCACTTCTGGAAAGAGAACCGGTGATTTTTCCCTGTCTGAAAACGAGTATGTTTGTGGACAGATTGATAAGCTCCGGCAGTTCGCTTGAAATAAGCAAAACGGCTTTTCCTTTGCCGGCAAGCTCGTCTATCAAACTATGTATTTCAGCCTTTGCGCCGACATCGATTCCTCTGGTAGGCTCATCAACTATCAATATATCGCAGTCGGTAGCAAGAGATTTTGCAAGGACGAGTTTTTGCTGATTTCCGCCTGACAAATTAAGTGCAGGAATCCAGGGCGATGCCGCCTTAATTCTCAGTAGCTTAAAATATTTGTCAACAACGGCAAAGAGTTTTCCTTTTTTTATCGACTTGAAAAAATTAGAAATTTTTTCAAGGATTGAAAGACAGATATTTTCCGCTGCGTTCATTGAAAGCACAAGGCCGTGACGCTTCCTGTCTTCAGGCACAAGGGCAATGCCGTAGCTTAGAGCCTGAGAAGGACTTGAGATGTTCACCTGTTTGTCACGGATATAAATTTTTCCTTCTGTTTTATTATCAAGGCCGAAGATTGCCTGTGCGGTTTCAGTTCGGCCCGCCCCGACAAGACCGGCAAGACCGAGAATTTGGCCGCAGTGAAGCGAAAAGGAAATATTTTCAAATTTGCCCGGGCTGGACAAATTTTCTACTCGCAGAATCTCCGGTCCTTTTTCATTTTTTATATGTTTTGGAAAATAAGCTTCAAAACTTCTGCCTATCATCATCTCAATTAGTTTATCTTCCGTTATTTCATTTACTTTTTTTGTGCTGACGACTTTCCCATCGCGAAGAACAGTTACAGTTTCGCAAAGACGGAAGATTTCAGCCAATCGATGTGAAACATATATGCAGGTGATTGATTTTCGTTTTAGCTCGTCGATAAGACGGAAAAGATTTTCCGTTTCTTTTTGTGAAAGCGAGCTTGTAGGCTCATCGAAAATAAGTATCTCGGCATTTTTGCCGACAGCCTCGGCAATCTGCACAAGCTGCTGATTAGCGACAGTAAGCAAGCCCAATCTCTTTTCAACATCAATATATTCTGCCCCGATTACCTTGAGCATCTGTCGTGCTTTATTATAAAGCTCTTTTTTATCGACTATACCTGCTTTTGAAGGGATGTCTGAAAGGCAGAGATTTTCGGCAACGGTAAGGTTTTCACAGAATTCAAGCTCCTGATGAACCATCCCAATGCCGGCCTTAAACGCCTGGCCGGCATTTGCGAATCTTTTTTCCACTCCATCTATAAATATTTTTCCGCCATCCGGCTGATGAATGCCCGCGAGGATTTTTCCGAGCGTGCTTTTACCTGCGCCATTTTCGCCTATCAGCGAATGGCAGGAGCCTTTCGATATTTCTATCGATACATTATCAACGGCAACTACGCCGGGAAAACGCTTCGTTATGTTTTCAAATTTTAGGAAACAGTCCTGCTGCAAGTTATTTTTGTTCTTTCAGATACCTTTCAGGCACATCGGTGAAGCCCCAGTCTTTAAGCTGTTTTGCCCATTGCGATAAGTTTTCCTTTGTTACCTTTACAAGCTCCATTTTGTTCATTACAGGCACTTCTTTGTGCAGGTAAATCTTGTCGATTATTAATTCAACGGAAACAGAGCCCCAAAGATATGTTGACTGTGCCAGCAAAATCGGCACGATGCCCTTTTCAACATACGCAAGCTCTGCCGGCAGAGCATCGACGGAAACAATGGTTACTTTATTCGGGTCGAGGTCTGTAAGCAGCGTAGTTGTGAACAGAGGCCAGCCGCCAATCATCGCCCAGGCATTAATTTCCGGATAAGCGTTCATTACCCTGACAACTTCTGCGGCAGCATCCTGCGGGATTTCCGAGCAATAGAAAGTATCAACAATTTTTATATTCGGATACTTTGCCGCTTCCATTTTTGCTCCCTGAACGCGTTTTTGCAGATTTGGAGCATTCTGATTGCCGCTCAGAATTGCCACATTGGCCTTGCCCTTGACAAGTTCGGCGAGATTTTTCATTACCGTTTGACCTGTTTCAATGTCGTCAACGCCGTAAAATGCAAACCGCTTTGAATTTGGCGCATCGCTGTCAAAAGCAAAAACCGGTATGCCACGGTCAACCGCGTCGTTAATCGCTCCGGTAACTTTGCTCGCATCGCTGCAGGACAGTAGTATTGCGTCGGTGCCTTCGTTGACAGCCTGTGCAATTCGCTGAGCCTGCAACTGACCATCCTCAACGGGTGGAGTTCGCCAGTCAATTTTTATATCAATTCCGAGTTTTTTACTTAGCTCTTTAGCTTTGTCCTCAGCGCCGATACGGCCCGAAAGGAAAACCGGGTTTGTGGAACTCTTTCCAAGCATAGTGATTGTGATTGATTTTTTTTGCGTCTCAGCTGCCGGTTTGTTCGGCTCGGACTTAACGCCGCTGACAAGAACCAGACTAATGATTAAAAACGCTCCAAAAATAAGTAACTTTTTCATAGCATTCTCCAAAATAATGTTAAATTAAAATTTTATTTCATTGCTCTTTTAAGAGTTAATCTGGCGTTTAATTTATCCAGAACCACAGCGATGATTGTCGCAGCACCAATTATAATCCATTCATAATTCTGGTTAAAGTGCAAAGTCCGGATTGATTGTCGAATAAGAATAATCAAAACAGCTCCTAACATTGCACTAACGGCGCTGCCTTTGCCGCCTGAAAGGCTTGCCCCGCCTACAACCGCAGAAGCGATTACGTAAAGTTCATAGCCGGTCGCGTCTCCGCAGCAGGCTGAGCCGTAATACGCGATTCCAAGAAATGCAGCAATGCCTGCTGTAAGGCCGGAAATTGCGAAAACTGAAATTGTTATTCTTTTAACGTGCAGACCTGCGTATCTGCTTGCCTCGGTATTGCCGCCGACCGCGTAAATGTGCCTGCCCATAACGGTTTTGGCAAGGTAAAAAGCGCCCGCAGCGGTAACGCCAATCATAATCAGCATTGCAACGGGATATAGAGCTGCGCTCAAACCCAGATTGGCTTTGGCAAATGCCATCAGCGCACCCGGCACAAGAATACTTTCAGCCTTGCTCATAACAAATGCGATTCCGCGGAATATCCACATTGTGCCGAGGGTAATAATAAACGGATGCACTTCAAGGCCGACAACCATCAGGCCGTTAAACGTTCCACAGACTGTGCCGAGTCCGACAGATGCGAGAATGCCCAGTATAACAGCCGTTGGCGAATCAATGTTAAGATGTCTGAGCATCATCGCAGTAAGCACGCCGCAAATGGCATAGATAGAACCGACGCTTAAGTCAATGCCGCCTAAAATGATTACCATTGTTGCCCCGACAGCCATAACGGCGAAGAAACTTGCATCGGTGGCGGTCTGCATAAGGGTATGAAAATTCAAGAAGTTATTTACGGTTTTGCCGGTTGTCCTGTCGATATGCGAACCAGCCAGTGAAGTCAGGATTACTACTAACAGCAGGATTACGATGACCAGACCTGATTGCTGTCTGCCTAACAGGTTTTGAAGTTTTTTCGCTAAACCGGTTGCCATTTATAAAAACCAAGCGCCAAAATAACGTTATTGTCGTATCGAAAAATCCAGATTAATTTTAATCTTTTGCCTGACGATGTCAAATTCTTTTCTTAAATCTCACACAGCCTGATTTGAGGCGTTTGTGCTTGTTAAGCGTTATAAGTCTGCTATAATTATTCGTTTCATTTGTTTAATCGAGCAAGATTGGATTAAAATGGCAGCAAATAGTAACGGCTCGCAGCAAAAAAGCAATTTAGGATTGATGCTGCGGGCATTAAAATATAGGAATTACAGGCTTTTCTTTTTCGGCCAGGGCACATCGCTTATCGGCACCTGGATGCAGCAGGCCGCGATAGGCTGGCTGGTCTATAGACTGACAGGCTCGTCATTTTATCTGGGGCTGGTCTCATTTTGCAGTCAGATGCCGGTGTTGTTTGGTTCTCTGATTGGGGGCGATTTTGCCGACCGCTGGCCGCGGCGCAGAATAGTTATAATCACGCAGATACTGGCGATGATACAGGCGTTTCTGCTGACCGCGATGGTTGCCCTTGACGGCATAACGATGATGCGAATTATTCTGCTCAGCCTTTTTATGGGGGTGATTAACGCATTCGATATGCCGACCCGGCAAGCCTTTGTTTCCGAAATGGTGGATAACGAAGAAGATTTACCGAATGCCATTGCGCTTAATTCGATGATATTCAATCTGGCAAGGCAGATAGGTCCTCTGCTGGCGGGTTTTTTGATAGGACCTGTTGGTGAATCTGCCTGTTTCTTTCTCAATGGCGTAAGTTTCCTTGCTGTTATTTACTCTCTTGCGGCTATGAGGCTGACTCGCAGTGGCGGGACTAAACACAACGGCACGATGTTTGCCGGAATAAAAGACGGCCTGAGATATGCTTTCGGTTTTGTGCCTATAAGGTCAATACTTATATACACGGCGATGATGAGTCTTGTTGCAGTGTCGTATGCAGTTTTGATGCCTGTTTTTGCGAAGGATATTTTGCACGGCGATTCAAGAACATTGGGCTTTCTTATGGGTTCAAGCGGATTAGGTGCGTTTATAGGCGCGATTTATCTTGCCAGACGAAAAAGTGTGCAGGGTCTTGAAAAGGTCGTGATTGTCGCGGCGGGAGTTTTTGCCGCGGGAGTTATTGGTTTTTCTTTTTCACGAAATCTATGGCTGTCGCTTTTGCTGATAGCTTTGCCGGGTTTTGGAGTAATGGTTCAGATGGCCTCGATAAATACGATTCTCCAGACGATAGTTGACGATGACAAGCGCGGCAGAGTAATGAGCCTGCACGTAACGGCATTTATAGGTATTGCGCCGTTTGGCAGTTTGCTGGCAGGATTTGCCGCTGAACATCTTGGCGCACCCGGGACTTTGCTGCTAAGCGGATGTTTGACTATTGTGGTTATGTCCCTTTTCGCAAAGAAACTGCCTCATATACGCCGGCTGATTCATCCTATATATGTCCGGAAGGGTATTATTCCAGAGGTTGCCGCCGGCCTGCAAACAGCGGCAAGTATCGAGTCTCAAGCCAAGGATTAAAAGATATATATTGTTTGAGGATTGGACAAATGAAATATCTGGTATGTGTTTTATCGCTGGTGATTATGACTGCCGGTTTTGTTTTCGCAGCAGATGGCCGGGATAATTCGATGATATTATTTTATGACAAGCCTGCGTCGCAATGGGTTGAGGCGATACCAATCGGTAACGGTCGAATAGGAGCAATGGTTTTTGGCCGGCCGGACAATGAATTGATTCAGTTTAACGAGGATACTTTCTGGACAAAAGGTCCTTATGACCCTGTAAATCCACAGGCGCTTGCCGCATTACCAAAAGCAAGGCAGTTGGTCTTTGAAGGCAAAGCAAAAGAAGCTCAGGACTTGATTGACCAAAAAATGATGGGCGTTCCATCGTGGCAGGCTGAATATCAGCCGGCAGGACTGTTGAATCTGGTTTTTGAAGGACACCGGCAGGCGACCAATTACCGCCGTCAGCTTGATTTAAGCACTGCGGTAGCAACGGTTGAATACAAAGTGGGCAATGTAACCTTTAAACGCTGGATATTCAGCACGTCGATTGACCAGGTTATTGTTATTTGCCTTACTGCAGATAAGAACGGTATGATAAATTTCGTTGCCGATTTTAATGCCATTCAGGACAAAAAGAAAATTGAAGGCTTATGCGATGATACACTTGCCCTTGAAGTTTATGGCAAGGACAACAGCGTCTTAAAGTGCCACTCAAGAGTGAAAGTTATTACCCAAAAAGGCAAAGTCAGGCTCGAAGGCAATAAATTGTCCGTCAAAGGAGCAGATTGGGCCGTTTTGTTATTGGCTTCGGCTACTAATTATATCAATTATAAGGATTTCAGCGGCAATCCTGAAAAAATGGTAAAAAAGCAGATTGACGCAGCTTCAAAAAAATCTTTTGAGAAATTGTTGTCTGACCATATCGAAGCTTATCAGAAACTTTTTAATCGTGTCCGGCTTGATTTAGGCACTACGGAGGCTTCGAAATTGCCGACAGATGTAAGAATAAAAAAATTTACGGGAAATAATGACCCTCAGCTTGTCACATTGTATTTTCAATTCGGCCGTTATCTGCTGATTTCCTGTTCAAGGCCGGGCGGTCAGCCTGCCAATCTGCAGGGTTTGTGGAATGACAGCATAGATCCGCCGTGGGCGAGCAAATGGACAATTAATATTAACACGGAAATGAATTATTGGCCGGCCGAATCGACGAATTTGTCCGAATGTCACGAACCTTTATTCGATATGATTAAGGATATATCGGTAACAGGTCAAAGAACCGCGAAAGTAAATTATGGCGCCTCCGGCTGGGTTTGCCATCATAACACGGACATCTGGCGTGCGACCGCTTCGATTGATAATGCCTTTTATGGTTTCTGGCCGAGCGGCGGAGCGTGGCTGTGCCAGCATTTGTGGTATCGCTATGAATACACGGGCGATAAGGCTTTTCTTGAAATGGCATATCCGATAATGAAAGGTGCGGCACAGTTTTTTGTCGATACGCTTGTTGAGCATCCGAAATACGGCTGGCTTGTAACTTGTCCGTCTATGTCGCCTGAAAATGCAAGGTTTGACAAGGTAAGTATCTGTGCGGGACCGACAATGGATATGCAGATAATTCGTGATTTATTTAATCATTGCATTGTTTCATCGGAAATACTCGGTGTTGATAGAGATTTCCGAAAAATTTTGCAGCAGAAAGTTTCTCGTCTTGCGCCGATGCAAATCGGAAGTGCCGGCCAGTTACAGGAATGGCTGGATGATAATGATTTTAATGCGCCGGAGAGAGAACATCGTCACGTTTCGCATTTGTATGGTCTTTTCCCGAGCAGTCAGATAAATAAATATGATACTCCTGAACTTTTTGTGGCGGCACGTAAATCGCTTGAGCTTCGCGGCGACGGCGGAACAGGCTGGTCAAAGGCGTGGAAGATAAATCTTTGGGCGAGATTGCAAGATGGCGACCACGCCTATAAAATGCTTACGAGTCTTATTTCAACCGGCACATATCCAAATATGTTTGATGCTCATCCGCCGTTTCAGATTGACGGCAATTTCGGCGGCACCAGCGGCATTTGCGAAATGCTGATGCAGTCTTATTCCAAAATAGAGGACAAGAAACTTTCCGGCCAGATTATTCTTTTGCCGGCTCTGCCTAAGGCCTGGCCTAACGGTTCTGTAAAAGGGCTTCGCGCACGCGGCGGGTTTGAAGTTAATATCGAGTGGAAAAATAGTGTGCTGGACAGGGTGGAAATCAAATCACTTGCCGGCAGCCGGCTAAAGGTGCGTTATGGTGATAAAATAGTCGAAACGAAAACCGGCAAAGGTGAGATTTGTCATTGTAATGGACAACTGGAATCTATTGATTATTCTGCGCGGTATTCGAAGTAATCGAAATCAGCTTTTGTCTGCGTGCCGGCCAGGTCTTGAGCACAGATTCCCACAAATGTGCCTGTAAAATGGCCTTCCTCACAAAACTCATCGCTTAGCGTCGTTATATCAAAAGCTTCGTCGATTTTGTGCCACTGTTTTCCGTCAAGAGAATATGAAAAATACAGCTTATCATATTTGATTTCTGCTTTCAGATGGCAGCCCTTTTGAGCGAGGGGGAATGCCTGTGAGACAAGCTCCTTATAATTGTCATTTTGGCTGTAACAGACGGTAATGCATTTACCGATATTTTCATCGCGGGTTATTTTGAGATAGTAGTAATTTTGCGTATCGTAAAAGCAGATTATACCCGCGGCCTGCTGGAAGGTTTCAGGCTCGAATTCAACATAGGTTTGAGCCGTGCAGTTAAGACTGGTGATTCTTCTTGCAACCAGGCTTTGCCGGAATTTTGAGCCGAGCGATTCACGTCCATACAGTCTCAGCCAGCCCGGCCTCTCAGATAGAGAGAGCCAGCTTTTATCAGGTAAAACACGCAATGTGTTAAAATTAATATTTAGAATTTTACTGTCGAAATCGTCTCTTACAGGCTCTGGCTTGAACGGGCAGGGCGGCAAACCCGGAGCCGGAACATCTATTTGCGGATTATTTCCGCCTGTTTCTAATCTTAACCAGCCGTCGCTGTCCCATTTGACTTTTTGAATAGCCGTTTCCCTGCCGAGAACGCATCTTTTTTGCGGCATTACCGGCCTGCCGCAAAGATGAACTATATACCATTGACCGTTTTGAGTCTCAACAAGCGAGGCGTGACCTGCCTTTTGCAGTTCAAGTTTCGGGTTATCTTTGGAGGTTAGAATCGGATTGTCCGGCTGAACTTCGTAGGGGCCGAAAAGGTTTTTTGACCTTGCCAGAGTTACAGCGTGGTTATAACCAGTGCCGCCTTCGGCAGTCATAAGATAATACCAGCCGTTATGCTTGTATAAATGCGGCCCTTCTGTCTTGCCGAGTTCGGCGCCTTTGAAGATGTTTTTGATTGGCCCGACAAGCTTTTTCTTTTTCGGGTCGTATTCCTGAATGATAATTCCGGCAAACCGTTTCTCGCGGTCGCGGTGGTCGTGCAGTTCGTTGAGCAGCCATTTTCTGCCGTCATCGTCGTGAAACATTGAGGCATCGAAACCGGAGCTGTTAAGATAAACCGGCTCTGACCACGGCCCTTTGATATTCTTAGCGGTTATAAGATAATTATGCACATCCTTGTAAGGTCCTTTCATAGTTTTTACATCGGAATAGACAAGGTAGAACAGCCCATCAGAATAACTCAGGCAGGGCGCCCATACTCCGCCGGAGGTTGGTTCACCGAGGAGGTCGATATATTTTGTGGAATTAAGTCCATAACCGATAAGCTCCCAGTTGATAAGGTCTTTCGAATGATGAATCGCTACGCCTGGAAACCATTCAAAGGTTGAGTTTGCAATGTAATAATCTTCATTGACTCTGACGATGGATGGGTCGGGATTAAAGCCGGGCAATATTGGATTTTTAATCATTATGATTTCCTTTGTATCTGTTTTTGCAAAGCAACAGGCAAATACGAGTAAACAGATTCCCAATGGCAGTATGTTTTTTTTCACTTCTAACTCCTTGTTCTACAGGATGTTATAAAATATGACAACGAATAGGTTTCTGACTGCTTATGTCTTTTTTGAGACATCGACTGTGCCGTGTTTCATTTCATAACACCATTTCCAGATAGCGTAAATCGGCGGATAGACAAGCAATTCGAGAATGAAGCTTGTAAAAATGCCGCCTATCATAGGAGCGGCGATGCGTTTCATCATATCGGCCCCTGTGCCCATCGACCACATAATCGGAATCAGACCCATAAACATAGCCATCACAGTCATCATCTTTGGACGGATTCGTTTGACGGCGCCGTGAATGATTGCTTCCTTAAGGTCGGCGAATGTTTTCATCCTGCCCGCAGAAACCATATCATTGTATGAAAGGTCGAGAAAAAGCAGCATAAAAACGCCGGTCTCGGCATCAAGCCCCATAAGGGCAATCATCCCGACCCACACAGCGATTGAAATATTGTAATGGAGAATGTAAAGCAGCCAAATCGCACCAATCAAAGAAAACGGCACCGCAAGCATAACGATGCAGGTTTTAACAACGCTTTTGGTATTCATATACAGCAGAATAAAAATTATAAGGATAGTCAGCGGAACAATGATTTTCAGACGTTCTCTGACGCGGAGCATATTTTCAAATTGGCCGCTCCATTGCAGAGAATAACCGGCAGGCAATTGGAGGTTCTGAGATACCGCATTTTTTGCTCGATTAACAAAACCGCCAATATCTGAATCGCCGGTATCGACATAAACATAGCCGGCAAGCATACCATTTTCATCGCGAATCATAGATGGGCCGAGAGTTATTTTTATATCAGCAAGCTGTGCCAGCGGAATTTGAGCGCCTGTTTTCGTCGGAACGAGAACTCGCTGAAGTTTTTGAATATCGTCCCGAAAATCGCGGGCATACCGGACATTGACGCTGTAACGTTCAACTCCTTCAATTGTAGTTGTTATTGTTTCGCCGCCGACCGCCGACATTATAATTTCTTCAGCATCCTGTATAGTCAGGCCGTAACGTGCAAGCGGCTCTCTTTTAAGCGTAAAATCAACAAAATACCCGCCTGAAACGCGTTCGGCATAAACGCTGCGTGTGCCGGGCAGCGGTTTTATTATCTGCTCGATTTGTGTTCCGATTTTTTCAATTTGGTTAAGGTCAGGCCCATAAATTTTTATCCCAACTGGCGTCCTGACTCCCGTAGAGAGCATATCGATTCTTGCCTTGATGGGCATAGTCCAGGCGTTTGTTGTGCCGGGAATTTGCATTTTCTGGTTCATTTCGTCAATGAGTTTTTCCCACGTCATACCGCGGCGCCAATATTTTTTGGCTTTAAGGATGACGGTAGTCTCCATCATTGAAAATGGGGCAGGGTCTGTTGAGGTATTGGCTCTGCCGGCTTTGCCGAAAACACGCTCGACTTCAGGAAATGTCATCAAAATTTTGTCTTGAATCTGCAGGAGGTTTGCCGCTTCAGTTACCGATATGCCGGGCAGTGTTGTCGGCATATAAAGAATTGTTCCCTCGTTAAGCGGCGGCATAAATTCAGAGCCGAGCTTAAGATACACCGGCACGGTAATAACCAAAAGAATAAGAGCTAATGCAATGGTGAGTTTGCGATGTTCAAGAACGAAATTGCAGGCAGGCTCGTAAATCGCGAATAAAAATTTGCTTACAGGATGCTTTTCTTCCGGATAATATTTTCCGACAGTTATGGAATTATACAAATTGGATAGCCACTTTGGTTTGAAGTGGCGATAGTCCATTCGCGTAAAAAGCATTCTAAATGCGGGGTCAAGAGTAATGGCAAGTATGGCAGCGATGGCCATCGCAAAATTTTTGCTGAAAGCGAGAGGTTTGAACAGCCTGCCTTCCTGGTCAACAAGAGTAAATACGGGCAGAAATGCCACTGCGATAACCAGCAGCGAAAAGAAAACCGATGGCCCGACTTCTTTCAGAGCATTAAGCCGAATCTGGTGAAAATCGCCTATTCTGCCGCCGGCGTCCCAGAGCTGCAATTTTTTATAGGCGTTTTCAACCTCGACAATCGCGCCATCGACAAGAACGCCGATTGAAATCGCGATGCCTGAAAGCGACATAATATTTGATGTCAGCTTGATGCCATACATAGGAATGAAGGATAAAACGACGGCGATTGGAATTGTTACTATCGGAATTATTGCCGATGGGAAATGCCAGAGGAAAATAAGAATAACGATACTAACGATAATTATTTCCTCAATAAGCTTATGTTTGAGATTATCGATTGCGCCTCTGATAAGGTCGGAGCGGTCATAAGTGGTAACAATTTCGACGCCTTTTGGCAAAGACGGCTTGATTTCTTCGATTTTGGCTTTTACCCGGCCAATCAGATTAAGAGCATTTTCACCTTGCCGCATAATAACAATTCCGCCGACCGTGTCGCCCTGGCCGTCCAAATCGGCAACACCTCTTCTTATATCGGGTCCGAGAACGACGCTTGCGACATTTTTAACAAGGACTGGAACGCCTGTGTCATTTGTGCCGATAACAGTATTTTCAAGGTCTTCCGGAGATTTAATGTAGCCTTTTGCGCGAATCATATATTCAGTGCCGGACATTTCAAGCAGCCTGGCGCCGATGTCGTTATTGCTTTGTTTTATAGCCTCGACAACTTTTGTAAGGGGTATATTATAAGCCAACAGGGCGTTAGGGTTGATGTTTACCTGATACTGTTTCTGAAAACCGCCGACGGCAGCGACCTCCGCAACTCCCGGCACACTTTGAAGCCAGTATCGAAGATACCAGTCCTGGAAACTCCGAAGGTCTGCAAGACTATTATTGCCGGTTTTGTCAACAAGAGCATATTGATAAACCCATCCTACGCTTGTGGCGTCCGGCCCCATTTCAGTTTGAACGCCCTGAGGCAGTTTGGGAATGATTTTGCTCAAGTATTCAAGCGTTCGGCTTCTTGCCCAATAAATGTCGGTGCCGTCCTGGAATATGACGTAAACATAAGAGAAGCCGAAATCTGAAAAACCGCGAATAGCTTTAACTTTTGGCGCTCCGAGCATTGCGGTAACAATCGGATAAGTAACCTGAGCCTCTATAATATCAGGGCTTCTGTCCCATTGTGAATAAATTATAACCTGTGTGTCGGATAAATCGGGGATAGCGTCAAGAGGCATATTTTTTATGCAGTAAACAGCACCGATAAGAGCGGCGATTGCCAAAAATATGACTATAAACTTATTACGTCCTGAAAACTCTATTATTTTGCCGATCATCAGAAATCCTGTTTATTGATTTGGCTCTTGTATCTGCGTCAGAACAGCGTTAAGCTTTGATTCGGAATCAATCAGAAAATTGCCCGAAGTTACAACTGTCTGGTTTTCGCTCAAACCGTCTAATACTTCATAATATCCTTGTGCTTTTGGCCCCAGAATGACCTGTGCCGGTTTGAAATAACCGTCCTGTTCTGTGATATACACAATTTTTTTCGTGCCGCTGTCCATAACCGCCTGCTCTGGAACGGCTAATTTTTCGCCAAGGTCATAAAGTATTTTTACATCGACATACATTTCAGGTTTAAGTTTACTTTCAGGGTCTTTAACAAGAGCCCTGACTTTGAGGGTTCGGACGGTTTTGTCTAAAATTGGCGCGACAGAAATGATATTGCCCTCAAAAATCCGGCCGGGATATGCTGATGTTTCGATTTGCACAGGCTGATTTTCTTTGACCAAATCTATTTCATATTCATAAATAGTTATATAAACCCACACATTTCCATCTTCAGGAAGGTATAAATCCTGCTGCGGCTTCCCCTGTTTTTCAAGTTCTTCAATGTCTTTTTTGCCCATTCCCAGCAAAAGCAGTTTACGCCTGGCGGCCTTAAGAAACGGATTTGATGGTTCTTTAGTAAGGTTGCCTGCCTGAATTGTTTGAAGATATTCCTCCTGGGCAACATACAAATCCGGGTCAAATGCCACAATGCCGACAGTTGAAATTTGGCCGGTCAATCTGCGTTTTACGATTTTTTCTTTCTTGACGCCAATTAGCTGCTGCTTTTGAGGATTAATATTAACGGCCCCGGCAGTCTCCTGCTGCTGTCCTTCATAAACCGGCACATAATCCATTCCCATCTCGTCTTTCATAGGAACAGGCGATGTAACAGAGGGGTTCATAGGATTGCGGTAATACAAAATTTTCTTTTTTCCTTTTTCGGCTGTTTGGCCGGTAGAAGGCTGATTTTTAGTCTGTCTCTTTACAAGGCTCATACCGCAGATTGCGCAATCTCCGGGCTTATCGGATGTAAAGTTCGGATGCATCGGGCAGTAATATAAATCTTTAGCTCCGCCTGCAGGAGGCCTGCCGAATGGCCGCATTATAACTATACCTGCGATGATTATTAAAGCCGCAGCGATTGCAATTTTTTTAATCTTCATAAGAACACTCTTTTATTTTTTAAATTGAGGCAGTTTGCTTAAATATTTTTCCGGATTTTTCTCAAATGCTGCCTTGCAGTCGGTGCAGCAGAAGTAAACTTTTTTGCCCTGATATACGGTGAATACATTTTTATCTATTGGCAATTCCATCACGGGACAGATTTTTTGTTCAATTTCAGCCGCGGCAGTTGCGTTGGCTTCTGTTGCTGGCGGCGGTGCGGCAGGTTTTGTCTTCTTTTGGCATCCAACTATTACAAGCAGACATATTATCGTCGCTGTCAGCAAAAATATTTTTTTATAATTCATTTTATTTCCCCTTTAATAGTTGATACTTTCATTCCAATAAGCATTTCAAGCTCTGCTAATTTCTGCTGGTTATCGGTAATTGCCCTCTGATAATCCAGATTATGTTCCAGCAGCATTCTTTGCGCATCTATAAGCGAAAGAAAATCGATTGTTCCTGCCTTATACGCCGTTTCCGATGCGTTTACAAGCTGGCCGGCTTTCGGGACTAAAATGTCGCCGTGCAGGTGCATTTGTCTTTGGCTTTCTTCTATTTCATATAGAACGCCTGCAACCTGCGATGCCAGGCTGTTCTCAGCCTCGATTTTTTGTTGCGTTGCTTTCCGGACATTTGCTTTTGCCTGCTGTTCCGCTGCTTTGTAACTGTCCCGCCACAAAGGGATGTTCATCTGGAATACAAGGGCGACGGAATCCTGGCCGCTGTTTCCGCCGCTTTTATCGAATTGCGACCATTCGACTCCCACGCCTATATCCGGATAAAATTTCTTTTGAGCTAATTTAACCTCATTCCTTGCCGACTCAATCATCCAGTCCAGCTCGGCAAGCTGCGGATTTTTTTCCCTGAGTAAATTTATAAGCTGATTAAAGTTCATCGCGAGTTTAGAAATCGCAGGTTTCTGCGGCCAGTCTAAATTGGCTTCGGCAGGGCGGTTGAGTATGGCATTTAATCTGGCAACCTGCGGCTTTTTAAGTTCTTTAAGGCTGACAAGTATTTCATCGAGTTTGGCAAGCTCAATTTGCGCCCTGATAATATCCGGATGTGTTCCTGTTGCGGTGGTATATTTTGTCAGTGCGACCTGTTCGAAATGCTTTATCAGCTCAAGATTTTGCCGGGCAATATCGATAGCTTCTTTGAGGTATAAAAATTCATAGAATTCTTTTTTTACCTGCCGGTAGAGACTTAGTTTTGCCGCTTCGAATCTTTGTCTCGCTGCTTTTGCGTTTGCGCTTGCCGCATCCGTTTGTGCCTCAATTTTGCCAAGCCACGGAAACGTCTGCATCAAGCCTGCCGCCTGACCCATCTGCATATCTGACTCTCGCACGTATTTACCGTAATTTATCACGGGGTCGGGCAGCGCCTTTGCCTGCGGAATTTGTTCTAATGCGGCTGTCCATTCCTCGAAGCTGGCTTTTAATTCAGCGTTGTTGGAAGAGGCAAAATCCAAATAATCATCGAGAGTTCTGAGATTGTTCGAATCAGGGGAATTGACGTCGGCTGAACAGATTTGACACAGGACGGCCAATGTTATGAAACCCATCAGTAATTGACGTTTCATATCTACTCCATAGTAATACTTCGTCATTGTTACAATTTTGTATTACGCTTAGTATCCAGAAGATGTTTTAGATAAAATCAAATTATATCTATTATATATCGGGAAAACATAAGGAATTTACTTAATAATTGAGTCGCAATTGCTTGTTTATTCGTGTCTTAGGGCAATAATGGGGTCAACATTAGCTGCACGGGCTGCCGGATATAGGCCGAAGATTATTCCGATACTGACGCTGATGAGTAATGGCAGGATGATGCTGCTCATTGTTATCACGGTCGGCATATTGGAGAAATATGTAATAATCGAAGGGATAACGATACCAAAAATAAGACCTACTATACCTCCAATTGTAGAAAGCACTACAGTTTCTATAAGGAACTGCATAATAATTTGTCTCCGTTTTGCCCCGATGGCCCTGCGGATTCCGATTTCACGGGTTCTTTCAGTAACCGACGCAAGCATAATATTCATAATACCGATGCCGCCGACAAGCAGGCTTATGCTCGCGATTGAGCCGAGCACGATATTGAATCTTCGTTTGGTCGCTTCGGCTTCTCTTAATAACGCCAGAGGAACGCTTATCTCATAATCCTTTTTCTTATGAAAGTTCTGGAGCATCCGTTCGATTCCCGCCGCTGTTGCTTCAACATTTGCTATGCCATTTGCCTCCACGATAATTTGATGCAGTTCAACAAGTTCCTGCGTTCGTGAGCCGCTTGCCCTTTTGATAAATATGTCTCCGAAGTATTTTTTAACCGTGCTTAGCGGAATATAAGCGTCAACCTGCTGGTCGGGTATCTGGATACTGCCGGCAGCGCCTTCCTCATTTTTTACTATACCAATGACCTCGAAAGAATCTCCGCCTATCTTGATGGCCTGTCCTATGATATTTTTATTTGCCAGCAGTCTCCTTGCCCCGTATTCGGTTAATATTGCCGCCGCGGAAAAATTATCGACGTCTTTTTTATCGAAGACTCTGCCGGCAAGCACCTGCCGCGGCACAAGTTCAAACCATTCGTTTGTAGTGCCGACTATCCTCAGCTCCAGTGTGTTTGAGCCGACGCTGGACGGCTTGCGTATGAGTTTGGCCGGCGCTACCTTATTAACATTTGGAAAGCCTGCAATAATTCTTTCATAATCGAGGTAAGTCAATCCATACATACTCATAAAAGACCGTTGTGTGGACGTGGCTTCTTCATCGATTGATTTGACCGAATTGATGATAATATTATTACTGCCGAGCTTTTGTATCTGTGTCAGGGCTTCTTTGCTTGCTCCTTCGCCGACCGCCAGCATAGCCACGACGCTTCCGACGCCGAAGACTACGCCGAGCATTGTTAAAAACGAACGGAGCTTGTGCAGCAGAAGATTTTCAATGCCGAGCGTTATGTTTCTGATAAATCTTGACTGATGCATAATTCTTAATTTCCTTCGATTCTTTCGGCGAGTCCGTCTTTCATATGCAGCCGATTTTGAGCGAATGCGGCGATATCCGACTCGTGTGTTACCATAAGAATAGTTGTTCCTTCGCTGTTGAGTTTCGCAAGCAATTCCATAATCTGGTTTCCGGTATGACTGTCCAAATTGCCGGTCGGCTCGTCGGCGAGAATAATATGCGGGTCCGCGGCCAAAGAGCGGGCAACTGCTACTCTTTGCATTTGTCCGCCGGAAAGCTCGCTGGGCCTGTGATTAAGCCTTTCCTCCAATCCGACCTTTGCCGCCAGTTCCGCAGCTCTTTCAGCACTTTTTTGCGCCTCCCAGCCGAGATAATATAGCGGCAGTTCGATATTTTTCTGGACGGTCAGCTGCGGAATCAGGTTGAAGCTCTGGAAAACAAAACCTATGTATCTGAGCCTGATATCGCTTAAAGCGTCGTCGTTTAGTGTGCTTACATCTTTATCTTCAAGAAAGTATTGCCCGGCTGTAGGGCGGTCAAGGCAGCCGAGTATATTCATCATCGTGCTTTTGCCTGAGCCGCTGGGCCCCATAATTGCCCAGAAACTTCCCTTCTTGAATGACACACTTATGCCGTTAAGGGCTTTTACTTCCTGAGAGCCCATTTTGTATATTTTGTGAATATTGTTGAATCGGACGATATCCATTGTTTATTGTTTTTGCTCTCCTGCGTTTTGTCTTCCTGAGCCTTGCGGCCTGTTTCCGTCGTGCGTTTGACGTAATTTTTCCTTTTCTGCCAGCGTCATTTGCTCAAATTTCTTTCGCATTTCCTCTCGCTGCTGAGGGGTAAGGTTTTTAAACCGCTCTTTTTGTTTTTCTGTCTCAGCGGATTCGATATTTTGTTGTCGATTGGGCTCTGCTGATATCCGGTTTAATTCTACTTTTTTCAGTCCGTCAGCAATTTTTGCCTGCATTCCGTCTCCATATTCTTCCGTGTTTTTTTGAGATTGTGAATAAGCCGCAGCGGATTTTAAAGGCGGATTCAGCAGGATAGTTTCACCTTCCTTAAGGCCTTCGATAATATGGATAACCTTATTGTTATCAAGGCCGACTTTAATCTGTCTTGGTTGAGCAGTGTTTCCGTTTTTGACATAAATAGTAGGCTCATCGCCGACTCGTATAACCGCCTGCAGAGGGATATAAACGGCATCTTTATACTGCTGAACGATTATTTCCGCCTGGCAGCCCATTCCGGTTCTGAGCGTCGTGTCATTGCCGTCAATATAAATTTCAGAGGTATAGACTTTCAGATCGGGGTTCATCCATTTGCTTTGGGCGTCCGGCAGGGGCGCGATTTTTCGGATTGTGCCGTAAAAGGTCTTGCCGGGTATAGCATCCACTGTGATAATTGCCGGCATACCGAGGGTAATTTTTTTGAGGTATGATTCGTGAACCATAACTTCAGCACTCGATGAATCGCCTGCCGGCAGATATATCAGCTCTTCTCTTTCCTGCACCATTCTGCCGACGTCCAGCGGCTCGGCGTCCCACCACTGACGTTTTGCGCTGGTTGCGTATATGACAAGCCCGTCTGTCGGAGCGTAGATTTTTGTTTTCTTTATCTGGTCTTCTACTTTCGTCAGTTTATCCTTTTGGCGTTCAAATTCAGATTGTCTTGCTTTTAGTTCCGCCTGTGCCTGAATAATACTGGCGTTGGCCTTGCGCTGTGTCCGCTCCATTGCCATTTCGGCCTGATTGACATCGCTTTGGAGTTTTGCAAGGTCTCGCTTATAAGTATAATCGGTAAGCAGGTCTTTGCTTTTTTTGGCCAGTTCGGTATTCAGCTCGCATTTCTTTTTTGCAAGCTCATCGCCTTTCAGTTCTGTTTCGGGAATATATTTTTCCGCGTAGAGTTTGTTAGACCAGCTCAATGTATCATCTGCCCTGATCAATTCTTCCTCTGCGAGCGTAATATCGGCTTCCGCCTTTTGGAGGTTATACAGATATTCGCCTTTGATATATTTCTCAAGGTCCTGTTTGGCAAATTCAAGAGTAAGTTTTGCCAGGTCAATATCGCTTTTTGCCTGGTTTTCGACAACTGCCAGATTCTCTTTTGCGCTTATATATGCCGCTTCAGTATTTTGAACGCTTATTTCCTGGTCGATTTTCTGGTCTTTCAATGTGCTGGCGTCAAGTTCGATAAGCAAATCGCCTTTTTTAACCCGCGTTCCTTCAGGTATGATGGATACGATGGAAGTTTTACCTTCGACTTCGTTTTTAATAATGGTTTGTTCCCTGGCCTTTATGGTTCCCGATTCGACAAAACTTATAGTCAGCGGTCCGCGTTTAACCTGGTATGTCGGGCCGTCTTGCTGGCCGTTTTTGTTCTTCAGAAATTGTCCTGAAAGAAGGATTATTGCCGGTATGACAACGGCCAGGCTTGTTATCGTATAAATCTTATTCTTTGTCATTTTGCTCACCTCCGGGAATATATTCTTTCCACAACCCTTTTTCGTCTATCTCCAATATACTTGTATCACGCTGAATAGCCAATTCCGCTATCCTGTAACTAACGACCGCAGCAGTTAGAGCATTCTGCGCCGAAAGCAGGGCATCCTGTGCTTCGAGCAGGTCTCGTATCTGCGCCCTGCCTGCTTCAAGGAACATATTAACGCTTCTGACCCGTTTTTGTGCTACCGAAACTGCCTTTGCCTGAATATACATATTTTCTCTTGCTGCGAGCAAATCCCGCAGGTCGTTTCTAATGTCTGTTTTTACAGTATCTTCCGTTGTCTGGACGTTTCTGACGGCTTGTTCGAAAGCAATAATACTATTTCTATAATTGATGCTTTCTTTCGTTCTGTCAAGCGGCAGGTTGAGAGTTATTAACGATGAGAACAGTCCCTTATCAGCTACGAATCTCGAATTATCAGAAGTTGCGCTTGCAACTGAATTTCTTCTTGAGCCGATATTTGCCGAACCTAAGAAAGTCAATTCCGCCCTTAATGCATCCGCGGCGACGACAACGGCTCTTTGCGAATCATAAGCTCCGCCGTCTGCGACTTTTAAATCATATCGGTTTGCAAAGGCAAGTTTAACCGCCACTGCCTCCTGCATTTCATAAGGCCCTCCGTTTTCATAGTCCGGTTCGGCTATTTTAATGAGTTCATTATTATCTCCCGGCGTCTGATTGACATCCAATAATTCATCTACTTGTTTGCTTTCGCCAATCAGCTTGCCCATCGATTCCGCCAGGGCTGTTAGCTCATTTGGGTCTAGCTCTACAGCGGCATCCGGCGGCAAACCTAAAAAAACCTTAAATGAATCGAGCTGCTGTTTGTATAATTGCGTTGCAGATATCCATCTTTGTCGGGCGTTTAATTCATCCTGGACAGCCTGGTCGACCTCGATTTCCTTGATTCTGCCTGCATCGGCCTGTCTTCTGCTTCTTTTTGCTGATGCTATCCTGCTGCGATAGTCTGCTTCGCTGTTCTTGATTGAGTCCAGCTGCTGAAGAACCGACAGATATTTGCTTGCGGTATTTACGGCAAAATCTTTTTTATATTTTTCAAATTTCCAAATCGCGTAAACCGTATTTCTTTCAGCCTGCGTCAGAGGCTCTGCAACGATATAGCTGCCGGAGCCTCTTAGCAATGGTATCGAAATACTCGCATCGCCTGCCAGCCCTGTGGACGAAGCTCCACCGAGTGTAAGCAGATTAGCCAGGTCAATTGCAAGGGCTGTACTAATCTGGGCTCCGTTCTCAAATTTTCGGCTGACGCCGACGCTGCCGCTCGTTACAGTGCCGCTTACAGCTCTGTCGCCCGTCGTATCTGTGCTGAGAAGATTCTGCACTTGCGCGACAAATATATTTCTAAATGCGTAGCGCTCCAGCTCAAGAGCCAGCGCAGATTGAAAAACTGTTTCTTTCTGTGTCTGGTAATCGAAGCTGTTGCGTGCACCTATTTGTAATGACTGGATAAGAGTAATAGTCAATGATTTATTAACATCATTTATTTCAGCGGCATTTCCTCCGGTAATTTCTTTCGGATAATCTTTCTCAGGCCAATGTTTTATTTTTTTTAACCTGTCCGGCCCCAGAGATTCTGGAGTTGAAACAGGCAGATTTTGGTCTAAAAGGAGTCTTCTTCTTAGAATATCGCTGGGTCTTTCGATGCTGAATGGGCTTGTTTTTCCAACGGCTTCGATTTGTTTTTGAGAGATAATTTTCGCGGCGGTTTTGTCCATATCTTTATGATACTGTGCCGGACTGCATCCTGTTTGAAATGTTAAAGTGGATAAAAACATAACTAAAACAAAAAGATAAATTTTTCTTAACCTTTTTGTTTCAAGCAACTTATAAACGCTATTTTTCATCTTCTTCCATTTTGGATATAGTAACTTCCAGTTACTTTAATAGTGTTCATAAAAAGGGTTTGGTAACCCGAAAAAACTGATTATTCCTATATTTTATCGGATTTTTATAAGATGTGTTTTATTACTTTTTGTCGGCTCTTTTCTTAAATTTTTCCCTCATAGTCTGAAAATCTGTGTTCCAGCGTTCAAATTGTTCAGGAGTAAGAACCTCTTTCATCTCCGCAATTACGATTTGAAAGTAAATATCGTGTTTTTTGTCCATTTCTTCATCGTCTGATTTTCTCTGTTCAAAAGCCTTATTTATAATCTCCTCTACTCGTTTTGTTTGCTGCTGGGTCAGCCCGTATTTTTCGGTTATTTCTTTTGTAATGCCGGCAGGGTCTTTGTGCTTATGGCTTATCCAGATTATGTTATTCTTTGCCAGCAGGATTGTCCCGCCCGCTCCGATGAGGATTCCGGAAATTAGAATTATCGCTGCTGTTATAATCCGCAGAAATATTTGTTTATGCTTGTAATATTTTAAAATTTTGTCTTGGGATTCTGCTACCATAGCAAGCCCTCCTGAAACGGAGCTAATAACTGGGCGAATGGACTAACCATATATTGCCAGGCGCCAAGCGACAGCAGGATTAAAATTGATGCCGCGACAGCCGAAATCCCGGCAAACCATTCGAATGGAATCACGCTCGTTTTTTCCCGCCGCAAAAGGCCTATTTCGAGCATTACAGCTCTTGAAACGTCAATTTCCGGCATTTGCTCTTTTTGTGCCGTTTTGGCTAATTTTTCGATAATGTTTATTGCATCCATTCTAATTTCTCCAAAATTTTTTCTTTTTCCGCTATTTTCCTTAGTTTATTTCTGGCTCGCATAGCTCTCATTTTCGTTCCCGCGGTTGTCCATCCCATTCTTTCAGCAATATCCTTTATCGAGCAGTCCTCAAGATACATCAGAGTCAAAACTAACCTTTCGCTTGTCTCTAATTTCTCAAGCAGGGCGTTTAGAATCTGGGCTGCCTTTTCCGGCTCGATTTCCTGCCTGTTTTCCGGCGCTGGAAAGTCGAGTTCTTCCCAGCCTGTAGGCGAGGTCTCGCTAAAAGCGGACAGCGATAAAAACCGCTTTTCCCTGTCCTGTTCTTTCCAGAATCGGTATCCTGTTCGGGTCGCGATTTTTTTGAGCCAGTGAATAAATGGGGCTTTTGCCTTGTAGCTTTTCAGGCTCAAATAAGCCTCAACAAAGGTGTCCTGAACGAGCCTTTCGCAAACAGCAGGGTCTCTGCTGAATCGCCAGCAAAGTTGGGCTATTTGCTGCTGATAGCGCCGGACAAGCCGTTCAAACGCGGCTGAATCGCCGTGCAAAGAAGCCTGAATATCATCCCAATCTAAATTTTCCACAGAGCTATTATAACCGCGGATTTCGCGGATTTCACCGATTTTATTTGGATGTAAATAAGCGTTTGTCCATCATTTGCGGTCTATCTTCCAGTTAATTAGTGGAAAAGGCGGCTGTGAAGTAACAAAAAAAATAAAAATAACTGGTTATCGGTTATCGGTTATCAGAAATTCGGTTATTTGTTGTCGGTTTTTGCGGTTGACCCCGCACCTTCGAATATTCGAATTTGAATAAACTGAAGGTGCGGGGTTGAGTTTGGAAAGAAGAATGGTAGAATTTTTTAATCGCAGATTACGCAGATTGCTCTGATTTATTTAAGCTGAGAAAATTGATTGCCTTTTGAAAATGTTGATATTTTATTGCCGGTGGACTAAAATACTTAGGCAAAAAGTGTGGTAGATTATTATGTTCTAATAATTGGCTTAGGTTATTTGATTTGAGGAACATAGAAAATGGATTGGCCAGTCATAATCGGAATTTCGAGTAGTATTATTGCTTTATGTGCTTTGGTCTTTACGATTTGGCAGGGATTTCAAGTTCGAAAACACAACAAACTTTCATATAGACCACATCTCACAACATGGACAACAAGAAATGCGGATAACGGCTTTTATTCAGTGGAGTTAATGAATAATGGATTAGGCCCGGCATTGATAGAAAATTTTGTATTAAAAGTGGATGGGGAAATTATTCCTGGAGTGGGAACTGAACCGGTAGAAAAGGCACTAAAAATTTTACTTCCGAATCATAATTACAATTCCGAACAATCTTTCGTTTCAAAAGGCTATTCAATGCCTGCAAAAGATAAATGTACTATCGTTGCAGTTCAATTTACAAATCCACCTTTCCCAACTCGTGAGTTTGTAGAGCATACATTAAATCGAGGGGATATAGAAATTTCCTATAAATCTTTTTATAATGAATTTTTTAAATTATCAACTGAAGATGAAAAACCTAAAAACCGTTGTTGATATTAGGATAAAGGCAGGATAAAATTGGTAGAAAGCGTGATGGATATAGTTATGTTAGGAAACGTATGTTATGAATCACGATGAACTAGTGAGTGTAGTTGAGCAAGTTATAAATCAATTCTATATAAATGATTCATTTCTTTTAGGCATCTCGGTTTCTGAATGGTCTATTGCACACAGGATAGCAGTATATCTTGAAATGGCGTTAACAGATTGGGATGTTGATTGTGAATACAATCGTACACGTCAAGACGGTAGTATTAAGCAGAATGCAGAAGGGGAAAATAAACGACCAGATATAGTTGTTCATCACAGAGGTAAGGTCGAAATTGAACATAATCTCTTAGTAATTGAAGTGAAAACAGCTAACAGCAGTAATGATTTCGAGAAGTTGAAAGACTTTACCAGTAAGCCTGAGCCTGACCAGGAGCGACCTTTTCAATACCAATATGGCCTTGCATTATCTTTTGTTCCAGACTTATCATTACACTGGTTTCGTGAAGGAAAAGAATTGAGATAAAATGGATAAACTAGTAACATCCTCGCCTACGACTTTGGAATGGCTAAGTATTATTAAGTCTAAGATTGAGGGGAAAATCCCATCGTTAATATATGATGAGTGCAAATATTGGGCTTCATTTAAAAGTTCTGAAACAAAAAGGAATATAGTTTACTTACATCCACAGAAAGGTCAAATAAGGTTATTTACGACATTAGACCTATCTTTTGATGGCTCCCTCCAACAAACTCCATCTTCCAACAAATGGGCAGAAAGTTTTCCGTCTATCTTTTTAATAAAATCTGGAACTTTGATAAATAAAGCATGCGATTTGATAATGAGTTCTTACCAAGAAGACCTTAGCAAGTAGGGCCCGCCCCCCGGCACAGGTCCGGGGACTAAGCGAGATTTAAATTTCTTGAAAAAACAGGAAATTGTTATAAAATAAAGCTCTAAGTTCTTAGTTTTAAGTTTTGAGTTTAATCGCGCTCGTAGCTCAGTTGGATAGAGCGTTGGTTTCCTAAACCAAAGGTCACAGGTTCGAATCCTGTCGGGCGCAGTTTTTCGCCAAAAGGCGAAAAACGGAGTCCCGCATCTATTTGCATTGCGGCAACGAATGGAAAATTCAGGAATATTAGTATCTTCAAAACGTTCTATATCTTCTGCTCAAATTGTGCAAATAGGTGCGGGACGCAGTCCTTCAAATACGAACAGGCATCCGCCGTCGCCAATGCTATGGCTGACAAGCGAAGACACCAAGTTTTTTATCTATATATATCTTTTATTTAGTGGCTCAGGTTTTACGCAGCTTTAACGATGTTCCTCTTCGTCTTTTTCTGCTGAAGATATTTCTGCCGCCTTTGGTCCGCATTCTTGCCAAAAAGCCGCTTTTGCGTTTCTTCTTAATCTTACTAATCCGATGATTTTCCATTTGGACTCCGTTTATAAGTTTTTGAGTATTGTGCCCGATTTTCTCCGTAATATCAACATAATTTTTAACCTCGGATTTCTCGACTCCGTTCCGACAAAGTCGGGACTCCGCTCCCCGATTTCGGTTGAGTTTAAAATTTTTTGAATATATACTTTTTACGGACATCAGGCCCGATGAGATATCTCAAAGGGTTGAACAATGACAAGTTATAACAGTAAGAAAAGGGGTTTCGAATGAAACTTGCAGCAAAACTTGTTTCTATTATTATTTTGGGGATTATTGTCATACTTGTGGTCGATGGTTATATTTCATACCGGCGTGAGATTAAATTATTCGAAGCAGATATGCAGCTTGATACTCGTTCCATCGGCCTGGCAATGAAAGAGCTAGTTGCCGTCGTATGGCATTTGGACGGTCAGCAGCGTGCCCTTGATGTTATTGAAGAAACAAATAAAGGAGGGCATAAAGTTCGCATCCGCTGGGTTTGGCTGGATGCGCCGCAGAACGATATCTATGCCCCCAAGGCATCTCTGGAAAAGCTTGACTCTGTTATGCGCGGGCAGACTGCGACATTCAAAGGCGAGAGCGAAAGCGGCGATAAATATTTCTTTTCCTATATCCCCATCGCAGTTGATAAGAACCGGCCCGGGGCTCTCGAACTTTCCGAATCATTGTCCTGGCGGGATGTGTATGCCCGCGCCGCTTTTATCAGGATATCTGTCTTAACGGTTATGTTGGTGCTGCTAAGCATATTCGCTGTGCCAATTCTTGGCGTGGAAATGGTCGGGCAGCCGCTGAGCCTGATAGTCGATAAAATGCGACGTGCGGGCATTGGCGACTTTTCCGTGCCGCTGCGGCTTCAAAGACACGATGAGCTCAGGGAGCTTGCCGCCGGGTTGAATACGATGTGCGAACAACTTCAGGAAGCTATGGAGAATGTCCGCATTGAAACACAGGCCCGGATAAAAGCTTTAGAACAACTGCGGCATAAAGACCGTCTCACAACAGTCGGCAGACTTGCATCTGGAATAACTCACGAGCTTGGGACACCTTTAAATGTTATTTCAGGAAGGGCCGGGATGATAGCTAAAGGGAACCTGTCGATGGAAGAGATAATAGATAGCGCCAATATTATCAAGACACAAAGCGAACGTATAACAATTATGGTGCGTCAACTCCTTGATTTTGCCCGGCGGCGCAGCACCCAGAGAGCTTTAGTGGACCTTCGACAAATAGCGCAGCAGGCCGTGAACCTTATGTCCCCGCTCGGTTACAAGCAGAAAGCAGACCTTCGCCTTGTCGCTGAAGAGGCTCCAATAATGGCAAAGGTGGACGCCGAGCAGATTCAGCAAGTCCTCCTGAATATTATCACTAACGCTCTGCAGGCAATGCCGCAGGGCGGTAAGGTGGAAGTAGGCATTCGCCGCGAACGCATCCGGCCTCCCAAAGAGCGTGGGGGTTCGGAAGGCAACTACTTCTGTATCTATGTTCTGGACGAAGGGAAAGGTATTTCAAAAGAAGATATGCTTCACATTTTTGAACCGTTTTTTACCACTAAAGACACCGGAGAAGGCACCGGACTCGGCCTTTCGATTGCTACCGGGATTGTTCAGGAGCATGGCGGCTGGATTGATGTTAAGAGCGAATGTGAAAAAGGCAGCTGCTTTTTTATCTATTTGCCGCAGGAGAATGGTTGAACAGAAATACTTGTTTCTCTGTAGGTTTCACATCGTCCGTGTATTCAGGAATTTTCTATATTTCTGCAATATTTTATCTTTTAAGAGCGTCTGTCATAACATAGCAGGTATATCGCGCAGACAAATTAAAAAAGTATATGAAATTAGTTGATAAACCTGCAAATTATACACCCAATGTATGTATTGGATTAAAATTTACAGGACATAATAAAGAAAAAACAAGTTTTGAGCTATTAACGTATAAATACAAGAAAGGCAAAAATACCGATTTGTAAAGGAATATTAATATGAACCAGAAAAAGACAAATTATGAATGTAAGACCAAAGAATCACGTTTTTCATTTAATAAGGTGCATCATTTTGCCGTTTTGATTGCGGAGGACGATGACGAAATGCGGAGATTGCTGGCAGAGGCACTTTCCATGGACGGTTTTGAAGTAACGGAATGTCATAATGGGGTAGATTTTTTGATGGAGCTCGAGCCGTTTATAGCAACAAAATGCCCTGTAAACTTTGATATTATTATCTCTGATATACGCATGCCGGGCATAACCGGTCTTGAAATTCTTGAAGAGCTGCACGAACGCAAGGAGCTCCCTCCAGTGATTTTAATCACAGCATTCGGCGACAGCGAGACCCACGCACAAGCAAAAAGGTTCGGCGCAGCGGCAATTTTTGATAAACCGTTCGAGATTGACGACCTGTTGTCTAAGGTCCGAGAAGTAGCACTGTCATCGTTATCTTCAGAAGAATAAACCAACTGAGCTATTGATAAAATGTGCTAAATACCCAGTAAAAGGCAAAGCTCGGAGACGTGCTCCTCTTCGTCGATAATAACGTGACGGATACTGTGCTCAAGGGCTTCAAAGGTATATTGCAATTTATCCTTGTTATCCAATACCTTGTGATAAATTTGCTTGTAAAAGTCAATCGCGTCCTTTTCGCCCTTGAGATTTACCTGAAGGATTTGATTAACTTCATTGGCCTTGTGCGTCTCGGCAAGACCCATTGACGGCTCTCCATTGAGATAACCGCCAATCAGCTCGCGAAACATTCCCTCGTGCTTAAGCTCATCAGAGGCAATTTCTTTCAGCCGTTCGATAATCTTCTCGGCGTTAATGCCTTTGATTAACTCGGCGTGAGCAAGATACTGAATTCTTGCCGCGTGTTCCAATTCCAGCGCTTTATTGAGCATACAAACTAATTCTTTATTAATATCGCCCATAGCAATACCCCTTTCTTCCAGGTATAAATTTAAACAACACAATTGGTTATGTTATATAATGGATAAATATAGAGGAAACAAGGAAATTCCCTGATATGGGGTCTTCTTTTCCTTATGTCTTTTTTGCCGGTCCGGGCTATAATTATCCCAAAATGGGAAATGATTTTATGAAACAGGCGAAAATAAAAGGATTAGGCGCATCGGAAATAGAAAAAATAGACGCCTACTGGCGGGCGGCGAATTACCTTTCTGTAGGCCAGATTTATCTTTTGGATAATCCGCTGCTTAAAGAGCCATTAACTCTGGCACATATCAAGCCGCGGCTTTTGGGACATTGGGGGACATCGCCGGGGCTGAATTTTATTTATGTTCATCTTAACCGCATTATTAAACAATATGACCTGAATATGATTTATATTACTGGGCCGGGACACGGCGGGCCGGCATTAGTCGCCAACACCTGGCTTGAAGGGACTTATACCGAGCGATACCTGGATATTTCCAGAGACGAAGAGGGTATGAGAAAATTATTCAGGCAATTTTCATTTCCGGGCGGAATTCCAAGCCACGTCAGTCCTGAAACGCCCGGCTCGATACATGAAGGCGGCGAGTTGGGCTATTCGGTCTCGCACGCGTTCGGAGCGGCGTTCGATAATCCGGAGTTGATTGTTGCCTGCGTTGTCGGCGACGGCGAATCGGAAACGGGGCCTTTGGCGGCATCGTGGCATTCGAATAAATTCTTAAATCCCCGGTATGACGGCGCGGTGCTGCCGATTCTGCACCTGAACGGATATAAAATTGCTAATCCCACAATACCGGCGCGAATTGATAAAGATGAGCTGCGGCAGCTTTTTGTCGGTTACGGCTACAAACCTTATTTTGTCGAAGGTTCTGACCCCAAAACGATGCATCAGCTTATGGCTGAAACGCTCGATACGGTCATTTGCGAGATAAAAGATATTCAGGAAAAGGCACGGAAAAACAAATCTCAAATCTCAAATTTGAAATCTCAAATTCGGCCTCAATGGCCGATGATTATATTAATAACGCCGAAAGGCTGGACGGGGCCGAAAAGCGTTGACGGATTAAAGACGGAAGGGTCCTGGCGGTCGCATCAGGTCCCTCTTTCCGAAATGGCGGAAAAGCCGGAGCATATCAAGGCTCTTGAGCAGTGGATGAAAAGTTATAAGCCCCAGGAATTATTTGATAAAAAGGGAAAACTTATAAGTGAATTGGCAGGTCTTGCGCCAAAAGGAAAGCAGCGAATGAGCGATAATCCGCACGCCAACGGCGGACTGCTGCTGCAGGATTTGAAACTGCCTGATTTCCGCAAATACGCGATAAAGGTCGATAAGCCCGGTGTAAATGAATCGGAAGCGACGCGCGTAATGGGATATTTTCTGCGCGATGTTATGAAGATGAACGAAAGAAGCCGAAACTTTCGCGTTTTCGGGCCTGACGAGACGACTTCAAATCGGCTGGATGCGATATTGGATGTTACCAATCGAACCTGGATGGCGAAAATTTTGCCGGAGGACGACCATCTTGCACAGGATGGGCGGGTGATGGAAATTTTGAGCGAGCATACCTGCCAGGGCTGGCTGGAAGGCTATCTTCTGACGGGGCGGCACGGGCTGTTTTCCTGTTATGAAGCGTTTATTCATATTATCGATTCGATGTTCAATCAGCACGCAAAGTGGCTGAAAGTTACAAAGCATATCCCGTGGCGGCGGCCAATCGCATCGCTGAATTATCTTTTGACTTCGCACGTCTGGCGGCAGGACCATAATGGATTTTCGCATCAAGACCCCGGCTTTATCGACCACGTGGTGAATAAAAAGGCGGAGATTATCCGCGTTTATTTGCCGCCCGACGCGAATTGTCTTCTGTCCGTAACCGACCATTGCCTTCGCAGCAGGCATTATGTAAATGTTATTATCGCGGGCAAACAGCCGGCCCTGCAGTATCTGGATATGGACGCTGCTGTTGAGCATTGCACAAAAGGCATCGGCATCTGGGAATGGGCAAGCAATGACAAAGGTTCTGAGCCGGATGTGGTAATGGCCTGCTGCGGCGATGTGCCGACGCTGGAAACTTTGGCGGCGGTGGATATTTTAAAGCAGCATTTTCCGGATTTGAAAATTCGGGTGATAAATATTGTCGATTTAATGACGCTTCAGCCGCAGAACGAACATCCGCACGGACTTTCAGATAAGGATTATGACAGTCTATTTACTACTGATAAGCCGGTAATCTTCGCTTTTCATGGTTATCCCTGGCTGATACACCGTTTGGCTTATCGCAGGAACAATCATAATCATCTTCACGTCCGCGGCTATAAAGAAGAAGGCACAACTACTACGCCGTTCGATATGACCGTGTTAAATGAGCTTGACCGTTTCAACCTGGCGGATGATGCGATTGACCGTCTGCCGCAATTGCAAAACCGCGCCGCTTATGTAAAAGAATGGCTGCATAATAAACTGATAGAGCATAAACATTACATTACAGAACACGGCGAAGATATACCGGAAATCCGTAATTGGAAGTGGCCGTATTAAAGGAGAATTTCTGGACAATTGGAGTTCGGCCGGAGATAATCCGCCATAGGCGGATAAATTACGCCAGTAAGTCCCCGTAGCTCAATTGGATAGAGCGTTGGCCTCCGAAGCCAAAGGTTGCAGGTTCGAGTCCCGCCGGGGACGGTAGCCACTAAGGCATCCGCCGTCGCCAAGGCTTCGGCGGACAGGCTCCGACATGAATTTTCACGAATTATTCTGATTAACGTTTACTCTAATTTTCCCTTGACGGTCAGCAGGAAATATCCTATAATAGTGCGGTTATTAACGGAGTAGGAAGAAAATGAGATTATTGAGGATTTTCCATTTGCAAATAAATCAGTGGTATCGCTGCGCTTATAAAAAAATTAACTTTTGGGAAGGATGAGAAAATGAAAAGTAGAAAAATTACAATCTGGTTGGTGGAAATGGTCTTGATAGTTCTTTGCCTCGGTTTGCACCATGCACAGGCGACGACAGTATTTGATACCTTTACTCCGCCTTATGTATGGGGTGGTTTCTCGAGTCCAAACTCGGGCGTTGCCACACTAATTGCGGTTAACAGTAACACGGAAATTACCGGAATATCCATTCTAAATCAAATGCTGTCACAAGGTGAGCTCAAATTTGTAATAATTGATGGAGGGAGTCATAATTTTCTGTATGTATCAGAATCGAAGCAGTTTAGTGCCGAGACAACGACTACCTGGAAACAATCAAATACTTTTTCTTTTGAAATGGTCGGGGGTAAAAGCTACTTCGTCGGATATATGAGGTCAGTAGGTGTAAATGAATATGTAGACAAAATTCAGGAATCATACAACGGATTTACTTCAGGATTGTCTGTCGCATGTTTATCGAATTACAGTAATCCTGCATTTTCTCACGTTTGCTTCACCGGAGTAGATGAAGCTGTTCGTCTTTCCATTCCCGAACCCACAACGCTTTTACTGTTCAGCTTGGGTGGTTTGGCCCTTCGGCTTCGCTCAGGACGGGTTTTGCGAAAATCTCGCAGATAAAAATCAATCCATTCAAATAAGGCCGAGTTTTTGACTCGGCCTTTCTTTTTGCGTATCATCTTATTTAGCATATCTTTAGGAATATCTTGACATTAGGGGCGAGAATTGTTAGCTTTATGTCTTTAATTTGTAACTATTTGCAGACACTGACGGACACGGACTTAAAGCGTTTGCAAAGCAGCAATACAGTATTAAATAAGAAAGATTTTTAAGAATGAGAGTATTATCAGGAATTCAGCCTTCGGGGAAATTGCATATCGGCAATTACTTCGGCGCTATGCGCCAGCACCTGGCGCTCCAGGCTGAAAATGAGGGGTTCTATTTTATCGCTGATTACCACGCCCTGACCAGCGGGCCGAAACCTGCGGATTTAAGACAAAATAAATTAGCGGTTGCGATGGATTATCTTGCGCTCGGCTTAGATACGAAAAAGACAGTTTTTTGGTGCCAGTCGGATTTGCCGGAAGTTACTGAATTAACCTGGATACTTTCCTGCATAACGCCGATGGGCCTTTTGCAAAGATGCGTCAACTACAAAGAAAAAGTTGCACAGGGCGTAAGTGCAAATCACGGCCTGTTTGCATATCCGGTCCTGCAGGCTGCCGATATTCTGATTTTCGATAGCAATCTTGTTCCCGTAGGCGCAGACCAGAAACAGCATATAGAGGTTACGAGAGATATTGCAGGATATTTTAATAATACTTACGGCGAGACATTCGTTCTTCCAAAACCATATATTCTCGAATCCGTTGCGGTTGTGCCGGGCATCGACGGCAGGAAAATGAGCAAAAGCTATAACAACACTATCGAGATTTTTGAGCCTGAGCAGTCTGTAAAGAAAAAAGTAATGAGCATTGTTACGGATTCTACTCTTGTCGAATCGCCGAAAGACCCGGACAAATGCAATGTTTTCGCGATGCTAAAACTTGTTGCGTCGAAAGAAGAATTGGCCGACTGGGAAAAGAAATATCGGCAGGGCGGCGTCGGTTACGGACAAACCAAGAAACGTCTTGCCGAGCTTTTAATCGAATATTTCAAACCTTACAGGCAAAAAAGAGTTGAGCTTGAGCAAAACGTCGATTACGTGCGGAAAGTTTTGCGAGAAGGCGCCCAAAAAGCCAAAGCGGTGGCTCAAAAAACCCTCGAAAGAGCTCGGAAAGCAGTTGGAATAGATTAAGATGTCTGAATACAGGATAAATCTTGATATATTTTCAGGCCCTCTTGATTTACTGCTGTATCTGGTTCGCAGGGAAGAGGTCGATATTTATGATATTCCCATATCGCGGATTACCGAAGAGTTCATCCACTATGTCGAAATGATAAAAATGTTCGATGTGGAGCTGGCAGGAGAGTTTCTTGTGATGGCGGCGACCCTGATGGAGATAAAATCCGCGATGCTTCTTCCTGCCGATGAGCTTGACGCCCTGGCGGATGAGCAGAGCGACCCGCGGGCCGAGCTTATCAGGCAGTTGCTTGAGTATAAGAAATTCAAGGATGCAGCTAACCTTTTAAAAATTTCCGCTGAGAATCAGGAGCAGAAATTTCCGCGCAGCGATAATATTATTGCCGGCTTAAAGTCTGATGCCGAGCCGGAGCTTGATATTGACCAGCTGAACATCTGGGATTTGCTCGGTGCGTTCGATACGATGATGAAGGCAACCGGCGGAATGATGGACATCAGCCATATTATAGATGATACTCCAATCGACCTTTATCAAATTGAGATACTTCATCGCCTGCAGACGGAAGGAGCGATGAATTTTGAAAGGATTTTTGCGGACAAGAAAAACAGGATAGTTTTAGTTGGCTTGTTTCTTGCTGTGCTTGAGCTTGTCAGGGAA
This sequence comes from Sedimentisphaerales bacterium, assembly GCA_049518795.1. Classification (GTDB taxonomy): domain Bacteria; phylum Planctomycetota; class Phycisphaerae; order Sedimentisphaerales; family UBA12454; genus JAPLMW01. Next base: position 53,081 of record JBEKRK010000001.1, read on the forward strand.
AAACTCATAACCGCAGAACAGGCTAAAACAGGTATGCCGATTTATCTGCGTGCGCTGACTGATGTGCCTGCTGAGCAGGCTGTTCAGAACGCAATCCTTGCTCAAACGGAGCAGCAGTTAAATATTCAGGAACAGAAAAACGCAATTCCTGCGATTCCTATAAAGACTGTGGAGGATAAACAAACGACTGGGAAACCAACAGTGCCTATAAAAGAAATTGAGCCGGAGCCTGTTGTCGATGCCCCTTTGCAAGTCGAGCAGCAGCAGGGACTTAATGACAATAGTTCAGGTAATTCGCCTGATAGAGACAACGGTTAAATAATTTGACATTTGCGGGGAATTCAAATAAAATCCTTGTTTAGACGGCAGGAAAAATATATTAGCGGAAAGGAATGAAAATGGCAGCGAATATAAACGAACTGACTGATGCGGAATTCGACGAAGTTGTGCATAACAGTTCTGAACCTGTGCTGGTGGATTTCTGGGCTCCGTGGTGCGGGCCGTGCAAGATGCTGGCGCCTGTCATTGGGGAGATTGCCGTTAAATACGCAGGTAAGGCAAAAATCTGCAAATTAAATACCGATGAACATCACGAGGCGGCAGTTGAATTTGGTATCAGCGCTATTCCTACCGTAATCCTGTTTGATGGAGGCCAGATAACGAAGAAGTGGGTGGGTCTGGTAAAAAAAACCGATATCACCGATGCGATTGATGAATTACTTAAGTAATGAACCCCGCCGCCATTTCGGCGAGGCGAAACCAACATTAAAAGATACTTCAGGGAATTTCTATGCTCAAAAGAACTCATAATTGCGGCCGGCTTCGTGCCGGCGATACAGGAACTAATGTTATTCTTTGCGGCTGGGTCGATTCTTATCGCGACCATGGCAATCTTGTTTTTATAGATTTGCGCGACAGATACGGCATAACACAGCTCGTATTTAATCCCGAGGCACAGCCTGAAATGCACAAACTTTCACGTCAGCTGCGATGCGAATGGGTGATAGCCGCAAGCGGCACAGTTCGAATGAGAGGCGAGGGACTAACAAATCCGAAACTGGCGACAGGCGAAATAGAAATCCTGATTGATAAACTTGAAATCCTTAATACTGCCGAAACTCCGCCTTTCGAGATTTTCAATGCGCAAAACGTGGATGAAGAATTAAGGCTAAAATACCGCTATATCGACCTTAGACGTCCTGAAATGCAGGAGCGGTTCAGGATTCGCCATAAGGTTACAAAAATAGCCCGTGATTTTTATGACAGCGAAGGTTTCTGGGAGATTGAGACGCCTTTTCTTGGCAAAAGCACACCTGAAGGGGCAAGAGATTTTCTTGTGCCGAGCAGACTTTGCAGCGGAATGTTTTATGCGCTGCCGCAGTCGCCGCAGCTTTTTAAGCAGGTGCTGATGGTCAGCGGTATGGACAAATATTTTCAGATTGTCCGGTGCTTCAGAGATGAAGACCCCAGGGCAGACAGGCAGGCGGAATTTACTCAGATTGATGTCGAGATGAGCTTTGTTCAAAGCGATGATGTGATTAGCGTTAACGAACGGCTTGTTGCCAAAGTATTCAAGGAAATACTTGGTATTGACGTTACGGTGCCGATAAGAAGAATGGACTATAAGCAGGCTATTGATGAATACGGCGTTGACAGGCCTGATATGCGTTTCGAGATGAAGCTGAAGGACATTTCCGATATTGCGGCACAGAGTCAATTTAAAGTTTTTGCAGATACGATTGCCAAAGGCGGCGTTGTAAAGGGTATTTGCGCGGTCGGGGGCGGGGCGAAATTTTCACGCAGCGATATAGATAAAACTTTTACAACGCTGGTTACCGACTTCGGCGCAAAAGGTCTTGCCTGGTTTAAGGTTGTTGTGGATGAGAAAACCAAAAAGGCGGATTTATCAAGCAGCATCGCGAAGTTTTTCACGCCTCAGCAGAGGCAGCAGATAATAGAAAAATTCGGCGCAAAGCCGGACGATTTGCTTCTGTTTGTTGCCGATACGCCCGCAGCGGCGAATAAGGCTCTTGCTCCGCTGCGAATTAAGCTGGGCAGGGAGCTTGGGTTGATTGACGACAATCGCTATGAGTTTGTCTGGGTAGTGGATTTTCCGCTTTTTGAGTGGAATCCGCAGGAAAACAGGTTTGATTCTCTTCATCATCCGTTTACGGCTCCCGTGCCGGAAGATATTGAAAAACTTGATACTGACCCCGGTTCAATCAGGTCTCAGGCTTATGATATAGTAGTCAACGGCTCGGAAATCGGAGGCGGAAGCGTTCGTATTCATCAGCCTCAGATTCAGGCAAAGGTTTTTGACCTGCTGAAAATTACGCGCAAACAGGCGCAAGACAGGTTCGGATTTTTCCTTCAGGCTCTAAAGTATGGCGCTCCGCCGCACGGCGGGATTGCCTTCGGACTTGACAGGCTGGTTATGCTGCTGACAAAAACAGATAATATCCGTGATGTTATTGCATTTCCAAAAACTCAAAAAGGCCAATGTCTTTTGACTGAGGCCCCAAGCGGGGTCGAGCAGGCCCAGCTTGATGAGCTGAATTTAAGAGTTCAGACTCATCATTAAAAACTGTATTTTCGCGGCTTTCTGTTGTATAATTATTGAGCGATGAGCGAGATAGCAGAAAAATTCCAGCGATTTTTAAAAACGCTGCATTTGCAGCCTGTTTCTCTTGCCGGCAAATGCAGACTCCTTTTCGGCGCAGCTATTCTTCTCGTTTTGTTTATTGCCCTGCTGATGCCGTATTTCTGGATGGGCAAACTGACGGAGAAAGCCGTTCTGGATGCCGGCAGAGCAGTTGTGAATACAGTTTATGAGAGGCATTTCAAACTCGGGGCCAAAGACAGCAATGATATAATTATGCTTGAAGAAAGCGGGGCAAGAAGAGAGGCAAAATCAAGCAGAGTAAAATGGCTCAGGTTCGACAAATCGCAGCAGGAGTGGAAAAAACATCTTTCAAAGAGACAAAACGAAACAATCGAACAAATGGTTAAGGAGGGCAAAATCGACGAGATTGCCTGGGCAGGAAAAGTAGGCGGCAATGACGAAACGACTTACATAGACATTGTTCATTCGAATAAAAAATGTCTTTCCTGCCACAGCTCTGAAGGCTCTGCTCCTGTTTTCAGTCTCGATGAGCCGATAGGAGCAATTCTCGTTCAGATGCCCGGCAGGGAAACCAGCAAAACGCTGCTTTTAAACTGGATATGTGTTATTACCGCCGGCCTTTTTGCCGGCGCCGGTGCGATTGTCGCGTTTTATATAATCGCGCAGCGGATAATTCTAAGTCCAATCAGACAGCTTCGGGCTATTGTTGATAATGTTTCACAGGGAAATCTCGATGTTCGCAGCGGTGTTAAAACGCAGGATGAATTCGAAAAGCTCGGCGATGCGCTAAATACAATGCTTGATAATCTGGTTGAAGGGCAGGAAAAGCTCCGGCAGGCAAACAAACAGCTCGACGCCAAAATTACCGAGCTTTCCAACAAAAATATCGAGCTTTTCAAGGCAAACAAGCTCAAAGGCGAATTTCTCGCCAATATGTCGCATGAGTTTAGAACGCCTTTAAACGCTATCCTGGGCTTTGCCGAGATTCTGCGTGAAAAGGGCGCCGAGGATGCCGCTAAAAGCAAACGTTATGCCGAGAACATCATTACCAGCGGCAAAAGTCTTCTTAATATGATTAATGACCTGCTTGAGCTTGCAAAGGCCGAGGCCGGCAAGATAGAATTGCATATCGAAAAAACGAGCATTCCGGAACTCTGCCGCGGATCGCTGGCTTTCTTTTCCCCCCTGACTGAAAAACAAAAACTTAAAGTGCGTTTGAATATTGATGAAAGTATTCCCCTGATAAAAACCGATGCGGGCAAAGCGCAGCAGATTCTTTATAACCTGCTCAGCAATGCGGTAAAGTTCACGCCCGAAAACGGCAAAATCGAAATACAGGCTTTTATGCCTAATGACCAGACTGTAAGAATTTCCGTTTCAGATACCGGGCCGGGAATTGCAGAGACCGACAAGGAGAAAATTTTTGAAAAATTCCGCCAGCTTGACGGCTCATTGACAAGAAACCAGAGCGGCACGGGTCTTGGCCTTGCGATAAGTATGGAGCTTGCCAAGCTGCTTTCCGGCACAATCGGACTCGAAAGCACGCTCGGCGAAGGCGCCGTATTCTGGCTTGACCTGCCGATTATCAGAGCTGATGAATCGTAATGATATTATCTGATACGGACAGCCTGTTCGACATTTCTGAAAACAAAGATGTTTCCTGCAGCAAAATCATAACGGTTGCTCCCGATACAGGCGTTGATAATGTTTTTGATTATCTTTTGCCGGACAAATTTAGCGATGTTCAGCCGGGCCGGCGTGTTGAAGTCCCTTTCGGCAGGGCGAATAAACGGATAGCGGCGTTCTGTATAGAGATGAAGAATGTCGAAACAAGCCAAATATCGAAAAGGAAACTGAAATTCGTAAAAAAAATACTCGATGCTCAGCCATTGCTTGACGAAAGACAGCTTGCGTTCGGCAAATGGATAAGCGATTTCTATGTTTGTCCGCTTGGCCAGGTCTTAAGCGCTATGATTCCTGCCGCCGTCAAAAAAAGCACAGGCGTCCAAAAAATCAAGCAGGTATATCTTACTGTTGAGGAAGAAAAAAAGGATGAAATTCATAGTAAAAAACAAAAGCAGATTGTCCAGGCATTAAAGGATGCTAAAGCCTTTAACGCTGAATCAGCCGTTGGATTGAAAAGTTTTCTGGAGGAGTTAAAAATCGGCATTTCCCCTTTGAATAAACTTGTCCGTGCAGGAGTTGTAAAACTTACAAGCCGGGCATTTACAAAAGATTTACCGGTAATTCCCAAAGGTTTATTATTAAAAACGCCCGAAGTGATTTTAAATGATGACCAGCAGAAAGCGCTTGCTGAAATAGAAGAAAGAATGAATTCCAATACTTTTTCTGTCGTTCTTCTGCACGGCGTAACAGACAGCGGGAAAACCGAGGTATATATCAGGGCGATTGAAAGGGCTGTCGAAAAAGGAAAAAGCGCAATTGTGCTTTTGCCGGAAATTGCTCTGACCGCTCAGACTGTTCAGCGGTTCAGCAGCAGATTTAAAAATATCGCTGTGATGCATTCCCAGCTTAACGCCTCGCAGCGAAATGCCCAGTGGCAGAAAATAAAAACCACATCGCCGATAGTCGTTATCGGCGCAAGAAGCGCAATTTTCGCCCCGGTTTCAAACCCCGGAATAATAGTAGTCGATGAAGAACACGAGCCAAGCTATAAACAGGATACCGTTCCGAGATATAACGGCAAAGATGCCGCTATTAAATTATCGCAAATGACAAACGCCGTCTGTGTGCTGGGAAGCGCAACTCCTTCGCTTGAAACGCTTTATAACTGTAAGACAAAAAAACATTTTACACGTCTTTCTTTGCCAAATCGCGTTATGAGCCTTCCTAAACCCTTGATGAAAATTATTGATATGACGCAGCAACGTTTTGAAACTCACGGCGTAAATTTAATCAGCTCTGAGCTTCTTGCGGCGCTGACGCAGACGCTGCAGAAAAAAGAGCAGGCAATTCTTCTTTTGAATCGCAGAGGCTACAGCAATTTTATTTTCTGCCCAAGCTGCAAATATACGCTCAAGTGCAAAAACTGCGATGTTACTTTGACTTTTCACAAATCCGAAAAACCGCAGCAGTCGCCGGAGCTGAAAAACAAACTTAAAGGCGGTTTTGCGATATGTCATTATTGCCTTTCACAAACGCTTGTGTCGAGAAATTGTCCGCTCTGCGGCAAAGCGGTTACGATGATTGGTATCGGCTCGCAGCGGCTCGAAGACGAGCTTAAAACAAAATTGCCCGATGCGCGCGTAGTCAGGGTTGACAGCGATTCGATGCAGCATCACGATTATTACCGCCTGCTTAGCGATTTCGATTCGGGCAAAATCGATATTCTTGCCGGCACGCAGATTCTTGCAAAGGGACTTCATTTCCCTAACGTTACGCTCGTCGGAATTATAAGCGCAGATACCTCTTTGCAGCTTCCGGATTTCCGGGCCAATGAGCGAACATATCAGCTTATCTGTCACGTCGCAGGCAGGACAGGCAGAAGCGCTAAAGGCGGGATTGTTTACATTCAGACATTTTTGCCTAACCAGCCCGCGATTAAATTTGCCGTGCAGGACGATTTTGAAGGCTTCATAAAAGAGGAATTAAAACACCGCCAGGCTTGTCTTTTACCGCCGTTCGGCAGGGTGGCTTTAGTGCGATTGAGAGATACAAAATATGACCGGCTAAGCACCTCTGCCGCCATTTTCGCGGAGCAGTTGAATAATATTATTTCTTTGCTCGCTCTGGATATAAAACTTACCGGCCCGATGCCTGCTGTTATTAGTCGTATTCAGCGTTTTTACAGAATGCAGATTATCCTGCGGACGGCCAATCCTAATAACTTTACTCAGCTTTTTGAAACATTTCGCCGGTTAAAACCGCCAAATTCTGCCGTGCAGGTTCAGGTTGACGTTGACCCGGTGAATTTATTATAGGTTGCAAAAGGAAATAAAATTTTGTAGAATAACATTTTTCCCGGGGCGTAGCTCAGCTTGGATTAGAGCGCTTGGTTCGGGACCAAGAGGTCGGAGGTTCAAATCCTCTCGCCCCGATTCGCCGAGGAACAGAATCCAGATTATTTTTCCCCAAGCGCCTTAAATGTTGTCTGACGCAGGATTTCCATCGGGCAGTCTTTATGAGTAAAAAGCTTAAACTGCTCGGCGGCCTGGTTGATAAACATCTCGGCCCCGCTGACAGTTTTAGCGCCGGCCTGTTTAGCCTGTTTTAAAAGCAGTGTTTCAAGAGGATTATAAACCGTATCGAATACGACCATATCCTTTCTGATACATTTTGCAGGTATGGGACTTGCGTCAATTTTCGGATTCATTCCGATACTTGTGCAGTTTATAACAATCTGAGCATCGAGTTTTTCGATTTCCTTTAAGTCGGACCAGTGACAGCCGAATTCCGAAGCAAGGTCGTGTGCCTTCGATACTGTGCGGTTATATATCGTAATTATTGCGCCTGCGTCAGTCAGACCTGCGATAATCGCCCTTGCTGCGCCGCCTGCGCCGATAACAGCCGCGACTTTGTTCTGGAGCTGTTTTCTTTTTATGCCCAAAGCGTATGTCAACGCGTCCATAGCACCGGCATAATCGGTATTGTAGCCGGTTATTCTTTCATTCAATCCGACTATCAGCGTATTGACTGCGCCGATTTTCACCGCCAGCGGCTCGATGTATTCTCCTTTTGCCTGAGCGTATTCGAGTGCGCTCGTTTTGTGCGGCAGCGTTATGCTGAATCCCCTAAAGTCAAGCCACGGCCTTGCAGTTATATTATCTAAAAATTCATTAAATTCCCTCTGGCTTCCGGAAACAAGCAAAGGCAGATAAATCTTGTTCATTTTTTCCGTAGCAAAGCAGGCGTTGTGGGTAACAGGCCCTATCGAATGTTCCACAGGGTCGCCGATAACGCCGAAAAATTCAGTTTCGCAAGTTTCCGTCCCGAACCGGAACTGTTTTTTCATTTTTTCAATGGTCAATTGTCCCGCTGCCGTTTCCTGATTTTCGCCGGCACTTGCGAAAGTCAAAAACGCGTCAAGTTTCCTTGCGATTATCCTGCTGATGATTCCAGCCTGCCCCATACATATCGCAATTGCCTTGTCGCTGTATTTTTTAAGAATGTCAAATGCCGCGAAGCAATCGTTTATATGATTAGCCTTATATGCGGTCTTGGCAATTGCCGCCGGATACGCGGAGAACATATTTTCATATATATCGTTTAAATCTTCGAATGTTCCGTTAAAATTATGTGCCGAGAGTATGAGTTTGGTTTTTTTGCTTTCAGCAAGTGCTTTTTTAATTGGTTCGCCGAAGTCTTTTATGAAATTCGCGTATTCGCAGTCTATTAAATCAGCGCCGAGTTTTATCGCTTCGTTCAAAATCTGTTTATGAATATCGGGGGGTAAATTATTTTGTCCGCCCTGGGCAGAATCTCTGCACGTAACAATTATAGGCAGGGCGGTTTGCTTTGCGGATTTGAATATTTCACGCAGCTTATCAGTATTAAGTTCTTCAATGTAATCAGTCCGCAATTCGAGCATTTCGGCCCCGGCTTTTACTGCCGATGTTATCTGCTCTTTGCAGCTTTTAAAATCTTTTCCTGATATTGGAACCGCAAGATATGTCATAATATTTTAACTAAAAACTCAAACCTTTTTATTCCAGTTGCTCTTTTATTCTATCCATTACGATATTTATCCCTATAAGATACGCTTTTGCCGCCGCTTCGAGCATATCTATCGAGCAGGCTGTAGCTCGGACCTGTTGATTATGATAATCGATTGTCATACTTGCCTGTCCGAGCGAATTTGTCCCGCCGCTTATCATACTGAAGTTAAAATCCTTCAGAAAGACCCTTATATCTGTCACCTGTCCTATTGCCGAAAATATCGCGTCGGTAGAGCTGTAGCCTTCCGATTTGGATGTTATTTTTTTGCCGTCAGGCGTTTTGAGCGAAACTGTCGCTGCGGGCAGAATCTTTGGCCCGATAGTTATTTTAAGCGATATGAGGTCCCATCCTTTTTCAGGCTGGATATGAATTTCCTCGGCAATCGCCGCAATTTCCTCGGCGAAAATTATCGCCTTTAGTTCGTAGAGGTCGCTAATCCGCTGATATGCCTGGTCGAATTGTTTTTCCGTAAGCTCTCTGCCCATCGCTGCAATCTGCGCGTGAACGACTTCGCGGACTGGCGGGTTACTGCCGTCAAATACCGGATTATCTGGATTCTGCAATACCATCCTTGAAATCCCAAATTTACGTATAGTTTATCAGAAAAAATCCGTAATTGCGACTAAAAAATACCGGCTTTTGTTACCCTTAAATTTCTTGCCCCCATTGCTTTTCAGCCGTAAAATGGACTTATATTTGTAGGGTGGGCTTTCCCGTCCGTCGTAGCTTTTAGCGAAGACGGAAGCCCACGCGGTTTTTTTTAATACAGTGTTAATCCGTGTAAATCCGTGTCTAATAAAAACGGTGTTAATCCGAGTCTAAAATGCAGATTATAAACACAATTGAAAAAATCGATAACGAACTCAAAGGCTGCTGTCTGACAATCGGCAACTTTGACGGCGTCCATCTTGGCCATAAAAAGATTATTGCCGCTGCCCGGCAGACCAGTGCGAAATTCGGCGATTGTCCCGTTGCCGCTATTGTCTTTGACCCTCATCCGGCAGCTATCCTGCACCCCGAAAAACAAACGCAGGTCTTAACGCCTCTGCCTTTAAAAAAGGCCCTGCTCGAATCGGCCGGCATTGATTATCTGATTGTTCTCAGGGATAGTTACTCGCTTTTGACGCTTTCGCCTGCCGATTTTGTCGATGATTTTTTAAAAGATACTATCGCGCCGAAGGCCGTAATTGAGGGTGATGATTTTCATTTCGGCTATGGCCGAAGCGGCAACGCTCAAATTCTCCGGCAGCTCGGAAAACAGCTTGGCTTTGATGTTATCATTGTTGAGCCTGAAGAAATAAAAATTGGTGATTGTTTATCAAGGGTTTCAAGCACGCTTATCCGTCATTTGTTGCATACCGGCAATGTCGCTGATGCCGCAAAAGCCCTCGGCAGAGCCTATCGTCTTATGGGGATGGTTTCTAAAGGCAGAGGCATAGGTTCTCAGCTTGGTTTTCCGACAGCGAATATCGAACCCCACGAGCAGATTATTCCCGCCGAAGGCGTTTACGCAGGGTTTGTTTCCGTTGCCGACAATATTGAAGGACTCTGTTTGCTCAATCAGAAGGTTCCCGCTGTTTTCAGTCTCGGCAGGGCTAAGACCTTTATTTCCGACCATCCTTTGCTTATAGAGGCTCATATCCTCGCCGGCAGTGTTGAGGATTTGTATGGTAAGTATCTTGCGATGGACTTTATCGACTTTATCCGTCATCAGCAGCGTTTTGAATCGGAAAAGGAACTAAAGGAACAAATCGCAAAAGATTGCCAAAAAGCAAAGGATATATTAGGAAATTGAAAAAACAAAATTATCTTTTCTTTAAGGCTATTATTTTATAAAATAAGGTTTATGTTTTTTAGGAAGAATTATGGGAAAGATTGATAAAAAAATAATAATAAGCAATTTAATCAGTTTTCTGACAGATGAGCCTGAAGTCCGCCGGATTGTAATCTTTGGCTCATTTCTGACCTCTCCCAATCCGCACGACCTTGATGTAGCTGTCTTTCAGGATAGCAGTGAAAAATATCTCCCGCTTGCCCTGAAGTATCGAAGGAAAACACGTTCTATCGCCCAGAAAATACCGCTTGATATATTTCCTCTAAGGTCGGATGCGGGAAAAAGTTTTTTTATGGATGAAATCTCAAAAGGGCGGGTCATATATGAAAGATGAGACAATAAAATGGCTTGAATATGCCAATGAAAACCTGCAATCCGCACAATTGCTTGCTGGCAGTTTATTTAATCCCTGCCTGCAAAATGTCCAGCAGGCGGTGGAAAAAGTTTTAAAAGCGTTACTTATAGAATTTGACATTAAATTTCTTAAAACTCATAGTATTGCCGAATTAGTAAGCCTATTGGAAAACAATGGCAAAAATATCAATATTACGCCGGAGGATTGCGACCTGCTGGATTCGATATATTTGCCTTCAAAATATCCTTTGGGCGGGGTTTTGCCGGATTTTGAGCCGGACGAGGAAATATGCAAAAAGTGTCTTGAAATTGCAGAACGGATTTTTGATTCTGTCGAAAAACGCCTCAAGTGAAAAATATTCACATTTGCTTTGGCGGAGATGAGAAAAAATGGATGATGAAATGAGGATAAAACGAAATCATAAAAATGCCGGTTATATTTTATTATTGTTGCTTTTGATTTTTGTTTTGATTGGAATGTGGTTTGTTATTAAACCCAGGAAGGTGAAGGAAGAATTTGTTCAGGATATAAATAATCCTCCCTGGCAGCAGTGGGAGAAAATCCAGAAACAATTGACTCAAGGCGGTTTGGGGACGCCGGACCCGCAGCAGCCGCAAATTACAGAAGTTATGATGCTGAAAACGGAGCTTTTCGAAAATAAAAGAGGCAGAGGAACGATTGTGTTAAGGTTTAATCCCGATTTATCTATTGAAGGGACTTGGCTGGACAAATTCTATATTGACCCGAACAAAAGCAGGGAATTTGAGCTGTCCGACTGTTCAATTAAAGGTTTTCTAATACCTGATGAGACTTATGCGGATATTGAAAAAACCAATGAGCCGAACAATGTTTATTTTCTTGCAAAAGGTCGTTTCCTATTGGTCGATTACAATTATGAAACCAATAAAACGGATAAAATCGAAGGCTATATTTATATCTCCGGCTGGCTTTTGCCCGATTGGACAATTCGTGATGGCCAGGCGATTATGACATCTGATACGGAGCGTTTGAGGATGTTTTATTTTAAGGCCAAGGCCGGAAAAATGAGTTTAAATAGACTTCTTGGATTACCGTAGTAATTTTGAAAGGAAAATTATGTCAAGTCCAAGACTGGACAGCAGAGTGGAGATTTATATAAATAAAGAAAAAATTATATTGTTTGCATGTTTAATATTATTTATCCATTGCCAAAATGCCGATTGTGCTCAAATTTTAGAACAAAAGATAATTGCCGAAAAGATAACCGATTGTGATATGCATTGGGCTAAATTTCTTTTTAACAACGATAATGCACTGATAACTATGAGACGCCTTCTCTACACAAACAATAACTTGATAAGGACAGATAATCTGAAAAAATACTGCGACATTTTGGGTGGCTATTTGAAAGACAACCAGTTTTATATTGTCCTTGATGACATAAATACTGTTGATGTTTACAGGGTTCAAAAGCAACTTGAGCTTGAAAGTTATATCAAGCCGGTCATTTCAGAATATCACCATTATCATAGAGTTGTTTTGCTTCATGAGCAGAGTAATTGTTATTATTTATTTGGTCATTACAATTTGGTTGCGTTTGGTCCTTTTGATAGTCTTGAAAGGATTGTATCTGCCGGTAATGTTAGATTTAAAAAACCATTATTGGCAAAGATTCAGGATAATAAAATTGTGCGTTGTATAAAACTTGATTATGGCGGCAAAAGAGATGAGTCTTATGTGGTCGAGGAGGCAATGGGCGGGAAAGATTCAATTCATTTCTTTGGTTTCAGGAATATAGATGTGCCATTTATGGATAATGGGCGCAGGGCGCCAATAAAACTCGTTGAACCCGGCAGAAGTGGCTACAATCATAAGAGATATACTTTTGATACGGGAGATTATTATACAGATAGAGATATTACACAATCAATAATGCTATATTATTCAGATTATAATTTGAAAAAAGAGAAAAACACTAGAAACTGTAAAATATACGAAAATACTCCCGGCTATAATGAAAGAACAGATACCTACTGTGATTATGGAGTTTTATCGACAGACACCAGAGATGATGATGTTTTTGCTGTTTTTTCATGGGTTAAATGGCAAAGACACCGCGCGGGTTCTACCATGGTAGAATATAAAGGCCTGCAGCATAAAGAGGGTTTTAACCTAAATGATGTCAATTCGAGTATTTATTTTTGGCAATGCAACGATAAATCTTACGGCAAAGCCGAAAAAATAGCAGAAGGTTTTTGTCCTCTTGTGCGAGTTAACCGGTTTGGAATTGTTCACGTCTTTTGGATTGACCGCAGCGGAAACATTGTTCAGAAGGTCAAAAAAGATGACAAATGGAGCAATGAAGAAATAATTTTAAAAGGCATCAATGCTAAGCCTATCATTTATACAAAATATTCTGTTATAGATGATAATCAAGACAAGCCTGAAGCAATTCTATATACAAAGTTTTTCGCTGCGGAATTTGACAAAGAAGATAATTTACATGCTGTTTATCCAACAGCCGAAGGCATTGTATATACGAAACTTAAATTGGAATAATTTTAAGAGATAACCAATGAAACCAATTAAACTAACCGCGATAATTTTCAATCAGATAAATCCGCGTAATCCGTGTAATCCGCGGTTAAAAGAAAGGATGCGATAATGACTGGCGAAGCGATAATAGCTTATTGTGGTCTGGTTTGTTCTGAATGCGGCCAATTTAAACGGCACAAATGCGAGGGGTGTCACAGTGAGAAGCCTATGTTTAAGGGTTGCAAGGTGAAAAAATGTGCGATGGACAGGAATATTACTACTTGTGCTGGTTGTGTAGAATTTAGGGATTTGAAGCAATGTCCAAAGTTGAACAATTTTATCAGTAAGGTTTTCAAGTTAATATTCAGGACTGACAGGCTCGGCAATCTTGAGCTTATTCGCAGTTGTGGTTTGGAGAAGTTTAAATCTCAGAATAGCTGATTTTGGTGGTAATATTGTTAGAATTTTGATTTGTATTTTTTCTTTTTAACTTTTAATATCTATTTACTCTTAATTTGTATAATCTGTGATTTTTAGGAAAGAATTAGATGACAGCAACTGACGATTTTAAGAAGGCGATAGATTTACTTAAAAAAACAACAAGCTGGCTCGTAACCTCTCACACGAGGCCTGATGGGGATTCCGTCGGTTCGACGAAATGTATGTGCGAGATTGCGGCACAGCTTGGCAAAGAGGCAAAGCCGCTGCTGCTTTCGCCGCCGGCAGAGTGGTATAAATTTATCTTCAATACGCCAGTGCCAGTGCTGGGAAATGATATAAAAATTGAAGATATACAATCCGGAAAATTCGGCAAATTCGACCTTGTAGTGATTGTAGATACAAATAGTTATGTTCAGCTTGCCGACCTTGACAAGTGGCTAAAAACTTCAAAAGTCCCCGTCCTCGTTATCGACCACCACCTGACAGGAGATGGTTTGGGAACCGTCGAAATCGTTGACCCAACAGCAGCAGCAACCGGCGAAATAGTCCTCGACCTGCTCAAATCAGCAAAATGGAAAATCACGCCGGCAATCGCCGAAGCGCTCTATATCGCTATCTCAACCGATACAGGGTGGTTTAGATTCGATAATACAGACGCCAGAGTTATGCGAAACGCATCAATACTTATCGAACAGGGAGCAAAACCAACTGAAATTTACCGCAAAATGTATCAGAATTATTCGCTCGCCAGACTCAAACTCTTAGGCAAAATGTTCGAAAACCTCGAACTCCATCATGATAACAAAATAGCAATAATGCATATTATGCGGAGCGATTTCGATTCAACCGGTGCTTCAGGCCCCGATACCGAAGAATTTGTCAACGAATCGCAACGAATCAGTTCTGTCAAAGCATCAGCATTGTTTGTGGAATTGAAAGATGGCGGGGTCCGCTGCTCACTGCGCAGCGACGGTAGCATCGATGTCCGTAAAATCGCGCAAAAATTCGGCGGCGGCGGCCATAAAGTCGCGGCAGGCGTGAACCTTAAATTCAATTACGAGCAGGCGAAAAAAGTTATACTCGAAGAAATTGAGAAAGAATTGTAGCCACCAAGGCAGTAAGGCACGAAGAATTAACCACGAATGAACACAAATTAACACGAATTTTTATTCACCACGAAGAACACGAAGGGAAATTAGACACGGATTAACACTGATTTGCACGGCCAAGATTGCTTTAAGACAGTGTTTTTCAAACACTATTAAATTCAAACCGCGTGCCTTACTTGCAAGCGAGCGTGCCGTCGGCACATCGCTTTGAATTTTCCTGCTTTGCAGGAATATCTTAGAGCAAATATATCAACGGCCTTAGCCTTTTTATTGAGCCTTTGTCCTATGGACTCCTAAGGGAGTTGAAACAAAACACGGTTATTTCCACATCTACAGAAGCAGATTTAAAGCAGAAAAGTTACTGGTTGTTAGTTGTTTTTAACTATACTCGTATGCAGTATACTGCATACGAGTATAGTGACTCAGGAATTTTTAATTGAGGATTTTTAGCCACAGACCTGCCTTCGTCCCTAAGAGACTACGGCGGACAAGCTCCGACACTAAGGCACTAAATTTTTTTAATCGCAGATTACGCTGATTTCGTTGATTTTATTCAACCACGAATTAACACTAATATACACGAATTGTTTTTTACCACAGAGTTCCCAGAGCAACACAGAGTTTTTTGTTTCAGCAAGTTATTCTGCGAATAACTTTGCGCTCAAAGCAAAGGCTTTACTCAAAATTGATTTTTGCGTCAGCCATTTTGCTTTGTCCACAGGCTGACAAAATCAGCCCCCCGATCGCGGTCGAGGGCGGGCTTTGTTGAAACAAAACACCCCAGTTAGATAGCTAAAGCATCACCAAGCAGCTAACTAACGCATCTAACGGGGTAAACTCTCCAGGAGTGGGCTTAAAGCAAAAAAACCGTCAGTTGTTAGTCGCCTGTCACTATGCTTGTATGCAGTATACTGCATACAAGCATAGAGATTCAGGGATTTTTAATTGAGGATTTTAGAGTGAAAATTGATAGTTGATAATTATCAATCAACGTGAGGGAGAGAGGCGGGAATTAGAAATTTGAGATTTTAGAAAAAAGGCCGCCCAGAGGGCGACTAAACCCTGCCATAGTGATGGCAGGGCTAACCAAAACCATAAAATTTTGTCGTTGAGTTTGGGGAGAAAAAGAGATAGTATGAAAACGGTAAAAGGTTGCGGTTCCTCCTTCGCTAAAGCTACGAAGGACAGGTGCGCTGCTCGAATCGTCTAACGTTGAACGGTTAAGTATAATCCGCCAAAGGCGGACAAAATTGAAAAGAAAAATGCGGTGAGGAAAAAATGGATGAGAAGAAATTACTTGCACGTATAGAAAAGGCGGCAAAAGAAGGGGCAACAACACTTGATTTGTCCCACAATGATATAAAGGAACTGCCTGCAGAGATATGGCAACTGACGAAATTAACGGAGCTTAATCTTTCCAATAATCAACTGAGTTGGCTACCTGCAGAGATTGGACAATTGACAAACCTGACGGTGCTTTATCTTTACAATAATCAACTTAGCTCACTGCCTACAGAGATTGGGCAACTAACGAACCTAACAAAGATTAATATTTCTGGAAATCAACTTAGCTCTCTGCCTGCAGAGATTGGGCAACTAAAGAATCTAACACACCTTGATCTTGGCAGTAATCACCTTAGCGAAATACCCGCAGAGATTGGGAAACTTACGAACCTGACGGTGCTTTATCTTTGGGGTAACCGACTTAGCTCGCTGCCCGCAGAGATTTGGAAACAAACGAACCTGACGACGCTTTGGCTTGGGAGTAATCAATTTAGCTGGTTGCCTGCAGGAATTGGGCAACTAAAGAATCTAAAAAGACTTTATCTCTACAAAAATCAACTTAGCTCACTGCCTGTAGAGATTGGGCAACTAACGAACCTAACACAGCTTGATCTTTCCGACAATCAACTTAGCGAACTACCTGTAGAGATACTTAAGCTGAATATAGATATAAAGTGGGAGTGGAAATCAGAAGAAAGGGGCATCTTTCCGGCTAATAATCCTTGGGAGCGGCCGCCTGCTGAAACAATAAAACGCGGCAAAGAAGCGGTAAAGCAGTGGTTTGAGGCACTTAAGAAAGGAGAAAAATCGCTTAATGAGGTCAAGGTTCTACTTGTAGGCTACGGCGGGGCGGGCAAGACATCCTTGGTTCGACGATTGACGAAAGACGAATTCGATAAAGACGAGACAAAGACTCACGGGGTGAGGATAACAAACTGGAAAATCAGAGTGGATGGCGAAGATATAATGGTTCATTTCTGGGATTACGGCGGTCAGGGAATTATGCAGGCGACGCACCGGATGTTCTTTTCGCATCGCAGTTTATACGTTCTGGTTATCGACGCCAGGCAAGAGTCAGACCCAGAGGAATGGCTGAAGAATATCGAGAGTATAGGTGGAAAATCACCCGTGCTGGTGGTAATCAACAAGATAGATGAAAACGTATTTGGTCTGAATGAGCCGGAGCTTAAAAGAAGATACACGAACATCGAAGGTTTCTACCATTTATCGTGCGAGAGCGGTGATGGAATAATATCGTTTAAAAGAGACCTGCAAAAGCACGTTGCAGAGATTGAGATGAGGACAATAAAATGGCCGATGCTATGGGCAAAGGTAAGGGAGCGACTTGAACAGATTAAAGAGAATTATATTACATATTCGAAGTATGAGACTATTTGCGAACAAGAAGGGGTGGCGCAAGAAGCCAGGCAAAGTTTGATTGGGATACTGAATGACCTCGGCGTGCTGCTGTATTTTCCAAATAGGCATTTAGAGGTTCTTAACCCAGAATGGGCGACAGAGGGAATATACAAAATTATTAATTCGCAAGAGCTTAAAAAATGTAAGGGCAAACTGCCTGGCAACAAATTGGAATATGTATTGAACGAAGAGAAGCTGCCAGACCAAGGCGACGAGGAACCTGTGCATTACAGCATAGAGGAGCAAACATATATCATTGAACTAATGAAGAAATTCGAGCTTTGCTATGAGTTAAATAACGGCACGATATTGGTGCCAGATTTATTAGATGAACAGGAGCCGACAGAGGCTTTACCGAAAAAGGCGGATTTACGGTTTTATTTTGAATACGATTTTCTGCCTGCTGTGATAATGCCTCGATTTATGGTGAAAAGTCAAGTCGATTTAGATGATAAATTGTGCTGGCGCAGCGGGGCTGTCTTAAAGAGCGAATTGTTCAAAACGGTAGCCGTTGTCAAACGGGATAATTACCTCAGAAGAATTCATATTGATGTTACCGGCAGCCAGTCTCGAGATTACCTTGCTACAATTCGAAATACTATTCAGGAAATCAATAACAGTTTCGAGAAACTCGATGTTAAAGAATGGGTACCACTGCCGGATGAGCCAGACTACGCTGTGAAATACAATGACTTGCTCGGACACTATCTTGAGAAACGTTCGGAGAAATTCGTGGGAGAGCTGAGAAAGGGGTATTCCGTTGTAGAACTGCTGAGTGGAATCGAAGACCCGCTAGACCGTGAATTTGGGCGATTTCAACTATATCCGCCATTCTTCGAGATATTGCCGGGTGAGGATTCATTCGCTGATGCATGGGAGATATTCTGCTGCGATGTGCTAAATCGACACGAAAAAACTACGGAGATTATCCGTCGCAAGGCGCCGGAAGGCGGAGTCGATCTGCTGTGGCGAGAGAAGAAGCAAGCATACCAGTGCAAGTCGGTTATTGATCCGGCTACCAATCGGTTTGACGTAAGCAAGGCGGTGGAATCGGTCAAGGCAGCGCTGGCTAAACGCAAAGAGACAGGATGGAAGAAGTTTTACATATGCTCCAACGTGGACATCACCGGCCCGCAGGAGAAGAAACTGCGAGAAGCATGTCCCAGGGTAGATATGACGCTGCTAACCCCAAGTTTCTGGCTGCCGCGTTGTCGTGAGCAACACGCTCATTTGCGCAGTCGCTTTAGTGAACTCAAACGCCCACATGAGAGATATTAGTGCGAAAACTATTGGATGAGGAAGACAGGTCGCAGGAATGGGGAGGATTAAAGAAGATATTGACGCCGGAAGGACATTACCTGTGGCTGTGCGAGGAGCACGCAAAGGAATATAAGAAGTAAGTGGAACAGGTGAATAGTGGAGCAGGGAAGCAGGGGAAAGAAATTTAACATTTAAAATTTAAGATTGAAAATTTTGGAATTTTGGTATCGGTATGGGTATCGGTAATGTCGCGTTGTGGGTAAAGGTAAAAGATGGTTAAACGGTTTTAACTTCCAATCCCGATGAGATAGTTTTCAAAGAAAACACCCCAAGTTAGATAGTTTAAGCATCATCAAGCAGAGAACTGACACATATAACGGGGTAAATCTCACGGGGCAGGCACGAATTTTAGACAGTCGCCCGTTTTACAGCGGACTTTTTTGTTAGCATAAAAAGTATATTCAGGTATAATAATATTATGATAAAAAAGACAGCGGCCAAAAAACGTTTAGGCGAATATTCAGAGATAAAAGAAAATCTCAAATACTGGCTTGGCAAAACGCCGGCCCAGCGAATAGAGGCTGTCAATATTTTAAGAAGGAAGAAATATGGAGATAGAAAAAGACTTCAAAGAACTGCTCGAGTTGTTCAACGTCCGCAAGGTTGAATATGTAATTGTCGGCGGTTTTGCACTGGCTTTTCACGGGGCCCCGCGCTATACCGGTGATATCGACATATTGGTAAAACCGGATATCGAGAACGCAAAGCTGGTTCTTGCCGCGATTAAAGACTTTGGTTTCGGCTCATTTAATTTTGCTGAATCTGATTTTGCTCAAATAGGACAGGTTGTTCAGCTTGGCGTTCCACCTGTCCGAATTGATATTATGACATCAATAACAGGTGTTGACTGGGAAAGAATTCAGGCCAATAAGGTCGCAGGAGATTACGGCGGTGTGCCGGTCTATTATCTCGGTAAAAAGGAATTTATCGCAAACAAAAAAGCAACCGGCAGAAAAAAAGATTTAGCGGATATTGAAGCTATCGGCGAAGAATAAGACCGTTTTTTAACCGCCCCGATGAGATAGCCCCTGATGAGATAGCTGCGGCATCTCACAGGGCAAGCGGATTACACGGATCTATAGCCACCAAGCCACTAAGACACAAAGTTTAGTGTTGAGTTTTTAGTTCTTAGTTTTGAGTTGAGGAATCCGCCCCGCCTGCGGCGGGTAAACTTCGGCGGGGTTGCTTTTTTGAAGGTTGGGGGATGCGGGATTAAAGATGAGATTGCAAATTTTCTGATAAAGACAATTTTACTTTTCACAGTTTACGATCTATGTAATTGAAAAATAAACGGAATTATGCACTTTACAAAGCAATAAGAGATATTATTATGAGGGTATGCGGAATGAACATAATCATTTTGAAATTGGAATGGGAATTGCGATGATGGCAATTGGTATAATAATCCCCTTCTTCAAAACTGCTGCGATTCCCATTGCGTTAATGTTTTTATATTTTGGACTTTCAATGATGCTGAAAAAGCACTCAGAGAAATCGATTGTATTTCGTTGTTTACCAATCGTGATTTGTGTTATAACTTTTTTAATCTTGCAGAAATACTTGCCGCAACCGCAAATAGACCAAACTCAATGGTATCTAAAAATTAGCGGAAATGATTTTGTCCCAACCGAAGACAAAGACGGCAATCCTATAGGAACTCCTTTTCGTATCATTCCAATTATAAATGAACGGAGATATTCTTATCCCACAGATTCCGTATTGACAACATATAGCGTGAAAAGAGGGGAAAGTTTTCCTATTCCGATTGATATAAAACCCCCATATCGAATAAAATTTGAAGGGATATTAGTGCGAGGGGAAGCTGATCCAATACCAATGAAGAGTGCAATAGAAGATATTTATCAAACATCTCAGCTTCCCATCAGAGACTGCACTTATGAAATAGCAGTTAATGATTCACTTGCAACTTATTCTGATGTAACAAAAATTATTATTCATTATGAAATTATAAGTTACCAAGAAAAAAACAAATAAAGGGTTTACTATGAAACACATACCGCCAAAATTTAGCAAGTTAAGCGAAATGGCGTCTATTGACGTAGGGCGTCTAACAGAAAATGAGGCAAGGGCTAAACAAACCCGCCGTGAAACGGCGGAATGAAAACGAACCCCTAACATAAAGTTGGGGGCTTTAGGTTGGTGGGAAATTAAGCACCGCAAACTCACCATGATACAACATAGCGGCCTTGTCATAGGCAAGAGCGGCGTCGAGTTCATTGTCAAAAGTGCCAAGATTTTCACATACACAATTGTGAGTTATTTTAACACGATACTTGCGACCCTGACGAATTACGCCTATGTATTTAGAATGCCTTTTTGTTATGTGAATGTTCACCCTGTTCCAACTATTTTCGGCGGGAGTAGCAGGCCTGAGGTTTGCCTTTCGATTGTCAAGGCCATTGCGATTTTTGTGGTCAACGAATTTGCCATCGGGAACCTGCAAGACTACCCTGTGCATAATTACCGTTCGGCGTATGCCGTTTTCACGGACAGCCCGCACGGCGTAAAAAGTATTGTGATGTTTTTTTGCAAACCATTTAAATTGGTTTAAATAATCAAAATCCTCAGGGTCAACTTTGGCGAATTTGCCCTGCGTAAGCGGGATTAATCTAAAGGCAAAGCCATAATGGCGAAGCCTGTATTCAAGAAGAATGGCGACGCCAAGGCGCGTAATTGAATCAGGAACCGGAATTTGTAAATAGGTTTTTTGCATAAATTACTCTCTCGGTAAATAAGTTTTGGTTATCGGTATCGGTATCGGTATCGGTAACGTCGCGTCGACCGTTGTCGGTTTTTGGTGACGTTGCCCAAACCCGAAACCGAAACCTTTCTACTTTCCATTATAGATTTTCGATTATTTATGTCGCCTTTCAGCAACATAGTCCCTCCATATTACCTGAAAACTTGCGCGTTTTGGGCAAATTTCGACCAAAAATCGACCAACGCGATTTTGTAAGTGCTTGTGGAATAAGGAGAAAAATTTTATTATTTTTTTTAAGCGCGCAAGTTTTTTCTTGCGCGTTTTCGACCAATATGCGACAATTTGACTCTACATTGCGGGAAAGATTCTTGCTTGCCTGGACGGTAAAAAAAGTCTGGAAAGGCGGAAATCCATTTTTTGGGTGTCGGTATAGGTCCGCCAGAGGCGGATAAATATCGGTAACGTCAAGTTATTCGTTGCTGTTTATCGTGTTTCGTGTTGAAAGACAAAACACTATTTGAAGGTTTTGAGACTTATTTTGCCCTGAGGATTTATTACAGCCGTTATAGAGCCGTTGTTGCAGGTAAAATAGCTTTGAGGATGCTCTAAAATCTGCGGACAGACAGAGGAAAGGCGGGTATCTGTGCAGCTTGTGATGAGATATTCCGGTTTAAAATAATTTATAAAGGCAGGGTCGGTAGTTCTGCCTGAGCCGTGATGAGGAGTGATAATGATATCGACATCCAAAGCCGGATATAAATTCATCAACTTGAACTGGACGTCTTTGGTTATGTCGGAACAGAATAAAATTTTTCTGCCGGCGTATTCGAACAATAACACAAGAGAAGATTCATTATCAGTCATCACATTTTCGTCCGGTGTGTCCAGCGGCCATAAGCGGGTAATCGTGGTTTTGCCAAGCGGGATTTTTTCAGGCGCAATACAAAGTAATAAACCTTTTGACCGGACGAACTCGCCTAACATCGCATCAGTTTTTGAAGCTGCGGCGTTTTGGATAAATTGCGGGGTCGTATAAATATTTTTTGCAATGTGATTATTAAGAATTTCAGGCAGGCCATTGTAATGGTCAATATCATCGTGGCTGATAAATACGGAGTCGATTTTGTCAGCGGCTAATAAAGCAAGAAAAGGATTTACTATAGTATCGCCGATATTATTTTTAGACATTGAGCCTGCGTCGAGAATGAAATTTTTATTTTCAGACGTTTTAATATAAGCGGCCTGGCCGTGGCCGATGGAAAGAACGGTCAATTGAAGATTATTGCGGCTGTTAAATTTGTTTATAGAGAAAGCTGCGATAAATAAAAGAGTTATCATTGATGGATAAGCGAAATTTAAGGCTGGTTTTCTGCGAAACGGGAAAAATTTCCACAGGAAAATCAGCAGATAACAAAAAAGGACAAAATAAATTGAAACTTTGCCGATGATTATGTGGGAAAGCGGGACTTTGGCGAAGATTGTAACAAGGAACGAAAGGATTTTCGCTGAAAAATCAACTACAAATCCTAAACCATAAGCCAAAGTCGGCAGGAGGGGATTTAAAAGAATTTTAAATGTGCCGATGATGAGAATAACTGCCACAGGAACAGAGGCGGGGACGGTCCATATTGCGGTAAGCAGTTGAAATTGATGAAAGTGAAACGCGATTATAGGTGCGATGGCCAGCCAGGCGGCAAGACCTACCGCCAGTAGATCGAGAGGCATTCGCAAAGGCGGATAAAAGGGAGTTTCTCGCAGAGGTTCGACAGGCAAAAGAAGAAAATTGCGAATCGGCTCATAAAACAACAAAATCCCGAGCACTGCTGCAAATGATAATTGAAAGCCGGCATCCAGAAAATCTATCGGCCTGACAAGCAGAAGAAAAATTGCTGCTATGGCCAGACTATTTAAACCGCTTGAGCGGCGATCAAATAATCGCCCTAGGCAAAAGATGATAAACATTATGCCGGCGCGGAGGGTCGATGATGTGGCAGGAACGGCGAGAAGAAAAATAATCGTTGCGATAATACAGGCAATAGAACGGCCTTTATGCAGCAAGCCGAATTTTTTTGAAAGCCACCAGAAAAAGCCTGCAAGGATTCCGACATTCAAGCCGGAGAGGGCAACCAAATGAACAAGGCCTGTTATTATAAAGTCGTTATAAAGTTTTCTGTCGATTTTTGTCCTGCTGCCTAATACAAGCGCTTCAACGAGGCGCATATCGTTGTAGGATTCGGTATTGTCAAGCAGGGCGGCAATTGCATATTGGCGAAATTTCGCTTTTATGTTAAACGGTGATTTTAGTTTTTCAGTGCCGAGAATTGTTACAGCATTTGCGGATTTGACTGACGCTGAAAGAAAGACATTGTTGCGGTTCATAAAACGAGCGGTATCGAACTGGCCGGGGTTATCGGCGGGAGAAAATTTATCAAGCCGGCAAAAGGTTTGAAAAGTATCACCTGCGATGAGGTAATTTGCATCTTCTGAGATATAAAATTTTATTGTGCCTGTTGCTTTTTTCCAGCCGGTATCGGTTTTTATCTCTATAACTTTTGCATAAAAGGTTGTGTAGGGGTAGGCTTGAGAAAATTTTGAAAAGAGCCAGTCGTTTTCATCTGCGATTATGATACGAGGTTCGGAAATGATTTGAGCTTTAATGTGTGCGAAGGTGAAATCTTCAAAATTTACGTTTCGAATATCATTTGCGGTCGGAATGTCGTAATTTAATAATCTTATGCCGCCAAGACAGGCAAAACATAGAAAAATAATGATAAACAAAATATTTGCGAAGATTTTTTTGAAAAAAATCTGCGAAAAACACAAAATTGCGCATAGGATTAAAACGACAAGCCAGATAAACAGCGGCAGATGAAAATAGTATTGCACAACAAGGCCGAGACTGAAGCCAACAGCGGGCAAAACGGCAGGGCAGGAAAACAGGGTTTGTTTTAAGAGGGATTGGCGTGGAAGAAGCTGCTTTTGAAAATCCTCAATTTTTTGCTGTATTTCGTCCAAGTGAATTTAAAAATTATTTCGTAATTCTTTCCATTCCATTCATATAGGGCTGCAGAACCTTCGGGATGTTTATCGAACCGTCTTTGTTCTGATTGAGTTCGAGAATCGGTATTAAAATTCTCGGCGAAGCAATCACGGTGTTATTCAGTGTGTGACAGAATAAATTCTTTTTTGTTTTGCTGTCTTTATAGCGAAGATTCAGTCTTCTTGCCTGGAAATCATAAAATTTGCTTGCGCTGTGCGTTTCGCCGAAGCCGTTGCGGGACGGCATCCAGGCCTCGATGTCGTATTTTTTCGCCTGGCCTCTGCCGAGGTCGCCTGTGCAGACCTTTACGACGCGATAGGGAATGCCAAACGCCTGCATAACGCCCTCGGAGTTGGCGCGGATTTCCTCGTGAAACTTTGCGCTTTGCTCGGCGTCATTTTCGCAAATAATAACCTGCTCGACTTTGTCGAACTGATGAATTCTGTAAAGGCCGTAAGTGTCTTTACCTGCTGCGCCTGCCTCTCTGCGGTAGCAAGTGCTAAGGCCGATGAATTTTTGCGGCAGGATTTCCTGCAGGAGGATTTCGCCTGAGAAATATGCTGTCAAAGGCACTTCAGCGGTGCCGGCAAGATTTAATTCGTCGCGCTCCATTCTGTAAGTTTGCTCTTCAGAGCCGGGGTAATAACCTGTGCCGGACATCGCCTCGTTTTTCATAAGCATCGGGACGGAAAAAGGAACGTAGCCTTTTTTAATCATAAAATCCATCGCAAAGCGGAGAACCGCCCAGTGCAGCAGGGCGCCTGCGCCTTTGAGAAAATAATTTCTCGTGCCGGCAAGCCTGACGGCTCTTTCAATATCAATTATATCAAGGGCAAGGCCGAGCTGGACGTGGTCTTTCGGCTCAAAATCGAATTTGGGAATCTCGCCCCAGCGGGCAATCTCGACATTTTCCGTATCGTCTTTGCCGAACGGCACATCTTCATCGGCAGGCTGCGGAACGGCAAGCATCAATTCGTCAAGCTGGGGCTGGAGTTTTTTAATCTGCTCGTTGATGGATGATTCCTCGTTTTTAAATTCGCCAAGCCTGTTTATCATTTTCTGTTTTTCATCGCCGGAAAGTTTGGCAATTGTTTTTCCAAGCGAATTTTTTTCGGTTGTTATTTCCTGCAGGCGGGTTTTTGCCTGGCGCAACTTTGAATCAAGCTCAAGCAGGTTGTCAATATCGACATAAAAATTCTTCGCCTTGCAGGCGGTTTTGAACAATTCGGGATTTTCGCGAATTTGTTTTATGTCAATCATTGCTTAAATCTTTTTACTATCACAACATTATTCTGGCCGCCGAAGCCGAAAGATTCCTTCATAACGGTATCGACCTGCGCCTTTCGGGGCCTGTTCGGCACATAGTCCAAATCAAGGGCCGGGTCGGGGTCGTTAAGATTTATCGTCGGCGGCAATATATTATCACGAATCGCAAGGATACAGGTAATCAATTCCGCCGCTCCCGCTGCTCCGATTAAATGCCCCATCATACTCTTGACGCTGCTTGCAGGAATGTTTTTCGCTTCTTCTTTGAAAACCTTTTTCAATGCGAGAGTCTCAATCTTATCGTTTTCAGCAGTGCTTGTTCCGTGGGTGCTGACATAGTTTATATATTTATAAGATAATTTCGCATCTTTCAGTGCGGCCTCCATTGCCTGCACCGCGCCGCGGGCTTCTTCATGCATATCGGTAACGCGGAAGGCATCGTTGCTGCTGCCGTAGCCGATGATTTCAGCGAGGATTTCAACACCTCTATTTTTTGCGGATTCGAGCGTTTCAAGAATGACTATCGCAGCGCCTTCGCCGATGACAAAGCCGTCTCTGCTTGCGGTAAACGGACGTGAAGCGGTTTGGGGACTATCGTTTCTTGTCGAAAGGGCGGTAAGACGATTGAAGCCTGTAACGCCTAACGGATGAATCATACAATGAGCACCGCCGGCAATCATAACGTCTGCCCGGCCGGATTGCAGGATTTTAAACGCTTCGCCGACTGCCTGCGTGCTTGCGGCACAGGCGGTAAGGCAGCTCCTAATTGGGCCGCGAGCGCCGGTCAGCATCGAAACGTGCGCTGCAGGCATATTCGGCTCCTGCTCAAGTTCGCGGTAAGACTGCATTTTGCCAAAAGCAACAGCAGCCCATTTCTTCCAGTCCATCTGCGTTCCGTTTTCGCCCCATCCCTGAACAATCGCGTTAAAGAAATTTTCATTGTCAACAGAGCCTTCGCCGGCGCCCAGATATATGCCCATCCTTCTGCGGTTTACGCCGTCATTGGGATTTTCTGTTTCGATTTCAATTTTTGCCTGCTTGCAGGCCTCGACGGCAGCGACTATTGCAAATTTGCTGTGGCGATTGCCGTTTTTATGAAGCTGCGGATTTTTTGTATATTTCGCAAAGTCGTAATTTTTGACTTCCGCACAAAATTTTGTTGGGAAACCGGATGCGTCAAAAATCGTGGTTGTGCCGATGCCATTACGGCAATTGAGGATATTGTCCCACATCGTTTTGACATCATTGCCGAGCGGGCAAACGATTCCAAGACCGGTTATTACAACACGATTTTTAGATTTCTCATTCATTATTTTTAAGCACCAATGCTGCTGTCTGACCGCCGTAGGTATAACTGCAACAGAGGACATAAGTTATTTTCTTTTTTATTTGTTCCTTTGCAATATTCAATCTGCAATCCCTGCTGATGTTTTTGAAATTTACAGCAGCAGGAATAATTCCATCTTTTATAGCACAGCAGGCGGCGACAATATCGACAGCTCCAGCCGCGGCTCCGGTATTGCTGGTCATACTCTTTGTCGGAAATACGGGTATCCTGCCCGCGGCACAGCCGAGAGCATTTGCGATTCCTTTTGCTTCCGCGATGTCGTCAGAGAAAACGGCAGTTCCGTGCGGGATAATCAAATCGAGCCGGTCAGGTTTAATCTTCGCTTCTTCAAGAGCCGATTCGATTGCGTATTGAACGCCACGGCCATCCGGCTCGAGAGATTCGTATTTTGAATTTATACTGCAGCTTTGGCCGAAGCCAGCGATTTGGGCGTAAACTTTCGCTCCGCGTTTTTTGGCGTTTTCCGGGCTTTCAAGAATTATACAGGCAGCCGCTTCACCGAAAACCGAACCTTTCGCATCTGCGTCAAACGGCCGACAGGCGTCCTTTGGATTATCGTTGTAATCTACCGTTGCTCTTTTTAGCAGACATTGTCTCAAAAGAACAATTGGATTTACCTTTGCCTCTCCGCCACCGGCAATCGCGACATCCGCATCACCGCGTGCGATTATCTGCATCGCTTCGCCGATTGCCAAATGGCCGGCGGCCTCTGCGCAGGTTATCGAATTGCTCGGCCCCTGAATATCGTGGATTATACCGACGTGGCAGGCAAGCATATTAGGCAGATATTTCAACAGCCACAAAGGCGTAAGCTGCTCGATGCCCTGCAAGCCCCATTTTTTTATATCGAATTTTTCATCTGTTATACTTTTTGCAACAGCAGGGGCAAGCTCGACAAGGTCGCAGCTGATAAGACCGGCGCCGAGAATTATTGCTGTTCGCTGGGGATTTATAGTTACATTCTGCTCGTCGAATGCCTTTGTCGTTAATCCTGCGTCTTTGAACGCTTCATTGGCTGCAACAACTGCAAGCTCAATATCACGAGACATCAGCTTGGTTGTCTTGCGCATTGATTTGGGGACATAATCGCGGATATTGTATTCCGGCGCCTGTCCAACAATTTGACAAGTAAAACCAGAAGGGTCGAAAGCGGTGATTCTGTTAATGCCGCATTTGCCCTGACAAAGGCCGGACCATAAATCTTTATAGCTTAATCCCAGAGGTGTGATTGCCCCAAGTCCCGTAATTGGCGTCATTGCGTCATCTCCGGTGCAGGAGCGTCAATGCCGGAAGCCCGTAAAACAACGCCGAACAAATCGGTAAATACGAAATTTTCCTTTGGAAACTGCTTGCCCGCTAAATTCTGGTCTATATGGCTGAACATCAAATCAACTTCAGCGATTGTTTCGTCGTTGCGGGTGATTTTGCCGCTGGTCGAAGCGGCCTCATCGGTGATTGATTCGATTTTAGCGTGGATTTTGATTGTGTCGCCGGGGCGGACGAAATTGAAAAAAACTGCCTTGTTGATTTTTGCAAGGATGACCTTTTCCTTATAATTCCGGGCCTGTCCGACGAGAATGCCGGCAGTCTGAGCCATCGACTCAATCATCAGGCATTCCGGCATAATGGGAAAGCCGGGAAAATTATCGTGCAGATGCTCCTCGGCCATAGTTACATTTTTTATGGCTACGGCATTTTTGCCGCTGTTAAACTCGATAAATTTATCAATCCATATCCAACGCATTTTTTATTCAGGATTAGCCCCATCTCTGAGATGGGGGTTTTTCAACCATTAAGTTTCGAATCTACGTAGTTGACCAAAGTATCAACGGTGAATAAATCGCCGATTTTATTAACGTTCGGGTCGGCGGCAAATTCAGAAAGGTCGGTATGCGGCATACGTTTTTTAAGCTCTTCCAGACCTTTTGGAGTCAGTTTTCCGTTGCTGATATATTCTTTATTGCTTAACAGATTTTCAGCGGGGAATAGTTCTTCGCGCGGGATTTTTATTCCGAAAGCCTTTTCCATACGAAAAACGATATCGAGAAAGTCTATGCTTTCAGCGCCGAGGTCCGCCATCAAAGTCGCATCCGGCTTAACCTCATCATCATCAACCCCAAGTGCATCGACAAGCACGCCCTGAACTTCCTGTAAAATCTGCTCTCGCGTCATAGCCATAAATAAAACCTCCGGTTATGTTTAAATTATAATCCGTTTAGTAGTTTCCAACGTTCTTTTAATTTTTTAATGATATAGGCATCTTCAGCGGCAAGTTTCGAATCCT
The DNA here is from genome assembly GCA_049518795.1 of Sedimentisphaerales bacterium. Taxonomy (GTDB): domain Bacteria; phylum Planctomycetota; class Phycisphaerae; order Sedimentisphaerales; family UBA12454; genus JAPLMW01. Next base: position 82,316 of record JBEKRK010000001.1, read on the forward strand.
TCTCGGCGAGGTTAAAGTGCCTTAAACTGAACCTTGCTTCGACGATAGATTCTCCGTTGCAGGAGCCAATGCCTGAAAACGAGCTTATAGTTTCTTCAATATCTTTTACAGTTACGGTGTATTGAATATTCGAGCCGGGAGCTGCAAAACTTTTGTATTTTACATTTTTTGCCTGAGCAAGCAACACCATACTATGGGCAAAATTTTCAGTTTCCCTGACAAGCCAGCAGGCCGATTCTACCAGGCCTTGCAGCATAAAAACGCCCGGCAGGACCGGAAAAGTCGGGAAATGGTCTGCCAGATACTCTTCAGAAAGGGATACATTCTTGACAGTTTGTATCTCTTTACCCGGCACTATCTTAACTATCTTATCAACAAGTTGGAATTTCATAATCCGCCACATTTTAGTGATTTAATTCTGATTTTCCAGCATTTTTTTGACAATCTGAGATACAACAACCTTATTTTTATGGACATAAAAAGAGGTAATTTGTATAATATTGGAATATTTTAGGAGAAAGGAAAATGAGAAGTTTATGTATTGGTGCGGCGGCTGTAACCATTCTTTTTTGTTGTTCATTTCTATTTGCGCAGGAGAAAGTAAAATATCAGGAGTTCGCAGAGGTAGAAATCATTCCAAATGCTGCATTGAGTATTTCTGATATTGAAGCCCTGCCTAAAGCTCCCGGCAGCAGTATTGAAACGCTTGATAACGGTGCGGTTCTTGTCCAGATACCTGTTGACGAAATACAAGCGATGACGGATAAAGGCGCCCAGATAAAATCTGTGAGAAATTTCCTGCTGGTAACGCCCGCGGGCAATACAATGCTCACTTCAATAGGTTACGAGTATGGCGAAAGCGATGAAGATGTCGATATTCCGGAAGACGGCAGTTTTGCAGGCAGCGGAATTGACTTTACCGCATCCCCTGCCAAAATAATAACCAGTGTCGATGTTCACTATGAAATCGAATCTTCCTGGACTGGTTATGTTTATGCCGAGTTAAGCGATTATCCGGAAACCAGAACATATTCTCTCGTTGATGGCGTAAATGGTTCGATCAGTCAGACGAAAACAGGCATTACGGCATTTAACGGTATGAGCCTTAATAGGGTATGGGTCTTATGGGCAGCAGAGTATTATTCCTCAGGCGGCGGCTTCATAGATTACTGGTGGATTAAAATTTATTACAATTCCGGCTCGGACTATTGCTATGCGACTACAACATACACGGCTTATGAATATATCAGCAGAGTTTTAGTCGGTTCTATCAACAATTCTACCGGTTCGAGCGGTTATGCGGATTATACAAGTCTTTCAACAACAATGAACATCGGCACAGGTTATCCGATTACGGTAAATAACGGCAATCCGTATTCGACCGACGGCTGCTGTATCTGGGTCGATTGGAATCATGACAAAGATTTTGACGATGCCGGCGAGACTATAAGCGTTTCCGGCACTCCGGGTGTCGGTCCATACACCGCGACAATTATTCCGCCTGCCGGCGCTCTGACTGGTAATACTCGTATGCGGGTGAGAATTGTCGATACAGACTATGGCGCCCCGTTGCCCTGCGGGACGGCGTCTTACGGCGAAGTAGAAGATTATACGATTAATGTTTCCGCTTCCCAGCCAACTTTAAAGGTGAGCGGACATATTACACTTTTAGGTAACGGCAGCCCGCTGGCAGGGGTATTGCTGGAAGTATATAACGGCAGCACGCCTACCGGCCTTACGGATATATCGGATTCCAATGGCTATTATGAGATTGAAGTTCCAAGTCCGTGGACAGGTTATGTTAATGCCCAAAAACAAGGGTATGTTTTCAGTGAGCATCAAACGTTCACAAACGTAACAACCAACCAGGTTCAGGATTTCAACGCTCACTATGCATATAGCGGCGGAATCGGGACAGAGGGCAATCCGTATTTAATAGCCACAGCAGAGGATATGAACTCCATCGGCGGACATTTGGAGGACTGGGGAAGATATTTTAAGGTGATTGCGGACATCGACTTGTCGGGTTTTACAGGGACTGAATTTAAAATCATAGGCAGCACAGCCAATCCTTTTACCGGCGTTTTCGATGGCAACAGTCATATTATTCGCAACGTGAATATTTCTGGAAGTGATAATATCGGATTGTTCGCTTCCATTAGCTCCGGCGGCAAGGTCCAAAATTTGCGTATAGAAGGTATAAATGTAATCGGAAGCAATTACGTCGGCGGACTGGCAGGAGCGAGTTATGGCAGCATCACCAACTGTTATGTTACAGGTATAGTTTATGGAGGCGGTAATTATATCGGCGGACTGGTGGGATACAATAACAGAGGCAATATAAGCAACTGCTGTTCAATGGCTGCCGTCAGTGGTTCAGAGGAAGCCCAAAATGTCGGCGGTTTGGTTGGATACAATGATAAAGGAAGTATCAGCGGCTGCTATTCAACAGGCACCGTAAGCGGCTGCTGGAGTGGCATCGGCGGTCTGGCAGGAAGCAATGACAGCGGCAGCATCAGCAACTGTTATTCAACGGACGCGGTTATCAGTCCTTCTAATTCCTGGATAGTCGGCGGTCTGGTGGGAGACAACTACAGCGGCAGCATCAGCAATTGTTATTCAACGGGAGCGGTCAGCGGGACTGTTACCGTAGGCGGTCTGGTGGGATACAACTATGGCGGCAGTGTTGCCGGCAGTTTCTGGGATGTGAATACTTCCGGCCAAACAACCAGCGATGGCGGAGAAGGCAAGTCCACAGTGGAAATACAAACACTTTTAACATTCACATCTGCAGGCTGGGATTTTGTCGGCGAGACTGCCAATGGATATTTAGATACCTGGCGGATGTGCGTTGATGGCCTGAACTATCCAAAACTTTCCTGGCAATTTCCGTTAGGCGATTTTGTATGTCCGGACGGCGTTGACTTTATTGATTATGCTGTATTGGCAAAACAATGGAAACTTGACAAATTATCTTTCGATATTGCTCCTGATGGCGGCGATGGAATTGTGAACTTTTTAGATTTCGCTGTTTTCGCCGACAATTGGCAGGGCGATAGGATTCAGTTGTCGCAATTTATGTCTCAATGGCTCAAATCAAGCGCATATAATGCAGACATTGCTCCTGCCGGCGGTGACGGCGTAGTCAATATGCTTGACTTTGCGGCTTTTGTCGAAAACTGGCTCAAAACTGATTGAGTAGAGTTTTTATTGAAAAAAAACATTAGGGGGTTATATTTCACACTATGAATATCAGAAATGCTACGGTTAAAGATGTTGAAGCGATTTATTCGCTAATCAGCCAATATGCCCAGCTCGATAAAATGCTTTTCAGGTCAAAGGCCTATATCTTCGACAATCTGCAGATGTTCAGCGTTGCCGAAGTTGACGGCAAGGTTGTCGGCTGCTGCGCTCTTGCTGTTATATGGTCTGACCTTGCTGAGCTGAAATCGCTTGCAGTGGCAGAGGATTATCAAAAGAAAGGCATCGGCAAAGCATTGGTTGATAAAGTTCTCCAGCAAGCCAAAACCCTCGGAGTTGAAAAGGTTTTTGCACTGACCCTTGAACCGGCATTTTTTGAAAAGTATGGTTTTTCAATTGTGGATAAAAAGACGCTCCCTATGAAGGTCTGGAGTGATTGTGCCCGTTGTCCCAAACAGGAAAACTGTGACGAAACAGCGGTGGAAAAAATATTGGGGTAATGTTGAACGTAATCACTACCCGACTTGTCTTCTTTGGAAGAGGGCTATCGCAATCAAAAGAAAAGCCGCAGTGTAAACAAAGCCGTAAATGCCACAGGATGTTATGTAGCTGATGTTTATATGGCTGCTTTCCTCATAAATAGCGTCGCTAACCCAGAAAACCTGAAGACTTGGAACTATTATTTTACCTATTTTAGCCCACAAATGAGCCTCGGCAAACCTGCCAAAAACATAATCGCTGACAAGGCCCAAAAGGAATAACCCCACGCACAAGCTCAAAGTTATGACAACATTGAAGCGTGCCGAGAACATCAGTGCCGCAGCCGTTAAAATAAAAAGAGCAATCAAAAGCAATATAGAGCCGCATACATCAAAACCATTGATTCCATTTCCGGCAGGATTAAATTTCCAGTTCCTGTCAATAAAGGAAAGAAACACGATACAAATTGTCGCAAAAATTGCCGCTAAAACGATAGCCGTTGAAGTGAATTTCCAATCATAAGAATAGTTTAGAAAAGCAGTTATGAATAATGTCAAACCAATTATGAAGACCATTGAGGCGATAACTGTCATATCGTGGGTGTCGTTGACCGTTGACAAAACGCCATGGCGGATGGTCATTAACATAGCGATTGTGAGGATATAATGAGCCAGGGCAACAGCAGCGATTGAGCCTATAAATTTTCCGAGGATAAAAAGGTATCGCGGGATGGGTTTTGAGAGGGTGGTCAGGATGGTTTTTGTTTCAATTTCTTCGGTAATAGCTGCAGATGCGGCAAAAGTTGCTATGAACAATCCTGCGATAAACAACGTAGATAAGCCTAATTCTCTCAATAACTTGTTGTCATCGGACAGCGAATACATTGTCAATGACGGACTGATGAAAAACAGGAACACAGCAGCGGTAACAATGACCGCGTAAACCGGCTGTCGAATTGTTTCAATAAAGGTGTTTTTCGCTATTGAAAATAGTTTATAGAACATTGTTAAGCTGTAAAAGTATTGTTATAAAGAATTTGTCGATTATATTACCCTTTTTTATGCTTGTAGTAAAGCGACTTTTTTATATACTTTGTAATCCAGTGAAAGTTCAAAATACAATCGCCTTTAAATGACTATATTAAGGAATAATTGAAGCAATGATGCAGGCAGAGGCAAAAAAGGCTGGTTTCGTTTGTCTTGCGGCGCTGGTTTTAATCGCGGTATTTTCTCTCGCCAGTTATATTTTAGGAAGGCTGACGGGAGTTTTTGCAATATATGCGCTAAGCTGGCAGATATTGGCAGCGGTAATAATCTGGGCGGTTCTTGCCCTTCAGTTTTATCAGAGGGCGCTGGCTCAGCAGGAAAAACTCGATATGGCCGCGCTTGGGCAAAGCAGCGGCGATACGATATTCGAGGCGCAGAAAAGTCATAGTGAGCTTTTTGCCGTCGCACAGAACAGGTTAAGAATATTCGAAAAGTGGATTCTGCCTGTCTTTTCCGTTCTTTTAGCCATATATCAAATCGCAATAGGCGCGATATTAATCAGGTATCTTTTGAAGCGTCAGGAAAGTCCGGAGCAGAGTCATTTGCTTGTCGGCGCCGTGCTTACGGTTTCAATCGCTTTTTTGTGTTTCCTCTTTTCGCTTTTCGCAACGGGCCTGTCGCGTCAGCAGCAATGGCGGCCTTTGAGGGCTGGTGGAAGCTATTTACTTATTACCGCGATTTTATCATTTGCGATTGCTGTGGGAATGGCCTTTGCTCAGTTCAAGGTGCCGATTGTTCTGGCGGTCATTGACTGGGTTGTGCCGATAATAATTTTCATTCCCGGCGTTGAAACCGCACTTAATTTTATATTGGATATATACCGGCCTCGCCTGGAAGGTCAATACGGCATCACGGCATTCGACAGCAGATTGCTTGCGATGCTCGCATCGCCGGGGAATATTTTACAGACTGCCGCAGGCGCGATCGATTATCAATTCGGCTTCAAAGTATCACAAACCTGGTTTTACAAAATTATAGAGCAGGCGGTAGTGCCGTTGATTATTGTCTCTGCGGTAATACTATATCTTTTAAGCTGCATTATCATTATCAGCCCTGAGTCGCAGGCGATAATTGAGCGATTCGGCTCAGCTTATGATTCGCAGGGCAATGTCCGGCTTATCGAATCAGGATTATCTTTTAAATTGCCCTGGCCTTTCGATGTTGCAAGGGAATTTTCAACAAAGGCGATTCAGGAGATACATATAGGTTATGTGCCTGAGGAAGACCCCCAAAAAAATAAAGCACCGCTGCTCTGGGGCAGGGAACATTATAAAGCAGAATATAATCTATTAGTTGCTACAGACAGTATCAATTCACAGGAAAAAGGCGCTGTTCCTGTAAGTATTATCAGGGCTGCCGTTCCCGTTCAGTATCGTGTTGTGGATTTATATAAATATCTTTATGGGCACGGCGACAGCCAAAAAGTCCTCGAAGCGTTATGTTATCGTGAATTAATAAAATTTGCCGCAGGTTCCCGAATCGAGTCGGATTCTGATTCAGCCGGCCAGGCGAGTCTGCTTGGCGCCGGCAGGGGGCAGGCCGCTTCGGAGCTTGTCAGGATAATTCAGCAGGAATCTGATAGTATGGGCCTCGGCGTCGAGATAGTTTTTATGGGTCTGGAGGGATTTCATCCGCCGCCTCAGGTTGCGCCGGATTTTCAGGCTGTTATAGGCTCCGTTCAAAAGAAACAGGCCGCTATTCTTGAAGCCATCGCCCAGCGGGACAAACTCTTTACTGTAAATGTAGGTTCCGTCAAACAGGCAGAGGCTTTGTATAATCTTGCGGATAAATATATGCAGGCAGAACAGAGCGGCGAACAAAAAGAGACGAGTAAAATCAAAATAGAGCTTGATGACGCTTTTTCTCAGGCAAGCGGCGAATTATACGCCAAGCTTCGCCAGGCACAGAGTTACGCTTATGAAAGAGCCACGATTGCCGAGGCGACAGGCAAGAGATTCAGCAAACAGCTTGAGGCTTACAGGGCGTCGAAGCAGATTTATAGACACGAATTGAGAATGGAAATGCTGGAAGAGGCCCTTGAGAAAATCAGAAAATATATCGTTGTGGCTGAAGGCGATAAGCAGGTAATGATAATAGACCTTCAGGAAAAACTTATGCCTGATTTGTTTGATATTGAGTCTTTAAAAGGAAAATAAAAAGTAAAAGGGTAAAAAGATATGAAAAATATTGCGGTTGTAATTCTTGTCGTATTAATAGTGGCGGTTATGCTGCTTTATCTTGTCTCGTTTCAGGTTCGCCAGACCGAATCAGTGCTGATTTTGACGTTTGGAAAAACAACAGGCCAGATACAAAAGCCGGGCTGGAATTGGAAATGGCCTGCCCCGATTCAAACGCTGGTCGTATATGACACAAGACCGTCATTATTTGAAGGCGTCGAGGAAGAAACGACGACAAAAGGCGGCGAGCCGATAATTGTGCAGACTTACGTTATCTGGCGAATTGCCGACGCAAAACAATTCCGTGAATCTGTCCGAGACAAAGACGGCGCCGAGAAACTTCTTAAAAGCAGGCTCCGGGACGCTCAGAACAGGGTTATCGGCAAGCATTATTTCAGTGAGTTTGTCAATACCGACCGTTCGCAGATAAAATTCGGCGACATTGAAAATGAAATGGCTTCGGTCATTGATGAGCCTGTCCGGCAGGCTTACGGTATAGAGGTGGATTCTGTCGGCATAAAGATGCTCAAGGTCAGCGAAAAAGTTACTGAAGATGTATTTGCGAGAATGAGAGCCGACAGGAAACGTAAAACCGACGCGACGCTGGCGCAGGGCAATGCTGAGGCCACGCGAATTAAAAGCGATGCCGATTCAAAGGTTACCGAGCTTATGGCCGCAGCCGAGGCAAGAGCAAAAGCGATACGCGGGTCCGGCGACGCCGAGGCCGCCCAGTATTATAAGATGCTTGAGGCTGACCCGGAATTTGCAATGTTTTTACGTGAGATTGAAACGCTGAAAAAGACGCTCAAAGAGCGTGCGACAGTAGTGCTGCCTGCGGATGCAGAGCCTTTTAGGCTGCTAAAGCAGTCGCCGCAGATCGAACCTAAACAATAACCGGCGTTGGAAATAACAATGAACGATACCCATAATCATTATCATAATCACAAGCACGACGAAGAAGAATTGCAGGCCGATATTCCGGTCGGCGAAATGGACGCCGGCAGTAAAAGTCTTTCCGACGCCCTGCGTATTAGTTTCTTCGTTTTGAAGATTATAATGGTTGTGCTTGTTATATTGTTTTTCGGTTCAGGCGTTTTTACGATTGGGCCTGACGAAAGGGCGATGGTTTTGCGTTTTGGCCGAATAACCGGCCAAACAACTCAGGACAGGGTCCTTGAGCCCGGTCTGCACTGGGTTATTCCTTATCCGATTGAAGAAGTGATAAAATTTCCCGGCAAAAATACCGTTCTGCGGACCGCGATAGACGCATTTTGGTATGATGAAACAAAGAAAAACGCTCCTCCGACGCTCGACCCTGTGATGGACGGTTATTGCATAACAAGGAATGATACCGTAGCGGACCTGAAAACCGGCGATGATTATAACATTGTCCATTCGAAATGGCTTTTGACTTACAAAATTTCAGATTGCGAGCTGTTTTTCAAAAATGTTTATGTCCAAACGGCGCCGGCAGGACAAAATTATTTAGATGTCTTACCGGAAAGCGTCGAACCTTTTTTGAAGTCTCTGGCCTGCGATGCGATTGTCGCCACAATGGTGCAATTCAGTATCGATGAGGCAATAAAGAGCGATGCCCAGATAGGCCGGCAGGCTGAAAAACTCCTGCAGGAAAAACTCGATGCCCTCGAAAGCGGCATTGAAGTCGATTCGATGCAGATAACACAGATTATCTGGCCTCGGCAGGTTGAAGACGCCTTTGTTGCGTCGATAAAGGCCAGCAACGAGGCTGATAAAACTATCCGCGATGCCCGTGGGTATTCTGAAAGCAAAATCAATGAAGCAGGCGGTCCGGAAATAATAAAAGCTCTGTTCGACCCCAATGTTACGCAAGAGCAATTAGACAATTTCCTTGCGAATTCTTCCGGGCAGGTCCGCCAGACAATTTCGGAGGCAAAAGCATATCGAACAAAAGTGGTTGAATCCGCAAAAGCAAATGCCGAATATCTCGCTAAACTTTTGCCTGAATACCGTAAAAGACCAAAGCTGGTGCTTGAACGTATTTATCAGGAAGCGATGGAAGAGGTTCTGAGCAATACTCAGGAAACAATAATAACCCAGTCAAGCGCCGGCGTTAAAAGCAAAGAGTTCAGGGTTATGATAAACAGAGACCCTGCAATCAATAAAGAGAAAAAACAGGAAAAGAAAGACTAAAAGATATGGCTCACAGAGCATTAAGTTTGACGGCTTACGAGGTCGATGTTGAAAAAACGCACCGAAAGCAGATTACGGTTGGTCTTGCATTGGCAGGAACGCTGCTGGGCGGAACGCTTCTTATAAATAGTTTGATTGCGCCGCTTTTTTATGGCAGGGGCGCGGCAGTCAAAGATGTGCTGGCGATGCTTGCCGCGATATTACTTGGCGCCCCGGTTGTTATTCATTCGATAAAATGCGTTCTGCAGGGCGATATGCATATGGACGAGCTGGTCGCTCTGGCTATAATCGCGGCCTTCGCTACCGGCGATTATATCGCGGCCAGTGTTGTGGCTTTTTTCCTGCTGCTTAGCGAGCTTGTCGAAACAAGAACGGCTCTCGGTGCCAGGGCCTCTATCGAATCACTGATAAAACTTACTCCTACAAAGGCTAATCTTGTCGAACCAAATGGCAGTGAGAAAGAAATTGAAGTCGGATTTTTAAACGAGGGTAATATAATTCGAGTCCGGCCCGGCGACAATATTGCAGCCGACGGCGAAGTTATGACAGGTTTAAGCTCCGTTAACGAGGCGACGATAACAGGCGAATCCCTGCCTGTTGACAAAGTGCCCGGAATGAAGGTCTTTGCCGGCACAAGCAATCTTACCGGCGCTCTCGATATTAAGGTAACCCGCATCGGCGAAGACACAACTCTTGGCAAGGTTCAGTCGCTTATATTGCAGGCTGAGCAAACAAGAATACCGATAATGAGGATTATCGACAGATACGTAAAATGGTATATACCGACCATTCTGATGATTTCAGCTATAATATGGTTTTTTACTCTTGATATAAACCGGGCGATAGGCGCTATTGTTGTTTCCTGTCCCTGTGCTTTAATTCTTGCTACTCCTACTGCTATGGTAGCCGCGTTATCCGCTTCAGCAAGACTTGGAATTCTGATAAAGAAAGTGTCCGACCTTGAGCTTGCCGGCAGGATAACGGCTATGGTATTCGACAAAACAGGAACGCTTACTACGGGTCAGCTCTGTGTAACTAAACTTACGCCCGCAAAAGGAATAGAGCCGGCTGAGCTTTTAAAACTTGCCGCATCGGCAGAACAAATGAGCAAGCATCCTGCCGCAAGGGCTTTGCAGACCGTTGCGAAAGAAGCAAACCTTGTGCTTTCCGGCACTGATGATTTTGCTGAGACGCCGGGCAAAGGCGTTTATGCGAAAGTCAACGGCCAAAAAGTTTTTGTCGGCAGGGATACCTTTTTGCATGAGAAAGGTATTGATACTTCATCTGTTCCAGACCCTTCGCTGCACGAGGAACAGGGTTTCAGCACTTTATATGTCGCCGCCGATTCAAGATGTATCGGCTGGATAGGATTACAGGACAGGACTCGTCCGGAAGCAAGACAGGCTGTTGAAGAATTGCTTAGAATAAATGTTAAACGTCTGACAATGCTGACTGGCGACAGGGAAGAGGTTGCCAGACGTGTCGCGGCGGAGCTTGGCTGCACTGATGTTAAGGCCAAATGTCTGCCGCAGGACAAACTTGCAATAGTTGAACGTATGAAAAAGGACGGCCATACTGTGGCTGTCGTCGGCGACGGCATAAATGACGCTCCCGCATTGGCAAGCGGCGATTTGGGAATTGCGATGGGAGCGGCTGGCAGCGATGTGGCGATAAATTCGGCTTCTGTCGCTCTGATGAGCAGCGATTTGAGAAGGCTGCCGTTTTTGGTCAGGCTGTCGCGAAAAACAAGAGGCATCATCAATCAAAACCTTCTTTTCGGCGTCTTGTTTATAATTCTTGGCGTTTCGGCATCGGCAGCAGGCTGGCTGCCGCTGATTTACGCGGCTATGCTGCATTTTGTCGGCTCGCTCGTCGTTGTCTTCAATAGCGCAAGATTAGTGCGATTTGGCGAAGAGCTTCAGCCGCACATTCAAGTATCCGGCGCCGTATAATTAGTCAATTCAATGTCTCATTTTACTAATATATTCGAGAGGATTTTGTGACTGCTGAAAATAGTCAATTTGCGGTTGAAACGTTTTCATTAACGAAAATTTTTTGCGACTGGTGGGGCAGAAACAGAGTTGTCGCGGTCGATAATCTGAATCTCAAGGTCAGGCGCAATGAGGTATTCGGACTTCTCGGCCCCAATGGTTCAGGCAAAACAACCGTCCTGAAAATGCTGCTCGGCCTGCTTCATCCGACAAAGGGTAAAGCGATGGTTCTCGGCGGCGACAGCAGAAATCCGAAAGTGAGCGCAAAAATTGGTTTCCTGCCTGAAGAGTCGTATTTATATCCTTATTTGAACGCCCGTGAAACACTGGATTTTTACGGCAGATTATTCGGATTAAATTCAAGAGTCCGGGCTTCGAGAATTGATGCGTTATTGGATATGGTCGGCCTTTCAGGAATGGCAAATCGGCCTATCGGCACATTTTCAAAAGGAATGGCCCGGAGAATAGGTCTTGCCCAGGCATTGATAAACGACCCTGAACTTCTAATACTCGATGAGCCGACAAGCGGACTTGACCCAATCGGCACAAGACAAATTAAAGACCTGATTGTCGAGCTTGCAAGACGCGGCAAGACAGTTCTTATGTGCAGTCATCTTTTAGCGGATGCCGAGGAAGTCTGCGATAATGTTGCTATCCTTTATGGCGGCCTGGTGCAAAGAGAAGGGAAAATCGCTGAATTACTCGAAATGAGAGATAAAACACAGATTATTACCGATGCCCTCAGCGAACGAACCATAGAACAGATAAGAAGAATTATTGGAAAAGAAGGCGGCGAATTTGATGTCAAGGCGCCAATGCAGGGGCTTGAATCGTTTTTTATAGATATAATCAAACAGGCCCAGCAGGCAAAAAGACCGACAAGCGGAGCATTGAACAGAATAGAAGCATCGGAAGCCGAAAGGGTTGCGGCTGTATCGAATGTGCTTGACAGGCTCGTTGCCGCTAAAGTCGAATCCGCTAAATCGGCAGAGCCGCAAAAACCGGTGGAGACAATAAAATTAAAGCAGGATGAAGATGTTTTGGGTAAATTAACACAGGAAACAGAGAAAAAAATCGAAACCGAACCTGTAATCAGGCAGGAGCAGGACGAATCAGCAAAACAGGGCGATATTAAAAAAGACCTCCTTGATAAACTCGTTGATGACAAGCCGGGGGACGATAAAAATGGGTAGAATCTGGGCGGTTGCCAAAAATACCTTTGTCTCTTCAATGAGGATGAGAATAGCGATAGTTTTTATGTTCCTATTGGTAGTGCTTTTGCCGGTATTGAGTTTGACAAGCACCGGCGACGGCACCGCCATAGGACGCGTTCAGAGTTTTATAAGCTATGGACTTGGCCTTGTGGCGTTTCTGCTTTCGGTTCTCACTATTATAGTGTCCTGTTACACTCTCAGCAGCGATATAAAACATAAACAGATTTATACTGTTATTACAAAGCCCATCAGGCGTTTTGAACTTATTATCGGGAAGGTTCTTGGGGTTGTGCTTCTTGATTTGCTGCTGCTGGTTGTGTTTTCGTCGATTATTTATTCACTTACTTTGCAAATGCCGCGTTTTGTGAAAACAGATGAGGATGAAAAAGCTCGACTTGATAACGAATTTTTTACCGCCAGGGCCGCTCTTAAAATACATATTGACGAGCAAAAAGTGGAGAATCGAGTCCAGGAAGCATATAACGAGCTTGTAAAGACCGGCCAGCTCGGCGAAGGACGCACCAAAGAAGGAGTGCTTAAAGAATTACGAGATGCTGAAAAGTTCAGCAGGCATTCGGCGGAACCAGGCGGGACGGTTTTCTGGGAGTTTGAAAACGTTAAACCTATGCAAGTTGACGCCAACATTTTTGTGCGTTTTAAGTTTAACGCTTCGCAGGAGCCGCCTGACAAGAATATTTACGGGGTCTGGTATGTGGGAGATTATCGACAGATAGAATCCGGCCAGCAAAAAATGAAGACGCCAATATATGGTATTCCCCGCAAAGATACGATTGAATCACGGCATGAATTTGAGGTTCCTGCCGATGCGGTTGCGAGCGACGGCTATCTTGCGGTAGTGTTTTATAATGAGCCGATGAACGAAACAACGACGATATTTCCGGTAGAAGACGGCCTTGAGGTGCTTTATAAAGCGGGCAGTTTCAGCGACAATTTTCTTCGAGCCACTGTGGTTATATTCGCCAGGCTGGTATTTCTTGCCGCTCTTGGTGTTTCATTGTCAACCTGGCTGGGTTTCCCGGTGGCGATTCTCTGCTGTTTTACGGTGTTTTCCATGGGCGTTATCAACGGTTTTGTCGTGCAGTCGTTTGACTATCTCGGCAAGAATGTAAAGCTGTTTTACACATTCGTAGTAAAGCCGCTTATTTGGCTGCTGCCGAAATTCGATGAAAGTTTCAATATCAATAAATATCTTATCGAGGCAAAACAAATAAATATCGTTTTTATGGCTGAGGCAATCGGAGTTCTTTTATTAAAATCGCTGATTTTGCTTTTGGCGGGATTTTTGATTTTTGCCAAACGCGAAATAGCGAAAGTAATTGTTTAAAATTTTTATTAATTAACCATGAATGAACACGAATGAAAATTATTATTGAAGGTTGCGTTATTCGTTAATCGATTGCGCGGCTCGTTACGGTTGCGTTAATCGTAAGACGTCTTTTAAAACGCAACCGATAGATGATAAACGAAATTTATCCGCCTCTGGCGGACGAGCATCGCAACCACAACCGTTTAACGTAAAGTTAAGATATGCGTTTTAGAGATATAGTATTCATAATTTTGTGCATAGCCGCGGCGGCAGGGCTGGCTTTCTGGGGCTCGCGGCGGCTCGATAATATAAATGCGCAGCGCAGCGAGATGAAGCTGATTATGAATCAGCCGCTTGAAAACGCTCCTCCTTCGCTTGCCTTTGCGACAGTAGCGCTTGGGGCATTTCGCGGCCTTATCGTTGATATTCTTTGGCTGCGGGCAGACCAGTTAAAGGAAGAGGGCAAATTTTTCGACGCAAAACAGCTTGCGGAATGGATAACGATTTTGCAGCCGAGGTTTGCGGAAGTCTGGAATTTTCATGCCTGGAATATGGCTTATAATATTTCAGTGGCGATTCCGGCAAGCCGGCCGCAGGAGAGATGGCAGTGGGTCAAAAACGGTATCGAGCTTCTGCGCGACAAGGGCATAGAAAAAAATCCACGCAGTATAATACTTTATCATGAGCTTGGATGGATATTTCAGCAAAAAATCGGGGGCGTAACCGATGATGTTCATAAATATTATAAGCTGCAGCTTTATCATTCTATGAAGCCTTTGGTCGAACCGCAGACCGAGGAACATTTTAAGGGCCTTGCCGCAGCACCGCAGAGTTTAGACGAAATTCTGCAAAAACCCGATGTTGCAAAATTTGTCAAGGAGCTTGCTTCGGCAGATAATGCTTTTGCAAAGCCTGGCGAGCTTGTTGACAATTATCTTTCTCTCAGGCAGCAGCCGCAGCGTTTTTCAAAAGAAGCCTTTGCAGTTATCGATAATTATCGCAATACAAAAACGCTTGAAGATTTTGATACATTCGCAAAAGCATATTATCTGCGGCATACATGGAAACTCGAACCGCAGCTTATGGTGCAGTTGAATGAAAAATACGGCCCGATTGATTATAAGGACCCGAACAAATTATTGCCGCTGGACTGGACGCTGCCGGACTCCCAGGCTATTTACTGGGCGTCTCTCGGCCTTCAAAGGGCATCCAAACCGGAGTTTTCGACGGACGAGCTGAATACCGACAGGATTGTATTTCACAGCATCCAGAACCTTTACAGGCAGGGCAAAATGGTTGTTTATACTTCGCGAATGCCGGCAAAGGACGACCCGTGCAATATTATAGAGCGAGAAAGTGTGTTTTTGTTTCCCGACCTGCGAATGTTTGACAGGTATGAACAGACTTTGAGAGCGCTTATGGGAAAATATAAGAAACTTGAGGGTAATGTGGAAAGCCTTCAAATCGCTCACAAAAATATGCTTAAGCACGCGATATTGCTTTTTTATCAGGCCGGCAATATAGACAAAGCCGCTGAAATTTACAAGACTGTAAAAGAAGAATATCCGGAAGACAGGGATATCCAGCGTCCGTTTTTTGAATATGTAAAGGAAACATTAATTCGCGAGCTTTCAACGATGGGCATTACCGACGTCAGCGAGATTCTGGCTCTTCTATTGCGGGAGGCTTATTATCGCTACGCTGTTCACGAAGATGAGGAAGCCTACGGCAGAGAACGATTGGCCAGGGAGATATATGACCAATATGAAAAGCAGCTTAAGAACTATGAAGAAGGCGTCGATAGAGTTCAACTGCCTGATTTTGAAGTGCTTAGATACATAGGAATAACCGGCTTTCTAAGCGACCAGAGGTATCCCGATTTTGTCCGGCAGAATCTTGTTGAACGGCTGCGCATTGAAAGGCCTGAGCTTTACGAAAAAATGAATCAGCAGAACGAATTTTTTATGAGGGAGATGGAAAAACAGGAAAGTCAGCAGAAATGACTCAACGGTTTGCTACGGAGAACCTGACCGAATCACAGCAAAGGGCAGTCTGGCACAAGGACGGCCCGTTACTTGTTATAGCAGGCCCCGGCAGCGGCAAAACACGCGTAATAACAAATCGGGTTGCTGCGCTTATAAATCAGGGCGTTTCGCCGTTCAATATTTGCGCAATAACATTCACAAACAAAGCCGCTGACGAGATGCGCAGCAGGATTTTCGCCGCGCAAATCGGCGGCGGGGCGCATATAAGCACATTTCATTCTCTTTGCGTAAAAATACTTCGTCAATTCGCACAGGCAGCCGATGTTTCGCCTGCATTCAGTATTTACGACACGGCGGACCAGAAAAATTGTATTAAAGAGGCTATAAAAGCGGCAAATCTCGATGCGAAAAATTTCCCGCCCGCAAGGATATTGGAGGCAATCTCAAGGCTGAAAAATAATCTTCAGGACGCAGCGGATTTTCAGGCCGCCGGTGCCGGCGATTATTTTTCACAGTGCCTTGTGAAGATATACCGGAACTATCAGAAGATTTTAAAGCAGAATAATGCGCTGGATTTTGATGATTTGCTTTTAAAGACGGCATTGCTGCTTCGCGATTTTCCCGATATTCGCAGGCAGTTGAATGAAAAATTCAAGTATCTGATGGTTGACGAATATCAGGATACCAATCACGCACAATATCAGATAGCCCGTGGGCTTTCACTTGAGCACGGCAATATATGCGTAACAGGCGACCCCGACCAGTCGATATACGGCTGGCGCGGAGCGGATATCGGTAATATACTTGCCTTTGAAAAAGACTGGCCCAGCGCCACGGTTGTAAAACTTGAAGAAAATTTCAGGAGTATGCCGGAGATACTTGATATTGCTGATAAACTTATTGTCGCGAATAAAAGCAGAAAATTGAAAAAATTAGTGCCTGTCAAACCTGCCGGCGGCGAAGTTGTTGTGCAATATCTCGACGATGAGCAGGCTGAGGCTGCTTTTGCAGCAGGCTTTATAAGGCGGCTGCTTGACAGCGGCGAAGATGCAAATCAAACCGCCGTTTTCTATCGAGTTAACTCGATGAGCAGGGCGGTTGAAGAGGCTTTTATCGAAAATCGCATTCCTTATCAGGTTGTTCGGGGAATTGAGTTTTACAACCGCAAAGAAATTCGCGATATTCTTGCGTATCTTCGCGTTATAATGAATAGCACAGATGAGCAGGCCTTTTTGCGAATAATCAATACGCCTGCAAGGGGAATAGGCGACACGACTATTGCCCGGTTAAGCGCTTTTGCGGCATCGAAAGGCATTTCTCTTTATGATGCGATAAGTAATTGCGATTCGCTGGATTCCATTCCGGCCGGCACAAAAGCAAAGCTTAGGAAGTTTTTAAATATGATTGAAGACTTTAAAAAAGATATTGCCGGGCAGGTTGCGGTTTTGATGGACACGGTTTTCAAGACGAGCGGCCTGTATGAGTCGCTTAAAGTCGAAACAGCAGAGGAAGATTACAGCAAAGCTTCGCCGTTAGATAATGTCGCCGAGCTTATAAGCGCCGCCGGGAAATTCGATCAGCAGCAGGGCGGAGGTCTGGTTGATTTTATGCAGCACATCTCTCTTTACAGCGACACTGATAACTATGACTCGCAAAGCGGAAAGGTCTCGCTGATGACGCTCCATTGCGCTAAAGGGCTTGAATTTGACAATGTTTTTATTATCGGCCTTGAGCAGGGAATTTTGCCGCACGAAAGAAGCGCTGATACGCCGGCAGAGATTGAGGAGGAAAGAAGATTATTTTTTGTAGGGATTACAAGGGCAAGAAAACGCTTATGTGTTACGCTCAGCAGGCACAGAGCTATTTACGGCCGAGCACTGATGACTATCGCTTCGCAATTTCTTTTTGAGGCCGGTCTTCGGCCTCAAAGCGCAGCAGAGCCGCAAAAAGATGAAGTCAAAAGCGATAATGATACTTATTATGAGAGAGATTACAGTCAAATTTCTCCTGACGGCGACCAGCCCTTTGCCGTAGGCCGGCTTGTATCTCATAAAAAATTCGGACTTGGCAGAGTAAAGGAGTTTCACAATCTCGGCAGTGATAGTATAATTGTTGTTCAGTTTAAAAGCGGACAGGTAAAACCGCTTATGCTGAAATATGCCAATTTAAGTATTGTGGAATAGCGCGTATGGAACAGATAAAATTATACTATAAAAATGTAATGTCGGAAATTATCGGCCCGGAGCACGGCATAACTAAAGAGCAGCTTGATTCGTTAGCCAAAAAGACAGGGCCGTTGATAGGGCAATTAAACGCAGACCGCAAGGCCGGCAAAGTTCACTATCGGGATTTGCCTTATCAAAACGATACAGTTAAGCAGGTAAAGCAGATTGCAGGAGAATTTAGCTGGTGTGAAAATTTTGTTGTGCTTGGCATTGGCGGTTCGGCGCTTGGCAATATCGCACTTCAAACGGCATTAAATCCTTATATGTTCAATCTTGATGACAAACAGCGCAAAGGCCCTCGTCTTTTTGTCCTTGATAATATAGACCCCCAACAGACCAGCTCGTTTCTTAATTGGATTGAAAACAGACTTGATAAAACTGTTTTTAATGTGATAAGCAAATCGGGCAGAACGGCTGAGACAGCAGCGCAGTTTCTGATTATTTGCAAAATGCTTGAAGAAAAATTAGGTAAAAATTCCTTAAAGAAACATATAATTGCCACCACCGACCAGAAGGAAGGAACGTTGCGAAAGACAGCAGACAAACTTGGATTGACTAATCTGCCGGTGCCTGATGGAGTGGGGGGGAGATTTAGTGTTTTGAGCGCAGTTGGTTTATTAAGCGCAGCGGTTTGCGGGATTGATATTGAGCAGCTTCTTGCAGGCGCTGCCCAGATGGATAAAAAGGTAAGTCAGCGAGATTTTGATAAAAATCCCGCTGCGATAAACGCGGCTATAAATTGGCACTACTACACAAAAGGCAAACGAATATCGGTAATGATGCCTTATAGTTACGCTTTAAAGGATTTGGCGGACTGGTTCAGACAATTATGGGCTGAAAGTCTCGGCAAGGCCAAAGACCTTTCAGGCAAAACGGTTTCCATCGGGCCGACTCCGATAAAAGCTCTTGGAACAACCGACCAGCACAGTCAGGTTCAGCTTTATAGGGAAGGGCCGAACGATAAATTGTTTACGTTTCTTGCTGTTGAAAATTTTGAGAAAGATGTGCTGATTAGCTCTTCATCTGCCGCTGCTGTGGAGCTTGATTATCTGGTTAATCAAAAGATGAGCAGGCTCTTGAATAGCGAAAGGATTGCGACCCAATTCGCACTTGCTGCTAATCAGAGGCCGAGCATAACGATTGCTTTTGAAAAAATATCTCCTTATACTATAGGACAGTTTATATATCTTTTTGAGACATCGACTTCCATTGCGGGTTTGCTATTTAATATAGATGCGTATGACCAGCCTGCTGTTGAGCTTGGCAAGGACGCGACATTTGCCCTGATGGGCAATAGAGAATATGCGGCTTTAGCTGAAAAGATAAAACCTTTTGTCGAGACAGATAGTCGTTTTATCGTATAAATTTTTGAAAAGGGAAAGTTATGCGGTTTGCGGTGATAATGGCCGGCGGGACAGGCAAAAGATTATGGCCTTTGAGCAGGGAAGACAGACCAAAGCAGGTCTTGAAACTGTTTGATGGCGAGACGCTGCTTCGGCGGTGTTTTCAGCGGTTAAGCTCGATTTTCGACCATCGCAACATAATCGTTTTGACCAATAAAGGATATTCCGACCTTGTCAGGGACAATCTGCCTGAGATTCCTTATGACAATGTTATAGCCGAGCCGACAGTGCGCGATACGGCCGGCGCCATCGGACTTGCTGCAAGCGTTCTTTCGCGGTTCGACCCTGATGCAACAATGGCAGTAATAACGGCCGACCAGGTTATAAAGCCTATAAATGTTTTTCAGCAGGCGATTGTTGACGGTATGACCTATGTCGAAAAAAATCCCGATGTGCTGATAACTTTTGGAATCCAGCCGTCATTCCCGAGCACTCAGCTCGGTTATATAAAACTTGGCAAAAGTCATACCTGTTCAGTTTGCACTAATAAAATATATGAAGTCGAGGACTTCAGAGAAAAACCGGATTTGGACACTGCCAAGGAATATCTTTCAAGCGGCCAGTATTGCTGGAACGCCGGGCTTTTTGTATGGAAGGCAAAGCGGATACTTGAGCTTTTGTTTGAAAATCTTCCGCAGGCAAAACAGCCGTTGCAGAGGATTCAGGCCGCTTGGGGCGGGCATGGCCAGGAAGACATACTTGCCGAGTATTTTGTAAAACTGCCTAAGATTAGCATCGATTTTGCTGTTATGGAAAAAGCTCCGCAGGTTCACGCAATAAAACTTAACTGCCGATGGTTCGATATGGGCTCATTTTCAGCTCTTGCGGATATTATCCAGTCCGATGCGGATGGCAATATCGTCGTTGCGAAAAAAAGTGAGCTTCTTGATTGCAGCGACAGTATCTTTGTGACCGAAGACACAAATCATTTGATAGCCGCTATCGGGCTAAAGGATATGGTTGTTGTGCATAGTCCCGATGCGACGTTTGTCTGCCCGATTGAACAAACCGGGAAATTAAAAGAGCTGCTTGAGCTTATCAAAGAGCACGGCAAAGAACAATATCTTTAGTTTGGCGTCAAATGCGTTTTCTGTGTATAGATTTAGGAGATAAGCGGACAGGTCTTGCTGTATGCGACGAAAATGAGACTATAGCAAGTCCGATTGACGTTATAAAAGAGGGGGAAAATTTAGATAACAGAATAATAGAAGCGATAGAGCAATATCAGCCGCAGGCTTTAGTTTTTGGTTTGCCTTTGAATATGGACGGAAGCGAAGGTGATAGAACGGCAATGGTTCGCAAGTTTGCTGCACAATTAGCGGAGAAAATAAAATTGCCGCAATTTTTTCAGGATGAAAGGCTTTCGAGCTATTCAGCGCAGGGCCGATTGTATCAGACAGGACTGACACACAAGAAAAAGAAGAATAAAATAGATGCTATTGCCGCGGCTGAAATCCTTAAGGAATTTATAGCGTCAAGAAAAAAATAAGCACTTATAATTGGACTTTCGAGAGGATTTCATCTGGAATGTTGAAGTTAGCATAGACATTTTGAATGTCATCGTGTTCTTCCAATTCATCCATAAGACCGAGAATTTTTCGTGCAGTTTCACTGTCGTTAACCGGGACAGTATTGTCAGGCAGCATTGATATTTCGGCAAGCTGGATGGGTATTTTCTTTTCTTCTATAGCTTTTTTCAGGCCTTCATAAGCAGTCGGGGGACAGGTGATTTCATAAAATTCGCCTATATTTTGCATATCCTCGGCGCCTGCCGAAAGGACAATATCCATCAAATTGTTTTCATCGACATCCTTTACCGGAACGGTGATAAGCCCTTTTTTGTGGAAGATATAATTTACGCAGCCTGATGTGCCGAGCGAGGCACCGTGGCGTTCGAATATTTTTTTAATTTCAGGCGCTGTCCGGTGTCGATTGTCAGTTAAAGCCTCAGCCATAATAGCAACACCGCCGTGTGCGTAACCTTCATAAAGGACCGTCACAAAAGCGACCGTATCTCCGCCGCCTGCGCCTTTTTTGACGGCTTTTTCAATTGTGTCCTTTGGCATATTGGCCTGTTTGCCCTTGTCGATTGCGTATCGGAGAGACAGATTTTGCGATGGGTCCGGCCCGCCGCTTTTGGCGGCGACAATGATTATTCTTGCGATTTTACTCCAGACCTTACCCCTTTTGGCGTCATTTGCCGCCTTTTTATGCTTGATTCCGGCCCAATGTGAATGTCCTGACATTAGTGTATAACCTTATTAAGAGGATAAGTAATAATACCGGAAGCGCCGGCTCGTTTAAGCTGCGGGACAATTCTTCTTTCAACCTTTGTATCGACGACAACTTCAATAGCGACAAAATTCTTGTCCGCCAGCGAAGATATTGTAGGACTTTTTTCCGCAGGCAGAATTTTCAATACTTTATCGAGGCAGTCCTTGCTTACGTTCATTTTTAATCCGACGGTTGTTTTTGCGTCAATAGCCGCATTTAAAAGGATTGAAATATTTTCAATTTTTTCACGTTTGAATTTGTCTTTCCAGGCGTCTTTATTAGCTATAAATCTTGTTGTCGATTCCATAATAGTATCGATTATTCTGAGATTGTTGGCTTTAAGGCTTGAGCCTGTTTCCGTCAGTTCAACGATAGCATCGACAAGCCTTGCCTTTACTTCAGTTGCGCCCCAGCTGAATTCGACTTTTACCGGTATTTTTTTACTTTTAAAATATTTTCTTGTCACACCGACCAGTTCAGTTGAGACGATGCCATTGCGAAGGTCTTGAGGTTTTTTGACTTTTGATTCATTAGGCACCGCCAGAACCCATTTGGCAGGATTAGCGGTTGCTTTGCTGTAGAGAAGTTCGCAGACTTCATGAACGGACGATTTGTTTTCAAGTATCCAGTCATATCCCGTAAAACCTGCGTCAAGAGTGCCGTCTTCGACAAATTGGCTCATTTCCTGTGCCCGCATCATTATAAGCTGAATTTCATCGTCGTCGATTTGCGGGAAATAACTCCTTTCAAAACCGGTTATGTGAAAGCCCGCCTTTTCAAAAAGCTCTAATGTCGCTTTTTCAAGGCTTCCTTTAGGGATTCCGAGTTTTAATACTTTAGACATATTATCTCCTTATTTTGCTTTTTTCTCTGCGAGAAACTGAGCGGCTTTTGGATTGGCAAGTTCGCTGTCGTGCCGCACAAGAGCATAGAAGACATAACCATTTGCTGCTGGTATCTGTCTTTCGATAAAGGCAGCAATCTGTTCGGTATCGAAGGAAGAATCGATTATATTATAAGTTTTAAGGTATTGAATCATTTTTTCCGTAAGCGGTATCGTGTGAGCATCGGCAACCGTCAGTAAACAATAATTGCATACAAAGCCTGACATACCGTTGAATTTTTCAAGGATTTCCTTTGCTCCTTTTTTGCCGCCGCTTGTTAAATCTTCAAGTTTCAGGCAGTCGTATTTCTGAAAAATAGCATTAAGCAGCAGGGAGAGCCTGACTGCGCATTTTTCAGGTTCTTCAATATCAGAGCCTATTACCTCGGCTGTTTCCTCTGGTCTTGAAACTCTGAGGTCATTGAAATCGACGAAATGCGACTGAATTTTCTTTAATGCGGCTTTTGCATTGGATTCGGTCGAGTTCTCGCATAACACAGCAAAGATTATCGCTTCTACCGGATTATGATAAACGAGTTTTTTGGGTTTTTCGGCTGATTTTTTCAAAATGCCGAAAAGTTTTTTTAATTTCTGTGCGTATTGAATATTGGTTTTCATCCCGTTAGACCTCTCTTCAATCTATTATTAAGGTATCTTTTGCCCATTCCGGTTTTTAAATATCTTTCCCTGCGATAAGCATCGTCTTTGTTTAAACAAGCCTCAAAATAAATTAACTTAACCGGTAATCTATATTTTGTATAATATACTTTACCTTTCTTATGCTGTTCTATTCTCTGTTTTAAATTACCAGTACAGCCAGTATAGAATGTTTTTTTCTTTTCGCACATTAAAACATAAGTATAAAACCAAATAGGTCTAACGGGATTCATTTTTCTTCGTCTTTTTTAAATTCTTTCGATACTTCGTCAATCAACCTGAGCGTTTCCATAGTCTTTTTCAGCCTTTCGTCTATGTGAAAGGACAGATGCGGGCAAAACCTGCTTTTTATATAATCGCCGAGCATCGCCTGGATACGGCCTGCGGCGTGCTGAATACCGGCAAAGGCCAATTGCTGTTTTTCCGCATTTTTGCCCATAATGCTTAAAAACACTTCGCCTTTTTTCAGGTCCGGTTCTATTTTTACTTCGGTTACACTGATAAAACCTTCAATTCGCGGGTCCTGCAGGTGGTTATTGATTATATCGCTGACCGCTTCTTTTACTGCTCGCGCCATTCTGTCTTGTCTTCTTTGAGACATATTTTTTTATTTTTTAAAGTGTTCTTGCGACCTTGACGATTTCGTAAACTTCAAATACGTCTCCGGTTTTAATATCATCAAAACCGGCGATTTTTATACCGCATTCAAGACCGCTTTTGACCTGTCTGACATCGTCCTTGAAGTGTTTAAGAGATTCAATCTGACAATTGTCCCTGACGACGATATTATTGCGGATAAGCCGGATTTTCGCATTTCTGTTGACCTCGCCCTGTTCGACAAAGCATCCCGCGATAGTCCCAACACCCGAGATTTTGAAGGTGTCACGCACAACCACTTTTCCGAGGCTCCTGACCTGCTCTTCAGGTTCGAGCATACCAGCCATAGCTTTTTTGAGGTCTTCGGTAATTTTGTAAATGATGTTATATAATCTTATATCGATACCTTTTGCCTCGGCCAGTTTTTTGGCCTTGTCTTCAGGCACGACATTAAATCCAATTATTATAGCTTTTGACGCCTCGGCAAGCACAACATCGCCTTCAGTTATGCCGCCGACCGCTGCGTGAAGTATTTTAATCTGCACTTCGCTTGTGCTTAACTCAGCAAGATACTTTGTCAAAACGTCAACAGAACCCTGGACATCGGCCCGAATGATAATATTGACCTCTTTTGTTTTACCTGCCTCGATATGGGTGAAGAGGTTTTCCAGCGTAACGGCTGAACGCGTGCCAAGGGCCGCTTTTCTATCGGAAACTTTTTTCTCCTCAGCGGCGGCTTTTGCACGGTTGATGTCGTCGAGACAGTAAAATTTATCGCCCGCCATAGGAACATCGTTTAAGCCTGAAATTTCAACGGGCATAGCGCTGGTTGCCGAGGCGATGGATTTGCCGAAACTGTCTTTCAGAGTTCTGATTCTGCCATAGCTTGTGCCGGCAAGGACAACATCGCCTTTTTTAAGTTTTCCTTCTTTTATCAGCAATGTAACAACAGGTCCTCTGTTGGGACTGATTTTCGCTTCGACTACCCAGCCCATAGCGGGAATTGTCGAGTCTGCTTTTAGTTCGAGCAGTTCGGCGGCATAATCAAGATGTTCGAGGAGTTCTTCAATGCCTTGTCCTGTTGTGGCGCTGGTTTTAACAACGTCGGTTTTGCCGCTCCATTCGATTGGCGTAAGCTCCTGCTCGGCAAACTGGCCGTAAAGCCGGTTCACATCGATGCCCGGCAGGTCGATTTTGTTAAGCGCGATAATAATATGAACGCCCGCGGCTTTTGCGTGGTGAATCGCTTCTACGGTTTGCGGCATTATGCCGTCGTCGGCGGCGATAACGAGGATTGCGATATCGGTCATATTTGCGCCGCGTGCCCGCATAGCGGTAAAGGCCTCGTGTCCCGGCGTATCAAGGAACGTTACTCTTTTAGGATTATTTTTATCGCCCCAGGCTACCTGATAGGCGCCAATATGCTGGGTTATTCCGCCTGCTTCGCCTGCGGCGACTTTTGCCGAGCGGATTCTGTCAAGCAGGCTTGTCTTTCCGTGGTCAACGTGTCCAAGCATAATAGCTACAGCAGGGCGTTTCTGGATATTTTCCCTCGGTCTCTTCTCGAATTCTTCGACAATTTGCTGCTCGATGGTCTGTCTGGCCTGAACAATCAGTTCTGTGCCAAGGTCAATAGCGATAAGTTCAGCCGTCTCTGCGGGGATAATCTGGTTAGCGTTTGCCATAATGCCGTGAGCGATTAGCTTTTCTATAATTTCCGATGTTTTAACGGCAAGAGCGGCCGAGAGGTCTTTAACGATTATCGGTTCTGATACGTAAGCCTTTTCAGGTTTTATTTTTGGAGCTTCTTCTACTGCCGCTTTTCTGGTTTCGATTTTTCTGACAGGTCGCAGCCGCATTCCTTCGCCACCGGCAGCTTCTAGTCTTGCTCGCCTTTCTTCAAGGTCTCTGCTTCGCAGTTTTCGACTGGCTTTCTGTTGCCGGGATGCCTCTTCAGCTATTAGTTCTTCGTGTCTTCTGCCGTGCGTTTTCTTTTTACTTTTGCCGGTCCCTAATTTTGATTCCATACTTTCCGGCATACTCGCAAGGAGCGGTTCGGAAGCCGCCTGTTGATAAGACGGCTTTTGAGGTCTCGGTTTTGGTCGCGGTTTTTCGACGTGTTCCGGCGCTTCAACTCTGATTACCCGCGGCCCTGCCAGTTTTGCTGGTTTGGGTTTTTCGAGTTTTGGTCCTGCCGGCATTACAGGTTTGGCAGGTTTCGGATGTTCAGTTATCATTTCAATTTTTGCCGGCTTAGGCGGCACCGGTTTCTTTTCAACAGCCGGCTGCGGTTTTTGGACCGGTTCCGGCGGAGCCTGGACCGGCGGGGGCGCCGTATCAATTGCTGCTGTGGGAGCCTGGGTCTCTTGTTCGACAATAGTTTGAGGTTGTTCTTCGGCGGGCTTTTCTTCAACGATGACTTCAACGGGTTTTTTCTTTTTCTTTATACGGACTTTTTTAAGGTCAACAATCTCTGCAGTTTCAACAGATGTTTTGTGTTCTCCCTCGCTGAACCATTCCCGGATAGTTGCGGCAAGTCCCGCTGAGATTGTTGACATATGATTTTCTATATCAAGTCCTTCAGCACGACACTTGTCGATAATGGTCTTGCTTTTGACGCCCAGCTCTTTGGCTAATAGATGAACTCTTGTAATTGCCAAACTTGTATGACTCCGAATTCTTTATTTATTCTGTTTTTTGTTCTGTATCTGTTTTTTTAGATTGTTGACTCAACAATGTTTCAGCAATGGTCGGCCCGCTTTCTGCGGTTTGTTTTTTGGCGAGCTCTTCCGCTATTTCTATAATCTTGTTCGCAAGTTTCGGTTCAAGGCCGATTTCCTTTATCAAAGGCTCGGCTCCGATTTCAGCAAGGTCAAGAACGCTTATTACGCCCAATGCGATAAGTTTATCGACAAATGTATCATCAATACCTTCTACGTCTTTCAGACCCGCAGTAAGCCGTTCTACTTCCTGATTGTATTCTTCCGGAGTAAGTATGTCGATATCCCAATCGGTCAGCCTTGCCGCAAGCCTGACGTTTTGTCCGTGTTTTCCGATAGCCAGGCTAAGCTGGTCTTCCGGCACAACTACCG
This sequence comes from Sedimentisphaerales bacterium, assembly GCA_049518795.1. Taxonomy (GTDB): domain Bacteria; phylum Planctomycetota; class Phycisphaerae; order Sedimentisphaerales; family UBA12454; genus JAPLMW01. The sequence goes on from JBEKRK010000001.1 coordinate 109,040, forward strand.
TTGCGCCTCCAAGCTCAAAGCAAAGCGCAACCTGGCTGCATTTTGCAGGCATAAGAGCGTTTGCGATAAGCTCCTGCGAAGATTCGTTCCATCTGACTATATCGATTTTTTCGCCGCCGAGCTCGTCAACGATATTTTTTATTCTGCTGCCGCGAACGCCGACGCAGGCTCCAACGGCATCAACTTTGCCGTCATTTGACTGAACTGCTATTTTGGTTCTGTATCCCGCTTCGCGGGCAAGGGCTTTTATTTCGATTATGCCTTCAGCTACTTCCGGCACTTCCAGCTCGAACATCTTGCGGATGAAATCCGGATGGGTTCGCGAAAGAATAATTTTTACATTGCTTGAAGCATCACGAACATCGAAGATAAGACATCTGATTCTTTCGCCTATATGATGATTTTGTCCGGCAATCTGCTCGCTTTTCGGCAGGATACCTTCAGTTCTGTTGTTGATGCTTACAATTACTGCTCCGCCTTCATAGCGTGTAACAGTTCCGCTGATTATTTCTCCTTTCCTGTCGGCATATTCATCGTATATGCTCTGTTTTTCATCGGCTTTAATTTTTTGAATCATTACCTGTTTGGCTGTTTGAGCGGGTATTCTGCCTAGTTTCCTGATATCGATTTGCTGGCCGTCTTTAATGGCGACCATATCGCCAGTGGCTCTGTCGATGCGGACTTCGATATTAGCCTCGACTTTTCCGAAGTATTTTTTTACAGCAGAGACCATTGCCGATTCCAAATCCAGAAAGATGGACTCGCGGTCAATATTTTTATCACGAGCTATGTTATCAACTATTCTAATCAATTCCTGATTCATTTTTCACCTTGTTCAAAAAAAAAGTGGAAACATCCACAAAAAGAACATTTCCACTTCAAAAGCAAACCGTCTGTCGGCAATTTTTTACATCTACACTCCCTCCGCGACAGATTTAATAAAAATTGCCTTCAAAGCGAAAGCATCCCTAAGCCGCGCATAACCATAATGCGGCTCATTAATTGTAGCCGCCCGGCTACGCACGGCTGTTTAATCCTGTATTAATCATTGATAAACCTTTTATATTATTAGAGTTCAAAACAGGTTCACGCGATAATTATACAATGAGAGGTATAGTTGTCAAACAATTAAAAGAATGGGGAATTTATAAATACCGGATATATGGAGTATAAAAATCTTAAATTTTTACTTGATTTTTTAATTTTTTGACTATTTCCATCGCCCAAAGCGGGAACGACGAAATTACGATTACCAGAACCCAATCGAAGATTCCCAGCATTTCGGTCTTGAATACTTTTTGAATAAATGGCGTATAAACAACCATCATTTGTAAAAGAAATGAGATAAATGTTGCGAGAATCAGGCTCTTATTGGTAAACAGGCCTATCTTGAATAAGGATTCGGTCATACTCCGACAGTTAAAGGAATGAAACAACTGACTGCACGACAGGACAATGAACGCAGCGGTTCTGGCCCTGCCGAGGTTTTTACCTTCCTCGATATAATAGACAAAACAAAAAGCTAAAAGACTGCAAAAAGCGATAAATGCTCCCTGTGCCAGCATCAAAAGGGCCTGCGGTTTTGTTATCACCGCCTCGTTGGTCGATCGCGGAGGCTGCTTCATAATGTCAGGAGAGATAGGGTCAACTCCTAATGCCAGTGCAGGCAGTCCGTCAGTTACCAGATTTACCCAGAGGATATGAATAGGCAGTAAAGGAGGAGGTAACCCTACCAGAGAAGAAACGAACATTACCAGTATTTCGCCGACGTTGCAGGAAAGAAGATAATGAATAAATTTTTTGATATTATCGTAAACACCTCTCCCTTCCTCTACAGCAGAGACAATCGAAGCAAAATTATCGTCGGTGATAATCATATCCGAGACTTCTTTTGTAACATCCGTTCCGGTAATTCCCATCGCCACGCCGATGTCCGCTTCCTTAACGGCAGGAGCGTCATTGACGCCGTCGCCGGTCATAGCCGCTACTTCACCGCGGCTGCGCCAGGTTTTGACGATTCTCAACTTATGCTCCGGAGAAACTCTGGCATATACCTGTATATTTTCTATTTCGTCGTGCAATTCCTGTTCGCTTATCCTGTCTAATTCCTCGCCGGTCATTGCTATAGAACCTTCGCCGAAAAATCCCAGTTCTTTTGCGATAGCTACCGCCGTATTCTTGTGGTCGCCCGTAATCATTACAGTTTTAATGCCGGAAGTTTTACACTGCTGGATTGCTTTTTTTATTTCCTCCCTCGGCGGGTCAATCATTGCGATTAGACCAGCGAATGTGAGATTTTTTTCGACGGATTCCGCCATATTCTTATGGTATTCGCCATCGAGTTCCTTATATGCGACAGCTAATACTCTCATTGCAAAATCAGTCAGCTCATTATTGACTCTGATGATTTCTTCTCTTTCGGAGTTTGATAATTGGCCGCAATCCGCGAGCATTACATCAGGCGCTCCCTTTACGAAAGCGATTGTTTTTTCCCCGTCCCTGCGGATTATAGTCATCTTTTTTCGCTGCGAATCGAAGGGAGTCTCATCGATAAAAGGTAATTCTTTTTCCTTTTTATCTTTCCAGATGTCTGCCTTTGCCGCAGCGGTCAAAAGCGAGGCTTCCGTAGGGTCGCCGACAATTTTAAAGCTGCCTTTGTCTTCGACGAGCTGCGCTCCATTACATAAAACGCCGATATTCAAAACGTTAATCAAGTCCGGGAAATCTGCGGGATTTATCTTATTATTATCGAGAAGAAAATCGCCTTTCGGTGCGTAACCGACGCCGGTAATACGGAAAACTTTTCCGCCCGCATACACCGCCTGAACCGTCATTTCATTTTTGGTCAGCGTTCCTGTTTTGTCCGTGCATATAACCGTGGCACAGCCTAATGTCTCGACGGAAGGAAGTTTCCGGATAATCGCGTGGCGTTTAACCATTCTTTGAACGCCTAACGCCAGCGCTATGGTTACCACCGCCGGCAGCCCTTCGGGAATCGCGGCAACAGCCAGGCTGACTGACGTGAGGAAAACATCGACGATTTTACCGCCTCGCAGCCATTCAAGCAGAAATACGATGCCTACCAGAATAAAGCAAAGATAAACTATCCATTTGCCGAACTCCTCCAGTTTTTTTTGCAGCGGAGTCGATTCTTTGCCAATATCCTGAATCATACCGGCAATTCTGCCTAATTCAGTCTGCATACCGGTCTCGACAACGACAGCCTTTGCTTTTCCCGAAACAACCGATGTGCCTAAATAGACCATATTTGCCCGTTCTGCCAGAGGGACATCATCTTCCTGAAGGACGGCAGACATTTTCTGCACAGGCGTTGATTCGCCGGTCAGGCTCGCTTCCGCGGCACTGAAATTTGAAGTAAGCCAGGCAATTCGGCTGTCAGCCGGCACATTATCGCCCGCTTCAAGCACAATAACATCTCCGGGAACTAATTCTAAGGAAGGAATAACCTGATGCTGACCTGCGCGAATCACTTTTGAGGTGGGACTGGACAATTTTTTCAGCGCTGCCAATGATTTTTCGGCGCGATATTCCTGAAGAAAGCCGAGAATTGCGTTTAAAATAACGATAGCAATAATGGCAAAGGCATCGATCCATTCCTTCAGAAAACCGCTGACAAGGGCTGCGCCGACCAGAACCCAGATAATAAAATCCTGAAACTGCTCTATGAAAATTGTAAAAGCGGAAGTGCCTTTTTGCTCTTTTAACTGATTAAGCCCATATTGCTCCAGCCTTTGTTTGGTTTGCTCCCGTCCAAGTCCATTGTCTATGTCGGTATGGAGTGTGCTGGAAATTTCGCCAGTATCTTTACACCACCATTTTTCCATATTTTATTCAACTATACGAAGTTCTGAATCGCCCGCCTCGAACATATCATAAACTTCTTTCAGCTCGCCGTTGAAAAGACGGATACAGCCGCGTGAGCTTTTTGTTCCGATTGTGGATTCGTCGTTTGTACCGTGGATTGCGATGCCTTCGATTCCGCGCGTTCTGCTGTCAATGCCTTCAAGGGCAATCCAGCCGGAGCCTAACGGATAATTGGGGTCGTCTGCGTGATATACAATGCCTGTTTCAGGGTCTGTCCAGGTTGGCTTAATAAGTTTTCCGCCTGGTTTTGCCCGCCACAATCCCGGCGGCGTTTCGTGTCCTTGTTTTCCGATTCCCACCTTATAACTTTTTACATACATATTCTGAAGATACAGGTCCATTGTGTAGGATGAGCGGCAAATAACAGCGTGAAACGGTCCCTGAACCGCTTTTATTGTCTGGCCTGCCTGTAAACCTTTATCGCTGTTAATATTATTTATTCTCATCAGGAACTGGTAAGGCACTTTATAATTGGTCGCGACATTCGCAAGGACGTCTCCCTGCTGAATTTTATATGTGGTGCAGAGATTATCGCCGGACTGAACTGTTTTGCTGAAAAGCCAGTCATTGGCCAGACCTTCCATTTGTTTTTTGACCTGCTGCCTGAGATTATCATCCATTCCCATATTAAGAACATCGTTCAGAATATCTCTTGCCGCGATAATTCTTCCTTCTGCGATATCTCTTTGAGCCTCATTCAGCAGTGCAGCTACTCGCGGGCCTGCCAGACTATTGACATCTGCAGGACCTTTTTTAACCTGCGGCTCATTTTGAACTTTGCTTACGGGTGCCTGCACCGGCTTTGCTATCGGCTGCTTAGTTTGTATTTTTTTAAATGGATTATAGAAAAATAACCCTGCCGCAATCGCCAAAACAATTGCCGCAACTATATAATAGATTATTGTGTTTTTTCTGTTAGGTCCGAAATTGCCGTAAGATGATATAGCCATTTTAGATTAACCTTCCTTTGTTATTTGTTATTAAAATATGTTACGCCTTCATTTGTAACGAGCATATTGACCGGCCTATCGTGTTCAACCGTGGGAACTTCCGGCAAGACCTGTCCTGAAAATCCAAATCCGCATTTTATAGCCCGCAGTTTTATATTCTGGAAAAATCTATCGTAATAAGAGCCGCCTCTTCCGAGCCGGTTGCCGTTTTTGTCAAAGGCAAGGCCGGGCGTTACTACAAGGTCAATATCTTCCAGCGGAACAGGAACGCCGGTTACAGGATTTCTTAACCCGCCGGCTTCGGTTGCGATTCCCGTTTCGAGCGAGTTAATCTGAACCGGAATCATATGCCGCTGCTGCCAGGAAATCTTCGGAACGGCGATAGTTTTTGAGTGCTGCCAGGCGTATAAAATGAACGGCGCCGTATCGGCCTCGTGAGGCAGAGAAAGAAAAGCCATTATTGTATTTGCATTTTTAAACTCCGGCGTTTCGACAAGATTTTTGCAGGCGCTCTGGCTCATATCGCTGCGCTGCTGTGCGGAATATTTGCACAACTGGACTCTCATTTGCTGTCGAAGCTGCTGTTTATCCATCATTCAGTATCCCTCCGGTGGATTTTTCATATTGGTTTTTTCCTGTTTTATCAGAATTTCAAGCTTTTGTAAATAATCCATAATAATTTTTTCTTTTCCCCGGCCTGTAGGGACATAGTAAGGCGTTTTTTTGTCCGGCAGATATTCCTGAGCGGTGAAACCTTCGGGATATTCGTGGGGATATTTATAGTCGGCACCGTATCCCTGCTTTTTAGCTCCCTGATAGTGGGAATCTTTGAGGTGTTTCGGCACAGGAACGGTTTTTTTATTTTTTACATCGCTAATAGCGGACCATATTGCCTTAGCCGAGGCATTGGACTTCGGAGCACAGGCGATATATATAGCGGCTTGTGCCAAAGGCAGTTGCGCTTCGGGAAAACCGACAAATTCCGATATTTGAACGGCGGCAGCTGCTAAAACAGTCGCCAAAGGGTCTGCATTGCCGACATCTTCAGCGGCACATACGGCTATTCTTCTTGCGATAAAGCGGGGGTCTTCGCCGCCTGCGATGAGCCTTGCCAGCCAGTAAACCGTGGCGTCCGGGTCGGAACCTCTCATACTTTTCTGCAGTGCGCTTGCGAGGTCATAATGTGTATCGCCTGTAGGATCGAAATATATGGCTTTTTGCTGTATGGATTCTTTTGCAGTTTGAAGGTCGAATTTTATTGTCTGGTTTCCCGCATTTTTTTGAGACATAACTCCTATTTCAAGTGCTGTGAGAGCCTTTCTTGCGTCGCCGTCGCTCATAATAGCTATATATTCAAGAGCATCTTCCGCAGCCTTGATATCCAATGTGCCAAGTCCTCTTTTCCGGTCGCCTAAGGCTCTCTTTAGAAGCTGAATAATGTCGGTTTTTTCTAATGGCTTGAATTCAAAGATTGTGCTTCTCGAAATCAAAGGCGAATTTACAGCGAAGTATGGATTTTCTGTTGTCGCTCCGATTAGAATGATTATGCCGGATTCGACGTCATTTAAAAGAACATCCTGCTGGGCGCGGTTGAAGCGGTGAATTTCATCGATGAACAGAACGGTTTTGCAGTGTCTGACTATTAGGTTATCTTTCGCCTTACTTATTATTTCTCGAATATCTGCGACAGTTGAGGCGGGGGCGCTGAGATGATAAAAATTTGCATTTGTCATCTTTGCTATTACGGCAGCAAGACTTGTTTTGCCTGTGCCCGGCGGACCAAAAAAAATAAGGCTGCTGAGAGTTCCTGCCTGCAGCATTCTATAGAGCAGTTTTCCCGGTGCAATAAAGTCTCTTTGACCGGTGAATTCTTCGAGATTTTCAGGCCTCATTCTTGCTGCAAGTGGTGCATTTGCCTGAAGTTGCGACTGTTCTATGTCTGTAAATAGCGACTTTTTGTCTCTTGTTTCCGACATAGAGCTTATTATAACTACAGATTAAGACCCTTGTCGATAGGAGAGTTTAATTGGTGTTGATTTTTGGACCGTCAAAGGCTCTGACAGTGTTTTTCCCGGCTTGTTTTGCCGTGTAAAGAGCTTCGTCGCTGCGGCGGGTAATTTCTTCCGGACACATCTGGCCGTCATATCGACCGACGCCAATGCTGATTGATACGTATATTTTTTGTTTTTCCCAGATGATTGGAGAGTTTGAGACTTCGTTTACCATTCTCTCAGCTACGACGACGGCTTCTGAAAGTGAAGTGTTTGGAAGGATTACTGCGAATTCATCGCCGCCGTATCTTGCGGCTGTGTCGATTTTTCGGATGCAGGCAACGATTTTTCTGCTGACTCGTTTTATCGCCATATCTCCTGTGCGATGTCCATAGTCATCGTTGATAGGTTTTAGATTATCTATATCAGCCATAATGACGGAAAGCTGTCCGCCATATCGCTGGCATCTCCTTAGTTCTATTTCAAGGGTTTCAAAGAATGTCCTGTGATTTATTAGACCTGTCAGGCCGTCGGTTTTTGCCTGCTGTTGTGTTTTGTCGAAAAGTTTGATGTTGCCTATTGAAGTGCCGACAAGATGTCGGAAAAGCTCGATAAGGGCGACATCTTCGCTGCTGAATTCATTAGCGCCGGTTTTGTCCGCCAGATTTAATACGCCTACGACCCTGTTCTGGCAGATTAGAGGTGCGATTATGCAGGTATTTGACTGGTAATTATTCATAAATTTACGGTTCTCTTTCGAGATAACCGGTGATTTGTGGTCATCGATATTTTTGATGATAATCAGCTCCCGGCTTTTAACAGCTTTTATCATAGGCGACATATTGGCCTGGTTAAGTGATACTATATTATTAATAAGGAAGGGGTGATTATGGTTTTCAAGGTGCAGCATATCGGTTATCTCATCAAGTATGTAAAGAGAGGCAAACCTGGCATGGACCAGTTTTGGAAGCTGTTCCACACAGACTATTCCAATTTGCTGCATATCTAAGCAGTTTATTTCCTGCACAAGCGAGGTAATAGCTCGCAGGATATTCAAATTCATTTCGGTTGACGGACTATCCATCTCTGTCTTTCTGTATTGAAAATGTCCATAAGTGCTTTTCCCTGCACATCTTAAGCTATAAAAACACTATTATTGGGACGTTTGTTATATCGGTTTAAAAGTTGTGGTGGTTTGGCAAAAAAAGCTGTGTTTTTCATAGTTTTGCTTCTAACCCGCATAAGGTCCCCCAAAAATTCCATTTTATAGGTCTAAGTGTTGCGACAATTTTCGATAGTTCTGCTGTTTGGGTAGTTTAATTAAAGACTAATAAATCTATTTAGCTTTTCCAAATCCGGCGGGCAGGGGAAAAGATCAAAAATTTTTTAAAAAAGAGTTAAAAAGTTGTTGACGTCTGGTATAATGCATTTTACATTTTATAAAATGTAAAATGCGATTTTTAAAATTGCAGGTCTGATTTTAAAGGACTTTTGGTTTTTTGGGTCACGGCTTAGTCCGAAAATTTTTGTGAAGAGAAAAGGATTGAGTAATGTTTGAGTCGCAGCGACAGGATTTGACAGGGGACAGAAGGAATTTTTCAGTCCCACAAAAACTTTATCGTATCGGTGAAGTTGTTCGCTACACGCCATATTCCCGTCAGACGATTCACAACTATACGATTATGGGTCTGATAAAAGAAACTGCCTGGACTCAGGGCGGACATCGTCTTTATGACGAAAGTGTTTTTGGCAGACTTTCAAAAATAGCTGAAATGAGAAAGACAAAGACTCTCAATCAAATAAGAGAAATTCTTTGTTCGACCGATAACTGACATTTGTATTTTAAATTGATTATAGGGAAGTAACATTGACTAATAATATCGGACAGATGGACTTGTCATCTTTGGTTCGCGATAATGTTGACGAAGTGCTCGTCAAAATCATTCAGTTCACACATATTTGCCACAAGGTAATTCTTGATAATATCGATAATTGTCATTCAGCAGGTTTCATTCCCCGCAAAGTCGATGTCGAAGATTTCGCTAAGGTTATTTCCGCGGCTCTTGGGGAACATCAGAAAAGCAGACGGCTTGTTCTGTGCGACAGCGATTCGGTTAATTTTATGCCCGATGGGCAACTGAATGTAAAACTTGAAATCGACACAGCGGCCAAGAAACTTTTTGATGAGGATTTTAACCGGTATCTTTACCTTCAGGAACAGCGGCTGAATGAAAATACCATAAATAACAAAACGGCCTGTGCTTTATTGGAACACAAGCTGAAGTCGGCCAAAATAGCAGTTTAATAATATAATTTAACTTATTTGCCGTAAAGAAGTTACGAAATGTTAATAAAGGATTGAATCAATGTTTTTCATTCAAGGAGGAACAAATGGCCGCATCTGCTGTTGAACAGCTTACCAAGCTTGCCGGGCACAGTATACAAAAGGCCAAAATTATTACGATTGCCAGCGGCAAAGGAGGGGTGGGTAAAACAAATATTTCCGCCAATCTTGCAATCTGTCTGGCTGCCGCCGGCAGAAGAGTAGCGGTTTTAGACGCGGATTTTGGCCTGGCAAATCTTGATATCGTTCTTGGCGTGAACAGCAAATACAATCTTTCCCATTTTGTTAAAGGCAGCAGGACTCTGGAGGAAATTTGTCAGCCGGTCTGCAGCGGTGTGGATATTATGTGCGGTCTTGTCGGTATCGATGAGCTTGCGGGAATGTCGGACTTTGTCAGGGAAAGACTTGTCAGGGCAATGGAGGCTTTGTCTGATAATTATGATGTAATTCTTATTGATACTTCGGCAGGCATCGGCAAATCGGTTCAGGCATTTTGTATGGCAGCAGACCATATCGTTCTTGTTACCACTCCCGACCCGGCTGCGATAACGGACGTTTATGTCCTGCTCAAGACTCTTAAAATTAAACAGTATGACGGCAGGCTCAGTCTTCTTGTGAATATGGCAGAAAACGTTACCGAAGGCAAAAAAGTTTACAGGCAGATTTCACTTGCAGCAGCGCAATTTTTAGATGTCAAGCTTCACCACGCCGGCGTTCTTGTCAGAGATGAGCATATGAACCTTGCGGTCAAGAAACGCCAGCCTGTTGTTCTTGAATATCCCAAATGTAACGCTACCGAGGCCTTAATGACGGTCGCGGCAAGGCTGAGTAAAGTTCCTGTAAATAATACGGCCGGACAGAGTTTTTTCCGGAAGGTTGTTAATTGGTTTTTCTGAAATACGCATTTTAAAGGGTCGATATAGATAGTAAGTCGTTAAAAGCGTTAAAACCTGTAAAAACAGGCAATATAAATAATGAATTGCGTCGTTATTGAAACTTATCGGACTGTTTGAATCTGTGGAGGACACAAAAATGCCGGCGACAAAAAAAATAGCGGAAATCGATATAGATACCTTGTGGAAAGAGTTTTTCAAACAGCGCAGTGAACAGAACCGTAACAAGCTGATTGAGTTTTATCTGCCGATTGTCAAATATACCGCTGAACGCATTTATATGAAGCTTCCTGATAAAGTTGAGGTTGACGATTTAATCAGTGCGGGCATTTTTGGCCTTATGGATGCGATAGACGCTTATGACCCGGACAGGGGAGTTAAATTTGCTACTTATTGCACGCCGCGCATAAGGGGAGCGATTCTTGATGAATTGCGGAGTATGGACTGGGTCCCTCGCTTGGTAAGGGCCCGCGCCCATCAGCTTGGCAACGCTACAAGGACGCTCGAGGCTCATCTCGGCAGGATTCCGACGGAAAAGGAGATTGCCGAGGAGCTTGAGATGGGTATGGACGATTTTTATCGGCTGCAGCGCGACGCAACCGCTATTGGTTTAGTATCCTTAAGCAATAATCTTGATGTTGACGGCGACAGCGATATTTGTGAAATTGACATAATTGAGGACAAGAAAAGCAAAGAACCGATGCTGGAGGCACAAAAAAGGGACCTGAAAAATCTGCTGACTAAGGGCCTGACCCGTGCTGAAAGACTTATTCTCGTTCTTTATTATTATGAAGAGATGACGATGAAGGAAATCGGTGCCACGCTTGACCTTTCTGAGTCGAGGGTCTCGCAAATGCACTCATCAATAGTAGCAAGATTAAAGGCACAAATGGACAGCCGAAAAAAGGAATTTTCTATTAAGTAATTTCCCATAGACAAGAAGAAATTTAAATGTAAAATGAGGATTCAAAAGTCGTCCCGCAGGGACTCCGCAATTTATAATTTTTATTTTTGAATTTTGATTTCTTATGCAATTTACAAAGATGCACGGTCTTGGCAATGACTATGTCTATGTCTATGTCAACTGCTTCGAGCAGACAGTTAAAGACCCTGTCTCTTTAGCGATTGCTGTAAGCGACCGGCACAGGGGCATTGGTGCTGACGGCCTGATTTTGATTTGTCCGTCAGATGCCGCCGATGTCAAAATGAGAATATTTAACGCCGATGGCTCTGAAGCTCAAATGTGCGGCAACGGTATCCGCTGCGTAGCTAAATATGCGTATGAACATTCTCTGGGCGGCAGCAGAAAAGAATTTTCTGTGCCGGGGCAAAAAAGTTTTCCTGTTACCCTTCGGGTCGAAACCGGCAGGGGAGTTCTTATGCTTGGCCTTGAGGTTGATAAAAAAAATAAAGTCCGGCAGGTTTGTGTCAATATGGGTCAGCCAATTTTGACTCCCGCACAGATTCCTGTTGCTCTTGAGGGAGATAGTGTAATTGAAGCGGCAATTGACGTTAAAAATCAGAGAATGTTAATGACCTGTGTTTCGATGGGCAATCCGCACGCCGTATTTTTCACAGAAGATTTATCAGCGATAGAGCTTGAAAAAATAGGGCCTGTGATAGAGCATCATGAGCTTTTTCCGCAAAGGGTCAACGCTCATTTTGTCCGGGTTGATTCTCCGAGCCAGTTCACGATGATAACCTGGGAACGCGGCAGCGGGGCGACTTTAGCCTGCGGAACAGGCGCTTGCGCCTGCTGTGTGGCCGCTGTGCTGACAAACAGGTGTAATCGAGCCGTTACTGCAAATCTTCCGGGCGGTGCGCTGCAGTTATATTGGTCAAAAGAAGACAATTGCGTCTATATGACCGGTCCCGCGACAGAAGTTTTCACCGGCACCTGGCCTGATTAATCGCCTCTGATATTTACTGATTTATCAATCCCGTAATTTTTTGCGATTGCCAGATTTGCCGCCGGCATTTTAGCCCTGTCGAGAACAATTTTAGGCTCGTTCAGCTCGAATTCAATTAAGTCGAATTTTGCGTTTGGATTAAGTGATAATGCTTTTGGAATATCCTTCATCGATCCGATTTTCATACCATTAATGCTGTCAACCACATGTTGACTAAGGCCGTGATAACCAAGGGTAATGTCTGCCGGCAGAATAAAACTTAAAACAACGATTTCCTTTCGTTCTTTTGTAGGCTTAAAAGCCTCGTTGAGCAGGTAATTATAAATATGCGGCTCGGCCTTTCCTTCCCAGTCGTCTCCTCTTGCCTCAAGATATGTTCTTGTCAGTCTTTGCAGAACGCAGCCGCCGATAATTAAATATTCCGGCTGATTGTCAACGTCATACCATGGCACAAGCATATCGGAAACGGGGAAATTTTTAACGCGAGTTTCAATTTTTTCACTTTTGCCGTCTCGCCAGATGTCGAACGTAATTTTTTCGCCGGCGGTTTTACTCGTAATCAGGTAGTCATAAAAAAGGGAGTCATATTGCAAGTGGTTAAATCTTCCGTAAGGATTCAGTTTAAAACCGTCAACGGCGAGCAGCACATCTCCTTTTTTCAGTTCATCGCAGCCTGTTCCTATGGTGAAAACATCCGAGATATAGACCCCATTCTGCATTTCATCAGGCATTTTCAGGTATTTTCTTAAAGCGGGGTCGAGTAATCCTGAAGTGGAGAATCCCATAGCCCCTATGCCTTCGTAGGAATCGCCTTTTGCGTCAGCCAGAAATCTGTTTATGGTTTCCGCAGGGATGATTCCCGCTTCTTTATTGCCTGACCAGCAGGCTATCCCCGCTGGTTCGGAGCCGATGCAGTATAATTGACCGCTGCCTGTGCTTTCCGAAATATTCGCAGCCACGAATCTGAGCGTTTTGGAGAATGCCATTGCGGCTGCATCAACTGTTGTTCTGTCCAGGTAAGCCCTGCCGCTATAGGTCTGTTCGCTGGCTGAGAGCCAGTAGAATCTGACTTCGGTACCTTTTTTATATTTTGCGCCGAATTTTAGAGGTATCAATGGTTTTTTCAGAACGTTCGGGTCGAGTTCAATCAGCGTCAGATTGGATTCATAATCGACAATTTTGATTTTTGCAGGTATGAATTCATTTTGCCCGAATCTTTTTACCTTTATCTCCGCGGCGTTGGCGACATTATACGCGGGGGTAATGACCTTGTTTGCAGCCACGGCGCAGCCGACGCCCCAGCCTTCGCTGACGTCCTTGTTCTTCCAAGGCTGGAGCTGTTCATAACCGTAATAAGATATATCGAGATATACGATAGAGTTCTTTATCGTATCGTCCATATCTTTTTTGTTTGCGGCAAAACCGTCCGAAAAGGCAAACAGCGTGAGAATAAGAACGGCTGGAAAAAGTTTCAAATTTTTCATATTTGTTCCTCCATAAATGCCCAGGCGGGGACATAATATTTTTTGAGGATAATTTCGTTTCGCTGATGCGCCTTTTTGGCTTCCAGCAGAAGAGGTCTTTCGGAATTCATAAATTTAAGACTGTAAAACTGCGTCTCTTTATTTTCAAAAGCCTTTTTAACGTCATCAACGCTTCGAATAGGCGTATCGTTTATGCTTTCCAAAGGCTTATTTATGAAGCTGTCTGCATAGGCGTTGATTTCGTCCGGCAGAATTTCAGAAAGAACTACATATTCCCTGCGGTCTTTATCGGTGTTGAGCTGGTCTGAATCGCTGAAAAGGTATCTTAAGATGGGGGGAATTTCATTTAGCCAGTCTTTGCCCCACGTTTCGAGAAAGTTTCTCGAAGCTGCGACGAATGTTAATCCTGCAAAACATACGTAGCGGGGCTGGTTGTCATAAAGCCGGGCATATTCGAACACCGGCCTATTAAGCTGAATTGTCAGTTCGGCGGTATTTTTTTGTCCTTTGCGCCAATAAACAAGACGGACTTTTTCGCCGATTTGTTTTTGTTCGATAGCTTCGGACATATGATGTTTTGTGCCGTAAATAAAAATCATTCCGTCATTGTCGATGTCATAATCGTCAATCTTTGTTATGCAGTCGTCTTTCTGCAGGACTGAATATGCCGAGCTGTTCAGCAGGACGTTTGTTACTACGATTCCTTCTGTATCGGCGGGAATTTTCAGATAATCATAATAGCTGTCGTTATGCAGACCGGGAAAAAGCATTACGCCGATAGAGCCGAAGCCGTCATATCTGCCGTCGTTGATGTCCAGCAGAAAATGTTTTATTACCGTAGTTGGAATCAGGTATCCGATATTGTCTGCAGTCATCATTCCCTGGAAAGCGACTCCGATAACTTTTCCATCCTGCATTACCGGCCCGCCGCTGTTGCCGGGATTTATGGCCGCATCGGTCTGAACGACTAAATGCTCATCAGCCCCGGTATGAACATACACATCGTTTTGAATCCTTGAAACCACGCCTTCTGTAACGCTGATATGCTCGCCGCCTAATGGGAAGCCGTAAGTGGAGACCTTGCTGTTGACTTTTGGCAGGTCTCCGAAGTCAACGGATTCGGTGCCGTCGAAAAATGATTTATCATATACTTTCAGAACAGCCAAATCGCAGTCGTGGCCGATAAATTCAACGCTCGCCGGATATTTTTTCGCGATGTTTTCTTTCTTGATGATGATATATCTGTTGTCTGAGACGTTGTGAGCGTTTGTAAGAATCCTGTTGTTGGCGATGATAAAACCCGAACCTACGCCGCCGCTCATTGATTTCTGCTTCCACGGCGTTGTATAATCATAACCCTGTTTAATTATTTGTATCATTACAACTGATTTGGACATATCTGATGTTTGAGCCGAACAAATACAGGCAAATAAAAGAATAATAGAGAGGAGTATTGTCTTTTTCATATTATCTCCAAAAGGATTTATCATTTTAGATTTTCCTGGTTTTGCATCAATTCTTCAAGTTTTTCTTTTGCTTCATTATATTTTGTTTTGCCCATTCTGCTGCTGGCAGGTCTTCCTGGATACATTATTTTATACTGCTGGGCAAAAGAATCTTCTATTTCTATAGCTTTTTTGTAATGTTCAATGGCGATATCGTTATTATTAAGCTGTTGTGCAATTTTTGCCAGTTCAAAATGCAGTTCTGATGAGGCAGGATAGCGGGTTAAAGCCTGCTCAAAAGCGGAAAAAGCTTTTTTAAGCCAGCTCTGTCGCGTGGCCGTTGCTCTTTGTGCCAATACCTCATAAACCCTGCCGAGATTTTCATAGTTTCTAAAATCGGCCTTGTCCCTGTCGATAGCCGCCTGTAGTGGTTTTTCAGCCTCCATCAGAATATCCGGCGAACCTGACGGGTTCATTTCAAATTTAGTCAGAAGCACTATTCCCGCATAAGCGGCCGGAGTTGGATTTAGAATATCATCTATGCTGGCTTTATTCAGTAGTTTTGTTGCATCCTCGAATTCTCCGTTAGAATAAAACTGTTTTGCTTTTTCTATTTTAAATGATGTTTTGACGCCGGGTATTACGCATAACCAGAGGATAAATGCGCCAGTGGCGACAGGGACAATTGAAAGAATAAATTTTGTAATTTTATTCGGCTTTGTTTCGTTTACCGTCCGATTTTCGCTGCGGAAGTCTGATTGAATAATTGCTATACAGGCCCAAAAGACTGTCATTATCCCCGGCTCGAAAATTGCGAAATCAATTAGATTATGTATCAATAACGCGAAAAGTCCGCACAGAAGGGCGGGCCTGAAGATTTGGCTGATTTGTTTATTTTGTGCTTCGTTTCGAGTGCAGAGCCATAGTGTTGTCCCCGCGAAAAACGCAGGCGCAACATACATAATAGCGACGATATATGGAATAACGTCAATGGTATTACCGATTTGGACTCTTATGAAAATCGGCCTGATAAACAGCAGGAATAAAACAATCGAAATGCCGCTGACTTTTGCTACAGGGATTATTATATTATTGCCGGACGATTTAACAGGACTGTTTCGTATGCAGGCCTTTATAATCGGATAAAACAATGCTATGCAGAATCCTGTCAGACCGATTATTCCGTATTGACTGAGAATGCTCAATATGAAACAATGCGGGTCTCGGACAGATTCAAGCCCCTGCGGCAGTTTATATTGGTCGTAATATGTGGCGAAATTTCCGCCTCCGACTCCCGTAACCGGATAATCGGCTATGATTTTTGCTGTAGAATACCAGTATTGCCATCTGACCAGCATTGAATTTCCGCCCGGCAGCGTATTATGGGAAAGGCCGTAGCTGATAATAAAGACTGTGCAGAGGATAATTAAGATAATAACGGAAATGATTATAAGTCTTCGATGGCGGTTAAGAACATTGCCGAACCTTACAACTAAGAATAGAAGAAATCCTGCTGTGATAAGAGAGCCGAAAGCGCCTTTGCTGTGTGCCATAACCAGACCGGCAAAAAGGACAAGCAGCAGGGCAATCGGAAACCATAATTTTATTAAAGTTTTTTTCTTTTCGGTGAAATTAACTCTGAAATCAAACGCAGCAAAAACACAGAAGATTGCCAGAACCAGCAGGCTTCCTGCGCCGTTGCCTGTGGTAAAAAATCCCCGGACATCCTTTGAATACAGCCTGTGTTCGTAAAGCATCTGCTGAAAGGAGCCCGGCTCAATACAGAGTGCCCGAAGCTGCGAAAGTGGTTCATTTTCATATTGTTCTATCATAAGTTTATTGCTGCTTGAGAACTGCTCGGTGCATTGATAAACATTTGCCGCTGCCATTCCCGCCAGAACAAAAAGCAGGACTTTTTTTCTTTCGACTGTTTCCAGAAGATTTGAAAGCACAACGCCAGTCAGCATTGCTGACAGGATTGTGATTGAATCTGTTATGGCAGCTCTGCGGTTTGAGGCTGCGATTGTGCTTATAACAGCGGCAATAATGAAAATCAGGATGCCGTATTCGAACCCGCTCAAGCGGTATTTCCCGCTGGCCAGTTTCACAGCCATCCATATCGCCCCTGAGATAATCAGCAGGCTTGAAATGCAAACGCTCAGAAAATTATCGTAAAAAGTCCCCTGCAGGCTGAACGATTCTATATTGGGATTTTCCGCAAAGCTCAATCTTAATGCGATAAAACACATAATCAGCACAAAGAGAGCGGATTCAAAAATGCGAAAAAATTTACTTTTGCTCTGTGTCATTTTTACCGGTTGATTCAAGAATAGCGACGATTCCCAAAACCATAATTGTTTGTGCGAAAATAAGGATGCCGTAAGAAGAATTAACTATTTTCAGAACGATAGCGCCCAGTCCGGTAGCCAGTGTCGCAAGATAAAGTGTAAGCACCGCCTGTATTTCCGTCAGTCCCCGTTTTTTAAGCCTGTGCGAAAAATGCTGCGTATCACCGACAAAAGGACTTTTGCCCTGTCTGATTCGCAGCATAGTTACGCTGATAAAATCATACAGCGGCAAAGCCAGAATAATCAGCGGCATAAACACAATATACCATTCATCTGTTTCGGTATGCTGATAATACGTCGTTCTGAGCGACAGCACCGCGACAAAAAAACCGACTACAAGCGACCCTGCATCGCCCATAAAAATCGACGCCGGGAAAAAATTAAAAACAAGAAAACCTCCTAATGTTCCCGCAAAAATCAGCGAAAAGCCGGACACGAGAATTTGCCCTGAAAGAACGCCGGTAAAGAACAGGATTATGGAAATTATTAAAGCAATGCCTGCGCTTGCTCCGTCCATATTGTCTAAAAAATTGAATACATTGATTATAAGCACAATCCAGAATGTGCTGATTATGGAAGTAATGATTTTGTTTTCGATGAAAAGCTCGACTCTTACGTTGGCAAAATACGCGGCGATAAAAGCAGCGGCGAATTGAATCAGCAATTTGAATTTAGGCCCCAGGTTTTTCTTGTCGTCCCAAAGACCCAGCGTAAAAAGTGCCGCCGAACAGGCGATTATTATAATTAATTGCTGTATTTTTTTGATGAAATCCTCAATGTAAAAGCCGCTTTTCGGCACGATTGCCGGATACAATTTGACGCAGACGATTGCCGCGATGCAGAAAAGAGCCATTGTCGCAAATATCGCTATTCCGCCTCCTAATGGCGTCATTCCCTTATGAAATCTGTCTTCTCGTGGACGAGCGACTAATCCTGTCGCCGTCGCGATTTTTTTAGACAATGCCGTCAGAATAGCCGAAACGATAAAAGCAGCTGCCAGGACGGTCAAGTAAATCATATACCGATTTGTCACAAATTACTCCCTTAACTGCTGAACAAGTTTTTCTCTTGTCTGGCTGAAAAATCCGTGATAGCGGTCTTCCTTATGGTCGGGAAAGGAATATTCGAATCCTTTCCATTGTCCCTTGCTGAAGATTAGCGTAACTTCAGCCCAGATTTTCTTGCCGATATAAATCCTGTGCGAAAAATTTTTCGTGCTTGCCAGCACAAGTTTCGACGGTTCTATATAGCCGGGGTCGAAATTGACAGGTCTGCTCAGGTTGCCGCCGAGTTTTGCAGCAAGTTTTTGTTCCATTTTATTGGTTTTAATTTTTATATCCGCCAGTTTCTCCGGCAAAATCAGTTTTTCAATTGCCACAAATTTCTTGACAATCTCTTTTCCAGTTTCGCCGGCGTAATATTCAGTATGCCTGAAAGGCCATACCTGGCTTTCAAGGTCGCATTTGCCGAATTTGGCCTTTATCATATCAACAGCGGCATTTATAGCCTTTTCATCGCAGGCTAATATGCCGACGATTAGTTTTACCGGCTCGGGTTTTTTAAGTGTCCACATCTTTATCCGCCTCTGGCGGACAGTTCGGCTTTTAATTTCGCAATCAACTCTTGGGTTTTTTCTTTTATTTTTTCCAGAGGAACTTTTTTTACTTCGCTTTCTCTGCGAAGTTTTATCTCGGCACAATTCTCCGCCAGAGATTTTGCCCCGATTGTTATTCTGATTGGTATTCCGATAAGGTCTGCGTCTTTGAATTTAACCCCGCCTCTCGCATCCCTGTCGTCCAGCAGCACTTCCACTCCGCAGGCAGTTAATTCATCGTATAGTTTTTCCGCCGCTTTAGTAATTTCTTCGTTATTTCCCGCAGGAACAATAATAACTTCATAAGGCGATATGCTTATCGGCCAGATAATCCCGTCTTTGTCGTAGAGAGTTTCGATGGCCGATGCGACAATACGGTTTATGCCGATACCGTAGCAGCCCATTAGGCAGGGTTTTTCAATGCTGTCTTTATCTAAAAATTTTGCGCCCAGTTTTGCGCTGTATTTCGTGCCGAGTTTGAAAACCTGCCCGACTTCAATGCCGCGTTTGAATACCAGCTTTTTGCCTTTATATGTATCGCCTTCGACGGCGTTTCGTATATCTGCGATAATTACATTCTTTCCTTCGATTGGAAAATCCCTTCCCGGCACAACATTTTTAATATGGAAATCTGTTTTATTTGCACCCGTAACGCCCGCTTCGATTGTCAAAACTGAATGGTCGATTATGAATTTATTCACTTTTTCAGCAAGTCCTGCAGGCCCGGCAAACCCCACTTCGGCTCCGGTTAGTTTCTTTATTGTTTCTTCGTCGGCAAGCTCGATGGATTTTCCCATTACGCTCCGCAGTTTTTCCGGGTTTATTTCAAAATCTCCGCGAACAAGAACGAGAACTAATTCATCGCCCGATTTATAAACAAGCGATTTGATAAGTTCTTTTGCGTTTACCTTTAAAAATGCACAGATTTCATCGATTGTTTTCTGATTTGGCGTGCGAATTTCTGCGATTTTGTCGTATTTTTTATCTCTTTTTACTGCCGGCAGGGCGTCAACAGGCGCCTTTTCAATATTTGCCGCATAACTGCCGTCTTCGGTTTGAACTATTATATCTTCGCCCGATTCGCAGGGCACCGTAAACTGATGCGACCCGCTTCCGCCCATTTCGCCGGATTCCGCCTCGACAATCGCGTATTTCAAACCGCATTTGCTGAATATTTTTTTATAGGTTTCATACATTACTTTATAAGTCTGGTCGAGACTTTTTTCGTCAGCGTGGAAGCTGTAAGCGTCTTTCATTATAAATTCTCTGCTTCGCAGCACGCCGAACCGCGGCCGGAACTCATCCCTGAATTTGAAACTTATTTGATAGAGATTTATTGGCAGTTGTTTATATGAATTTATCTCTCCTGCCGCGATGCTTGTAACGACTTCCTCAGCGGTAGGGGCAAGGACGTTTTCTCTTCCGTGCCGGTCTGTAAAATGTGCCATCGTTGGCCCGTAATCGACATTGCGTCCTGTTAGCTGCCAAAGTTCCATCGGCTGGACGGCAGGCATAAGGATCTCCTGCGCGCCGGCCTTGTTCATTTCCTGCCGGACGATATTTATAACTTTAAGCAGTGCCCGCCAGCCTGTCGGCAGGTAAGTATATGTTCCGCTTGCCACTTTTCTCATCAGCCCGGCCCGAATCATAAGCTGATGGCTTGGTATTTCCGCATCCGCCGGCACTTCCTTGACTGTCGGTATTAAAGCCTTGCTGAATCTCATAATTTCCCTTTATTTTATTCGATATTTAATGCCTTTTTATATCCTTAAAATAACCTTTTTGCAACAATAACTTTATCCGCCTCAGGCGGATTTATTTCTTAAAACCTTCGCTGCCCTGCGAAGCATCGCCATTTTTCGCACTTTCGCTGTTGGCAAAATAGACATAAATTAAACACCTGATTTAGCGGGAAATTACTGCGAAGTACGGGTTGACAACAGCTTTTAGTCTGGTATAATTCCCAAAAACGGATTTTTAAAATCACCGAAACTTTCTGTTGATGAAAGGATTGACGTATGCCGGATACACGCAAATTTATTTTACGTTTAAGTATTGTTATAATCGTTCTTGTTTTTATCGCCGGCTGTGAACCCGCAAAGAAAAAGGACAATTCAGTCAGGCTTTATGTTGATGCCGTCTCGCTTGCCGGCTCAAACGAGCCGAACCAGGCAATTGACAAGCTCCGGCAGGCCATCAATACGAATCCCCGCTTCGCAATGGCTTATTCTCTGCTCGGCAGTATTTATTTTCAGCAAAACAAGCTTTACGAAAGCTCGCAGGCTTACCAGAGAGCTACCCAAATTAATCCCTGGTCTTATGAGGATTTTCGCGACCTCGGCCGTGTTTACAGGATGATGGAAGATTTCAACTCTGCTGCAAGGGCTTATGCCAAGGCCTGTCAGCTTGACCCGCAGAGTTCTGAATCCTTGTGCGCCGCTGCGGATTCTTATTATAAGCTTGGCGATTACGAATCGGCTCTCCAGTATGGCCAATCTGCCAGGGGCCTTGCCCCGTCCGACAGCGAGGTTGAAAAGCTGCTCGGCGACATATATACTGCCCGCCAGGACAACGATTTGGCTGTCGAATCGTATAAGCGGGCCATCGAATTGAAGAACGATGACCCCAACCTGAAGATTTCACTTTCTGTTGTTTATCTGCGTGCCGAGCAGTATGACTCCGCCAAACAATTGCTTGAATCTGTCGCACTCGTTGAGCCTTTAAATGCAGAAGTCTGGCGTCATCTCGGTTTTGTTTATCTAAAACTTAACGAAACAGACCTTTCTATCGGAAACTATCTCAGGGCAGTTGCGCTTGCTCCTGATGATTGGCGGGGCCATAAAGGTCTTGGCGTTGCCTATATGATGAAATATAAAGCCTTAAAAGATATTGAGGACCCTAATGCCGCTGATTTCAGGACAAGAGCGCTTAGTCATTGGAGTCGTTCGCTTGATTTGAATCCCGCACAGGACAAACTGCTTAAATTATACAGAAAATATACTAAGTAGAGACTGTCAATGGCCCAAACTGCCGATAAAAGCTCTCCTCCCTGCACGGGAAGTTTTCTAAGCAGGCAGATAAGTGTTTCCGCTGCTCATTTATTATTTTGGCCGGTTTTTTTTATCGGCTTTGCCTCTGATTTATGGACGAAATCTCTTGTTTTTAACTGGCTTTCCTCTTCTTATCCGCCCCGTTTTCCTATTATTGATGGTTTTTTTCAGTTAGTTCTTGTTGAAAATCGCGGCGCCGCCTGGGGCATTGCTTCCGACAGGACAATTCCCCTGATAATAGTTTCTATTATTGCTCTTTTGATAGTTTTTTCGGTTTTTCTGTTTATGAAAAACCGTCCTGCCGTAGTCATTTTTTCTCTTTCACTTTTTGCCGCAGGTATCTGCGGCAATTTATATGACAGGCTTTTCAACGCCGGCAGGGTGCGTGACTTTTTGGATTTTTACTATAGCGATGTGCATTTCCCTGCCTTTAATGTCGCCGATTCGATGTTGACCGTCGCTGTTTTTCTTTTAATTCTCGTTACCCTTTTTTCGTCTAAACCGCAGGAAGTTTAGCCGTCGCCGGCATTTATCCGCCTCCGGCGGATTCATACGCAACCGTTTAACGTCGGACGTAACGAGCAGCGCAACCGCAACCGTTCGACGTTTTAGTATTGGATGTTTAGTGTTCAATGTTGAAAGTTCGATGTTCAATGTTCGACGTTCCTTGCTTCCTTGCTTCTTTGCTTCCTTATCTCCTGTAAACTGTAAACTGATAACCGATAACTGCATTTCTGATAACTTTTTCTTTTCAACATCACCGCACCGAGGCCAAGCAGTAAAAGCGTGCAGGGTTCGGGAATAACATAGAGAAAACCGTGTGTACCACCAGAGGCGTCACGGTAGTACCCAACGAGATTACTCCCATCAATACCAGATAACGTTACATCAATTCCATCAAGCATCTTAACTGTTGTCCAGTTTGTCCCGCCATAAAAAAAACTATGAATATCACCAGTACCAAGCTCCTTATAGGAACCAATAATATTGTTGCCAGAAACGCCACTTATCAATGTTTGCATTGTTTCCGGAATATCCAACGTAGTCCAGCTTGTTCCGTTATAAAGGAAACCATGGCCAACACCGTCAATATAATGGTCGTAGTAACCAACGATATTGTTGCCTGATATGCCACTTATCCACGTATCGTATACCGCCTGCGGCATATCGAGGACAGTCCAAGTTGTCCCGTCATAAAGGAAGCCATGATTGACAGAACCGTCATAGTAGGAACCAACAATATTGCTACCATCAATACCGTTGACCCAAGTAGCAACCGCTCCAGGATAGTTTAGGATAGTCTTCGTTGTCCCATCATAGAGAAAACCACGAGTATCCATCCAACCGCCATAAATTGATGTGATGCAACTGCCAACGATATTGTTGCCGGAGATGCCGGATATCGACCCCAACACGTGCAAATTGAGCGTGGTCAGACTTCCTGTAGTCAGGTTGTAAAGTTCCTCGCTGTAGCCATCGTAACTGGAGCCGACGATATTACTGCCATCTATGGCCGAGGGGATTATAGGGAGGATTGTCCACGTGCCCGCCCTTGCATAACCCGTACCGAACAGCACGGTTAATGCACAAATTATAATTAACTTTTTCATTTTCTTCTTCTCCCAAAAATAAAATTATTACAGTGTAGAAAGAAACTGAGAAAACCTAAGGGCGGTACGAAATGCCAAAATATTTAACCTCATGTTTTCTTCTTCCTTTATTCCCGTAAAATATATTAGACAATACCTAAATTATATAGCTTCTCTGTTTAAAATCAAGAAAAAAACAGTTTTTTAATATATGGGTTTTTGTGGTAAAATAGCGTAAAAGCATAGGCTTTTATTTCAGCTAAAGGCGCAGCCTCAAATTCAAAACTACGGGCCGACGGCAAATATTTCGTAAAGATTTATTGCTTCAACTTTGACGATTTATCGGCAAAAATTCAGATTTGAAACCTTGTGGAAAACTTGTTTACCTAAAAGGTTGAGAATCAGAATTTAAACGGTTCGCAGAACTGATTAGTTGAAGCCAGTGTAAATCCGTGTAATCCGTGTCTAATTTTCCTTCGTGTTTCTTCGTGGGCTTCGTGGTGAAAAAATTCGTGTCTTAGTGCCTTCGTGGCTACTCCACAACTCAAAACTAAGAACTCAAAACTTTTAGGTTTTTCTATACGCTCAACGCTCAACGCTCTACGCTCTACGCTAATTGCTTAAGATTTTCTTCTATCGCTGCCAATTGTTGTTTTAAATCATTCAATCTTTCTCGCGTTTGCTGCACGATTTCAGGTTTTGCCCTCAATATAAAGTTTTCGTTGGCAAGTTTCGCTTCATTAGATTTTACGCCCGCAAGAATTTCTTCTTTTTGTTTTTCTAATCTCTTTCTTTCCGCCTCTGCGTCAATCAAACCTTCGACAAACACCTGAACCTGCTCAACCACCGCCGCCGCCGCGTTTGCTGGCTTAATCTCCTTTGGCGAAGCCTTAAATTTTTCAAGCCCCGCTCTATCGCAGATTAAATCGCTGTTGCCGTTAAGAATTTTCGATAGTTTCTCCGGCGCATTGGCTGAAGCAGTCAGTTTCTTATTTGGCGGGACTGTATATTTGTTCCTGATTTCCCGTATCGCCCGAACTACTTCCTGGACAATCAATATTTCACTTTCTATTTTTTCCTCAATAAAATCATCTAAATCTTTCGGCCAATCAGCGATAATCAGTGCATCTCTCTTTTCGGATTCTATCAGGCCTTTTAATCCTCTTTGCGGCGAGATTTCATTTAATTTTTGAAATATTCCTTCCGTTATAAACGGCACAAAAGGATGCAGAAGTCTTAGCGTCATATCTAATACAAACGCAAGCACATTCTGCGGCACATCTTTTTGTCCTGCGTCTTTAATTCTGGCTTTAATCCATTCGAGATACCAGTCGCACAAATCGTTCCAGAAGAAGCGGTATATTTCCTTTAGAGGTTCGCTTATTTCGAACTCATCTAACATTTTCGTAACTTTTTTTACGGTTTGGGCTAATCTTGACAGAATCCACTTATCTGTGATGGTCATTTTCTTTGCATCGAATGCGTCGAAGTTTATACCTTCGAGGTTCATCATAGCGAATCTCGATGCGTTCCACAGTTTATTGCAGAAGTTTCTGCCGATATCGAATTTTTCGCTGATATTCCGACCTTTTTCATCTTTTATCACAGGCAGTTTCAGGTCTTGGCTTTCGGTTGTCATTTGGCAAAGGCTGAATCTCATCGCATCAGCTCCGTATGTTTCTATGATATCGATAGGGTCGATTCCGTTGCCTTTGCTTTTGCTCATACGTTCGCCGTTGCCATCGAGGATAGTGGGGTGGATAAAGACGTCTTTGAATGGGATTTCGTTCATATTTTCCAGGCCCATCATCACCATTCTGGACACCCAAAGTGTGATTATATCTCGTGCGGTAACGAGGGTATCGGTTGGGTAGTAGAATTTTAATTCTTCCGTTTCTTCCGGCCAGCCAAGCGTGCTATGTGGCCAAAGGGCAGATGAGAACCACGTATCGAGAACGTCGGGGTCTTGCTCAAAGCCAGATGATTTTAAAAAGTCTTCAACTTGAGGAGAATCTTCAAGAGTGCAAACCATACCTATGCGTTCATTATTTTCAATTCTCGAATGGAGAATAATATCTTTACCTGCAATTTGTATTCTTAAATCAACTAATTTAGAATCGGTAAATTTATTTTCAATTGGCGAAGATTTGTGTATCAAACATTTGTTAGTAAATAAATTTTCTATGAAGCCGCGCCAGACCGGGATCCGATGGCCCCACCAAAGCTGGCGGCTAATGCACCAGTCGCGAATGCCGCTCAGCCAGTCAAGATACGTCTTTGCGAATCTTTCCGGATGGAATGTTATCTTTCCGTTCTCGACAACCTTTATCGCTCTCTTCGCCAGCGGCCCAACCTTCACAAACCACTGGTCCGACAAGTAAGGCTCTATTATATCTCCACTTCTGTCAGAATGGCCGACTTCGTGCTCGTGCGGCTCAACCTTTTCCAGCAAACCCTGAGCCTTCAAATCCTCAACCACAGCCTTCCTTGCTTCATATCTGTCTAATCCTGCGTATTTGCCTCCGTTTTCATTGATTCTGCCGTCAGGCGTCAAAATGTTTATCATTTCGAGCTTGTGCCTTAGCCCTATTTCATAGTCGTTCGGGTCATGAGCAGGCGTAACCTTCAAAAATCCAGTGCCTTCGCCAAGCTTAACATAATCGTCAGCGATTATCGGGATTTGCCTGCCAGTCAGCGGCAAATGAACCATCTTGCCCACAAATTTCTTGGCTCGTTTGTCCTTCGGATTTACCGCAACAGCAGTATCGCCCAACATTGTCTCCGGCCTTGTTGTCGCTACCGTAATAGAACCGCCGCCTTCGACAAGCGGATAACGAACATACCAGAAATTGCCCTGAACCGTCTTATGAACGACCTCATCATCAGAAACAGCAGTCTGCAGGACAGAATCCCAGTTGACTAATCTTTTGCCGCGATAAATTAGTCCTTTTTTAAATAGATTTACGAATGTATGCCGGACGGCCTTTGCGCAGACTTCATCAAGGGTAAATCTCGTCCTGTCCCAATCGCAGCTTGCGCCAATTCGTTTTAATTGTTCGAGAATCCTGTTGCCGTATTGTTTTTTCCAATCCCAAATCATCTGGACTAATTTTTCTCGTCCGATGTCGTGTCGATTTTGGCCGGTTTCAGCCTTTAGATTTTTTTCAACGACAGATTGCGTCGCTATCCCCGCGTGGTCTGTCCCCGGCAGCCAGAGAGTATTAAATCCCTGCATACGTTTAAATCTGACAAGGACGTCCTGAAGTGTGTTGTCAATCGCGTGTCCTAAATGCAGTGCGCCTGTAACATTCGGAGGGGGGATTACGATTGTATAAGACTTTGTATTGCGGCCGCCTTTGGCGGGGGGTTCAGTATGAAAATAATTGCCTTTTTCCCAGATTTGCGCAGCAAACCGTTCAGTCTGGTTCGGCTCGTAGACTTTTGATAATTCATCTGTCATAATTTATATCTCGTTGCAGTATTTGGTTATTTTCTTTTTTTCCAGGGTTTAAGATGGACGACTTTGCCGTCTTTCCATACGGCCAGCGGCTGCTTGTCTTTTTTAGCCTGCTTGACGACTTTCTTTACAGCCTCTTTTAAGGCAATTACTGCTTTATCCTGAAGAGTTAACCGTTTTTTCATAAATTACCCCGCGGATTGTTTAATTTTCTCAAATAATACTTGGTCAAAAATAATAACCTGCTGATTTATTCCTTTGGCTATTGGTAGCGGCTGAATACCTGTATTATTGAAAAGAAGCCAGGAATCAAGTATCGGCAAATAAAGGTTGAACAGGTTATATATAGACCGTTTAAAACGCCGTTGGACATCTTCTGCAGGAACATCGTGTCCACCATTAGCGACTCTGCGTTTGATTCGGGCGATGGCTAATTTTGTATTGGGTATCCACAGAAAGAACAGGTGCAGTTTATAGCCATTTCTTTTAAAATCCTTGAGTATTCTGACATAAGTTTTGCCTGCCAGCGTTGTTTCAAATGCGAAATCAATCTGTTGTTTTGCGTAATCGTGAATTTGCTCAAGAACAAGTTTCCCGGCCTTTATATTTGCTTTTTCAGGTGAAAAGGGCGCCAGTCCCTGTGCGATGAGGTCTGAATTTATGAAATTCGGGCAATGGGCATAGTATGGCAGGAATTCCCGGGCAAAAGTGGTTTTGCCTGCCCCGTTAGGTACTGCGATAATATAGATTTCTTTGTTATTTGTCATAATAAAGTAATTAGTGTTGCTAAAAAGACTTAAAACAATAATTTTAACACTCGCCGGGCGGTTTTGCTAATACTTTTTTAAGACACGGACCCGCCGCCGCACATTCGTGCTATGTCGGGCAAGTTACACGGGTTTTAGAATTCAATGTTTTTCCCTTGCTTGTGAAACTGTTTTGGGTATAAATTTATATAAAATAGTATAAGTGAAATTTGAGGCATAAATTTTGAGGGATTTTAATATGGATTCACTCAATCGCACTAAGCCGGTCGGTCATTTGAACATTATAAGGATTTTTTTGTTTGCAATTATCGCAGTAGCGGTTTTCCCGAAACCCTGTCTTGCCAAAAGATTCACGGCCGAGGAAGAATATAAAGCACAGAAAAAATTATTGCAGCTACAGACTTCTGTCGATGATGAAGATTATCTGAGGGCTCAACTTATTTTAGGTAGTTTTGAAAAGAGCTTTTCCGGCACAAATTGTTATAAGATACATTCAAAGAGAATTAATGAGCTTGCAGGGAAAATCAGGGAAGAGACCCAAAACATTAAAGTCGAAGATAAGATAGAATACCTTTTTGTTCCCGCCTCTGTGGAAACGAAACAGTGGAAAGAAGATATGTCAAAAGCAGAAATGCTTATTTCGCAGAATAATGATAAGATAGGAATAGCGGTATTACGTGTAATCTTTGAAGATGAAGATATTGAGCAGCCTTCGGTAAGGATTGACTGGAATGGGGATAATCAATTAAATATATATAATCGCGGCGGATATTCGTGTGTAGACACTTTTCAAAGCGGAAAGGCGGTATTTATCGGCTCACAATTCTGGCGATGCGACCCAAATGATAAAGATGTTTCAGCTACCGGCGACATAATAATCGGCGGAATATATCATTATCCCACAAGATTTAAAGTAAATGTGCAAAGAGGAAAAGCGATTGCGATTGGCGAGGTTATAGTTCGTTCTATTCCAAAAGAATTCTGCGGAAATTTAATGGTAAAGGTTGAAGCTGAAGAAGGATTAAAGTTAGCGGGCGGTGCAGTGAGGTTAAGTCCTTATGGTTTTTATTCCGGGAAAACTGAACCTGTAAAAAATGGTTCCTGCCTGTTCAATTCTGTCGGCCCGGGCAGTTATAGTGTGGCAATAGCATCGAACAATATTTTTAATGGGCCTGGCCAGTCCGCTGAGGTCGTTTCAGGACAAACAACGAAGGTAACGATAAATGCTTACAGGCATCGTTTGATAGAATTTGACTGGCGTTTCCGTGATGTTAATGAGCCGAATAATTGGCTGAGCGGCCGAAAAATAATGAAAACAAAAGAATCCTGGCAGCCGGATGAGGAATGGCCGGATGTGCATTATCCTGTGGTAGAATTCGGCGACTGGATAGAAAATACCTGCAAAATAAGAAGCTCAAATGGTAATCTTATGTGCGTCGATACTAATGAACCTTTTGAAAAAATGGACTTTCCATTAAATTTTAGCCATTCTTACCGTGATTACCCTATTAAGGAAGGAGATATTTTTGCCTGGCACCGTGATGACCGGAAAGAAAGAATTTTGGAGGCTCTTATTCACATCACTAAAATTACACCAATTAAAGTGCCGGCTTGCTCCGACGAGAAAAACAAAGGTCAAAAATTAAAAATAGAATAAAACGAGATTGCCGCGGCCTTACGGCCTCGCAATGACATTATTCGCGTTATTGTTTTCAAAATTAAGCGAAGCAAAATCGCCGTGGTAAATTATAGCGGCTTTATCATAAGCCTTAGCGGCATTAATTTCATTTTCGAAATGACCGAGATATATGGCCTGGTTGTTATGATAGATGTCGGCACGCCATTTATTTATGCTCTTAACCAAATAGACACCTTTGTATCTGGAAGAGGTTTTTCTTTTTCCTTTTAATCTATTGCGGGAATTTTGAGCCGGTGTAGCAAGCCGCAGATTTGCTTTGCGGTTATCAAGGCCATTGTGATTGTCATGGTCAACATAGAAGCCGGGAGGTGGATTCATAATCTGGCGGTGCATTTTTATACTTTTGTTGTTCTCATTTCGCTGTGCGTAAAAGGTGGATATGCTATCTACCGCAAACCAATTGAATCCGCTCAGGTTTTCGTAATCTTCCGGGTCAACTTTTGCGTATTTGCCCTGTGAGAGTTTAATGCGTCTGAATGTATAGCCGTATTTGCGTTTACGGTATCGAAGGACAAGTTTAATCATCAGCCTGTCGAGACAGTCAGGCACATAAAAAGGGATACACGGGATTTGAATGTAATATTTGGACATAATTAAACCTCATTTATGAAGTTATGGGTATAGGTAACGGCTTGTTATCGGTTATCAGTTATCATTCTCGAAATTTTCAATCTACAATCTTCATTTTTCAATACATAAGTCCCTCCGTATTACCTGAAAACTTGCGCGTTTTGGGCAAATTTCGACCAAAAGTCGACCAATGCGATTTTGTAAGTGCTTGTGGAATAAGGAGAAAAATTTTATTATTTTTTTTAAGCGCGCAAGTTTTTTCTTGCGCGCTTTCGACCAATATGGGACATTTCACCCCCACTTTTACTTAGGGTTCAGGAGTTTACCCTCGCGAAGGCGGGGGATAGGGGTTGGTATTTCCCGACAAAATTAACCGGATTTAAGTTGATTTTAAAATGAAAGAAGATACAATACTATTCTGCGTCGAGGAACGGCAACGGTGAAATTCCAGATAACTTAATTGAAATTTATTTAGGAGGATAATGCGATGAGAAGTGATGTAAAAGGCAAGAGGTATTGTTTCATCACAGTTGTTTCGGTCTATTTTTTCCTTTCCGCGTTTGTTTTTCCGACATCGGTATATGCCACCGGAGAAATTGCGGCCTGGGGAGATAACTTATACGGTAAATGCGCTGTGCCGGAACCTAATACAGATTTTAAAGCCATTGCGGCCGGCCTGTTTCACTCGCTCGGCCTGAAACAAGATGGCTCGATTGTGGCCTGGGGTAGTAACGGAAACGGTCAATGCATTGTGCCTTCGCCCAATACGGATTTTGTAGCCGTCTCTGCCGGCGGGTGGCACTCGCTTGGCCTCAAGTCTGACGGCTCGATTCGGGCTTAGGGATGGAACGTGGAGGGTCAATGCACTGTGCCGTCGCCAAATGCGGATTTTGCAGCCATTGCTGCCGGACAAAGGTTTACGCTTGGCCTTAAAAAAGATGGATCGATTGTGGCTTGGGGAATCAATGATTTTGGTCAATGCACTGTGCCTTCGCCCAATGCGGATTTTGTAGCCATCGCGGCAGGAAATAGTCATTCGCTTGGCCTGAAACAAGACGGCTCGATTGCAGCCTGGGGATACAATGGGGGCGGTCAATGCATCGTGCCGTCGCCAAATACGGATTTTAAAGCCATTTCGGCCGGAAATGTTCATTCGCTTGGACTTAAAACAGATAGCTCAATTGCGGCCTGGGGATACAACGATGACGGTGAATGCACGGTGCCCCAGCCCAATACGGGTTTTGTCGCCATCGCAGCCGGCGGGTGGCACTCGCTTGGCCTGAAGTTTAACGGCTTGATTGCAGCCTGGGGAGACAATGATTACGGTCAATCCACTGTGCCGTCGTCCAATGCGGATTTTACAGTCATCGCAGCCGGCTGGGCTCACTCGCTTGGCCTGAAAGGGTGTCCGTTTAATTTAGCCGGAGATAATAATAAGGACTGTCGGGTGGATTTTTCCGATTTTGCGATTATGGCCGCCAATTGGCTGATAGATTGTGACATAAATCCTTCCAACCCCGCTTGTGTGCCTATTGCTGAATAATTATTTGGTTATTGGTTATCAGTTATCGGTTATCAGTGAACGGTGAACAGTTGAACAGGTGAGCATAAATAAAAACCCCGCCGTCTTGCCGGCGGGGTTTAAAAAAGATATTAAAATATACGTCGGCTTTTGGCCGGCGCTACGATTCATTTTTATTTACGGCACAAGGAACACATCTGTTTCACTGTTAGGCGTTTCAATGCCGCGATAGGTATCAAGGTTTTGGACGGTAAAAATATCATCGTTTGTGTCAATGAATCTTTGCGTGATGAATTTAACCGTTCCATCACTCATCATTATATTCTGACCTTTGCCGCGATGACTGCTGCTGTTGATTTGCGATAGCTGCTGGTCCAATTTAACAGGCCCGAATTCCGGTTTCGACAGGTATGCCGGATTTTTCACGCAGGTTTCAAAAATGGGATTCGTATCAGACATCAGAGGTGCTGCGGTTTCCGGCATTTGGGCTTTATTTGGGTCGCAGATAAGCTTGAAACTGTATGAAATATATCGCCTGTCCGGAAAATCAGGGAGCATTAAGATTCTTGCTTTTTCGAGAGGGGGCAAATTTCTGTTACAGGCGCCGGGGCAGAGAAAAACCTGCGGCCTGAGATAATCCTGCTGGACGAGCAGCCAGAGATGTCTTGTATTTGACTGGTTTTCCTGTCCGGTAGAGCCGACCTTCCACCACGGATTGCCGGCCTTTGTGGCGACGGCAGGCAGAGAGCCATTGTGTTCGCCTGCGTATTGTGTGATTCCCTGTGCGACTTGTGCAAGGTTTGCCTGGCAGGCGGTTTTATTTGCCTGTGCTCTCATCTGTCTTGTAACGGGAATAAAGATGCTTGCGATTATGAATACTCCTGCTGCAATTGCGACTGATTCAACGAAGTGATTCCAGAAGCTCGGACGTTTTGTAACGATTTTTTCGCTTTCAGCTTTCAGGAGTTTTTCGAGCTGGACGCCGGCGGCTGTTTCAGTATTATTGAAATTAAGTCTATCGAATGTTTTTGCAATTAAATGGTCGGGACAGCTTGCGTGGATTTCGTGGTCGAGATGGTCGAGCGCAGAAAGAGAATGATGAAGCTTGTTGAAGAATTCGATAGCGCCTTTGTGTGTTTCCAAAAGCTCTTTTGCAATGTCGGTTTCCTGCTGGTCAGCGCATTCAAAGTAATAATCAAGCAGTATATCACGCTGCTGTTTTGTAAGCGTATCCATTAAGCATTTCCACCATTGGTCATAGATTTCCATTTTCTGGTAAAAAACACGATAGCTGTATGAAGCCTGCTTTTCACCGTCCCTATTGGTATACTTAGTATCTCAGCCATTTGTTTGTAAGAAAATTGTTCAAAATAGGCTAAAAGGAGAATTTCGCGAAGATTAGCCGGCATATTGTTGATGATTTGTCTGACCTTTTCTGCCCGTTCTGCCTTTTCAGCTTCGTCATAAGGCGTTGTTTCATAAGACTTTAAGGAATTAACGACATCGTCTATCGTTGATTCAGCCGGTTCAGCCATCGTGCTTATAGAAATTGTGTCTTCTCTTTGTTGTTTTCTAAGAACGTCTTTGGCCTTATTTGCGGCTATTGTAAATAGCCATGGCCGCAGCGGTTTGCTCTCATCAAAACTTGCCCTGCTGCGATATAATTGGAGAAAAGTTTCCTGAAATGCTTCCTCAACAAGCTGCTGCTGATTTAGAAATCGTCTTAAAAATGCATAAAGCGGGTCTTTATAGCGTGTTACAATCTCTCGAAATGCATCCTTATCGCCGGAGACATAGCGATGCAAAAGCTCTTTTTCATTGTTTTTGCTCTTATGATTTTTTTCGGTCGAGTTCATCCCGGCACAACATAGTAAAACGTGCCGGTATTATAACCAATCTGCCTTAATTGCCAATATGTAAATTAGCAAAAAACGGCATTAAAAGTCGCCTTTTTCGACGGTTGTTACTCAGGGACTGCGATATTTGGCTCGTTTGGGTCGTCCGGCTCATTCGGCTCAGCCGGTGTGTTCGGGTCATCATCGGTGTAATAACCGGGCTGGGACACTCCATTGGCAGAAGGAACCAAATTCGCTCCAATTAATCCGCTGCCGAAGATAAACATTACCAACACAGCCAATACTACCAAAACTTTTATCTTCATATTTGCCTCTCAGGAAAAAGTCTAATGAATTTCACGATACGTATTTTGCAACGGCTTTATTGCAATCGGACTGGTTATTCCGCTGGGGAGAAGTTTCGATGGGTCAGGCGTAATGTTAATGACGCCGACATCTCCGGGCTCGGTCGTTTCCGAACCGCCGTCATTGAGCGTTGCTCCGATATTGCTTACATATCCGCTTGAATACCCACTTGTATCATACATCGAAATAACAGTGCCGTATATCTCAGCATTGCCGCGAATATCCACGATGCCGCCAACAATTGCGCCGGTAAGAACATTATTTTCGCCGCTGTTAGGGTTGGTATTGCCGAGGTTGACGTTAAAGTTTGGCGCAAGAATTGTGGCGGGAACTGTAGTCTGATTCTGGAAGGTCTCTTCTCCTGTGAAATAAAGGCAGTTTCTCATCCACCAATTAGTGCTGTTTGAATAATTGGGCGTATTGGTGATGATGGGGCCGTTGAAGACGCAGTTTTCAAACCGCACATTATTATAAGTTCCGCCGGTGGTTCCGCAATCCAAATATAAAATGCCGTTAAATGTGCAGTTCTTAAAGAATGTGCCCTTCAAGACGCTGTGGCTGATTGAGGATGCGGAGACCATTTTATTTGTGAATGTCTGATTTTGATATTCATAGCGAGTCAGTTTCTGGCTTCCTGATGAAGAAGGCTGACTGTAATTGCCCGCAGCATGAGGAAAGTATTCCGTTACTGTGGGAATGCCGGTTGTGGAAAGGGTGGTCGTCTGGCTTTTATACTGACTGGTGTTATAATCGCTTATCGCCATACCGGGCATATCCGCTGCCTTGTTGCCATAATTGACGCCGTAGTAGATGCCCTGGCACTGGCCTTGTATCTCATCCCCGGGGCTGATAACCTTGTTTCCCTGGTCGTCATACACCGGATTACCGTTGGCGCCCAGTGTCTCGAGATGGTAGGGCATTTTAGTAGTGCCTGCATACAGGTCAGGGCCTGACTGCCCTGTAGAGGGATTAATGTTACTAAGAATAGTGCTAATAGTCCCCTCGACTTTTGAATCGCTGGTCATATTAAAGGGGGAGATATTCTGGTATTTCCAACTGCTGTAAACATTGCCGTGGACGGTTGAATTGCCGGTGAGCCACATTCGGGCTTGTGAGGCAATGGAATATTGCAGCACGTCCGCCTTTTTTGTAATCTGCAGTTTCATTTCGATTGTTCGGGTCATAATGCCGTCGGCGCCGGTGGAACACACAATAATTTTATTCGGCTCGGCGCCGCGGGAAAACTGCAGCGCGAAATTTGCGTCTGAGCCGAAGTTTATGGGATTTGTAGTTATTTTGGTGCTGTCGGCATAATTTATAGTGACGCCCCCATAATTACAGTTCTGCAAATGCAGGCATAATGAATTCCATGTATCACAGGCATCGATGATATCGATGCCGTTGCTGGGTGTGCTTTTAGTATTAACGTCAGCCGCCAGATATTTGACGAATTCAATGCCTGATTGTGCTGCGCAAAGGGCCGAATCTGTATTGTGATTGTTTTGTATTACCTGAAGATTTGTTGACGAAACAGCGGCAAGCGTCAAGGCAAAAGCGGCGATAATCGCCAGTATTATCATAGTGATGATAAGTGCGATACCATTACTTTTTGTAATACTTTTTGCAATTCGGACCATAGAAAGAATCCCCCAAAGCTGTTCTATATAAAGTATAATAAATGAATAATTGTGCGATGATAAGGAGATTGAGGTTATGAGTTATCGGTTATCGGGAATTAAACCGGCATTATAGCTGCTGCGGGTGAATGGGCTAGACAATACCCAGCTAAAGCCGAGCTGTTTTGCCTGAATTGCCCAATATTCAAATTTTTCCGGATGCACATATTCGACAACGTCAAGCGAGTCTTTCGATGGTTTAAGATATTGGCCAATGGCAATACGGTCGCAGCGGACTTCCCGCAGGTCTTTAATTTTTCGGTGGTATAATAGAGGCAAAAACCTAAAAGTAAAAGCTAAAAAATACCCCTAATAGCCTCCTCTGCATAGGTGGAATCCACACGCAGACTACTCGTATGCAACAAGAGTTTATGATTTGTCTTTCCTGTCCAAATTATTTCATAGTAGTAGCTTGGCAGGAATTACTTAAGTTTGAATCATTATAGTTTGCATCGTAGGCACTAACCGCATATGTATAGATTGTATTAGACTCCAGTTCAGTGTCTATAAAGCATGTACCACCAGTCCAACCTACAATGTTATTATCGCGGTAAATCTTATAACCAACTACGTTAATGTTATCTGTTGAGGTATCCCAATTTAAAGAGACCGTTGAAATGGTGGTGCCGGTAATTGTCAAATTACCAGGAGAGGTAGGAGATTCAGTATCAACTTTATGGCCCCAGTTACGAGCAAACAAAGCAAAATCAATCATGGTAGTCAGGTGATCTTCGTCAAGGTCGCATGAGATGCATTCACTTTCACAGGGGTCGTTTAGCCATGTCATAGCAAAATTACTCAAATCATAAGTGTCAACTTCGTCATTTTTGTCAAAATCTGACACCATATCACTGATTTCATCCGATCCAATGTCCACACGACCACCCATTATACGATCCTCGCCGTCAATATCTGTTTCCTGCGGTGCCGGACTGTAGTATGGGTCGCCTATATTTATACACGGTGAGTTATTACGCAAATGATAATTTTTCGAAGACGGATTGGAAAAACAAGGGTCTGAGTCAATAATTGCTGTTCCCGACCAGCCACCTTGAATGTCACAATAACTGGCGAATAAATTACATACGGGATTTGTTGTCCGGGCTATTTCTGAAGGACTATTGTCCCAGATTAAAGAATTTGTCAAAATCGGACTGCCTCCATAAAAATATATGCCACCGCCGCTAAATTTTGCTTCGTTATTAGATATGGTACATCCGATGATTTTTGCGTTGCTGTAGTTCCAACAAAGAATTCCGCCGCCTTTGTCATAATAAGCATGATTATTAACAATAGTGCAGTTGAAAATTGCAGGACTAGCTGCGTAACAAGAGATTCCTCCGCCACTGTAAGCCCAATTTTCAATAATGATACAATTTCTAATTGTGGGATTTGTTCCCGTGCTCAGACACAATATTCCGCCGCCTTCAGGCAACGCTCCTTCATACAAATAGGCGTTAGTTATTGTAAAGCCGTCCAAAATAGAACGTTCAGTCTCACCAGAATGAAAGTAAAACCCCCGGCGTGAGTCTTGCGAACTTCCCTGACAATCAATTATACAGTTAACCGGGCCACTTTGGCTTTTTAGAGTAAGTGCTTTACCATTAAAATCGATATCATGATTGCCCTGACCTGTATATACGCCATCTGCCACAACTATTTGGTCTCCATCAAAAGCAGCGTCTATTGCCGCCTGGATATTGTTATGGTCTGCCGGCACATATATAATTGGGCCAACCCTGAAATTTACCGGAATAAATTGGGTATTGTTACTATCGCAAGGGTCTGAAATTACCAGGGTACAACTATACATATTGGATACCAAGTTATTCGCATCTACACTTAGAATTACTTCGTTGGTTTCGGTAGAGCATTTACCCGAAACAGGAGTAGCGTTAAGCCAATTAGCATCTTTGGTTATATTCCAATTAAGTTCTCCGCCGCCGGCATTCCATATTCTCAGAATTTTAGAATCCGGGTTCGGTCCGCCTGCCGGACAACTAAACTTAAAATTGTGAGGATTAACTGCTAGAACGGGGCTGCCGGGATTCTGATGAAATTCATAAGCACCCATATCTGTTATTGCATTGCTGTCATAATCACC
The DNA here is from genome assembly GCA_049518795.1 of Sedimentisphaerales bacterium. Taxonomy (GTDB): domain Bacteria; phylum Planctomycetota; class Phycisphaerae; order Sedimentisphaerales; family UBA12454; genus JAPLMW01. Next base: position 146,519 of record JBEKRK010000001.1, read on the forward strand.
GTCGAACGGACGGGTACTTCCATCCAGGTCAATTGTTGTCGGACCTCCAGGCGGATTATTTGTACCTTTATCAATACAAGGTGAACCAAAAGCCAGGTGATAGTCAGCAGTTGAAACGAACAGCGGGTCTGTATTGATGTTGCCTGTTCCAGACCAGCCCTCTTTAATATTACTATAAGTCACTGTGGCATGACCAGTTGCAGTGTAACCGATTTCACTGGGAGAATTATTCCACAAAATTGAATTTGTTATAACAGCTGTGCTGCTTATGAGGTCGATTGCCCCGCCTCTGCCAGCGGAGTTCCCTTTAAAAGTGCAGTTGACTATATTTATAGAGGGGCTATTTTTACATCCTATTCCACCCCCGTATTCTGATGTACTTGCAACGTTGTTAATAATCAAACAATTGATGATATTGGGATTACTGGCATTGAGGTATATTCCGCCGCCGCGGCCAATGGAAGAATTCTCTTTAATTATACATTGCTCAATACGGGGATTGCTTGAAGCGCAATAGATTCCTCCACCATAGCAAATACCTTCATACGGCTGGCACAGATTCCCGCTGATTATACATTTCCTTATTGTCGGGCTGCTGCTTTGACAAAAAATTCCTCCACCTGCTGAATTTGAGTCCCCATTTATGATAGTCAGACCATCCAGAATAGAATTTGAACCTTCGCCTGTATGGAAGTAAAATCCACGATGCGCATTAGCTTGACAATCAATTATGCAGTTTTCGGGACCATTTTCACTTTGGATAGTTATAGCTTTGCCTTTAAAATCAATATCGCGATTTCCTGCACCTGTGTATGTGCCATCAGCGACAATAATTGAATCTCCATTTATTGCCGAGTCTATTGCGGCCTGAATGGTTGTATAATCACCCGAACCATTGGCATCCACTATGATAGTCGCGGCATTAGAGGTAGAGATAAAAAGCAACAGTGCCAAAAGAAATGTTTTTTTCATTTCATACCTCCTTTGAAAATAAATCCAGACATCACATATCTCACATCTCCATTTTTCTTCCTTGAAAACAAACTGACCTATAATTTAATATCTATTTTACCGAAATGCAAGTTTAAAGTTATATAATTATATAAACTGTATTAATTTACTCTGCTTTGTCTGCGTTGTAACTGCTGCGAGTGAATGGGCTAGACAATACCAAGTTAAAGCCGAGCTGTTTTGCCCAAATTGCCCAGTAGTCGAATTTTTCCGGATGCACATATTCGACAACGTCAAGCGAATCTTTCGATGGTTTGAGATATTGGCCGATGGCAATCCGGTCGCAGCAGACATTTCGCAGGTCTGCTAAAACCTGCTCGACTTCATCATCAGTTTCGCCAAGGCCGAGCATAATCGCGGATTTGGTTTGAGTATTGGGGAACATTTTTTTTGCCGTTTCGAGAAGATTTAGAGAAGTTTGGTAATCTGCTTCGCTCCTTGTGGTTTTATAAAGCCTCGGCACAGTTTCAAGATTATGACCAAACACGAAAGGCAGGGCGGCTGAAAGTATTTCAAGAGCCTGTTTTTGACAATTTTTAAAGTCCGGCACAAGGAGTTCGAATCTTATATCGTTAGCGGCCGCCGTTTGCGGCGGCCTAACCCCCGCCACAGGTGCGGGGGCTAAACACGGCGTTTCGGTTGAAATGACATTTCGAACGGTATTTATCACATTTCTAAATTGCGAAGCACCGCCATCGGGCAAATCGTCTCTGGTTACGCTTGTGATAACGAGATATTTAAGATTTAATTGTTTTGCGAGCTGCGCGATTTTTTGCGGTTCGTTTTTATCCGGCGGCAGGGGTGTTCCTTTGGCAACAGAACAAAATGGACAATTTCGTGTGCAGATATTGCCAAGTATCAGAACAGTTGCAGTGCCTTTGCTCCAGCATTGTCCTTTATTCGGACAATTGGCGTTGGTGCAGATTGTCTCAATACCAAGCCTGTCAAGAACAGCGGCGGTGTTGTTATAATTTTCACCGGCAGGCAAAGACCTTTTCAGCCACGGCGGCAGTCGTTTTTTATTTTGGGTTTCCATGGATAAAATAGTTTAAAAGAATTCTTTGCAGGATATTTTTTGCGCCGTTAATATCCATTTTTTTGCCAAGTTCGTTCTCTACAGAGGTCATTTTAACGTTTTCAAGGCCGCAGGGAACAATCAAATCAAAGATACTCAAATCATTATTAATATTTATCGCTATGCCGTGAATCGTAATCCATTTTTTAACCTGAACGCCAATAGAAGCAATTTTCCTGTCATTTATCCACAGGCCCGGAAAGCCTTTTTTTGTGCAGCAGTCAAGCCCCAGTTCGGCGAGAAATTCAATTCCAATTTTTTCAAGTAAATGAACATAATCGCTTACACCGAGACTTTGCTTTTTAAGATTTATAACCGGATAAATAACAATCTGGCCGGGGTTGTGCGCGGTGGCTGCGCCGCCTCGGCGGATTTGAAAAATATCGATACCAGACTTTTTGATTTCATCAGGACTTTTTTTTAGTTTATTTTCGGCAGTTCTTGCGCCAAGGGTGATAACAGGCGGATGCTCGACGAGAAAAACAGTTTCTTTGCCGCTGCCGTTGAGCAGGTTTTGATGAGCATTTTCCTGCAAATTCAGGGTGGATTGATAATCCTTTAAGCCGCAGTCGATAATGTTTATGGTATTATTTGGCATTTGTCGATGATTATAACATAGGAAGTGTCTTGTCAAAAGGCGGGATGGAGGTATAATTAAATTTAGTTAAATGCGGGCGTAATTCAGCGGTAGAATGTCAGCTTCCCAAGCTGGACGTCGCCGGTTCGAATCCGGTCGCCCGCTTTTTTCAAAACCCCTTATTATAGAATACCTTAAAGATTTTGGTTTGTTTATGCAATTTCTCTTTTTTCGTGATTTGTGGCAGTTTTTGTGGGCAATTTCGCGTAAGTTTGTGATAGTAACCTTTTCATATAGTTCCTTTGGAACTTGTAAGTAGTGACGTGCCGAGACATTAAAACGTATATGACCACAGCGATGGCAGGCACTTGTGAAACAACTTAGACTTGTCGATCCGAAGGTTGAGGGTTCGAATCCCTTCGCGGTTTGGCAGATGGACTATGCGGTGGCTGATGCCTGACCGTATTGTATCTTCGATTAAATTTTTGTATCTTTTCCCATGGATCGAAGATGAATATTTGCACCGTATGCGCGCCTCCTGCGAATTAAAAAAATCGATAATCCCTGTCCCAGCAAGAAAACTACCGTTGGTTCTGGAACGGTATAGCCTTGGCCCGTATTTCCCGGCAGGCTGCCACTGCCATAACCACCCCGAAACTCCTCAACAAAGACGCCTTTATTCTCAACGGTTCCCAGGGTATATTTGGTACCATCGACGAGAAACTGCCATTGCCCATTCCATATAGCATTGGAATCAAGGGTAAAGATAAAACTAAATGAAGCACTGTCCATGACTTTTGTTACAGGATCCCCGGGATAACTTGTGAATGTATCTGCGGGTCTATCCATAATCATATACCGAGGATTTGCCGGATAACCCCATTCAGCTCCGGGAACATCATAGAAGTAAACATAATTTGTTCCATAGATTGGCCAGGTATCCGGGTTTGGCGGATTGATGATACTATAACCTGCCTGCGAAGTACTGCTGCCAGTAATAGTATAACTGCCTCCTGTAACAATCGGTCTTGTGCGAATCCCCCATAAACCCCACTGAAAGCTTGTATTACTAAGTCCCCCTATGGCTGATACAATATCTGCCGCGGTAAAGGTTATTGTTTCTGCACTAATTCCTCTGTTAACTGCCAGAAGTATTCCTGCCGCCGCACAAAAAATCGCCAACTTTTTCATTTGAATTTTCTCCATAATTTGCTTTTTGCTTCCTTTTTTATACCGTTTTTTACGATGGACTTCTCATTACCGTTTGTTGCTCAACAATGATTTAATTATTCCTCCCAAAAATCCAGCACTTGTTTCTGTCTGATAAAAAGCATTTTTTCTCAAGAGAATTTGACCAATTTGCCGATTACGAGTAGAAGCCAAGCTTTGCTTTCAGTGATTATGCCAAGGATGTTATAGGACGCTTGCGCGATATAAAAAGGTCATATACTTCTTTTATATTGCTATAAATGAAATAAATAAATGGAGCGTCAACAATTGTCTCGTTCTGTGGAACCTATTGGCGTAGGCGTCTTTGAGCGAGAAACTAGTTTGGCGCTCCTTTTTTATTAAAAACGCGGTTTTAGTTGCCATTCTCATTATCTTGTCTGCGTCTTGGCTCTATTTTTTTCTCTAAGAGCGTTTTTTCTTTAATTCTTCGAGATACTTAGCCGCGGCATCTTTGCCGCCTAATCCAAACGCAAGAGCCAATGCGAGGCAAATGCCGCCATCCTAATATTCCTGTATCAATCAAGAATAAATACCCGCTCCCGGTAAACTTATTTTCGGCACAGCGTGAGACGATTCTGGAAAGCTTTTGGCTGTTTTAATATGAGCCTCAGGAGTGTAGAAAAACTCAAATCTGACTGCGTAGATAACACTTATTTTAACAAGTTTATGTGGTTTAAGCAGACTTTGTTGGAAAAATCAGACTTGATAAAGAAGGGTTTTTAACCTGTTTGATGCAGATATTCACGATTGCTTGGCAATATCAAGGCTTAAAGACCAGGCTATCCAAAGGGACTAATTTACATCAGCCAAAGATTAAAATGATACTCTATTGGATAAGGTAATATAGTCAAAAGTTAACCTGCCAAATCCAAATAAAATTTTACCTAAATCTTGGTTAATCCTTCGCGAATGGCAAATTTGGTAAGGTCTGCGAGATTATTAACTGCGGCCTTTTCCATAACGTGCCTGCGAATTGCCTCAATGGTTTTGACACTCAAGCTTACTTCTGTAGCGATTTGCTTTGCAGATTCGCCGCCTGTCAAAAGGTGAAGGATTTGGCTTTCTCTTAGTGTGAAGATTACACGATCGCCGGAAACAATTTTTAAACTGCCATTTTTTGCAATACCGTTCAGAATTGTGCTCGCGACTTGAGGACTCAAATATGATTGGCCGGCAGCCAGAGTTTTAATGGCATTGACTAAATCATCAAACACACACTCCTTGAGCATATATCCCGATGCGCCTGCTTTGATCATATCCAGCACAAGCTCTTTTTCTGCATGAACCGTCAGCGCCAATATCTTAATCTCCGGCATTTCACCTTTAATTTTGCGTGTTGCTTCAATGCCGCTCAAGCCAGACATAGTCACATCCATGATGACAATATCCGGATGTAGTTTCCGAGTCATTTCTACCGCCATTAGACCATTATCAGCCTCGCCAACCACCTGCATATCAGCATGTTTTTCAATCAAAGAGCTGATTCCCTGTCGCAGGATTCCATGATTATCCGCTATTAAAATTTTTGTTTTCATATTTACTCCCTGGTCAATGAGTTTTCTCACATTTTGTCGGCGTTACCAACGTAACTCGCGTCCCGCGGCTCGGCTTTGAATCAATCTCAAGGCTGCCGCCGAGGTAGTTTAACCTCTCGCGGATACTAAAAAGTCCAAAACCCCCCGCTTTGTTTGAAGCAAAATTCTCTACGGGATATATAAATCCGATTCCATCATCTATTACGTTAATGCGTATCTTGTTTTTCTCTTTGTAAATAGAAACTTTCACATTTTGAGCGTTAGCATGCTTAATAATATTAATCAACAACTCCCGCACCGCTCGGTATAAAACAATACGAACTTCGTCATCTAAGGGCTTAGGTTGAGCGTCATCTACAAACTCAGTTTTAATTCCGTGCTTTTGCTGAACTTCCTCACTAAGACATTCTCGCACCGCAGCTTCAAGCCCCAGCTCATATAAGGTGGGAGAACACAAATCGAACGTCAAAGACCGCACATCGTTAATCGTCCGGTCGAGACGTTTATAGATTTCATCCAGCGGTTTAATCAGTTCTGCCGGCAAATTTTCCCCCCGCAATTTACCTAAATTAATTTTGAACAGTATCAGATTTTGCATAATCTGGTCATGCAATTCTATGGCAAGTCGTCGACGTTCATGCTCTTCCGCTAACGATATCTCTGAGGTAAGGTCTCGGAGCCGTTTTTGATAGCCCAATAGCTTCTTCTGAATTAACCTCTGCGAGGTAATGTCCCAGAAAATGCCTAATATTCCTGTAACATTACCTCCCTTGTCCCTGACAGGTGTTCTGACAGTATGGACAATTAGTTCCCGGCCATTCTGAATATACTTCTCATTAACATCTTCTGTTTTGCCGGATTTCATGATTCTTATGTCGTCAACTCTGTATTTTTCAGCCAGTTCTTTGGGGTAGAAGTCGTAATCTGTTTTTCCGGCAATTTCTTCAGCCTTAATCTTGAAATCCCTGGCGTAATTTTCATTACAGGATATGTAAACTGAGTTGGTGTCCTTAAGAAATACCTTTTCTGGAAGCTCTTCAAGAAGTGTTCTGTATTTACTCTCAGAAGCTTGTAATGCTTCCACTGCCTTTTTGTAATCACCGCTTTCGATTGGCTGTTTTGTCTTATTTAGCATCTTTAGCATCCTTGCAAAGATTTCCGCATATAAAAGAAATGCATAAAAGGATGACTAATAAAAGTTAAACGAACACTTTCCTTAATGTGTTTCTAATCGTAGCATAATAGCCAACTCTTTTTAGGCATATAAGCAAGTGCTGAATTAGCAATGTACCTATTTTCGTCTCTGCATAACTGTTACCTCCGTTAAGATATTCTACCAAACTTTTGGTCATCTCTTAACGGGGAGCAGTATAAACGTTTGAAGGAAAATGAAAAAACACCGATAGACTCCTCGTCTCTACATACCCACCAGACTCTAAGTAGATGCCAACCGTTTTTAGGCACATAGGTAACTGCCAAATCAGCAATACACCTATTTCTGGCCATAACTATCCCAACGTTCTTGAAAATACGTTTCCCTGATGGGCCGAACCTGACACACATCCCACCCGGTTGCTTCAACAAAATTTAAACTCTATTTATATTATAGCGACATAAAAGCTCCTCATATAGAATGGTCTAAAGAGTGTCAACTGTATGGCACTGGGAAGAGAAATTATTTAAATTAACAGACCGGTACTCGAGTTGTAATCGCAGTATTTACGAGGGGCAAGATACGTTTTTAAGCCAAAAATGAGGATGCAGAGGTCTGAAACAGCTACTGAGAATATTGGCGTTAATAACGATTTTATCGGTCATTGCTTACCAATGATATGCCAGAAGCAGCAAAAAAATTTAATTAATTGGCTTCTTGAGTTTTCCGATAAGGGAATTGGCAACTGTTCAAAGACAAAACGCCAATGGATTCCTTCGGGAATTCATTACCACGGAATAGTTGCATATGCGATGTTTTATTACGTATTCAGGTAATATAGAAACGTCGGCATTGCCTCGTTCTGTGGTACCCATTGGCGTGGGAGTCTTTGAACGAGCTTTGTCTGGCGTTTTTTTTGTTAAAAGCCGGACAATTAGACAAAACAGAGCTTTTATGTATTTTTTAAAGGGTTTATAAGGCCAAATAACTGAAGCATAAAATAATTTAATAAGAATTGCTGTTTCGAAGACCAACGCCAATCGGGTCATTTGTGACCTGTAACCACGGATACAGCAGTAATAGGACAAGCGGGAGCATTTGACTTGTGCCGTTCTGCAAAATCCATTGATGTGGGTTTGAGAAACGCAGCTGGTCAAATGCTCCTTTTTTGTTGGCAGCCAGAAAAAAATAAAGAGTCGTTATGAGCTTAGAGTTAAAAGACAATCCGTTCGAAGACGCTTCTGCAAATGGGGTCGATACCAAGCAGGGCGTGCTTATTAAAGATACTCACCGTTCAGATGAGAACAAGGCACGGGCAATTGCTGAAAAGTATGGTGCAGCGTTTATCAGATTGTCCGAGGTTAAATTATTACCACACGTGGTCCGGCTTCTGCCTCAATCGATAGTCACCGAGCATAATGTTATTGCTGTAAAGTGTGAGGGAGATACGCTGTATGTCGCAATGACCAATCCGGCAGACCTGCCGGTATTGGACCAGATAAATCTATTGACCGGCTTTAATGTAAAACCAGTAGTTGCTACCGAGAAAGAGATCATTAAAGCTATCAGCGAACACTATGGCGCCGAGCAGATGACGAAACAAGACCTGATTGATGCCAGATTTGATACAGAGCCAGCCCAGGAAAGTGTCAGGAAGGTTGAACAGTTGATTGTCTCAAACGATGCAGGCCAAGTCGTTAATCTGGTTAATTCCATAATCAGAGACGCCATAGATTCACTGGCAAGCGACGTCCACTTCGAGCCGATGGGCAGTGAAATGGCTGTCCGGTTCAGGGTTGATGGAATTCTGCATGATTGCCTGACAATTCCTGCTGCGATAAGAAAAGAAGTTATCTCCCGCCTCAAAGTCCTCGCCAAGCTGGATATTACTGAAAAACGCAGGGCTCAGGATGGACACATAAATCTTAACTACAAAGAAAATGATTACGACCTGCGTGTTTCCGTTGTATCTACAGTAAATGGCGAGAAAATAGTTCTGCGAATCCTCGACAAGACAAGTATGTTAATCAACCTGACCGCACTGGGCCTTGAGAGCGAAGAAAAAACTCTGGTTGAAACTGTTATCGCCAGGCCGTATGGAATGATTCTTGTTACGGGACCGACAGGCAGCGGAAAGACCACAACCTTATATGCCATGCTCCGCAATCTCAATTCAATTGATAAAAATGTTATCACTATCGAAAATCCAGTGGAATATCAATTGGATAGAATAAATCAGATACAGATAGACCCTGCCGGCAGCGAGACTTTTGCAGGTGCACTGCGATCAATATTCAGACAGGACCCGGATATAATAATGATTGGCGAAATAAGAGACCTGGAAACCGCTGAAATTGCTGTGCAGGCTGCCCTGACCGGCCACCTGGTCCTGAGCACATTACATACAAACGATGCCGTAACGGCTGTCACCAGATTAAGAGAGCTTGGCATTCCTTCGTTCCTTATATCATCGTGTGTTGTAATGGCGGTAGCACAAAGATTAGTCAGGAAGATTTGTCCCGACTGCAAGGAGCCTTATCAGCCGGACGAAAAAATACTGAAACTACTGGGAATAGATGAAGCCCCTGCAGGAGGCTTTATTCATGGCAAAGGCTGCCATTATTGTTACGAGACAGGTTTTCGCGGCAGAGAGGCTGTGTTCGAAATTCTCAAGATAGACAATGACATTCAAAACGCAGTATTGGCAGACAAAAGTGCATTGGAAATAAAAAAGATGGCGGTAGAGAAGGGGATGAAAACACTGCTGGATTCAGCGTTGCTGAAAGTATCCCAGGGCAAAACAAGCGTTGAAGAAGTAAAACGGGTAATAGCACCGGAGAGATTTTAATGAGTCAGTTTTTATATACCGTCCGGGCGGTTGATAACAACGAAGCTTTCGCGAGCACTTGTTACGCCGACAGTGAAGTCCAGGTTCGTTCGGAACTGAAACGGATAGGGTATGTAGTAGATGCTGTCAAGATGCAAAAAATCAGCCGAATATTCGGCCCGCGTAAAAGAATAAAGCTGATAGACCTTGTCAATATATGCCGGCGATTTTCAGTAATGTATGCTGCGGGTCTGCCCCTGCTGGAATGTCTCTCTTTGCTGGCTCATGAAAACGAAAGTAAAAATCTCTCGGATGCTTTACTGGATATACATAACAGAATCGAACAAGGCAGCAACATAGGGGATGCTTTTTCCAAACATCCTAAGATATTTTCTCCTTTATTTGTTAGTCTGCTGCGCGCCGGCGAGACTTCCGGCAAATTTGACTACGTTCTTTGCCAATTGGCATTATTTATGGAAAAAGCGTACGACCTGAAAAGAAAAATTCGCCAGGCATTTGCATATCCGCTTGTTGTCGTAATTATGATTTTCCTGGTTGTCATCGTAATAATGGCAGTCGTCGTCCCCGTCTTTTCCAAAGTCTATACGGACATGGGCATACCACTGCCGGGACCAACAATCGCACTTATCACCATTAGCAACAACGCCATTTATATTTTTCCGTCAATAATTATCTTAGCAATCGGCCTGTGGTTTCTGCTTAAAAAGCTTCGGGCAGTGCCTGCGGCAAAAAACCAGATGGACAGGTGGAAACTTTCGATGTCGATGGTGGGGGCAGTTTATCACAAAATTGTGCTGCTTAAGTTTATACGCACCTTAAGTATTATGATTACGGCAGGCATCCAATTGTCTGATGCCATTTTTATCTCTGAAAATGTTGCGGATAACGCTGTTATTTCTGAAGCGGCGAATATGATTCAGCGCAACATAAAACGCGGGGGAACGATTACCGAGGTAATAAAATTACACGGATTCTTTCCCCCGACTATTATACATGCATTCTCTACCGGTGAGGAAACCGGCAGGCTGGATGAAATGTTAGGCAAATTTGCCAACGGCGTCGAACAGGATGTTGATGACGGCATAAAGAAGCTGGTTACAAAAATAGAGCCGCTGGTGGTAGTGATTTTGAGCTTAGTTGTAGGCTTTATTTTATTGGCTATTTATTTACCGATTTTCGACTTAACGAAAGTATTGCATAAGTAATTTAAAAAGACAAATATTTTTGAAAGGAAATTAAAATGAAAACACGAAAAGGCTTTACTTTAATAGAATTACTGTTGGTGGTTCTGATTCTGGCGGTGCTGGCGTCAATAGTCGTTCCCAGAATAACCGCCAGCACGGCTGATGCGAAGACGTCCAAATGCAACGCCAACTGGGCCAATTTGACAGAGGCGCTTGAGCTTTATGCCGTGAAAAATGATGGTGCGTATCCGGCGTCTCAAGCTTTGTTTAACTCCAACATTCTCAACAGTCTCACATACTTTCCACATGGGGCGCCGGTTTGTCCGTATGGAACTACCTATACGTATGTCTCGACCGCCGGTCAAGAAACAGTAGTTCAGCATTCTCATTAAAAACAACTGTTAAAGCAGAAAGACGTAAAAAGTATGAGGCAAAGACTTGATACAGGAAGGACAGGTTTTACTTTGATAGAGCTTATCCTGTTAGTAATGTTACTGGCGATACTGGCATCGATAATCGTTTCCAGAGTAACTGCGAACGTCAGCGAAGTAAAAAAGTCCAAGTGCAGCGCTAATTGGACCAATTTAATAGCGGCTCTTGAGCTTTATGCGACGAAAAATGGCGGTGCCTACCCTGCGAATCAAACCGCGTTTGACGCTGATATTCTCAACAGCAGGACATACTTTCCGCTTGGGACGCCGGTTTGTCCGTATAAAGTTGCCTATACGTATGTTTCGACTGCGGGATTGGAGACGGTAATCCAGCATAATCATTAAAAGTAACGGTTAAGGCAGAAAGGCGTAAATATGAGACAAAGGCTCGGTATAGTTCGGACAGGGCTCACCCTGATTGAGCTTATACTGGCTGTAGCGTTAATAGCAATACTGGCGAGTATTGTTGTTCCAAGGGCTGGTTGGGGCGCAATGGGCAAAGTTCAGGCTGAAACCGCCGGACGGCAGTTTTCCGATTATCTGAAACTTGCCCGGTCGCTTGCCATAACACACGCCTCCAGCAATGGCCAAGGCTACAAGGTAGTTATGTCTCCATCACAGCCATATACATATTCACTTAGTAATGCCGCCACATCGGTTGTGATAAAAGGACCTATAGCTTTGCCACAGGGTGTCAGCCGCAGCGGAGACCAGATATTTCAATTTACGCCTTTGGACAATTTATCGGTTACTCAAACATTGACAGCGTCATTTTCAAAGGGCGGCGAAACGACTGTTGTAAATGTTACGCCCACAGGAAAAATAACGGTTCAATAATGAAAAGGATAAAAACAAAAGGGTTCACTCTTGTTGAAGTTCTGGCTTCGACGCTGATACTGGCAGGGACTACTGTTGTTCTTATAACTTATGAAGCCGACTCTCTGGCTATGAGTATGAAAATAGAGCGAATGGCAAAGTCCGTTCTGCTGGCCGAAGGCGAAATGGAAAAGATAAAAAACACGCTTTATAAATCGTTCGAAACCGACTTTACCGTTTGGCCGAGCAGCCTTGGAGACAATTACTTTGCCAGCAGGTCATCAACAAGTGTAAGTTCGACTCTAAAGATTATCGGGGTTTCGGTCGGCTACGACACCAATAAAGACGGTTCACTTGGAGCAGATGAAACTATTATTACTTATAAAACGCAATATGCAAAAAGAAATTAAAAAATATGTTAGACGCCGTAAGGCTTTTACATTGGTAGAGCTGATACTGGCCGCCGTTATGGTAGTTTTAGTTGCCGGGGCTTTAGTCGGGATAGTCTATAACAGTTACAGCAATTGGAAACTCGGCGGCGGCCGCTCAACTCTGCTGGAGGACGGCCGAGCGGCGCTGGAACAAATGACTCGCATTATTCGCCAGGCTAAGGGTTTCATCTCCGTTACCTCGCCAACCGACCAGGCCGGCCAGATAACATTTACCGATGTCGCTGGTGTAACCCAACAGTTCAGACGGAACGCATTAACCAACGAAATTGAATACGGCCAGTCGGGTTCTTTAAGCGCATTGATCGGCTCCGTAAGTAGTCTCGTTTTTACCTGCTATGATGCAAATGCCGTTATTCTGCCCGATCCGGTGAATGTCCGTAAAGTTCAAGCGGTGAATATCGCGGAGATACTTGTTGACCCAGCCAGTTCGTTGAGTTTTACATTGTCCGACAGGGTTTTTGTGCAGGGAGATTTACTAAACGAAATGGTGATAAATGAAATTATGTATAACCCGTTAGGAGGCAACGATGCAAAAAATGAGTGGGTTGAACTTTACAACGCAAGCGACTCTGCTATTGATATAAACGGCTGGGCAATATGGACGGGCGCCCAGGGCAATGCCGACCTGCTGATATCGCATCCGCAGTTTGGCAATGGGGCAACGATTATACCAATAGGTGGATATGCGGTAATAACTGCTGCGACTACGGATGTTTATACAGAATCAGTAGATAACGGCGGTTTTGAAATCGGCAACCTTAACTCGTGGCAAAGAGATGCGAGCTGGTCAAGAACCACCGGAGACCCTCATGGAGGAAACCGAAAATTCGAAAGCACGGTATCAGACGCAGGATTCGTATATCAGCAAATTACCATTCCTTCAGGATACAACAGTTATTTATTTCTTTTCTGGGAAAAGACAACGGCCCCTGTCGGGCAGACTCAAATAACGGCGACGATACGCAATACAAGCAACCAGATTCTTGCTACCGGTTACAGCGGCCAGATGAATTCAAGCTGGACATGCCATACGATGAATGTTGGCGCGTTTGCCGGCCAAACTATCAGAATATATTTCAGCACAAACAAAACCGGAAGCGGCTCACTGTTTCTTGACGATATCTCCGTGGCCGCTTCGTATGTGAATATAAACGCGATTCGGCTTGGTGTTCCCGACGACAAAATTGGCAATGGACTTGCGAATAATACCGATACAGTGGCTGTCGTCAACGGCAGTTCAACAGTTGACAGTGTTACTTATGATGACAGTTGGGGCGGAGATGGCGATGGAACAAGTTTATCAAGAATTGACCCACAGGGGCTTTCAAACCAGCAGAGTAACTGGAAGAGCGGACCTCAACGTGGAACGCCCGGCTTGGCAAATCCTTAAGAGTAAAAAAAATGAGAGACAATATTTATATAAAAAGTCGTAAAAAAGGATTCATCCTTGTGCTGACGCTGCTTGTAACGCTGATACTTGCGACATTAGTTATAGGATTCCTGAGTATGTCGTCAATAGATTTGGACCTGGTCAAGAACCATATGTATAGCTTGAAGGCTTATTATATAGCAGAAGCCGGCGTTGCCGAAGCGATAAACCGGATTCGGCTTAATGGCCCGCTGGCGGATACGCAATGGGAAGCATTTTTCCCATCCGGTTCGTCGGATAAATATACCGTTGCCGTATCGCAAAGTTCTACGGTTATAAGTTCTACGGGCCTTGCTTACGCCGCCAATTTCAACAGGGTTCTGAATGTAACAGTGCAAATAAGCGGCAGTTCGCAGCCATATAAAGTGTCTATTAATCAATGGAAGGAAGCGACTCAGTGAGCCATAATGAATCCATTTTGGGCATAAATATAGATGACGACTTTTTGAATATCGTCCATCTGGAGCACACGAATGCCGGTCTACAGATTAACAGCTGGACTAGTGAGCGTTTAGATTCAGACGTGGTAAAGGATGGTCTGATTGTTCATACTGAAACGGCAGCTAAGATAATCCGCAACTTTATAAAAACAAACCGCATAAAAACATACAAAGCGATAATGTCTCTATCATTTTCAACTGTGAGGTTGAAACCTTCCGAATTTGCGGCACAAACAGGCGAGCAGCTGCGAAAACAGATTGAGGAACAAGTCGGAAATTACAACCTGTTTGGACGCGAGAAGATAGTTTTTGACTATTGCGTATTTGAGCAGACGGCTCAGTCTTCCGACAAGCAAACCGTGCTGCAGGCGGTTGCAACCAGACAAATAAGCGATGCCTGCCTGACGGTTGCCCAAAAAGCCGGTCTGAAATTAGTAAGAATTGAGCCTGCGGTTTTGCCGGTTATAAAACTGGTCTTTAATAAACAAGCTATAGGTTCGGATGCCATTTTTCTGCTGCTGGCGATGGATTCGACTTCGGCCAATTTAAGTGTTTTCAAAAATGGTCTGCCGCAACTTTGTCAAAACCTGACTATCGGCGTAAAAGATTTATCACAAGATAAAGATGGTTTTGCCCGCCTGACAGACTCAATGAAACCCGTTCTGGAGTTTGCGCACCTGCTTGCCGACTCACGGCCAATTGTGCTGAAAGTTGCAGCGGCCTGCAGCAGTGAAAAGCTGGAAACAATTATCAGTCAAACAAGAGAAAGCACAAGCGATTTAAAAATTGAAAAGACAGACCAGACTCAGATAGTAGAAGAGTACAACGTTCAGGGCGCCGACGGGGGGTTGGCGCCCATTTTCGCACTTTCTTCCGCCATTACGGCCTTTGATATCTGTGAATTTGACGGACAATTGAACCTTATATCGCAAGAGTCGATTACCATACGGAAAACTCAGAAGGAAATGTCACTTACGGCAAAAGCTATCGCAGTAATTGTATTATTGTCCATAGCGGTTTTAGTTCCGCTGAAAATGAAAATAAAAGATGTCGAAGCTTCATCGGCTGAGGTTGAAGCAAAATTAACAGAAACCATTCCGATGACAAAGAAAATCACTGAGCTGAAAAACCAGACCGAAAAATTAACAGAAAAGCTCTCAGCTTATAATGTGGCCGACAAGAAGTTAACCTATGTCCCGTGGACAAAAGCTCTGCAGGCAATAGGCGATGCTGTGCCGGACAAGGTAAGAATAGTTGATATTTCAACAACCGATTCAGGAGGTTTTATACTGTCCGGAGAAGCTCTGGCTGAAAGATATGTTCATAAATTTGCAAAGGCGTTACAGGATAACAAGCTTCTTGGAATCGTCAAAGTAGAAGAACTCAAATATGACGATAAAAGCACCGCGAATATTGTTACTTACACGATTACCTGCAGGATACAACTGCCGGAAGGTGGTTTATGATTTTAGAAAGATTAATAAAACTCGATGAGCGTAAAAGGATATCTATCGCTGTTTTAGCGGCACTGGCTGCCGCTTGTGTTTGCTACGCAGCAATAACCAGAAATTCTGTAGTGAAACTGCAGGCTGCCAAAGCAAATTACACCGGTGTCCGGACTGCGTATGCAATCGCCGAAAATAAACAATCCGAGTTTTCAGATTTGCAAAAACAATTTGAGGAAAAAGAAAAGCAGCTTCAAAGGTATCAGCAGCAGTGTTTCAGCGCCGCCGAGGCGTCGCAGTTTTTCGAAAATATAAATGCTGTAGCGTTGACCTATAACTTAAAACCGATATCCAGAATAGTTTCCGAACCAAAGGAATTTTCCGCCGACAAAGAGGCCAAGCCAAAGCAGAAATTCCTGAAAACGCAGTCGGCGAAAGTAAGCGTAACCGGCAGATATTTCGATATCATTGATTTCATAAATGAACTCGTCGAGCGGCCGCAAAAAGTCGGCATAACAAATTTGAATATAGCATTGCCTGCGGGCGAGGAACACAATCCCAAGGCATCGTTTGAAATTATTCTGGTTATAGATTTGTCCAAGGATGCGAAAAAATGAAACATTTGCTATTTATCATAACAGTAATATTCGTGTTGTTAACGACTGTCGCATATACCTTCGGCAGGGATACGTCAGATAAGAAGGATCCGTTTGCGCCGCTGGAAAAAACGGCTAATCCGAATCCTGCGGAAGTTAATGACGGCAATTCCACAGTTTCTGAACCGACCGATACGCTGGATACCGAAGTGTTTAACCTGAACTTCGCCAACGCTGAACAAATGGAAAAGACCTTCAGTAAGCTTGTGTCCAATGATGGAAGAGTGGGAATAGACAGCAGGCTTAATAGTATAGTTATCACAGATACCACAGCAAACTTAAAGCGAATTCGCCGGACAGTCAGTAAACTCGATATCAAATCGCAGCAGGTTATGATTGAAGCTTTAATAGTTAATGTAAAGCTTACTAATCAACTGAAATTGGGCGTTGACTGGACCAAACTTGGAACAGCGAGTAATTATCTCAGCCAGGGACTTTCTCTTACCAGCGGCACAAATCCATTCGGCAAGGTGACTTTTTCAACAACTTACGACAACTGGAACATACAGGGCCTGATGGATTTTATTGAAACCAATAAGGATGTCAGGATACTTGCCAATCCGAAAGTACTTGTGCTGAACAATTACACTGCGACTATTAAGACCGTCAAAGAGATTCCATATAAGGAACTTAGTCAAACATCCGGAGGCGGCAATATTGGAACAACAGCTTTCAAAGAGGCAGGGGTTACGCTGGAAGTAACGCCTCAGATAACCGAGGATGGCTATATTATTATGACTATTAGGCCGGAACAAAGCGCTCAGATTGATACTTTCATACTTGCTGATAACAGCGAGGTTCCTGTCATCGAAACGCGCAAGGCTGACACAACCTTGCGTGTTAAAGACGGCCAGACAATAATTATCGGCGGTCTTCGAGAGAGACAACCCAGCATACAGGAAAACAAGGTGCCTCTTCTCGGCAATGTTCCGATAGTAGGCGCTCTTTT
Source organism: Sedimentisphaerales bacterium (assembly GCA_049518795.1). Lineage (GTDB taxonomy): Bacteria > Planctomycetota > Phycisphaerae > Sedimentisphaerales > UBA12454 > JAPLMW01. The sequence goes on from JBEKRK010000001.1 coordinate 163,750, forward strand.
TAGAAATGTAAATAATGAACTGATAGAAAGCGAACTTGGGATTTTTATAACGCCGCATATTTATACCGACGGCAAGTTATCTGAAAATGAAAAGGGTTTAATTAAAAAAGGCGAGGAAAACGGCGATCTTTATGAAGCTGGCGATATACTCAGGCTGCAATCAAAAGATAAGAAAAATAAATAATACAGGGGAACATATTTATGCTGTCCAATACACTTGAAAAGAAAATAAATACCGCCCAAATCATGATAGTAGATGACGAGCAGGATATTGTTACTATCATAGGCAAGGTTCTTAAGAAAAGCGGCTATGATGTTACAACTGCCGCCGACGGTTTGGAGTGCCTCAAAAAGCTGGAAAACAAACTGCCGGACCTTATTCTGCTTGACAATATTATGCCGAATATGGATGGACAGGCTGTTCTGACAAAATTGAAGGCTTCAAAGAAAACCGTGGATATTCCGGTAATAATGGTTACAGCTCTTGCGGACCAGGAACATATCACAAGTGCACAAAAGGGCGGAGCTGTCGAATATATTGTTAAGCCGTTTGATTACACGGTAATGCTTGAAAAAATCGCGCGGGTATTGAAATCCAGGCACTAATGAAAAATATTAAGTTAATAAAGGCAGGCAAGATGCATAGAATACAACCAAAGGTTATAGGAAGCAGAAAAAGAGTATCCATAGGGAGAATTTAGGCTATGAAAAAAATACAAATACTTGTTGTTGAGGATGAAAGCATTGTCGCCAAGGACCTGCAGCACACGCTGCAAAATCTGGAATACAGCGTGCCCGAGACTGTATCTACCGGCCCGGAAGCTGTTAAATCTGTTGAGAAGAGAAAGCCGGATTTAGTGCTTATGGATATTGTGCTGGATGGCGAAATGGATGGCATTGAGGCCGCTGAACTGATTCATTCCCGGTTTAATGTCCCCGTTGTTTATCTTACTGCTCATACGGACAATAAGACCGTGGAGCGGGCAAAAATTACAGACCCATTTGGCTATATAGTCAAGCCGTTCGATGACAGGCAGTTAAAAACTGTTATAGAAATGGCGCTCTGCAAGGTCGAAATGCACAATAAGCTGAAGGAAAGCGAGGAATGGCTTTTCACTACACTTAGAAGCATAGGCGATGGTGTAATAGCCACGGATAAAAATGGATATATAAAATTTGTGAATTCTGTCGCACGGAAGCTTACCGGCTGCGGTGAAGCGGATGTGGTGGGAAAACCATTAAATTATATTTTCACCGCTGTAAACGAGCATACGCTGGAAGAAATCAAATGCCCCGTGGACAAGGTAATACAAGGCGATGTTGTCGTTGAACTGTCAAATCACACGATACTGTTATGCAAAGACGGAAGAAGAATACCTATAAATCACAGCGCCGCTCCTATACGGGATGATAACAATAATATAATCGGTGTAGTTTTAATCCTGCGCGATATAATCGACCGAAAGAATGCCGAAGGTAAGCTTGAAGAATCGCTCGGCCAAAAGGAAATGCTTCTGCGTGAGCTTCATCACAGGGTCAAGAACAATATGCAGGTGATTTCAAGCCTGCTGCGGCTGCAGACAGCAACGCTTGGTGATAAAAAGGCCGTAGAAATTTTTAAGGAATGTCAGAACAGAATCAAGGCAATGTCTCTTATCCACGAGAAATTCTATCATTCTCCAGACTTATCAAACATCGATTTCGATACGTATGTTAAAGACCTGATAAAAACTTTGACTCAATCTTACGGTATTTCTCAGGATAAAATCACATTAGATGTAAACATAGAAAATGTTTCGCTGGAAATCAATACCGCCATTTCCTGCGGTATGATTATTAATGAGCTGATATCCAATTCCCTGAAATACGCTTTTCCACAAGCGGCAAAGGGCAATATCGGCATTTCAATATTGCCGGCCGGGGGAAACCAGGTGGAGATGATAATCAGTGATAATGGTATGGGCATTCCCGCTGAGCTGGATTTTCAAAAAACCGATACATTGGGGCTTCAGCTTGTCAATGCTTTCGTTAAAGACCAGTTGGCAGGCGAAATTGAACTGGATAGAAGTATGGGAACAAAATTTAAGATTAAATTTTCAAAAAAGGGGGCTTGAAATGAATAATAAAAAACAAATCCTGATAGTTGAGGATGAACCTGTTGTTGCTATGGACATACGAAGAACTTTGCAAAATTTAGGTTATGAGGTTACCGGCTCAGTCGCCTCAGGTCAGGCTGCTGTTCAGGAAGTTCGGCAGAATCCTCCCGATTTGGTGCTGATGGATATCGTGCTAAAAGGCCCAATGGATGGGGTTGAGACCGCGGCGCAAATACGTTCAGACCTTGATATTCCCATTGTATATCTTACTGCCCATATTGAGGATATGACGGTGGATCGGGCAATAACAGCAGAACCCTTCGGCTATCTGGCCAAGCCGTTTAAGGATAGAGAATTAAAAGCTACCATAGAAATAGCTTTATCCCTGGCTAAGAGCCAAAAAGAACTAAAAATCAGCAAAGTTAGCTTCCATAATATAGTCGAAAAAAGCGATGCCGGCATTGTGGTGGTTGATGAAAATAAAACCATAAAATTTCTTAACCCCATGGCAAAAATTATGTTCGGATTTAAACCAAAGCTTGTCTTGGGCGAAAAACTTGATTTTCCCATTATTGTTGGAGAAATGACGGATGTCGAAATTACTCACAGCGGCAGTGAACGTGGTTTTGGGGAAGTGCACACGGTAGAAACAGAATGGGAAGGTAAGCCTGCGTATCTGGTATCAGTTAGAGACATCACCGATCGCAGAAAAATGGAAAATGAAACCCAAAAGCATATACATGACCTGGAGTTGTTCCACAAGGCAGCAATCGGGCGGGAGCTTAAGATGATAGAGCTCAAGGAGCAAATCGCTGATCTTGAAGCGGAACTGGTTAAAAAATAAAAGGCAGTAATTTCCAATAAGTTTTGGGGGCGTAAAAAAAATGGGGGCAAAAAACACATCGGGTAAAAGACCGGCATCAGCGGTTGAAAAATCCGCAAATGATACCAGCCAATACGCCTGGGATATCACCGAGCGGACCAACGCTCAAGAGGCTGTCTTGAACATATTAGAGGATTTGCAGGAGGCAAAAGTTTTTCTGGAAACGAGCATCGCAAGTTTCCACAATATCGTCGCCAAGAGTATCGACGGCATTGTCGTCGTGGATAAAACCGGAATCGTGCAGTTTACCAACCCGGCGGCCGAAACTTTTTTGGAGCACCAGGCAAAAGAACTTGCCGGTCAATTATTTGGTTTTCCCCTTAAAGCTGACCAGATAACGGAGATTGATATTATTCGCTATAATAAAGAGCCTGGAACCGCTGAAATGCGGGTTGTCGAGACCCTATGGAATGATCAACCGGCCTGGCTTGCTTTGCTTAGAGATGTTACAGATCGCAAAGAAACAGAAGAGAAACTCAAAGAAATGATGAAAATAAAGTCTGAATTTACCGCTATAGTTTCACACGAACTGCGGACTCCCTTAACATCCATAAAAGAAGGTATTGCCCTTGTATTGGATGGCTTGGCCGGAGATATCAATGGAGAACAAGCGGAACTGCTCGGTATTGCGAAAAAGAACGTCGATAGACTCGCCAGACTTATAAACGATATTCTCGACTTTCAGAAGCTTGATTCCCGTATGATGAAATTTAACTTTGAAACTAATAATATAAATGAAATTGTTAAAGACGTTTACAAAACAATGGTTTCTTCAGCAAAAAAGGCGGAGTTGGATATTATACTTGAACTTGATAATAGTCTGCCCAAATGCAGTTTCGATAGTGATAAAATTACTCAAGTCCTGACAAACCTGGTTGTTAATGCCATGAAATTTACAAAAAGAGGAAATATCACAATTAAAACCGGCCGGAGCAGTAATTCGATTCGTGTTTCAGTCTCTGATACCGGCTGCGGCATCAAAAAAGGGAATATGTCGAAAATTTTTAACAAATTTGAGCAGTTAGACTGCTCCGGTGAGAGAAAAACGGGCGGAACAGGTCTTGGCCTTGCAATTTCCAGGGAAATCATCGAGCAGCACAATGGAACAATCTGGGTTGAGTCGAAATTCGGTAAAGGCTCAATATTTACGTTCACTTTGCCTGTTTGTGATACTGAAGGTCTATTGAAGAAATATATTAACAATGGGATAAAGAAAGCATCGAAAAATAACACTAAAATGTCTCTTATTCTCATATCTTTCGCAGATTTTGATAAATTGAAGCAGGAGTTTTCTAATAATGAGATAAACTCAACCCTGAAAGATATGGAAGCCGTTTTAGAGAATAATCTGCACCGGGCAGAGAACAAGCCGCCTCGGGCAGTTGACAATGTTTTTAAACTCCGTAACGAAATTTTTGTTGTTTTGGCTGACTGCGATAAAGAAAACGCATTAAGAGCGAAGAGCAGATTAGAGCAGGTTCTGAACAACTATCTGTCTGACAAAAATTTAGCGGATAAGATTAAAATACTTTGGGGATGTGCTGCGTATCCGGACGATGCGGCCGCAGATGAGGATTTGGTCAGAAAAGCAAGAGAATTACAACTTACGATACCATCGGGGGTATCCGTATGATATCAGAATATTATATTGGGAGACAAAAAAATGAATAAGAAAAGAATATTAATCGTAGATGATGAGCCGGATGTGCTGATGCTTACATCGCTCAGGCTGGAAAAACATGGTTATGAGATTCTAACCGCTGCTAATGGCAGGGACGCCTTCGAAAGCATTCGGAATGAAAAACCTGACCTGGTGCTGCTTGATTTAATCATACCGATTACTTATGGAACTGAGATATGCAGACGGGTCAAAAACGACGAGAATTTAAGGCACATACCAATCATCTTATATACTGCTCACGATGAAGTTATGACTGACGAAAAGGCAAAAAAAGCCGGCGCTGATGATTATATAGCCAAGCCATTTAATGCGGAAGAACTGCTGAATAAAATAGAGCGGCTTTTAACCACGCCGGCAGCATTGTAAAGCAACTGCTGACTGTTGACGACAAAAAAAAGCGATTATTGATGCTTGAGGATAATATTATGAAAAAAATATTGATTGTCGACGATGAAAAAGATTTCTTGTTGATGCTTGGGAAAAGATTAGCATCTGAGGGATATACTGTCATTACTGCGGATAATGGCTGCGATGCTGTAGCTCTGGCCAAGGCAAAACTTCCGGACATAATCTTACTTGACGTGCTGATACCGGGTATAGACGGCGGAGAAATTGCTGAAAAGCTTAAGGATGACTTCAGGACTAAAAATATCCCTGTGATATTTTTGACCGCCTTGCTCTCCAAGACCGAAGAATATCAGGGAAGCCACATTATCGCAGGCAACATCACTTTTGCTAAACCTGTCGATACTGGGGAATTATTAACGCAAATAAAAAAGCTTCTATAAATATTTTTTTTCAGGTGTCTCGTAGGGTCTCAAAAGTCGTCTGAACTTAAGATTTTAGGAAATATAAACACATAACAAAGAGAATTAAGGGATGAAAAAAACTCAATTATTTAACATGGTTTCGGAAATATTGAGCATCTGTATATTCCTGGGTGGTGCGATTGTGTTAATCGGCTGGGTTCTCGATATCCCTGTTCTGAAAAGCATTTCGCCTGACTTTGTTGCAATGAAAGCAAACGCGGCGATTTGTTTTATTTTAATCGGCTTATCGCTATGGATGTCACAGACAAAATGGCAGGGCAATCGGACAGTCCTCGGAATTGCCCGTCTTTATGCTTTTATCGTTTTTCTGATAGGGTTTCTGACTTTCTGGGAGTATATGCTTGGATGGGATTTTGGCATTGACCAGCTTTTATTTAAAGAGTCGGCCACAGCTGTCTTAACCAGTGCTCCGGGAAGGATGGCATTCAATACTTCGGTTATTTTTGTAATAATAGCCATCGCGTTATTTATGACCGGATTCGAAACCGCATTTTTCCCCTGGCTGGCGCAGTTATTGGTTATTCCGGCGGGCATCATTTCTCTTTTATCATTTGTGGGATATTTGTATGGTGCAAGCCCACTCTATATCGGCCTGAAATTCAGCACCGCTATGGCGGTGCATACCTGCGTATTGTTCCTGATGTCCTGTATAGGATGTCTCTTTGTCAAGCCCCGGCGGGGATTGATGAAGAATATCAGCAGCGATAACTATGGCGGCATGATGCTGCGGCGAATTCTGCCGGTTGTTATTGTTATTCCGCTGGTCTTAGGCTGGTTCAAAATTTACGGAGTAAAAACAGGATTGCTTGGTAATGAATTCGGCGTATCGTTTGTGGCAATCTGTAATTTATTTATAATCAGTTTATTCGTATATATTCTCTCCGTTCACCTCAATAGGCTGGATGCTAAACGCAAGCAAACGGAGAAGGTGCTGCGGGATTCAGAAGTCAGATACAAGACGCTGTTTTCCACTGCGGTAGAGGGAATACTCGTGGCCGATGTGCAAAAGAAGCAATTCCTGCATTGTAATCCGGCCATATGCAGGATGTTGGGATACACAGAAGAAGAGTTAATACATTTAAACGTGGGGGACATTCATCCCAAAGAGGCCTTAGACCACGTGCTGGCCGAGTTCGAGGCTCTGGTGCGGGGGAAAAAGAAATTCACAGAGGTTCCGTGTCTGTGCAAAGACGGCACTATATTTGATGCTTCTATCAGCGCGTCTGGTATAGTCATAGACGGACGCGAGTGTAGTTTGGGGTTTTTCACCGACATCACCGAGCGCAAGCGGGCGGAAGAAGCGGTTAAGGAAAGCGAAGAAAAGTACAGAACTCTTGTTGAAAATGCTTCTGACCAAATCTTTATGGTTGATGAAAAATACAAAATAGTCTCGCTGAATAGTGCAGCATTAATGCTATTAGGGAGGAAAGCAGAAGAAGTGATTGGAAAGCATATTTCAGAGCTTTTCCCAAAAGAGATAGCTGACAAAAATTTAAAGAATCTGAAAGAGATATTCAAAACAGGCAAGAGTATTTCTGTTGAAGAAGAATTAATTTTTAAGGGAAATAAAATTTTTGTGAGTTCGAATCTTAATCCTGTGAAGAATGATGCCGGTAAGGTAATAGGGGTATTAGGGGTTATTAGAGACATCACCGAGCGCAAGCAGGCGGGGGAGACGATTCGGGAGAAAGGCGAGATATATCATGCTCTCTTCGAGCAGGCGAACGACGCCATCTTTTTAATGGAGAAAGAATACTTTGTCGATTGCAATGAACGCACGCTCGAAATGTTCGGCGTGACGCGAGAACAGATTATTAACCAACCACCTATTCGTTTCTCACCGGAGTTCCAAGCCGACGGCCGGCGCTCAGCGGAAAAAGCGATGGAGAAAATCCATGCAGCGTATACAGGTGAACCCCAATGCTTCGAGTGGACACATACGCGACTCGACGGTACGCCGTTCGATGCAGAGGTTTCGCTCGGCCTTATCAAGATTGGCGGACGGCCGCTGCTTCAGGCAATTGTTCGCGATATCACCGCTCGCAAGCGAGCGGAAGAAAAGGCGAAAAATTTGAACGAAAAACTTAAAGATACCAATCAGGAAATGAAAGACTTCCTGTATGCAACCTCGCACGACCTTAGAGAGCCTCTGAGAAAAGTATCCACATTTGCTTATATGCTTGAGAAATCCTTAAGCGGGAAAATCGGTCAAGACGATTCTGAGAATCTGCGGTTTATGATGGACGGCTCTAATAAAATGACAAAAATGATTGAGGGTCTTCTCACCTACTCATCGGTTATTACAAATAATTTGCCTCCCGAAACGGTAAAATTAGATGATTTGATTGACAAACTGAAAAATACAGAGCTTGCCGACCTTATCACCGGCAGCGGGGCGATAATTGATATTCCAAAACCGCTTCTGCCGGTTGAAGCAGATTATTCATTTATGCGCCAATTGCTGCATAATTTAATCGTCAACGGTATTAAATATCAAAAGAACGGCAATATCCCTTACATAACTATAACCAGCAAACCTGCTGCCAATGGAATGGCTAAAATTGAAATTACCGACAACGGTATTGGAATTGCCCCTGAGTATCATCAGGCGATATTTACAATGTTTAAGAGATTGCATCTGAGAAACGAGTACGACGGCATAGGCATTGGCCTTACCATAAGCAAAAAGATTGTCGAACATCACGGCGGAGAAATCGGCGTCGAATCTCAGCCGGATAAAGGCTCCACTTTCTGGTTCACGATGCCGGCAGCTAAAACAGTAATGGCCGATGCAAATGCTATTCAGGCTTCCATATAAGATTAGTTAAAACACCTTAAATTCCACCATTCAAAGAGGACGGCAAATTTGATGGGCATTTGTGAAGCTATTTACCTTCTGATATTTGGGCTGAACCGGCTCAATTTTGCGTGAACTGCCTGTCTGCACCAAAGCTTCTTCTTTGGTGCTTCTTTAGTTCTACTTTTTTATTTTGTGGCAGTTTCAGTTTGAAAACAGTTCAGAAACCAGTTACAATCCAGTCCTAAAACAGTTGCTAAGTCTTTATACGACAAATGCTAACCTCTTGTTTTCTAAGTAGTTATAAAAGGGCCGTTGTAGCTTCCCAAGCTGGACGTCGCCGGTTCGAATCCGGTCGCCCGCTTTTTTAATATAGCCACAAAGGCACGAAGACACTAAGAAAAAAATATATGAAAAGAAAAACCGGTTTTACGCTTGTTGAGCTTCTTGTAGTGATAGCCATATTAGCGGGATTATTAGCTATCTTGTTGCCGACTCTGATTTATCCGCGTCAGCTTGCATACCGGATTAGATGCCTTAATAATTTAAAACAGCTTGATATTGCAGTTGAAACTTATGTTCAAAGTTACAAGTATTATCCTGTCTGCGTATCCGATGTCAATGAAAGATGGAGCGATTTTTTGGCAGACGAAACTATCGCCCAGGGAAAAATGCTGGGCGTGCCTGTTTCGTTGCGGCCGTTTTATCAAAATCCCAATATTTATAATTGCCCGGTTTTGAGCAAGGCAGGGTGCGATATAAGCTACTGCTATAATTGGCTTGCCGGCAAAAAATATTCCGCAGGCGAGAATGTGTTCGCTGCCGTTGTGCCTTCCGATATTCCGCCAAAACCTCCTTCCCCGCCCGAAGAAAAAACCGAATTTTATCTTTTGGCTCCTGAAAAAGTTAAATCGCCGGCAATGTTTATTCTCTTATATGACCTGCCTGCCAAACCCCAGCAGATTGTTGACAGCCTATATAAAGATATCGACCCTGATGATTATAAAAGCGGCGACCCTAATGGGCGAGGATATTTGGCGGATGCAAATGCCGGGCCGCATAGCGAAGGGTATGATATTTTGTTCTCTGACGGCCATACCAAGTGGTATAAAAGATGGTCTGACTCGTCAATGAGCCGAGACTCACGAAACTTTTGACCCTGTCAAGTTGACGCCTTTGCTTTGTTTTTTGTCAAAATTGGCAGTATAAATCGGATTTATAAAAGTCATTTCTTTTATTTATAATTTTTCATAATTTCTTGATTTAAAAGAAGTTACGCAAGGCAACATCTTTTAGTTTGTTAAGTTTAAGAAAACTGGTATTTTCTTTGCATACAAATATAGTAATTAAGGTTTAGATATCGTTTCTATTTTTCGACATTTAATGGAGAGAATGGATTATGGCAGCTAAAAAATTGGTTTTTGAAGCTGATGCAAGGGCAGCGTTGTTAAATGGCGTTGAGAAACTGGCAAGGGCGGTTCGTTCAACCCTTGGTCCCCGCGGCAGGAACGCCATCATAGACAAAAGCTGGGGCGGGCCGACAGTTACAAAAGACGGCGTAACGGTAGCGGAAGAAATTGAGCTTCTTGACAAGACCGAAAATATGGGCGCAAAACTTGTCCGTGAGGCCGCAAGCAAGACGAGCAAAATCGCAGGCGACGGCACAACGACAGCAACGGTTTTGGCCGAGGCGATTTTCAAAGAGGCATATCGAAACATAGCGGCAGGAGCAGATGCGATGTCGCTTAACAGAGGCATTCAGCAGGCTGTGGAAACTGTAACCGAAGAACTGAAAAAACTTGCCAAGCCGATTGACATTACCAAAAGCGATGACATTTCCAACATTGCTGCGATTTCAGCCAATAACGACCCTGAGGTCGGTAAGATAATGGCTGATGCTTTTATGAAGCTCGGCAAAGACGGCGTAATTACGGTTGAGGAAGGCAAAAGTATCGATACGACCGTCGAATTTGTCGAGGGTATGCAGTTCGACAGGGGATATCTATCTCCTAATTTTGTAACAAACGCGGAAAATATGGTATGCGAACTCGAAAAGCCATACATTCTCGTATTTGAAGATAAAATAAGCAGTGTTCAGAAACTTCTGCCGCTGCTTGAAGCGATGGCAAAGAGCAAAAAGCCTTTGCTTATTATCGCGGAGGACATCGAGGGCGAAGCGCTTGCAACGCTGGTAGTCAATAAACTTCGCGGCGTTATTTCAGTTTGTGCCGTCAAGGCGCCAGGCTACGGCGACAGGCGAAAAGCGATGCTGCAGGATATTGCGATACTTACCGGCGCTGAGCCGATTTTCAAGGATTTGGGAATCGAACTTGATAAGGTAAAACTTCCACAGCTCGGCAGGGCCAAAAAAATTACCATCGATAATGACAATACAATAATAGTTGAAGGCGCAGGCACAAGGGAAGCTATCGCCGGAAGGATAAAAGAGATTCGCCATGAGATTGACGCGACGACCAGCGATTACGACCGTGAAAAATTGCAGGAGCGTCTTGCCAAGCTAACCGGCGGCGTGGCGCAGATAAATGTCGGCGCTGCCAGCGAAGCGGAAATGAAAGAAAAGAAGTTCCGCATCGAAGACGCTCTTCACGCTACGAGAGCCGCGATTGAAGAAGGCGTTGTGCCGGGCGGCGGTGTAGCGCTGATTCGCTGTATTGACGCAGTTAAGAAAATCAAAGCCAAAGGCGATGAAAAAACCGGTGTTGATATTGTCGCGGGCGCTTTAAAAATGCCGTGCTATTATATCGCTGATAATGCCGGCGCGGTCGCCAATCTTGTAGTGAATAAAGTTTCTGAAGGCCAGGGCGGTTTTGGTTATAACGCTGATACAGGCAAATATGAAGACCTTATCGAAAGCGGCGTTATTGACCCGGTGAAAGTAACGAGAATCGCTTTGCAGAATGCTGCTTCTGTTGCGGGTCTGCTTGTAACCTGTGATTGTGTGGTTACGGAAAAGCCTGAAAAGAGAAAAGGCGCTGGCGGAATGCCCGGCGGCGATATGGGCGGAATGGGTATGGGAGGAATGGGCGGTATGGGCGATATGGATATGTAAGAGTTTAAAACTTAAAAAATAATAACTCAAAACTAATAATGGAGATATAAAAATGAAACTTAGACCTTTGGATGACAGGATTGTGGTTAAGCCGGAAGAGGCGGAAGATAAGACAGCGGGCGGTATAGTTCTGCCCGACACGGCAAAGGAAAAACCCCTGATGGGTAAGGTTATCTCAACCGGCCCCGGCAAACTTTTAGACAATGGCAAACGAGTGGAAGTTGCCGTCAAGAAAAACGACACGGTTCTGTTCGGTAAATATGGCGGAAACGATATAAAAATCGACGGCGTAGAATATAAAATCCTGCGCGAAAGCGATATCCTCGGAATAATAGAGAAGTGAGGTAAAAAAATGGCAAAACAAATGATGTTCGATGATGCGGCAAGGGCACATCTCAAACAGGGATTGTCAACTTTGGCAGCGGCTGTGAAGGTTACGCTTGGCCCAACGGGCAAAAACGTTATGCTGCAAAAAAGTTTCGGCTCGCCCAAGATTACCAAAGACGGCGTATCGGTCAGCAAGGAAATCGAGCTGCCGGAACCGTTCAAAAATATGGGCGCGAAAATGGTTAATCAGGTCGCAAGCAAGACAAGCGATGTTGTCGGCGACGGCACAACAACCGCAACGGTTCTGGCTGAAGCGATTTATAATGAAGGGCTGAAAAATGTAACAGCCGGCGCAAATCCGATGGCGATTAAACGCGGCATTGATAAAGCGGTTCAGGTTGTCGTTGATTTTATCGCGTCCAAAAGCCAGAAGGTAAGAGGCCACGATGATATTGCCAAAGTCGCGACCATAAGTGCAAATAACGATTCTGAAGTCGGCAAAATTCTTGCCGATGCGATGGATAAGGTCGGCAAGGAAGGCGTTATTCAGGTTGAAGAAGGTAAAAGTCTGGAAACCGAGCTTGAGGTTGTCAAGGGTATGCAGTTTGACCGCGGCTATATCTCGCCGTATTTTCTTACGAATACTCAAACGCTCGAAGCTGTGCTTGAAGATGCGTATATTCTTCTTTATGAGAAAAAACTTTCCAGCATTGCGGAGTTGATACCGCTGCTGGAAAAAACGGCCCATGTCGGTTCGCCTCTGCTTATAGTAGCTGAAGATGTCGAAGGCGAGGCGCTTGCCGCTCTTGTTATCAATAAACTGCAGGGCGTTTTGAAAGTTTGCGCAATCAAAGCTCCCGGATTTGGCGACAGACGCAAGGCAATGCTTGCTGATATGGCAGTTCTAACGGGCGGACAGGTAATAACCGAGGATTTGGGCATCAAACTTGAAAATATTGAGCTTTCCCAGCTCGGCAGGGCAAAGAAGATAGTTGTCACAAAGGAAAATACGACAATTATTGAAGGGGCCGGCACGAAGAAAGACGCCGATGCCCGCTGCGAGCAGATTAGAAAGCAGATTGAGGCGACAACCAGCGATTATGACCGTGAGAAATTGCAGGAAAGATTAGCCAAACTGACCGGCGGCGTGGCTGTAATCAAAGCTGGTGCAGCGACCGAAACCGAGATGAAGGAAAGAAAAGACCTTCTTGACGATGCTCTGCACGCGACCAAGGCTGCAGCGGAAGAAGGCGTAGTTCCCGGCGGCGGTGTAATCTATCTGCGGGCGATTGAAAAAGTCCGCCAGGCAAAGGCAAAAGCCGAAGGCGATGAAAAAATCGGTTTTGATATTATTGCCTATGCGTTGAGAACGCCGACGAAACAGATAGCCGAAAACGGTGACGCTGATGGCGATGTGATTGTTGAAAAGCTGCTCGAACAATCCGGCAATATGGGTTATGACGCCAATACCGGCGAAATTGTCGATATGGTTGAAGCAGGTATTATTGACCCCGCAAAAGTGACAAGATGTGCCTTGCAAAATGCCGCTTCTGTCGCGGGACTTATGCTGACGACAAATGTTCTCATCACTGACCTTAAAGAAGATGAACAGGATAAACCGCCGATTGAGGGTTCCGTTAGATAAACTTAAATGGCAAAAAGAGATTATTACGAAGTTTTGGGCGTGGATAAAAATGCCGGCACGGATGATATAAAACGAGCATACCGCCGGCTGGCGATAAAGTATCATCCTGACAAGAACCCCGGCGACAAAGACGCCGAGGCGAAGTTTAAGGAATGCGCCGAGGCTTATGAAGTCTTAAGCGACCCGGAGAAGCGTTCACGCTACGACCAGTTTGGTCACGCAGGTTTGCAAGGCTCAGGTATGCACGACTTTTCGAGAATGAACGTCGAGGACATATTCGGCGCTCTAAATCTCGAAGATTTGTTCGGCGATTTGTTCGGGTTTTCCGGCAGGAGAGGTCGGCAGGCAGTCAGAAATGCTCCTCACAGGGGTTATGACCTTGAGACGGTCGTTCAATTAACATTAAACGATGTTGCAAAAGGCGTCGAAAAAAGCATAGAGTTTACCCGTCAGGATATTTGCGATGAATGCACAGGTACAGGCAGCGCAAAAGGCAGCAGTCCTTCGAAATGCTCGACTTGCGGCGGCGCAGGCCAGGTGGCTCAATCCGGTCTTGGCGGTTTTTTCCAGATGGTTTCGACCTGCCCTAATTGCAAAGGCAGCGGTATGGTGATAACAGACCCCTGCAAAAAATGCAGAGGCAGCGGCAGAGTATCCAAAAAACGTCTGGTTACAGTTAAAATTCCTGCTGGTGTCCACGAAAGCCAAAGCGTCAGGGTCGGCGGCGAAGGCGAACCCGGTTTTAACGGCGGCCCGCGCGGCGATTTATATTGTTATGTTAAAATAAAAGAGCATCCATTTTTGCAGCGCGACGGAAATGACCTTATCGCTGTTGTGCCGATTAGTTTTACGCAGGCGGCTTTGGGCGGGATAATTGAAGTGCCGAGTCTGACTGGTATGCAGGAGTTAAAAATCCCTGCCGGCAGCCAGTCGGGCGATATGTTCAGGATAAAAGGACAGGGACTGCCTGATATAAGGTCAAGACACAGCGGCGATGAGCTGGTGCAGGTAATGGTCGAGATACCCAAAAAGCTCAACAGCCAGCAGGAAGAGCTGTTAAGAAAATTCGCCGAGACGGAAGATAAAAATGTTTTGCCGAAATCGAAAGGTTTTTTTGAAAAACTCAAACAATATTTTAATAACAGGTGATGATTATGGCCGATGAGCCCGCAAAAGAACCGATTGAACAGCAGCAGCAAAAGGAAGCTGACAAAAGTGTTCACAAAGAACACAAAAAGGAAAACCATCATAATCTCCGGGAGCAGATTGACAAATTACAGGCCGAGAAGGACGAAATGTTTGCCAGGCTCCAGCGGCTCAGCGCCGATTATATGAATTATCAGAAACGTTCCGCAAAGCAGATTTCTGAAGCGATTGCTTATGAAAAAGAAGTGATAATCAAATCGCTTCTGCCAGTCCTTGATAATTTTGAGCATACGCTTGCCAGCGCCGAGAACGAGCAGGATATTGAAAATCTTCGCAAAGGCGTGAAAATTATTTACGAGCAGATGCTTTCAATTTTTAAAAGCTACGGTGTTGAGCAGGTCAGCTCAGCGGGAAAACAGTTTGACCCGGCCTGCCATCAGGCTGTGATGCAGGAAACGGATGCCGACAAAGAAGACGGCATTATATTAAAGGAGCTTATGAAGTGTTACCGGCTTGGCGAAAAAGTTCTCAGGCCCGGCAGGGTGGTTGTGAATAAAAAAGCCGTCGAACAGGGCGATGATGACGGCTCTGATGAAGATAGGGAGTAGCTGATGCCGACTTATGAATACAGGTGCGCGGGATGCGGCTATGAGTTTGAGAAATTTCAGTCGATGACCGCCTCGGCTCTCCGCAAATGTCCGCAATGCGGCAAATTGGCGTTAAAAAGGCTTATAGGCGCCGGCGCAGGCGTGATTTTTAAAGGCAGCGGATTTTACGAAACGGATTATCGAAACGAATCCTACAAAAATGCGGTTAAATCGGAATCCGGCAGTCAAAAAACTTCAAAAAAAGATGCAAAGACCGAGTCAAAAACTGATTCAGGCACATCACAGGGCGAGAAAAAACCTACAAAGCCAAAGAGTGAGAAAAAATCCAGTTAATTTGTATTGTTGCGATTATTCACTCATAACGATGATAGTCAGTGTTGCGTTTTTAGTGTTGTCGTCCGCCGGAAGAGAGGCGCTTTGAATTTTTTCTGTCGATGTGATTATGGGTTTTTGTGAAATGAGCGAATCATAGTCAATACTTTTAGCGGCATACAACCTGTCAAGCATATCGGGCGAAGTGAACTTATTTATAATGCCGAGGTCGGCAGCTATTCTCATCCGTTGTCCAAAATCTTCCGCTTTGCAGATTTCCATTGCCTGTTCCGCGCTGATATTGCTGACAGTTATATATTTTCCCATCTGTTCTGTGCCGATGTCTATTTTAGTCTCGGTGCATTGCGGCCAGACAAAACTCAATTCCTGGACAAGATTGGCAAGCGATTGATTGTCGCAATTTATGGCATAGCGGACATTTTTCGCCTGTCTGTCGATTGCGGTGGTCCGGCTGAAAAGATTCGTGGTCGTCAGCGCCTTGGCAACGAGCCAGTCAACTTCGATGGGATTGTTTGTTTTTAATGTGAGGATTGCGACAAAAGGTATATCAATCGGTTTTACAGCAACTATTTTTTTATCTTCCACCGGCGGTTCGGCAAACGGTTTCTCATACAGGACCTGTTTAATTGGTTTTTTTCTGAATGTATTGGATAATATCTGGTCTCTGCTTGATTTCGGCACAAAAATATCGAATACTACTGTGGAAAGCACTGCCGCCAGAGCCAATACAGCCGCTGCGGTCATAAGCCGTCGTATCATAAGGTGTCTTCTGCCGGCACTGTGAGAATAAATTCCGGTATCCGCAAGGAGAATTTCTCTTTCGAGTTGGGCGGTTATATTATCGCATAAGCCCTGCGGCGCAGGCTCATGGGGGACAGCGTCCATAATATTTTTATGACGCTTGAGAGAGTCGTAAAGACCATAAATTTCCTTATCGTTATCTATAAGTCTTTTTACTTCGTTGCTCTTTCTCTCATCGAGCTCGCCGTCGATGTAGTAATTAAGCATTTCTTCAATTTGTTCCATATCTTTCATTATATTACCCCCTCAAGAATTTCACGCAGATTTCTTCGGCCTCTTGCGATTCTGCTTTTGACCGTTCCTATTTCGATTTTGAGCGTTTCAGCTATCTCGTTATAATTCATTTGTTCAATGTCCCTTAAAACAATTACAGCTCTCTGCTGGGGTTCGAGTTTTTCCAAAGCCTTCAGAATCAATTCGTGCAGCTCTTTCGCAGCGGCAACCTGCGGCGGCTGCGGGGACGTCTTGTCCACGAGATAATCTTTCAGCTGCTTCTTTAGCTCCTGGTCAGGCTCGCTCTGCAGCGGCTGAAAATTGATTCTCGAATTTTTTTTGCAGAAGTTCAGCGTCGCATTGACCGCGATTCTGAACAGCCACGTATAAAAGCTGCTTTGCCCCTTAAAATTTTTAAGGTTCTGGATAACTTTTACAAAGGAATCCTGCGTCAGCTCAGCGGCATCGTCTCTGTTGCCGCAGAGTTTCAATACTGTATTGTAAACTCTGTCCTGATATTTCAGGATTAGCCGCTCAACGGACTCCATATTTCCGGCTCTTGCCTGCGCCAGCAGCGTCGCTTCATCAATGGAAATATTGAAGCCGGAATTTTTAAGTTGTTCCTGTATAAATTTGACCATTGTTATATGGAAAAGTTCCCTTATTTTTAAAAAATAATAGAATTTTATAACTATAATAACGAGAATACGTTACAAAAGCGATATATGTTTGTCCGGCTGTCGGATAACCAGACCTATTTCATCCTTAAACTTGAATTTTATGCAGATTCCTTCCTTGCTTGACGATTTGCGGTAAAGAGGTCTATTTTTCCTTCGACGATATCTTTAGTAATGATGTATTTTCGCGGTTTTGGCTCTTCCGGCAGTTTATACATAAGGTCAATCATAAGTTCTTCGGTAATTGCTCTAAGCGCCCTGGCGCCGGTGTCTCTTTTCATAGCTTTTTTAGCAAGAGCCTTCAAAGCGTCATCAGTGAATTCAAGCTCCGCGTCGTCCATTTTAAAGAAAGTTTTATATTGCCTGATAAGAGCATTTTTGGGTTTTGTCAGGATATCGACTAACGCCTCTTCATCAAGCGCTTCAAGCGCCGTGATTACCGGCACTCTGCCGACGAATTCCGGAATCATTCCAAATTCGATAATATCCTCCGGCACGACCTGCTCGATAACATTTGAATAATCAGCCTTTGCATCGACAATTTTCTGTCTTTCAGACCCGAAACCTATCATTTTTCTTCCGAGCCGTTTTTTGATGATATTTTCCAGCCCGACGAAAGTTCCGCCGCAGATGAACAAAATATGCGTGGTGTCCATCTGAATATATGACTGTTCCGGATGCTTTCTCCCGCCCTGGGGAGGAATATTTGCGATTGTTCCTTCGAGCATTTTCAACAGCGCCTGCTGGACGCCTTCGCCTGAAACATCGCGGGTTATCGAGATATTCTGGTTGGTTTTACCAATTTTGTCTATTTCGTCGATGTAAACGATTCCACGTTCAGCAGCTTCGAGGTCGTAATCGGCATTTTGGAGCAGTCTGAGGAGAAAGTTTTCGACATCTTCTCCGACGTAACCGGCTTCGGTAACGGTAGTGGCATCACAAATAGCAAAAGGAACGTTTAGCTCTCTTGCGAGCGTTTTTGCGAGCAGCGTTTTGCCTGAGCCTGTCGGGCCAATCAGAAGAACATTTGATTTATCAATTTCGACATCGCTTGTCTCTTTGTCGGTATGGACCAGTCGTTTGTAATGATTATGCACCGCGACAGAGAGAATTTTCTTCGCTTTTTCCTGGCCGATGACGTAAAGGTCGAGAAATTCCTTTATTTGCCGGGGCTTTGGTACTTCTTCAAGCTGAAAACCGGTGTGGCGAAGTCTTCTTTTTTCCTGCCTGACGATGTTATAGCACAGTTCTACACATTCCGGACAGATATAAACGCCGCTCGGCCCTTCAACAAAAGCGTCAACGTCTTTTTTGGTTCTGCCGCAGAAATTGCAGGTTTCTTTTTTTTTGAAATTATTCGGGTCTTTAGCCATTACGTTCTATTTTACAAAAATATTTAAATTTATCAAATCATAACCCATTCTGAATGCGTTTTCGTTTATATAATAAAGACCTTTTTTTCCTTTATAGAAAGCGCGTTTCATACCGCTAAGAACGGATTGTGCCTCAAGAATACGGGTCTTTTTAATCATAACTCCGAGCATAATAATATTTGCGACCCTTATATTGCCCATTTTTATCGCAAGATTTGTTGCATCGACGCCGACAATATCAAGGTCGTTCTTTTTGATTTTCGCTAAATCAATCATCGAGGAATTTACAATCACAGGCGAGCCTGGCAGGAGGGTATCGATATATTTAATGAACGACGGGGCGTTCATTATGATTGCCAGGTTCGGTCTTTCGATGATGGGCGAGTCGATTTGATGGTCCGCTATGGATATAAGCGCCTTTGCTGTTCCGCCACGGACTTCAGCGCCATAAGAAGCCATAGCGCAGACGTTTTTTCCCGCATCGATACAGGCATAAGCAAGCACATTGCCGGCAAGGATAACTCCCTGTCCGCCGAATCCGGCTATCAATATGTTGGTCTCTGAAGCTGCCATTACTCGGTATCTTTGAACACTCCCAGCGGGAAATAGTTAATCATTTGTTCATCAATAAACTGCACGGCTTCTTTGGGCGAAACCTTCCAGCCGACAGGGCACATTGAAAGAATCTCAACCAATGAAAAACCTATGCCGTTAAGCTGATTTTGAAATACTTTTCTTATTGCTGCCTTTGCCTTATTTATATTCCTGACGGAATGAATGCTCGTTCTTTCGAGGTATTTGGTTTCTTCAAGCGTCGCAAGCAGTTCGCATACCCTTATCGGTTTGCCCATACCTTTTATGGTTCTGCCGGACGGGCTTGTAGTGGTCTTTTGCCCGATGAGAGTGGTCGGCGCCATTTGGCCGCCTGTCATTCCGTAAACAGCATTATTTACGAAAATGACCGACATGTTTTCGCCACGGTTTGCCGCGTGGATTATCTCCGCAGTCCCAATTGCCGCAAGGTCTCCATCGCCCTGATAAACCAGAACGAATTTATCGGGATGGACCCGTTTTATAGCTGTTCCGATAGCCGGCGCTCTGCCGTGAGCGCATTCGATGACGTCGCAGAAGATATAATCATAAAGAACAACCGCGCAGCCAACCGGCGCCGTGAGAATCATTTTTTCTCTAATACCAAGCTCATCGACAACTTCACCGATAAGCCGCAGAACTATTCCGTGTCCACAGCCGGGACAATATTTTGTCGCTTCTGTCGTAATTGATTTAGGTTGTGCTTTTACTATATTCATTTATTGAATATCTCGTCAATTTTTTCATAGATTAAATCAGGCGTTGGATTCCAGCCGCCTCCCATTCCGTAAAACAGGATGTCCTTTTTAGGCACAACATCCATAAGCGAAAGCAAAACGTCTTCAAGCATTTGTCCTGTGCTCATTTCGATAACGAGGAATTTAACGCCTTTATTTTTCCGTGCGATTTCGATAAGTTCGACATCCGGCCACGGCCATAATGTTTTGGGTCGGAACAAGCCGATTTTTTTACCGTTGTTATTATGTTTTTTAATTGCGGATTTTGCAATTCTGCTCGTGGCGCCGTAAGCAATAATAATTAAATCGGCATTGTCGCAGTTGAATGATTCAGACCATCGAAGTTCAGCTTTTATTTTTTTGTATTTTTCATCAAGTTTTCGATTGTGCTTTTCGAGTCCGTCCGGCGGCGTCATAAAAAGTGTTCTGACGACATTTGGCTTTCTGCCCGCGCAGCCGGTAAGAGCCCAGGTTTTCGGCGGAAGTTTTTCAAATATCGGCTTATACGGGTGCATTTCAAAAGGCTCTACAAGCTGACCGATAATGCCGTCGTTCTGGATAATTACAGGCATTCGGTAATAATCGGCAAGGTCGAAGCCGTTCATCGTCATATCGTAACATTCCTGCACCGAATTTGGGGCAAGCACGATACATCTGTAATCGCCGTGTCCGCCGCCTCTGGTTGACTGGAAATAATCAGCCTGAGATGCCTCGATATTTCCAAGTCCCGGCCCGCCGCGAACGACATTGATTATCACGCAGGGCAGTTCAGCGCCGGCAATATAGCTTATGCCTTCCTGTTTAAGGCTTATGCCCGGCGAAGAAGACGAGGTCATAGCTCTTGCACCGGCAGCCGAAGCTCCAAAGACCATATTTATCGCTGCGATTTCGCTTTCGGCCTGAAGGAAGATTAGATTTTCTTCTTCCATTCTGCGGGAAAGGTATTCAGGCGTTTCGGTTTGCGGTGTTATTGGGTATGCGAAATAACAGAGGCAGCCTGCCTTGATGGCAGCTTCGCCGACGGCCTCATTGCCTTTCATCAGGACTTTTCTGACGCTTGAATCTGTATTGTTATATTCAGCCATAATCCTTTTATCTTGCCGAACCTGCGGTTTCAATCAGGGTGAAACAACAATCTGGACATATTATATAGCATGCTCCGCATCCGTTGCAGAGCTCGAAATTTATTTCGACGTAATCGTAGCCTTTTTTATTGCTTGTGCCAGTTTTACGTATTGCTGCCTTCGGGCAGACATCGATACACAAGTCGCAGCCTTTGCATTTTTCAGTATCTATTTGTGCTTTTTTAGCCATATATAGCTGTTATTTTATATTTCCTTAAGAATTTTACGTATACTTTTCTTAAGTTCGGGAAGGTCTTTTTCAACAACTGACCAGACTACTTCATTATCTATTTCAAAATAGCCATGCACAAGTATATTTCTCATTCCAATTATTTTCGACCACGGGATTTCAGAATATTTATCCTGTATTTCTTCAGAAATCTGTGCGGCTGCTTCACCGACAATAAGAAGATGATGTATTATCCAGTTTTGCACAAGCTCATTATTGTCAAATTCGGTTTTGCTCTTTTGAGAGTATTTTTCAATCCGTTCTATAGCTTCAATAACATCAAGCAATCTTTCCCTGTCGCTTCTCATAATGTCTTGGCCTCTTTTAATACTGTATCTCTGATTCGAGATCTAAGACCTTTCGGTGTAACGACATCCACTCTGCAGCCCAGCAACGTTTGGAGTTCCATCAATAGACCTCCCATATCGAAAAGACTTCGTCCTTTTTCCATATCGACAAGAAAATCTATATCGCTGTTCTGGTCGAAATCGCCTCTGGCGGCAGAGCCAAAAACACGGATATTTTTCGCGCCGTATCTGGCCGCAACTTCAATAATTATATCTTTGTTTGCTTTTAAGAGTTCAGTCAAATTCATAATAAGTGCCCAGCAATTAAATCAGAATTACCTTACCACAACAAAGGCCTGTTTGCAACAAAACTTAATATATTGTCAAATAAAGGCTTATGATGTTATGCCTTGTGAAATCCGGCTTTTGGCTATATGTTTCATTTCCGGCTCGTTTTAGAGGGAAATCCTTGATTGACTTTTAGCAGGGGAGCAATTACTTTCTAACTAACTGAAAAATATCTGTTTACATTTACAAAAAGGAGTTTTTTATGTTTGGATTTAAGCCAAAAATGCCGCACGATGGTCATGAAATGCATTTGTGTTATTTAGCCAACCTCGGCTATCAGGCGCAGAATACCGAAGAATACAGGAAACTGGTGCGTGGGGCCAAATATATCTGCAAAAGCTGCGGCAGGGCGGCCGCTGAAAAGATAAATCTGTGCCGGCCGACTAAACTGTAAAATATTGGTTATGGGTATGGGTATCGGTAAAGTCACGTGTTGTGGTTTCGGTTAGGGTAAAGTTGCCGAAAACCTACAACGGCCAACGAGACGTTACCGAAACCGTAATTAATGTGCCCGTCTTCGTCCCGAAGCGGGACTTTGATGCGGCAGTCTTCGTTCTTCGCTATGCTCCGAACGAAGACTGGAGATGAAGGGAATCGAACCCTCATTTCCGCGATGCGACCGCGGCGTGCTCCCGTTACACTACATCCCCTTTAAAAATCGTTTTTCGTTTGTCGGTTACGCGACTCGTAATGGTTACGTTAAACGTATAACGATAGACGAAACGAGCCTCACAACCGCAACCGCTTGACGTAACCTTCAAAACATCCATTTCTCATAACAAACGATTTTATCAATTACCTCTCTCGGCCTGTGTATTTCTTTATCAGCCGGATAGCCAATTGGCATAAGTTCTATTATCTCTATGTTTTTAGGTATATCGAGGACTTTTTTAACTTTTTCCGGATAAAACGAGCCAATCCAGCAGGTTGCAAGTCCCTCAGCCGTTGCTGCCAGTGCAATATGCTCCATCGCGATAGCGACATCGATTGATGAAATTTTCTGGTCGCAGCGCATAACATAATCAGTGATGCTGCATCCGACTACTATGGCCGGGGCTGTCGCGATAAACATCTGTTCATTGGCCGCAATAGCGATTTGTTTTCGTATTTCTTCATCTGTTACAATGACAAACCGCCAGTCCTGCAGGTTTTTTGCCGATGGCGCCTGCCTTGCTGCCTCGAATATTTTTTTGAGCTTTTCCGGCTCAATCGGCTTTGAACTATAGCTTCTGCACGAATATCTTTTTTTAATAGTTTCGTATAAGTCCATTTTTTGATTTCCCGTTATTATTTTGTGTTTATTATAGCTGAAATGGCTTTAGCGTCAAGAATTGTATGGATATTGATTTAATATAATGGCTCAGCCTTAATATAAATTTCTTTTGGTGTTTTACGGAAATATTTGAATAAGGCCGGACACAGCCAGACTTCCAAATCGTAGTCCTGGCTGTAATACCAGTTTCCGCCTCCTTCGGCGCGCCGTCAGACAAGTTTCTGTTGATAATCAGGGAATGGTTTGGCTGAAAACAATAATCTGAAACCTTCGTTGGCATCGGGAATATCTCTTACGAGTATGTCAATCATTTTTGGTATGCCTGCGACAAAAGCTTCATGGTGCAACCCTTTTTGCTTATCGTCAAAGACCCATGTTCCGCTGTATTTATATGTATATGGTTTAAGAATCAGTATTGAATTTGAGGGACGCATTGGGCAGGCCACAGCCCCTAATTTTGTCAATTTCTATTCCCACGGCTTTGCACAAGTCGTATCGGCGGGGTCGATGCAGTCGAGCCAGACTGCCACGAACTGTGCAAGCTCTTCAAAATCTTCAAAATCAATCATCGCAAAATCTCTGAAATTGACCCTGCAATCATCGTTCAGGTCATAAGAAAGATCATATCCTTTATTTATCGCGTCGTTACAGTCAACCGGCGTGGTCCCCAGAATCAATGGCAGAGTGAAATCGCTCGAAGGGCTGTCGGTGGGCAAGTATAAGTTGCCATTGCCAAACGGAGGCGAAGCATAGTTGAAAGGCGCCCACAATCTGGCATAAGAACTGCCATCGGTCAATGATGGGTCATCACTGTATTTGTTCAGTATGACCGAATATGTCCGCACATGTATCGTTTTCAAGCTTGTATCAAATTCCATGAGCCGCAACCAACCACCGCCGAGGCCCAGATTGGAAGGGTTGCTGCTTATGGTGCCTTGATAGTCGCTTAGTATCTGATATACATTATAGCCCATATTGTTTTGATTTATGCGGCGATAGGCACAATATGAGCCTTGGTAAAAAGCATGCCCGCAGAGCACCATGAATATCTGTGGATTGACTTTGATGAATTTATCCCATACTTGCTGGTCGCTATTATAAGGATGGCCGACACGAAGCACACTGCTGTATGGACCCACCACTCCCATATATTCGCCGAGCGGATTAATATATTCATGAATGGTAATAATGGTAGGCCAGCCCGGATGCGTGTTGATAATATTCTGTACCCAGCCAAGCACATCGTCCGATGGTTCAATTTCCAATGCAATGTGCAGGAAATCCCACGAACCTGCGTGAAATGTCTGCCAACTCGTCATACCGTTGGTATCGGTACTGTTGATATACGCGCCGCCATACCAGCTTTTGCCGCTGAAATAACTCGTGGTCGGTCCAAAATATGTGTTCCAAAGGGTTGAGCCGCTTATGTAAGTATAACCATTACCAGTGCCTTGATCGTAGTTGTGATTGCCCGCCACTATTCCCATTGGGATACCCGCGGTTTTTAGTATGTCCATAGCAGTCAGCGAGCGCGGCATTTCATTGGAAGCCGAGGAATCATTCCAAACATCACCCAAGTGTGAAACAAAGACTATATTCATTGTGGTTATATTGTTCACTATAAACTGTGCCTCATTGTTGAATATATCGGTGCTTGCTGGCTGAATGTAGATATCCGAGACATAGTTTTGAGTGTCGGGCAGGACGGCAATTGTAAAGATTTCCCCAAATGCGGTTGAACAAACCAAAACAGCTATCGCAAAACAACAAAACGCCTTTGAAGATTTTTTCACAACCTCACCCTTTTTACTTGTCCACCAAGCTGTAAATTATTGTATATTGTATAGGAATTTTTTTGGATAGGGAATGGTTCAAACTCTCAATAAGATGTTTAAAAATATCATTTAACCTTTATGCCTATGCCAGAGAATACACTCTTTTGCAAAACCTTTGTTTAAATCTCATTTTTTCAAACTGTTTTATTGCAAAGTATGACTATGTTGGTGAAATATTACTTGCATAATTGCAGCGGATAGAGTAGAATAATTAAGGAGGCGGGTTTTATGAGTAAAGTTCGGAGGCACAAAGCCGGTTATGCCCTTGCATCTCAAATGCCTGTAGATTCCCTTCTTATTTTATGAAAACAATAAAGTATCTAATTGCGATTATATTCCTTACGCTCCTTTCACGACCTGTTATAGCGGCCGAGGAAGCTATTGGAATTAACTTTTTCGACCTCGCTCACACGGATGCAGGGTCTCCTACCTGCTGGGGCAGCGGTAAAGGTTATGCCTGGGTCGGCAGCCCTACGACATTTTTGAATTGCACCGGCGGCACAAATGGTGGAGATGTTCCGGTAAGTATGTCTATGGGCGCAGGGTCACTTGTTTTTACTACAACTCGTCCCGGCGGCGGCGGATGGTGCAACATTCAGTTTAAACTCGATGCGGGGCATTCGGTAAACTTTCTTCGTTATGGCTCTGACCCAATGTTGTATTTGCGTCTGAAGTGGGGCGCAATTGCGTCCGGCTCAGGGTTCACCATTCAATTATACGATGATTATCAGATTTGGAATTCTTATTACATTTACGCCGGTCTGACAGGTCCCTACAGCAGCTATCACGCCTCGATCAATCTCTCGAACTATGTTACGCCTTCAACAACCGACTGGCAGGATGTTTATATTCCAATGTCAGATTTTCTCGCTAATAATCACAATCTCGACCTCACCAGGATTAGTTTTATCGAAATTTCTGCCACCGGCAACTACAGCGCAACGAATACGCTTTACATAGAAAAAATGAAAATTATACCTGATATTGCTAATCAATATACCGATATGGTCAAAGTCAACCAGCTCGGGTATTTGCCGAATCAGAGGAAACTGGCGATAGTAAGCTACGAAGCCGGGACAGTTTCGCCTGCTCCTACATATTTCCAGGTCAAAGATGCTTCAACCGGCAGTGTTGTTTATCAGGCAAACCTTCAGTTAAAAACGCCCTGCACTTCATCATGGAATCAAAGCGGCGATACTGTTTATCACGCCGATTTTACCTCTTTTACGACACCAGGCCGGTATGTAATTTATTGTCCCGAATTGGGGCAGACTTCTCCGGCCTTTGATATCGCCAATAGGACGTTTGATGAGCCGTTCCGCGACGCTTTGCGGTTTTTCTATTATGCACGCTCCGCTCAGGAAATCGCCGAGCCTTCTGCCGAGGACCACACGAGACCTGCAATTTACACTAATAACACTGCCTGCGCCTATGACTACGATGACAATGACAGCACTCACAGGTATGATTATGACCCAAACAATCAGGGAATCACCACGCGCGACGTTGCCGGCGGCTGGTTCGATGCCGGTGATTTACATTTGGATATCCATAATAATGTTACAACAATGTGGTTTTTACTTGAAATGCTCGAGCAGCAATATAATAAACTCGGGCCTCGCGTCTTGAACCTTCCCGAATCTGACGGCCAAACCAATGACCTTGTCCTGCTGATAAAGTGGGAGCTTGACTGGTTTAAAAAAATGCAGAACCCCGATGGCAGCGTTCATTTTATAGTTATATCGGAAACCAGCGACCAGAGCCGGCAGGAAGTTTCCGACATATCAACCGGCGCTGCCTGCATTTTAGCCGGCACTTTCGCTAAAGCTTATACACTGCTTTCGAACATTCCTTCTATGCAAAGTTATGCATCAGATTTATTATCAAGAGCGCAATTGTCATGGACATGGCTAACGAATCATACTTCCCCCTCTAATTATAATCCAAAAGATATGTATGGCAATACCTGGTCTTACGGTATAACTTCTTCCAGTTCTTTTCGCCAATATGCCGCGATTGAACTTTATATCGCGACTGGTGACAGCACTTATCGCACTTATTTTGAATCCAGATTTTCAAGTGCTAATACAGATATGCAGGGTATTACCGCAATCGGCAAGGGGGAAATGGATTATGCCGAGACGACACGACCGGTAAGCTCTACCATCAGAACCGCAATCCGGGCTGCATACACTACTTTGGCCGATACCCTTGTCGCTAATGCCAACTGCAGTCCTTACAGGATTCCTATTCAATCTACCGGCGACATTACCTGGGGTTCCAGCGGTCTTATCGCCTGCTATGCTTATACATTGCTGCGTGTTTACGCTTGGACGGGAAATACTACATACCGCGATACAGCGTTAGACGCCCTCGAATGGATAAGCGGACGAAACCCCGTAAGTCGAGTCTTCATCACAGGCTACGGTGATTACCTGCATGGAACGGATATTTATTCGTTTTATTGGTTCGACCATACAAATCCTGTGCCCGGATATTTATGCGGCAATGTTAATGCATACGACTTCTTATATAATTACATTAAGTATCCGTGGAAATATTATATGAATATTCAGAATGCAAGCACTCTTGAGCCTTGTCTGCCGTGGCAGGCCGAGGCGTGCTACCTTTTTGGCTATTTTGCTGATAATCTCAATTTGACCGCAGATTTTAATTTAGACGGGACTGTGAATTACTTAGACCTCTTGACATTCTCTCAGGCATGGCTTACAACGCCTGCTGACCCCGGCTGGAATCCAAATTGCGACATTGCTGTGCCGCACGATAATATTATTAATTTTCTGGATTTTGCGGTCTTTGCAAACCAGTGGATGAGCCAGTAATTGTCTGACATCAGCAGAAATGACGCAGGCTGAGAGATATATTACTGCAAGAACAAAATCGGAAGAAATTTTATAATTCCCCTTTCCTCAAATTCAGCCCTGTTTTTAAGTTCGGTTTAACCTTGACAGAGAAATTCTTATTTGTAAGGATAATGTTATTATGATTCGATGCAAGGCTGTTATACTGTCGATTTTGTTTGTAAGCGCTGCTTTTGCTCAGGAAAGGCTTTTGTGGCACAATGTTCGGCTGGACTCACAAAAGAAACTGCTTGCCTGGCCGAAATCGGATTCGTCTTATGACGAGATAGTATGCAAAGCGTGGGACGCATTCAAAAAAATTCCAGCTCAACCGAACGGCTATAAGACATATTTTCTCTATCCGGTTTTTTACGGCCCAAAAGATACAGGCAAAAACCTTTTTGAAGGACGCGACTGGACGCACAATCCGTGCAGTTTATTTGCGATGCTGACGGACTCGGCGATGCTTTATTATGCCTACAGCGGCGACAGCGAGGTAATTCCGCTCATTCGTGCGATGCTCGACCATTATATCAAAAGCGGCAGCACAGAAGAAACAGATGACTGGTCTTGCGTTCCGTATGCCAGTTCCGATGCAGGCAGTCCGCAGTATTGCGGGGCAACTGATACGAAATATACTCAGGACACTAACTTTCTCGGCAGGGGCGACGGCGTCGGTTTTCTTGAGCCGGATAAGGTTGGCGAGATGGGTCTGGCGTATTTGCGGTTCTACGAGTTTACCGGCGAAGATGAATATCTTAAAGCCGCTCAGCATTGCGCCGATGCCCTGGCAAAACATATAAAAACCGGCGACCAGAGCCATTCACCCTGGCCGTTTCGCGTCGATGCCAAAACAGGAAAAATCGTCAAGGAGCAATATACCTCGAATACCGTTGGCCCGATTCGGCTGCTCGATGAAATGATAAGGCTTGGTTTGGGCAATGTGGATTCTTACCGTAAAACGCGCCAGGTTGCCTGGGACTGGCTGATGAAATATCCGGTCAAAAATAATATCTGGTCTCAGTATTTCGAGGATATTTATATTTATCCTGATTACCGCACGAATATAAATCAGTATTGTCCGCTTGAGACGGCACGATATCTTCTTGAAAATCCCCAGTATGACCCGCAATGGCGCAGCCACGCCCAAAATATAATCGACTGGGTGCAAAATCATTTCGCGATTGATTCCTTTACTATGGCAGGTTTGCCGGAAAAGGGTGTTCAGTGGGGCGCCGAGGCCGTCAGCGAGCAGATTAACGATATGGACAAAATGTCAAGCCATACGGCTCGTTACGCTTTGGTGCTTGCTCTTTGGTTCGAGCGGACCGGCGATGAAAACGCAAAGGAAAGGGCATTTCGCTCTTTTAACTGGGCAACTTATTCCTGCCGTGATGATGGATTGGTTAAAACCAGTCTCGATGAGGGAACAGGCTATTGGTTTTCAGACGGCTATGGCGATTATATGAGGCATTTTTTGCGTGGTATGGCCTCTGTTCCGCAGTGGGCAGCCGAAAAACAAAATCATCTGCTTCGAAGCAGTTCGATAGTCCGTTACATCAAATACGGTTCTGATAAAATTGTTTATAAAACTTTTGATGCGACATCGGTGGAGCTTTTTAAGCTTTCTGTTCGTCCCCGCGAAATTTTAATCGATAGTGAAAGTTTGCCGAAGGTTGATAAGTTAAAACAGTTCAAGGATGGTTATACGGTAGAGTCTGTTAAAGGCGGCGGTTTCGCCGTGCGTATTCGTCACAGCAAGCCGGGCGATATAACAATTCGCCTGAAAAATAATTAAACATTGTCGATATATGAATAAAAAAAAAAGGCTCTTTAAAAAAGAGCCTTTTTTATTTTGTAGGAAAATACAGCTAAACGAGTTTTGCGGCGATGATAAGCACAAGGCCGACGATGTAAAGCAAAAACATCAGGGTAAGCATCGGATTAACGCCTTTTGGTGCGTTTTTAAATTCCTTCCAGATAAACACACCCCAAAACGCCGCTACCATTGTGGCGCCCTGGCCGAGACCGTAGGAAATCGCAAAGCCCGCCTGGCCGGATGCGATAATGCTGAAGGACATACCGGTATTCCAGATTATGCCGCCGAGGATGCCAATCAAATGCAGTTTGAAACTGCCTTTAAAATAATCGCCGTAATTAATAGGACTGCCCGTAAATAATTTGCTGTTCCAGATGATGTTTGAGAGAAGCACACCAATCGAGAAGAATACTACCGCGCTGTATGGTGTAAATTTGCCCGCTTCGATATTTACGAAGTCGGTTGACATTGATTTCGCAACAAAACGATAGAACAAACCCATCAGAACACCGGCAAGGATAGAAATCACAATACCTTTGCCGGCGGTTTTCTGACCCGCACCGGAAAGTTTTTTATATGCGAGGCCGTCAATAATTATTGCAGCCACAACTCCCGCTACGCCTGTAAACAGCAGCGATGCATTGCCGACCGGTGTGGCGATATAATTCTGAATCACGCCGATTACCAGCGCCAGACCTACGCCCACAGGAAACGCCACCGCAAGGCCCGCGATGTCTATCGCGCGGACAAGCAGAATATTGGAAAGATTAAAAACAATGCCGCCGACTAGTGCAAGCATTATGGTTTTGCCGGCTGCCTGCGAAACATTGCTGATGAAGTTTGCACCTTTTGTGCCGGTTGAACCCATTGTAAAGGCCAGAATGAGCGAAAGAACAAGAACGCCGATTGTATAATCCCAGTAGAATAACTGGAACTTCCAATCCTTGCTCGCCAGCTTTTGAGTGTTCGCCCATGACCCCCAGCACAACATAGTGATGATACACATCATCACCGCAACAGAATAAGATTCTATGACAACCATTTTTTGACTCCTAAAAATAATCCGTTATTTTAATTTCAAAAAGGCATCGACTTCCGCCTTTGTAGGCATTGATGCCTGAGCACCAAGCCTTGTTACGCTTATAGCGGCGACGGCACCTGCATAAACAGCGGCGTCTTTCAATGATTTGCCGTTTGCCAGGCCGTAAGCCAAAGCGCCTGTAAAGGCATCGCCTGCGGCGGTGCTGTCAATGGCTTTGACTCTTCTGCCTGCAATAGTTTCTTTGCCATTTTTGTTCGCCAGCAGAGCTCCCTTTTCGCCGAGTGTAATAATCACGTTCTTTACGCCTTTGGCCAAAAGCCAGTCGGCAGCCTTGGAAGCAGAATCAACATCAACAACTTTTATGCCTGTAATAGTTTGAGCCTCTGTTTCGTTTGGCTTAATTACATCAACCATACTCAGGAGCTTATCGCTCAAAGGTCTTGCCGGTGCGGGGTCGAGAATGAACGGCACTTTGTTTTGAGCGGCAAGAGCGGCAGCTTTTTCAACGGTTTCGATTGGTATTTCCAATTGACAAACCACCACGCCTGCGGTTGCGATATCGGCTGATGCTTTTTCAGCGTCGGCGGGCATAAGTTTTCCATTTGCGCCGGGGATAACTATGATGATATTTTTGCCGTTGTCATCTATCGCGATAATCGCCACGCCCGATGGAACACCTTCGAGCTGGGCGATATGTTTTGTATTAATGTGAACTGATTTGAAATTTTCGAGCGATTTTTCAGCAAAGACATCCTTGCCGAGTCTTGCGACGAAGATTACATTAGCACCGAGTTTTGCGGCAGCGACGGCCTGGTTAGCGCCTTTGCCACCGGGCGTCATAAAGAAGTCCGAGCCTGTGAGCGTTTCTCCTACAACCGGAATTTTATGAGATTTCGCCACGAGGTCGATATTGCTGCTGCCGATTACTACGATTGACTTGCCTGTTGCCATATTCACATACCCCTTAAAAATTATTGGTCTGCGGTATTTTACATTAGCTATTTAAATCCGGCAAGAAAACAAATCCGACCGAATTTAGAGATAATTGAAAACAGGGAAAATGGGTCATTGTTCACATAAGGAATAGAATTACCTTTCAGCGGAGCCTATTATTATAATCGCAAAAAAAGGCCTTTATTGGTGTAAAATGATGCGGCAAGGTCTTATTTAAATCGTCATCTAAATTTGAATCCGAATGCGGCTGGCGATGCCTTTACTGCCGGCCTAACTGTCCGATATATAGAAACAGGCTTTTTGAAGCAGGCAGTTCGTTTTGGATGTGCCGTCGGAGCTTTGGCCGTAATGAAAAATGGCGCTCAAAAAACGATGCCGTTCAGAAAAGAAGTGGACGATTTCTTGAAATCCCATCAATCCGTGTAAAAAACAACGGCCGGTGATAGAATCGTCGGCCGTTTTATCTTCAGAGCAAATTAAATGCTACCAGCTCGTTGCCTCGCCGCCGCGGACGCACATTTGCAGACTATAAACTTTATTCTTGCAAGTCATATACAACGTTCTGCCGTCCGGCCCGCCAAAAGCTGCATTGAACGGCGAATTAGACCCTAATGAAATAAAATTCAATTGCACACCTGCCGGCGATACAATCCACACTCCGCCAAGACCAGTAAAATATAGATTTCCCATTTCGTCAATTGTCATTCCGTCTGGGACATTTGTGCGGTCGGGCGCGCTGGTCGGATTGAAGAATACGGTAGCATTGCTCAAATTTCCGTTCGGGTCGATATTAAAAACCCACCATTTCTGATAAGAAGTGGTGGTGCTGCCTGCCGAAACGTATAGTTTCGTTTCATCTAAGGATGTAATTATTCCGTTTGGCTGATACAAACTGCCGTCCACTTGTCTTACCGCGCTGTTAGGTTCAAGCAGCCAAACGCCTTGCGAGGAAGGCGGACTGCTGTCCCAGATAGGTGTGGTAAAATAGATATTTCCGTTTGCCAATTGGCAAAGGTCATTTGGCGGTTTTGTAAAACCGTCGTTAGCATCAGCGAGTATGATAGTATCACCCGGCCCGCTGGGTCCTATACTCCTGCTTGATATTTGCCTTGGATTTTCGTCGCACGCCAGCAGTCGGCCTTCCAGCGACATAATTGTTCCGTTCGTTGCTGGTGAAGGATTTAGCCAGAGATACACAGTGTTGGGTCCCTCGAGCCGCAGAATCTGATATGTTCCGGTTCGGCGGGTAAAGAAAAGTTTATCACTGGCAGGGTCCCATGTCGGCCCTTCGAAATTTATGCCGGGCGCCGAATAGACTTCCTGCGGAAGCGCTCCCGGCATAATCAGTTCCGAACTGAAATCTTCAAGCCAGTTTGCTGCAAGGACTGCCAAATCTTTTTCGTCTATTACGCCGTCGCCGGGCGTTGATGAAATATCGCAATTAGGGTCATAATTGGCACTGCCTGTTGTGCTGCGCCACGCGTTGGCCAGCCTGACGAAGTCTTCGAAATTGACAAATCTATCGCCGTTGAGGTCTGGCCAGCCTGGCGCGTATTTTACAAGTTCAATACCATTGCCTGTTCCGAGATTTCGGCTGTATTTTTTATCGGTAGCATTGTTCCAGTGTTCGTGAACGCCCAAACTTTGCGTTAAACCGCCGTCGTGATTGGGGTCATAATTTACTCCCGAGCAGGGGTCTGGAATAAGCGCAGCCTCGTGCAGGTAATCGTCGGTTCCGGAATACTGCGGATATCCGTTAAGAGTCCCAACGGCACCGTTCCATTCATTGTCCATAAAATCAAAGCATACCGAGTCGATTGCGACCTGGTCCTGCGAAAGAAATATACTGCTTGGCCAATTTCCGTTGAACGGCGCCATATTCCATCTGATTGTCTCGGAGTCCCAGCTTCTACCGCCGTAAAGTCCATCGATTAAAGTGAGCATTGTTTTGCCGCCGAGTTTCGGATGCCCCAGCAAATCAACTATTCCTCTATAGTGTCCCATTCCCGGCATAGAAAATGGCGAGCTGTCAGCATTCCCCGGCCTGGTATCGTGCATATTATAATAGCCTGTGGCATTAGGCGCTCTCATCAAAGAGCCGAAATGATTTTTCCCGCCCAATGTTATTCCGTTGCTGTTGTGGCTTTTCAAAACCGCGAAATCTATGAAGTATGTCGCCTGCGAAAATTGCAGGGGGATTTTATCGGTGTTTGTAACTCCTGCCCAATGTGCCGCGCAGGGGTCGCTCCAGTAGAAATTTGCGTCATTATCTGCGACAACCAGTGTTCTGCCGGATAGCGGCGTTCCGGCTTTCGTCAGATATACAACTCCCGGGCAATTCGGCCCGACGACATTGTAAAATAAGTCCGGCATAGAATTTTGCGGGTCGCCTATGCAGATATTACACGGGTCAACACCCGCAACATCAATTAATTGTCTTAAAAGAGCAATCGTAAGCTGCGGCGAATTTTCAATGTTATCTTTATATACGCTGGCCATTGTGCCGCCGCTGGCTCCGCTTACCATTAGAACGAAATTAACTTTTATAGCAATTTTCTCTCCCGATGTATACCCGACATTTCCTCTGCCTTTTTCCTGGTTAAAATATCTGAATATCGCGTCCCAGGCCTTTTTGTCTGTAACTTCACCGGTTAATGCTCGAAGTGATTTTGAGAACATTGAGTTGACAACCTGCTGGTCTGTGCAGGCGTTTTCGTTCCAGAATGGCGGCGTAGTGCTACCGTCTGAACCCGGCCATTTGGCGGCATTGGAATCATAAATCCAGGCGACTCTGCCGGGATGAATTCCTCTTGCGACGCCCATCGGTGCATTGTGGACGATTGGCTCGTGAGCGCTGGCTGGCTCCTGCCTGTTGCTGCTCATTGCCATCCATATAAAGCTGACGCTGGCGACGATACAGATTGCCGCAGTAACATATCTTGCCCGCGCAAAAGAACGTTTAGCTTTATGATAAGCTGTTGCTGATGCAGCAAGGCCCATCAGCCAGATGATAAAACTGCTGGCCAGCGGAAACGCGACTCTTTGGCAGGGATATGTTGCCCGTGAAGGTTTTGGAATTACTCGTATTAAAAACCAGGCTAAGGCCAATAATCCGGTTATTGGACAAAGAAGTTTTAGCAAAAGGAATTTGCTTTGTTGTTTAATGGGTTTTCCAGTTTCTGGACAATTAGAGATATGCTTTTTGTGTGAGAATAGCATCATTCCCGCCTCCTAAAATTATGTAGCTAAACATCTTACAGCCAATCCTAAATTACTATTATATATCGATTTCTATAAAAAGTCAAGCTATTTTTGCTTGTTTTTACATTGGAATAAGTTAAATAGAATCCTCTTTATCACGTATTTTTGATAAATTATAACTTAAAGCTAAGAAATCAAATGTTTCTCTGTTTTTCAAACTGCAGAAATTCGATTGGCACACCATTGTCTTCGATAAATGCCACAGTAACTCCATTAGATGGGCTGTTTGGTTCAATCAGGATATTCTTGCCGTCGATAGCTTTTTGTATATCATCGACAACAAATGCTATATGCGGCACATTTTTTACCAGTTCCGGCAGAGGACAATCTTGTTCAAAGCGCATCCATTCTACGCCGTAAGGATTTTTCTCATACCCGCAGACCCACATTTTGAACTTCTCAAGGTATTCCTCGCCTTCTCTTGGAATCCGGGTCGGAATTCCTATATGGTGATACCTCATCCCTTTTTTCATTTTCATATCACTCTTCTTTGTCTATCTTCCTGTCTCAGAGGTTCTATTTTTCCCCTTTCCATTTTATTTCCTTGAGCCACGCCTCACCTCTCACGCTGTCAAGGTCGCTGTCCTTCATCGCTTGTTCCCTTGTGACTAACGTGCCCGCTTCCTGACCGGACAAGAGCCATATTTTACATTTTTCCTTATCATTTCTTAATGCGTAGATTTTGGCAAGTCTGTAAGCAGAAGAACCCTTTCGCAGAGATTCTGCCTTGAGACCCTTTTCCTCCGCTTGGTTTAGCAAACTTTCATATTGCGATGTCCCAATTTTGAGTTTTGACCAATGAATAAAGATACCGGCCCAATTATCATATACCTCAGGTATGTTTTGATTAATATTTTCAGCCTGTTTGAATTTCTGATTCGCCTGTTCAAAAAGCGCCTCATTGCCGTTAAGTTTCGCCCACTCGGCAAGGGCAACGCCCCAATTGCAATGTACCCCGTATTTTTCTGGTTCGATATTAACAAATTGGATGGCCTGCTCAAATTTTTGACATGCCTGCTCAAAAAGTTTTTCATCACTTCTAAGTTTCGCCAAGAGGTTAAGAGCACTACCCCAGTTGTTAAATACCAAATAATCCCTTGGTTTGAGCTTATCGATTTCGGAACATATTACGCAGGCCTCATCATATTTGCATTCATTAAGTGATTTCACATACTTATTCCACAGTTCGCGTATTTTTGTTTCCGTTTGGGTCTGAGCCATTATTTCGCTCTTTGTTTCCAAATGGGGTTTGTAAAATGCCAAAAATTTTGGGTCGGCCTCGTTTTTGCATACTGGGCTCCCATTTGTCCACGAGAATAAATCCTCCGGAAAACCAATAAATATTTTCATAAGCTTATATGCTGCCGTGATAGCCATTAAAGCATCGCGACGCATGTCCTTAATCTCGCGGGAGTGAAGATACCGGCACCTTATCTCTTTGTATATATAAGTTAACTCGGACGCAAAAGTATCATCCAGATAACCCCATTTTTTCAGAGCTTTAATGTTCGAAGGCCAGTCATCCGTTGGTCCTTTATTCCATAATTTTTTGACGGCCTTATCTTTATGGTGCTCGTGCAAATCAATACGAGCTTTATTCAGAAGCCTCTCAATTACAACACACGAGGCCGAAAGAGCAGCGAAGTCATCCCCAGTAACATAAGATGGTTCAATTCTTTCGGCAATTGTCTGGTAATCAGGAATAATAAGAGAAAACACTGGCGGAGCGATCTCAAGAAATCTTTCTGCCATTTCATCACTCACAAGTTTATCTGAAATGTCATTGTCGAATATATCCCGCCTTAGCGCCTTTGGCACAACTAACATTTTCACCTCTTCCATTGCCATTTTCTTCTGAATCGCAGGTGGCATAGCTAAGATGGGATTGCGAGTACAGTTGAGGAATATTTTATAACCCATTGTCATCTTGTCATATCTCCTATGACTAACTTCTGTTTATATGGTTTCCGTATATTATTCGATAGTTCGGTCTACCTTAATCGGTCAAAATTTTATCAACTGGCTGGCAATGTTGGCGGTCAAAGATGTGATTATCTTCCGGCCACAAGCTAAATTAACTATAAATCCTTATGTCTCTTGCGTCAAGAAACAACGTTGGATTTCAATACTTTGGTAATTTGGATTTGTTTCGGATTTCGTGCTTCGAATTTCGGATTTAATTAAAAATCAGTGTAATCAGCGATAAAATATCTCTCTATAAAAGGAAAGGGCCGACTCGTTTTGCGAATCGGCCCTTAAAAAAATCCTGGCGATGACCTACTCTCACCCCTAAGGACTACCATTGGCCCGACGGGCTTAGCTTCTGTGTTCGGAATGGGAACAGGCGTTTCTCCGCCGGTATTGTCACCAGGAAGTTTGTCTAATCTGAAATTTCAAATCTCAGATTTCAAATTTCAAAAAAGTGTAGATGCCTTGCGTCTAAATTGTAATCTCAAATCTCAAATTTGAGATTACAAATCTCGGTCATCAATCTATGATTGATATGGTCAAGTATTTGAGCGTTAGTACCGGTTAGCTCAAGCGATTTCTCGCCTTACACATCCGGCCTATCAACCTCGTAGACTTCGAGGGCTCTTTTATCCCGCACCTATTTCAACCAGAAAAGTTCAAGTCCTAAATCCTAATCTCTAAATACTAAACAATATCTAATTACTAAAATTCAAATGTTCAAATGGTTTAGTCATTTTGAAATTAGAATTTTGAATTTGTTTAGAATTTAGGATTTAGATATTAGAATTTACCTTTGCTGGGCAAAATAGGTGCGGGAAATGGAATCCTAATCTTGGGATGGGCTTCACGCTTAGATGCTTTCAGCGTTTATCCTTTCCCGACGTAGCTACCCGGCTATGCTCCTAGCGGAACAACCGGTACACCAGAGGTCAGTGTTTCCCAGTCCTCTCGTACTAAGGAAACATTCCCTTCAAGATTCTTACGCCCGCGGCAGATAGGGACCGACCTGGCTCACGCCGGTCTGAACCCAGCTCGCGTACCACTTTAATCGGCGAACAGCCGAACCCTTGGGACCACCTTCAGCCCCAGGATGTGATGGGCCGACATCGAGGTGCCAAACCGCACCGCCGCTATGGACGCTCGGGTGCGATCAGCCTGTTATC
The DNA here is from genome assembly GCA_049518795.1 of Sedimentisphaerales bacterium. Taxonomy (GTDB): domain Bacteria; phylum Planctomycetota; class Phycisphaerae; order Sedimentisphaerales; family UBA12454; genus JAPLMW01. The sequence goes on from JBEKRK010000001.1 coordinate 201,725, forward strand.
CCCGGAGTACCTTTTATCTGTTGAGCGATGGCCTTTCCACGCAGATCCACCGGATCACTAAGTCCTGCTTTCGCATCTGCTCGACTTATCTGTCTCACAGTTAAGCACCCTTATACCTTTGCGCTCTATGCGCGATTGCCAACCGCGCTGAGGGTACCTTTGAACTTCTCCGTTACTCTTTGGGAGAAGACCGCCCCAGTCAAACTGCCCGCCTAGCACTGTCCCATATCCGGATTCACGGATTATGGTTAGACGACTAACATAGCCAGGGTGGTATTTCAACGTTGACTCCCCGCTGTCCGGAAACAGCGGATCAAAGCCTCCCACCTATCCTACGCAAGATATGACAGGCGACAATACCAGGCTACAGTAAAGGTTCACGGGGTCTTTCCGTCTTGCCGCGGGTACGTGGTATCTTCACCACAACTACAATTTCACCGAGTCCGTCCTTGAGACACTGCTCCAGTCGTTACGCGGTTCATGCACGTCGGAACTTACCCGACAAGGAACTTCGCTACCTTAGGACCGTCATAGTTACGGCCGCTGTTTACCGGGGCTTGAGTCGCCAGCTTTTCATCCCTAAGGGACAATGACCGGCTTCCTTAACCTTCCGGCACTGAGCACGCGTCATTCTGTATACATCCACTTTATGTGTTAGCACAGAACTGTGTTTTTGATAAACAGTCGCCAGAGCCATTTCTCTGCGCCCTTTGGAACAACAGTTAAGCTGTTCCAGGAGGGACCCCTTGTTGCGAACTTACGGGGTTAAATTGCCTAGTTCCTTAAGAACGGTTCTCTCGAGCGCCTTAGGATATTCTCCTTACCTACCTGTGTCAGTTTTAGTACGGTCAATTCGACTTCGTCCTACGACAGTTATTTCTTAACACTTCCTACGTTCACTTCGGCATCGGAAATCGGCCTCGACCTTGCGGAACCCGCACGACTAACCACGGGATGAATTTCGGAAATGCGTCGCTGTCTTCGTCCATCGAGTTGGTGCAGGAATATTAACCTGCTGTCCATCGTCTACGCCTTTCAGCCTCGACTAAGGGGCCGACTAACCCTGGGCGGATTTACCTTCCCCAGGAAACCTCAGGTTTTCGGCGAACAGGATTCTCACCTGTTTTATCGTTACTCATACCGGCATAATCACTAACAGCCGCTCCACGATTCGTTCCCGTATCGCTTCTATGCTGACTGTTACGCTCTCCTACCACTCAAATATATCTCCGAAGAGACATATTCGAATCCGCAGCTTCGGTTTTATGCTTATTCCCGTTCATTATCGGCACCAAACTGCTCGGTCAGTAAGCTATTACGCACTTTTTAAATGGTGGCTGCTTCTAAGCCAACATCCTGACTGTCTCAGCAATTCGACTTCCTTAAGAACTTAGCATAAATTCGGGACCTTAGCTGGCGGTCTGGGTTGTTTCCCTTTTGACCATGAATGTTATCACCCACAGACTGACTGCCGGACTGTAACCCTGCGGTATTCGGAGTTTGGTTGGGATAAGTAGTCTGGTGGACCCTTGTTCCCATTCAGTAGCTCTACCCCCGCAGGGGATCGTCCAACGCTAGCCCAAAAGCTATTTCGGAGAGAACGAGATATCTCCACGTTTGATTAGACTTTCACTCCTCCACACAGCTCATCCCATAACTTTTCAACGTTAACGGGTTCGGACCTCCTCCGCCTTTTACGGCGGATTCATCCTGGCCATGTGTAGATCACGTGGTTTCGCGTCTACCACCTGCGACTTGCGCCCTATTCAGACTCGCTTTCGCTTCGGCTGCCCCCCTTAAGGGGTTAGCCTTGCCACAAACGGTAACTCGCCGGTTCATTATGCAAAAGGCACGCGGTCAGGCATTTATAGTCCGAAGACTATACATAGCCCTCCCACAGCTTGGTAAGTGTATGGTTTCAGGTGCTTTTAACTCCCCTAATAGGGGTGCTTTTCATCTTTCGCTCGCGCTACTTTTTCACTATCGGTCGTCGATTAGTACTTAGCCTTGGAGAGTGGGCTCCCCGACTTCGCACGGAGTTTCACGGCATCCGTGCTACTCTGGAGCATCGGCAGTAACGGAGGGCTCTCGCTTTTGCGTACAGGACTATCACCTTCTACGGTTCCACTTTCCAGAGGATTTCGCTTGCGATGCCTTTGTAACTCCTTACCGATGTCCGTAACACCCCCTGAGCTTTCTTGCGAAAGCAAGACAGGGGGTTTGGGCTGGTCCGCGTTCGCTCGCCACTACTGACGGAGTCTCTATTGATTTCCTTTCCTGCAGGTACTGAGATGTGTCAGTTCCCTGCGTTCGCTTCAAACGGCCTATGCATTCAGCCGCTGATGACTCTGATTACTCAGAGACAGGTTTCCCCATTCGGAAATCCCGGGATTAACGGTTGCTCGACACCTGCCCCGGGCTTATCGCAGTCTGCCACGTCCTTCATCGCCTATCGACGCCTAGACATTCCCCATACACCCTTAGTAACTTGACCATATCAATCAAGGATTGATATGGACCGGTTTGGTATTGGATTATATTTTAGACGCTATAAAATGTATTGTTGTATATCAAATACAACGTACACCTATTTAAGACATCTACACTATTAACTTTTAAAAGAACAGTCACTAGTCGCTAGTTTTTAGTCGCTAGTTACTGAACAATGGAGACGACCGGGATCGAACCGGCAACCTCCGGCTTGCAAAGCCGGCGCTCTCCCAGTTGAGCTACGTCCCCGGGAACCAATTGAAAATTTAAAATTTAAAATTGAAAATTTTCAAATCGGTATAGGTAACGGTATCGGTAATGTCTCGTTAATCGTTATGCGTTTGTCGTGTTTCGTTTTCAACATCAAACATAGACCAAAACCGAAACACAAGACTTTACCGCTACCCAAACCAAAAACGAAATTTTCAATCTTCAATATTCAATTTTAAATTTCATTAGTGGGCCCGGGAAGAGTCGAACTTCCGACCTTGCGCTTATCAGGCGCACGCTCTAACCAACTGAGCTACGAGCCCTTCGCTATAAGGAATCAGTCAGTAGCCTTAGTGCCCTCATAAGCATAAAGTCGGCCTTTCAAGGCTTATCTTCAACATATCAACTTCAAAAAGAGCAAAAAAATATCGCTGCCTTAACTGACAGCGACATTTGATAGACGCGAAATAATATCAGTTATTAGTAAGCAGTCAAGGACAAAAATTAACGATATATAAAATTTCTCGCAATTCTTCTCCAAATAACATCTTCCAACCCCATTGCAATGAGATACCAACCACATTACAGCCATACTAGTATAAGTGTTCACAGAAAAGAGTCAAGCAATAATTTTAAAAAAATATTAGATTATATAAGCGTTTTTAATTAGGAATAATATACATACAGGATATATAATGGTGGTTTTTGACTTGGGGGGTATAAAGGATTTGAAAATTTTAACAAATTGAAACAATTATTCTTGACTTTATTGATAAACATATATATAAACCCAAGGTACTTAGAAGCGGCTATGGCTGGAGTTTGAAAAAAAGGAGCAGGGTTTATCGGAATAGGAAGAAAAAATATGCATGCGGCATTTCTTAACGTTTACATCTGAATCTGTGTAGTTTTCCTTTTCTTCTCCTATATATCAATATCAATCAGGTTATTTTTTTAAGGAGAGTTGTTATGTGTAAAGCACGGTACAAAATGCTGGTAATTATTGGTCTTGTTTATTGTTCATTTTCATCAGTTTTTGCCTACTCCGGCGACGGTGACGGCTCAGCGGACAAACCGTATCAGATTGCTACGGTCGATGACTGGAACTATTTGACGAATCCGGATCATTCTTCAGATTGGGGTTCTTTTTTTATACTGAAGGCGGATTTGACCCTGGGTTACGCTTCTTCGCAGAAATCTATCGGCAACACCGATACAGCCTTTACCGGCGACTTTGATGGCGATGGACATATCATTTCCAAAGCGTATGTGGAAAGTTATCCGCTAAGCAATTGTGTCGGCATATTCGGCGTTGTGGGCTCCGTTGATGGCACCAAAGGCTGTATTCACAATTTAGGTCTAAAAGATGTCAATGCATACGGAAAAGATTGCGTCGGCATTCTGGCAGCAGTAAATCGGGGAACCATTGAAAAATGTCGCGTGGTGGGCAAAACTCCCCCCGAAACCTTTGGAAATACTCGTTTTGGCGGCCTGGTAGGGTGGAATACCGACACCGGCATAATCAGGAAATGTTATTCTTTGGCAAACGTTAAACCGAATGGCTTGGATCGTAGTCAGGCCGGCGGTCTGGTGGGGGCAAATCAGGGAACCATTACAGACTGCTACGCAAAAGGCTCAGTCAGGGGACTGGACTGTATCGGCGGTCTGGCGGGAGAAAATTCAGGAAGCATTATTAATAGTTTCGCTACAGGTTTGGTCACTTTGGAAGCTGGGGGCAGCGGCGGCGGACTGGTGGGGTGTGAGGATGGTACTGTTATGCAAGCCTGCTTCTGGGATACCTACACCAGCGGCACAAATGATGGTGTGGGAAATCGCGACCCGGATCCTCCCGGAGTGATGGGCAAAACGACGATTGGAATGAAGACGAAAAGTACTTTCACCGATGCAGGCTGGGATTTTACAAATACCTGGGCTATCTGTGAAATCACCAACTACCCTCGGCTTATTTGGCAGATACCCGCAGCTGATTTTGTATGCCCCGATGGTGTAAACTATAAGGACCATGCCTTTTTTGGCTGGCACTGGCATTACAATTGCTCTGAACAAGAATGCGAAGGTACTGATTTAAATCAAGATGGTGTTGTAGATTTTAAAGATTTTAGGATCTTTGTCCAAGAATGGCTTGAAGGCATTTAAATTTAGATAATGTTTTGAAAAGAAATCCCGCGGCCGATAAAGTCGCGGGATTTCTTTTGCGCAAAATTATTTTGTTTCGCTGATTACGCCCGCCTGAGGACGGACAAGCTTCGAACATCCAATAACCTTTAAAATAACAAAATTCGTACGTTTAGATAGAGCAAATTTGAGTCTTTAATTGAGGAATTTCCCTATTTTCAAACAAGCCGAAATAATAGTAAATTACAGCCAGCGTTAAACGGAGAAAACAAAGAAATTCATCCTAATTCGACGCCGCCGTTCCTCCTCCTCGGCGGCGTTTTTTTATGAATCAGCATCAGGAATAAGCACAGACCAAGAAAACGGTTATCAGTTATCAGAAAAAATGCCGCAGTTGAAGTATTTTTCAAATGCGGCATTAGGGATTTCAATTTTTTCAATATTTATGCGAATAGTTTTTCAGCCTGGCTTACAAGAGAAGCAATAGGCATTTGATTTGGACAGAGCTTTTCGGCAAGTCGATAATCAAAACTGCCGAGCGGCGCGCCAATGCGAGTGGCAACGCTGGAAAAGACTTCCTTAGCGAGTTTCGTATCGCCATATTTGCGATGATACATTAAAGACCTCATCACGTCATTGACATAGGGCATCCGAGGAACAGCAGCGGCACAAATGTTAGAGCAGCCGGAACAATAACTGCTGCACGTCTGTTTTGCGAAACTATCCATAAAATCCAAGTCGCCTTGAGTTAATTCTGTTTTGTCTAGGACGGCGGCAACATTTGATGTGAGAGTCGCGACGCTTTTCATTGTAACACAGGCCGAACAAATACGCTCATCTTGTAAGACAATTTTAATTTTGGCCTGGCCCTGAGTATAACCTTTTTCGAGAAAATGATGGTCCATAGAATTGCTGTTGTCGATGTCAGAACCCATAGCCTGGACCTTCATCGCAATAAGAGCAATACCGGCCTTGTAACAGGCGTCAACAGCGGCAGAGAGATTGGCATCCTTCATCAGGCGGAAATTGTAGCAGGTCATAATGCCGTCAATCCAATCGAGCTTTGAGGCGGCCATCAGGCAGGAAGCCATATTTTGATGTGTGCTGAAACCGAAATATTTTATCAAACCTTTGGCTTTTGCATCGGCAGCCCATTGTTTTACGTCATCAGTCAACCCGACAGGGTCACTTAAGCCGTGAATGCCATAATACAAGTCAACGTAATCTGTATTCATTCTTTTTAGGGATTCCTGCAGACGCTGGGAACGCGAAGCGGAATCATTTGCGCCGCTTGCCTTTGTAACAATGAAAATGTCCTTGCGTCGCTGGGGATTCTGGGCAAGAAACTGACCTATGCCCTCTTCACTTCTGCCGCCGTTGTAGCCATAAGCGGTGTCCCAGTAATTTATGCCCCATTGAAGATTTTTGTGTAAAAGGATTTGGTTTTCCATAATGTCAAACATCGCGCCGAAAGACAAAGCGGGAATCTGGATATTGGCTCGGCCGAATTTGCGAGTCGGAACTTGCGGATAAGTTTCAGCTTTAGCAGCAGGTTTATTCGGTTCAGCAGGTTTGTTGGGGTCGATAGCGGCGGCCAGGACAGAGCCTGAAGTTATGGCGGCAACTATGCCGGCGCCGGCTGCGTTTTTTAAAAAATCCCTTCTATTCATCGGTTCATTTTTCATCATCAGTTCTCCAAAAAAATTTTGACAAGTATTATAGCAGATTAAAATCAAAAATAAAGAGATTTCTCCCTTGTTTGGCCTAAAGGCGTTACAAAAACGGCGCCTATGCCGCTGACGGGACATTCGTGCTGACAAATACCACAGCCAATGCAAAGAGCCGGGTCGATGAACGGCTGCTGAAGCCGAATCTGAATCTGAATTTCCGCTGTGACTTGAGACATTGTCAATGAAGAATCAGGAGAAATCTGAATCGTATCAGCTGTATTTGAAATAATCTTTGCAGGGGCTGTTTTGCCGGCAGAACTGAATTGACAATAATAATCGCCGGTCGAGAATTTTTGAGGTGAAAGATTATCTTCTTCAATCTGTATTTTATTATCCTGCACGTTTTTAATCCTGAGTGTGTCGGATACATTAGCGAAAATTATGCGGGTATAGATCGCCTTTGGACTGACGGGGCAGTTTTCCTGACAGACGATACAAGGTGTATTGAAAGCCCAGGGCAGACATCTTGCCCTGTCAACAAAGGCAGTGCCGAGCTTGATTAGGCCTTTGCCCTCAAAATTGCCTTTGCCGAGCTTTTCGGCAAGCGTAATCGGTCTAATTGCGGCAGTTGGACACATATAGCCGCAGGCAACGCAATCCAGTTGGCAGCCGCTTGAACCGATGCGATTGTTCATTACCGGCGTCCAAAGATTTATGATGCCGTGTTCGATGCCTGCCGGCTGTATTACGTTTGTCGGGCAAATACGCATACACTGACCGCATTTTAAGCAACGCTTAATAAATTCGTTCTCTGATAATGCTCCGGGCGGACGAACAATGCCATCTGAATCCTTCGCAGCAGCAAGGAGTTTAAAAGCAGGCATCGCAAGCAGGCCTGTGAAAACGGCCGCTAAAAAACCGCGACGTGATAAATCGGGAGAGACCTGGACGGTGTCAGAGGAAACGGTATTAAAGTCAATCGCATTAAATTTGCAATCGTCAAGGCAATTAAGGCATAATATACATTCGCTCTGTTTGAGCATTTCAGAAGGCTGACAGGAACCCTGACAATGAGCATTACACAGTTTGCAGTCGGTGCAGTTGGAATTGCGGGTTATACGCCAGAGAGCAAATCTATTTAATAATCCAAATAGAGCGCCGAGAGGGCAAATATGCAGACAGAAAAATCGCGGGATAACGAAATTCAAAAGCACAAAGACAAGAAAGACAGTTAAAATCAGCGGCGCTGTTCGGAAATATCTGTCCGTTGCCGAGAGAAGATTGACCGAATTATCAACGACCGGCAGAAGAAGCAGATTAACAGTGCGAGTGAAAAGCGGGATAGGGTCGAGCGGGCCGATTTGCAGATTCTGCAACTGCGGCAGGGCGGCAGCAATCAAAAAAATAATCAATATATAATATTTTATATTCTGGCTTTTTCGATATTTATGAAGCGAGACGAGGTCTAAAGGTTTTTTATTTCTGTGAGAAAGGTGCGAAATAAACTGATGCAATGAGCCGAAAGGGCAAACCCAGCCGCAGAAGAATCTGCCGATTAAAATAGTTAAAATAATCGTTAAAACTGACCAAAGTAGCGGTGCGTAAAGCCTGTGCGTAGAAAGGGTTGTGGAAATTGCGGCAAGGGGGTCAAGGTGCAGGAAGATATTGACGGACCAGCCGCGGAGCTGGAAGAATTTTTCGCCAACGGACATTACAATGCACAGCCAAATAAAAAGTGCAAAAAAGAAAACCTGACTAATTTTTCTTGTCGTTGTAATCTTCATATTTAACTTTCGAGCTTTGCATAAATCGGTTTTAAAGATTCATAATCAGTTGTGCCGAGTTTTAACTCCTGAGCCTTTAAAAGATACGGCAGGTCGGCAGGTTTCATATTCAACAAAGTAGCTCCGAAACTGTCAACGGCGACCTGGTCGCAGCCGGCTATCATAATATTAGATTGTTTCAAATCGGAAGATGAGCCGCCGGTTGGGCCATTGGAAATCATTACCTGTGTGCCGTCGAGAATGACAAGCGTCGGTTTAACGAGCGTCGCAAGCTCGACAATGATATTGTTAATGTCGGTGTGAAAAATATTTCTGCCGCCGCCGAGCAGACCATACCAGTTTTTCATTATCATTGATGCGCCGCTGCGGCTATGGTCTTTGACGACAGCAATGCCGATGACCTTATCAACGTTTTTGAACGGTTCATAAAGGACAGGCCAGTTATTAATGAGTTTTCCGCCGGGAAGGGTCAGCGGCCTGAAGAAATCAGCCTTCGGCAGAATTACCTCCGCTCCGCATTTGGCAGAGGCAGCGAGAATTTCGCTTAATTCAAAGCAGCTTTTAGCGTCGTTAATGGGATTATCGGTAATATAAACTTTTTTCGCCTTTGCCTGTTCGTAACAAAGACTAGTAATTTCAGAAATAATATCAGGATGACTTGTAGCACAAACCCTCGGCGGACGGGAAAAGCCGACGTTGGGTTTTAACAAGACAGTTTCGCCGGGCCGGACAAAACGGGTTATGCCGCCGAGAAGCTCGATGGCTTTGCCGACTGTTTGACTGCGGTTTAAACCTGACACAATGCTCATCGTTTGCCCGGAGAGGGGAGCAACAGAATAATCCCTCAAACCTGTAAGAGTTGAAGGTTTCGGCAGCATATTGCGGACGTCGGATTCATAAAGCAATTTCGCGGCGGCTGCGACGGCGGCAATTGAAATGCCTGCTTTGGCGGTTCTTGCCATAAATTCTCTTCTTGAGATTTTATCGCTGTTCATTTTTTTGACTGGAAAGACTCTCAAAAAGTTTTTCGAATACAATTTGCATATCTTTGATCGGAGCCGGGCCGCGGACGCCGGCGAAATATTCACGTGTAAAGAAAAATATCTCATTTGTGCCGAACAAATTATATGCCCTGTAAGCGGGCAGTTTGTAGTTGAGCGATAATTCTTCCGCGCCGTTGTCGATTAGGAAATGATAATATTTTTCATAAAGCTGGCCGGGGTCGGTTTTGCGGATGTAAGCGGTGATTAAATTATTGTTGATTTTATACTCGGCGGTAAAGATGTTTTTAAGGTCGCTGCAGCCGAAGGCGTCAGCGTTGATGAATTTAAAAGAGTCGGTGACAAGATTTTCGGCTGGAAAAAGGTCAAAAACCGGCATTACCGTTTTGCCTGCAGAAACGGCAGATGAAAGCTTCTTTGCAGCGTTTTGGGCAGAGGTTAAGAGAGCATTGTTCTCAGAAGACAAAATAATCTCGACATAATATTTGCTGAAAGCCGCGTAAACAGAGTCCGGGGTTGAATAGCCGAACTGTGCCCAATCCAGCGGTGTGCTTTCGCTTCTTTTCTGGAGGCTGTAAACTGCAAAGGCATTTTCGGCACTGGCCATATCGTAAAGATAAACTTCCGCCTCTTGATTTTTTGCTGATTTATCGGCAAAACGTCTGTATTGAAGAGAAATAAAACCATTACCGAGATATAAATCGTCTCTGCCGTCAATTTTTTCGTAAAGATTATGCGAATTGTAAGTCTCGGTATCGCCGACAGGAGAAAAATTTGAGTCGAAAATGTCGGCAGAAAGGATTGTTTGGGCTGCGGTAGCTTTAGGCTCGGTGAGTGAGTCGGAGGCTGGTTTCTGGTAAAATTTTTGCTTTAAACCTACGGCAACGGCAATAAGAATAAGGGAAACGATTATAAGACAGCTTATAATCGTCTGCCGTCGATGATTTTGAATAAATTGAGGCATAAATTTACTCGCTTGCATATATAATAAAGTTTAATTATACTATTACGTGCTTTTGGCGTCAATGTGCATTAGAAAATATCCGCCGTTCGGCGGGGTTAACCAGATATAAAAAATGGAGTTTAAAATGACTGAAATATGCTCAAAAGTTCTTGCGTGGACTCCCGGATTCTGGGAAATACTGATGGTTCTGATTATCGCTCTTGTTCTTTTCGGAAAAAGACTGCCTGAAGTAGCACGTTCCTTAGGCAGAAGCCTTACGGAATTCAAGAAGGGAATGAACGAAACAAAAGACGAGATAGAAAAGAAAATAGAGCAGGACGAAGAGAAGGATAAAGAAATAAAGAAATAAGGAATCCTTCAGCCGTCATTTATCATTGAAATAAAACCTTTTTGACGCTATATTTTCGATAGAATAAAGGTTTTTACAGGGATAAATTTATGGCGGCAAATGATATTATTAAGAAATACGCAAAACTATTGGTTAATTATTCTCTCGGAATAAAAAAGGGCGACAAACTTCTTATCCATTCCTCTTACCTTGCTGAAGAGCTTATAAAAGAGGTTTATGCGGAGGCGATTAAAGCCGGAGCGTATCCTGAATTCAAAATATCAATTAACGGCACTGAGAAAATCTTTTTCGATAACGCCTCGGATAATCAGCTTGAATATATTTCACCATTGAGCAAATATGTTTATGAAAATTTCGATTCGCTTTTGAATATCATTGCGCCGTTTAATGTTAAAGAGCTTCAGAATACGCCTGCTGAGAAAAAACAAAAATGCAATGCCGCAAGGGCCGAACTAAACAGGATTTTTATGCAAAGGTCGGCTGAAAATAAGCTTCGATGGACGCTGTGCGTTTTTCCGACAAACGCCGAGGCCCAGGAATGCGGAATGAGCCAAAGCGAATATGCGGATTTTGTTTATAACTGCTGTTTTTTAAATGAAGATGACCCTATAAAATGCTGGAAGAAACTTGAAGACGACCAGGAAAGAATTGTGAATTTTCTCAATAACACCAAAGAAATACAATATAAAGGCAGTAATTTGGATGTGAAATTCAGGACGGACGGCAAAAAATGGATTAACTCCTCCGGCAAACACAATATGCCCAGCGGCGAGGTTTTTACAGCACCGGCTGAAGATTCTGTCAACGGCAGGGTTCGTTTTTCATATCCCGGAATTTATATGGGGCAGGAAATTGAAGACATAACGCTTGAAATTAAAAACGGAGTGATTGTCAAAGGCAGGGCAGCGAAGGGACAGGCACTGCTGGATAAGATTCTCGAAATACCGGGAGCAAACAGGTTCGGCGAAGTCGCAATCGGCAATAATCCGCGGGTGAGCAAATTTACAAAAAATATGCTGTTCGATGAGAAAATGGGCGGCACAATTCATATGGCGCTCGGCGCTGCCTATCCGGAAACAGGCGGAAAAAATGAATCGGCAATACACTGGGATTTGCTTGCGGATATAAAAGACGGCCAAATTCTCGCCGACGGCAGGGTTATATACAGCAATGGAAAATTTACTATTGGTTAAGCGATAGTGTTTGCGTTTTGCAAGACTTTTACCGCTTTTGACAGTCCTTTGACTGCTGATGATACCGTGGAAATTTCTGAGTTTGAAAGCGGTTTATCCGCAGAGCGGTAAAGTAAAATCATACCAAGTGCCGGACCAGTATTATTAAGGCCGATTGTAGCAAGTGAAATTCGTTTTAAAATTGCCGGGCCTGCGAAAAAGCCCATTTTGCACAAATCATCGGCACTGCAGATTTTACTGCTGTGACAAACGGACTCAACCATTTTCGCTGTCAGGGTTTGCCTGATATGAGAGGGTATGTCTTCAAGCTGCGGGTCTTCTGAATAAAAATGAATTTGCAGTGCACTCGCCTCGTTTTGCTGGCGAAGCGGGTCGGAAGCTGTAAAGATAATCGCGACGCTGCAGCCGGCTGTATTTTTGGTGAGAAAATCTCCCGCCGAAGCGGCAATTGCATCGAGGTTTGCTGCGCCGAGAAGGCTTTCATAAAAATCCGCAGCGAACCTGAAGCTTTTGAGATGGTTTATGAATTCACCGTGGGCTGATAGAATATCATTGCAGAGGATATCAATTTGCTTTTTTTGAGCCATCCTGATGCTATTTAACTTCCTGACAAGCCTGCGTAATCTAAGGTTTCTATCTTCCTTCACAGAATGTCTCCAAAAGTTATATTGTTCCATTAAAGAATTTCGACAAAAAAGAAGGGTGATTTAATCAGGAAATAACCCCAATTTTGAGGTCCTATAAAAATTCAGATTCGAGCAGCGCACGTGTCCGCCACAGCCTTTGGCGATGGCGGAACCATAACCGCTTGCCGTTTATTGGATGTTCAAAGTTCGACGTTCAATGCTTGCCCCGTGAGATGCCGCTTCGGTTATCTCATCGGGGTTGGACGTTCATAAAAAATTTTAAATTTTAAATATTAAATTTTAAATATTTATTCGTATATCCCCGTTTCCAGCCAATAGCTCATGAGTTCGATAAGGTCATCGAAATCTACAGAGCCGTCAAAATTCAAGTCCGCAAAGTCGCAGTAATCGTTATATACCCTGCAATCTTCTCTCATCCAGTATTGTGCGAATATTGCAAAATCCCTGAAGTTATTTCTGCCGTCGGTATAGATATCCGCAGGCGATATCTGCCAGGTTAAAATCGGATACTCATCTATTTGCATAAACCAGATTGCCTCGTCACCGTCATTATAAGAAAAATCCCATCCTGCCGATGTAAATGTTGAAAGCATTTTCATTTCCTCTGTAGTTTTTCCTTCTCCGCCGTCACTTGTCGCCTGTCCAGATGTATTCACATCCCAAAAACAGGCGTTAATGCTTCCTCCATTACCGCTTGTCAAACCGCCTACATTACTGTCTCCAACGACCGCACCTGCGGCATAACAGTCGGTAATAGTGTAAAGATTTGTTCCCGCCAAACCGCCAACATAATTTCTTCCGGTAACAGTTGCTGTGGTATAACAATCAATAATGACGGGACCCATCCTGCCATTTCTTCCCGCCAGGCCGCCAACCTCCTCGTTTCCATTTACTGAACCTGTCGCATAACAAGCGGTAATTGTGTCATTATTATATCCTACTAAGCCACCAATATCGTCGCGCCCATTTACTGAACCTGCAGCGTAACAGGCGGTGATTGTGCCATTATTATATCCCATCAGGCCGCCGACATAATGGCCTCCATAATTGCTATATTTAGTATTTACCGCACCTGTAGCGTAACTATTGGTAATAACATTCCGAGAACCGCTATCAGTAAATCCCACCAGCCCCCCAATAAACTGGACAGAACTACCTATGACATTTACGTCACCGGTAGCGTAACAGTCCATAATATGGTTATCATTATATCCAACCAAGCCGCCGACATATCCACCATTTTTTCCAGTAATCGTTCCCGTGGCGTAACAGGCGATAATGCCGTTTTCTTCATAACTATAATTACTTCCCACCAACCCACCGACACCGACATAGGTACTTCCACCTCCACTTCCTACGCCATTTTTGAAATTGATGTTACCGGTAGCGTAACAGTTAGTAAGGGATCCAATACCGTTCAGACCTATCAGGCCGCCGACATTACTATGTCCGTTACTGCCGTAGATTGTGCACGTTGAATAGCAATTACTAATACTGCTTTGGCTGCTCTTTCCCACCAGCCCGCCGACATCAGAAGAACCGCTGACGACACCTGTCGAATAACAATTGATGATACTACCGTCATAGTTGAGCCCCACCAGACCACCTACATACTCATCACCAATTATATTGACATCCACGATTCCTAAATTGCGTATTTGGCCGCTGCTAACATAACTAAACAGGCCGATATAATCGCTCGTCGGTTTATTCATATCCACGTTGTAGATGATATGGCTATTGCCGTCAAAGACACCGGTAAAGGGCATAGGATTGAAGTAATCGTATATACCGATCGGCGTTAGGGTAATACCCTGCAGGTTCACATCGGCCGTCAGAAGAAAACACTGGTTCCAATCTGCCGGCGTATTCATCAACTGCTGCCAGTCGCAGACCGTGGCTATTCTGTATGGGTCAGTCTCTGTTCCCGAGCCGCCGGAGTAGATGTAGGCAGGGCATTGCCACCTCAAACACGGATAACCTTGACCGCAGATGCACATTTGCCAGGTATTCACAAAATCCCAGTTTATAAAACTCGCCTGCTGTTTCATCTGCTCATCCGATAATGGTTCTCCAAAACCGTTGTCAGGACCAGAAGTTTCCAAAAAATAACTATTGAAAACGCCGGATGGCGTTGTTATGTTTTCTCCGATAAAGCCGCCCACATCTGAGTGATTATTCACATCATAGATAACTTTGCCGGAACAATAGCAATTCCAAATCTCTCCATACATTCCTGGGAACGAACCGGAAAACCCACCAGCAGTCTCACTGCAATTGACTATTACATTTGCATAACAATTTTTAATATTACCACCGTAGCCGCAATGATCATGAGTAGAAGCAGCAAATCCTCCGCCATAACTAGAGCATGTAACAGCTCCTTTTGCATAACACATTTCAAAATTGCCACCCATATTATCACCGACAATCCCTCCGCACACATGTTCACCAGTAATTTCAGCAATTGCGTAACATTTGGCTATCTCAGGCGAATCAATAGAGCCCACAATACCACCCACTATACCATATGTTCCACTCACACGCCCTTTAAAAGAACAACTTCTAATTTGCGACGACGTTCCGAAACAATAGCCGGTTATTCCTCCACCAGTTTCCTCACATTCTATTATGCCGGAAACATGACAATTTTGAATAATTCCTTCATTTCTTCCTGCAATTCCACCAACATAACAATTACTTTTAATATTAATTCCTTCCAGCCAAACATTCCGAACAATTCCATTTAAACCGATATAACCAAACAAGCCTGTCATTCCGCCTATATTTAATTTGAGATTTCTTATAATATGTCCATTTCCATCAAAAACCCCTTCAAACATAGTGTACCATCCGTCAGTTGAATCACCGCATATTACATTATATTCATTATTGCTGTAAACAGACATGTCTATGTCATTTATTAATAAAAAGTATTTATTCCAGTCATTAGGCTGTGAACCTATATTATTCATATCTTGGGGTGTTGATATTAGGTATGGGTCATCTTTCGTTCCGCTACCGCCCGAATATGCGAAAGCGATTGAAAAACAAATACAGACTATTCCTATTACCCCAACCCCTTTCCTGTCCGAGCAAAATAACATTGAGACTCCTCACTATTTATTTTTTTAACTCGATTAATAGAATACCCTCTTTATCTTCAAAAAGCAAGAAAAAAACTATCCCATTCACTCATCCACTCATTTATCCATTTACCCATTTACTAATTTTCAATTTTAAATATTAAATATTAAACTTTAAATACCTGCTCGCGGAAGGTTGATTGTTACTGTCGTTCCTTTTTCCAGCTTGCTTTCTATTTTTAATGTGCAGCCGTTGTTTTTTAAGTAGCTTTCGGCAAGCGACAACCCCATTCCTCTTTGTCTGCCTGCGCTTTTTTCGGAGAAAAACGGCTGAACGGCCTTTTGGAGTGTTTCTTCGCTCATCCCGCAGCCGCTGTCGATGATTTGTATTTCAACAGATTCGCCTTGTTCTTTGCCGACAATTTGCACCGGCCCATTGCCGCTTTCATAAGATTCCAGAGCATTGTAAATTATCTGGGCAATTGCATCGGCGACCTGTTCACCATCAGCTTCAACATCGCTGAGGGATTCGATATTTTCAAGTTTGATGTCTATCGGCTCCGAAAGATAACGGGCATTTACCTTTTCAAGAGCGTTGTTAATTATAATGAAAGGCGAGACCGTTCGAATATGCGGCTTAAGGGGCCGGGCATAGCTCATAAGCTGGCCGACGATTTCGTGAATATCCTTGGCCTTTTCGGAAATCTGATTTAAGACCGTTTTTTTTGTTTCATCTGTTTCGCTTTGCGAAAGCAGTTGCGCTCTGCCGGATATTACCGCAAGCGGATTATTCAGTTCGTGAGCTGCTCCCGCTGCAATTTCCGCGACTGTTTCAGGCAACGTTTCCTTTTGGGATTTAGTCCCCGGCTCTGCCGGGGGTTGCGTTTTTATTTGCTCTAAGCATTCTACTGCTGATTGTGCGATTGATTCTTCGTATTCGTTTCTGTTAATAATTGAAGCCATTTTCGCGATAAAATCGCTTATCAGTCCAAGCTGTTTATTATCGAAAATCGAACCTTTAAATATTATGCCGCCGATAGTTTCATCGCCGCTTTTGATGGGTATAAGCTGGGTTTTATCATTATCAATATCCATCCCAACCTGCCTGCAAAACTGGGGCTGAAAATTACTGGATTGAATAGCTTCGGAACTTTCTATAAGTGTTGTTTTAACGTCGCCGCCGTCTTTAATGACGGCAGTCAAAAATGCCTTCGAGTTCGGAGCCTGGAGCGAAAGCGACAGGAGAGCTTCCCCCGACTGCTTCGGCAGGGCAATAAAGACACAAACATTTTGAGCAGAAAAGATTTCATAAATTGCCTTTGCGGAAATTGCCGCGACGTCGATAAGCCTGGCCTGTGAATTTATATTGTCAGTAAATTTCTGAACAAAGGCCTCGAATTCATCTCCTGTATATGACTTTGCGGTAAGTTGATTTAAGTATATTTGTTTAATCGTTTCGGAATAAACTTGCGAGGGATTTTCAATGTCAAGGCCAAGCAGCCCGTTTATTTGACCTGCGAAAATCCGGACTTTTTCTTTAATTTCGTTTATGGCTGAATCCATCAGGGATAGCTTTTGAGCAAGATTATGAAAATCGTCAGGATATTCCGAATCGCAAAGCATATCCGCCAGGCGAACAATCGAAATAATTTTGCCGTAAGGAAGTCTGTCTATTAAAGTGGTTGCTTTGGTTTTATACAGCCAGGCGGTATCGGCAATCGAATCGCCGAGCTGCCATTTTTGTAATAGCATTTGCGATAGAATATTGTCTGTGATGCCGAGATGTTCCTGCTGGAGATTCAGAAGAGGAATTTTTTGTTCAATTGATTCCTGCCGGAGCATCAGGAGACTTTTTGTGAATAGTTGTGCAAGGGCGAACAGGCCGGCATCTGCAAAAAGAGCGGCTCTGAAAGCCTCTGTTCTGCCGGAGTCAATCTTTTCTGCGATAAGTTTTGCGGCAAAAGCCCTTGTGCCGCTTCGGCGAACCAGCGAAGCTATAAGAGGCAGAATATCTGCATTTTCCGGATTATAAACATTCAGAGTGAGTAATATTCTAAGAAGGTCTTTTTTTGACAATTGCTTCAGCAGCAATGAGAAATCAACAGTTTGTCCATCAATCTGCGTGTTTTGCTGCTTACAGGACCTGATTACCGCTAATGCAATTGCGGGGTCGGATGACAAACAGATAGAAGCGTTTTCATACAGACCGGCGGATAAATAGCCTGCACATTTTACGGCTGTTAATGGATGCGCGGTTAAACAATTCAGTTCGTAAACAGATAATTTTACCTTCTGAGCAGAGATATTTGCCAATGACTGCGTCATTAACCGGACTTCTTCCTCCGAGGCTTGAGGTTAAATTTCAAGCAATGCAGCGATTTTTTCGATTAGCTCGTTAATGCTGAAAGGCTTTTTCATAAATGCCTCAGCGCCGGATTTAAGCAAATCGTCTATCTCGGTCTGATTGATTACACCGCTGATTATTATTATTTTTGTGTTCGTGAATTCAGGATTTTCCCTGATTGTTTTGCACACAATATTGCCGTTGACGTCAGGCAGCATATAATCCAGCAGGATAACGTCCGGCCGGAACTTTTGCGTCATAATGCCGGCGTCATAACCTGTCGTGGCTGTCTTGACTTCGAATCTGCCGTCACGATTGAGAACATCCGTCATCATCTCCACAATCTCGGCATCATCGTCAACTATAAGCAGACGTTTTCTGCCCGATTGCAGGTTCTGCATCGGGATGTTGTTCTCTTTCATGAACTTTAGCAGACTTTCGCGCGGAATCTTTCGAAACTTCGACCCTGGAATGCGAAACCCTCGCAATCTGCCAGAATCAAAACAGCGTATAATCGTCTGCTGACTGAGGCTGCATAAATCTGCGGCCTCACCTGTCGTATAGAGTTCTTTTGTTGTATCCATACTTCATTCACTCGCTTGAATTTCCATATTCTACGGTCTCCTAATTTGCCTTATCTACCTAATTTAACTATCGGACTATACCTTTGTCAAGATTTAATAAATATTTATTAAATATATTGAAAATCTCGATTTTATCGCTACTAATATATAAAGGTATAATTTATCCTGATTTATTGACTGTTTTTTCAGGCCTTTTGTTAGTTATTTATTGATAGATAGTTAAAACGTTTGATGGATATTGATAGTAAAAAACTTGAGAATGGTTTGCCCGTCAGTTAGACTTTTAACTATTGAAAATTCTATAAAAATTAAAATTTTTTTTTAGGCACCCTGTTTGTGAATAAAACAAAATACTTGTTAGTTTTTGCTCTGCCGTTTGTTTTTATCACCGGCTGCATCGACGGCCAGGCTGTAATAAATCTCAATAAAAACGGCAGCGGAAAAGTGACTTTTGAAGGACTTTTCGATTACGCCTCTTACTCGAAAACCAAGGATATGCTTCCGTCCCAGTCAGAAGCTTTTTTCCTCGGCCAGATAAAAGAGATGATAACCAGCGGCAGTTTTACAGCCTGGAATGATGTCCATTGGAAATTGCTCGGCGGCGGCAGATGCTATTTTAAAGGCACTGCGTATTTTCAGGACATAAACAAAACCGATTTTTATGCCGGTTCATTTAACAGCAATTTGAAAATTGTTTGGACCAATGGAGACAAACCGACATTGGAATTAAAATATGCGCCCGGCGGACAATTGCCGCCGGCGCTTCTTTCGGCTCTTAACGTCAGTCTTATCATTACCTTACCCGCAGAAATCGAAGAAACTGAACATTTTAAATTGCTTGATTCACAAACCGCGATGTTGGCCATACAAGGCGGCAATTTATCCCAAACTTCAGGAAAGCTGGTTTTTGCGCCAGACGGCAATGATTTGTTCGATTATCGCTCGCAGGTTAGCCGGGCACAAAAGGAATATGAAAAAACACTTCAGGATATTGACGATAGGTTAAAAACGCTTAATAGCGCTGAAAATGCTGAAAAGCTCGAATCTCAAACCCTCGATTTCAAGATGAGGCAGGGATTAATTGCCGAATCGCAAAAAAAATTCGACGAGGCCTTGAATATTTACGCTAATATTATAAGTGACCCTAATGCAGATGAAAAGTTCAGGGCCGCGGCAAATTATCAGACAAGCGTTTGCTTCCTGCAAATGGGTGAGCGGGAAAAAGCCGAGAAACAATTTGAATATGTTATAAATAATTTCCCTTTGCAGCGAAATGCTGCGCTGAAATCCGTGAAAATGCTTCGGGATATCCGCCTCGGAAATGCCGGCATAAACCAACAGGATCAAAAACAGATTCCCTCCGTCGTTAGCACTATTCCCGAACTTTATACTCAAGACGTTGACCCCAATATCAGGTCGATTACAATTACCTTTAGTGAGCCGATGAAGAAAACAGACTGGTTCTATTCTTCGTTCAAGGAAGGCTGGATACCAGAGGCCAATGGTTTGCCGTTTTTTGACCCCTGCGGCCTCGAATGGACTTTACCTGTCCGGCTTCAGCCCGGAAAAGTATATGCTATTGCCTTAAATTACAGTGATTCTGAGATCTCAAATCTCAAATCTCAAATCTCAAATACCCAGACAGGTTTTCGCAGCGTTTCAGGACAGCAGTGCGAGAAATTCGTCCTGCTTTTCGCAACCGCCTCCGCCGGACCGCGAAGCGAGGCGGGCGAGACCTCGCCAGAGGGCGGGGATGCGAACCAGCAGCCGACGGATATAGACGATGGAATTATTGGAGAGTGTGAAAAAATAAATTTTAAACAATAGCCACGAAGACACGAAGGCACAAGGAAAAATAAGTAGTTTGGCGTCGCCGTGCCGGCGACGGCTAAACAATCCCCCGGCACAGGTCCGGGGGCTAACCAACCCCCGATGCGACAAGCGGGAAGTTCAAGACGGCAAATTCGCCGTGATATTTTTTGGCAGCGTTATCATAGGCGCGAGCGGCGTCCTGCTCATTTTCGAAGAAACCTAAAGGTATATTTATTTTATTATAGTAAATAGTTGCCCGCCATTTTTTTGAGCCTTTCTCAATGCTAACCCCTCTATATTTTGAAGTCCCTTTTTTTGTTATTCTTTTATTGCAGCAATTCTGAGAATGCGTAGCAAGACGCAAATTAGCCCTGCGGTTATCAAGGCCATCACCATTGCGATGGTCAACAATCCGGCCTTTAGGCGCATCCATAAGAAACCTGTGCATAGATTGAATGAGACCTTCATTTAACTTGACGGTATAAAATCTGCCCTTTGCTTCAAGGAGGTGCCAATCGTATTTAGAAAGAACAGGGTAATCTTGGGGGTCAACTTTTGCGTATCGGTTTTTTGTTAATTTTATCAGCCTGAACGGATAGCCGTAATGTTTTTTGCGATAGCACAGAACAAAATACAGAATGATATTTTCGATAAATGTTGGAATAGGAACGGAAAAGTGAATTTTACTCATTTGATTTTTCCTTTCGATTATGGGTTACGGCCGCGATGCCCGTCCGCCAGCCCGCCAGAGGCGGGTAAAAGGCGGATAAATTTCGTTGGACGTTGGACGTTTGTCGTGACGGGCTTCGTTACCGTAGCCGTAAGAAGTGGTTAAAAGGGGATATATTTACACTACAATTGGATTTTGGGAATGGAGGGGATTTGATTTTTATTGTGTTTTGGAGGCAAGAAACGCCGTAACTCATTTTGCAGGATGGGGTTACTATTACAAACACAAATTATTTACTTTTCACATAACTTAATCCAGTATTATACCATATTTTTAACAAAAGTCAAGGAAAAAAACCGCGGATTTCACAAATTTTCACGGATTTTTGCTTAACCAAATCATCACTTTACCGGCGCCGGTAAAGTGATAATTTTCAGGCACAAAAAGATGAAAGAAATAACAGGATTATCGTTTTGCGTGCGCGCGCAAACCGATAGTTATATTCTCGAAAATCGGGACGCACTTATCACTTTGCGCGCGCCCGCAAAGTGATATTTTTTGAAAAAAATGAGGAAAAACGCTTTTTTGTTTCCCCCTATTTTCCCTATCCCCTAAACGCTGAACGCTATACGCTATTTTTAATTGTTTTCCGCCCAATTTAAGGGTATAATTTGTCTCAATACTTTTATGATAAAGACAAATATCAAAAGGTTTATAAGGGAAGATAAAAAGCTTGAAGGAGTAAAAAATGTTTGACGAAGGATTTATAAAACAATTACCTGTTGATAAGTGGGATAGTGCTAAAAAGATATGTAGCCACTTCTTTGATTTTTATGGGAAGCATGGTGC
This sequence comes from Sedimentisphaerales bacterium, assembly GCA_049518795.1. Taxonomy (GTDB): domain Bacteria; phylum Planctomycetota; class Phycisphaerae; order Sedimentisphaerales; family UBA12454; genus JAPLMW01. Next base: position 223,514 of record JBEKRK010000001.1, read on the forward strand.
TAGCGCAAGCGAAAAAATATATCATGAATATTTAAAAGCGTATATTTTCTTAAAGTTATTTATCCAAAAAAACGAGCTTGACTTTCCACTTATGGAGCTTTCAGAAAATCCCTCCCGTAATATTGAAGTGATCGCTAATATGTTTTCAAACCTTAACGATATGAGTAATGCTGTTATCAAAAAAAGAACCGCCAAAGAAATATTGGAATCTGCAGAATTTGAGTATGCCAGCCTTCTTGGAACAGGGTTTGCATATGTATTCACCGATGGAGATTTAGAAAAAATACAAACTTTAATAAATGAAATTAGAGAATTGATAAATAAAAGTAAAATATTCGAAGAAGATCACAAGACGCGTTTACTAAATAGATTGGAAAAGCTACAACAAGAATTACATAAACGGATGTCAAATTTAGATAAATTTTGGGGTCTTGTTGGAGATGCTGGTGTTGTTCTTGGTAAATTTGGAAAAGATGCAAAACCATTCGTTGATCGTATTCAAGAAATAGCACAAATTGTATGGGGTGTACAAGCAAGATCCGAAGAATTACAAAGCGGATTGCAAATGCCTCTACTTATGCCCAAAAAGGATGAAGAAACAGATAAAGGAGAAAAATAAAATAATAGGGAACCGTGATTCCGTTGAAAAAATTAGAGGTAAATAATATGACAACAAATGAAATATTAAAGCGAATTGATGAATTAATAAATATGGGGAATGAAGTACTATCAACAAAGTGGGTTGATAATTACGGAATCTATTCGTATGTAAACGAAGGGAAATTTAGAGGTTTTCGTTCTGCTTCGCTTACCTTTCTGGAAATTATATTTGGAACTCGTCATACATATTATCAGGAATTTTTTAAGTTTGTGGAAAATAGTGCTCTGCCTCGCACCGAGGCGGGAATAAATATCCTCCAAGCTGCAAAAGCAGATATTGAGAAAGGTTGGTTATTTACGGTAGAAGGTCAGGTTTCTGCTGAGATATTTGCAGATTTTATAGTTTTGGCAAAGAAAGCATTGGATGAAAACAAGGATGTTGCAGCAGTTCTTGCGTGTGCTGCTCTCGAGGATGCATTAAAACGTTTAGCGATAAAAGAAAATCTGGACGTAAGTGATAAAGATATGTCCGACGTTATAAACGCTCTTAAAGCCAAAGGTATAATTAAAGGAGCACAAGTTTCAATAGTCCAAAGCTATGTTAAACTCAGGAATAAAGCTTTTCATGCGGAGTGGGACAAAATCGATAAAGAAAGTGTCAGCAGCGTAATTGGATTTACAGAGCAATTTTTGTTAACAAACTTTAGTTGAACTTTTTGCTTACTGGAATAAATTAGGCCATTGGTTCTGTTGAAAAACCCGAAAAATAAAACCCCGCCGCGTTTTAAATCGGGTTAGCCCTGCCATCACGATGGCAGAGTTCGGCCGCCTTTTAGGCGGCGTTTTCTCTGAAATTTCAAATTTTCAATCCTTGTCCGCCACAGCCTTGGCGACGGCGGATTAAATTTCCTCAGTTTCTATATCCATACGCACTATGCTTGTATGCAGTATACTGCATACAAGCATAGTCAATAAACAGTGATAATCAGGTTATTCTTATGTTTCAACCCTGGAAACGAAATCCCCGCCGCGTTGTGTTTAATTTCGATTTTTAAATTTTGGTTTTGGGCTTTTAGCTTTAACTTTTAAGTTTAAGTCCTATCCCCTATACGCTAAACGCTCTACGCTATACCTTAAATTATCCCTGTTGTAATAATCATTAAATTTGATAAAATCTAACGAACAATTAATCTGAACTTACGGAGTAAAGGAATGTTACGAAAAAAAATCACAATTGCCGGCGCCGGCAATGTCGGCGCAACGGCGGCTTTTATAGCCGCTAAAAAGAATTTAGCTGACATCGTTCTTATCGATATTGTCAAAGGCCTTGCCGAGGGCAAGGCGCTCGATATTGCCCAGGCCGGGTCTATCGAAGGCTACGACTGCAAAATTACAGGGACAACCGATTGGGCGAAAACCAGCGGCAGCGATATAGTCATTGTTACCAGCGGCCTTGCGCGAAAGCCGGGAATGAGCAGGGACGATTTACTTGCGAAAAATACCGAAATTGTAAAAAGTGTAACGGAGCAAATCGCAAAATATTCGCCGAACAGTTTTATTATTGTCGTATGCAATCCACTTGATGCGATGGTTAATGCCGCCGCGATTGTCAGCGGTTTCGATAAAAATAAGGTAATGGGAATGGCAGGCGTTCTTGACACTGCCAGATTCGCGTATTTTGTTTCTGAAAAGCTCGGCGTCAGCAATGCCGATATTGAATGTTTTACTATGGGCGGTCACGGCGATGATATGGTACCTTTGCCGAGATATGCGAATGTTGCGGGAAGGCCGCTGATGGACGTCCTTGATGAAAAGACGATTGCGGACATTGTGCAGAGGACGCGAATGGGCGGGATTGAGGTTGTGAATCTGATGGGCACAAGCGCATATTACGCACCGGCGGCAGGGGCAGTCAAAATGGCACAAGCCATTTTGCAGGACGAAAAAACGATTTTACCCTGCTGTGCTTATTGCGATAAGGAATATAGCGTGGGCGGGTATTATGTCGGCGTGCCGGCGGTAATCGGCGCCAATGGCGTGGAAAAGATTATAAAGCTTGACCTTAATGAAAAGGAGAAAAAAGAGTTTAATATCTCAATTGGGCACGTTAAGGAATTGGTTGATAAAGTGAGGAAAATGATTTAGAATCAGTAATTCAGTAATTCAGTTATCCGTTATCGGTTATCAGTAAAGTAATCGATAAGCATATTTTTTAGCGGATGTGGCGGAACTGGCAGACGCGCAAGATTCAGGTTCTTGTTCCTGAAAGGGAATGGAGGTTCGACTCCTCTCATCCGCAATGAACATCGTTAATCGGCTACGGTTACGAGGCTCGAAACGTAAAACGTCAAACGGTCACAAAACAAACCCTATCATCACCCGTTTTCGCCTGCGGCGGATAAAAACTGGGGCTAAACCCAAAATGGATTCCCGCATTCGCGGGAATGACAAACCCCCACCGCAGGAGTGGGGGCTAACCTTTACTTTCCTTTAAATTCAAGACTTTACGTCTTATAGGCCGATAATAGTCATATCGCCTATTTTAGCCATTTTAACAGATACCGCTTATGCTCGAAGCATTAGAATATTATCAAAGTTTAGCTCAGAAATTTCCGAGCCGGATTCTTGTAGTCCCCGGAATAGTCGTCGTTCTGGCAGGCTTGTGTATCTGGCTTGCAGGACTTCGATGGAGAATGATAATCGGAGCTCTTGCCGGTGCGGCAATCGCCGCGGCAGTCGTTTTTGTTTTCGGCGGTTATTCCGCAAATGTGATTCTGATAATATCAGCAATTGGTTTGCTGGCAGGAGCGATTATCAATAGAATTGTGCTCGGCATATTCGGCGCCGTCGCCAGCGCGTTAATCGTTATGGTGGTTCTGGCCGGCGGCCTGGCGGCTGCTAAAGTTGAGCCGGATATGGTTGAATTCCAGAAAACCAATAAGGCTTATAATCCTGATGAAATTACAGCAGATAATTTTGTCCCGGAGTATCCGACCTGGCCGGAGTATGAAATAGGCAGTGTTCCTATCGACGTATCGGATGTGCTGGAAATAACTGTTAAGACAGCGGAATATTTTGCCGGCAAAGGTAAAACCGCGATTGCCTCGGCAGGAATCGTTAGCTTCGCAGGCGCAGCGGCAACTGCGATAGCTGCTATAATAGCTGTTTTGATAGTTCCGCGATTGTTTATCGCTGTTGTTTCTTCAATGCTTGGCTCAGCAATTATTTTTATAGGTATGATAATGCTGCTGTTTTACAAAAATTCAAGACCTATAACCCATATCGCAGATAAGCCGCAGTTTTATGCTATGGCTTTTGGCGCTATGGTAATATTCGGAACGATAGTCCAACTTATTCTTTCTCCGTCCGTTTCATCGGTTAAGCCGGCGGACGAAGAAAAAGGACCCCGCACCTTCTAAATGTTTAATTATATGAATACGATTATGTATCATGTGTATCTTTTGAAAAGTCGAAAAAATAATAGTTTATACATTGGGTATACCAAAGATATAGAACACAGATTAAAAGAGCATAATGCCGGTCTTGTTGGATATACTATGAAATATTTACCATGGACATTAATATATTACGAAAGTTTTATCTCATTGGAAGATGCCAAGAAACGAGAAAAATCTTTGAAATGTTTTGGAAGAACATATAGTCAGTTAAAGAAAAGAATTACAATAAGTTTAAAAACATTTAACTCGCCTCAATATTGCGAAGTTGAATAGAAAGAAGGTGCGGGATGAACCCTCTATTTGTTCTTGCTGCGGCAAGCAGCGAAACCGCCAAACAAACTTCCGTTGTTCCCGTCGATTTAATCTGGGAACAGATAACCTCTCTAAGCTGGATACAGGCCCTCATTGCCGTATCTTTCGGAGCAGTTTATCTTTTCTACGGCTGGCGAATTTTTAAAGTGATTACTGTGGTTTGTTTCGGAATGCTGGGACTCTTTGCAGGTATGAGAGTCGGCGAAATGATGAATACGCCAAATTCGGTTCTCTGGGGCGGAATAATCGGATTGGCCGGTCTTGCCATTCTTTCTATACCGCTTATGAAATGGGCAGTAAGTATTCTCGGCGCCGTGGCAGGCGGAATTATTACGAGCGGACTTTGGTATGCCTTCGGACTGCCCCAGCAGTTTCTCTGGGCAGGAGCAGTTATCGGTATTATAGCAGGCGGTATGATTTCGTTTATAGTCTTCAAGATTGCTGTAATGCTGTTTACGAGTCTTGGAGGCGCTGTCTTAATAATTGTAGGGGTTTTAGCTCTTCTATATCGTTATGAGCTGCATCAGAATGAAAAGGCCAATTTTGTTCGGTCATTGGTCTTCAATTATGACTGGTTTTTGCCGGTCATTCTTATATTTGCTACATTTGTCGGTATGATTATTCAAAACAAATTGGTTAAGGGGACTTCAGACTGGAAGCTGTAAGATTTAAAATTGAAAATTTAAGATTGAAGAATTGAAAAAAGCGTAAATCGGTTGCGGTTCCGTCTTCGCTAAGAGCTACGAACGGACAAGTGCGCTGCTCGTTACGTTAAAACGTCTTTCGGTTAACGTTGAAATCACTGCGATAACGAATAAAAGAGGTTTTTTTCTTGCATTTTGTGTTCCCTGTAGAGAACCCAAGGAGCAGCGCTCGGGAATGACAATTAGTAGTATTTTTGCTTGATTTTTGAGGATAAATAAGGTAATCTATCAGGAGACTTAAAAGAGATAGTATATAAGGAGGAATCAGTGTTTGGCTCATATCGAAAGGCAGTGGGGGCTTCCATTGGAATTATTCTCTGCTTATTTTCGATAGTTTTTGCCTATTCCGGCGGAAGCGGCGAACCAAATAACCCGTATCAGATTGCTGATGTCAATAACCTGCTGACATTGGGCGGCACACCAGAAGATTACGACAAATGCTTTATCCTGACAAATGATATTGACTTAGGTGGGCAGATTTTTACGCAGGCAATTATTAGTAAATTCGGAGGAATATTTGATGGCAACGGCCATATCATTCGCAATGCCGATATAAACAGTCCTGACATCGATTGCATCGGTCTGTTTGGTTATGTTGGCGCCGGAGGCCAAATCCGCAATTTAGGCGCAGAGGATATCAACATAACTGGAAGAAATTGTGTCGGCGGTCTAGTGGGATGGAACAGCGAGCAAGGCAGTATCAGTAATTGCTATTCAACGGGTATTGTCAGCGGTTATGATGGGTTTGTTGGCGGGCTGGTGGGATACAACAGCAAGCAAGGCAGTATCAGCAACTGTCATTCGACCGGCACTGTAAGCGGAGATTGTGTTACGGGCGGGCTGTGCGGAGGTAATGAGGAGGGCAATATCACTGACTGTTATTCGAGCGGGGATGTAAGCGGAAATGATTCTATCGGCGGGTTGTGCGGAAATAATTGTTGTCAAGGCGACATCACCAACAGCTATTCGACCAGCACTGTAAGTGGTAATATGCATACCGGCGGGCTGTGCGGAGGTAATGATAGCGGCAGTATCAGCAACTGCTATTCGACAGGCAATGTAAGAAGCGGAGATATGCATACTGGCGGGCTGTGCGGAGGTAATTATAACGGCAGCATTACCAACTGCTATTCGACAGGCAATGTAAGCGGAGATCATTATACCGGCGGGTTGTGTGGAGGTAATGATAGCGGCAGTATCAGCAACTGCTATTCAACGGGCACTGTCACCGGAAATGGTTTTGATACTGGCGGGCTGGTGGGAGACAACGGCGGCAGTATCAGCAATTGTTATTCGACGGGTTTGGTCAGCGGTGGTTCCTATTCTTATTACATCGGTGGTCTGGTGGGAGGAAATAATTATGGCAGTATCAGTAATTGCTATTCGATGGATGCGGTCAGTGGTACTTATTATGTCGGCGGGTTGGTGGGAATAAATTATTATGCCAGTATCAGCAATTGCTATTCGATATGTGACGTCAATAGTAGTTCTGAAAATTATTATTCGTATGCAGGCGGTCTGGTGGGAGACAACCTCGGCGGCAGTATTATCAATTGCTATTCAACGGGTTCGGTCAGCGGTTCTTATGATGTAGGCGGGCTGGTTGGAGTCGCCTACCAAAGTAGTATCAGCAATTGTTATTCGACGGGTGCGGTCAGCGGTTCTCAGTATGTTGGCGGTCTGGTGGGATGGGGCTATCAAGGTGGCGTTGTCGGCAGTTTCTGGGATGTGAATACTTCGGGACAAACAACAAGTGCCGGCGGAGAAGGAAAAACGACAGAAGAAATGCAAACACTTTCAACATTTACATCAGCAGGCTGGGATTTTTCTTATACTGATGGTGATAAAGCTGACTGGTTTATACAAATAGATGAGTATCCGATTTTAACCTGGCAGATATCGCCTGCGGATTTATATACCGACGGCAAAAATAACTTCAGGGATTTTGCCGTTTTTGCAGAATACTGGATGAGAGAAGACTGCAGAATTTATAACGATTACTGCGAATGGGCGGATTTGAACTTCGACGGCGATGTAGATATCTATGACCTTATCGAACTTATGAACTATTGGCTGGAGGAAGGGATATACGAATAAATATTTAAAATTTAATATTTAATATTTAAAATTTTTTATGAACGTCCAACCCGCCTTCGTTAAAACTACGGCGGGCAAGCATTGAACGTCGAACTCTGAACATCCAATGAACGGCAAGCGGTTACGGTTCCGCCGTCGCCAAAGGCTTCCGTCTTCGCCAAGGGCTACGAACGGACAGGATGGCGAGACAGGGTGGCGGCGGCTAAACGAACCACCCTGAATCGCAAAGGTCTTTTCCATTATTTACTTTCAAACCGGCTAATCACGTGTTAGGATAAGCCACAAAGTTGAATTCGTTACTTAACTTATCATTAAGGATTTATTATGGCCGAACGAATTGGATTGATTGGCGGCTCAGGGCTTGGAGATGCTTTACAAAGTCAGATTAAGAAGGTTAAGAAAGTTGAAATTAAAACGCCTTTTGGTTTGCCGAGCGGGAAAATACTGACGGGCACATTTGCGGGCAGGGATATTGCCTTTATAAACAGGCACGGCGAAGGACATCAGTTTAATCCATCGACAGTGCCTTACGCGGCCAATATTTTCGCATTGAAAAAACTCGGCGTAACGACAGTAATCGCAAGCGGGGCGGTAGGCTCACTTAAACAAAAGATAAAACCAAAAGATATTGTAATTGTCGAGCAGGTGATTGATAAAACTTTTAAAAGAAGAAATACGTTCTTTGACCAGCCTGCCGTTCATTGCGAAATGGCTGAACCTTATTGTGAAAGATTACGACAGGCGATTTTGAATGTTCGTGAAAAAATAAAAACTGATGTCCACGAAAAGGCTTTTTATGTTTGTATGGAAGGGCCTCAATTTTCAACGAGAGCTGAAGCATATATGCACAGAAGATGGGGCGGCCAGCTTATTGGAATGACGGCTATGCCGGAAGGGAAATTAGCGAGGGAAGCACAAATGTGCTTTGCCCTTATTGCCCTGGTGAGCGATTATGACTGCTGGCGAAAAAAAGACCCAAACGTAGATTCCCAGACATTACTTCAGGAAATTATCGGCAATCTTAACGAGGCGACCTCTAACGCGATAGAATTGATTAAAGCTGTTTTAAAGTCCGGCCAAACCCTCTGCGATGACGACTGTCCCTGCAGGAAAAGTCTTAAACTTGCCGTCTGGACAAAACCTGTGCATATCGACAAAAAGTATAAAGAAATTTTTGAAGTATTGAGGAAATGAGATAGCAATTCGGTTATCGGTTATCAGTTATCGGTTTGATGTTAGTTATCAGTTATCAGAAACTCGGTTATCAGTAATTTTTTCTTGATTTTCATTACAAATAGACGATAATTACCCCGATATGGGCGGTTAGCTCAGTTGGTTAGAGCGCCTGCTCGACACGCAGGAGGTCGTAGGTTCGAATCCTATATCGCCCATTAAAGAAGTTAAAAGTGAAAAGCTAAAAGTGAAAAGTTGAGTATAAGTACACAAGTCACAAGGGGGAACTAAATATTTATTCGGAGAATAAAATGAATATTCTTGATGTTATTAAAACGAGGAGAAGTGTAAGGCGATTCAGCCAGGAGAAATTAGACAGAAATCTATTGATAGAACTGGTTGAAGCAGCACGCTGTGCGCCGGCTTTTGCAAACGTTCAATCGCTGGAATATATTGTTGTCGATGAGCCAGCCGTCTGCCGGCAGATTTTTGAAACGCTTTCCTGGGCAGGATATGTCAGGCCAAAAAGAGACCCCGCTCCACATCAAAGACCAACAGCTTATATTGCCGTGCTTATCGATACCGAAATCAAAAAGGATTCTTCAGTTGATACTGCTGCGGCGATAGAAAATATTTTAATCGGCGCCTGGGGCAGCGGAATCGGCTCCTGCTGGCTTAAGGCAATCGACAGACTGAAAATACTGGAGATTTTAAAGATTGATGAAAAGTATCAGGTCGATTCGGTAATAGCACTTGGAAAACCCGCTGAAAAGCCTGTATTGGAAGATGCAACAGGAGAAGACATAAAATATTATTTAGACAAGAACGACGTCCTGCACGTGCCAAAAAGGCCGCTGGGGAAAATTCTGCATATCAATAAATTTGGCAGAAAATACGCAATTTAGCCCCGCCACTTGTGGCGGGGAAAAAGGCCGCCTCGAGCGGCGGCCGCTAAATTAGTTTTCGTATCATTATTTTCCGGAAAGCGACAAAGTCGTTATAGAATATGCCGGCAATTTTAATGGTTCGTTTTCTTTGAAATTGCCAACCTTTGCACATTTCTCTTTTTCGCTGGAACGGAAAATTTCGCCTTTGGAAATTTTGAAACCCTTAAATGAATTGTTGAGGGTTATATCTGTATCAGCAGTTGTATTGATTATTACTACGGTCAGCTTTTTATCCGCCTTTGGCGAGACCTCGCCTGAGGGCGGGTTGTCCGGGCTGATATACGCAGACATTCGCAGGCCGGTATTTTCAGTTGAGGCATCGACCCGCTGCCAGCCGGGGTCAGTGAAAGCTGAAAATTGCTTAAAAGCATAGTAAACGGGCTTAATGGTATAGGAACAGGGGTCATCAACGCTTACCATTCCACTGTCGGCGCTCCAGAATAAATCCCAGTAAAGATACGCGGCAACCTGCTCAATTGTCAGAGAATTATGCAGCAAAATCGCGGTATTCATAGCCCCGGTCCAAGTGTTCGGCTCATCCTCGAATTCCGTCTGAAAAAGCGGCTTGTTGCCGTGCTGAGAATTAAATTTTATGAAGCTTTCCATTTTCGGAATGTACCTGTCAGGGTTTGCTCCGCAGCCGCTGCAATCGTAAAGATGATGAGCATAGCCATAAATGCGGGAACTGTCTAATTTGGCTGTGTATCTTTCGACATTTGAAAAGCCCATCGTTTCGGGGTCGAGCATTTTAGGCATATTTTTTCCAAGTTTAACATTCAATTTTTTCCAGACCGCATCAAACGCAGCATCATAAGCCGCGAGGTTCGGGTCCGCTGAAGGAGCGAATATGCAGGCATCGTATTTGGCCTCGAAGTCAGGCTCATTCTGCATCGTCATATAATCAGCTTTAACGCCTGCCTTTTGGTAAGCGAGGAGACTATCGAGCCACCACTGAGCAAATTCATCATATACGAATTTGCCGTCCTTTTTCGCAAGAGTTCCGCCGATTGTGCTTCCATTGCTTTTCAGATACGCCGGCGGCGACCAGGAGGAAATCATAATCTTCAAATTCCCGCCGAGCGCGGCTTTGCCGCCTTTGACAATTTCCACAGTCTCTTTAAAGACGTTTGGCTCAATGTCGTAAGTATTTCTTATACGGAATATATCAATGCCGAGGTCTTTGAAAAGCAGTTTATACAATTCGGCTTTATGTTTATTGTTGACTAATTCCATCGTGCGAAACGCACCCGAAGCGCCGAGACCTTCGATTTTTTGGTAGCGTTTATGGACATCAATTTGTGCAGTTGCGGTTGGCTCTGCCGGTTTAACTTTTGAAACGGACGGTTCCGGCCCGAAAACATTCACATCGTCGACATAAAAATTAACGCCCGGCGGGGGGCCTTCAAAATAGATGTCTAAAACAGTTAATGCACCGTTTACATCAGGAGTGAAGCTACCTGAAAGCAGAACCCAGTTACTGTCGGTTGCAGTTCCACTGGCGACATTATGATATTTTGTGCCGCTGCCATCCTGCTGCTCGACTGATATGGCGACCGGCGTGCTTGCGCCCGTTTCAAGTCTTAACCAGGCGGAAATCTGGTAAGTTTTTCCGCTTTCCATTTTGCCGAACATCGATTGCCTGATTCCCTGCCAATTAGAGTCTCTGCCGAAGGCTTTTACGGCGCCTTTGCCGCTGTGAACGGGAGAGGTAACCGCCTGAATCTGGCAGCTTCGGCCCGCCCAGCCTTCAATGCCTTTTTCCAAATCGGGATTGATTAGAAGATTGGTATTGGCGTAACAAGCTAATGATAAACATAGTAATAAAAACAAACTCTTATAAGACATCTTTTACTCCTTTAATAAAATTTATAGTTATCGGTTATCAGTTTATTTGCCGGTGATTGTCAGAGTAGTTATAGAATTTGCAGGCAGTTTTAATGGTTCATTTGCCTTATAATCGCCGATGAGGACACATTTTTCGTTTTTGCTGGAACGGGTAATTTGGCCTTTAGCGATTGAGAAATCTTTAAATGACAAATCGCCCGCAATTTCCATATCCGCGGTAGTATTGATTATGACTGCCGTTAATTTTTTATTATCCGGACTGATATAAGCAGTTATTCTCAAACCTGTATTTTCACATAACGCATCGACTCGCTGCCAGAGCGGGTCTGTAAAAGCTGAATACTGCTTGAAAGCGTAATAGACGGGATTGATTGTGAATGAATCCGGATTGTCGATGCTGATTAGACTAACCGTTCCCGGACCCCAGAACAAATCCCAATATAAATATCCGGCAACATCTTCGACAGCCAGAGAATTATGCATCAAAATCGCTGTGTTCATTGCCTGCTGCCAGGAATCCGGTTCTTTGTGCTGATATTCTGTCTGGAAGAAAGGCTTATCACCATATTTTTCTTTGAAGTTTTTCATTTCGGTAAGATATTTATCGGGCTCCGTGCCGCAGCCGGAAGTATTGCCGGGGCAATCGTAAAGATGATGTGCATAACCATAAACGTGGGATAAATCGTTTAAATTTTCTATATATTTTCTGGAAATGGTTATGCCATAGGCTTCGGGGGCGAGCATCTTCGGCATATTTGCGCCCATCTGCGTATTAAGTTTATTCCAAACTGCTTCAAAAGCCGTGTTATATCCGGCTTTGTCGGCGGTCTCCTTCGGAGCGAATAAGCAGCAATCCCAGCCAGACAGAAAATCAGGCTCATTCTGAATACTTATAAAATCAATTTTGACTCCCTCTTTTGCATAAGCGGCCAGACTATCGGCCCACCACTGGGCGAAATCGTCATAGACATACTTGCCGTCTTTTTTGGCAAGAGTTCCGCCGACTGTCTTTCCTTCGCTTTTCAGTTTTGCCGGCGGCGACCACGAAGACATCATAATCTTCAGATTTCCATTGACAGCCTTTGCGCCTTTGACTATTTCCACCGTTTCGCGGAAGGAGTTTGGCTCCATATCGTAATTGTTCCTTATGCGAAATATGTCAAGGCCAAGGTCTTTGAAAAGGACATTATAAAGCTCCTGTTTCTTCTTATTAATTGTAAATTCCATCGTGTAATAACCGCCCGCTGCGCCGAAACCTTCTAATTTCTGATGGCGTGTATTTACGTCAATCTTAATTGCCGCGTTCGGTTCAGCTGGCTTAACCACCTCTTTTTTTTCCTGTGATTCGGGGCCGAAAATATTCACATCGTCAACGTAAAAATTGACTCCCGCAGGCGGGCCTTCGAGATAAACGTCGAGGCCAGCCAGCGTGCCGTTCACGTCCAACGTGAAATTGCCTGAAATTTGGACCCAGTTGCTGTCCGTAGCTTTGACGCTTGCCACGTTCGGATATTTAGTGCCGCTGTCATCGCGCTGCTCGAAAGATACCATAATAGTTGCGCTCGGAGCGTTATCGAGTCGGACCCAGCCTGAAACCTTGTAAGTCTTGGCCAGCACCATTTTGCCAAGCATAGTCTGTCTTATTCCCTGCCAGGTTTCGCCTCTGCCAAAGACTTTTGCGCTTGCCTTGCCGCTGTGGACGGGCGAATTAACGGCCTCGATTTGGCAGCTTCGATTGGCCCAGCCATCGATTCCCTTTTCAAAATCTGGATTAACCAGGACATTTGTATCGCCGAAAACGGGCGCTAATGACAAAATTGAGATTAAAAACAAAGGCCTGCAAATAGTCTTAAAAGTCACTTTGGGCTCCTTTAATTAAGGTTCTTTTTGGTTTACAGTAAAGTCTGATATGATAACATAAAAGGGTGATTTTGCAATATCCGGATTTACTGATTTTTTGTTCGGAGTTTATGTAATATGAATGCTGAAAATCACAAGTTCTTATTCATTTGTGTTATTTTTTCCCTGATTATAAATTTTTCTTTAAACGCGCTCTGCAACGACACTGTCCACGTATGGGAAATGAAGGAAATCACGCTTAAAGCGGAAAAGAATTATGAAAATTATTATACTGATGTAACCTGCTGGGTTGAACTAAAGGGGCCTGATTTTTCAAAACGGATTTACGGCTTCTGGAATGGCGGTAATGATTTTGCTGTGCGAATCGCTGCGACAGAGTCGGGCAAATGGCAATGGATAAGCGGCTCAAACCAGGCCGATGATAATGGACTAAACAACAAACGCGGTGAATTTAATGCTATTGGCTGGACAGAAAAAGATAAACTGCGAAACCCTAACCGCAGAGGATTTGTTCGTTCAACGCCCAACGGCCACGCGTTGCAATACGCAGACGGCACACCGTTTTTTCTGGTCGGCGATACCTGGCTTGCGGCTGCTACCTGGCGGCTGCCTTTCAGGGCTGCTATCCCTGAGGAAAATTATGTGCCTGGGCCGGGCATCGGGTTTGAAGATGCCATCCTGTATCGCAAAAGCCAGGGCTTCAATTCTATAAGTATGATTGCAGGGTTTCCAAACTGGGAATCGGACAACAAGGGAGCTACTTACGCAGATGCCAATGGTATATATATTAGAAACGCCTGGGAAAAATTCGACTACCCGGCCGATGACGGCAGCACGACCGCAAAGAATATGCGCGACGAATACGGCAACAGGCCTTTTAAAATGTCAAATGAGCACAAAGGCGTTGCCGATTTCGATAAGATAAATCCCGAATATTTTAAAAGTTTAGATAAAAAAATGCAGTATCTGTCGCGGATTGGTTTTGTTCCTTTATTGGAGACTGTCCGAAGGGACAATTGCCCGGCGTGGAAGGCCTATTTCGATTTTAATGAATCTTTCGCAAGGTATGTTCAATACTTAATCTCAAGATACGGCGCGTATAATATAATCTTCAGCGGGATTCATCTCGATTGGATTCCAAAGGAATACAGCCTGACCGCCGATGAATTTAATCAGGCTCTTACGTATCATTTGAAAAAATACGGTCCAATGCCATTCAGCCAGCCCTTTACGACTTTAATCAATGATTCAACTTATATTGAATTTGGCCATAATCAGAAATGCCCCTGGCTGACAATGCACAGCGTCGGCAACAAACCGCGAGACCACAGCGTTTCCAGTGCGATTGAAACTTTGTTTAACCTTGAGCCTCCTTACCCAGCCATAAATTTTGAGCCTTATTATACGGGCTGGAACCACGAGATAAATATGCCTAATGGCGAAAGACCGCCGGCTGATTCGCCGCGGGATAATTATTTTTCACGCGCGCAGATGTTCGGGTCTGTTTTATCTGGAGCTTTATCCGGCCATGTTCACGGCACAGGCGCTTATGACATTACCACAACCGGCGAACCAGCGGGCGCTCGTCCGCATTTCTGGGATGCGTTAAAATATGAATCAGCCAATTATATGCGCCATCTGGCGGCATTTATATTATCCGAAGGAGTTAAGTATCAGCAGTTACAGCCTGCCTCGCATAATATCAATCCGCGAAAAGCTCCGAATAGTCCCGAAAGAGGCCTTGACGGCTGGTCTTTTATGATGTGCACCCCGGAGAAAGATTTTGCTTTGCTTTACTTTGAAAATAAAGCCGTTTTGCCGACCTTGAGCGGCTTTAAACCCGATACAAATTATAGTTTTCAATGGTTTAATCCGAGCAGCGGCCAATGGCAAAAAGAGATAAAGGTTGAAACAAACGAAAAAGGCATTTTGACTCTGCCTGCCTTTCCCGATAGCCAAAACCCATCTATTACTGACTGGGCGGCAAAAATTTGCAAAAGTCGTTAACTTCCAGCTTGCCTTTGGAGACCATGCGGAAGATAATAAGACAGTTCTAAACAGAATAAGGGCAGAGAAATGGAAAAAGTCTTTCAGTTTATCTTCGGATGGGCAAAGGATAAAATCGGGTATTGTGTTACATTATGGAAGATGCTCCGCAAAGAACATGAATGGCGGTTAATAAAAAAAGATTTGCTTTTCGAGCGGAATTTCTATTGGCTTAAGAAAGGTTCAGGTGTTAAGAATGGTCCGTTTTGTGTAGCTTGCTGCGATAATGAGCAAAAATTAGTTCATATGCTTGAAATGCCTGAGGCCTACGTTTGTCCTAAATGTAATCTCGTGCTAAGCCTTGAGGGCCAGCATACCAGTCCTCATATATCAAATCTTTACCGACGATCATTATTCAAACAAAAACCAGAAACCAGTTCATAAGCAATCAGCTTCGGAGAAAAGATTTAAATGAACAACGATATACTTATAGCGTTATTCACAGCTATAACAACCTTAATAGTTGCGTTCTTTAATGTTATTCTCGGTTTTATTCTTGGTTTTTTTGGCACTAATATTATTGATCATCTCAGAGAACGAAGAAAAACTAAGCAATTTTACCGAGCTGCGTATAGTGAACTCAAACAAGCATTAATTGGACTATTGATGTATGTTATACATCCTGACTCCACAATTGATGAAGAGAAAGCTAGACTATGGTGGAATTCAATCCGTAATTTTGATTTAACGAAAATTGCTATTCCAACAGAATATAAAGCAGAGTATGAAAAATTTAAAAGTATCGAGCCGAATTCTGAATTAATTGGTCTATTAATCTCAACTCACAATTCACAAAAGGATATTAGACGCAGCCAAAATAAAATGATGACACAGAGTAAATTGAACTGCACATTTATTTCCCATAATATTGCCAGTCTTTCAGGATTGAATATTCAGGATACATCTTTTTTGCTAAACATCCTTCGAAAAATTGATGTATTAAATGATTGTGTGGAACGCATTGACTTTGCTTTTAAAAAGACATTTGATAGTTCAATTTCAACCGTTAACCATGAAATTATTATTTATAATTATTATAGTGATTGTCAATACCTTTCCAATTCTGCAAAGATGATAGCTAAAGAGGTTGCGGATCTTATTACAAAATGGCAAGAGAAATTGGGAAATGAAATTTAGGAAATCCCTGTTGCAAGTGGTAGGGTTAAGCAAACGACCGTTTTAAATCTGAATTCAAGAAGGTAAATTATGTTAAAATTCAAAAAAATATCATTAATTATTACAGGGCTGGTTTTGATGCTGGCTTTAAACTGTATCGCGGCGGAGAAAAAGGCTCCCCTTCGGCCTCGCTCAGGGCAGGCTGACCCCTTTAAACAGAATAAGCACATCGGCAGGGGGATGAATATAGCTAACGCCCTTGAGGCGCCGAATGAAGGTGAGTGGGGCGTAACATTGAAAGAGGAATATTTTAAGATTATAAAAGACGCGGGCTTCGATTCTGTTCGTATTCCAATTCGCTGGTCTAATCACGCACTGAAACAATCGCCTTATACCATAGATAAGGTTTTTTTAGACAGGGTGGATTGGGCTGTAAAAAATGCGCTTAAAAATAACCTTTATGTAATAATAAACACTCATCATTATTTTGAACTGATGGATGAGCCTAACGCCAACAGCGAGCGGTTCCTTGCTCTCTGGCAGCAGATTGCAGAGCATTACAAGGATTATCCGGATTCGGTTTTGCTTGAGCCGTTGAACGAGCCGCACAACGCATTAACGCCTGCGATATGGAACAACCTGCTTAATAAAGCGATTACTGTTATTCGCCGGTCGAACCCGAACAGAACGATTATCGCAGAACCTGCGGAATTTGCCAGTGTTAAATTTCTTGACAAACTTGACCTTCCGGAGGAAGACCGCAATATCATTGTGTCTTTTCATTATTATTCGCCGATGGAATTTACACATCAGGGCACTTCGTGGATACCTGAGGCAAAGGCCTCCTGGTTAGGCACAAGGTGGACAGCGACAAAGGAGCAGAAAAAAGCGATTGATGACGCCTTTGATAAAGCCGCCAAGTGGGGAAAGAAGAATAAAAGACCGATTAATCTTGGCGAATTCGGCGTTTACAAAGATGCTGATAAGAACGACAGGGCTCTTTGGACGGCGTTTGTAGCAAAATCCGCTGTGAAACGTGGCTTTAGCTTCGATTATTGGGAATTCTGCCATGAATATTTCGGCGCTTACGACCAGCAGACAAATAAATGGAAGGATTATTTGTTGAAGGCTCTTATTCCGCCGAAGAAATAGACCGTTGTTCTTCACTTCTTGCTAAAACTGCGGGATTCTGTATAATCGCTATATCGTTGGTTATTCTGACTAACCCCGCCATTGTGATGGCGTGGCTAACCAATTTTTGTAAGGGAATTTTTAAATGACTAAATCGAATAAAAAAGTCGTTCTCGCCTATAGCGGCGGACTCGATACAAGTGTAATTCTGCCGTGGCTCAAAGAAACCTATGGCTATGATGTTATAGCGTTTGCAGCCGACCTCGGCCAGGGCGAAGAACTTGACGGCATAAAGAAAAAGGCACTTAAATCCGGCGCGATAAAGTGCATCGTGAAAGACCTGCGCAAAGAATTTGTTACCGAATATCTTTGGCCGATGCTCAAAAGCGGGGCAGTCTATGAAAACGGATACCTGCTCGGCACAAGTATTGCCCGGCCTTTGATTGCAAAACATCAGGTATTGGTAGCCGAGCAGGAAGGCGCTATTGGCGTTGCTCACGGCGCTACCGGCAAGGGAAACGACCAGGTGCGTTTCGAGCTGACCTATATGGCGTTAAATCCGAAACTGAAAATCATCGCGCCGTGGAAAGACCCGAAATTTGAACTTACAAGCCGGGAAGCAGCGATTGAATATGCCCAAAAGCATAAAATCCCGATTGAACAAAGCATAAAAAAGATATATTCACGCGACCGCAACCTCTGGCACATAAGCCACGAAGGCGCGGAGCTGGAAGACCCAGCCAATGAACCACTGGACCGCTTGTTTGTCCTTACAAATCCTGTATCGAAAGCTCCCAATAAGCCGGAGTATGTTGTAATCGGTTTTGAAAAGGGTGTGCCTGTTGCAATTAACGGCAAAAAGACAGACCCTGTAAAAATTATCGAGCAGCTTAACAAAATCGGCGGCAAGCACGCAGTCGGCCAGGCTGACATTGTTGAAAATCGTCTTGTCGGCATTAAATCCCGCGGCGTTTATGAAACGCCCGGTGGGACAATACTTGTTGAAGCTCATAAGGCACTCGAAAGCCTGACGCTTGACCGCGAAATGTTGCATTATAAGCAGCAGGTATCGCTGAAATACGCGGAATTGGTTTATTATGGTCAGTGGTTCTGTCAGCTCCGCAAGGCTCTCGATGCCTTTGTCGATGTAACGCAGCAAAACGTTACCGGCACGGTAAAAATGAAGCTTTACAAAGGACGCTGCACGCCGGCAGGGATTAAGAGTCCAAAAAGTCTTTACAGCACGAAAATGGCGAGCTTTAAAATGGGCGATGAATATAATCCGACCGATGCGACAGGATTTATTCGTCTGTTCGGCCTACAGATGAAAGTTGCGGCCACAGTCAATAAAGATAGGAAATAATATTTAATGAATGGCATTTCGATACCCAATGGATTGGTAATTGCGTTTCTCTTTGCGATAGGCGCATCTGTAGGCAGCTTTTTGAATGTCGTGATTTATCGTCTGCCGAAGGATTTATCGATTGTTCATCCGGGCTCAGCCTGTCCATCCTGCAAAACTCCGATTGCTTTCTACGATAATATTCCGATTTTATCCTGGCTGCTGCTGTTGGGAAAATGCCGGAAATGCAAAGCAAAAATTTCGCCGAGATATTTTATTATCGAACTGCTGACAGCTTTAATTTTTGTTTCTCTTTATATAGTTTACTTTATGACACCTTTGAGAAGAGGAGTCGGTGGATTTTTTGGCAGTGGTTCTTTTCTATATTTTGCTCACATTATTATGCTCTCGGCTTTCATAGCGGCATCTGCAATAGACCTTGAGTTTCAGGTTATACCTCTTTCAATTTGCTGGATTGTTACCGTTGTCGGATTTGCGGCCTCGGCAGCGGCTCCGTTTTTTTATGAACCTGTTAATATTCGTGGCTATGATATTTTTCCAACAGCTTCAGCGAGAGTTTCTATCCTGGCATTAGGCGCTTTGACAGGTTTAATTATTTCTTTTTTGATGCTTTGGGCGGGTATAATAAAGAGGAGCTATTACAGCAAAGAATCCGACCCTAAAATATCCTCAATAAAAGAAAAGCCGGAAGAAAACTACAATCATCGTCTTGAAATGTTAAAAGAGGTAATTTTTCTTTTGCCTATATTAATTTGTGCTTTTGCCGCTTATAAACTCTATAAAAATGTTCCTCAATTTGCTAATTGGTGGATTGATTTTTCGCAAGCGCCTGTTATTGCGGGACTTGCTGGAAGTATCTGGGGTTATTTTATAGGTTGTGCGGTTGTTTGGATAACGAGAATACTCGGCACTTTGGCCTTTGGCAGAGAGGCGATGGGGCTTGGCGATGTTCATTTGATGGGTGCGGCTGGTGCCGTGCTGGGATTCTGGCCGGTTGTAGTCGCGTTTTTCATTGCTCCGTTTTTCGGACTTGCCTGGGCGATTTTTTGTATGTTTTTTAGAAAAATGAGGCAAATTCCGTATGGTCCCTTCTTGTCAATCGGACTTTTTGTGGTTATGATTTTACACGATGCGGTTATGAACTGGTTGCAGTTTATTATATACCGTTAAAAAAACAAAAAAATTTTATTTATAAAGGAGTGAATTCATGGATGCTTTAAGAAGGAAAATTGTGCTCTTAACAGTTGTGTTGGTTTCATACGGTCTTATCAGCGGATGTGAGAACTATAAGAAGAAATACGGTGCTTTGAATGTTGAGCATCAGAATCTAAAGGGTTTGTATGATAACTGCAAGGCGACTCTTGACAGCAGCACCTCTGAAAAGCAGGAGCTTGCCTCGAAAGTTGCAGAGGGCGAGCAGACGATAGAGGACCTTAAGAAACAGGTAGCGGAGAAAAACAAAACTCCGGGCGAAGCGTCAGGTTTCGGCGATTATCAGGTCGATTTGAACGCCGCGGAGGGAACGATAACAGTAACTTTGCCGGAAACGATTTTGTTTGACTCCGGCAAAGCAACTCTAAAGTCGGGCGGAAAAGGTGACCTTAGCCACATCGTTTCAGTTCTGAATGAAAAATACAGCGGCAGGACAATAGATGTCATTGGCCATACGGATACCGACCCGATAAAGAAATCAAACTGGAAGGACAACTGGGAATTGTCTTCCGAAAGAGCGCTTTCCGTGGTGAGACAGCTTAATTCCGACGGAATACCTGACAGCAGATTAAGAGCTATCGGCTGTGGTTCCGGCAGACCGGTTGCCCCGAATACTAATGCAAGCGGCAAGGCAAGAAACAGAAGAGTTGAAATTGTCGTGCATATGAAGTAATTGCCTATTTGGCCGTTTGACGAACGGAATTGTTGGACGCCATTAGCGGCCCCGATAATTATCGGGGCCGTTTTTTTTTAAAATTTTCGTAACCTTCTGAAATATATTTTGCAGCTAAATTTAAGGAATCGTATCGGCTGATTTTCTCACTTAATTCTGAGATGTTCTGATGATATTGGCTGTTATTTAAAAGTTCCTCAACTGCTTTTAAGATGTTTTCCCTGTCGAGCTTGTTTTTGTCGAGCCGCATGGCAACGCCTTTTCTTTCAAGCTCTACAGCGTTTATCTGCTGCTCGAAGTGGTCGTAAAATACGAGCATCGGCACTTTATGCCTGATTGCCAAATAATTGGTGCCTGTTCCCGAATGGCTGATAATCAAATCGCAAAGTGGCAGAACAGCATCAATGTCGAATTTATTACAGCCGTAAAAATCATTTATTTTCTTATTTTCAACGGAATAAAAAGCAACTGCGTATTTTTCATTGTTAAATGTATTTTTAAAAAGATTTGTCTGGTCATACTCGCCGGTGGTTCCTTTTGATATGAGAATCTTTTTTCGTTTATCTCTTTTAAATTCTTCCAGCCAATCTGGAATCGGGTCTTGGCCTGTAACTACCACCGGGCCTATATGTTTGCATAATCGCCTGTCGGCGTCAGGCAATTCGAAAAGTTCCTGGGCGTCAGGGAAAAGCGTCAAATCGGGTCGGACGCCGTCGATGGTTATAAATTTTTTAAGGCCAAGCTCTTTTAATTTTTTGCGGATATAAAATGAATTTTTTTTACGATAATGATTTTCTATCGACCTTGCGGCAAAGAGCAGAAATCTTTCTGGAAATAAACCTATCCATTCGGGTAGTTTTTCAGGCCTGAAATCAAAATGATAATATGGGCTTAAAGTGGCCTTTTGCACGAAGACATCAAAAATTCGCATCTTCGCTCTTTTGGCGGCCACGCCTGCCATTTCCCGGAAATGTTCGCGAAGGATAATTTCCGGCCGGAATTTATCAAGCAGTGTTTTTTCAATTTCAAAATATTTTTCATAATTTTCTGCGGTGTAATAAACGGTAGCAAGATTCTGGTCTATTCTCGAAAAAAGTTCCTCTCTGCTGACAAGCTGGGTTTTTATCCATTCAAAACCTGCCTGCTCGACTATTTTCATATAAGGCCCATCGCCGGAAAAGGTAATATTATACAGTCCAGTCGAACGCAGCGCCTTTGCTATCGCGGTAACGCGAACCGTATGCGATGTCATTCCGCCGTGGATTAGTGCAAGTGTTCTAATCTTTCCCATTATGGCTGCCGAAGATTTTCTTTTTGTAATTGCTGTAAACTCGAACTATTGTTCCGACCTGTCCGCTGATAACTTGGGCAATTGGTGCGGCAACGACTGGCAAAACACCGAATTTCTGCATAAAATATTGTAAAGGAATCCGCAGCAAATATGCTGCCCAAATACCCTGGATATCGGAAATAAACATTGATTTCATATCGAGAACAAAATCACGGCTGCCTTTTTTATATTCAACTATGTTTAAAATCGCGTAAGTGCCTAAACCGCTAATAATAAATCCTATAGTTCCTATTATTGTTGAGATAATGGTAATGATAAAATCAGAATCTGAAAGCAAATCCGCTATCGCGGCTGAACCGCTTGCCGCTGCCGCCGCTGCGATGTAAGAGACAATCTCGGAAGCGAAATATTTTTTATTCGTTGCTGAAAATAATCCATTATTGTTCATTATGTAGATTATATTGCAACAAAGGATTAGGTCAAAAGTTTTTCTGGCTAAAACAATCAAAACCATTATAATACCCCCTCGAATTTTCTTAAGGAGTTAAGATGTCGAATCTATATATCGACCCGGATTACAAATCGCCGCTTTCGCTGAGGGAAACGGAGAAAGCCATAAAGGAAATAAAAGATTATTTTGAAGAATCTCTTGCCTGGAATTTGAATCTTCAGCGAGTTTCAGCACCACTTTTTGTCCGCAAGGGTTCAGGCGTCAATGACGACCTCAACGGCATAGAACGAAAGGTAACGTTTCAGATAAGAGACGACAATGATTCGGATGCAGAGGTTGTTCTTTCGCTTGCCAAGTGGAAAAGAATGGTTCTTGCTGATTACGGTTTTGCCGCAGGCGAAGGTCTATATACCGATATGAATGCTATAAGGCCGGACGAGGAATCGCTCGATAATCTCCATTCTTTATATGTTGACCAGTGGGATTGGGAAAGGGTTATTACCGCCCAGCAGAGAAATCTTGAATTTCTCAAAACCATAGTGCGAAAAATTTATAATGCACTCCGTGAAACCGAAAATCATATCTGTAAATTATATCCTCAATTAAAACCCAATTTGCCGAAGGAATTACAGTTCGTTCATACGGAGGAATTGCTTGAGATGTATCCTGACCTTAATCCTCGTCAGCGGGAAGACAAAATCGCCGAAAAATTCGGTGCCGTTTTTGTAATCGGCATTGGGGGCGAGCTTGCCGATGGCACAATTCACGATGGCAGGGCGCCTGATTATGACGATTGGATTACGCCGACGGGACAGGACAAAAAAGGTCTTAATGGCGATATTTTCTTATGGTATCCGCTTCTCAAGAGGGGCTTTGAAATAAGCTCTATGGGTATCAGGGTTGATAAGGATGCAATGCTCAAACAGCTTGAAATCAGGAAGGTAATTGAACGCAAAAATTACGCCTGGCACCGCAGGCTCATAAACGGCGAGCTGCCGTTAAGTATCGGAGGCGGTATCGGACAATCCCGATTATGTATGTTTCTATTGCAAAAACTGCACGTCGGCGAAGTGCATTCGAGTGTTTGGCCGAAGGATATGCTCGAAAAATGCTCGAAAGCCGGTATAAAATTATTGTGATTATGGGCGCATAAATAAGGCGGCCTTAAATTCTTTTAAGGCCGCCAATTCTTTATATGCCTATAGGAGGAGGCGAAGAAGATTATGTCGTTTTCATTTTTCTAATAAACTATACGGAAAGCGGTTGAAATTTGTTCAGACTTTTTTAAAGTTTTCATAACCTATCTGCCAACAGGCACTTCTGTTTCTACTTTTTAGGATGTGAAACAGGCCAGAAAACCCTGTCGCCGCTTTCGGAGTCCTTACCCCATTTGCCCAGTGTTGGGATGCCGTTGTCATCATCAAAATCGACGCCAAAGCTGTAGAGTATGAAACTGTCATCTGTTTTTCGATAGGTTAAAGGCCCATCTCGGAATTCATCGAAGGGGATTTGTTTTATATAGCCTTTATTTAAAAGCTCATCTAAAGATTCAGGATAAGAATTATTTTTTCTATGGTATCGCAGGATTGCAAGAGTGGTAATCAGTCCGTCTCTGTCGGTCTTCAGACGCCATACGAGGGTAGCTACTTTGCCGACTGCCGGTGTAAGCGTCTGAAGCATAAGGGGCGTATTTTTAATAGACTGCTTATACAATTCTTCGCGTTTTTTATAATTACTAATCTCAAAACCCTGTTGAAAGTTTTCGTAAAGATTATCCATTTGAGTGATAACTTCTTTTCTGTTCGGCAAATGAAAGAGCAGGATATTAAGAATTGTCTCTGGAGTATTTTTGCCGGCGAATCCAATGCCTTGACGCAGAGGTCTGCCGCCGCCTTTGCCGTCATCAGTGAAATTACGCTGAATAAAATCGTAGAGACATGCCTTTTCTGCACTAATATCGATTATGGAGTCATTATAATACTGCTGGAAGAAGTTTTGGATTCTTTCGAGTTGTTCTGTTGTCAGCATCGTTCTATCGAGCATTTCGAGTATTGCAGAATGCCCCATTGCTTCGATGGCGATGCCGACAAGCTGTTCGATGAGCAGCCCGTTTCCTTCCATTTTTTGGCCAAGACTGCACAGCTTGATAGCATTATTTACCGCCTCTTCGGTATTATTTTTATAAGCCAAATATCTGATTTTCCAGTTCATAGTTTTAGCAAGACTGCGATATTTTGATACCGAAAGAAAGTTGGATTTCATTAAATCAGATTCGTTTGAATCATAAATACTCCAATAATATGGCTTATCAAGTGCTTTTCCCAGTGTTTCAAGGGCCTCGGTGTTTTGAGCCAGCCAGTTTTCTAATTCCTGCAGTTGAGTTTCGTTGAAATCGCTTGGCCAGATCATATTGCTGTCGTTCAACCATTCCGGCATTTTTATTATAAGTTCAGCGGCTTCGTTAAGCATCGGGGCGCAGTTGAGAGATTCATCTCTGCCTTGACGCGCATACTCATTCAGCCACTCTATGTAATTTACGGATATGTTTGGTTTGCCGATGCCAATATAGCCGGCGCAAATCACAATGTATAAAATTATTATTCCAAGGGCTTGGAGTGAATGGACTAAAACTTTCTGCCACATCGGCCGGCAGCGTTTTTTGGCGCGGCAGGCGAGAACAGCGATAAGTTTCGCATCGCCGAAGTCGCTAATCAACCCTTTAGCGGTTTTTTCTTTCTCCTCATTGGTTTTGCAGTCTTTCAAGGCATTTTCAAAATGAGAGATTAATTCGGCCTGCACGTCGGCACGAACCTTTTTCTGCCATCGCATTTTTTTAATAACGTCCCTGATATAATCTGCGGCACAACTCGGCAGGTTAGAAAACGAATTGTCAAAGTTTTCTTTTGCCATATGGTATTTCCCATATCTCCTTTTGCTTCTTTTTACCCACTTACTTCTTATTCTTGTTTTGTGGTTCGCGCAATACTAATCTGTAGTATATGGCCTTATCACTTTCCGCACCATTAGGTGCGGGTCCCTTCAAAACAGCCTCCGAGTTACTACCGCTGTAATCAAATGGTTTTCCAGTGACAGGGTCATTAGGTATTGGTAATTCCTTAATATCCGCTAAAGAACCGGGGAATTTGCCATTGTGACCAGCTGCGTAGTGACGCAATGCTTCAACACATTGCAGAACCGCTATGTGACGGTCTAATCTGTTCATTAGCAGGCGAATCTTTTCACGAGTAGATTCCTCCGATTCGGTTTCTATCTGCCCAGTCAAATCAATGAAAGGTCGTGGAATCGATTGTAATGACTGATAAAGGTTTGGGGCATCGGGTGCCTGAATGAACTGCTCAAGCTGGCCAAGCATAAGTGCAGCAGCTGATATTCCTATCAGGTCCTGCATCATAGCCGAACTTTTGCTTAAATCTCTTCCCATGGCAAAACCGGTTCGAATCGTGCTAATAGCATTATCATACCGACCTTGAGCAATCTCAAGACGAGTCTGTAAGGCAAGTATCTGTGCTATCCTGCGATAGTTCTGGAGAATTTTGGAGTCTACTTCAACTTCAAATGGCCAATTACACTTTTTACACATAGCAGCTTGTTCAATCAGCTGTAGAGCCGGCTTAAATTCTTTAAGAGTCGATTGTGCTTGCTCAAAGGGTAATTCATTCAATGGGTTTTTTAGCAATTGATTGATTTGGTCACTTTTAAAGTCCGCCGGTAATGCTTGAAGAGCTTTTATATATAACGGCATAGCATCCAAATCATTTTGTTCCTCATTCTTTGGAAGAAGCTGATATTTATTAGGCTCGGCTACCATTGCCGCATAGAGCTTTAGTTCAATAATCTTTTGTATGTCGCCGTATGTATTCGTTGAAACAATTGCCAGAAACAAAAGAAGGATACATGCAAAACTATTTTTCATAATACACCCAAAATATTTTGAATAATCATTTTTATTTGGTATCTCCCATATTGAACGCATGGCTACGCAAGCAATATGCTAACAAATCAGTATCAAATGTGCCACTTTTATACGGGAAATACAAGGCTATTATAAGTTCCTTAAATACGGATAGTAGAGATCCCCAAAACAAGTTTCAAACTGGCAAACAACTCGGCAAGCTGAACTTTATCTGCGTTTAATCGTTCTTTGCCTTTGCTGGTAATGGAATAATACCTCCGTTTTCTGCCGGATGGGGCCGTTTCCCATTTGCCCTTGATTAGCTTTTGAGCCTCAAGATTATAAAGCAGGGGATAAAGCGTTCCCTGACCTAAAGTTAGAATCTTTTGGCTTTTGTTTTCAATGGCCTCACTAAGTTCATAGCCATACATTCGTCCGCGGGATAAAATCTCAAGAACAACCACAGGGGCGATGCCTTTTAATAATTCACGCTCGAATTTCATAACTATTCTCCTGAAAAATATAATGTTTTTACATATTATGTATTACATAGTATGTAATGTCAAGTAAAATTTTAAAAAATTTTTATTATTTTTTATTTTGTTTAATAATGACGTTTTTTAAGCAGATAAGGGCATTTCTTTTCAGTTGTCGCAATCCTGCTCGGCTGATAACGGAATCCGCAAAGAGGGCATCGAAATCCTTCTGTGAAAACTTCAAAATCTGATGAGCGGATATTTTTTGCCTGTCCGGCGATAATTTAAAATCACTGTTTTTGCAGACAGGGGCTTTCTCATTATATGGACAGGCAAGGATACACCTGTCACAGCCGAAAAGATGAGAATTGATTTTTGATTTGAGTTCTTCAGGAATTCTGCCTTTATGCTCGATTGTCAGATAACTGATACATTCACGGGCATCGAAAAACCTGTTTTTTGAAATAGCACCGATAGGGCAGGCATCAATACAAGCATTGCAGCTTTTACAGAAATCTTTTTTTTGTATTGGTTTATCCGGTATTAACGGCAGATTTGTAA
This sequence comes from Sedimentisphaerales bacterium, assembly GCA_049518795.1. Classification (GTDB taxonomy): domain Bacteria; phylum Planctomycetota; class Phycisphaerae; order Sedimentisphaerales; family UBA12454; genus JAPLMW01. The sequence continues at coordinate 250,743 of JBEKRK010000001.1, forward strand.
TCAATTCACCCAAAAGCAGGAAAGAACCAAACTGTGGATTTGTAAGCAAGTGATTTTTCCCGATAAAACCCAAACCTGCACGCTCGGCAAGGGCCCGCTCTGCAAGCGGGGCAGAATCGACACAAATTTTGAATTTTAGATTTTTTGAAATTTTGTTTTTTACAAAACCAGCAAGTTCGAGCAGTTTCTTTTTAATAAAGCCGTGATAATCCTGATACAAGGCATAAGAAGCGATATATTTTGATTGATTTAAAGTTTTATAATTTATTGCCGTGCATATTACAGATTTAGCCTCTGGCAAAAGCAGGACGGGATTAAATTGCTTGTCGATATTATTGGCAAGCCAGGCCATTTTGCCATTGCATCCGGCGAAAAGCCATTTTTTAAAATGCTCAATATTAGCGGAATCGACAGGCTCTGCTGCGGTTATTCCAATAAGGTCAAAACCTGATGATTTTGCTTTCTGTTTGATTTCATCTTCGATTGTTTGCATTTAAATATTTAAAACATATTCAAATCGCCGAATCAATACAGCTTAAAATAAACCGGCAAAGCACCGATCTCATGAAGGGTCTCAACAATATCAAGTATGCCTATAAACCATATAAACCACAAGGCGCTGAAAATACTCTTTTGGAATATTTTTGGATTTACCACATAAGTTTCCGGTTCTTCATAAAGGGAGAATTTCGGGAAAAAAGAGGGGGTTTTTTTGCGGTATTGTTTAAATTTTTCGCCGTGTTTGATTAGCAATCTTTTTTCTTCGCCGCGGATAACGCTCGGGTAACTGGCTACAAACACAATCAATACAATAAGCGGAATCAGCAGTGTTTCAGTTGCAAGAGCCACTCCTATAGCACCAATCAGGCTGAAAAGATATAAGGGATTTCTCATTATCGAATATGGTCCGGTGGTTATCAGAGTATTGTTTTTATATCCTGAAATATATAACGAACACCACAACCGCCCCATAGCGCCTATTGATGCCAGAAGGCAGCCGGCTGCAAATATAAGAGTATCAGTAATCGGATGAAACTGCCAATGGCTGTCTGAAAATAAAATAATTATTAATAGAAATATCACGAAGGTGCGTGACACTAATATACGGACTTTTTCACTTATTGAATGGAATGCCATTAAACCCTCCCAAAATTTTACTTTTTATTTTCAATTTTCTACTATTTTGATTTTGCCTTGCAAATCAAAATCGGGGAGACAGGATTCGAACCTGCGGCCTCCTGGTCCCAAACCAGGCGCTCTAGCCAAGCTGAGCTACTCCCCGAACAAATATGCATTACAACAGTATTACAGATTAGTTCGTCTTTTCTGCCGTCAGACTCGGCAGATAATAGGTATCCTATGAATTCTACTATACTTGCGAAACGTTTGCAAGACCGGTTTCGTTATTTACAAGCGATTTTAAACCGATATAATAATATTAGTTTTTACAACCATTGGTTTTAAGGCGAAATAAATATGTGCGGAATTGTAGCTTATTTGGGCAAAAAACCGGTTCAGCCGATACTTATTGAAGGTTTAAAGCGTCTCGAATACAGGGGATACGACTCTGCGGGCGTAGGTCTGATAAATGATAACACCATAAAAATAATCAAATCCAGCGGCAGAATCAGCGTTCTCGAAGAAATGCTGCCGGAGGCAAACCCAAAGGAAGTTCTCGGCATCGGCCACACACGCTGGGCGACTCACGGCGAACCTAATACCATAAACGCCCATCCGCATCTTGATTATACCGGCAAAATCGCTGTCGTTCACAACGGCATTATCGAAAATTACAGCACTCTTAAAACCCTGCTTATCAGTAAAGGCTGCAAATTTGTCAGCGAAACCGACACGGAAGTTATCGCGAATCTTATCGGCTATTTGTATTCCGATAAGGATGGCAAAGATTCGCCGAATGATGGACAAAACAGGTTTGAATGGGCTGTGCAGCATGCCTTGAATGAGCTTATCGGCACTTACGGCCTGGCCATAGTTTGCACGGATTTCCCCGATATGCTTATTGGAGCAAAAAAGGGCAGTCCCCTGATACTCGGCGTCGGCAAGAATGAATATATCATTGCCTCCGATGCATCGGCAATTATTGAGCACACCACACAGGTCATTTATCTTGCTGATAACGAAATGGTTACCATAAGCCCCCAGGGGTTCCATACAAAGACAATTGATAATGTTGAAATACATAAGGAGCTTAAGCAGCTTGAGTTCTCGCTCAGCGCAATCGAACTGGATGGTTTTCCCCATTATATGCTCAAGGAAATCTGCGAGCAGCCCAAGGCGCTCAATATGTGCCTTGGCGGCAGGCTTGATACCAGAGATGGCAAGGTTGTTTTGGGTGGAATAAGCAAATATTGGCGGGAAATTACAAGAGCTAAAAGAATTATCATCAACGCCTGCGGCACAGCCTGGCACGCCGGACTTATCGGCGAATATCTGTTCGAACAGCTTGCCAGAATTAACACCGAAACGCAATATGCCAGCGAATTCCGCTATCGAAATCCGATTATCGAAGATGACACGATAGTCATTGCTATCAGCCAGTCAGGCGAAACGGCCGATACCCTTGCAGCAGTCGAACAGGCAAAAGAACGCGGCGCTACAACGCTCGGAATTATAAATGTCGTAGGCTCGACTATTGCCCGAACTACCGATACAGGCGTTTTTCTTCGTGTCGGACCTGAAATAGGCGTAGCAAGCACAAAGGCTTTTACCGCTCAGGTAGCTGTGCTATCTATGCTGGCGATTGAACTGGGACGAAGGAGACATCTCAGCAGCGAGGAAGCGAAATTCTATATCAATGAGCTTGCCAAAATTCCCGAAAAAATAGAAAAGATTCTGGCGAAATCGGAACAAATCAAAAAGATTGCCGAAGTAACCTGCGACAGGGAAAACTGGCTCTTTTTGGGCAGGGGGTTCAATTATCCGGTTGCACTTGAAGGTGCGCTTAAATTAAAGGAGATTAGTTATATCCACGCTGAAGGCCTGCCCGCTGCGGAAATGAAGCATGGGCCTATTGCACTTATTACGGATGGTATGCCTGCGGTATTTATTGCTACGATGTGTTCACAATATACGAAAATCATCGGCAATATCGAAGAGGTCAGGGCCAGAGGCGGAAGAACTATCGTTGTTGCCAGCGAAGGCGATGAAAATATAAAGCAATACGCGGATTTCCTTATAACCGTGCCTGATGCCCCGGAAGAATTGCAGCCGATGCTTACGGTTGTGCCGCTGCAAATTTTGGCCTATCACGCGGCAGTTCTCCGCGGCCACGATGTTGACAAGCCCCGCAATCTCGCAAAAAGCGTTACGGTTGAGTAGGACGTTAGCCCTTTCTTGAAGATTGTGAACGTCGTTCAGCCTGGCGTGAATCGCTGTCCAGCTCAGCGGAATCACCAAGCACCTTTATCGCTTTTTTGACGTCAGCGACTTTAAGCACAGCGGTAGTCCTGCCGCCTTTTGCGCCGGCTGTAACATAAGCATAAGCTATATTGATATGGGCCTTTGCAAGTTTTTCCGCTATCGCTGCAAATGCGCCGGGTCTGTTGTCAATGGTTACACACAGCACCTCTGTTTCGTTGAACTGCATATTGAGCTGATTAAGAACTTCGCGCATCTTGTCCGCTGATTCGCAGACAACTCGCAGGACGCCGTGCTCGACGGAATCCATAACGGTAAGAGCGGTTATATTGATTTTCGCCCGTGCAAATTCGGTCAGGATTTGAGCCATAACGCCGGGCTTGTTCACCATAAAAATCGAGAATTGCTTTTCAATAATCATATTAAACCCTTTCTAATCAGGTTTTTTTTAAGTCGCGATTGGCGGCTTTAACATCTGGGTAAAACTTGAATATTTTATCGAGATTCGTAATTTTAAAAACTCGGTAAAGCTGCGGATTTATGCCGCTGATTACGATATTGCCGTTGTCCGAAGAGAGTTTTTTTCTCGCATCGAGCAGTATTCCGAGCATCTGCGACGAAAAGAATTTCACGCCTGCAAAATCGACAATAATGTTACGGGGCTTGCCGTTTTTTATAAGGTCGGAGATTATTTGCGCGGTTTCCTCCAGAATCTGCCCGGCAGCCAGACTTGCGACATTGAATGATATTGTCGCAATGTCCTTTTCAGTTGTTATTTTTGCAATATTGCAATCTGTCATTTTAAATCAGAATATAGAATGTAAAAGATAGAATATAGAGTCATTATATCTGTATCGGCATAAAAGTCGAGCAGAATTTACAATAAATCATTGCGTTTTAAAACAGGCGGCATAATGGCCGGGAGTTTTTTCTTCAAGCGGCGGTATATTTTTGCAGCAGAAACCATCGGCTTTAGGACAGCGGCCGCAAAACGGACAACCTTGGGGAACATCCTCGCCTGCAGGCACTGCAGCCAGGCCTGAAGGTTTTTTCCTCTCCGGCACGGGTTTTGGAATAGCGCTAAGCAGCAATTTCGTATAAGGATGGAGGGGATTTTCATATAAAACAGGCGCAGGGGCAAGCTCGACAATCTTGCCTAAATACATTACAGCAACAAAATCGCTTATAAATTCGACCACAGACAAATCGTGTGCGATAAAAAGATAAGTCAGTCTGAATTGTTCCTGAAGGTCTTTAAGAAGATTTAAAATCTGGGATTGAATTGAAACGTCCAGAGCGCTTACAGGCTCATCGCAGATTACCAGCTTCGGCTCAAGAGCCAGCGCCCTTGCTATGCCGATTCTCTGCCGCTGCCCGCCGGAGAATTCGTGCGGATAACGGTTAATATAAGATGCCGAAAGTCCTACTTTTTCCAGCAGGGTTGATATACGGTCTATAATTTCCGACCCCTTTGCGGCCTTGTGGATTTTCAAAGGTTCCGCGAGAATTGAGCCTACCGTCATTCGGGGATTTAGCGAGCTGTAGGGGTCCTGAAAGACCATTGATATGTTTTTTCGTATTTTTCTCAGTTCCGCCTGGTGCAGCGGCAGGATGTTTTGGCCGTCAAAATAAACCTTTCCACCTGTTGCAGGAACAAGTCTTGCGATTGTCCTTGCCGCGGTCGTTTTTCCTGAGCCGCTTTCGCCGACAAGGCCGAAGGTGCTGCCATGCGGTATCTTAAAACTTATATCGTCAACAGCCTTGACAAACCCGACGGTCTTTCTAAGAAGACCTTTTTTGATGGGAAACCAGGTCTTGAGATTTTCAACATTCAATAAGACATTATTCATCTTTTTTCTTCGTGTCTTTGTGGCTACTCGTAGCCTTTCGCATACCAGCAGGCAGCAAAATGATTCGGCGAAACTTCTCTTAATTGAGGTTCTGCCGTCTGACATCTTTTATCGTTGCAGCCGACAGGGCAGCGCGGATGAAATTTACAGCCGGCTGGAAAATGCAGAGGCTCCGGAACAGTGCCGGCGATTGTATTTAATCTTTTTTGTTTTGTCCCTAATTGCGGCAGAGAATTTAAAAGTCCCTGTGTATATGGATGTAAAGGATTTTTAAAAAGTTCTTCGCAGGAACACTTCTCAACGATTTTTGACGCATACATCACAGCGACGTTATCGGCTCTTTGTGCTACGACGCCGAGGTCGTGAGTGATTAATAAAATGCTCATATTTTCGCTTTGCTGCAATTCATCCAGCAAATCCAGAATCTGCGCCTGTATTGTAACATCGAGAGCCGTCGTAGGTTCATCAGCAATCAGCAAGGCAGGTTTACAGGATATTGCCATTGCAATCATAACCCGCTGCCTCATTCCGCCTGACAGCAGATGAGGAAATTCAACCATTCTCCTTTCAGCATCGGGAATATGAACCTTTTCGAGCATTTCCTGTGCCATCGACCATGCTTGTTCATAAGTCTTTTTCTGGTGCAGGACGATTGCCTCGACAATCTGGTCTCCGATTGTATAAACCGGATTAAGGCTTGTCATCGGCTCCTGAAAAATCATAGCGATTTTATTGCCGCGGATTCGCCGCATTTGCTTTTCAGGAAGTTCAAAGATGTTATGATTTCTAAAAAGTATTTTTCCAGCCACTATTTTCCCGGGCGGAGACGGGATAAGCCGCATAATCGAAAGGGCGGTAACGCTTTTGCCGCAGCCGCTTTCGCCGACAAGGGCGACTGTCTGTCCTTTTTTAATATCGAAGGACACATCCTGCACGGCCTTTGCAGTTCCCTGTTCGGTATCGAAAAAGGTCGAAAGATTTTGAATCGATAAAATTGTGCCGTTATCTGTCATACGGCCTTTCTGAGTTTCGGGTCGATTGCATCGCGCAATCCTTCGCCGAGAAGGTTATACGCTGTTACCGTAAAAAATATTGCCAGGCCCGGAAACAGGGTCAGCCACCACAAGAATTGCCCCGTAGTGCTTACGCCGGCGCTCAGCATCTGTCCCCAGCTTGGCGTCGGCGGCGCTACCCCGAACCCCAGAAAGCTCAGTGCCGATTCGATGAATATCGCTCCTGCGACACCGAAGGTTATACTGACCAAAACAGGCGCGATGCCGTTTGGAAGCATATGACGAAACAGGATGCTTCTCAAAGGCAGACCCAATGAAATAGCAGCCTGCACAAAATCCTGGTTTCTAAGCTTAAAAAATTCCGCACGAATAAACCTGGCGTCCTCTGTCCAGCTTGTTATTCCGATGATAATCATTATATTGAGCAGGCTTCGCGGGAAAAACGCAACAATGGTGATAATCAAAAAAAACGTCGGCACAGACATCATAATTTCAAGAAGCCGCATACCTAAAAAGTCTATTTTTCCGCCGAAGTATCCCATTATCGCGCCGAAAATAATGCCGATAACGCTTGAAATGCCGACCGCCACAAAACCGACGGACAGCGAAATTCGCGTGCCGTGAATAAGTCTGCACAGAACATCCGAGCCGACATCGTCTGTGCCGAGCCAGTGCTCTCTGTTTGGCGGCTGCTGATAAATCTTTATATCCGTCCTGCCGTAGCCATAAGGCACAATCGGGAAAATTGCATCGGTTGCTGTGCCGTTTGTTATCATCGCTTTATAGTCGGTTGCGTCGAGTTTTCGCGGAATGAAAATCTGCAAAAGTATTATGCTGAATACTAATGTAATTGCGCAGATGAAAATCTGTCTCCACATCACGCCGGTCCGCAGGAACGGGTCAACCTTTCGGCTGTTTCGTCTAAAAAGATAAAGCAGGGTAATGCCGATAATCGCAGCGGCAAATACCGAATAGTCATTTGCCGTAAGGGCGCCGAAAATCGGAAAATGAAGTTTGCCGTCGATGCGTATCATAAGCGGCTTGTCGTTGGCGATAAGAGGGGCCAGGACAGCTATTGTAAAAAGTATGATTATAAACCACAGGCAGATAAGGTTTACACGGTTGGAGCTGAACTGCTGCCAGACAAGCTGACCATAAGACGTGCCCCAGTTTTTATTATCTGTAATTTTTTTCATTCGATTTTCTCGAAACTTATTCTCGGGTCCGCAAACGCATAAGCGATATCCGCAAGCAATAGGCCCACAAGGTCAAGGAAACCCGCCGTTGTCGCTACCGCCATAACTACGTTATAATCGCGTGTTGTTATCGCCTCGAACGCAAGGCGTCCCATTCCGGGTATGCTGAAAATACTTTCGATAATAACCGAACCGCCAATCATCGCCGGCAGCAGCGTTGCCATTATTGTAATTATCGGTATGACGCTGTTGCGAAAGGCGTGTCTGAATACTACAGTCCAGTTATCCAATCCTTTTGCCCTTGCCGTGCGGATATAATCGCTTCGCAGGTTATCTAACATTCCCGCCCGGACCTGTTTTGTCAGATAAGCAAACCCGGAATAGCTCAGACATATTACCGGCAAAGTCAGGTGCCACAGTCTGTCGGCAAGCCACGGAAAAAACGGCAGGGCGTCTGCGTAATTGCTGCTCAGACCTGCCGGCGGGAACCAGTTTTCAAATGTCGGCCCGCAAAAATATCCTATCAGCATTTGGCCGACCCACATACTCGGCAGCGACCACAGCATAAAAAGAATGACAGAGCTTGCGCGGTCTGAGAGCCTGCCTTGTTTTACAGCCGTAAAAATCCCCAGCGGAATCGAAATAATATAAATTATTATTATTGAAATAAGATTTAATGTAATGGTAACCGGCAGCCTCTCGGCTATCAGGTCAATCACAGGCCGGTGATGTTTGATTGAATCGCCAAAATCCAGCTTGACAACACGTTTCAGCCATATTGCGTATTGAACGTGAATAGGTTTATCAAGGCCGTAAAGAGCCATTCTTGCTTTTCGGACATCGGCCGCCCTTTGCGCATCGAGCTGGCCGCCCGGTCCCATCGAGAGGCTCACAGGGTCGCCCGGCGCGACCCGGCTTATGACAAAAACCATTATAGTTATGCCCAGTATCGTCGGTATCATTAACAATATTCTGCGTATTATATAATTCGTCATATTTCAATTCGTGTATATTTGTGTTAATTCATGGTTCATTTATACCGCTGTTTTTCCTTCGGCACATACCATTCCAATGGATTGACACCGAGTTTATGAACTTTGACATTCTCAAAACGCTTATCTATAAAAATATAAGTTTCTCTCGTATAAAGGAACGTATATGGCTGTTCCTGATGTAATAACTGATGAAATTTATGGTATAGAGCGTATCTTTTTTCTTCATCAAGTGTTTTTCTTGCCTCTTCAATGAGGGCGTCGGCTTCTTTATTGTTAAACCCGATACGATTATTTCCCTTATTTTCTATTTGAGAAGAGTGGAATAGCTGATAAGGGTCGGATTCTATAGTGCCGCCCCAGCCTGCCATACATGCTTCAAATTGACTGTTATTCATTCTTTCGAGGTATATCGACCACTCAACAGGGTCGGGGATAACGTCAATACCTACTTTGGAAGCGTCATCTTTCAATAGCTTTGCGATACCTTCCGCGGTGTGATTTTCGGCGGGATATGACAATTTAAAACGGAAAGGAACTCCTTTTCTGTCAAGAATTCCGTCGTTATCGCTGTCGCGCCAGCCTGCGCTTTTAAGCAATTGTTTCGCGCGTTCGGGGTCGTAAGGCCACGTTGCAATGTTGGGGTCATTCTGTTTGCCGTGAATATAAAAAGGCCCTGTAATTTCCGTAGCGTATCCCTTGAGAAGATATTCGACTATTGCTTTGCGGTTTATTATAAGGGTCATTGCCTGTCTTGTTTCTTTATCTTTGAAATAGGGCGTATTTTCGTTCCATCCGATATAATTAAATCCTCCGCTTGGCTCCCAATAGGCCAGAATATTGAATTCTTTTTTAAACTGCTCGTCTTTATACATTTCTGCAAATTGTTCTGAACGCGGTTCCATATAATCTATGGTGTGAGAGCGCAGCGCCTGAAGCGCAGCGGTGCTGTTTGTTATGATTTTAAATACTAATTTATCAATCTTCGGTTTTTTGCCCCAGTAATTTTCGTTGCGTTTAAGGACTATCTGCTGGCCGACGTCCCATCTTTCAAAAACATAAGGCCCGCTTCCTGCAGGATTTGAAACGCGTTTGTTGAATTCATTGGGGTCTTTAAACTGGTATATGTGTTTTGGCAGGACTTCAAACACCCCGACTGATTCAAGAGTCTTCCAGTAAAGCTCATTAAAAATAAATTTGACGGTTTTATTATCTAACTTGACGACTTCTTTAACATTCTGATAATAATTTCTTAAATCCGCAGCATCTATGCGGGGGTTCATTATTGTCTCATAGGTAAAAATAACGTCGTCTGCCGTTATTGGAATGCCGTCGGAAAACCAAATATTGTCCTTTAACTTGACAACCATTTCGAGGCCGTTGTCTGATACCGTCAGGCTTTCTGCCAATACCGGCTTGAGTTTGACGCCGTCAAAGTCCAAATCATAATAAAATAGAGTCTCGAAAATATTATTTAAACATATACTTTGACTTGATAAACTCCATTCAACTGAAATCGGGTTCAACGACCTCGGCTCATCTGGAATATGTGCAACCAGCCAATCTCCTTTATCGCCCGGATATTCATCTGATGGCTTGTTCACCGCAGCTTTAGCCGGGGTGGAAGGCTGTTCCTGACTGTGAATACCGTTGTAGTTTGTTTGGCTGGATACATTTTCCAAAAGAAAATTCAGCCTTTCGTATAGTCTGTCTGACTGAATCATTGACAAAACCTGCAATACTATCATTGCAAAAAGCAGCGAAAATAACACAAATGTCCACCATCCCGACCGATTATTCATAAAAGCTCCTAAAATAGCGACTGTCAACTATCGACCAGCGACTATTTATATCGCTGTTTTTCCTTCGGCACAAACCATTCTTCTTCTTTAACGCCGAGCTTGTGAATGTTTACATTTTCAAATCTTGGCGATAAAATACGGTTAGTCGGCCTTACAAATAAAAAGGTATAAGGCTGTTCATAATGCAGAATACTATGGACTTTACGGCTCAACTCTATACGCTTTTCTTCATCCATAGTTCGTCTTATTTGCTCCAAAAGCTTGTCTGCTTCATTGTTTTTAAAGCTGACATAATTTGAGCCTCGGTTGCTGCTTTGTGATGAGTGAAAAATCTGGTAGAAATCATCGACTATTGAACCACCCCAGCCCATAATCATCGCATCGAATTTATGCTCAGGCAACCTGCTTATAAGTATTGACCATTCCACCGGGTCGGGTATTACCTCTATGCCTAACTTTGCCGCTGAATCTTTAAGAACCGCAGCTATGTTCTGATACAAAACATAATCGGCTGAATAGGAAAATTTGAATTTGAAAGGCACGCCGTTTTTATCGCGGACACCGTCGCCGTCGCTGTCTATCCACCCGGCCTCGTCTAAAAGCTGTGCCGCTTTATTGGGGTCGTAAGGCCACGGCTTAATATCGGGATTATTTTCTTTACTGTATAAATAATAAGGCCCGCTGATTATTTCTCCGTTGCCTTTTAAAAGATGTTTAATAATCGCTTCTCTGTCTAAAAGGCTTGTCATAGCGAGTCTGACACGCCTGTCTGAGAAAAAAGGCTTGTCTTGATTCCAGCCTATATAATAAAATGGCGATCCCGGCGTCCAATAAGTCAGGCACTTGAATTCTTTTTTGAAATTTTCATCGTTTTCCAGCTCGGCATACTGTTCAGGAGAAGGAATTATTATATCCACATCACCGCTCCGCAGCGCCTGCAGCCTTGCCTTGTCGTTGATAATGAATTTATAGATGACCTTTTTTATCTTCGGCAGGGGACCCCAGTAATTTTCGTTTCTTCGGAATACTACTTTGTCTCCTGTTTCCCATTTTTCAAAAACATAAGGCCCGCTGCCTACCGGGTTTGATATTCGCTTATTAAATTCTTCTTCGGTCTTAAAATCATATATATGTTTTGGATAAACTCCTATGTCCCACAGGCCGGTAATTTCTAATGCCAAAAAGTATGGTTTTTTCATCTTGAATTTGACGGTTCTGTCGTCGATTTTTTCCGCACCCGCAACGTCGATATAAGATTGTGCCTGGTCGGCAGCGTCTATTTTTGGATTGACGACTGTTTGATATGTAAAAATAACGTCATCAGCGGTAATCGGCACGCCGTCGGAAAAATGAATGTCGTTTCTTAATGTGAATGTTATTTCAAGACCATCACCGGATATCTCGTATTTTTCAGCAAGGCAGGGTTTGAGTTTAATTTCATCGTAATCATAAGCGAGAAGCGGTTCAAAAACGGTCTCGAAACACATCCATTTGACGTATATATCCCTGTTGACAGAAATTATATTAAGAGTTTTAGGTTCTACTGTAAAAGCCCAGACAAGCCAGTCGCCCGCATCGCCGGGATATTCATCAGTTTGCGGTTTTTGTTCGACCGGTTTTTCAGTTTTAGGAACTTTTGAAAGATTTTTTTCGAGGGAATCTAACTTTTTGAGAAAACGGTTTGTTTGCATTCTGCCAAGCAATTGTAAAAGTATAATAACAATTAGCAGAAGGAGAAGAACTATCGTCCCTGTCCTGCGACCATTCATTCAGAACAAACCTCCGTTGTTTGTTTTTTTATTGATTCGGTTCTTCTGCTGTTTCTTCCGGCTGATTAGGTTCTGTTTCAGTTTTAGTTTGAGTTCGTTTTTCCATCTTTGGCGGTTTAGGCAATGTCGGCGGGCTGGTTTTTGTTGGGCCGTAATCGAATCCCGCTGCTGTCGGCAATTTGCCTGCTGTGCTTGCTGAACCCAGCAATGAATCATGTTCAGTCTGCAGAAGGGCGCCGCCGCCTCTGTCTATCGCTCTTTTTAAATTGTTTTGCCAGTCAGGTAAATATTTTGTAAAGTCTTTTTCACCCTGCGAGATTACCACTGCCATATTCCGTATATTTTTCACGGGCAGCACCTCCTGACCGAGTATATATCTTTGAATTACAAGGGAATAAAGAGTGGCAAAATTTCTCATCAATGCTGTGCTGTTTTGTGAATCAATTGCCGACCTGTTTGACAGGGCTTTTAAAAGCCAGTTTTCTACCATTTCATCTTTAACCTGCCAGTTTAGGTATAGATTAATTCTTCCTTGAGCAATTTGTTGAAGAATTTCATTACCGACAGATGGTTTCAATCCGCCGCCAAACTGTGAAAGCAATATAATTATATCCGGCGATTCTTCTGTTTTTGCTAAAGACAGCAGTTTTTGGCCGAACTCGTCGGCAGTTCGGCTGTTTTCAGCCATATTAAGCAGGTTAAGAACATTAGTATTAGTCAGGCAGCTAACCGCCCAATAACGTATTGCGGCATCTGGATTTTGAAGATAGTCGAAAGCCGCCTTTGATAATTCGAGATTGCCTAAATCGCTTATTAAAATCAATAAGTTCATTGTCAAAAGCTGCTTACGTTCTGCATTAGGCATTTTTGATATTTTTTCAAAGGCTTGGGTTATTTGTTTCTGTGCAGCGGCAAGGTATCGGGGGCCGTATTGGAACTGCCCGCTTTCGAGTTCGGATGTGCTTTTATTGACAATTACCATTCGTGCGGCTGCTATATCGGAAAAGTCATTTGTAGCAAGAAATTCTTTAAATGCCTCGGCTACAAAGGTTTCTATAACTTCCGTATCGGAATCTGCTAACGTCTCTTTGCTTCGGACAGCGTCTATTTTAGTGGTGCTGACGGCAAAGGCTGGAAAGCAGAAGGGAAGAATTGCCAGAAATGCGATTATTCTCAAAAAGCAGGTCTTTTGCATCGTTAAATATCCACTAAAATTGATAAAACAGGTAAAATTCTTAAGTTAAAAGTAAATAAATTACGTATTTATGTCAAGTTATTTCAATTTTTTTGTAATAAGATTTTATGCGATTTTTGACTGGAATTTATTACTGAAAATCATTAAAATGCTTAGCTTTAAACAAATGGAGTGATATGAGACATTTTTGGATAACAATAGTATTGTTTTTGTCTGTCGCGAATGTAACTGCTGTGGCTGTGCGGAGAGCCGCCGTCAACAGTATTGATACGAACAGCGTTCGTGATGTTAATGAGCCCAACAGCAGCAGCAAAGAGCTGCTTGGCGTTGTGGAAGTTGAAGGCCCGAATACAGTTATACCGGGTTATATTGGCGGCGATGCTTTCAATCTTAGTTTTGCTCCGTTGTTAAAGGAGTATGTCAATCAGCAGGGCCTTGTGAATTATGCCAAGCTCAGGAGATACCGTTCTCAATTAAATGAGGCTGTTGAAAAAATTTCCACACTTTCCCCTGAAGTTTATATCACCTGGTCGCAGGATGAAAAAATCGCATTCTGGATAAATGCTTATAATATTTGCACCCTTAAGGCTGTCGTTGACAATTATCCGATAAATCCGTCGAGGTTTATGCTGCTCTTTTACCCCCCCAACAGCGTTATGCACATTGCTGGCATCAGGGACAGGACTTTTTTTATGATAATGGGCATACAATACACGCTGGACGAGATTGAGCGGGACATTCTGCTTGGCAGGTTTGAAGAGCCGCGTGTTCTTTGTGCGATTACTTATGCTACGATGAGCAGTCCTGCGCTGCGAAATGAACCTTACCTGGGGAAAATGCTTGAAGAGCAGTTTGACCGGCAGGTTCGCGATTTTCTCGCACGCTCCGATGCCTTCAAAATTGACGCTGCCGCCAAAATCGTTTCCGTTTCGCCGATATTTAATATGTATCTCTGGCGTCAGGAAATTCTCCTCAAACGCTGCGATACTAATCAGTTGTTTCGGCAGCACCCGCCTCTTGAAAGGGCAATCCTAAACTTTATAAAGGATTATGTTTCCCAGCCTAACGCGGATTTTTTGAAGCGGACAGAGTATTCAATTCAGTATATAAACTATAATTGGCAGCTTAATGAGCAGCCTGCGCAATGATGATAATTTTTTCAGGAATGAAACTATGGCGAAGAAAAAAAACAGCGGTAATTTAAATTCTAACGATAATAGTTTTTTGTTCACCAGCGAATCGGTAACAATGGGGCATCCCGACAAGATTGCCGACCATATTTCCGATGCGATTCTCGATTCGATGATTGCACAGGACCCTGCAAGCCGTGTTGCCTGTGAAGTCCTCGTTACGACAGGTCTGGTCGTTGTCGCGGGCGAAATCACATCAAAGGCTGTTGTGGACATAACCGAAGTCGTTCGTAATACAATCAAAAAAATCGGCTATACGGATTCTGCTATGGGTTTCGATTACGACAATTGTGGAATCATTGTTACACTTAAAAAGCAAAGTCCCGACATTTCGCAGGGCGTAACCGAAGGCAAAGGCCTTTACAAAGAGCAGGGTGCAGGCGACCAGGGCTTGATGTTCGGCTACGCCTGCCGTGAAACGCCGGAGCTTATGCCGATGCCTATCTGCCTGGCTCATCGTCTTGTTCAGAAGCTCGCCGATATGCGCCGCTCCGGAAAACTGCCCTGGCTGCGTCCCGACGGCAAGAGTCAGGTTACAATCCAATACAAAAATGGCAAACCGTCCAGGATTCATACAATCGTTGTTTCAACCCAGCATTCCGAAAAGGTAAATTACGCTACAATCAGAAAGGAAATTATCAACAAGGTCATCAAGCCCACAATGCCCAGGGGCCTTCTCGATTCGAAAACAATTTATCACGTAAATCCCACAGGCAGGTTTGTAGTAGGCGGCCCCAAGGGCGATTGCGGCGTTACAGGCCGGAAAATCATCGTTGATTCTTATGGCGGAATGGGCCGGCACGGCGGCGGATGCTTTAGCGGAAAAGACCCGACTAAGGTTGACAGGACCGCAAGTTATATGGCTCGTTATGTCGCAAAGAACATCGTTGCCGCAAATCTCGCTGATGTCTGTGAAATTCAGGTCTCTTATGCAATCGGCGTTGCAGAGCCTATTTCGGTGCGTATTGATACAAAGGGAACAGGAAAGGTCAGCGAAGCAAAACTTGCAAAAGCCGTCCGAAAGGTCTTCCCGCTGACTCCGAAGGGTATGATAAATCATTTGAAATTGCGCCGTCCGATTTTCGCTGAAACGTCCTATCACGGCCATTTCGGAAGAAATCTGCCGAACTTCACTTGGGAAAAAACTGATATGACCGCCAAACTGCGTAAGGCCTTGGGTCTGAAAAAATAAATATTTAGCCCCCTGATTCATCAGGGGGTTCGTAAACGAAAGGATAATTATGTCCACTGAATTTATTGGTGATGATTTTATTCTTCAGACCGAAACGGCAAAATATCTCTATCATCAGCACGCCGAGAAAATGCCGATTTATGACTATCATTGTCATTTGTCTGTTAAAGAGATTGCCGAGGATATTCGTTTTGAAAATATGACACAAATCTGGCTCTACGGCGACCATTACAAATGGCGGGCGATGAGGACCAACGGCGTTGAAGAAGGCTATTGCACCGGCGACGCCAGCGACTGGGAAAAATTCCAGAAATGGGCAGAAACCGTGCCGTTCTGCATTCGCAATCCGCTTTATCACTGGACGGCTATGGAGCTTAAAAGGCCTTTCGGCATTAAGGATAAATTACTCTCCCCCGAAACGGCAAAGGAAATTTACGATAGATGCAATGAGCTTTTAAAATCGCCCAAATTCAGCGCCCGCGGCATAATGCGCCAGATGAATGTTAAGCTCGTCTGCACGACCGACGACCCTATTGACGATTTAAAATATCACAGGAAAATCGCTGTCGATGGCTTCGAGGTCCGAGTTTATCCCGCCTGGCGTCCCGATAAGGGAATGGCTGCCGAGAATATCGCCGCGCTAAACGATTGGATAAACAAACTTCAGCAGGTTGCCGATATGGAAATAAAAAATTTCGATACCTACATTTCCGCGATAAGAAAACGCCACGATTATTTCCACGCCAATAATTGCCGCCTCAGCGACCACGGCCTTGAAACCGCCTGTGCGGCCGATTACACCGCCTCCGAAATTGAAAAAATATTTTCCAAAATACAAAAAGGCAAAGTTCTTGACCTTGAAGAAGTGCTGAAATTCAAATCTGCTATGATGCACGAATTTGGCCTGATGGACGCCGAAAAAGGCTGGGTCCAGCAGCTTCATATAGGTCCGATTCGCGACAACAATACTCGAATGTTCAAGACTCTTGGCCCCAATACCGGCTTTGATTCCATCGGCGATTTTGAAATCGCCAAGCCCTTGGCCAAATTTCTCGACAGGCTCGATATGAAAAACAAGCTGCCCAAAACGGTTCTTTACAATATCAATCCTTGTGACAATGAATTATTAGCTACGATGATTGGCAATTTCCAGGACGGCTCGGGGGGCCCCGGCAAGATGCAGTTCGGCTCAAGCTGGTGGTTCCTCGACCAGAAGGACGGAATGGAAAGGCAGTTAAATGCGCTCTCGACGATGGGCTTACTAAGCAGGTTTGTCGGAATGCTCACGGATTCTCGAAGTTTCCTTTCTTATCCGCGTCACGAATATTTCCGCAGGATTTTATGCAATCTGCTTGGCAATGACGTCGAGGCGGGATTGATTCCAAAGGATTTAAAACTGCTCGGCCAAATGGTTGAGAATATCTGTTATAACAACGCCAAAAATTACTTCGGTATGTCAATTGATTAACCCCCGGACCGGAGTTTACCCCGTGAGATGTCTTTGACTATCTCATCGGGGCCGGGGGTTCTCAGACACACTTTGCGGGTCTGATTTAATTGAAAGATTTTTTATGGACATTAAAATTCAATTAAGCGAAAAAGACATTCCCAAACAATGGTATAATCTCGCTGCCGATTTGCCCAATCCGCTTCAGCCTCCGCTCGGCCCCGATGGCAAACCTATTACTCCTGATATGCTCGCTCCCGTTTTCCCGATGAACATTATCGAGCAGGAAGTCAGCACGCAAAGGTGGATTGATATTCCGCAGGATGTGCTGGACATTTTATATCGCTGGCGGCCCGCTCCGCTCCGCAGGGCGGTTTACCTCGAAAAGTATCTCAAAACTC
This sequence comes from Sedimentisphaerales bacterium, assembly GCA_049518795.1. Lineage (GTDB taxonomy): Bacteria > Planctomycetota > Phycisphaerae > Sedimentisphaerales > UBA12454 > JAPLMW01. The sequence goes on from JBEKRK010000001.1 coordinate 268,168, forward strand.
CCGCTAAAATCTTCTATAAAGATGAATCCGTCAGCCCTGCCGGCAGTCACAAACCAAATACCTCTGTCGCGCAGGCCTATTACAATAAGGTCTTCGGCATAAAAAGAATCACGACTGAAACAGGAGCGGGGCAGTGGGGTTCGGCCCTTGCCTTTGCCTGCAGACTGCTCGGCCTTGAATGTAAGGTTTATATGGTTCGCATAAGTTTCGACCAGAAACCGTATCGCAAATTGATGATGCAGGTCTGGGGTGCAAACTGCGTCGCAAGCCCGAGTAGCGAGACGGAATTTGGAAAAAGGATGTTAAAGGAAATGCCTTCAACCCCTGGATCTTTGGGAATAGCGATTTCCGAAGCGATTGAAGACGCTGTCCACGACAAAACCGGAAAAACGCGTTACTCCCTCGGCAGCGTTTTAAATCACGTTATGCTCCATCAGACCATCATCGGTCTTGAGGCGAAAAAACAGCTTCAAATGGTTGGCATTAAAAAGCCTGACGTTGTTATCGCCTGTGCCGGCGGCGGAAGCAATTTCGCTGGGTTAGCTTTTCCGTTCGTCGCAGACAAAATCAACGGAGAAAAAATTGACATTATCCCAGTCGAGCCGAAGGCCTGTCCGACGATGACTCGCGGCGAATTTGCTTACGACCACGGCGACACTGCCTGTATGACTCCGCTTTTGGCGATGCACACTCTCGGCCACGCCTTTGTTCCTGAGCCAATCCACGCCGGCGGCCTCCGTTATCACGGTATGGCTCCGCTGGTCTGCCAGGCTATTGTCGAAGGTCTGGTTACGCCAAGGGCTTATCATCAGTTAAAATGTTACGAATCAGCTATGCTTTGGGCCAATACCGAAGGCTTTATTTGTGCTCCGGAAACCAGTCACGCGATTGCCGCCGTTATTGATGAAGCAGTTAAGGCAAGGGAAGAAGGAAAAGAAAAGGTTATATTATTTAATTATTCCGGCCACGGCCTTATGGATTTGTCCGGCTATGATGCTTATTTAAGCGGCAGATTGAAGGATTATGAATTGCCGCAGTCGGAGTTGGAAAAATCGACTGCTGTTTTGAAGGATTTGCCCAAACCTGCCGTCAAAAAAACCGGCAAATGGTGAAATATATTAAATTTTAAATTAAACTTAGTGTCTTAGTGTCTTGGTGGCTAAAGTTCAGCGCCGCATATTCCCCGAACAATTCTTTCGCTGCTTTATCATACGCTTTAGCTGCATCTTCTTGGCATTTGAATCTTCCTAAATATTTATATGTTCCATTGCAGGATATAACAGCTTCATAATAATTATTTTTTCGATGGGTAACACCTTTATATATAGAGCTAGAGTTTTTCTTCCTCCTTCTGTTAGATGCATTTTGAGCAGGTGTCGCGAGACGTAAATTAGCCTTAGTATTGTCCAAGCCATCGCCGTTTTTGTGGTCAACAATTATTCCTCTGGGAGCGTTCATAATCTCCCTGTGCATATACACAATTAATCTATCCTTCAGGTAACCGGCATAATATATATTATTTCCTCCGTGCACAAGCAGCCAGGTATGCTGAATCAATTTTTGATAGTCCTGAGGATCAACTTTTGCATAGACAGGTTTTGCCTTAGGATTTGATTGAATTAATTTGATTAACCTAAATTGATAACCGTGGCGTTTTTTTCGATACCTCAGCAAAAAATAAATAATGATACTTTCAATGATTGTCGGGATTGGAATTGGTAAGTAAAGTTTTGTCATAATAAACCTCTCTGCTTTTAGCAAATTCTATAAATTTTCAATCTTAAATATTCAATTTTCAATATATATATGTCCCTCCGTATTACCTGAAAACTTGCGCGTTTTGGTCGAATTTCGACCAAAATTCGACCAACGCGATTTTGTAAGTCTTTGCGGGATAAGGAGAAAAATTTTATTATTTTTTTCAGGCGCGCAAGTTTTTTCTTGCGCGCTTTCGACCAATATGCGATATTCACCCTCTGCTTTGACCTTGATTTTTTATTTAATCCCGCACCTATTTAATATTCAATTACGTCTATTATCCCTACGGTATAATGAATAGGTGCGAGATTGCTTTTAAAATGAAAAAAGATATAATACTGTGAAATATTGAGCCCCGATGAGATAAGTCTCGCCTGCGGGCGGACATCTCACCCCGATGAAGTAGTTGCGGCACTTCACAGGGCAGGCGGGGTAAAGACCGGCAACGGCAGAAAATTAAAAATCAAATATCGAAAGTAAAAATGACAGATTAAAATTTAAAATAGGTAAACGTTCCCTATTTTATTTCAAATGTGATGAGAGGTATTTTGATATATCGTTAAACTACAGGAGAACAAATTATGGATAATAATCAGCCGTCAAATGAGAAGCCTGCAAACGTAAAACCTTCAGATATTCCGCCCGTTTCTAATACAAAATTTGAAACATACATCAAAATTGTTGAGTTCGGTGCGATATTTATCGCTGTTGTTTATTTCTTTGGCTTTATTATCGTTAACACTTACCTGCTTAAATATGGGATTAAGACATTCTCGCTTATAAAATATGAATATGTTGCAGCAGGAGTGGCATTTCTTCTTTGTGTGGCCATTGTGGCAATCCCATCGTTCCTGATAATAAAATGGTTTTCTGATAATTTTAGTAAATTGACGGTATCATCGCTGAAAAAACAAGATGTCGTTTGGTTTTTGGGTCGAGTGATTATAATACTCTCATTGTCAGCACTTCCTTTTATACTCGTGTTCCATATGTTTTTCCCCGCAGAAAATCATGATTGGAAGGAATATTATTATTGGTATATAGGCATACTTGTATGCATCCTTGTAATTTTTACAATAGTGTGGATTAGGTTTACAAAGCCGGATTTGAGTGATAAAAGTATCAATAAATTTCGGATCAGTGCGGTGTTATTTTGTTTTGTTGCATTGTGCGTTGCGGTTTACATCTTTTGTGTATTTATCTCTTTTGACCCTCGGAGTTTCATATCATTTAGTTTAGCTATTTTTACTGCAACATATGTCTCTCATATTACCATAAAAATACGAAACTCAACCATAACACAAGAACGCATGAAAACATGGTTCGTAGCGTTTGGAGGATATTATGTCCCAGCTCTTGTCCTTATTGCCGCAGTTGGTTTCGGTCGTGGTGTATACGATAAAATGTCGTATGTAGGTGGAAGTAGGATGAAAAATGCTGTCATTTATATGAAAAATAAAGACGATGTGTTAAAAGGTCGTATTATTGAGCGTACGGATGCAACTCTATTTATTAAAGACCCCTGTGACAGTAATGGTGTAGTAGAAATATTCTTAGAGGATGTTGAAAAAATCTTATACGGCATAGACAATAATTCCATCAACCGGAGCGAGGTTAAAGCCATGCAACAAGCTGTCGATATTAACTCCTGTGAGGGTAATAGTGCAGTAGAGATATTCTTAAAGGCTAAAGATAATAATTCAATTAATCTTAGCGATATTAAAGCTGTCCAGCGGGGTACCAAAGAGGCAAATGATTTTAATGAATAAACCGAAATAACCGGGGAATTTTGCTTGTTTTTGATCTACTTTTTAGGGCTATTAAACTTTTTGCATTGATTGTTTAAAGTGAACGGCAAAGTTAAGACATTTTTCTGATTTGTTGTTTTGCTCTCCTTCAGTGAAATACCTGAAATGGTCTTTTCTTTCATTCTAATCGAAACATTTCTATTGAATTATATTGCCAAGAATCTTTTGGGACAGGTCGCAAATCAATTATCAATTTATAAATATCAACTGAAAGATGATTTACTCTTTTAATAAAATCCCTATTTAAATTATCCGGTGCAGGAGCAATGTCGTTCGGGTTTTTATTCCTATCCTCAAATACGTTAGAGTTTAAAGACCATTGTGAATATAAAAAATGTTCCATTTTATTTCTTACCCACCATACCCTTTTTATTAGACTTTTATTTGTCGAATAAAAACTATCTATTTTCGAAGCCTCGTTAGGGTAAGCCAATTTTAAATATTTGAAAATATTTTTTATATTTAAGGAAGTTCCTTTAATATTATCCTTTTTTATTAGCTCAATATCTTGAGAATTTAAATTACCGGAATGAAGTTCTAACAGCCGGCGCCCATGATTTTTTACAGCATCGTGATACGCCTTCACTATCGGTAGTAAAATGTGAGGTCTTTTCTCGTTCTCGTTTATTCCATTTGAATCCTGCCATGCTTCTTCAAGTAAATCAACTGGATAATTACTAAACGATCTCACTTCTATCTCATCTCCATTCCCATAACGGTAATATTCACAAGATGACGATTCTGCAAATGCGTATGAATTTTCACATACATTTAATTTATATTCTTTCTCGCAGACTGGGCAGGTATATCGGGATAGTCTCCCCCCATAAGGTAGATCTAATTCATTATTACATTTATTGCATAACAATGAAATTTCCCAATTACCATAATCTTTATCATCTTCACTTTTACCCATTATCAAGCTTCTTTAATCTATTATCTACTCCATTGCGGTTTATTTTTGCCCGGCTGAATTTTTATTAATATTTTTTTATTTCATGTCATAGAAGTTGCTACATCCTCAATAATTTTCATGTACTCGAGAAGATAATAATATCCACTGATTCGCCGACTTGGGAGCAATAGAAACTCTCCCGGTATAGGAGTCCTTAGTGGCAGTGTTGCATAGTGCGTTTTTACCACTTTTTTGAAGTCTTCCAATGATTCTTTGGACATGTGGGCTATATGGTTTCTAACCTTCTTCAGTTCTCTCAACTGTTCAAGGTACATTGTTATAGTTGCCTTTATAGGATATCCGTCTTTTAAATATGTCTCAGAGCGTTCCAAAAGAATATCAGGGCTGCTCCAGTCAAGAAAAGGCATTGATGATTGGACTAGTTCTTCGGCGTGTTGAATACTTTGTGGTCGCAAATGAGACTGAACGAGCTTTCTCTTGCTTGATGGTACGCCACAGCAGTAAAGTAGGAACACATTACGCAGGAACTGTTCATATGCTCTAAAGGCTGCAAAAAATACCGTCTCCGTCAATAAATACATTTGTGTTTTGGTAAACCTACGTGAACCTTTCTTTTTTGCCAAAGAGGAGGTAAACAACTCTTGATTTTGCTTATCGATGGCTCGCAAAACTCTGAGTTTCTGCTTGAAATAAGATAAACAACCAAGAGGCTTAGACTTCATAGCAAGCTTTGGCCCAGAGAAAATCGGATTTTTTTGCAGACAAATTCTGCTCTTTTAATACGCGACGCGGTGTCTGTTGTTCCTCGTCGAGACCGCATAATGAAGTTCTTGTAATCTTTTGGAGCATCTGGGTTATCAATATCTTCAGCAACTTTGTCATAAGTCGCACTTATATCATCAAGGCAGACCCGAAGTTTTCCTATTACCTTCTGAGAAAGCTTAGATCTGAATGATTTGTTAATTCCGTCAAGCCTATACAAACAGTGAGCTATCGACGTGAAGAGTGTGTAAAATAGATGGATACGCGACCAGTTTGTTCCTCGTATTTCCTCAGGCGAGTAGATTTCACCAATGTATGACATTGTAGTGTCAAATTTCTGCTTTGCTTTCTCAAGTGACCCTTGCTCGTCTTCGTATTTTCTGTAGAATTGCTCAAGGGACTTGTTTGTCTGAACACCACCAATAAGTGACATAAGCATATCACCAGCAAGTTCCGCTTCTGCCATTCGTGTCACTTTTTCTTTTGTAAGCACCTTAGCGCGAAGGAAATAGTCTACATACTTTAAACCTAGTTCATAGGCTGCTTGCTTAAAGTATCCTAAATACCCGGCATTCAATTTTTCCTGTTTATTAAGTACGACCGTATAGGAGTTTATTCTTGCGAATATGTCCAAAAGGTCTTGATATGTCATGTTGTAAAGAACGTCAACTCCAAGTTCGTACTGCAGAAAGTCTTTCTGCTGTTGTGATGACATTGTAGTATAGCGTTTTCCCGCCAATTTTTTGTTGTGTGCTTTGGAGATGGCAAAATCTTCATTTATGAATTCTAATACTGCGCGGAGTCTTTGCTGACCGTCTACTACTGTACGAATTGTTCGTGAACCATCAAGGTGTTGGCTGATTAATATCTTGGGAATTGGTCGTCCTCGGACAATAGAATCAATAAGATAAGACTTTGCCTTTTCAGACCAGACTTCACGTCGCTGGAAATCTGGGCTAAGTTCAAGAAGTTCATTTTTATGCCATTCAAAAAAGTCAGCAATACTATATGCCCTTGTGTCAAAATTCTTCATGATATTCGCCCCTTTTTGATAGTTAACAAATATGATCGTACCATTACTTTTATTCTCCGTTCATTTATTATTGGATAGATTATATGCAATAAACCCAGCCAATTCAAACAAATAATCTCTTCCTTTTCTGTAGAAAAGACGTAACCGAATAACGTTTGCCGTAACGAGCTGCGTACTTGTCTGTTCGTAGCCTTCTCGTCCTCCGTAGTCCCCCTGTTCTTGCTTTCGCCTGCCCCCGCGACTTCCATCGCAAGATGGAGCGGTGGGCAAGAAAGTATAGGGGGACGAAGGATGGACGGCGGAACCCTTTTATCCCGCGATAACCGATAACCATTCACTGATAACCGTTCACCAATAACCGATAACTGTAAACCAATAACTGTAAACTGTTAACTGATCTGATACCCAAACCGTTGCCGAAGCCCAAACTCAACCTTTTTCAGCCACTTGGCCATTCTTTACCAACCAAACTCAAACCATTGCCAAAACCCCAATCCTTTTCAGCCGCTCGGCCATTCTCTACTTTGATTCTCTACTTTTTTAATCTACTTGCAATAATTGTTATTTGGGTGTAAGTTAATAGAAAAGATGTTTTTGGGACGGACGAATATGGAGAGGTGGCCGAGTGGCTGAAGGCACCAGTTTGCTAAACTGTCCAGTGGGTAATAACCCGCTGCGCGAGTTCGAATCTCGCCCTCTCCGTTTTTTATGCTATGCCGTATTAGGGTTTTTACAGGCAACTCGTCATTTTTTTGCTTTTAACTAAAACGAGAATTGAACAGTCAAAAACAAAAAGAACAATTCCTAAGTTAAATAAAAAAATTCAATATTAAAGGATATAAAATGATTAAAATAAAAACTATTGCGGTTATGTGTATCTGGACTCCTTTTTGTCTCATCTCCATCGCTGAAAGCGAAACAGTCAAAGTTACTAACCGCCTAAATGAAAACAGAGAAAACGAAACTATCAGCGTCAGCCTGCAAACAGTATCCACCTTGTCCCGATTCTCAACAGCTCACAAACCCTCCGTCTTCAGCGAATTCTCAAATCAATTCATCCCCTGCCAGCTAATCGACAACAACGGAGATGGAAAAAATGAAGAACTTATCTTCCAGGCTAATTTCGAGCCAAACCAAACACAAATATTCCATATATCCGACAGCAACGAAAGCCAAGATGTAAATACCCCATTCCACACAAACGCAATGTTCGTGCCACAAAGAAAAGATGACTTCGCGTGGGAAAATGACAAAATCGCATTCAGAATGTATGGGCAGGAACTCCAAAAAACAGAACTGACCAGCAGCGGTATTGATGTCTGGGTAAAAAAAGTCAAATACCCGATTATGCTGAATTTATACACAAAAGGACACGATTATCTTCATTCGGATAACCCTGAAGGAGTAGATTTCTATAATATCGGGCCGACATTAGGCTGCGGCGGATTGGGCGTTTGGTCCGATGGCAAATTATACCGGTCAGAAAACTACTACCAGTGGAAAATAATCGCAAACGGGCCAATAAGGTCTATCTTCGAACTTACTTATAAGCCATGGCAGATGGGGAATAAAAAAGTCGGCGAGACTAAAAGAATCAGCCTTGACCTTGGCTCAAATCTTAATCATATCGAAAGCCGGTTTGACGCGGATGTAAACGATGTAATATTTGCGGTTGGAATTGTAAAATGCGAAAGAGGCGGGCAGCCTTACTACGCAAGAGATAAAAGTCAATTAATTTACTGGCAAAATCCGGATGCTAACTTCGGCATAATCGGCTGTGCGGTAATACTGCCGAATGGAGCCGCGAGAAATGAATCGGTCGATGAAGAGAAAAACTATTTACTTTTGGCGAAAACGAACGGTAAAAATTCGATAAGTTATTATGCCGGGGCTTGCTGGAATAAATTTTCAGAGTTCGAGTCAGAAGAAAAATGGCTAAAGTTTATTGCGAAGAAGGCGTGATTGATAGAGACGCCGATGAAGGTGGAAGTGGAGTAGCCACCAAGACACCAAGGCACGAAGATAATTTAAAATTTAATATTTAAGATTTAATATTTAAGATTTAAAACTTTTTGACGTAGCCACGAAGACACTAAGGCACGAAGATTTATTTAATATTTGATATTTAAAATTTAAAAATTTTTAACGAACCCGCCGGCATCCCTAAGGGATAAAGGCCGACGGGCTAAATAACGGCGAGGAATTTCGGTTGAGTTTGGGGAGAAAAGAATTGGGGTATAGGGTTTAGGGTTTAGATGTAAAATAAGTTTTGACAAAGAGATGAAAATGGTAGAGAATAAGCATACGTAAAACAGTTGCGGTTGCGCGACTCGTCACGTATTACGTTATACGGTAACGTTCACGTCCGCCGGGGGCGGATAAATATTGGCGGGGCTAACCACAAAAAGAAAAACGACCCCCGCAGTTTCTTTGCAGAAACTAAGCGCGGGGGCTAACCACGAAGTTTTAGCTCCTATAATAATTTTAAAAGATAATTCCACCTTTAGCGTCCAAAATTGTTCAAGACCTATAATTACCATTAAGCAGGTTTTTTTATGCAAATAAAGCCTATTTAAGGGGCAATTGTAATGTTTAATGGTAAAGCAGATAAAGGTTTATGTCGAAACATATCCTGATTGCAGAAAAAGACGGAATGCAATTCCCATAGTCTCTTGTGTAGGGGGATTGGGGGTAATTAAGAAAGAAATTTTAAGGAGATAAAAATGAAAGCTAAGAAAACAGTTGTCAGAGCCGGCTTCACATTGGTCGAGCTTGCGGTGGTCATCGTGATCATCGGCGTGCTGGCTGCTTTCGCAGTGCCGAAGTTCAGCGCTTCGGTAGAACGGTCGAAAGCTGCTGAAGCCTTCAACTACCTGTCAGCCATAGAGGCTGCCCAGGAGCGTTTCCATGCCAGACAAGGCACCTATGCTAGCAACCTTGCAGACCTCGATGTTCAATTTGCCCAACCGAAGTATTTCGATGTTGGCGAAGTTGCAGGCGACGATCTTGAGACTGGCTGGAGTTTGACTCTTACGCGCAAGGGTGCTTCAGGCGGTTACGGTCTGTACACGGTAGTCTTCACGCAGGACGGCTTCGATACAGCAAACAGCACGATTGCTACTGATGAGAAATGTGTTGCTATCAACCCGATGCAGACCTAAGAGCGGCTGTGAAGTAGTATGTTAAACAGGAAAGTATTTTAGGAGTAAAAAATGAAAAAGATGATTACAAAAGGTGGATTTACACTGGTCGAGCTTGCAGTGGTTATAGTAATCATCGGTGTGCTGGCAGCTTTCGCAGTGCCGAAGTTCAGCGCTTCGGTAGAACGGTCGAAAGCTGCTGAAGCCTTCAACTACCTGTCAGCCATAGAGGCTGCCCAGGAGCGTTACCATGCCAAGCAAGGCACGTATGCTAACCAACTTGCCGCCCTTGATATTCAGTTTTCCGAGCCAAAGTATTTCACTGTTGGCGAAGTTCAGGGGGATAGTCTCGAGACAGGATGGAGACTGACTCTTACACGCAAGGGTGCTTCAGGCGGTTACGGCGAATACACGGTAACGTTCACGCAGGACGGCTTCGATACTGAAAACAGCACGATTGCTACTGATGAGAAATGTGTTGCTATCAACCCGATGCAGACGTAAGAAAGTGGTCTGTTGTTAACAACAGAAGCTCGATTAAAGTAAAAAGAGAAGGACGGCAAACTTTTAAAAAGTTGCCGTCCTTTTTTATTGGCAAGAGAGAAAGGGAATAAACGAACCCCGTCATCAAATCCGCCTTTGCGGCGGATTTAAGATGACGTGGCTAACCACGAGTGAAAACCTCAATAAAAGTAGAGACAAAATATCCCATATTGGTCGAAAGCGCGCAAGAAAAAACTTGCGCGCTTCAAAAAAAATAAAAAATTTTTCTCCTTATCCCACAAGAAGTTACAAAATCAAGGTGATAAATTTTAGGCCAAATTTTTAATAAAACGCGCAAGTTTTCAGGTAATACGGAGGGACATATATATTTAAAATTGAATATTTAAGATTGAAAATTACTTAATTTGGAAAATGAGGGAATGGAAATGAAGACGAAAGAAGATTATTTAATAAGAAAAGTGGCAGGGCGCGAGGTCAAACTCGATGCGGACATTTTCCATCATCCGAAAATCCAAAACTCAACCCTTGTTCTTTCAAAGACAGGGCAAGTAATCGTCCGTAATAAAAGAACCAGAAAAACCACTTCCCTTGCCCGAATAGTTCTTAAAGCAAGAAAAGGACAAATAGTGGACCATAAAAACAGAGACTAGCGTGATAACCGAAGATGCAACCTGCGAATCGTCAACCATCGGCAAAATATGCTTAACCGCATATTAAAAAATTCAACAGGCTTCATCGGCGTAAGTGTAATTAAAAAAACAAATAATAAAAAATACTGCGCAGCATATTCTGCGGAAAGCAAAAGAGTATATTTCTACAGTCCGTTTACGCCAAACGGGTTAATCCTTGCAGCAATGGCAAGAGATAAATTCGTCATCGAAAATAAAGACGAAGAATATGCGCCTCTGAATTTTCCAATATTCAAACAAGAACCTTTCAAAACTTTTCTGCTGAAGAGCGATTTATATGAGATGAAGACATGTTTTTGCTAAAAATCGTTAATTGATAACTATCAATCAACGTGAGGGAGAGCGGCAGAATTTAAAAATTAAAATTGAAGATTGAAAATTTGCAGAATTGAGCAAAAGAGCACATGTCATCAGTGCACAAATTATTGGTTATCCGTTATCAGATAAGCAGGACCTATAAAAATTTTTTTAAAAAATCAGCGTCCTTTTTGCGAAAAATTATATACATCGTCTAAAAAAAATCGGTGCAAACAAGTTTATTTTTTCGGACTAAAACAATCGTTTATTGACGCAAATAGACATTTTAAGGTCTTATAAGAATTTAATTTAAGGGTAAGCAGTCCTTTTTTTTGAGGTTATAAGTATCATGTTAAGTCATTTTTTTAATGTGTCGAATTTATCCGTAACAGTCCATACTGACAATAGCTTATGTCAGTATGCCTATGTGGTGAAATATTGACTATTCGGAGATAGAAATTGGATAGAACGGTTGTCAAAGCCGGCTTCACTCTCGTGGAGCTTGCGGTGGTCATCGTGATCATCGGCGCGCTGGCGGCTTTCGCTATGCCGAGATTCCGCGCCCAGAACGGTTTCAATTCAACAAACAGCACAATAGCCAACGAAGAACATATTGCTATCAACCCGATGCAAACAGAGTCAGGAGGAGGAAGATGAATATTCTGACAAAACTGTGTTTTGGACGAGCTATCGGAGTGTACTTCTGCGGTGAACGTGTATGTATCACCGATACGGGTATTACCATTAAAGGCCTGACAATACTGAACCAGCAGTCATTTGAGACGGCTGGCAGCTCTTTGACGAACATTCTTCAGGAGTATATAAAAAATCATGGAGGGAAAAATGCTTCCATATGTCTCGGCCTAAAACCAGAACAGATGTTTTTCATAACCTCACGAGCAGAGAATGAACAGGAAGAACAGATTCGCGATAAACTTCTCGACCATGCGGGATTTCATAGCGCCGAGGAACGAAACACAGTCGTCGCCGACTATCTCAGAATAAACAAAACAAAATCATCATCGGGCCCTCTGTGCAGCATCGGCGTATGTAAAAAACAGCTTGCATCCGAACTCCATACCGCAATTAACGAGGCAGGTTTTACGGATTTCCTTTTGAAGCCAACACCGTGGTCTATGGCGGTATATTCCTCGTCAAAACTGCCAAAGAAATGCAAAAGCTGGAAAGTTTTTGTGCAGGTATTTCTTAATGAAACAGGCGGACTTGCGGTGCTGATGCTCGAAAAACACCCTGTGTGCTGGAAAAGGTTCACCTCGACACCTGAGTCTGTGGACAAGATAATTTCGGCCATTAGGAGTATATTTCTGCAAAGTACCGTAACGCTGTCTCATCCGATGGTTGATGGAATAATTCTCTGGGGTGCGAATGCGGAACAACTTAGCGAAAAACTTTATAACAGCCTTGGCATTGAGATTGTAATTGCCGATGGGCCCGGTTTTACCGATTCGTTTTGCAGCCACAGTTTGGCGATGTCGGCGAAGGCCAAAGACGTGGCTCAGTTCGACATGTTTCACGAATTGCGAGCCAAACCGAGCATTATGCAAATATTCCCGTGGAAAAACGCGGCGGCTGTGGCGGTTATGGCACTGGTTATGGGATTTATAATGTGGCAAAAGGCATCAGAGCTTACCAAAGCATACGAGACTATTAAAAAACAAAATTCAGCTTATGTATGGGCTCAAAAGAAGAATACACAAGAAATTGTCAAAGCCAGGAAAGCTCTAATGGATGAAACAGAAGCGATAGGGAAATTCATTACAACGCGGATAATCTGGAGCGATTATTTGCGTGATTTGCCGACCCGACTTCCTTCCAATGTGGGTCTTTCCAATCTGTGGGCGTTGTGCGAATACCATGAAGCGGGTGCGAAAGAAACAGGAAAAACGAAAGAAAGCAAATCCCTGGCAATGAGGGGAATAACATTGTTTGAAAAAGGCAAGGCGGCGCCGCAGCAAATAGAGACATTCATGGAATCACTCAGAAAAGTTGACCTGCTGCAGAGAGATTTTCCCAAGGTTCAATTAGCTGAAGTAAGGTGGCGACGAGAGGGCATCAGCGAAATAGCGATGTTCACGGTGCAGGCTTTACCGAAGAAGGCTGACAAGGGCAGCGGCGGCGAGAAAGGCGCAAAAGGCGAAGCCGCGAAAGGTTCTGCAGGATAGAGATTATGGAACTGGTGGATAAACAAAAAATGATGCGGTATAAAGCGCTTTTTGAAAAGCATATGAGCGACCCGATAAAACTGCGTCTTACCACAATGGCTATTTTGTTTATTGTGTTTTTTGGCGCCATATATTGGCCTTTATCCAAGAAAATCGATGAAAACAGGAGACGCCTTGCGGCGGAAAAAGAACGCAATGGTTATATTGTTGATTATGAGAAACTCGACAAGCAGGCAGGGATTTTTCATTCTCTTATAAGCGAAAATCTAGATACTAATGAATGGGTGAAGTATCTACTTGACGGACTTAGACAATACAAGGTCAAACTGAAAACGATGGAATCAAGGCAGCCTCGCAAAGTCGGTCCATATCGGGCGGTATCCTTTTCGATGGAAATAGAAGGGACATATCCTGAACTTAAAAATTACATCGAATGGATGGAAAGCTCACAGCGGCTGATTCGCATCGATATGCTGCAATTTGAGAAAAGGTCGGATAATATTTTAATGAAAATGCTTGTTCTTGCAGTGGTGCCGCAAAAATAATGATGAAAATACTAAATAAATTCGCTGTGTTTATCGTTATGGGAATCATAGGTTATCTTGCATATTCTTCGCTGAATGGCGCCGCGGCAAAGCCTGCCGGTGAGAGCAAGGAACTGCCGGTTGTAACGGAAAAAATGCTTGAACCTGTATTTCTTGATGCGAAAGACGGCGCAAGCCCGGCCGGCAGAGACCCGTTTGAAGTGTCGGGGTTCGGTTATGCGGATATTTCAAATGAAGCGGACGGGAACGAAAATGGAGGCGGTATTATTGATGGAAATAATGTTCATTTTCCGCAGAAGCTGATGGGAATACTCGAAGGCGACGATGGACAGCAGCTGGCTTTAATCGGCGGCGAAGTCTATGACGTCGGTTCATTTGTCAAACAGCCGGATTCGAATGCCGTATGGGAGGTTTCTTCCATAGAAAATGAAACGGTAATCCTGACCTGTAAGGGATTGCGGGCGGTTCTTAGTATTTTGGATTCGCCGGCGGATAACAAAGATGTTAAACAAAAAATGTCTAAAATCGCAACAGAAAAGGAATTGAAATAATGGGCAAAACTCTAACATCAGACCAGCCGCTTTTGATACAGCTGCTTATGAAACGAGGCCTTCTTAATGAAGAAGAACTTAAGATTTTTCAAGAGACCTTGAAAAAGTCCGGCGGTTCAGTGGAAGACGCTTTGCTTACTTCGAATGTAGTTACGGAGGCTGATATAGCGACAACCTATGGCGAAGAGCTTGGAATACCTATGGCGGACACAAACAGTCCTCTCGGCGGGGACAAGGAACTGGCCGAAATGATTGGCGAACCGGTTTGCCGTGAGAATAATTTTGTGCCGCTTGGCAAGGACGGGGAAAATATAAAAGTAGCACTTGCAAATCCGACAAATCTGGCATTGTTCGAGAGAATTCAACTGTCCACAGGTCTTGTTGTTCAGCCTGTTATGGCGACTTCTATGATGATTAGCGATACTCTCGGTGAAATGTTCGGCACGCGCGATATTGTAAAGGAAATCGCTTCGGAAGCGAAAACACAGGGCGCCGAGCAGCCGAAAGGTAAAGATGAAGAGGTTGAAGAAATCGTTGACCTTGACCATCCGCTGGCGAAAGGGCGCGACAGCCAGGTGATTCGTTTAGTCAACCACATTCTTTCTTCGTCAATTGAAAACGGAGCCAGCGATATTCATATTGAACCATTCGAGAAAAGCGTAAAGGTCCGTTTCAGAATCGATGGCGAATTAAATGAAATTTCTCCTCCGCCAAGACCAATGTATGTTCCGATGATAAGCAGATTGAAAATTCTGGCCAAGATGGACATTGCTGAAAGGCGTGTTCCGCAGGATGGAGCTATAGCGCTGAAGATAGGAGAAAAAAGAGTGGATTTGCGCGTCAGCACAGTGCCAACGGTTTTCGGCGAAAAAATGGTTATGCGTATTTTGTCCAAAGGCGTTATACCGACGGACCTGACCAAACTGGGCTTTTCACAGAAACAAGCAGACGATTTCAAAACGGCGGCGGAAAGTCCACATGGCTTGCTTCTTGTTACCGGCCCGACAGGCAGCGGAAAATCGACGACACTATACAGCGTGCTTAATATGATTAACACGCCGGATGTCAATATAATGACTGTCGAAGACCCTGTTGAATATAAATTCGAAGGAATGAACCAGGTTCACGTCAGAAGCCAGGTAGGTCTTACATTTGCGGCGGCACTGAGAGCATTTTTGCGGCAGGACCCGGACATAATAATGGTCGGTGAGGTTCGTGACCAGGAAACGGCGCAGATTTGTTTAAGGGCTGCATTAACAGGACATATGGTGCTTTCGACTCTGCATACAAATGACGCACTTGCTGCTGTAAACCGTCTTGTGGATATGGGAGCTGAAAGATTTTTGCTTGCATCTGCGCTTCGTGTTGTCGAGGCACAAAGACTTGTCCGAAGGCTTTGCGCACGATGCAAAGAAAAATATCAGATGGATAAAGAGACGGCCAGGAAATGGCATCTTGACCCCGACAAGGAATATTACCGTCCGAAAGGCTGTGAAGACTGCAGAGGCGGGGGATACAGCGGACGAGTAGGTCTTTTTGAAGTTATAGGAATAACGCCAAAAATCAGGGATATGATAAGCGAAGGCAGCCCGCTGAATGAATTGCAAGCGCAAGCCCGTCGAGAAAAATATATGCTTATTTTAGATGCCGGTATGCAGAAAGTTCAGGAAGGACTTACCAGTCTTGAAGAGGTCCTGAGCACCTGCTCTGAAGAATCAGATGATAATGGCGATGACAGGAAAAAAGATGAACAAGATGACAAATTGCTCGAAAAAACCGTCGGTGACGGAAAAGATATAGATGTTCAAGATGATAAAGTTCTTGAAAAAACTATAGCCTCGGCTGAGGTTGTAAAATAAAGAAATGAAATATAAGGCGATTTAAACAAATGGCTGAAAGAATAGGAAATACCGAACTTAGCTTTGTGCAGAAGCACATCAGGATATCCACGAAACAGCACGCCGGCATCAAACAGGATGATAAGCTGCAGTTTTTCCATCATCTTACGACGCTGTTTGCAGCCGGAACTCCACTGCTTGAGTCTCTGCAGATAGCAACGCGTCAAACGCAGAGCCAAAAGATGCAGAAGGTTATCGGCACAATCGCGGAAAAAGTTGCAGCCGGGACATCACTGAATCAGGCTGCTAACGAGTTCCCCAAAGTATTCGAGCGGCAATGGGTTGAAGTTATCAAAACAGGAGAACTAAGCGGACAGCTCACCCAGGTTTTAAACTCGCTTACAACATATATTGAAGCAAGCAAGGAAATGAAAAGCAAGGTAATCTCTGCTATGGTATATCCGTGCATTATGTGTGTTGTGGCGGTTCTGGCAATTGTAATAATGCTGTGGAAAGTAGTCCCCGTGTTTTCTGCATTCTTTGCCGATGCCGGTTCGAAACTGCCGGGCATTACTCAGGCAGTTGTGAATGTATCAGAGTTCCTTCAGAAAAGAGGCCTTGTGCTGTTTGCGGGCATTGGCGTTTTCATATTTGCACTTCGAGCATATTTGAAGACCGACAAAGGCAAACATATCCTGGACCAGCTTATGTTAACTATACCGATGATAGGCGAATGCATCGTGTATGTAAATATGGAAAAATTCGCAACCAATATGGTGCTTTTCCTTAATAGCGGTCTACCGCTAATGGAAACGATAAGCTCTCTGCAGGGAGTATTTCATAACAATACGGTTTACAGGGAAGCAATGTATAGAATTCAGCAGAGGGTGGCCAGCGGCAACGGCTTGGCACCGGCAATAGAAGAATCAAAGCTGTTCACATCAATGGTAATCTCGATGGTCAAAGTCGGCGAAGAATCAGGCGAACTGGCAAAAGTGCTTGACCAGGTGGCGATGTATTATCGAACCAAAGTAAAAGACATCGCAGAGCGTATAACCGGCATGATTGAGCCAATCGTAATTCTCGGTATGGGCGTCAGCGTTGCCGTAATATTGACGTCAATATATCTGCCAATGTTCCAAATGGCGGGAGGCATTCATTAAAATGGAACCAATGCAGGAAAATCAGAGATTAGTTTTTATAAGCCGACGCGAATATGAACGTGTGCCTTTTGTGAAAAGGCTTACAGTAAGGGACGTTGAAAGCGGCGGAAAATATGAAGCCAACGGCATAGATATAAGCGTAAAAGGTATCGGATTTTATTCGAAAAAATTCTTTTCGAAAGACACCAGGGTAGCCATACAGGTCTGGCTTGACGAAGATACGCAAAAAGACCCTGTATGGATTAACGCTACCGTCAAGTGGTCAAAACTTGAACAGGATGGGGCTGTAATGGGCGCTCAGTTCGATACCCTTGTAAAACCAACAGAGCATCCAAAGCTGTATGAAATGATTTATAAGGTAATGCGGGTAATAACATTAGGTTCGACACTTTTATAAAAAAAATTAACAGATGATAAAAATGGGACGAAAACACAGAATTGCAGCAATAGCCGGGCTGCTGATTTTAGGCCTGATTGTTTTGGTTTGGGCCAAGAGACCTACTCCATCAATTACAGCGGCTTCCGTCAATAAAAAATCTGTTAAAACTAATAAAACAGAAAATAAAAAAGGTAACATAACAGACAACAATCAGGTTTCAGACAGCAATGCCGTCAAAGGCAAATCTAAAAAAGCAAAGGGTAAAAAATCGACAGACAGGAAGACTAAAATCGAAGATGACAATCAGGTATCGGACAGCAACTGGATAATGGAACTGGCTAAAGGAATTGCACCATCTGTTCTGGCTGATGTAAATGATAATAAAAATAACATATCAACGGATAGTAATGATGTCTTGGATGCCAATAAGCCTGCCGACAATAATTTACCTGACGCCAATAATATAAAGAAAAAAGAGGACAAGCCGCCGACGGAGGCGGTTTTGCCGTTGCCTACCCCCAAATTTGCTGAACTGTCAGCAAATTTGAGCAATACCCGAACCGGAGTTCAATCGCTTGTGTTTGTAAGGAATATGCCGATAATAGACGCACTTCAGCTTTTGGCGGTTCGATATGGCAAAAATATTATTCCTACATCGAGTGTAACCGGCTCTCTCAATTTCAACAGGCTCAATAACGTAAATTTCGAAGAGGCGATGAGTGCGATTCTGGGTAACGATTACAGGTATCAGCAGCAGGGGAATCTGGTAAAAGTATATTCGGTAAAGGAATATCAGAATAACGAAATGATTTGCAGAGTATTTACCCTGTATTACATTTCCGCAGCCGAGGCGAAAAAGATGATTGTTCCTGTGTTGAGTCCCGACGGCAAAATTGAAGTTACAGCCGCGGCCCAGACCGGCGTGCCGGTCGAAGAAACTGTCAGCGCGCCGTCAGGTGCGGGAGATGCCGTAGCCATAAATGATATGGTTGTAGTGTATGATTATCCGGACCGAATAGAACGGGCCGAACAGATTATAGCCGCTATAGATGTCAGACCAAAGCAGGTTCTTATCGAGGCGACAATAATGACGGCAACCCTTACTAATGGAATGCAGCTTGGCGTTGACTGGCAATATCTTGAAAAAACAGTTCTTAGCGGTCTTGTAACAACTCAATCCCGGCCAAACGGTTATATTAACGTTTCAGGCAGTTCGACGACAATGACAGGCACTACAGGTATTGACGGCGGCCTAACCGTAGGCACAACAATGGGCGGTGTGGCGGCATTTATCAAAGCTGTAGAATCAATTACCGATGTTACTATATTAGCCAATCCGAAAATACTGGCAGCAAATAAGCAGTTAGGACAGGTATATATTGGAACAAAGGTCGCCTATCAGTCGCAGACGACGCAAAGCAGCGGCAACGACAACACAACTGCGAAAGTGGAATTCCTCGATACAGGCACGAAATTATCCTTCAGGCCGTATATCGGAGACGATGGTTATATACGAATGGATATTCATCCCAAAGACAGTTCGGCCTCTCTCAGGACGATTTCCACAGGAGTTTCGGCTCCTGATGAAACATCAGCGGAAATAGTTACAAATATAGTAGTTAAAGACGGTGAAACGATAGTTATAGGCGGGCTTTTCAGGGATAAAATAAGCACGGTGAAAAAACAGGTGCCTTTGCTTGGCAGTATACCGGTTGTCGGCGTAGCCTTTAGCGACCATGCTGATGAAGCCATAAGAGAAGAGGTGATTGTTCTTCTGACGCCGCATATTATTGACGAGCCAAGCCAGGCAGATGGCGCTGAAAGAGCCGAGGACGTTGCTCGCAAGAAGATGGGAGCTGAAGATGAACTTCATCCAACCAACAGGATGAAGATGGCCTCCGAGTGTTATGAAAGAGCTGCGGTATTATACGTCGGCGGCAGAAAGACCGAAGCATTAAAGGAGCTCAAGAGCGCAATTGAATTATATCCAAATTATTTAGAAGCAATTGCGCTCGAAGAAAAGATTTTCAGTGAAATAGACCCGAAGAAAAAACCGGTCAGGAAAACAATTGATAAAGCCGAAAAGCCGGAATCGAACAAGTGGCGCAGAAAGTAGGGGGGCGTTAAATGCGGATGCCTGGGAAAAACAGTAGAGCCGGTTATACACTTTTTGAGGTGTGTGTGGCGATGATTATTATCTGTATTCTTGTCAGCATCTGCGCACCGATATACACAAAAGCTATTGAACAGGCCCGGTTAGACAGCGCTGCCGGCAATTTGAAAACTATATGGGCGGCACAAAGAGCATATTGGCTGAAAAACAAAACATTTGCCTCGAATCTGACATTGCTGGGGGATGAAAATTTAATAGGCACGTCTCTTGCCACGCAAAGCGAACCAAATGCGATGTATGTTTATGATATAGAAGATGCCGATGCCATCTCCTTTAGCGCATCTGCGGTAAGGAACGGGAGCAGAACCTGGACAGGCCAAATTCTAATTGATGAAAATGGTCGGCTTAGCGGCAGTATAAGCAAGGAAGGGTCTTCCATAACTCTCGAACCTCTGACATTGGAATAAAATGAAAAAATTACTCTCAAAATTTCGAGGCAGAAGAATTTCGGCAGAAGCTTTCAGCCTTGTTGAGCTGGAGGTAACATTAGTGATACTTGCGATAGGTCTGTTTGGTTTCGCCGGTTTGTTCAAAGTTTATTCGCAGCAGATAAGTTTTATAGAAAGATACAGCGAACCTAATATGTATGTGAATAATCCGGAAGAAGAAGCGATAGAATTCTGGCTTGTGTCTCAATCCAATCAATGGATGCGTCAGATTGGAGCGCCTGCAGCAATAAGCAAATCGGCAGGACAAACTGCCTGGACTCCGCCGGTGGACGGCAACGACATCGGACAATACACAGTTACAATGACTTCCACGCCTGTAAAGAATTTTGCCTTAAACAAAGCTGTTGTAAATATAAAAGTTGTGAAAAATTAAAAAGAATATAGATGAAAACAGATGAGAAAAATTTGCATTTATTTAGAATGACCAAAAGCGGGTTCACGCTTATGGAACTTCTTGTCGTATCTATACTTATGGTTGTAGTGATGATGATTACGGCCCAGTTTTGGAGATGGTTTTCGCCCGGCGTCGCTGATTTAATTGCCAGAGAGCGTCTTATGCGAGAATCACGTATAATGATGCAGAGCCTTGCTTATGATTTTGGTGCGGCAAGTGAAATTTCAGGCGGAGGCCAGCTTTTTATTGACGGCAATATACGATATTATCAAGAAGGCAATGGAGACCTTAATCTTTATCGCCAGGACATTTCAGGAGGAACGGATTTTGCCATTGCCGATTGCGTATCGGATTTTTCGGTTGAAGAAAATCCGTCCGGCTCGAATCTTTGGCAAATCACTGTGCAACTTGAGGCACGCGCTTATAAAAATAATCAGCCTTTCAGGAAAGAAATAGTTTTTCACTGGAGTCCGCCGGATTAGGAACAATATATGAAAAATTATTACAGGAATAAAGGCTTCGCACTGGCGGGTGCAATAATGTTTCTTCTGCTTGTGATGATTATGTGGATTGGAGTTACAAGACAGCTGGGGACGAATCTGGATATAGAAGAACATATTCAAAATCAAAAAGCATATTATGATGGCTGCGGAAAAGCAATTTCCTGGGGCCTGACGCTTTGCGAAACTGGTTATCCTTATACAGGAACCGCGTCAAAATCTTATTGGGTGCAGATAGACTCACAAAAGTATGTGATAGTATATGACAGAATACAACCTTATTTGGAAATTATTTCCCATTTTCCTTTTTTTCGAGTAGTGTATAATTATGAAGTAACCGCAAGGCCGTATGTTACCGGTTCTGACGACAGTATCCGGGCTGCGCCGAATAGTTTTGGCACTTAATCTTAATCAAGGCAATCATTAGCCGGTTTTCCAGCGGCCCGGCTGCTGCTTTGCTCTGGCAAGGTCAAATATATTCAGAATATTTTTGAAATATTCCATCTCAATTCCGACATTTTGGCTCTGCTCTGTCGGCGCAGGCGTCATCCATAACATTTTCGGCTCTTTTGCCTTTGCGTAAAGTTCAATTGTTCTCATCCGGTCGGATTTGTCGTTTTTCAGCCCATTTGTGAAAAGCACCGGGCAGGGACTTATCTGCGAAATGTCATTGTAAATTTTTTCCGCTCCCCAGTCAGTTCGGCCAATATCCATAGATATAGCCGTTCTCGTTATCTTTAATAGGGCATTTTCAAGCCATTTGGGAAGATAATCGCCTAAGCCGTCCGGCAGAGAAGCTTCATATCCGGATGCGTTGTCGATTACCGCAGCAGTCAGCCTGTAGTCCGCACCGGCGGCAGCGATAAGGGCGGCTGCGCCTTCGTTTATGCCGAGCCCAAAGACATACCTGCTCGATGCCGCATATCTGGTTTTAAGATAATCGATGGCGCAAATAATATCATTGGCTTCGTTGACTGCGAAACTGTATTTATGTCCGCTGCTGTTGCCGTTGCCGCGTGAATCGAACAGCAGGACGTTATAGCCGTTGTTGCTTAAAACGCCGGCGTAGCTAAGGAAGAAATTTTTTGACGGGCTTCTGCCGGGAGCGATTATTACCGCCGAATCCGATATGCCGGTTGCCGCGGGGATAAATAAGCCGTCAAGCTTTGTTCCATCGCTGCCATTAAAGCAAAACCGCTGATATTTCATATCCGCCAAATTTTGCGGGCTGCCGGCGCCTGCGAATTTTATCCAGTGAGTTGTAAAAACCGCAACTAAATACGGCACAACCACAAAAATCATAAAAGCTGTGCGGACTGCGCCTTTTATTGCGTTTTTAGCAAATGAGTTTTTTATTCTCAGGATAAATGAAAGCGCCTGATTAAGGGTTCTGTCAAGCAGCCCAATAATCGTATAAACCGACAGCAAAAAGTAAACCGCAATCGGCAATTCAGACCAGTTAATTTTTATGTGAGGTATGAATTGCGTAAAAGCGATTAAGTAACCTGCCGCCAAAAGTGTAATTAAAATCGTTAAAACCAGGTATGGCACAATATTTTTTTTGGTAATTTGGGGTTTGAAAATAATCAGCCAGGAGAGAACAAGCGGGACAGATAAAAAATGAACTAAATCCAAAATTGAGCCGGCGCCTATAAAATATATTCCTGCAGCGAGCCAGAAAACAAAAGACAAAACAAAAAGTGAAAAACGATGAACGACTTTTGTAAACAGCAAATTATACCTCAATAATTTTATTTCAAACCCTGATTTAGAACCCCAAGATATAGCGTCATTATACCAAAAATTGAAGCGATTTTGAAGAGAAAAGCCCGAAAACGCACATTAAAAAGCGAAAAAGACGGAAATTAAGCTTCAATTCACAAAATTATAGGGTGTAATTTGAAAAATTAAGGTTAAATCCTTATCTTTAGATGAGTACGCAATCAATAAATTACTTTTGGATATATCTGCGGCCTGTCTTGTAAAGTTCTATCCGGTTCTGGATTTCACTAATCAGGTTTTCCTGACCGCTGGCTTTTGCGATGTTGACGGCTTGTTGGGCCGTTGTTATTGCGTCGTTAAACCTGCCCGCAGCGGCATAGGCAGCAGCCAAAGTATCCAAAATATTGATGTCCTTATACCCTGTAAGTTCGCAGGCATGCTGAGCAAATTCTATAGCTTTGTTGGCATCCTGAACGGAATTGCCTGACGTAGTGGCCAACAGCCAAGCCAAATTGTTGAGAACGCCAGTGCTGTTAGGTTCTATCTCCACCGCCCTTGTCCAGTTCTGAATAGCCGGTCTATACTTACCCAGTTTATTATAAGCTATGCCAAGATTTACATACACTTCTGCAGAGTCCTGTTTATTTTTTAAAAGCTCGTTGAAGCACCAAATGGCCTCATTAAACTTTCCTTGTTTCAGAAAAACCGCCCCCAGATTGTCGCGGGCGTCGGCATACGTCGGATTTATCTTGACCGCATTGCTTAAGTGCAGGACAGCCTCCCTGTCACGACCCGCTTTAAACAGAACGTATCCATAATTGTTCTCCATTACCGCATTGTTTTTTGTTGTCTTCAGAGCATACTCAAACAGTGTTATACTATTTTGCCAATGCCTTACCTGCATTCGCGTGAGTATAACTAACGACAATAGTATGACTGCGGCTAATACCGCCGGGACTATTTTCCAGCGAGGCCGCTTGGCAACGAAATCTTTAACGGTCCAGGTGATGATGATAAGTAGGCCCAGAACCGGTATATACATATATCGATTGGCCATTGCCTGCGCACCAGACTGAACCAGTCCTATCATCGGGACCAGTGTTCCGACATACCATAGCCAGCCTACTGCAATATACCTTCTGCGTCGGCCGATATAAATGCTGAATACTGATAGCAGGATAAACAATAATGCACAGAACACCACGATGGTTTCCGAAAGGTTTGTATATGGATGTGGATATAACACAGCAAGTCGGCTTGGCCATACTGTTTTGCCGATATATCTGATATAAGAGAGGAATATATTGGCGATTCGTAAATCCAGAGACATTTTCTCTAATGGTGAGAGAGCTCCTCCAGATTGCTGCACAAAGAAAGTTACTATACTCAAAAATACCGACATTGCAAGCAAAGGAATTTTCTCGATTATCAGCCGTCGTATAGACACCTCCTGCCGGTTTTTTCCCTTTCGGACATTTTTGGTTTGTTGTCCAAATTTAATCCGGCCAAGAGGCCAGTAGTCCAACAGGAGCAGGGCAAGCGGAAGGGTAACGACAGTAGGTTTAGTCAGAATACAAAGACCGAAAACAAGTAGCAGCAATATATATCGTCCTGCTGACGATTTTCTGGTATAATGTATATAGGCGGCTGTTGCCAGCAGCCAAAACAAGCCGCTTAAAACGGTCTTCAATTCGGCTGCCCAGGCAACTGATTCTACCTGAAGGGGGTGCAGCGCGAAAACTGCGGCTACGAAGGCACTAGGCCAGATTGCCCCTGTCATATCTGTCAGAATCCAAAAAAGCAGCATCGTATTGGCGATGTGGAGCAGCAAATTGATGAAATGATGCCCAACAGGATTAAGTCCAAAAAGTTCATAGTCCAGCATATTCGTGATTGTGGTCAGGGGATGCCACATATGGGAATGTGGCTGCGTGAACGCTCGGCCAAGCGATTGGAATGTTATTGGGGCTTTTACATCAGGATTTTCAGTGATGTATTTCGTGTCGTCGTAGCTGACGAAATCATTATGCCGAACCGGCTCATAAGCAATAAACGTGGCTAAACAAATGCCAATGTATATTAAAGCCTTAACGCGTAATTCCATATCCGGCCTTGAGTTAAAAATGGGCAGGGGCGGAGTTGAACCGCCGACACACGGATTTTCAGTCCGTTGCTCTACCAGCTGAGCTACCTACCCTTATTAAAGAGCCTATCCATAAAGATTGCTTAATTTACAGCGAAAAAACGAGTATTGCAAGGAAATTAAGGAGAACCCAGAGCAGGTGAGAAAGAACGTCAAACGATTGCGTTTGCGAGGCTCGCCCGCCGCGACTCGACGTCGCGTCGAGGCGGGTTTCGTCCATCGTAATACGGTTGCGTATGAAACCGCTGTAGACAGATAAATTTATTCGAGGTAAAAGGCTGTTTTTGGCTTGTTTTGCCATTTTATGAATATTTTTGCATAAAAATTAAACTTATTTGTTGCATTTGCCGTATTCTGCGGTAAAATATTAGCTTAAGTGTAGGGAATATATTATTTCATCTCTCAATAGTACCTTCCCATCAAACATTGGCAGAGATATTAGTTTTTTTATAGGAGTTTAAAGTGAGTACAGGAACAGTAAAATGGTTTAATTCGGACAAAGGTTATGGTTTTATCACTCCCGATGACGGCAGCAGCGATTTATTCGTGCATCATTCGGAAGTAAAAACCACAGGTTACGCATCACTCAATGAAGGCCAAAAGGTCAATTTTGAGACCGGCCAGGGCAAAAAAGGCCCCTGCGCAAACAACGTAACGCCTGTCTAATTGGCAGCATAGTTTAAAACCTGAAAGGCCCGCTTAATGCGGGCCTTTTTATTGCGCACGGTAGCCACAAAGACACGAAGGCATGAAGTTTTTTATCGCTGATTACGCTGACCCGCCGGAGGCGGATAGACTGCGGGATTTATTGCATTTCGAGGGTAATGAGAGTGATGTCATCTAATTCTGATGTATCTTTTGATGATTTTGCGAGGATTTCAAATTCTGCGGTTAATTGCTTTGCAGGCATAGCTGCAATGTTTGTCCAGTCCTCGCTGAAATTCAGAGAACTTCCATTTTCCTTTGCGCCAAGGAATGGTTCACAGCCATCGGAATAAAGAATTAATTTGTCGCCGGGCTGGAGCTGGACCGAACCTTGTTCAAACAGGGCATCATCGAAAATGCCAAGCAGAGAACCTCTTGTCTGAAGCTGAATCGGCGGATTGTCCTTTTTTATCAGAATCGGATAAGGATGGCCTGCACGGCAGTAGTCGAGCGTAAGCGTATCGGTATTTAACAGGCAGTAGCAGCAGGTAGCGAACAGGCAGCCTCGCAGGTGCTGAGCGAACATTTTCTGATTTAAGCTGGTAACGACCTCAAGAGGCGTGAAGATTTTATATTCGTTGCCGATGGTTTGACGCATCTGGATGGCCTGTTTGAGAAACATAGTCAGCAGGGCAGCAGGCATCGAATGGCCAACGGCATCGGCTATATAAAAGCCTATATGTTTTTCATCTATTCTGGTTATATCGTAGATATCGCCTGAGACCCAGTCGGCGGGCATAAAGGCGACAGACCATTTGAGTTTGTCACTGTCCGGCAGGGTTTGCGGAAGGAAATCTCTCTGAACTGCGCCAGCCATTTTTAACTGGTTTTCAAGCTGCAGAGCGTGATTGTCTTTAGCTATGTCGCCGGAATTATAATTTTTGAGTTCAGCGGTGTGCTTTCGATAAACATTGCTTATTTTCAGGACAGGTATAATCTGACGTGCGGATATTTTTTCAATTACGTTGAGCATTCTAAGATGCTCTGGATTGATGTCGGTTGTGCTTGGGCAAAGTATGGTTGGGATGTTTGCACGGTCTAAAAGTTCGATAATTTCGAGCAGTTTTTTATGGTGGGACGCGGTTATTGATTCGGCGTCGATTACGGCGGTGCCGATTTTGTCGGGATTGAATTCCATTTCGAAAAATTTGTCAAAGTCAACGATTTGCCATTTGTATGCTGTTTCATTATCTATGATTTTACGGATTTCCGGACGGACAATTTCCCCGATGGATACCAGCAGGGCATCGATGAAGTCCGTTACGTTTTTCGTTGATTTTGTAAGAATTTCGGGCATTTTTTAAGTCACAGAGATATATAATTCTAACTGCTTTTTTGTTATAATCTTATGTCGGCGATTTTTACGTGCGACTTAGGCAGGCGGCTTTTTATTGACAATCTAAAGTGGATATTTTAAGATTTTATCGGTCTTTAGCTGATTATTTGGAGGTTTTACAATGTATTACGGTGTTTGTCACGCGGCATCTGGTTGTGGTGCGGAAGTGGCGCCATTAGTGGCAGTCCCAATTATGATTTTTTTCTTTATGGCACTGGGGTTGTTTTTTACAGCCATTTTTCTGTTTAAACTGTTTCTGTGGTGGCGGGTTTTTTCCAAGACCGGCTACAGCGGGGCGTTTGGACTGCTTTTACTTGTGCCGTTCGGAGCGTTTATAATGCTCTGCATCCTTGCTTTTTCAACCTGGCCGATAACGAAGAAGCCTGAACAGAAAACGTAAAGTTGTCAGGCGAATACAGCAGAGCCGATTCTCAGGATTGTAGCGCCGTATTCAATTGCGATTTCATAATCGTTACTCATTCCCATACTGAGGTGTCTAAAGCCTGCGCCGGCGATTTTTTCGCCCTGAATTTCTTCAAATAATTCTTTTGCCCTGCTGAAAGACGCCTTGATAACATCTCTATTCAATGTCAGCGGAGCCATAGTCATAAGTCCGGAAAGCTTTATATTCGGCATTGTGGCGATTTGCTCGGCAAGGTGAATCGCAGCTCCTACCGATACACCGTATTTCTGCGGCTCTTCCGAGCAGTTGACCTGAATCAGAATTTCCGGGCAGATATTGAGCTTTGCGGCGTTTTTGCTGATTTCCTCTGCCAGCCGGAGCGTGTCAACTGAATGTATGAATCTTGACATTTGCAGGAGCTGGCGTACCTTGTTTCGCTGAAGATGGCCAATCATATGCCAATTGATTTCAGGAAGCTGCGGATTTTCATTTAAAAATGGTGCCAAATCGTCAAAAACGATTTTGAGATATTGAACCCTGTTTTCGCCAAGCTGGCTGCAGCCGAGTTTTATGACCTGCTTTATGCCGTCGAGGTTAGTGGACTTTGTAACAACGACAAGGGTTATCTCGGAGCTGCTGCGTTTTGCCTTGTCGCAGGCTTTTTGAATGTTGTTTTTGACTTTTTCGAGATTTTCCGAAATTTTACTCATCACTGTTTTTACGGCAGAAATTGAGCCGTTTTTTTCAGCTTTTTAGGCAGGTAGTCGGTAACGACGAATTCGAGGCCGTGCTTGGCGAAAGCCTGCTGTTCGACACGGACGCCCATATTAAGCATTTGATTTATCGCGACCTGCCAGGGTTTAAAATGTTTTACGAAGGGGTCGTTTTTCAGGGCGTCCTTGGCGCGTTTAATATCGACGTCTTTGAGCGGATGTGTCGGCAGTTTGTAATCGATAATGTCCTGCGGCGTTACGCCGAGGAATGTTGCCTGCGGGACACAGAAATACTGATTAAGATGCGCTGCGTTGCCTGAGCCGACCTTGAGAGTTCGATAGATATTGAAATAGCCGTAGGGGTCGCCATCGACAAAGGCGTAAACGGGGGCTTTTAATTTATCGGATAATCTCCTGACAAATCTTCTGCAGGCCCTTGTCGGCACGCCGCCCATACTGATAAGGATGCAATTATTTTTGTCCCAGTAATCGTATTTGACGAGCCGCTGGAAC
Organism: Sedimentisphaerales bacterium; assembly: GCA_049518795.1. Taxonomy (GTDB): domain Bacteria; phylum Planctomycetota; class Phycisphaerae; order Sedimentisphaerales; family UBA12454; genus JAPLMW01. The sequence continues at coordinate 296,785 of JBEKRK010000001.1, forward strand.
ATACCTGCTGTTTCGATGGCGAGAATGAATTTGGCGTCGCTCTGGAATTCAAGATTTTCGACGTCGATTGGTATTGAATATGAGCCTGAGCCGAATTTTGTGCAGTCGATTTTGAGTCTTTTTCCTTTCGAATCGGTGTCGATAACAAAGAGATTTCCCGCGACGTCGCCGCCTTTTTCTTCGGGTATGAATTTTAGCTGCTCCCTGTTGATTCCGAACATTGCCTCGACGTCGTCCATAATTGTGTCGGATTCAGGCTGCTCGGCAAAACCTGCCTTGCCCCAGTTTTTGGAGATATAATACGCCTCCCTTTTGGTGGCCATATCGTTTGTGTCGATTAGCTCCTTGGAAAGCGACATCATCTTTAAAGTTTGGGCGAAGGTTTTTACAGTTCCGACCGTAAGCGTTCTTTCCTTGTTTTTGCCCGCAATTTCAAAATAACCGCTTTTTGGAAGATACTTTACGTTGCCAAGCGACCGCACAGGGGTTGACATAGTGGGCTTCTGCTTTTTTAAAATCTTTTCGTGTATGGACTTAGCGGTATTTACGATTTTATCGCTGACGGCTGAATCGGTTCGTTTTGTCATTTAGACGGCTCCCTTTGAAATTGTGCATTAGGGGAAAATTTCAGTAAAATAATACATATAATCTAAGTGGAAAAAAGGGGGAATTCAAGCCTAATTTTTTTGTATTTTTATGCTGGAAATGGCTTGACAGGGTCGCTTTTTTCTGGTTTTATGGATTTCTGGGTTTAGGGAATTCCATTGACATTGTTCTTTAAAATTGATATAATACGTCCGGTGTAAATAGACTGCTTAACAGCAGTTTAATAAACCTCGGCGAGGCAGTGTCAAATCAGTGGTTTCCCCCCAGCCACTTTGACCGTCTCGCCATTTTGAAGCCTTTAGGGGCTTCAAGGGGCGGCGAGAGTAAATATCCAATGACGCGGTCTCCCCCCAGCCACGTCTATATCTCGCCGTAAAATCCTCGGCGAGGAAGGAACAAAATGTGGTTGCCCCCCAGCCACTTTGTCCTACTCGCCCTTTTTTATGCGCAGAATCAGCCACGAAGACACAAAGACACGAAGAAAAATGATTAAGAATTAAAAAATGAGGATTTTTTACTGTCCCATAATCTGGATGTTGACGGTTCTTCTTCGCGGACCATCGAATTCGCAGAAATAAATTCCCTGCCAGGTGCCTAATTTCATTTTGCCGGAAGATATAAGAATTGTTTCACTGCATCCGATAATGGAGCTTTTGACGTGAGCGTCTGAATTGCCTTCTGAATGTTGGTATCCGCTCCTGTGCTGTGGGGCAAGTTCTGAAAGTGTAAGCAATATATCGTGAACGACATCCGGGTCTGCGTTTTCGTTTATAGTAATCGCCGCTGTTGTATGTGGACAAAAAACTATGACGTTGCCGTCCGATATATCTGCTTTGTCAACTAAACTCTGGATTTTGTCTGTAATATCGATAAGTTCGTTCCTTTTATTCGTACTGACGGAAAATGAATCATTAAAAATCTTCATAATTTTCCTACATCCTTTCAATCGTTTCAATGCCGAGGAGGTTTTCAAGGCCGTGGCGGATTGTCCGTGCGGTCAGTTCGCAAAGCAGTAGCCTCGAAGGCCTAATTTCAGGCTCAGCATCGAGAACAGGACAGGCATTATAAAAGGCACTGAATTTTTGTGCTAATTCGTAAAGATAGCTTGTCAGAAAATTAGGCCGAAGGTCAGAAATAGCTGAATTAAACGCTTCATTATATCTGATTAGCTGTTTTGCAAGCTCAAGCTCAGCCGGCTCATTTAAATGAATTTCTTGGACGCCTTTCAGCTCTTTTTCTGTATCAATTCTTTTTTCCTGTCCCTTTCTGCTTATGGATTTAACCCTCGCATAAGCATATTGCATATAAGGAGCGGTATTGCCGTCCATCGCGAGCATCTTATCGAAACTGAAGATATAATCGCTTGTGCGATTATTAGAATAATCAGCATATTTTACCGCCCCGATTCCGACGGCCTGAGCTATTTTTTCTTTTTCAGTATCTTGTAATTCGGGATTTTTTTCCTCAACGACTGCCTTTGCTCTTTTGACGGCCTCATCTAAAAGCTCTTTTAGCTTTACATTTTCACCGCTGCGGGTTTTTAAAGGTTTTCCATCTTCGCCTAATACGCTTCCGAAGGTAACGTGCTGGAGTTTGATTTTATCATTTGCCCAGCCTGCCATTTTTGCCACGGCAAAAAGCATTTCAAAATGCAGTTTCTGCCTTGCATCTGTAACGTAAATAATCCTGTCAGCTTTTAGTTCGTTTATACGATACCGCAACGCCGCCAAATCCGTTGTTGCATAAAGATATGCACCATCGGACTTTTGAATAATAAAAGGCATTGGCTTGCCTTCTTTGGTTTTAAAGCCTTCGGGAAAAACACAAATCGCCCCGTCTGATTCAACGGTAAGACCGAGTTTTTTAAGGTCATTGACAACCATAGGCAACTTTTCATTATAAAAACTTTCGCCTCTAACAACTTGATAATCAAAGTGTTTGTCCGTAATTTTAACCCCGAGCCTATCGTATATTTCTTCACACTCTGCAAGCGATGCGCGAACAATACTTTTCCAAAAAGCAATTGCATCATCATATCCTTGTTGCAATTCGACTACCCATCGACGTGCTTTTTTAGCAAACTCAGGGTCGGAGTCGTAACGTATCTTAGCTTTTCTGTATAAATCTTCAGTATCAGATATCGAGAAATCACCTTCTGTATATACTTTATGACCGGTAGCTCCTTCGAAAGCAGCCGCCATTCGTCCTTCAAAAACTTGCTGTATCAGCATTCCAAACTGTGTTCCCCAGTCGCCGATGTGGTTTTGGCGAATGACTTTATGGCCTGCAAGTTCGAGCATTCGGCAGATGCAGTCGCCGATGATTGTGCTTCTTAAATGGCCGACGTGCATTTGCTTTGCGATATTCGGGCCAGAAAAATCAACAACGACAGTTTCCGCCTTTTTTGTCTTTTCAATGCCGAGATTGTCGCTGGCGTTTATATCGAGCAGATTTTTTGCGATAAATTCCGGTTTAAGTTTGAGATTTATAAATCCTGCACCTGCGATTTGGGGTTTTTCGCAAATATCATCAATTTGCAGGTTTGCTATGATTTTTTCAGCGAGCTGACGAGGGTTGGCTTTTAATTGTTTGGCAAGGGCAAGGGCGTTATTGCTTTGATAATCGCCGAATTTAGGGTCGGTAGCAGGGGTAACGATTGCGGGAATATGCCGGCCCGCTGCTTTTGCAATTGCTATGCAAATTCTCTCTGAAATAATTTCTATTGCAGGCTTCATTGCGAAAATAAAATATAAAAAATAAAATATAAAAAATACAAATTAAAAATAAAAAATTCCACAATTTTTCATTTTTAGTTTTAAACTTTTAGTTTTTTTGCGTCGCCCCAGAGGAGTTCCAAATCATAGTATTGTCTGAATTCCTCATCGAATATGTGGACTACGACATCGACAAAATCGAGGAGAATCCATTTTCCCTGTTCGTAGCCTGCTCTGCCGAAGAGGCGGAGTTTATGTTTATGAGCGAATTGCGTAATTTCATCCGCGACGGTTTTTATCTGCCTGTCGCTTGTGCCGGTGGCGATTAAAAAGTAGTCTGTAGCGGGGCTTATGCCTTTCAAGTCGAGCGCGACGATGTCGGTGCAGTGTCTTTCGAGGGCGATTTTAGCCGCCTCGGTTACTAGTTTTTTTGCTGTTAAAGGTCGTTTTTTTGCCAATTTTTCCTTATCCAATATAATAAAAATGGGGTCGAGAAAACTCGACCCTGATAGGATACATTTAATCGCCTTTTAAGTCAACTGTTTGTCAGAAATCGATAATATCAGGGTGAGAAGATTTTATGCAAAGCAGTGCTACGAATAAAATCAGAAATGCCTTTAAAGCCTAAACTGGCAGCGGCATTTGCAATTAACAGTTTTTCCTCAGCGGTCAATCTGACATTCACCTGGAATGTGCGTTTTTCATCAGAAGAGGGAAGGGGTGGTGTTTGACCGTTTTCGAGCATAGTAGCCACGGCTATCGTTAAGGCCTGTTCAGTAGCCTGAAAACATTTTTCAGGTGTTTTTGCGTCGGCGAAAACGCCGGGCAGTTCCACAGAACTGCCGATGTAACCAAGCCGGTCATTTTTTTCGAGAATTACACGGTATTCAGCCGCAATTTTTCCGGCCTTGTGCAGTAAAGAAGCCTTGAATGGTTTATTTAATTTATTTTTCATAACTGTCCTGAATAAATTTTTTAAACTTATGCACGTATTCAATATCTACTTTTCGATTCTTTACAGGTATGAGCCAGGGCAATTGACCTTCTTTAACAAAAACCCTGTAATGCCCATAAGTTCTTTTTAATTTCCAGCCATAAGATTCAAAAAGCTTCAATACCTCTTCGAAGTCAATTTCATAGACCATTGCAGATATTCCTATTAAAGTATAGCCCAGGCTTTACAAAATGTCAAGTCTTTTCTAATAAAAAACGGGGTCGAGAGTTCTCGACCCCGATAGGATACATTTAATTGCCTTTTAAGTCAACTATTTACAATCGGCCTATTCTTTAATCTGAGCAGCGACCGTTTCCTCCATTTGCTTCATTTCTTCTGTTTCGCGTTTTGACTGCCAAACCGCCCAGACAAGACCGATGATGCCGACAATTATCACCGTCCAGAAAAGCTTGTCGTGAGTTTTCGGCGCGATGATTACGCCGTGTTTGCCAAGGACCTCAAGGACGGTCTTGTCGTAAGGAAGAATCAAGCCGATAATCAGCAGGCTGACCATATTCATAACTTTAATCAGCGGATTAATTGCCGGCCCGGCTGTGTCTTTTAGCGGGTCGCCGACTGTATCACCTGTAACGCTGGCCTTATGTCTTTCGCTGCCTTTGCCTGTATTGGCTTTAAGGTCGCGAGGTTCATCTTCGATAATCTTTTTGGCATTGTCCCATGCGCCACCTGCGTTAGCCATAAACACAGCGAGCAATTGACCGGAAACAATCATTCCGCCAAGGAAACCTGCCAGCGGTATCACCCCAAGACTGAAACCTACAAGCACCGGCACTAATATTGCCAGAAGTCCCGGACCAATCAATTCCTTCTGTGCCGCTGTTGTGCAGATGTCCACAACTCTACCATAATCCGGCTTCTTTGTGCCTTCCCAGATGGCCTTATCGTGGAATTGGAGTCTGCATTCGTTCACAATTAAATAAGCCGCCCGGCCGACCGCGCGGATTGTCATCGAACTGAACAAGAACGGCACGGCGCCGCCAAGCAGCATTCCGATAAACAACGTCGGATTTGAAATCGTCAGCATTGCCGCGACAACGTTGTATATATCGTGGCTGATACCTGCCGCTTCGCCTTTGCCGCCTGAGCCGACCGAAACGATAAAACTATTGAACAGCGATACTGCCGCAATCACAGCGGAACCGATAGCGATTCCTTTTGTGATAGCTTTTGTCGTATTTCCTACGGCGTCAAGGTCAGCGAGAATCTGGCGCGCTTCTTTATATTTGGTTTCGCCCATTTCTTTTTTGTCATAACCCATTTCGCCGATTCCGTTGGCGTTATCCGCTACAGGACCGAAAACGTCCATCGAGATAGTATTGCCCGTCAGAGTCAACATTCCAATGCCGCACATAGCAACTCCATAGGCGACAAATGTTGCATTGGTATTAGCGTAAATAAGAACGCTGCCCATAATTGCCGCGGCGATAATCAGCACGGCGAAAACCGTGCTTTCATAACCAACCGCAAGTCCCTGAATAATGTTTGTTGCGTGTCCGGTTCCGCAGGCTTTTACCAGGCTTTTTACCGGCGAGAACTCCGTGCCGGTAAAATACTCGGTGCATTTATTCAGGAATATCGCCAGCACTATACCAATCAGGCACGTCCATGCCGGCCGCATATCCAGTCCTTCAACGCCGAGGTTTGCCCATTTTGGCAGATTGGTAATATATGGTTTTATCGCCTCATAATTTGGATAGGTAGGGTCAAATCTGAAATACAAAAAGCCCAGCACAATGAAGCCAATTACGCTGATAGTTGAGCCGATAATAAAACCGCGGTTGACGCTCTTCATCGCTGCCGCGACCGTTCCCTTGTCGCCTGCACGAACGCTGTAAGTGCTTATAATACTTGCAATTACGCCGATGGCACGAACCAACAGGGGGAAGATTACGCCTTTGTGGCCGAAGCTGGCAATACCAAGAATCATTGCCGCCACGATTGTAACTTCATAACTTTCGAAAATATCCGCCGCCATACCGGCACAGTCGCCTACATTGTCGCCTACGTTGTCGGCAATTGTTGCGGCGTTTCGCGGGTCGTCTTCAGGAATTCCCGCCTCCACTTTACCAACGAGGTCAGCGCCGACGTCAGCGGCCTTTGTATAAATACCGCCGCCGACTCGCATGAACAGTGCCAGCAGCGTTCCGCCGAATCCAAAACCAAGCAATGCCTCATAAGCTCGCTCGCCATAAACAAGGAATATAATTGAGCCGCCTAACAGGCCCAGACCGTCGGTCAGCATACCTGTAATTGTTCCGCTCCTATAGCCTAATTGCAAAGCTCTTCCGAAACTTGTCTTTGCGGCAGCGGCCACTCTAAGATTGCCTGTTGTTGCCAGCCGCATTCCTACAAAACCAACGGTTGCGGAAAATGTCGAACCGACCAGAAACGCGATTGCTCGCCCCCAGGCGATCGCCTGCTCTGCCCCTGATGCTTTGGCCGCAAAGTATAATACCACGGTAATTACCACAATCAGCAGACCGACTACGCGGAATTGCCGATAAAGATACGCGTTTGCACCTTCGCGCACTGCCCGGGCTATTTCCTGCATTTTCGCAGTGCCCTGGTCGGCTTCTCTGACCTGCTTGACTAACAGCAGGGCATAAGCCAGACCTGCCAGAGCAATGAATACGTTTGTTACCAGCGCAATTTTTTCATACGAGGCATACTTGCTGCTGATAAGCGGTTCAAAAAGTGTAATTTTGGGTCCTTCCTCCGTTGCTGTCAGTGTCGGTGCGGTTGGCGTTGTGGGCTGCGGCGCAACAGTAAATGACCATACCGTTACCGTCAGCATACCTATTGCTAATAATGCAACAAACCAAATCCTTTTCATTGTTACTTTCTCGCTTAAAAAACTTTTAATAAATTGTTCATTCGCTATCGAATAACGATGTTTCAACCCATATAAAATTAGGGACAGTCTATAGGATATGTCGCTGTTTTCAAGGATTATTCTTGAATAAATCCAGTAAATAAAGACTTGTCTGGTCTGTTATGTGTTGTAATCGGCGTTAATACTTACATATTCAGCACTTAAATCACAGCCATAGCAGAAGTCGCTGAATTTCCCAGCCCCTAAATTTATCGTAATTGTATGCTCTTTCTGCTTTATGATTTTTGATGCTTTCTTAGCATCGAATTTTGCGGGCTGACCGTTTTTGAAAACGACTATATCGCCAATTGAGCAGGATAGTTTTTTCAGGTTTAATTTTGCTCCGCAATCGCCGACCGCGCAGATAATCCTCCCCCAGTTCGGGTCATTGCCGTGAATCGCGCATTTTAAAAGGTCGTAATTTGCGACAGCGCGGGCGGCCTTTGCCGCATCGTTTTTTGACGTAGCGCCCTGAACAACAACAGTGAACATTTTTGTTGCGCCCTCAGCATCGAGTGCCATTTGTTTTGCCAAATCGGTGGTAAGTCCTGAAAGAGCAGCAACGAATTTTTTATATTGTGAATCTGTTTTTGTTATTTGCTTATTTTCCGCAAGTCCCGAAGCGAGGATAATTGCCGTATCATTTGTGCTTTGATGGCCGTCAACGGTTAATTTATTCAGCGAATTGCCGACAGCGTCGGCCAGTGCTTTTTGAAGCAACGATTTACTGATTGAGACATCAGTCGTAATAAAGCAAAGTGTTGTAGCCATATTAGGCCCAATCATTCCCGCTCCCTTGACTGTGCCTGCGATAGTGATTTTTTTGCCGGCAATATTAACAGCCGCAAAAGCCTGTTTACAGCGGGTATCGGTTGTCATTATCGCCTGTGCAAAATCGTTTCCCGCTTTTGGGCTGCCTGATAATTGAGCGCAGGCCAATATGATTCCATTTATGATTTTATCTATTGGCAATTGACGGCCTATAATGCCTGTCGAGGCGACAAGCACCTGATTTTCTTTCGCGTCAAGAAGCTGCGCAGCGGTTTGGCACATTATCTGAGCGTTTTTCAGGCCTAATTTGCCTGTGCAGGTATTGGCGATTCCCGCGTTTGCTACGATAGCTTCGATATTTGTGGTTTTTATGTGTTTTTTGCAGACCGTTACGGCTGCGGATACGACTTTATTTGTTGTCCAAACGCCGACGGCTTTGGCCCCTGTCGGACAGGCTAAAATAGCGATGTCTTTTTTGCCGGATTGTTTCAAACCGCAGCTTATTCCAGCCGCCAGAAATCCCTTCGGCGATGTTATAGTAGTGTTTTTGCTCACGATAGTACCTCAACAAAGGTTAATGAAAAACTGCCGTTAGTATATACTGCAAAGAGGGTTATTTAAAGAAAAAAGACTTTATATTTGTCATACTTACGCTATTATATTAAAATACTTATAGATGTTATGCTTTAAAGGATTAAGTAGTGGCTTTGCAGTTTGAATGGGATAGCAGGAAGGCTCAAGTAAATAAGAGAAAGCATGGAATAACGTTTGAAGAAGCATCTACGGTTTTTGGTGATGCTTTATCGCTCACTATTCCTGACCCCGCCCATTCAATCGGCGAAGACAGATTTATTACTATTGGAACATCTGTTAAAAACAGGTTTATTGTAGTTGTGCATACAGACCGTGGCGGTATTATACGTATTATAAGCGCACGCAAAGTCACGGGAAATGAAAGAAAACAGTATGAACAGGGATAAAATTCCTTTTATCAGGGAAATGTTATGAGAAAAGAATATGATTTTAGCAAAGGTGTGAGGGGTAAATATGCCGCCAGATACAGGGCGGGGACTAATATCGTTTTACTTGACCCGGATGTTGCAAAAGTGTTTAAAACACCGAGGTCGGTTAATCAGGCATTAAGGTCACTGACTCATATTATCAAGGCTCAAGGACAAAAGGCGTGATAACTACCTTCGCTTTGTTCGAGGCTTTTTGAAACTAAATATGTTCCGGAGTTCTTTTTTGATAGATTCATGTATCTTGCATAATGGACAAGGTTTTTTCCGTTTTTTTGTGGCAGGTGTGTTCTTATTCTCGCTAGGCTGAAAATAGTGAACAGCAAGGCATTCTATTTGAGGTATATAACTTCGTCCTTTAATTTTGAATATCGTAATACGTCCTTTATTAGGAAACCACTTCTTAATGAAATGATCTTGTGGCCTATCACCGCTCGTATCTGTTCTACCAACATAGAGATATTTTTTCCCACGCTGTATTAAATAAACGCACCCCTTCTTTTTAAGCTTTTTATACCATTGCTTAAACAGTGTTCTCTTGTTATCTGTTCCATATCCTTTAATTTTCCAGTATTTCTTTTGCTTGACACGTTTTTTGAAATATTCCTTTGCCAAACTGCGGGAAAAGGCTTTAGAGGCAAGTTCTTGAAGTTTTGTTATACCTTTATCGACTTTTTCCCTATCGAATTTTGGAAGTTTTCCTGGTTTTTTGAGCCAAAGATTGTGACGCAACCAGTGGGTTCTTTGTTTGAATAAATTGTCAAGGGCAAGCTCAAACTGTTTGTGAAATGCCATAAATTATCTCTCCTTCTCTAAAGATTTTTAGTGTCTTTGCTTTTTGAATCGTTAATTTCAATCGGGCCGTTTGTTAAAATCCCCTTCATAGCAAGTTCTCTAAATTTTGCGGAAGGGTCGTAAAACGACAGCGAGGTATCAACGGTATTTAGCATTATGCCGGGCTTGTTCAGTTTCAATTCTTTAACGATTTTGCCGTCAGGCTGAATGAAGCAGGATGGGTAAGGAGCGATTTTGCCGGAGGAATTAGACAAACTTACCCAGAAATAATTCGAGGCCGCGTTTGCCTGCATAGTCTGTCTTATTATATGTTTATGCACAGATTGCTCTTTCTGCCGGGCGTTGTAAAACGACTGAAAAAGGCACTGAACGTCTAATTTTTTCAGCTCTCTATAAATTTCAGGAAAACGCAAATCAAAACATATAAGCAGGGCACATTTGACGCCGTTAAGTTCAAAAGTTACAAATCTATTGCCCGGCGTGTAATGGTTTAAATCTCTTTCCGTGCAGAAACGCTTATCGTATCTGTTTTCGATTTGGCCCTGCGGATTGATAAGATAAAGAGAGTTTGCCGGCTTGTTCGGCTCTGTTAAACGATGATTGCTGCCGAGAATAACCCATAATTTTAGCTCGCCGGCAAGAGCCATAATTTTTTTAGTTTCTTCGATTAGCAGCGACCAATTGTATCCTTCAAGACTGTCAAAATCCACGCCTGCATAACCGCTCAATGCACATTCGGAAAAATGAACAATTTGGGCATCGAGCTTTTTTGCCTTTTGCAGGAATTTTTGAATATATTTAGAGTTTTGCTCGACAGATTCACTGACCGGAAATTGACAAGTAGCGACTTTAATCTGACCGGGATTTGACATTGCTATAATAGTCCTGAAATTTCGTCAAAGCCATACATTATATTCATATTCTGTATTGCCTGGCCGGATGCGCCTTTTATCAGGTTGTCAATCGCGGTAAAGACAACGATTTTGTCCTTGCAGACAGCCGGGTAAATATGGCAATAGTTTGTCTTGGCGATATCTTTCAGCATCGGCGCGGTATTTAGAACCTGCACAAAATGCTCGTTTTTGTAAAAGTTCTTATACAGCTCCATAAGTTTTTCCGAAGTTATTTTTTCTTTCGGCTGACAATAAATCGTTGACGATATTCCGATATCGAACGGCCCGACGTGTGGCTGGAAAAGCACATCAACATTTGCTCCTGCGATGTCGGATGCGATTTGTTCCATCTCCGGCTGGTGACGGTGTTTGCCGATGCCGTAGGCGAAAAAATTTTCATTCATATTCGGGAAATGGAAATCTTTCGTTGGGTTTTTCCCTGCTCCGCTTGTACCTGTTACGGCGTTTACAATTATCGAAGGTTCAATAAGTTTGTTTTTCAGCAGCGGGGCGGTGCCGAGCATAAAACCTGTCGGAAAACAGCCGGGATTTGCGACTAATTTTGCGTTTTTGATTTTGTCGCGGTATAGTTCGCAAAGGCCGTAAACAGCGTGTTTAAGATTTTCAGCGTCGCTGTGCGGCTGATAGTATTTTTCATAGACTTTAATGTCTTTGATTCGATAATCTGCACTGAAGTCGATGACTTTCAATCCCGCCTTGAGCAGTTTCGGCACAAATTCCATCGAGACCTTATGTGGCAGACAGCACAAAGCGACTTTTGCCTTTGTCGTCAGTTTGTTTAAGTCAAGCGGCTCGATATCGAGGCTGCAGCGTCCCTTGAATCGCGGGAAAACGTCCGCGACGTTGCCGCATTCCTCCGGCAGGGCGGTAAGGTAAGTAAGTTTTGCCTGCGGATGGCGGAGCAGAATTTCGATAGCCTCTGCGCCGGTGTATCCGCTTGCGCCTATGATAGCAACTGTTAACATATTTAATCTCCAAAAATAAAAAAGGCCGCGTTCTCGTTCGCGGCCATTGTAATAATCCTGAGTATAATTTGCAATCAGCGTTTTGAGAACTGGAACCGCCGCCTGGCGCCTGACTGGCCGGGCTTTTTCCTTTCAACCATCCTGCCGTCTCTTGTGAGGTATCCGCCGTCTCTGAGCTTTTGAATCAAGCTGGGGTCGTAGATTTTTAATGCTCTTGCGATTCCGAGCATAACGGCACCGCTTTGACCTGTAATGCCGCCGCCTTTTACGTTTGCGAACACATCGATGCTTTTTTCAGTATCTGTCGCCTTTAGTGGTGCGACAACCGCGCCGATATCCTGCGGTCTTGTGAAGTATTTAGTCAGTTCTTTGTTATTGATTCTAAACTCGCCTTTTCCGGCTTTGATTCTGACTCTCGCTACGGATGTTTTTCTTCTTCCTGTGCCCCAGACGAAGACATTTTTTGGTTCACTCTTTTGTGTGCTTTGCCCGGCAGGCGCCGGTTTCGCAGCGGTCGGCTCATTTTTAGGATTTTCTGTCATATTTCTTTTCCGTGATTTTACAATTCTATTTTTTGCGGATTCTGTGCCGTTTGTTTATGTTCATTTCCGCGGTATATTTTAAGCTTTTTCAGCATATGCCTGCCGAGCGTGCTTTTCGGCATCATTCGCCGGACTGCAAGCTCGATTACTTTTTCGGGCTTTTTTGCCATCAATTCCTTAAAGCTTGTGTATTTATGTCCGCCAGGGAAATGGGTATAGTAATCGTATTCTATAGCCTCATCTTTTTTGCCGGTAACCCGGATTTTTTCAGCATTTAAAACGATGACAAAATCGCCGGTATCGACGTTTGGAGTATAGATAGGTTTTGTTTTGCCCATCAGTATCGGTGCGATTTTAGCAGCCAATCTGCCCAGAACTGCCCCGTCTGCGTCAACGAGAAGCCATTTTCGCGTTATTTCTTCTTTTTTAGCCAGAAAACTCTTCATCCCGTTAGACCATCCTTTCGGTATGGGGTCGATTGTATAAAATTGTCTATTTTTTTCATATTATATATAAGCATAAAACTACAAGGTCTAACGGGATTCATAATAGATTTATCCCGTTAGAAATTTTTACATTATAAACTTTTGTATAAACAGGATTTATCCGTTAGAAATTATTCACGTTTAATATTTTGACCGCTTTCTAACGGGATTCATTTCCCTGAAATTTTGAAAACATCACATTATAGCCGCAAAAAAAGAGGTGTCAACGCATTTTTTGATGCTTTTTGAAGCTTTTTACGACTTTTTTAGTCTAATATTAACTGCAGCCCATAGAGTTGCCGCAATTGTAGCATTTATAGCAGGAGCCGTTGCGAACGGTAATCGAGCCGCATACATCGCAGGCCGGTGCATCATCCTGAAAATGCTCAAATTGTGCGTTAAACTGCTGCATAGCGGCAACATCATTTTGGGAGTCACTATCTCCTTTGACAACGTTTGTAACCATAGCGACCGCTCTGTCGGCAAGCTCGGCAAACCTGCTTTTTTCAGTTTTTGGTGGTTCGGTCTCGATGGGTTTTATGTGGAGTTTGGGCTGCACGGCCTTTGCCTCAGCGATTTTCTTGGCAAGGTCTTTTGTCTTTTCTACCAGAGTTTTTGCGGTAGTTGTAGTCTTATCGTCCGGATGATTGTTTTCAGAACGATTTGGCGTATTTTTTTCCGCGTAGCCCGGAATAAATTCACAGCCCATCCAGCAGAAGATATAGTCGATAAGGCTTTTTGCGAAGGGGATATTTTTATTTGAAGTCATTCCTGCCGGCTCAAATCTTGCGTGCCTGAACTTATCGACAAGCGTAATCAGCGGAACACCATACTGCAGCGCCATCGAAACGCAGGTGCCGACTACATCCATCAGGCCGCCGACAGTGCTGCCTTCCTTTGCCATTGTAATAAATAATTCGCCGGGCTGACCGTCTTCGTAAAGTCCTACCGTCAAATAACCTTCGTGGCCGGCAACTGAAAATTTATGAGTAATGCTTTTTCTCGTCTCCGGCAATCTGCGTCTGAAAGGTTTGGCAACGACCGATGCAGGCGCTGTTTTTGAATCGTCTTTATGCTCGTCCGTTTTGACAGGCTGGAGCATTTTTGAGCCGTCGCGGTAAATAGCGACTGCCTTTAATCCCATTTTCCAGCCTTCGACATAAGCCGTTTTGATTTCGTCAACCGTGGCCTCTTTCTGCATATTAATAGTTTTGCTGATGGCTCCGCTGAGAAATGGCTGAACCGCAGCCATCATTTTTATATGAGCCATATAATGAATGCTTCTTGAGCCTTTTTGCGGCTTGAAGGCACAGTCGAATATCGGCAGATGTGCTTTATTAAGTTTTCTGCTTGTTTCGATAGTGTCGTCTTTGTCGATATCGTCGCAGATATGTTTTATGTCTTCAGCATTATATCCAAGTCTTTCTAATGCCTGCGGCACAGTTCTGTTGACGATTTTCAGGATTCCGCCGCCTGCGAGAAGTTTGTATTTTACAAGGGCAATATCCGGCTCAACTCCGGTCGTGTCGCAATCCATCATAAATCCGATAGTTCCTGTCGGGGCTAAAACGGTAACCTGTGCGTTTCTGTAGCCGAATCTTGTTCCCGCATCAAGAGCCTGATCCCAGGCGTCTTTTGCAGCGTTGAGCAAATATTCCGGACAGTGGACTTCAGAGATGTTTTTACAATGCCGGCGGTGCATATTGATTACGTTCAGCATAGGCTGAGCGTTTTCACGGTATTTTTCAAATGGTTCTTTTATTGATGCAATTTCCGCACTTACTGAGTAGGCCGTTCCAGTCAGTATTGCGGTAATAGCCGAAGCCAATGTTCGTGCTTGTTCGCCGTCATAAGGCAGGGCAAGGCTCATAATAAGGCTGCCGAGGTTGGCATAGCCAAGCCCCAGTGCCCTGAAATTATGGCTGTTTTCAGTGATAGGAACGTTTGGATAACTGCCGTTATCGACAAGTATTTCCTGAGCGATAATGAAGATTCGTATCGCGGCCTTTAGTTTTTCGACATCGAATGTGCCGTCTTCGTTTCTGAATTTCATCAGGTTCAGCGAAGCGAGATTACACGCCGAATCGTCGAGGAACATATATTCGCTGCAGGGATTTGACGCGTGAATAACTCCGGAATTCGGACAGGTATGCCATCTGTTTATAGTGGAATGATACTGGATGCCGGGGTCGCCGCAGACCCTCGTGGCCTGAGCGATTAAGTCGAGCAGTTCGTTGGCTTTATATTCACCGCAGGGTTTGCCTGTGGTAACCTCGCGGGTTGTCCAGATTTCGTCCTTTTCAGCCGCCTGCATAAATTCATCTGTAACCCTTACCGACAGATTCGAGTTCTGGAAAAGGACACTGCTATAAGCATCGTTGTTGAATGGCCCGCCGTAACCTGCGTTAATAAGCGCTCTTGCCTTTTTTTCCTCTTCCATTTTGCAACAGATGAAATCTTTTATATCAGGATGTGTAACCATAAGCGACTGCATCTTGGCGGCTCTTCTTGTTTTCCCGCCCGACTTAACGACAGCCGCGATTTGGTCATAGACCCTCATAAAGCTAAGCGGCCCTGACGGCTTTCCGCCGCCGGCAAGTTTTTCTCTGCTGCTTCGCAGTGTTGAAAGGTCTGTGCCGGTGCCCGAGCCGTGTTTAAACAGCATTGCTTCACTGGCGGCCAGTCTCATTATGTCTTCCATCGTGTCTTTTACCGACTGGATGAAACAGGCCGATGCCTGCGGATATTCATAGCTGCTCCTGCACGGAACAGCTTTGTTCTGCTGATTGTCCCAGTGCCAGTTATGTTCGCTGCCGTCTATATTATATATGTCTTTTAATCCCACATTGAACCACACCGGCGAATTGAAAGAGCCATACTGGTTGACGCAAAGCGAGATTAGTTCATTATAGAAATTTTCAGCGTCAGCCTCCGTGGCGAAATATCCGTCTTTTTGTCCTCTGTCGGCTATGGTTTTGCAGACTCGATGAATAAGCTGTTTAACGGAATGTTCCCTGCTGGCTTCGATGTCTCCGTAGAAGTATTTGCTCACGACGACTTTTGTGGCAAGCTGACTCCAGTTTGCCGGCACTTCGACATCATTTTGTTCGAAGATAACCTCGCCATTATCGCCTGTGATTTTAGCCTGCCTGGTCTCCCATTCAATCTCATCAAAGGGATGTACTCCGGGCGTGGAGAAAACCTGATTTATCTTAAGTCCTTTCGATTTCTTCTCCTTCGGGCTTTGCCAATCCTTGAAACCGTTATTTTTATCGCTTCTTTCCATTGAACCATTTGAGCTGTTAACCGTGGCCATTTACGCCTCCCTGCAAAAAACTGCATCCTTGCAGCAAATTACACTATATGTTGTAAATACCGGGGCCAAACCCCAATATATTGGTGATTACCACTACTTTATATACTACGTTTAGCGAGATATATAATCAATCTAAAAAAGAAAAAAATTGTTAAAATTTTGTTAGTCCTTGTAAATCCTGCACCTGCGCTAATTTTTTTCGTTTAAAACCTGATAAAATTATCACAATATTTCTAGGGCAAAAAAAATTGTTTTATATCGTCTTTTTGGTTTAAAATAAGGTCAATGAAGAAGCAAGATTTATCGGACGTTGTTGACGGGATTCGAAAGGCCATAAAAGACTTTCCGACGGGACCCGGGCTGTATTTTATGAAGGATTCCAAAGGCACTGTCCTTTATATTGGCAAGGCCGGCAATCTTCGCTCGCGGGTTGCAAGTTATTTTCAGCCTGCTGCGGATATAATTTCTTCACGTGGTCCGCGGATAGCTGAAATGCTTACGAAGGTCAGGATAGTTGATTATCTTGAAACGAAAAGCGAGGTTGACGCTTGTTTGCAAGAAGCCCGGCTGATAAAAGACATTCGTCCGCCGTATAACGCAGATTTAACAGATGACAAGACGTTTCCATATCTTGAAATAACAATTCGCGATGAATTTCCTGCTGTTTATGTTACTCGTAAGCCAAAAACTAACAGTCGCCTGTTTGGACCGTTTGCTAATGCCGGTGATTTGCGTTCCGCAATTGTTACTTTGCAGAAGATATTTAAGTTCCGCACCTGTCGATTGGATATTTCAGCATCTGGCGACAAGCGGCGTTTTTTCAGACCCTGCATTTTATACAGCATAAAACAATGCACAGCGCCTTGCGCAGACTACATAAGTAAAACCGATTACCGCAAAAGTATTAATGATTTGATAGTTTTTCTTAACTATAAGCGGCCAAAGGTGTTACAGCAGCTTAAAAAACAGATGGAACAGGCTGCTGCCGCCTTTGATTATGAAAAAGCGGCAATGTATCGTGACAGGATTCGCTTGATTGAAAATCTTGATAAAAGAGGAACTGTTGCTGAAGATGTCCAGCCGGAAGTTTTTGCTGTTGAGCCGACAGAGGCTCTCGAAAAGCTACAGAAGATTTTAGATACCCCTAATCCGATTCGCGTAATGGAAGGTTTTGATATTGCCCATATCAGCGGCTCTGAAACTGTCGGTTCGCTTGTGAGATTTATTGACGGAAGACCTTTTAAGGCTGGTTACAGGCGTTATAAAATCAAGACGGTCAGCGGAATTGACGATTATGCCTGTCTGAAGGAGGTTTTAGTCCGGCGTTTTCGCCACGCAGCAGCCGGCGAGGAGCTTTGGCCTGATTTGGTTCTGGTTGACGGCGGCATAGGTCAGCTTCACGCGGCACAGGATGCCTTTAAGGATTTGAATGTTTTACCGCCGAAACTTGTTGCTTTAGCCAAAAAAGAAGAGATAATTTATATTGCCGGCAGGAATGAACCTTTAAAATTGCCTGCAACCGATCCTGCCAGAAAACTATTGCAGTATGTCCGCGATGAGGCGCACCGTTTTGCTCAGCATTATCATCACATTTTAAGGAGTAAGAAGATGTTTAATGAGTCATAATCCGAACTTTTTAAGGAGAAATTTATGACTGTAAGAACCTATATTAAGACAATGCTGCTTGTAGGTCTGGTAACGCTTTCCATTGGGGGAATTTTACTTCATACTCGAATCCACTCTGTCAAAACCAATTATTCGAACCTTGTTCCTGCTATTTCGTGTATTTTGAGTATTCTGGTTGTTCCGGCTCTTTTTTGTTTCAAAAAGACGATTTCTTACGGCTATGTTTTAAACGGTTTTTTAGTTATTGTCGGCACTATCACAATGTCCCATTTTTCGATTGCTCATTGGCCGAATTCTCTGACATTGCAGGCCATTTTTATAAACACGCTGTTAGCTGATATATTGATTTTGTGGGGCAAATTTTTTGTTGGGAAGTCTATCTTCGACTTGGAATTTTTCGGCTATGACGCAAACCGTGAAAAAAAGGGTGTAACTTATCGTTATCCCAATATGGAATGGTGGCTTGTTCATCTGGTTGCTGTAAGTATCGTTTATTACATTGGTTTTATGTTGTGGAGGTAAATATGAATCAGTTTAGATGGTTCACATTAAATTGGTGGATACTTCACATTTTGGCGATAGCATTTTTCCTCTACCTCGGCCATTCAGTTCATTTTTAATTTACTCTTTAAAAGACATCTGGTAATTATTAGCGAATAAGCCACGAGCCAATGCGGAGGAGGAGTTTTTTGCCAAGACCTTTAACTACATAAGAGGTCGCCTTCATTGTATCCCGGATAATCTGATAAAACTCTTTCTTATTGCCTGAATAATGCGGAGCAGATGAAATATTTTTCGTTTCGTCGAACCGGTACTCGTATCCTCTTATTATTGTTACAGGAATTCCTGCATCCGTCTGGCCGAACAGCAGGGCAGACGCTGCGGTAAGCTCAAGGCCTACCATGTCGGCACCGCCGAACTTTGGTTTTCCGAATTTGTCTTTTTTGCCGAACACTAACGGGCAGGGATCAATGCCCGCTGAGCCGACAGCGGTATCTATTGTGCCGTAAGGAACCAGTTCAGTATCAGCCAGTATGACAGCAATTTTTTTGCCGGTAATTTTTTGTATTTCTTTTCTGATTTTGGCGGCTTCGCCGTCCGGATTATCCGGAAACAGGCTGACGATTCCTTCCGGATGGTTTGAACCGTCGATTCCTGCGTCACAGGTATGAATGCTGCCTGTTGGGCTTTGGGTAACGAAAAGACACTTTTCATTATCGCAAAGTCTTTGACTGGTTTGGGTGTCCCCTGAGGTAGCAACGATATAATCGGTTATTGCCCCGCCAAGTGGTATTACCGCGATAATCTCGTGTCCTGCATCGAGAATCATTTGGACCCAGATGGGGTCTTTGCCGGTTTTTTTTGAGATTTTAAGTGCCTTTTCGCTTATTTTTACATCTGATTTTTTTCTTGTAAGGCCAAGAGCTTTTGAAACAATTTTACTTGTCAGGACGATAATATCTTTTTCATTTATGCCGACATTTTCATTTTTAGCGCAATCGCAGATGATTTGAGACAGATTATCGCCTGCCTTTATTTCCGGTATTGTCTGCAAACCTAAAATTTCGATTTTTTTCATGTAATCCCTGTTAAACGAGCATTTTTACCGAACATTTTTTTATCGCTGTAATTCTTTTTGAGACGATTATAGATTTTTTTCATTATTTGTGAAGCTTTTACTTTGCCATTTTTAGCAAGTTTTTCATTTGAGATATAAATGATGATTTTATCAGCAAGTTTTTGTTTCAGGAACGATGTTTCAACTTTTTCTCCGCCTTCTACGAGGATCTGCTGAATATTTCTTTTTCCAAGCTCCGAAAGCACTGATTTAAGATTTATTTTTCCTTTATATTTTCCGACTTTTACAATTTCGACGCCTTTTTGTTTTATTTTCGCGTTGTTAATTGCCGTGAAGATGCAGACAGGCGTTTTTTTTGCTGTTTTGATTAAATTGCAGTCTAACGGGATTTTTAATTGACTGTCGAGAACAACTCTTAGTGGCTGCCTGCCTGTGTCAGGTCTTATTGTCAGCAGAGGGTTATCTTCGAGAATTGTATTTACGCCGACAAGGATTGCCTGCACTCTTTTTCGTATTGTTTGAACATCTTTTCTGCTTTTTGAATTGGTAATCCATCGTTTTTTGTCTGTTCTTGCCAAAAAGCCGTCTTTACTTTGAGCCCATTTAATGATTACCCACGGTTTTTTTGTTTTGGCAAATTTAAAAAATGGGGCATTTAATTTTTCAGCTTCTTTTTTGCAGATACCCGTTGATATTTTTATGCCGGCTTTCTTGAGGATTTTAAAACCTTTGCCGTTGACCTTTTTTGTCGGGTCTTTTGTAGCTGCTATGACTTGTTTTATACCTGCTTTTATAATTGCGTTTGTGCAGGGCGGCGTTTTGCCGTAATGGCAGCAGGGTTCAACAGTTACGAACATCATTGCCCCTGCAGGGGAGGTTTTGCAGCTTTTCAGGGCGTTTATTTCCGCGTGCGGAGCGCCAAATTTTTTATGCCACCCTTGGCCGATGATTTTACCATTTTTTACAATGACACATCCAACAGCAGGATTTGGTTCGACGCTGCCTAATCCTTTCTCAGCGAGTGCCAGAGCCAATTTCATATATTTTTTATCGACCGAATTCATTTTAGCTTGCTATAGCATTCTCCCCGCGGCGATAGCCTGTTTTTTATATTTTTCGGTTAGTGGCTGGTCTTTTTCTATGGCGACACCACCCATATAAATTTTTTTAATAACTTTTGCACCTACACATTTGGCAGCCGATTTAAGTGTAAAAAAAGTGTTTCTGAAAATAATCCGTCCGAGCCATTCGGGACAACCGCTTGAAGTAATCAGAACAGCTTTTTTTGTTAAAGTCTTCACTCTGTTTTTTGGAATATTGTTGCCCCACGGCCAGTAGCCGTAGCAGATAAGTCTTTCGATAAATCTTTTCATAAGGGCTGTAACGTTGAACCAGTTTATAGGTGAGGCAAGGACAATCGTGTCTGCCGAATCGACTTTATTTAGTATTTGCTCCATATCGTCGTTCTGAACGCATTTATCACGGGGGTCGTCAATCTGTTTCTGACAACAGGTTCTACAGTTAGTGCAGAACTCTATATGTTTATCTAACAGATAGATTTTTTCTGTCTCTGCGCCATTAGACTTTGCCGCATTTAAAAGCTCATCTACTGCCGTATCTATTGTTTGACCTTTTCTATATGTTCCGACAATTGCGGTTATTTTCCTGTTCACCAATTATTCCCTGCCAATCATTTTTAGAAATTCTTTTTCGCCGATAACTTTCACGCCTAATTGCTGTGCCTTATCAAGCTTGCTTCCCGGTTCTATTCCTGCGAGAACGAAATCCGTGTTTTTGCTGACGCTCGACGTTACTTTCCCGCCGTTTTCTTTGATGGTTTGTTCGATTTGCGACCGGCTGAATTTTTCAAGTGTTCCCGTAACGACAAAGGTTTTTCCTGCCAGTTTGTCGCTTTGTTTTGATTTCTTATATTGCGGATTTACCCCGGCCGCTATAAGTTTATCGATAACTTTAAGATTATTACTGTCACGAAAATATTCATAAATGCTTTTTGCCAGAACTGGTCCAATCTGGTCGATATGGGTCAATTTTTCAACAGTTGCCTTTTTGATTTCATCTATAGAACCGAACTGCTGGGCGAGAATTTCAGCGTTTTGGATACCGATATGACGTATGCCGAGGGCGGCAAGGAGTCTTGCTAATGACTGCGACTTGCTTTTTCCGATTCCATCGATAACGTTCCGTGCGCTTTTTTCCGCCATTCTTTCGAGTTCTGCGAGGGTTTGGACATCAAGGCTGTATAAATCCGCAAAATCTCTGACGATTTTTTTATCGACAAGCTGGTCGATTATTGCCGGGCCGAGGTTTTCAATGTCCATCTGGTCTCTGCCCGCGAAGTATCGCAATTTTTCCTTCAATTGTGCCGGGCAGTTTGAGCTTATGCATCTGATATAGACGCCTTCAGGGTCTTTTTCAACTTTTGCGCCGCATTCCGGGCATTTAGCGGGGGGGCTGAACGGCTTTGCGTCTGCTTTTCTGAACTCTTTTTTTACTTCGACAACCTGCGGGATAATTTCTCCCGCTTTTTCGATAATTACCGTATCGCCGATCCTGACGTCAAGCCGGTCAATTTCATCGAAATTATGAAGGCTTGCCCTTTTAACGGTTGTGCCCGCAAGCGGTACAGGCTCAAAGTTTGCCACAGGCGTGAGGTTTCCTGTTTTCCCAACCTGGACATCGATTGATAAAACTTTAGTTTTCGCCTGTTCGGCCGCGTATTTATAGGCAATGCACCATCTTGGCGCCCTGCCGGTTGTGCCGAGAATTTCATAATGTTCAAGCTGGTCAATTTTGATGACAATTCCGTCAATCTGGTAATCCAGCTCGAATCGCTTTTTTTCCCATTTATTGCAGATTTCAATTACCTCGTCGATATCTTTTGCCTTTGTAATATTCGGATTGACCGGCAGGCCGAACTCTTTAAATTTTTCAAGATTTTCATAATGAGTTTTGGTAATTTTCCTGCTTGTTTCGCCCAGTGCGTAAGCGAAGAACGATAAATTTCTTTTCGCTGTAATTCTCGCATCAAGCTGCTTTAAGGAACCTGCCGCGGCGTTTCTGGGATTTGCCAGCAATGGTTCGCCCTGCTTTTCTTTTTCTTCGTTCAGTTTCAGAAATGCTTTTTTGGGCATATATACTTCGCCGCGGACTTCAAGAACATCAGGCGGCTCATCTTCAAGCCGCAGGGGAATTGCCCTGATTGTTTTGATATTGTGTGTAACATCGTCTCCTTTTTCACCGTCTCCTCTTGTAGCGCCAAGCGCCAAAGCGCCTTTCTCATATCGCAGGCTCATCGCCAGCCCGTCGATTTTAAACTCTACAACATAGCTGTAATTTTTAGTCCCTAAAATTTTTGCAACTCTTTTATCGAATGCCGCCAGTTCTTCTGCACTGTATGTATTATCAATGCTGAGCATCGGTATCGTGTGAGCTACCTGTTTGAACCCTTCGATAGGCCGGCCGCTGACCCTTTGCGTCGGCGAATCCGGGGTTACAAATTCAGGATGTTCTTCTTCGTGTTTTTTTAACTGACTGAAAAGCTCATCGTATTGTTTATCGCTTATTTCGGGCTTGTTCAGGACGTAGTAAAGATAGTCGTGTTTTCTGATTTCCTGGCGCAGCGATTTGATTTTATGTTCAATATCCGATTTCATACCGGATAATGTTATGTTCAGCGGAGCTTTTTTGCAAGAGTGTATTACAGCCAGATTTCGTCTGTCATTTCATATTTGAGGATTTCGCCCGGCTTGAAAAAGAATCGGATTTCCTTTTTTGCCGATTTGGCTGAATCTGACCCGTGGACGAGGTTCCAGGTCTGGCAGGTGCTGAAATCGCCGCGAATGGTTCCCGCCTCGGCGTCAAAACCGAGGGTTATACCCATCATTTTCCGCACAACCTGGATAACTTTTTTACCCTCAAGGACTATTACCAGCACCGGCCCCGATGTGATATATCTAATGAGCTTGTCGAAGAAATACTGGTCTTTGTGCATAGTGTAGTGTTGTTTTGCCATTCGAACCGTCATTTTCATCAGTTTGACGGCCACGATTTTAAGGCCTTTCTTTTCAAATCTCCCGACAATCTCTCCGACAAGTCTTCTCTGAAGACCGTCCGGCTTGATGATTATCAATGTTTGTTCAGCCATCTGTTTTTATAACTATTTGTAATTATTTCCCTGCAGGCACAAGATATATTTCGACGCGTCTGTTCTTTGGATTACCTTTTTTGTTGGCTTCATTAGCTTCGATAGGCCTGTATTCGCCGTATCCCTTGACGCACATTCGTGTCGGTTTTATGCCGTTTGATTCCATAAGTTTTTCAACCGAGATGGCCCTGTGAACGGACAGATGCCAGTTTGTCGGGTGCATATTCATTGTTTCGGATTTTCTGATTGGAATATCGTCGGTATGGCCGACGATGGTTATATCGAAACCTTCAGCGGCAGGCGAATTGATAATTCCGCACAGTTTCTTCATTAGCTCTGCAGCCTGCGGAGCAACTACGTCGCTGCCTTTTTCAAACAGCAGGTCGCTTTTGAATTTGACCATACCGGTTGCCTCGTCGAAGCTGACCATATCGCTGTTTTCCGCGGCGAATTTTGCCAGTTCGCTAGCAAGTTCAGGCGGAAGCACTGCGCCGCCGAGCGCCGCCTGCATTTTCTTTATCAGCTCTTCTTTTTTCGTAATATCGTCCTGCAGTGCAGCGACTTTTTTATTCAAAGCCTCGGTATCTGCCGCACAGGCCGCTTGTGCCTCGGCAAGCTGTTTTTCAGTTTGTGCAAGTTTTAATTTTGTTACATTAAGCTGGCCTTCGAGGTCGTCTATTCTTTGCTGCTGGCTGCGGTTTCGCAGCTTTAAATCATCATATTTTTCCTGGGAGGTGCATCCGCTTAAAACAAGCGCAACTGTTAAGAGAACGATAGAGGTAAAAGAAAATCTTGAAACCTGCATTTTTATGTCCTTTCCTGACAAGAATAAAATCCATTATTGAACTGCAAAACGGTATTCGATAAGAATCTACCTCTGCCGGGCGGTAAAAGCCAGAAAAAAATAATCGAAATTATTTGATTTTACCCTTCCTTGGCGGGGGCTTCTTTTTCCTTTTTAGCTTTTTTATCTTTTTTAACCTTTTTTTCCTTTGGCGGTTTTGGAGGCTTTGGCTTTTTTGGTCCGCCGCCGCCCATAAACAGGCTAAACAACGCGATAAGTAAGACTAATCCTGCGCAGCCGCCGATTACATACCAGATAAGAGGTTCAATTGAAGACAAAATCTTCAGATTAAGTATAGGTTTGTATCCCGATATAACCACAATAGAGGTATAAATCAATGCGGCTAAAGGCATAAAGAGTATTATTCCGTAGGTACTGCTTGCGGCATCGGGCGGCGGCTCAGCTATATAAGCTGCGGCCATAGTTTCCGGAGTAGCGGCCTGTTCTATTGCCGGTTGAGGCTCAGTTTCTCCAAAGATTTTTTCGGCTTCTTCGGCTACCGCACCGCTTGGCGCAGCAGGTGTCTGTTCGGCGGCAGGTGCCGCCGCAGGGCTTTCAGGGTATATGTCATCGAGAACTGCTCCGAGTGAAGTATCGTCTGCCTGCAGAGACAGATCGAGCAGTCCGGAGCCGCTTCCGCCGATTCCTTCAAGATTCACATCATCATCGAGTCTTGCCGCACTTGCCTCGTCTTTGCCTTTTTCATCGAGGGCCTTCGGCTTTTTTGCAACAACTTTTGTTTCTCCGCTGGTATCATCGCTTATCTTGAATTCCGTGTCTGATTCGCCAAGGACATTAATCGATTCTCCGCTCAGGGAGATTTTACTATCGCCTGTTTTTGTGCCTGCGAGTATATCGGTGCCGCCTGCGGTAGAGCCGCTTTTCTTCGGCGGCTGGCTTGCTTTTGTATCTGTTTTTTCAAGTTCTGACAGGTCGATTTCTTCACCCTTTTTTGTCTCGGCAGGCAAAAGAGTTGTTTCGTCTTTGTTTGGCTTATCTAAAGCCTCATCGGCCAGCAATTCTCCGGTTTCATCGAGTTTGAACTTGGATTCGTTTTTTTTGTTATTGTCTCCCATAAGCGCATCGATTTCTTCCGGCGCAAGAGACACATCGGCATTTTCATCGATGGATATTTGCAATGAATCGCTTACGACGCTGTCTCCTTTAGGCGCTGCCGCAAGAGCGTCCACGTCTTCAGTCTTGTAAAGCTGTTTTGTCCCGTCTCGGAATTCCCTCAGTTTGCCTTCCCGGACGAGCACCTTGATTTCCGGCTCGGTTTTGCCTAATTTCGTAAGGACTTCCTGCAATGTGTAAAACATTCCAGCCATATTTTTTTCCCGAATGGTTAAATATTTTAATTATAAATTCGCTATATTACGTTAATTATAGCTTTTTGCCTGAGTTGTTCAAGTTTATTTATTTTTTGTGCAAGTCTAAGCAACAACAAGACTTGCGAAAATTAAGTATGGCCGCATTTCTGCACTTTTTTTATCATCTTTTCGAGTAATTCCATACTTAAACCCATTACATTACTTTCACTTCCCTTTATATGTTCGATGAATTTATCGCCGCCTTGCTGGATTGCGTAGGCGCCGGCCTTGCCTTGCCAGATTCCCGAAGCAATATGTTTTTCGATTTCTTTTTCGCTCATTTTTACAGGATAAACAATAGTCGTATCGTAATCGACAATTTCCAGCCCGGCGTTTTTCTTGACGATGGCGATGCCGGTGATTATTTTATGCGGTTTGCTGAATAATTTTCTTGTTATCTGCTCAGCGTCTTTTGCGTTTTTTGCCTTTCCGATAATTTCTCCGTCGAAATCAGCGATAGTGTCGGCGCCGATAATTATTTTATCAGGGAATTTTTTTGCTATATCGTTTGCCTTTGCAAGTGCCGCCGCGCAGGCAAATTTAATTGGCGTTTTTTCTTTGTTTTTCGATTCGTCGATGTTTGATATGACTATATCAAACTTGTAACCCGCTTTTTCTAAAAGCTCTTTTCTTCGCGGCGAAGCAGATGCAAGAATAAAATGGAATTTTTCTTCAGGCATAATAATAAATAATTATTTTACTCTAATGTAATAAACTATTTTTCTACAGAATGCCTGATATTCAGGTTCGATTTGTTCGATATTTTCGCCGATATAGATATCGAAAAGTTTTTGAGCGATATATCTGTTCCATTGCACCGTTAGCGGGATATTTCTGTCGGATGCCATTTTCACCTCGGTTTCATCCAACGGCCATTTTCCATCCAATGCCCCAAGCAGCATTTGCTGATAATTCGGCAGTCTTTTTCCATATCCTTCTTCTCTCAAAAATCTCACAAGTGCGTAAGCCTGTGCGTAAAAGGCCATAACAGCGTTGTCCGCTTGTTCCCACATTACCACTTCTCCCGGGTTCACGGATATTAATTCGCGCAGCCTGATTAGATGGTTGTTTTCCAGGGTAAGTTTAAGCGCTCCGAGTCTTTGCAGGTTTTTCGCCGGGTTGAATACAAATTGTCCGTTATCGAATTCGCTCTGCTCAAACAATTGTGCGATTCCTTCATCCAGCCAGCTTGGCAGCCGGTATTTAAAAAATTTGTTACAGAACTGGTGCCATCCTTCGTGTCCGAGGACGCTGAATGTTCTTGTTCTGCCTATATTATACGCAACGCAGGCGCCGTTCAGATAGTATGCGCCTTTTTTAATTTTCATATATAACTGCCACTGCTCGCCGGCGAATGTTTTCGTGAACGCTTCCCATTGCTGCCGGTCTTTGAAGAGATACAGGGAGAATTTATCTTCGCTTTTCACAGCCACGGGAAGCTGGCTCTGGTATTGTTTCCAGGCAGCCTCCACAAACGCCGGCACTTGTTTGAGCATCAAGGGTTCTAACAATGTTGTGTAAACGCGATAGTGTTGTGTTTCAATTATTAATCCATCGCTGTATGGATTGTCCCATTTTTCAACCTTTTGCACCGCAGGCAGGGGAGCGACATATTGAATTATACCCTCTATGCTTGATAATGATGCCGTTGCATTTTGCGGTTCTGTTTTTTTTGCTGTCCCTGTATTGCATCCGATGAGGATTATGATAATTATTAAAAATATTTTTTTTGTCATATTAAATTTTCATCTTTTCCTGATACCCTGCACCTTGGTTTCCTGATAACCTAATTTCCTTAATGACGTTCTTCTATTATTTCCGCAGTGAACAGATACACTTCTGTATTTTTATCTTTCCATGCGTCCGGCGATAATCCCGCTTTATGACTGCAGCAGTAAGACAGGAATTCTTCCTTGCTCCATCCTGTTTCAGTCGCGACCTGCGGCAGGAAACAGCCGCTTGCGTAGCCTTTCTTAATATATATACCATCTATACCGAGCCGAAGGCTCAAAGAGTCGTTGGTTCTTTTTAAAGGCGACAAAACCGATATTTCAATATCGAGGTCTTTTACCTCTTTTGGCGTAATTGGGTCGTGCAGAAATCTTGGGTCGCCCGTTGCCGAAGCGACAGCCATATCGCTGACCAATTCGATAAGCGGTTTATCGGAGATAAATTGACCTATACATCCGCGAAGCTCATCTTTGTTTTTCAATGTAACAAAACAGCCGCAATGTGCGTTTAGTTCCGGCTCGCTGGTTTTGACTTTTTGAGGGCGCCCACCGTTGATAACGGTTTCGATTGTCTGGCGAGCAACTTTGAGAAGCGTTTGTTTCAAGGCTTCATTCATATTTTACTTCGCCTTTTTTCTCTTATTATCTCAATTACCGCCGGCATAATTGATATTATGATAATAGCGAGGATAACCAGTGTAAAATTCCGTTTTATAACCGGGATATTCCCGAAGAAATACCCGCCGAAAATAAAAAGTGTTATCCACAGAACTCCGCCGACGACGTTATACGAGAAAAATCGCAAATAGGTCATTTTACCCACGCCCGCTATAAACGGCGCAAAGGTTCGCACTATCGGCACAAACCTGGCCAGCACAATAGTTTTGGCGCCGTATTTTTCATAAAACTGATGTGTGCGCTCTATATGTTCTTTTTTCAAGAACCATTTGCCCTGATGTCTTAATATTATATCTCCAAAATATTTTCCGATAGTGTAATTTGCGCTGTCGCCTAATACCGCTGCGGCAGCCAAAATGACAAACAGCCACGCTATTTCGAGCGAACCGCCGGCAGCGAATGTTCCCAGTGCAAACAGCAGTGAGTCTCCCGGCAGAAAAGGCGTTACCACTAATCCTGTCTCAGCAAAGATAATGACGAAAAATATCAGGTAACACCAAATCCCCCAGATTTGGATGATGTTATTAAGATGTTTGTCTAAATGAAGAACATATTCGATAAGATTCGTTATCAATTCCATATTTATATATCAATAATTTTTTCTTTGTGTCTTAGTGCCTTGGTGGCTGCTAACTGAGGGTGTTGGGATTCGAACCCAAGACCTATGCATTAAAAGTGCATTGCTCTACCAACTGAGCTACACCCTCTCATAGATAATCAGGATACTTTACTGCTAAATATGGATATTTGCAACAAAATAAGGGTAAACTTCTGCAGAGCCTGGAGCGAAAACGACAGGAGAGTTATTTCGACAGCAGTATCAGGCACACTCCCGCCAGAATTCCCGCTAGCGCAAATGCCTTTGTGGACAGCCGCAATTCTTTAAACAGCAGCCCGCTGGCGAGGAATGAAATAGCGATACAGCTTGCCCGCAGCGTCGATAGCATTGCTATTAACGAACCGTGACAGCTCAGCGCCCTGAAATATAGGAAGTCCGCCGCAAGCAGAAAGCCGCCGATTGCAGGTATGCTCCATCGCCATACGAATTTAGTATATTTTTTTTCTGTTGTAGACCGGGACACAAAAACCACTGCTCCAAGCACCGGCACAAGATAAATGCAGAACCACACCTGCACCGCGACGGGACTGTATGCTAAAGTCTGGATGAGATATTTATCATACATCGCGCTCAATGCGCCAAGCAGGGAGGCAAGCAAAATAAATACTATCCATTTATTGTTATAAAATATGATTCCCTCTTTGCTGCCGATTGTCGAAAATCCGTAATATGAGCATACCATAAGTCCGAGTCCCGCATACTGCGGTGTTGACGGATGTTCGTGAAACAGGATTACCGCTCCGATGAGCGTCCAAATCAGTCCAATCGCGCCTAAAGGCGAGGCAATTGAAATAGGCAGATTTTTAAAAGCGTAATAACTGAATACCCACGATGCTGCGACGATTACTGCTTTAAGGAATATATGCAGATGGCCTGTTGTCGATAGCGCGGGTATGAAAATCTGGCTCGGCAGAATCTCCGGCCAGAATCTGGACATTATTATCGCCGGCAGCACCAACAAACCGGCAAAAGCTGTTGACAGAAACAAAACAGGCAGGACCGCATTTTGCTGTAATGCGTGTTTTCTGCTTATATCATACATTCCGAGAAATATAGCGGAAAATATACCTAAATAAATCCACATAGACTTGTTCGCCTCCGGCGAGACTTGTTAACCTTATATCGGCACTAAGGAATGGAAAAGGAAAATATGATACCCGTTTTTTCTCTTTTTGCAAGGGAATTCGCGGATTTTTAAAATACCAGTCGTTTAATCACTATAAACGGCAGGGCAAGAAAGAGAAACAGTATTATCATTGTTGGCAGCACTAATGGCAGGGCGATTAACCCTAATATTAACAGCAGGATACAAACGACAGCCCCAGCTGGAAGCAGAATCGCTAAAAATGCCGGCAGGAATAATAATGATAATATTATTCCCAGAAAACCGAATAGAAGATTAAAGACAAGTTTTATCGCAAAAAATGCTATTTTAACAAATATTGCTGCTCCCAAAAGCAGCATCAGCATCAAAATAAATAATGTTGTCGCCATAATATTTACCCTGCAAATTATTTAGAATAAATATAGCTTATTTTTAATATTATGTCAAACATAATTAGCAGGGGTTGCTTGCCCCGTGAGATGCCGCTTCGGCTATCTCATTCGGGGTCTAATTTGTCATACCAATTAAGTTTCATAAAGATGGACGTGATGATGACCGTCGCGTCTATTGATATAAGCATTGTCCGGACTTTCTTTTTTCGTTTTTTTCAGTGCAAAGTCGCTACCCTGAGGTTCTCTTTTTCCTTGCTTTCCATCTCTGCAGCGATGTCCTTTGGCCACGATTCCAACTTGTTAAACCAGTTCTTCTTGAGGAATATCGAAGTTGCCGCCAGCACCGCAGCCGAAATCGCCATTGCCCCCAATTCCCGGATAATAATGTAAATAGGTATAGTTACCAGACTTATCTGCCATACCGTACCAACAACCACATTGACCATGTCCCGTTTGAAATTTTTGTTCCGCTCAAAATTAGGCTCCCGCTGCCTGATACCTTCATACACCGGCCGCCAGAATCCCCAGGGCCTAACCTGTCGGTAAAACTTTTCCAATACCTCTTTCTCTTCCGGCTTAGTCAGCAAGCTAACGATGATAGAAGCTGCTGCACTCAAAACTAAAATTATGGGAAAGCTGTTAAGAGGCGATACTTGTGGCATTATCTTCGGCAGCACAAGTGCCGCCCCGATACCCGTAATCATGCCGGCAAAATATCCCTGGCCGTTAAATCGCCACCAATACCACTTCAGCACATTCGGCGCAATATACCCACCGTAAAGCCCCGCCACGATCCACTGTAATACCGAGTTAATCGACTCGGTAATGAAACCAAACCCAATGCCAACAATTACTACCAGTATCGAGCAGGCATAACTCATACGGACGTATTTCTGCTGGCTGGCATGCGGATTGATGTAACGCTTATAAATATCGTTAACTATGTATGCCGCCCCCGCATTCGTCGTTGAATTAAAAGTGCTCATAAACGCGGCAAAAAGGCCCGCCAGCACCATTCCCATCACGCCTACCGGGAAGAAATTATTTATCACCAAAGGCAATATCCGCTCAAAATCCACTGAACTTCCCATTGCCTTAAGGTCAGGCTGGTAATAGACCAGCGCCAGAACCGTTACCCCAGCCACCATCATATATCGCGGCATAAACAACACCACCGACACAAACCAATTCATCAACGCTGCCTGTTTTGGAGTCTTGTTTGCCAACACCCGCTGCATATCGTAATTCGGGCATGGCCCAGCCGCCGCAGCCAGCACTCCTTTAAAAAGCATCATCATAAAAAATATCGTAAATAAGGACCAGCCATCCTTTTGTATCGCGTTATTTACCGCATCGAGTCTTCCTGTCCAATCTATGCCGACTTTCCATCCGAAAAATATATTCGTCCAGCCATTCGGCACGGCGGCGACGATTTGTGCGTGGCTTGTCCGCATCATTGCTATAATGCCGATAATGATTGACACTGTTACCGTCAGGAAGAATTGCAGCAAGTCTGTAATTACCACGCTAGTCATTCCGCCGATAATGACGTAGCAGGCGGCCAATGCCATAATTATAGTTGCATAAGTATTAGGATGCAGGTTCCAGGGCAAAAATACCGCGGCAAATTTACCGATACCCTGAAAAGCGTAAGCCGAAAATCCTACTACGCTTACCAGTGCAAAAATTACCACGCTGATATATGACAGTTCAGCTCCCTTTCCTAAGCCGAACCGCGTCTGAATCCATTCGGCACCTGTGAGTACGTTTGAACGCCGAAGCCATATAGACAGAAAGACCATCATAAAGACCTGATTAAAAGTCGGCCAGAGCCACGGTATCCATACGCTTTTGAGGCCGTACACAAACAGCAGATACACCAGCCACATTGTGCCGGATATATCGAACATTCCCGATGCATCAGACAATCCCAGTACCCACCATGGCAGGCGCTTACCACCCAGAAAATACGAATCAAGATTTTTAGACGCACGTTTGGCTACCCAGAAACCCGTAATGATCATCAGCACCAGGTAGCCGAACATAATACCGATATCAATGACATGAATTTTCATAAGTTTATACCTTCAAAAAGGTTAGTGTCGATTGGATGAATGTGAATGTTCATTATCTGTCCTTTCCATACCATTGTCGAATAAGCTGTTCGGCAGGTTTGCCGTAAACGCCGAAACCTATATTTTTATCAGCTTCCTGCAAATTATACAAGTGCGACGACCATTCCCACCAGGCAAAACCGATAAACCACGGCTCATTCCAAAAGGTCTCTATTGTGGCCTGGTAGTATCGTTTCTGCTCGTCGCCATCATAAATCATATTCGGCTCTTCGTGCGTCCACGGCGCAGCAGAACAGCCTTTTGCGCTGCATACGCCAAGCTCGATAAAAAGCATCGGCCGGTCGAATTTTTCGCTGATTTTTTCCAGCCTTTCCTTAATCGGCTTCCATCGGCGTTTGAGGGCCTCAACAGAACTATCCGACGGCGGGACTTTACTGAGGTCATCCTTGAGGGCTATCAGAACATCATCCGTTCCGACCGGATAATATGCGCTTATACTGATTACATCCAGCGCGTCAAACCAATTTACCTTGTCTTCTCTGCCGTGATTGACATCGTAGGTTATAACGCCGCCGTAAATTTGCCGGATTTCTGCGATGAGATTTCGCCACCGCCATTCAAAATCTTCCGTTGAAATCATTTCACAGCCGAGACAGAGCATTTCGCAGTTTGTTTCCTCGGCGATTTTGGCGTAATGTAGCAGAAAGAGCCGAAAATCGCTCCACCATTTGTCCCACGCCTGCATATCGGTTTTGCCGGTCTTTGTTTGAAACTTAATCCACGCCCGCCAGGTGCCGTCATAAACATTTACGACAGGTTTGAGAATAACCTTGAGATTATTATCACGTGCAAGTTGAATCGCCCGGCGGATTTCATCGTCTGTTACCATTCGCTTATAGGAGTCGCCCCAAAAAATCTGCGGCTGATTGGGCGTTGCCATTTCTGCACCGAAAGATATGCAGACCCAGTTTGAGCCGGTATCGGCAAGTTTTTTCATTGAGTCGGCCGGGGCATCGCCGAGATATTGGCCCCGCCAGCCGCTCCAGCCCCAGCTAAACCCTTTGACGAAACCGATAGGCGAATTTGTATGGCTGAATTTTGATTGCTGTTTGCCGTATTTTATTTCCACTCGTGAAATCTGAGCTTTTGAAGTGTATTCGATTTTCAGATACTTATAATTTTCCGGCGAAACAACGCCGCTGTAAAGCACCGGCCTGTAATATTCGTAATTTTCTTTGCCTGCGTAGTAGTCTTTATATTCGTATTTTATCGCCTTGAATTTTTTGCCGTCCTCCGAAGCGGAAAATTTGAAATGATGAATACTGTCGGGGAAAAACGCATATAATTTCCAGGAAAATACAGGCTCATTTACGCAATAGACTATTGATGCGCCATTATCGCCAGCAAGCCTGTGAGTGTCTTCCTTGAACTTGCGGGCCTGGTTTGTTTCAAGAGATACCTTGCCTTTATAACTGTCAATCAGACTTAAATCCTGCATTTCATCGACGAGCGTCCGGCAAAATGCGTAAACAGGCCCAACGACATTGGAAGGTTCAGAAACACCGGCGGCGTTTTTTGCTCTGACGCGATAGTAGTATTTTATGTTCGGCTGTGCCGTAGTATCCGCGAATAACGGACGGTATTGAACCACGGTATCCGATATGTCGTTTCCGCAAATAATCCAGGGACCGTCTTTATCGGAGGCGCGTTCGACAATATAACTTTGAGCGCCTGTGCTTCCCTGCCAGGATATTTGCGAATTGTCTGTTATATCTAATAGCAGGGGAACATCGGGTTTTTCAATGGGCGGCACTTTAATATTTCTAATTTCAAAGGCTTTATTTCGCATCAGGGTCATCAGATTTTTTTCGTCATAAGCATTACCTGAATCAAATCCCGGCCAGTGATACGCCTTGAACAAATCGCCGCCGGCAGGCTCGCTGTGCCAGTAAAAGCCGCCGTCGCGATTGTGAAAACGAAGCGACCATATTAACGCTCCGGCCGCATTCTGCTCGATAACGGCATTTAAAATCGTCTCGACGTCTTTAGTTGGGACAAAGCCGAATTCGCCGATGAAGTATGGTTTTTTGCCGCGGCTCATCTTGGTATTCTGTTTTATCTGTGAAATAGTATCCTGCGGATTTTTCGCGTAGTGATGTGTCGTAACAATATCTATATTCTTATCTTCGAGCGATTGAGGCCGAAGCAAAGTGCTGTGAAAGCCGTCGATAACGAGATGGTTTTTGTCGATGCTTTTTATAAAAGCGGCGGCCTTGGCTGTCCATTCGGCAGGGCAGGTCAGCTCATTTCCTGTTTCCCACGCGAGAATCGCCTTGTCGTCTTTGTATTTTATGCCGGTGATAGTATTAGTGCGGTTAATTACGAAACTGACTATCTGCTTGTAATCTTCGAACAATTGCGCATCAGTCCAGAAGTCCTGCTCTTTTTTGTCCCTGAACTCAGCAACGGCTTTTATTCCTCCCCACCATTTCCAGTTGTCAATAAACGGTATGATAACGCGGATTCCTTTTTGATTGGCGACAGCAAGAATGCGGTCGAGAGGCTCGAAAGCCTTTTCGTCGAACTGTCCCGGCCCCGTTATATGCCTCGGTATGCAGGGGTCTTCGCCTTTTATGCGGAGCGAAAGCGAATATGTCCGCACAACTTTGCCGCCCATCTGGCGAATTGTCTCGAGCGCATCGTTAATTTCATATTCATTAGACAGCCGCCAGGGACTGGTTTGCTCAAAAGCCATATTGTCTTCGTTATAGTGCAGGCAGGGGATATTAAAACTGGTAAACCTGAGTTCGCCATTTTCATCCATCAGTTTATCATCGTGACGATAGACAAAACTTTTAAAGACGCTGCTGCTGTCGGCAGCGAAAACGGCAGTTATACAGAACAGGATAATCAGCGCCAGAATACTTTTTTTCATTTTTTGCCCTTATTTATTTTACTGTTATCAACTCTGACTCTTTTTTATATATGTTGTTTAAAGACCAACCGGCTTCTCCATACTATTGAGTGACAAAAGCAATCTCCGCCCAATAGGCTGCTTCATAAGACCATCCTGTCGGCTGGTTCACCACTTCCACATTCAATGGTTTGCCGGCATAAGCGGACAGGTCGAGTTCCTCAGTCAGCCACCCATCTTTTGCAGTCTGGCTGCTGACCGGTTTGCGGAGGAGCTGCCTGCCGTTGGCGCGAACAATCAAATCGAAGTCCCCCTGCGGGTCATTGCCGACTACTATTCGCAGCGTTATCTTTTTGCCTGCGGGCGGCATGAGCTTTCTGCTCAGCACGCACCCCGTGTCAGGGTCTAAAGGATGGGTTACCAGGACATTCTTTCTGCCTCTGTATTCGGCACGCAGGCCCGGGTTCATATCCGTGCCGCAATCAGCGATTTTCCAGCCGGGGGCAAATTTAGCCACTGCCTTAGGCATATGTTCCGGCAAATTTCGCCTGGTAATCTGTTTCTTTTCGGCTTCGGTGAAGCGGCTGTCGGCGATAGGCTCAGGCGCCCAACTCAGCTGGAGTCTGCTCGGCACGACAGGGCGGACAGGAATAACAAAGACTTCCTGACCATCGGTGTCTTTTTCCACTTTTCCGCCGGCGTTGGCGATGACCTGCCGGGCCAGTTTTTCGCAAACGTTAATCAGGGCGGGAAAGCTGTAAGCCGTGTTGCTGAAGATAGTTTTTTTATTGAGCTGCTCCGTAAAATGCTCCGGCAGCCCGGAAAAACCCACCGTCGTGAAAATTACTCCCGCGGCACTCGAAGGATCGCAATCCGAATCCTGGCCGCATCTGCAGGCGATGGTCATAGTCTGGTCAAGATCCCCTTTGCCATAGAGCAGCCCCATCAGCACATACGCGCCATTGATTTTGCAATCGATGCCGCCGTTGGAAGCTTTTTGGTATTCCGGGTTCTCGCGATATTTCTTCTGCGCTAAATGCCAGGTCTTTTCCCAATCGTCCGGATTTGCCTGATACCACGCGAGCATATCGCGCACCATTTCCGCATATTGGCTGCCGGCGGGGATGGCTTTGAGTGCGGATTCGATAATTTTGACGGGGTCTGTTTCAAAAAACGCCGCTGAATACATCGCGCCTATGAATTGGCCAGCATACATTCCATCCCCATAATTCATCAATCGGCCGAACTTCTCACCCATAACGACAGCATTCTGCGGCAGGCCCGGCGCAATTAAGCCAGAGTAATCCGCTTCGATTTGGTAGTCAATGTCGTCGGGGCACCTGTTGAATTTGGGGTGGCTGGAATCCGGCGGGGCGATGCCCCTGCGAAGATTTGTCCGGCCCGCATTGTTGGCACACCAAAGCGGATATCCGCTGTTGGCAAAATCGATTCCTGCCTGCCGGATGGAAACGCCTATGCCATATTGCTCCAGCGTCCTCAGGAAAGTCATTTCCACATACAGGTCATCCTGCGCAAAAGCGTCATTAATCAACTTTGGCTTCCATTTCGGCATCGCGTCGGCAGGGATGATTTTGTCTGCGAACTTGAATTCTGTCGGCGCGCCGAAAGAGACCCCTGCCATCTGGCCGACCCAGCCGGCCATCATTTTGTCGCGATATGTTTTCACGGATATTTTTTTGAAGTTTTGGGTATTTTGTGTGAGGCCTGCATTTGCCGGCGGCACAGGTAGGGAGGTATCATTGTTATCAACTCCATCGTTCCATTTTAGCGTAGCCAGATATACGCCGCCCTGACCCCAGCCGCAATGGCTTATAAACCAATTGCCATCTGTATCGCGGAGGACTTCCGCGGCGTGGGAATTAATTTTTGCGACGAGATTTTTATTTTTGAATTCGAAGGGATTTTCGCTTCTATAAACGCAGGTTCCCCTGTAATTATCTCGCGGGCCGATGAACAGATAATAATATTTGCCTCTGCGTATCACAGTAGGCGATTCTGTCGGGCCGCCCCAGGTGCTGACGCAGGGGTCAGTGAAAACTATTTTTTTATCTTTCCAGTGAATAAGGTCTGTGCTTGTAACCGCCGCGACAATGTGATTTCCGCCGGTGGGCTTGCTCGTTGCGGTATAATACATTATCCATTTATCGTTGAGACGGAGGATATAAGGGTCGCGGGCATCGAAACCATCCACAACCATCGGGTTAGCCGGGTGCCGCTGCCAGTCGTAAAGATTTTTGGATGTCGCAAGGTGAATCTTGTATTTGCTGTGGTTTTTATCGCCGGCGCAGTAATACATATAATATAAGCCGTTATGAAATATCACATCCGGCGCCCAGAGATGCTCTTCGTGCCAGTTTGGGTCAGTTGAAAGGGCGAATGGCTCTTTTTTCCAGGGGCTTTGAGTAAGTTTCGCCGCTGTCGCGTGTGCGAAATTGTCCTCATCTATCGGGTTGGCCGGCTCCTGATGTGTTATGCCGAAGAGATGCCAGGTACCTTTTGTGTCGTAAATAAAGCAATGGTCGTTGATATACCATTTTTCCTTTTCGCCGACACTGGGGTCATAAATTAGCTTAAAATCTCCGACTTCGATAACATTTTGTCCCGCTTTGCCCAGTGCCATAGCGTTAGCCCCAATTACAGAAATTAAAATTGCCGTCAGTAAAATCCTTTTTTTCAACCCGTTAGAGACCAGCCTCTTTTGGGGACAGCCAATAATGGGAAGTTTTTCTATTTTGTTGATTTTCTTTAGTTCATTAAGATATTTGTCTCTAACGGGTTTCATATCAGTCCCCAAAAACAATCTGCGAGAAAGTAATTACCAGGCCTATAATGCAGGCGGCGAAAATGCCCCACCATAGAATAACACTTTGATACCATTTGTCGCCCAGCTCGTTGAAAATATTCATTTTTTTCCAGTTCACTGTCAAATTGTTATCAACCTGTTCCGGCCTCGGCGGAGCGGTAAGCAGCGAGACCACAATGCACACAATGAAACTGAAGAGCCATGTAATAAACGACTGGTTATTAAAAGAGTTAACGATATTATAAGCTGTTTCGCCGAAAAGGCCAGGCCAAATCGCAAGATATACTTTAATAAGTATGGCAAACGCAAAACCGGAAAAAACAGCGGCACAGGCGCCCTTTGCGTTGATTCTCCGGGACAGGACGCCAAGCAGGAAGACAGCCGCGAATGGAGGAGCAAAAAAGGCGTATAGTGTTTGAATATACATAAACAAACCTGTCTGCATTTTGGAAATGTAATTTGCCATAATTATCGATATTATGAGAATGACTACGGAAGACCATATACCCATAAAAACGAGCTTTTTGTCGCTTGCTTTCTTATTAAAAATCCTTTGATAGATATCCAGGGTAACGACGGTGGCCGAAGAGTTAAGGACGGCGTTGACGGTTGATTGAATGGCGCCAAATAACGCGGCGAGATATATACCTCTTAAACCTGCCGGGATGACCATCTGAAGCATTTGAATGTAACTTCTGTCGGCGGCAGGCCGAATTTCTTCCCACGGTTTGAGCATATATTCAGGATGTTTGGCGAACAATATCAGGCCCGGAAAGACAACTATCAGAGGCATAATAACTTTCATATAACCTGCGAGCACAAGGCCCATTCTCGCGTGATACATATTTTTAGCGCCAAGAACACGCTGAATCATAAACTGGTTAAGGGCACAATACCAGATACTTACCGCGAGAAATCCGTAAAAGAGGCACGGCCACGGCAGAACCAGATGGCTGACAGGCTGGATAACCGAAAGACGGTTATATGTGTCTGTTGCGGCTATATGTCTGGCATTTTGTGCGACAGCCTGCGCCCAGACGCCGGTTTTTGCGCGGTTGCATTCAATCATCACATGAAAGCCTTTGACAAGCGAATGCTCAGAACCTGAAAGCATATACAACCCGAGTATGGTTACTATCACACCGCCGCCGACCATAATAATAAGAGTGAAGAAATCAATCCAGGCAACAGATTTCAAGCCGCCGTATATGGCCCAGGAGCCGGCGACAACGCCGAGAAAAATAACTGAAAACAGCATAGACCAGCCGAATAGAAGATGCAAAGCGAGTCCTCCGCCGTAAAGCACCGCGGCCAGAAAGGCGAATATGTTGACTATTAAGGTCAGAACCGCAAAAAACTGACGCAGCGTATTATTGAAACGTTTTTCCAGAAATTCCGGAATAGTAAATACGCGGGTGGCAAGAAGAAACGGTATAAAAAGCCAAATCAGCACGGTAAATGAGTTGATATTGCCCCATTCATACATCGCGACCGGTATGCCGAAGACATAAGCGGCGCCTACCATTCCGATAAAATGCTCGGAGCTGATATTGGCGGCAATAAATGAGGAGCCTATTACATACCACGGCAGGGACCTACCGGCGAGAAAGTAGCCCTCGCTGTCGGTTCTTTCCCTGCGGCCTGATAAATAACCGACGGCACAGATAAGGACAATGTAAAGGCCAAAGGCTAAATAGTCGAAAAACACCAAGTGAAAAATATTTCCCATATTTATTGCCTTTCATTTCTTTTGTTTTTTTGCAGGAGTGGAAGGGATCCCCATACAAAAGGTTTCATAATCTGCAAAATCTCGACACGTATCTGCGGCTCGGCATAACTCATAAGGTATCTGAATGTTTCAGGGTTTTCGTAATTCAGCTCCATAATATCGTAATGATGCGGTATGGCGAATCTTGGACGAACTTTAACCGCCAGTTCCACCGCTTTTTCAACGCTCATATTGCCCCATTTGCCGTTGATGCAGAAAAGGCCGGCTTCCGCGTGCGGAGCAACGGCCAAAAGCAGCGGCGATAAATCGGTGTCCGATGTATGATAAAAACTTCGGCCGTTTTGAAACCTGACGAGATAGCCGGCGGTATCAACAACTGCAGGTTCGTTCGGGATGGTATAAATGCCCTTAATGTGCACTGAACCGATTTGCTCCGATTGACCAACGTCAACTGTCCTAATATTATTGCTCTTTATGCCGAGCTGCTGCAGTTTACGGCAGGCAAGGCTCGGAGCGACAAATTTGGTCGTATCTTTGTAACGGTAGCCGGCGATGGTTTCAGGGTCTAAGTGGTCTAAATGGTCGTGCGTAACTATAAAAATGTCTGTTTTAAGATCGGCGGGTTCAATCGGCACAGGAATAATTCTTTTTAATTTCGGCGACAATTTGGCAATTGAATCGCTCAAATACGGGTCAATGGCTACGATGGTATCGCAGGATTTACATATAAACCCCGACTGCCCAACGAACCATAAAGCTGCCTGCGACGATTCGAGTTTGAAATCGAGTATTTGCTGCATAATCCTTATTGCTACGGCAGCAGAACTGCCTTGAAAACGTTTTTCTTGTTTTCACTAAGCCCGCTTATAGCTTTTTTATATTCCGCCAGCGGGACCTGGACATCCGCCAGCGCTTCGATATCGAGTTTTTTCTCGGCCATCAATCGCAGACATTTGGCAAAACAATTCAATGACCTGCACGAGCCGAGGACGTTTAATTCCTTCATATTCACCAGAGCGACGTCGAGGATTTCCGGCTTCCAGATATAGCTGAACAAAACGAGCGTGCCTCTCGGCCTTAAGGCTTTAAGGCATAAGTTCGGCGCCGCTCCTGAACTTGTGGCCTCTATCGCTAAATGAACACCTAAATTGCCGGCGACTTTGACTATGACATCTTCGAGATTGGCAGTATGAGTATTGCAGATTATCGCGCCGGTCTTTTTTGCGATTCTGCTTAATCGCTGGTCGTAATGGCCCGCGACAATGATATTATTTGCGCCTAATATCCGGGCAAACATCGCGTGAATAAAGCCGAAGACGCCGTCGCCGAAGATAAGAATATTCTGTCCCGGCTGGAATTTCGCTCTTTCAAAACTTTCCATACATACCGCCGTAGGTTCGGTCATCGCCGCTTCGACCATACTGACGTTTTCGGGGATTTGATAGATGTTTGCCGCATCGACAGCGAGATATTCCGCCCAGCCGCCGGGATTTGCGCTGTTGCCGAGGTGCCGCGTATTGGGGCACAAATGACCTATTCCGGCTCGGCACAATTCACAGACGCCGCATCGCTGAACAGGGTCAACGGCCACTTTCCAGCCTTTACGAACATCGCGGACATCTTTGCCGAGTTCGATAACGGTGCCGGCCACCTCGTGTCCCGGTATAATCGGAGGCTTGCAATCCCAGTCTTCATAGTGGAAATCGCTTGTGCAGATGGATGCCGCTTCAACCTTGAGCAAAACTTGATTTGCCCTCGGCTTCGGAGGAGGAGCATCACCAAGCTCGAACTTTTTGCCTCCCTGCCAGAATATCGCTTTCATCCCGCACCTTCTTTTAATTCAATCTTTTTAAATTTGTTTTAATCATTCATCCCTTCGATTCTTATCTTAAAAAATATGTATAATTCACTGAATATTTAGAAGGTGCGGGATTCATTCCATATCTTCCGTATCCAGATAATTTAGAACAGTTCTCAAGGCAACGGTGCAGCATCGTTTAATTCGCTCAATCTCAACAAATTCGTAATCGCAGTGTCCCGTCTCAGTGCCGAAGCCGCAAAGCACGGCAGGAATCCTGCCCTGGCGCACTATTTTGCTGACATCGGTAACGCTCGAATGCCCCCGGATGGGACATTTTTTTTTGTAAACAGCCTCATAAGCCTTAGTCAGACTTTGAACAATTTTTTCGCTTGTCTCTATCTGATAAGAATCGCCCACGTAAATCCAGGTTTTGTCAACTATGACAGATTTTGGAATTGCTGCGTTCTTTAAAAGTGAATCGAAATCATCCTTTATCTGTTCGTAGGATTTATCGGGGTGCCATCGCCGCGTTCCCTGCATAAATGCCGTGCAGGGGGCGCGATTATAGAAATCGCCGTAATGCACCTGACCGATAAATAGCGATTCGCGGAATAATAAAGGAAAAGGATTGGCAGCATTACGGAGCTCGGCATCTTTCTTCCTTATAGCATCGGTAATAAGAAGCACAGCTCCGAGCAGGTCGGGCCGGTCTGCGGAGACGGACAATTCGTGACAAGCCGGCTCTTTGAGATGCAAAGAAACATTCCATATACCCATTCCATTTGCGGCAACAGCCGCCGCGTCATCAGGCCCTTCAAAAACAATAGCCGCATCGCCTTTAATGCCTTTGGCAATCAGATTTGAAAGGCCTGCGCCGCTGCCCAGCGGGGCTTCGTGCAGACCGTAAACCGTAACGAGTATTTCGCCGGCGAAATCACAGCCGCTTGTTTTAAGGATTCTGACAATCTCAAGGATTCCCGCCAGCCCGTTTTTCATATCAGCAGAGCCTCTGCCGCTGATTATTTTTTTATCGCGTTTAGGCTGCGGATGCGGTACATCGACGTGGTCAATATGGCCTGCCAATTGGAGCACAGGTCCGTTTCTTTTGCCTTTTAATCGGCCGATTACATTCGGACTGTCCGGCAGTGTCGGGTCTATTTCGACTTCCGCGCCGGCCAATTCGAGCATATCGGCAAAATGCAGGGCCGCCTTTTTTTCTCTGCCGGTAGGACTCGGTATGCAGACAAGCTGCCAGAGATTTTCCGATAATGTATCAGTGTTAATCTGTGCAATCAGTTTCTCATCACCCATTGTTTTATCCGCTTACCTGCTCAAGAACTTTTCTTCGACGCAAAGCATACTCCCTTAACCGGCGGTCTATAGATTCATCCATCGGCGGCGGCTTGAGATTTTCAAAGATTTGTTTTACCTTTTTTGCTGCCTGCGAAACGACATCCGGCCCTGCGGCTGCCCACCAGTCATCATAGTTATCCGGATTTGCAAGCGAAGGAGAATGAAGCTCCTGCCGCATATATTTAAGAGTGTGCTCGTGCTCCAGAAAGCCGCTTTTATTCGCTTCGATAACATCCTGTGCGAGGGTGTCCTTATTGACTGCCAGTGGTCTTGCAAAATGTTTGATATACGACCAGATTTCCATATCAATTATGTATTGCTCATAGCTCATAGTGTTTATCGAATCGAGGATTCCGGCAGCCTGCAGACAAAAGTGGGCTCCGGCATAATAAGCAGTCATTGCCGTCATCATTCTTTCATAGCCGCTGCGGCAGTCCGGCCTTCTGGCTCCCGTTACTGCTGCGGTGC
The DNA here is from genome assembly GCA_049518795.1 of Sedimentisphaerales bacterium. Taxonomy (GTDB): domain Bacteria; phylum Planctomycetota; class Phycisphaerae; order Sedimentisphaerales; family UBA12454; genus JAPLMW01. The sequence goes on from JBEKRK010000001.1 coordinate 340,071, forward strand.
ATCTGAACGGGATGTTCAGTTTTCTGGCTATTTCTGCGCCGAGCTGAATGCCGAGCGCATTTTCCGGTCTGCCGAAGCCCGTGCCGCCGCTTCTAAGGTCGCTTCCGAATCCGCCGGTGCCGATAATTACAGGCAAACCCGGACGAAGGACCTGTGTAATTGTAACACAGCCGAGCAATTCCGCGTAAGCCTGAACCAATGCTCCGATGGCTGTTACCGGTGCCGTCATTCCCATTAAGATTCCCGGAGTCAGCAGAACAGGCTGGCAAGCGTTAGCATATTCGACCATTGCATCGGCCATTGTTGCATTCAGCCTCATCGGACTGCTGATATTTATCAGTGCCATAACACAGGGTTTGTTATCTATGTTTCCGAAGACAATTTTTGCGATTTCAAGCGATTCCCTTGCCCCATCTTTCCCTGTTACAGAACCCATAAATGGTTTGTCGGAATTCCTTATCAGCGCAAGAGTTATCTCCATAGGTCTCAACTGAGGTGAAATATCATTTGGTTCGACAAGAAGTCCGCCGGTTAAATCAATAACGTCGCTGCTGTATGCCAGCAGGGACAATTTTTCCAAATCCGCTATTGTGGCGTTTCGTCTTCGGCCCTGACTGTCAGCGATAAATGCGCTGCCGTAGCCGGGAGCGACCAACAGATTTCGCCCGCCGACCTGCACGTTCCGCTGGGGATTGCGCGCATAAAACGTCCATTCAGCCGGAACATATTTAAGGTATTCTTTAACCATTTCAGCGGGGAAGCGTATATTTCCGGAATGTTCGTCCACCGCGGCCCCGGCCTTCTTCATTATTTTCAGTATGTAATCAGATTGTATAAACAGCCCTGTTTCGCTAAGCACATTGAAAGATGCCGTCAGGATGCTTTCAATATCTCCGCTTGTGAGTTTTTCTGAATATTTTAGCGGATGTTTAATCATTTTTTATTTTTGCCCTGTTTGCAGATATTTCTCGAACTGTATAAGGCTTAAATCTGCCAGGCCGAGATTTTCGAGATTTCTCCCGCCGGAATAAAAATAAGTATCATTGACGAGCGATGCGAGATGAATCATACAATCGTAAGTCGGAGTAGGAACGCCTGCCTTTCGTGCGATGGAAACCGTCAGCGTCGCACCCATTGGTATATCCTCTGTTATGTAGCGGTCCTGCATATTAAAGGGGCCTTTGCTTGAAGTCTTGGCAAATTCCGCAACGGACATATTAAAGCTGTCGGCAAAAACCTCATCATAAGTATAGGGCTTATATCCCAGGGCTCTGAAGAGGCTGGAACGCTCCTTGTCCATACTGTAGATAACCTTTTTGACTGACGGCGTAATGCCTTCCTTATACATATAGAACTCGCCTTTGGAGTATTCTATGCGTCCCATATTGAGCAGGGCGCCGACAGGATGAACGATGATATTAACATTATACAGGGCAGGCTCGAGAATGCTTTTTGCCTTTTTCACAACGTTTGCATAAGTTCCATCGAGAGCAGCGATAGCCGCGTTGGAGTCGGTAGCAGGCAGGGCGGCAAAGAGCATGTTAGGCCCATCAACGCGGTGAATATTTACTGTGCCGGGACCGTTGAGCACCCTGCAGCAGTATGGAAAAGTTACTCCTTCAGCCAGAATGATGCGTTTATCCATCCCGAGGCTGTCCCAGATTTTCCGCATAATCAGGGTGCCGCCGCTGCCCGGCCACAATATTACAGATTGTCCGTCTGTCAGAAACGGAGCTATTTCACGTGCTACGCGTTCATGCGTAAGAGCCCGTGTGGCTACCATAATCACGTCGGCGCCTTTGACTGCTTCTGCCATGTTGGTAGTGGTAGCCAGTTCGAGTTTGGCAAAGCCGGTTCTTGCTATGCCGGTAACATTGATGCCGCCTTGTTCGCAGATTGCCTGGATGTTACCCGCGTATTCGGGAAATTCAAAAAGCCGGCAATGGTGTCCGGCCAGAGTCATGTCAGCTGAAATGGCTTTTCCTCCATTGCCGGCGCCTATTACACATAATGTTTTTTTCTTCACTGGTTCTGTTCTCTTTCTAATCACTGAGGTTTAATTTTTATATAATCGATACCGACCATATATCTTTTAATTGCGGCTGGATTACTGCCGACAATTTCAACGTCAATTTCGTGCTGACCGGCGCCGAGATGATATTTGCCGAGGTTAATCTCTTTTGTGGCAATTACACCGCTGGCATAATACAAATCCATCGGCTCGGATATTTTTTTGCCGTCCAGATACCACTGGATAATTCCGTAGTCCACAGCCTTGGTAAGCCTTGTCAAAATTTTGTAGTTGCCTGCTTTTTCAGCGTTAATTCCTATTCTCAGTTTGCCGTTAGGCTCGCCTATCCACCAAAGCTGGTCGTCATCTGTCCATTTATCCGCATGAAAGCTTCCCATACCCTGTGCTTCAATTTGACCGACGGGTTTCTCAAGCACGTAAATCCCGGCGATATCAAGCGGATAATCCATTCCTCCATACCATCCTAACCGGTTCTCTGCACCGACGACAGGCTCATAAGGGTCTTGGCCGTCAGGAGACAGATACCAATAAGCCACACAACTATACAGCGTCGGCCTGCTGTTGGAAAAGTATTTTTCAATGCAGCCCTCGAACGATTTCTGGAAAGGCACACTGTCGGCGATTTGCCAGCGGTTGTCCGATATATGTCCCTTGTTGCCTTCGTTGATTGTCTGATTATGAAAAGGATGATTGAAAAGCTGGTCGCTGCTCCAGGCATATCCGAAATAATCTTCGGACCCGGTGCCGAAGGTTGACGGGAATTTTTCGCCGTCAACGAAAAACTTCTCATCGCCTTCTCCCCACCAGCCTCCTCGCGGGTTCCAGACTTCCAGTTCCACGCCGCAGAATCTGCCGGCGCCCTGTGTTTTTAGAATCGTCCAGTCTATTCGTCTTTCCGGCTCTGTCGGCAGAAATGCGTCCCTGTGCCATTTGGCGTGAAATCTGCCGTATTGCTCAACAGGTTTGCTTAATGGAATATGTTTTATTTCCACAGGAATTTTAATTTCGGTTTTGCCTTCGTTTATCAATTCGAGTTTTGCTTCTTTGCCGAACGGCATAAACCAGTTGGAATAGAGACAATCATCAGTAACGCCGACTGTAATTGACTTATGTTTATTTAGACCCGGTGCCGTGCCGAAGAAATCGCCTAACGGACACCAAACGCCGGGTTTTTCCTGGCCGTCCCACGTTATTTGCAGGACCAATTCTCTGAGAATCTGCCTTTGCTGCCCAGTATCCTCCGGGAAAACGTTTTTAATGATAATTGAAGTGATTGCTCTGGGACCTGAAATTTTAGCAAAGGTTTTCTTTTGTCCCGGTCCGATGGTAACATTAATCTTATCCGTTACTTCTTTCTGTGCGGTCGGGTTGAAATCAGGCCCGCAGTTGGCCAGCTTCTTATCGACATTGTCGAGGGCGTCTGATTCTTCTTTACTTAGCTGACGTTTGAATGTCGGGACTTTTGTATCTTTGCTGAACAGAGTATAGGTAAATTGATAATACTGGCCGTAATCCTTATCGGCGACTATCTTGCAGGATTTCTGGAAGGGGATTGGAATATAACTGTTTTTGCCGTTGGCGACAGTATGCACAAGCTGCGGCCTGTTAAACGGCTCCTGTGTGCAGTTGAAATAGTCTTCGCAGGGCAAATCGACAGCAGGCTCGGCAGCGCCGTCGAGATAAATACAGATATGCCCTTTTTTTGCGGTTGCCGTCCATATACGCCAGATGCAGCCGGGGCCGGTCATTTCGCCTAATACGAACTTGCCGTTTTCCTTGCGAATCCAGTTTACAGCGCCGTAGCCGTCGCCGTTGGCTTCCCAATTGATATATTTGCCGGTCTTCTCATTGTATTTGCTTCTTCTGTCGTAGCTTGACCATTGCCGGGTTACTTCTCCTTTTTCTGGTAAAACCGCCGGCCTCTCGAGGTCAATAAGCGTATTTATCAGGTCGATGTATGTCAGCTCAGTAGCGCAAAAAGCGATGCCGCAAAAGGCAATACAAAATACAAAGATGACAAATACTGGTATATGTCTCATTTTTAAACTCCTTTAGTTTGAGCCTTTTTACGGGAACCCCATTTAATCTCTTCGGTTGCTGGCAAATTCTTGCGGTTGTTGTTTTGGAACTGGCGGGGACTGCAGCCAGAGTGTTTTTTGAATGCCGCTGAAAAACTAAAGGCATCCCCGTATCCCACCAGCTTAGCAATGACTTTAATCATATAATTTGTGTTTATAAGCAATTCCTGGGCGTGTCTCATCCTCAGCAGGGTTACCATTTCCATAGGTTTATGACCGCAAAGCTGCATACTTACCCTGTAGAGATGCTGGGATGAAATGCCTACTTCGTCGGCAAGGGCAGCGACCGTCCAGTCTCGGTCCAGATTTGCACAGACCGTGTCCCAGAGTTTATATAACTGCTGTCGCATTTCCCGGTTGCTTGAGCTTTCCTCCATATCAAGTTCTCGTTCGAGATTTAATACGATAATTTCAGCATAATATCTTGCGGCTAATCTGGCCCTGGTTTCGTTTCTGAGCGATTCTGCCCAGAGGCCATCCATAACGGCTCGTAATTCGTTTAAGGTTATGGATGCCCGAATGTGCGGCTTGCTTTCTCTGACCTGATGCCAGGTGTCGGTATCAGCTAAGTAGAACCATATAGCCTTCCAGCTTGGTCCTTCCATTTTGTAAAAATGGGGGTAGTGGGCCGGTAATATAGCTACCTGTCCCGGTTCAAGGGGTATTCCTTTTCGAAGATGTTCTTCGGTAAAGAGCCGTGCATTGCCTTCAAATGAGAATATGAGTATGTGAACGGTTGGGTCTGGGCGGTTAGCCTCGAATTTTTTTCTGATATCACATGTGGAAGCCAGAATAATATCGCTCTGGCGAAGCGGTGATGCCTCAGGCTGGCTGAGGTTCAGCAGCTTACGGTCGCTGTCCGGTGCGATGACGAGGTTGTCTGCCAGATACTTGAGACTTTGCCCGGCTTCCAAATGTTTGAGACTTTTTCCCATATATTTATATTTCCATTTTAGTTAAGCTTTAGCAGCTTACATACGATAATGTCTAATTTTAAAAGAAAAGTCAAGCATAAAAAGTATTATGGACAAGATAGACATATAACTAAAAAAGTTACTTTATGAGAGCTTTGCATATTTTTAGCTAAAAAATCGAGATAAATGAGAGTTTAAGATATGTTTTTGAGAGTTTTAACTATTCCCAAAAAAATAAAGTTTTTTATAATATAGGTATGTTTGTAGAAAATAATTTATCTGTAAGAAGAGAAGCATGCTCGGCAGGTGCGAAAATGCAGGCCTTGTCCGATAAAATGCGGTTCAGCATTAAAAAGGTGTTTAGATACTTTTGCAAATTGGCGTTTTTGAGAGTTTTGCCTATTCCTTTGGAAAAGCAAAAAGATTAATGTAATTATAGTTGGATAGATAGCGAAGCATGGATGTGCTTCGCAGAATGAGGCGCACTATCTATAGTTATGTGTCACGAAATTTTTTAGGATTTGGGATTTGGAGGTTAGAGAAATGAAAAGGATGAAGAGAAGTCAGAAATTGTCTTTCGTAGTAATTACCTGTTTTGTGGCGCTGACATTTTTGATGTTATCGGATGCCGATGCAGCGCTTCGGGCGTTATGGGATTTTGAGAACCACAGTGAGGTTAATGACAGCAATCTGGTATTTTATGATGTGACCGGCCACGGAAACAATGGCTTTGCTGTGGCTGGGCCCAATGACCCCTGTTCGCCTGTTGCCAGCAAACTGCCAAAGCGTATTAACCGCCAGCTGGCAGGCAACAAAGCCATACAGCTTGGCAAACCGGACTCAGGTGTTCCAAAAAGCGCAGCCGATGCCAATAGAAACTGGAATTATGTTCAGGTGCCGTATAGTGCTAGTATCGCTCAGCTTGGGCCAAAATGGACCATTGCGTTCTGGCTAAAGCAATACACCAACGACCCCAATGTCAGGTATCTTAAAGACCCAAATACCAAAGGTGACCCCAGCTTCGGCAGCGGCTATCAGAGGGTTATATCGTGTCCAAACTACGAAATCGAGTTGGGTATTCCTTACGACCTGAATGGTGTTCTTCCCGACATGAACGATTGGTTCTGGCCGTATGAGCAGGTAGCTGCTATCTGGCAAAGACCGATTGGCGCTTCTCAATCGCCGGACGCCAACAGTGGGGCGGTTGGTTGGCATCATTTTGCGTTAACTTATGACGGAACTACCTTAACAAGATATACCGATGGAAAGGCAATTTTCACCGCAAACATACCGGATCAGGCTCTGCCAAACAACTTTACCTCTGACTCTAACGACTACAACTCTTTAGAGTTCGGCAACCAGTGCTATCCGCTCAATAAGGATTTTCTTATCGGTGCTCTCGATGATATTGCCATTTTCAGCAATTGTCTCAGCGGCACTGATGTAAATGCAATCAAGGATGGCAATTTCGCCGGTCCATGGCCAGTTGATTTTATATATGAAGACGCAGGTGCGACGACGTATATTCTCGACCCTACGTTTATTGCCCAGAAAAATACGATAGCGCTTAACATCGGTCAAAAGAAAAAAGGCTTAATTCCGGGAATTCCTTCGTGGAACTGGGGGGTGAAGGGTGATCTTAACGACGTGAATTTATTTGGTCTGGTGAATGCCGGCGCGGTGGATGGCGATACGAGTACGGCTGAATATGCCGCTTATACCACCGTCAACACTATGATTGTGCAGCCGATAGGAGATTATTACGGTAATTATTACACTCCCCCCACATACTGGGGTGGGGATTTCAAGGACCACTGGCGGATACACAAGAATACAAAATATGATTTCAAGACAAGATTTGCCGGTGAAAACGCTGTAGGCAACATAGTAGGCGTTAGGCTTTATACGACTGACGTTAATGACCCTAATATAAAAACTCTTCTGACAGATATGAGTCAAACGGTTGCAGATAATAATCACTGGTATTCGTTCGGCGGAACATTTACGGCAGATGAAGGAAATTATCCTTCCAATAACAAGGTCTTCTATGTTGAATGTTATATCAATCAGGGAACCGGCAACCCCAGAGGCACAGCCTTCGGCTGGTTTGACTATGTGCGAATTGACGTCAACAGCTTCCTTACCTGTGAAGCATTGTATAGCCATTACAACGGTGTTGATCCGTGCATACCTTATGACCTTGTCGAGGATTGCCGAATGAACTTCAAGGATTTCGCAGAGTTTGCCGAGAGCTGGGCAGACAGCGACAACCCTGAACCGATAGTTTCTTCCACTGAGTTGCTGACCAATGCCGATTTTTATGCTGATATTAACAAAGTGCCTTTAGCGGAGAATACCAGCAATGCAACGCCTAAAGGCTGGTCGTTTGTCCCTGCCACAAGTGATGGAAATAAGGCCGGTATATGGAACGTTTCTGACAGAGGCAAGATTAATGCTTACGACAACTTCGAGATACAGCCTGCCGGCGGCTCTGTAGCCGCTTATATCGGGCCTAATGAGCCTAATATTTTACAGCAGGTTATTACCTCGCCGACCATCGTGAACGGCCAGACGTATTATTTGTCGGCTATGCTTGGCGGCCTTGGATCCTGCTACCTGAACCAAATCAGTATGATTTATGAATACGTAGACAACCCCACCACCCCCACTACTGTTACGCAAATCGCTCGGCAGGATTATGTATTGCCGTCGACTACTGTGTGGAGAAGGGACTGCAATCTATGGACGGCTCCTCCCGAAGCAAATGGTAAGTGGTTCAGGGTTAGAGCTGTCTATGGTCTGCCTTCTCCTGGTGATCCTAACATTCACGCCGGTGGCTGGGGACTTGTCGGGAGCGCTTCGGTTAATACCTTAAGACCGCAATGGTGGCAGCGCAGCAATCTGCTGATCAATGGCGATTTCGAGAACATCAGTAATCAGGACGACGCAAATAAGGCTCTACTGTACACCGAGGGTGGTTGGACATGGAACTTCGTGAATCACCCGGAGAAGTGGCCTCCGGGCTGGACTTTCTATGAAGATGATTATGGCTATTACTATGCCGAAGGCGGTTTGCAGTGTATGTATTGGGCGCCTGCTCCGCAACCTGCTCACAAACGTGTGAGTCTGGTCATTGGACATGATATCGCGTATCAATATCTTGCTAAAATCGAACAAACGGTTACGTCAGAGACCATTCAGCCAGGCCAGACTTACTATCTTGACTTTATCGGATGTATTTCAGCTTCCAATTATAACCTCGGCATCTGGAATTGGCCGGTTCCGGACCCGAACATTGTTGCGAAAGTGTATTGGGTTAATCCAGGGAAGGATATCCACACAGGCACGAAGGGCACAGACTGGAACGATATTACCATCCTGAAAAAACCTGTCGATGGTGGAATGGGAGCAAGATATAGAGGGCACTGGCAGACGGCTTCTAAAAGCTTTACTATAGATAGCGGTTTTCAAACAGGCAGAAATTTCGTTGTCGAGATATATGGCGAAGCTCCGTGGACTACAATTGAGGAAATTTACCTCAGCAAAGAACCGTTTCAGACAATCGGAGCCTATACCTGCGGCGAACTAAGAAGCAAAGGTGCAACTATGGAAGGCGACTTTAACAATGACTGCATTGTTGACTTTAAAGACCTCAAACTCTTTGTAGATGAATGGCTCTTTTGTAATGATCCGGCAGGATGCCAGTAAAAATGTTAGTTAAAATTCGGCGGGCAAGTAAGGGCTGCCCGCCGGGTTTTGTGGTATTTGTGCCCTGAAAAATAATTATTATTTTTTATTTGTGGAGGATTAGAGATGAAGAAGTTGTTGTTTAGTGTGTTAATGTTAATGGTAGCGGCAACAATGGTAAAAGCAGATTTAGATCCGCGATTGCATGCATGGTGGACTTTCGACGAAGGAGCCAATCCTACCTTGGCGTATGATTCGTCCATCTGGGCCAATACCGGGCTTCTGTATGCCGAGACAGCGGCTTTTGACCCACCGGTACCGATTCCCGGCAATGCCCCGACCTGGACTACCGATCGCTTCGGTAATGCTAATAGCGCATTGCTTTTCAATGAGCCGGGCTGCGGTTCGGTTCGTGTTGCGCAGAGTCCTTCTTTGGAGTATCTCGACAGATCATATCGGGCGTGGTCTCTTGCTATGTGGATCAGACAAGACAGCACAGACAGGTTGCTCCCTGCCGGTTCAAGCTATCAGAGGGTTATTTCGTCTCCGACTATGGAGGTGGAATTAGGTCCGGGTTCTGATGCTGACTACACCTGGCCGTATTATGAAGGTAATTGGGGGCCGCTGGATATACCTGTTGGACCCACTTACAATCAAATTGGCGGCAGCAATGGACAGTGGTATAACCTGGCTATCACCTATGATGGACAGGATGTGAAAGAGTATCTCAGTGTCTGGGATGGGGATGTTGGAAACTACGTCACCTATCTCGTAGGGACAACAAACGTCGGTGTCCAATACTTACCTGACGATTGGAGCGGCGAGGGCTGGCTAGGTACTCCAATGGCTATAGGCACACAGATTTGGCCTGTTCAGGGTTTCTACGTTGGCGCTTTGGACGATGTAACAATTATTGGCAACGGCTACATTGATGCTGCTGGTGTTCAAGGGCTTGCTAATGGCCAATACACGCCAGGAACTGTCCCGATTATTCCGGAGCCGGCTACTCTGGTATTACTTGGTCTTGGCGGTTTGCTGCTTCGCAAGAGAGTAGGCTAAGAATTTATCTTGAATTTCTGACGCCAGAAAAGGAAAATGGCGAAAAACCTCCCCGGGGGTTGCTTTCCGGGAATAAGGGAAGCAACCCTCAAAGGGAGGCGAATAAAATGGTTCCTTTTGGAAAGGACTGACCATGAACAGGAAAAATGCATTTACTCTCGTAGAACTGCTGGTAGTAATCTCTATCATAGCGCTTCTATTGGGTATCTTGATGCCTGCGTTGAGCAAGGCAAGGAAGGTAGCTATGGGTGCCGTATGTATGTCTCAGATGAAAACCTATGGGACTGCTAATCAGGCTTATGCTATGGCCTATGACGGTCTATTCGTTCCGTTTTCTCAATACCCCACGAATTTAGATTGGAATACGGGCAAACATGGTAAGTGGGATGAGCGATGGTGCCAGAATAAGATGTTTCGCAAGTTAATTGCAGCGGACAGAAAAACGATGATGAATGCGTGGGAAGACCCCTTTGTATTTCCAAAGGAACTCCTATGTCCCGCTCATAAGGTTGGCGATCCTTGTTCATATTTAGCCAATTTTCATGCAGCCGGCTATGACTGGGACGTGATAGCAAGTTATGCAATGAATACAGAGCGATGGGTGGGTGCCAGTGTCTATGACGCCCCCGGCTGGATGCCCAGTGACGGTCTTTACCGCGGCTATTGCGTTGGAAAAGTAACAAAGCCCAGTTCATGTATGGCATTTGTCGAAAGCAATTATTATATGACACATTATGATCGTGCCAATTATATCTTATACTGGGACCAGTACGGGGATGTCCTGATGGCTACCCCGCCGAATTGGGCACAAGTTTGCTATCGCCACTCGGAAAAATGCGCCGCATCTTTCTTCGACGGTCACGCCAAACTGCTGCCAAAAAGGAGTGTTTATAATGCCAAGAACAAGGTAAACGGCTACGCCCCCGATGACCGCAAACCTGAAATGCTCTGGGATGCCGGATTCCCATTAGTCGGTAACATCGGAAATGGGGTTCGGTAATTAGATTCTACAGAAACGGCGGCTTTATAAATTGCCTTCCAGCCTCAAAGGAAGTATTATATACCCATTTCATTTAGCTTAGGGAGAATGATTATGAACATCTCGAACTTTCGTGCCACAATTCGATGGTGTATGCTGATATTGTTTGTTGATGCGGCAGTGTGCAATAATTTGACAGCCGCCAGTGCCAGAGACAGCTACTATGCACACAAGACCGTTCTTGATGAATATGGCGTAATATCGCCGTGGAACAGCGGCCAAAACGGGCCGCTCGATATGCGATTAAGAATCGCTGTCGAAGTGCTTAAACGCTATCCCTGGGTAAATACCGATAAGGCGGTTATGGCTGCGCCTGATTTCGTCTATAATTCGCACTGGAGCATCAAAGACGACGGCACTATTCTTGTCCCGCAAACCAACGACTGGATGTGCGGCGACCTTTCGCAGAGAGCCTGGAGCATTATCAAAGGACTTACCGCTTATTATGCTTACAGTTCAGACCCGATAGCCTTTGTTTATATCCCGCTAACGGCGGATTATATCCTGGATTATGCGCAAACCGACAAAAACAACGCCTGGCCGATGTTTCCAATTGCCACGCCGACTCTCGGCAAGGCTTATGGCAAATGCGACCCCAAGGGCAGAAATCAACTTGACCTTTGCGCAATAGTCGGCACTGAAATGCTGCGGGCATATAAACTCACCGGCAATAAACGATATTTCGAGGCGGCAAAACACTGGGGCGATGTTTTTGCCGAAAAATGCAATCTTGACCCCACAATGCCGCCGTGGAACCGTTATACCGACCCATCTGTTGTAGGCTGGTCTGATGAGCTTACCGGCAGCACGACGATGATTCTCGATTTCCTTGATGAGCTAATCCGGCTTGGTTACACGGGCAAAGACCGTGCGATAATAAATGCCAGGCAGGCGGGTATCCGCTATATCAATAATGAGCTGCTGGCCAACTGGCTCGAAAACGACCACTGGGGAAGACAATACTGGGACTGGGACAATCCCGTAATGTGCGGCATTGTATCTATGATTAGCGACTATATTATGAAAAATCCGCAGGACTTCTGCAACTGGAAGACTGATTTGCGGAATATGCTTACATTGATTTTCAATCGGAACGGCGCCGACCCCGGTTCGCACGGCAATATGTTCAGCGGAGCGTGGGCTTTTCCGGAATCGTGCACCTGCTGCGGAACATCTCTTTCATACAATCAATATACGGCAGGGCCTACCCTGATTCGATACGGAGCGCTGGCCGATGATGACCGTATTTCTGAAATCGGCAGAAGAATGATAATTATGGCGACTTACGACAGCGATGAAAACGGTGTTGTCAAGGACGGTATATTCGGCGAGGCGGTGGCTACCGGCGAATGGTCAAATCTTGCGCATCCCTGGCCGCTATGTCAGGTTATGGAGGCCCTTGCCTGGGCTCCGGAAGTATTGGGGCCAAAGCGCGAAAATCATATTATGCGAAGCACTTCGGTAGTAAATTCCGTCGTCTATGAAAAAAATAAGATTACTTATTCGACGTTTGATGCACCGCTTGAAACTGCTAATTTGCTGAGATTATCATTTGAACCGACTATTATTACTGCCGATGGGCAAAAAATTCCAAAGCTTTCAAAGCTAAGACAAAATGGCTGGCAAATAAAACCTTTGCCGGACGGGGATTTTATCGTAAATATTCGTCACGACGGCAAAAAGAATATTATAGTAACCGGCGAAACAGACAAGCAAAACGAAATCGATGGCGAACAATTACAGTATGAAGGAAAATGGCAGAACAAAGATAAAATTCATACTACCGCTGATAAAGATGCGGCTGTTGTCTATTCATTTAAAGGTAACCAGGTCAGAGTAATTGGAAATGTTGCACCGGACGGCGGATTTGCGGATGTCTGGCTCGACGGACAAAAACAATTGACGCTGATTGACTGCTGGAATCCCGCTGTGCGTCAAAAGCAATTGCTTTATTACAAAAATGGTTTGTCTAATGACAAGCACGAATTAAAGATTGTCATTCTCGGAAAAGGAAATCTCATTTCCAAAGGCAGCAAGGTATATATAGATTCGATACAATACAGCGATGCGGAAGCGGACAGGGATTTTGGACAGGGCAGCGGTCCGCAGCAGATACAGCGAATGATTTTTGGTTATCCGCTGCGGCAGGATTATATCGACTCTAAAGGCAACGCCTGGCGGCCTGCTACTGAGTGGGTAATCAGGTCGGGCTACGGCAACGATACTGTCCAGCAGGCGTGGTGGACGAAACGCAGGAGTATGTATATCGGAAATACGGAAGACCCCGAACTTTATCGTTATGGTGCGCACGGCAAGGAATTCTGGGCAAATCTGACGGTTGGGCCGGGGACATATTATGTGCGGCTCAAATTTGCTGATACGCCGCTGCATCCTTTTCTTGAGCGAAACAAAGAGGGCAACAAGATTTCCCATACGGTTACCGTAAAAATAAATGATAAAGAGGTGATTTCAAAAATGAACATCACCCAAGAGGCAGGGGGGCCGTTTAGGGCGGTTGACCGTCTTATCAGGGACATCCAGCCTGAAAACGGCTCTATCGAGGTCTGGTTCATCGGCGAAGATGAATATGGCGCTGCTGTCCAGGCACTGGAGATTGGATTGATGAGCGAGCTTGGCTCCTGAGGCGTCTGTGATGAATCCCGCACATTTTCTGAAATCTCAAATTTCAAATCTCAAATCTCAAAGAGGTGTGGGATGAATCAACTTGAAAGATTCAAAGCTGTCTGCCGGGGTCAGGATGTAGATTATGTCCCGATAATAGGTTTTCCCGGCGCATCAGGCATTGCATTCGGCGGGGCCTGGGGAGAAATTTATCAGCGTCTGCTCGAAACCGGTATGCCGAAATGGGTAAAGGGCTGGACAGAGGAAAGCCGCTGGAGTTTTGAAGCGGCTAAAAGCTGGTCGGATTTCTGGGGCACTGTAACGCCGCTGACAGTTGACTTTTGGCCGTGCCAGCCGCCGCAAGGCGTCAAATTCAATAAAAAAATCGAGGGGAAATATGAAATACTCGAATACGAAACCGGCGCTGTAACAAGACAGTTTATCAACGGAAGTAATGTCTATTCGATGCCGGAGTTTATCAAATATCACGTTCGGGACAGGAATAGCTGGGAGTTGTATAAAAAACTTTGGACGCCGGGCAAGCTGTGGCCTGCGGATAAAATAGAAGAGCAGTATAAAAAATTTGATAATCGCAAATACCCTTTATTTTTGTCTCTTGAATCTACCTGGGGCGCTGTCAGGAATCTTGCCGGGCCGGAACAGGCCTGCACTATGATTTATGATGACCCATCTTTGGTGCAGGAAATAATCGACTGGCAAAGCAGCCTGCGAAGAACGTATCTCTATCCGCTTATTGAAAGGCTCAAGCCAGAGATTCTGCAATTGTCGGAGGATTGCTGTTATAAGCAGGGGATGTTAATCAGCCCGGCCCATTTCAAGACTTTTTGCTGGCCGGTATATCGTGAAATTTCCGAGCTGGCTCATTTTTATGGCGCGGATATGTTAATTGTTGATACGGACGGCAATATAATGGAGCTTGTGGGGCTGCTGAATAATTGCGGCGTAAACGCGACTTATCCTGTTGAGGCCAAACCCGGCAATGACCTTTTGAAATTACGCAGACAATTTCCTGAATTTATCTTTATGGGCTGGCTGGAAAAAGAGGTAATAAACGAAGGCAATGAAAATCTCATCGAGGACGAAATAAATAATAAAGTGCCGGCGATGGTTAAGACCGGCCGCTATTTTCCGAATGCCGACCACAGTCTTCAGCCGATGTGCACTTTCAGGAATCTATGCCGGTTTATGAATGCCCTGCATAATGTATTAGGCAATCCCGAAGGACAGTTTTATGAATATTCGTAATCTATTTATTATTGTTTTATTGGCTGATATTTGTTCCGGCTCAGGCAATAATATTTTAATGCCGGTAATAGACGGCCAATGGCGGCAGATTGCAGGAAATCCGGATTTGGGGCAGTTTACGGACAGCAATCAACAGCCGGTTGATTTTGCGATTTGGCAGGCCGCCGACGGCTCCTGGCAGCTTTGGTCCTGCATCAGAGGCACAAAATGTGATGGACATACCAGGTTGTTTTTCCGCTGGGAAGCAAGGCATATTACAGATGCCGACTGGACGCCGATGGGGATAGCGATGATGGCCGAGCCGGAATATGGTGAGCCTGCCGGCAGTTTGCAGGCACCTCACGTTGTCAAACACAAAAATAAATACTGGCTTGTTTACGGCGACTGGAATGATATTTGCCTGGCGGTCAGCACAGACGGCAAAACTTTTAAACGAGTTCTGAAAAAAAATAATTCAGCGGCATTGTTTAACGAAGGAGGGCCTGAAGTCAATACCAGGGACCCTATGCTGCTGCGAGCGAAAAATAAATGGTTCTGCTATTACACGGCCTGTCCCGATAAAAAGGGATATGTATTTTGCAGGACGAGCAGTGATTTAAAAAAATGGTCTGATTCAAAGATTGTCGCATTCGGCGGCAGCGCCGATGCCGGCTGGGCTAGTGCAGAATGTCCTCACGTTGTTGAGCTGGAGAAACATGATTATTATCTTTTTAGGACGCAGTTTTATGGCCCCGGCGCTCAAACCAGTGTTTATTATTCGACTGACCCTCTAAATTTCGGGATTAACGATGATTCACATTTCGTTTGCAAATTCAATATAGCAGCGCCGGAAATAATCAAAGACGGCGACCAGTATTATATTGCCGCCCTTAACCCAAACCTTGACGGCATACGAATTGCGAAGCTTAAATGGGCTTTGAATAAATGATCTTTGAAAAGTCAATAAGAGATTAACTTCTATTTGGAATCGACAACACACCTGAAGCCAATTGTGCTGCATCGGTCAAGTCCCTGCCAGATGCGAATAAATTTGATATGATGGCCGCAGGGCTGGGGACCGCCGTTGACATACCATATACTGCCTTTGGCGTTGAAATAACTGCCGCCGCGAATCATAACGAACCGTGTATGTCCGTCATCCCGGCAGCTTTCTGTCCATTCCCATACATTGCCGGACATATTATAGCAGCCATAAGGGCTTTTCCCTTCCGGATGCGATTTTACAGGAAGTGTATTTGTGCCGGTGGAATTACATTTGTTCGGGTCAAACTCATTGCCCCATGGCCACTTTCGGCCGTCTGTGCTTTGAGCGGCCAATTGCCATTCCTCTTCTGTAGGCAGCCGTTTGCCTGCCCATTTGGCGTAAGCCCTCGCATCGTCTATGTCAACGAACACGACGGGATGGTCGGCCAGATTTTCCGGCATTTGTCCGTTAGGCCAGTGCTTCAGGAAGTTTTCACTGAATTTGGGCTTGTAGCCGCTGCTTTTGAGAAATTTTTTATATTGAGCGTTTGTTACTTCCGTTTCGTCAATGAAGAATGGTTTTATTTTCATCGGCCCAATTCGATGTTTGATTGGCTGGTGAATAACATACGGATAAACAGCGCCGAACGGCAAACCATAACCGAAACCTTCAGTTTTTTTGCCCGGGTCGGGATAGCAGCCGCATTCTCTGCGGATATGCTCTATTTCCATCGTGAATTTTGTCGCGGGAACAAAGACCATTCCTTCAGGTTTGGCGGTTTTGTCCGTAACAGCGGTTCGGCAAACTTTGTCGGCATAAGTTGTATCTTTGCTGGAATTTCTCGAATCGATTTTCGTTTCTTTGATTTTCATTTCGTCCAATAAGTGCCGCAGTTTATCATCTGCCTGCGATTTATGGATTATCAGGATACATCCGATTTTATCGATAGAGCCGGATATACGAGCTGTATGTCCATTAATTCGGAGTTCTATTTTTGTGCCGTTCCAGAGGTCGAAATAAAGCCTGTCAGGCTGACTGTTGATTTCGAACAAAAGCTTGTTACTGATGGTTTTTCCCCGGTTAAGCAGGACTATAATTTCTTTGCCTTTATTTGACCATCTTGTGGTAAATAATTTTTTCTGGAGAGTTGGATAAAAAGGTTCAAAAGTCTGTGCAAATTCATCGGAGAAGAAATGCAGAATCAGATTTGCTTTTTTCCAGTTATATCTGTCAGTTGTGTTCCACGGATTAAAGGAGCCGAAAATATTTTCCCAGACAAGCATTCCGCTGCCGTTGAAAAACGCCGTTTCTATTTCATCGCTTCTGTCACGGTCCCATCTGCGGATTTGATATTGCATATGCCGGGGCTGGAGCCATTTTAATTTTAAAATACCCGGCTCATTCGGTTCATTAAGCCATTGTGCCCAGGAGCCGCTGCACAAGGAGAGCTGCTCAATTTCCGGAACACCTTCACTGGCAATAGCAATGCCGTTTCGGACGTTATCCAGCTCTTTTCGTAAATTCGGGTCTGCCGCCGAAAGGATGTCCAGAAAGACGCCGTCAGCGTTTATTTCAGATACGATTTGGGCCAGGCATTTGAAATCGTCTTTGTCCTCCCTGCGGGTTCCTGTGTCCCAGGGATTATAATCGATGAAAACCTTAACATTTTTTTTTTGGCATTTTTCAACAGCTTTTTTGATGCCTTCCAGTCCGCCGGGCATCTGGCGATACGTATCGAACTGGTTTCTTTCGTCAACTCCCAATCTTGGATATGCGTGCCATAATATTATACTGTCATAGCCTCCGAATTCCTTTTCGCCGTCGGCCAGCAGCGAATCTATCAGGTATTCGCCGGTATCTGGGTTGAGGAGTTCACTGTCGAACATCATACACATTCGGCAGGTAAAATTACTGCTCATCCAGGCTAAATCTTTTCGTTCTTCGATAACAACTCGATTTTTTTGACGATAAGCGTTTGCCTGTTTCAGCCATAGTTCTCTGTCTGCCTTGATGGGCGCTAAAAGATAATGCGGGTTACTGTCGAACGAATCTGAGCATAAGGCAGTTTGAGTCATAACGGCCAGCAATAACAGAACTTTAGAATACCGGCTAAAAAACATAAGAAATCATCCATAAAAGCAGGAAGTAAATTTTAAAAGTAATGTTTATCTGCTTCAAGCAAAATGTCTGTGATATTTAAAAAACATTGGATATTTATGTAATATTTAGCTTTAATAATGATAATTTATATTTATAAGGAATACAATTATGTCGGAAAAAACCAGCAAAATCACAAGACGCGGATTTATAACAAGCTCTGCAGCGGCAATAATGGGACTGGCAATTGGCAGCACTGTTGGTGCAGGCAAATCAGCCGGTCTTATTGAAGACAATCCATCCAAAAAAGGCCGAAGCGTCCGATTTGCGCATTTTACAGACATTCATCTGGATCCCAATCGCAGCGCCCCTGAGGGTCTGACTGCTGCGCTGCATCACGCCCAGTCTCTTTTAGACAAGCCGGATATGATAATTACCGGCGGCGATAATATAATGGACAGCCTCGGCGCCGATGATAACTGGACGGAAGTGCAATATAAGCTGCTGAAAAAGGTTTTTGCCAAAGAGTGCAAACTTCCGGTGAAATTTTGCGTAGGCAATCACGATGTCTGGGGATGGGACAAGAAAAACAGTAGGACAACGGGGCAGGAAAAATTGTGGGGCAAGAAACGGGTGATTAAGGAGCTTGGCCTGCCGAACAGCTATTACAGCTTCGATAAAGGACGGTGGCACTTTATTTTATTGGACAGCACCTATCCCGACGACAGTATCTATACTGCGCTTTTGGATGAGGAGCAATTTAACTGGTTTGCACATCAACTTGAGTCCTTTAAAAAATCACATATATGTATTATCAGCCATATTCCGATACTGTCTGTGGCGGCTTTTTTAGATGGCGAAAATGAAAAGACCGGACGATGGACGCTGCCCGATGAGTGGATGCATCTCGACGCCCGAAAAATAAAAGACCTGCTTGGCAAATATCCGAATGTCCGCCTTTGCATAAGCGGGCATCTGCATCTGGTTGACCGTGCGCGATATAATGAGATGACCTATATCTGCGACGGCGCGGTCTGCGGAGCATGGTGGGGCGGCAAGCACTACGAATGCGACGCCGGTTATGGTATATTTGACCTTTATGACGACGGCACATTTGACCACCAGTATATTTCTTACGGCTGGATACCGAAGAAGGAATCGGCCTGATTTATGAGTCTGCAAAAGCAAACCAATAACCAATTGCTCGCTATGACCGGTATCTGCAAAAGTTTTTCCGGAGTGCAGGTATTGACTGATGCACAATTCGACCTGAACGCCGGCGAAGTGCATATTCTTGCCGGTGAGAACGGAGCCGGCAAAAGCACCCTGATAAAAATCCTTGCGGGAGTATATCCGGATTACGCAGGTTCCGTCCGCATAGATTCCAAACTGGTAAAATTTGCCTCGATTCACGAAGCCGCTGCCGCAGGAATATCCGTAATTCATCAGGAGCTTTCTCTGGTAGGGTCGATGACCGTCGCCGAGAATATTTTTCTCGGACGCGAGAAAAGCCGCTGGCAGTGGCTGTCAAAAAAAGCAATGTCAGATAAAGTTCGTCATCTTCTGACCGGGATGGGACTTGATGTTGACGTGTCGCGCAAGGTGGAAGATTATCCGTTGAGTGTCCAGCAAATGGTGGAGATTTGCAAGGCATTAGCGTTCGATTGCAGGATAATCGTAATGGATGAGCCGACCAGCGCACTGACGGAGATCGAAGTTGAAAAGCTCTTTTCGATAGTGGCAAAGCTGAAGCAAAATGGCTGCGGCATTATATATATTACTCATAAAATGGAAGAGATATACAGAATTGCCGACCGTATAACCGTGCTGCGGGACGGCAGATACATCGGCACCGCCAAAGCGTCTGAACTCAATCAGCCAAAACTGATTCAGTGGATGGTTGGCCGCGAGCTGAACCAGCAGTTTCCCCGCCATCGCGCCGCTGCCGGTTCTGTTAGGCTGACGGTAAAGGATTTTTCCGTTGCCGACCCTGCGGGTAAACCCGTGCCCGCAGTGTCGAGAGTTTCTTTTAAAGTCAAAGCCGGCGAAATTCTCGGAGTCGCAGGCCTGCAGGGTTCAGGCAACAGCGAACTGCTCAACGGCTTATTCGGAACTTACGGCAGAAAAACAACAGGCTCTGTCGAGCTTGACGGCAAACCTTACTCTCCGGCAGCCCCCATAAATGCGATTGAAAAAGGTCTGTCGCTGCTCACCAACGACCGTAAAGTTACCGGCCTTGTTATCGGAATGAATATTGTTCATAATTCGACGCTTGCGGCCCTGAATAAATATTCGCCTTTTGGCTGGCTGAGACCTTCGCAGGAATTAAAGTCAGCCAAAGAGCAAAGTAAATCGCTGAATCTTAGAGCGGCCAGTCTGACTATGCCGGTCAGCGATTTGTCCGGCGGCAATCAACAGAAGGTCGCTATTGCAAAATGGATTGAGACGCAGCCAGGAGTTTTTCTTCTGGATGAGCCGACCCGCGGTGTGGACGTCGGCGCAAAGCACGAAATATATGAGCTGATGAACAAATGGACAGGGCAGGGTATCGCTATAGTCCTGATTACATCTGAAATGCCTGAATTACTGGCGATGAGCGACAGGATAATAGTTATGCATCGCGGCAGAATTACCGCTGAATTTGCCGCTGGCGAAGCAACGCAGGAAAAAATTCTTCGCGCGGCTATGGGCTGACAGAGCCGCGATAGTTTCGAAGCGGTATTAATCGAAGAAAGGAAATGTAGTGAAAAAAACGACAAATTTGTCGAATTCATGGCTTGTCTCGCCGGTTACAAGGGCGATGGGTGCGCTTGTAATTATTTTTATTATTGGTCTTATCTTCAATGCCGATGGCGCGTTTTTTAAGTGGGGGACTCATCGTGATATGCTTCGGGCGGTTTCTGTTTACGGTATCCTCGCCTGCGGTATGACGCTCGTAATTATCGCCGGCGGCATCGACCTTTCGGTCGGCAGTATCCTTGCCCTTACAGCAGTTTGTTTTTCGCTGTTCACAATCCATAAAGGCATTAATACTTTTATGGCGATTGTCAGCTGTCTTTGCATAGGCACACTTTGCGGCGTATGCTCCGGCTCTTTTATCGCGAAATTCCGGATACAGCCTTTTATCTCTACCCTTGCGATGATGGTTTTTGCCCGCGGAGTTGCCAAGTGGGTTTCAGGAGGACAAAAAATTTCCACCGCCGTTGCGCAGCCTGACGGCACATATAAGTATGTGGATGTTCCCGCAATCTTTCATTTGATTAGTTCCAAGATTTTGGGCAATAATATCACGGTTGTTACAATAATTTTTATTGTTTGCCTGCTGATTTCCTGGCTGCTTTTGGTCAAGCTCAGGTATGGCCGGTATATTTACGCGATTGGTGGCAACGAAGAGGCCGCAAGGTTGTCCGGCGTTCCTGTTGCGATGACTAAAATACTCGCTTATGGATTAAGCGGCTTTTTCTGCGCCGTTGCCGGAATGTGCCAGGCCGCTCAGGAGCTTCAAGGCGATCCGGAGGCCGGAGTTGCTTACGAATTGTCGGCTATCGCTATGGTCGTAATAGGCGGAACAAGCCTGCAGGGAGGCCGCGGCGGTATATGGCTGACTCTTATAGGTGTCTTGACAATCGGTTATCTCGAAAAGATACTAAGTATTAACGCCGTCGGCGAAGACAAAAGACTTATGCTTACCGGCGCTATTATAATAGCGGCCGTATTGCTGCAAAAAAGTAAGAAATAATTTTTATATTGAAAGGAAGTAAGATGAAAAAGTATTTATTGTTGCTGTTGGTTTTACTCTCTGTTTCTTATGTCTTGGCAGCCGATGAGCCGAATGCTCCTGCGGCGCAAGGTCAATGGACGATTGGTATGAGTCAGTGCAATCTCGGCGAGCCGTGGCGTGTGCAAATGAACGCTGACGTTAAAAATGCCGCCGAAAAACATCCGAACCTGAAAGTGATATATAAAGATGCCCAGAACGACACTCTCAAGCAACAGGCACAAATGGAAGAATTCATAAGCGCAGGCGTTAATCTGATAATTATCTCTCCGAAAGAGGCCGCTCCGCTTACGCCGGTCGTTGCCGCTGCGTTTGAGAAGGGAATTCCTGTTATTGTGCTCGACAGGAGAGTGCTTGGCGACAAATACACCTGCTTTATCGGCGCCGACAACAAGAAAATCGGCAAGTCTGCTGGAAAGTGGATTGTCCAAAAGCTCAAAGGCTCAGGCAAAGTGGTTGAATTAAAAGGCCTGATGACCTCGACCCCCGGCCAGGACAGGCACAGCGGTTTCCGCCAAGGCATTCAAGACAGCAACGGCATTGATGTCCTTTTCGAGGCGGATATGAAATGGCTTGAACCGGATGCCCGCAAGGAAATGGAATCAGCTCTTGCAAGATTTCCCAAGATTGACCTTGTTTATGCGCATAATGACCCCGGCGCTCATGGTGCATATCTTGCGGCTCAGGCAGCGGGCAGAGAGAAAGATATAATATTTGTCGGTATTGACGGTTTGCCTCAGGAAGGCCAGGCTTATGTCAAGCAGGGCATATTGCAGGCAAGTTTCGAGTATCCTACTGGCGGCAAAGAAGCGATAGAAAATGCTCTGGAAATATTAAGCGGCAAAACTGTTCCGAAGGAAATTACCTTAAAATCGCGAGTGTTTACAAAGGAAAATATCGACTCCGGCGGCCAGTGGCTTGGTGAGTAAGATATAAAATTTAGCCCCCTGGCCTTAATCCTGAGCGAAGCGAAGGATGCCAGGGGGTTATTTTTATTCTCTCTACTCTCGATTTTCTAAGTTCCCGCCATAATCTGTTCTCGACCTGATAGGGGAAAGGGCAGGGACTACCGTTGACAGTTGCTTTGTGGTAGAATAACGCGCGATGGAAAACGACTTGAAAAATACCGCCAGGCCGGCTCAGACCCGATTCAGCTTCGGTGCCACCTCGGCCATTATTACCAATCTGGGTATTATCACCGGCCTTGATACGCTGGCCCATCCGAAATTAAGCATCATCGGCGCACTTTTGGTCATTGCACTGGCCGACAATATGTCCGATTGTTTCGGCATCCATATTTATCAGGAGTCAGAAGACCTCAGTAAAAAAGAGGTCTGGCTTTCCACGATGACCAACTTCCTTGCCCGGCTGTTTGTCTCATCGACCTTCATCGTTCTGATAATCCTTCTGCCTGTTAAGCTTGCCACCGTCTGCTCAGTCGTCTGGGGCCTGTTGATATTGACCGTTATGACTTACGCAATAACAAAGCAGAGAAAAATGAATCCGTATTCTGCGATTCTTGTTCACATTCTCATTGCGGTTTTTGTCGTCGCAGCCAGCAACTTCATTGGAGCATTCCTTATCGCCAAATTTCAGGGCTGAAAACTTTACCCCGTGGGATGCTTGCCCTGTGAGATACGAAGTTATCTCATCGGGATGAAACTATCTCATCAGGGTCTGCACAGCTCGAGCGCATCTTTAAGGCTTTTTTCTATAAGCTCGCACATTTCGTCAATATCGGATTCTTCCGCTATAAGAGCGGGGGCCACCGCAAACCAGGATGGGTCAATCCGCATAATCAGTCCGTTTTTCAAAGCGGTATGTTTCAAAGCATTGCCGAGTTCATCATAAGGCTCGTATGTTCGCAGGTCTTTGACAAGTTCCACGCCAAGCAGTATTCCTTTTCCCCGGACTTCTCTGACAACGCCGTATTTTTTGAGTCCTTCTAATTTATTAAAGATATATTTTCCGATTCTTTGTGCTTTTTTGTCCAATTGTTTTTCGGTTATTTCATTAAGCACCGCGATACCAACTGCGCAGGCAAGCGGATTTCCCGCGTAAGTGTTACCGTGCGCGAATTCAACGCCGTCTTCAGCCTTGCCTAAAAACGCTTGCGCCATATCTTCACGGGCTATCATTGCGCCCAGCGGTATTACGCCGCTGCTTAGTCCTTTGCCGCCGCAGAGAATGTCAGGCGTAACGTCATAAGTCTGCGCGGCAAACATATTACCTGTCTTGCCGTAGCCGGTAATTATCTCGTCGAATATGAGCAGGACGTTATATTTGTCGCAAATCCGCCGAAGGATTTGATAATACTCCTGCGTCGGTGTAATAATACCTCCGGTATTGCCTACAGGTTCAACGATTATGCCTGCTATCGTTTCGGGGTCTTCATAAATGATTACGTCTTCAAATAATTTCGCCGCGAATCTGTTGCACTCCTCCCAGTTTGAGAACCTGTCTCTTAACTGATTTGGATTAGGAACTTTGAAAAATCCGGACATTTGCGGCTCGAATTTGGTCTTTCTGTGTCCTGTGCCGCTGGCCGACATCGCGCCGAAGGTGCTTCCGTGATAACCCATATATCGGCTTATGAATTTATATTTGCCCGGATGGCCTGTCTGTTTGAAATACTGCCGGGCAAATTTTAAAGCCGATTCAACGCTTTCCGAACCTCCACTGAATGCTTTTGCATATTTAAGATTGCCGGGTGCTACCGAGCCGAGTTTGTCAACGAATTCGAGTGTAATATTTGAAATGCCGTGCAGCGGGGGAGCAAAAGTCATTATTTCCGATTGTTTACGAAGGGCCTCGATAATGCGCGGATGACAATGTCCCAGAGAAGCGACGAATATACCGCCGATAGCGTCGAAGTAGCGTTTCCCTTCGCTGTCGAAATAATACAGGCCTTTTGCCGATTCGAGCACCAGCGGATTTTTTATGAAATCCAGGCTTTGCCGATAATCCAGAAAAGTCCTTTTAATCAATTGTTCCTGTCTCTTATTTAGTTTCATATTTTGCCTTTTTGAGAAAAACTGAATTGTATTTTATTTTGGCCATTAAGTCAATCATTTTATGAGCAAAAAGGCTTAATTAAGTCTTTTATTCAGGGGCACTTATGAATCATTGACGAGCAGGCGATTTGCTAAATAAAAGGCACAAAAAAATGGTTTCTGCCGTCCCTAAAACTATAAGCCAGCTCCAGGCCAGATGGATAAATCCCTGATGAGATAAAATCAAAATCGCTGTTACCGACAAAGTGCTGATAATCATTGAAGCGATATTACCGGAATTGATTTTTCTTTTTGTCAAAACGCCGAACAGGAAAACTCCCAGCGTTGCTCCGCCTGTAAGAGATACTATCTCAAATGCAAACCACAGGATGTTTTTTACCGGCTGACAGGCCAGAGCGATAATTGCCAAAATCAGGCCGAAACCGATTACTCCCGCCCGTGAGATAAATAAATAGTGTTTTTCGGTCGCATTTTTCCTGATAAGCGGCCGGTAAATGTCCATCACAAATGATGACGACAGCGAGCTGAGCGGCGAATCGATACTTGCTAATATAATTGCCGAGAGTATTAATCCTTTCAGGCCGACCGGCAGGTAATGTGCAGTAAAATGCGAAAGAACCTCTTTTGCCTTTGCTGGCTGAATTGCCTGTGGATTTTGCTGAAAGAATACGTAAAGCAAGGTGCCTATTGCAAGATATATACACAGGATTGGCAGTGCGGCTGCTATCGTCATAAGGATGGCATTCTGACTTTTTTGTCTGGTTTTAACGGTGAGCAATCGCTGCATCAATTCCTGGTCGGTCCCGAAAACAGCAAGCCCGATGAAGAAAGCGTTTGCAGTCCCCGCCCAGAAAGTTGTAGATTCTTTAAAATTGAATTTGAAATTAAAAATGCTCAATCGATCTGCGCTGTCTGCAATTTGCCATGCTGTCGATAAGCCGCCGTGGATATGTAAATAAAGGTATATTAATAAAATAGCTCCCGCAGAGAAAAAAATTATAGTTTGATATGCTCCTGCCCAGACAACTGCTTTTATTCCGCCGAATGCGATGAAAATTATGCTTACCACTGTGAAGACTAATAGGGTTTGCACTAAATTCCAGCCCAGAATAATCCCGATTCCAAGACATGCAGCATACAATCGGACGCCGGAGGCTGTTAATCTTGTAATGAAGAAGAAAATCGAGCCGGTATATTGCGTTTGGGGGCCGAAACGATGCCTGAGAAATTCGTAAATACTTGTGCAGTTATATTTATAAAATACCGGAATAAACAAAAACGCCACTAAAATTCTCGCCGCTGCCGAGCCGATAAAAAATTGTAGATATTCCCAGTTTTCGCTGTAAGCCGTTGCCGGCACGCCGATGATTGTCAGGGCGCTGACTTCTGTTGCGACAAAAGACAGGCAGGCAACAATTGAGGGGATTTTTCTTTCGCCCAAGAAAAAATCGTTTGTGTTTTTTTCCCTGCGCCCGAAGATATAGGAAATGACAAAAAGCAGAAAAACCGCCAAACCGACTATTATTAAATCTATTCCGCCCAGGAAACCCGCCAGATGTTGAACCGGTGCAAGTTCGTTCATCCCGCTAGACCTCCTTTAATTGCGGTAAACCAGTATAAAATTTTCCTGTTTTTTCAATATTAAACATATATGTATAAATCTAAAAAAGGTCTAATGGGATTCATTTTCCTATTGCTTTCCTCAAAGATTGTTCATTTTTGTCGAGGATATTTTCGGCCTGCTGAAAATCAACGCTGCAGTAGTGCATTACAATCGCGGTTTTGACTTTTCCTTGTGCTTTTTTAAGCAAGTTGGCAGCCTTTGGTTTTGACAGACCGCTCATTTCAGAGACAATTCTTATTGACCTGTCGCGCAGTTTGTTATTTGTCGCTTTCAGGTCAACCATTAGATTTCCATAAACCTTGCCGATTTTAATCATAGCGGCTGTTGTTAGTGTATTAAGCACGAGTTTTGTCGCTGTGCCTGCCTTCATTCTTGTTGAGCCGGTGATGACCTCCGGTCCGACAACAGGATTAATGATTATTTTAGCTGGAATGTTTTTAACCGCTTCCGGCGCACAGGTAATAAAAATCGTGCCTGCTCCTTTTTTCATTGCTTCTTTCAATGCTGCCCTCACAAAAGGCGTTAATCCGCAGGCCGCTATACCTACAACGACATCTTTAGATGAGATTTTATATTTATTTATAGTTTTTTCCCCGTTGATGGTTTTATCTTCAGCACTTTCAACAGCCCTTATTAATGCTCGTTTTCCGCCCGCGATAATTCCCTGCACAAGCAGGGGACTTACGCCGAATGTCGGCGGACACTCGGAAGCGTCTAAAACGCCGAGCCTGCCGCTTGTTCCTGCTCCGACGTAAAAGAGTCTGCCGTTTCTCTTGAAATGCTCGACTATCATATCTACCGCCGCGGCAATCTTTTTGTATTCTTTGCCGACAACCGGCGCTACCAATTTATCTTCTGCATTGATAAGTTTGACTATCTGGATAGTTGACAATCGGTCGATATTTTCGCTTCTGCGATTACGCTTTTCAGTAGTTGGAAGTAATTTATTGTTTCTCATTGTGCCGGTATTATCTTTCCTAAAACTAATGACTTTTTTGCGCCTGTTGCGTTGGGAACATTATTTGGGATACCTTTAATTGCTGCAAAGGCAAGAATGGCGAATGAAACTGCTTCTTTTGCGTCGCTGTTTATGCCGAAATCATCGGCAAGACAAATTTTGCTTCTTATATTTTGCCGCAGCATTTTGACTAATGTTTTATTTCTTGCTCCGCCGCCGCAGAGGATTATTT
Source organism: Sedimentisphaerales bacterium (assembly GCA_049518795.1). GTDB lineage: Bacteria > Planctomycetota > Phycisphaerae > Sedimentisphaerales > UBA12454 > JAPLMW01. The sequence continues at coordinate 367,435 of JBEKRK010000001.1, forward strand.
CATCAGGCAGCCCCGGCAAAAATTTCTTATAAGCCTGAGCGATACTTTCTGCTGTAAAAGCGGTTGCTGTTGCAAGTAAATCTTCGGCTGGTTTTAATTTTTTAATGAACTTTTCAGTAAAAGCCGCTCCGAATTCTTCTCTTCCTGTCGATTTCGGCGGCTTTTTTTTCAGAAACGGATGTTTCATCATTTCATCAAGCAGTTTTTTATTTATTTTACCTTTCGCTGCGATTTTCCCGTCTTTATCGTAATGTAATTTTCCTTTGCTTAGAACATTTACAATCCGGTCGATTACCATATTTCCCGGCCCGGTATCGAAAGCTATTATTTCTTTAAGTCCTGCACCAGCAGGAAGATATGTAACATTGGCGATTCCGCCGATATTCTGAATAGCCCTGCTGATTTTCTTATTTTTAAACAGCCAGTAATCGGCAAAAGGCACTAAAGGTGCGCCTTGTCCGCCTGCCGCCATATCTTTTGGCCGAAAATCCGCTACTGTTGTTATGCCGGTTTTATAAGCGATTACAGATGGTTCACCGATTTGAAAGGTTGAACAGATTTTACCTTTTGGGTTATGATAAATCGTTTGACCGTGCGAGCCTATCAGGTCGATAGTTTTTATATTGATTTTGTTCTTTCTGCACAATTTAATTACAGCATCTGCAAAACAATCGCCGATTGCAAAATTCAGCCGGCTTATATCCCCGGCCTTGCAGTTTTTCTGTTCGGCTATCCGCAGAATATCTTTTCTTAATTGCCGCGGATATTCGAACGTATCAAAAGCCAGCAATTTGACTTTATTATTTTTAATATCTATCGCAGCGGCGTCAATGCCGTCGGCGCTCGTCCCTGACATTAAACCGACTATTCGCATTATTCCATTCCTGCCTGTTTGAATAATTGTAAATTATCTTTTAAACGTGAGACCTTATTTTGCATCAGCCACAATTTCTTAAAGTCTTTTGCTATATGCTTCATCTGTTTATTTATGAACTGTAATTCCTTCTTCTTTGCTTTTTTACCAGCCCGCAGAGCTTTTACAGCAAGTGCTCGTCTTGCAGATAAATAATCCATTCTCGCGGCTAATTTTAATTCTTCATAGGCAATTCTTTCAAAGTTTTCTGTCTTTTTTGACATTTTTGACCAGATGGATTCATCTGAAAATTGCTCGACAATTTTTCGCAACCCTTTTTCATTCATTAAATCAGTCGGACTATCAGGATTTTTATTATTTACAGGTCCAACGAGAGCAGAATATAGCCAGCTTTTGTTTGGCACATTGGTTCCGCAGGTAATATAAGTGCTTCCGAGCATTTTAATGATTTTGACAAGTTTATCGTTTTTTTGCCTGAAAACGTTATAGCAAAAATTCTCAGTAAATTTTTCATTATCAACCGCTTTTCCATTCCAGCTATGTGCTGCGCCGTGAGCAAATCCGTGCAGGCTTATTCCCAGAAAATTTCTATGTCCGTTATCGCCCCAGTCGGTATTGAGCAAACCTTCAGCGCCGAGTTTTCGGCCTTGTGTTGCGAAATTAGTTATATTGCCCATTGAATTAGGCAGCCGCGAGCCGTGCGTCAGCCAGCCGCTTGTGCCGGGGCAGACCATAAATGAAATTTTTGCTTTTGCTATTTCTTTGGTTCTATAAATATTTTTGCCGTCCTGCTCGTATTCCCAGTTTAACAGGACTATATCTTTTGGCAAATCTTTCAGCAATTCCGGATATTTAAGAATAATATCAGCCCAGAGATTCATTCGTTTTTTATATTTCTGACATAAGCGATAAATTTTCAGGATAAATTCTAAATAAACCTTTCCTGTTCCGATTCGCTCTGCCAATTTTCTGCTTCTTCCTTTGCCTAACTCCCACGGCTCATCGCAGCAGACGTTAAAGTCTTCTGCCTCAAACAGCGGCACAAATTCGCTGTAAAGTTCGCTGACAAGTTTTATTGAGCCGGGGTCGATGGGGCAAAGCGTTGTTCCGCCCGGAAATCCTCTAAAGCCGGGCATTTCGCCAAGATGTTGATATTTCGGCAGGGCGAGGATTTTTTCCAGATGGCCGAAACTTGCCAATGAGCCTACGAGCCTGACGTGATGCAATTTGCAAAAATCCTGCAATTCAAGAATTTCCTCAGGCGTAAAAGGGCTATATCCTTTGCCGATATCAGGATGTTTTTTAAAGGTAAAGACATTTTCGATATACAATTGCAGTTCGTTTATTTTCCAGTGTGCAAGCCGAACCACCAATTCCTTTAAAGTCTTTAATTTCGGCACCTTTCCCCTTGAGCAATCGAGATAAACGCCTCGCCTTTTAAAGTCCGGCTCATCCTCTATCAGGCACGCGGGCAGTTTATTTCCATAAATTGCCGCAAGGTCTTTCAGCGTCTGTCCTGCGTAATATTCCCCCGCATCGGTTGCGGCGAAAACATCAATTCCCTTTGGTGTAATCCTGATTTTATAGCCTTCGCTGTTTTTGATTGTCTTATCGCGGCACGTTTTTAGTTTGATTGTCCCGCCGGTTCGGTAAAATCCTTTCTGGAAGGTAACTTTTCTTACCGGTATCAGCAATTTTTCAAATAATCTTTCATCCTTGATAGTCATACGGCTTAGTATAGCATATTTTCAGACACCTGACAATCTTGTCCGCCGTAGCCTTGGGCGAAGGTGGATTTGAATTGTTGCGAATGGTTCAGAGGTAAAGTATAATATCGGCTTGTATGAAAGACGTTTTTTCAGACCCTTTGAAATTTGCGTCGCTGGTGGCGCATCAGCTTAAAGAGCCGGTTTCTGCCGTCAGCGCTATTTTGCAGACGTTGCTTGGCGAATTTGCCGGCCCGCTTACGCCTCGGCAGAAAGAATTTCTGCAAAAGGCAATCGAACGTTGCGATGAATCGTTTATTTCGGCTCAAAGACTTCTTGCGATTGCAAAGGCGATTAACGCCCCGAAATCATTCAGCGGCACAGTTGAGCTTTCTCTGCTTGTTCGCAAAAGCTCCGCCGCCTGGATTCAGCAGGCCCGCACTCATAATATCGCACTCGCAGCGAAAATTGACGCTGAACCTGCCTGGGCAGTCGGAACTGAATCGGCAATGACAGAGGTTCTTGAGGCGATTGTTTCGAATGCCGTAAAATACACGCCCGACAATGGCAAAATTGAAATCATTCTTCTGTATAATAAGCCGACAAATACCTATCAGATTAGAATCGCCGATTCAGGCGTAGGCATTTCCGAAGAAGACCGCCGAAAAGTTTTTCAGCCGTTTTACAGAACGCCCGGCGCACATGCCTCATCGCGTCCCGGCACAGGTCTTGGCCTTGCTTTTGTAAAGGCGATGGTTGACGCAGCAGGCGGAACTGTCCATATTGAAAAATCGCACCTCGGCGGCGCCGAGCTTATAGTTAATCTCAAGGCTGCTCCTAAACCGGCAGCCGAACACATATCAGGAGCTAAAAAAATGAAAAAGCCGATGAAAGTCGTGATAATTGGCGGAGTAGCGGCTGGGCCCAAGGTCGCCGCTAAAATTATGCGCCTCGACCCCGATGCCGACGTAACAATTATCGAAAAGGGCAAATTGCTTTCTTATGCCGGCTGCGGTCTGCCGTATTATATTGACGGCACTGTTAAAGACCAAAGCGAGCTTATGAGTTCGCCCGCAGGCGTTGTCCGCGACGCCATATTCTTCCAGCAGGTTAAGAACGTTCATCTTATGAATCAGACCGAGGCCGTTGAAATCGACCGCAAAAAAAAGCAGGTCCGCGTCAAACATCTGCTCGACGGCGTCGAATTGCTGCTCGACTACGACAAACTCGTCCTTGCGACAGGCTCATATCCTCTCATTCCCGATATCGAAGGAATTAATCTCAGCAACATTTTCACCCTTCACGGCGTAACCGATGCCGAAGGAATAAAATCCGCACTCGACAGAGGCAAAGCCCGCGATGTCGTTATTGTCGGCGGCGGACTTATCGGCGTTGAAATGACTGAAGCCCTCGTTAAAAAAGGATGCAGGGTAACCGTTGTCGAAAAACTGCCCCGGATTTTCCGCCTTCTTGATGCCGAATTGGCTATGCTCGTCGAAAATCAGCTTGAATCGCACGGCGTCAGAGTTCTTACTGATACCGGCGTTGAAAAATTCCTCTGCCGTCCGGCATCCCATAGCGGAGGCAATGGCTCTGTCGAATCAGTCGTAACAAGCAGAGGCACATATCCGGCAGACCTTGTGATAATCGCCTCCGGCCACAAGCCCTATGTCGATTTGGCAAAAAAGGCCGGCCTCAAAATCGGCGAAACAGGCGGCATTAAGGTCAATCCCAAAATGCAGACCTCCGACCCCGACATTTACGCCGCGGGCGATTGCGTCGAAAATACCAACTTCGTTACGCAAAAACCCTGCTATGTCCCTCTTGGCTCAACCGCTAACAAGCAGGGCAGGGTGGCCGCTGTCAACATCTGCGGCGGAAACGATACCTTTGCTCCCATTCTCGGCACCGTTGCCTGCAAGGTTTTCGATTACAATGTTGCCCTTACAGGCCTGAACGAATTTGCCGCAAAGGAGGAAGGCTTCAATTGTTTAACGGTTCTCGTCCCCGCGCCGGACAGGGAGCATTTCGTCCCCGGCTCGCAGTTGGTAATGTTGAAGCTTGTCGTTGACAAAGATACCCGCAGGCTTCTCGGCGCTCAGGCAATCGGCGCAGGCATAAACGATAAACGCATCGATGTCGCCGCGACCGCGATTATCGGCAAAATGACTGTTGACCAGATTTCTAATCTCGATTTGTGTTATGCCCCGCCTTATTCGCCGGTGATTGAAAATATTATTACAGCCGCAAATGTCGCCCGCAACAAACTTGACGGCCTTATGGATGGCATTAGTCCTGCCGAAGTCTGGAAAATGATACAGGAAAAAGGGGACATTGTACTTTTAGATGTCCGAACGCCTTCCGAGTATCAGCGTCAGCGTTTAAACGGCGCCGTTTTTATTCCTCTTGCCTCGCTGCGTTCGCGTTTTGTCGAGCTTGACAGGGATAAGCCCATCGTTGCCTTTTGTAATTATTCACTAAGGGGCTATGAAGCCGCGATTATTTTGAAGCACGAAGGCTTTAAAGATGTGAAGGTCCTCGATGGCGGCCTCGAAATGTGGCCTTACGAAAAATTACAATGAAAATTCTGTCATTCCCGCGCAAGCGGGAATCCAGAAATATTTAGCCCCCGAATTTATTCGGGGGTCAGAGCCCCAAGCGTTAGCGCGGGGTAATTGTAATATCATTTAGCCGCCGCCACTCGGGGCGGCGTTATTCTTTCGATTCTCGATTTTCTATTTAGCCCCTTTGCCTGCTAAGGGGTTAGTTATTCTCTTGTCGGCGGCGTTATTCTTTCAACTCTCCATTTTCAACTCTCGATTTTCCATTCGTGGTTAGTCCCGCACCTATTAAACATTCACGTTCTTCCATATTTTATATTCATTGGGAAAATAGGTGCGGTGGTTAGTCCCGCACCTATTTAATATCTGCCCCGCACTTATCAAATATTCTTATTCATTCACTATTATATTTATTGAAAAAAATAAGTGCGGGGTTCTTTCGTATTTCACTACGGTATAATGAATTGGTGCGGTGGTCATTTAGCCGCCGCCACCTTGGGGCGGCGTTTCCTCAACTCAAAACTAATAACTAAAAATTAAAAACTTAAAAGTTCTCGCCCTTGGCGCTGGCTATCTAACTGGGGTTCCGGCGGGGTTCAGCTTTTTTCAACAGAACCAATGGCAAAACAGATAATCAGTCAAACAGCAGAGTTAAACAGGCAGAAATCAGGGATTAGATTTTGGATCATCCGCCCAACCATAAATAGAATTATAACGTTCTTCAAGTTCAGCGATTTGCTCTTTTGTTGCGCCTTCTTTAAGCAAATCAATTTTTTCATATAACATATCAGCTACCGGATTATCAGTATATTCTCCCAATGCCCTAATAAAAGATTCTGCGTGCTGTATTAACTCATTTCTTTCTTCTTCGGTAAATGGTGTTCCTGTTGGATGCACTGACTCGTTTTCAAAAACATTTTTTTTCTTTGGTTTTATTCTGTGAGGTAGATAATAAAACACAAAGTATATTAAGCCTCCCAGTAACCAAGGAGAACAAACAATAACCCAACCGCCAATACTGGTAATAAATGTATTTTTGGTTTTTAGAAAATCGAAAATAACCCGCAAATCAGGTAACATTATTCTACATAAGAAAAATACAAAAACTCCCACTGTAACAGCAATTATCTTTACCCGTTTTTGCCACATACATTACCTTCTGGTGGGATAGTGTCTGAATCCTCTATCCCCTGATGTTCTACATTCGATATTTTTAAGAGTGAACAAGATCTGTAAAAGTAAAAATAAAAAGATTACAATGCATAGAAAGAAAAAAGTCTTAATTTTATTTTTGAGAATTATTTCTCGGAATTTTTTATAATTTAAATTAAGAACCATTTTACAGAGTTTTTTACAATCCGATTTGAAATCCCTGGTATCATCGCTGAACTTTTGTTGCTCAGACATTTTTTCCGCCTATTGCAAAAATATTAACAATAAAAATTACAGCAACAGCAATGTCTATGAAAGCCCACAATTCCCTATTCAAATGAATTCTGATAATCGGGTTAAAAAGAAGGGCGATGATTCCAAATGTCCAGATAACCCATTGTTTTTTGATAAAATATCCCAAATAAGCGACAAAAGCCGCAGAACCACAGACAACGAAACGCAAAAGAATATAATAACCATAAGGCCAATCCGCAAGGGCAAGCAAAAGCATAACTGCCGATATTATTGACGGAATCAAGTATGGTTTGCCGTTTTTCATTTTACATTGTCATTTTGCATTTTAATTTTTGATACATACAAAGACAATCTTCAATTTCATAAGGTTCCAAACCTTGGAGTTGTTTCGGCAATTTACTAATTTCTAATGTATCCGAACTGCAATCAAGTCTAAGTAGTTTTGCACCAATAGCAGTACCAGCATGAAGATAAACTAAATTAGGGTAAAGCTTAAGTTTTATCCCAATTCGATGAGTTATATCATATATGGTCAATGGGCCGATTTTAAAAATTGGATCAATTATTTCTTGGACGATTGTATATAACTGTTCAAATGTTTGACACTTTTTTAGTCGTTCACATTTTAGTTTCAATAGGTTTTTAGTTTTCCTGAGAGATTCTATTGGAATTCTTCTTTGGTGATTATGTCGTTTACCTTCTGACGTTATACACATTGCTGATTTTTCAATTGCTTCTAAAAGAGAACCTTCGGCATAAAAACTAAGTTCTTTTATGACACCCTTCCGGCAATTGCGTTTATAATTACAAACAATGTCATTTATATTATTTAATTCCCTATTTGAATATTTTCCTACGCAATTTAAGTATTTATTGTTGCAATTCATTATTATTTTTATTTTAAATATTGAAATTTTAACAATCCGTCGTTGCCCCTCAAGGGAATCGGACAAATTATACCCTCAAATCGGGCGGAAAACAATAAAAATTTAGGGTATAGGGAATAGGGTTTAGGGAATAGATTGCCGCCGGCAAGTATTTCGTGAAGATTTATTGCTTCAACTTTGACCCCGCACTTGCTTTCGCCTGCTGCCACGTCTTGCGACGTGAGTCGCAGCGGCATGCAAGAAAGCGCGGGGTCAAAAATTCAGATTTTGAAACCTCGTGGGAAACTTGTTTACCAAAGAGGTTAGAAAACTGGATTTAAGCTGTTCGCAGCCTGTGGTGAGTTTGATCGAACCGAACTGCTTAGTTGAAGCAATTAGCTTCGTGCCTTCGGGTCTTAGTGGCTATATTCTCGGTGTTCTCCGGTTCTCTGTGGCTAAAAAACCGATAACTGACTAACAACTAACGACTAATGGTGAAAAAAACGATAAATTGCAGGGTTGCAAACAATAAAATAATCTGGTATTATCATTCCCCTGTCCAAAAGTCGAATTGAAGATATAAATTATATTAAATTTTCAATTTTCAATCTTCAATTTTAAATTTGAATGGGTCGGTGCCCGAGTGGCCAAAGGGGATGGACTGTAAATCCATTGGCGCAAGCCTACGTTGGTTCGACTCCAACCCGGCCCATTTTATTTAGTTGTTGGTAATTAGTCGTTAGTAAGTTTGTCGTCGCCGGCCGGCCGTTTCGCCTTAGGCCGCGACCTGCAGTTACTCACTATCGGCTATTAGCTGACTGCTAACTGGCGGCGTAGCCAAGCGGCCCAAGGCGATAGTTTGCAAAACTATTATTCGTGGGTTCGAATCCCACCGCCGCCTATTGAGGGGATTTATTACAGGTAAAATGTTATATAATGGATAATTTGCTGATTATTTCACGTAATCTTCTGCGTCCAGTTGTAGATTTATAGAATCTTTCCTTTTGTCGTGCTTCTTTTAAAGTTTTGAATGTTTCCAAATGTATTATGTCATATGGACGATATGGCCAGCTTGGTAGCACTTTACCCGTATTATGTTCTTTTAAGCGTTTATCTACGTTAGCCGCAACGCCTGTATATGTTCTCGTTTTCACACGATTCAGTAATATATAAACGTTATACATATTTCCGTTTCGCTGTAGATATAGTTTAGGAGAGTCCGCCTCGTCAAAATTCTCCGAATTTTGACGGGCGAGACTTCTCCGTTAAAAATTTCTTAGAAATTTTTAACGGAGAGGGCGGGATTCGAACCCGCGGAACTCAATGAAGAGTTCACTGGTTTTCGAAACCAGCTCGATCAGCCGCTCCGACACCTCTCCATATTAGTTATTAGTCGCTAGTCGTTAGTTGATAGTCTTTAGCTGCGAAATTAAAGATTAAATAATTACGTTTATCCCTTCCCGCCTTAAATAGTCCTTTAACTCCATTATATCGATAATTCTAAAATGAAAAACCGACGCGGCAAGCAAAATCGTCGCGCCAGCCCGGACAGCCTCCAAAAAATGCTTCATTTCACCCGCTCCGCCAGATGCAACTATCTCAGCGCCCGTCGCCTGTGCTATCGCCTTTATCAACGGCAAATCATAGCCGGTCCGGACGCCATCAGTGGCCTTGCTCGTCGGCAATATGGTTTTAACGCCAAACGAATCAATCTTCTCAGCCCATTCAACTGCATCAGCACCTGTCGCGGTTCTTCCGCCGTCGATATAAACCTCATAGCCGCTCGGCAGTTTCGGATTTTTGTCAACGTCGATAGCAACCGTCACCTTATCCCGGCCAAATTCCTTTATCATCTCCTCAATCATCTTCGGCTTTCTGAAAGCCGCGCTGCTCGTCGAGATTTTATCAGCGCCTGCATTTAAAACCGCTTCGGCTGCCTTTAAATTATTTATTCCGCCGCCGACTGTAAAAGGTATGGTAGCGGCGAATGCGACTTTTTTTACGACATCAAGCATCGTCGGCCTGTCTTCAATCGTTGCGGTAATATCGAGCATCGCAAGCTCATCAGCGCCCGCCTCGCAATATGCTTTGGCGCATTCGACAGGGTCGCCTGCGTCTTTTATATTCACAAATTTAACGCCTTTTACAACTCTGCCGTTCTGCATATCAAGGCAGGGCATAATCTTTATTTTTCTGTCATTCTGCATTTTTCGCCTTTCAAATCAGATTCATCCGTAAATTCAGGAGTTCAATTCTAATCAATTGTGGGGAAAACACAAGTTAATAAGTTTAGAGGTAACTGTCCCCAAGATTGGAATTTTCAAGGATTTACCAAACCATCGTCTTCTGAGCCGCTTTTAGCAAAACACCTATACAATTTTTTTGTTTTTTTTATATTTTTTTCTTGCTTTTGGACAATAAAGATTAGTAATATGAATTACAGACAATTGAATTAAATTAGGAGAGAAATTATGAAGATGAGCACAAGAGCTTCAATTCTTTTAACAATTCTAATTGCTTTGCTTGTTGCGGGATTTTCATTTCCGGTTTCAGCAGGGACAATTTCTTTGATTTGCGATACTAATATGTCTGAGCCGAATGAGGAAGTTACAGTATATATCCAAACTGACACTCCACTTTTTGCGATGGGCATTGGCATATATATTACCGGCGATGCAAATATCACCACAGGAATGTGCGAAGCTGACTGCAATGAATACGGCTGGGACAACGGCTGGAATTCGGACCCGTATATAGACCCAAACGGCTATATATATCTCAGCGGCGTCAGATGGGCATCCAATGCTAACGGCATTATCAGCTACATCAAATTCCGTTACAACAGCGGACAGGTCAGCGTTTACATTGACCAGGAAAACAGCGTCGCTTTTAGCTGGGACGGCAATTCCAGTTCTTATGTTCCGTTTTCCACAGATACTCTCGTATTCGGTGAACCTGACCCGAACGATTATAACGAAGAAAACGAATCATCTTCACAAGATACAATTATAGATGAGAATGCGCCGGCAGAAGATGCAAACAATCCTAATGATATCAACCTGCCGCAGAGCAGCTATTGGCAGAATAAACAAGCTTTACATCAGAAACATTTAATGCGTTGTCCCGCTGACTCAAACAGCAGCAGGGCAACATTTGATGAACCTAATTTTGAAGCCTGGAATGATGGGTATTTTCAAAATAGAGAAAATATAATGTCTGAATTAACAGCAGGGGATGACGGCGGACAAATACTTACAGATAGCGAGCCAAATAATACTATTATTGTAGATTCCGATATTACAACCAATCAAATATGGACGGCAAATAACGTATATTATATTGTTTGGGATATTAATGTTCAGGCCTTGCTCGTTATTGAGCCTGGTACAGAGATATGGTTTGAGAGCGGCTGTACAATGTATGTCAATAATGGCGGTACTTTAATTTCCGTTGGTACGCCGGAGGAACCGATTATTTATTCATCGGCATATTATTACCCAGACCCTATTACCGATTATTATAACTGTGCAATTTATGTTGAGGAAACCGCATCTCCGTCCACGAGGATTGCATATAATTATATAGAATACGCAGATAATGGAATCGTAACCGAAAATATCAGACTTGACCATCCAATAGAAAATAATTATCTTTTTTTTAATATAAACGGCATCTTCGAATATGGTACGAAACTTACCGATATTAAAAACAACCTTATAGATTATGGTTATACGGGCTTGTTCTACAGCGAGGGAATAGAAATATATATGGAATCTTCAACAGGTTTGGCAGATGCCAATAGTTGTATACTTATTCAGAATAACACCTGTGATTATCTTGATTTCGGAATTACAATACACGGAACCGAAGATGATAACGATGCAGGTTCAGCAATACTCGTTAATAACTTAGTTACTCAGGCGTATTGGTGTGGCCTGAATCTTGTTGATGGGTGGATAGGATTCGAGGTGGATAATACAGGTTACGGCAACAATTGGGAAAATAAAAATTATGAATTTAACGAGAGCAATCCGGCGATAATCTATGATACCAGTCAGAATCCATATAGAATACAAAATTGGGATTATCCGTATACCGGCATACGCTATCTTGATCCCAACTGTATATTTATAAATGCAGGGCTGGAATATATTGAGCAGACGTCGATGATTGGAATGACGACGGATGTTAATGGTTTGCCGGACTGCAATATAATAGATATTGGTTTTCACCATCCGAACTGGAATTACAGCAATGCAGGGCAAGGTGATTATTATGCTGGAGACCTTGACAGAAATCTTATTGTAGATTTCAATGATTTTGCGATATTAGCTAATGGATGGCGACAAACCTATAATATGAACGATTTAATACAAATGTGCAGTAATTGGTTAATAATCGGCGGTCCTGAACCAAATATTATTCCAGTTATTTCAGGCGATTCAAACAGCGGATATGTTTTTATCAGCGTCAGTGATTTTCCAACTAATGTGCGACAAATCGCTGTGTTTGATGATGGCAAATATATCGGAAAACTATACGGATTCGATGATGAAGCGGTGGCATTGGATGTGTCCGAATCCGGCAGTCAGGAACATCAAATTAAACTTGTAAGTATTGCTAAAAATGGGCAAATTACTTGCTCGCACATTAGCAGCGCTGCATTTTCATGTCCTTTGCAATATTGCATTATTCCCAGCGATTATGAACCTAACGAGCCGATAAATTTCACGGCATTTAACCCTGGCGGAGGAAATGTATCTGTCGAATTACTCGCAGATGGCGGAGTATCAATTTGGTCTAATACGTATAGCGGAAATAGTTTCACGGGTTCTATTCCCGCTGGAATTACAGGCCAGCATTATCTTGATTATATTACTTTATTATCTGTAAACCCCGGGCCAGCACCTATTAAAAGGAGAATAAATCCGAGAATCAGATTAAAAGATATTGACCCTGCGACTGAAGCCTTGATTATAAATCCAGATCTTTATTTAGATTTTGTAGGAACAGATATGTTAAATCAAGTAGAACGTGCTTTCATACAAAATGGAATTAAATTTAAGTTATTAGGTTGGGCGTATGCTACATCGCTTAATATTGCAGCTTATAGCTGGATTTGTCCAATCAGGTATCTCTATGTTTTTTCACATGGCTACTATCAACATGATCCAAACGGAGGCGTTTTAAGAACACGTGTTCTATTAACTAACAAAGAAATTGCAGTATCCGTCAAACAATCTGATTTTCCTATTGGCGGAGCCCCATCATGGTGCGTGGAACTCGAACCTGATTTGGAATACAGCCCGGTATTGAGCTGGGCTGCTATGAACTTTCATTCTCTTGAGTTTGCATATTTTAATTGCTGTTATAGCGGAAAATTAAAAATAAATGCAAGTAATCAGTTAGTAATCGGCCAGCCGGGACAGCAAGGAGTTTTCGATTTGCCGCAATCAGATATGAGTTATGCGTTAGGAATTGCAAGCACAAGCAGAGATTGTGCTTATCAGGGATGGTATGAAAAACCTTGGTTTGCACTGGGCGGCGCTTCTCCATTTAATAAATGGACGTTGGACGAGTGGAGCAATTTAGCACTAGGTTTGCCGGCAGGAAGCCTTGACACGGCATTGCAAGCCGCAATAAAAGGACAACATTCATTTATCGACCCTAATGCGCCCGCAAACTCATACCGGTTAAGAGGACAAGGATTGTTAAATGCAATAGGTTTACATCATAATTAAGGAGTGTATTTATGAAAATTATATGTACTTTTTTACTTTTTATTATTCTGTTTATTTGTTTAAATCAAGCTGTTGCAGAAAATTACAAACAAACTAATGGTAATATCTCTCCAGAAAAGGACAGTAACATGAAAACACAAGTTGCAGCAAATAACGATTTTGCTTTTTCTTTGTATAGCAAATTAAATAATAGTCAAAAAGCAAGTAACTTGTTTTTTTCACCATATAGCATTTCAACAGCACTTGCTATGGTTTATGCAGGTGCCGGCGGCGAGACAAAAAAACAAATGGCCGAGACGTTACATTTCACTTTGTCAAATGATAATTTACATCGAATATTCGGCGATTTACAAAGGGAGTTGATCGGGGGAGACAAATCAGACTATCAGCTTCTTTTAGCTAACGCTCTTTGGTGCCAAAAGGGTGAGCCTTTCTTGAAAGAATTTTTAGACCTAATCCAAAGTTATTATGGGGCAGCTGTTAAACAGCTTGATTTTGTTAAAGAAGCTGAGCAATCCCGAAAAACAATCAATTTGTGGGTCGAGGGAAAAACAAATAATAAAATTAAAGATATAATTCCATCAGGAGGGATTAATGAAGATGTAAAAATAGTTTTGACGAATACAATTTATTTTAAGGGCGAATGGGAAAACAAATTCGCTAAAGAGTTTACCACCTTGGGCGAATTCAATATCGATGCTAAAAGAACAGTTAAAGTTAATATGATGTACATGCAGGGAATGAATAAATTTTATGAAGATGATAAGCTACAAGTTCTTGAGTTGCCGTATAAAGAAGAAATAAGCATGCTTTTAATATTGTCGCGAGATATAGAAGGAATTAAAGAAATAGATAATATTCTTTCCGCTAATATCCTGAAGACTTTTGAAAATAAATTGAAAAAAGAAGAAATTGAAATATATTTACCAAAATTTAAAATTACATGGGGGATTTTTTCTTTGAACAAAGCTCTGATTGATTTGGGAATGACTGATGCTTTTACTCCGAAAGCAGATTTTTCAGGAATAAATGGAAAAGGAGACTTATGGATATCAGATGTTTATCATAAAGCTTTTATTGAAGTGAATGAAGAAGGAACGGAAGCAGGAGCGGGTACTGCAGCAATTTTAGTTGCATCAATTTCGCCTGTTTTCCGAGCCGACCATCCATTTATTTTTATTATTAAAGACAATCGCAGCGGCAGCATTTTATTCATCGGCAGACTAATGAATCCCGCAGAATGATTAATTGGAGTTGCAATTACAGAAAAGAATTCAATGAAAATAATAATTTTATTTACACTTTTCATTATCGTTAGCGTTATTTGTGTAGGATGTGCTAAGTCATATTCGCGGGATAAATGGACGAAATACAAAAGTTTAAAAGAACTGTGGCCGAAGATTAAAAATGAAAAAATAGAAAAAGTCATTTTATGTGATGGAGATATCGAAACTGATGTCGAGTCGTGGCTCGAATTCGGTGAGGTCCCAAAGGAGTACTTAGAAAAAACCCAAGAAAGATTCACTGAGGAGCTTGAAAATAAGTTTGGTATAAAACCTCAAACATACTCTGTATATACTTGTAATGAAGGAACGCTAAAAATTATAACAGATAAGGGGAAATACGCAGCGCCCGTTGAAGGGCGTAAACCACATAGCAATTGGAGAGAATATACAACTTTAGTCGGATTATGGTCTCATTTGCAAAAAGAAAAAATAAAAAGCATCGGATTTTGTGAGGAGACTCTATATGTTGACATTGATTCGTGGAAAAGCTGGTATCTTCCGAAAGAAAAATTAGAGGAATGCAGAAGAGTTATCGATAAAGCAATGCAGGAGGCTGACTGCCATTTTATATGGGGTCCGAATTATGAAGGCAGGATGAAGATTGTAACGAATAAGGGAAAATATTTAGTTCCTGCAGAAACTGAAATTTGTAATACCTCCACACCCAGAGTTTATGGCAATGGATGGTCTTCTAATGAATTAGGTGAATTTCTTAAAAAGTGCGGATTTTGTATTCCTGATTCCAATCAGCCCATTCAAAAACCATCCAAATGACGGCGATTTTTAAGAGGCGCAAGTAATAAGGATTTTTCTTTAACTTTCCAAAGCGGAATTTCTTTTCTTTTTAAAAAAATCAGTCAACATCGCCGAACATTCATCGGCCAAAACGCCGCTTGTTACTTCAAGACGATGATTAAGCCGACTATCCTGCACGATATTATAAAGACTTTTCACAGCACCGGCTTTTGGGTCGTCGCAGCCGTAAACAAGCCTGTCGATTCTTGCCAAAACAAGCGCCCCGGCACACATACAGCAAGGCTCAAGGGTAACATAAATTGTGCAGCCGTGCAATCGCCAATTGCCGATGGACTCAGCCGCCGCGGTAATTGCGATTATTTCAGCGTGAGCAGTCGGGTCATTAAGCTGATGCCTTTGGTTTGCGCCTTTAGCGATAATTTTATTCTGATAAACGATGACCGCGCCAATCGGCACATCGCCGCCTTCAAGGGCGATGTCCGCCTGAGTCAGAGCTGCTTTCATAAACTGCTGGTCTTGTTTTTCATTATCCATTTTTGATTATTCTACATTCTGTCTTATAAATTCTCAACCCCATAAATCCGCATTAGCCACTAAGGCTCTACTGCTCATATTTCATTGCATATAAATCGCTTTTTAGCAAAATTCTTTTAAAAGACTGGTTTTTGAATATTGGAAAATTAAGCGGAGCGTATTCTTCATCTTTATTTTCGATAACGAATTTATCTCTTGCCATTGCTGCCAGGATAAGGCCGTGCGGCGTAAGAGGGCAGTAGAAACTAATTGTTTTTTTCCCTGTAAAATAAACGGCACAGTATTTTGGTTTGCAGTTTGGTTTTTTTCTTATTCCTACTCCGATAAAGCCTGTCGAATTTTTTAAAATGCGGTTAAGCATATTCTGCCGGTGGTTGACGATTCGCAGGTTGCATTTGCGGTTATCCAAGGGGTTCCTGTTTTTATGATCAACAATCTGTCCTTTTTTTGCTTTCAGGATAATTCTGGCAAGAGCGGAAGTTTTTCTGGTTTTTCGATTGCGGACAAACACCTGTCCTGCCTTGGAGATTATCAGGGTGGCTTTGAGGATTTTGGGATTGTAGAAATCCTTTCTGTCAATTTTAACTTTTCGCGCGGCTACTTTTCTGATTAGAAAATCATCTTTAGTTTTCATTTTCGTTCCTCAATATTAAAAACTCAAAACCATTTAGCGCATAGTAATTCTTCATTCAAAAAGGGATAGATTGAAAAATAGGGATAGAATTATCCAGATTTGTTTGTTCTATTCCCGTGCGGAATAAGAACTTACGCTAACTTATTAACTTTTCGCCTAACTTTATACATATTTTACGAAATCGCATAACTAAAGTCAAGGAAAATAACCGCTGATTACACAGATTTTCGCAGATTTTTTGCCTTTTTACTTTTACCTTATTTTCTTTGTGCCTTTATGTCTTCGTGGCTGCATTTCCCTTGACAATCCCGACTTTTACGGTATGTTATTTGTTTTGGGAAAACGAGATTTTTTTAGGAGGAAGGAAATATGAGGCACTTCACAAATTCATCTTAATCACATTGTAATAATATTTTTTGCGTTCTTGTCTTGATTAGCCCCGCCATCACAATGGCGGGGTCAGAAAATCAATTACCAATTATTTGGAAGGGAGAAGAAAATGAAAAAGAAAATTGTGTCTATGATGTTGGTGGCGGGTCTGATGGCGGGGATGGTTGTCGAATCCGCAATGGCGGCGACGAGATATACCCTGACCGGATTGGATGTAGGGGCCGATAGCGATGCCTATGGAATCAGCGATTCCGGCTATATCACTGGTAGGGTGTATCAAAAGGACTATCCTGGGTTTGACCATATGTTCCGTTGGGACGGTAGCGCGGGATTTGGTGGATTGCAGTTTATACCCGAACTGTCTCTCGACAACGTCTTCGGCAGTTGTGGCTACGCCGTGAACAACAACGGCATGGTCGTCGGGGCGTGCAACGTCGGTGGAGTGGAGCATCCTCAGGCTGTCGCCTCCGAAGATGCCCACCAGATGTATGCTTTGTGGGGTCTGCCGGGTGTTAATATTAGTTATGCATTCGGCGTCAACAATTGGGGAACCGCGGCCGGTATGTTAAACGCTCACGCCATCGCGACGGGTTACGAATTGGAAACGACTCTGGTGAGTTATGCATACGATATCACCGATGGCGGCAAGGTGGTAGGGAAGGCGCTCAATACCGCTGGGACGTCATGGAAAGGCCTGTTGTGGACGCTGGGCGACGGCATTATGAGAAAGATACTGATGCCGGCTGATGGATATACGAATTCGGATGCCCGCGGGATTAACGAAATCGAAAACCGTGCGGTAGGCAATTCGTTCGTTGATTGGGATAACCAGCAGGCCACCGTTTGGACAAAATCGGGGCTAGACTGGTTGGGTGTCACCACGGGAACGACTCTGCCGTATCTTGATGCCGATTCCAACACTTACAGCTTCGCCTACGAAGTGAATAACGATAATCTCATAGTGGGTACCTCAGGCGGAGACATCTCTAACATCTATACCCACACCGCATGCCTGTGGGAGGAAGCGGGACTGGGCAGCTACGACGTTTATAATCTAAACTCGCTGGTGGATAATATGCCTTCCGGCTGGACGTTGAATGATGCACGGGACATCAACGCCGGTGGACAAATCGTTGGAATAATGTCCTACGGGTACGGTGATACCTACCGGGCGTTTGTCCTGAACCCTGTTCCAGAGCCCGCAACGATTTGTTTATTTGCTCTTGGCGTTTTGAGCATGGGAAGAAAAAAAAGGAGATAAATAAAAAAACTTCGTGTCTTAGTGCCTTAGTGGCTATTTCTCGGCGGTTTGCTTTTGAGAAAACCTTGTCCTCGACCGCGATCGGGGAATCGCAGACTTGTCCGCCGAAGGTTTACCGAAGGCGGATAAAAAATTTGAACGATTTAAAAAAGGCCGGCCGTTTTTTCATCCCGGCCTTTTTTTATCAAATTTTGTCATTCCCGAGAAGTAATGTCATTCCCGGGAACCTGCTTCTATGGGATAGTAACAGGGAATACTGCTTGGGCTCCCAACAGGGAACCTATCTCCTATACGCTCCACGCTATCCGCTCTATGCTATTTTTTAATTGTTTTCCCCCCAATTTAAGGCTATAATTTGGCGTAATCTATCAAGGAGATTAATATGAAAAATTTATTATATGTGCTGATTTCTATTCTTTGTTTGCCTTTCCTTTGTGGTTGCGAAGAATCTAATATAGTCAAAGAAGCCCACGTTCTTAGAACAACAGAAACAGGCGAAATTATCATAGATGCGAACGATAGTATGGCAAAGCCTAAAATGAAGTTCGATATTTTTAGGACAGGAGAAAAATCCCCCATAGCCAGAATTGTAATAACTCAAACAACTCCGACTTACAGCATAGGTATTATCACCAGTAAAATTGACGGTAGTAAAGGCCAAATCAGTGATGTTTCCGGCGGTATGCTTTGCAGAGAAACTGCCAAACAAACTCTTAGGGCCGAAAAGGGACTTTATAAAGAGGCTTTAAAAAGTCAAGGTAAGCTAATGAGTTTAAAAAAAGTATCAAAATATGATGCCAAGCTAAATAGTTGGATAGGAACTGATATTAATAAGTTAATTGCAAGTTGGGGGTATCCCGAATCATCCTTTGTTGCACCAAATGGCAACAAAGTATATGTTTATTCTCAAAGTTCAAGTTATACTAAGCCGATGGTCACCAATATCAACCCATATACCCATAGTGCTGTCACATATGGGGGTCAAACAGTTGAATATTGGTGTAAGACTTATATCGAGGTTGACGGTACCGGAAAAATCATCAAATGTACGTGGAAAGGAAATCATTGCAAGTAATATTTTCATAATGGATAAAAAAGAAACAGAAAATAAATTTGAGCAGTATCGAGAACATCTACACGACGAAGTATCGAGACTGTCAACTTATGTCTTTCTTTATAAACATTTACACCAACGAAAACAGTCCCGTTTAGATGAGATGAACATAGCTCCTTGTTTTTTTCAAAGTGTATTCGAATCATTGTATTCTAATATTATATTATGGGTGAATAATCTTCTATGTCCCAAAGCAGATCGCGGTTTTTTTGATTTTTTAATATTTATAGAAAACAATTTACAAATCTTCACAGTAGTATGTCTTCAAAAACGTCAAAATTATCCAAATGGTCATTGGATGCTTAACCGCTCTCCGATTACTATTCAGACAATAAAATCCGATCAAGATAAAATTACAAACCTTAAATCATTGAAAAATTTTAAGACAAGGCGTAATAAATACCACGCTCATTTTGACAAAAAATATGCATTTGAGAAACATAAGATTAAGAATGATGCTCCTATAAGATGGACTGATTTAGATGATAGTATTTCAATCATGAAAGATATTTTAAACACATACTCCGCAGCTTATGATGGCAAGGTATACACTTGCCGGCCTATGACTGTTGATGATGTCGATTATCTTTTGGATATTCTTCATGATTATCTGAATAATCTAAATAAGGAGTAAATAGTGGCCGTTTGCCTATTTTTGATTTAATTTTTGGTTCAGTTTCAAAACCCGAAAAATAAAACCCCGTTGTTTTTCACTTTTCACTTTCTGTTTTCTTATTGATTATCAGCAGGAAACGTGTATAATCCGGTTTGTTTTAAATTTGCAGGAGTTTGATATGAAAAAGCTGTTGTGGATGTTGGTTCTTATTTTTTGTGTTTCATTCCCTTGTGGTTCTCTGTTTGGTTCAGAATCCAAAAAGGCTAAAAATCCGCACATTCCTGAAGTAAAAGACTTTCACGTTCTCAAAGTAACAGAAACCGGCGAAGTCGTCATAGATGCAAGCAATAGTACGGCGAAGCCTAAAATGAAGTTCGATATTTTCAAAACAGAAAGCAAAACGATTGCCGCTGACCCAAACAATATTATTGGCGGAATAGAACTCCCTATAGCCAGAATTATAATTACTCAAACAGCCCCAACTTACAGCATAGGTTTTATTGTCAACAGAATGGATGGCAGTATGCCCAAGAGCAACGATATTTCTGCGGGGATGCTTTGCAGGGAAACTACCAAACAAACTCTCAAGGCTGAAAAGAAAATTTACAAATATCAGAAGAAAGCCCTGAAAAGACAGTATAAACTGATGAAACTAAAAGCGAAAAGCGAGACTTATAACGCACTCGACAAAACCGTTCAGGATATAAACGATGTCAACTCAATCAAGGCGGGGTCGATAAAGGTAGAGAAATAATAAGGATAAATAGCGGCCATTGGTTCTGTTGAAAAAACATTTTAATTTTTAATATTACTGCGTAATCGGTGTAATCAGTGATAAAAAAGTTTCGTGTCTTAGTGTCTTCGTGGCTATTAAAAAAACCTGAAAAAGAAAACCCCCCGATGAGATAGCCAAAACGGCATCTCACGGGGTAAACCTTTAACGGTGCAAGTCGAAAGTCGAGAAGTTAAAATAAATCTGCGTAATCAGTGATTAAATAACGTCGTGTCTTTGTGCCTTCGTGGCTATTCCCTTATTTGCTTTCCCCTCATTTACTTCTTATATATTTAATGGAGTCGATTAAGAAGGGCAGGAAGGGCCTATAATATTAAATTTCAAATTTGAGATTTCAAATCTCAGATGGGGGGTCTTATGGGTTGGAAATGTAAATTAATATTTTTGTTGATAATCTATTTTTCAGGGTTTGCAACTGCGGTTTATTATCTTGCTCCTAATGGCAGAATGGATTGCCAGGCTGCCGGTTACTTCAATTCCGGCAATTCAAGTAATTCCGGAGCAAATGGGTCGCAAAATATGGCATCTGCCGGCGGAGCATTAAAACAAATGTGCGAAAAAGCATATAATAAAGCCGCTGCCAGTTTTAACAATATGGATACAGCCGAGTTTAAGGCTGCGTTTAATCGTGGGGTGGAGAAGCTGAAAGAAATGGCTAAAAGCAATCAAAGCACAAAGATTGAAGGCGTTGAGGACAAATAAGTTAGAAAAATAGGACTTGACAACACTGGATATAAAAAGATATAATTAAGAGTCGGAATTTGAAATAGCTGATTAGGCAGACAAAAGAAGTTTTAGCGCGTGCCTTTGATGAAGCATAGATGCGCATGAGCGATTGCTTTAATGCCTGAGGGCGAACAAAGCCTGCCTTACAGAACCAATTAAGTTTTGGTGCTGTGCTCGTGTGCATCGAACAATTGACGGGCAAGAAGTATCCGCAAAAGGTACAATGGGTGTCTAACAGTGGCTGACCTGAAGTGGGCAGCCTTTTTTATGCGCTGAATCAAAATAACAAACGAAACTCGATAACAAGAGATGGCATATCCAAAAATCAAACAATTGTATAATACCACTGGAAAATTTTTTTTCCTGCTATAAGATATCCCACAAGCCCCGCACCTTCCAAATATTCATATAATAAAAAAGAAGGTGCGGGACAAGTCAAAAAGGAATGGTCAAATGGCGAAAAAAACGGATTTAATCGGCTACTGCGGAATTTATTGTGCGACGTGCCCCGGCTATACTCAAAGCGTAGCAAATCTTGCCAAAGATTTAGGGAAGGAACTACATCAATATAAATTCGATAAATGTGCGGATTTTCTGGCTAAAATGCCCGGCCTTGAAGCGTTTAAAAACTATGAAAAAGGCTGTGAGCTGCTAAAGGCAATGGCGGCACTTCGCTGCCCTGGCTGCCGAGACGGCGGGGGCGGGCCGGACTGCAAAATAAGAATATGCGCAAAACAAAAGGGATTCGCAGGGTGCTGGCAGTGCAGTGAACTTAAAACCTGCAAAAATTTTAAACTCCTGGAGCAAAGCGGCGACAAGACATATATTAAAAATCTGCGAATTATTCGAAAATCAGGACCTGCAGCATTTGTGAAGAAGGTCAGTAAAAGGACTTAAGCTTTTTTGAGGGGTCAGTTATGAAAAAAGCGGTTTTTATTCTTGTTGTTCTTTTCTCCTCCGTTGCATTGGCCCAAACGCAGGAGCCTAATGCAATCCTAAAACTGCGGGACTCCATCAAGCAGCTGGATATGGAAATAAATCATCTGCTGAAAATAATTGAGCTGCAGAAAAAAGAAATCGAGTTTTTAAGGACATTATGCTCTCAGGCAGGGATAAATGTAACGCCGACGCCGGCCGGCATCAGCGAACCTGTCTTCGGAGTATATTTGGGCGAAACGCTCGATACATTGCGCACGAGGCTGAGAGTTTCAAAGAGCAATTACGTTTTTGCAGATAAAGATTGGCCGGGACAGGTCTGGTCGGTTGAAGAAAACGAGCCGAATATAAATTATATCCTGGCATATACCTTCGATGAACAAATATATGAAATAGATATTGAATTTGCCGATGCCAGCGCATCAAAATGCGAAGCAGTAAAAACACAATTAGGGAAAAAATACAAAGCAGTTTATCAAAATACTTTTGAAACCGTTATCGACGGCGTAAATGTAGGAATCGAATTAAATTGTCATACCGAGGGAAATAACAGGATAACATTAACTTATATTCACGTTCCGATATTAAGAGAGATGTATACTGAATTGGAGAGTCGAAAAGCAAAAGAATCACAGGAACAGCAAAAATCAAACCAGCCCGAAGGGGACAAGCCAAACAAAAAAAAGGCCAAGAAGGCAAAGTGATATTACAGTAGCCATATAAAAACGCGAACCCGAATCGGAGGGTAAGCCTCCGATTCGGGCTATCTATATTATAATCAGCGCTGAAATATGCGCTGCACTGTTGTTTTTTAAATTAGCTGCGTTTTCTTAAAAGCAGACCGCCAAGTGTAAGCAGGGCAATCGTAGCCGGCTCAGGGACTACGCTCGGGTCGGCATAAAGAGTAACAATTACGTTGTTTGAAGAATAATCGCTTTGATAATTCTGGATACCTTTTCCCTCATCCAGCGATATATTAGCAATAATACCGGCTGCCTGGCCAATGCCTTCCCAGCAAATTGGAGTGCCTATGGCCAATGTCCAATAAGCATCATTGAAAGTAGCTGTATCAACAATGGCGATTGCACGGCCTTCAAGAGCAGTACCTTCAGGAGGGTTGGTTGCCATTTCATTATAATTACCCTGTATATGACCTGCAAGATACGCAACCGGGTCGGTATAGCCGCTTGCAATGACACCCATAGTCCACGAGCCGGCAGCAAAACGCGCTTTTGCCTGACCGCCTGAGCTTAAGTCGGTTATAAGGGTAAACTCAGCGGTTACCGGTGCGGATTCAAAGCCGGGAGCCCAACTATAGAACTGGAAATTGCCCATCTCAGTCATCAGCCAGCCATCAACACCGCCAGACCAAGTGATGGTGCCGGGGGGGCTGGCATCGAATTCTGCGCCGACGCCTAAATGCTGCACTATTGCTATGCCGTCTATTCCCATAGGGTCTGCATAACTAAACGAGATAGACATTGCCAATATTGCTGCACACAAACATAGAAACTTCTTCATTATCTCTTCCTCCGAATAGATTATAGAGTTATTTTTCCCGATTCCGTTCTTTAAATTTCCTTATTCTCAAAGCCAACGCGGCTGTTGAAAGCAATAGTATTGTCGCAGGTTCCGGTATCGCAGTTATCTGAAGCGTGTTTGAGCTGCTGATAAGATTTTGCGTGGTATTAAATACGGAAGGGTTCGGCGAAACACTTTTAAACGCGAAATCAATTCTAAAATGGCCTATTTTAAGAATATCAGAGCCGTGAGCAATACCGCTGCCGAGCCCCAGCGTTGTGTTAGTCGCAAATTCCGCACTGCCGTTAATAGCGGACGAAGGACTTTCAGCTAAAACCCAGGTCGCATCCGGTTCATCCATAGTGGCAGAAATAATTGTTCCGGTATAAATAGATGTATTTGTCGGTATGTATTTTATAGTTCCGGTGATTGTTACAATTCTGCCTGTGGCAAAAAGACCTTTCGCGTAACCTCCAGAGCTTATATCCCCGACAAGGGCCGAACTCAAAGATATGGTGCCGCTTATAGAATAATTCCAAACTGCTTCTTCCTCAAGCTTCATTATTCCGCTAAAGCCTGGGGAAAGACTCAAACTGCCCGCACCGGAAGCATAAGAATAAAATTTACCCGGATTGGTAAGTTGAAGGTCTGAAACATATAGGATTGAGGCATTCGCTGCTATAGAAGCGCATAACGCTACCACCACACTCGCGGTGAGTATCTTCATTTTCTTTCCTACTCCCTTATACATTTTCTCCACTCCAATTCTGCAGTTTTAAGGCTGCAAGAGTCTTCTTCCCAAATTCTCCATAAATTCTATAAGAACTGTTTTAAAAAGTCAAGCAAAATACCGTTTATTTTTTGATAATTTTTATCGGACTTTTTAGGAAATGATGACTTAAAAACCCTTTAATATCCTGTAAGAGTTTTAAAAATTCTGACATCTGATATATTAACTCTACAATCCTGATTCAGGTCGACTGAATCGTTATAAAGATTGAAATAATTAGGGTCTGAACTGTATAAGTTTCCATTATCTGCCATTTTAAGTGCTCTTACATCTTTTATATTGATAATGTCGTCGAGAACAATATCACCTGGCATAGGTTCAAAAGCCTCCTCACCCGGTCCATAACATATTCTCATTAACGGGTCTCCAATAACCACTTCTGACCAGCTCAAATACGGTATCGCTGTATAGGCGGCTTCGATAAAAGTAAGGTCTGCAACACCATCGCCATCGTGGTCAGCGAGCAGATTGTAAAACAAAAACTCATTATCAATAGTCGCATCCGAAATCGGCTCAAAGACGTGTCCTATAGCAGCAGAACCGCCAATTGTGATAAAATCAACAATTTTAGCCTGCGTTGTTGTCGCATTGCTGAACATAGTAACGGCATTAAAACTTTCCATAGATGTGAAGACTGCGCCGTTTGCAAGATTAAAGAGAGGATTGCCGCCGGGTCCACCTGTAAGCAAATAGGTCTTTGGGTTGCCTTCGTCGCCGTTGACGCCATAAGTAGTAAGCAGCAAGGCAAGCTCGTCTGCGGCAAGGTTGGCCTGAGTGGTGGTTTTTTTGTATCTCGTATCGAGAATGACATTGATATTCCGGGCAACTGCCATTGAAGAGCGGTTAAAATAGTTATTTTCGGCAGGCAGACCTGTCATATCACTGTAACCTCCAAGATAATCATCTTTTATTAAAATAGTGGGTGCGTTGGGAGGCTGCGGCAAACAAGGGTCGAAAACCCAGTAATTAACAGAACCGTCAAGGTTATAAATACGGTTCCTGTTTGAACTGCTGGAGGGGTTGTCGTCAAAAATTGCAACCGCTTTTGCAGGATTGACGCCTTTTGCGGGGTCGGAAGCTCTTTTTGCTCTTTCGAGCATTTTTCGGACACTGAAGATAGCACTTTGCCCCTGATTTTTTGGGCCGTCAAGCCGAGATACAAAAAACATATCACCGGCGTTGAATTTGCGGTTAATAGTTCCATACATCGGCGGCGGCCAGCCGTCCTCTATGTATCCTTCCATTTTCGGCGGAACGCCGGTAGTGGTTACCGCATAATTCCACAGCATCGGCTTAGTGCCGGGATAAGCTCTCTCGAAGAGACTTATACTGCTGTTACGGTAACCCTGATAAGGATTGACTATTCTATCAGCAATACCAAATGGATTTGAACCGTAATCGCTATACCACAGACAGGTCAGCTCAGATTCAACAGATGCAGCGTTAATACTTGAAGTATTGTTTTTTACGATAGTTGGATTGGATGAAGCTGGAGCTACCACGGAATCAAACGCAGGGTTAGTATCTTTGATCCGATAAGGTATTCCCGCTGTTGTAATAATTACTTTTATCCGGGAGATTCTTTCCGGATGGTTGGCATCGAGCAGATATTGTTGAACAGGTGTTGCAATGGATTGATTATATATTGTTCTGGTTATAATTTCGTCAGCGGCGGTAGCAGCGGGGCCGCTGCAGTCATTCATACCCGACAAAGAAAGGACCTGTTCAGCAGGAACATCGGGATGATACTGCCTATACATCTTTGCAATGTAACGGCTTGTAGGACTATTAGAATTGACGAGAATCAGGACGTTTTGGCCGCTGAGGTCGGCGAGGCATAATGAAGAGGAAAAGAGTATCGCCAAGATAAAAATATGAAACCCTCCACACGCTGCAGAACGCAACTTCACGCCCTCCGGAACAGAATCTTTCGAAACTGCCACTGGCGAATACCTCTTGCTCCTTATAATTTATTGTAAAAACGCTGCCATAACTATTTTTATGAACAACAGAACAGCGATTGTTAGTTATTTCTTTCTTCTTATAGAAGCCAGAATACCCGCGAGAGCAAAGAGCGTAAGGCTGGCAGGTTCAGGTGTAACTACTGTAAAAGTATTGTTAGAGATACCTGCATCAAAGGTAATATTGCTGCCTTCATAATAAGTGTTATTGGCAAGGAAAGCAAAGAATCCGCCGCCGCCATCATCACAGATAGTATATGTGGCTGTTCCCAGTGCAATGGCTTTGATCTTAAACGTAAATATGTCAGAGTAATCACCTACGCCTGTATATGAAGGGGCGCCGACTACCTGCTGAACTACCGCAACACTATGAACTTCGCCGGTAATTGGCAAATTAACATGTGTCTTGTCCCAGCCACTGTAATTAAAGTCAGGGTTCGGCGCAAGTAATGTTATATCACCAACGGGATTTGCATTTTTGGTTATTTCAATAATTCCCGTGTTATTGACTCTCAAATCAAGCTGCCAGGTATCAAGACCATTATTGGGCAATGCTATCGGGTCATCTACCCAAGCCGATACCGTTACAGTAACTTCTTCGTTAACATCAAGGGTTGTTTTAGGTGCGGTCATTTTGAAGTGAAGCACACCGGTAGAAGCAGAACTGATAGATAACACAACGAGAACTACGAGAAGTGATACAGACACACTCCGCACCACCTGATGAATCTTTTTCATCTTCCTGCGCTCCTATATCCTTAATAATATAGTTGAAAACTATCTACGGAGATACACTCATTTTAAAGTATTATATCGTTAAATTGTTTTTTGTCAAGCCCTAATAAATATTACAGGACTATATTTTTTTAACGTTTTTTAAAAGCTTTGGTTTATAACCTTAATTTTGAGTATTTTGCGAGTTGAAATATCTATTTTAGCCTCTTTACTTCTTCGGACTGGAACGAACCAGAGGATTTTTTTGCTATCACAGACAATAAAGGCCTTTTTTCTCTGTTCTAAATTGAGTTTTGTAGAAGTCAAAAATTTGCTAACCTTTTTGGATGCATTGTGTCCGAAAGGCATAAATCTGTCTCCTTTTTGTCGGCATCTAATGGTCAAAGGCGGTTTTATCAGGTCAAGGTCAAACCATTGAATAAAATTGTTTTTATTTTTTTTAATATCCCTTATGTCAAGCCTGTCAGCGGGCAAAATCTCAGTTTCGATAGTCCAGTTCGCAAAATGAACGCTGCCGGGGATTTTTAATAGAACAGATTCCGGTTTTTCGGCAGAGGGTTGAGATTTAAAATTTGAGATTTGAAATTTGAGATTTGAGATTTTAATGACTGCCTTGTCAGGCAATTGCAATATTTTTCCTTTCTGACCGTTCATTAGAAATTTTAAAATTTTATCATAATGCTCATTAGTAATTTTCTGCAAACCAATACCGCAGCGATGCAATGCGTTTTGAATAATTTCGACCTTCACAAAAGAAGGATAAGGATTAAATTTTTCAATATCCATAGAAACAAAATCCTCTGTTTTATCTATGACACATTTTTTCAAAGCTGCATCGGCATTCCTTTCAATTTTTTCCGAGAGTATAAGGCAATGTTGGGATAGAACAAACAATGATTCTATGACATTATCCGCAGACTGATTCTGCAGGTAAGGCAAAAGCCTGTGCCTGATGCGGTTGCGGGTGAAGCGGCAATCAATATTGGTATGGTCGGTCTGCCAATTGATATCCTGCGATTTTAAATAATTCTCGATTTCATTCCGGCTGATACATAAAAGCGGCCTGATAAATGTTGAATCATTAAAATCCGTTTTTGGCCTGATTCCAGCAAGACCTTTAAAGCCCGTGCCTCGCAGCAAACGATGGATTATAGTTTCTGCATTATCATTCTTTTGATGAGCAGCGGCAATGCAGGAGCAGCCATTTTTCTGCGCTATCGCAGCGAGCTTTTCAAGTCTTAAGCATCGTGCTGCTGTTTCGATTGACAGCTTTTGTTCCTTTGCATATTTTTTAACATCGACCCGTTCGATTGCTGCAGGAAGATTATGCTGCTTTGCCAGCGTTCTTACGAATTCCTCATCTTCAATGCTTTTTTGGCCTCGCAATTGATGGTTTATATGGGTGATATAAAAGTCATTGGTTAGTTTTCCAGATAGTTTCAAATTTAACAGGATTTTCAAAAGCGCAACAGAATCAGCGCCGCCTGAAACGGCCAATAAAACCTTTGCACCATCCGGCAAGAGGTTATAGAGATTAATAAAGTTTAATACTTTTTGTTCGATTAGTTTTAACATATTAATTGCAATCCCGCCGGTGGCGGGATTGAACTCCCACCACAGGTGTGGGGGCTAAACAAAACGATAAAAAAAGGCCTGTATAATATACAGGCCTTTGGTTTAACGCTAAAGTGAAAAATAGGCTACTGGATTCTTTCTGATTTAGGCTCTGCAGTCATCTCAGTAATTCTATTTTGTATCCATTTTATAGTGTCATTATTAAGATATTCTCCTTCTTTCAGCAAAGATTCCCTGTAAAGCTCCAGAGCCTTGTCTCTTTCATACAATTCCTTGTCAAGAAGAAGTGCGGCCCTATACCTGGCCGGATACGGCGTTTCAATGTCCCATTGGAAAGCCCTTTTGTAATACAGCACAGCAATAGAATAGTCCTTGAACCATTCGTGTATTTCGCCCGCCATAAAAGCGGCATCGTCAATCTTATCACTTGTGGGATATTGTTTTATCAAATCGTTACATTTGTTAAGGGCCAGCAGCATCCTTCTTCGGCTGATTATAAGGTCCTGTGTGATAATCCTGGAGCCCGGAAGAGGAAAAACATTTGCACTGCCGTAAATCTTTTTTGCCTCATTATAGAGAATATCCGCTTTTGGTATGGAATCTTTAGCCACAAGTTTATCGCCGGCAACTTCGGCCTGGATAATATAGCTGTAGCGCGGCAGCGCATCGACATACTTTAGCTCCCTGCTTGCCCATTCGAGCTTAAGCTGATTGCCGCTTTGTTCGTAATAGGATTTGAGCTTCTCAATTTCGGTTCGATAGGCAAAACGCCTGGCAGTTATTTGTTCAACGAGCGCAACTTCCTCCGCGGCGCTTGGCGTCATCTGCTCGAAGACGTCAGGGGCCAGTTTGGGAGACATAAATCTTTCTTCGTGACATCCTGCAAGAACCACGGCGAAAGAAACAAAAACCGCTGTCAGCAATATCTTTTTCATTGTCAAATCCTTTCAACATTCGATTTGTGGTTAATTGTTTTTATAAACATTAGCAACTTATATTTCGTTGTCAAGGGTATTTGAACGTCATTTTCAGCCTATTTTGAGCCTTTTTGGGTTAAGTTGTTGATAAATAATGCGTAATGTTATATTCTTTTCTGCAAAAGATAATCAACAACTGATAACCGATAACGGAATACCGATTTAAACAATGATAAAAAACATATTCAAAATATTAACAAGTCTGCCGAGCATAATTTTTTCTGTTTTGATTTGTGCCGCATTATTGCTGATCGCTGTCGGAATCTACCGGGGCGGAACGGCAATCAATGAACTTCTGACAGAAAACAAGACACTTAAAAAAGCCCTGACAAACCTTACAGATGAAAACAAAATCGGCTATGCGAAAGTTGTCAGCCAGACAAAAGACGCGAACGGCGCGATAATAAGCACAACATTAAAATTTGTCGAAACCGCGCGCGATAACGAACTTGAAAAAATTCTCGAAAAACAATACACAATCGAAGGCGACATCGTTCATTTCGATGCGCTGATAGTCAAATTTTCGGACAAAATGGTAATGGACGGCAAAAAGAGAAGCCTGTATATCTGGCGGAGAATTTACGGCGAAAAGATGCCGCCTGCAAAGGGTTTTCCAATAGAAGACTTTGGCGCAGAACCTCGCAGATATGCTGACCTTCTTAAGGAACTGCCTGTAAAGAAAAGAGAAGTATTCTGGTCGAGCATTTGGGATTTGGCAAATTCGCCTGATAGGTTAGCTCAATACGGCATTACAGCAGTCTACGGCTCTGTTACATATACACAGCTTAAAGATAACTTGATATACATTTTCCGAATAACACCCACAGGCCAGGTTTATCCTGAAGTTATTCCTGAATTCTGATGTCCACGCCACTAAGACACCAAGACACAAAGTTTTTTTAATCGCTGATTACACTGATTTCCTCGATTTTCAAATTTACTGATTGATGTTTCATCTTTGATTATAGATGTAAAAGTTTGGAAATTAGTATGGTGTCCCCAGATTTTGCCCGATTTCCAGCCCCCAGATTTCCAGATTTAATGTTTTTTTGACGATTTTTCAATAGCCTTACCATCCCTGTTGTCCAACAACTACTTCACATAGGTGCATGCCAAGTCAATGCCCGCATCGATAGCAGTTGTCATAGAACCTGTGCCGATGCCGTAACCAGTTACAAAGGCTTTCCAATTCCTTTCGCCAGCCAGATAGGAGGCAATCTTATCGCCAACACCCTCTACACAGTCTTTGAGGCCAGAATTAAGTGTATAGGTAATCGTACCTGTACAGACAACTGCGACGATTCCTGTCCCACCTGCGGGTGCGGTTGCCACCCCACCCACAACGCAGGCTACTGACCCTAGACTTGCCGCACACCCAACAGCTGTCTTCCCGTCGTCGTAGACATTCTTTACAGTGCATATCGTCGCGGCGGCCTGTTTGATTGTTTGGCCTTTTTTGACTTTTATGGTGGACAATGCGAACTTGCCGATATAAATGTCACCGGCACTGCAAGTATTCGGCTTTACTCGGAAATATATCGTAGCGGTAGTACATGACGGTATGACATCCACGGTGTAGGTCTTGCCGTTGTATTTCGTCGTGGTCACACTTGTGGCATGTGCCGACACCGCGATTGTTAGAATGGACAGTATGAAGACGAAGACATATTTTATATTCCTTCTCATGTTTTTCTACTCCTTATCTAACTAAGTTCTCTAATCTGAAATCTGGGCTAAATCTGGGGACACCATACTTATTTCCATTATAATAAAGAAGCAGTATATCGTTAAACTGGAAAGAAAAGCAAGTTTTTTATTTTAAATCCGCAATCGTCAAGAGGCTAACGCAGCCGTTTAATGTAATACGAAACGAGCCTCGCAACCGATAAACGAAATACGTTTTTTACCACTGAGCTTCGTAATACGCTCCGGCGGGGCCTTGAGGTTTTGGTTTCGGACGGGATTTTATAATCGCCTCGGCAATCGCAATATCGGCCTTGCTGGTTATCTTAATATTACTCAAACTGACCGACATTCAGACAAAAAATCGTATAACTACCTAAACTAAAATAACTTAACACCTGCTGTCATTCCCGCGCAAGCGGGAATCCAGATTATTTAGACACTGATTAACACGGGATTTACACTGTTTATGAAGAATATATTACCTACCGCAGAAAACAGCGGCATGCCCTTTTGCACTGGGCCTACGACAGCAGAAAAATTTAGTTTGCTTAATAATCTATTTTAACGATATCTAATCCAAATTCTTTTTCTTTTTCCTTTGCCTCATAAATTGTTGGTGGATATTTCCGTAACTTACACCATTTTAATACATTTTCTTTGTTTTTTGGTGATATTTTATTGCCAAGTATAACTCCAATTAACGCTTCTTCAGGGAAATGATGAATTCCTGAACCTTTGGTATCTACAATTCTCCATTCTTGCTCGTATTTCCAATCAGTCGCTTTTATCACAAGTTTTGTGCCTAACTCACCTTTAGGAACATTCTCCAGATGCAATACATTTATTATTGGCAACTTTGTTTCATATTCAACCTTAATAGCACGAGTATATAATCCAAAAAAACCATTATTTATATCAAATTCTAAACAAAAACCTGAATGTCGATATGCATAATGTACCCACATTAGGATATTATCTTTTTTTTCTGTTAGGCAATAAATACCTAACCTTCTTCTGATTCGCTCACCCGAACCTTTTATTATTTGTTGAAAATCATCTCCATGATCTTTGTCTGTTAAAAGTTTTTTTATAAATGATACTCTTTTTTCTTCGCTCCAATCAGGACATTTTTTCAGATAAAGGTTATTAAGATAGATTTCTTTTTCTTGATAGGTTCCTTCACAGACCCAACATATTTTCGAATCTGATAGATCAGCATATTGATCAGGGGACGCAAAGTATATTTCATTCTCTTTAAAAATTTTCTCTGTATGTTCATTAAAAGCATAGTATCTGTATAAAGTTTTTGGTTCAGATAGTGTTTCGACTCCTGTTTTGTTAGCATTGTTCACTATTAGTCTCGTATGAACTTTATTTCCTTTTCACCACTGCGCTTCGTAATACGCTCCGGCGGGGCCTTGGGGTTTTGGTTTCGGACGGGATTTTATAATTGCCTCTGCAATCGCAATATCAACCTTGTTGGTTATCTTAATATTCGAGAAGTCAGTCTCAACTATCGCAACCTTGTGTCCCAAAGCCTCAACAAGCTGCGAATCATCACTGATTCCCGCCTTCGGCGAGGCCTCGCCCTTTGGCGGGTTTGACTTATCAAGTTTGGCCAGATTTGCATACGCTTTTTTGAGTAAATCCTTTTTAAAGACCTGCGGAGTCTGCGCTTCATAAAGGCCTTTGCGGTCAACAGTTTCGATAATTTGGCCGTTTTCGACTTTTTTCAGTGTAGCAACAACAGGGCAGGCAAGTATTGCGGCGCCATTCTTTTCGGCAGCCTTAAAAACCTCATCGACCCATTTATTCGTCAAGCAGCAGCGGACTGCATCGTGAACGGCAACAAAATCAATTTCATCTTTTATAAGCTCAAGAGCCTTTGCGACAGTTTCAAATCTTTCGCTGGCACCAATGCAGAGTTTGACGCCGTGGAAACTAAGGTTTGCGCCGTGCGTGATTTTGAACATTTCCTCATCTTCAGCAGGGATTGACATTATTATTTGTTTAACATCGTCTCTGCCGGCGAAAAACTCTATACTTCGCAAAAAGGCAGGCCTGCCGCCGACGTCGGCAAACTGTTTTTTCTTTATTGCTTCGAGGTTATGTTTCTGTTGTTGGACGAATCTTTTGCTGCTTCCCGCAGCACAAATTATTACGGCAACCTTTGCAGACATCACATTAGAACTCCATCAAATCAGTTAACCAGCGACATAATAAGTAATCACGGCTCATTTAATTTCTTCAGCACCTCAGCAGCGGCACTCTCATAATAACTTTCTTTTTTGACGACCTTGCCTTTTTTGTCAGTTACATATACCGCGGGCCCGATATATAGATCTTCGACGACCTTGCCTTTTTTGTCAATTAACACCGTTGTGGGGAAACTGTTTATGCCATACGCTGCCGTCGTCGCTCCGAGAACCGTCGGCCTTGCCCCCTCAACCTTATACTTCCCGCCTCCATCCAGCGCGACAGCAAACGGCATTTCTCTGCCGTTCCAATTTTCTTTACTAAGTTTTTTAATCTCTTTTTCCAATTCTTCTACCGAACTCATCGAATCAGTGTGGATGGCGATTATGACCAGTCCTTTGTCGTGGTACTTCTCGTGCAGGTCAATCAAATTCGGCATTCCCTCAACGCACGCGCCGCACCATATCCCCCAAAAATCCAGCAAAACGACCTTTCCTCGAAGGTCAGCCAACTTTATCGGTTCACTGTTTATCCACCCTTTTATCTGCTGCAGTTCCGGAGCTTCCTTTCCAATCAGATGTGCCAGACGGTCTGCCGGCAGGTCAAAATTTATCTCCAGTTCTTTTTGTCCGGCTGCGATTTCGATATCCTCGTACTTGTAGTCCGTTCTGAAGCCATACGCCTTCAACTTATAGGTGCCCTCAGGCAAGAAAAACTCAAATTCTTCTTTTTGGCCTAAATAACACAGGCGGGCTTTCTGCCACTTGTCATTCCCTCGCCAAACATAGACGATTGGCATAAGCCCATTTTTTAACCTCTCTTTGAGCATCTTCACTTCCTGTCCCAAATTTGTCAACTCCGTGCTTTTGATTTTACCGTTAACCCGGCACGCCGGCGTCAGCTTCAGTTCCACCTCCTTATTCAAGTCGCTCGTATTCACATCCACAAAACCAGCAAGTTTATCCTCGTAAAGGCCATACAGCCCAACACCTTTTTTTCGTTCCCACTCGTCTCGAAATACTTCGCCCTTAGGCAAATGGACCAAACCCTTTTTATCGCAGACATATCCACTATCTCGCCGCCCATCTTGCACCGTATAGTCCATATAGATTTCAATGCCTGATAATACTTTTCCGTCTGGTCCAACGACTTTCAAAATAATCTGTCTGCTCAAGGTGTAATAAAAAATCACCGCACCGCAGAGCAAGAGCGACAGTCCTGCAAAGATAATAATCTTCCTATCTTGCAAACGTAATTCGTTTTTCGAAGCCATAATTTAGCCCTCCGTAATTACGGAACGCAGAGACATTAAAACTCTATTCCTTTTCTTGCCTTAATACCTTTTTTAAATGGATGTTTTATTTCTTTCATTTCCGTTACGAGGTCGGCTAAGTTAATAAGTTCTTTTGTCGCGCCTCTGCCGGTCATTATTATTTCGATGTTGGTTTTTTTTGATTTTATTATATTTTTTACACATTGCAAATCGGCAAGTTTTTTCGAGCAGCAATATATAATTTCATCGAGGATAATTAAATCGTATTTCCCTTTTTTTGCGATTGTCTGAATTTCTTTGCAGGCCTGGTCTATTTTATCGCATATCTGTTTTAATATTTTTATATCTTTTTTCCCAAGCATATTCCATTCGACATTTACAGCTTCAATTTTTATCGGCAATTTTGTTTTTGTGAGGGCTTTTCTTTCGCCGAGTTTAAGGGCAGGGGGCTTGAGGAATTGATAAATAATAACCTTTTTGCCCCAGCCTGCGGCACGAAGCGCAAGACCTAAAGCGGCTGTAGTTTTGCCTTTGCCGGTGCCTGTGTAAATATGGACTAATCCTTTTTTATAAGTTTTTGCCATTTGAAACTATTATATCCTTATACCAATATGCCGAATCCTTTAAAGTTCTTTGCTGGCTTGAATAATCAGTATAGATAATGCCGAATCGTTTGCCGTAGCCATAAGCCCATTCGAAATTGTCCATAATAGTCCAGAGAAAATAACCGCGGCAGATTATTCCTTCATTGATGGCTCGCTTAAGCTGCGATAAATATCTGCTGAGAAAATCAATTCGCTGCGGGTCGTGAACTTTGCCGTCTAAATGCACCCAGTCGCAATTGGCCATACCATTTTCAGTGATAATAATCGGCAGCTTATATCTTTCGTAGAAGAATTTCGGCCCCCAGTAAAGCGCCGCCGGCGTTACTTCCCAGTCCATTGAGGTTAAGGGGTGGCCGTCGGGATATTGTATCAGCTCAGCTCCTTTCAGAATAGAGGCCTTGGCTGTCCAGCCGCGGTATATGTTCAATCCAAAAAAGTCTAACGGTTGAGCGATTGTTTTTAAATCCTCGTCCTTGAACTTAGGCATATCCTTCCCGAAAAGTTTTATGCCATCAGCCGGGTATTGGCCAAGCATAATCGGGTCACAAAACCAGGCGTTATTCATAAGGCTTTTCTCGAAGACAGAAAAAGTCAGTTTGGAGCAGACTTTTATATCTGTGAAAGTTTCGTTTAGAGGTATCGCAACGAGGCCGACAAAGGCGGTGCCTATATAAGGTTTGGTCTTGGCATTGCTGCGTATCGTCTGCACAGCCTTTCCGTGGGCAAGCAGGCAGTTATGCGCAGCAGTAAGGATATCCGGCCAATCGAGTTTTAGTCCTGGCGCGTGATAGCCAGTGCGGTGTCCGAAGTCTATAAAACACTGCGGTTCATTTAACGTTATCCATTTACCGACCCTGTTGGACAGTTTATCAACAATTACCTGTGTGTATTCAGCGAACCAGTCGGAACTGGTCGGGTTGAGCCAGCCGCCGCGGTCAAACAGCGATTGCGGATAGTCCCAGTGAAAAAGAGTTACCCAGGGCTGGATTTTGTATTCGAGCAGCTTGTCGATGAGCCTGTCGTAAAAATCGAGACCTTTGTTATTGACTTTGCCGATGCCGTCCGGCAGAACGCGAGGCCAGCTTATAGAAAGCCGATAGGCTTTAATGCCGATTTGTGCCATCAGCCGGCAATCTTCTTCGTATTTGTGATAATGGTCGCAGGCTTTATCGCCGGTGTTATTGGAGAAGATTTTTCCCGGCTGTTTGCAGAAAGTATCCCAGACTGATAAGCCGCGGCCATCTTCACGTGCAGCGCCTTCAATCTGATAGCTTGCTGCCGCAGTGCCCCAGACGAAATCTTTCGGAAAAGCTGTGGTATTTTCACTTGTCATTTAAATAATATGATAAGGATGAAGAATTAGAAATGCAAAAAGAAAAGAAGCAATGCAGGATTCCTCCTTTTTATGTTTTAATGGCTCAAAATATTCTCTGATTTTTTTCTTTCCTCGCCGACAAAAATGTCTATAATTCCCACAAAATCGTAAATGTAACAAATATGTAGCTTTTCAGGGAGGATAAGATGCCAAGAAGAGACGACATAACGAAAGTAATGATAATAGGTTCCGGGCCGATAGTAATCGGTCAGGCCTGCGAATTTGACTATTCAGGCACACAAGCCTGCAAAGCCCTGCGGAAGCTGGGCTACCAAATCGTGCTTGTCAATTCCAATCCGGCCACCATTATGACCGACCCCGGAATGGCTGATGTTACCTATATTGAGCCTCTAACGCTGGAGGCTATGACGGAAATCATCAAAAAAGAACGGCCTGACGGCCTATTGCCGAATCTCGGCGGCCAAAGCGGTCTTAACCTTGTTTCCGAACTGGCCAAAGCTGGTGTCCTTGAAAAATATAACGTCAAAGTCATAGGCGTTAATGTCGATGCAATCGAACGCGGCGAAGACAGAATCGCATTTAAAAACACGATGAATAAGCTCGGTATTGATATGCCGAAAAGCGACCCGGCTTATACCGTCGAAGAAGCGGAGAAAGTCGCAGAGCAGCTCGGCTATCCGGTCGTCATTCGTCCTGCCTACTGTTTAGGCGGCACCGGCGGAGGGTTAGTTTATAATATCGAAGAACTGAGAACTGTCGCAAGCAGAGGCATCTCAGCAAGTATTGTCGGGCAAATCCTTGTCGAAGAATCCGTTTTGGGCTGGGAAGAGCTTGAACTTGAGGTCGTCCGCGATGCAAAGAACCAGATGATTACAGTCTGCTTTATCGAAAACGTCGATGCGATGGGCGTTCATACCGGCGATTCATACTGCACGGCTCCTATGCTGACAATCGACCCGAAATTACAGAAAAAACTGCAAAAATATTCCTATGACATCGTTGAGGCGATTCAAGTCATCGGCGGAACAAATATTCAGTTTGCTCACGACCCAAAGACGGGCAGGGTAGTCGTTATCGAAATTAACCCGCGAACAAGCCGGTCAAGCGCACTTGCCTCAAAGGCTACCGGTTTTCCAATAGCATTAGTCTCGGCAATGCTGGCAGGGGGTCTTACGCTTGATGAGATTCCTTATTGGCGAGACGGCACTCTCGAAAAATACACGCCAAGCGGCGATTATGTCGTTGTAAAGTTTTCACGCTGGGCATTCGAAAAATTCAAAGGCGTTCTGGACAAGCTCGGCACCCAGATGCGGGCGGTCGGCGAAGTAATGAGTATCGGCAAAACATACAAAGAGGCATTTCAGAAATCCATCAGGTCGCTGGAAAACGGAAGACACGGGCTGGGTTTTGCTAAAGACTTCAACAAAAAAACATTGCCGGAACTGATGGAAATGCTCAATGAGTCAAGCAGCGAACGGCAATTCATAATGTATGAAGCATTGCGAAAAGGCGCCGATGTTCAGAAACTTTATGAAAAGACATATATCAAGCCATATTTCATCCAGCAAATGAAGGAACTTGTGGAGCTTGAGGAAGAAATTCTCAAATATAAAGGCAGACAAATACCGGATAAACTGCTGACAACGGCAAAGAAAGACGGCTTTTCCGATAAATATCTCGCGAAGATTCTCAATACAAAAGAAGAAAGTATCAGGAGACAGCGGACAGGCTTAGGCGTTGTCGAAGGCTGGCACGCGGTGCCGGTCAGCGGCGTCGAAAACGCGGCATATTATTATTCGAGTTATAACGCCCCGGATAAAATAGGAGTAAGCAATAAAAAGAAAATAATGGTTCTCGGCGGCGGGCCAAATAGAATCGGGCAGGGTATTGAATTCGATTATTGCTGCGTTCACGCGGCATTTACCCTTCGGGATGAAGGTTATGAAACTATTATGGTGAACTGTAATCCCGAAACCGTATCAACCGATTATGATACTTCCGACAAATTGTATTTCGAGCCTTTGACAGTCGAGGATGTCCTGAGCATTTATCAGAAAGAAAAGCCGGTGGGCGTAATCTGCCAATTCGGTGGACAAACGCCTTTGAACATCGCCGCGGAACTGGAAAAAGCGGGCGTAAAAATTCTCGGAACAAGCGTTGAGTCTATCGACCTTGCGGAAGACCGCGACAGATTCCGCAAAAAAATGGAAAGTCTCGATATTCCAATGCCGGCGTCGGGTATGGCAAGCACGTTTGATGAGGCGGCGAAGGTTGCCGCGAGGATTGGTTATCCTTTGATGGTTCGGCCTTCCTATGTCCTCGGCGGGCGAGGTATGGAAGTCGTTCACGATGTCGATATGCTCAAGCGATATGTTGACGCCGCAGTAGGCGTAACGCCTGAAAGGCCAATATTGATTGATAAATTTCTCGAAGACGCGATTGAGTGTGAAGCAGACGCTTTGGCTGACGGCACAGATGCGTTTGTGCCTGCGGTGATGGAGCATATTGAGCTTGCGGGCATTCACAGCGGCGATTCAGCCTGCGTTATCCCGCCAATAAGTATTCCGCAAAAACATCTCGATACTATTAATGAATATACCCGCAAAATCGCGGTAAAGCTTAACGTTGTCGGTCTAATGAATATGCAGTATGCAATCGCAAAAGACATTGTTTACGTCCTTGAGGCAAATCCGAGGGCGTCGAGAACCGTGCCGTTAGTCTCGAAGGTTTGCGGAATACAAATGGCAAGACTCGCTACACAGTTAATGTTAGGCAAAAAAATAGCGGAGCTGAAATTGAAGCCGAAAAAGTTCCCGCACTTTGGTGTAAAAGAATCGGTATTTCCGTTCAATATGTTTCCGGAAGTTGACCCGATTTTAGGGCCTGAGATGCGCTCGACCGGCGAAGTGCTGGGAATGGCTGATTCGTTCGGCCTTGCGTTCTACAAGGCTGAAGATGCCGCTAGGCAAACGCTGCCTTCAAAAGGGACTGTTTTAATTACTGTCCATAACGCTGATAAGGATGCGGCTGTTGACGTCGCAAAAAGATTTGCAAAACTTGGTTTCAAAATTCTTGCAACCAGCGGCACCTGCAAACATCTGAAAGATAATGGCGTCAGGGCAGAGCCGATTTACAAGATGCAGGAAGGCAGACCGAATATTATGGACGCTATAAAGAACGGCGAAATCCAGCTTTTGGTAAACACGCCGGCGGGCAAAACGAGCCAATATGACGATTCCTATATCCGAAAGGCTGCGATTAAATACAAGATTCCTTATATAACAACCATTGCCGCGGCGGTCGCAAGCGCAAAAGGTATCGAAGCAATTCAGAAAGGCAAAGGCAAGATTAAATCGCTGCAGGAATACCACAGCGAAATTAAAAGTTAAATAAAACAAATAATAATCGTGAAATCCTGCGCATAGATAATTTTATGTGCGGGATTTTTTTAAATTATTGTGCAATAATTTCCCTATTGAAAGCGTCTTTAAGGATATTATAATACTTCACTTTCGTATTAGGAACAATGTTAAAATAGGTAATTTTAATAAGGAGACTGAAAAATGAAAAAATTGATTGTATTAACTATTATGGCAGCGATGTTTTTTGCTGGTGTTTCAAAAGCACAGGAGCCTAACGCACCCAAACAGGAGCCTAATGCACCCAAATTCAACCCCAATATGTTCAGGGGCAGAATTGTTGTGACCAAAGATGCAAATGGCATTATCACGTCGGTAAAATTGGAAAACAGAAGGCGCGGAACATTCAATATTGTTCTTGATGAAAAAGGCAAAGAGCTTGCCGAGAAAATGGCGGACAAGTTCGTGGAAATCACCGGCAAAGAAACAACCAAAGATAACGAAAAATGGCTGACGGTTGAAAATTACAGCGAGATGGAAAGACCACCGATGGGACGGCATCATCCGGATGATCCGAATAATCCAGGCAGGCGAGTAGGCCCGCGTGAAGATTAACAAACGATAAGTGATATTTTGCAGCCAAACTTCACAGGGAAAAGGAAACTATTACTTTTCCCTGTGGAGTTTTTTTGGGGCATTTATTTTTCCACCTTTTCCAGTTCCTCGGTTTTATCTTTTGACAAATCAATATCTTTTAATAAATCACCTTTCGGCAAAATGAGCAGGAATTTATTGCACTTATCTATTTTGCACCGGCCGGAAACCAAAT
This sequence comes from Sedimentisphaerales bacterium, assembly GCA_049518795.1. GTDB lineage: Bacteria > Planctomycetota > Phycisphaerae > Sedimentisphaerales > UBA12454 > JAPLMW01. The sequence goes on from JBEKRK010000001.1 coordinate 408,479, forward strand.
CAAAATCAAGGATATGCCCGCCGAAAGTAAAATCATCGCTGATAAAGTGAAAATGGCAGCCGGTAATATTTAAACCTTTTGCAAAAGCCGGCGTTCTAAAGCCGACGATAGTTCCCTGGACATCATTCATTTCAAAAACAGGCTGCTGTTTCGCAACCTCGGCTAATGGCGGATATGGTTTTTGCTGAGCAGGAACACTGCGGACTTTGATGTGCTTAAACCAGCCTGAAATTTCGACGGCTAAAAATATATTCTGATTCGCAACTTTTTCGTTGATAATCGACTCGGTCTTTTTGAAGTCCGCCGATTCTATGGGAAATTGAATATCAGGCTGGAAATTACAAACTGTTGCGAAAGGGGTTTTCGTGTTCAAAGCAGGGCGGTAAACTCTGCCATCGGACTTGATTTGATAAATTTTACCATTCAGGATTACCATTTCACCGTCGAGCTTATCGAAGCAGCCAATCCCGAAATTACCGTAATTCAGAATCTCGCCGCAGGTCATTTGGCCGTCGTAAGCGCCTGCCAGCAGGGCGTCAATGGTAGATGTTTGCGTAATTTCGTTCTTTGCAGGCAAGCAGCCGACGCAAAAAGCCAATATGAAAATCAGAAGTATCTTTTTCATTTTTACTCCGCAAAAATAGGATAATTATAGAATATTGATATTTCCGTAAATCTTCAATCTTAAATTTTCAATATTCAATTGTTGTAATAAATATCTGAACCATTTAAAATCAAAATATGATTTATCTATGGTTAATCCTGTTGATTTTAATAAATACCTTTTGGCTGGGGCTGGTGTTTTTTTCTCTGCCGGGCAACTGGCTTATGATTATTACCGTTATCCTTTTTGCTTTATGGCAAAGGGGAATCTTTAGCGTTTACACAATAACAGCAGCGGTTGTTCTTGCATTTTTAGGAGAGGTTTTCGAATTTTTAGCAGGTGCAGGCGGGGCGAAAGTTGCCGGCGGCGGGGAAAAAGCCATGGCAGCGGCGATAATCGGTGCAATTGTCGGGGCAATATTAGGAACGTTTTTTATCCCCATTCCGATTTTCGGCACTCTGCTCGGTTCAGCTCTCGGAGCGGCTATAGCGGTTTTAATTGTTGAAAGAAAAGCTGGGAAAGAGATGAAACAGTCGCTCAAAATTGCAACAGGGGCGGGATTAGGACGATTTGCCGGATTAGGCGCAAAAATTATCGTGGGAGTCATTATCTGGCTGATTTTCGCGATAGCAGCATTTGTAAATTAGTCGTTTTGATTGACCTGGTCAGGTTGGTCTTTTCTGAATTTCTTTTCGAATGGCGGTAGCACCAGTAATACAATCAAGGTTAAAAGAGCCGCGACAACGGCCAGAGGATACATTTTTGCGCCGCAAGCCATTCCGATACTTGCGACAATCCATATACCGGCGGCGGTAGTCAGGCCGTGAGTGCCGGTGCCGCTGTGGATTATTGCGCCGGCGCCGAGAAAGCCGATACCGGTAATAATCTGGGCTGCTATTCTGCCGGGGTCGGAGCCGGATAGACTTGTTGAGATAATTGTAAAAACGCACGAACCGAGGCAGATAAGGATATTCGTGCGAAGGCCGGCTGGTTTGCCTCGAAGCTCCCTTTCAAGTCCGATTACGCCGCCTAAAACGGCTGCAACTAAAAGCGAAATTACGTCGGGCCAATTCACTGCCATTTGAAAACTCCCTAAAATTCATAGATATTATACTGAAATTCAGGCTGTAAACAAGGCAGAATTACTTGACCAATGTAATAATTTATGTTTTAATACTTGGCCAAATAATCCTTTATAGAAAATGGAGCAAATATGAAAGTCAGCAAAAGAGCACAGTCTGTGCCGCCTTCAGCGACAATGGCAGTTGACACAAAAGCAAAAGAACTAAAAGCCAAAGGTGTTGATATTGTCGGCTTCACGGTAGGCGAGCCGGACTTTGATACGCCGCAGTATATTAAGGATGCGACAATTGCGGCCTTAAAAGCGGGCAAGACAAAATATACCCCTACGCCGGGAATACCGGAACTGCGAAAGATTATCGCTGAAAAACTGCAAAAGGAAAATAATCTTAATTATAAGCCGGAACAGATTATAGTGAACATAGGAGCGAAACATTCGGTATATGAATCAATGCAGGCCGTGCTTGACGAAGGTGATGAGGTAATTGTGCCTGCGCCTTACTGGGTTACATATCCCGAAACAATCAAGCTGGCAGGCGCAACAATGAAGGTTATCCAGACCGATATTTCCAATAATTACAAGATGACGCCGCAGCAGTTGAAAAACGCAATCACAAAAAAAACGGCGATGCTTCTTATAAACAGCCCCAATAATCCGGGCGGATTTACCTATACGCCTGATGAATTGAGAGCTATCGCACAGGTGCTCCAAGGCACTGATATTATGGTTTTAAGCGATGAGATTTATGAAAAACTTGTCTATGGCGATACGAAATTTATAAGTTTTGCCGCGTTAAATGACGATGCTTATAAACGGACAATCACGATAAATGGATTCAGCAAGACCTTTGCGATGACGGGCTGGCGGCTTGGTTACACAGCAGGGCCGGTGGAAGTTATAAAAGCGATGGACAGATTACAGTCGCATATGACGCAAAATCCTGTAAGTTTTGTGCAGGCAGGGGCGTTAGTTGCTTTTGGCGACCCGAATAACGAGATTGAAAAAATGCGGCTCGAATTCGAAAAACGAAGCAAATATATGGTTCAACGGCTTAACGCTATAAAAGGTGTGAAATGTCCACAGCCTACAGGTGCTTTTTATTGTTTCCCTGATGTCTCGGCTCATTTCGGCAGGACTATCGGCGGGGCAAAGATTCAAAACAGTATGGATTTTGCCGCCGCTTTGCTGGAGCAGGCCGATGTTGCACTTGTGCCGGGCGGGCCGTTCGGCTGCGACAAAAATGTCCGCCTGAGCTTCGCAACGTCTATTGAACAAATAACAAAGGGACTTGACAGGATTGAAAAATGGCTCAAGAGCTGATGGTTAATAAAAAACCGGCTTTAGGCGGCTGGGCAATGCTTATTTTCTGGTGGGCGATGATTCTGTTTGCCCTGCAGGCCTCGACGCATATGGTTGGTGCAGGTGATACGTGGGTTGCGATGGCTTGCGGGAGGCATTTTCTAAGTCACGGCGTTAATACTGTTGAACCCTTCAGCGCCAATTCTCATAAGCCCGGCCCGACACCGGAAGAAGTAAAAACCTGGCCGAAATGGGCACAATGGATTACCGATAAGGTCGGGTTGGAAACCGTCAAATTCTGGCATCCGACCGGCTGGGTGGACCAAAATTGGCTGACACACGTGTTTTTTTACTGGCTGACCCATCTGTCGCCCGTCGCGGATGCTGAGACATTCGATAGGCCGATAATTGAGCAGAAAATTTCATATGACAGTCTGGTCTATTGGAAATACGCTCTTTATATTGTAACCATCATAGTAGTTTATTATACCGGCAGGGTTTTGGGCGCAAATCCGGCTCTTTCGGCAAGTTTTGCCTGTTTTGCGCTGTTTGTAGGCAGGTCATTTTTCGATGTCCGGCCGGCAGGATTTACAAATCTGCTTACGGCAGTTCTTCTGTTTATTTTTGTTTTAACAATCAATCGCAATTATCTTTATATCTGGCTGATTGTGCCTATAACGATTCTGTGGTGCAACCTGCACGGCGGATATGTTTATGTATTTATAGCTCTTGTTCCTTTAATCGGATTGCACCTGCTGCAGTTGCTGCCGAGAAAAACTTCAATGTGCATATATTTTGTCGTCGGCTGGCTGTTTTTTTATGCCCTGGCAGTCAAATTCCGTTCACACGAGTATCTTAAGGGTATAGCATTTCATCCCACGGGATTGTTATATTTTATTTTAATTCTGATTGCGGGAAATATCATCCTGACATATCGGAAAAATGAAAAGACAGGCCTGCTCTACGCTTATCAAACTATCGGCACATTCATCGTTTTCATTGCGACTTCGGCAATGTTCTATCCTGCGGGATTAGATTTCCTGATAAGGCAGCAGCTTTCCAGAGATTATATAAACGATTCGAGAGATGGATTTTTTGTGTCTTTTATCGGCTTTCTTATAATAGCAGTGCTTTTAACGAAATTCAGGAACAGACTTAAGATGATGAGCTGGAAGAGCTGGTGGCACACAGTTGCTGCTGCATTTGTTGCTTTTATTGCGATGATTCTGGCAAATCCTTTCAGACTCACAAACCTGACGCATACGTTTGTTGTTACCGTAAGCGAAAATGCCAAGCTCTGGAAAACAGTCAACGAATGGCATCCGGCATTTGAATGGAGCAACCCGGTAGGCACCGCCATACCGTTTCTTTATATGTATATACTTATGTATGTTCTGCTTGCTATATGGGTAGTCTGCCTATTGTTAAAACCCCAGGTTACTGTCAGACAAACCAAATCCAAAATCAAAACAGCAGTCGCGGAAAGCCCTGCACAGTATGAATGGCCGATGATAGATTTGCCTCTTTTGGCCATCGCAGGTCTTACCATATATATGGCAATTGGCTCACGAAGATTCATACCAATCGGGGCTGTAGCGGCCTGTCCGATTATGGCAATGTTTCTCGATACGAGTACCAAAATGATTACATCTCTGCAGAATCGCAAGCAGACCGGCGTGGCAGTCGTAAGACCTATGCCGAAAATATTCCAATATTGTCTTGGCATCGCAGCATTTCTTATTGTTGCGTTTTTGAGTGTTTGGTGGGGCTACTGGTATAAAGTTGTTTATCTCAACCCCTGGCCGGATAGTGATTTTCTGACCAGTGTGTTTATGAGAATGACAGCCTCTTATGTTAAACCATTTAAGGCCTGCCAGTTTGTAAGAGATAATCATCTTAAAGGAATAGTTTTTAATTACTGGACCGAAGGCGGTTTCGTAGCTTATGGACAGTTTCCCGACCCCAATACCGGCAAAACGCCGCTGCAGCTTTATATGGACGGCAGGGCACAGGCTGCCTATAACACCGACATATATCAGCGATGGATGTTAATAATGAGCGGCGGAGAACCCGTCAGACTGGCGCAAAATGCCGGCAGAGACCTCACTGCTTCAGATTACGCGGCAGTTGGAGATTGGCTTGATAAACAATTTGAAAAGGAAAAGGTAGGCACAGTGTTTATGCCTTCATCGGAGCTCAACTCTGTGCTTGTCAGGGGATTGGAGGCAAGTCCGAACTGGCGTCCTGTATATATCGATGAGGACCAGCGGATATTTGTTGATGTAAGGAATCAGGGAAACAAGGGTTTGTTTGCGGGTATATTTTCAGGAGAGACGAAGTTTCCGGATGCTGCTACAAAATTGCTGACTATGGGATATAATCTTCTCAGAATGGAAGGCAATGACAAAACCGACAAAGGCTTCGAATGTATGGTGCGGGCGTTTATGCAGCGGCCGTCTCAAGTCTCTGTTCTCGAACTGCTTCGTGCAGCAGGCAACAATCCAAGATACCAGGGGTCGCTGGCAAAAGTTTTGAATCAGTGTTTCGACGATATTATCGAGAAAAAGGAAATTTATAAAAAACAGGATGGTTATCGTGAAAAACTTGTAGCAGCGCTTATGATGAAAAGTTATCTTGAGAATGTTTTTCATGATAATCCTGCTATGGTAAATAAATTCGAGAAATATTCGAAAGAATTCGCTGAAGAACAGCAGCAAATCGGCAGCGAATCCCGCTGGTGATAGATATTTAAGATTTATGAATACCGGCACTGTTAATTCGTTATCTGTTTTTTTCCCCTGTTATAATGAGCAGGATAACGTCGAAAGGACAGTCCAATCCGCTCTCGATTGTTTGTTACCGCTGAATATAGATTATGAAATCATCATTATCGATGACGGCAGCAAAGATAAAACCGGCCAAATAGCAGATTCACTTGCGGCAGGAAACAGGCATATAAAAGTTGTTCATCATCAGCCCAATAAAGGTTATGGCGCAGCGCTTCAAAGCGGTTTCAAGACCTCGACGAAAGAATATGTCTTTTATACGGATGGAGACGGACAATTCGATATTAGGGAATTACCTTCATTGTTCAAATATATGGCTGATTACGATATCGTAACAGGTTTTCGTGTCAAAAGGCAGGACAACCTGATAAGAAAAATAAACGCTTTTTGCTGGACGACAATGGTAAATTTGCTGTTCGGGATGAAAATAAAAGACGTTGACTGTGCTTTCAAACTTTATAAACGAAAAATATTCAATGATATAAAAATGGAAAGCAGCGGTGCTTTGATAAATACCGAAATATTCGCGCGGGCAAAGAACAAAGGATATAAAATATTTCAAATCGGTGTTCACCATTATCCAAGAACTGCAGGCGTGCAGACCGGCGCGAAATTAAGAGTTGTTTTACGAGCCTTTAAAGAGCTGTTTGCTCTCTATAAACAGATTAAGAGCGATAAGTAACGATGCAGTTTCAAACAAGCAGCCAGTTTATAAGATACGACCAGAAGGTCCATATTTATTCAAAAGCGCTGTTAAGTAATCTGGCAAACCTTAAAAGTTTGTGTAAACCTGAAACAAAATTCTGCGCAGTTATAAAGGCAAACGGATACGGACACGGCATTAAAGAAATTGTTGAGATACTGAAAAAAGGCCCCGTAGATTTTTTTGCCGTAGCCAATGTTTATGAGGCTGCTTTTATCGCTGATACCGTCGGAGAGGCGAAAATTCTGATTCTTGAGCCGATACACACCGCTTACAGCAGCGATGCTGTCCAATTATGCGCTCAAAAAGGTTTCCATTGTGCCGTTGTTGATATTGAAGCTCTGCGATTTGTCCAAGATTGCCTGGCAAACAGTTCTGATGTCCTGAATGTTCATATAAAGGTCGAAACAGGTATGGGACGCTGCGGCGTTGATGCTGCAAAAGCCGCTGAGCTGATTAAGAAAGTCCGTTCGTTTCGTAATGTCAAACTGGCGGGCGTATATACCCATTTTTCAACTGCAGCGGAAAAAGATTTGTCTTTTGCCGAGCAGCAGCTTGAAAAATTTAAGAAATTTCTTTCGGGACAATCCCTGCTTGCCTGCCCGCTTCGACCGCGAAGCGAGGCGAGCAAAGATGTAATTATCCACGCCGCTAACAGTGCAGCAATGCTTAATATGCCTCAGGCTCATTTCGATATGGTTCGCTGCGGAATAGCGTTGTTCGGCTGGGCGGAACACCGGGACATTCTCAATATAAAACTTACCCCTGCGATGAAATTTGAAGCGCCGATAGTCCAGATAAACCGCTATAAAAAAGGTCAAACGGTCGGTTACGGCAGAACATTCACCACCTGGCGGGACACAATCGGGGCGATTGTGCCTGTCGGCTATGCCGATAATTACTGGCGTTTGTATTCGAACAATGCGGTTATGAAGGTCGGCAATAATTTCGCACAAGTCATCGGCAGGGTTAGTATGGATAAAACCGTGATTGATGTTACCGATATGCCGGATGTGAAAATCGGTCAGTTCGTAACGATAATCGACAACGACTCTGAAAGCCTGTGCAGTGTATATAGATTAGCCGAAATGGCAGACTCAATATGCCACGAGGTGCTTACTTCACTGCCGAGCCGGGCATTGAGGATAATTCATTAAGAAATCATACTTCTGCTTAATGCAGGCGTATTTACCGCGAAATTACCTGAACAAACAATTGAAACTAACAGTAATTTATTACATACCTGCGATAAGGAAATAACCACTCTTGCAGGGAATAATTTGGTGATGTGTGAATTTCGCATTTTTGGCCAAATTATTCAATTGCTCCGCAGAATAATTATAAATCTCGCATTTTTTTATCCATCGATAACGAATCTTGCGTTGAATATCCCAAATAGGACTATATTTTGGAAATGATGCTGCGAATATGTGAGGTTTTAATTCGGCAATTTTCCTGAATATCGGCTCAGGTTCTTTTATATAATCAAAAAAACCTAATGCCAGAACAATGTCAAAAGACTTTTCAAAGGGATACGATATGACGTCGCCGCATATAAATTTACACTTATCGGCAACCTTCATTTGATGAGCCATTTCTTGTGAGAATTTAATCATTGAAGCGGCGAAATCTATACCGACAACGTAAGCAGCTCCTCTTTTAGCGCATTCAATGCTGTATCGGCCGGTGCCGCATCCTATATCCAATATTCTTTTTCCGTTCAAGTCGCCGCAATGCTCGAAAGTAAGCCGATACCTTTCATAGAGTCCTTTGCGAAACCACCTGTTCAGCAGGCTCATTAACCGGTTTTCATTGGAATAAATAGCATCCCATTGTTTGGAAACAGAATCAAAATGCTTCTGAACATTCGTAGTCCCTGATTTCACTTGTTAATCCTTTATTATAAATTTATTCGATATTCTTTATTAAGTCTCTTACCGGAACAAATTTGAATTCTGACAAAAGCTTATTTATTTTTTGTGGCATTGTATTTCTATTTCTTTTCTGCATTTTGTGAAACTTTATTGCTTTGAACCTTTCTTTATAAGAAAGATGTTCAAATTTAAGTGTTCTTTCTTTGGTGTCAATTTCATAAGGATGCATATAAACTATTGCCGGCCGGGTTTTTTCGATACGCTTTATCGCCCATCGGGTAATGGCGTAATTGAAATGCCTGATATATCCTCCGCCTGCTGCCGGCAGTGTTTTCCCCCAAATAGTAGTCGTCGAAAGAGGAACTTCGATAATATTTCGACCTGATGGCAATGCGATTTTGCAGATTCCTTTACTAAATCCCGGCCAGCCGTAACGTTTACCGGAGATTGGGAAAACACTCGAATCATATTTGAAATTTTCCTGCGCCAATATATCCAATGCCCATTGAGTTTTTGGAGTTATGGAAAAAGCCGGAGCGCGATATCCGAATATCGGTGAAGAAATAATATCCTCAATGTGCTTTTTACTCTCAGCAATATCTTTGCGAAATTGTTCCTGCTCAAGTTTGAAAATCTGTATATGTCCCATACCGTGACTCGCGATTTCATGGCCGGCCTGTGCGATTTTTTTTATAAGTCCGGGGAATTTCTTCGCAACACCATCTAAAACAAAAAAAGTGGCCTTGGTATTATACTGTTCGAGTTTTTTCAGAAACCATTCCGTATTTATTACCACCGCATCCGTAGGCTCAATTTCAATATGAAGCCAATCACGGGAAAAAATACTCCAATAATCTTCGATATCGATGGTAAGAGCATTTATCATTAAGATTTCCAAACGAAAAGACCAAACACATATATACTTTAACTTCTCAGAATTACAAAAAAACATATCCTTTTAGAGAGCTCAGGTCAAGTTAAAAAAACGTATGGTTGTTCAGTTTTTCTATCGCAATAGCTGCAACATCGTTATGGTCAAAGGCCATTGGTGGCAGTTTATCTATATCGAACCATTTTGCTTCTACAGCGTCATCGCCGCCTTTGATTTTTGTGTTTTTTGTAATGCCGATAAATGCAACTGTTATGTTTCTGCCGCGAGGGTCTCTGCCGCATTTACCAAAAGCCTGTAGTTGAGTCAGTTTAACGCCCGTCAGGCCGGTTTCCTCGGCAAGCTCCCTTGCCGCGGCAATTTCAAGCTCCTCATCCATATCCACAAAACCGCCGGGAAAAGCCCAAAGCCCCTTAAATGGTTCATTACCGCGTTTTATCAAAAGCACCTTGGGACTATCGCCGCTTACATCAAAAACCACAGCATCAACCGTTAGCATCGGCCTGGGCCAGTTATAAATGTATTTTTGCTTTTCAGCCATGCAGGAATCTTAACAAATTACACGAAAAAATAAAGACAAAAGAGATTTGATAATATTTCATATTCGATTAAAATATTACTAATGAGTATATTTTTAAATCCAATTGTTGAATTAAACCTGCCCGGCGGCTGGAAGGGGGAGGCCATTGAGAAATGGTCCAATTTAGTATTTGAGCCGGAAAAATTAACTGATAAACCGGAGCTTGTTTTCAAATTGGAAAAAGGCAATATCACTGCCGTCCGGAAAATCGAATTTAACGGCAAAAAAATCGCCTTTGTCGTAAAAAAGACCGTCAAACCTCGCGGCTTAAAAGCCCTTGCGGAAATCCTCAGGGCTCCTAAATCCCTGAGAAATTTCTATCTTGCGATACTGCTGAAACAGAAAAGCATCGAAGTTGCCGAGCCTGTGGCGGCTTTGTGGAACAAAAAAGAGGCAAGTTTATATATTACCGAATACATCCCGGACAGTTTAAATCTTTATGAAATTGTGTCCGGCAAAAATAAGGAAATTCTCAAAAACTTTTCAATGAGAAAATCCGTCATCAGGCAGATAGCCGGGATTATCGCCAAGCTGCATAAAGCGAATTTCTGGCACAGGGACCCAAAAGCCGGTAATTTTATCTTATATAAAGATGGCGGCATTTATAGAGTTAAGCTTGTGGACCTTGACGGGATAAAACGGGATTCGGCCAATAAGCCGGAAAATCATATCAGGACTCTCGAAAAACTTGCTGAAACGCTTATTCGTTATAAGGCAGTTAATTTTACTGATTTATACAGGGGGTTCCTGATTTACTGCGACGCGATGGGGATAAACGGCGACGAAACCAGGGAGCTTTTCCGCAAAGTTGAGCGCGCAACTGTCGCTGCGAGATTGCTGACGACAGCCTCAGATTCGTATGAGCTGAAAAAAAATGACCGGACAGTTTAAGAAAATCCTCATAATAAAACCAAGTGCTTTGGGTGATATTGTTCAGGCTCTGCCGGCGGTCTGCTGCCTGGCGGAAAGTTTTCCCGATGCGCAAATTGACTGGTTTGTCAGGCCTGAATACTCGGCTCTGCTCGAAAACCATCCCTGTATTCATAATCTTGTTATCTTCGACCGCAAAAAATTAGGCAAATGGTGGTTCAAGCCGGATGCTTTCACGGAGCTTGTCCGATTGATTAAACAATTGCGAACTGAAAAATACAATATTGTTTTCGATTTTCAGGGCAGGTTCAGGAGCGCGATTTTCGCCTGGTTCAGCGGCTGCAATCAAAGAATCGGTATGGCCCCGACTCAGGAATTGACAGGCATTTTCTATACGCAAAAAATCAGGCAGATGCATTCTTCAGTTCACCTCGTCGATTATTTTCTCGATATGGTCGCCACCGCAGGCGCAAAACCCTCGGCTTCGCCGCGAGGCGAGCGCGGTAAAGCAGATTTCGGCTTAAAACCCGATAAACAAATTGTCGATGAAGTAAAAAATATTTTGATATCAAACAAAACTAATCCGGATAACTATGCTGTTTTTGCTCCTGCTGCGACGGTTGAGGCTAAACGCTGGCCGATTGAGAATTTCGCCTCTCTGTCGGAAAGGATTCATAAAAAATATCAATGCAGCATCGTCGGTGTTGGCGTTGAATCTGAAAAAACAATTGTCCGTCAATTTGAATCTTTATCTAATGTGCCGGTGGTGAACCTTGCGGGCAAAACAAATGTTAAAAGGCTTATCTCGCTGCTTGCGTCAGCAAAAGTTGTCGTCAGCAATGATACCGGCCCTGCGCATATAGCAGCGGCGTTAGGTGTGCCGTTGGCTATTATCTTTGGCTTTACAAATCCTTCAAGAGTCGGCCCTTACGGCAGGAAAGAAACGATTGCCGCCATAGATGCCGATATTAGAGGCAGCGAAGTTGAAAGCGCAAATCCCGCTCATAATATAAAAAATGTAACCGTTGAAAGCGTCTTTGATTTAATCAGAAAGCAGCTGGGTTAAAAATTGACTAATCAAACAATTCTCCAGACAACCAAACCGGCAATAAAAAGAAGAAAAAATAATTTCCTGCGATTCTTTGAATATAAGATTCTGCATATTGATGATTCGCCGCACAAAATTGCGCTTGGCCTTGCCTGTGGGCTATTCGTTGCTTGGACGCCCACTTTGGGCATTCATCTGATGATGGTAATTGCCTTGACTATTCTTTTGCGGGCGAATAAATTCGCCGCTCTTGTTAGCGTATGGGTCAGCAATGTCTTTACAATTCCATTTGTATATTATCCCGCTTATCTTGTTGGTAAAATCATCACCGATATTTTTTCCCCACATCAGCAAATGAGTAGCGAGCAGGTTACGCAGCTTTTTGCCAAACTTTTTGCGCCGTCGAATATGCTTACGACTTTTTATACGAAACAATACTGGAGTGATTTTTGGATTCTGATAAAGGAAATTGGTCCTGAATTATGGATAGGGGGCTTTATCCTCGGCGGCTTTATCGCGGCTGTCTCTTATATTGTTTGTTACTATATTATTAAATCCCACCGCACAAAAAATCCGCACCGCAGATACGAAAAATATTAATGTTCAGAACTTGGAGCTGTTATAATGTTTCGTTTTATCGTGTTATCGATTCTGTTTTTTTGTGTATCTGCTGCGATTGCCGATACGCCGGTGTATCTTGACCCCAACATGTCCTTTGATGCTCGTGCCGATGACCTTATATCGCGAATGACTCTTGAGGAAAAGGTCTCTCAGATGCTTAATTGGGCTTCCGCCATCCCTCGTCTTAATATTCCTGTGTATAATTGGTGGAACGAAGCGCTGCACGGCGTGGCGGGCGGCAATGTCTCGACAGTATTTCCTCAGGCAATCGGTCTTGCGGCAACCTGGAACACCGACCTGCATCTGCGTATCGCGACGGCTATCAGCGATGAGGCTCGCGCCAAATATCACCAGGCCCTCCGGACGGGAGATATGTCTGTCTATTGCGGCCTTACATTCTGGTCGCCCAATATTAATATTTTCCGTGACCCGCGATGGGGTCGCGGCCAGGAAACTTATGGCGAAGACCCATATCTTACCGGCCGGTTTGGCGTTGCCTTTGTCAAGGGCCTTCAGGGTGATGACCCAAAATATCTTAAAACTATTTCGACCCCGAAGCATTTCGCCGTCCACAGTGGTCCAGAGCCGTTGCGCCATAAATTTAACACTCCCGTGAGTGAATATGATTTGTGGGACACATATTTGCCGGCTTTTGAGGCCTGTGTTCGTGAGGCAAACTGTTTTTCTGTAATGTCGGCGTATAACCGTTTTAACAATCAGCCCTGCACCGCCAGTTATCGCCTCTTGACAGAGATATTGAGAAAAAAATGGGGCTTTACAGGCTATGTTGTTTCAGATTGCGACGCTGTCGGCGATATTTATACCGGCCATAAAACCGTTGCAACCGCCGAGGAAGCTGCCGCGATGGCGGTCAAGGCCGGCTGCGACCTTAATTGCGGCCTGACTTATTCTGCGTTGACCAAAGCGGTTAAGATGGGCCTTATAACTGAAAAAGAAATTGACCAGGCCGTCAAAAATTTATTCATAGCAAGATTCCGTTTGGGTATGTTTGATCCACCTTCGCTCGTCAGGTATTCTCAGATACCATTTTCTGTCAATGATAGTCCCGCTCACGATGAGCTTGCCAGACAGGCCGCCCGGCAGTCAATGGTTTTGTTGAAAAATGACGCAAAGACGTTGCCGCTCAAAAAGACACTCAAAACAGTCGCCGTCATCGGCCCAAACGCCGATTCTGTCAGCGCGCTGTTAGGCAATTACAACGGACACCCTTCGCATCCGGTAACAATCCTCGCAGGCATTAAGCAGGCTCTTGAACCGGACACAAAAGTGCTGTCCGTCAAAGGCTGCCCGCTCGTGGACAATCCCAGCGCAATACAGGACATAATTCCGGAAAATGTTTTCTTCACCGATGCCAATTGCACAAAGAGCGGTCTTAAAGCCGAATACTTTGATAATATGGATCTCAAAGGAAAACCCGTTTTGAGCAGGATTGATAAATATGTGTGGTTTGAGTGGGGGTTCAACGCTCCGTCAGGTGAAGTGCCCGCAGATTGCTTTTCGGTCCGATGGACGGGTGTATTAGTCGCGCCGAAAACAGCCGCATACTATATGAGGATTGAAAGCGATGATGGCCAGCGCCTCTATCTTAATAACAAACTGGTTTCTCAGAAATGGTCCCTCAAGGCCGGCGCCGGCGATATTACTGAAATCAAATTGCAAAAGGGACAAATTCTGCCGGTGCAGGTAGAATTTTTTCATAATAAGGAATGGGCACGCATAAAACTCAAATGGTCAACTGCCGAAACGCCTGAATTTGATGCTGCCGTCGATGCTGCACGTCAGGCCGATGCCGTTGTCCTTGTAATGGGCATTTCGCCGCGCCTCGAAAACGAGGAAATGTGCCTGAAATGCCGCGGCTTTGACAGCGGCGACCGAACCTCGCTCGAACTGCCGAAAGTGCAGCAGCAGCTTATGGAGAAAGTTTGCGCCGTTGGAAAACCGACCGTCCTTGTTCTTACCACAGGCTCCGCTCTCTCGGTCAACTGGGCTGAAAAAAATGTCCCTGCCATTTTACTTGCCTGGTATCCCGGCCAGCGGGGCGGCAGTGCCGTTGCCGATGTGCTTTTTGGCGATTACAATCCGGCAGGCCGCCTGCCTATAACATTTTACAGGTCCGTTGACGATTTGCCCGCCTTTGACGATTACAGTATGACAGGCCGAACCTACCGTTATTTCAAAGGTCGTCCTCTGTATCCCTTTGGCTATGGTTTGAGCTATACTGAATTTGCCTGTGATAATCTTGAGATACTTCCGTCAAAGGAGTCTGTAATTGCGCGGATTACGGTTAAAAATACAGGTTTGCGCGATGGCGAAGATGTCGTGCAGTTATATATCCGTCCAGTAGACGCCTCCCGACATCTGCCGCTGCGTGCATTGCGGGATTTTAAACGCATTGAGCTAAAAGCCGGCCAAAAGCAAACGGTGGAATTTAATCTTTCATCGCGGCAGTTGACGTGGATTGATAAAAATGGAAAGCAGTTTTCACCGGAGAAAATAATAATCTCTGTCGGCGACGGCATAAAATTCAAAGAAAAAACCATCTCCCTACATCCCCGCGATTAGTTTCTGCAAAGAAACTGCGGGGATTACTATTTATATCCCCGCGATAATATCCTCACGCTCCCGCTGCCCCGCTTCGCGTGAAACGCGGGGGCAGGTAGTTTTGTCCCTTGGACACCCCCGTGCCTGATTCGCCCGCCGCCCCGCTTCGCGTGAAACGCGGGGGCAGGTCGAGAATCAACGGGGGCGAAACTGTGGGTCACACTTTTTCATTTCCACTTATGACCGCAGGCGTTGCATTTATATTCTTTGCACGGGTAAGTTAGCGGCAATCGGAAGAGCAGCAATGAGGTAAAGAATGCCCAGCGGGAATATTTTTCGTAATCAATATCGCTGCTGGAGCATTTGGGACATCTTAAATCATAACTTGCATCTTTGTTTGCTTCTTCGGGTTTATCCATCGCCCTCAAAATTGCCTCGGCCTTTTGTTTATCGGATTCCTTTATATAAAGTTTTATACCGCCTTCAACTTTGGCGTAAAGCCAGTATGTAGCGACGAAATTTTCGCCGGATAAAAAACATTGGATGCCCTCACGTTCAAGTGCTATCTTTGTAATCTCTGCTTTGGTGTATTCGTCGAAATTAGCGATTTTTATTATCTTCTCATCCATTTTTGTTTTCTAAACTTACCAAATTTAATTAGGAACAGCTACTAATTTTTCCTTATTTTCTATGAATCGCAAAAATCCCCATCGCAGATACAGAAAATATTAAGCACAACGTCTGTTTTTTATTGTTTTCTGCCTGGTTTAAGGCTATAATTCTGCAATTCTTTGAGGGGCAACAATGGATTAGTTTAACGAAATATCGAAATAAGAATATGAATGAATTTTTTGAAAGATTAGTACTCATCCAAAAACCAACCAAAGAAAAACCTTGGGGAGAGTGGGAATATGGAGATGCAAAAAGTTTAGATAAGTTCGTAAATTTTTTAAACAATATAAATAATATAACCCGACTAAACCCATATAATCAACCCTTTTTGTTCCGTGGTCAATCAGATGCAGAATGGGGGTTGGAGCCCAAAATCGTTCGTCTTTTTAGAAAGTTTCCCAAGATTACAATAGAAGAGGCTTTGAGAATTGAATTTGATTCATTTCAATTTTTCCAACAACAAGCTCATATTTATTTAAGATCTGAAATAATACCAAACATTGATAATGACAAGAGTGCATTAGCGGAATGGGTTTCTTTGATGCAACATTATTCTGCACCTACAAGAATGTTGGATTGGTCCACATTTTTCAATGTTGCTTTATATTTTGCAGTTACAGACGAGCCACTTGATAAAAAAGGGGCTGTGTGGTTTTTTGAAAAAGAACCGGTTAGAATATGGATGGAAAATAAATATCCTTTTCGGCAAGATGAATATCAAAAAAATATTTTAACTCAGTTTCGTGAATACATTAATTTTGGTAAAAATCAGGCTCAGCCCAAAATCACTATTTATGATATGCAGAAAAAATTTGAACGAATTGTGTCTCAGGGGAGCATTTTTACATTTAGCGATCAATTGTTTGTTGATCATGCAATGTTAATTGGCAATGCCTTATTTGATAGTCTAGAAAATGATCCCTTACATAGAAATTTACCTTTAGTTAAACTTTTAATATCGCCGGAAGCCAAAAAATATTTTAGGGGTCATCTAAGTAAACTTAACATAACGGCATCATCATTATTTCCGGGTATTGATGGTATTGGAAGAGCAATTGCAGAAATCGCCAGAGTAGAGTATGAAACTTTTTTTAGGGACTAATTAATTAGGGCTAAAGTGGTGAGAAGATAAACCCAAAAAGTGGTGAGAAGATAAATCCTATCATAATTAAAACTACAATTATAAATGGCAGAATGGCCAACCACAGCAGTTTAACTTTTTCCGATTTATTCTTGGTCTCTGGATGTTGCATCAAACCATTAATTCCCATTTTCAGAAAAAACAAAGTAAGTGTATACGATCCTAAACAGAGCAATAAAGCGGCAGTTCCTATACGTTTATCTTTATCTGAAACCCAAAACGGTAGGCATATTAGAAGGAAGGCAAAGAAAAAAAACCAGATAACAAAATAAGTACGGTAAGCTCTTTTGGCAATTTGAATATCCTTTTTTAAAACTCCTTGTAGATAAACAATAAAAATGTATATCATGATAATGTCAATCAATACAGCCAAAAGTGAACCGTCATACAGTTCATAGATTATCTCTAAAGCTAGACATGCCAATAGGAAAATAGCCGTGATTAAACCTGTTCTAATTTGTGCTTCTGGTTTCATTTTAATTTTTCTCTGATAACACTAATTCTTTGATGTTTGAAAAATTTTAACTCTCATTTTATTCTTTTTCAAATATCTATTATTTATTAAATTCTGAGTTAACTCTTAAATAAGTTTCCATATCCACACATCCACATAAAAAATGCTATCAACAATGCAATTACCAACCATAAAAGAATATTCCGCAATGCATTTTGTTTGTGTGATAAGAAATACAAAAATGAAAAAATTAAACCGCACAAAAATAATATCAGAAGTATTTTCATTTTTTATCTGTCATTTTTATTTTTGCACTTTGCTTTTTAATTTTCTGTTGTTGCCCGTCCTTGTTGCTTCGTCAAAAGTAAATCATATTACTAATCCTTTAATATCTTGGCTGCTGTACGACTTGCAAATTCCATTATAACTTCATAACCGGCGGCGCTGCATTTATCCCATATCCGTTTTATTCTCATTGCTGAAAGCTCGGCTTGCGGTATATCCTTGGCAATATTATTTATGTCTTGTTCGATAGTTTTCTTTTCTTGATCGTCCAAGTTTCCGTACTCTGTTAAAATCTGAATTGCCGTTTCAATTTTATTTTTTGTCCAAGGATAAGGTTTGCCGCAATTATGGCAATACGACGGAACATCAGCGATTTCCACAGTCCCATCCCAATCATCCAATTCTATCCGCTCTCCTGGTATATTTTCGCCACAATCCCTACAAGTAATTATAGTAGATGCGCCACATTTCTGACAATATTTTTGTCGTTTTTCTGGGCTGATATTATAACAACCAGTTATTTGATGCCCATTTTCGCAGACTTGTTGTACATCATAACGGTCTGACATAACACCCCTTTCCCTAGAAAATTCCGACCAGAATAGCACTTACTTCTTTACAGTTTCGTTGTTGCAATACCTCGTTGTCTGCCAAAATTATACCCTCGCTTTTTTCAAACTCAACCGAAAAATTCTCGCCCCGGCGGTTCTTTTTGCCAAATACCATATACTAAATACCAAATACCTAAGAATCTGCGCAATCAGCGTTTAAAAACGGTGCCGTAACCGTGTTTTGTTTCAGCAAAGGCGCAGCCTAAAATTCAAAACGACGGGCCGACGGCAGATATTTCGTAGGGATTTATTGCTTCAACTTTGACGATTTATTAGGCAAAAATTCAGATTTTGAAACCTCGTGGGAAACTTGTTTACCAAAGAGGTTGGAAATTTGAATTTAAGCTGTTCCGCAGAACTGCTTAGTTGAAGCGATGACTTCGTGTCCGGAGTTTACCCCGTGAGATGTGAAACTATCTCATCGGGGTGAGCTTCGTGGTAAAAAGTTATATAATTTAAAAAATAAAATATTATAATACTTCGTGGTAAAAGGAAAGGAAACGAAATGGAATTCGATGAATTATCAAAAAAAGTAATAGGATGTGCCCTTGAGGTTCATAAAAAATTAGGGCCGGGATTGCTTGAGTCAGCTTATGAAAGATGTTTGTCGTTCGAATTAATATCTGTCAATATACGACACAGTGTTCAAAAGGAATTGCCGATAGAATATAAAGGAGTGAAGTTAGATTGTGGCTATCGTATAGATATGCTTATTGAGGACGATATAATTGTAGAGCTTAAAACTGTTGACAAACTTCTGCCCATCCACGAGGCTCAGCTTCTTACATATATGAAGCTTTCCGGCATTAAAACTGGATTGCTGATTAACTTTAATGTATGTCGATTGAAGGACGGTATAAAAAGATTCGTTTTATAAACTTTGCAGCTCAAGCATTGATTGTGCAGTGTTTATTGCTTCAACTTTTTTGGCGATAGCCTCAAAAAAATTCGGATTTCCAAACCTCGTGGGAAACTTTATCCCTTAGGGATTGTTTACTAAAGAGGTTAGAAATCTGAATTTAAGCTGTTCGCAAACTGCTTAGTTGAAGCAATAACTTCGTGTTTCCTTCGTGCTCTTCGTGAGCTTCGTGGTTCAAAACCGTTTTAGCTTTTCACGACCTCGATACACCGATCACAAAGCTCCGGCTCATCCGCATTCGCCCCCACGCTCGGCCAGTAATTCCAGCATCGCTGGCATTTTTTATGAGGACTCTTTTCTGCGGAAATAAGCTTATCCGATTTTGCCTTAACAAGTTTTATCTCGCTGACGATACAAAGTGCCGCGAAGTTCTTAACGCCGAATTGCTCGACTGTGTTTATTAAATCGCTGTCATCGGTCGTTATCGTTATTGACGATTCCTGATTACTGGCGATTGTCTGGTTCTGGCGGAGTCCTTCAAGCTCTTTTAGAACCTCATCGCGTAGTTTCATCAGCTTTTCCCATTTTGGTGTCTCTTTTTGCCAGTCAACAGCCTTATCAACCTCGCCTTTGGCGAAGTCTCGCCCGTAGGCGGACTGCGGTATCTTCAGCAAATGAACGCTTTCAAGTGTTTCGGTTTTGAAATTTATTGCTTCATAGACCTCTTCGGCTGTATGGACAAGAACCGGCGCAAGCAGTCTTGTAAGGGAGTCGAGGATTTTATGCATTGCGGTTTGTGCGCTTCGTCGTGAAAGGGAATCTTTCGCGTCGCAGTAGAGTCTGTCTTTGAGCAAATCCATATAAATACTGCTCATTTCGACAACGCAGAAATTGTAAATTAGCGTATAAACTTTGTGGAAAAGAAAATTTTCATAAGAATCTGTTACTTCGCCGATGAGTTTCTCCAACTGCTGCACTGCCCAGCGGTCAATCTCGAACATCTTTTCATAAGGCACGTTGTTTTTTGATGGTTCAAAATCGGAAGTATTTCCTAAAAGATAGCGCAGGGTATTTCTTATTTTTCGATAGGCATCTTGCAGCCTTGCGATAAGTGAATCGCTGCACCGCATATCTTCCTGATAATTTACGCTTGCTACCCAGAGTCGGAGAATATCTGAGCCGTATTTTGCGACCTCATCCTGAGCGTTAACGTAATTACCGAGCGATTTCGACTGCTTTTTGCCATATTCGTCAACAGTAAAACCGTGAGTCAGAACGGTTTTGAATGGTTCTACTCCTTCCGCTCCCAGTGCAGGCAGAAGTGAAAGTTGGAACCAGCCTCGATGTTGGTCTGAGCCTTCGAGATATAAATCGACTGGAATTGGCCAGCCGGCCTGTTTCACGACGCTATGCCAGCTGCAGCCGGACTCGAACCAGACATCGAAGATATTTTCTTCCTTTTGAAGGTTGTCGAAGCTGAAGCCTTGCGGCAGTTTGAATTTTTCGCCGAGGATTTCCTTAGGCGAATCTGTAAACCAGCTATCCGACCCTTTTTGTCTTATATGTTCCGCGACAGCAAGGACGGATTCTTTAGTTAGGAGGGTTTTGCCGGCTGAATTATAGAATACAGGTATTGGCATTCCCCAGCATCTCTGCCGAGATATACACCAATCAGGTCTTGATTCGAGCATACCGGTAATTCGTTTTTCGCCCCAGCCTGGTATCCATTTAACCTTTGGTATTCTTTCAAGAGCCAATTGCCGCAGACTTTTGCCGTCCTGCGGTAAGCCTGCCTGCCCTGAGCTGGTCGAATGGTCCGAACTCGTCGGCATTTTCCTATCAACGGAAATATGCCACTGCTCTGTAGCCCGGAAAATTACGGGCGTTCTGCTCCTCCAACAATGCGGAAAGCTATGGGTGATTTGACCTTCGGCGAAAAGCAGGCCCTTATTCTTTAGATAATCATTTACCTCTTTATCGACTTTTAGAACGTTTTTGCCGATGAGCCATTTCGGCACAGTTTCATCATAACAGCCATCGTCCTTCACCGGCGAATAAACCGCTAATTTGTTCTGCTGGCCGGCCATATAGTCCTCAAGGCCATGGCCGGGGGCAATATGAACAAGACCTGTGCCATCCTCTATTGTAACAAAATTTGCGCTGATTGTCAGCCAGTTTGAGATTTGAGATTTCAAATTTGAGATTTCAGAAGCTGGATTCTTTTCAATAAACGGATGGCTATACCGCAAACCGATAAGGGCACCGCCTTTTACGGTTTTTTCGCTAACCGTATAATTAGACAATTTGCCCGCCGCGATAACGGATTCAAGACGAGCCTGCGCGACAATTGATGTCCACTTTTTACCATTTTGTGAGTAGCTAAGCGATTTATAATCGAGTTCGGGATTTGCTGCTATCGCAAGATTCGCGGCCAATGTCCACGGCGTCGTCGTCCATATCATAAAACAAACGCTGCTGTCGTCGTCTTTGACAAGACCGAGAGATTTTAATTTTGCTGCGGACTGGTTTGCTATCGGAAAATTAACAAAGATGCTCGGCGAGGTAATATCCTCATATTCCAATTCGGCATCGGCAAGGGCGGTTTTACAGTCTGAGCACCAGTGAATCGGTTTCAACTGCTTATAGACAAGACCTTTTCCCACAAGCTCGGCGAAGACTTCACAAATACCCGCCTCATACTGCGGCTTGAGAGTAAGATAGGGATTTTCAAAATCGCCGAAGACGCCAAGCTCTTTAAACTGCTTTGTCTGAAGCCGGACATATTTACTTGCGTATTGTTTGCAGAGTTTGCGGATTTCGAGTTTGCTCAGGGTTTTGGCTTTTTCGCCAAGCTCTGTAAAGACCTTTGCCTCAATAGGCAGGCCGTGGCAGTCCCAGCCCGGCACGTAAGGGGCTTTGAAGCCCGACATTGTTTTGTATTTGACGACTATGTCTTTTAGAACTTTGTTTATGACGTGGCCCATGTGGATATCGCCGTTGGCGTAGGGGGGGCCATCGTGAAGGATATACTGCGGCGAATCCGCTCTTGAATCGAGGATTTTTTTATAGATGCCGATTTTGTCCCAGTTTTTGCGCTGCTGCGGCTCGCGCTGGGTAAGATTGGCCTTCATAGCGAAGTTTGTCTGCGGCAGATTTAAAGTCTTACTGTAATTTTTCTTGTCTTCACTCATTGTTTTAAGTCCTGATAAAACAAAGTATTATAGTTTTTTTTGCATCTCTGTCAAATTCTTTAATTTATACCTGCCCGCCATAGCCATAGGCGACGGCGGGTAACAAAAAAGCCTTGCTGGTTTTAATACCCTGCAAGGCTTTTAATGGTCATTAAAAAGAGCCTTTCAGGGTGCTGCACCTATGATAATAATGGCGATGCTGCAGGCAGCTTTGGAAAGGCTTAAAACTGATTGTTTTGAAACATTAGTCATTTGATAACCCTTATACCAGTTCTTTCGGCATAAGTCAATAGTTTCTTAACGTATAATTAGGGTTTAGGGTATAGCAGATAGGGTTTAGGTTTTAGGGTTTAGAGTTTAAATCTGCGGGGTCTTTTTTGTTGAAGGACGTCGCCACTAAGGCACTAAGACACAAGGTATAAGTTGTTAGTTGTTTTTGACTATGCTTGTATGCAGTATACTGCATACAAGCATAGAGGCTGAGAGATTTTTAATTGAGGATTTTTAGCCACAGAGAACACAGAGTTCACAGAGATGCTATTGCTTTAAGGCGGTGTTTTGCAAACACCACTAAATTCAAACCGGGTGCCTTACTTACAAGCAAGCTTGACGTCAGCACATCGCTTTGAATTTTACTGCTACGCAGTTATGCCTTAAAGCAAACGAACATTACGTGCCGACAACGGCTAAATTCAGGGTTTCAAAATCTGAATTTTTGCCTAAAAAATCGCAAAGTTGAAGCAATAAATCCCTACGAAATATTTGCCGTCGGCACATCGTTTTGGATTTTTGCCCTAAAGGGCTGTGCCCCCCGATCGCGGTCGAGGACCCCAAAGAGATAGTTTCACATCTCATAGGGCAGGCAGGCTTAAAGCAAAAAGAACGTTAATTGTTCAATATAATAGGAGGAAGGAAGGGAGAACCCATTATTGAGGTGGACCCTCCTTCGCCAAGGCTTCGGAGGGTTATTCGCCTTTATAAAAGGCGAATAAATTTTATTGTTGACCCCGCACCTATTCATTTTATCGTAGCAATAAAGGATTAATTGAATATTAAATAGGTGCGGGATTGACTTTGAAAAAAGCGGGGGGTATAATTTTATGTAGCCACTAAGGCACTAAGACACGAATTTTTTTAGCCGCAGATTACACTGATTAAACTGATTTTCTGTTCAAAACAAAAGGGCGAAAAGAAGGTTTGACAAAAAGATAAGAATGATAGAAAATAAAGGAGATAGAATTTTGGCAGATTCGTCGGAGGCGGGCAAGCATCGAGGAAGCAACAGCGGAAAATTTAAAATAGGCAAACGTTCCTATTATCATATTTAGTACAATACAATGACAATAATAGCTAAGGAAAATTTAAGTAGCAGTAAAGAGAACAAACTCTTTCGGATTTTATCGCTTGACGGTGGGGGTGCTAAAGGAGTTTATACGCTTGGTGTTTTGAAAGAAGTGGAAGCAATCTGTCAGCAACCCTTATATGAAATATTTGATTTAATTTATGGAACGAGCACAGGTGCAATTATCTCATCACTAATTGCATTAGGTTATAACATAAAAGAAATTGAAAAAATCTATTTTGAAACAATTCCGAATATTATGTCCAAAAGAACAAAAGGAGGAAGAACAAGAGCCTTACAATCAGAAGCAAAAAAAATCTATGGAGATCGTAAATTTGCAGAATGTAAAACGCATATTGGAATTGTTTGCACAAACTATGATTTTGAACGGCCTATGATTTTCAAAAAAACTGTAAGTCAGGCTCATGGCAGTACCGCTACTTTCCAACCAGGTTTCGGCTCAACAATTGCAGATGCAGTAATTGCTTCGTGCGCAGCTTATCCGTTTTTTAAAATGGTCAAGGTAAAGACCGAAAATCAAGGCGAACCCTTGATAATGGATGGAGGTTATGTAGCAAATAATCCGACACTTTTTGCTCTTGCTGATGCGAGCAATGCATTCAAAAAGAATGCATCAGAAATATCGGTATTAAGTGTAGGCGTCGGAAGTTACAATGAGCCGAAAAGGAGTATCTTCCACGAAATTATTTTTTCTCTGTGGCCATTTCGACATATTGCGAAAATGTTCAATATAAGTTCAAAAACAATCGAGCAATTAAGAATTGTTCTATTCCCAAATATTGCTTGTGTTCGGATAAATGAAGCATATCCACAGCCGGAATACGCAACAGACCTACTTGAAAGTGACTTACGGAAATTGAGAGTTTTACAAAATCTTGGAAGAGACTCTTTTGCCAAATACGAAAAAGACATTCGGGAAAAACTTAAAATATAATAAAACTAATTATGGCAATACCTGAATCCCAACTTGAAACATGGTCACATCAAGGCTCAGTTGCACAGTCAAAAAATACATACGCTTCGATTAGGAATGCCTTGCTGGATTCTAAGGCAGCTTATGCCAACCAATCGTTTGAAGTGTTCCTGCAAGGTTCATATGGAAATGACACGAACATCTTTGCTGAGAGCGATATGGATATAGTCATATGTTTGAATTCAATCATGCGAGGTGACGTGAGCAATTTGCCATCGGAACAACAAGCAGCATTTCATAAAGCTCATCCGAAGGCGACTTACACATTTTCGGAATTCAAGCAGGGGGTGGTTGCCAGATTATTAAAAGCCTTTGGAACCGATACCACATCTGGGAACAAGGCTATTAAGGTCAAAGCAAATGGTACAAGACGCAGTGCTGATGTAGTGACCTGTTTCCAATATCGCCGTTACACTCGATTTTTTAGTGTGCACGATCAAAAACATTTTCCACCAGGTATTATCTTCCCTTCATTGTCCGGTGGCGAAATTATTAATTATCCAAAACAGCATTCGGAAAACTGCACAATAAAACATCAAGCTACAAATAATTGCTTTAAGCCAATGGTTCGCATTGTAAAAAACATGCGGAGCAAGTTGGTGGAGGATGGAGTAATTACGAATAACACTGCTCCTTCCTATTACATTGAAGGATTGTTATATAATGTACCAAATGATAAGTTCGATAGCAGTTATGGAGATACTTTTTGCAATTGCTTTAATTGGATACTGAAAACTGATAAATCTAAACTAATATGTGCCAATGAACGATATTTTTTGATTGGTAACAGTAATGTTCAATGGTTATCTTCTCAATGTGACCACTTTCTTGACGCACTTGTGAATCTCTGGAATAATTGGTAAGACTGATGCATAAAATCCTAACCGGTGGATTTTAATTTGTACTTACTCAAATCAGTCTCCAGTAGAAAACTCCTAAATGGTTCATATCTGAAATTATCAAAATTTAACGGGGCGTATTCCTCATCGCCGGACTGCAAAACAAATTTGTCGTGGGCGTAAGCGGCTAAAATCCGATGCTCGCGGCAATCACGAATGTGAAACAATAATGTTTTGCCATCCCTATTTAGAAAACGTGCCCTGCAATAGCTTTTGCCATCTCTTGTGTAAACATTAACGCCCTGAAAACCTGTATTGGATTTATATTTTCGGTTCAAGGTATTTTGTCTTTGAGTGCAAATCCGCAGGTTTTCTCTTCTGTTATCAAATCCATCGTGATTGATATGGTCAACAACCATTCCTTTGGGCGGTTTCATAATAAAACATTGAAGGCGAACAAACCTTGACGGATTTTTTCCAATACGAAGGACCGGATAACTTTTGCCAGTAGACGGCATACAAATTATGCCATTGACGTATTTCCGGCGAGGCTTAGAACAATGGACATTAAAAATCTGATAATAAACGTCAGGGTCAACTTTGACAGTTCTATGGCAGGTTGTGAAAGTTAAATAATCGGTTGTTTCTTGTGCTGTCTGCATAAATTCTCTCCGTTACTAAAATTTAAAATTTAATCCGCCGTCGCCAAAGGCTACGGCGAGACGCTGCGCGAAAATTGAGGATATAATTAGGCGGGTTTGTATTAGTTCACATTGAACCGTGGACAGTGGACAGTAAAATTTGAGCGGCTGTTTACTGTAAGCTTATTATAACAAAGAAGTTACACAAAAGATGCTAAAAAATTAACTAATTGTCAAATAACAAGAGTATTTTACCATATTTTTAATTAAAATCAAGTAAAAAATCGTGAATTTTTTAAAATTTTTTCCCTACTCCGCCCCTAAGAGCTACGAAGGGTTTCAATAAAAAAAGCCTTCCGGAATTTTCGAGGCCGGAAGGCTTTTAATGGTCATTAAGGTTGCTTCGCAAGTCTGAAAACCACTTTTGCAGTTTCGGCGCATTTGGGTCTATTTGATGTCCTAAGCCGGGGTATATTTCCAACATTACATTTGCGCTGCGATTGGCAAAATATCTTGCGGCCTTTTTAGCGGGCTCAAGGTTCTGGTCCTTTTCACCAGCGCCGATATAGACATACTTGCCGGTCATCGGCGATGCGTTTTCAGGCAGCCAGTTGTGATAACCCGCGGCTGTAATTACTGCCGCCGCGGCAAGCTGCGGACGAACGCTGAAAAGGTCGGCGACCAGCCAGCCTCCCCGGCTTAAGCCTGCAAGAACCGTTTTCTTGAAATCTGTCTTTAATTTTCCCTGCAGAAAATGCCTGACATAGCCGAAGTTTTTTATCTCCTGTGCGATGTATGCCCGATACTGAACCTGATTCAATTGCTCAGAGGCTGTGGGGACGAATTCCAGACTTACAATAATATATCCTTTGCCTCCTGTTGCGATTTGAAGCCACTGTGTTGAAAGCTGCCCGCCTTTTCCGTGATAGTAATAAATCGCCGGCCAATTGCAATCGTCATTATAATCACCGGGCACATAAACAAGGATTTCACCTGCCGATTTGCCTGCGTCCAGCCGTGTTTCTTTGCCCGGCTCAAACGTTGTCTGTGCCGTTGCCGCAGAGACAATGGCCAAAATCAATAAAACAAATGGTAATTTCGAATTGTATATAGCATAAAAATAAACCATTGAGCTATTTCATCATTGCTTGAATGGCGTTCTTTAAAGGGGTGATTTCTTTTTCGACGATATTCCAAATTCTTTCCAAATCTACGCCCAGATAATCGTGGACAAGAACATTACGAAATCCTGAAATTCTATGCCAGTCTATCCCTGGCTGCATCTGTTTTGTTCGTTCAGAAAGCCTTTGGGTTGATTCTGCCATAGTTTGCAGATTTCGTATAACTGCATCCTGTATAATAGGCGTGTTTATAAAAGTTTCTTTGTCCACATTTTCCGTATATGATTCGATATGCTCAATACATTCGATTATGTGAATCAGATACAGCTTATCGTCCTTCATAGAGGTTTGGCTTCCCTGATGACTTTGTCTTTTATATACCAGTGAAGTCCTGGTTCAGTAACGACGTCAACTTTGCGATGCAATAATTCCTGTAAGTCCATCAGCAGGCCGCCAAGGTCGAACAAGCTCCGGCCATCTTCCATATCGACGAGGAAATCCACATCGCTGTTGGGGTTTGCTTCACCTCTTGCGACAGAGCCGAATACTCGGACATTGAAAGCGCCGCGCTTTGCCGCAAGAGCAAGTATCTGCTCTCTTTGTTTGCCTATTATTTCTTCTGTTCCCATACAAACAGTGTAAATCCTGTAGTAATCCGTGTCAAATATAAAGTTGCGCAAAGGAAAAGCCCCGATATTAAATATCGGGGCTTTTAAATTTGTTCTCATTATTCAAATAAAAACGAGCCATATTGAGCGGCTTTGCCAAGCTCTTCGTGAATCCGCAGCAACTGGTTATATTTGCAAATTCTGTCCGTCCTGCAGGCTGAGCCAGTCTTAATCTGGCCGATGCCTGTTGCGACTGCCAAATCCGCGATTGTCGAGTCTTCTGTTTCGCCGCTGCGATGACTTATGACCGCTGTCCAGCCGGCCCTCTTTGCCATATTAATCGCTTCGAACGTCTCTGTCAGTGTGCCTATCTGGTTGAGCTTTATCAAAATCGAATTTGCACTGCCTAATTTTATGCCTTTGGCAAGACGCTCGGTATTTGTAACAAACAAATCATCGCCGACAATCTGAATTTTATCGCCTAACGTTTCTGTTAAGTTCGTCCAGCCTGCCCAGTCATCCTCTGCAAGGCCGTCTTCCAGGCTTACGATTGGATATTTGCTTACCCATTTGGCCCAATGCTTAACTAAATCGTCGGATGAGATTTTTTTGTTCGGCGCTGATTTGAAGAATTTGTATTTCTTTGCCTGCTCGTCCCACAGTTCATTTGCCGCGGGGTCGAGAGCGATAGCAATCTGCTTGCCGGCCTTGTATCCTGCCTTCTTAATAGCGTCAAGTATTACCTCAATTGCCTCATCGTTTGATTTCAGCGAAGGGGCAAAACCGCCTTCGTCGCCGACGGATGTATTATAGCCTTTTTCCTTCAGGACTTTTTTAAGAGTATGAAATACTTCCGCGCCCATTCTCAGTGCTTCGGGGAAATTCTCCGCCCCAATTGGCATAACCATAAATTCCTGGAAATCGACGTTATTGTCTGCGTGTTTTCCGCCGTTGAGAATATTCATCATTGGAACGGGCAGGATATTAGCATTGCATCCGCCAAGATAGCGATACAGCGGCAGGCCGACTGAACAGGCGGCGGCTTTTGCCGCGGCAAGCGAAACGCCGAGGATTGCGTTTGCTCCGAATTTGCCTTTGTTCTTTGTGCCGTCTAATTTAATCATCATTTTGTCTATGTTTTCCTGCTCAAGGGCGTCCATTCCGATGACTTTGGGGGCAATTTTGGTATTTACGTTCGCAACGGCTGTTAAAGTGCCTTTGCCCATATATCTTTTAGACTTCGTATCGCGGAGTTCGACTGCTTCGTGAGCACCTGTGCTTGCTCCTGATGGAACAGCCGCTCTGCCGAATGAGCCGTCGTTGAGTATAACGTCAACCTCTACGGTTGGATTGCCGCGTGAATCGAGTATTTCTCTTGCCTTTACGCCAACTATTGTCGTGAACATTGTTTTTATCCTTTCTATAATGATTTATTAGGTATTTTCAGAAGTGGAAATGCTAACTATTCCTCGGCAAATAGTCAAGACTTAAAGTTTAGATGTGTATACGCGGTTCGCCTGACATTTCTCCGCGGTGTCTTATTCTATAGAGTATCTTTTTCCGTGCCCTCAACGCCCAGTTTCTTTTCGAGCAGCTTTATTGACTGCAAAATGATATATGCCTCGTCGTTTGTTTTTATGTCGGCGTCGATGCCGTTTTCCTTAAGCAAGTCCTTCATCCTGTTTGATAAGTAAGTTACTGTATTTGAAATATAAAACGGAAAATACCAGAAATATCCAAAGGCCAGTATAAGGCACAATGTTGCTGTTACGGCCATATAGGTTATTATATGAGCTGCCTCATCTTTAGCGGCCTGGCTTTTTCGCACAACTGCCTGCATATTAAGGTCGTTGATGATGTGAATGGATTGTTTGAGCCTTTCATAACACGGCAGAACTTCGTTAAAATACATTGAAGAGCTGCCAGCTCCTTTCTTTGTCTGTTCGCAGAGGCTCAGATAAATATTATAATCCTTGTCGAGTATGTCTGCATATTCCTTTTCATGAACCTCTGTTATATTGTTCTTCTCTGCTTTCAGGTTTTTTTCGATTTCAATTCTGCCGGATTCGAAAAGCTGTGAATAATAATCGGTTAATTTTTTGTTGTCATTTTGATTGAAGATACTGCTGCTGATGGAAGTTTCCATATCATCCAGGGCGGTCATCATATTTCTTGAATAGACAATGGAGTCGTAATTATTTCTCAGGATGCTGTCTGCTTCATTGGATAGCTTTTCAACATAATAGGAACAGAAAAATGCCAAGGCAAAAATGATTACGAACAGAAATCCCAAGCCCATCGAAAGTTTTGTTTTAAGAACCATAACGCCTCCTATAAAATCTGATGCGTCTTAAAAGCCAAACAATCATTATACAGTCTGTATAAAACGCCAAATACATATAATAGGATACATTCCGTCTTACCCAAAAATCAAGATGAAAAACTGTTTTATTTTTTCGGCAGCCAGACTTTCATAGTTCCTGCACCGCGGTTCGACCATGCATAATAAGGAATTGCAGTAAGCTTCAATACTGCCTGACCATTATTGGCTGGAACATCGCCTGTAATTATATTGACGCCGTTGAGCAAATCGTTTCGTTTTTCCGGCTTTAATGCAGCATTATCCGGCAATGTGAGATTGTCTAATTGATTATTGTTATCTATGCCTTCAACACAATACACAATAGGACCATATTCGAGAGCCGCCATATTCAGGTCGTCCTTTACTTTTTCGTTAGCTATTACATGGCGTATAACCATAGGAAAGTTAATTTTAATCCTGTCTCCGGCCTTCCATTTTCGAGTAATTGCCGCATAGCCAAAATGCGTGCGATATTTTGTTTCCCGGCCGTTTACTGCAATAACAACTTTGTCGCTTGTTTTATCCGTATAAGAATATAAGTCGCTCGGGATAACCTGGTTTTGTGCCCAGCCCGGTATGCGGAGTTTCAGAGTAAATTGCCCGGTTTTTTCAGGATTAATTACAATATTGACGTCTCCCTGCCAGGGATAATCTGTTTGCTGTTCGATGTTTACCTGCCTGTTTTCTATATTCACTTTCGCCTTATTGGACATATAAAGATTAACATACAACGTGTCTTTTTGTGCGGCATAAATCAAGCCCGGCAGCGAAGGAATAAAGCGAATGAGGTTTGTCGGGCAGCAGGAACAGTCAAACCAGCTCTGGCGTGTTCCTGCCCCCTGATTGAAATTAAATTTACCATCGGCCTGGAGTGGGTTTACGTAAAAGAAGTTTTTTCCATCGAGTGATATACCCGCAATCAAACCATTGTATAAGGTGCGTTCAATAATATCATAATATTTCGCATCGCCGGTGAGCAGAAACAAACGATGATTCCAATATACATCGCCTATAGATGCACAGGTTTCGCTGTATGAAGTCAAGTTGGGCAGTTCATAATCTCTGCCCAGCGATTCTTGTTCATGTTTTGCTCCGATACCGCCGGTAATATACATCTTGCGCTCTATCAGATTGTTCCAGATATTTTTCACTGCTTTTAAATACGCCGAATCGTTATAGATTGCCGCTATATCGGTCATTCCTGCATACATATACACAGCTCTTACGGCGTGGCCTGTAATTTCGGTTTGCTGAGTAACCGGTATATGGTCTTGACTGTATTCGCCGTAGAGTTGATGTGTGGCTGGGTTGCCCCTGAGGTCGAGAAAATATTTGGCCAGTTCCAGGTATTTTTCATTGTGAGTAACGCGATAAAGTTTTATTAATCCCGTTTCAACAATCTGATGGCCTGGCGGTATTGTAAGTTTGCCCGGGCCGAAACTACTAACCAGTAAGTCGGCATTTTTAATTGCGATATCCAGAAAATTACGTTTGCCGGTGGCGATATAATGCGCGACAGCGGCTTCAAACATATGACCGCTGTTATATAGTTCATGGCTGCTTGATTCACCAGTCCAGCGTTTGCCTGTTTTTTGCACCCAAGGAGCAGGGGGATTATTGGGGTCGATGGTAAACCATGTCGTAATATATCCATCAGGCTCTTGGCCGGTTTTGATAATGGCAATAATAGAATCAAGATAAGCATCCAGTTTTTTGTTGGGAGCGATTATAAATGAGTTCGATACCCCTTCTATAATTTTATATACATCTGAATCGTCAAAAGGCATCTTTCCGTGAACTTTACCTTCCTTTTTACCGCCGGCAATAAGGAAGTTCTCGATTCGGCCTTCTTTCTCGCATTTATCAAAGCCAAAAGCAATAGTCGTATTTTGCACCGTCCTGATTTTTGGCAGCCAAAAGCTGTCGGTTAACTCCACCTTATCCAGACTAACTATTGAAACAGGATAATCACTGTATTTTTTTTGTTGTCCGTAACCTTGAACAAAAATTAAACATAAAAGCATAAGTGAACAAAAAGCTTGTTTCTTCATTCTCTGCCTTTCGTAGCGAAAAACCATTATCATTGTTATTTTACCCAAAAATCAAGAAAATAATAGTTATCGGTTATCAGCAATTCAGTTATCGGAAAATAATCCGTGAAATCCGTGTAATCCGCGGTTAAAATAAACTTATGCGAATGCCAATAACAAAATATGGTCTGCCACAGGTGGTCATTTATCCCGGCCTGACTGTTTTAGTAATGGTAATAGCTGCTTTTGCTATACCGGCGGGTGTATTGCTTTGTATTTTTGAAGCCGTTTTAACAGCGATTTTGATATGGCTTTTATCCTTTTTCCGTGACCCAAAGCGCGATATTCCAATAGGTGATAATCTGATTTTATCGCCTGCTGACGGCACAATAAGCGATATTGAAGAGGTTGAAGAGCCTAATTTTATCGGCGGCAAGGCAACTCGCATCAGCATATTTTTAAGTATCTTTAATGTCCACATAAACCGGACGCCTTGTGCGGTCAGGATTGGAAAAATCACATATCACAAAGGAAAATTTAAAAACGCTATGAATCCCATCAGCGGTAAGGTCAACGAGAGCAACGACATAGCGATGGTTCGCCTTAAAGAACCAAAAGATAAAATTCTTGTCCGTCAGATAAGCGGCGCAATAGCCCGCAGGATTGTATGCGATGCAAAAGAAGGTCAGGAATTTGCTGGCGGGGCGGTATTTGGTATGTTAAAATTCGGGTCAAGGACGGAACTTTATTTGCCCGTTAATTGCGGTGCAGAAATAATTGTCAGGAAAGGCGATAAGGTCAAGGCAGGCCGGACGATACTTGCGAAATATGATGGAAGAGCCAGTTAATAAATCGGAACGAGCAAAGCGGAGTCTGCTGCGGACTGTTCGCAGGCAAAGGCTAAAATATATCACGGTATTACCGTCGCTGGTAACGCTTATCAACGGCGTCTGCGGTTTTGCCTCGATAGTTTTTGCTTCTCACGCAGGTCAGGGCGATATCGCAGGCGGGCTTGATGCTTATCACGAGCATTTTCCGTTCTTTTCGATGGCCAGCTATATGATTTTCTTTGCGATGCTTGCCGATATGCTGGACGGCCATCTGGCAAGGATAAGTCAAAGCACAAGCAGTTTTGGCGGCCAGCTTGACAGCCTTTGCGATGTAATCAGCTTCGGCGTTGCCCCTGCTTTTTTAATGCTGCGAGTTGTCGAGTGCGGCGTTACGTTTAATAATGAGGCGCTTGATGTTTTTGTATATCGTTTCCTGTGGCTGGCTGCAGCGATATATATTGGCTGTGCTGCTATACGTCTTGCAAGGTTCAACGTTGAAAACGAGGAGGACGAGGCGAATCATATGAGTTTCTGGGGGCTTCCGTCGCCCGCCGCGGCAGGAGTTATTACAAGTCTTATTATTCTCAATCAGGATATCGTCAAAAAAATCGACGGCACTCAGCCCTTCTTTTCTTATATGGGGCATAATATTATTATTGCCGCTTTGCCTTTTGTTACGTTGGCTGTCGCTGTTCTTATGGTCAGCAGAATCCGTTATCCGCATATCCTTAATCAGTATCTTCACGGCAGAAAGCCTTTTGCGTATCTTATAAGAGCGATAGCTTTTCTTGTGATTATAATCATCAGCAGGGAAGTAGCGCTTGTGCTGGTCTTCTGCGGTTTTGCTATAAGCGGCTTTACGAAGTGGTTTTATTATCGCGTCATAGCTCATAAACAGACCCCCGGCGAAGCTGAAGAGCCGCCTGTCCTTACAATTTCACACTAACCCCCCCATTACAAGGAGTGTAATTCTTGAAGGAAAGCAAAAAGCATATATCGCGTGAAATCGGTCTTGAAATCGGCCATATTCTCGGCAAAGGCCTGTTCAGGCTTGAGCATCTGCATTACGGCCTGTGGAAAAAAGGCCTGGAGCCTGACCTTCTCAATCTCCACACCGCCCAGGATGAATACTGCAAATTTATTATTTCGCACATTCCCGCAGAGGTAAAGACGATTCTCGACGTCGGCTGCGGCGCAGGTGCATTTTCAAAACGTCTTATCGACCTGGGATATAAGGTCGATTGTGTTTGCCCCACAGAGTATCAGAATAGATTGCTCGAACAGCTTGTCGGCAAAAGCAGTGAAATATTCAAATGCAAATTCGAGGATATTCGAACTGCAAAGAAATACGATATGGCAATGTTCTGTGAAAGTTTTCAGTATATCGACCTTGACCGCGTAATCGATATAGCTGCGGGTTTGCTAAAGCAGGGCGGCTATATGTTAATTTGCGACTTTTTCAAAAAGCAGTCATCCGATGCCTGCGGCATTAAAGGCGGCCATAAGCTCGATAAGTTTATGAATCTGATTGGGCAGTCGGCTTTCAAGATTATTGAAGATATTGATATTACAGCCGAAACAGCCCCGAATCTTGATATTTTAGACAAGGCAACAAAAGAGGTAATGATACCGGCAGTAAATGCCGCAGAGCGGTTTTTCCAGAGTCGCAACCCGATTATATTGAAGCTTATCAAATGGAAGTATCGCAAGAAAATTGCCAAAGCCGAGCAGAAATATTTAAAGGGCAACCGTGCCGGCAAAGACTTTGCTGAATTTAAGAGTTATCGTTTGTTCGTCTGCCGAAAAGTAAAATAGAGAGATTTATTCAAATTGAATATCGCTTAGGACAAGCTGCACTGACGGCTGGCCGTAGAAATTATCAATCTGCGGCTCAAAAGCGATATTGAAAAATTCATTTTCCAGCAATTTCTTTTCCAGATGAGCCATATTAAAGCCGATACATCGCGCATTTGCGGAACTGTCGCAAACTGCCAATTGCAAATGGTCGCCGTCCTGTCCCACTTTTCTGGGCGAGGCGGTCAATCGAACGCCTCTGGCGACGAAAACCGGCGAAGGATTGCCTCTTCCGAACGGGCCGAGCGCCGCAAGCGATTTTACAACGGGCACGCTCAAATCCGAAAGTCTGCAAACCGCATCTATTTCAAGTTTGCTGAAAAATTCATCGGCGTTCCAGTTTTCAGCGGCGTAATTTTCAAAGGCTTGAGTGAATCTATCGATTTTATCGACATCGATAACCAATCCGGCAGCCATCGTATGTCCGCCAAACGAAGTTAGTTCGCTGCCGCAGGCTGTAATAGCTTCGAGAATATCGAAGCCCTCGATTGAACGGGCCGAACCTTGTGCTTTGCCGTTTGCAATGTTGAATAGAATGGTCGGTCTATAATATTTATCAATGAGTCTTGATGCGACAATGCCGATTATGCCGCTGTGCCAGTCGCTGCTTGAGAGGACGATAGTTTTCCTGTCAGGATGGTCCAAACCCTGCTCATTTATTATATTGCAGGCGTGTTTGTATATCTTCTTTTCGAGAAGCTGCCTTTGTTTGTTTTGCTGCTTGAGATATTCTGCGATTCGCATTGCCCTGATTTCGTTGTCGCACGTCAGCAATTCTACCGCTAATCTTGCGTGTCCCATTCTGCCTGCCGCGTTTAGCATCGGCGCCAGACAAAAGCCTATGTGAAAGCTGTCAATTGTCTGAGTTGTAAGTTTTGTAACATCGAGCAGGGCCTTCATTCCCGGCAGGCCGGACTCGGCAAATGCCCGCAGTCCGAAACTGCTGATGATTCTGTTTTCGCCCCGCATATCAATTACGTCCGCAATCGTTCCCATTGCGGCGAAAATCGTTGCGTTAATCAGAAATTGTTTAAGATGCTGCGGCGTTGTGCTGCCGCCTTTAAGCCGATTAATAACTGCCCAGGCAAGTTTGAATGACACAGTAGCTCCGGCGTTTGTCTGTGCGGGATAGTTTTTGTCGAGATTCGGATGCACAATCGCGATTGCATCGGGTATTTTGCCGTCAGCCGGAGGCCTGTGATGGTCTGTGATAATCAGGTCGATACCTTTGGCCTTTGCCGCCAGAGCCGATTTGAAGGCTGTTATGCCGCAATCGACGCTTATAAGCAACTTTGTGCCTGCCTGCGCAAGCTGCTCAACTGCCTCGATATTAAGGTCGTAGCCTTCGTCTATCCTGTGCGGGATATAATAATTGACATCTGCATTGAGCAGAGTAAAAAGTCCCAGCAGAATCGAAACGGCCGTTATTCCGTCAACATCGTAATCGCCATAAATTGTGATTCTTTGTTTGTCTTTTATTGCTTTTTCGATACGGTCAATGGCTGCGCCTATTCCCGGCATCAATTCCGGCTCGATAAGCTCACTTAATTTGGGATTAAGGAAACTTTTTGCCTCGTCGGCTGTTTTGACGCCGCGGTTTACGAGAGTCTGTGCCAGCAATAGGGAAATTTTCAAATCGCAGGCGAGCTGTCCTGAAAGGGTGTCAGCAGGTAAGATGTGCCATTGTTTCTTCTGCATCCTTGCCGCAAGACGCATTTGTTTGCCTTAAAATATATGCTTAAAAAGGTTATTATTTCTTTGGAAGTGGATTATAACATAAAGTAATGGGTTGTCAAAATAAGTGTTTGGGATAGGTTAGTAAATATTTCAGGGCCAACCTGTCCGATTGGCCCTGAGGGAATATCTTTAAAACCGATTTATTTGGCAACCGGCGCAGGTGGCGTATTTGGTGCTGCCGGTGCAGGCGCAACGGCTGGTGCAGGTGAATAAAACAGCATAATGTCATTGCCGCCTTGGCCGCCTTTATAAGTCAGGGTATAATTGTAGTTAATTCCTGCCCAGTTTAGAACAACTCCGGCGCCTTCCGCTGCCGGGTTACCGTTAACCGTATCGAAAACGCCGTTAACCGCTCCGCTGCCCTGATTCTCGATGAGAAGAATATTGGTCTTTGGAGGTTCGGCAGCAGCACTGACAACCAGCTTGGCCGTAGAAGCCGCACCGGCCAAATCAATAGAAATATTATCCGCAATCCGAATCGGACTTACACCGGCCGAACCAATCCTGAATTCGACAGTGCCAGTGCAGCCGGTATTGCTTCCATCGCTTCCGATATACAGCTTTTTAAAGCTGATATTGGCGGTGCTGCCCACTATTGTAAATGTTCCTTCAGTCGCCCCTGAACCAGCTCCTCCTACGTATAGTGTTGCCTTGGCATTTGTGGGAAGATATGCAATAGTTCCGCCGCTGATAGTGTAAAAGCCTTTTCCCGCGTTGGGGTTTTTATCGCTTGTTCCGAAGCGGCCGATTAAAAGATTGTCAGCGAGATTCAGGGTTCCGCCTGTCTGGTTCACACATCCAATGGGGCCGCTGGATGAAGAGCCGCCGCAGCCGACGCGGAATTCACCGATACTGAGAGTGCCGCCATTTACGATTTCAAGCCGTGGTGCGTTTGCCTCTTCAGACCCGCCGGCTATACTGAGTTTGCACAGGTAATTTCCGGCGTCGCTGTCGAGCGTGCAGACCGTTTTGGCCCTGATGATTTTTATTTCATCCTTGTTTGTTGCCGGCGGCGGCGGAAGTTTGATACCTTCTTTATTCCACAGTGCTTCTTTCCACGTGCCTGTGCCGGGCAGTTTGCCTGCACTTGCGGCTTGGTTATTCGCATCCGCTGCGGGATAACCGAACCACTGTCCGATAGTGACCGCAAATCCGTCCCCGGCCGTAAAAGCGATTATTAAGACAACAATACTTAGCATTTTGAGTTTCATTTTTACCTCCTAAAAACTGAATTAAACGATTTTTGGCTTAAAAAACAATTCTCGCAGGGTTAGCGGCGAAAAACAAGGCAATTTAGCGCAGTGTTATGTTTGGTTTTGCGCAAGGAACTTGGCAAATATAGAAAAATGGAGTGTAATATCTCTTTGGCTAAGTAGCGACAACCGCCACTTTAAACGCTAAGAAGCTGCTGAAAATTAACGTAAGACCCTGCCGGCTGGCAGGGCTTTTCGGGTTCGGTGCCAACCTTCCGGTTAGCTGGGTTTTACATTGGTTGCGCAGGGACCTTTTTTGCCTTGGCCGATTTCAAATTCAACTTTTTGACCTTCTTTGAGGGATGATTGATCGCCTTTTACCTCTGAATGATGGACGAATAAATCGACGCTGCCATCATCCGGCGTAATAAAACCATATCCCTTATTAACATTAAACCATTTTACTGTTCCTGTACTCACTTTTTTACTCCTAATAAGCTATTTGAATTTTATTCAATAGAGTATATTAAAACATTATCGGCAATACAACAATAAAAGTATATATTTACGACAAAAAAGCTTTTGAATTTTTTCAGGTATTTAGACATTCAGGCCGTAATCCCTCAGTAATTTACGCAATTCTTCTTTCTGAACGCTGGTTAAAGGCGTCATCGGCAGTCTCATTTCTTCAGAAGCCATTCCCATTATTGCCATAGCTGCTTTTATTGGTATGGGATTAGTGGCTAAAGACAGCATAGTTTTGGATAATTTGAATAGTTTATTGTGCCATTTACGGGCGGAAACGAAATCGCCTTCGAGAATCAAATCCGTCATCGCTTTTACATCGGCAGGCACTATGTTTGCCACGACACTGATTACACCTTTGCCGCCGACTGAACATATCGGCAGAGTCAGGGAATCGTCGCCGGACAGTATCGTTATGTCACAGAGGTTCGCCACCTCGCTGGCAAAGTCCAATTGACCGGTCGCTTCTTTTATCGCTACGATATTTTCTATTTGTGCAAGTCTGGCCACTGTCGCTGGCGTCAATCCCGCTCCGCACCTGCCGGGGATATTGTAAAGAACCATCGGCAAATCGACTTCCTGGGCTATCGTCGCAAAGTGCTGATAAAAGCCTTCCTGTGTCGGTTTATTATAATAGGGCGTAACCTGCAGCGAAGCGGATGCCCCTATTTTTTTCGCAAAGGCCGTAAGCTCAATCGCCTCTGCTGTGCTGTTCGAGCCGGTGCCTGCTATTACAGGGATTTTTCCGCCGACTGCTTTTACGACCCGCTCGATAACCTGCTGATGCTCCGGATGGCTCAAGGTCGGCGATTCGCCTGTTGTGCCTGTGGGAACAATACCGTCGATGCCGCTTTTAAGGTGAAATTCAACCAATTCATCAAGCGTATTAAAATCGACTTCGCCGCTATCAAACGGCGTTATCAAAGCTACCATTGACCCGCTAAACATTTTTTATCTCCTGTATTCTTTTAAGAGTTTTCTTTCAATACTATACAATATGCCTTTACGGCGTTAGACAAGCCCATATCAATTGCGTCCGAAATAAGGGCGTGGCCGATAGAGACTTCCATTACCGGCTTAACATTCTTACAGAAAAACGGCAAATTATCAAGATTTAAGTCGTGGCCTGCGTTGACGCTAAGGCCGATTTGTGCTGCTTTGGCCGCGGCAGAGGCGTATTTTTCAACCACGGATTGCGCGGATTTCACAGATTCAGAAAAAGCCTTTGCGAAAGGCTCGGTATAAAGCTCAATTCTGTCTGCCCCTAATTGTTTTGCCTTTTCGACAGTCTCAAGGATAGGGTCAACAAAAAGACTTACCCTTATTCCAAGTTCCCTGAGTCTGTTCACAATAGGAGTCAGTTTTTTTAGATTTTCTTTGTTCAAATCCCAGCCGTGGTCGCTCGTTACCGCCCCGATTTTGTCCGGCACAAGAGTCGCCTGCGTCGGCAGAATATCGGGCATCAATTCCATATATTTTCCGGTGAACGGATTGCCCTCGATATTAAATTCAACGCTGCGGACAATCGGTTTCAGCTCGTAAACATCGGAATATCTGATATGCCTTTCATCAGGCCGGGGATGAACCGTTATTCCGAACGCACCGGCTGCGATGCAGGTTTTAGCCGCTTTTGTAACGCTCGGAATGCCCAAAGAACGCGAGTTGCGAACAAGGGCGATTTTATTCAGATTTACACTTAAATGAGTCATAACCACGGATTACGCGGATTTAACGGATTTAATTATTCAAAAGAACTACAATAAGAGTCATAAGACACAAGAGCACAAGTCATAAGGCACAAGTCGTTAGTTACGCTGATTCAAGAACTTATTGAAAAATTATACTTGATTGCAGGATCACAGCAAGCGAAATTACTTAACACGACAAAGCCAATGTTTCATCTTTGCAAATACAATTTTGAGTGCCTAATACATTTTTAAGCCACTTTTCCAATAAATCCATATATTTTATATCCTATTAAACCTGAATTATAAGATGTGCAGACCGGAAGCTTATTTGGAGGGTTAAAAAATTATTGAGAAATTTAGATTTTATTATTGACAAAAAACTTTAATTACATATAATACTGATGTAAATTATGTTATGAGTGTAAATATTGTTTAAGGAGTATAACGATGTTACGGCCGGAAAGCGTTAAACAAATGATTCAAGTTTTAATCAGATTTAAAGACAAATACACCAGATACAACAATATTGATAAAGCTCATAGAGAGGCAGTAGATGAAGTAGCTCAACAATGGCAAATAGGAAGGACTGGCATTCATGATATGTGTTTGAGAAGACTAAAGTTGACTAATATAGCTAACTTTCGCAACCTTTTAGAAAAGTGGATGTTGGGAGATTCAGCACCATTGTTACAACTTTTATGCAAATTTACGCCTTCCTATTTTTACGCCGAAATAGAAAACGTTTTGACGAAAGACAAAACTAATTTGGCTTCATTACTGCCAAAGACACACACAACTTTTTCAAAGGTTGTCCAAAGATTAGATAAAAGCTTTAATTTTTCAATTGATCCTGATACTGCAAAAAAATTGAAGGTACTTTCTGTTATGGAAGATATTTCTACATCAGAATCAGAATCAGATTGGCTAAGAAAAATTGTTACTGAGGTGGTAAACAAAAGGTATGCTGATTGGCTAAATATTCAAAGTCAAAATAAAAATTGAATCATGAGGTTTTTCACAAATTCAATCAATAAACTAAATATCCCTGCGAAAAACCTCTTTTAATAGTCTCAAATTGCGGTTAATATTATAGATATGGAAATTAAAGGCAAAATGGCAATAATCACCGGCGCTACGGGAGGACTTACTGAGGCAATAGTCCTGTCGCTTGCGAAGGCAGGGGCAAACTGCATCTGCATTTATCACCGAAACTTTGCACAGGCAAAAAAACTCAGTCGCAAACTGACTTCGGCGAGCTCAGTCGAGCCGAAAACAAAAAGTCTTTTTATTCAGGCAGATTTGACTAAGCCGGAAGACATTGAAAAAATATTTACCGAAATTAAAAAGGTCTCAACTCCGCAAATTTTAATCAACGCCGCTGCGATTTTTGGAAAAAAGCCGATTGGAAATATAGATTCTGAATATATAAGGCAGACATTCGATATAAATTTTGCCGCGGCGATGCTGATGACGCAAAAATTTGTCGAGTTTGTCCGCAAAAAAATCAAACAGAAGCAGAAGCCGATGGGCAAAATAATAAATATCGCTGATATTACCGCCCAAAAGCCGCCGGCAGGATTCAGCGTTTATTGCGCTTCAAAGGCGGCTCTTATAGCAGCGACAAAATCGCTTGCCAGAGAACTTGCGCCGGATTTGACGGTCAACGCCGTTGCGCCGGGAATTATAAGCTGGTCAAAAGACACGACCCCTGAACTAAAGAGAAAAATCCTCTCTCATATCCCGGCGGGCAGGACGGGCAGTCCGGATGAAGTTGCTCAGGCAGTGAAATTTCTTATCGAAAACGACTACATCACAGGCCAGGTTATCAATGTTGACGGAGGCCGTTCTTTATGAATCCCGTTAGACTTGTTAATTTTATATATAGGTTTTTAATATGCGAAAAACAGGCACAATCTATACTGGTTTATACTAATTAAAGGAGTCTAACGGGATGAATCTCAATCAGGCAAATCGAATTACTATTCTTCGAATACTGCTGATTGTGCCTTTTGTTCTTTTTATGCTAAAAGATGAACATCCTGTGGTGGGCACATATATGCGATACGCGGCCCTGCTGATTTTTCTTGTTATGGCTTTCAGCGATGCTTATGACGGCTATATCGCCAGAAAGAAAAAAGAGGTAACGCCGCTTGGCGCCTTTCTGGACCCTATGGCTGATAAACTTCTTATGGCTTGCACTTGCGTCCTTTTGTCGGTCAATAATACCGCAGTCTTCGGTTTTCGATTGCCGCCGACTGTTGCAGTTCTGATTATCGCCAAAGACCTGTTCCTGCTAATTGGCTTTGTAATATTGCGTTTCCTAAATTTCGAAGCAAAGCCAACTCCTGCTCTTATCGGAAGAATAGCCACGGCTCTGCAGCTTTCTATGGTTGCG
Source organism: Sedimentisphaerales bacterium (assembly GCA_049518795.1). Lineage (GTDB taxonomy): Bacteria > Planctomycetota > Phycisphaerae > Sedimentisphaerales > UBA12454 > JAPLMW01. The sequence goes on from JBEKRK010000001.1 coordinate 450,768, forward strand.
GCGATTCTGATTGCGCCGGAAATGTCCAGCGTTATTACCGGCTGGATTTGGTTTTTAAGATTTTTATGGTGGTCGGCGGCTGGAACCGCTATTGTTACGACTCTTATTTACATTCGGGTAGGCACGCAGTATATTGAAGAGTTATGAGTTCTGAGTTATTAGTTTTGAGTTATGACTGATTTCAGTGAAATAAAAAACGTTCTCGAAGACCTTAAAAAAGGCAAAATGATTGTCCTTGTCGATGACGAAGACAGGGAAAATGAAGGAGACCTCCTCTGCGCGGCGGAGATGGTAACGCCGGAGATTATCAATTTTATGGCGACATTCGGCAGGGGACTTATCTGTCTGCCGCTGACGAGCGAAAAATGCGATTTGCTTGCTTTGCATCCGCAGACAGCGGAAAATACTGCCCGTCTCGGCACTGCGTTTACCGTCAGCATTGACGCTGCACAGGGAATTACCACTGGAATCAGCGCTGCAGACAGGGCAAAGACAATTCAAACTGCCATTGCGGATAAGGCAAGGCCGGCAGACCTTGTTCGGCCGGGACATATCTTTCCGCTCCGCGCAAAAAACGGCGGAGTCCTGACGCGGGCAGGGCAGACCGAAGGAGCAGTCGATTTGATGAGATTAGCGTCAATGAAGCCTGCCGGCGTTATATGCGAGATAATGAACGAAGACGGTTCAATGGCCCGTGTGCCGCAGCTCATGGAATTCTGCGAAAAACATAATCTCAAAATCATGACGATAGCCAAACTTATCGAATATCGCCTGCAGCGGGAAAGCCAGATAAAAAGAATACAATCCGTATATCTGCCGACCGATTACGGCGAATTTCAGCTTATCGGATACGAAAGTATCACAAGTATTGAGCCGCATTTGGCGCTGTGCAAAGGCAATATCGGCAAACTTGACAACAGCGGCAATCCGTTAATCGTTAATGAGCCGGTGCTGGTGAGGGTTCATTCCGAATGTATGACCGGCGATTTATTTCATTCGCAGAGATGCGAATGCGGCTATCAGCTTATCGCGGCGATGGAGATGATTGAAAAGCAAGGTTCAGGAGCGATAATATATTTAAGGCAGGAAGGCAGGGGCATAGGTCTTGCAAATAAACTTCACGCTTACAAATTGCAGGAAGAAGGACTCGATACGGTAGAAGCCAATCTTAAACTTGGGTTTAGAGCCGACCGACGAGATTACGGTATCGGTGCGCAAATAATAAGGGATTTGGGGTTAAGGCAGATAAAAATTCTTACCAATAATCCCAAGAAAATTTCGCGGCTTGAGGTTTACGGCATAAAAATCGTCGAGCAGATTCCGCTCAGGGTAAAACCCGGCCGGCACAATATAAATTATCTGAAAGCCAAAAAACATCTATTCGGCCATTTTCTTGATGAGGATTTATAATGAAATATCTGATTACTGTTTGCGTTTTGTTTTTTATGATGATTTCCTGCGGCTGTCAGGAGCAGGCTCGAAAGGCTGATGTCCCCGGCGGCGAAATGTCAAAAGAATGTATTTTTTTGCCGGCTAAAATCAAATTTAATCAGCTTACAGAGTTCACCCAAAACTGGCAGATAACGGCTTATATAGATATGCTTGACCAGTTCAGTTCACGAATCAAGGCGGCAAGTATCTGGAAATTTGAGCTTTATCAATATGTGCCGCGTTCGGCTGAATCAAAAGGCGCAAGATTATATTTCTGGCCGGACATAAATCTTGCCGATGCGAAGGTAAATTCCGGTTATTGGCAGGATTATCTGCGATGTTATAAATTCGAACTTAATCTTGAATCCGAGCTGACAGGCGGTAATACATATATTCTGCAGGCGGAATGTATTACGCCTAACGGCAAACGCATCACAGATTCAATAGAATTGAAACTGTAATTCACTGTCCGAAGGCGGCGTTGAGCAGTTCGTCAAGGCCGGGAGCTTTACCTTCCCAGCCTTTGAGGGCTTTTCCATTATCGAGAACTACAACTACAGGCGTCTGGTAAAACCATTTCTTTTTATCGCTCAATCTTCCGCGGGTAATCTCACTTTCCGGACTTATCAATTGCTGCTTTTCATTGCCGTAAGGCGGCATCTCGATGAATGCAAAATTGATTGCGTTTTCATTGCCTTTGAGGGATTTATACATCTTTTCATATTCGGGAATTGCTTTGGCGCAATCAGGGCAGTCATAATGATACAAAAGAACAACCCACAAACCGATTTGAAGCTGCTGCTTTATATTTATATCATCCAGCATAGGCCACTGATTTTGTTCGGCCTGGTTAGATACCCAGTTTTCGACATCGGGTTTGGCCTGTTTGTTGGTGATGAGAATGTATTCAACTGTCGGCAGTAAAATAAAAGTCGGTATCGCAATAGTTAAAAAGTGAGCCAGACTCGGCCACGGCGGGGGAAGCAGTTTTTCGCCTTTAGGCCTGAAAATCGCAAGCAATAAAAATATAGGGATATCTATTGCCGTAAGCGTTATCCAGGGATTGACTTTAATCACACCGAAACAGCCGCAGGATTCTTCGCCGCTCAGGCCTTTAAATAACGTAACGCCGATAAATCCGACAAAAGCGATTAGACCAAGCAGCCAGCCGGCCTTTCTGAATAGTCCGCAGATAAGCCAGATGCCCAGACCCATCTCAAGCGGTATCTGAATGAGAAAGAATTCCCACGATTCCCAGAATCCTTTACTGATTATCGGTTCTGTAATAAGCTGATGAACTTTTAATGCCGATGCGGCAAGCAAAACAATGCCTGCTATCCACATTACTATAATATTTGCTTTTTTCATACTTTATGCTCTCATATATAATCCGCCGTTGACCGCGATGTATTCGCCTGTGATAAAACCTGCCGCATCGCTTGCCAGAAATAAAATCGCCTTTGCGATATCTTCAGCCTTGCCGTTTCTGCCAAGCGGTGTTTGCTCCGCAACAGCCTTTCGCCTTTCAGGCGTGCTGAATCGCTGGTGAAATCTGGTTTCAACCAGTCCCGGCATAACAGAATTTACTCTGATGCCGAAGGGAGCGAATTCTTTAGCCATCGCTATCGTCATCGTTGCGACCGCGGCCTTTGCGGCAGCATAAATTCCGCCTCCGCCTGCTCCGCCGTTATGCCCCGCGATAGAGCCGATATTCACTATACAGCCTTTTGTTTTTTTTAGTTCTTCTAAGGCTGCCTGTGCTGCCAGAAACGCACTTTTGACATTTGTAGCGAACACGTCATCAAAATATTTTTCATTGGCGTCGGCGAAAAATTGCCTGTCTATGAGCGAGCCTGCGTTATTGACAAGGACATCGATACCGCCGGCATTTTTCGCAAAATCCTCGATCAATTTAACTACCTGTTTTTTGTCCCGCATATCGGCCTTAAGCAGACAGCCATCGGAGACTTTTTTTACTTCCGCGAAAGTTTCTTCGCCGCCTTCTTTTGTCCTGAAGTAATGAACGCCTACAAAGCAGCCTTGCTGTGCAAACATCTTTGCCGTCGCTGCCCCGATTCCGCTGCTCGAACCGGTAACTAATACTTTTTTACCTTTTAAATCTTCGTAAATCATACATCCTTTTCGTTTTGTATTTGTCCTAACTGCATAACAAATTTGTCTAATTTCTTTTGACCTTCATCATGTTTGAATTGCGCATTTCGCAGATGTGTGCCAAGTGTATCCCACAATGAAATAAAATCTGCGAATGAAACGTTAAGACTCTTGAGATTTTGTCGTATTTCTGCTGCCTGTTTTTCAATTTGCATCCCGTGAAGGCCCATTACTATCGTCATAAGATAAACATAGAGCAAATTCGGCGAGACCGGAAAAACCTTTCTTCCCATTGCGTAATCCTGAACGCTTATCGTATCTTCGGCATTTTTAACCATTGCTTCATAATAGATATTTTCGGCGGGGATATACATAATCGCGAAGTCCAGCGTTCCTTCGTTGGGCTTGATATAGCTTTCTGCAATCTTGTCGATATGTTTCTGGACATCTTTCAAAAATTCCTTTCGCAGTTTCAGTTTTTCAGTATCGCTTTGGGTCTGCTGGAGTTTTTCAAAATTGCTCAATGGAAATTTCGCGTCAATAGGGACCGAATACTGCGGCATTTTTACGAGGGCATCGACTTTTTTGCCGTCACGAAATGGATATTGAAGAACGAAACTATCGGCAGGCAGCACGGCGGAGAGAATTTTTTCTAAAGACCATTCGCCGAACTCGCCGCGAAGTTTGGGACTAGCGAGTATCTGCTGAAGATTTTTTATATCTGAACTTAAATCTATTATTCTCCTGCCCGTCTCCTGAAGCCTGCCAAGCTCAGTATTCACTTCCTTTAATGTTTGGACTTGGGACTGGAGATTTTTATCAATAGTGCCTTGCAGACCAGCAGACAGATTTTCTTGAGCGGCTCTGAGCGCCTCAATTTGCTGCCCGGCAGTTCGAATGCCCCCCAAAGAGTGAGCAAGCCATAATAAGACCGCTATTACCGCTAAAACAGCTATTATTAGTATGATTATAAGCGACTGTTCCATTTTGCTCGTCCTGACTATAAAACTTTTCTGGAATTATAGCTATATTCTTTTGAGTCGTCAAAATTTATAAAAAAACAAATTAAAGAGTGGTTATGTCCAATATATCTTTAGTCCTATAAATAATAGGAAATACCATTAAAATTACCCAATTTACAAAAAAAGTGTTTGTTATTCCAGTTATGATGTTTATAATATCGCTTTGTAAGATTGAATGATATCGCAAAGGATTTGCCCTGACAATTATTGTTAAATGTTAGACTTGAGAAAGAAGGCAATCTGCGTAATCCTTTGAAGGAGGGCGGTTATGAAAAAGATATTATTGTCATCGTTGCTTGTTTATTTAGTTGTAGTATCTGGCTGTTATAGCTGCAAAACTTGGCAGAAGCTGCAGGGCAGAAGGCCGGCTGACCCGAACGTAAAATTTATGTGGGAAAAGGGTTGCCGACCGGAGCCTATGCCTCTGTGTGAAAAGTGTCCACCGACGGATAGGCGACCTTTATTAGCCTCATCGCCATCGCCTCAGCGGATCCCGTGTCCAGTAACACCAGTTCCAGTAACGCCAACCCCTGTAACACCACCTCCTGTAACGCCGTCTTCAGCACCTCCGCCATCGGTTACTCTTAATACCGCCGAAAGAATTTATCCTTGCGGAGGATGCGGCATAGTCAAGCTTCAAAAGATTATGCCTTCTGCGGTTCAGACCGGTGCGGAGTTCGAATATAAAATAAAGGTTACGAATCTTACGAGTTTTACAATTACCGATGTTGTCGTAACGGACATACTCGGCACTAATTCCCAGTATAAAAGCTCAAATCCTTCTGCAACTATTCGCGGCAACACTTTAGTCTGGGTATTTCCGAGTCTCCAGGCAGGCGAGACAAAGGAAATTGTCGGTATCGGAATTGCCCCTGCCGGCGGAGTTGTTCAGGAATGCACAAATGTTACTTATGCAATGCCACTCTGTATGCAGACGGTCAGTGTGCTTCCTGTAATTGCTGTTAAAACCACGGCTCCGGCTGAAATTTCAATATGCGATATGATTAACTATATAATAAAGGTCGAAAATACCGGCACAGGGCCTGCGACAAACGTCAAAATAATTGATAAATTGCCCAGCGGTTTGCTGACGCCGGAAGGTTCGGCCAAAGTTGAAATTCCACTCGGCGATATTCCTGCCGGAACTTCAAAAGATGTTACGGTTTACGCTAAGGCTTACAAAACCGGCTCTTATACCAATTATGCCGTTGCTGTCGCGGATGGCAATATAAATGTTTCATCACCTGCTGTAACGACAGTTGTTAAACAGCCGGTGCTGAATTTAGTTCAAGAAGGTCCGGAAACTCAATACCTTGACAGAGAGCTGACTTACGAAATTGATTTAACTAATACGGGAGATATGCCTGCCTTAAATACCGTTATAGAAAACCAAATTCCTATGAGGCTTACTTTTGTCAAAGCCAGCCACGGCGGCGTTCTTGTCGGGGACAAAGTTATATGGAAGGTATCAAAGCTCAACCCCGGCGCTACGGCAAAAATGTCAATTACGTGTAAGCCCACTCGCATAGGAATAGTAGCCAATATTGTAAAAGCTTCGGCGGCTTGTGCAGATACGGCCGGATCAGTCTTTCAAACGCGCGTCAGTGGAATTGGGGCTGTTCTGCTTGAGGTTGGCGACCTGAACGACCCTGTAATGATAGGCAGCGACACAACATATAGAATTGCGGTTACTAATCAAGGTTCGGAAGATGCTACCGGCGTTTCTGTTGAAGCGATGCTTGAGCCGCAAATGCAATACGTAAGCAGTTCCGGAACATCGCAGGGTTTATTTAGTAATGGCACAGTTAAATTTGCTCCGCTGCCTTCGCTTGCTCCGGGAGCGAAAGCAGTCTGGGAAGTTACTGTCAAAGCGGTAGCTGAAGGGGACGTTCGATTCGGAACCCGGCTGACAAGCGACCAGCTTAGCAGGGAGGTCAGAGAAACGGAGTCAACTCACTTTTACAAATAAGTAAATTTGTCACTTGAATTTAAAAAGCCTCCGTAAGATGGAGGCTTTTTTTATGCGATAAACGGTTTTTAAAAGCAAAAATGAACATTTTTTGCTTGATTTACCTTAAATAAGCTGATTTTACACGTTTTTTTATGCTCAATAATCCTGCTTAAACATAATTATTAGGAAATGTATTCTCCTGTTAAATTAAAATAAAATAAAATAAAAATTTCACAAAAAATAAAAAAAACACTTGACTTTTTGCAATCAGCCGGTTAGTATAAAGAAATAAGGTGAACTTGGAGTAAGAAGTTATGGAAATGAGGCTGTTAAAAGTAAGGGTTTCAATTCTTTTGGCGATTTTGTGCGCATTTAGTTTAACTTCATCCGCTGCAATAATAACCATTGGTATTGAGGCGACCGTTAATAATGTTACTGACCCCTGCAATCTGCTTGAAGGAAAAGTATCTGTCGGCAGCAAAATCACAGGCACTTACACCTACGACACATCCACTCCCGATACAAATCCTGCATCAGAAACAGGCGATTATGTCCATTACAATTTACCATATGGAATAGCATTAACGGTTGGAGGAATCATTTTTGAATCTGATCCACAGAATACTATGTTTAAAATAGGTATCACAGACGCTTTGCCTGGATATCTTTTTAATGATTCGTATGGAATAAGAAGTTTTTATAATTTGCCTATTTTGGACGAGGTTCAGGTAAATGAACTTTCGTGGGCGCTTGTAGATACTAGCAACACAGCTCTGTCAAATACTCTATTAACAGCAAATGCTCCCCATCTTGCAGATTGGAATAGTGACAATACTTTATATATAGGGGGGGGGCGAGGCGGTATACCACCCTGTTATGAAAATACTTTTTACATACACGCAGAGGTTATTTCTGCTGTGTTGATACCTGAGCCGACGAGTTTGTTGTTTTTCGGTTTTGGTTTGTTGGTTTTAAGAAAGCAAAAAACAACAACGAGGTAAAATCACATTCAAAAATTCAGGAGGAATAAAAATGAGATTGAGGATACCTGCCATAATTTTATCGGTCTTTTTTATAATGAGCTTGTCGAATCTACTATTTTCACAGGTTTGTTTTGCTCAGACCTGTGCGGTTTTAAAAGATATTGCCGCTGGCGAAGTCCATACACTTGCCCTTGCGGAAGACGGCAGCCTTTGGGCTACAGGATATAACGGCGATGGTCAATTAGGTCTTGGAAACTCAACAAGTGTTTCATCCCTTCAAAGAGTTCACGGGCCTAATGATGCAGGGTTTTTGAATCACATTATTGCCTTTGATGGGGGATGGTATCATTCATTAGCGGTTGACTCGAATCACTATTGCTGGGCATGGGGCGGGGATGGCTCAGGCCAGCTCGGTAATGGGCCGAATGAAGACAGCTGCAGCGTGCCGATTTTAGTTCACGGTTTAAATAATGACGCCAACGGCCTGCGAAATATCGTAAAGGTCTCTGCCGGAAGGACAGGTTCGCATAGTTTAGCGCTCAGAAATGACGGCAACGTGGCGGCGTGGGGCAATAATGGTTCGGGCCAGTGCGGCGACAACACAACCACTAACAGGCAATATCCTGTTCTTGTTTGGGACAGTAATGACCAAACGACAAACCGTTATCTTGGCCAAGAGGCGAATATTGTTGACGTCGAGGCGGGAACCAGTCATTCTCTTGCACTGGCTTCGATGGCAGATGGCGGAATTGTTTATGAATGGGGTGCTGGCGTTGGCAGTACCCCTCGTAAAGTGCCCGGCCAAAGTGGTGGCTTGCTTTCAAACATTGTTGACATAGCGGCCTTTAGCTATTCTTTAGCCGTTGATTCGAGTAAAAACGTCTGGTATTGGTCCCCCGGCGGCACTCCGGCAAAAGTTCCCGGCGGCCAAATGGGGACAACTTATCTTCAAAACATCGTCAAGGTAGCCGCAGGCGGCGGAAACAAGTGTGCTGCTATCGATGTCAATGGTCAGGTCTGGGAATGGTCAATAAACAGCGGCTCACCCGTAAGAGTTACTGATGGCGCTATGCAGACACAGTCCGGTGAACTGGAAAATATCATTGCCCTTGATGTCGGATATGCTGATTTCAAAGTAGCAGTTGACAAATACGGCCGCGGCTGGAGCTGGGGTTCTAATGCCGGCTCGTATGGCGGCACCGGAGGTGTTAGTTCGACAGAGCCGGTAGAAATGCTTTGTCCGCAACTATCGTCATCTATTTATCTTATAAAAAATTATGAGATTGAGGGTGAGCAATCTGATTGTGTCGAGCCTTTTCAGGACGGACTTGATAATTATCTTGTCTTTGAGATTTACTACGGCAACCCGATTACTAACCCCAGCGACCCAAATTATGTTGGAACGATTTATGATGTTAATATAATCGACCATTTGCCGCTTGAAATAAACTGTTATTCTGCCGACAGCAACGGCATTTACGACGGCAATAACAGAACTGTTACGTGGCATATCGGGACTCTTTCGCCGGGAATGTCGGGAAGCGTAACACTTACCGTTAAGGTAAATGAATATGCAAGACCCTGCGGCCAGATAATCAATAATTGCGAGATTAAAGGTAGTGGCTACGATGCATATACCGATGTGAATGTTCCAGTCTGTCCGTGGGGCGGCGAGATAATTTACTGTGATAAAGATGCTCAGGGTTTTAATAATGGAACCTCCTGGGACGATGCATTTACAGATTTGCAGGAGGCTCTCCAGCAGGCAAGAAATACCTGCACGGAAACGACAGCTATTTGGGTTGCGGCTGGCACATATAAACCTGTTCAGAGTATCTACGAGTCAGATTATCAGAATAAGTCATTTGAACTTGTCGATGGCATCGGCCTAATAGGACATTTTGCCGGGGACGAAAATAGTCCTGATGACAGAGTGTTTTCAGATGCAAATAGTGAGACTGTTTTAGAAGGTAGAATCGGCGCTAATTATTATGATGCCGTGTATAAAGTAGTCAAGGCTCAAGGCATTGATAATGGTCTTGTCGATGGTTTTACAATAAAGGACAGTTATAGTTATGGGGGTATCTATCTGGATAGCTCTGACGTCTCTATTGTGAATTGCAAATTCAAGAATAATAACAGCAGCGGCGTATATGCCTATAATTATTCATACCCTGATATTCACAACTGCCTGTTTATGGATAATTCCAGTTATGCGGTTTATGCCAGCACCTCCGAGCCGGATATAAGTTATAGTATTTTCGACGGCAACAATACTACTTCTTATGGACTGGACCTGAGTAGCGGCTCTGTTTCAAACATAACAGATTCTGATTTCCACAAACATACTTCCTACGCGATGTATGGAAGTAATGCCACTATAAACGTTAATAACAGCAGTCTGTCATCGAACTACACTGCGATAGAAGGCTCATCTGCAACGATAGATATTGAAGGAAGTGAATTGTCTCAAAATAGTAACAATGGCGTAGAAGGTTCAGATTTAAATCTGACTATCAGGCAAACTGTTTTTGAACGCAATTCATATAATGGCATTAAGCTTTATTCTTACAGCGACCTTGACATTCAAAACAGCGTCATCAGGAAATCCGGTTATCAGGGAATATACCTAAACCAAAACTCAGGCACACAAATAATCAATAACTGGATTCACAATAACGGAACAGCACACAGTTCTTCTTATGGCGCCGGCATTTATTTTGAGGACCAGATCGGCATTCCCAAGGTATGGAACAATACAATTTACGATAATTTCACTTACGGCATTGAATGCAGCCAAAACGGCGCAGACCCGAATATCCTTAACTGTATAATCTCCGGCAATGATACAAACGACCTTTACAGAGCAGGCGACAGCTTTAACAAGGTAAATTATTGTCTGCTTCAACATCCCCATTCAGGTACGGGCAACCTCACGGGCGACCCGGGATTTAAAAATCCGAGTGACCCGAACGATTTACATATCGGCGAGAATTCGCAGTGTAAAAACGCCGGTGAGCCAAATGTGGACTATGATTATGATACCGACATTGACGGCGAGGCTCGTATCCGCTATGGCAGAATAGATATTGGCGCTGATGAATATTATTGGAGTCCGGCAGATTATAATTTGGATGGCATAGTCAACTTTAATGATTATGTGTCGTTTGCCCAAAAATGGCGGATGATGGACGCAAATATCAGTCTTGATGATGATAATGATGTTGATTTTATTGACCTTTCGCTTTTCTGTGCCGACTGGCTGTGGCAAAAAACTGTCGATGAAGGCTGGATGTTATGTATGAGCCGCGAAGGCAATAGTTTTGGAAAAATAGATATGGAATTTACTGGAAAGTCAGACAGTTTGATGTTATCGACTGCTGCTGAAAGTTTGGCGAAGATGCCGCAGAGATTGGCGGATAAGAGTCGGAAATTTTATTGTTTAACGCCTGCAACGACTATTTCAGCGAAGCAGAGAGAGTTGGCTTTACTGAAAACAGACAATCAGGCAAATATTAAAGAACTCCTAAAATGGCTCGATGAGGTATGGCTTAGCGGCGATTTGAAGGATAGTATGACTGAAAATGAATATCAGGAATTCAGGAAAACTGTTGAGCAGTCGAAATAAGAAATTTCTATGGAATTTGGCTAAAAGGTCGACTTATAATCGTCGGCCTTTTTTGTTGCTGTTTTTTATTGCAATAAGAGATTTTAAGGCTATAAATAAAGCCTGAAATCTTTGATAAATGGAGTCTTAATGTGCAGATAACGGATTATAGGCCTGTCAAAAGCGCACATCAGTATTATGTGCCGATTGGTAATAAAGATATGAACAAAAAATCCCCTTCCGAAAACAAAAATTATCATTTTATCGGTATTGGCGGCGTCGGCACAAGCGCTCTGGCTGCCGTGCTGATGAAGGAAAAGGCAATTATTACCGGCTCAGATATGCAGGGTTCCGTCCTTACCGACCGGCTTTCGCAAGGCGGGGCAAAAGTTGCTATAGGTCACAGTGCCGATAACCTGCCTGAAAAATTAGACGGCGTCGTTATTTCCGCCGCTGTGAAAGACGACAATCCTGAATTGATAGCCGCCCGGCAAAGAAAAATAATGGTTTACAAATACGCCCAGATGCTCGGGCTTGTGATGGACAGATACAAGGGCATCGCTATTTCCGGCACTCACGGAAAAAGCACAACAACCGGCTGGCTTGTTTTTGTATTAAAGAAACTCGGCATCGAACCTAACTTTGTCGTCGGCGCAGACGTTCTGCAATTCGGTGCATCGTCGGGCATCGGCAATAGCGATATTTTTATCGCTGAGGCCTGTGAATACGACAGAAGTTTCCTCAATCTTCATCCGAAAATCGGCGCAATATTAAATATCGAGCCTGACCATCTTGATTATTATTCCGGCATTGATGAAATCGTCAAGGCGTTCACCGATTTTGCGGGTAATATTTCCAGCGATGGTGTTCTTGTCGCGGGCGCCCAGGACTCTAATGTCGCGAAAATCCTGGCTCATATAAGCGGCAAAAAAGAAATCCTGGCCTTTGGCATCGCACAGGATTTAGCTATATCAGCTCAAAACATAAAATATACGCCGGACTTTACTCAGTTCGATTGTTTATATCACGGAAAGAATATCGGCACAGCGAAAATAAAACTTGCCGGCGAACATAATGTCCGAAACGCCCTTGCTGTTGTGGCCTGCACGCAGGCTATCGGCCTCGAGGCAAGGGACGTTATCAATTGTCTGGGCGATTTTGAAGGTATGGACAGGCGCGTAATGAAAAAGGCCCAAATCAATGGTATTATTGTTTTCGATGATTATGCTCATCACCCGACCGAGATAAAGGCAAGTCTCAAGGCTATCAGGCAAAAATACGGCAATAAGAAAATTTTCTGTGTTTTTCAGCCGCATCAGTATAGCAGGACAAGATTTCTACTCAAGGATTTTGCGGAAAGTTTCAGACTTGCCGATGTGACTATTGTGCCGGACATTTATTTCGTCCGGGACACCGAAAAGAGCAAAAACGAAGTAAACTCGCAAATGCTTGCCGATGCGATAAAGCAAAAAGGTAGCCAGGCTGTGTTTATCGATTCGTTTGAAAAGATTTGCGATTTTCTCAAAAGTAACGTAAAATCAGGCGATATATTAATCAGTATGGGAGCCGGAAACGTCTGGAAGGTGGCAGATGAATATATTCAGTGGCTTGGAAAAAATAGTTGAAAAAAATTATCCGCTTGGCAAAAGCACCTGGTTCGGTCTTGGCGGCAATGCCGATTATCTGATTCAGCTGCAAAATACCGGCCAGCTTGCCGATGTTGTCCGGCGGTGCAGCGAAAACAGCATTCCTGTTAAAGTGCTCGGTTTTGGCTCGAATCTGCTTGTGCAGGACAAAGGCGTCAAGGGAGCCGTGATTAAATTCAGCGGCAGCGATTTTACGAATGTAGAATTTGAGGGCGAAATCCTTAAGGTTGGAGCGGGCGCAGAATTGAACAAAATTGTGCTTGATTGTGTCCGAAAGGGACTTGGCGGCATTGAAATGCTCGGCGGCATCCCCGGCTCAATCGGCGGGGCGGTCCGAATGAACGCCGGCGGTCATTTGGGCGATTTCGGCTCCGCAGTCGAATCGGTTACGCTGATGGACAATGAAGGCAAAATGTTTGAAAGGACTAAACCGGAGCTTTCATTCGATTACAGAAGCACAAATATTACAGCGAAGTTTATTCTCGGCGCAAAAGTCAAGCTGTATGAAGCTGACCCGCAGCAGCTCCTCAAAGTCGTAAAAGAAGTATGGATTTACAAGAAAAATACGCAGCCTTTGAATACAAGAAACGCTGGCTGTGTCTTCAAAAATCCCCGCGGTATGAGCGCCGGTGCTATGATAGACCGTGCGGGACTGAAAGGCACAAAAATCGGCGGCGCTATTGTCAGCGAAAAGCACGCAAACTTTATCATTGCGCAGGAAGGCTGCAAAAGCAGTGATGTGACGGCGCTTATCGAAAAAATCAGGAAAAAAGTAAAAGACAAATTCGATGTTCAGCTCGAACTTGAAATTGAAATCTGGTAGATAAAAATTGAAAATTTAAGATTGAAAATTGAAGATTTATAGAGCTACTTTTAGCAGGAATATTTTTTAAATTTTCAATCTTCATTTTATATTCTTCAATAGTTCTTAATCATTTAATTTTGAAAATTTTATGGATTTTAATATACCTCGTGGTTTAAAAGTTGCAGTTTTGATGGGTGCTGTAGGCCAGGAGCGCCAGATTAGTCTTCAGAGTGGAAAATGTATTGCCGATGCCCTTAGAAAAACAAAATTATTAGAGGTGACCGAGCAGGATTATCAGCCCGACAGGCCGCAAATTCTCGACGACAAAAGTATTGATGTTTTTTTTCTTGCCTTTCACGGCGAATTCGGCGAAGGCGGCCAAATGCAGGAAATCTGTGAAAAGAAAAATCTTATTTTTACCGGCTGTGATTCAAAATCAAGCAGGCTCGGCTTTGACAAAATAGCCTGCAAAAAAGCTCTTAAAAAGGCAAATCTGCCGGTCGCAGATGCCGTTGAAATCAGAAACCCGGGGCAGATAAGTAAGCTTGATTCGAAACTTGAGAAAATTGGGAACAAATTTGTTATTAAACCTATCAGACAGGGCAGCAGCGTCGGCGTTAAGATTGTTGATAATGTTCAAAATGCCAAAATTGCCGCTGAAAAATGCCTTGAGCAGTTCGGCGATTGCATGATAGAAAAATTTATTTCAGGCAGAGAATATACTGTTGGAATTCTTGATAATATGACTTTGCCTGTTATCGAGATTATAACTAATCATCAGTTTTATGATTATGACGCAAAATATAACGATGATAAGACACAATTTTTGTTTGATACCATTAACAACGAAGAAATTTTACAAAGAATAAACGACATAGGATTAAAAAGTTTTAATGCTCTTGGCTGTCGGGATTTCAGCAGGGTTGATATAATTTTAGGCAGCGATGGGATTCCTTATGTTATAGAGATAAATACTATTCCGGGTTTTACGTCGCATTCGCTTTTGCCCAAGGCAGCCGCAAAAGCGGGCATTGATATGAGCCAGTTGTGTTTGAAAATAACAGAAATGGCTTTTAAGAGACGGACTTTTAATGGCAAAAAAGTTTAAATTCTGGTCCAGCTCAAAAAAGGAGCTTACGAAAACTGAGAAAAAGCAGCGTTCTGCGGCTGTTCGAGCTACTATTATAATCTTTGCCTTTGTAATCGTTTTTGTGGCAATCGGCGCAGGTTTTATATTTCTCGACAGATTTGTCAAAACCAATATGAACCTGAATGAAAGAACAGTTCCCATTCAGCTTGTTGATTTTCCTGACTGGGGCGATACGGAGCTTAAAGAAAAGATTGTTTCGATGGCGGGCAGTGATATTAAGCTTACAGAAGATGCTGCTGTGAGAATCGGTGAAAATCTTGCGACACTTGCCTGGCTCTACGATGTCAAAGTCCAGGCAGGGCGCGATGCTATATATATTAGCGCAAAATACAGAAAACCTGTTGGACTAATAAAAGACAATTCGCAGCAGTTTTTTATTGACTCTGAACTTATTATCCTTGATTACATTCCAATAAAAAAAATACCGATTCCCGAAATTACGGGTGTGCCGGGCCATCTTCTATCCTGGCGAAATGTCGGAACGAAATGGTCCAGAGACGATGTTGCTGCGGCTGTTGAGATGCTGATTCTTCTGGGGAAAATGGATAATGAAGTTGCGCGGGATAAGCCTTTGCTTGCCGAAATAAAGTCGATAGATATGAGCAATTTCAACGGACGAAGAAGCTCATCGCAGCCTCATATAGTATTTTACGCCAAAGACGGCACGGAAATAAAATGGGGCGCGGAAAAGGACCAGTGGCAAAGATACCTTGAGGCAACAGATGAGGAAAAACTTACGCTGCTTTACAATACTTATCAGGAAATGGGAACGGTTCAATTAAGAGCGGCACAAAAGGGCAGCTTTATCGACCTTACCCGGCCGCAAAGCTTGTCTCTGCCGATTGACAAATATTGATTTATATGAATCACAGAGAAAGAATTTTAAAAGCCATTAATCTCCAGCAGCCCGATATGGTCCCAATCGACCTTGGCGGTGCGCGGGACAGCAGCATTGTAGTTGAAGGTTACGAGAAACTTAAAAAACATTTCAATGTCAGCACCGAAAGCGTCTATTCAGACCGTATGATGCGTGTTGTCAGGGTGGATGAAAAGATTCTGGATGCGCTTGATATCGATGTCCGCGGTATTTTCCCCGGCAGCCCTAAAAAAAATAAGGTTGAAAATTATTGCCCATCAAAATACACGGATATGTGGGGCATAGAAAGAATCCATCCGGAAAACAGTTTTTATTATGACCAGACAAATTTCCCGCTTTCAGGAAATATAAGCAAGACGGATATTTTGAATTATAAATGGCCCGACCCCCGCGCTCCTGAACTTTTTGAAGAAATAAAAGAAAGGCTGCAATGGATTCGCGCAAATACGGATTGTGCGGCAGTTCTGTCGGTTCCGGCTCCTTTTGTTCATACCAGTCAGTATCTAAGAGGCTTTGAAGATTGGTATTGTGATTTTATAACCTCGCCTGACCTGCTCGAAACGTTATTTGATGCAGTTTTGGAAGTTAATCTTGAAATGGCCAAAACAATGCTCAATATAGCCGGCAAAGATGTTGATATTGTTATCTGCGGCGACGACCTCGGCGCGCAATTAGCTTTACAGATTCCGCCTGAAACATTCAGAAAATATATTAAGCCGAGACTAAAAAAATATTTTCAGCAGATACACAGCCTTTCGCCTGCGAAATTTATGTTTCACTGCTGCGGCGCGATTTTCGGAATACTCGACGACCTTATTGAAATCGGCGTCGATATTTTAAATCCTATACAGACTTCCGCTGCTGGAATGGACCCTGTTGCGCTCAAGAAAAAATTCGGCAAAAAATTAACATTCTGGGGCGCGATGGATACGCAGAAAGTTTTACCGGAAGGTTCGATAGCCGATGTCAAAAAAATGGTGGAAGAAAGAATAGAGCAGTTGGGTGAAGGCGGCGGATTTGTCCTGACTTCCTGCCATAATATTCAGCCTGATGTGCCGGTTGAGAATATCCTCGCAATGTTCGACCACGCCAGACAATATGTCCCTTCATATATGAAGTAAAAATTCGACGGTTTACCTTTGACGGAGTTAGTAAATTCCTCTATAATTATAAACCTTTACAGGTAAATTATATGGATATACAGGCGGTAAAAGGCACAAGGGATTTTTATCCGGAAGATATGGCTAAACGCAATTTTATAGCTAATCTCTGGAAAGAGGTATCGCTGCGCAACGGATTTGTCGAATTCGACGGGCCAATCTTTGAATACCTTAAAATGTATCAGCAAAAAAGCGGCGATGAAATTGCATCGCAGCTTTTCGCATTTGAAGACCGTGGCGGCAGAATGCTCGCTATCCGGCCGGAAATCACACCGACCCTTGCCAGAATGGTCAATCAGAGAATCAATACATTACCAAGGCCGATAAAGTGGTTTTCCATTCCAAGACTATGCAGGGCTGAAAGGCCGCAGAAGGGGAGACTGCGAGAATTTTTCCAGTGGAATATCGATATAATAGGTGTTGACGATTGTCTTGCCGATGCGGAAGTAATTTTTTGCAGCGTTGATTTTCTTATGCAGGCTGGTCTATCAAGCAGTGATATTGTCGTCAGGATTTCGAGCAGGAGACTTATAGCAGCGATGCTTGAATATTTCGGTGTGGAAAAGGAGCAGCTTGAAAAAGTTTACGGCGTTCTCGATAAGAAAAGCAAAATCCCGAAGGAAACTTTTGAAAAAATGCTCGAAGAAGCAATAGTCGATGCAGCAAAAAGAAAACGTGTGCTTGAACTTATGTCTGTAGGCTCTTTGGAGCAGCTTGAAAGTTTTGCGGGCAGCGACAGTAAAGCAAAAGATGCAATCGATGGATTGAAGAAGCTTTTTGAATATCTTAATCTGATGGGCATTACCGAATTTTGCAGATTCGATATAAGTATTGTCAGGGGGCTGGCGTATTATACCGGCATTGTTTTTGAGATTTATAACAAGTCCGAGCAATTGCGGGCAATCTGCGGCGGGGGGAGATATGACAATTTGCTTTCCGATTTTGGCGGGCCGAAAATCTCGGCGACGGGAATGGGAATGGGCGATTGCGTGCTTGGAATTGTTCTTGAGGAAAAAGGGCTTTTGAAGGAAACAAGCGAAAACAAAATCGAATATTTTGTTGCTTACGCTGATGACGCTTTGCAAAGCGAAGCGGTAAAACTAATAGCTAAACTTCGGCGGAGAGGATTCAAAACCGATTTCAGCTATAAGGGTGGCTCGCTGGGCAAGCAGTTAAAACAGGCATCGGTTCAGGAGGCTATTAAATGTATTATCATCGGTCAGGAGTGGACGCAAAAAGGCGAATATTTAATAAAGGATATGAATAGCGGTAATCAAGAGGCAATCGCTGCGAATGAATTTTTAGGTCGGCTTGGGAAAGGCTGATGAAAGAGGCCGGTAATCTTTACGAAAAGGCTTTTGAAAACTGGCTGAAGGATAACGGGATTCAGTATCTTTACGTTGACCAGCAGAAAAGGGCAGCGTTTTCAAGAAGCAAAATCAAAAGTTTTGATTTTCTTTTTTATACGTCCACCGCGGCATACTTAGCGGAAATAAAAGGGCGAAAATTCGAAGGCAAAACCTTTGCTGCTTTTGGGAGTTTGCCGAACTGGGTAACGCTTGACGATATTACGGGGCTTGAAAACTGGGTCGAGATTTTCGGCAAAAAATATCGAGGCCTGTTTATTTTCGTGTATAATCTTGAGAATATCGATGTTGATGCTGACGGAAGAGAAATTTATGAGTATCTCGGCAAAAGATATGTGTTTACAGCCGTTTGTCTCGATGATTATAAAAAAGGTGCGACTGTCCGCAGTAAAAAATGGCAGACGGTGCATTTGTCCGCGGAATATTTCAAGAATTGCTCTATCCGGCTCGATGAGCTGATTTGCAGGAAGGTTAAATTGTGAATCAGAGAATTAATGAAATAGCCGAAAAAATACTGAATGGTTATCTGTCCGATAGGCAGGAAATTGAATATCTGTTTTCTCAGGATAACGATTTGTGGGATTTATTGTATTGGGCAAATCGCATACGCGAAAAATTTTTCGGCAATAAAATAAAAGTTTGTTCGATTATCCCGGCAAGACTTGGCGGATGTAGTCAGGATTGTAAATTCTGCGCCCAGGCAGCTGGTTTTGATACTGCCTATAAACAAGTTAAAACCCTGACCGATGAGGAAATCATCGATTCCGCAAGAAAAGCAAAGGAAAAAGGAATTTCTCATTTTGGCATAGTTTACAGCGGAAAAACCATTAGCGAAAAGGAGCTGACAAGATTAGAGAAATTGATTCCGAGAATAAAAAATGAAATCGGCATAAATGTTTGCGGCGGGTTTGGAATAATCGATTACCAGCAGGCTTTGCGTCTGAAAAAGGCCGGTCTGTCGAGATATAATCATAATCTTGAGACTTCGCGGAATCATTTTAAGAATATTGTTATGACGCACGATTATGATTGCCGGATAGAGACGGTAAAAGCGGCGAAGAAAGCGGGGCTTGGCCTTTGCACCGGCGGGATATTCGGCATCGGAGAAACGGATGCCGACAGGATTGATATGGCGTTATTGATACGCGAGCTTGAAGTTGATATGGTGCCGATGAATTTTTTGTCGCCGATACAGGGCACGCCGCTGGCTGATACGCCAACAATGCAGCCGAGGGAAATTCTGCGATTGATTGCTTTATATCGCTTCATTTTGCCGAAGGTTCATATAAAAGCGGCCGGCGGGCGCGTGCTTAATCTTCGCGATATGCAGAGCTGGATATTTTATGCGGGGACGACATCGATAATCAGCGGCGATAAATATCTTACAACGGCAGGCAGGGCGGTTGAAGAAGATTTACGAATGATAAAGGATTTGGGTCTGGAAACGGAATTGATATGAGAATAATTTCCGGAACAAAAAGAGGAATGACGATTTTGTCGCCAAAAGGTAATGCAACCCGGCCGATAACAGACCGTGTTAAGGAATCAATATTCGACGTTCTGTATAAATATAATCTTATAGAAGGGCGGCTTGTCGCGGATTTGTTTTGCGGGACAGGTTCGTTTGGTCTTGAGGTGTTAAGCAGGGGGGCAAAGGAAGCTGTTTTTGTTGATATGGACAAAAGGACGATTGAAATTCTCAGAAAAAATATTGCCAAGGCGGGTTTTGTAGCGCAGGGACGGGTTGTCTGTGCAAACGCATTTAAAGTTGGAGCGCCACCAAGCTATGACGGACAAAAACATTCACTTGTTTTTGTTGACCCGCCTTATGAAATGAGCAGGAAAACGGGATTAAACAGTCGATTGGGAGGTTTATTGGTGCTTTTGACAGAACAAGTTACGAACGATGGATTGGTTATAGTCAGAACAGAAAAAAAGGTAAATATTCTCGACAACTATGGCGATTTGAAGATAATTGATAGAAGAATCTGGAGTTCAATGGCGGTAGCTTTTTTGGCGTTAAAAAAAGATGACAAACAAACAGGCGGCAATACAGATAATTCGCATCCTGCGTAAAGCGGGATTTGAGGCAATGCTTGCAGGCGGATGCGTTCGCGATATGCTCCTTGGCAAAAAGCCAAAGGATTACGATGTTGTTACCAGTGCGAAGCCTGATGAGATTTGCGGGATTTTTCGCCACACAATCAAGGTCGGCGCGAAATTCGGCGTAATCATTGTCCTTATAGACAGCCAGCAGATTGAGGTTGCGACTTTCAGAGCTGAAGAAGGTTATAGCGATGGAAGACGGCCTGACAAGGTTAGGTTTACATCTGACAAAGAAGATGCTCTTCGCAGAGATTTTACGATTAACGGTATGTTTTACGACCCGCTTAAAAAAGAGGTCATTGATTATGTCGAAGGACAAAAAGATTTAAAGAGAAAAATTATACGCACTATCGGCAAGGCTGAGGAAAGATTTAGCGAAGATTACCTGAGGATGCTGAGGGTTGTTCGTTTTGCCGCTCAGCTTGATTTTAAGGTTGATAAAAATACTTTGGACGCTGTCCAGAATCATTGCCGGCAAATAACGAAAATCAGCGGCGAAAGAATAGCGATGGAGCTGGAATCGCTTTTTGCGACGGCAGGGCGGGAAAAAGGCGTCCAATTACTTATTGAAACTGCTCTGGCGGAGCAGATTTTCCCGGTTTTCAAAGATAAAAATACCAGAGAATTTGCTGCTAAAATTTTTGAGTATCTTTCTGAAGAAATAACATTTGAGCTTGGTCTTGCTGCTTTTTTTGCAGCTTGCCAAACGGGCGATGCGATGAAAAATTTGGGAATTCTCAAGTTAAGTCGAAATCAATTAAAATATGTAAAATTTCTGCTTGAAAAACGAAGTTTCCTTTTGAGCGAATTGTCTCTTGCTCAATTGAAGTTAATTGTTTCGGAGCCGTATTTTGAGGATTTATATTCGCTGCAAAAGGCGGTTCAAAAGGTAAAAGGTGAAAGCATTTCGGCTCTTTTAGCGTTTCGCAGGAGAGCAAAGGCTATTATGGGTAAGGAATTAAGACCCAAACCTTTGCTTAATGGTTTCGAGCTTATCGGACTTGGGGCACAGCCGGGGCCGCAGGTTGGTTTGGTCTCGAAAGAATTATATATAGAGCAGCTTTCCGAGAGGGTTGGAACAAAGCAGGAAGCGGAAATCTGGGTCAGGAATTGGCTGAAAAAACATAAAGGCTGACCTTGTAAAGAAGATTTATTTGTGGTAATATAATATTCGATACTGGGGCCATAGCTCAGTTGGGAGAGCGCTTGCATGGCATGCAAGAGGTCGTGAGTTCGAATCTCATTGGCTCCATTTTTTTGTTTGAATGATTCATCGTTGTATATCCGGGAGTTGGTTTTTGTGATCTGTATAATCGATATCAGGAACAAAACCTTGTTTGTGCATTTAATTTCCTGATGTTGTGATGGCAATAACCTGCAAAACCGTAAACTGTTTTACCACTGATGATTAAAGCTGGTTGTGTATATTATTTATGTATGGGCGGATAAACGATTAATGCAAATGTAATTTCGGTTATTTGTTATTATACGAGAGCAAAAAAGTGAAAAAATTAATCGTTAATGCGGATGACTTTGGACTTTCCAAAGCTGTTACTGATGCAATAATTGATTGCCACGATAATGGAATAGTAACCAGCACTACTTTAATGAGCAATATGCCGTTTGCGGAGTATGCAGCTTCAAAAGCTAAAGCTTTCCCCATGCTTTCCGTTGGATTACATGTGACCCTTACAGAGGGTAAACCGCTTTCAGCTCCGGCAGATGTTGACAATTTGATAGATTCTAACGGGAATTTTATACGTTTTTCTCTGCAGCGCAAAAACCTTCGTTCTAATGAGAAAGCAAAAGAACAGGTTTATAGAGAACTTGAAGCACAATTACTTAACGCTTTGGATTTAGGATTGAATATTTCGCATTTTGACAGCCATCACTCCATACACAGGGTGCCCATTGTGAAAAAGGCCTTAATAAAATTGCATAAGCTCTATGGGATTCCCGCCGTCAGAGCACAAAAGGGGTTATACTGGACAGATTCAAGAGCAAAAATTTATTTTAAACTGAAAAGAATATTTCTGAATTTAAGAAAATTCCGGAAAAGATATTCCCATACGCTCCAACACCTGATTGTTATAAAAAATGGGCTGCTTACACCTGATAGAATGGTTTCGCCTGGTTATCTCATTCCCCGTCTTTCTGACCCCAAAAAACAATTTATCCAATGTCTCAAGGCTATTCCTAACGGGATTTCTGAATTGGCACTTCACCCCGGCTACTATGATGAAAAGTCCTCCGATTCGGAGATATTCAGAAAAGTCAGGGAATTTGACGCTCAAATTGCCTGTGATAGAGATGTTAAAAACTGTATTAAAGAATGTGGGATAAATCTTATTTCTTTTAATGACTTAAAAAATTAAAAAGAATTCATTATTAATTACATAGAAGAAGAAATAAAAAGATTTTTTATAAAACCGAATAGCCCCTGAGGTTTTTTTTCTTCCTGTGCTATAAATGGTTTGAATTTTTCCAGGTTTTCCATTATATATTTCGGTGCATCTAACGGTTCGATAGTAAATTGCATTTTTTTCCTGTCATATAAGTCTTTTTTGTCTTTTATAAGTTTGATAATTCGATTCTTATCTTTAAAAATCGCTTTATCATATTTTACTGCGGAAAGAGATTCAATTTTTGTGACGATTTCTTCCGGCGTCATCAGGTAACCAAAATGCCAACCGCCGTTATCTATTATTTCACGTTCAATTTTCGGCTCTGGAACTCGCACCAATTGTCCGTCAATAAAATCCCGGCCTCTGCAGAACGATGCGGCAAAGATATCTCTATTGCTGCGGCAGTTAAGATAATAGTAATAGTCTTTTTGTCTTAATATACAGGGTTTTTGTTTGGTTTTAATAATGGGGAAAATATCTGGATTTGGTATCTCATCAGCGTCGCTGACCAGAATTATATCGTCCGGCTGGATATTAGTTAATCCGCGTTTGATACATCTTCTTTGGTAGATATCGTTTTGCCAAATACCTGTAGCAGGCTTGCCATCTGTTAGCTCGTTTGGTTCGCGATTGAGCAGTTCCTGACGATTTTCATTCCGCCAATGATTTTTAAGGGGCATATCTTCTACGATGATATGGATTATCTTGTCTTTGAATTTTGCAAATTCCGGCTTTTCTTTTGCCTGTTCATAGTAGAGAGGCTTATTGTTTCCCGAATGAGTATAAGGAGATTCTACGAGAACGAACTTGTCCACGATGGAATCCAGCGTATTTAACCGTATCTCCAATATTAACAGTTCGTTGGAAAAAGGAAAACAATCATAAATCATAATTAGCATCCTGCAGATTAAACATTTTAGGCTGTTTTCTTAAACAATGAAGAAATCCAGAGTCGCAAACAGTTATTATATCAATTTTTTCTCTTGTGAAAAGTAAAACCTGCCATTAGTTCATTTTATAAAAGAGATTGTTTTGTAAACCAGAACATTCCGCAGGCGAATTTGTTGTTTTCTACAGATGAAGGGTCTGTATTCTCTATAAATCTCTTCTGGTCGTCATAGACGCTAAACTCGACAAGTTTTAAATCTGAAAAGTATTCAAGTATCTGTTTGGGCGAATGTATTCTGTGTGCGTTAAAACAGACTTTTGGTTTTCCCACAGGCAGCGAGAAATACAGATTTCCGCCTGGTGCAAGCACACGTGCAAGTTCACGCGTCGCTTTTATTGTCCCTTTAGGGTCAAGCGGGTCGCCATATCTGCCCAGACCTATATGCTCCGCAACATGAAGACAAGAAAGAGATTTTACGGAATTGTCATCGTATGGCATTTGCAGGATGGAACCTGTGATGCTTTTAAAATTTTTGAGATACGGCGCATCGAGAGGACGTATATCAATAAACTCGACATTTGTAATCGCTGTCAAGAACGACACGAATTCGGCTTTTGAGCCGACATCGATGTGCAAGGAAGTTTTTGAGTTATATATTTTTGTAAAAGCCCAGATATCCTGATAAAAATAATGACTGCCGGGCGAGAAACTATCGCATTTATCGAACAGGCAGGGATAGGAATCCTTTAGTTTTATCGGTTCTGCGCCTTCAAGTTTTTGATATTTGCGCCAGTCGCTTATAAATCGCTGATATTGTCCGATTCCTTCAATGATATTGGTTTTTATCAGCGGCCTGAGCCATCTTTTAATGATTTTTTTCATTCTTGCTATCCTTTTTTAAGCAGTTCGAACAGAAACTCAGCGAAACCTTCGAAGCTGTGTTTTTGACCGGCAGGAGACATAAGAAAATTTCGTCCTGCATTTATCATTCTCATTGCTGTTTCTTCGTCAAGATGTTCCATATATTCGTTAAGTTTTTCCAAATTGTCAAATTTTTTAACGCTTACGAAAGTATCACAAGGAACAAAATCGGTAATATCCGGTGCGCCTAAATACAAAGGAATAACGCCTGCAACTAAGCAATCAATGATTTTTTCCGTTACGTAGCCCGGATAAGCGACATTTTCGAAACAGACAGCAAATTTATAATTACTCATAGTCTCGATTTTATCTTCACAGGGTTGCGGGTTAAGTCGGCGGATAACAGAATCCAATCGTTTTTGCCATTGAGACGGCAGTTTGGAGAGATTTTGCCACTCGCGTCCAAAAATGTCGATTTTGTTCTGTGCCGCGAAAAACTCAATAATTTGGAGTCTTTTGCCCTGCAGTTCATTATGAATAGCGTCTTTTAATGTGGGCGAATTTAACTTCCGCCACCATTTGAGATATTTGCCCGGTTTAAAAGAGAGAGGAAAATCAGATTTTTTCCAGTGCTTATTGGCCGCAACGAGGACGATATTTTTTCTTTCTTTCCAGGGTTTTACTATGAATTTCGTATTTCTGTGAAAGATTGGGAATCGAACAGGATGGTTTTGTCCGTAATCTGTTTGAAATTTCTCAAAGGCACCCCTAAAAAGAATTCTGTGTTCAAATTTTGGGGCAAGCTGCTGGAGTTTGTCGTAAAATGGCCAGGCAAATATGGGCGATTCAAAGCATTGAAGTATTTTCGGTCTGCAGCCGAGGTTTAATAATTCAAAACCGTCAGGATTTTCAGCGTTCATTATGATAGATATTTCTTTCGGTTGCCAATTATTTGCTCTTATGTGCGAAAGGGCGATATCGGAAGTAACTATCTGGCGGCCGGTGCTCTGCAATAGTTTTGAAAATTCGCTCATTGATTCTGCACCAGGGTATCTGGCGGCACATAGAGGGTCAAATATCTTATTGCCCCCAAAAGCAGTTACATCCGTGCAAAGTGCAAACTTCATTTTTTCCTTTGAATCAAAGCGAATTTTTTCTCTTTTCAGTTCAAAAGAGATATAGTA
Source organism: Sedimentisphaerales bacterium (assembly GCA_049518795.1). GTDB lineage: Bacteria > Planctomycetota > Phycisphaerae > Sedimentisphaerales > UBA12454 > JAPLMW01. The sequence continues at coordinate 476,324 of JBEKRK010000001.1, forward strand.
ACATAATAAAAGACGACAATAAAAGCAATAATATATGGAATGAAGTGTTAGATTATGCAGGAAGCACCTAAAGTTAGCATATGTATTCCGGTGTATAACCGTCCGGATTATATCGCCGAGGCCATAGAAAGTGTTCTCAATCAAACATTTGCCGATTTTGAAATAATTGTTACAGACAACTGTTCTACAGACAATACTCCCGAAGTAATAAAAAGCTATGCCGCAAGAGGCAAACGTGTCTTATATCATAAAAATAAACATAATATAGGGGGACTCGGAAATCTGAATGGAGCAATTTTGCTGGCACGCGGTGAGTATATTAAACCACTGTTCTCTGATGACAAACTTGCACCTCAATGCCTTGAGATTTTTGTTGAGACTATGGACAAACACCCCGATGTTTCACTGATTACATCATTCACACAGTGTATCGGTGATAGCGACCACATCAGAGGAAATACTTTTTTCCCCGGCACCGGCAAACTGGATGGCAAAACCTGCCAAAAGGATTTGCTTCTCAATGGCAACTGGCCAGGAAGCCCCAGCAGCACTATGTTCCGTCATAAAGACTTATATATCGGACTTTTTAACCATGCATTAACAGCCTATGGTGATGATTTGGAAATGTGGATTAGATTGCTTGGTATAGGGGATGCATATGTAGTACCTCAAATATTAAGCTATCTTCGTATACATAACCAACAAGCAAGTGCTACTAATAATATAGATTTTGCTCAAATTAAAGATAGGCTACTCCTTGCAAAGATCGCATTTTGCTCACCACATATGTATGGCAACTATACAAAAACAGAGCAAAAAACTTTGAATAATCATCTCCTGGAACGTTTAGTTCGAGAGGGGATTGGTAAGAAAAACTTGCGATGCTTTCTAATGATGATAAAGATAGGATTTTCTAACCTGTCATACAGTCGTATAAAATTCTGCTTAATTCTTTTGAAGAACCTGCGCAGGTTCTTCAAAAAGACCAGATTCAGCAAATAATATCACCCCATCATTTATTTGGCTGTGTTTATGATGCTCTCCGTGGAAACACCATGAGATGCCCTCAAGGCCTCCTGCATATTGCGTTGCATGTTACTTTACCGATGACAAAATTTCTTTTATATTACGGCAAATGTAATCTACCTGCTCCCGTTTAAGACGCACACCACTCGGTAAATTTAAAGATTGAGTTGCTACTCGGTGAGCAACTGGTTGACTTTTTTGTTTTACAGGCCAGAAGGGATATTGACTGATTGTCGGGAACACAGGTCTGGTGTCAATATTTCGTTTCTTAAGCTCCACACACAATTCATCTCGTGTAATTCCAATTCCTTTGTCCAGCATCAAACTGCACATCCAATAAATGCTGCGCGATCCAGGAGTTTCATGATTAAGCTGGATTCCCGCTACTTCTTTTAAACCCTCTACATACCAGGAAAAAATCCTGCGTTTGATGGAAATTAATTCATTAAGCCGTTCCAATTGAGCTAATCCAATAGCAGCCTGAATATTAGACATCTTATATTTCCAGCCAAGTTGGTCGATCCAGAAAGTTCCAGGAACACGGCCCTGGTCCCACAATTTATAAACCTTTTCATACAATTCCTTGTTATTGGTAACAAGCATTCCACCCTCTCCGGTTACAAGTAACTTAGCTCCCTGAAAACTAAATGCGGCAAAATCTCCAAACGTCCCCGTTTTCCTACCGTTAAATTCCGCTCCTATCGCAGGAGCTACATCTTCAACTATGTAAAGATTGTGTGCTCGGGCAATATCGACGATCCTGTCCATTCTTGCAGGATGTCCATATAGATGAACTGGAATTACAGCCTTTGTTTGAGCAGTTATTTTTTCTTCAAAGGAATCGGGAGCAAGGCACCAGCTATCTGGTTCAATGTCCGCAAAAACAGGAGTAGCGCCTGTATAAGCAACAGCATTGGCTGTCGCGACCCATGTTATATCAGGCACAATTACCTCATCTCCAGGACCTATATCCAATGCCAGCAAGGCTAGGTGTAATGCCCCTGTGCAACAAGCGGTGCTAACGGCATAACTGACACCAAGATATTCTGCAAACTTGTTTTCAAATTGCTTGATATATTGGCTCCACTTCTCATTCCAGCCGTAGCGGACTGCATCTAGGGCATAACTGGTCTCCCGGGCCGAAATTGAAGGGCCTGCCGTTAAAATCATTTTTGAACCGTCTTCTATTCTTTGAGGTGCATAATCCATCTTAAGAAAATATTTATCAGGAACTACTTTATCATTCTCTTTTAAGGGTGTATATGAGATAAAGTCGCCCTCTACATGACGCTGTAGTGGAATCAACTGTGCCTTATGAAATCCTAACTTTTCATAAAAGCGTATTGCATGCTTGTTGTCGTCGAAGACCTTTAAGCTCACACTTTTAGGAGCGATTATCTCATCTGCCCAGTTGAGAAGTGCCTCCATAGCAATACTCATGATGCCTGCACTAAAGTTTTCGCCCCTAACTACGTTGTCGATTTCCATTTCACAATCATTATTAATTGCATTTGCAAAGCCAAGATGACCTACACGGTTAGAATACTTGTCTAACACCAGAAAAAGAATACGGTCTTCAACATCAAGAAGCTTACTTCGTAACCATTTTGTCGTTCCATCAATTGTGACAGGAAACTGAGTTGGATAGGCAAAGGAATTCTTATCCCTCCATTTGGCCAATAACTGAATTAAATTATGATCTGTTGCATGTAGTTCGCAAATAGGTACAAGATAACCTGCGTCTTTGTTCAGTGAAATACTTTTTGCAAATAAGTCATCCAACCGAGTTGTCTGTTTTAAAAAAGAAAAGTTGTTCTTCACTGCCATCTTGTATGCGTCTGCAAAATCTATCATTTTAAACCTCATAAATAATAAAATCTTGAAATTTATTTATAATAAAAGTCAGCATTGGTTCAGTCATACCGGGATAAACTCCCAGCCAGAATGAATTATTCGTAAGAATATCAGTATTTTTCAGGTTGTCAATGATGCAGAAGCTCGGCTTTGAGTTTTTTTGCTGGCTGCTAATTAAAAATATCTACAGGTTTTTCAAAAAATGGATTTAGCGAAGGAAATCGGGATTAGTCGGGGGGGCCATCCGGTCGAGAGGCTTGCCGAAAGCAACTTTAGGATAGAGCGGTAAGTCAGATTCAATAATGACGTTAAGTAAACGATGGCCGCAATCCTGCCAAAGCCATTTTAAAGCTTCTTCAATTTGCTCTTTTTTTTCGATTTTCTGACTTGGTATGTTATAAGCCGCACCGATTCTCTCAAAGTCGGGAGCGCTATATCCCCACCTTGTTGACTGCAATCTGCCCTGGAAATAATCTTCCTGGAACTGTTGAACCATACCTAAGGAATTATTGTTCAGCACAACAATTTTAACAGGCAGATTATGATGAACAACCGTTTGCAATTCCTGAATATTACACTGCAGCCCGCCGTCTCCAGTTATAATTACAACAGGTTTATTTGTGGAAAATGCCGCTCCTATTGCTGCCGGTAGGGCAAATCCCATTGCTCCCATACCTCCGGAAAAAAGAGCCCGTTGATTGTTGTTTATTTCCATAGATTGAGCCATCCACATCTGATTTTTGCCGACATCGGCTATAAAAGTGCCGGCTTGGGCGGAAGAACGTGTGAGACAGTGAATAAATAAATTAGGATGGATTCCTTTTACTGCATTAAGTTCATTGCAATCAGAATACTTTTCTTTAAGAGTTTTGATTGAGTTTAACCAGTTGTCGCGATTGTCATTTTTTCCAGATTTAAATTTGCGATCAAAGACAGTAAAGAAATCGCTTAGATGAGAGATGCAATAATCACAGCCGGACAAACGATTATTAATTTGCTGCGGGTCGATATCAACGTGAAAAATTTGTTTTGCAGCCTGGAATTCCTTAATTTTTGCTCCGGTCTGACGAATATCCAGCCTGCTGCCTAAAACTAATAATAAATCGGCCGACATAACAGCTTTATTGGCCCAGCGATTTCCATAAGTGCCGATAAAGCCGACCCGAAGCGGATGGTTATAAGGAAGGACATCGGCTCCCATTAACGAATAAACAACCGGCAAATTCAGTTTTTCAGCAAAATCACGAAACTGACGTTCTGTTTTTGATGTCCGAATGCCGCCTCCAGCAATAATAAGCGGGCGTTGAGCTTGTTTCAAAGCCTGCCAAAAACATTTACAGAATGCTTCTAATTCATATAAATCACCATTATTTAAATTCTGATTATTTGTCGCAAAGTTTAAGTTGTCCTTTAATTCAATATTTTCGCGCTGAATATTCATTGGTATATCAATCAAAACCGGACCAGGCCGCCCCGATGCGGCCTGTTCAAAAGCTGAGGATAATATAGCCGGCAGGTCATCAATTTTTTGAACCTGCCATACCGCTTTGGTAATTGGTCGAACGATAGATACTATGTTCGTTTCCTGAAAACCCTGCTGCCGAAGTTTGGGACGATTTGACATCTCATAAGTATTGACTTGTCCGGTTATAAAAACTACAGGCGAAGAATCAAAATAGCAGCTTCCGATAGCAGTAACAAGATTTGTGGCTCCCGGCCCGCTTGTTGCCATAGCAACTCCGGGAACTTTTGACAAACGGCCTGACGCCTCAGCGGCAAATCCTGCGGCCTGTTCATGATGCATACTAATTATTTTAAAATGGCCTGATATGTAAAGAGAATCGATTATATGAGTAATCATACCGCCAATTACTTCATAAACCGTAGTAACACCCTGCTGTTCAAGAAAGGCGGCGATGTAATCCGATGCTTTCACTTTGTTCTCTGAATGAAATTACGAATATTCTTGATTATATATTTGAGCATCTTTCTGTTTAAGCCCGGGTAAACGCCGAGCCAGAAACTCTGATTCATTATAATATCTGTATTTTTAAGTCCGCCAATGATTTTATAAGCGTTTTTCTGTCCCCGTATCCCGTCAAAGACCGGCTGGCGGACAAAATTTCCCGCAAACAACATTCTTGTCTGAATATTATTTTCTTCAAGATGTCTGACTATCTGCTCTCGGCTGAAGGGAGCATTTTGTTTTACCGTAAGCATAAAACCAAACCAGCTCGGCTTTGAACTTTTCTGCGCCTGCGGCAATATAAAAAATTCTTCAAAGTCTTTCAACCCATCATAAAGAATTTGCCAATTGTTTCTTCGTAACTTTACAAAGCTGTCTAACTTTTCAATTTGAGCACAGCCGATAGCGGCCTGCAGGTCAGTTGCCTTGAGGTTATAGCCAAAATGACTGTAGATATATTTGTGGTCATAGCCGAAAGGCAAGTCACCAAGCTGCTGCGAAAATCTTTTCTTACAGGTGTTATCTCTCCCACTCGGGCAAAAACAATCTCTGCCCCAGTCCCGCATAGACAAAACGATATGGTTTAACACGGCATTATTTGTATAAACGGCTCCGCCTTCGCCGGTGGTTATATGATGTGGCGGGTAAAAACTGCTTGTTGCGATATCGCCAAATGAACCGGTGGGCCTGTTTTTATAGATTGAGCCGAGCGAATCGCAGTTATCTTCAATCAGCCAAAGATTGTGTTTTTTACAGAAATCAACGACAGTATCGATATCAAAGGGATTGCCGAGAGTATGTGCGATTATGACAGCTTTGGTTTTTTTCGACAGGGCTTTTTGAAGCATTTTGACGTCGATATTATACTGTGGGATAGTAATATCAACGAATACAGGTATCATGCTGGCTTGTATGATTGGGGTTACTGTAGTTGGGAATCCTGCGGCAACGGTTATTATTTCGTCTTTGGGGCAAAGCCGTTTATTTTTAAACAGGGGCGAGGTTAAAGCCATAACAGCCAGCAGGTTTGCGCTAGAGCCTGAGTTCACAAAACAGCAGTATTTAACGCCGAGCTTTTTAGCCAGCAGTTTTTCAAATTTTTCAGTGTATGGCCCTGCAGTGAGCCAGAAATCAAGACTGCTGTCGACGAGTTTTATTAATTCCTTTTCGTTGTAGAACCGTCCGCCGTAATTTATTCGAGATTTTCCGGGAATGAATTCTTTTTTCTGCTGCGGTTTATGAACAACCTGATAGTATCTTTTGGTTAGCGTGAATATTTGAGCCTTTAGTTTTTTTGAAATTTTATCCGGGCTCATTTTGAATCTTTCATATACTGGTCTATTTGTTCAATAGTGATATCTTTGATATTTTTGGGATTTTCCAAATAAGTTTTATACCATTGGATGGTTTTTTCAAGCGTTTGTTTGGTATTCCAGCGAAGCTTCCACTGTAGTTTGGTTTTGGCCATTGAGCAGTTAAGTTTTAATAATATTGCTTCGTGAGGCTGTTTTGTGCCTGTTTTCTTCCATTTGGCTTTATTGCCCCACAGTTTAGCGATATTACCGACGACAAAAACGACATTTTTAGTATTTTTTTCATCCGGCCCGAAATTCCACGCACCTGCAAATTTTTTACCGCTTTTATATAATTTTTCGGCGAGAATAATATATCCAGCCAATGGTTCAAGAACATGCTGCCAGGGTCGGATAGCTTGCGGGTATCTTATTTCAACGGTTTTATTTTTTATCCACGCCTTAATGCAGTCCGGAACGAGCCTGTCGGCTGCCCAGTCTCCGCCGCCGATGACATTTCCTGCTCTTGCCGATGCGATAGCGACGTTGGAGTCCGCGAAAAATGAATTTCTGTATGCTGCCGTTACTATTTCGGCACAGGCCTTGCTCGAACTGTATGGGTCATATCCGCCAAGAGGGTCGGATTCCTTGTATGCATAATTTGATTCTTTATTTTCGTAACATTTATCGCTTGTAATGACGATTATAGCGCGGACAGATTTGACATATTTTGCAGCTTCGAGCAGGTTCGCTGTGCCGAGGATATTTGTCTGGTATGTTTCAAGCGGGTCTTTATAAGACTGGCGAACAAGAGGCTGAGCTGCTAAATGGAAGATAATCTGCGGCTGACATTTTTTCATCACAGTCAGAAGTTGATTATAATCTCTGATATCACTGATATTTGATTTTATTGTTTTTTTTACACCTGCGGTCTCAAACATATTAGGCTTAGTATCTGGTTCGAGGGCGTATCCATACAGGTTTGCACCGAGCATATTGAGCCATATAGACAGCCAGGAGCCTTTGAATCCTGTATGGCCGGTTATGAGGATGGTCTTTTTTTCCCAGAATTTTTTGTTTATTGCCATATTTTCCAGGGTGCTTTCCCGCTTTGCCAAAGTGATTCGAGATGATTTTTGTCTCTGAGTGTGTCCATACATGCCCAAAAACCGCTGTGCATATAAACGGCTAATTGTTTTGTTTTGGAAAGATATTCGAGAGGTTCTCTTTCCCATATGGTCTGGTTGTCTTTGATTAAGTCAATTGCCTGTGGTTCGAGAACGAAGAATCCGCCGTTAATCCACACTCCATCCGGCTTTTCCTTGAATTTTACAACTCTGTCGCTTTTTATGTCCAGCGCCCCGAATCTGCCGAGTGTTTGAATACTGGTTAGAGTTGCGACGGTTTTTTGCTGTTTGTGAAAGTCGATAAGTTTGTTTATATCGATATCAGCAAGTCCGTCTCCGTAAGTAAAACAAAAAGTTTCATTACCGATATATTTCGCTACGCGTTTTAATCTGCCTCCTGTCATTGTGTCAATGCCGGTATCGACCAGGGTAACCTTCCAGGGTTCTGAGTGTTTCTGGTGCACCTGCATTTTATTTGACTGCATATCAAAGGTAACGTCTGACGTATGCAGGAAGTAATTTGCGAAATATTCTTTAATCATATATCCCTTGTATCCGCAGCAAATAATGAATTCATTTATGCCATAATGGGAGTAAATTTTCATTATATGCCAAAGAAGCGGTTTTTCGCCGATTTCTATCATCGGTTTTGGTTTTAAAAAGCTTTCTTCCGAAATTCTTGTGCCGAACCCGCCGGCCAAAATAACAGCTTTCATACGATTAATTTCCCTCAAAATATAATAAACAATTTGCCATTGATGATAACTGAAAGACGGATAAAGTCAATTGCTTTTGCCTGTTTTGGCTTCGAGCTTTCTATTACACAGCGGATAAGGTTCTGAATCGTGTTTTCATTATTTGCCATTTTTTATATTTTTATCCAATTGTCGGGTATCATTCCGTCGGTCTTAATATCATCTCTAACAAACCATTTTTCAGGTGCAAATACTATTTTGTCCATATAAAGAGCCAGCCACGCACCCCACCAGGAAAAAGAGCTGTTGGCAATTATATGATGCCTGCAGAAACTCATCAAACGTAAATCCTCATAATCTTTGTCAGGCTGGTTATGATCAACAAAAACTACGGGGAAACTAATTCTTAAATTACTTTTACACCAGTCAATGTCATCGCTGAAAACAAAGAAATGAGGTTGTTTTATTTCCTGATTAACCTGCTCAATACAACGGTAATAATAAGCAAGACTGCAGGTGCCATGTGTTTGATTTGCCTTTGGGTTGGAAACATAATCGCCGCGTCTTATATGAAGACTGACAGACTGAGTGTTTTGCGCCATTTCAGCCATATTCTTATTTCTGCCGTTTAGTTCATTTTTAACTCTAAATTCATCCCTGATAATATCGGCAATATTTATGAAATATTTTTCACTTTGAAAATAACCGTCTATGTAAACATTATCCGGCAGCTTTAAGAGCCTGGGGTTAAAATGCGGAGATTTGACCTTTATATGACTTTTAGCTCTTTTTGGGTGATTATGAAAGAGACTATATATCCATTTGCCTATAGCGGTTTGATTGGGATTGATTAACTTTTTTACTTCTTCCGCCGAGGCAAAATTCTGCTGAATATTGAAAGGGGTCAAGGAACATTGCTGACCGCTAAAACCTGATATATCCAGTTTAAACACAGTGTTATGAATATGAGCAAGATTTCTGGCGAAGGCATACTGAAAAAGCTGATTGCCTAAACCTCCTTTTAAGCCCACTATAATCATAATTTACTTTTTCCTATTATTGCATTGTTTATTTAGTTTTTTAATTTGAGAATATTGACTTTAGTTTTTGCAATATTCTTTCAGTGCGGCTCACTTTTCCCCTTTTAATTTTTGCGAATAACTTTCGTATATCTTTGTCTTCCCTATAAGCTGTCATTAGCTGTTCAAAAAAGTCTTTGTTATGTTTGGTATTTATAAAATGTAAGATTTTACCTTTATTGGTTAAATGATAGTCGTTGTATATTCTCGCGTCGAATATTTTGATTTTTAAGCCATTCCAGTCCTGGACTTTATTTGATATCTTCCAGTTTATAGTCTGGCTGAGCACATCTGATATTGCCTTCTGGTCAGTAGTCTTTTCTTTCTCACATTCTATCGCCCAGGCATCGACGAGTTTCTCGGCAGGGCAGTTGAAGAATATAACGCCTGAATTTATAACTCCGTTATAATAGTCGATATGTTTTTTCTTTGATTTATAGAAAGTAACGCCCATGTCAAAACCTGTTTCTTCGACTCTTGTCGTGAACAGGCAGTCTGCATCAACGAGAATCATCGGCTCTGAGAAATTTTCGAAATAGTGCCTGACGCAGAAAGGTTTATGTGTGGCGCGTGTGCTTGGTATTCCAGATGAGGCAAGCAAACTGCTTCCTTTATGGTTTACTTTTTCGGTAATCCTGATGGGTATAATGATGGCGTCTATCTGGTTTTTTTGTTCATCTGTAAGGCCGATATCATAGAGAATGACCGGTTTGTTGTAGAATCGTCTGACGCTGTCCGCCAGTTCTTTTAAACAGTGGAAGAAACCGGAATCGCCTGCGGTTACTATGTTCATTTCGATTCTCCCTTAATTGAGCAGGCGTTTGTTTCCAGCGGTTTCGGCATTTGCCAATCCGGCATTTTATCGTTTTTTTTGTTTATACAATACGCTCTTATCAGGTCAAGATAAAGACGCATTTGCCATTTCTCGTATTGAATAGCCGTTTTAGTAAGCTCTATAGCGGCTTTTCGGCACGAGCTATTGAGGGCTTCTTTTGCGGCGCTTCGGTAGGCATAACTGAGTTTTCGCATTGCAATTTTACGGGGAATATATTTGTTTCCACCGAGTTTGAAGTAGAACCTTTCAAGAACTCGGACACGGTTGCAGCACATTGCATTAAAAGCCGGGCTGTCCGGCAATGTAACTTGCGGCCTGTATATTATCTGTATATTGGGGACAGAGAGGAATTTTGTGCGGGTTGAGACGCGAAGCCAGACATCTGCATCTTCGCCGTTAGTCAGAGATTCATCAAAAAATATACCCTCAAGGATTCTTTTTCTGAAACAGATTGCCGATGTTTGTATAAAAGTTTTCAAGAAAAGCTTCTGCGTTATCTGCCCGGAGGAGAAAAATTCCTTCTGATACGCAGGTCGCGTTGAGCCGCTTTTAAGGAGCAGTGTTCTCATACAGTATGCTGCACCGTATTGGAAATCGTTCTGCAGTCTGTCGGTCATAATCCGAAGGAAGTTATTTGGCCATAAGTCATCTGAGTCGAGGAAACAGATAAATTCTCCCCTTGCGTTTTTTATACCGAGATTTCTGGCCGAGGACACTCCGCCGTTATTTTTATGGAAATATTTTATTCTGTCGTCTTTTATTTCAGCAACAGTCTGTCTGGTATCGTCGGTTGAACCATCGTCTATGACGAGCAGCTCAAAGTCCTTATAGCTTTGCGCAAGGACGGAATTTATCGCCTCCGTCAGCAGATTGCATCGGTTATAGGTCGGAATTATGACTGTAACAATCGGCATACTTAATCAGTTTATTTTTGTAAAGCAGGCCATATTTTCCAGTTGAAGCAGTTCTTTAAAGCGTCTGCTTTTTACAATATAATCATTCATAGCTTGTCTTACCTCGACTCTTGGCCCTGTAGGTTTAGTGTCGTGCATTACGATAATGCCGTCAATACTGAGATGTGGCTCCCAGAGCTTCAAGTCGAGCATTACATCGTCATAGAGGTGAGAACCGTCGATGAAAAGCAGCTTTATCGGCTGGTTCCAGTTTTTCGCGGCGTCTTTGGACGTTTGTTTTATGGGTTCTGCGTATTGGGTTACGCCGCAATTTTTTAAGTTGTTTAAAAAGGCATCAAAGCTCGAATCTTCCTTATAATCCGGCACAACGCCGATGTTGTGCGTATTGATATGCGGGTCGATAGCGGCAATTTTTTCGTTTGAGCCCGCAATTTGCAGAGCTTTAGCCATCCAGCATGTCGATTTCCCCTTAAATGAGCCGATTTCCACTATCCTTCCGGCTGTTTTTATGCCGGCATAGGTCAGATAAAACAAAGTAGCGCATTGTCGAAGTGTTGTGTGTCCTTCAACACTGTTAAGCTGATTTATTTGCTGTTCTGTCAGCAGTTTTGATATCAGGTTATTTATTTTTTTGCTGACAGACCAGCCTGTTCTTAAGAATACCGGCAAATACTGTGGATATTTGGGTCGAACGTTCATTTTGTTGTCGCCTTGGATAATAGTTTGCTGCTATAGTTGGTGTTAATAATAACTAAATGAAGGGTAATGTCAATTGTTTTTACCTGTTTTAACTTACGATAAAACCCGGTCTGCAATCCATTTATTAGGGAGCATTATGTAATTTTCTTCGCATTGCTTTTGTAACTCATCGAACATTGAAAAATTCAGCATCTCGAAGTTTATGGAATACAATGAATAATTAGTTTCCTTTAAAAAGCAGAATATATCTTCCGTAGTAACGTTAAATGCTGCCTTGTTAATCGGATGAAATTCAAGAAGGATCAAAGGCCGGTTTATAGACAAAGATTCTCTGGCACCTTTTAAAATCGACAGTTCCGCACCTTCACAATCCATTTTTATGACTGTAATCGGAGGTATATCTTTGATATCATCTAATTTTTTTGCAGGCACTTTGATAATATTGGGTGTAACATTTAAAACTCTTTTGGTGTCTTTTAACGAATCTCCACTGCTTTCATTTCCCCAGTTATAAAAATCCAATAAACCGTTTGTTTCGGAAAGAGCGATCTTTTCGAGTCTTATATTGCTTAAGTTGTTATATCTAATGCTTAGCTCCATATATTTCCAGGAAACCGGCGATGGGTCAAAAGCGATAATATTCAGATCTTTGCATTGACTCTTGACAAAAAAAGTATGTAAACCGATGTTGGCGCCTATATCCGCAAACACGGTCGATTTACCTCTGAGTTTATCTAAGAAAAAAAATACCATCAAAGTATGTTGAACCTCTGGCTCATAAGATGTCCCTCTACGAATCAAAGAGTTACCTTTGTCGTGAAAAATGTATACCCCGTTTCTTTTTGTAACATCTAAAGGGATATTATGGGGGAATATCTTAGATGCTTCTTCCAGAACCCTTTTTTTTTCTTTTAGCCAGTCTTTTTCCCGGCGTTTTTTCCTTCGCAATACTTTGTATTTTATGAATTTAGATATTTGTTTACGCCAGGAAAAAGCCTTACTAAAAACAATGCCTCCAAATTTCCTGTGCAATTCGTCATTCATATTTTAATGAAATTTTACAAATAATCATTTGAATATTTACGGCTCTAATTATCACTGAATAGTAGCCTAAAGGCGGATAATGTCAACAATATTTGCCTGTTTTAACGGGTTGTATTTATTATAGTTATGTTTTATTTAATTTCTTGACAGATACTCGACATTTCCTTAATATCTGGGATTCCTTTTTGCGCATATTGCGCAGATTAAACCGGAGATATTTAATGGATTCATTTTGGCGTATATGGAAGTATGTCTTGCCGCAATGGGGCAGAGTGCTGGTGGTATTACTGTCGGTGTTTTTAGTTAGTTCATTGTTTGCATTGAGTTTTTTGACTGTGATACCGCTGCTGAAAGTGATGATGGGTGAGGAAGGTCTTCACGGCTGGATAGACCGCAAAACTTGCCAGTGGCAATATGGTATGGATTTTTATGTTCCTGATGCGACGGATATCCTTCACAGCGAGGGAATGCTTTATGGTTTGAAGGTGGTTAAAGTAGCAAAAGATGGTCTTGCTTCTCAGGCAGGTTTTAAGCTTGATGATGTGATAGTGTCTGTAATCGAAGATGCGAATAATGTTGTTGAGAATAAGGAGTTGGCATCCAAAATACTTGAACACCTTGCTTTAGCTAATGGTGAAGGTCTTTTAAAGGTGAACATTCGCAGAATCAGCAATGCTGAATCTTTATCGATGCAGCTTGTGTTAAGAAAACCTGTCGGCTGGTTATATGACAATGCCGGTTTCACTGCTCGCTGGCAGTGGGGGACAAAGTGGGTTGTGATGGAAAATGTGCAGAAAGCGATAAGTCTTTTGCCTCGTGACAATTCCAAGGAAGCCCGCAAGTATGCCGTTATGTTTATAATTGTTGCGATGATAGTGGTAACCATATTCCGCTGTCTCGGCACCTTTGTTCAAAAGTATATGAGCGCCAAAATTATGCAGACAACGACGGCTCAGCTTCGTGAGGAGCTTTTCGAACATGCGATGTATATGCCTATTGGGTATTTTACGGCTCACGGCACTTCTGATGCGACAAGCAGGATAATGGGCGATGTTGGGGGCGTAGGCAAAGGTATCAATGTATTGCTCGGCAAGAGCCTTCAGGAGCCGCTTAAGGCGATTTTTATGCTGGCTGCCGCAATGATATTGAGTTTCAAGTTAACGCTGATTTTTTTGTCGCTCGCGCCGGTTGTAATATATCTTATGGCTCTTTTGGGCAGAAAAATACGTAAATATTCCGGCAAATCTCTTCGCAGTTCGGCTGTTATGCTCGGCAAACTTCAGGAAACTATGTCTGCCGTTAGAGTTGTAAAGGTATATAACCGGCAGAAGCACGAGTCTGACATCTACTATAATCTAAGTCGAAAGCTTCTCAAGCAGACGCTTCGTTTGGCAAAGGTTGATGCTATGACGATACCTTTACTGGATGTTCTTGGTATGATTGCAGGTTCCGCTGCGCTTCTTTTGGGCATTATCTGGGTTACAAATGCCAATATGCAGGCAAGCACGTTTTTCGGTTTATTAATCGCGCTTGGCGTAGCGGCGGAGTCTGTTCGTAAGACCAGCGATGTGTGGAATCAGATACAGGATTGTAACGCAGCTGGCGACAGGGTCTTTCAGCTCCTCGATACTCCTGTTGAATATGAAGAGCCGGACTCGGTGGAAATTGAACAGATCAAAGACAGTATAGAATTTCAGGACATTGTATTTACCTATCCGAATTGTGCAGAACCCGTGTTGAAGAAGGTCAATTTGTTAGTCAAGGCCGGCCATAATATAGCGATAGTAGGTCCTAACGGCTCCGGCAAGACGACGCTTATAAATTTGCTGCCTCGTTTTTTCAGTCCGGACAGCGGACGGATATTGATTGACGGCATCGATATAAAGAAATGTTCGCTTAAGTCTTTGCGCAATCATATTGCAATGGTTACACAGGATGTCGTTACGTTTAACGATACTGTAGCGGCGAATATCGGCTATGGCAGTCCCAATGCGACAATGGAGGATATTATTACCGCAGCCAGGCGTGCTTATGTAGATGAATTTATAGAACCTCTGCCGAACGGTTATAACACGGTTATAGGCGAACATGGCAGCGGCTTCAGCGGCGGTCAGCTCCAGCGTATTGTTATTGCACGTGCGATAGTGAAGAATCCATCGATACTCATTTTTGACGAGGCGATGAGCCAGGTTGATGCCGACAGCGAGGCAAAGATACATAAAGTGCTTGAGGAGTTGATGAAGGGCAGGACGAGTTTTGTAATAGCCCATCGTTTCAGCACGATAATATCATCGGACATAATAGTAGTGATGGATAAAGGTAATATAATTGCACAGGGCAGGCACGAAGAACTGATGGACAGTTGTGCTGTATATCGCAGTTTGTATGAAACTCAATTAATCGCTCCCTGATTTGCAAATATAATTTAGGAAAGATAAATGAAAGCGCTGGTTAAATATGGGAATAAGGTAAACGAACTTGAAATTCGTGATGTGCCCGTCCCCAAGATTAGCTGTGATGATGTGCTTTTGGAAGTCAGGGCTGCAGGAATTTGCGGCTGGGACATTGAAATGTGGCGTCATAAAATGGCCTGTTCCTTTAACGTGCCGGTTATTCAGGGACATGAATTTTGCGGTGTTATCAAAGAAGTTGGAAAAAATGTAAAAGATTTTAAAACAGGCCAAAGGGTAGTGAGCGAAACAGCAGCCCAAATTTGTGGTAAATGCCCCCAATGTCGGACAGGTAATTACCACCTTTGCCCGGACAGGAAAGGATTCGGCTATGGAGTTGATGGGGCTTTTGCCGAATATGTTAAGGTCCCGGCCAGATGTCTTCATCGTATTCCAGAAAATATAAGTTTCGAAGATGCTGCATTGACCGAGCCTGCTTGTGTGGCTTATCAGGCATTGGTGGTTCTGTCAAAAATCCGGGCTGGCACGGCAGTTTTGATAATCGGCCCTGGGCCGATAGGATTGTTTAGTGTTCAGGTAGCCGCCGCCTGCGGCGCTTATCCTATAATGGTGGCTGGCACTGATAAAGATACCAAAAGGCTTGAAACTGCCCGAAAACTTGGCAGTGATTTTATTATTGATGTTACTTCAGAGGATGCAGTAGAGTTTATAAAAGGCAAAACAAATGCACAGGGCGTGCCTTTAGTTGTGGATGCGGCAGGTAACGAAAATACTCTTCGGCTTGCGATAGAAACGGTAGCGCCTCAGGGTCAGATAACTAAAATCGGCTGGGGACCCAGGCCGATAAACTTTAGTCTCGATGCGCTTTTGTCCAAGGCCGCTCGCTTGCAGGGAACATTCAGCCATAACTGGCCTACTTGGGAAGCGGTTCTTGCTATGATGAGCAGGGGCCTGATACGAATGGAACCTATGATAAGCCATAGAATAACCCTGGACAAATGGGAAGAGACCTTTGAGATAGTAGAAAAATGCCAGGCAACCAAGGCAGTCATTGTGTTTGATTAAAAATGAAATTAATGTTATTGTTGGAGATAAATTATGGCAGCTAAAGTAATGATTAAAGGGGAAAATTTGTCGAATATACCTTGGCAGGAAAGGCCGAAGGGTAATTCTGATATAGTCTGGCGATACAGCAAAAATCCTGTAATACCCAGAGACCTTATTCCCTGTGCCAACAGCATTTTTAACAGCGCCGTAGTGCCGTATAAAGGCGGTTTTGCCGGAGTTTTCCGTGTTGACAGCACCGCAAGAAATATGAGATTACACAGCGGCAGCAGCAAAGACGGCTTCAATTTTCAAATCGACTCTGAGCCGATTCAATTTATCTGCAATGAGCCTGAGATTGCTGAGTTTATCGAAGGCTACGACCCGCGGGTTTGCTGGTTAGAGGACAGGTTCTATGTTACCTGGTGCAATAATTATCACGGTTATACCATTGGTATGGCATACACTCACGATTTCAAAAAATATTACCAGATGGAAAACTCATTTTTGCCTTTCAACAGAAACGGTGTCCTGTTCCCGCGAAAAATCAACGGCAAATACCTTATGCTTAGCCGTCCGAGCGATACAGGCCATACGCCATTCGGCGATATATTTATCAGTTCCAGTCCCGACTTGATTCACTGGGGCTGTCACAGGCACGTAATGTCGCCAAAAGCGGAAAAACTGACCTGGCAATGCACAAAAATAGGTGCAGGACCTATACCGATTGAAACTTCACAAGGCTGGCTGATATTCTATCACGGTGTTTTGACCAGTTGCAATGGCTTTGTGTATCAAATGGGTGCGGCGCTGCTGGATTTGGAAAAACCGTGGAAGGTTATTTATCGCAGCCGGCAATATCTGCTCAATCCCCGCCAGATTTACGAATGTGTCGGCGATGTGCCTAATGTTGTTTTCCCCTGTGCCTCGCTGCAGGACTCTGCAACAGGCAGAATCGCTGTCTATTATGGCTGCGCGGATACAGTTACAGGCCTGGCGTTTTGTTATGTCGATGAGATTGTTAACTGGCTGAGAAATAACTCCGAGCTTTAAAATTACGGCGGATTATAACCTCCCCATCCCACTGCCAGGTTGAGGAAGTTGCCCATTATAATCTTGGCGTTGTTGTTTGTTTCGGTGCTGTAGTCGTTTTCAATATGGAACTGTGCGCCGTAAATGTATCTGTCAGTTCTGCGGAAGCACTGATAATGAGTATATGTTTCACTATAAGTTCCATTGCCGTTTGTGCTCTGACCGTTATTGCCGATGAGTTGCCAGCCGGGCGGAAGATATTCAATTTCGCCTACATGGTGTTCATAAACTCGAAACGGGTTGCTTAGTCCGGCAAAGACAGGGTCACTGCCGACCTGTGCTATACGGCAGCCATCTACTTCACTTATACAGTTGCTATAGTTGCCGCACGCCTGCGGTTCTATAGCAGGATCGATATAGCCGATATGGCCGTAGATTGGAGACCAGGCAGGGCTGTGATAGTGACGGCAGCGAGGGCAATCCCACGGATTTTCACAGCCTGGGTCAAGTAAAAGTCCGAAAACCTGAGCTCCGCCGCACGAACCCCACATTGGAATATGGCCGTTGACTAATACTTCCTGCAGGCCGGTAAAATATGACCTCGTTACCTGGCACCACTCGTCGAAGCTGCCGGATACGAAAACACACAGCGGATAAGGTTCGATATTGAGGAAAGCTTCATTAAAATCGGCGACCCACAATTGCTGCGCCTGGACATTGCTCCATCCGCTGCATCGCCGGGCAACTCCGACAAACCAGCTCGTATTGCCGTAAGGTGCCCCTCGCTCATTTGTAATGTCGATAGGCACAATCCAGCTGCCGAAAGGAATATTCGCGTTGGTAGTGCTGTATAATTCAATTTCCCTGATAGTTGGATAGCTGCCCACACAGCCGGAGATTTCGAGCCTGAAATGTTTTGCTGTAATCGCATTATTAAACCGCTGGATACGAAACATTCTCTTTTCATTCTGCACCTGGGTTCCGTTAACGTCATACCACGTCAAGCCATCATCGCTATATCGCCATTTATAGTTTAGCGGGGCGTTATTCTGATAAAATTCCAGTTCCTCGCCGGCCGTGCCGGGTTCGCCCATAATCATAAGAACTGAGCCAATCTGCCGAGGCTCTGTGAAATTCATCTGCCAGAACCAATTGCCCTCGCCCGGCATACCCTTCCAGCATTGCCCTGTGCTTGCTTCGAAACGATTACCGTCAGAAGCACCCACCGGTCCATAACCGGACTGTGAGGAAGAAGCAGTGAAGGGAGAGCGCAAATCGATGGTTTCAAAAGACCAGACACTCCCTTTATGTTTCTGTGTTCCATTAACATCGTCAATCCGCCAGTAATATGAAACGTTCGCATCCAGAACACAGGGGTCGAATAATCGGCTGGTTTGTCTTCCTTTGTAAATCCCGGCGGTATTTGTGTCGGCCGCGTTCACATTATTGTAGTTAGTGCCTAAATAGACATCGTGACAGTTTACACTGCCTGCCCACGCTCCTTTTTGCCAGCAGAGGTTGGAATCGACAGAAATGTTGCCGACATTGTTTGCCGGCGCCGGCAGCCAGGCGTAATCCTGTTGCGCAAGTTTGTGTACCAAGCTTTCAGGTATCGCGAAGTTATAAAGATGGATTTCATCGAGTTTGCCTTTAAAATAGGCTTGAGGACTAGGATTGCTAGAACTATCGTAAGTTGCTCCGATTGAATCGTAGCCCGGATAGGCGGAGCCGAATTTTATGTTTGCATCGGTTATTGTTTGATATGTATCTAATTTGCCGTCTATGTAAATCTTGAGAATGGAACCCTGCCTGACAATGCAAAGATGCTGCCACTGGTTCGATGTAAATGGGACTGTCGCAAAGACAGTTTCTCTCTGGGTGTCTGAATAAGCGATATACATTACCGGCACGCCGTCATCAACCTCTATAGTAAAACCTTCGAATCCGTAATTTGTGTAAGCAGATGTGGATTCGATGCCGATAATAGTCTGGTATTGGGGTCTTGGTATCTTTTGGTACACCCACGCCGCTATTGAAAAATCCCGCGTAAAATGCTGCCCCATACCGTTATTTAACGTGTCTATAACGAGCAGGTCATCACTGCCGTCGAAATCCAGCGCATTGCCGCGCTTACCGGCAACGTGGTCGGAAGACGTCATATTGGTCATAACTGCGTTATGGTCGTTGAGTGTTACATCTTTAATAACTGTGCCGGAACTTTCATCCATCGGCCAATACGCGACCTGGTATGAATTTGAATCGCTGAGTTTCCAATAACGCGAAAAATCAGTGAAATCAGAAAAATCGATAAACCCATTATCTTTTATATCGACATTATAGCAGGGCTTCTGGTAACAATCATTCAGCCAGAAATCCATCAGCGCATAAAGGTCGAGATAGTTGACAATTCCATCCTGATTCAAATCAGAATCTGAAAATCCCGCCCAGGCACAGTTAGCCAAAAATAAGCTAATCAGGAATAGAAATGTGAAAATTTTATTGTTCATTACCTTCCACCCGCCTTTAGATAGTTATAATTTCAGATACAGGTATTTTATCTTTTTTGCCTCGCCAATGGAATAGCTCAAACTCTCAATAATATGCTTAATACTCTCATTTTTCCAGACCGCCCGGCCGGGTCCTTCACCGCTGATACCGGCATAAGATACCTGTTAGCAAAGACTTATGATATTTTGTCGGTTTTTCTGCCCCGATTTTGCGTAAGACTTTTAATTATGCCTGTCCCGCACCTATTTTATTATTAAATTATTCAATTTTTTATTTTAAATGAATAGTGCGGGGTTTTATTTTATGCGAATCTCAGATTTTTCTCCTGCGCTCCTGTTCCACTGTTTACCCATTCACCTTCTATCCGCCTCCGTAGTCCCCCTATTCTTGCTTTCGCAAGAAAGCATAGGGGGACGAAGGATGGGTGCGGGGCTCTTAAAACTATTTTATATTTATGTTGACTTTATAAATCCGGTTTATATAATTAGTGTTTTTGGTGTGTATCCTTATCATCTCTCAAGAGTATGCTTCCAATAAATCTAATCGAGAGATAGTATGTTTAATGGCCTATAGACAGGTCAAGGAGCAGTAAAATGAGTATAGGAACAGTAAAATGGTTCAATTCAGACAAGGGTTATGGTTTTATCACTCCCGATGACGGAAGCAGTGACTTGTTCGTCCACCACTCGGAAATTAAGACCGTAGGCTATGCGGGGCTCGACGAGAACCAGAAGGTTAATTTCGAGCGTGGACAGGGCAAAAAAGGACCCTGTGCAAACAACGTAACCCCGTTCGTGGCGGAGCCAGCCCCGGCCCAGGTCGCAGCAATGGAAATCCCGGCAATGGAGGAAGATGAAGTAGAGATATCCCCGGCTGAAGAGACAATCTCTAACTAACGTATCATCAAGACTTGCAGAAATCTAAAGGCTCACCAGTAGGCGAGCCTTTTTTTTGAGTTATGCCACTTCGGCCGCGGCAATTTCATTTAGCCGCCGCCACTTGGGGCGGCGTTATTCTTTCTGCTTTCTACTCTCGATTCGCTATTCTCTATCCCGCTCATTTTGCGGAATCTTTGTCCGCCTTGTCCTGAGCGAAGTCGAAGGACCTGTTATCTTCGCCAAAAACAAAATGGTTTCCAACAGTATCAGCGATATAACAGTCGCCGTTGTATCGCTCAGCCAGTCTTTCAGTTCGGTTGACCGGCCAAAAAACTGCTGTGTGTATTCATCCACTGCTCCATAGACTATCATTATAAGTAGAACCAATAGTATGCGTTGTTTTGGTTTTACGCCAAATGCCGCCAGTGTTAGGATGAACCAGCTGCTTAACACCAAAAATCCGATTCCATGCAGAACAACATCTCCAAGACTGGCAATCAGTCCGGGAATATACCCGGCGGTAATGTATCTGGCGGGAATGTGTGTTGCTGTGAAAGCTCCTGTCCACATCAGGATTAAAATAAACAATATCGCTGTTCGCCGGCGATACAGAAATGAATCGCGATTTTCCAAATAATTTCCTTAATGTGATTTGCCCTCACACAAGGGCTCTGTGTAATCCGACTTTTACAATACTTGTCCGCCGCGTATGGATTTATCCGCCTCCGGCGGACTTCAATCTTGCACTATTCACTGTTTACTTCTTCTATTTTAGTCTTTATCGGATTTGCCCGCTTTTTTATCCATCATCGGACAACCGGCTTTATTGGGTTCTGACAAACTGGCGGCTTTTTTAGAACATATTGGACAAGTGCAGCCCGGTTTGCACTTTCCCATATCATCTTTATGTCCAAACCAGCCTTTTTCTTCACGTTCACCGCGACCTTCCTTTTCTTCACGGAACTTATGTTCAAAACCACCCTCACATTCTCTCTCACCTCTATCCCAGCGGGCTTCTCTGCCGTAGCCATCGCCGCATAGTCCTCTCATATGGCAGCAATGATGTCTTACGGTCATTATATGGCCGATTACTGCCCCTATTGCCAAAAGTGCGATTGTAATAAAAATCCTTCCCCAGCATTTGCAGCAGCAGCATTCATTTTTCTTTTCGTTTTCACTCATTTTTAGTGCTCCTTAATATCATTTATCATTTATTCTTATCTCTGCCTTTATCTTTGTTTCTGGTATCATCGACTTGCTTGCGTTCGTCAGCCGGATTATTGGGCGGCCGGTCTGCTTTCGACTTATCAGAATCGACAGACTTGCCGACAATCGGCGACTTGGGAATCTTGACCGTCTCCGGCTTAGTCGCCCGGACCTTACGCGGCGAAATGAACACAGGTGTGTTATCGGCGGGTTGAGTAACAGAACTCTTGCGTTCAACAGGCTGTGATACCGGCTCTCTATGTTCTGACGGCTGCATCACAGGACTTTTGTGTTCCGCAGGCGTAGATACCGGCTCCTTATGTTCTGACGGCTGCGCAAAAAGACCTTTGAATCCTTCGGCCCGCTGTGTTGTCTTCTCAGTAGTTGGCGCAGACTCCCAGAGGTTGCGTTTATCGCTAAACTTTTGCACCTCGGTTGCCTGTGTGGTAATTTTCCGTCGCGTTTTGGTATTAATCTGCTCGAACCTCATAGTAGCCCTGCTTGCGGCGGCCTCAGTCAGCGGACGAGCTATATGAATGTTCCTTCGCTGGTCTTCTGGCATCCTGGCCTGCCGCGTCTCCATCTCGTGATACGTCTTAGGCGGACGAAGGTCCTTGTTGGCACGGCGAAGATCATACTCATGACGCTCATACTCCTCCCAGCGGGGTTCAGCCTGGTGATTATGCCATCGGTCATACATATATATCGGGTCATACCATGTATGGAACTGTTCGCTTTCAAACTGCGGAAAAATGCCGATACTCAGGTAGGCATCATCGTAGTAATCGCCGAAGTAGTAGTGACAGTAACGCGGGCGGGTAAATAGATTCACCTGCAGCATACCGATGTTGATGACGATACTGGGCGAGAAGGAAAACCCTGCTCGAATATATACTGACCGTGGGAAATAAACCGGCGCAAACAGCATACCGCGCCGTTCCAGCGAGTAGTCCCAATGCCCCGGCGAGAAAACGTATCCTCGCGGCGTCCAAATATAGTGAGACGGCTCCCAAACCCATCCCTGCTGCGCTGTCAGCCAGTATCCCGGCCGCATGATATAATGATCCTGATACCAGTATTGACATTCGGGCACCCAAATATTGTCTTCCGATGGCGGTGAACCGGACGGCTGCGTCTCTGCTAATTCAGGAGGGGCCGGCAGATACTCGATTCCCCCAGCGCCGGACTGTATCCAGAAACCGGCTACCCACTCCCAGCCCTCATCAACCTTGGCCCAGTATCCCGGCACCCAGGACATACCCGGCGGAGCCACCCGCCAGCATGCGCTTATCCAGATATAATCATTACGGTCTGTATCCCACGCCCAGTATCCCGGAATAAGGACGAATTGCTCGCCCACCGGCCTTTGCGGCGGTGCGTTTTCCACGATATTGGCCGGCGGCGCTTTCGGGGCCACAAGACCTGCCTGCATCTGCAGGTTGACCGGTTCGGCAAAGGCCTCATGAACTGGGCCGCTTGTCAAAACCTCGGGCTGTTCCTGCGATGGCGCTGGTGGCGGCACGAGTGAATCATCAGCGGCACTGCTATAGAGCGGATAAGACCACAGAACCAGCATTGTTACTATCATAATTGCAGTTTTCATATCTTTTCCATTCCTTAAAAACATAGTTATTATACCTATTCAGCAAAACCATCTCAATTTAATAAAAGACCCTTTCCCGATTCAACTCCGCCCAGTTAATAATGTTATATTTCTTGCTATTAAACGCCCGGCCACGCAGCCAGGTTTTTCAATTCCGCAATAATACCAAAATCTCCCTCAAATTACAATCGTTAATATCCCTTGGGCTATCCCATCGGGTTTGAACGTTCGTCAGAAAATCTTCAATCTTCAATTTTCTCCCCTGTTCCACTGTTCACCTGTTCACAACTATCTTTTACTTTTACCGACACCGTGACCTTACCGATACCGATACCTATACCCATAACAAATAAGTAGTCATTTCTACTTAACCTACTGACCTACCGCGTCTTTTGCCTTGTCGGCAGCATCTTTCGCGGCATCTTTAGCTTTTTCAGCAGCGTCTTTAGCAGCTTCTTTGGCCTTCTCAGCGGCATCTACAGCGGCATCTTTACCCGTCACGGCAGCGTCTTTGCCTTTCTCAATGCCGCTTTCAACAGCGTTGCCGGCCGTCTCAGCGGCGCCTTTAATAGCGCCGGTGGTCTTATTAGTAACGCTTCTATTAACATCCGATGTATTCCCGGTGCCTTGATTAGCGTCCCGGGCATTGTCGTTTGGGTTATAACTGCATCCGGCCAGGCCCAGCACGGCCATCATCGCCAATACCAGCAGCAGTTGTTTTATAATCTTTTTCATCTTCAGTTCCTTTCCTATTAAGCGATACGATTATATACCTTTTAATTCCAAAATCAACAATCCAAAACCCTTGCCCCGTTAGACGCATCAATCATCTACTTGAGGATACATTAGCTATCTAACCGGAGTCCATTTTGCTATAGGATTTTCCCTTAATAATTTGGGCTTGTCCCGCACCTATTAATATTCAATTATTCCTTTATCGCTACAATAAAATGAATAGGTGCAGCGGTTCGTCCAAAAATATTTAGCCCGTCGCCTGGTCGGAGAAGATGGCCAATCATTAATCATTGATATAATTGCTTATAAACACCGGCCTTATGCTATTTTTGTTTTGTATAAAATTTTGCATAAAATTTTGTTATAATGGTATATGAAAAGCGGATAAGGATTTTAAGGAGGCTGAAAATGAAGAAGTTACTGAAAACAAGGATTTCAATTCTGTTGGCAATTCTGATTTTGTGTTTCGGAGGATTGGCACAAGCATCGCCCATTACCATCGAAATTAGCGGTGTGGTTACATCCGCAAGCGGTTCCGGACTTCCGAGTACGATATACAAAGATGTTAACTTTACCGGAACCTACACTTATGAATCTTCAACTGATGATAGTGGCGGAGGACATCATATCCACGATGCACCTTATGGCATTACGATATCTGTGGGCGGCTATGAATTCAAGACAGCCCCGAATCACATCGGCCAGTTTGATATGTGGATTATAAACGACGACCCGGTAAATGGACTGCACGACTATTATATAGTCTTCAGTGATGAAAATGTTTCTATTCCTTCTATTGGACCTACGATTGGTTATATTCGTTGGGATCTCAGAGACAGCACATACGATGCTCTTTCTTCAGGCAACTTGCCTGCAACAGCGCCCGTGCTATCAGACTGGGACTACAACGTCTTGGAAATCTACGGGTTTGGCCTCGGTGGTCTCACTATCAACGGTACAGTGACTCAGGCAGTCTTGGTCCCAGAACCCTTGACAAGTTTCCTGATGATGGCGGGCGTGCTTTTCTTGCGACGCAGGCGATAATTTCTCAGGATAAGATAAATAGGGGACGTTTACCTATTTTTTAATTGATAGAAAGCTGTGATTTTCTTATATTTGCTTCTATGCCAAGATTAGCCAGAATAGTAATACCTGATATACCGCATCACATTACACAGCGCGGCAATAACAAGCAGGATGTTTTCTTTGTGGATGATGACCGTATAGTATATTTGCGTTTCCTAAAAGAGCAGGCCGCCAGGTTCAGCGTAATAATTGAAGGTTACTGTCTTATGACAAATCACATTCATATAATTGCAACTCCCCACAAGGAAAATACCCTTGCCAGGGTGATGGGCAAAACAAACCTCTTATACAGCCAGTACATTAATTTTATGCACAAACGCAGCGGTCATTTATGGCAGAACAGATTTTATTCCTGTCCGCTGGATTCGCGGCACTTTTACATCGCATTGAGTTACATAGAGCGCAATCCCGTCAGGTCAAAGATGACAAAACTGCCGTGGACTTATCGCTGGTCGAGTGCATCGGCACATATAGGCGAAGAAGATGAGTTTGGTTTAATAGATGTCGGGCATTGGCGCCAGCAATCAACGGAAATGAATTGGGAAAATATATTACGAGCGGGAATAGATGATCGCCAGATGAACAGGATAAGGATACATTGTCGAACAGGCCGACCTTTGGGTAGTGATAGTTTTATCAGTAAGCTGGAAAGATTGATAGGCCGCAGATTAAGGGCGTTGCCGGTCGGCAGACCAAAAAAGAAGAGCGGAATAAAATCGCGCGAAAAGGCAACTAAAAAAGAGAGACGTAATCGCAGGAAAATCAATCCCCGGTAATATTTCGATTATGGAAGATTGTGCTGCTTATGATGCTAATTGCCAGCCGGTGCTGTTTTCCGGCCAGGCTCTGACATTTGGCCCCGGCGACCCTAACGAACAATAAACTTATCCGCATTTTTGTCGCGGAGGAATCCTTGGCGAAGGCGAATCAGTGTTTAACAAATAAAAACTTCGTGTCGGAGTTTACCCCGTGAGATGTCTTTGACTATCTCATCGGGGTGCCTTTGTGGCTAATTAAAAATTCGCGCAACAAAAAACCCCGGCGCTTTTGCTCGGGGTTAAATCTTCAATTTTTCACTATTCACTTTTCACTTCTAAATTCTACCTTCTACATTCTTTTTCTTCGTGTCTTTGTGCCTTGGTGGCTGTCGCCTAGCTATACTGTTTCCTTGTCCTATAGCCGTTCTGGTTATCGCGTTCATCGTTGTTTTCGCTATTTTGTGCTGAATTGTTATTTTCGCGGACGGACCTTTCGAATCTGCCGAATATCATTCGGCCTGCCGATGTCTGCAGTGCGCTTGTTACGGTAATCTGGATTTTTTCGCCGATTCTGTTTCTCGCTTCTTCGACGACCACCATTGTTCCATCGTCTAAGTATCCGATGCCTTGAGTTGCTTCTTCGCCCGCCTTGATTATCCGGACTATCATTGGCTCGCCCGGCAGGACAACAGTCTTTAGGGAATTGGCCAAATCGTTTATGTTAATTACGTCAACTTGACGGACGTGAGCGACTTTGCTGAGGTTATAATCGTTGGTCATCAGTTTGCCGTCGCAGCTTTTGGTAAACGCTATGAGTTTTTGGTCAACGGGTGAGTGTTCATCGACGCCTGGCGGGGGGGTATCATCTATTTTTACTTCTATTGTTTTCATATCCTGGAGTTTATGAAGGACGTCGAGTCCGCGTCTGCCGCGGACGCGTTTAAGTTTATCTGCAGAATCTGCGATGAGTTGAAGTTCATTAAGGACGAATCTTGGCACGACGAGTGGAGCATCGAAGAGTTTGCTTTGGCAGATATCAGCGATTCGGCCATCGACGATTACGGATGTATCGAGGATAAGGGGTCTTATACCTTTGCTTTGGCGGGAGAATTCAACGTATGGGATGATGAATCGGACATCGTCTTTTGTGCGCATAATGAAGCTGATTACGAAGTAGCAGATGCAGATACCCATTATCCATTTCGTCAGTTTAAGGTTATTTCCGACAAGGCCTAACTTGAATACATCATTTATCATATCGAGGACTAAAGCCAGTGCCCAGCTGAAGAAGATGCCGACGATGAGTCCGAAGAACACGCCTGCCATTGCGCTTAGTGACTTTTTTGGCAGTAGCCAGTCGATGAATAGGACCAGGACGGCCAGGGTTAGTCCGCCGATGAATATTACCCATATTTCATTTCGTGTTAGTGCTTCAGCCTCCGAAGGCTCAGCCATTTGCGCTGTGATGCTTACAAAAAGTGCTGCGAAGATGACGATGATAAAAATTGCGCGGATAAAATGTAATAACATAATAATTACTCCAAAAGATATATAATATGAATTTGGCGGCAATATCTAAATGAATTAACAAAAATATTTAATTATGCCGCAACATATAAAACCCATAGATGAAACTCAACGGAAAACAGATAAATCTATAAACAAACTCTATAAATTGACAAAGATACTTAATATTCTGCCGCTATATTATATAAATAAAATCTATAGATAAAGCACAGCAGCAGATAATAAATTTATAAGTAAACTCCAAAAATCAGGATAAATATTTATTTAGTTTTAAAAGATATAAAAAAACGAATTTCCAGAGCTTCTAAGTTATCTATTATAGTTATAATATCGACAAATTAAACCTATAAATCCACGCTTTTTAAGCCTATATGACATAATACAGCAAGAGCCCATAAAAGGTCCTGAGAATTAATAATTTTCGTATCATATTTTTCATTTATCGGAACAAGATGAATTTTGTCCCCTTCAGCCCTGAACAATTTACACGTAACCCCTATCGCCCCAGACACCTTCACAATAACCACCTGACCCTGCCCAGCAGAGACCGAAGGACTAACTATCACTATATCGCCATCACAAATCCGAGGAGCCATACTGTCGCCATCTATCTGCAACGCAAAACAATCCGGATACAATCCGGCAATGTCAGGACAATCTATAAATTGACAAACCTCATCAGAACCAGACTGAGCCGTTTGAATAAGACTAATTTGCGGATTTCTCAAAGCGGCCAAAACAGGCCTTACAGGAAGGTCTGCAGCAATCCTGCCATCCTGCGTCTTTATAACAGAACTGTGGACATTCCTTGCAACAAGCTGCTCAAGCTGAGTCTCCATAACCTTCGAATCAGTAAGATTTACCTGATTCCACATACCTAACGGCCCAGCAGCAGTCCTGCCCAAAATGGGAATCCAGCCGGGCTTTGCTTTTGCCTGATTATTTTCAATGGCGTTCTTCTGCTCCAAAATATCCAAAAAGGCAGTTACAGCCTGAAAAGAAACCGGATTTCCATTTGAAAGTTTCTTAAGTTTTTCCAAAATATCACTAAATCCGGCATCCCCCACGCTTTCTTGCGAAAGCAAGTGCGGGGGCTGATTTTCAGCCGATTTACTATCATTTTTGCCAGTCAAAAGCCAAAAAATACTAACGTTGCAGAGCTGACATATTTTCAGGAGAACGGGTATCGGAGGGACTCTATCCTTTTCATAATAACTGTAAGTAGAAGGGGTTATGCCAATAGATTCGGCAAATTTGCTCTTGCCACGCTGGCCGGCAAAGGCCTTGCGAAGGCCAATTATTCTCTCAATTAGTGCTTTTTCTGAAAAATTTTCCATAATTTTTACGCATACGCGAATATTTTTATTGACATATTACGCAAATGCGAATATTTATAACCAAAAGATTCGCAATTGAATAATATCATAACAAAGATTTAAGTCAAAGGAATAGCTTAAGGAGTAATAAAAATGACGGAACAACAAGAACAGGGAAGTGGTAAAGGCGGACGAGGAGAACATCCGGCAAAAAAGAAAGCTAAAAATAATCTAAAATATTATGCCAAACAGCTAATTACATTGAGCGCATTGCTGCAAGCCGTAGCAAAGAATCTTCAAAAAGAAATAGAAGAGCTTAAAAGTTAAAACCGTAGCCACAAAGGCACTAAGACACCCCGATGAAGTAGCCTAAGAGGCCCCGATGGGATAGTTTCACATCCCACAGGGTAAACACTTCACGGGGTAAACTCCGACACAGAGAAATGAAGGATCAAAATTGAAAATTTAAAATTTCAGAAATGAGATTGCCGCGGCCTGCGGCCTCGCAATGACGGACCCCTTGATGAATCAAGGGGCTAAATAAAAATAAAATTAGTTCCGATAAAACCGACAATAACAGAACAAAACAAAGAATAAATGTTATTGTTAAGGCGGGCAGAAAATAAGACGATACGATAAACGGACAAGAGAATTTAAAATTTAATATTTGGGAAAATAATTGACTGGAAATGAGAAATAAAATGTTTTTGATTGAAAAGATAAAGAAATGGGGACATAAGAAAAATTCAGGGACAACTGAATTGTGCGATAAGATAACGTGGTATCCGAGCAGCCGAGAAGCTCAGCCAAATCCGAATAGCTGTCAGCCAGTCCAAGTCCCGCCATTAATGGTCCGCAGAGCAGCGTGGCGGAAATAGAAGAGAATTTAATATTTAAAATTGAAAATTTAAAATATTTGATTATCGGTTTTAATAATTTTCTCCTCAAGGCAATTAAGTAATAAAGCATTGTTGACGAATAAAAAGGCCGCTGGTTTTTTATACCAGCGGCCTTGATGTTTTGAATCGCGTTTGTTATTTTTCGCCGAGGATTTCAAGACACTTGAATTTTTTGCCTTCCATAAATTCCAGACTTGCACCGCCGCCAGTAGAAATATGGCTGACTCGTTTTGAAAGGCCGAGCTTCTTAATTGCGCTAACGCTGTCTCCGCCGCCGATAACGCTTATCGCACCTTCATCCGTTGCCTTTGCAACAGCTTCTGCTACGGCTTTTGTGCCGACGTCGAATGGCGGCGTTTCAAAAACGCCCATCGGGCCGTTCCATACAACGGTTTTTGCACCGGACAGTTTGGCGACAAATAACTTTATAGTTTCCGGCCCGATATCAACTCCCTGCCAGGCGGGGGGGATATTGTCGTCGCATATCTGGCTTGGCGCATTGGCTTCAATTTTTTGAACGATGATATTATCTAACGGCAGGACTAATTCGCAGCCGCCGATTTGGGCTTTTTGCATAAGTTCTTTTGCCTTGTCGATGAAATCATTTTCACAAAGACTGTTTCCGACAGTATATCCCTGGGCTTTGAAGAAGGTATAAGCCATAGCACCGCCGATGAGGATTTTATCGACTTTCTTCATAAGGTTTTCGATAACCTTTAGTTTATCGGAAACTTTCGCACCGCCGAGAATGGCGATGAACGGTTTTTGGGGTTTATTCAGGGCATCGCCGAGGAATTTTAGTTCTTTTTCGACAAGGAAGCCGATAACACGGTCTTTGCCTTTCATCATATCCGGCACGGTGAACATCGAGGCGTTATCGCGATGCGCTGTGCCGAACGCATCATCGACATAAACATCGCCCAATTGGGCCAATTGCTTTGCGAATTCATCTTTGGCTTTTCGCAGGGCGGGGTCTTCGACTGCTTTTTTATCTTTTATTTCTTCCTGTTTATAGAACCTGACGTTTTCGAGCAGGAGACAATCGCCGGGTTTGAGAGCGGCTGCTTTTTTCTCAACTTCAGGGCCGATGCAGTCATTTACAAAAATAACATTTTTATTCAGCAGTTCGCCAAGTCTTTTAGCCACCGGCGCTAATGAGAATTCAGGTTTCTTTTCGCCATCCGGCCTGCCCAGATGGCTCATCAGGATAACGGAGCCGCCTTTATCGAGAATAGTCTTGATAGTCGGCAGGGCGGCAGTGATTCTTGAATCGCTTGTGATATTGCGGTTTTCGTCTAACGGCACATTAAAATCGACTCTCATCAGGACTTTTTTGCCATTAACGTTTATGTCCGCAACAGTTTTCTTAGCCATAATAAAATTATCCTTTCGCGTATTACAGTTTAGCTAATCTTTCAATGAGGTCTGCACTTCTGCAGGAATAACCCCATTCATTATCATACCACATTGTAACTTTGACTAAATCGCCATCGAGGACCATCGTGTTTGTGGCATCGAAGATAGAACTTGCAGGATTGCCAATAACATCGCTGCTGACTATCGGCTCTGTGTTGAATTCAATAATGCCCTTCATCGGGCCTTCGGCAGCGGCCTTTACAAAATCGTTAATTTCTTCAACCGTGGTTTTGCGAGCAGCTAAAAAGGTCAAATCGGTAATCGAGCCATCGGGAACCGGAACACGCAGGGCGTAACCGTGAAGTTTGCCCTTTAATGCGGGTATAACCTCGCCCAATGCCTTTGCTGCGCCTGTAGTCGAAGGAATTGTGCTTAAAGCGGCAGCACGACCTCTGCGTTTATCTTTATAAGGCATATCAAGAATGGCCTGGTCGTTTGTGTAGGCGTGGACCGTGGTCATCAAGCCTTTAACAATGCCGATTTTCTCCTGTAAGATTTTGCAAACAGGAGCCAGCGAATTGGTTGTGCAGGAAGCATTCGATACGCATTTCATACTTGCATTCAGCTGGTCATCATTTACGCCCAACACAATCGTGGCATCGGGTTTGTCTTTTGCGGGAGCAGATAACAAAACTTTCCTGGCGCCTGCAGTAAGATGTGTGTCATAGCCGGCCTTGCCTTCTGCGGCACGGGTTGTAAATTTGCCTGTCGATTCGAGAACAACATCGACGCCCATTTTGCCCCAGGGCAGTTTGGAAGGGTCTTTCTCATTGAGAACCGGAATTTCTTTGCCGTCAACGACAATAAAATTGCCTTTCACTTCTACCTTTCCCTGATATTTGCCCTGAGTGGAATCATACTTGAACATATAGCCAAGCATATCCGCATTGAACAAATCGTTAATCGCCATAACCTGAAAACGCTTTGGCTCTTGAGCCATAACGCGAAGGGTTAATCTGCCAATTCTGCCGAAACCGTTAATACCAACTTTAGTCGCCATCGAAAAACTCCTTTACAAATAAAGATTTATGGTTTTGTGAATAAAGTCTCATTAATTTTAGTATTTTTGCGCCTTTAAGGGCGAAACAAGGGTTTTATCCCGCCGATGTTACAATTTTCGAAATAAGGATTTTAGGGATAGCGGACAAGGCTGTCAAGGAGAAAAACACTATAAATGGGATGGGCAGGGAACCCGCCGCAGACAGATAATCAGGGAAATCATTGCTGGTATGAATATTGAACTTGTCAGATTACCGCCTTTGAAGTTAGACTGGGTCGGGCCGGATTATAAATGCGTGAAGAACCTGACCTGAGGGGGTATAATAATATTTCTTACTGGTCGATAATACTTTTATAAGTTATTAATGTTTGAAAAATAAGGAGAATAGTTATGAAACCGTCTGTAATTGTCGTAACAATATTTCTGCTGCTTATCTCAATAGCGCATTTATTAAGGCTGATTTTTCAATGGAAGGTAATTTTTAGAGCTGCCGAGTTTCCAATGTGGCCCAGCGCCGCAGCGTGTATAGTTACCGCTGCATTGGCAATCTGGCTGTGGAAGGAAAACAAAAAAACACCATAATTTCCTTATGCTTTTCCTCTTGAAGCTGGCCATAAAGAAGATATATTTACCTCATTATGGCTGAAAGTCTGAATATAAAAGACCACCCAAAAATCAACTATCTTCGTCAATTTTGGATTTGCGCAGTGTTGACGCTCGCAACGACAGCAGTTTATTACCGGGTCTGCACTTATGATTTTGTTAACTATGACGACAACGTTTATGTCTATAAAAATCCAAACATCCAGGCCGGCATAACGCTCAAAAACATCAAATGGGCATTCACTGCCGGCTACGCCAGCAACTGGCATCCCCTGACCTGGCTTTCACTTATGCTGGACAGGCAGCTTTTCGGCCCCGACGCAAGTGGTTTTCACTTTACTAATCTAATTTTTCATATTGCAAATACACTGCTGCTCTTTATTGTCCTGAAACTAATGACAAATGCGATTTGGCAGAGTGCATTTGTGGCGGCTTTGTTTGTCCTTCACCCTTTGCACGTCGAATCGGTTGCCTGGGTCTCTGAACGCAAAGACGTCCTCAGCACTTTCTTCTGGCTGCTTACGATGTGGGCTTATGTCCGTTATGCAGGCAGGGGTAAAATCAGCAATTATCTTTTAGTCGTCATATTTTTTGTTTTTGGATTGTTGTCAAAACCAATGGTGGTTACCCTGCCTTTTGTGCTTTTGCTTTTGGACTATTGGCCTTTACAAAGACTTAATACGAAGCGTTCTCTGCCGCATCTGCTCATCGAGAAGATTCCATTATTCGTGATAGCCGCCACATCGTGTATAATTACTTTAATCGTTCAGCGGGAAAGCAAAGCGGTAATGAACCTTGCTGAATTTCCTCTGAAGATTCGTATCTACAATACCTTTTCTTCCTATATACAATACATTATCAAGATGATTTGGCCGGCTAAACTGGCAATGTTTTACCCGCACTTCGGACAGAATGTGTCGATTTTATTTATCGTGATATCCGCTCTTATTCTGGCGGCTGTAACAATTTTTGTTCTTCTATTCTCCAAAAACCATCGATATCTGGGGACAGGCTGGTTTTGGTATCTTGGAACGCTTGTGCCTGTCATCGGCATTGTCCAGGTCGGCAGCCAAGCTATGGCCGACCGCTATACCTACATAACCCTGACAGGTCTGTTTATTATTATTGTCTGGGGTATATCCGAACTATCTGAAAAATGGCCGTATCGGAAAAATGTGCTCTGGGCGTCTTCATTAATAGTTTTATCTGTGCTGGCTGTCTGCTCGTTCATCCAGCAGGGATATTGGAAAAACACCATAACACTTTGCGAGCACGCACTCAAAGTAACCGATAATAATTTTCAAGCACATTTTTCTCTGGCCGGCAAGCTCATCGAGGAGGGCCGTATTGAAGAGGCTATCCGACATTCCGGCGAGGCTGTTCGAATCGTTCCTGATTATGTCGAACCTATCATCACTCTTGCTAATGCTCTTCAGATGTCAGGAAGAATTGACGAAGCTATTCATTATTATGAAAGAGCGCTCAAAATAGCCCCGGGTTCTGCCGATGTCTATCTCAATTACGGCTATGCCCTGGCGGCTAAAGGAAAATTCGACGATGCCATTTCACTCTACAACAAAGGCCTTCAAATCGCGCCTGACAGTATTGAGCTGCATATTAATCTTGGGACCGCTCTGGCCAGGAGCGGCAGACTCGATGAAGCGGTAAAGGAATACCAAAAAAGTCTTCAAATGAAGCCGGATAATCCTGAAGTGCTTGAATCTCTCGGCATTATACTTTTCCAACAGGGCAAAACTGATGAAGCCTTTAAATACTTTACAGAAACACTGCGGATTGACCCTAATCGTCCGCAGGGGCATTATTATCTCGGACAGATTTTGGCTCAAAGAGGCAAAATTGACGATGCTATAGAACATTTTGATGATGCTCTGCGGCTTAAACCTACAGTCAAATTTATGAATGTCCTTGCTGCAGCTTATGCTGCGGCGGGCAACTTCAATAAAGCCATAGAAATAACAGAAAAAGCCCTGGAATTGTGTCGTTCGCCTGAACAGAAAACGGTTAAAGAGGAGCTTGAAAAACGGCTGACTTTATACAAGGCAGGCAAACCTTATATCGAAAAATAAACCGTTTTAGTTTATTTTTGACAATTACAATAAGTAACAATAAACTAATGCTTGCTATTATGAATAACGTACTGACCGAACACCGCAGTTTTTTGATTTGCGTAATTTTGTCGTTCGCGACCGCCGCAGTTTATTACCAGGTCTGCACTTATGATTTCGTTAACTATGACGACAACGTTTATGTCTATAAAAATCCAAATATCCAGGCCGGCATAACGCTAAAAAGCATCAAATGGGCATTCACTACCGATTACTCCCATATGTATCATCCCATAACCTGGCTTTCGCTTATGCTGGACTGGCAGCTTTTCGGCAATAACGGCGGCGGTTATCACTTTATCAATCTGGTCGTGCACATTGCAAATACGCTTCTGCTTTTTATTGTCCTGAAACAAATGACTCGTGCGATTTGGCCGAGCGCACTTGCAGCGGCTTTGTTTGCCCTTCATCCGCTTCACGTTGAATCTGTTGCATGGGTTACCGAACGCAAAGATGTTCTCAGCACTTTCTTCTGGCTGCTTACGATGTGGGCTTATGTCCGTTATGTCAGTCGCCCCCGAATTACCAGTTACTTATTGGTAGTCATATTTTTCGTACTCGGTTTGATGTCAAAGCCAATGCTAGTTACTCTGCCTTTTGTGCTTTTGCTTTTGGATTATTGGCCTTTGGAAAGACTCGGTTTGAAACACATGGCAGACGTCTCAAAACAACCACTCCTTTATCTGCTTATCGAAAAGATTCCGCTGTTTGCGGTGGTCATTGCATCGTGTATAGTTACTTTTATCGTCCAGAAAAAAGGCGGGGCAATGACCACAGGAAAGAATTACGGTTTTCTTGTCCGCTTGGCCAATGCCTCTATATCCTATATGCAATACATTATTAAGATGATATGGCCTACTATGCTGGCCGTGTTCTATCCGCATCCCGGCCGGAATGTATCGTTTATTTATGCAGGAATATCAGCCATTCTTTTGTTGGCCGTAACGATTCTTGTCCTTCGGTTTGCCAAAAGCCGCCGATACTTGGTTACAGGCTGGTTTTGGTATGTCGGGACGCTCGTGCCTGTTATCGGCTTTGTCCAGGTTGGCGACCAGGCTATGGCCGACCGCTATACCTATATTACACTGACAGGCCTGTTTATTATCGTCGCCTGGGGACTGCCTGAGCTGGCTGGAAAATGGCCGCATCGAAAGATTGTGCTTTGGGTATCCTCACTGGTAGTTTTATCCGTATTGGCTATATTTGCACACATTCAGCAGGGATATTGGAAAGACAGTATGACACTTTTTCAGCATGCACTCAAGGTAACCAACAACAACTTCGTAGCTCACACTTCTATGGGGGATGCGCTCTACGAGCAAGGCAACATCGAAAAAGCAATCTGGCATTACACCGAAGCTATCCGAACCGCACCTGACCATATCAACATCAACGCCATTAACGGCCTCGGTCTTTCCTTCTACAAAGCAGGAAGAATTGATGAAGCTATCGACTGTTATAAAAGAGCGATTGAAATAAATCCCCGCACAGTCGAGGTCCATATCAATCTCGGTGTCGCCCTTGCGGTTGCAGGTAAATTGGCGGAAGCAGCAAAAGAGTATGAAAAAGTTCTGTTCGTTCAGCCCCAAAACGCCATCGCCCATAATAACCTCGGTTCAGTACTTCGCCGGCAGGGAAAATTTGACCAGGCCATCGAACATTTTAACCAAGCCATCAGAATCGCCCCTAATTTCACAACCGCAAGAGATAATCTTAAAATTGCCTTGGCAGAAAAACAAGAGCTCCAGAACAAAAACACGGAAAACACAAAAAAATAATTTTATATCGACGACTGTATTCGCCTTCACAATAACGGTTCTTTATTGCCTTGACATCATACTTAATGATAAATAAAATCATCTGCAATGGCTCAAAAACTCTATATTATCGACGGACACGCCCATATTTACTCTGCATTTTATGCGCCGATGAGCCAGAAACTGACAAGTCCGTCCGGTGAACCTACCAAAGCGACATATATTTTTACTACTATGATTCTTAGGCTGCTTGAAACTAAAAAGCCGGATATGCTCGTTGTGGCGATGGACTCAAAAGAGCCGAGTTTCCGGGCAGAAATTTACCCTGAATACAAGGCACACAGGCCGCCAATGCCGGAGGAGATGCCGGTGCAGATAAACCGTATCGAGCAAATACTCGATGCTATGAATATCCCTGTCATTCGCAAAAGCACCTTTGAGGCTGATGATATAATCGGCACACTTGCTGTAAAGGCCGCCGGAGCGGGCATCGATGCTTATCTCTGCACTAAAGATAAGGATATGATTCAGCTTCTTGGCAACAAGGGCATTTATATGTATGACGTCAAGACTGATGAGGTTACCGATGCAAAGTCATTTGAAAAAGAGACTGGTCTCCAGCCGGAGCAGTTCATTGACGTTCTTGCCCTGCAGGGCGACGCGAGCGATAACGTGCCGGGGGTGGCCGATGTAGGGCCGAAAACAGCGATTGAATGGATAAAGCAATATGGCTCGCTTGAAAATCTTTATAAGAACGCCGACGAAATCACCGGCAAGCGGGGCGATAACCTGCGGAGTTCAAAGGATATAGCTTTTCTAAGCAGAAAACTTATTACCTTAAATTGTTCTATGCCGGTTGAGCTTGACGAAAAGACTTTTGCCGTCAAAGAGTTTGACAGCGAAAAACTCACTGCCGTATTTACTGAACTTGGCTTTAACAGGCTTTTAACGCAATTAGGATTGTCGCCGGCGGAAGTAAAAAAAACGAAAGAAACAGAAAAAAAACCAGCTGCAAACACTTCCTTATTTACAGAGTTTGATTCAATAAAAACCGTTGAGCATAATTATCATTTAATAGACACTCCTGAAAAGCTTGACAATTTTGTTTCGGAGTTAAAGGAGCAAAAACTTTTCGCTGTCGATACGGAAACTACCTCAATTTCCGCTCATCGCGCAGAGCTTGTAGGTATAAGTTTCTGCCGGCAGCCGCATAAGGCATATTATCTTGCAGTAAAAGCGCCGATGGGAACCAAATCATTGGGGCTATCGGCAGTCAAACAGAAATTAGCAGTGATTTTAGCTGATGAGAAAATCAAAAAAATCTGCCAGAACGCAAAATACGATATGATTGTCCTCAATAATTCCGGTATGCCGGTAAAAGGACTGTTCTTTGACACAATGATAGCTTCGTATGTGCTGGATGCCCAGCGCCGGAGCCATTCTCTTGATAATATGGCGCTGGATTTTCTCAAATATAAGAAAATTCCGACTTCAGACCTGATAGGCAAAGGCAAAAACCAGATGAGTTTTGATAGGGTCGATACCGCATCGGCCTGCGATTATTCCTGCGAGGATGCAGATACGACATTTCAGCTTTACCGGTATTTAAGCGAAAGGCTCGAAAAAGAACCAAAGCTGAAAAAACTTTTTGAAGAAATAGAAATGCCGCTGGTCGAAGTTCTTACGACAATGGAGCTCAACGGCGTCAAGCTTGATGTGAATATTCTTAAACATTTGTCTGTTGAGATAGATAAGCAGCTTGAACAAACAACAGAAAAAATTTACGCTCTTGCTGGCGGCCCATTCAATATTGATTCGCCAAAGCAGCTTTCGGAAGTGCTTTTTGACCGGCTCGGTTTAACATCGCTGCGCCAGGGCAAAACCGGCCGAAGCACCGATGCCGATGTTCTTGACGGACTTGAAGGCGAAC
Source organism: Sedimentisphaerales bacterium (assembly GCA_049518795.1). Taxonomy (GTDB): domain Bacteria; phylum Planctomycetota; class Phycisphaerae; order Sedimentisphaerales; family UBA12454; genus JAPLMW01. The sequence continues at coordinate 514,690 of JBEKRK010000001.1, forward strand.
ATCCCGTCATTGAGCAGATAATTCAGCACCGTCAGTTAAGCAAACTTAAAAATACTTATACCGGAAAGCTCGGCCTGCTTATAAATCCGCGCTCCGGTAGGGTGCACGCATCGTTTAACCAGACAATAACCGCAACCGGCAGATTAAGCTCATCCGACCCAAACCTGCAAAATATTCCAATCCGAACTGAAATAGGCAAAAAAATCCGGGCCGCTTTCGTAGCTGAAAAGGAAACGGATTTAATCATCAGTCTTGATTATTCGCAGATTGAGCTTCGAATGGTTGCGCATTTCAGCGGCGACAAAGAGCTGAAAAAAGCATTTGAAGAGGACAAAGACATTCATACCTATGTTGCTTCACAGATTTATAATGTTGATATTAAAGATGTAACCTCTGAAATGCGTTCCCGCTGCAAGGCGGTCAACTTCGGCCTGATTTACGGGCAGGGGGCTTTCGGCCTGAGTAAAACAACAGGTATGAGTGTCGCTGAATCGAGAAAATTTATTGACGATTATTTTGCACGTTATAAATCCATTCAGCAGTTTAAGAAGAACGCTATATTGGAGGCAAAGAAAAGCGGTTTCGCCGAGACTATTTGCGGCAGAAGAAGAAATATCACCGGCCTTGACAGTGGAAACGGCAATGTGCGCTCGCAGGCTGAAAGACTCGTTATAAATACACTAATTCAGGGTTCTGCTGCCGATTTGATTAAAATTGCGATGATAAAAATCCAGAAGAGAATCGAAAAAGAAAAGCTGCCCGCGAAAATGATTTTACAGATTCACGATGAGCTCGTTTTTGAAGCTGACGGCAAAAAAGCTGAAAAACTTGCCAAAATTTTCAGCAGCGAAATGACAGGTGCAATAAAGCTTAACGTGCCGTTGAAAGTCGATATTACAATCGGTAAAAGCTGGCTGGCGGAGTAATTATTATGAAGCGGTATAGATGGCAGATAATTTTTGCAATAACACTGGTAGCGCTATCGATAATTTTATACTATATTCACTTTCTTATTTACCGTGATGCACGTCATATTTTCATATATCTGCTCGGCGATATAGCCTTTATACCGGTACAGGTTCTGCTTGTTACGCTGATAATAGAAAATCTGCTCAATTACCGTGAAAAGAAAAGCAAAATGGCCAAGCTGAATATGGTCATCGGCACGTTTTTCAGCGAAACCGGAGCAAAACTGGCGGAAAGATTTTATCAGCTCGACCCTGCGGCAGAGCAGATACGCAATGTGCTTGTAATTGCCGACGACTGGACGAATGAAAGATTTTTGTCTGCGGTCGGCACCCTCAGAAAACACGAGTACGACCTACAGATTGACAAAGCAGACCTTTTAGAGCTTCGGACATATCTTCTTGATAAGAGAAAATTTCTAATGCGGCTGCTTGAAAACCCCAATCTTCTGGAACACGATAATTTTACCAATATGCTGTGGGCAATTTTTCATCTTACAGAAGAGCTGATTCATAGAAAAGAATTGAAGAATTTGCCGGAAAGCGACATTAAACACCTGCTCGGCGATATGAAAAGGGCATATCGGGCAATTATCTTTGAATGGATTGAATATATGAAATATCTCAAAACCGGATACCCGTATCTGTTCAGCCTTGCGATGAGAACAAATCCGTTTAACCCTAATGCCTCGATATATGTTCCCTGAAAAGAAGGATTGATTTATGAATCCCGGACCGGAAAGTTTGGCAAAAATACTCATTTTTACAGGCGCAATCCTGTTAATTGCCGGTCTGGCGGTTTTTGCGCTGGGCAAAATTGGTTTTTTCCGCCTGCCGGGCGACATCGAAATGGGCAGCAAAAACTGGAAAATTTTCTTTCCGATTACAAGTTCCATTATTCTTTCAATTATCCTGACGCTGGTTTTATGGCTTATTAGCTCTCTGAGAAAATAAAATACCTATGCGGCAATTATTTAAAGATAAAAATTTTCTGCGGCTCTGCCTTGCGACCTTTTTTTTGAGCTCCTGTCTTCAGCTTATCTGGATTGTTTTGCCTTTTATCGTTAAAGCTATGAACGGCAGCGATACCGATGTCGGCGTTTGTTTTATGGCTCAAATGGGAACTTATGTCGTCTTCTGCATTTTGCTCGGCACGATAATCGACAGATTCAAACCCAAAAGGGTCCTCGTCCTCGGAGCCGCAGCGCAAATTCTTGTTGTGATTGGCTTATTGGCTGTTGTCCGTTTCGCAAGTCTCCCCGGCATATCCCTTGGCCCCATAATGCAAATAGCTTTTCTGATGGCGGTGATAGGAATTATCACAGCGTTCTTCTGGCCTATGATGATGGGCTGGGTTTCAACAGGACACGAAGGGGCCGAGCTTACAAAAAGATTCGGCTTTTATAACACAACCTGGTCGAGTGCAAATATGATTCTCCCAATTATTGGCGGCTACCTGATGGAAATTGATTACCAGTTGCCGCTTGTTCTCGCTGGTTTAATGTCAATCGGCTGTTTCGCGGCTGCCTCCGCTGTCAGATGTCCCAGTGAAAATCCGGAACCAAAAGAAATAACACCGGACATAATCAGTGGGGAAGAATACCGGCAGGAAAAAAAACAATTTCTCTGGATGTCCCGCGTCGCGCTTTTTGCGATTTATTTATGCGTCGGCCTCTTCAGGAGCCAGCTCGGTATTCTATACAAGTTCGACCTCCATTTTCCAGAATCCGCTTTCGGCTGGTCTGTCTCTTTTATGTGCCTCGTAACCGTAGTCGTTTTTTGGCTGATGGGCAAAAGCCATTATTGGCATTATAAAAAAGGTCTTTTTTTCTTTTCACAGTTTTCGGTTATCGGCTGTATGCTTGTGGTGATTTTTTCAGATAATTTTCTGATGCAGTTTTTTGCCGCCGGCCTGTCAGGTATATGTTATGGAGTTGTCTATAGCTCACATCAATATTACGGCGTCTCCGGCGGCACAAAACGTTCCGGCCTAATGGCTGTCCACGAGACACTTATAGGGGCGGGATTTGCCTCAGGTTCGATTTTCGGCGGCATACTCAGCGATGCCTTCGGCAGACGCTCGCCTTACTGGTTCGGCTGTGCCGTCATTATCGCTGCCGGCCTGATTCAGATTCTCCTATGGGTATCTCTAAAAATGCGAGAATCAGAGCCGCGAACGTAAGTGAGCGGTATATTCGGAGCCTGGAGCGATAGCGACAGGAGAGTTTTTATCTTATTTCCTTACTTCCTTTTCGGAGTTTACCCCGCCTGCCCTGTGAAGTGCCGCAGCTACTTCATCGGGGTGAGATGTCCGCCCGCAGGCGAGACTTATCTCATCGGGGTGTCTTAGTGGCTACGGCTCCTCAAACGCAAACACATCGGTTTTCACATCGCCGACATAGAATCTGCCGTCGTTGTATATAAAATTCATAATCGTCTCAAGCTGGCTTACCGTAAATGTCCTGTCGTTTGATACAACAGCTATTCCGATAACCGCCATTCGTTTGTTATCAAGCCTGTCAATCTCCGCCGCGGAAACGTTAAATCTGCTCTTGAGCCTCTCAATAATGCTCTTGACTACCCGTCTTTTATCCTTGAGCGTGTCCGTTCCCTGAAGATGCAAACATATTTTTGCTGTGCCCGTGAACATTCAAAACTTTTCCCTTTTACCTTTTGAACCCCCGCGCTTAGTTTCGCCCGTGGCGAAACTGCGGGGGTCACTTTTCACTTTCTTACCCCCGTGGATGATACTTCTTATGAATACTTCTCAGCCTTTCCTGGTCAACGTGTGTATATATCTGCGTCGTTGCTATATCTACGTGGCCTAACATTTCCTGAACGCTCCGCAAATCCGCTCCGCCGCTTAAAAGATGGGTCGCGAAACAATGCCGAAGCGTATGCGTCGTCATTTGCCTCGGCAATCCAGACCGCCGTGCGTGTTTTTTCACAATCCGCCATATTTCAATCCTGCTTAAAGCTCTGCCAGTTCGACTAAGCAGCAGAGCGTCTTTGCTGAATGGCTTAACAAGTTTGCCCCTTAGCTGTTCGATATATTCTTTAACAATGGCTATAGCCGTTTTATTAAGAGGAATTACCCGCTCTTTTTTTCCTTTACCGAGACACCGCACATATCCAATTTTCAGATTCACATCTGAGATTTTCAGGCCCGCCGCCTCGCTTGCCCTTGTTCCGGTAGCGTAAAGAATTTCCAGCAGGGCACGGTCTCTCAAAAAATAAGGCTCTTTCTCATCAGGCGAGTTTAATAATTTTGCGACCTGTTCTTTATTGCAGACTATCGGCAGTTTCTGCCACAGTTTGGGGCTTTCTAAAAATACGGTTAAATCGTCATCAATATGCCCCATAAGTTTGCAGAATCGCAGGAACATCTTTATCGCTACGACACTGCGGTTTATCGAAGCCTCGGCTTTATTCTGTCGGGCAAGACTCTTTGCATAGCCGAAAAACATTTCAGTATTAATGCCGTCAGGCTTTTTAACGCCTTTCGTCAGGCAGAAATCGCTAAAATCTCGCAGGTCTCGCCCATATCCGAGAATCGTATTTTCGCTAAGCCCCGCTTCGATATTGAGGTAATCCAAAAAGGCTTTTACTATTTTGCCTAATGACTGTTCTGCCAGTTTCGTATTTAAGTTTTGTACCTGTGTGGACATTTTTAGTTAAAAGTCCTGTAAAATATCGTTTTTGAGTCAAAATATTGACAAGTGTTTCATTGGTCTGTAAGTTCCATCGTCAAAATCATTCGTTTTCCCTTAATAATTGTTTATCCCGCACTCCACACTCTAAAATCTGAAATTCTTTCACACTATCCTCAATCCATTCTCCTTCATCACATCGTATGCAAGATATTCCGCCCCTTCTCTGTTTGCTTTTCTTTTCATATATGCTTTTTTCAGTTTTTCTCTTATTTCATTTAAGTATTTTTCATAATCCTTCACAGCCTTTTTGACTGCCGTTTCGTCCTTTGGTATTTTATACAGCATTTGCCCTTTTTTCCTGCTGTATAGCACATATTTCGCCTGCTCGTAGCTGTTGAATTTCAAAATAGCCATCCCCTTTAAGCAGATTTCAACCTTTCTGCCGAAATTTAATGTAACTTCTCCCTCCGGCAGTATCACCTCCTCATATTTAAACTCTGATTCTTTTTCCCAATCTTTGACTAATTCGCTTAATTCCCTGATTTCTTTAAGATTTATCTCGGCCTTTTTTGTTTGAAGTCCTCGTTTGATGATTTTAGGCCCCAGTTTAAGCGTTTTTGGATATTTGATACGAACCCCTAAATCTTTTTTCGTCGCCTCATCCAGAAAATCCTCCGGGAATTTCCTTATCGGCGATATCTTCGCCAGAACCTTTTTGGCGACTTGCTCCTTCACTTCATATATAATATTTTCTACTGGTTTCCTTTTCATAACTTCCCTTGCCCCGTACCTATTTAGCCACCGCCACTCGGGGCGGCGTTATTCTTTCTACTTTCGACTTTTGATTCTCTAATCTCTCGCCTTTGGCGCCAGTTTACCCCAAAATCGTCGTTATTGCAACTTTATCCGCCTTTGGCGCCGGCTATCTCATCGGATTAGGGAAAGATCAAGAAATGTTTAAGAAAAATTATCGGGCGGCATCGCCAGCCCTCGTTGAGATGGTAGCTTTGGAGGGGCTCAGTGCGAGAGAGTTAGAACAAATTGCTAATTGCGGACTTCTGGAAAAATTTGTGGCGGGGGAATGGATCCGAATTCCAGAAAGATATATCTAATTATCAGTCTTTCTAATACCAATTATTTCCGGATCTGAATAATCAAACCATGGTTCTATATAACGCTTAGCTATAGTGCGGATTTCTTCTTTCTCAGAAGGAGTATTTGGTTTTCCTCGAGCAATCATTACACCTTTTCCTAAAATAATCACAGCAGGCCCCATAGAAAATAATGCAACCTCTCTAACGTTGTCTGGTACCGAAGGAAAGTCATGATAAATAGAAATAGATGAAATATTTTCTGATTCAGGGAAAAACACACCCCCTATTTTGAGTGTGACTGCATCCAGATATTCTATTTGAAGTACCGGAATATCATAATCGTCTATAATTTCCAAAGCATGTGCATCGTAATTTGTCCGGAAACGATTATTGGGATTAATTACCCATTTGTTTCGTATCATTTTGGCTGTTATTTTGCCGTCTGAACTTTGTATTACCATAGATATGAGAAGCCCCTTCTCGGTTCTTTCTAAGGAAAATGGGATCATTCGACCGAAAGGTTGTACTACTACATTATCTTTCATTTGAATAGTATATATTTGATTGCCTGTATTTCCATGTAGGGCAATTCCAGCAGTTTCTTGTTTATATGATTTCTGGTATTTAGGTGTCAAAACCCCTATGTTCTGGGAAGTTCGTTTTAGGAGTTCAGCTGAGTTGCTGGCTATTTTTTGTTGCTGACTTCTGCTGGGTCCAGCCCGAAAGAGCAGAACAGCAACCAAAATGCTAACGCATAAGTGAACTATTGGATTCTTGAAAATGGGGACTCCTCGAAAGCGACCGATACTGTGAATATAACAAAAGTCAGTACCATTCATTGCATAATTTTTGCATTGAATCCTTTTTCGTGTGATTGCCTTGCAAGCCATACGATTGTCTGGCGAGTTTTTCAACCAGTTGAGCATACCCAATACTTTCCCCAAATATAGATTAAAACCAACAGAAGTTGACATCTCAGTTTATACGAGCCGTTTATTATATTATGATTACAATTATCGTGAGAAGCAAGATAAATTGCGACACGCAAATTAACTCTCTCGCACTAATCGACCTTAAAGTAAGCCAACCAAAGCATTCTGGTGAGGCATTTTTCCTCCGAATTTTCTGCAAATCAGATTTGAGCCCACAACGACCTTTGAGGACTGCAAATCCTCGCTGCACTTTATAACCGATTACCTATAACATTACCAAAGATTCTCCTTTTTGTCAAAACTTCTTTCCAAACTCAACGACAAAATTTATTCGCTTAATCCATAAATAAAATCAGGTCTTGGCTGAGAGCCGAACACCATAACTTTTCACTTTTAATTTTTCACTTTTCACTCTTTTAAAATCGCCCATTCGCGCAAGTTTTTCGCCCAAAAGCGCAAGTCGAAGATCTCGCCATAGGCGGAATTGGCCTCAAAAACACACACTGGCCCGAAAATCGCCCAGATGCGCAAGTTTTTCGCCAAATCGCGCAAGCCGAAGGTCTCGCCATAGGCGGATTTTACTCCAAAAACTAACTTTCCAAAAAAACTTGCGCTTTTGGGCGAAAAAAATTATCCTAACTCATGCATCCCCGCGTTTAGTTTCTGCAAGGAAACTGCGGGGATTTATTCCATTTTCAAAATAACGACTTACATCATTTTTCCCAACGCAAATAAACGACTTATGTACATCCCCACGACTTAGTTTTGCCCGCAGGCAAAACTGTGGGGACAAAAAATTTTCAATCTTAAATTTTCAATTTTCAATTTACCTGTTTACCGTTTATAATTCTCAAAACTTACGTATTTAAAGGGATTGACGATGTCGAAGCAAGTTATTATTTGGGCGCTGTTTACGGCAATTTGTTTATTTTCTGGTTGTACGCAAAAGCAGGTCAATCACGAGCCGGTATGTTTAGCGGGTGTGGATGTTAATTCCGCGATGGAGCGGGTGGAGAAGGTCCTTTTAAAGCTGAAATTCTTTGTTGTAAAGGCTGACCCCACAATAGGTTATATGCGCACCAATTCTTTGCCCGGCAGCCAGTTTTTTGAAATATGGAAAAGGGACAATCGCGATGGCTACAGTATTGCGATGTCAAATCTTAGCAGCATTCGGCGAACCGCGGAACTTAACTTTATGCAGAATAACGACTTACTTTGCATCGACTGCAACGTTACGATTGAAAGGCTCTCGATACCTGAAAAGGAAATCGATAGCACCGCAAGAGCCTATACTATGTATACAGGAAGCAATGAAACAACGGCTAACCTGAGACTTAATCCGAAACAGCAAAAAATGATGGACTGGATTAATCTCGGAGAGGACAGCAATTTCGAAAAATATATTCTCGGCAAGATTAATAAGGAATTTACTAAGAAAAAGGGCAAACGATGAGAGTTCTGGTCTGCGGCGGGGCTGGATACATCGGCAGCAATATGACGGCTGTTCTTGCCGGGGCAGGCCATCAGCCGATTGTCTATGACAATTTGAACTCAGGCCATAAAAAAGCCATTGCAAACGCTGAACTTATAAATGGCGATTTAGCGGATTTTGACCTGCTTGTAGAAATTCTTGAAGAGAAGAAAATTGACGCTGTTATGCACTTTGCGGCGTTTATCGAGGTAGGCGAATCAGTAAAAAATCCTCTCGAATTTTATCGCAATAATGTCTGCAATACCCGCACGCTTCTTAGCGCGATGGAAAGATGCGGCGTTGAAAAGTTTGTCTTTTCAAGTTCCGCAGCGGTTTACGGCACTCCTGAAAAGACACCTATAACAGAAGATTCCCTAAAAAAACCGATTAATCCTTATGGCCAAACGAAATTAGACGTTGAACAGATGTGTCATTACCAAAGCCAGACAGGCAGACTCCGCTACGCCGCTTTGAGATACTTTAACGCTGCCGGTGCAGGCGCAAATTGCTCGTTAGGCGAAGACCATAATCCCGAATCGCATATTATCCCGCTGGTAATAGCCGCTGCGATTGGTAAAAGAGAAGATATCAAAGTCTTTGGCACAGATTATCCAACGCCGGATGGGACGTGCATAAGAGATTATATTCATATCGAGGATTTATGCAGCGCTCATCTACTGGCACTTGAAAAATTAAGCAGCAAAAGCGAATTAGTCTATAATCTCGGCAACGGCAAGGGTTATTCTGTCCGGCAGGTGATAGAGACAGTTAAAAAGATTTCAGGTAAAAATTTTAAGGTTACAGACGTTGCCCGCAGGCCGGGCGACCCGCCGGTTTTGACTGCAAATGCTTCAAAGGCAATTAAGGAACTTGACTGGAAGACAAAATATCCGGAACTTGAAAAAATAATTGGAACTGCCTGGGCTTGGCATAATAAGTATCCTAACGGTTATGGAAAATAAAAATTACATAGGAATAGATTTCGGCGGGACAAACATCAAAATTGGATGTTTCTCAGCGGATTTGCGATTACTTTGGAAAACCTCCATTCCGACAGATGCCCAAATGGGTCCTGCTATCGTCATTGACAGAATGGCTGATACGATAAAAGAAACGGCAGGCAAAAAAAACACGCCGCTGGAGATAATTAAAGCTATTGGAATCGGCACGCCGGGGCCTGCAAAATATTCAGAAGGTATTCTTATCCGCTGTGCGAACCTGCCGAAATTTACAAATGTGCCGATAAGCAAAATGCTTAAGGAAAAACTCGGCAAGCCGGTAATTCTCGATAATGACGCTAATGCTGCTTGCTACGGCGAGTTTATCGCGGGGACCGGCAAAAATATAAAGAATATGGTATTTTTCACGCTTGGGACAGGCATCGGCAGCGGAATCATAGCCGATAGCAAACTTCTGCACGGCAGCGGCGATAATGCCGCTGAACTGGGACATACAATCGTGAATGTTAATGGTCGATTATGCAGTTGCGGCCAGAAGGGCTGCGGTGAGGCTTACGCATCTGCGTCAAATACTGCAAGAAGGGCGGCAGAGGCGATAGAAGCAGGGGCCGAATCGAGTCTTAAAGAAGTATTAAAAAAGAACGGGCAGATAACCAGCAAGGATGTTTACGAACATTTAGCAAAGGGCGATAATCTCGCAAAAAAAATTACCGATGAGACTGCCGAGGTGTTAGCGGTGCTTTGCGTAAATGCTCTGCATTGCACTGAACCTGAAAAAATTGTTTTTGCGGGCGGGATGATTGCCGCAGGCAAACCACTGTTAGATAGAATCAAATATTATTTCAAACAGCACATCTGGAAGATTAAGCAGGAGGATACTGTTGAGATTTGCTTTGCGACTGTCGGCGAAGACGCAGGCATTATTGGCGCGGCCGCTTTGGCTAAAGCATTGTAATTAATGTATGCCTGATTCCGATATTGCCTTTTGGAGAAGTTCATTTAATCCGAGTTTTTTGGCCCAATTTTTCAAATATTCAAAATCAAGATTTTCTTTCTGCGCAGCAAGAACACCCTGCACATCAGACCATTGCCTTTCTGAATCACACCCCGATTGCCTGAACCAATCAAGTTTAAGCAATATGATTACCTCGGGCGATACAAATGATGCTTTTTTTGCACTTTTACCTAATGGCAGCTTTCTGCTGTGAGAAAGCATCTGCATCTGAAACTCATCATCTTTCTGAATAAAAAGGTCTATCTTAAAAGCAGTTGTCAGATGTATGATGTTGAAACTTGTCCTGCTTTGTAACGCCTGATACATAGCTTCTTTACTGATATAGAAATCACTTTTGAGTATTTCATAAAGCTGCTGTGCGACAGATGAAAAAGATTGAACTGTAATATCCGCATCCTGAGTAAAACGCGGCGTTCCGTATATTGAACTTGCGATTGACCCGCCGATGGCGTATCCTATCTTCAATTCATCGAGGATGTCTGTTAATTGTTTAATTATTTCGCTTTGCTGAATGTCGCTCATCGGCTTTGTCTCCATAGACTTTCTTATATAGTTCTTCACCCAGGTGCTGTTTTGCCCAGATATGCCAAATCTCTTTTTTGCCGGCTTTAGGATATCGCATTTTTATTCCCGCCATTGCAAGAGACTGTCCGAAACGATAAGCGTCACAGACAATCCTGAATTTTTTAGCCGGACTCATTTTGCGATACAAGTCATATTGAATTTCGAGGACCTCTTTTGGTGTGTCGGTCAGTTTTGTTTTGTGCTGTTCAATCATAAAAGCCGATGATGGGATTCGAACCCAAAACCCCTGCTTTACGAAAGCAGTGCTCTACCGTTGAGCTACATCGGCGGAAAATCGTATTTCGTATGTCGGTTGCGAAGCTGGAAACGTCTTTCGTTTATCGTTTTACGTAACCGATACGAGTTGCGCAATCGCAGTCAAACAACGTAATTTACAGAATATAACCCGGCAAACAATTATTGTAAAGCAAACATCTACAAACCTACCAGTATAATAATCTTGCAAACAGGCCATAATTTTGATATAAAAGCACTTTTGTAAACAAACCAGTTGTATAAAACACAACCTGTTTGATATTAAAGAGTTATGTAAATAGTCGCAAAATAGTTTAGTCCAGCAGATTATCGACGGTCATAATAGAACGGCCTGCCGGTCTATATGGGATTTGGGAAAAATTATTGGACAAAAAATTGCCGCCTTTAGAAAGATGATTACACAAAATAGGCTTATCTCGAAGTTAAATAAGTTAAATGATTTGATTAAAAAAAGTGAGGGGAGGGTAATATATCTTTTACAGGGAAAGAAGGGCATCGGCAAAACAAGGCTTCTGACAACCTACTGTGATAAAATTAGGGAAGAACTCGATAATCCTGGCAAAGAAAGGAAACATTCAGTCAGTGGTAATGATATTGTTGTATACTTAGACTTGAGGACCAAAAAAATCGACAGTCAGTTTCTCGATTCTTTGCCTATAGCTCTTTTCCCGGAGATTCTATTCGAACTTAAGAAGGACAAAAAAATATCTCCATATTTGACCGATCCTGTTAAAATCCGCGAACTTGATAAAAGTTATGGAGGTATTATAGATAATAACACATTGGCACAAAGAGTATCGGGTAAGGATAAAGAAATAAAAGAAGAAATAATCCAATATTTATTCGGTTGGGCCTGCAGAAAAAATTATAGAGTAATTTTGATAGTGGACAATATAAGTGATTTTTCACTTCTGGATGCAAGAAAAATCATATATAAATGTATAGAGTTTAAGGATAAATTCTCTGTACGATGTATCATAGCAATAAAAGATTATTGGCATCCTCAGAAAGATTTAGAAATAGACATAAATGATTACGAACTTTTATCATGGCTTTCGTCTGATGAGGATGAAGCTATACAATCGTTAGTGGATACCATTTAAATTGGAAATAGAGATATTCAGAAAGTATTTTTGATACCGAAAATGAAAAAGGAATAACAGTATGAATAGAGAACCGAATATTACTAGTAAACATTTGGATAAATACAGGAGATTGTTCTTTCATAATCCTGTTTTTAATCTTCTATCGGTCGAATTAGATAATGTTTTCAAGGAAAAAAGTATTTCTGATGACACTGTTATTGAGAAATTTTATGTAGATAGTGAAGAAAATAAGCAAATTTTAACACATATCACAGAAACATTTAAGCGAGAAGAAGGGTCTGTATATTTTTTACTTGGAAAGAAGGGGATGGGTAAAACAATTTTTCTAAAGAGCTATCTCTATAAAATGAGAAAGGGGGGAAAATGCATAATTAATGATAACGATATTATTGTATATTTAGACTTGAGAACTAAAAAAAGCGACAATGAATTCCTCAATTCTTTGCCTCAATCTCTTTTCCCCGAAATTTTTTTCGAGCTTAAGAGAAACGAAAAAATATCTCCGTACTTAACCGACCCTGCTAAAATCCGGGAACTCGATATAAGCTATAAGTATATGAACGATAACACATTAGCACAAAGAGTGCTGGATGAGAAACATAAAGGGGAGATAATTGAATTTTTGTTTCGCTGGAGTAACAAAAAAAAGTATGGAATAATAATTATACTGGACAATATAGATGATTTTCCAGTCGCATCTGTAAAAACCATTATAGATAAATGTATAGAGTTAAAAAACAAATTCGCTGCACATTGCATTGTATCGCTAAGAGATTATTGGAGTCCACGGTGTGAGTTAGGAATAGACGACATACAAACTTGTACAAGCCACATAGGCAAACCTGATATATACAAAATAATACAAAAAAGACTGAAATCGGTGAATATTGCAAATACCACTTCGGAGATACAAATAAAATATGCAAATAAAATAATTAAATTTGATACATTTGATATTATTGAAACGTTTGGATTAATTTGTCAAAACCTTGCAATCTTATCGAGAGACTTACATGAAGAATTGTATCAATTAGCAAATTACAATACAAGGGAACATCTGGTAAATATGTACAATTTCTTTCACTCGCCATATTTATTTTCAAAACCAAACTTTATCTGGGTACTAATTGAAAAGTTAAAAAAAGTAGACCCAGATTTTGAAATTGATGACGCTAGACCAATTAAGTTTTTTGATTTTATTGAATGTCTTATGGCAATCCATTACTTATTCTACGATACCCAAACATCCCAGATATTTAACATATTTTGTCATGATTGGCCGTATGAGGATGGATTTGGCTACAGAAATACTCTTATATACATTCGCATTCTGCAGATTGTGAAAAATAGAGGAAACGTACATAAAGACTATATTGTAGAACATTTAAAATCTGTGTCATACGAAAAGGATGCTATCCTTGATGCAATAGATAAATTGCTTGGTAATGCATTATTAGAATCACACGAGGGTATAAGGGTTGAAGATGTTAATGATATTATGTTATCAATAAAGGGATTAGCTTATTTAAGTAGACTCATTTATGAATATTCATATTTATTGTTTGTGTGTGATGCAGTGCCTATGCCGGAAGTATATAAGGTGGACTTAATAAAGAAGTTTGGCTTAGAGGAAATACCGTTAGAAAGGGGGAATCTTGCATTAAAGCATGAAAGTGTTAAGAGCTTCATAGATTTTATCGAGGGAGAAGAAAAAATGGAGGAAGAGAAATGTTCTCCACCAATACATAGAGAGGTTCTTTCAAATATAAAGAGAGGTGAAAACACCTCCCGGCTTATGAGGTATTATACTTCACAAGTAATGAAAAAAATGATAATATCAGCGAAGAAACCGAAAACACAAAAAATTCAGGATATCCGCATCATCACAAAATAGCGAAAAAATTTATCGAAGAGTTTGATGCGGTTCTGCCTGAAAATCCGCCGTGGCTGAAATAGAAGATTATGCTGCTTTATAGCAAAGGAAATTCTGAAGCCGACCTAAGTGCAAAAGACCTTAAAGAAGGCCTGCATGCCGCGTTAGATAAACTCGCCAATCGCAAAAAGGTTCTTGTAATCGGCCCGGATATTACGCGTTTCTATTCGCGCGCGGGCGAGCTTACCTATATGGCCTGGCAGTATTACGGCAATAAACTTACTGATATTCTGCCTGCGGTCGGAACGCATTTTGCGATGACGGATGAGGAAATAAAAAAAATGTATGGTCAGACGCCGGTAAATCTTTTCAGGAAATATAACTGGCGGACTGATACTGTAACACTCGGTCGCGTGCCTGCTGATTTTATTAAAAAAGTCAGCAATGGTAAATTAGACTACGACTGGCCCGCACAGGTAAATAAGATGCTTGTTGAAGGCGGCTTTGATTTGATTTTGTCAATCGGGCAAGTCGTGCCGCACGAGGTTGCGGGAATGGCCAGTTACAACAAAAATATCTTCGTCGGCACCGGCGGCCCGGAAGGCATCAACAAAAGTCATTTCCTCGGCGCGGTCTGCGATATGGAAAAAATTATGGGCAGGGCGGACACGCCGGTCAGAAAGGTTCTAAATTACGCATCCGAGCACTTCGCTAAAAGTTTGCCGATTATTTATGTTCTTACTGTTGTTTCGGAAGATGCCCAGAGAAATAAAAAAACAAGAGGGCTCTTTATCGGCGATGATGTCGAATGTTTCAACAAGGCTTGTGAGCTTTCCCTGAAGGTTAATTTCACAATGTTAGGTGAGCCGCTTAGAAAAGTGGTTGTTTATCTTGACCCAAATGAATACAAAAGCACCTGGTTAGGCAATAAAAGTATATATCGAACAAGAATGGCGATGGCGGATAACGGAGAATTGATTGTTCTTGCGCCGGGAGTCCGGGAGTTCGGCGAAGACAAGGAAATTGACAAACTTATCCGCAAATACGGCTACTTTGGCAGCGAAAAAGTCCTTGCGGCTGTTAAGCACAACGACGATTTAAAGGCGAATCTAAGCGCAGCGGCACATCTCATTCACGGCTCAAGCGAGAATAGATTCAATATAACATATTGTCCCGGCAAACTTACAAAACAGGAAATAGAATCGGTAAATTTCAATTACGCCGACTTATCTGAGATGATGAAAAAATATAATCCGGAAAAACTGCTGAATGGTTTTAATACTATGCCGGACGGTGAAAAAATTTATTTCATTCCCAACCCGGGCATAGGTTTATGGGCTTATAAAAAAAGATTCAACTAACTTTTTTCAGGAGTAAACACAAATGTCGAAAGCTGATATAGGTCTCATTGGTCTCGCTGTAATGGGTGAAAATCTCATTCTCAATATGGAAAGCAAAGGATTTACAGTTGCCTGCTTTAACCGGACGGTCTCGAAAGTCGATAACTTTATCGCTGGCCGCGCAAAGGGCAAAAATATAATAGGCTGCCATTCTATCGAGGAGCTTTGCGCAAATCTCAAAACGCCTCGCAAGGTAATGCTGATGGTCAAGGCAGGCCAGGCGGTCGATGATTTTATCGAATTGGTTTTGCCGCATCTTGAAAACGGCGACATTATCATTGACGGCGGAAACAGCCATTTTCCCGA
The DNA here is from genome assembly GCA_049518795.1 of Sedimentisphaerales bacterium. GTDB lineage: Bacteria > Planctomycetota > Phycisphaerae > Sedimentisphaerales > UBA12454 > JAPLMW01. The sequence continues at coordinate 530,304 of JBEKRK010000001.1, forward strand.
CACAACCCGAAGAACAAAATATGTTGAAAGCAAGGGCAAACTTTATATCGGCACCGGCGTTTCCGGCGGCGAAGAAGGCGCTTTAAACGGCCCATCAATTATGCCCGGCGGTTCACTGGCAGCGTGGCCCGCCGTTAAGCCGATATTCCAGAAAATTGCCGCTCATACCAAAGAGGGCGAACCCTGCTGCGAGTGGGTCGGCGAAAACGGCGCAGGACATTTCGTTAAAATGGTTCACAACGGCATCGAATACGGCGATATTCAAATGATTTGCGAAACCTACCATATAATGAAACAGAGCTTAGGACTGACTAACGCCGAAATGCACGATATTTTCGCCGAGTGGAACAAAGGTTTTCTGGATTCATATCTTATTGAAATCACGCGCGATATTCTCGCTTATAAAGACGAGCAGGGAAACGAAGTCATTGATTTGATTCTCGATACGGCAGGGCAGAAGGGCACCGGAAAATGGACAGCGATAGCGGCACTCGATGCCGGCCAGCCCCTGACGCTTATCGGCGAAGCGGTTTTCGCAAGATGCCTGTCGGCTCTGAAGGAAGAGCGAGTCGAGGCGTCGAAAATTCTTGCCGGGCCCGCAAAACCATTCAAAGGCAACAAGGCAAAAATGATAGACGATTTAAGCAAGGCACTTTACGCATCGAAAATCGTAAGCTACGCACAGGGTTATCAGCTTATGAGAGCGGTTGCAAAGGAATCTGGCTGGAATCTCAATTACGGTGGAATCGCTCTTATGTGGCGGGGCGGCTGTATTATCCGCTCGGCATTTCTGGGCAAGATAAAAGACGCGTTTAAGAAGAATCCCAACCTTGTAAATCTGCTGCTCGACCCATTCTTCCAAAGAGCAGTCAAGAAATCACAAAGCTCCTGGAGACGAGTTGTCCGGGCTGCGGTTGATATGGGTATCCCAATGCCGACAATCAGCTCTGCTCTTGCGTATTATGACGGCTATCGGGCCCAGCGCCTGCCGGCAAATCTCCTGCAGGCTCAGCGCGATTATTTCGGCGCTCATACCTACGAAAGAGTCGATAAACCTCGCGGCGAGTTTCACCATACTAACTGGACAGGCCGCGGCGGCACAACAAGTGCATCAACCTATATTGCATAAATCAAACTATAAAAAACAAAAAGCCCTGATATCCAATCAGGACTTTTTTTATTATTCAGGTTTAAGAAAATCTTTACCGCTGGATGCGACCTCGTGAACCTTTAATAAAGTTTTCCACCTGCTCCAGAGTTACCATTGTTGTATCGCCCGGAGTAGTAGTAAGTAAAGCACCGTGAGCCCAGCCGAGTTTAACCGCTTCTTCGTAAGGCCTGCCTGTGAGCAATCCGTAGAAAAATCCCGCAGCAAAGCCATCGCCGCCGCCGACACGGTCATACACATTAAGCTCGCAGGCAGGGGCCTGATAAACTTTGCCGTCAACCCACGCTACCGCACTCCAGGTATGATGATTCGTGGAATGTTCTTCACGGAGAGTTGTCGCGACAGCTTTTACATTAGGATACTGTTTTATGACTTCGCCAATCACCGCGACAAAAACTGAAGGGTCAAGTTTTGACTGTTTAACGACATCCGGGCCCTTTATACCCAGACCATCCTGCATATCCGCTTCATTGCCGACAAGAACATCGACATTCTCTACAATCCGCCGCATAATTTCTACAGCGTGTTTCTGGCCGCCTCTGAACTTCCAGAGTTTAGCGCGATAGTTGATATCAAAACTCGTTATCGCGCCTTTGGATTTGGCGTATTTCATCGCTTCAATGATTAATTCTGAAGTTGTTTCCGAAAGGGCGGCAAAGATTCCACCGCTGTGGAACCATTTCACACCATCTTTAAAAATTTCAGCCCAGTTTAAGTCACCGGGCTTGAGCTGAGCGGCCGCTTCGATAGCGCGGTTGTAATCCACTTCCGGCGTCCGCACGCCATAAGCTTGGTCGCTGTAAACCAATGCCATATTCGGCCCCTGAACACCGTCGCGCTCGAACCACACGTAAAACGGCCGGACGCCCATTGCTCTTACCCGTTCCTGAATCAATCGGCCAAGCCGGTATTTGACCATTGCCGTTGCGATACCGGTATTCAGCTCGAAGCAGTCCGACAAATCAGCAGCGACATTATATTCTCCTCCGCTGACGTGGGCCTGAAAAGTCGTCGCTTTATGAAAAGGAATAATTCCGGGGTCCAGCCGGCATACTAATGCACCGAGAGACAAGAAATCCAGCGCGCCTTTCTGAGGCACAACCAACTTACTCATCGCAAAACCTTTCAATTATCTAAACTTATTATTAGTGTTTAAAATGTCTTTTGCCTGTGAAGACCATAGCGATACCGTATTTATCCGCAGCGGCGATAACTTCATCGTCTTTCTTCGACCCGCCGGGCTGGATTATACAGGCAACGCCGACCTTAGCGGCATTATCGACGTTATCGGCGAATGGGAAAAACGCATCAGAACCCATCGCGGAGCCTTTGGTTTCGTCGCCGGCGTGTTTAAAGGCTAATTGGCCTGATTCGACGCGGTTCATCTGGCCGGCGCCAATGCCGATAAGGCGTCTATCCTTCACAAGCGTAATTGTATTGCTCTTTGTATGCTTTGCACAAAGCCAGGCGATTCTCAAATCCTCAAGCTGCTCTTTGTTCGGTTTTAGTTTTGTCGGATAGGTAAGCAGCGCCGGCTCCCAGCCGATGAGGTCTCTGTCCTGCAGGAGCATTCCGCCGACGATGCATCTTAAATCAAATTCGCCGCAATCTATTTTAGTTTTGTCAATCGGATTTGTTGACATCAATCGAACTCTTTTGCCCCACGGTTTTAATGTTCTTATAGTTTCAATTGCATCTTTATCAAAACCCGGAGCTATTATGACCTCAGCGAAGAATCCGCCGGCGCCTTTGGCCTTTCCGAAAAGTGAGTAAGATTCCATTATCGTCGTCGCAAGGGCTTTATCGACCTTCCTGTTTAAGGAGACTATTCCGCCAAACGCGCTGACAACATCGGTTATATAAGCCTTTTGATATGCCTTGTGAATATCGTTATCAATTGCGCAGCCGCAAGGGTTTAGATGTTTTACAATTACCACTGTCGGCTCAGAAAATTCCTTTACAAGCTCAAACGCGGCATTGGCATCGAGCAGGTTATTAAAGCTTATCTGCGTCTCATCTTCCAAAATGCCTGCTGAAGAAATGCTTGTCTCATTATTTGCGGGCAGTTTATAAAATGCGCCGCTCTGGTGCGGATTTTCGCCGTAGCGAAGCTCCATCGCCTTTGTCAGAGAAATACTTATTCTTTCAGGGTATCTTATTCCGGCCTGCTGATTGAGATATTTTGATATTGCCGCATCGTAGCCTGCGGTAAGTCCGAATGCAATTCTGGCAAAATCGCCTCTTGTTTTTTCACTGATAGAGGCGTTATTGGATTTCATCTCGGCTATTACTTTTTCGTATTGAGCCGGGTTTGTTACCACTGTAACGAATTTATGATTTTTTGCCGCTGAGCGCACCATACTCGGCCCGCCGATGTCTATATTTTCGATTGCATCTTCAAATTTGCAGTTTGTTTTTGCTACTGTTTGTTCGAACGGATAAAGATTTATACAGACCATATCAATCGGCTCGATGCCGTGCTTTTTCATTGCCGCCTGATGTTCGGGATTATCACGGATTCCAAGCAGGGCGCCGTGAATTTTCGGATGCAGCGTTTTTACTCTGCCGTCCATCATTTCAGGAAAGCCGGTTACCGAATCGATAGCGGCTACGTTAATGCCGGCCTGAGCCATTGCTTTTGCCGTTCCGCCGGTGCTTATGATTTTGACGCCCATAGCTGAAAGGCTTTTTGCGAAGTCAACAACACCTGTTTTGTCCGATACGCTGATTAGTGCTGATTTGATTTTCACATCCATTTGAGTTGTCCTTCCTTGTCCTTAATGTTGCGGTTTTCTGTGGTTTTATCTTACTTTGGTCCAATGCAGTAAATGTTCTTGTCTTCCATAATATAAATCCTGTCGTCTAAGACATTGGCCGCATAATTGGTTACATCTGCAAAATTGATTGTATAGATTTTTTTGGATTCTTTATTGTCCATTACGCTGCAAGTCTTATCTTTGTCGAAAGTATAAGCTATGTTGCCGTTTTGTGCAAGCAGTTCAACCCCATCAGGCTCAAGCCATAATTGTTTTCCGCTATTTGCGTCTATCGCATAAAGCCCCTTATTGAGGGCATATTGATAAACAATAGTCTCGGTTGCTCTTGAGGGAGTATTCAAAGCCGAGCCGGTATGAAATTCCCATATTTTTTTACCGCTTTTGGCATCAAGCTTATAAAGATTCGTATCTTTGCTGCTGACATAGAGCCAATTATTAACTTTTACCAAAGGCGCCATAATTGCATCGACAGCATCGAACTGCCACAATTTTTTCGGCTGGGATGGAGTCATACACAACACATTGCCGCCCTGGGTTGCAAAAAATACGGAATTGTCGTCGGCAAGAACGCTCGTTATGGGAGAAACCTTGTCGGCCTCCGCGGTGAAAATTTCCAGTTTGCTGTTAGAATCTATAACGTGCAGACGTTTGTCCGCCGCGGGAATATACCGATAAGAAGAGTTTACGGCAGCAGCAGCTGAAGCTATAAAGGGAAGTTTATCTCGGTGTAATTCTGCGCCTTTTTCAACATCCGCTATAATAAGATTATTAGCGGCAATAAAGTAAGTGAGTCCGTTGCATTCCGCCGGCTCAAAAACAGGCAGTTTCCCAGCCGCGGCAATAGTGCCAAAACTTAACCTGCCGGTGTTTCTGTCCAAACAGAACAGATAATTATTGCTGGTTAAAATATAAAGATAATTGTCGAGAATGGTTATTTTCTGAACCTTCTCTTTTGAGGTTTTTTTATCGGGCGGATTTAAGGCAATCGAACTTTGCCATATTGTCTGAAGGCCGGCCTCGTTAAGTAGTTTTTCGCTTATGGCCGCATCACAGGTTGACGATTGAAACACTGCGAAAATCAACAATAATAACAGGCTAAATTTCTTCAAGACTATCTCCCTGAAAATTGACGTTGAACAATCATTCCACGGATTCGACATAGTCGCTCAAATTCACATCATATTTCTGCTCAAACTGCCGTATTTGGTCGATTCTTTCTATATCATCGTTAATGCGGTTTACCAGCTTGAATATGTAAGGCTTGTCTTCAAGACGGTTCTTCAAATCCTGATACATCGGTTCCCATTTGCCGCCATAAAGCTGGCTCTTTAAAATTATGAGCATCTTGTGTTCTGCCGAGAGACTTTTGACGAAATCTACTATCGCTTTTTCGCGATTTTTCTCATCAAGATTACCGCTTTTTTCGGCAGCCTTAGCCATACAATTATCGCTTATAACAATTGTTCAAACAGTAAAAACTTATATTTTAGCCTGATTAAGAATCAGGTCTTTTACTTTTTGGCTCGGCAGATTCAATGCCCCAAAAGCAGCAGCGGCAGACGACCGCAGCTCGGCATTGACATCTATTGACTGAACAATCGAATATATCTTGTCAATCTGCTCATCGAGCAGAAGGTTTGCATTTACCTTTGCGCTAACTGCCAGCGAACCGAATGCGTCAATCCTGACTTCCATTTTGTTCTCTTCTTTAATCGCCATTTGTGCTATTGCCCTTTGGGCATCGGGGCTGGGAAGATAAGCAAGAATCTGGGCTGATAATGTCTTTATTTCATCTCTCGAATCGTTTGTGGCTGAAACAAGGGCTGAAAGGGCGTCTGAAAGGTTTATAACCTGATTTCTTGTCTCGGCAAGCTTCAGCATCGCTTTACAGGCCCTGACAGCATAATCTTTATCCGAAATCGCTTCTGCCAGATTTTTCGTAACCAGCACGCTTTCACTGAATTTCTCAGCCGGCTCTGCAAGGGCAATGGCAATAGCGGCGCTGAATTTGACCGAATTATTGTCGAATGAAAGGGCGTTAATCAGGGGTTGAGAGGTTTTGAGCCTGAACATAAGCGATTTTTCACCTGCATTTTGAGCAAGAGCCTCGACCGCACCGAGCGCTACCGCGGAATCTTTGTCTTTGATGCCGCGTTCAAGGGCCCGGTGAAGATATTCGGCTCCTGTTGTTGTAGCATAGGTCATCGCGTCCGGATGGCCGGAACCAAAATATTTTGGATATGGAATGTTGGTATTGTCTATCCTGAAAAAGGCGGCCAGCCATAGCGAAATTGAATCTCCAAATTTGGCCTCGGCCCGCAGAGACCATTCGCAGCATCTCATAGCCATAAGTTCGTGAAAATACGTTTTATCGACTTGCTCCCTGACAAGCCTTTTATCATTTTTGTCCCAAAACCAGATATTGGCAGAATTTACCTCGGCGGGGGGGCGAAGCGACTCGGAATCATCATAATATTTTTCCGCTAATTCGTAGAAAAGCTGGGCTGCTGATTTCTTTACGCTTGCCGAGTCAATCAACTGCATATTGTCCGTCGCAAGCTGGCGAAGCTGCTGTGAAGAATCATTCTCTGCGATGTATTTTAAATAACCCAGCGATTCAGGATACCCAATTTTCCCTAATGCTTTTATTACTTCAGCTTTTACGACTACGTTATCCATAACAAGCGAAGTAGTTAACGGCCTGACAGCTTCTTTCCCGATTTCCGGCAGGGCGGCTGTAATATTGGGAAATTCGTCTTTACGGCTTTCATCGACCAGTGCGTCAAGCATATATGGAATAGCGTATTCGCCTGAGTTTCTGAGCCTTTCGATAGCGGTATATCTGCCTCGAACAGTGCTGCTGAGTCTCTTGATTTCATCCTGTATGATTTCGGAATCAGTCCGGCGCAGATACCGGCCCTTTTCAATAATTTCAATAATTTTTTCCGCAAGGGGGGAAAGCTGGGGATTGTCGGCCTGGATTCTTACTAATATCGCATATCCTCTTGGATTTTCTTCGCTAAGATTCAGTAAGTTCAATGGGTCGCAGTTGCTGTCGATTATTTTCTGGGCGAAGCCTGCGGCAAGGTCAAACCGTCCTATTACGGTATAATGCAGGAAATCATTCCAGTCATCTTTAAGCTGCTGCAGTTTTTTATCAGCCTGCTGTGCAGAAACCAAAGTGCTGAAAAGCAAACAACTTAGAATAACGACCATTTTATTCTTCATAGAGCCACTCCGCATAAAAAGGTAAGCTATTATAAATAAAGGGGCTAATCTGTCAATGAAAAAGCCTATTATTGATTTTTTCCGAAATATCGAACGTCTCATAATATATGTTATGTTTCATTCGGCGATTCTGCCTTTATAACGCGGGATTGGCTTAAAATGGGCTTTTAGCCTTTAATCGGGTCATTTAGCCGCCAACGGCGTGATTTACCATATCGCTTATAAGATTCCAGCCGGCAAAGGCCCTGTCGATAAGCCCCATATTCTGAAGAACCTCACTTATTGTAGTTATTGCGTTTAATGAGTCGAAATTCTCGTCAAGCCTCTGCCTTGTAGTATTTAATGCTTCTATAAAATTGCTTCTGCTGCAATATAATAATGAGGTTTTATAGTGTAAATTGAGAAGCTCCGGACTAATTTTGTTTTCTGCTGCGAGATATATAAGCGCCTTGGCTTTTTCGCCTCTTTCCGCATAACAAAGCGATAATCCGCTCAATGCTCTGTAATGAGTCGGATTTTTCCGGATAACTTCCCTGAAACTTTCGGATGCCTCTTTAAACTTATTCATTCTCATATACAATAAACCCTGGGCGTAAAGCAGGGACTGATTGTCCGGATTCAGCGAACATTGCTGTTTTACGGTTTGAAACATAACGCTAAATGAATTTTGGGCTTCCGGACTGTCTATGGACTCTACCCGGGCTGTTGCACAATATCTCAGCCTTGCGGCTTCGGCAAATAATATACAGCTATTCTGCTGGATTGTGGCGCCGAGAATTAAAGTGCTATAGGCAGCGTTTTCGTCTCCGGCCTTTCTCTGCGCTGCAGCCAAACCAAAATAAGCATCCACAATCTCATCATTGATAGCGACCGCCTTGTTGAAAAGCTCGGCGGCAGCAATTATATTCCCCTTTGCAAGATGAAGTGAGCCAAGTTTCACAAACCCCTGAAGGAAACTGGGCTGCAGTCTTACCGCTTTTTCATATTGCACCATAGATTCTTCTACATTACCTTCATCAGCAAATAAATCGCCTAATTGCAGATGCAGTTCAGCCGATTCGGGCTGCTCCTCAATCAGGCCGTTTAAGTATTCTATTGCCTGGCTGTGGCCGCCGGTTTCTATCAGCTCGTTTATTTTTTCTTCCTCTAACGGAATTGCGAAGTTGTCCGGATGGATAAGTATTGCGCTGTTAAATGCGTCAACAGCGGCCTCGTAGTTGCCGTTCTGCATAAACAGATGCCCCAGAAGCACAAGCGTCTCGATATCGTCTGGATGCTCGTTTCTCTGTCGTATATATTCTGTTATCGCCTGCTCAACTTGACCGTTTTTGAAATAAATTGCCGCTAATCGAAGTCTTGGCAGCTCAAGGTAATTTTTGAATTTCAGGCAGTCCTGATAAAACTCAGTCGCCTCAGCCTCTTTTCCGAGCCTTTCATAACAGTGTCCCAGAGCATAAAGTGCAATGGTATTATTCGGCTGCCTGTAATAGATAGATTGTAAATTTTCTACCGCCCCTGCGAGGTCTGAATTTTCAAGACAAATCGCCGTTGCAGCCATTCTGCCTATTGTGCAGTCCGGCTTTCCGCGCAGATATTGGATGGCTTCATCTTCTGCAATATCGAAACTGCCTAAAGATATAAGGTTTAAAATTCCGCCAATCTGCTCAAATTCGGATTTGTCTTTGGTAACTGCGTCAATCCAGAACCATAAAAGGCCTGTAGTGTTAACGGCTATCCCCCTGCCGAGTATTTCAAGTAGTTTAGACATCGTCGTAACTCGTTTAATGCTAACAGTACACTGTTAGCTGTCCGCTTGATTCATCGACAATGCGGGAGACGGGCTTAATGGAATTACAGGGAAAATCTGCGTTTCTAGCTCAAAATCGGGGGTTTTTAGCGACTTTAATAACGTGTTTAGCGAGTATCCGCCCCCCTTTTTTATTTGGACTTCACCAACATTAACCCGCTCTTTTACAAACCCTCTACAATCTATCGTGCCTGCTTTTCGACTTCGCTGAGATACGCGAGTGTTCTTTCAAGCTCATCTGATAGATGCTTTAATTTCAGCATCGTTTTTACGCGGGTAATAAGCTCCCATTTATTTATCGGCTTGCTTAAAAAATCGTCCGTGCCGGACTCTATCGCCCTTTCGATATCGCCAAGCTCATTCAGAGCCGTTACCATAATCACCGGCAAAGCCTTTGTGGCAGGGTTGCTCTTTATTCTCCTGCAAACCTCAAAGCCGCTCATCTTCGGCATCATTACATCGAGCAAAACCAAATCAGGAACAGACTTTTTTATTATTTCAAGTGCTGTTACGCCGTCCCTTGCCGGGATTGAACGGCACTGGGGAATATCTTCGAGATAAGCCTGCAAAAGCTCAAGATTCTGCTCATTATCATCAACAACAAGAATCGTTGCAGTTTTTGAAATTTCTTCGATTTTCTTTGGTTTTATTATCGTTTTTGTCATTGCTGAATTTTCTCCATTATTTTAGCCACTAAGGCACACTCTGAAATCTCAAATTTGAAATTTCAAATTTCAGAATGCCTTAGTGTCTTCGTGGCTACTGTTCTGTTCAATAAACGACCTGACCTGCGGCTTAAGATAAATTGACTCAATGTCCATGACCTGTTTTACAGCTTTGGCACAGCTTACGGCAATTTCATAAGCACTGGAGTCCATATCAGCAAAGAAAACATATTGCTCCTTAATCCTGCAAAGTCCTGAGCCACCGCCGCCTAATGAATCCTTTCTTATTTTAACATTGGACTTCTCAAGTATGTCCAGCAGGTCATCAAGAATAGCTTTATTGTCCATATTTTAAGGAAAAAGCCCTTAAATGTCGATAAATATAGATTATAGTTTACATTGAACGGTTGACAGTTTACAGAAAAAAATTTAAGGAAGCTCTGCCTTGCCGCAGTTAATAGCAAAACGGAAGTCTTTAAGCAAGCAAGTTAACCTGCAACAGCAGGAAAATAAAGAACTTAAGAAAAAACTTATTGAGCTTCAGGCGATGGCAAATCTGGGTAAAATATCCGCCATTGTTGCCCATGAAATCAACAATATCCTGATGCCTTTGGGCAATTATGCCCTTGCCGCCCTGAGCAGCCCCGACGATAAGGAGCTGATGGAAAAGGCCCTGCACAAGACCATACAAAACAGCGCAAGGGCATCGGAAATCCTCGAAAGCATTATGGCTATGGTTAGCGGCGAGGCTGCCAAGATGCGCGAATGCAGACTCGTCAATCTCGTGGATGAGGTTTTTTCCTGTATCGGCAGAGACTTTGAAAAAGACGGAATAAAAGTCAAAGTAGATATACCGCCTGAATTAACTTTAAATATTGTGCCTGTCCAGATTCATCAGGTGATAATGAATCTCGTTCTTAATGCCCGCGAAGCTATAATGCCGCATCGGGGAACATTGTCCATAAAAGCTGCAAAACAAAATGATGACATCATTCTTACTATAGCCGACACCGGCTGCGGCATAAGTCCTGAAAATCTCGACAAAGTTTTCAAACCTTTTTTCACCACAAAAACATCAGACTCCCCCGCTGGCAGAACAGGCTTTGGCCTCGGCCTTGCCTTTTGCGCGGAAATTATCGAAGCGCACAACGGAACAATATCTGTGCAGTCTGAGCCGGAAAAAGGAACTGAATTTACAATCACATTACCGGTAAAATAAACCTCGCCATAGTGGTAGTGATGGCGAAACTAACCTTCATCAATTATCGCTTTGACTATATCGAAGATAGCCTCTTTTGTTTTGTAATTTGCGTTGTTTGTTAGAATTGAAAAAAGATATTCTTTGCCGCTATTTGCCACACAAACTCCCGATAATGCCCGGACGCCGTTAATATAGCCTGTCTTAGCAAAAATCTTTCCACGGTATTTATTTTGGTAAAAATATTTTTTTAATGTGCCATCGACGCCCCCTTCCGCAAGCGTTTCCTTGAAAACAGGCCACAAATCGCTCGAATACGCATCGGTAAGAACCCGTATGATAATACCGGCAGACAACCTGTCTTTGTCGCTCAGGCCGCTGCCGTCGTCAATATTAAAACCTGCCGGGTCAGAACCGAGCGATGTAAGATAATCTGATATTGCTTTTCGCCCTGCCTGCCAGCTTCCGCCTTTGCCGCTGGTTTGTCGTGCACCGAGAGTTTTAAAGAGACACTCTGCCGCAAGATGAAAACTATCTTTGTTGCACTGCTGGAGAACTTTAACTATCCCTGTCCGATGCTTGACAAGCATTTGAAGTTTTTCAGAATTAACTTTTGCTTCAGTTACATAACCAGACACTTTTATGCCGGCCTTATTAAGATTTTCAGCAAGCAAAGTCCCGAAGAATGTCGCCGGCCTTTCAATCGCTACGTCAAATGATGCTGCTTTTCCGCATTTGCCGCCGATTACAATGACGTTTTCTTTTTCCGTGCGGTATGCGCCTATAGCGCTATCCCCTTTACTCACCGGCTGAACATTGTTCACCAGTGTCAGATAATTTGTATCCGGTTCAACCAGCAGCTCCACTTGTCCGTTTTTCTGGGAAGCTGAAATCTTCACGCAGTTAGCGTTATAATTAAGTCCGCTTACCTCGCAGGCATAAGGCCTGTTGAGCTGTTCTTTGGGCCAACCCGGACGAACCCTCACATCGTCAAACACGGAACTATCGACAACAATATCCCCTATTTCAGTTATGTTTCGCTCTTTAAATGCTTTTACAATATCCGACAAAAAATTACCGGCGTTATTGCTGTCGGCGGTTTTTTCGTCTGGATATTCGAGCAGCGGGTCGCCGCTGCCGATTATGACAAGGTTCTTGTCCGACATTGCAGCTGTTGTAACAAACTCGAATTGCTTCCCCAGGTGTTTTAAAGCTGCAAAACTCGTTACAAGCTTCATATTGGAGGCAGGCACAAGAGCAAGAGATTCGCTATATCCAAAAATGCGAGCTTTGGAATTAGGGTCTATTACGAGAACCCCGAATTTTACGTTTGACTGTTCTTTGCGTAATATTATCTGGGTAATCTTTTCCTGCAATGATGCCGGACAGCTCGCAGCGAGAATCGCAATAGTTAAGCAAATTACGTATTTTATCATTCCATTTTTAAACATAGGCGATGTTTCTACCACGAAATAATTACAAAAGCAACAAATAATATAAGTCCTTATATCATAAGGTATTATGAAAAAAATCTTATTTTATTATGTTTGATTGACAACCCGCTGGGCAATAGTTATACTTTTTGCCGGTTTATGTATTATTATGGTTTGAATCTTTGCGGCTTTTTTGTCCATTATAGACAATTAGCCGTGGCGAGCTTCCGGAGTGTTTGTGGATGAATATTCCGGAAGTTTTTTTATGTCTTGACCCCTCGACAAGCTCGGGGCAGGCAATCTACAATAAATATCTTGACAGATTAAGATATAATTATTTATATAATAGATACTTATGACAACGAGAATGCGACAGAAATCAATTTTTACCGCTTTGGTCTTATCTAATAAGGCAATCGGCCAGCATTTCTATAATATTCAGCTCCAATTAACCGGCGATGGCGAAAAAGCCTTTCGAAATGCCCTGCCGGGACAATTTGCCGAGCTTGATTTGTCAAATCTTGCCCTGCCGGAGCAAATCCCCGACGAGCTTTCCGAACGCTGCCAGCGGCAAATCATACTACGCAGGCCATTCAGCTTCATAAATATCGAATGTTCCGGCGGAAAGGCAATCCTTGAGATACTTTATTGCGTGCTTGGGCCTGCGACATTAAGAATGAAAACTTTAAAACCATCGGACAAGATAAATCTGATAGGCCCGCTCGGAAATGGTTTTAAAATTTTTAATGACAAAACACTGGCAATCCTTGTTGCCGGCGGTATGGGCGCTCCCCCGCTTCAACACCTGGCAAAAGAATTAAAGAACAAATGTCCGGATATTATTGTTTTCGCAGGCGCAAAAAGCCTATCGGAATTACCATATTCGGATATAAAGCTCGAAAACATCTCAAATGAACCGGGTCTTGTTCTGAACGAGTTTGCGAGATATAACGTAAAAACGCTTATAAGCACTGATGACGGCTCGGCTGGTCATAAAGGCTTTGTAACTGAAATCCTCAAAAAGTGGTTGAAAAGCAAAAAACCTGACTACGGCAAAACGATTATTTACGCCTGCGGGCCTGAAGCGATGATGAAACAGGTTGCAGCGATAAGCTCTGAATTTAATATCTTCTGCCAGGTTAGTCTCGAAAGGATAATGGCCTGCGGCACGGGTTTATGTCAAGGCTGCGCCGTGAAATGTATAGACAAACAAACCAAAGAAACAGGTTATAAACTTTGCTGTAAAGACGGTCCGGTATTCTGGGCTGATGAAGTTGTCTGGTAAATATGGTTGATTTAAGTGTAAATTTTGCGGGATTGAAGCTGAAAAATCCGGTATTTACCGCCTCCGGCACCTGCGGCTATGCGGATGAACTGTCTGATTTTATGGATATAAACCAGCTTGGCGGCTTTATAACAAAAAGCATCACCTTGCAAAAACGCGACGGCAACGATGTGCCGCGAGTTGTAGAGACTGATTCGGGAATGCTCAATGCGATTGGTCTTGCAAATATCGGCGTTGACAGATTCACAGCTGAAAAAATACCTATTATAAAGCAATACAAAACACCCTTTTTTGTCAACATAGCAGGTATAACCATTGAAGATTACGTCTCTGTTGCTCAGAAATTATCCGTTTGTGAGAGAATAGCAGGGTTTGAATTGAATATCAGTTGTCCAAACGTCAAAAAAGGCGGCATAACCTTCGGCACAGACCCGAAACTCGTTTCTGAAATAACATCGGCCATAAAGAAAAACGCAGGTAATAAAATCCTGATGGTAAAACTTACGCCAAATGTTACAGATATAAGCGCAATAGCTTCTGCTGCGATAGAGGCCGGAGCCGATGCCCTTAGTATGATAAACACCTTTACGGCTATGGTGATTGATATTGAAACGAGACAACCGGTTCTTGCCAATCGCACAGGAGGCTTGTCCGGCCCGGCGATAAAGCCAATTGCGGTATATCTTACGAACAAGGTTTATAATGAGGTCGCTAAACCAGCGAATATCCCGATTCTTGCCGGCGGCGGAATTAGAAATGCCTCAGATGCTATTGAATTTCTCATTGCCGGCGCGTCTGCTATCAGTGTCGGCACGGCAAGTTTTATTTATCCGGATAGCGTTGTAAAAATCATTGAAGGCTTGAAAAGCTATTGTCAGCGGCATAATATTGCTAAAATATCCGAACTTACAGGCAGCTTGAAGTAATTTGTCATTTTCAATATAATATAATTTTATTAATTTGAATAATTATGGAAATTTTAAAAGCCTTACACGATTATTTCCCGACTTCGGTCTTTACCGGCAGAGCACTGGTTTTTATAAGTGAAGAATGGCGGGTTGAATTGACGGAGCATCAGAATTCCGATTTCAGCAAAAATTCTGCGAGTTTACCTATTATCAGAGTCAAAATTTTTAAAAGAGCGCTGAATGGCGAATTTTTGCCGGGCCATTATGAAGATTTCCAGATAGCTTCCATCGGCGACCTTGCGGAGCAGATTGAACGGTATATCCAGGGCGCTATCGGCAAAAATATAAAGGAATACGACGTAGATGCCTGAAAACGCTTCCGGCGAAACAAAGAATGATATAAAAATAACCTGCGGACAGAACGCTGTGTTTTTTAGCGTAAAAGTGATTCCTGCCAGCAGCAGAACAGGTTTGGCTGGCGTTCAAAATGGAATAATAAGAATTAAATTATCCGCGGCGCCGGAAAAGGGCAAGGCCAATCAGGCGCTTATTGAATTTCTTGCGGATTTGCTCGGCGTTAAAAAAAAAATTATAACGATAACTTCAGGCTTGACTACGAAAGTCAAGCAAATCGCCGTCGAGCAGGAAACAAGCCAGGCGATTATTGAAAAACTAAGAAGCGTTTTATGAAAAAAATCGCATTTGTATTTTTGGTATTATTGGCGGCTGCTTCGTTAGCGTCGCAGCAGCTTTCGTATAATCCTTCCGGATTGTACGTAAATTCAATTGAAAAAGCCCTTCAATTAAGCGACGAGGACATTGACATTGCGACAGCGGTGCTGCTGGTAAGCAAAAGATGGAATCCTTCAATAAATATAGACCAATATCGCGGCAGAATAGACGAAATGGCCCAAACAGTTCTTGAAAGACTCAAAGGCCAAAGTCCGACTGCCAATGGCCACAGGACAATTCAAATAATTAACGGATTATTGTTTAATGAAATGGGCTTTACCCCGGTTAGCAGTGCCGATAATCCGCAGGATTTATTCCTCAGCTCAGTTATGGACAATAAAAAAGGTTACTGCTTGAGTCTTTCGATATTATATCTTTCTATCTCAGAACGGCTCGGACTACCTGTTTGCGGCGTTGTTGTGCCGGGGCATTTTTTCGTCAGGTATATGGACAAAGACAAGCCTTTCAACATTGAGACAACCCAAAAAGGCATCAGTCCTCCCGATGAGCATTATATTAGGGAATTCAAAATGCCGGACAGACAGCAGGCTATGTTCACTGCCTCGAATCCGCCGAGCGGGGTATATCTGCGTAATCTAAGCAAAAAGGAAACCATTGGCTGCTTTTTCAACAACCTTGCCAACGCATATTTCGACCTTAACGATGTTGAAAGCGCTTATTATTATCAGCAAAAAGCGGTTGAAATAAACCCCCTGCTTGCCGAAGCCCGGACAAATCTGGGCAATATTCTTCTTAAGAAGGATATGATAGATGCTGCGATTCAGCAGTATCAGGCCGCGATTAAAATAAATTCTTATGATGCCAAAACATATCACAATCTTGCAAATGCTTATGTAAGAAACGGATTGTTCGATGAGGCCATTAAACAATACAATATCGCGATGAGTCTTGATCCCAATTTTATCGAAATCTACAAGGGGCTTGCACAGGCCTATCGTTCAAAGGGCCAGATTGATAACGCTATTGTTATTCTCAAAAGAGCGGCCGATGTTAATTCTTATGATGTCGATATATATATTGCGCTGGGTGGAATGTATCAGGAAAGGCAGAATTACGACCAGGCTATCTCAAATTATCGCCTTGCGCTGGCGTTTAAAAATAATTCCATTCCGGCCGCTTACGGCCTTGGCTGTGTATATCTTCAAAATCAGATGTATTATGACGCGATTACGCAGTTCAGAACAGTGCTTTATTATGAGCCTGCCAATGCGAAAGCCTGTTTTGGGCTTGGGCTGACCTATAACAAGCTCGGCTGGGCAGAGGATGAAATTGCTGCCTATCAGAATGCCTTAAAAGCGGACCCGAATATGGTTTCAGCATGGCTCAATCTGGCGCAGGTTTATATGACTCAGAAACAATATGCCTCTGCCATCAAGGCATATCTGCAGGTTATTGACAGGGAGCCGTCAGCCGAAGTTTTTTACAATCTTGGCGTTGCAAATTCAGTTCAAAAAAATTATATCGAGGCTGCAAAGTATTATCTGAAGGCTGTCGAGCTAAAGCCCGATTATCCCGCCGCTCATAACAATCTTGCTATTTCATTTTATATGCTCGGCCAATACAAACAGGCTCTCAAGCACGCTGAAATCGCACAGAGCCAGGGCTATGAGGTTTCAGCCGATTTGCTTGAGCAGTTACATAAGATTGTAGATGTAAAAGTTGAAAACTGAAATTAAGGAGAATTAAAATGGCAAAACGAAAAAAGACTTGGCTTGGTGTATTATTTACTGTTGTAGTTGTGCTGGTTGTCCTGGTTCTTATCTCACCGTTTATCATCGACAGCATTCTGAAGGTAAGCATTGAAAAGGCAATTAAAAAACAGCTTAACGTAGACGCTTCGGTATCGCGGGTCCATCTGAAGATTGGTTCCGGAAGTATTGAAATCAGCGATCTGAAAATAAATAATCCCCCCGGCTACGAATACAAGAATGTTCTGGAGCTTAAAACAATCTATGTTAAAGCGGATATCCGTTCTCTTACCTCGAACACCATAGAAATACGCCAGGTCAACCTCGATGATGTGAATGTGGTAATAGAGCAGAAGGGCATGACAAGCAATCTCAGCGATATTCTCAAATCAATGCCTAAAAAGCCAAAAACCGAGACCGAAGAAACAAAAGGAACCACTCAAAGTGGGAAAAACGCTCACATTGCCTCTGTGGACATAAAAAACGTCGATGTAACCGCAAAGCTTTTGCCTATGCCGGGAAAACTCGGCACGGTGCATTTGAGAGTCCCCACATTACATCTTTCGGATATCGGCGGTAAAAAGACAACGATTGCAGATGCTGTCGGCAAGATATTTACGGAGATTTCTGCTGCAATCGTTGCTCAAGGTTCCGGCATAATACCCGGCGATGTGCTCGGCCCGATTCAGGACGGTGTCGGCGAAGCGAGCAAAGAGCTTCTCAAGGTCGGCGGAGATATTCAAAAAGGAATATTTAAGGACTCCAACAGCCCGTTCCAGGGATTGTTTAAAAAGAAAAAGTAAAGACTGATAATCGATGAATAACCAGTTGCAGCGGTCGCCAAAAGTCTTTGTTGCCGTCAGCGGAGGAGTCGATAGCGCAGTTGCCGCCGCGACCCTTAAACAGGCCGGCTACGATTGCACTGCTGTCTATATGAGGCTTTACGGCCAGCCTCTGCATAAAAGCGAAGATGCTGAAAAAGTCGCAAAACATCTCGGCATCCCTTTTGAGGTTCTGGATTTATCCGGCGAATTCAGGAACGTGATTGACTATTTCTGCGGCGAATACAAACAGGCAAGAACGCCGAACCCCTGCGTTTTTTGCAACAGGTTTATTAAATTCGGCAAACTCCTCGAATACGCTAAATCAAAAGGCGCTGATTTTTTTGCTACAGGCCATTACGCACAGGTAATTGAAGAGGAAAACGGTTTCAGTCTTTATGCCGCAGCTAATTTGACAAAAGACCAGTCTTATGCCCTTTCGATGATTGACCGAAAAATTCTCAAAAATGTTCTTTTCCCTGTTGGCAAGCTCGAAAAAACACAGACCCGAAAAATTGCCCAAAACCTCGGCCTTGAGGTAAGCAATAAGCCTGACTCTCAGGAAATTTGTTTTATTCCTGATAATGATTACGCCGCAAAACTTGAAAGTCTATGTCCGGAAATTGTTCGCCGGGGAAATATTATCGACAGTAGCGGAAAAATCTTGGGAACGCATAACGGTATTCATCATTTTACTATAGGACAAAGACGAGGTTTAAAGGTTGCTATGGGTATCCCCTTTTACGTAACGAATATCAATGCCGTTCAAAATACTGTTATGCTTGGCCCTGACGATGAGCTTTTGCACAAAGGCCTAACCGCAGCAAATGTAAACTGGCTGATTGATAAGCCTGCGCAGACATTTGCGGCCTTGATAAAAATTCGTTATAATCATAAGCCTGCCCCTGGCTTTGTAACGCCTGAAAACGATAATGTAAAAGTTTCTTTTGACAAGCCGCTGCGTGCGATAACGCCGGGACAGGCGGTTGTCTTTTATCTGAAAAACGAAAATGGTCTTAAAGTCGCAGGCGGAGCCTGGATTCAAGAGGCTTACGACTAATGGGTAAAAAAAATCGTGACATATTGAACATTCTTAATGACGCCGAAAATCAGGCCAGTAGGCTTTCTGCAAAGGCGATAATAATTCAGCCCGGCGCAATTGGCGATTGCATTTTGACCCTGCCTTTGGCCGATTCTCTTAAAACGCATTTCGGCATAGGCACAATCCTGATGCTCGGAAGAAGCAATTATATTGATTATTTCCCCGGCAGAACCTGTATAGACGGCATAAAGGACATCGACTCGGTAGATTTGCACAAGCTGTTCGTCGAGCACAAAACTTTTGAGCTTGAAGATGGCGACCCGCTGATAAGCGAATTTGCAGGTTTCAGAGAAATTATCACGTTTTTAGGCGAACCCGGCGGCAATTTCGAGGCAAATCTTACTTTCACCGTTTATTGTAGCAATGCCGCAGATATAACTACTCTGTGTCTAAAGCCCCCCGCTAATTTCACCGGCCACATATCACAATATTATCTTAATTTATTTATCTCTGCTCAGCATCCTGATATGCCGCCTGCCGATAAGAACATCTCCTGCAATCTGAAGAAAACTTATATCACGCCGGGCAAAAGCGATTTAACGTTTGGCCGAAAAATTCTCGAATCCGCAGGGATAAAATCCGGCAAAAATATCGTAATAATTCATCCCGGCAGCGGCGGCGTATCCAAGTGCTGGCACATCGACAATTTTTATATGCTTGCCGAGCAGTTATGCGACAAGGATATAAAAGTCGTCTTTCTGCTTGGCCCTGCGGAAATGGAAAGATTTGGAAAAAAGAATATTGATGCACTTGGTGTTGTTGCGCCGGTTCTATGTGAGCTTTCGCTTACGGAAACTTTTCAGACTATCAGTTGTGCAAATTGTTTTATCGGCAATGACAGCGGCATAACGCATTTGGCCGCTACTGCCGGAATCCCGACAATTGCCTGTTTTGGCCCGACAGACCCCGCCAAGTATGGCCCCGTAGGTCCGCAAATTACCGCCTTTAAATTTGAGGCTTCTGATTTTAATGCCCCCAGCCCCGACAAAACCGAAGAAATCGCAAAACAGGCTCTAAAATACTTAAATTCTTGACTGGCAGAGATTAAGGATTATAATTGTTGTTCTTATGGAAAAGACTTTAGCTCAGCTTGCAGAATATGTCGGCGGCAAGGTAAAAGGTAATGCCGAGACGAAGATTAACGCAGTTGCGACCCTTGAAAACGCAACTGCTGCGGACATAAGCTTTCTTTCCAATCCCAAATACGCAAAAGCCCTGCAGACCACAAAAGCAGGCGCCGTAATCGTCGGCAAAGATACTGATGCGCCTGTCTCGCTGTTGATTGCCGATGACCCGTATTATGCCTATACACAAATAGTTATCCTTCTACACGGCCATAGGCAGCATAAAAAAGTCGGATTGTCGCAAAAGGCATCTATTGCCAAAACTGCCAAAATCGGTAAAAACTGCGACATTCACGATTTCGCGACTGTCTGCGACAATGCCACCATTGGCGACAACACAATTATTTATCCCGGCGTTTTTGTGGGCTCCGGTGCAACTATTGGTAAAAATTGTATCCTTTATCCGAACGCTGTCATATATGACGGCTGCAGACTCGGAGATAATGTCATTATCAATTCCAATGCGGCGATAGGCAAAGACGGTTATGGTTACGCAACCCACAAAGGAAAGCATAACAAAATCCCGCAGATAGGTATCACCGTGATAGAAGATGATGTTGAAATTGGCTCGAACAGTTGTATTCAAAGAGGAGCTATTGATGATACTATTATCGGCACAGGCTGCAAAATCGGAGACCTTGTCAGCATTGGCCACGGTGCAAAAATCGGTCCCCATTGTCTGCTTATCGGCCAGATTGGCGTTGCTGGCTCCACTACTATCGGCCATCATTGTGTTATCGCCGCCCAGGTTGGAATTGTAGGGCATATAAAAATCGGCAATTGTGTCAAAATCGGCGCCCAGGCGGGCGTTATAAACGACATACCGGACAACCAGGATATCTTCGGCGCACCGGCAATCGATGCAGCAAAGGCCAGAAGAGCCTACAGTATGATCGAATATCTGCCCGAGATGAGAAAAACCATTCATCGTCTTGAAAAGCAGCAGGAAGATGAAAAATGACAAGACTATCGGCCTGATAGCCGGCAGCGACAGACTGCCGATTCTCGTTGCTCAGGGAGCGGCAAAGGCCGGTTTCAAAGTTATATGCGCAGGATTAGGCGATAATCCCGACCCGCAGCTTGCCGGCCTGACGGACTTTTACGCAAAAGTGCCGATTGCCCGGCCGGGCGCCTGGATGAGAAAGCTTAAAAAAAACGGCGTAACTAACGCCGTAATGGTCGGCAAGATTCACAAGGAAAAACTTCTTACCCCCTGGCGGATTTTAAAATATCTGCCGGATTGGCGGGCATTGAGAATTTATTACTGGCGATTGAGAAAAAAGAACAAAATCGACCAGACAATTTTACAGGCGATTGCCGACGAACTCGCTACTGGAGGTATTATTTTGCAGGACTCGACAAAATTTTGCAAAGAGCATCTTGCCGATAAAGGCGTAATGACGAAAATTCAGCCGACTGCCGGTATGCAGCAGGATATCGATTTCGGCTGGGACATAGTAAAAAAAATTACCCAAACCGGCATAGGCCAGGCGATTACCGTCCGGGAAAAAATTGTCCTTGCTGTCGAAGCAGTTGAAGGCACTGGAAAAATGATTGAGCGAACAAGCCAGTTCTGTAAAAAAGGCGGCTGGATTCTTTTAAAGGCTGCCAAGCCCGACCAGGACTTGCGTTTCGATGTTCCCTGCGTTGGCCCTGAAACAATAAAAGCTATCTCTGCTAATGGCGGCAAATGCCTCGTTGTCGGGGCCGGCAGAGTTATTATCATAGACAAACCCGACACTGTAGCCCTTGCTAATCAGCTCGGCATTTCCATTGTGGGTTTGTAGTTCTAACAGAGCCTGGAGCGAAAGCGACAGGAGGATAATGACTTTCCAAAAAATAAAAATTTCAGCCTGGCAGTTTGAAATCAATGATGATTTTCCTGCTAAATTTCCCCCCGGCTCAAAGGACAATTTCACAGACGGCCGGCGAAGCTCTTTTACGAAATTGCCGTCATCCAAATCTGCCAACGTCTTTAAATTTAATCTTCTTTTTAAAGGCAAAGTTCACAATTTAATTTTGAAGCAATTTTCAAATCGTTCTCCTCTGGATATTTTTAAAAATCTCCTGCTTTCCTGCCGTTCTTACAGGGCATTCAAGGCTGATTTAATGCTCAGGCAGCACGGTTTCGCCCCTCCGGATGTTGTCGCAGTTGGCAAGAAAACAATTGCTGGCATTCCAGTCAGGAATCTTATTATAACACGCGAAATTACAGATTCTGTGCCTCTTCATAAGATACTTGAGATAAATGCAGCGCAAAGACAGGAGATTATCAGTCAATTTGGCCTTATGGTTGGCAGGATGCACGCTGAAAATATCTTCCACGGAGATTTAAGATTTGGAAATGTCCTTGTGAAAAAAGAGAATGATAAATTTACATTTTTCCTGCTCGATAACGAGCGCACAAAAAAATTCAAAGAACTGCCTTTAAGATTACGCCTGAAAAATCTCGTCCAGATATACATATCGCGAACAAACGCAGAAGAATCAGAAAGAAAATGCTTTCTGGATGCCTATTTGTCGCAGCAGAATGTGAAGATTGACAGGGGAAAATTTGCCGCCCAACTTGCCGCCCGCGTGAAAAAAAGACTCTCGAAAAAGAACCACGAATAAGTTTTATTTAACCGCAGATTGTACGGATTTTGTCGAAAAATTCGGTTTGGGGGCAGAAATTTAGACGAAAAAAAAGATTGACTTCTCTCGCTTTTTAGAGATATATTACTGGCGCTGCTATGGAAAAAGGGAAGGACTACCATTGATGGATTATATAGAGTATATTCCTTATTTCCAAGCAAAGATAAAAATAAGGAGGTACTATGTTCAAATCGTTTGGTTACATTTTGACTTTGCTGGGGATAATTGCGGGTGCTTGGATCGGCTATCGATTTACAGGCGGAAAGGGAGCAATACTTGGATTCTTTGCGGGAGGTATGCTAAGTTTTTTCGTTGAGGTTATTGCATTTCCTTATATTTTGAATGAACGAGAGATTGCGCATCGCGAAGGAATGGGGCTGAGCCAACTGGTCAAATCGTTCGCTATTATTTTTTTAATTTTTGCTGCCTTATTTATTATATTCACACCAGTATCATTACGTGGAGCATATCTCGGATATGCCGACCCATTTACTCCTTTCGCTCTCGGTTTTGGCGGACTGTTTGCAATTGTACGATTAAAGCAGCTTCATCCTTTTTCGGAATGCCGTGATGGAGAAAAATTATTTGGGTGGCCTCTTGGAATACTATGGTTACTATCAATTTTCGCCGCCTTTATGTGGCACACAGATTCCATCGCAATAAGTGTGAGTAAAATACAAGCAGGAAACTATTCTGAAGCAATTAGAATTCTTGACGATGTTATTAAACAAAAGCCCCAAAGTGCAATGGCTTGCCAAAATAGAGGAATGGCCAGATTATGCTCAGGCGACACAACAGGTTCAATTGATGATTATAGCAAATTGATTGAGTTAGAACCAGAAAATCCTACAGGGTATCTCATGCGAGGAATAGCAAAGGAAATTGCAGGACAAGATCCAAAAAATGACTATGGTGAATATTTCAGATTAAATCCTAAAGGCAACGATGTTCCTGAGAAAATACTTAATGAAATAAAGCAGAGGAAAACTAAAAACAAAGAACCTTAACTTTAATTGCAAAAAAAGTACATTGAATACTAAGATTCAGAATGTTTACTAATTGTTCTGAAGGTAATATGAGATAAAGTATGAACGGCATTATGACAATTAAAGAGCTTTGGGCTGGCTTGATTCTCTCTGTGCTTTGCTGGACCGGACTATGGAGAATTACCACACAAATCGGTGCCGTACTTCGTTATGACAAACATGTGAAGATTCTTGATGCTCTAGAACATGAAGTGGATGTGGAGCATCATGTTGCTCTGGCTCGTCTATACTTCTCGGCTCAGATATGTCGTGTTGTTGGGCTAATTTTTTCAGTGCTTTGCGGACTTTCGCTGGCAGGTGTTTTTCCAATGACACGTTTATCGTGGTGGTTTATTATACCCTTGTTTCTCTGGGGTCTTAGCCTTGCTGGGCAAGGTCGCAATTTGCTTGGAGGAAAAGTGCCTAGTTGGATGATACCTCGTGCCCACAAGTACTATGAAGGATATGATGAAGGTTTCAAACGGCTTCCAGAAGGAGCGAATCAGGAAGCCAAAGCGTTCTTCGCCGCTGGGAATGATAAGGAACTACAGAAACAATATGATGTTGCTATTCAATTGTATGAACAGGCTCTTGCCAAAGAGCCGGATTTCGTCAAATGCATGACTGCCAAAGGTATTTTGCACTGTAGGAAAGGGGAGAACGAACAAGGTCTCCATCTTTTTCAGAAGGCCGCACAACTTTCTTCAGAATCATCGATTGTGCTTCATCTTCTGGCAAGAGTTGAAAAACAGATGGGTCTTAAGGAAGAGTCGAAGATCCATGAGGAAAAAGCTCGCCAGAACTTAGACAAAGAACGTTCCCGTGAGTCTTTAGTATCTGAATGAGAAAGTATAATCTGCAATAGTTAGGACTTAATCAGTCATTAAAATTCGCGTCTATTACCCGACCTTTTTTCTCACCACGAAGCATTTTGTTTAATAAATCTGGTGGTCTGTCATAGTTTCATAAAGAAGTCGGGTGTTAATCGTGGTTAATTAAAAATCTGTGAAAATCCGCGAAATCCGTGGTTTAAAATTGTTTAAGAAAACTTAAATCGTTTTCAAAAAGCAGTCTTATATCGGTTATCCCGTATTTTCGCATCGCAAGCCGTTCGATTCCGAATCCGAACGCCCAGCCGGTATATTTTTCCTTGTCGATTCCGACCGCATCGAACACATTCGGGTCAACCATACCGCAGCCGCCCGCCTCAATCCATTTTTCCTCGCCGTTTTTATCAATGAACAGTATATCAACCTCTGCGCTCGGCTCTGTGAACGGGAAAAAGCTCGGGCGCAATCGCCATTGGACGTCTTTGCCGAAAAACGCCCCGATAAATTGTGCTATGGTGCTTTTCATATCGACCATTGAAATGCCCTCGTCAACCACAAGGGCTTCGAGCTGGTGAAACATAAACATATGCGTCGCGTCAACGGTATCAGGCCGATAAACCCTGCCCGGTGCTATGACCCTGATAGGCGGTTTTTGTTTGCCCATTATGCGAATCTGTATCGTCGAGGTCTGGCTTCGCAGGAGTTTATTTGCATCGATATAAAAATTATCTGCCGCGTCGCGTGCCGGATGTTCCGGCGGGATATTTAGCGCTATGAAATTATGCCATTCGTCTTCGACTTCCGGCCCGTAAGCGATTGAAAATCCCATTCTCCCGAAAATTTCGAGCAGTTCGTTAATTGTCTGCGTGATTATATGTTTTTTACCGATTTCAAATTCCACCCCCGGCAGAGTAACGTCAATCAGCGGCTCACCCTTTTTTGAATCTTTTTTAAGCGAGCCTTTTAGCTGTTCAAAGGCCTCGGTTACCTGCTGTTTGATTTTATTGGCAAGAGCGCCTGCCTCTTTCCTTTGTTCTGCGGGGAATTTCCCGATTTTACTGAGCATATCTGTTACAGTCCCTTTTCTTGCAAGAAATTTGATGCGGAACTGCTCAAGCTGCTCTGGAGAAGTTACTTTCCTGAGTGCCTCAAGTGCCTCTTGTTCGATTTTTTTGAATTCTTCTATCACAATCGGTTAGCCCTACCATCACGGAGTTTACTCCCGCGCAGGCGGGAGGCGGGGGTTAGTTTGATTTCTCTTACGCAACCTTTAATGCCGTCCTGACCTTTTCAACTATGGCGTCGAAAGCCGGAGCATCTGCGATTGCGATTTCGCTGAGCATTTTTCGATTAAGCTGAATATTGGCTTTTTTGCAGCCGTTGATAAATTCGCTGTAGCGGATATTTCTTTCTCTGCAGGCCGCATTCAAGCGGATAACCCACATATTTCTATAGAGTCTTTTTTTCTGTTTTCTGCCGAATCTTGCGTAAACCTGTGCCCTGACGCTTCTTTCCTTAGCGAGGCGGTATGCCCTTCCGGCCGCATGGGAGTGGCCTTTTACTCTTTTAAGAACTCTTTTTCTGGCTCGGCGTGTTGCAGAACCTTTTCTTACTCGTGGCATATCGACTTTCCTTTCAAATTTATCCGCCTGTGGCGGGTCAGCGGCCTCATTCGGCCGTAATCAATTATTCTTATTTTCAGCTTTGCCCGAGTTTTTCCTTCATAATTTCAGCAAAAATCGGGCTGATAATGAAGGCATTTCCGACTCTTCGGCGTCTTTTGGCGTTTTTGCCGCTCATCAGATGCCCGGCATAGCTTTTATGCGCCTTGACTTTTCCGCGTGCTGTAACTTTTACACGTTTTGCTAAACCTTTATGTGTCTTGTGCTTAGGCATATTTTACAACCTTAAAAATTGCATTCTCGAAAAATAAGGATAGAATTTTAACACCCTGCCTTGAGCAGGTCAACAGTTTTTATGCCAAAAGGCGAAGAATTTCGCCGCTGCCGCCTATTTTGGCACTATTTTTGGCACCATAAGCATCGTCAATCTTTTGCCCGCAAGCACCGCCGGCCTATCGACCTTCGCCACATCGTCGAGCTTGGCGATAATCTTATCTATCGTCTCTTTGCCCTGTTCGACGTGCAGCATTTCACGGCCTCTGAACATTATAGTAAACTGAACGTGGTGGCCTTTCTTGAAAAATTCGCGGGCGTGGTTCAGTTTTGTCTCGCAGTCGTGAGGGTCAGTCGTTGGCCGAAGACGCAGCTCCTTGACGGTGATGACGTGCTGTTTCTTGATATTTTGTTTTTCTTTTCTCTTCTGTTCGTATAGATATTTGCCGAAATCCATAATCCGGCACACAGGCGGGTCGCTTTCAGGCGCGATTTCAACAAGGTCGAGTTCCGCCTCATTCGCTCTCTCAAGAGCTTCATTGATGGTTACTACGCCGATTTGTTTGTTCTCAGCATCAATCAAACGAACAGGACTTGTTCTGATTTGCTCGTTAACCCTTAGTTTTAGCTTTCCGATATCCCTATCCTTTCCATTCTAAAAATATTATTGTTTACCTTTACGTTTTATAAACTTAAATCCATACTTTTTTCTTCGACTTTCTTTTTTGCCATAGCAATAAACGCTTCCGTCTGTATTGTCTTTGTATCTTTGCTTGAGCGAATTCTGACGTTTACACTGTTAGTATCGGCTTCTTTCGGCCCGACTACAAGCATATAGGGTATTTTTTCGTTATGTGTTCGGAGAATTTTTGCTCCAATTTTCTCATTCGATATATCAATTCCACACCTAAGCCCCTGGGCTTTAAGTATCGCCTGCAGTTTTTGCGCGTATTCATTCGTTTTTTCGCTTATAGTCAGCACTCTCATTTGTTCAGGCGCCAGCCAAAGCGGAAAATCCCCGCCGTAATGTTCTATAAGTCCGCCGATAAACCGTTCCATACTGCCCAGCACGGTTCGATGGATAATTACCGGCTCGTGCAGCGAGTTATCAGCACCGACATATCGGATATCGAACCGCTTTGCCGCCTGCAGGTCAACCTGATGAGTAGGCCCCTGCCATTCCCGGCCTAACGAGTCAATCAGTTTAATATCAATCTTCGGTGCGTAAAATACTCCGCCGCCTTCATCAACTTCATAAGCTAATCCCCGCCGTTCCAGTGCCCGCCGCAGTTCATTGGTAGCACGTTCCCATTCTTCCGGTGTGCCGAGATATTTTTCCGGCCGGGTTGCCAGATAAGCCTTATAGGTATAGCCGAACGTTGTCATCATAAAGTGCATCAGTCCCAGAATCAGGTCAAGCTCCTGTCCCAATTGTTCCGGCGTGCAGAACGTATGTGCATCATCCTGCGTAAAGCCGCGAACTCTTAACATTCCGTGCAAAGTGCCGCTCGGCTCATAGCGATATACCATTCCCAGTTCGCAGAACCGCATCGGCAAATCACGATAGCTGCGCGGGCTGTTGTTATATATCATATAATGTCCCGGGCAGTTCATCGGCTTTAGATAATAATTCTGTCCATCTATATCCATCGGCGAATACATCATATCCGCGTATTTTTCCAGATGTCCGCTTCGCTTATACATAGTCTCGGTAGCGATATGCGGGCTGTAGATAATATCATAGCCTCTTTTTAAATGTTCCTCGCACCAGAACGATTCGATTATATGGCGAATCAGCGAGCCTTTCGGATGCCATAATATCAGCCCCTGCCCGATATCGTCGTTAATGCTGAACAAATCAAGCTGTTTGCCCAGGATGCGATGGTCGCGTTTTTTTGCTTCTTCGAGTCTGTGCAGATACTCATCGAGCTCTTTTTTGGATTTCCAGGTTGTGCCGTAAACTCTCTGGAGCATTTTTTGCGACTGGTCGCCGTGCCAGTAAGCCCCCGAGACCGACATAATTTTAAAACTTCCTATTTTTCCGGTACTTGGCACGTGCGGCCCCCGGCACAAATCCTCGAATCCTCCTTCACCGTGCGAATAGAAACTTATAGTCCCGCCTTCAGCGCGATTTACATTATCGATTTTATATTTATTACCTGCTGCCCGCTGCAAAGCCTGTTCTCTGTTGAATTCACGCCGGACGAATGGCATATTTTTAGCGGCTATTTCAGCCATCTTTTTTTCTATTTTTTCAAAGTCTTCCGGCCGGATTGGCTCATCAAGGTCAACATCGTAATAAAATCCATCTTCGACGGTTGGCCCGTAAACTAATTGGGTCTTCGGCCAGATGCTGCATATTGCCTCAGCCATAATGTGAGCGCAGCTATGCCGCATTATTTCCAGACCTTCTTTGCTGTCGCCTGTTAAAACCTGAAATTCTATCTCCCCTTGGACAGGAGTGCTTAGGTCAGCTATTTGACCGTTTATTTTTGCCGCTACAGCATCGCGGACAAGCCGCGAGCCTATTTTTTCAGTTATCTGCCCTGCTGTCAGACCGTCCGGGACTTCTAAAACTTTGCCGTCAGGCAGTTTTATTTTCGCCATCGTTTATTCCGGCCCTTAAACCTCAAAAAATAAATTACTTAACTATCCGAACAATATGAACTTGCCCGCCTTTAGCGGATATATAACCAATATACTATATATTCGTCAAAATTTGTCAAATAATTAAATCCGGAACTCCCCAATGCTATTTTACGTAACCGTAGAACGATTGACGTGATGAGCCTCGTAACCGTAACCGTTTTA
Organism: Sedimentisphaerales bacterium; assembly: GCA_049518795.1. Lineage (GTDB taxonomy): Bacteria > Planctomycetota > Phycisphaerae > Sedimentisphaerales > UBA12454 > JAPLMW01. Next base: position 559,456 of record JBEKRK010000001.1, read on the forward strand.
CGTTTTTCTTTATTTCTTTGCTTTTTCCCCTTGACAAAATACACAATTTGTGGTATAATATTATCCAATAATGGGGAAAGTGGAGAAAATCCTGTTTTTTGATTAAAATCAAATATTTTTAACGGTGATAACGAATAATGAAGAACGAGAGAATTCTTTTTTGTGCGTCTCTGATAGTTGTTTTTATAATTACCAATTCTGCCTTCGCTTACTCTTATGAAGTCATCGACCTCGGGGCACTTGGCGGGAGTCACAGTCGGGCTATGTCTGTCAATAATAAAGGTCAGATTGTCGGCTATGCTTTTGACAGTTCCAATAATTTTCGTGCTTGTCTATTTGATGCCGCCAATGCTACTAACAATAGAGACCTCGGTTACAGCGAGGCGACCTTTATCAGCGACGACGGTCAGATTGTTGGGTATAGCGGCACTATACCTTCACCTGCAAATTATGCCCGTCTTTTTGACCCAAGCGGCGGCGGCAATAATATAAATCTTGGAGCCCTTGGCGGAAGCCATAGCGTGGCGAATTCTATGAACAACGGCCAAATTGTCGGATATGCTGATAATAGTGCCGGCTATAAGCGAGCCTGTCTTTTCGACGCAAATGGCAATGGTAATAATACAGACCTCGGCGCGCTCGGCGGCAATAGCAGCTGGGCATATTCCATTAACAATGGCGGTAAAATTGTAGGCTGGGCTTCGAATAGTTCTAATTATGACCGGGCTTGTCTTTTTGACCCAGCGGGTAATACCGATTTGGGAACACTTGGCGGTGATGAGAGTGAGGCGCGAGCCATTAATAACATCGGCCAAGTAGTCGGTCAGGCTCAAAACAGTTCCGGCTATGATGTTGCATGTCTCTTTGGCTCAGCCGGTCATCCTGAAGATAATTTAACTATTGTTAAAATAGCAGGCGGCCGCCGCGGTGATTATATTGTTAATAGCGAAGCCTTATCTATTAATGACAAAGGTCAGATTGTCGGTTATACTTATGATGACATCGGCAACGATCGTGCCTATCTTTTTGACTCAAGCGGCGGTTATAGTACAGATCTTAATACGCTTATTGACCCATCATCCGGCTGGCTATTGCGATATGCTTACTGCATAAATAATGATGGCTGGATTGTAGGTCAGGGAAATCTCAACGGCACCCCTCGTGCATTTCTGCTTGTAATACCGGAGCCTGTTTCCGTTTTGCTTTTGGCTGCCGGTGCAGCTCTCCTTCCCTTGCGGCGCAGAAAGAAGTAAACTTCAGCGTTGATATTTGTTGTTCAATTTTAAATATTAAATTTTAAATAAAAAATCTTATCAGCTCTCCCGGCTCATCTATAATTACATCCGCCCCTGCTTCTGTCAATTCTTTTCTGCCTCTAAATCCCCAGCTTACGCCAAGAGCGAAAATCTGACAGGCCTTTGCCGTTTGCATATCGACATCGCTGTCGCCGACGAAGACCGCTTCCTGCGGCTTGAGTTTTAATTTATCGATTAATTGCAATGTTTCAGTCGTCTCGGGCTTTATAGGATTGCCTGTCGTAGTGCCGACGATTGCATCAAACAGGTCTTTGCCGAAAAGATGCGTTATTACCTTTTCAGCCATTTCCTGGTCTTTATTTGTCAGCACGGCTAACTTAACATTTCTTTTATGAAGCTTATTAAGCGTTTCAGGAATGTTTTTGTATGGTTTTGTTTTGTTCAGGCAAACTTGCGTGTATTTCTCGCTCGAAATCTTAAACATCTCATCGAAGAGGTATTGTTTATCCGGCCCAAGCGCCCTTTTTATCAGCAGATTAGTGCTGTTGCCGACCATTTTGCGATATGCCTGTAAATCCCAGGTCGGCTGACCCAAAATTTTTAGTGCATAATTCATAGTATCTGCCAAATCAGCCACGGAATCTACCAGTGTGCCGTCAAGGTCGAATATTGCCCCTTTATATGCCATTTTTGCCTCAAAAATCAAAGAAAGTCTGGCAGTTTATTAAACGCAAGTCCTTATGTCAACAAGACAATAAAAAAAGTAAAATTATGTCCGGAAAAATTTTAATCTTGCCAAATCTTTTTAATATGTTATAATTAAGGATGTAGTATAAAGAAATTTATAACTGCAGCCTGAAAGGAAGCGAAATGGATGTTTCGCTTATAATGCCGAAGAAAGACGGCACGAAGAAAGTCTTTCCAGTTCGCAATAAAGCCACGATTGTAGGCAGGAGGCCGGATTGCGACCTGTGTATTCCTCTGCAAGTGGTCTCGCGCAGGCATTGTCAATTGAGTCAGAATGATGGTCTTGTAGTAATTCGCGACCTCAGTTCGAGCAATGGCACATATCTTAACGGCAAAAAGATTGACGAGGAAATTTTAGCCAAGCCTGGCGATACTCTTCAGATAGGCCCTCTTACTTTTATGATTCAGATTGACGGTCGGCCTTCCGATGCAAACATTTCCGCAATGGACACCGCCATTATTCAAAGTTCTGAAATTCCAGAGGCTAATGGTGAATTGAATCAAAGCGGCACGATCGCCGGCTAAAAATTTTTGCGGGAAATCACAGGACTATCCGTAAATTTATTGTTTAGCCGTCGCCGGCACGGCGATGTTTCCTTACTTCCTTATTTCCTTACTTCCGTTATGTCTTTCGTGGCTACTGGGCGATACAGGACTCGGACCTGTGGCCTCCTGCTTGTAAGGCAGGCGCTCTAGCCAACTGAGCTAATCGCCCCAAAAAAACCAGAATATATTTACACTTGATTATTGTCAAGGACAAAACAAAGCAGAGCTCAGGCGATAGCGCAGGGAGTAGTTGCAGTTAAAAGGTCAATGCCTTAAACTGTTTGTTATCTCTCTTGCATATTATTTTCGCTAAATTTCTGCCGCTTATCGCAGCCCCCGGCAATCCTGCATCGCCGACCCATTGCCCGCACATATAGAAATTCCTGAGTCCTTTTATTTCCTTCTTTGGCTTATGAACAAAAAGCCTGGTATCCGTCCATCCCATAAGAGCGCCGTTCCAGTTATTGGTATATCTGACGTAAGTAGCAGGAGTCGCGGCATCCGTCATTTCGAGATTATTTTTAATATTTCCGAAATGATTTTCAAGCTCATCTATAACATACTGTGCAATATCATTTTTTTGCTTTTCGTATCCCTGCTTGTCCTGCTCTCTCAGCTTGACCCAGTAATCGGGGGCATGGCTTGGTATTAAAACAGTCAAAACTGTTTTGCCTTTAGGGGTCGTCGGGTCAAAATTATATATTGTTACGCCGAGCTTTTTTATTTCTTTTCCATCAATTGTCATCGGCTTTTTAACATCGAAGAATACATAAGGCTTAACCGTTTCATCGAACTGTCTTGCTACTCCCAAAGCAATATGAAACCCCGATTGCTTAGGCTCGTATTTTCCGCTGTAGTATAATTTCTCAATGTGCCTGTCCCTGAATTTTCCTGCAAGCATTTCCTGAATTGTATATCGCCCATCCGCAGCGGATATGACAATATCAGCGTTAAATTTTTCTCCGTTTTCAAGCTCAATTCCCTTTGCCCCGTTTCCTTCGACCGCAATTTTCGTAACTTTTGAATTGTAGTGTATTTTGCCGCCTAATGATTCGTATCTTTTTACTATCTTATTGACTAATTCTTTTGCCCCCCCTGCCGGATACCCCGCGTCTTTTTTGTCGAAGCAGGCACAGTTAAACAGCATAATCCACATCGGCATATCTTCAACAAGCGAGTTAATCAAAAAATTCCTGATATGTAGACTTTTAAATTTATTGGCGTATTTTTCAATCGGCATCTTCCATTTTAAATAAGTTGGAATAAAAGAGGCAATTTTCAGGATTATTTGTATTTTATAAAGTAAGGTTTCTTCCTTTTTCATTTCGTCCTCGTCAATTTTAAAGGAGCCGAACTTCTTTATTGCCGCAGTCAATTCATCAATTGTTTTGCTGTCCTCCGGCGATATATCTTTTAATTCTTTATTCAATTCTTCTGCATCGGCAAGCATTCTGATTATTTTCCCATCGTGTTCGACAGAGCAGAATTGGTCATAAATAGCCAAAGGCGTTTTTTTAATATCAAAAAGACCGTTCCATATTTTATAGAGGTAGCCTGATGGGTTGCATCCCACGAACCAATTAATACAGCCGTCTATTAGATATTCTTTTCTCCTCCAGGCTGTGCACAATCCCCCTGCTTGCCAGCCCATTTCGAAGATTTCAGTTTCGTAGCCGTTCATTTGCAGATAGCAGCCGGCAGACAGTCCTGCCATTCCCGCCCCGATTATTTTCACTTTTTTCATATTTCATTTGCCTTATTCTGTCACGTTACCGTTACTCTAAATTCTTTTCTTCGTGTCTTAGTGCCTTGGTGGCAAAAACGGAGAGGGCGGGATTCCTCCCGAACCCCCCTTCTGCCCGCCTCGCCTTGAAGCGGAAGCGAAAAGGACGATTTCAAGTTTTTCGCGGGTGGTAGCCCGCTAACAAAATCATTTATGATTTTGTTCTTTGGCGACAAATTCTTTTATTTCTTCTTAACTAATTCTAACCCTTCCTTCAAGGCAATTTCATTAATGATTTCTTTAAGAATTTGTGCCTTATTTTTAACATCATTTTGCCTGATTTTATCTGTTTTGATTTTTTGGGTTGCTTTGTCCAATGAACTTGTCAGGCCTGTTAAATCAAGTAAGGTTGCTGCTTTGCAGAAAAAACTCCTCGACCTGCCATCGTCAAAATTCTTTATCATTGTTTCCAGTAATTTAATTCGACTTCTCTGCTGTTCTATGAATTTTTTAATTCCATGTTTTTTTATAAAATTCAAATTTGGTATAATTTTTTTGTTCGATGGGTAGGAAGAAGATCCTTGTAATTGCTGATATTCTTCATCACTTTTGAATTTAGAACATGGAAACTCAGAACATTCAGCACAAACTTCAAGATTCTTCTTCTTAACACAACAGGTTATAAAGGAACAAGATGGGTGCTTATTAAAAAAATTGGCCCCGGCACATCCGGGACATCTTGAATGCCCTACGGTATAGTATCTTGGGCATAAGCCGCAATCAAGACCACAGCAACCTATAGTTGGATAAGTTTTTTTAGATATATTCATTTTCATAACAAATGGTATCCTACATTAAAAATCCGTAAATGAATGCCAGTTCTACTGATTTCATATGTTCAAGGCAGTTTAATTTTTTTCACTATCCATCCCCAGCTCAAAAAAGTTAATAGACCAGACAACAAGCCGGCATAAGCAGTATTTACTTCATATTTGAAAACCAGCCAAAAACCAACTTCTGACGGGATCGAGAATCCTAGAAACCATAGAAGTCCGTAAAGAGGGCCATTTTCTGCAAGTTTAGAGCCGGTAGATAATCGGAATATAAAGATAAATATAAAAGCCAATAAGATTTTTGACGGAAACATGAGGACTAAATCTTTGGGGCCAAAACCTGCAGGAGTAGGCACTTGGAGTAGAGTATAACTCGTCATTTCAACCACAGTGGACAAAATAACAAACCCTAGGATTATCCAAACATATATTATGATATTTTTCATATATTTTTTGTAATTTTTTATTTTTATTATCATTATTATTTTATCAACTCCTCAATGGAAACACCGAGCGCTTTGGCAATTTTTGCCATAGTTTGGACACTTGGCAGTTTGCCTTTTCGCTTCCACCCGCCGAGCCAATCGCGCGCAAAATCAGTTCGGATTTTTTCAAATACACACCGTTAAAAATTTCTACGAAATTTTTAACGGAGAGGGCGGGATTCGAACCCGCGGTGCGGTGTAACCCGCACACACGCTTTCCAAGCGTGCTCGATCAGCCGCTCCGACACCTCTCCGAAGCATTTATTATTGTCTATTTACAACCAATTATCAAGTAAAACCTGCAAACGTTTTCATTGCCTTTGGAGATAATACAAATTACAATATTTCCTCAAAATCAGGATTGATAACCTATTAAAGAAAAATTTGATTATGCTTCCAAACGCTTTTATTGGTAAGACTAACAAACCAACCGAAAAAGAATTGGCTGCCGCCCTCGGCCCTGCAAAAAAGCTCTGGGACAAATTGGTAGCCGATTTAGTGAAAGAAAACGGCATTGATACTCAGGAATGGAATTCTTATTCAGTCAAAGCCGGCTGGTCGTTACGCCTGCAGGTCAAAAAGCGGAACATTATTTATCTTTGTCCATGTAAAGGCTGTTTTTTTGTGTCGTTTGCTCTTGGCGACAAGGCTGTCAAGGAGGCACTTCAAAGCAAGTTTCCGCAGCGGGTAATCAAAATCATTAAAAAGGCTAAGCAGTACGCCGAGGGTACAGCGGTTCGGCTGGACATAAAAAAGACACAGGATGTTGACATCTCTAAAAAGCTCGCTACCATCAAATTGGCCAACTAAAGGCAAATCGCATCGTAGTTTCGCCCATTCTCTACTGTTCACCTGCTCTCTTGTTCTACTGTTCTGAATGGGCGATACAGGATTCGAACCTGTGACCCGCTGATTAAGAATCAGCTGCTCTACCGACTGAGCTAATCGCCCTTATTCAAGGCCGGTAGTTTACATTTTATACCCCAATATTGCAAGAAAATCATACTTACCTTAAAATTCTTGCAAACAAGGCTGAAAGACTGTAAATTATTACTTGTTTATCTTGTTATGGTAGCCGAAATGTTAGAAATGAAGTGATGGCTATATCTTTTCGTATATATCTTTGAATTCTTCGGTGAGGTTGAAGGCAAAGGATCGTAAATTGTTATTTTTATTGTCTTGTTTTATAGTGTAAAAATGGCGGCGTAGCTCAGTTGGTTAGAGCATGGGATTCATAAGCCCAGGGTCGGCGGTTCGATTCCACCCGCCGCCATTTCGCGCAGCGTCGCGGCGACTTGTCTCGTCGAAGCATTAGCGAAGACGGATTAATTTATTAGATTTATTTTTTGTTTCTTCTGCCCCCATCTTCTAGTGGCCTAGGAAGCCGGGTTCTCAACCCGGAAACAGGGGTTCGATTCCCCTTGGGGGTAATGGCATTAGAGATTATTAGTCAGGGTACTAAAATGAGTTTCTTCTTGAAAGTCTTGTCCTTGGTTGTTGCCAGTGTCGATATGTATATCATGTATCGATGGGACAAGCAAGGAGACAGTGATGAATTCTCCATAATGGTGACAGGTCCTACCCTGCTAATTGGGATATTAATGCTCATCTGGTGGGGTGACTTCCTTAGCGAGCGGGATGAAGAACTGGGCAGATGGTGTCCGGCTTTTTTTGTTAAGATAGTCGGGTGGTGTTTTCTTTTTGCTCCTATAGTTATAATAGTTATATTCGTCTTGAGTAAAATTAAATAGGAAATTGGCAAAAGGGAAAATTATTTGCCTTCAAAATGTAAAATAACTGTCCTTATAGACGACGCCACAGTCCCTGATAAAGACCCGCAATTCCTAAAACACCCGGCTAAACCATCCACCGAATATAACGTCATCCAAACCATCCGTAAACTCAATCACCCCTTAATAATAATTCCCGTTGAAAATAGTCTTGAAAAACTGGCCCAACAACTAAAAAAACAAAAGAGTGGCCTTGTCTTCAACCTCACCGAAGAATTCAAAGGCCAAAGACGAAAAGATATAATCATCACCGCCCTGCTTTCCAAACTCAAAATCCCCTTCACTGGCTCAAACTCAATCGGCTTGGCAATCTGCAGAAATAAAGTCCTGTCTAAACAAATCCTCGATAAACACAAAATAAATGTCCCTGATTTCCTGCTTTTTCCTCAAGGAAAAACAGTCAAAATATCTCCAAAAATACAGTTCCCAATGGTCGTAAAACCAGCCTTCGAGGACGGCTCAGATGGAATATCAAATGCCTCGATTGTCAATAATATAAGAGCATTAAAAAAACGTGTCCGGTTCGTTACCAAAAAATGGAAACAGCCGGCAATCGCTGAAGAATACATAAAGGGCAGAGAATTTTATGTCGGAATAATCGGTAATAAAAATCCAACCTCCCTGCCAATCAGAGAATGTATATTCAGCAGAGGAACAGGTGGGCCTTGCCTTGCGACATATCGCGTGAAATGGAATGAAAAATATCGGCGGAAATGGAATGTCCGGTTTGGCTTTGCGAAACTCGATAAAGAAATCACGGAAAAAATTTACCAGACCTGCAAAAAGGTTTACAAACTGCTGTATCTGCGGGACTATGGAAGGATAGATTTAAGATTAACGCCGGGGGGAAAGATTGTTATTTTAGAAGTTAACGCCAATCCTGATGTCGCCAAGGGAGAAGATTTAGCCGAGGCAGCAAAAAAGGCGGGGATTTCGTATGAGAGGTTTATTGAGAAGATAATTTTGGGAAAAGCTTGATTTACTGCCAACAGGTACTATACTCGTATGCAGTATACTCCATACGAGTATAGATACTAAACAATTTTAACATTAAAGCTGAAATTGAAGGGATAGTTATATGGATTTTAATAACTGGAGGACACAGTTTCGTAAAGGACTGCTGGAAATGGTGACGATTAATCTTCTTCAGAACGGGAAAATTCATGGTTATGAGATAGTGCAGAAACTTAAGCAATTAGACGGTCTTAAAATCCGCGAAGGCAATATTTACAGGATTTTAGTGAGGCTTAGGGTAGATGGGCTTGTCAAAAGCAGCGAAGCAGGCACCGAAGGCGGTCCACCGAGAATATATTTCGAACTAACAAAAGAAGGACGAAACATTTTAGAGAAGATGAATGAGCACTTGGATGCCGTAAGAGAAAGTATTGAAGCCGTTCAAAAAAGAAGAATTAAGTAACAACAGGCGATAGATTTGCAATGAAATCACAAGACGAATTTAGAAAAATGTTGGACTGTACCACTATGCTCGTATGCAGTATACTCCATACGAGCATAGAAGCTCGGGGATTTTAAATTGAAGGGATTTTGGGTTGCGGGAATTTTGAATTGAGGATTTTTCATCGCAGACACGCCGTCGCTAAAGGCGAGGATTTGGCCGAGGCGGCGAGGAAGGCGGGGATTCCTTATGAGAGGTTTATCGAGAGGATTATTTTAGCCACTAAGGCGCGAAGCCACTAAGAATTAATCACAAATTAACACGAATCGACACGAATTTTTTTAGCCACAGAGCTCACAGAACGCACAGAGAGTTTAGACACGGATTAACACAGATTTACACGGTCTGCTTCAACTAAGCAGTTCTGCGGAACAGCTTAAATTCAAATTTCTAACCTCTTTGGTAAACAATCCGCCAGTGGCGGATAAAGTTTTCCACGAGGTTTCAAAATCTGAATTTTTGCCTAAAAAATCGCAAAGTTGAAGCAATAAATCTTCATGAAATACACTTGCCATAGGTACACCATTTCGAATTTACCCATTAGATGGGTTTACCTTAAAACAAAAAAGGCCGTCAGTTGTTAGTTGTTTTTAACTATGCTTGTATGCAGTATACTGCATACAAGCATAGAGGATGAGGATGTTTAAGATTAAGGATTTAAGATTGAAGAAAAAATGATGCCGAGACGGCGGCTAAACCCTGCCAAGGTCCGCCTGAGGCGGATAAATATTGGCAGGGCTAACCCACTCGGCATCCGCCTTCGCCATCCGTCTTTGTCCCTTAGGGACTACGACGAGACAAGAGGGCTTCGTCGAGACAGGTAAATCGAGGGGCTAAATGATGGCGAATGTTTTTTCAACAGCAATAATGGCCTATATTTATTTCAACTGGGCGTCTATAAAAGCCTGTGTGTTTTCATATTTCCTTTTTACTTCATTATCCAGTTTTTCGTACGGCCCGAATAGACAATGGCACTTACGTTCGTAAAGTTCTTTAGCAGATTTTGGAAAATTAAAATTTTCTATTTTCGAATACACAAATGGCCAATTAACAACTATCTTTTTCTCAGTTTTCACAGTTTTGCCGCTCTTGACTGGAACATCCCATTTAACAAAATATGGTATATCCTTAATGTTTGGCATATCTTTGAGATTCACCCTGTATGTGTCAGGATCAATAACGATACCAAGCCATTGAGCTGTTTCTCCTGCATCGTATGCTCTAATAAAAGGCATACCAGAATACAGATTTTTGGTGGGGTCAATATAAAAATCGCCGCTTGCTACTCCGCCTCGCAAGGGAATACCAGCATCTACTAACGATCTCATAAAAATTGTTGATGCTGTAACAAATAACGAAAAAAAGTCCTCGAATTTAATCTGTTCCGTATAAATTATTATAGTATCTGAAATGTTGATTATCCTAATATGGTCACTTGTACGTATTTTTTGTCCGGTAGATTCATCAATTTTTGTTTCTTGTTGGCCTCGGCGGATGATGTATGGTATAAGGCTGAAAAGATAATTCAATGCCTCCCAAGTGTTTCGATCGCTATATTCAACTGCTTTACGACAACCGAGCATATCAAAATGAGCTACATATCCCGTTTTCTTCTCATTATTTACTGTTTCATTCATCTTTTCCCCTTTTTCTTTTTAGGTTTCAATTCCAATCCAAGATACCTGCATAAAATATCAGCGGTTTTGGTGTTGCAACGGCCTGTTCCGTTTGACCAATTGCAAATGGTCGTTCCGATAAATATTAGATTTTACGTTATTCTACACGGTTTTATCTGATTGCCAAGCCGATATTCTGACTGCTGTTAGTAAACTCAATATGCTATCCTGCCGATAGAGGATTAGAGGCTTGCCCACCTGCGGCGGATATTTTTTTGTGATAAATTTTAAGAGAGCAGAAAGATGAAAAAGCAGAGTATCCGATTGGCCAGTTGTTGGATAGAAGCCGTCAAAGAGACTATAAGAAAAAATCCCGATGATGCCTTGTTATACTTTGACCTTGGCGCTACCTACGGCGACATTGGCCGGTATCGGGAAGAGATAGAAGCCTATAAAAAAGCCATTAGAATTGAACCGGATTTTGTCGGAGTTCACAAGAATCTTGGCATTGCCTATGCCAAACTTGGCCGTTATCAGGAATCGATTGAAGCTCACAAAGAGGCTACAAGGATAAAGCCCGATGATGCCGACGTACACTATAATCTTGGTCTTACCTACTATTTGCTTGGCCGCTGGCAGGAGGCCATAGAGGCCTATAAGCAGTCTATAAGGATAAAACCTGATAATGCCGTAGCACACCATAGTCTCGGCGTTGCTTACGGCAGTCTTGCCCGCAACCTTGCCTATCACTCACCTAGCTGCTTGGAGGAGGCAATAGCGGCCTTCAAGCAAGCTATAAGAATCAAACCGGACTATGCCGAGGCATACTTTAACCTCGGTTTGGCCTACTGGGGACTTGGTAGCTGTTATGGTATGCTTGATGGCTATCAGTATCTGATAGAGGAGATAGAAGCCTATAAAAAAGCCATCAGAATTAAACCAAGTATTATCGGGGCATACTGCAATCTTGGCCTTTCTTATCTGTTATTGGTGATAAGGAGGCTGCTTTTGACATTTCAGGGAAAGAAAAAGGATTAACGCCTCAGGGTAAATCAGCCATTTTTCAACCGGATTAGATAAGTGGTATCGACTTAACAAGCTGAGAAAAAAAATATGTGTGATAAGAATATTTTTGAAATGTTTGTTACATGCAAAAAATGTAGTCATGGGGCAAAGCTATACAAAAATCCAAGGGCAAGGGTTAGAAAACTCTGCAAGGGTGCTCCTGCTATAGTGTTTAACAGCATGAATCCCTCACCCGAATTCTCCGGATGGGTGTCGAAAGTATGTCAAAACCAAGGATGTAAGAATTTCAATAAAACTCATCCTCTTTCAGAGGATGAGTTCAAATCACTAACTCCTCCCTGCTGCCGTGTGTGCAAGAAAAGAATGGAGCCAGAAAAAGATAGGCAAAGTTATTTCTATAGATGTAAAAATAATGAGTGCCCTTCGTATAACTCATATAAGCGACTTGCTGACCTGTTGCCTGTTTGGAGTGAATAGCGAACATTTGAAAATTGCGGGGCTGAGTATTTATTTTTGCCTTTATACATATATCCCCTGTGGCCTTGTAGCCTCGCAGTGACAAACCCCGCCAAGGTGTTGGCGGAGCTAACCCGACGAATAAAACCCCCCATCCCCCGTTTTCACGGGGTAAACCACGCCTACGGCGGGTAAACTTCAAATTGGGGGCTTCAGGATTTTAACGAACCCCGTCATACAAGATGACGGGGCTAACCACAAATAGAAAAACGACCCCCGCAGTTTCTTTGCAGAAACTAATCCCCGCATCCCCTCAGCTTCTTTGCCCGAAGCAAGAGAGGAGATAATCGCGGGGATATTAGCGCGGGGGCAGGCAGGTGCGGGGGCTAAACAAAAATTATTAAGGGAAAAACCTGCGGCAAAAATTACACGGATTTTTTTGTATTTTATTTTATTATATGGTATATTGTCGAACGCAATGTCGATAAAATATAAATCAGGAATTATTTATTAAGGAGAAATAAAAATGAAAAGTCGGTTTTTGAAAATGTCGGTTGCAATGTTACTGATAGTTGGAATGTTTGCAGGCAATAGCTGGGCGAAAAAAAGCGGTAAAAGCCATAAATCCTCAAATAAGAGCTATGAGGGCAAAGTTGAGGTAATCAGGGACAAAGCCGGTAATGTCAAGACGGTAGAGTTAAAAGTCAGCGGAGTTTTTAAGGACACATACAATATTGTTCTTGATGAAAAAGGCAAAGAGCTCGAAGATACAATGGCTGGAAAACAGGTGCATATAAAAGGCACGGTTGTAAAGAAAGCCGGCGAAAAGTGGCTGACGGTCAAAGAGTATAAGGAAGTATCCCACAAAAAAGTTAAAAAATCAGCGAAAAAATAAACGAATAGTTAGGTTTGGGATTAAGGAAAGTTTAAGGAAGCCCCGATGAAGTAGCTAAAAGCACTTCACCCCGATGAGATAGTCTAAAATCGAAAACACCCCAGTTAGATAGCTTAAGTTTCTTCGAAGAAGCTAATTTGCGCATCTAACGGGGCAAGTCTCACAGGGCAGGCGGGGTAAACATCCTCATTAGATAAGGGTTTTGGTTAGCGGGTCATTAGGAAAATTAAGCATTGCGAATTCACCATGATATAGTATAGCTGCTTTATCGTAAGTATGGGCGGCATCCTCCTCACTATCAAAATAGCCAAGAAGAATACGCTCGTTTTTAAACCTGATTCTTGCTCTCCACTTGTTTATCCCTTTATCGTAATCAATACCTCTGTATTTTGAACGGCCGGCGTCAGGACGCCTTCGACGATTACAATTGTTCTGCGAAACTGTCGCAAGACGTAAATTGGCCTTGCGGTTGTCAAGGCCATCGTGGTTAATGTGGTCAATAAATACCAAGGGGTCAAAAACGTTCTTAACCTGACGATGCATAGCAATAGCCCTGCTTTTGCCGAAGACCGATATTGAACGGTAGGCATAAAATGAATGAGTGCCGGCTGATACAAACCAACTGAATTTGCTGAGCGTATCAAAATCCTCAGGGTCAACTTTCGCGAATTTGCCTTTAGTAAGCTCGATTTTGCGGAATGGATAGCCGTATTTCTTCTTCCTGTATCGCAAAAGAAAATAAAGGATGATGGTTTCGATGAATGTTGGAATTGGAATTGCAAAATGAATTTTTGTCATAGTTAATTTTCCGTTATCAGTTATCAGTAATAATTCTCGAAATTTTCAATCTTAAATGTTCAATTTTCAATATATATGTCCCTCCATATATACCTGAAAACTTGCGCGTTTTGGGCAAATTTCGACCAAAAATCAACCAATGCGATTTTGTAAGTGCTTGTGGATAAAGGAGAAAAATTTTTTAATTTTTTTGAGGCGCGCAAGTTTTTTCTTGCGCGCTTTCGACCAATATTGGACATTTACTTTCCAGTTTTATTAAGGTTCGGAATCGCAAGCCTGCCCGCATCGAATAAATCAGGGGGGTTAAATGATGGTTAGTATTTTTCAGGCCAGACGGGAGTAAATCTTGTCCTTGTTCTCTCGCCGACAATCATCTTTTCGGCTACCTGACGCCATTTGTTGTAATGAGCCGTTTGCTTGTGCTGCGAAACACCGGTCTCATCAAGATACGCCTCTACGAGAACAAAACGGGTCGGGTCGTCGGACTGCTGGAGGACGTCAAAACGCTTAATGCCCGGCTCCCGGATGCTGCTTTGCGCATTTTCAACGCTTATCTTTTTAAATTCCCCGATATATTCAGGTTTTACCTGAATGTATATGTGCACAACAAACATTTAAAAATACCTCCTTTTTTTATTACAGACTTTATAACACAAAATGGTATAATAAAAAAGTTATTTTAAAACTAAAAGGAACAGGAGTTGAAAATGTCTTATCTCGACAATAAATTCAGCCTTAAAGGCAAAACGGCAATAGTAACCGGCGGCGGCGGAACCCTCTGCAGCGCAATAGCAGAAGGATTCGCCTGCGCAGGCGCTAATGTGATTCTCTGGGACATAAGGCCGGAGGCAATGAAAGAAAAAGCAGAACTTATAGCAAAGGCCTGCGGCGATAAAAAGAAAGTATCATTCGTCGAAGTAAATTTGATGGAAGAGGACTCAATCGCCAAGGCTTTGGAGAAATCGGTGAAGATTTACGGGTCGGTAGAAATACTTCTGAACGGAGCGGGCGGCAATCGCGGCAAAGGGCCTTTGGTTGACGTAAAGACAGAGGACTTCGAGTTCGTTATAAAACTTAATCTGCTGGCGGGCTGTATCCTGCCGACAAAGCACATCGCCAAATACTGGATAGACAATAAAATCAAAGGAAATATTATCAATATCGCATCAATGGCAGGCTTCAACCCCCTTTCCGGTATATGGGCATATTCATCGGCCAAGGCAGCAGTGATGAATCAGACGATGGGACACGCAAAGGAGCTGGCAAAATACGGTATCAGAGTGAACGCGATTGCGCCGGGGTTTTTCATCGCAGACCAGAACAAAAAACTGCTGCTCAATGACGATAACAGCCCGACGGAAAGAGGAAAAGCGGTGCTTGCGAAAACGCCAATGGGCGGGTTCGGTCTGCCGGAGTATTTAAAAGGCGCAACGATTTTCCTTGCCTGCGATGCGGCCCAATTCGTTACCGGCGTTACACTGCCGATAGACGGCGGTTATCTGTGCGATAATATATAAGTGAAAAGTTAAAAGTGAATAGTGAACAGTTTACAGAAAAAAATAGGTGCCTGTCCCTATTTTTAGAGGTTTCGGCGAATTGCGACGGCGGCGCAGGCTTTTTGAGCATTATTGCCTGAGACGATTGTTAATGTAATCTGCACATTTTTGACATACGGCAGGCCGGAAACATCAACAGCAGTCGTCCTATCGAAACGGGCGGAACTAATATTATCGCAAAGAATATGCGATGGCCCGCTGCCGCCATTTTCAATGAGATAAATCCTGCCGGTGGGTTTGTCATAACGGAACATAATCCAATCTCCCCCTGCCGTCTGCAGCGAGCACCGGTCATTCGGCTCAGCCGACTGGACAGGCCAGGCACATCGCAAATCATTTGTTATCCTCGAAAGAGCCTGATTGGCTTTTATAACAGCATCAGAAATATCCTTATTGGCCTGGTAATTTGCGATGCAGGCATCAAAGGCAATAGCAACGGCAGTTAGAATCATCGCGACTATGACAAGACTAATCATCAGTTCGATAAGAGTAAACCCCCACACCAATTTGCACCTCACCGCATCAATAGAAATTGGTGTGGGGGTAAAAGCGGGTTTTGATTTAACAATGTTCATATTATTTCGTTAACGTTCTTATCCAGCTGGTTTTTGTTATTTCGCTGTTTTTATAAAGGACTTTGACGGTTACGCGAACAAAATCGCTGCTGTGGTCCGCGACAACGACCTTAAATTTATTTGCGCTTACGTTTTCGACCGTAACAATCTGGGTGTAATCTGAAAAGTCCGTCAACAGTTTTCGCTGACTATCCACCGGCGGATTGAAGGCCGCTCCATCGAAATCATCGACATCATCATATAACGCAATTCCTGTTTCGCCCGGTTCGGGGCCAAAATAAGCAGTGCCCGTAACAGGGTCTCTTATCGGCAAAAGCGCTGTAAGCTCGCGAATCTGCTCGGCGAGAAATTCGGCTGTTGAACACTGCACTGTCTGCGAGGTAGCCTGAGTGAAAGCCACATTTGAACCAACAATGGCCGCTATGGCCAATCCGAGCAGAACCACTGCTACAAGAATCTCGATAAGCGTAAAAGCGTTTTTACAATACAAACTCAATCTGTATCCTTTATTTAGTTCAATGTGCAACCATTGCCGACATTTTGAAAATCGGCAGGACAATCGCCATTGCGATAAAACCAACCACAAAACCCATTACTACAATCATAATCGGCTCAATCATACTCGTTACCATTTTTATTACGGCTTTCAACTGCCGAGAGTGAAATTCGCTGACATCCTCGAGGACCTGCCCCAAAGTGCCGGAATCTTCGCCGCTGCGAATCATCTGTATCACAGAGTTCGGCAGCAGAGGTTTTGGGCCGAAGCTCTGGGCAATTTTTTTGCCCTGTTTTACGGAAGTATGCACTGAATACCACATCAGCTTATAATGAATATTTCCGCTGACCTGCGCGGTTATAACGAGCGTGTTCAAAATCGGCACGCCGGCGTTCACAAGCACACCCATCGCGTGAAGCGAACGGGTGATATAGAGACTATTGCACAGCGTTTTCATCAGCGGCAGTGTGAGTTTTACTCTGTCCCACCAGAAGCGTCCTGTTTTTGTGCGAATGCCGAAAACAAAGCCGCCGATTAGAACAGCAATGCCGGCTAAAACGGCGGGCCAGTAATGTTTTAGAAAATTGCTGACAGCCATTATTATAATGGTAGGCTTCGGCAGCATATATTCCTTGCCGGCGAAGAGAGCCGTGAATTTTGGCAGTATGAAAATGAGCAGAAATGTCGTGCAGGCAACGGCCATAATGGCAATGATTATCGGATATACCATCGCACCAATGACCTGCGAACGAGTCTGCAGCTCCTGGTCGATATAGTCCGACAATTTGCGGAGCATAAGACTCAACGAACCGCTCATTTCCGCAGCGGCAATCATATTTATATAGAGCTGGCCGAAAATGTCAGGATAGACTGCAAGGGACTGTGAAAAACTTTCGCCGGCTTCGATTCTGCATTTTATATCGAGAAGGATTCTTCTGAATTTTTTATTGTCGATTTGCCTTGCGATTGATTCTATCGATTCGGGCAGAGACATGCCGGCTTTGACCATTACAGAAAGCTGATTGGTAAAATTGAGGACATCTTTGCGGGACGGGCCGAACTCAAAACTGAACTGCGGCTTATGCTTAAGGGATGGCTGTGAAAGGCTGCTGAAGATTCGGGCTTCCTGTGCCGCTATTTTTTCAATGATTCCGGCGGCGGACATATTATATCCCCCTGCTCGCCTCGCTCCGCTTGTCGAAGCGGGCCTGTTTTTAATTTTGCAGATTCCTGAGAAAGTTTACGCGATTTTCAGGAACAAGCAGTTTCTCCATTGCCTGCGGATGAACCGAACAGTTTACCGCATCATCTCTGTCTATATATCCCCTGAAATATATTTCAGCGATGCCGTTGTCCATATCCTGCATACCGATTTTTCGCGACGTTAAAATAACATTCGGAATTTCGTAGATTCGATTTTCCCTGATGCAGTTTCGCACAGCGGAATTGCAGAGCAGAATTTCAACGGCGGGCACCATTCCGGGCTTGTCAGTTCTTTTGAAAAGCGTCTGCGAAATAACAGCCTGCAGGGTGTTTGCCAGCATAGCACGAATCTGGTTCTGCTGCGAAGCGGGATAAATATCTATTATTCGTTCAACCGTCTGGGCAGCATCTATCGTATGCAGCGTGCTTAAAACCAAATGGCCGGTTTCGGCAGCGGTAATCGTAGCGCTCGTCGTTTCAAGGTCTCTCATTTCGCCAACGAGTATCACTTCCGGGTCCTGCCTTAATGCGTGTTTAAGACCCGAAGCAAAATCCGGGCAGTCGGAGCCTATTTCCCGCTGCTCAATCATAGACAGGCTGTTTTCAAAAGCATATTCAACAGGGTCTTCAAGGGTGATTATCCTTTTGCTCGTCGTGGAATTGATTAAACCTATCATAGACGCGAGCGAAGTGCTTTTCCCGCATCCTGTATGACCTGTAACCAGCACAAGCCCCCTGGGCAGCATCGCCAGCTCCGAAACTATTTTCGGCAGATGTAACTGATTTATGTCCGGTATCTGATTTGGAATAAGCCTGAACGACAGCGCTGCTGAATTTTTCTGGTAATGGGCGTTGACCCTGAACCTGCTGCCATCGTCGAGGGTTGTTGAAAAATCATAATCACGTTTTATTTCAAAGGTCTTAAACCTTTCAGCGCCTATTATACCGAGCAGCATATTTTTTATATCTTCCTCGCTCATCGGCGGCGCTTCCATAATGATAAGCTCCGTATTGATTCGCATAACCGGCGGCATACCGACATTGATATGCACATCGCTTGCACCAGCCTTTATGGCGGCAGCAAGCAGATGCTTAATATCCATTTCAACTGCACAAGCAACACTATGTTTAAAATCATTCATATTTTATTATTATCGGCCTAATTTTGGTCTGACTTGGGCTCATAAGCCTCCGTTACGCGCAGAACCTCATCGATAGTCGTGATGCCTTTTCGGACCTTCTCAATGCCGTCCTGATACAACGACGCAGCGCCAGTCTTCTCAAAAGCGGCTTTTATACAGCCTGCCGAGTAATCCTTATTGATTATGTCCTTAAAATACTCGTCAACAATCAATAGCTCATATATGCCCGTTCTGCCGAAATATCCGCTGTTTCTGCACTCATCACAACCTTTCCCGTGAAATATTCTTGAGGGGTCAATTCCAGCTTTTTCGATACATTTCTTAACATTATCGGACACTTTGTAAGGCTCTTTGCAGTTCGGACATATCTTGCGAACGAGCCTTTGTGCCAGGACTGCGTTCAGAGAAGCGGCTATCAGATAAGGTTCGACGCCGATGTTCACAAGCCTGGCAATGGAGCTTGACGCATCGTTTGTATGCAGAGTTGAAAGCACAAGATGACCTGTCAGCGCAGCCTGCACTGCGATGCGAGCCGTCTCTGTATCTCTTACTTCGCCGACCATTATAATGTCCGGGTCCTGACGCAGCAGACTCCTCAAAGCTGCGGCAAAGGTCATTCCGGTTCGGTCGTTGACATTAACCTGATTTGTGAATCCAAGGTCGTATTCGACAGGGTCTTCAACAGTAGAGATATTAAGTGTTTTACCGTCCATCAGCCCGAGAGCCGAATATAGTGTTGTGCTTTTTCCGCTTCCGGTCGGGCCGGTAACAAGCAGTATGCCGTTGGGTTTGTGTATCTGTTTTGTAAACTCCGTCAAAACCTTTTCGGACATACCGCAGGAATCAAGTCCCTTCAGGATTGATTTGCTGTCGAGTATTCTGATTACGACTTTTTCGCCGTGGACAGTCGGCAGACAGGAAACACGCAAATCAATCCCTCTGCCGCCGACAATGACAGCAATTTTGCCGTCCTGCGGCAGACGCCTTTCCGAGATATCGAGATTGCTCATTATTTTCAGCCTTGACACGATTGCCGCGTGCATTCTTGCCGGCGGAGACATCGCATCAAACAGAACACCGTCAATTCTGTATCTGATTTTTGTTTCCTTGTCTTTCGGTTCGATGTGAATATCGCTGGCCAACTGGCGAATAGCGTGGCTGATAAGATAATTGACGAATTTTATGATTGGCGATTCGTTCGCCATTTTTTCAAGGTCTTCAGTCTTGTCCTGCGACTGCTCGATAACCTCGACCTCGGCAATATCATGAACAAGATTATCAACGCCGTAATCGAATTCCTTCCCGTTCAGAGCCGTAATTACGTTTTCGATATCCTCGATACTACTTACGATAATATGAATATCGAAGCCTGTTCGCCTTTTTACCTCGTCGAGCAAAAAAACATTTTCCGGCGAAGCGGTAGCAACTGTCAGGACATTACCATCCAGAGCAACAGGTATAATTTTATTATTTACGATAAAATAACCGTCGAGTTTCGCATAAACATCTTTATCAATCTGCTGGGGTTTTATATGCCTGAACTCGAACCCGTTCATATGCGCTCTGGCCGTGAGAATATCGTCATTTTCAACAAACCCAAGACGCAGAAGTATCTCGGCAGTATCAGCGTAAACATCTCTCAGCTGCTCGCCTCTGACCTGTGAGAGCTGGTCATTTGTCAGCCTGCCTAATCCAACGAGCGTATCAGCGACATCACGAACACTGACGCCGCCTGTATTCTGCGTTTCAGTCTGCGGCGAATAAAGAGTTGTAAGTCCCGCAACGCCTGCGCCCCAGTTTTGCGATGAACCATCCTGCCGAGGCGTTTTCCTTGGGTTTATATATTTTTTAAGTCTTTTTATCATTCTGTCTGCAAATATAAAATTGCATCTTGCCCGCTCGAGCGAAGCCGAACAAAACCGTCGCCGATTTCAATCACCTCAAAATTGCCAATCTTATCCCCTTTATACAACAGCGTATCGTCTATCATACAGCAGCTTCCGTATTTCGACTGCAAAATGCTCTGAAGCTGTAATTTTTTCGCTTCATTTTGAATCTTATTTTCGCCGCTGTTTTCTTTTGAAACGAAAGAATCTTTCGCCGCGTCCGACAGAGCCTGAGCGGGATTAAACGGGTTTTCCCTCAGCTGGTCGGCGGCAACCTGTCCGAAATCTGCAAACTCATAAAACTTTTTGACAAGCTGGTCAACCTGCCCGACATTCTCAGTCTTTATCCCTGTAAGCTGAGTAATAGCGTTTTCAATCACCAATTGCTGGTCCACTACAGCAGCGTTTGCCTGGGCAGGCGAATTTTTTTTATGAATAAGCCAGATGGCCGCTAAAACAATCGCTATGGCGCCAATAAGAATGAGTGTCGTCTGCCGGACATGTTTTGCCTGCACAGCGAGCCCGATTATTTCGTTCTGCTCGTTTTGGATGTTCAATTCCTTTGGACTGCCGCTTGTATCTTCAGGTATAGTCATTTTTTATCCGCCTCAGGCGAGATTTATGTGCTGAAAAAAACGCTAATAACAACATTGGCTTTAACTTCAGCCGGATTTTTATCATCGATTTTTACTTCAAGCTCCCTGACCCTGATAATTCTGGGCGATTTTTCAGCCTCGGTAAGAAACGTATAAAATGCGTAAAAACTGCCGGCAAGCTCCATCTTCAGAGGCTGCTCGATATAGCCGTTGCATTCCTGTGTTTTAAGAGCCGTTATTGTGCCGGGGACAAGGCCCTGTTTTTGTGCAATCAATGTAATATTTTCAAGCACCTTGTGTATCTCGCTTTCAGGAGGAAGCTTATTGCGGAAAAACCCTACAGCCTCCGATAGTTTTGAAAGCTGCCTGCTAATGTCGTCTGCCTGACTGCTGAGTTTTTCAAGCTCATTAAGCTTGGCAAGCTTGGTATTTATCTGCTGCCTCTGCCGGTCAATAGCGGCATCGGCGGGTTTTATCATATAAATATAAGCAAACCAGGCCAGCCCCAGCATCATTACAAATAGAACAATTTTTCTTAAATTGCTGCTCATTATGTAATCCAATCAAATTCCGCTCTTTATCGGCTTATAATTTCTGATTTTCTCGACGAGCTCATTTGTCATAGTCAAATTGTCGCGAAGCTGGGCGGTAAGTTTAAACTGCCTGTAGCTGGTATCCTTAATTTCCTTTTGCATTGAATGGACAAGACTTACATTTTCAAGAAGCAGCGGCGCCGATAACGATGCGATATAATCGGCAACTTCAATATCGCTTGCGGCAAGTCCTTCTATTTCAATAGCAGTAATTTCAATCTGCCTTTGCGGTTTTTGTTCCGCAGCCGCTTTGGCCGCTTCATATTGATTCGATGCAGCAGGCGGAGATGGTATCTGCTGTGACTTGCTCTGTTTAATTTCAATACCGGTAAGCGTTACCCTGTCCGGCAGCGCATTTGTTAAAAAAGCAGTGATTACGCTTCTCGGCACCGGCTCAATCAACTCGGCGGCAAGCAGAGCGGTTTTCATCATTTCCCGGCGATTGGCCTGAAGACTTTCAAGCTGTTTTATCGACTGCTGCACAGCCTCCATTCTTTCGTCAACGGTTCTTGCTTCTGTTGCAACCGCTTCCTGGCGGACTTTTATAATTCCAAATGTTCCAAGGAGTCCTGCGGTTATAAGTGCCACAATCGCCAGGAAAAAGAAATTTGCCCTGTGCGATTCCTTAAGCTGAACATAATCCTCAGGCACAAAATCAATTCTATTCATATTGGCATTCCTGATTTAAACCCGCAGCGACAACACCTGCCGGCGCTAAATATTCCGAAAGGCTCAGCCCGAAAACTGTTGTCCAGTCATTCTTAGGCCCCCTGCTGTCAATTCCACGTTTATATGTGTCCTGATTCGCCGCCACCGCCGCAAGCGTGTCTCCGATATGAGCCGGCAGCGCATATTTCTTTGCCACATTGAGAACACATCTGACAAGTCTTGAGTCGATTCCTTCATTTGCCAGTAAAATAATTCTTTCCACTGTCGCAGTTCTGATGGTATTCTGAAAATACCTGATGCAGGCCTCGATTTCCGAAGCAGGTTTTTCTGCATCATTCGACTCATTGAGATTGTCGATTCCATAAGGTATCGCCCTTGCAAAAAGGATATCATTTTGCCTGCAAATAACAGCGTTGCAGCCTGTCGCAGCGGCATTGATGAGCAGGACGACAGAATCGACATCGGTCTTTCTTCTGGCAAAAAAGTTCGTATAGCAGTTGACCAGCACAACCGGCCAAACCGTTACAGCCGTTGCGTCCAGACCGGCTTTTTCAAATATCGCAAGATGCCTTTCGACCTTATACTTTTCCGCAGCGAGAATCAGCACATCCTTTTCATCGGCCAAATCGCTATCCTGATTGAGAACAATGTATTTTACTATTGCGCCGTGGGAATTTGCGGGAAGAAGTTTCCGAGCTTCCGTATTTATAATCTCCTCTGAATCTTTTTTGTCTAAATTCTTTCTTATCTCCTTACTAAGCACATCTGTCGAAGGTATGATGGTAACGGCTTTTTTCGATTTGAACGGCGCCGAAGAGTAGATGCTTTTGACGACATCTATTACACATCTTTGCCATCGGCCGCTGTATGGTTCAAGCCCCTGCGGCAACGATTGTCCCCCTCCAGCAATCAGGGTAATTTGTCCGCCGTCCCGGCCAAGCTGGGCCATCCGGACAAACCCTGGTGTTATTTCAACTCCTATCGGAAAGATACTTTCTGCAAAAATATTAAACAGCATATAACACCTTTGATAGCTTCCGTTCAGGGAATTTGGGGCAGGCCCTTCTACATCTACATCCGCTGTCCTTAATAAAGTATAAGAAATAAACAATGTCAAAAATGGAATGTTGCCGAATGTCCGAAAAAATCTTCCTCTGTTGACTGAAAACTGATAACTATTCTGCTTTTAATTTTCTTTTCATAAGCTCCTCAATCGCTGCGGATACGCTTTTATCCTTAAATATAATCTGATAAACTGCCTCCGTTATAGGCATATCTACGCCGAATTTTTTGGCAAGGTCTATAACGGATTTGCAGGTATCTATACCCTCAATAACCGATTCTGTTGAGTCAATAGCCTCTTTAACCGACAAACCTATCCCGATTCTCTGTCCAAAACTTCTGTTTCGACCCGTCGGCGATATACAAGTTGTAACCAAGTCTCCTAATCCGCTTAGTCCCGCAAAGGTTTGTTCCTTTGCGCCCATAGCGATTCCAAGCCGTGTAATTTCAGCGAGACCTCTGCACAATAGCGCCGCCTTTGCGTTATCGCCAATTTTTATCCCATCGACAATACCTGCCGCAATAGCAATGACATTTTTCATCGCCCCCGCCAATTCGACACCGACTATATCGCTGTTTCGATAAACTCTTAAATATGGCGTATTGAAAGTTTCCTGCACCATTCCCGCGAGCCGTTCATTACCGCAAGCCGCAGTTGCCGTTGCCGGCAATTTCCGAACAATCTCATCTGCTATCGTCGGCCCAGATAATACAACAACCCTGATATTTTTATTTATTACATCCGCCAGTATCTCGCTTGGCCGAAGTAGTGTCCCGTTTTCAATACCTTTAGCTACAGATACTATCGGCACTGAAGTATTGACGTAATTTTTCAATCTTTGCCAGATGCTTCGGATATATTGGCACGGCACAGCAGAAATGATTAAATCGGCGCCTTTTAAAATTTCGGAATCATTCGACTGGAAAACTAAATTGTCCGGCAGTTTATATCCCGGCAGGAATTTGAAATTCTCCCTCTTCTTCTCAATCTGCGCAAGTTGTTTCTCGTCATAACCCCACATTTTGACATTGAAGCCCTTTTCGCAGAGCAGGATAGCGCAAACGCTACTCATCGCCCCATCGCCTATGATTGAGATATTCTTCATAATGTTTATTTAACCAGAGAAATGTCTTTTTTCAATAAAATTTATAATTCGACCCCCCAAAAAATTATTCTGGGGGTTGCTTAGATAATATGTAGGTTACTCGATCTGTGCCGTGGGCAGACGCCGCTTGCGGTGTTTCATCCGGATTTTCGAAACAAAGCACCTGCTATGTTTCTATTAAATTGCACTTCAGCCTTGTCATTATAGTAAACCATGTTGAGCCGGTTATCTGATTGGAGTTCTTTCAATTCGTTATCAGTGGCGACAATCCAGTCGCCTTTATCATAATATTGATAAATTATATTTTTATCTTTTATTTCAGGGATTTCTCTTCCAAAATAATGAACCACTCTCTTTGAGACAGAGTTATATGCCACCAGGTTATCTGTTAATGGTATTCTTTCCGATATTTCCAAGGCAAATTTTTTGGTATAATTGTTATTATCAAATGGGGCTGACAGACTAACAAAACAGATTGTAAGCAAACAATAACCTCCAAAGATTAATCCACAGCCAAGAGTTGTTTTACTTTTTGCAAACGATGCCAGAATTCCTACTATTGTTATAATTGCTATTATTCCAAGAATCAGCACTTCAGAAAGAAGGCAGGGGTAAGTGATAGCGAAGTAGATCATGCCTGCAATTACGGAGAGAGCGATAATTATCATATGATAAATGAGAAAATTTTTTGCAAATTTTTCCGTAAAGGCTTTTCGAATGAAAATCATATCTTCTAAAACAATCCCAATTAAAATGGCAATGGTGGGCATTATAGGCAGCATATAATGCTTGCGTTTGCCGCCTGATATAGTTAGAAAAATCAAGTCTGTTACAAAACAAAGCCACAGAAACAGCATAACTTTTTGCTTTTTTTCCCAAATCTTATAGAAAGGTGATATTAAAGCGACGGGAACAAAAGCAACCCATGGAGCAATGAACGCAAAGGTATAAAGTATGTATAAATAAAATGGGTAATTACCCGGGGCATAATCGCCGAAGAAACGGTCAAAAAAGTTTTGTTTCCATACGATTAAATTCCAGTTTACTTTGTAACCAACAGCAAGCGGCCACGGCAATACTATAACAAGAAAGATAATTACGCCTGCAATGGGCAGCAGTTTGGGTAATATTTTCCATTGCCTAAATATGACAACGCAGAAAAACAGCGGGATTAAGACTATTGGAAGCGGGACCGGGCCTTTAGCAAGCATTGCCAGGCCAAAACTTATCCAGAAGACAAGCATATATATAATTTGCTTTTTGCGAACTTGTTCGATAACAGCAGAGTAGAAAGCAAGAAAGCATAAAGTTACGAAAAATGTAAGAGCCATTTCCGGCCTTGCGTTATGAGCATAATTGATATAACCGAATGATGTTGCCCAGACCAGAACAGATATTATTGCAACCCGAAGAGCCAACCATTGTTTCACAAAATATAAAATAGCTAACGCAGATAAAAACGCAAATAAGGCACTCGGAAATCTTGCGGTAAAGTCGCCAATTTTGCCTGTTATTTCCCCCAAGGAGGCTACAAGCCAGTAAGAAAGCGGCGTTTTTTCAAGTCGAAGCTGTCCGTTGCAGGCAGGCATAACCCAATCATGGTTCTGGAGCATTTCACGTGCTGTAATGGAGACAAAACACTCATGGTTTTCCATTGCTTTACCTGAGATGCCCCAAATCGCAGTTAGTGCAGGGAGGAACAATGATAAAATCAGAATTATATTTTTATTTTTCAGAACCTCTTTAGTATTCAGGCCGTTCATATCACTTATTATTTTAAAGATTATTTGTAATTAGTCAAAGTGATTTGCGGCAGCGGATTTGGAATTTTATCGATAACTCCCTTTTGTTTAAGCAGAGAAGCCAATTCTTCCATATTGCTATTAAGATAGGGCAACAGATTAGGATTATTTTCAGGGTTCCAGCCATAATTCCTCATTTCATTAAGAACAAAAGGCACATCTTTTTTTTCAATAAGTAAGCGGTAAGCTGCTATTACGCCGCCTGCGCGTTGGGCTCCTGCGCCGCAATGCACCAACACACGTTTTCCTTCTTTCCGAGCCAGGCATATTGCAGCGATTGCTTTGGTATAATTATTAATGTCTCCAACTCCATCACCTCCTAACGGGAACACCAGTCTTTCAATACCCAACTTCTTTGCTGTTTTTTCTTCCGTCTTTCTGTCGGAGGTTTTGGACTCACTACCTGTCAGGCTTACAATTACTTTTATATTGTATTTGTTCAAAGTTTTCCCAATTAACCATCCCGACAACTGGCCGCTGCGATAAATCAGACCCTCTTCTACTACGCCAAAGTTCTTGGGGATGAAATAGTTCTTTAGCAATCTCTGCCATAGACCAAAACTTACGATAAGACAAAGTGCAACTGCCGCAATTATGATTTGTCGCTTATGAACTTGCGTCATTTTCAGAACTTTATGTCTATCAAAAGTCATTCGGGTAAGTTTCCCTTATGGGATCATGGCGACTTAAAATGCTATCGTATTATTTGACAAAATATAGATATTAAATGTTATATCAGCTTCGGTCGGTCAATCCTTGTCAATGCTGGAATACTATACAAACAATTATGAGAATATTATGAGAATTTATCGGTGGCCTCCGAATCGCTTAATACACTACTGTTTGCCACAAGGAAAGGCACTGCTGCCAACAGACCCTGATGACAGGAAAAGGTGTTCAGTTTAGCGTAAATTAGGCAAATCCCTTTCGTTTAAGAGAATACTTTGCCTTCGCTGATAATTGATATATTCTTCACAGCATGGGTATCAAACCAGATTTTAGACTTTTTCAATGTAAAAAATGTCTATATTTGCTCTATTTTGACAGGTTTAAATCTTTCCAGTTCCGTCAGATGGTTTTTGCCGAGCCGGACATCGAGAACAATAGTATTATCAATAAACTGCTGTCCAAGAATAATTGCATTTGCCTTGATAAAGTTTTGAATTTTGCCGTCTGCCGCGTTTGCGGTTATCCTCAAAACGACCTGCCCGCCGGTATAAATCTCAAATACTTTATGCCTAAGCAATTCAAGATTCATACCTGTCTTTGCGGAAATACTCAGCGCATCAGGATAAATCGTCTGCAATAATTCAAATTGCGCAGAATTTCGGACAATATCAGCCTTATTCAGCAGAACGATAGTTTTTTTATCCGAGCATCCGATTTCTTCAAGCACTTTTTTCGCATCTTCAGCCTGCCTTTCAGCGTCATCGCTTGAAACATCGACAATATGGAGCAGTAAATCTGCGTTGACCGCTTCTTCAAGGGTCGCCTTAAATGACGCCACAAGCAAATGCGGCAGATTCCTCACAAATCCGACCGTATCGCTAAGCAGGACTTTCTGGCCGCCCTGAAGCGTCCACTGTTTCGTCCGGGTATCGAGTGTCGCAAAAAGCCTGTCCGCCACATAGACATCCGCGTCTGTCAGGGCGTTCATCAGCGTGCTTTTGCCGGCGTTTGTATAACCGACAAGGCAAATTTGGAACATATCCTTTCTCGTCTCGATTTCTCTTAATTTTCTGCTGTCAATCTCGGCTATTTCTCTTTTCAGTTCCGTTATTTTTTTACTGACGAGTCTTCGGTCGATTTCAAGCTGTTTTTCGCCCGTTCCGCGAGTGCCGATTGCGCCAACGGCGCCTGCCGCCGGCCCGCCTGCCGCGCCGGTTACGGTATCCAAATGCGACCACATTCTTGTAAGTCTCGGATATGTATATTCGAGCTGAGCAAGCTCAACCTGTAATTGAGCCTGTTTGGTTTGTGCCCTCGTTGCGAAAATATCGAGAATCAATTCGCTGCGGTCGATAACTTTTACCTGTATAATTTCCTCAAGGTTGCGAATCTGTCCCGGCGAAAGGTCATTATCGAAGATAATGACTTCAGCGCCGGTTTTTTTTGCCCTTTGTTGAATCATATCCGCTTTTCCGCTGCCGATATAGGTTGCCGGATGGATATGGTTGATTTTCTGCTGAAGTTTATCGACGATTATAGCCCCCGCCGACTCAGCCAGTGCCGCCAGTTCGGCGAGGTTATCCGCGTAGGTATTTTGGGCCAATGCCCCTACAAGAATGGCTTTTTCACGTCTGACCGCTATATTTTCCCGCATTTTGCCCAATTTTAGCCAGAATCTCCATAAAAATGTGTTATTGTTAATTATATCAAATATGATTCAGCAATTCAATTTTGCATTATTAATTCCTTATTTTTTTCTTCGCATTTCAGTGTCAAAAAAAAATTAAAAATCATTCTTGACAACAAAACATACATCAATTATAATTATTGTTTTGTTTATTTAATGTTTCTAAATATTTTTTAATCAATTTTGGAGAACACACGTGAGAGATTTTGGTAAAGGTCCCCGTAAGGATTTTGGACCACGTCAGATGTACAAAGCTACCTGCGCAGAGTGCGGACAGGAGTGCGAAGTGCCATTTCAGCCCAAAGAAGGCAGGCCGGTTTATTGTAAAGGATGCTATACCAAGAAGAGAAACGCCTGATTTCCTGATTATCACGCAGTAATCCCTGTTTTTTGGTGCCGTTCTTATATTACGGTTTCAGATGTTAATCCTGATGTGTAGATACTCTGTATAAACAGTATCAAATCATCGGCTTACTTTCTTGCCATATCTACATCGGATTGATATACTCTGCTCTTATCGTAGTAAAAAAAACGTCCGATTGACCCGATAAATGGAATTTGACAGGTGGAAATGGATTTATGAAAATTGCGTATATCAGTTTTTCCGCGATTCCATCTCGTCAGGCCAACAGCATTGGCGTTATGAAGATGTGCCAGGCTTTCGCACAAGCTGGACATAGTGTAACCCTTGTTGTGCCGGATGTATCTGACATTGAGCCGGGCGTGTCCGACATGTATAGTTTTTATGGGGTTAAGCCGGTTTTCAAAATTCATAAAATAAAACTGCGATCATCGTGGGAATTCATTCAAAAATTTTTCTACGCCTTCGATTCTGCAAGATATGCTCAAAAAGAAAATTCTGAACTGGTTTACGGCCGGTTTATTCCCGGCTGCACATCAGCCGCTGCGGCCGGCCTGCCGGTAATCGGCGAACTGCACATCCCTTATGGTCCGGGCATAATAAAAGAATGGCTTTTTCGCCGATTCATTGGGACAAAAAGTTTCCGTCATATAGTTGTAATATCGGAATCGCTCAAGAGAGACATTCTGAATGTATATCCGCAACTTGAAGACAAAATTATTGTCGTTCGCGATGGAGCAGAGGCGATTACTGAGGATTATAAACCTTCCCGCAGGACAAACCGTCTGCAGATTGGCTTTGTCGGGCATTTATACAAGGGCAGAGGTATTGAACTGATTCTGGAGCTGGCAGCCAGATGCCCAAATGCCGATTTTCACCTGGCAGGCGGTACCGAAGAAGACATAAACTATTGGAAAGCGGCGGCAATAGATTACAAAAACGTTAAATTTTATGGCTTTATGCCTCATCCCGAAACCGAAAAATTCCGATTAAAAATGGATATACTGCTCGCTCCCTATCAGAAAAAGGTCAGTGTTGCCGATAATGGTAATATGACTACTGAAAAATGGATGTCGCCGTTGAAATTGTTTGAATATATGGCTGCCGGCAAAGCTATCATAAGCTCCGATATTCCTGTTTTAAGAGAAATCCTGGAGCATGAAAAGACAGCGATTTTTTGTCCGCCCGATGATGCCGATGCCTGGCAAATCGCAATTGAACGGATGCGCGATGATATCGTATTAAGAGACCGCCTTGGCCGAGCGGCCAGAGAAATTTTTCTTAAGCATTATACCTGGAAAGCACGGGCAGAAAAGGTATTGGCAGGAGTTTTATAATGATTCCATATTTCGCGGTATTCGGCATACTGGTCCTTCTTTCGATTTTTGAGATAATCGAAGCGGATAAAAAAATGAGGTTTTGGGCCGCTATAGCTGCCGTTATTTTGATTTTGTTATTTGCCGGCTTGAGAAGCCCCGACACAAGCGATGATGGGAAGTCATACATATCAGTTTTTTTAGAGGTGCCGGATGTTTTAACCTGGCTTGGCGGTCATTTTAAATATTCATATAATATATTGCAGATGGAACCTTTTTATATTCTGCTCTGTTCTGTCATTAAACTTTTTACCTATAATTATATATGGCTGTTTTTGATAATGGCGGCAATCGCAGTCCTTGTTAATGCATATAATTACTTTAAATATTCGCCTTATGTGATTTTGACGCTCATTCTCTATTTCTCTCACCCATTTCTGTATAAAGAAATGGGCTCAATCAGAACCGGCCTTGCGTCGGCAATATTGCTTTTTTCTATAGGCTTCATATATAGAAAAAAACTTTTACAATTTTCCGCTGTAACAGCCGCGGCGTCTTTATTTCATTTTGCCGCTTTTCCTTTTTTTCTCAGTTATTTCGTTAACCTTTTTGATTTTAAGAAAAAAACTCTTTATATAATTCTCGCAATAGCATTTCTTATAGGATTAATAGGCATCTCTTCCTGGATGATTCAATATTTGCCGCCAACAGGCGAGATATCCCAAAAGATACTGGCCTATTATGAAGCTGAACAATACAGCGCCTCGCTTGGAGTTTTCGATATTACCAACATAAAACTTCTTTTCTTTTCAATACTTTTAATTTATTTTAAGGACACGCTGCAAAGCCGCTATCCATTTTTCAAAGTAATGTTATACATTTATTTGACAGGGACGGTCTGGCGAATTGCATTTAACGATTTTGGCATTTTCGCCGCCAGAATCGCCACATTTTTTATTATTGTTGAGGTAATCCTGCTTCCGATGCTGGTTACGGTTATAAGGACAAGATTCATAGCTTACCTTTCATTGGTGATTTACGCTTTTATCGCTTTATATCTTAATCTTTATGTAAAAGAAGCTCTTCATCCATACGGAATATCTATAAATATTCTGCAATTATTGAAAATGTAAAATATGCCTGCCAGGACCGTTTTATATATCGTATCTACACTTCAAAAAGGCGGGCCGGTTCGGCAGTTATTTAATCTTATCAAATATCTCGACCGCTGGCAGTTCCTGCCGCACGTTTTAACCTTATCTGCGGAACCAAAGGATTCTTTGCTGGGCGAATTTATGCGTATAGATGTCCCGGTTTCCAGTTTAGGGCTGGGGCGACTTGCCGGTTTTATCCGAGCAAGACATCTCATTGCCGATTATATTGCCAAACTTGCTCCTGCCATTGTTCACAGCTGCGGTTTTCGTGCAGATTTATTTTCTGCCGGCCTTGACTATTCAGTTCATACGGTTGCGACTGTGCGAGCTCATCCTTTTGAGGATTATGTCTGCGAATATGGCTGCTTGGGCCGATTTATTATGGCTCCGCTTCATTTGAAAGCCCTGCGGAAAATTGAAAAACCGGTCTTTGTATCTCGCACTTTGAGCGAAAAACTTTCTAAAAAATATGGAATTGCCTTTGGTTGCATTCAAAATGGTGCCGACACAGAGATTTTCTTCCCCGCCGCAGACGAACAAAAACAGCAAATTCGCAATCAATTGGGATTGCCTCTTAAACATCGGCTGTTTATAGCTGCCGGGAATCTGTCGCAGGGAAAAGACCCGCTTTGCGTCGCGCAGGGTTTTCTAAAAGCTGCGATTGGCGATGCGACAATGATTTTCGCCGGCGATGGTCCGCTTCGACAAAAGCTGAACCTTTTATGCAATTCTGGAAAAATAATTATAGCCGGTTATGTAAAAGACATTCGGCCCTGGCTTTGGGCTTCGGATTTTCTGGTATCCGGCTCTCATTCGGAAGGTCTGCCTAACGCAGTTCTGGAAGCAATGGCCTGCGGCCTTGGCTGTATTCTGTCGGATATCCCCCCGCATCGTGAAATTCTCGATTATAATCCTCAGGCAGGAACACTTTTTACCGCGGGCAACCCTGAACATCTGGCCGAAGCAATCCGCAGGATAATGGAAACGCCTTATGATACCGGCAGGCAGGCCGCTTTAGGGATAATTAAAAATCATCTGAACGCTCAGCGTATGTCAAGTCAATATCAGGCCTTATACAAAACTATTTTACATAGTTAGAGAGGATTTATACTCCCGTTTACTTCTTAGCCGTTTCTTTTTTCTTCACTTTTAGCCGTTTAATAGTATAATTTCACATAATATGAAACTTCTATCTTATATTGCGCTGATTACTGTATTTATGACGGTTTCATTAGCTGCCGCCGATACTTTTATCAGCGACACAAACAATCAATCCTATCACGGCTACGCTACCGGAAATGAAAGCGGAGGCTTATCAGAGGTTAATACCGTTGAAAAAGGTCTTATCAATCTGAATTTAAACCAGTTCAAAGTAACACGCGACAGAATCGGCAGAAATAATACTGTTGCGATTTTGTCTATACCCGGTGAAATAATACTTGGAATGGAGACTAATGCTTTTGAAAAGGCAATCAAAACTGCCGCTTCGAAGGGACCGCTTTTTATCCTTATCGAAATAGACAGCCCCGGCGGCAGAATCGATTTGGCAATGAGAATCTGCTCGGCTATTACAAAAACGTCCAACTGCGATATTTACGCTTATACAAACGGCGGCAGTAACGGCGGTGCATATTCCGCGGCCGCTGCGGTGGCAATGGCCTGTAACAAAATCTATATGTCCGACGGCACCGCAATTGGCGCAGCTACAATGATTTCACAGGACAGTGAGGGCAACCCTGTCGATTTAAAGAAGGAGCTTGGTGAAAATTTAAGCGAAAAATTTCGCTCAGGATGGAGAAATTATCTCGCCTCGCTGGCTGAAAGGAATAATCGTCCCGGCATATTGGTAAAGGCGATGGAAAGCAAGGATATCGAAGTCGTCGAGGTCAACGACAACGGCAAAAGAGTTTTTATAGAATCCGTGAACAAAAAGCCCGGCCAGACTATAGTCAAAACCTGGTCGAAACACGATTCGCTGCTTACCCTGCCCGCGAAAGAGGCAGTAGATTGCGGCATAGCAGACAAAATTTACGATACCCGCCAGGACTTATTGCAGGACCAGAACGCTCTTTCAGCACAGATAATTCCTGATGAATCGATGGCAAAGGCCAGAGAACTTTATCAGCGAATAGAAAAAAGTCTTAAAAGATTAGATGCATCGATAGACCTCGGTATAAAACAGCTCAAGGCCACACAATCCCGGCCGCAGGCGCTGAAGGCTATGAGAAGTATTATAAACGACGCTCAGTTTGTTCTGGGCCTGAAGAAAAAATTCGGAGACGATGTGCCGGTCGATGAGCAAAGGGTTCAGAGCTTTTTGAATGCCGTCCAGGCCGAATATGATGCTCTAAGAACCGCTGACAAATAAATTCAAATTATTCAAACGCATTTACCAATTATTAGAAAATACCGTAAAGTCCCTGAAGTCAACAGTGCCGTCGCGATAAAGGTCGGCATCCCTGCAATTGAAGTTGAGCCAATCGCAGGAATTGAGCCATTCCTCAGCGAAAACGGATAAATCGTAAATGTCAACGCGACAATTGTGCGTCAAATCGCCAACAGGATAAGGTCTCTTTTGACAGCCGCAGGGATATTGACAATCCTGTTTTAACCAATCATTCGCAAGTAAAACAAAATCGCCCAAATCCACCCTGCCGTTTTTATCAATATCTGCGCCATCGCAAAAACCATTGGCGTTATTGCAATCAGTCCGCAGCCAGTTTAGAGCGAATACCGACAAATCACCCGTATCAACTCCGCAACGGCCGTCTAAATCAGTGAATTGACAAGTCGGCAGAGGATATTCGGGAGCTACATCAAAACCCAGCAGGCCTTTTTGTGTGTCAATTACGATATTATCAAACGGTGTTGAGCTTATGTCCCAGGTCGTCGTATCTATCGAGGCACAAATGAAGTTGTCGCCAAAAATACCGTCAAGAACAACAAAATCGCCGATGTCTTCGTCCCAAATGGTAACATCAGCGACACAAACCCTTGCGTTGATGAAAACAAGATTAAAACCTGAAAGAGTCGGGACAGATAATTTATCCAATGTATAGCCCGGCAGGTCAATTTCGCCGCCGATACCGCCAATCGGCACATAAAAATCAGGCTCCACTATAGGGTCTCCATTTTCATCGACAAGTCCAAGAGCCATTGCCTGGTCATTCGAAATAACGCTTACCGAGCCGCCGGTGTCGAAGAGCCAATTGCCTTTGGAACTGATGCCGCCGTATTCAACGGTAATATTGTCTATCAGGGGATTATATGCCAGAACCGGCAAAGGAGGCAGATTGAGCGGATTGGACAGGCTGATGAATTTTTCAAATCTCAGCGCAACCTGAAAATCGGTCTGCGGAATGTTGGGGTCGTTTGGGTCTTTAATGTCCGCGGTGAAGACTGGTAAATCCCAATCATCTCCGCCATCGTCATCCCCGGAATCATCAAAATCAATGCCGCCAATATTATAATCTCTTACCGGCTTAAGCACAATAGTTCTGCCAGCCATAACGGGAATGCCGAGCACATCTAACGGTTCCCCAAGCAGCGAGTCTGCATACTCTTTGCTGACCTGAAAATGCCAGGGACCGTGAAGATAGTAAATATCAGGGTCGTCAGGATTGGCGGCATTGTAATCAGCGGTGCCGATATAGAGCGGCTCGGAGACGTTGAAATATTCGTCGCCGGCAATGCCGGTATCGACAAATTGCGCGTTGGCGTCAATCGCGATTTCCATATCTTCAGCCGTTTCACGCGAGAACAGTATTCCTGAAGCGCCAGTATCCAGATAGGCGTAATTAACCGCAAACCCTCCTTCAGAGGAGGAGGGAATTGGCGGCTCATTGGGCGAATATTTGAGCAGGAACAATATCTTCGGCAGGTCCACAGACCCTTCGTAAGTGCCGTCAATCTCGAAATCCTCACAGGCGGCCAGAACAACGGCCGATAAAGACAGACTTATAGCGATACAGGCTATGAAATAGTATGACTGCTTTGTGATAATCATTTACCACCCTACTTCCAAAAGCATTATAGCATATCGGACGGCTTTTTACAAGTTTATGTCAAAGTTTTTGCCATTTTAAGCTGGAGACCAATTTGTAATATCTCGGAAAAATCTGTATAATGTGTATAATATATGAACAAAAGAATATCTTTTTACTCTATTGATGAGGTTGGGAATTGATAATCCCGTGGAAAGTTGATGTTCCTCAGGACCGCCTGCCTTTGACAAACTGGCTTTTAATCGCATCAATCATAGTCGTTTTTATATGGGAAATGCCTCAAATTCAAACATATAATAAAGCTATACAAAAAAAGCAGATGGAGCTGCTCCTCGCATATAAAGACCCAAATACTAAAGACCTAAAATATATAGAGAGCGAATTCAAAAAAATAAAAAATCCCTTAAACGAATATATGCTGAACGGCTGGACAGGCAAAGGACTGTTCACGCATATGTGGCTGCACGGCGGCTGGATACACCTGATTGGAAATATGCTCTTTTTGTGGATATTCGGAAATGCGGTTTGCGCTAAAATCGGCAATATTCTCTACGCACCAATCTACATAATTGCAGGCCTGTCGGCAGCTATTACATATTTATTTTTTTCAAATCATCCGATGCTCGGAGCCAGCGGAGCAATCAACGGCATCGTGGGAATATATCTTGTGTTCTTTCCAATCAACTCGATTACCTGCTATTGGTCTCTGAATTTGTTATATTGGAAAGAATTCGAAGCACCCAGCTATGCAATAATTCTGTTATGGCTTGCCTATGATATATTCGGAGCTTTTATAGGAGGCAGTAACATAGCTTATTTTGCTCATTTTGGAGGATTTGCGTCAGGCTTTGTGATTGCGATTATCCTGCTGAAAACCAGACTTATCAAAATGACGGAATATGAAAAATCGCTGCTCGATATTATCTTCGAAAAGCAGGTAAAGCCGCAACCAAAGGAATCATATTTCAACCGCGATTTGCTGACAAAAGTTCCTGATAGTCAGGCGTCAGCGGCTGAAGAAATTCCTGCCGGAACAATCGGCGAAAAAAAACAAGCTCCGCAGTCTGTTTTATCGGCAGAAGATTTCTTCAGACAACCCACTGCCGAACCTCCGCCGCCGACACAGTTGAAAGCCAATATTGGCGATGGTTTTATCCGTTTTTTCTGCATCTGCGGCAAGCGGATTAAAGTCGCTGAGCAGTTCGCCGGCAGGACCGGCAAATGCCCGCAATGCAAACGGTCGATTAAGATACCGAAACCGGATTAAAACCGATTCTTATTTTCGCCTGTATTTGCCCATTAATGAGCCTTCGGCGAGAATATGACCCTTCATAGCGACAATTAAATCCTGCTTTGTGGAGCTATCCGGCAAATCAAGCATCGTGTCTAAGGCATAAATTTTGAAATAATACCGATGCGTGCCGCTCGGCGGACAGGGGCCGCCATAACCGGGCTTGCGAAAATCGCTAATGCCCTGCTTTGAGCCGTCAGGAAGCTGGGGCGATGCCGGCACAGCTTCCGGCAATCTATTCGCCTCGGCAGGAATGTTCCACATTACCCAGTGAACCCAATTTCCGACAGGAGCATCAGGGTCATCGCAAATTAAGGCGATGCTTTTGACGCCCTGCGGCGTCTGCTGCCATTTTAATGACGGCGAAATATTCAGACCATCGCAGGTGTATTTCGCGGGTATCATACCGCCCTCGTTAAATGCCGAAGATGTAACTTTAATTGACATTTTTTTGTCTCCTTTTTCTGCTATACTATTTTGACCAAAACCGCACAACAAAATCAATAATACAAACAAAACAAAATAATTCTTATTCATAAATCTGTCTCCTAAAATTATTTTTTATGCTTTTTACAGCGTTTTTTTGATTTTGTTTTCAGACATAAACTG
The DNA here is from genome assembly GCA_049518795.1 of Sedimentisphaerales bacterium. Taxonomy (GTDB): domain Bacteria; phylum Planctomycetota; class Phycisphaerae; order Sedimentisphaerales; family UBA12454; genus JAPLMW01. Next base: position 596,860 of record JBEKRK010000001.1, read on the forward strand.
CATCGCTCGTCGCTGCACATCTGGCAGAAAAAGCAGTCTTTGCAATTATGCTTTTTGGGGCCTCTACCGTCCGGCACATAAATCAAGCCCGGCAGACCGCGAATTCTTTTTAACGCCATATAAAAATTTAAATTTTATCAGAAACTTTCGGCAGTTTTTCCCTTGTTAAAAGCCACGCACCTAAAATTGCAAAACCGAACAAAAATAAGGTTTTTAGAATCAATTCCAATATCAAATATATTTTATAAAATAGGGATACCTGAAAATAAAAAATTAACTCAACCATCATACCAACAGAAAAAATGGATACAAAGATAATAACATATATTATTGGGCTTATATTTTTTCTTCTTGAAATAGAAATTACAATAAAACTCATTAAAAAACCAGAAACACCATAAGCTAAACTTTCTGCTATCGCATTTTCTGAATAAACTAATAATAACGGAAATTTACCAGCAACGTGTGGTAATGGAATTAGCAATGTAACCGATAGAAAAATTGCTAAAAAGAAAGGGATGGAATAAACGCAAAATATCGCACCGCAAATTATACTAAATGCTTTTAATAAAGCATATTTATCAGGTTCAAATATTTTATGATAAATTTTCAATCTCCTTCTTTAAGACAGTAAAAAGCTTAGCCTGTTTAACGACGGTGATTTTTTTGCCTTTTTTATAAATAAAACCTCTGTCGGCGGCGGCGCAGACGGCAATATCAGCATCGGCGGCTTCGCCGGGGCCGTTGACTATACAGCCCATAACAGCAACTCTTATAGGTTTGTGAATTTCCGCAAGAAGTTTCTTAACCCGCTGCGCGAATGTGATTAAGTCCCACTGAACCCTGCCGCAGGTCGGGCAGACTATCAACTGCGGTTCTCTGCTTTTATAAATGCCGAGAGATTCGAGAATTTTTTTTGCGATTTCGACTTCCTGAATCGGGTCGCCCGCGATACTGATTCTAATCGTATCGCCGATACCCCTTTGCAAAAGAGTCCCCATCGCGACAGAGGCGGGAATAACCGCATCTTCAGCAAGGCCGGCGTGAGTAAGACCTAAATGTATCGGATAATCGAATTTCTCGGCGATTGCGCAATTGGATTCAATCGTCCTTTCGACATCGGAGCTTTTGACGCTTAAAACAATATTGTTAAAGCCTCGTTTTTCAAACAGCCGAACGTAACTTTGCATTTCCTTAATCATCAGGTCTGTTCGCCTTTTATATGGCGTATCTCGCAGCAGATTTCTGATACTTGCCTCGTTTATGCCGATGCGGACAGCAATTTTGTGAGCCTTAGCGCAATCTATTATCCTGTTTATATCGTTTTTGTCTTCAATATTGCCGGGGTTAAGGCGGATTTTCGCTGCGCCTGCCTCGACAGCCTCAATCGCCCTTTCAGCGGAAAAGTGAATATCGGCAATCAGGGGAATTTTGACCTTTTGGACGATTTTCGCAAAGGCGATACCGTCTTTGGCGGTCGGGATGGCAAGTCTGACGAGCTTCGCGCCTGCCGCAGCGAGGGCATTTATCTGCCTGACGCAGCCTGTAATATCGGTCGTGGGCAATTTAGTCATAGACTGAACCACAATTGGGTATTTTGAGCCGATTTTGATGGGGCCTGCCTCGACAATAGTTGTTTTTCTTCTATTTATCATAGTGATAAATTCTATCTTGTTTTATGACACTGGGCAAATTAAAATATGACGAATGTTACTATCGATTATCTTATTATTGTTTATAGCGTATTTCGGGCTGGGAATAACGCTATATTTTATGCAGCCGGCACTGACCTTCAGCCCGACCAGAGAAGTGCCATACACCCCCGGCGATATAGGTCTGGACTATGAAAAGGTGCAATTTAAAACAGCCGACAATTTGACCCTTTCGGGCTGGTATATCCCGGCAAAGAATGCTCACTTTACCCTGCTTTTATGCCACGGCAACGGCGGAAATATTGCTTATGCGCTCGATTCCATATACATTTTCTACGAATTGGGTTTTAACTGTCTTATTTTCGATTATCGCGGATATGGACATAGTCAGGGCGAGCCAACCGAGGAAGGGACGTATCTCGATGCGCAGGGAGCTTATGACTGGCTTATAAAAGTGAAAAAACTCAAGCCTGACAATATAATACTCTGCGGCAAATCGCTGGGCGCCAGTATCGCGGCACATCTTGCCGCCAATGTCAGCATAAAAGGACTAATTATCGAAAGCGGATTTACTTCGTATGCCGATATCGGCCAGAAATTTTATCCGTATATGATGGTAAGGCCGTTTGCCCGGTATAACTTTAATACAAGCGATTATCTCAAACAGGCCGATTGTCCGGTGCTCATCATCCACAGCAGGAATGACGAAATTGTGCCGTTTGAGTTCGGCCTGCGGCTTTACGAAGAGGCGGCAAAAGAACCGAAAGAGTTTATTGAAATCTTCGGCAATCATAATGACGGTTTTCTTTATTCGGGACAGATTTATCGCGAAGGATTGACTAACTGGGCGAAATTTCTTAAAAATTATCAAAAGCAATCGGGCGCAAAAATAAAATTGATTTCATAAAGCATACAACCTAATGAAAAAGACTCGGATTGATACTGTTGAACAGGCAACAAAGCTGAAACAAACAGCACAAATAATTTTTCTTCTGATAACACTCTCGATAGCGATTTTTTTGATATATCTTGGTATAACTGCAAACCAGCCCGGGAAAACTGGCTGGATTGGGCCAAAATCTTATACGAGGATTATTTCCCTTGCTCCGAGCACGACAGAAATACTTTTTGCGCTCGGGCTTGGCGATAATGTAATCGGCGTTTCGCAATTTTGCAATTATCCCGAACAGGCAAAGGAACTGCCGCGAATGGGCGGACTAATGAATCCTAATTACGAGGCAATCGTTGCGGCAAAGCCGGATTTAGTCATTATCTTCGATGATATGCAGGAAGCCGAAAATAAATTCAAGGCTCTTGAAATAGAAACCCTCGTTGTAAAACACGATACTATAAACGACATCCTTGATGCGATTCATACAATTGGCGAACGAACAGGCAAAGCGGAACAAGCCCGGCTGATTGTTGACGATATTGTGAATAAAATTCATATAACTCAGGGGCAAAATCAATCTGCCAATCCGCCAAAAGTGCTTGTATGCATCGGGCACGACTATTCGCAGGACCCGTCGGCAAAACTGCAAAACATTTACATAGCCGGCAATGACGGCTTTTACAGCGAGATGATTAAGCTTGCAGGCGGACAAAATGCTTATACCGGCAGCATAGCTAATCCGGCAGTCAGCTTCGAATCCATCATAGCAATGAACCCGCAGATTATTATCGATATTCTGCCGCCGGCAAACGTTAATATCGATACCGAAATTATCAAAAAACAATGGCAGAATTTTAGCGATATCGACGCTGTAAAAAACAACAGAATTTACCTTTTCATGGAAGATTATATGTCAATACCCGGCCCGAGATTCATAAATATAATCGAAAAATTTGCCCAGGTAATCAATCAGCCGGCTCAAACGCAATGAGTCCCGTTAGACCTTGTCAGATTTATATATGTGTTTTAATATACTGTAAAACAGAAATATTTTATACCGCTTTACGCCTATGAAACGAGGTCTAACGGGATGAGCGAAAAAGTAATTGAAGTTGAAAATTTAGGTTACGGCGTCCGGGCAAAACGGATTCTGGAGGGAATTAACTTTTCCGTATTTTCCGGCAGGCGTCTTTTTATTGTCGGGCCGAACGGCGCAGGCAAAACCACCCTGCTGCGATGTATGAGCAGAATCATTACCGATTATGCCGGCATAATCAGGGTCAAAAATAAAAACATTGAAAATTATTCACATAAAAATCTCGCGAAAATTCTGGTTTATCTTCCGCAATCGCTGCCGACAGATATTCCTTTTACCGCACGGCAATTCGTTATGATGGCCAGGTTCCCGCATTTAAGCCCCTTTTCGATTATAAGCCCACAGGACGAGAAAATTGTAAATAATGCTCTGGATGTGACGCAAACCGCCGGCTTTGCCGACAGAGAGATGACGACCCTGAGCGGCGGAGAAAGACAGCAGGTCAGTATCGCCGCGGCTGTCGCACAGCAGGCCGAAATTCTGCTGCTCGACGAGCCTGTTACATATCTCGATTACAAACACCAAAGAGACATCCATATACTCCTGGCAAAAATAAATAAAACAAATAATACGACTATCGTTTGCGTTACTCACGATTTGAACTCTGCCGTGTTAAACGCCGATTCGATTATCGCACTTAAAGAAGGTAAAATTGCTTTTGAGGGAATGCCCCGGAATATAATGAATGAAGATACGCTCGAAGAAATCTATTCGAAAAAATTTAATTTTACAGACCATCCGTTAACAGGCCAGAAAATAATTATTCCGGACATAATACAATGAGAAAAAACGCCGCACTGATATTGATAATTCTATTCGCACTACTTGTTTTAGCGGCTGCTCCATTTGCAGGTCCGACAAAAATACCGTTTTCAATATTAAAAAACATCTCTGCCGACAGCACGGAGGCGAGGATTTTTTACTCTTTACGGCTGCCGAGGGTTTTTACAGCCTTTCTGGCAGGAGCCGCCCTTGCCTGCTGCGGAGTAGCTTTGCAGGCGATGTTTAGAAATCCGCTTGCAGCGCCTTTTACTTTAGGCATCTCAGGCGGAGCAGCCTTTGGAGCTGCAATATACGTTTTATTCTCAGCTTTTTTACAGATTTACTGCGGTTCAATATTGTTTTCATTCGCTGGGGCTTTGGCTGCAATACTTTTAGTCTATGGACTTACAAAAATTAAAAAAGGCTTCTCCGCAGAAACAATGCTGCTGGCCGGCATTGCTGTTAACTTCTTTTTCTCAAGCCTGATACTTCTGCTGCAATATATAAGTGATTTTACCCAGTCTTTTATGGTTATTCGCTGGCTGATGGGCAGTATTGATGTTACAGGATATTTTACACCTGTTCTTATGCTTATTTTTACAATAATCGGTGTTGCAGTTATTAGTTTTCATAGTTTAAATCTTAACCTGATGAGTATCAGCGATGAAATTGCGATTACGCGGGGCGTCAACGTCCAGCAGACAAGAAAAATTATCTTTCTGGCAACATCTGTTATGGTTGCGGCGGTGGTAGCATTTTGCGGGCCTATTGGTTTTGTCGGTTTGATGGCTCCTCATATATGCAGATTGCTTGTCGGCTATGACCATAAAATTTTAACGCCTGCATCAGTCCTGTTCGGCGGGGCATTTCTTGCCCTTTGCGATACGGTTGCAAGGACACTGATTGCACCAGCCGAGATTCCGGTCGGCGTAATAACCGCCCTTTTAGGCGGGCCCTTCTTCATCTGGCTGCTGCTGAAAGACAGCGTTAAATCAGGCGTATAAACAATCCAATGGCAACAAGCCCTTAGCAACAAAGCAAATACAAGCATCCACTGCTACCCCCCAAATACACCACATTTTACTTGACAAACGTCTGTTAAGTGGTAGTATGTCTTTTTAATTAATTGAGGCATTTAGTATGGAGAACTGGAGAAGGGAAAGAAGAGATGTGCGTTTCATATCTCCAAAACAAATCGTAGAGATGGTATGTTCAAATAATGTCCAATTTTAATAAGGAGGAAAAAGATGAAAAAACCAATTTTATTTTTAGTGATGTGGGCAACTTTGCTTATTCCAACAGGAAACACCCTCGCCTTTAGCGGCTCCGGTTCAGGAACAGAAACAAACCCATATATAATTACCAACGTTACTCAACTGCAGGAGATGCGATATTCCCTGTATGCGTGGTATCGGTTAGGTAATGACATCGATGCTTCTGAAACTCAAGGCTGGAACAGCGGTGAAGGTTTCCTTCCGGTCGGAGATGGAGCCCATCCTTTTGCGGGTCACTTGCAGGGAAATGGCTTTAAAATTTCCGGTCTTTATATATACCGGGTAAGCACCGACTATGTCGGCTTGTTCGGAAAGGTAGCCGGCAACGCTACAATTGAAGACGTTACACTGACTGAACCTAATATGATAGCCCGAAACTACTGCGGAGCTTTGGCCGGATATACTGACGCTGCTCCTGTCGCTTGTCAATCCCTGAATAGCTATATTATCGGCAATGACTACGTCGGAGGACTGCTCGGCCAAGTTACCGTTGATATGAATAATTGCAGTTCATCGCTTGTTGAAGTTCAGGGACACGACAGAGTCGGCGGACTTGTCGGTCAGAGCCGTTCCTTAATCAGCTGCAACTCCTCAGGACTCATACGCGGAAACTCTTATGTTGGTGGGTTGGCTGGAGGCGTCGATATTTTAGGTCCGATGGAAAACTGTAATTCTTCAGCAGACATTACAGCAACCGGAGGAAGTGTTGGCGGATTAGTTGGCGACAGAGAGGGTAATAGCGGTATCACTATCACAAATAGCTATGCCACCGGCTCCGTCAGAGGCACAGGCGAAAATATCGGAGGTTTAATCGGATTCAATTACTATTCTATAAGTTTTTGTTATTCTACAGGAAGTGTTGTAAGTTCTTCGAGAAATGTGGGCGGTTTAATTGGTTATGCATATAGTTCAGGAAACATAAGCAATTGTTATTCCACAGGTAACGTTACAAGTTATGGAACTTACAGCGCAGATGACCCGGCACCAGTAGGAGGACTAATCGGGTTCTGCTACGGATGGTGTTGCAACATTATTGACTGCCACGCCTCTGGCAATATTTACACCAATGGATGTTCAGGTGTCGGGGGATTGATTGGCAGGTTTTATTACTGCGGGAGCATACAACGATGTTATTCTGCTGCACAGACTGTAACTGGTGCATCGCGGGTAGGTGGTTTAATAGGAAACAATGACGGCGGCGCGCAAATATCTCAATGCTTTTCTGTCAGCGATGTCAACGGCCAAGGCCATTACATCGGCGGACTCATCGGTTATAACATCGGCTCTATCTCAGTTTGTTATGTGGAGGGTAATATAATCGGTGAAGAGTATGATATCGGTGGACTGGTTGGCTACAACAGCAGCTCTATCACAGACTGCTATGTGCGAGGCAGCGTAACCGGCGAGGAGTTCGTCGGCGGTTTTGTCGGCGAGAATGCTTCCAGCGGCAACATATTGAGGTGTTATTCAACCGGAGCGGTGAATGGTCTTTATAATTCAGGCGGTTTTGCCGCCTGGAACAGCGGCGGCTGCAGCTATAACTACTGGGACACTGAAACCTCCGGCTGGCCAATCAGCGCCTGCGGGAACGGCAGGACAACGACACAAATGATGCAGCAGAGCACTTATGAGCCGGAATGGGATTTCGAGGCGGTTTGGGGCATCGACGAAGGCCACGACTATCCGGTCCTGATTATATTATTTTTTGAACCGGCCTGCGGCGACCCCTGGCATCCGTATCCGGTAGGCGATTTCAATCACGACTGCAAAGTTGATTTTGCAGACTTCGCCACATTCAGCTTGCACTGGCTCGAATGCACCGCCCCGGTATGCGATTGAGCAAAAAACAGTAAAACGAGTGAAATTTTCAGATTTTACAAGAGCCGACTTCAAACAGAGTCGGCTCTTTTTTGGATGATTTTATTCCTCTCTGCTTTATCTTATTGACATAAATTGGCAAAGAATCTACACTAACTGAACAATATGGAAATCACAGACAATCTAAATATTGTGCAGTTTAAGTCGCTGATAACGCCTGAGCAGCTTAAGGAGAAATACCCGCCGACGGACGAAACCTCGCATCTGGCGGCACAGGCCCGCAGGGATATACAGGCAATCCTGACAAACAGAGACAAAAGACGCATCGTCATCGCAGGCCCCTGTTCACTGCACGACAGTAAAGCCTCATTCGATTACGCCGCCCGGCTGAAAAAACTTCAGGACAAATTTCAGCAAAAGCTCCTGATTATAATGCGGACGTATTTTGAAAAGCCGCGAACATCTATCGGCTGGAAAGGAATGATTTACGACCCGTTCCTTGACGGCTCGTATGATATTGAAGAAGGTCTTACACGTGCTCGTGATATTTTGCTTGAAATAAGCAAAACCGGCCTGCCCTGCGCGACTGAATTTCTGGACCCAATTGTGCCTCAGTATCTTGCCGATTTGATTTCTTGGGCCGCTATCGGGGCAAGAACAACTGAATCGCAAATACATCGTCAAATGGCCAGCGGCCTGTCAATGCCGATAGGTTTTAAAAACTCAACTGATGGAAATCTCATCTCTGCCGTTGATGCGGTTAAAGCTGCCGCAAGTCCTCATTCGTTTCTGGGCATCAGCCGAACCGGCCAGGTTATTATCGCTGAAACACGCGGCAATAAATATGGCCATTTGGTTATGAGAGGCGGAATGGACTGCCCAAATTATGCCGCCGAATATGTCGCCTTCGCAGGCGTTCTGCTGCAAAAAGCAGGTATCGGCAATGGTCTTATCATTGATTGCAGTCACGCCAATTCTGATAAGAACTATCGTCTTCAGCGAAAAGCTTTTATTGATGTGGCTGGGCAAGTTAAATCCGGAACAACACTGATTGCCGGCGTAATGCTCGAAAGTTTTATAGTCGCAGGAAACCAAAAGCCCGCAAAACCGCAGACACTTACTTACGGCCAGTCTGTCACAGACGGTTGTATCGGCTGGGAAGAAACGGAAGAGCTAATCGACATATTTGCCGATGCGGTAAGATTATAACAATGCAGTGCTGAAATATCTTTCAGCCCTGTCGGGCAGAACGGTTGCGATATTACCTTTGTATTTTTTAGCGAGCTGACGGGCTGCCCAGATATTGGCGCCGGAAGAAATCCCGACAAGCAAACCAAAAGAGCTGCCTAATTGCCTTGTCGTATCAATCGCATCCTCATCAGTAACTTCAATAACCTCATCCACAAGCGAGACATCCAGCACGGCGGGGATAAAGCCATCGCCGATGCCCTGAATCTGATGCAGACCCGGCTCGTGGCCTAAAAGAGCGCTTACATTTTTCGGTTCTACCGCAACTATTTTTGTTTCCTTTTTATGTTCCTTGAGAAATTTCCCAACGCCTTGCAGTGTTCCGCCGCTGCCGACGCCGGCGACAAAACAGGTAATATCGCCGCTCATCTGCCGCCATAGCTCCACAGCCGTTTGTTCGTAGTGGCAACGAGGATTATCTGGATTTTCAAACTGCTGCGGCACAAAAATTCGCTTATCTTCAGCGGCCATTTGTTTTACCTTTTCAACTGCCCCGCCGATACCTTTTTCACCTTCAGTCAAAATCAATTCGGCTCCGAGAGCTTTGATGAGCTTTTTTCTTTCCTCGCTCATACTTTCCGGCATTACAATTTTGACTTTATAGCCTTTGAGCCTGCCGACGAGTGCAACGCCGATGCCTGTATTTCCGCTGGTCGGCTCCATAATTATCGAATCGGGTTTTAATCTGCCGTCGCGTTCGGCGCCTTCGAGCATAGCGAGGGCTACCCTGTCTTTAATGCTTCCGCCGGGGTTAAGAAACTCGGCCTTGGCGTAAACGCTTTCCCCTCTTAGCCTTATAAGCGGTGTGTTGCCTATCAAATCAAGAATGTTATCTGTAAGCATAGTCATTACCTCAACTTAAGGCTGACAGAATACTGATTTTTTCATGGTTCGTCAAATACTTTCAGCCCACCAGGCAATTCTTGCAGTAAAGCTTAATAGAAGTTATACTTACACCCTTTAATATAAAGGATTTGTAAATGTTAGACGATACAAAAGCCACAAGACACACAACGGCAGAGTCAATCGCAAATACTTTTGAATGGCTCATCACCGCCTTTATTCTCGCGTTTGTATTCAGGGCGTTTATTCTCGAAGCCTTTCGCATACCGACCGGCAGTATGGCTGATACGCTGATGGGCGACCATTTCAGAATCTGCTGCACACAATGCGGCTACAGCTACGAATACAATTTCAATCCTTATATACAGAAAAATTACCAGGTCCGCACCGACCCAGGCCTTTACCAATTGATGCCTTCGCCAAGATGCCCAAGCTGCGGCTATTACGAAAATCCCAACACGCTTGTTCCCAAGTCCAACGGCGACAGGATTCTCGTTTTTAAAAGTCTCTACCAGTTTACTGAGCCAAAAAGATGGGACGTAATCGTCTTCAAAAATCCCATTGACCCCAGGGAAAACTACATAAAGAGACTTATCGCAAAGCCCGGCGAAACGCTCGAAATAATCGACGGCGATATATATATAAATAATGTTCTTCAAAGAAAACCGCCGAAGGTGCAGCAGGAAATGTGGATGTGTATTTACAATAATGATTATCAGCCGATACGTCCAACGGAAGGCAGATTCAACAATCATCAATGGCAGCAGCCGTTCACAAATGATAAAGATTCTCAATGGAAATATAATCCCTCAAAGCCGACGGAATTTACACTCGAAAGCAGCTCTGAAAAACCTCAAATAATGTTTTATAACACGTCAAAGGGCAATAACTTTAGAGCGGTCTATGCTTATGGCGACCCGCGATTTTATCGCGATATACCCTTCTGCAGCGACCTGATGATGAACTATTACGCAAAATTCAAAGGCGATAACGATACAGTTGGTATCGGTCTAACTAAATATGAAACGCTATATAAGGCTCAGGTAAATTCACTTGGCATAATGATAATTGAAAAGGTTGATTCAGCCGGCAAGTCAGTTGAGCTTGCCCGCAGAGAAATTTTACCGCCGGGGCAAAACAAAAGTTTTTTTGTCCAATTTGCTAATGTTGACCATCAGCTTATTTTTGAAATTGACGGCCAAAAGCTTACTTGCGACCTCGGCACCGGCAAAGATGATGCCGGTCAGCGGCGAAGCGAGATAGAGCCAAAGGCTTTTATTTTCGGTGCAGGCAATTTATCACTGCTGCACGTTGCCTTATACCGCGATATACATTATCTTGGAATTCGGCCTGATTCTCATCAACCAGTCGACCGGGCAGGCGAAAATAATCCTTTTACACTCGGAAAAGATGAGTTTTTCGCTATGGGCGATAACAGTCCTGACAGCCTCGACTCACGCCTGTGGAGTACCGAAGGCATCGGAAATAACGGCTATACTTACAGGATGGGCATAGTTCCACGTGATTATCTCGTCGGCAAAGCCTTTTTTGTCTATTGGCCAAGCGGTTTTCGTGTGGACGCATCCAGATTAGCTCTTGTTCCAAATGTAGGCCGGATGAGATTCATTTACGGGGGAATATAAGAGGTATTGATTTTGAAGTTTCGCTTTTGTTAAGCTGAAACCGGTGTCAGATGACGGCTTATAACCTTAACAAGATTATTTTTGTCAGTTGTTTTTGAGATATATTCGTCACAGCCGGCGGAAAGGCTTTGCTTCCTTTCGTCCTCTTCTATATCGGAAGTTATCACTATTATTGGTGTTTCCACTCTAAAGCTTCGCAACCTTTTCACAGCGGCAAAGTCGTTCATCTCCGGCATCTGCACATCCATAAAAATCAATTCAAAATGCTGCTTTTTAACTGCTTCGATTGCTTCGAGCCCATTGGCTGCAAGCGTTACGACAAAGCCCAATTCTTCAAGTAGCGTCTTTATCGATGCCTGGCTCGGCCGGCAGTCTTCAGCAACAAGCACTCTACCGGAAAACTCGACCCGCAGATTATCCTGTCCGGCCGCAAGCTCTTCATCAGATATTTCGTTTTGTTCGTTTTCGACCGTATTCAGCGGTATGGTAAGTCTGAATATTGAGCCTTTTGACAGTTCGCTCTCGACGCTTATATCTCCTCCCATCAGAACTGCGATTTGTTTTGTTATTGTCAATCCCAGTCCTGTCCCGCCATATTTGCGCGTCATACTGCCGTCCGCCTGAGTAAACGCCTCAAAAATAGCATTGAGTTTTTCTGCCGGTATTCCAATACCCGTATCAAAAACTGCAAATTCTAAAAACGGTTTGCCGTCCTTTTCTATTTGCTGAGCTGTAACTTTAACATATCCCTGTTCAGTGAATTTTAAGGCATTACTTACAAGATTAAAGAGACACTGCCGCAGTTTCACGAGGTCTGTAATGATCATATGCGGCACATTGTCTGCACACTCAACTATGAACTGGAGCTGTTTATTTCTCGCGGTAGGCATCATCAGCGATTCGACATTAGCCAATACAGCCCTTATGTTACATTCAATATTCTCTGTCTCCATCTGGCCGGCCTCGATTTTTGAAAAATCAAGAATATCGTTAATCAGTTGCAGCAGATGTTTGCCGCTGTCAAGAATCATTTTTATGTATTCTTTTTGCTGCAGCGCCAACGGTTCTGCTGTAAGGACTTCGCTGAAGCCGATGATGGCATTCATAGGTGTTCTTATTTCATGACTTATATTGGCCAGGAACTGACTTTTAGCAGCATTGGCTCTTTCAGCCTCGGCGGCCATTTCTTTTGCGGTTGTTGTAGCCTTAATCAGTCTTGCGTTTATATGTTCAAGCTCATTTTTCGTTTCAATGAGGCCGGCTTTTGTTTTTCTCCTTTCAATAGCATATCTTATTGTCCGCACTAAGGTATATTCAAGTCCCTCACCTTTTATCAGGTAATCTTCAGCGCCGTTGCGTATGGCCTCAAGACCCATATTCTCGTCGTTAAGCCCTGTAAGCACGACGATAGGAATATCAGGAACAGCATCGAAAACCCTTTGTACGGTTTCCATTCCCCTGCTGTCGGGAAGATTTAAATCGAGAAGAATAACGTCATATTTATTATTGGCAAGTTTTTCAAGAGATTCTGTAATTGTCTGCGCAGAATCTCCTTTGAACTTTACCAGATTAGCCGCCTTTGTCAGGACAATATCGACAAGCTTTCTGTCCAGTTCGTCATCGTCAACTACTAATACATTTACTGACTTGTCTGTCTGGCTCATAACTTGAACGCCTGCAAATGGTAAACCAATAATCTGTTAAGGTTTGCATTACTTCCTGAAAATCGGTGAGACTTACAGGTTTTTTGATATATCCGGCGGCCTGTAATCTGAAACTTTCGAGAATGTCCTTATCGGAATCGCTCGTAGTGAGGATAACGACAGGTATTGCCTCAAATTGCGGGTCGGCTTTTATCTGTCTGAGGAATTCCTTGCCTCCCATACCGGGCATATTCAAATCAAGCAGAATAAGGTCCGGCAGAATATCCTTATTTTCCGGCGTCTTATTCTTTTTGAGGTAGCATAGAGCTTCTTCAGCACTGGATAATACCACAGGAATATTGGAAAGTCTTTGTTCCTTAAGCGACATTCTTATAAGTTTTTGGTCACCAAGGTCATCCTCTATCAGCATTATCGTAACCGGTTTATAGATATCCATTTTAAGTTCCCCATCAAATTGATAAACTTCATTGCCGCCAATCAAACTTTCACTACCGCTGAAGCTAAAAACCAGTAGCGGGTCATTTTTTTAACCACCTCATTAAACTCTTCCGGCACAGCGGACTTCTGTATATATCCCGCTGCCTGTAAACGATAGCAGTCCTGGACATCGGTTTCCGAATCTGAGGTTGTAACCACAACAACTGGAATAGCACACAATTCGTCATCTGCCTTGATTTCCCTTAAGAATTCCTTGCCGCCCATTCCCGGCATATTCAAATCAAGAAGTATTAAACAAGGCTTTTGATATTGTTCCGGAGCTTCTTTGCACATTTGAAGATAACTCATTGCTGCTTCTCCGGCAGGTGAAATCATTAGTTTCACACCATATTCCTGGTTCATAATTGCCGCTTTAATCAGCTTTTGATCTCCAGGGTCATCCTCAATAATGAGAATCAGCAGTTCTTTTTTATCGCTTACCATATCAGCCCCCTTATTCTCACAAATCTTTAACTTCTCCATAGCTGTGATTGCAGTCCATCCGTCGCCGGTTCAGTTTTAACCGACACCGTAAATAAAAATTGGACTTCTGTTGGGACTCAGATATTAAAACTATTATCATTTTCACTTATTATTATCGAAAAATTCCGCACATTACTGAACATTCCCCAAACTTGTCTTATAAATTGTCCAATATTGCACGATTAACCCTATTTACTTTTTAAAAATATTTATTACCGGACTTGTCTGCTACCCCATCCTTATTCTCTGCCGCAGCAACAGCTGATTTTTCTGCGATGGGCATTGTGAACCAGAACGTAGAGCCTTTATCCGGCTGAGATTCGACACCGATTTTCCCGCCGTGACGCTCCACTATTTTCTTGCATACTGCAAGACCAATGCCTGTTCCCTCATATTCATCACGCGAATGCAGGCGTTTGAACATTGTAAATATCGCACCCTGAAATTCCGGCTTAATACCTATACCATTATCTGTAACTTCTATCCTGACCATACCATCAGACGCGGGCTTGCTTGTTATGATTATACGTGGAATATTGCCCTTCTTCTGATACTTGACGCCGTTTGCGATAAGGTTCTGCATAAGCTGTCTAATCTGGGCAGGGTCAGCCTCAACACAGGGCAGCGATTGTGACTCGATAGTTACCTGTTTCTCTTCAATCAGCACGGCAAGTTCGAGCTGCTGCAGTTGTGTGACTATCTCATTAAGATCGACACCTTGCGAAGGGTGCGCCTGTGTGCTTACTCTCGAATAAACAAGAAGTCCTTCTATCATCTTTGTCATTCGCTGCGCGCCATCTATCATAAACTTAAGATTTTCAGCATCATCACCTGCAAGTTTGCCTTTGAGCGAGCTTCCCAGCATAGCGCCAAAAGCGGTAATCTTCCGCAATGGCTCACGCAAATCATGCGATGCTATATAGACAAAATTCTTCATCTCCTTATTGGTCTCTTCAAGCTCTGCTACGGTGTTTTCAAGGTCCCGATTGAGCCTCTTCATCATTTCTTCTGCCTCTTTCTGGCGGGTAATATCTATATCTGAGCCTCTGTAGCCGACAAGATTACCATCAATATCAAGTATAGGCACTCCGCTTGTTATCAACCATACAATCCGGCCGTCTTTGTGCACATTCGCATTCAGAAACCCCTTGAAAGACTGTTTTTCTGCAAACGCTGCGAATGCTGATTTTTTTAATTCGTCTCTCTCTTTATCTGTAAACAGGTCGTAGAAATATTTTTTGCCGACAATTTCCTCCGGCCTATAGCCGAGCAGGTCTATAACGATAGAACTTGAATAAGTATATAATCCATTCGCGTCAACTTCCCATACCCATTCGGAAGCATTGCTGACAATTTCCTGGAACCTTTTTTCGCTCTCCCTAAGATTGCCCTCTATCTTCTTGCGCTCGCCAATTTCATTAATTAAGGAATTACGCGAAACTGTTGTTCTGTTTAAGTTCTCAACCATCTGATTGAAACTCGCAGCCAACTGCCCTATTTCACTCCGTGATTCAACTTCTATTCTTGTATCCATCCTGCCTTCGCCAATCTTTATGGCAGCGTCTCGTAAATCTATTATCGGTTTTGTCAGTCTTTTTGACAGATAAACGCCGGCTATGATAGCTAAGGTAAAACTCAGAAGTATCGTAAATGCCGTCAGTTTAATCGCCGTAATGACAGGTTGGTATGCCTCACGGACTGGCAGCTCAACCACAACCGCCCAGTCAGGCATACCAAGCGGCGCATAACTGCTTACCACATAATTACCCTGAATACCCTTTGCTATACCGGCCTCATCGGAGACAGGAGATTTGTCGCTGCCTGTAAATTCAGACACCTCCCCTATATAGGCTAAATTCTCTCCCTTCAAAATGCGGCTGATATCGTCAAAAGCTATTAAATCCCCCTGTCTGTCAACCACATAAGCCAGGCCTGTTTTGCCAACTTTTATTGAACCCACTAAATCCCACATAAATTTCAGGTTCACCTCGGCCAGCAACACACCTCTAAAGTCGCGGAAAACATCCATAATCGGAACAGCCATTATTACCATAGGCTCGCTTGTTATTTCATCTATATATACCGAGCTGATATACATTTTGCCCTGATTTGTTTGAGAAAACAGTTCACTCTTTTTTTGCCCTGTTAATTTAATTGACAGTAAACTTGATAAACGAGAATCTCTCATCAATTCCTGTTCCTGCGAGTCAAACATAACCAGCTGGCGAAAGGCCGGTTCCAAACCCAGCAATTTTTCCAGAACTAATTTTTGCTCCTGCCCTGAAAAAGCTGTCAGATTGCCAAGGCCGGCCGCCGTTCTTAACATGTCAAATTCCCTCTGAATAAAACTCTTTACAGTATTGGCCGCCTCCTTGGCAACAAGCTGCTGCTGACTGGCAATAATATGACGTTGGGTCTTGAAGTTAAAATATATCTGCAGGCTATTAGCAATCAGCAGGACTACCGCACTCAAAGCTAAAAAAGCAATGGCTAATGTAACGGTCAAACTACGAAATTTTTTTATTTTTACCATTCCGAATCTCGATACTTAACGAATTATTTCACCTGCCCTGCTTAATAAACCTTCAGGCACATTCAGCCCCAGTTTCTGGGCCGCTTTGTAATTGAACTGGAAGAAACCTTCGGATGAGACAACCGGGATTGTGCCAGCTGATATACCTTTTAATATTTTGTCAGCCAGAAACGCAGCCTGTCTGCCTACAGGAATGTTTTGAGGCGTCAATCCAAAAACAGATTCATATCCTCCCACTGACATTAAGGCGCCGCCAATCGGAATCTTATGTTCATCCGCAAATTTACCCAGCACCACAAAATTTTCAGGCGTCACACCAAGAGGCTCAACCATTATCAGGATAGCATCTGTGTCATTGACACCGACTGATTTAGCCCGCTCCTGCAATTCAGCCTCAAGTTCTGTCGCATTATTGGCGGGAACTTCTAACAGCGTTATACCTGAGGATGCAGCCATCGGGCGCAATATCTCTAACTGGCTGGCTACAATAGGATAACCTCGCTGATAGGGTAGCCACATTCGCTTGGTCTGCGGCACCAACTCGTGCATAATCTCAAAACGCTTGGCCGCAAGGTCCGGGCCAGGCCAGCGCACACCGGTGATATTCCCGCCCGGATGGCGCACAGTCTCGATCAGATTGGTACCCTCTATATTCGCAATCGCAAAAACCACTGGGATGTCTGTTCCTTGTGTGGCCGCCTTTGCCTCCTGGGACGCCTCGGTGGGAAACACAAAAATTAAATCAACCTTATCAGCCACAAATTTCTTGAGGATGTTCTTGTAGGCAACCAAGTCAATGTTTGTTTTCTGCAGGTCATAGACGACATTTTTGCCCTTGACATAGCCTAACTCGGTCATCCTGGCTTTGAAGCCGTCCGCTGCACTGGCAAAAAAATCCAGGCCGGACAGAATGCCCACCCGATATACCTTCTGCTGCGGCGCTTTTTTACCACAACTGTTCAGAAACACACAAAACACAACTAAAAAGGTTGCAAACAGCGTGAGCCATTTGAAACAAATTTTCCTGCACATAATTATCTATTACCTTTCTTTCAATAACGTCTAACGAATTATTTCATCTGCCTTGCTTAATAAACCTTCAGGAACATTCAATCCCAGTTCCTGAATTACCTTGTAGTTCAGCCGCAGATGAGCTTCAGGTGTAACCACCGGGATTGTACCGGCAGGCATACCCTTGAGAATTTTGTCAACCAGAGACGCCGCCAGCTTACCCTGTTCAACATTGTCAGGAACAAAACTAAACATAGCCCCCAAGTCCGCGGTAAAGTCCATTCCGCCGCCGATTGGGATTTTGTGCTTGGCCGCAAAATCGTGAATTGCCCCAAAACCGTCAGGTGAATTATTAAGAATATCCGGCATAATCAATATTGCATCAATACCTATATCGTTTGCTTCGTCACGTTTTTTCAAAGCCGCACGAAGCTCATCCAAATTATTTACAGGCTCTTCCACCAGCGTGATATTCGCAGCCGAGGCCGCTGAATGCAATCCCTCAAGTGCGCTTGACGCATTAGGATAATTCCGGTCGTATGCCAATAAAACTCGTTTTGTTTGAGGCACCAGCTCACACAAGAACTCAAAACGCTTAACCGTCAACTCCGGCCCAGGAAAGCGAACACCGGTAATATTTCCACCCGGCTGGCGCACGGTATTTATGAGGTTATTTCCTTCTATTCCGGCCATAGCAAAAACTACTGGAATATTAGTCCCCTCAGCAATTGCCTTGGCTGTTACGGCCGTCTCGGTTGGAAATGCGAAAATTAAATCAACTTTATCTTTAACAAATTCCTTAACGACTCGTTTTTCCTCCTCAGGGTTTGCGTTCACTTTCTGAAAGTCATAAACAATGTTTTTACCCTCTATATAGCCTAATTCAGCCATTTTGGTTTTGAGGCCGTCTGCTATATTGGCAAAAGGTTCTGCTCCGGATACGATGCCCACGTGACAAATTTTCGGCCTTTTGCTGCAGTTAGTCAAAAATATACAAGACATAATTAACATTGTCAGGGATACTATTTGCAAAAATTTAATTTTTTTGCATATCTTCATCTTAATGTCTTTCTTTTAACGAATAATTTCATCTGCCCTGCTTAATAAGCCTTCAGGCACATTCAGTCCCAGTTTCTGGGCCGCTTTGTAATTGAACTGGAAGAAACCTTCGGATGAGACAACAGGAATTGTGCCTGCCGGAATACCTTTCAGGATTTTGTCAGCAAGAATCGCAGCCTGCCTGCCTGTGCTGTCAAGATTAACATTTATGCCAAAAACAGAGTCATAACCATCTACCGACATTAAGGCGCCGCCGACGAGAATTTTATGTTCAGCGGCAAATTTACCGAACACCGCAAAAGCGTCAGCTGTCACGCCAAGAGGTTCGGCAATTATCAGCATAGCATCTATACCGATGTCAGCCGATTTAGCTCTTGCCTGCAAATCAGCCTGAACTTCTGCTGCATTGGAGGCGGGGCATTCTACCAAAGTTACACCTGCAGCCTCGGCCATCGGATACAACACTCTCAACTGGCTGGATACAATAGGGTAACCTCGCTGATAGGGTATCCATATTCGCTTAATCTGCGGTGCTAACTCACGCATAATCTCAAATCGCTTGGCCGCAAGGTCGGGGCCGGGGTAACGAACGCCGGTGATATTGCCGCCCGGCCGGCGAATACTCTCAACCAGATTAGTGTCTTCTATGTTGGCAAAAGCAAAAAGCACAGGAATGTTTGTCCCCTGCGCGGCCTTCTTGGCAGCCATTGATACCTCGGTGGGAAACGTAAAAATAAGGTCAACTTTGTCTTTTACGAATTGCTTAAGGATTTGTTCTTCCCTGGCAGGTTCAAAGTTCGTCCTCTGTATGTCATAAACGATGTTTTTCCCCTCAATGTAACTTAAGTCGGTCATCCTGGCTTTGAAACTATCCGGTATAGCGGCAATATAATCCAGCCCGCATAGAATACCCACTCGATATACCTTCTGCTGTGTCGCTTTTTTGCCGCAGCTGCTTAAAAGCAGACAAAATATAATTAAATAGAACGCAATATTTTTTATTTTTGTTTTCATAACGGTATTCCCTTAAAAGGTATATTCGATTGAAATTTGACTAAAATAAGCCGGGTCTCTGTCCGGTTCGGCATAATAATTGCCCGGCACAAAATATTCGAACTGATAATAAGCTAAAAGATTCTTTGTAACGTTATATTTAAGTAATAACGAGAATAATTGGCCTCTGAATTTTCCGCCGCTCGACCAGCTCGGCCCGCCTGGATTAGTGGTTCCGCCAAGAGGATTTTCATTGGCAAACAGCAGGTGATAATCTGTGCTAATCTGGATTTTATCGGTGGGACAGAAAGAATGGCCCAGATTCAATCTTGCAAGGTTTGTGCTTGCCCCGGGTCCATTCTCATACCAATAAGCATAAGTATTTATCACACTCCATTGCGGCCACTTCCCCCAGAGGTTATCGAACCCTTCGTTTCTGCCTGAGCCGGGCTTGTCTCCGGAAAGGTATTCGAAAGTTCCGTGAAGCACATTTTTGTATTTATCGTTGAAATGATATTCAAGCGTGTCTATGGTTCCGAACGCCCGCAGGCTGTGGCCATCTTTATTGCCGGTCTGCACTGCGCCTTCGGCCCTGTATTTCCAGTGCTCGCTCTTGAAAAGCGGGCCTGAAAGTGCCCCGCCTAATGTATAAATTTCATCTCCTACGGAACCAGATGCGACAGGAGTATCGTGTTTATAAATAAAATAACCTTCGAGCTGCAGATTGGGACGGGATTTATCCGTATAATAAACTATTGCTCCTGTCTGGTCTGTATTATTTACAAGTTTATGTCCATCTGAAAACGGCCTTAGCCACGCCGAAGAATCGGCCTTCTGGTCTATAAAAATCAAATCGAGCGTTTTATCTTTTTGCAATTCATAGGTAAAACGCAGTGCGTCGAAAAATATTGTTCTTCCTTCGTCATTATTTGTTCCTTCAAGAACAAGCCAGCCTGTTCCGAAGATGATGTCCTGGCGGCCCACAACCATCGTCAGGGGCATACCGCCGAGATTTCGGACGGTAAGATTAAACCTGTCCCAAACGATTTCATCGAAATCAACCTCTTTTTGGCGGCTGTCAGGCCCATCCCAGGTTCTGAATTCCCAAACCCATCTGTGATTAAATTCGATGTCATCTGTGATTTTCGTTTTGGTTCCCCATCTGAACCTGTTTAGAGTGTAATTCCAATTGCTCAATCCTGAATCGTCGTTGAACCTGTCAATGTTCCATGCGTTGAACCACTGCCATTTCAAGTCAGCCTCCATACTAAGCCAGGGAGTCGGATTATGGAACCAGTCGATAAATTTATCCATTCCATTTTTATTTTCTCCGGCGGGCTGAGACGATATTAACTGTTCTACTTTTTGTGATGCCTGCTGTGTAGCTTCCTGAGCAGCAGCAATTGCCGCAAAAAGTATCACAGCCGATGCAATAAACACATAAATTTTCGGCATATTATGCACCATTGTTTCTCCTATTTTTTAATCCGTTAAAATAGGATGCTTTTTGCGCAAATCTACTTGCATACATTCTTTAGGAATAATCGACATAAATAAAATGGGGATTGATTCAACAGTATCTATACACACAAAAACAATTGGAATTGAAGCCAGATTAAATATTATCGGTCGTTTTTGACGGTCAATTTATGAACTATATGAAGTTTGAACTATATTCTTATCAGCTGTTACTGCTTTAGTTTCCGGTATTGTGAACCAGAACGTAGAGCCTTTATCCGGCTGAGATTCGACACCGATTTTTCCGCCGTGACGCTCCACTATTTTCTTGCATACTGCAAGACCAATGCCTGTTCCCTCATATTCATCACGCGAATGCAGGCGTTTGAACATTGTAAATATCGCACCCTGAAATTCCGGCTTAATACCTATACCATTATCTGTAACTTCTATCCTGACCATACCATCAGACGCGGGCTTGCTTGTTATGATTATACGTGGAATATTGCCCTTCTTCTGATACTTGACGCCGTTTGCGATAAGGTTCTGCATAAGCTGTCTAATCTGGGCAGGGTCAGCCTCAACACAGGGCAGCGATTGTGACTCGATAGTTACCTGTTTCTCTTCAATCAGCACGGCAAGTTCGAGCTGCTGCAGTTGTGTGACTATCTCATTAAGATCGACACCTTGCGAAGGGTGCGCCTGTGTGCTTACTCTCGAATAAACAAGAAGTCCTTCTATCATCTTTGTCATTCGCTGCGCGCCATCTATCATAAACTTAAGATTTTCAGCATCATCACCTGCAAGTTTGCCTTTGAGCGAGCTTCCCAGCATAGCGCCAAAAGCGGTAATCTTCCGCAATGGCTCACGCAAATCATGCGATGCTATATAGACAAAATTCTTCATCTCCTTATTGGTCTCTTCAAGCTCTGCTACGGTGTTCCGCATCTCTTCGTTGAGTTTTTTCAGTTTCTCCTCTGCCTTCTTGCGATCGGTGACGTTGCGGAATATCCCCATCACATATTCGGTTTGGTTGATAGTCACCGTACTTGCGTTTATGCTCACGGATATTACCTGGCCGTCCTTCCTTACGCACGGCAGGTCCGCGGTTATCTTGGTCCCTGAGGCTTGAGCCTCGAACTCGGCGATCACCTGCTCGAGCGCCTCTTTCGGGTGGATATCGGCCACGCTCATCCGCGTAAGTTCCTCCTCGCTGTAGCCCAGCATCCTGCATATCGCCGGGTTGGCGTATCTGAACTTCTTTGTCGTGACATCGGCTATGAGTATCCCATCAATGTTCGCCTTAAACAGACTCTTGTATCGCTCCTCGCTCTCCCGCAGCGCCTCTTCCGCCCGCTTGCGCTCGGTGATGTCCTGGCCTTGGGCAATGATGGCCACAGCAGTTTTGCCGTCTGGCGCGAAGATCGTGGCAGAGTTCCAGAGGACGGTACTGACAGAGCCGTCGATATGCAGGATGCTGATCTCTACGGCCTTCCATCGTTCGCCGGTCAGTGTCTTCCGGATGATATTCATCGTGTTTTCCACGAGGGCCGGCGGGAAGAGAAGATCGAGAGGCTTGCCGATAACATCGCCGGCCTTTCTTCCGGTGAGGGACTCGAAGGCATGGTTGAACTGGCTGATCCGGAATTGCGGATCCCAGACGATAATGGGGGCATTCGCATAGGTGATGAGGTTCTGGAGGTACGCGGTGGTCTCCCGCAATGCCTCCTCCGCCTGCTTGCGCTCAGTGATGTCGCGGAATATCCCCATCATACATTCGGTTTGGCCTATTGTCATCGTACCTGCGTTTATGCTCACGAATATCACCTGGCCGTCCTTCCTTACGCACGGCAAGTCCTTTGAGGTTATCTTGGCCCCGGAAACTCGGGCTTCGAAATCGGCGGACGCCTGCTCGAGCGACTCTTTCGGGTGGATGTCGGCCAAGCCCAACCGCGTAAATTCCTCCTCGCTGTAGCCCAGCATCCTGCACATCGCCGGGTTGGCGTACCTGAACTTCTTTGTCGTGGGATCGGCTATGAGTATCCCGTCAATGTTCGCCTTAAACAGACTCTTGTATCGCTCCTCGCTCTCCCGCAGCGCCTCTTCCGCTCTCTTGCTCTCGGTGATGTCGCGGAAAATTCCCATCGTTCCTGCTGGATTGTCTTTGTCATCTTTAACAATAGAGACAGTTAATAAAACAGTAAATTTTTCCTTATTTTTCCTAATACAGATTGTTTCTCCCGACCATTTGCCTTTATTTTTTACCTCCTCTACAATATTATTTGCATCTTTTGGATCTGCTGTAAATTGAGATACTTTTAATTTTAGTATCTCCTCGTGCGAATAACCAAAGACCTTAATAGAAGACTCATTGGCATTAGTAACATTGCCGTTTATATCAGTCAGTATAAAGCTATCGTAAGCATTTTGAACAGCGTTTGAGAATATTTTTATCTTCTCCTCCGTCTCCTTGCGCTCGGTGATGTCTATAAATATACCGTTTGCATATTTTATGCCGTTCTCTTCATAAACCGACATTGCTCTATCGCGCAGCCAAATCCACTTTCCATCTTTTCTCTTGATCCGATATTCAATGTCAAACAAATCTTCTTTTTCGAATAATGCTGTAAAACTCTTTTTCGTCCTTTCTATGTCATCAGGATGAATCCTGCCAAACCAAATTTCATTTCCGCCTTCAAATATTTCCTCAGGCGTATATCCATAAATTTTCTTTACATTTTGACTTATAAAGACGGTTCTGCCCTTTAGGTCAGTCGTCCAAACCACATCTGGAATATTTTGCACCAAGGAACGATATTTTCCCTCTGATTCTTTTAAGATCGCCTCCATCTTCTTGCGTTCGGTGATGTCCCAGAAAATGCCTAATATTCCTATGACGTTTCCTTGCTCATCTTTGATAGGTGTCTTGACTGTTTGGACAATAAATTCCTTTCCTTCCCGAATATATTTCTCCTCGACTTCTTCTGCTTTTCCGGATTCCATAATTCTTTTGTCGTCAGCTTTGTATTTCTCAGCCAATTCCGTTGGGTAAAATTCGTAGTCTGTTTTTCCAACGATTTCCTCGGCCTTAATCTTTAAAGCTCTGGCGTAATTCTCATTGCAGGAAAGGTAAACAGAGTTTCCATCTTTAAGAAATATGTTCTGAGGCAGGTTATCAAGTAGCGTTCTGTATATATTTTCATCACCCCGCAACTTCTGTATCATTTTAATTCCCTTTAATCATTAAACTCATTCATGAATTCCACTTGGAAGCAGCTCTCTCGACTGTATCTATGAAAATCGGCAGAAATAAGTCGGTAATTGAAGAAATAGTACTTTTTCAAAAAAAATGACCCGAAATCGACATCCGTCAAATAATTATCGGTCGTTAGCAAACGTGTTTACAAAGATGGGATTTTTTTGCACAAACCTCTTGCCAGATTGATTTGCCGGATTATATTGGAATCTATGCTTACCACTGCAAAACCAGACACGTTTGAAAAGCTCGAAATTCTAAGCCGTGATTCGCAGTATGACCTTACCTGCGCCTGCGGCACCGATAAATCCGGACATCGGACACGGGGAAACAACGGCAAATGGATTTATCCGGTAACTCTTCCCAACGGCGGCAGCACTATTCTGTTCAAAACGCTTATTTCAAATGTCTGTTCGAGCGATTGCAAATACTGTCCCCTTCGACAGGATGCCGACGTTTCGCGATGCACGCTTAATTGTGAAGAAACTGTCAGGACATTTATGGATTATTACAACAGAGGCGAGGTCTTCGGCCTGTTTCTTTCCAGCAGCGTCCTCGGCTCGGCTGATGCAACAATGGAAAAATTGATTGCTCCCGCTGAAGTCCTTCGTAAAAAGTATGGATTCAGGGGCTATATTCACCTGAAAGTCCTGCCAGGCTCAAGCCCTGCCGCTATAGAAAAAGCAGTTTCAGTTGCCAATGCCGTTTCGCTGAATATCGAAACGCCGGGAAAGGAATTTCTCAAAAAATTGTCGAATAAAAAAGATTTTTTAAAGGATATTGTCGAGCCTATGAAACTTATCAGCCGGCTTACCAGCCAGAGTTGCCGAAGAGTTAAACAAACCACCCAGTTTATCGTTGGTGCCGCCAGCGAAACCGACAGGCAAATTGTCGATTACACAGCCGCACTTTATAACAGGCTCAACCTAAGCAGGGTTTATTTTTCAGCCTACCAGCACCCCAATCCGGAAGTAAACATCGATTCCCAGCAATCATTTATTCGGGAACACAGGTTATATCAGGTTGATTTTCTGCTCCGTAAATATGGATTTGAGCAGTCTGATATTGTATGCGACAGTTTAGGTCTCCTTTCAACAGAAAAAGACCCAAAAGAAGTCTGGGCTATAAATCATCCGGAATGTTTCCCTATAAGTGTAAACACAGCAACTAAATACAAGCTGTTACGCGTGCCGGGGCTTGGCCCTAAAGCAGTTGAAACTATACTAAATAAGAGAAAATTAGCAAAAATTAATTCAATTGACGATATTGATAAAGTAACGAAAAACCTGCTAAAAGCCGTAAAATACCTCGATTTTGGCGGCATCACTAAAAATAAGAGATATTTGTTCAATTTTTAACTTGAAAAAAGCCGCCAAACTCATATTATTTGGGTCTTTGTTTTCCAGTATAAATCGTATTTTAGACAAGAAAGGTATTGTTATTTTATGATTAAGGTTAAAGCCCGTCTCGGCGAATCAGTCGAACAGATGGTCAAACGCTTCAAGAAAATGTGCGAAAAGGAAGGCGTTATTCGCGATATGAAGCGCGTCAGCTATTATGAAAAGCCATCTGAAAGGAACCGCCGAAGAAGGCGAAAGGCAGCAAGGTCAGCAAAATTCTCAACAAGATACTAAAAAAATCAGTTTTTGCAAAAATTACAAAACCGGGTGCATTTTCACCCGGTTTTTTTTATGCCCGTTGTTGACAAACATCTTTCCGGTCAATATTATGAACGGGCAGTGGTTTGGAAATTAAAAATAATTTTAAACTTGTCCCCGCGAAGGCGGGGAATCGCTGCGGTAAATTTGTGAAAATCATAGCTGTTATACCTGCCCGCTACGAATCAACAAGATTTCCCGGTAAAGTTCTCGCTAAAGAAACCGGCAAATATCTCATTCAGCACGTCTGGGAACAAGTCCGCAAAGCAAAACTTGTTGAAAAAGTTATCATCGCCACTGACAGCGAAAAAGTTATGTCGGCCTGCAAATCCTTTGATGCAGATTGCGTAATGACTGCCTCCACTCACAAGAGCGGCACAGACCGAATCGCCCAGGTTGTTGAAAAAATTGATACCGATATTGTCATAAATATTCAGGCTGATGAACCCGAAATCGAGCCGGCCAATATAGATTTGCTCGCTCAATTAATGATTGACAATCCGCAGACAAAAACGGCTACGCTTGTGGCTAAGTTTGAAAACAAAGAGCAGATTGCAAACCCGAACATTGTTAAGGTTGTTATCGATAAAAGCAGATTCGCAAAATATTTTTCAAGGTCTGTAATACCATATTGCAGAACTAACGGCCCTGTCGGCAGTATTATTGACTATTACAGGCATCTTGGCGTTTATGCCTATACAAAAGATTTTCTTTTATGTATAACAAAGCTGCCGGTTGGAAAATTAGAACAAATCGAGCAGCTTGAGCAGCTTCGCGTCCTCGAATATGGCTATAATATACTTACCGGCCTTGTCCGCCGCGCTGCAGACGGCATAGACACCCCGCAGCAGTATGCGGAATTTGTAAAAAGATATAAAATTTCAAGTAAGGTTGGAAATGACTGACAAAAACGATTTACTTGCAGGCGTAAGCGAGGCCTCGGTTGAAAGCGAATTCTTTTCGCCGATACCGGCAGGTTACAAAAAAGGCAAGACAAAATACGTAATTGTAATGGGAACCGTAATGAGTGGCCTGGGCAAAGGAATCTTCTCATCCTGCCTGGCAAAACTTATGCAGGACAAGGGGCTTAAGGTTTCCCCGATAAAACTCGAAGGCTATTTGAATATCGACTCAGGCACATTAAATCCATTTCGCCACGGTGAGGTCTTCGTCCTTGATGACGGTATGGAATGCGATATGGATTTAGGTACTTATGAGCGGATGCTCGATAAGGATTTAAGCAAAGACAATTTTTCAACCAGCGGCCAGATTTACCGCGATATTCTGGAAAAAGAACGTCACGGCGATTATTTAGGCAGAGATGTTCAAATGATTCCGCACGTTACGGGAGAAGTTAAGCTCAGGCTGCGGACGCTGGCGATGAAATCCAATGCGGATATCGTATTCGTCGAAATCGGCGGCACGGCAGGCGATCTCGAAAACGCTTTCTATATCGAAGCGATGAGAGAGCTTGCCTATGAGGAAGGCACTTATAGTTGCTGTTTTGTAGCGTTGACATATATCCTTGAGCCGAGAACGCTTGGCGAGCAAAAATCAAAAGCAGCCCAGCTTGGCATAAAACAGCTTATGCAGTCCGGCATTCAGCCGGATATTATTGCCTGCCGAGCGGCAAGTGCCGTCAGCGATAAGGTCCGCCAGAAAATCAGCGTTTACAGCAATGTGCCGATCAGCAGGGTCGTAAGCCTTGCAGATTCAGCGAGCATATATCAGATACCGGCAATGCTGCGGGACTGCGGGATGGATTTTGAAGTTCTAAGGCTTTTGCACATTGAGGACAGGATTGATTTGCGCAGGGAGCGGATTGAATGGGCAAAATGGTGTGATTTTACAGATAAAATCGACAAAGAAAAACAGGAAATTACAATCGGCATTACCGGCAAATATACCTCCGTCCGGGACAGCTACGCATCAATCATAAACGCGCTTGAGCATTCGGGAATTGCACTCGGCTGCAAGGTTAAAATTGACTGGATAGATACAAGCGCTATAACCGATAAAAATGCCGCTCAGCATTTGAAAGTAGTCGACGGCATAATCGTTCCCGGCGGTTTTGGTGTCCGAGGCACCGAAGGCAAGATAGCCTGTATAAAATACGCCAGAACCAATAATCTGCCGTTTCTTGGGATTTGTTTCGGTTTCCAGATGGCAGTTATCGAATTTGCAAGGAATGTTTGCAGCCTAAAAAAAGCAAACAGCACTGAAATAGAGCCGGCCTGTTCGGAACCAGTTATTGACATTTTGCCGGAGCAGAAAAAAATTGAAGGTCTCGGCGGTAATATGCGCCTTGGCGGCCAAGACATAGAAATAAAACCGGACACGATGGCTTTTAAGCTCTTCGGCAATAGTTCAGCTGTCCGGATGAGGTTCAGGCATCGCTATGAAGTTGACCCGCGTTATATCGAAACGATTGAAAAAGCGGGCTTGGTTTTCTCCGGCAAGGCTCCAAACCAGCCGATTATGCAGATGCTTGAATTGCCCGGCCACCCGTATTTTATCGCGACGCAAGCCCATCCTTGTTTGACTTCTCGGCCGTTGCATCCTCAGCCGATGTTCGTTGGTCTTGTTGCAGCGGCAATAGCTTCACGCTCAAATAATAAGGACAATGCCGCAGTTTGTCGGGCAGTAGAGAAGGTATGCGGCTGATTTAAGAAGTATTTATTTCTGCTGCTGTTGCTGCTGAGTTTTATATTGCCCCAATTCTCTTTCAAGGTCTGCGATTCTTGACAACAGATATGCGTTCTCTTCTGAAAGTTTCGAGGCATCATCCAGCAGGTCTTTGGGCAGTTCGTCCATAAGCCATTTGATATTTTCATTGCACTGCTGGTCTGCCTTTTCCTTTTCATCCTCGCACTGGCGGACAAGACTTTTTTGTTTTTCTATTTCTTCCTGACAGCTCTTCAACTCATTTTTAAGGTTCAGGTTTTCATTGCCTACGAGCCTGTCTTTCCTTGAAATCTCAGTAGTTTGTTTCTCCTGCGACTGCTGACAGCCCGCTAAAATAACTACTAGTATTACCGATAAAATAAAGCTTAATCTTTTCATAACCTGCCCTTTAATAAGAAGTTCTGTCATTTAAGACCTGCAATTATATCGGCTTTTCTTTACCGGTCAACAATAATTAAATAAGGTAAAATTGCAAAAAAACGGAAGATTCTGTCGTAGCGTTAGAATCTTCCGTTAGCCTTGTGAGCTGAAGTCAAAATTTTGAGTTACGGCTCACGGTTTTAATTAGTCGTCGCAAGAATTAACCGTGGCGAAACCTACTGCTGCGACGACATTTTACTAAAAACTATTTTTTCTTTTTTGCTGCTTTTTTCTTCTTAGCCATTATTGTTCACCTCCTTTCAACAAAAAGGATTTACTGAACAATACTTTTTTACACTTCTTTGTAATTCTGTCAACAAATTTTTGTCATAAGTTCACGTGCTCAACATATTTATCGTCAAATAAGTGGAAATTTCTTCACAATTTTCTTAATAATTTCTCTTTTATCGCTTCATTGATTCATTGAATGGCACAAGTAAATTATAAATCGGAAAATATGCTGCGAATGTTTTTATGCACTAATAGCATCATCATAAAACCATCTAAAATGGTTCGATATTAAGCGAAAATCAACGATTTTCCTGATTTTGAAATATTGTTTGTAATTTTCTCTTGCGCAATAAAAAATGTGAGAAATCGAAAAATTAAAATTACTAATTTGAATGAAAACTATCTGACAAGAATTTTTTTTTGAAATTTTAAAAAAATAGTGAAAATCCGTATTTTAAAGGATTTTTTGAGATAAATTTTTGAATTTATACCAAAATATGCAACAGTTTATTTGTGAAATTTTTTGCTTAAAAGTTGTTTTTGCCTTTGCTGATATAGTTTTTTATAATATTAAGTCTGGTTTTTTAACTTATTAAAGGTTACTGCGAATGTCGGACAAGATAATTTTATTTGGCGGAACTTATGACCCCGTTCATATTGGTCATATAGATGTTGCGGCTTCGGCGGCCCGGATAATCGGCGCATCGACAGTTTTCCTGATACCCGCCAGGCGTTCACCGCACAAGCAAAACAGGCCTTTGGCTGCAGATGATGACCGGATTGCAATGTTGAAACTTGCCATTGCGGGTAAAAGCCTTTTCCAGATAAGTCCTGTGGAGCTGAACAGGGCTGAACCCAGCTACACAATTGACACCATCATATATTTCAGGCAGAAATTTGGACCGGCCTGTCAGCTTTATTGGCTCATCGGCGCCGATATGCTAAAGGATTTGCCGAAGTGGTTCAAGATTGATGAACTGATGAATGAATGCACAATTTGTGTTATGAACCGCGGCGGCTTTGACAGGCCTGATTTCAAAGATTTAGCGGGCAAATTGGGCGAGAAAAACATTGAAAAGTTGCGCCAAAATTCGATTGAAACTCCTCTAATTGATATTAGCAGCACTGAAATACGTCAGAAATTATCACAAAGCGAAGATGTTAGCAAATTTCTGCATCCAGCCGTTTTGAATTATATCAAAACCTACAGACTATACACCGCTGCTGATTAACCGGGAAAAATCATCGCTGATGCGAATTCATCCTGAAAATCACTATCAGCTGATAGTTCTATATGTTTTGTCTGATTAGCAAGATTTTCTGCCTTTTCTCTTGCCTTAATTGAAAGCAGCGCAAGTTTTACCCCTGCAAGCGATGTATTGCCAACAAAAGAAATTTTTTCGTGGCCGATTTCCATCGGCAATAGTCCTATCCGCTGAGCATGATTTCTTCTGATGAAACTTCCGAACCCCCCTGCTATAAACACTTTTTTCAGGTCGACAGGTCTAAGGTCTGACTGCTTAAGAATTATATTTATTCCTGCCCTGATTGCCCCGACAGCAAGCTGAATCTGCCGAATATCCTTTTGCGTAATTTTAACTTTATCGGCAATAACAAATTCAGGCTGCTTCATTCTACCTGATGAATCAATGATACCTGCGTTAAGAAGTCCCGCTGTAACATCAATAAGCCCGCTGCCGCAAATACCCATTGGCTTTACATTTCCAATAACATTATAGATACATTCATTGTTGAACTTCACTTTTTCAATCGCACCGATTGTTGCCCTCATTCCGCAGGATATTCTCGCTCCTTCAAACGCAGGACCTGCTGCGGTTGATGCCGCCATTATTTTATTATTATTTACCAGCACAATTTCGCCATTAGTGCCGATATCAATCATTAACGCAGGCTGCGGCTGGTTGAGTAAGTCCAAAGCCAGCATTCCCGCAGAAATATCGCCGCCGACAAAACCTCCAATAATCGGAAATATATAAACGATGCCTTTTGAATTTATTTCAATCTTCAATTCAGACGCGTTTATCACCTTTGCTCCTCGCCAAACCGGTTCAAAAGGCAGCTGCCCCAAAGGCGAAGGGTCTATCCCGCAAACAAGATGCTCCATTGTTGTATTGCCTGCGATGGCAACCTCATAAATATTTTCTCTACCAACTCCGCCCTGTTTACAAAGCTGGTTTATAATTGCATTTATTTGTCTGATAACTGTCTTTTGCAATTCGGCAAGGCCGTTTTTGTCCGCAGCGTGCTTTATCCTGCTGATAACATCGTCGCCAAAGGAAATCTGCGGATTTACCTCGCCTATAACGGCAATTTCATTTCCATTTTTAAGATTGACAAGTGAGGCTGCCAGCGTCGTTGTGCCGACATCGACTGCGACGCCAAAATACTTGTCGCCTTTGATTTGCCGCTCGTCAGGAATAAGCGTCTGAATGATATCAGACTCAATAACAATTTTTTCAATGCCTGACAGGAGCGATTCTTTAGGCACTTCGATTACCATATCTTCAGTAATTGTATTTTGACAGGCCAATCGCCAGCCTTGTTTTAGTTCTTCCTCGCTGAAGATTTTCTCATCAGCCGGTGTCGGTTCACTTTTAGGCGATATAATTTTTACTCTGCATTTTCCGCAGCCCCCTGTTGCCCCGCAGGGCGTATTTATAATGATTCCGACAGCACCGGCAGCCTCAATTATCTTTGTGCCGCTCAGCACATAAACCGACCTGCCCTGCGGCTGGAATGTAACTTTCATCTGCCGTTCATTCATATAATCACTTTATAATAAATATCGCTGTCCTGCTTTACAGCCTTGATTCTGCCCGATTTAATCAATTCATCGATATGTTTTAGAGTTTCTATCTTTGATATTTTCAGTCCTGCTGCTATATCATCCGCCGAGCAGGGTCTTCTTTTAAGCATTTCGATAATATCATCGTTTTTGATTTTAAAGTCGCCCGCTTTATCACCGCCCTTAAAATCAGCGATAACTTCGGCATTTTTATAAATTCTTTTCGCAATCTGCCGCATTCTTTCTCTGCTGACTGCCTTTACATTTTCAGCCGGCGGCCGGCTCACGGTATTAAGCTGAACTTTGTCGGGTTGGATTTTCTCAATGCAGGCTGCAATTTTATCAATCTGCTCATCACTGTCGTTCAAACCGGTAATCAGAAAAACCTCAAGCCAGTATTTGCCTTTAAATTCCCTGCGAAAATCAATCAAGCCCTTAAGCATTTTATCAAATGTTATTTCAGGAACGGGGCGGTTTATTTCTTTAAAAGTTACTTCGTCGCCGGCAACAAGGGTCGGCATAACAACATCAGCTTCCAATAAATCCTGACGAACTTCCCTATTAAAAAGCAGCGAACCATTAGTTATAACCGCGATAGGTATATTGGTAATCTGTTTGATTTTATTTATTAGCTGTCCGCAATCGCTGCACAGCGTCGGCTCACCTGAACCGGAAAGCGTGATAAAATCGGGCTTCGTTGAAAGTTTTTCTTTTAGCTCTTCAATAACCTCATCTATATTTACCCAGCTTTTCCTTATAATTGTTTTTTGTGTTGTGCGTCCTACCTGGCAATATACGCAATCATAAGTGCAGGTTTTATAAGGAATTAGGTCAATACCGAGCGAGCGCCCAAGCCTTCTCGACGGCACCGGCCCGAAAATATGTTTTTTCGGTTCTTTCAAATTGCAAATCTCTTCCTTGTTCTGTTTTTAACTTCCAAATTCAATATTCTACTATTGTTCCCGCCGAACATATAAAACATTTTCTGGGAAATGCTTGTCTTATTTCAAGCGTTGCCTTAAGTCCTGTGCAGTGAGCAGGCCCGATTTTTTGCAGATTTAGCGATTTCAAACGGTTTATGACCTTCTGTATCCTTTCTTTTTTAGCGCCGATCAGGTGCATACCGCCTATAATCGCATAGATTTTGTCCGTACGGCTGATTTTCGTAACGTAATCAAGGGTGTTTATTAGCCCCGCATGAGCGCAGCCGAATATAACTACCAGCCCGTTTGCCGTATTGAAAAAAACCGACTGGTCGTCAGCCAATATATCAGGCTTTTTTGCTTTCTCATCGAGAAAGAATTCGTTCTCATCGATTTCAAAATCATTGGTTCTGGGCACTTCTCCCGTAACAAACAAGCCCGGAAAAATTTCCGTCGGCCCTTTTGTCCACACGACCTTATTTGTTTGCGAATGAGATTCGATAATGCTCTTTATTCCATGTGCCACTCCGATAAATCTGCTCGTCCCGCCGGTAAAACTGTATTTTTTATCAAGCGCATCCGGATGAAGGTATAGCTTTGCTTTTTTTGCTTGATTCAGCACCGGCTCAAGCCCGCCTGTATGGTCATAATGCCCGTGGCTTATGACAATAGCGTCCGCCTGCGCCAAATCAATTCCGAGTATTTCGGCATTTTTGACTACGATTCCAGTTTGTCCTGTATCAAACAGGAGTTTGCTGTCTCCATACTCAATCCAGAAACTAACCCCATGCTCGGCGTGCAGGCCGTTTCCTTCGGCAGTATCTTCCACAAGTGTTGTTATTTTTATATTTTTATTCATTTTTTCACGCTTTATATTCAAATCACAAGTTTTTTGTTTCCAAGAACTTATATCACTTTACCAATTAAAATAGCAGCCAAAATGCCTATAAAATAAGCCTATTATTCTCATTACAAAGACCCCTAATATTTGTACAGCCAGCACTGCCGCAAGGTTCAATAATACTGTTGTATTGGCAACATCGCCATAGTTTCGAGTCATAAATTGAAGCCAGCATAAAATGGCAAATAATATCGCAATAAATAAATAATGCCGAAAGGCATTTTTTATCGGCACAAAAAAATAGTCCGGCCTGAAAAGCATTGTCAGGTCTCGCCCTATACTTACCGTCAGCACAGCCATAGGAAACAGAAATCCTCCGATTGCGGCTAAAAGAAAAATCAGCCAGTGGAGTTCAAAACCGATGAGATAGAATATAAATTTTGTGATAATCACTGGCAGAAAAACTACCACTAATGCGACAAAAAAAGAATACAACGCTCCAAGAGCTGAAAACAGATAACCGAATCCGCCGCCGAAAGTTATTTGCGGCAATGATTCAATATCAAAAGCTGTCGAATAGATAATTTCAGCATAGCACCATAAAATCCCGCCCCATACAAGGATGGCAATTGCTGAACCTATCGGCAGCAGGATTGCTATCGTGCCGCCGCCTCGGCAGGGTATTGTAAAGGAATAATTAAGGTGCGCAACAAAAAATTTTAGAGTAGTTACAACAAATATGAAAACAAGCATCGGCAGACTCTGTTCACTGAAGATGGCAGCTAATGATTTTTTGAAAACCGCTTCATAAAACCCCGGCAATGGCTCATCAAATTCTTTCGGCTGCTTAATTTTTTTTGGCGAATCGCCATCTTTATCTGGAATTATAAATATTTGATTGCATTGCAGGCATCTTGCACGTCTGCCTTTGTAAATATCCCTAAATGCACATAACGCCTTGCAATTAGGACAGTTAAATGTAATTGAAGCCATTTCTCTCTACATTGTCACAGAGTTCATTGCATCCATAAAGCACTGATTATCGTTGACCCATTTTTGGGCTTCGAGCAGGTCGATTTTGCCGGTCTTGACCAATTTTGCAAGGTGATGTTCGAACGTCACCATTTTTTCTTCGGGCCTGTTTTTTGTTTTGATTTGGAGCTGCGAATAAAGCTGTTCGATTTTTCCTGTCCTGATGATATTCGCACAGGCATAATTATTGTTCAGAATTTCCATACAGACTACTCTTCCTGTTCCGTCTTTTTTTGGAATTAGTTTCTGGCAGATAACATAAGCAAGTCCCAGCGATAGCTGATTTCCTATCTCATCCTGCCTGACGGCCGGAAAATAATCCAATATTCTTGTTATAGTTCCTGTAACATCGCGTGTATGCAGAGTCGAAAAAACCAAATGGCCTGTCTCGGCAGCCATCAGCGTCATCGCGATTGTCTCCGCGTCTCTCATTTCGCCGACAAAAATTATATCAGGGTCTTCTCGCATCATCGCTTTCAAACCATCAGTGAATGTAGGAACGTCCCTGCCTGCCTCACGTTGCGATATGACGGAGTTTTTCTGCTTAAGGATGTATTCGATTGGGTCTTCGATTGAAATTATCCGGCAGGCTCTTGTTTCGCTTATCCTGTCAATTAAGGATGCGATAGTGGTTGATTTTCCTGCGCCGGTAATACCCGTAAGCAGGACAAGCCCATTTTGCAATTTGATAATATCCTTGTAAACATCATTTGGAAATCCGATATCTTCGAGTTTGGGCACATCGAGTCCCAATGCCCTGATAGCCGCTGCCGGTCCGTCATTATCCACAAACACATTGATTCTGAACTGCAAATCGGAGTAGTGATATGAGCAGTCAACATTGCTTTTATCTTTGAATTCAGCTATCTTTTTTTCACCTAACAGCGGGAAAATCAGCCCCTCGGCAATTTCCTTTGTTACAATCTGGCCTCTGAGTTTCATCAAATCCCCATCAACGCGGAATGTCGGCTGGACACCGACCTTTATGTGCAAATCGGAGACCCTCATTGCCCCGTGTTTTTTGAAATAAGCCAGCATATCCTCGATGCTCCAGTCGCCGGAGTCGGCGGTCTTGTAAACCTTTGCATTTACGGAATACTCTTGTGCCATATTTCACCTGTCTTGTAATTTCTACGCTAACGAACATAATTATACAAATTTATACCATAAATCAAAAGAAATAGTTACAATACAATTATTCATTATGGACGAAAAAAAAGAGCAAAATTTCGTTGAAATGACCCTTGGCGACCATCTTGAAGAGTTGCGGTTAAGGATTATTTTCGCCCTGCTTGGAATCGGCGTCGGCCTAGCAATTTGTTTATTCTACGCAGGCTTTTTCCTTTCGCTCCTGGCAAAACCATATCTTGAGCAGGCAGGTTCAGCCGCGACGCTTCAGGCAATTACACTATCGGAAAAATTCTTTGTTTATATGAAGACGGCTCTTCTTTTCGGCATTATCCTTTCTTCGCCGTGGGTCTTTTATCAATTATGGAAATTCGTCTCGGCAGGTCTATACAAAAACGAAAAAAAGTTTATTTACATAATAGCGCCTGTCTGCGCCTTACTGTTTATAATCGGGGCATTGTTTTTCCTGTTTGTTATGGCACCGGTTATGATAAAATTTTTCATCGATTTCGACCCCGGCATAAAATCGATTAAGACACAGGTTACGCTTTCCAGCTATATTGATTTTATGCTGGTTATGATGTTGATTTTCGGCGCCTGTTTTCAATTGCCCGTCGCTATCGTCGCGGCCAACAGGATAGGAATCCTCCCAGTTGAAACTCTCAAAAAAGCCCGAAGGTATGTCTTGCTTGCGATATTTATCATAGCCGCAATTGTTACGCCTACTACTGATGTAGTAACTCAGACCGCATTAGCTGTGCCGATGTATATATTATATGAGTTAGGAATCCTCTTCTGCCGCAGATAGAGACTGTCATTTACACAAGAACTTTAATCCGTCTTATGCTTTTTAGTTTCAATCGCTTCCGTATAAATTTTCAGCAGATTTTCGACCATTGAGCTTACGGAATGGCTTGTGCGGAGATAATTCTGCGCGGCAGAGGCAAGAGATTTTGCCTTTTCACGGTCGTCAAGAAGTTTTTGAAGTGCTGAACAAATGCTTAATTCATCTCTTTTATCAAAAAGAATGGCTGTTATGTTATCCTGCAGCAAACCGTCCGCATTCCCCTTATCGGCGGCAATTGCTGCTCCTGCACCGGCTGCTTCGAATATTGCAGGGTCAAACCTTTCTAAAACATTGGGCTGGACGAAAACATCAACATTGCGGAACACTGCACGCAATTGTCCTATCTGAGATGAAATATTTACGACATCAGACAAACCCACACTTTGAACAAATTTACGAACTTCGCACTGAGCAGGGCCTTCGCCCATTAAAACAACAAGAAATTCATAACCGTTAATTGAAAGATGCCTGATGGC
This sequence comes from Sedimentisphaerales bacterium, assembly GCA_049518795.1. Lineage (GTDB taxonomy): Bacteria > Planctomycetota > Phycisphaerae > Sedimentisphaerales > UBA12454 > JAPLMW01. Next base: position 634,069 of record JBEKRK010000001.1, read on the forward strand.
ATTTAAAAATGGCTCCAAATCGCCAAAACGCAAAAAATCCGAAACTGCAATCAGACTGGGAATCCTGCCCGGCTGCGAAAAACAAACACAGGTCTCATCAACGAATATGCCGGTATTAACCTGTTTAACACGCTCTGCTATGTGAGAATTGCGTTTCTTAAATAACTCGGCAATTCTCTCCGTAGGTGCAATAACAGCGGAAAAACCCTTGCGTATCGTCCAGCGTCTCCAAAAACTTTGTCTTGCAGAATTGACCGTCAAAACAACAGGAATATTAAAAGAACGACTGACAGCTCTGGCAAGCAGCATTCTGCCGGTGCCAAGACAATGTATCATCGTGGGTTGAAATTTGTCAATCTGTGAAATGAGCCGATAGCGATTCTGTCTGTAAAATAAGGGGAATTGCCACGAAGGATATTCTATTATTTCTATACCCGGCCAAAGAAAAGATTCAATTCTGCTGTCAGGAGGAACTACGACACAGCAATGAATATCCTGAGCCTCAAAACCAAAAAGCAAATGACGCAGCGGCTCATAAAACTGCTGAACTGTTTGGCTGTCTGCAATAAACAGCAGACGAATAACGCCTGTCTGTGGCTCTTTCGGAATTGTTAATTCATTTTGCTCCATCAGTTATCTCGTAAGTTTTTCAAGTTTTTCATATTCGCCGGCCTTAATATGGTAACAGTGAGCGTCGTCAGGGAAAGAACCCTGTCTAACCTGCTCTGCATACAAAGTAATCGCTTCGATATATGCTTTTCCAATATCTGCAAAACTTTTGGAAAATTTCGGCTTATGGCCGTCGTCAAGATTCAAAATATCTGGCAGAACTAATACCTGCCCATCACAGTCAGGACCGCTGCCGCAGCTTATGACCGGTATAGGCAATCTTTGCGTAATGATTTTAGCGACTTCCCTCGCCGTGCCTTCGAGCAAAAGCATCTTTGCACCGGCCCGGCACATCTCATCAGCAAGTTTTATAAGCTCCGCCGCATCATCGGCAGTCGTTCCTCTTGCTTTGTATTGAAGGGTTTGCGGCCTTATGCCCAAATGAGGCATTACAGCAATCCCTACATCCACAATCGCTTTTATTATCTCAATCTGTATGTCATTTGCCTCAATCTTTACAATATCGGCATTACATTCTTTAACGAATCTTTGAGAATCTTTTATTATCCGCTCTGTGCCGGCCTGAAAAGACTCATAAGGTAAATCTGCGACAATCAGCTTGTCAGGAGCAGCCTTTTTAACTGCAGAAGTTATGGCAGCCATAAAGTCCATAGTTGCCGGCAGGGTTGAGTCGAAACCAAGCATTAACTGCGCAGCAGAATCGCCTATAAACAGAACCTCCACGCCGGCAGCGGCAACGAGCTTCGCACTTGTATAATCGTAACAGCTCACCGCGACAAATTTTCGCTTTTCAGCTTTTGCCTGACATAATATCGCAATTGTAATTTTCATATCTGGCTGTTAGAAATAAGGATATGTAAGAATTGACCAATTGGCAAGCAGATTCTCGCGGCCTTACAATTCCAAACAGGCTCTCAATAAACTGCCTATTCATCTAAAACAACTACAAGAAAATACTTGATTTCCCTACTTAAATTGCAATAATTGACTATGGAGAATCACAGCAAAATAGTCTTAGTTATTTGGTATATTGATCTTTTCATCACCCTCCTCCGAAGCCAGATTCTCTATATCTTAGAGGTCTGGCTTTCTTGATAAATTCTAATGTTAGTTTAGAAAACACAGGTATTTAAGGCAATTATCATCTATCAATTTGCAACTAATAAAAGACAATAAAAATCTTTAATCAATAATTTTTTTTAAAACAATATTGTAATTTATTGTTTTTTGGCTACAATTTCGTATATTTTTAAAGGAAAAGATATGGCCGTAAAATTCTCCAAAGAAGTGCAATTATTAGGCGATATGGCAAGGGCATTTGCCGAGTCACTCGACCTTGAGCTGACCCTCAAGGCCATCCTGAAATCTCTGGACACCCATGTCAAACTGCAAAAAGGGACTGTTACTTTACTCGACCCTGCAACAGAAACCATTAATATCAAAGTAGCTCACGGCCTGAGTGAAAAGTCAAAACAATTGGGCAGCTATAAAATTGGCGAAGGCATCACCGGCACGGTCGTTCAAACAGGCAGGGAAATTGTCGTGCCGGATATTTCCAAAGACAGCAGATTCCTTCATAGAACACGTTCCAGAAAAGAAACACAGGGCAGACAAATTGCCTTTTACTGTGTGCCGATAAAACTCGAAGGCGCAACAATCGGTGCACTGAGCGTTGACAGGCAGGTTCAGAAAGGCGACGATGCAGAGGCATATCTAAGTCTTCTGAATATTATCGCGACAATGGTCGCACAGGCCGTAAAATTGAACAAGCTTGTCGAATCCGACAAAAGACAGCTCTCCGAAGAAAATCTGAGGTTAAGACAGGAGCTAAAAGCACATTTCAATATAAACAATATGGTAGGCACAAGCAATGCAATGAAACAGGTTTATCGGCTTATTGAACAAGTGGCCGACAGTAATGCTACCGTGCTGATTCGAGGCGAAAGCGGCACAGGTAAAGATCTTGTTGCCCACGCGATACACTATAACAGCAGCAGAGCGAACAAACCCTTTGTAAAAGTAAACTGCACCGCCCTGCCGGAAACCCTGCTCGAAAGTGAGCTTTTCGGCCACGAAAAAGGGTCTTTTACAGGCGCAACAGAAAGAAAAATTGGCAGATTTGAAAGAGCCAACGGCGGCACCATTTTCCTCGATGAGATAGGCGATTTTTCCATAAATCTCCAGATCAAGCTGCTGAGAATTATCCAGTTCAGAGAATTCGAACGGGTTGGCGGGACAGAAACCATAAAAGCAAATGTCCGAATCATCGTCGCTACGAATAAAAATCTTGAAGAGCAAATCAAGGAAAAACTCTTTAGAGAAGACCTTTATTACAGGATAAATGTTTTTCCGATTTACCTGCCGCCGCTGAGGGAGCGAAAAGACGATATTATGCTTCTGGCAGATTATTTTCTCGAACAATTTTCAAGAGAAAATAACAAAAGAATTACACGCATTTCAACGCCGGCAATTGAAATGCTTACGAGCTATCACTGGCCCGGAAATGTCCGAGAGCTTGAAAACTGTATCGAACGGGCTGTTCTTCTATGTAATGACGAAGTCGTGCGTTCAGAACATCTGCCCCCATCATTGCAAATGATTAAAAAAAGTGATATGCCCTTAGGTCGGTCGCTTACCGAAATTATCGAAAACAAGGAAAAAGAAATCATTATCGATTCTCTTAAAAAACATAGCGGCCAGCAAAGAAAAGCAGCAAACGAGCTTGGTATTACGGAACGTATTCTCGGATACAAAATTAAAAAATACGGCATCTTTCCCAAAATGCTCTCGTAAATTTTAAATACGAAAATGTCCACAAAAAACCATACTTATACATTATTGTATAAAATTAAAAAAGCGTTCATATCGTAGCCATCTCATCATAACATCTTCTTTTGCAAACATTTATATCAAATTTATAAATTTTTAATTATCTGGCACGGATATTGCTTTATATTATATGAGATTTATGATTTCTGTATTTAAATAAAGGATTTGTCATTTTTTTACTGGAGGCAAAAAATGAAAAAGTTCGTCATTGTATTTATGGGTTCTTTTATGATTTACTCAACTGTCCTGGCCGACGCCAATTCAGTCGTCCCGGACGAAGCAAAGGACAAAATCGCTTTCACCATTACCAGTGATTTTTACAGTAGGTATATATGGCGAGGTCAGGTGATTACTAATGGCGCTGTTTTTCAGCCGAGCATCGGCGCCAGCTACAAGGGATGGACTGCCAATATCTGGGGTAATGTGGATATGACAGATTATCGCAATCAAAGCGGCGAATTTACCGAATACGACCTGACACTCGATTACAGCAACAAACTCACCGAAAAAGTTGGCTATTCTATTGGAACGATTCATTATCACTTCCCGAGTTTCTCCTATACGGATACAACTGAAATATACTGGGGATTCAATTTTGACTTGCCGCTAAGTCCTGCCATTAAAGTATATCACGGGCTTGGTAATGAAAATGGAACTTATGTAAATTTCAGTATAGGACATACAATCGAAAAAGTTATGACATTTACCGAAAACTGTTACTGTAATTTGCAATGGGGTGCATCGCTCGGCTGGGGTAACGGGACATATAATAGGGATTATTGGGGCGTGAATGGGTCCCATCTGAATGATTTGGCATTTACCCTCGGTTTGCCTATATGTTTCCCGGGCGGATGGACTGTGAGTCCAAGCATTAATTATGTAACGCTGGTTGATGGAGCGATTCGCAGCTCCGATGTTTATGCCAGGTCAAGCGACTATTTCTTTACAGGCATCCGCATCAGCAAAAGTTTTTAAATGTCTTAAACGAAAATTTGGTGAAAAAATCCAAACAAAGAAAAAATAAAAATTTGGAGAAATTATTATGCCGTCTGAAAATAAAATAATCGAACCACAAATAAAGGCTACGTTAGGCCTGTTTGGCGCTACCGCAAACGCTATGGCACTGATTGCGCCCGGGGCATTCCTGTGGATTACTTATCAACTGCAAGCTGCTGCCACATCTCCGAGCGGGGCATCGGTTTCAAGCGATATCTGGGCGGGAATCGTTGTTGCATTGGCTATCTGTTTCCTTACCGCCATTTCCTACTCGGAACTTGCAAAATTATATCCGCAAGCGGGATTTGCAAGCGTCACATATTTTGCAGAAAAAGCCTTTCTCGACAGCAAAGGTGTAAAAAGAGGAACGCCTACCTCTTTAGCCCGTATGGCGAAAATAGTTACAGGATGGGCCGCCCACCTTTTCTACTGGGTCTATCCGGGAGTTATGGTGGCTATGATGGCCAACCTTATCAGCTATCTCTACACAGCATTCACCGGACATACCTTAACAACGGTGATGCTGGTTGTGGTCAGCACTCTATTCGCGGGCATCATAGGATTCGTAGCCTATCGCGGTGTAACCGGCTCGACAAAGACCTCAATCTGGATTAACGTGATTCAGCTTGTTACGCTGGTTGTATTTACCGTTCTTGCAATCTGGTATCGCACTTCTAACCCTCAAGGTGCGACAAACTGGACATTCACCGGCGGCTGGGATGTAATCCGTCCGCATTCGCTCAACGGCATCCTGATTCAATCTACCCTTGCCATCCTGATATTGGTTGGCTTTGAAAGCTGCACCGCCCTTGCCGCCGAGACAAAAGACCCAAAAACAACGATTCCCAAGGCCATCATTTTGTCCCTGGTGATTCAAGGATTGTTCGCGTATCTGCTGGAGTATTTCGGTGCCGGCTTTATGATTAACGATAAACTGGCCGGCACGGCCGCCGGACAACCGGTAACCGGAATGGCCGCCGCAGCCGCTTCAAGTGCACCTATCGGAGACCTTGCTCAGCTTATCGGCAACAGCATCGTGCCGGGACTTGGCTTTGGTTTGATGATAACTATGGCAATCACTGTGGCAATTGCCGTAATCGGCACAACCTTAAGCTGTATGAACACCGCTGTGCGGGTAACCTGCGGTATGGCGGAAGACCTTGAATTGCCGAAATACCTGAGTTTCATAAGCTCACACAGCACGCCTCATACGGCATTGTGGACGCTGGTAATCATTACTTCCATAATCGGCGCCATAGGCGTTCAATCCGTAGTAGGTCTTACAGGCATCACGCTTGCCTCGAACTTCGGAACCTTTGTGCTCTACGGCCTAACCTGCGTGTGGACCATTATCGCTTTCAGGAAACGGCTTGACTTCAGCATCTTCAAACACGGAATTATTCCGGTGCTGGGAGTAATTACCAACGTCATTATGCTTATAGCGATTATTTATCTGTATGCTATCGGAAACGCAGATTCGAAAAGAGAAGCAACGATTTGTTTCTATATCTGCGGCGGATGGGCCATTATGAGTTTCCTGTATGTCGCTGTCAGCACGGTGAGCAAAACTTATGATTTAAAGATGATTTCAGTTGTCATTCGCCCCGAAAGACTCAACATCCTGACCGAGGTTCTTAAAGACGAAGAGCTTCTTATGGGAATGACTGTAACAAAAGTAAAAGGATTTGGCAGACAAAGAGGCCACATAGATTCGGACGACTCAAAGCCTGTATCCGATATGACATATTTTATTCCCAAAATGCGGGTTGACGTCCTGGTAAGGAGCTGGGATGTTCCGTATGCAATGGGTATTATGAGAGAAGTCTTATATACCGGCGAAGCCGGGGACGGAAAGATTTTTGTGGTTGACGCGTCAGAAGCAATGCGAATACGCACTGGAGAAAAAGGCGTTGCCGCTATCTAAATCCGAAAGAATCGTGAAAGGAAATAAAAATGAAAAAAATTGAAGCTATTGTTCGACCCGGCAAGGTCGCCAGTGTGTGTGCCGTTTTGGAAGAAATCGACTATCCCGGCCTTACAATCACCGAAGTTGAAGGACATGGAAAGCAAAAAGGTCTCGAACAACAGGTGCGAGGCAAAACTTACAAAGTGGGTCTGCTTACCAAGGCAAGGATTGAAATAGTGGTCAAAGACAGCGATGTTGACAAGGTAATCAATGCCATACGAGAAACAGCTTTCACCGGCAAGGTCGGCGATGGTAAGATTTTTGTTTATCCCGTTGAAAATGCGGTGAGGATACGCACCAATGAACGAAGCGAGGCAGCATTAGTATGACCAGCTCAGAACCGGCAGCATCAATACAAGAATAGCTTAAACTTATGGAATAAGATAACAAAACTACCGGATAACACAGATATAAACAGTCGTCAGTATAGACGGCACCACTTCCAAAAGTGCCTTGAGATCAGGGGCCCGATTTTTCGGGTCCCTGATTCTCTAATATAAATCTCAAAAATACATCAGACAAAAAACGCTAAATCAAAGCAAATCAAAACTGTTGCATTGCAGACAGGATTTTTGTATTATTACGGTTTTGAATAAACGTATAAAACAGGTGGTTTTGTTTTATGGGCAATCTTTGTCTATTCCCTGTATGTTCTCCGAAAAGAAAAAAGGATGAAATCGGATTCTGATAGCAAATTAACTTTTACTGAAACAGTTACCAGAAAAATATTTGGCGCTCCTCGCGACATTCAGGACCCTCGCATTTTCCACAAATTATCTCTTATCCCCCTGCTTGCCTGGATAGGATTAGGCGCAGACGGACTTTCCTCGTCATCTTATGGCCCGGAAGAAGCGTTCAGAGCATTGGGTTCTCATGTGTATTTATCTTTATTTCTTGCCATAGCGACTGCCCTGACCGTAGCGATAATTTCTTACGCATATTCAAGAATTATTGAGCATTTTCCGCACGGGGGCGGCGGCTATATAGTTGCAACCCACATGCTCGGTAAAAAAGCAGGCGTAGTCTCCGGATGCGCATTAATTGTCGATTATATATTGACTATTACCGTTTCAATAACCTCGTGCGTTGATGCATTGTTCAGCTATCTGCCGATGGAATTCCACAGGTTTAAGATTTTGACCGCATCCGGTTTAATTATATTGCTGATAATTTTTAATATCAGAGGGGTTAAAGAATCCATAATGATGCTTGCGCCCATCTTTATTACTTTCATAATCACACATATATTGATGCTCGGCTATGGCATATTAAGCCACACTGACAGGATAATGCCGGTCGTGAATAATTTTCATAGTAGTTTTGCCAGGGACATTTCCACAATAGGCGGTATGGGCATTTTTCTTCTCTTTTTGCGTGCCTATTCACTCGGCGGCGGAACATATACCGGAATAGAGGCTGTTTCCAACGGCCTGCAAATTATGAGAGAGCCGAAAGTGCAAACCGGCAAACGAACTATGTTGTATATGGCGACATCCCTCGCCCTGACAGCAGGAGGACTTTTTCTATGTTACCTGATTTGGGAAGTTCGGCCTCTTTCTGGAAGAACACTTAATGCAATCCTTGCCGATAGCCTTTTCGCAAATTGGCGGCTGGGTCACTGGATAGCGTTTATAACTATTTTCTCAGAAGGTGCACTTCTTCTGGTTGCCGCCCAGACAGGATTTGTTGACGCCCCGCGTGTTATGGCAAATATGGCAGTTGATTCCTGGCTGCCGCACCGATTCGCGTCTTTTTCGGAACGTCTGACAATGCGCAACGGCGTTTTAATGATAGGAATATCAGCCATTGCCATACTGTTCTATACACACGGCTCGATATCAGCGCTTGTGGTTATGTATTCGATAAACGTATTTCTTACGTTCTCGCTTTCAGAGTTCGGAATGTCGCGGTTCTTTATAAAAAACCACAGGACAGAGGCCAAATGGAAACAGCATCTTAGCGTTCACCTTACCGGCCTTATTCTCTGTTTGACAATTCTGGTAATAACAACCTTTGAAAAATTCAGCGAAGGTGGCTGGATGACGCTTGTTATAACGTCATTCCTGATAATGCTCTGCTACCTGATTAACAGCCATTATTCAAAGGTAAAAAACGAATTAATGCGGCTGGACAAACTGCTTGCGAGAATGCCGATATCAGGTTCGCCTAATACCGAGCCGATTAACAAAGAAAATATGACCGCAATACAGCTTGTCAGCACATACAACGGTTTTGGGGTTCATACGCTGTTTACAATTATTCGTTCCTTTCCGGGGTTATATAAAAACTTTGTGTTTGTTTCTGTTGTCGTCATAGACCAGGGCGCATTTAAAGGCAAAGAAGGATTAGAGGATTTGAAGAAATCCACGAAGGAATCTCTCAGGAAATACGTTGAACTTGCCCGGACACTCGGGTTCCCCGCCGAATACAGAATGGCGACTGGAACTGACCTTGTGGAAACGGCAACTGAATTGGTTAAGGAAGTCTCAGAGGAATTTAACAAATCCACGATTAAATCCACAGTTTTTTCAGGACAGCTTTCTTTCCAGCTTGAGAAATCTTATCATAGACTGCTTCACAACGAGGCGGCATTTGCCATTCAGCGGCGGCTGCAATGGAACGGCATCGCAAATGTTATATTGCCCATAAGACTGGAAATGTAAAAAATCAATTGTTTCAATTCATTTTTACATACCCAAAATAAATACAAAAATGTATATTTTAAAGCAATATATACAAAATTGTAAAATATTAATAAATAAATTTTTAAATTCTTTCCTTCCTTAACTTCCTTTAAAAACAACAGGTTATAACGATTTTTTAAAAAATAAATAAATTGGCACAACTATTGCATATAACAACAATGAATAAATTACCAACGAAAACATTTGCATATAAATTGAAAGGAAGTGGTGCTAATGAAGGTTAGTTTACACAAATTGATATTCTGTATAGTATTTCTGTCTTTCACAGCCAGTCTCTGTCTTGCAGCAGATTCACCCGCCATACCTAATAAAATAGACAGCGGCGATACTGCCTGGGTGCTTATCTCAACAGCTTTGGTTATGATAATGACGCCTGGGCTGGCATTCTTCTATGGCGGCCTTGTCAGGCGAAAAAATTATCTCAGCATTCTTATGCAATGTTTCATCGCTCTTGCGGCGTTAAGCATTCAATGGGTATTGATTGGTTATAGTCTATCATTTGCACCGTCAAACGGATTCTGGGGCGGTTTTAAATGGTTCGGACTTAATGGAGTCGGATTCGAACCTTACGCCAGCTATAGCGCTACTATTCCGCACCAGGCATTTATGATATTCCAGGCTATGTTCGCAATAATCACGCCCGCCCTTATTATAGGTGCGTTCGCAGAACGAATGAAATTCTCGGCATTTCTGGTCTTTTTACTGCTGTGGGCGACCTTCGTTTATGACCCGATAGCTCATTGGGTTTGGGGCGTCGGAGGTTGGCTTAGGAATCTTGGAGTACTGGATTTCGCGGGCGGGACGGTGGTTCATATAAATGCCGGTATCGCGGCATTAGTTACGGCGTTAATAATAGGCAAAAGGTCGTGCCACGATAAATACGCGGTTGCACCGCATAATCTGCCTTTCAGCGTTCTGGGGGCAGCGATGCTTTGGTTCGGCTGGTTCGGCTTCAACGCCGGTTCAGCTCTGGGCGCTAATGGTTTAGCTGTCAATGCCTTTGTCGTTACCAATACCGCGGCGGCAGCGGCTGCCCTGACTTGGGCAATAATCGACTGGATGCTAAACGGCAGTCCGACAATGCTCGGCACTATTTCCGGAGCGGTCGCAGGACTGGTAGCCATAACGCCTGCCGCAGGGTTTGTCGGTATAGGCGGCGCAATTGGAATTGGTGTAATTGTAAGTATATTGTGCTTCATTGCGGTCAGCTTTATAAAGCATAAATTCCATTACGACGATTCGCTTGATGCATTTGGAGTTCACGGCATAGGAGGTATGTGGGGTGCAATCGCAACCGGAATATTCGCTACAAAAGCAGTAAATTCTGCCAGCGCTAATGGTTTGCTCGCAGGCAATCCAAAACAGCTGCTCATCCAACTGGCGGCAACAGCTGCCACTGTTATTTACAGCTTAATAGCGACATATATCATCTATAAACTCGTTGATATAATAATCGGAGTTAGAGTAACCGATAACGATGAAGCTGTAGGCCTTGACCTGACTCAACATAACGAACGTGCCTATACAATGCTCGAATAAAGGAAACCGAATATGAAACTGATAATCGCAATAATTCAGCCTCACAGGCTCGAACAAGTAAAAGAAGAGCTTTATAAAGAAGAAGTCAACCTCATTACCGTAAGCGAGGTTCTCGGCCACGGCAGACAAAAAGGTGTAACCGAAATTTACCGCGGCTCAAAAGAAACAGGTAACCTGCTGCGGAAAGTCCGCCTCGAAATAGCGGTAAATGAGAACTTCGTCGAACGGACAATAAAGGCAATAATCGCCGGGGCGAAAACCGGCAATACCGGCGATGGAAAAATATTCGTTGTGGATCTTCCTGAATGTATCAGAATAAGGACGGAAGAACGCGGCGGTGAAGCAATAGGATAATACCGAACTAAACTGTTGTTCGTGTAAAAGGCACCACTTCCAAAAGTGCCGAGAGATTAGGGAGCCGATTTTTCGTGCCCCTAATTCTCTAAAATGTCGCTAAAAATACAAAATTGTAATTATCATACCTCTAAATTACAAAAATGTAGTAAGTTGTAGATTGTAAAATAAAACACTAATCACATAAGTATCTTAGTAACCATCACTTATAGTTAAATACGCAGGTTGGCATAACTATTGCACCTAATAATTAAATAAATCTGAATTACTAACTAATACATTAGCATAAAAATAAGAAAGGAAGTGGTGCCAATGAAGGTTAGTGTTCGCAAACTGGTATTTTGCGCGGTGTTGGTCTGCGCCGCCGTAAGCCTGTGCCCTGCCGAAGGAATATCAACAAACTCCAAAATAGACGGCGCCGATACCGCATGGGTGCTTATATCGGCTGCACTGGTTATGCTGATGACGCCGGGGCTGGCGTTTTTCTACGGCGGTCTTGTCAGGCGAAAAAATTATCTCAGCATCCTTATGCAATGCTTCATAGCCTTGGCCGCTCTTAGCATTCAGTGGATAATATTCGGATACAGTCTGTCTTTTTCTCCGGGTAATGGATTTATAGGCGGCTTACAATGGTTCGGACTTAGAGGAGTCGGACTCGAACCTTATGCTGTTTATAGCGCAACTATTCCGCATCAGGCGTTTATGATTTTCCAGGCAATGTTCGCTATAATTACACCTGCACTTATTATTGGTGCGTTCGCAGAGCGGATGAAATTCTCGGCATATCTGATTTTTACGCTGCTTTGGGCGACATTTATATATGACCCGATAGCACACTGGGTCTGGGGCAGCGGCGGATGGCTTAAAAATATGGGTATTATGGATTTTGCAGGCGGCACGGTGGTTCATATAAACGCCGGCATTGCAGCGTTGGTTACCGCATTAGTAATAGGAAAAAGGTCCTGCTACAATAAATACGCGATTGCGCCGCATAATCTGCCGTTCAGTGTGTTGGGAGCGGCATTACTGTGGTTCGGCTGGTTTGGCTTTAACGCAGGCAGCGCATTAGCTGCAAACGGCATAGCGGTAAACGCATTTGTTGTTACAAATACCGCAGGAGCTGCAGCAGCATTAACATGGGCATTGATAGACTGGAAACTTAACGGCAATCCAACAATGCTTGGAACCATATCAGGAGCAATAGCGGGACTTGCGGCAATTACGCCAGCGGCAGGATTTGTCGGGGTGGGTGCGGCATTGGTAATCGGTATTGCAGCCAGTATCTTTTGTTTCATTGCCGTCAGTTTTGTGAAACGCACATTTCATTACGACGATTCGCTGGACGCATTCGGCGTTCACGGCATAAGCGGTTTCTGGGGAACTTTAGCAACAGGACTGTTCGCATCCAAGGCTATAAACCCGGCCGGCGCCAACGGGCTGCTTGCGGGAAACAGCAGGCAATTTTTCATACAGCTTGTCGCGGCAGCAGCAACGGTAGCTTATGCGTTCATTGGCACGTTCATCATCTACAAAATTATCGATGCGGTCATCGGTGTCAGAGCTACTGAAGAGGAAGAAGCAATCGGGCTTGACCTGACTGAACACAATGAGCGGGCTTATACGATGTTAGAGTAAAAGAAAGGAAATCTGTTATGAAACTGATTATAGCCATAATTCAGCCTCACAGGCTCGAACAAGTAAAAGAAGAGCTTTATAAGGAAGAAGTGAACCTCATTACTGTAAGTGAGGTTCTCGGCCACGGCAGACAAAAAGGCGTTACAGAGGTCTATCGCGGTATGAGAGAAACAGGCAACCTGCTGCGGAAAATCCGGCTCGAAATAGCGGTAAATGAGAACTACGTTGAACGGACAATAAAGGCAATAATCGCCGGGGCGAAAACGGGTAATACCGGCGATGGGAAAATATTCGTTGTTGACCTTCCTGAATGTATCAGAATCAGGACGGAAGAACGCGGCGGTGAAGCTATAGGTTGAAAAACTCAAAACTAACTAAATTGTATTTTTTGCGGACAATTCCGTAATAAATACAATAATGTAGATTTATATGTAAATATCTACAAAAATGTATGAACGAAAATTTTTATATTGACTTTGTATGTATTCGTAATATCTTCTACAATAAGAACCTATGAAAATTTATATATCAAAAAGCTGATTGGTATAGTTATTGCATATTAACTTTCAGTAAGTTGCTGTCTATATAAAAAGTTATGAATAAAAAACAAGATATTGGTTGAAAGGAAATAAGAAATGACCCCCAAAGAATTTTTTGATTTTTGCAAGAAAAACAATGCCGGGATGGTCGATTTGAAATTCGTTGACCTTCTGGGCACCTGGCAGCATTGCACATTCCCGGTGGAATTCCTGGACGAAAAGGCTTTAAAGGAAGGTCTCGGTTTTGATGGCTCCTCAATCCGCGGCTGGAAGCCAATTCACCAGTCTGATATGATGGCTGTGCCGGATTTGGATACCGTGGTTATGGATGCGTTTTTCGCCAAGCCGACGGTCAGCGTCCTCGCGGACGTCGTCGATCCTATTACACGCGAAGAATACAATCGCGACCCGCGCAATATCGCCAAGAAAACGGCTGAATTCGCGAAAAACACAGGGTTAGCGGATGCCGCATATTACGGCCCGGAGCCGGAATTCTTCATCTTCGACGAAGTCCGCTATGAGCAGAACCAGCACACCGGTATGTACTCAATCGATTCTTCGGAAGGCTCCTGGAATACCGCACGTTTCGAGGAACCGAATCTTGGATATAAGCCATCGTATAAAGGCGGTTATTTCCCGGTAAGCCCAACCGACACTCAGCAGGATATCCGGACCGAAATGGTCGAGGAAATGCAGAAAGTCGGTATCGTGGTCGAGAAACACCATCATGAAGTCGCTACCGGCGGCCAGGCTGAAATCGATATGCTTTTCGCACCGTTAGTCAAACAGGCCGACAATCTAATGTGGTATAAATATATCGTTAAAAATGTGGCCAAACGCCACGGCAAAACGGCAACATTTATGCCCAAGCCGATATTCCAGGATAACGGCTCCGGTATGCACACACACTTCTCTCTTTGGAAGGGCGGTAAAAACCTGTTCGCCGGAAAAGGTTATGCAGGATTATCCGAACTCGGATTGCACGCAATCGCCGGGCTTATCGCTCACGCACCGGCCATTCTTGCTTTCGCGGCACCGACCACAAATTCATACCGAAGGCTTGTTCCAGGCTTCGAGGCGCCGGTAAATCTTTGTATGTCAGCCCGTAATCGTTCGGCTGCCTGCCGAATTCCGATGTATTCTCCGAGCGAGAAAGCCAAACGCGTCGAATTCCGCTGCCCAGACCCAAGCTGTAACGGCTATCTTACCTTCGCCGCTATGCTTATGGCTGCCAACGACGGCATCAATCGCAAACTCGACCCGGGTAAGCCGATGGACGTGGACGTCTATGAACTTTCCGCCAAAGAGCTGGCCAACACAAAACAGGCGCCAGGCTCACTGTCAGAAGCGATTGCGGCTCTCGAAAAAGACCATAAATTCCTGACTGAAGGCGATGTATTCAGCAATGACCTTATCGAGACATGGATTCAGTGGAAACAGGAAAAAGAAATAGATGAAATATCCCTGCGGCCGCATCCGCACGAGTTTCATCTGTATTACGACTGCTAATAACGGTCAGCAAAGAACTGTCATTTTGATACACAACTACCCCTGCCGGCCTGAAAAAACCGGCAGGGGTTGACGTGTCTATAGGAAGATATAACATTGACATAGACAACAGGATTTATTATAAAATATCGGAATTTTCGGAGGGATTTTACACTGTTACCTGAACAAAGAGATTTTGGTCTGTATGAAACGAAAACCGAGCACGATGCCTGCGGTATCGGAGCCGTTGTCCATATTTCCGGCAAAAGAGACCATTCAATAATCAATTACGGCAGGGAAATCCTCGTAAATCTCCATCACAGAGGAGCGGCCGGCGCCGATGAAACCACAGGCGATGGAGCGGGAATATTGTTCCAGATTCCGCACGAGTTTTTTTTTGCACACAGTAAAAAACTCAATATAAATCTTCCCCAGCCCGGCAAATATGCCGTGGGAATGATATTTGCCCCAAAAGATAATGAACTTCGGAAAAAATGCCTCTCCATTTTCCAGCAGGCAATCGAACTGCACGGAATGAAAATCATCGGCCAGAGAATTGTGCCGGTCAAGCCGGACTGTCTCGGCAAAATCGCACTCGAAGCAGAACCGCATATCAGCCAGATATTTGTCGACGCCTGCGGCTTCGAGGGACTTGAACTCGAAAGAAAATTATTTCTTGCGAGAAAAAGCGCTGGAATACAAATCAGGGAAAAATTCGGCGCCGCGGGAAAAGATTTTTACATCTGCTCGCTAAGCGGCAGAACAATATGCTATAAGGGAATGTTTATGGCCTGGCAATTGTTTGCCTATTATCCTGATTTGGCGGATGAAACTGTCAAAAGCGCGCTGGCGATAGTCCATCAAAGATACAGCACAAATACATTTCCAAACTGGAAGCTGGCCCAGCCTTTCCGCTGCATTGCGCATAACGGTGAAATCAACACGTTAAGCGGAAACAAAAGCAGTATGGCAGCAAGAGAATACAAAATGGCCTGTGAAAAATTCGGCCGGTTTATGCCCGATTGTTTCCCAGTGCTTGTGCCGGACGGCAGCGATTCCGCGTGCTTCGATAACGCTCTGGAATTATTAGTGCAGGCGGGGCGCACCCTGCCGCACGCTATGATGATGATGATTCCTGAGGCCTTTGGGCAAAAATATCACATAAGCACGGACAAACGGGCCTTTTACGAATATCACTCCGCCATAATGGAGCCGTGGGACGGCCCTGCTGCGATGGTCTTTACTGACGGACAAATAATCGGCGGAACGCTCGATAGAAACGGCCTAAGACCCTGCAGATACATCGTAACAACCGACGGCCTTGCGATTCTGGCAAGCGAGGCCGGTGTTGTGGAATTCCCACCGGAAAAAATCCAGAAGAAAGGACGTCTTCAGCCCGGCCATATGTTCCTCGTCGATACGGTTGAAGGCAGAATTGTTACGGACAACGAGATAAAAAGCAAAATATCGAGACAAAAACCATACAGACGCTGGCTCGATGAAAACCGCATTGAACTGCGAGGCCTTTTCGACAGTCCCAAACTCGCAACAAGCGACCCTGAAACAATTTTCCAGCGGCTGCGAATGTTCGGTTTTACCCGCGAAGAGCTAAAAATGATTATTACGCCGATGGCCGTCAACGGTCAGGAGCCTATCGGCTCGATGGGCAATGACGCGGCGCTGGCGGTGCTGAGCAATAAACCGAAACTGCTGTTTAATTACTTCAAACAGCTTTTCGCACAGGTTACGAACCCGCCGATTGACCCTTTGCGCGAAGGCCTGGTAATGAGCCTTATGGGCTTTACCGGCAGAAAACCAAATATACTCGAAGAAACGCCGCAGCATTGCAGACAATTAAAACTGCCTCATCCAATTCTTACCAATGAAGATATCGAACGTCTTCGTTCAGTCCATCGCGGCGATTTTAAAATCGCTACGGTCGATGCCCTGTTTGACTCTCAAACGAATGACCACACCAAAAGTCTCCGTGTCGGAATTGATAAACTCGTAAATGACGCGATAGAAGCCGTTAAAAACGGTTCTTGTTTACTTATTATCAGCGATAAATCCGCATCGCAAAGTTTGGCGCCGATTCCTTCCCTGCTTGCGACTGCCGCGGTGCACAACGGACTGCTCAAGGCAGGATTAAGGGCCGACGCAGGCATTATCGTCGAAAGCGGAGAGCCGAGAGAAGTAATGCATTTCTGCCTTCTTTGCGGCTATGGCGCAAATGCGATAAATCCATATCTTGCATTTGAATGTCTCGATGAAATGCAAATGCAAGGCGAGTTGCCGACCAGTATGGACCCGGTTCAAATCGCGGATAATTACATCGCCGCGGTAAAAAAAGGTATCCTGAAAACAATGAGCAAGATGGGAATATCGACATTAAGAAGTTATCATTCCGCGCAGCTTTTTGAAGCGATTGGCCTCAATAAAGAGCTTGTGAAGGAATTTTTCACAAATACAAGCTCCAGAATTGAAGGAATTGGTCTCGCCCAAATCGCAAAGGAGGTTCTTCAGCGTTATTTACCCGCTTATGAGCCGAAAAAAGACGGCGAGCTTGAATTAGAATTCGGCGGCGAATATCATTATCGAAATTCCGGCGAAGCACACTTGTGGAACCCGACAACAATTTCCCGTCTTCAGCACGCTGTCCGAAATAACGACCAAAAGGCTTATGATGAATACGCAAACGCCGTCAACCAGCAGGGAACAAAATTATGCACCCTGCGGGGACTTTTTGAATTTAAAGATGCTCAGCCGATTCCAATTGAAGAGGTCGAGCCTGCAGGCGAAATTGTTAAAAGATTCTGCACAGGTGCTATGAGCCACGGCTCAATAAGCAAAGAAGCTCACGAATGTCTTGCCGCCGCAATGAATACTATCGGGGCGATGAGCAACACAGGCGAAGGCGGCGAAGATGAAGGAAGATACATCGAGAAAAAAGGTAAGGTTTCACTGAATTGTGCCATAAAGCAGGTCGCAAGCGGTCGGTTCGGCGTAACGATAAATTATCTGTCTCACGCAAAAGAACTGCAGATTAAGATGGCACAGGGTGCAAAACCGGGCGAAGGCGGACAATTGCCGGGGCATAAAGTAACAGAAGAAATAGCAAAATTACGATATTCGACGCCGGGTGTAACTTTAATATCTCCCCCGCCGCATCACGATATTTATTCAATTGAAGACCTAGCACAGCTTATTTATGACCTGAAATGCAGCAATCCCGGCGTGAAAGTCTCAGTCAAACTCGTCGCCGAAATCGGCGTCGGAACCGTTGCCGCAGGCGTCGCAAAAGGCAACGCAGATGAAGTTTTAATCAGCGGCCACGATGGCGGAACCGGCGCAAGCCCGCTTAGCTCAATAAAACATACCGGTTGTCCGTGGGAGCTGGGACTGGCGGAAACGCAACAGGTTCTTGTAAACAATAACCTGCGGGACAGAATTACCGTTCAGGCCGATGGGCAAATGAAAACCGGCAGAGATGTCGTTATAGGCGCCCTGTTGGGCGCTGAAAGATTCGGTTTCGGAACTGCCGCTTTGGTTACGTTAGGCTGCACATTGCTTCGCAAATGCCACGAAGGGGCCTGCACATTTGGAATCGCGACTCAGGATAAAGAATTACGGGCAAGATTCGCCGGCAAGCCGGAATACCTCGAAAGATTTATGTTTTTCGTCGCCGAGGAAGCCAGAGGCATTATGGCTCAACTGGGGTTCAGAAAATTTGAGGATATGGTTGGCAGAGTCGAGATGCTTTGCACTAAAAAGGCCATTGAACATTACAAGGCAAAAGGACTCGATTTCTCCACTATTTTTTACAAGCCCGATACGTCAAACGGCAGAGCAATCAGGAAAATTCATCCTCAGCCGGATAAATTGGCTGACCATCTCGATTGGCAGATTCTTGAAAAAATAAAAGCTGCGATTGACAACAAACAAAAGGAAAAACTTGAAATGCCGATTCGCAATGTCAACAGAACTGTCGGCACAATAATAAGCAATTATATAGTGAAAAAATATGGTCCAAAAGGTCTGCCGGATGGGACTATCGAGTTAAATTTCACCGGCTCGGCAGGTCAGAGTTTCGGGGCATTTCTTGCTCCGGGAATCACGCTGAAATTGACCGGCCAAAGCAATGATTACCTCGGAAAAGGACTTTCAGGAGGCAGAATTGTTGTGAAAACCCCTGAAGGTTCGCCATTTGCCGCTCACGAAAATATCATAGTCGGAAATACCTTACTTTATGGAGCTACAAAAGGTGAAATTTTCGTTAATGGTATGGCGGGCGAAAGATTTGCGGTGCGGAACAGTGGAGCTATCGCGGTCGTAGAGGGACTGGGCGACCACGGCTGTGAATATATGACCGGTGGAACTGTGGTTGTATTGGGTAAAACGGGGTGTAATTTCGCTGCGGGAATGAGCGGCGGCATAGCTTATGTTCTCGATGAAATGCAGCTATTCGATACTCTGTGCAATCTCGATATGGTGGAGCTTGAAAGTATCCGGCTGAATGAGGACAAAAAACTCTTAAAAGAACTTATCGAAAAACATTATAAATGGACAACAAGCAAACAGGCGGAAAGAATTTTAAATTCCTGGGCGGATATGTTAGGCAGATTTGTGAAGGTTATACCGATTGATTATCGAAAATCACTTGAAAAAATGAGAGCTGCTGAAGAGCGAAGCACTGAGACAACTCCTGCGACTGAAGAGGTTTTCTATGGCTGAGATAAAAGGCTTTCTAAAATATAAACGCAAAAAAATCGGCTATCGGCCGATAGAGCAGAGAATCTTGGATTACAAAGAAGTAGAACTTGCTCTTACGCCCGACGATATTATCCAGCAGGCGGCAAGATGTATCGATTGCGGGATACCATTCTGTCACGGCGTCGGCTGTCCATTGGGAAATAATATTCCTGAATTCAACGATATGGTTTACAAAAATCAATGGCAAAAGGCCTGCCAGCTTCTTCATTCGACGAATAATTTTCCGGAAATTACCGCCCGCGTCTGCCCTGCTCCGTGCGAAACGGCCTGCACACTGGCGATAAATGATGAGCCGGTATTTATAAGACACATCGAATACCAGATTGTCGAGCGGGGCTTTAAAGAAGGCTGGATAAAACCGGTTATCGCAAAACAAAAAACAAGTAAAAGGATAGCGATTATCGGTTCAGGCCCGGCAGGACTTGCCGCTGCTCAGCAGCTTGCGAGAGCAGGACACAGCGTCGCCGTCTTTGAAAAAGATGACAAAATCGGCGGACTTTTACGGTATGGAATACCCGATTTTAAACTTGAAAAAGATATTATCGACCGAAGACTGGCACAACTTGCCGCTGAAGGCGTTCAATTTCAGACCGGCGTCGAAGCCGGAAAAGATATATCCGCGCATTATCTGAAAAAGATGTTCGATTGCATCTGCCTGACAATGGGCGCTGGTGAGCCGCGGGATTTGGCCGTTACAGGCAGAGGATATGAAAATGTAGTGTTTGCGTGGGACTACTTAGCTCTGCAAAATAAAATCTGCAATGGTGAAAAAAACGAAGGCAAAACAATTTCCGCAAGAGACAAAACCGTAATAGTTATAGGCGGCGGAGATACCGGCAGCGATTGTGTCGGAACTGCCCAAAGGCAAGGCGCAAAAAAGATTTATCAGCTCGAAATTCTGCCGAAACCGCCGGACAGCAGACCCCCCGATACGCCTTGGCCGATGTGGCCGAGAATTATGAGAACATCATCATCGCACGAAGAAGGCTGTGAAAGAATCTGGGGCGTCAAAACGACAAAACTTTCAGGCGCCGAGACCAGCGTAAGCGAACTTCGAGGCTGCCAGGTCGAATGGATAAAAACGCCGAGAGGCTGGAATATCAAAGAGATAGCCGGCACGGAGTTTTCAATAAAGACAGACCTTGTGGTTCTAGCTATGGGCTTTCTGCACGTCCAACAGGAAGGCCTCGTAAAAAGTCTGCAGCTTAAATTAGATGAAAACGGCAATATCGCTGTAAAGGATTTCCAGACCAGCGACCCTGCCGTTTTTGCCGCGGGCGATTCGGTGCTCGGCGCTTCGCTGGTGGTAAAGGCAATCGACACCGGAAGAAGAGCGGCCGAACAAATTAACAAATGGATTATGGACAAAGAATAAATAATCTGTAAAATAGGCTCTAAAACGGAAAATAAAATGAGCTTAAGAACAGGTCTTGCACAAATAAACACAACCGTCGGGGACATTACCGCAAATTTGAATAAAATTCGGCAGATGTCCACCCGCGCGCAGCGGGAAGGAGTCGAACTGCTCGTTTTTCCGGAGTTAACTGTCTGCGGCTATCCACCGGAGGATTTGCTGCTCAAAAAGCACTTTCTCGCGGAAAATAAAAAGGCAGTTCAGAAAATTGCCGAAAGCTGTCCGGATATGACTATGATGGTCGGCTTTGCCGAAGCCGATAACGGAACTTGTTTCAACTCTCTTGCCGTAATTGGCGGCGGTAAAATCATAAAAATTTACCGCAAAGCTCTGCTGCCGAACTACGGGGTATTCGATGAGAAAAGATATTTCAGCAGCGGCACTGAACCGGCATTAATAAAAATAAAAGACCTGTCCGTAGCCTGCACAATATGTGAAGACATCTGGGAACTGAAATGGCTGAAAAAATTCCTGTCTCCGGTAGCTGAAAAAAGCCTTATCGTAAATATATCCGCTTCGCCGTTCCACGCGGGAAAAATTAACCAAAAACTCGAAATGCTTGAGGATTGCGCCAAGACATTGGGATGCTGTGTCGCATACTGCAATACCATCGGCGGACAGGACGAGCTGGTCTTCGACGGCAGAAGTATGTTTGTTGATTCGAGCGGCAAACTCGTTACCGGCGCAAAGGCATTCGAAGAAGACCTGCTTATCGCCGATATTGATAAAAACGGACAGATAAAGGCGGAATCGAAACAGTTAAAGACCGACTATATAGAAGAAATTTATCAGGCTCTTGTGCTTGGAACAAGAGATTACATCAAAAAGAACGGCTTTAAAAAAGTAATTATCGGTTTAAGCGGCGGAATAGATTCATCGCTTACAGCCTGTTTGGCCGTCGATGCGCTCGGGAAAGAAAACGTCATCGGCGTAACGATGCCGACAAGATTTAACGCGGCAGAAACCATAAGCGACGCTGAAAAAACCGCGAAAAACCTCGGTATAGAATTTCACAATATACCCATAGAAAAAATACTGCAAAGTTTCAATCAGGAAATAGGAAAAATTCCCGGCTGGAATGAAAAAGGTCTTGCTTATGAAAATTTACAGGCAAGAATCAGAGGCACTATCCTGATGTCGATGAGCAACCAGTTCGGATACCTTGTTTTGACAACAGGCAATAAAAGCGAGACCGCGGTCGGCTATTCAACGCTTTACGGCGATACTGCCGGCGGTTTTGCCGTAATAAAAGATGTGCCGAAAACGGTTGTTTATCAGTTAAGCGAATACGTAAATAAGATTCAGGGCAAAGAAATCATTCCGCAAAGCGTAATCAAAAGAATTCCCACTGCAGAACTCCGCTTCGGACAGAAAGACAGCGATTCGCTGCCGGAATACGATATTCTCGACGGCATATTAAAAGCCTATATCGAAGAAGAAAAATCGTTGGCTGAAATTGTCGAAAGCGGTTTCGACGCCCAAACAGCAGCAAAAGTTATAGGAATGGTTGACCGGAACGAATATAAACGGCGTCAATGTCCGCCGGGGGTCAAGATTACGCCAAAAGCATTCGGAAGGGACAGAAGGATGCCGATTACAAATCACTATCGGCAATCTCCTGATAAAAATAATTAGACTACAACACGGATTAAAAAAATGCCCAAAAGAACAGATATCCACAAAATAATGATAATAGGCTCCGGTCCTATAGTAATAGGCCAGGCTTGTGAATTTGACTATTCCGGCGCCCAGGCCTGCAAGGCCCTGAAAAAAGAAGGTTTCGAGGTCGTGCTGGTCAACAGCAATCCTGCAACTATTATGACCGACCCGGAACTGGCCGACCGCACCTATATCGAGCCGATTACTCCGGAAATGGTTGAAAAAATCATTAAAAAAGAAAAGCCGGACTGCCTCCTGCCGACACTCGGCGGACAAACCGGACTTAATACCGCTGTCGCACTTGCGGAAAGCGGCGTCCTGAAAAAATATAATGTCAAACTTATCGGCGCTGATTTGGCCACGATAAAAAAGGCTGAGGAACGCGACAGATTCAAGAAAATCATTCTCGATATCGGCCTGAAAGTGCCGAAAAGCGGCTACGCCCACAACTGGGAAGAAGCTCAAAAAATTGTCGAGCAGGTCGGTTTTCCCGCGATTATCCGCCCTTCTTATACATTAGGCGGAACAGGCGGAAACGTCGCTTATAACGCTGAAGAATACAAGGAATTCATATGTTGGGGATTGAATCTGAGTCCAAAAAGACAGGTGTTGGTTGAAGAATCGGTCCTTGGCTGGAAAGAATATGAACTGGAAGTGATGCGCGACAAAAAAGACAACGTTGTGATTGTCTGCTCGATAGAAAATCTTGACCCGATGGGAATCCATACCGGCGACAGCATAACAGTGGCACCTGCTCAGACGCTCACCGACAAGGAATACCAGACGATGCGCGATGCGGCGCTGAAAATTATGAGGGCCATCGGCGTCGAAACAGGCGGCTCGAATATCCAGTTTGCCGTTAATCCCGAAACCGGCAAAATGTGTGTAATCGAAATGAATCCGCGAGTTTCGAGAAGCTCGGCACTTGCCTCAAAGGCTACCGGTTTCCCGATTGCAAAAATCGCCTCGCTGCTGGCCGTAGGTTTCTCCCTCGATGAAATACCAAACGACATAACCAAAAGGACGCCTGCCTGCTTTGAGCCTACAATCGACTACTGTGTAGTTAAATGGCCAAGATTCACCTTCGAAAAATTTCCGGCAACAAAACCGGAACTGACTATCCAGATGAAAAGCGTCGGCGAAGCAATGGCAATCGGAAGAACATTTAAGGAGGCATTCCAGAAGGCAATCCGCTCGCTTGAAATAAACAGATATTCGCTTGATAGAAAACATATCGACTCAACAATCGACAACGACCGGCTCAAACAATTGCTGCGGACCAACCGCTGGGACAAAATCTGGTATGTCGCCGAGGCTCTCAGAAGAAAACTGCCGGTGAGTGAAATTTATGAGCTTACAAAAATCGACCCCTGGTTTTTGAACAACATAGACCAGATTGTCCAGTTCGAGGACAAAATAAGCATTAAAAATCTCAAACAAGCCAAAAAATTAGGCTTCAGCGATAAATATATAGCGTCAAAATTGAATATTACCGAGCCGCAGCTTAGAAAACAGCGGGTTACAGATAGAATTTCCGCCGTTTATAAGATTGTCGATACCTGCGGCGCAGAATTTGAGGCAAATACGCCTTATTTGTATTCGACTTATGAAGACCAGTGCGAGGCAAACCCGACAAAGAGAAAAAAAGTCATAATTCTCGGCGGCGGGCCAAACCGAATCGGGCAGGGAATCGAATTCGACTACTGCTGCTGCCATGCGGCATTTGCACTGAAAGAAATCGGTATCGAATCCATAATGGTCAACTGCAACCCCGAAACGGTAAGCACGGATTACGACACATCAGACAGACTTTATTTTGAGCCTTTGACTTATGAAGACGTGATGAACATTGTCGAAAAAGAAAAGCCCGACGGCATTATCGTTCAGTTCGGAGGCCAAACGCCGCTGAAACTTTCAAACGCCCTTTCAAAAGCCGGCGTGAAAATCATCGGCACAAGTCCCGACAGCATCGACGCCGCCGAGGACAGAAAACGGTTTAACAAAATAGTCGAAAAATTAAAGCTCAATCAGCCGCCGAGCGGAACAGCTATGAATTATGAGCAGACAGTCAAAATCGCAAAGAAATTAGGCTATCCTCTGCTTATACGGCCATCGTTCGTATTGGGCGGAAGAGCGATGCAAATAGTTTATGACGAAACAGAATTGAAAAGCTGCGTCGAAAACGCAATAGCCGTTTCGGAGCAGCATCCGATACTCATCGACAAATTCCTCGACGACGCAATGGAACTTGACGTTGACGCAATAAGCGACGGCAAAATTGTCGTTATCGGCGGAGTTATGGAACATATCGAGGAGGCGGGTATCCATTCGGGCGACAGCGCCTGCTCTCTGCCGCCGTTTTCGTTAAGCCCCGCCTTAATCAAGGAAATAAAACGGCAGACTAAAATGCTCGCACTGGAACTGAATGTGATAGGCTTGATGAATGTCCAGTTCGCTGTAAAAGACGGCCAGATTTATATACTCGAAGTCAATCCGCGAGCTTCAAGAACAGTGCCGTTTGTCAGCAAGGCAATCGGCGTGCCGCTGGCCAAGCTGGCCGCGAAGGTTATGGCAGGAAAAACACTTAAAGAACTCGGATTCACAGAAGAGGTGCATCGCAGTTACTTTTCCGTTAAGGAAGCGGTATTTCCATTCCTGAAATTCCCCGGCTGCGATACGCTGCTTGGGCCTGAAATGCTATCGACCGGCGAAGTAATGGGACTGTCAGATGATTTCGGTATCGCTTACGCGAAATCACAAATTGCCGCGGGCAATTCTCTGCCGACAAACGGAAATGTTTTTATCAGCGTTAAAGACGCTGATAAGCCAAAGGCTGTTCAAATAGCCAAAAAACTTCACCAGATGGGATTTAAACTCCTCGCTACAAAGGGAACCTGTATCGAGTTAATTAAGAACAACGTGCCTTCTGAATTCGTATTGAAAATGGCCGAAGGCAGACCGCACATAGTAGATTTAATTATAAATAATCAGATTGCATTGATTATAAATACTACAATCGGCAAACAAACTATTAAAGATTCGTTTGCGATAAGAAGAACCGCTCTTGACCGCAACATGCCTTATACCACGACAATCAGGGGCGCAGCGGCGGTTACAAAAGCAATCGAATCGCTGAAACAGAAAAAAACTGAAGTTAAGCCAATACAATTGTATTACGGATAAGGAAATATGAATCCCGCACCTTCTAAATATTCAATTCGGAGGTATGGGATGGTCCTTAAGAATTTAAAGATTTACATAAAAACACATAAAAATTAAAAATGAATTAAAGAAGGTGCGGGATGAAAGGCATATTACTACTCGAAGATGGAACCTGTTTTAAAGGCTGCGGATTCGGAGCCGAAGGCAAAAAGTGCGGCGAAGTCGTCTTTAATACCGCTATGACCGGCTATCAGGAAATCCTTACAGACCCTTCCTATCACGAACAGATTGTAACTATGACCTATCCTTTAATAGGAAACTACGGCACAAATCTGCTCGATGTTGAATCCAATAAACCTTTCCTGAGCGGTTTTGTTGTAAAGGAAAACTGCAATTTTCCAAGCAACTGGAGAAACGACTTATCGCTTGATGAATATCTTAAAAAATATAATATCCCCGCTATTGAGGACATCGACACCAGAAAATTGGTTATGCTCCTGCGTCAAACCGGTGCGATGAGAGGGATTATCTGCACAGATGGAACAAGTATCAAAGAGCTGAAAGGCGAACTTGATAAATACCCCGGCCTTGTTGACAGAGACATTGTGAAAAACGTCTGCACAAAAAAGAGCTATATTTGGGACAAACCCGTCGAAAATGAATTCGGCCAGGCTGTCCGACCACAGGCTAAATATAACGTTATAGCCTTTGATTACGGCATAAAGCAGAATATACTGCGGCTTTTAGTTTCGCACGGCTGTAAAGTTACAGTTGTTCCGCCGCAGACGACCGCTGAGGAAATACTTAAGCAAAAACCCGACGGCGTATTTTTGAGCAACGGCCCCGGCGACCCCGGTCCTATAAGTTATGCAATCGAAACGATACACAGACTGCTCGGCAAAGTGCCGATATTCGGGATTTGCCTGGGACATCAGCTTTTGGGTCTTGCAATCGGCGGCAAAAGTTTCAAACTAAAATTCGGCCATCACGGCGCAAACCATCCAGTCAAGAATCTTATTACCGAGAAAATCGAAATTACCAGTCAGAACCACGGCTTTTGCATCGACCCGGATTCGATTTTAGATAAAGACGTGCAGATTACACATATAAATCTCAATGACAACACACTGGAAGGTTTCCGCTGCAAAAATGCCCCTGCTTTTGCCGTTCAATATCACCCCGAAGCATCGCCCGGCCCGCACGATTCTAACTACCTGTTCGACGAATTTATCGAACTGATGAATCCCGTTAGAAATCACCTATTGAGATAAAATTTAAGGGATAGCTTCTTTTCGAAATATTGTTGCAAAAGGGTTATAATTGGAAAGATTTCTAACGGGATGAACAAAGAATCGAGAAAATAACAGGATTCTGCGTTCAGGAGATTTGTTGCAATCAATATCTAAAACGATTACTATGAGGGAATGGGCGAACAGATAAAGCAACAAAAAAGAAGACTGCCAAAAGCAGGAACTATCGAGGTCGCGCCATCAGTTCTAAGCGCGGATTTCGCAAATCTTGCCGCTGAAATCGCGGATATCGAAAAGGCAGGCGTGAAAATAGTCCACCTCGACGTGATGGACGGCCATTTCGTGCCGAACATAACCTTTGGCCCCCCTGTTATTGAAAAGCTGCGAAAATACTCGAACCTCGTTTTCGACGCCCATTTAATGATAAGCGAGCCGGAAAGATACGCCGATGATTTTATAAAGGCAGGCGTTGACCATATCACCTTCCATATAGAAGTAGTGCCAAACCCAACAGACTTTATCAAAAAACTCCACGGTTCCGGCATTACGGCAGGATTGTGTCTTAATCCAGAAACGCCGGTATCGAAAATCGAAAAATACGCTTCACTGGCGGATATGATTCTTGTAATGACGGTCCATCCGGGGTTTGGAGGTCAGCATTTCATTCAGGACGCTGCTGAGAAAATAAAGCCTATTCGTCAAATAGTCGGACCGAATATCCGCATTGAGGTTGACGGCGGAATCGACCCGGATACCACTCCTATTGTTACCTCTCTTGGAGCAGATACGCTCGTAGCAGGCAATGCAATATTCTCAAAGCCCAATCGCGCTGCGGCTATTGAAGCAATCCGAAAAGCTTGTAAACCCCCACACCTATTTATATTATGACGTCAAAATGGAAGAAATACCCAAAATTACTTTGGCCGGCTTTAAAAAAAACACAACCAAAGGATAAATAGGTGTGGGGGTAAATAACACTCGATTTTTACAAACAATTCTGATATAATCTCCCCTGCTTTAACAATGAGTATGATTAAAACTATGGCTAAAAAACCAAAAGCAAGCTGGGACGGCTTTAGTCTAAAGCCAAGAAAAGAGATGCCGGAAGGCCTGTGGCTCAAATGCCCCGGATGCGGGAAAACTCTCTTCAAAAAGTCTGTTACAGAAAATATGGATGTCTGTCCAGAATGTAACTATCATTTTCGTATTGGAGCAGGCAAAAGGCTCAAATACCTCGTTGACGAAGGCTCCTTTGAAGAGATGCTGGCTGATATGGTTACGGCTGACCCGCTGGATTTCCAATTTCGCGGGACTTCATATAAAGAACGTGCAAAGGAGGCTGAAAAGGCTGCGGCAGGCAAAGAGGCAATGCTTATCGGCAAGGCATTTATAAAGGGAAGGCCGTTGATGCTCGCTGTAATGGATTTCGACTACTTAGGCGGTTCAATGGGTGCTGTTGTGGGCGAAAAATTGAGCGTCGCTATTGAAAAGGCAATAGAAGATTCACTGCCTCTTGTTGTAGTAAGCTCGACAGGCGGGGCAAGAATGCACGAAGGCGTTGTTTCGCTTGGTCAAATGGCAAAGACCAGCGCGGCACTGGCCAAATTAGACGATAGCGGTGGTCTTTTTATATCGGTTTTGACAGACCCGACTACTGGCGGAGTTACGGCAAGCTATGCGATGTTAGGAGATGTTATTATCGCTGAACCCGGCGCGTTAATAGGTTTTGCCGGGCCGCGAACAATATATGAGACAATTAAGGTCGCATTGCCTAAAGGTTTTCAAAGGGCTGAATTCCTGCTCGAACACGGCTTTGTCGATTCGATTGTCCACCGCAAAGACTTAAGAAGCGAGATAGCCCGCCTGATAGACTACTGCGGTAAAAATCCAACGTAAAAATCATACTTTGCAATCCACATTTTTCTGCGTATAATCCAAACCATTATGGGTTATTTCCGTGAAAATATCGAAAAAATGGCAGGCTATGAGCCGGGATTTCAGCCAAAAGAAGCCGATGTAGTCAAGCTCAATACCAATGAAAATCCATACCCGCCAAGTCCAAAAGCAATCGAAACAATAAGGAATATAAACCCAGACCAGCTAAGAAGATACCCTCAGTCAATGGCCGATACCTTCAGAGAGGCTGTTGCTGAAATTTTAGACGTTGAATGCGAAAATATTATCTGCACCAACGGCGGCGATGAATTATTAAATATGACAATCAGGGCTTGTTGCGATGAAAACCGGCCGCTTGCGTATCCGACGCCGAGCTATACGCTTTATCCAGTGCTGGCTCAAATCGCAAATGCCCCTGTAATTGAAATTCCATTCGACAGCGAATTTAATCTGCCTGCGAAACTCGCTTCAAGCGGCGCGGCATTGACAATCGTCTGCAATCCAAACGCACCAAGCGGAACATTCACACCAAAAGAAGAACTGGCGCAGCTTGCCGAGGAATTAAAAGGACTGCTTCTGATTGATGAGGCTTATGTAGATTTCGCAGAGGACAACTGCCTTGAGCTTGTCCAAAAATTCGACAATGTGATTATCCTCCGCTCGATGAGCAAGGGCTATTCGCTGGCAGGACTTCGATTCGGGTTCGGCATAGCAAACGAAAAAATAATTAAAGGTCTTGAAAAGGTAAAAGATTCTTATAATGCAGATGCTGTTTCAATAGCGGCAGCCACAGCGGCAATACAAGACCAGCAGTATTTTAAAAATAATGTTCAGAAAATAAAAATTGAAAGAAAATTCCTGACTGAAAAATTAACGGAATTAGGTTTTGAGGTGCCTGCCAGCCAGGCAAATTTCGTATTCGCAAAGCCTGCGAAAATCAGGGCTATCGATGTCTATGGGAAACTTAAGGACAGAAATATATATGTCCGATACTGGGCTTATCCGGATATAAACGATAAGCTCAGAATTACAGTCGGAACAGGTGAGCAAAATGAAAAACTCATAGGCGCATTAAAAGAAATCGTAACCGCGGATTTCACAGATTAACGCGGATTAAATTTGTCTATGTTTTGTGTCTTGCCTGCCCCAGCAAGTTTTTGGCAGGGGTTTCTTACGAAAAATGTTCTTAGCAACCACCAATCTATGAGTTTTTCGGCTATCTTGGACACCAACTTTGGAATATTTTAAAAAAATTCAATACGGATTCTCGCCATCTCGCCACGAAAAAATTGTTGACTCCTTCATTATTCAATAATATAATACTTATTCAAAGCCGGAAGAAGGAATTTTGTATCGTAAGGGAAATAAGTATGGCGTCTCCTGAATTCCAGAAAGACCGTAATATGTCGAGGAACTTATCAGCAAGTCGATCAGACGCAATACAAATCATTGTTTTTACGTTTATCTTGGTGGTCATTGCATTTTTTGTTCACTTGAAGTACGGTCCTTTCTTTGTGCAAGTCATATGGGTCGATCGGATTCTTTTTGTCTGCTTTGGGGTTCTACTGGGAGAGAATTCCTCACGTTTTGAGTGGCTCCATAGAAAGAAAAGGCAGGGTGTTCTACCGTCGGAGACAATGAGTCTCATGCAGAATCTTGAGGTTAAATTAGTTGCCTACTGTATTAGTGGCTATATACTCTATAAGGTGCTTGGTTTGACAATTGGTCAAGGCAAAGCGCTCTTAGTTGGGCTTATTCTGACGTTTGGATTAGTTCGGTGGGAGCTTAAGCGAATTTTCAGCACCATACCGAACTCCAAAAATATGGGGAAAAAGGAGTGAATGAATGTGGAGAACCGAGTGATTTTAATTGCCGCAGCTCTCAGTGCATTATATTTCGGCGTGCAGTTTTTACGCATTTTGCCGATTTCTCTGCGTCTTGTTCAGGCATTGTGGATAGGTAAGGTTCGTTGGCCAGGGTCTCCGACTCACGATCCAGATTCCAGAATAAGACTGGCAGAACAGTGGCTATGTAGTCCGCCACAATACCTCTTTCCATCCTTTTTCAAGCATGCATTGGGCGTCTTGGCTGCCTTTGTACTATCCACCATAATCACTTTGAATTATTTCTTCTTCTGGCTTGTTCCCTTACCCGGAAGGGACTGGATTGTATTTGGACTTCTGCTATTTGCTGTCGTTATTGGTGGGTGTTTATATCTCAAGCGAGCCCTATACTATTTGCAGATCATTAAAACAATGTTATCAGAGTAATAGGAGAATAAAAGAATGGATAATGCAATTGATTCTAAGATTCTCGAAAAAGTTATGGAATCGCCACTAGTTGTTGACGACTTATGGCAAGCAAAACATGGTACTCCACAAGACCCGCACGGATTGAATGCATGCCTTCGTTTAGACAAACTTCTAGGTGGCACGGGAAAACCAGACAGTGATATTGCCATCGAATTAAGCTATAATGCTGGTAATTATATAGATTTTCTTATGACGCCTGATGAATATCCTGAACATTTGAAAATGAAGGCCGACCGCGAATTCCAACCATTTGGAAAAGAACCGGAGTGGATAATTCCACAGGGCTTTCATAAGGATGGATGGTTTTGGGCTTCTTTCGATAAGTTAGTCAATAAGCAAATACAAGCTAAACTTAGGAGCCGATTTTCTATGGCTTTAATAGCTATTGATAAACCAGCTCGAACCAGATATATATATCCTTGGCAACAGGCCGTCAGCGCCAATCATACATTAGCGGTTTGGAACCCTTCGACTTTAGAGCCGATATTTATGAGAATTTCTTCATGTTATATTAAGATTAGGCACACAAAAGCTTACCAAGTACATTATAGCCAGCAAGGCCGTGAATGTATTAAAGTCCCGATTTTAATTAAACCTGGTTTTGAACAGATGTTTACGTTTCAGACAATTCTCTCAGGTGAAGAAAAAACTGTGTTTGACGCTTTTATATCAAATCTGGCATGAATTGCCGCAGATATGATATTTGGTTACCTTATGAAGAAGTGTCCTATAACCATAAGCTGACTGAAGCATAAGAAAACCTTATCCCGTAATAATCAAACCGAATGTCCCATATTTTTAATTCGTCGCTTGTGTTGTGAATCTTGCGCCTTTTTGCGCTGAAAAAAATTCGTGCAATCCGCGAAATCTGCGGTTAAAATAAGCAAAACTTGATAAGGATACCTTTATGAAAGAAAGAATCGCAAAAATAACGAGAAAAACAAAAGAAACGGACATCAGCGTTCAAATCAACCTCGACGGCGAAGGCAAATATGAAATAGATAGCGGCATAGGCTTTTTAGACCATATGCTCTGCCATCTGAGCAAACACAGCAAGATAGATTTGGTCCTTAAAGCAAAAGGCGACCTTGAAGTTGACCAGCATCACACGGTCGAAGATGTAGCGATATGCTTAGGAGAGGTGATTATCGAGGCGCTCGGCGATAAAAAAGGCATCGCCCGCTATGGCAACAGCTCTGTGCCGATGGAAGATGCACTTGCGAATGTCGCTGTTGACCTTTCAGGCAGACCTTTCTGCGTTTACAACGTGCAGTATAGAACGGAAAAGGTCGGCGATTTCGATGTCGAGTGCGTTGAGGAGCTACTGAGAAGTTTCTCAAATCACGGAAAGTTCAACCTGCATATAACCGTGCCGCACGGCACAAACAGTCATCATATCGCTGAGGCAGTATTCAAGGCATTGGGACAGGCATTAGGACAGGCTGTTAAAATCAGCGGCAAGGATATTCCAAGCACAAAGGGTTCGCTGTGAACGGCGATATAAACTACGAATATAGAACGGGTATCGGAACTGATATTCACCGCCTTGTTGAAGGCAGAGAGCTGAAACTTGGCGGCATAGCTGTTCCCTTTGAAAAAGGATTGCTCGCCCATAGCGACGGCGATGTCGCGCTGCACGCTTTGATAGATGCAATCCTCGGAGCAGCAGGGCTTGGCGATATAGGAACAATTTTCCCCGATAGCGACCCGCAGTTTAAAGATATAGACAGCAAGGAACTCGTCCTGAAAATCAAAGACTATATAGCCTCAAAAAACTGGGAAGTTGTAAACGCAGATATAACGATTACCGCTGAAGAACCAAACCTTGGGCCGTATAAAGCGCAAATGAAAAGATGTATTGCCAGCCTTTTGGGAATCGATTTTCTAAACGTAAATGTAAAAGCGAAAACAAACGAGGGTTTAGGTGATATAGGAACAGGGTTAGCAATATCAGCGATAGCTACAGTATTATTAAGAAGAAGAATAAAAAGAACATTATAATGCCTCTGAAATTATATAACACGCTTACACGCAAAATCGAAGAATTTGTCCCGATGCAGCAAGGCAAAGTCGGGATGTATAGCTGCGGGCCGACGGTATATTCGCATCCGCATATAGGAAATTTCAGGAGTTTTCTCGTAGCTGATTTATTGAAGCGGTTCCTGGAATTCAAAGGCTTCAAAGTTACTCATATAATGAATATAACCGATGTCGGACACCTGGTTGACGACGCGGATGAAGGAGCCGACAAGCTTGAAGAAACTGCCAGAAAGCAAAAAAAAGACCCTTTAGAAATCGCAAAAGTCTATACTGACTCATTTATGGAGGCAAGCAGACTTCTTAATATAAAGCCTCCCAACAAATTCCCGAAAGCAACAGAGCATATCAGCGAAATGATAGATATGATTAAAACCCTTATTGAAAAAGGGTACGCTTATGTTGTCGGGCATAATGTTTATTATGATGTAACCAAGTTTCCCAATTACGGACAGCTTTCCGGTAATACCTTAGACGAATTAAACGCAGGCGCCAGGATTGAAGTTAATCCGGAAAAGAAAAATCCTCAAGACTTTGCTCTCTGGAAGCACGACCCGAAACATCTTCAGCAGTGGGACAGTCCGTGGGGCAGAGGATTTCCCGGCTGGCATATAGAATGTTCGGCAATGAGCTCAAAATATCTGGGGGCGGAATTTGACATTCATACCGGCGGCGAAGACAACATTTTCCCGCACCACGAATGCGAAATCGCTCAATCAGAAGCGGCAAGCGGCAAAAAGTTTGTCCATTACTGGCTACATACACGATTTCTGGTTTTCAACGGCGAAAAAATGTCCAAATCAAAAGGCAACCTATACACAATTCAGGAACTTGTCGAGAAGGGTTTTAAGAAAAACGCCATACGGTATGCTCTTATCTCCTCGCATTATAAACAAAATTACAATTTTACTTTCGACGGTCTAAAAGCAGCCGAGCAGGCGATAGACAAAATACAGCAATGCGTTTTACATCTTGAAGATTTTCGCAAAAATAAAAAAGATGGTAAAATCAGAGAGCAGATACAAGACCTGGTATCTGTCTGCCTGGCGGATTTCGATGAGGCTCTTTGTGACGATTTGAATATTTCAAAAGCCCTGGCTGTATGTTTTGATTTCCTTCGGGAAGTCAATAAGGTCAATGATATGAATTCGACCGAGGCCGGTGTCCTGCTCGATACCATTAACAAAATTGATTCGGTGCTCGGCGTTCTGGAAACCACAGGCCCGGAAGTGCCGAGTAAGATAATAGAGCTTGCTGAGAAGCGAAAGGCCGCTAAATTAAGCAAGGACTGGAAAACGGCCGATGCCGTGCGGTCAGAAATTTTGGCCGAGGGCTGGATAGTTGAAGATACTCCCGGCGGAGGCTACAGAATAAAACGCAGGGAGGAAGCTTAATGAAGATTCTCGGCATAGACCCCGGCTTGCAGGTTTGCGGATATGCCGTGATTGAAGCCGACAGAAACCAATTTAAACTTCTTGAAGCAGGCGTTTGCAGGACAAACTCGAAATTACCGATTGAGAAAAGATTATTGCAGATAGTACAGGATATAAATTCGCTGATTGAAAAATTTAGGCCGGCCTGCGTCGCGGTTGAGGATTTGTATTCTCATTATGCCCATCCGAAAACAGCGATATTGATGGGGCACGCAAGAGGCGTTATACTTGCACAGGCCTGCAAAGACGGAACAGACGTCAAGAGTTTCGCCGCGACAAGAATTAAAAAATCGCTGACTGGCAACGGCAGAGCATCTAAATTGCAGATGCAAAGGAGTATAAAAAGTCTCCTCGGTCTTGCAAAGATGCCTGAACCGGCAGATGTCGCCGATGCGATTGCGACGGCGATTTGCTGTGCCAACTCACTTGATAACAAGGGTATCTATCGCCTGATGAAAGGGCTGCTATGAAAAAACAAGTTAAAAAGGCAGGTTTCTCCACTACGGCTGTGCATGCCGGCGAAATACGCTACAATGAATACGGCTCAATAACCACACCTATTGTCCAGACATCCACGTTTATTTTCAAAAACATCGATGAGATAAAAAAACTTGCCCAAGGCGCGATCGACAGATTCGAATACGGCCGATACGGCCATCCGACACAGGTCGCTGCCGAGCGAAAACTTGCCGCTCTCGAAAATGCTGAGGATGCCGTGCTGTTTTCTTCGGGAATGAGTGCTATAACAACCACCCTTTTCGCGCTGCTAAAGGCAGGCGACCATATCATAATAACAGACGATGCCTATAAACGGACACTCGATTTCTGCTTGAGCTGTCTCGACAGATTTGATATCGAATGTATGGTTGTGAAAATGGGCGATTATGAAGCGATAGAAAAGGCGATAAAACCAAATACGAAGCTTTTCTTTTCCGAATCGCCGACAAATCCATATCTAAATATAATGGATATGGAACGGCTGATGGGCATTTTCAAGGGAAAAGGCATACTTGTCATATCGGACAGCACTTTCGCAACGCCTTACAATCAAAGACCGCTGGAATACGGGATCGACTTGGTCATACACAGCGGTACCAAATATCTCGGCGGGCACAACGACCTTCTCAGCGGCGTTGTGCTGGGAAGAAAAGAATTGACCAACGTCGTTCGTGAATATCTCAAGATAACGGGCGGCTGCATCGACCCGCATTCTTCTTATCTTCTAATCCGCGGCCTGAAAACATTCGAACTCCGTATGCAGCGTCATAACGAGAGCGGCCAAAAGGTCGCTGAATATCTTGAGAGCCATCCAAAAGTCAAACGCGTATATTATCCGGGCCTTAAAAGCCATCCGCATTATGAAATTGCGAAAAAACAAATGAAAGGCTTCGGCGGTGTGGTTACATTCGAAGTGGAAGATAATGTTTCGTATGCCCTGGAGTTTTTAAGCCGGCTGAAAATCATAAACATCGGACCAAGCCTCGGTGGTGTGGAATCGCTCGTAACGCACCCCGCTACGATAAGCTACTACGGCATAACCAGAGAAGAACGCCTGGCATTAGGCATCAAAGACGGACTTATCAGGCTTGCGGTCGGGGTAGAAAATGTGGAAGATATTATAGAAGATATAAAACAGGCATTATTGTGATAGCTGATTATGATTGCACGGATAGAAGGAAAACTTGTTAATCTCGCCAGCGATACGGCACTTGTGCAAATCGGACAGATTTGCTATGAGATACTTTTGCCGGGCTATCTTGCGAGTTTTCTTTCCAGTAAAATCGGACAGGATATCACGCTTTGCATTATGGAATATTACGAAGGCAATATGGCAGGCGGAAATCTTGTGCCGCAAATGGTTGGTTTTTTAACGCCTGGCGAAAAGGATTTTTTCAAACGCTACACATCTGTCAGCGGTATTGGAATTAAAAAAGGTCTGAAATCCCTGGCTTTGCCGATTGCAACAATAGCCTCGGCAGTGGAAAACAGCGATGAAAAAACGCTTATCGCCCTGCCGGGAATCGGTAATAGACTTGCTCAGCATATAATAGCCGAATTAAAAGGAAAATTAGCGAATTTTGCTGTGGGTGAATCCGCGAAAGGTCTTCAGGAGCCTGCATTTAAAGCTTATCAGATTGAAGCGCTTGAGATTTTGATTGCCTGGGGCGAAAAACGGATTGAGGCAACCGAGCTTATCAATTTGGCGTGCAAGAAGCATCCACAAATTAAAACCGCAGAAGAACTTGTGCCGCTGGTGTATAGAATAAAGCAAGGGATTGAGGTGTAAAAAATGGCGATAGACAGGGTATTGAACTCTGATTCGATGAACGAGCAGGAAGAGAATTTTAACGCTTCGCTGCGGCCGACAAAATTTGTCGAATGTGTAGGCCAGGAGAACGTCAAAGAAAAACTGGCTATCGCTATCGCTGCCGCTAAAAAGCGAGGCGAACCTTTAGACCATATTCTCTTTTACGGCCCGCCGGGGCTTGGCAAAACCACTCTTGCTCACGTTATCGCAAATGAAATGAACGCAAAAATAAAGACCACTTCCGGCCCGGCACTTGTAAAACAAGGCGATGTGATGGGTCTTTTGAGTAATATAAACACAGGCGACATTCTCTTTATCGATGAAATACATCGATTAAGCACGCCGGTTGAGGAATTTATATATCCCGCGATGGAGGAATTCAGGATCGATTTTACGGTTGACAGCGGGCTTCACGCAAAGACGATAAATTTCCCATTGAAGCGATTTACCCTCATCGGCGCGACAACACGGGCAGGTCTTTTGAGCGCGCCGCTCAGGGGCAGGTTCGGGATGTTGTATCATCTTGAATTTTACAGTGCCGATGAGCTGGCGAAGATTCTTATCCGCTCGGCAAAATTGCTTAACTTATCCTGCCAAGATGGCACACTTGAGCTAATCGCATCGCGCAGCCGCGGCACGCCGAGAATTGCAAACCGGCTTTTAAAAAGGGTCCGTGACTACGCACAGGTCAAAGGAAAAGGCAAACTCACAGATGATATTGTCGGAAATGCTTTGCAGATGGAGCAAATCGACGAACTCGGTCTTGATGAGTTAGACAGGTCGTTTTTGAGAGCGATTGCAAATGTCTATAACGGCGGGCCGGCTGGTATTGAGGCATTGGCTGCAACACTTGGCGAAGAAAAAGATACGCTTGAAGACGTTGTAGAGCCGTATTTATTACAGATTGGATTTGTCCGCAGAACAAAAAGGGGCAGGGAAATAACCGATTCGGCTTGCAAACATTTGGGGATTAAGCTAAAAGAAAAAACTCAGCAGGAAACAAGCGAATTATTTTAGAAATAAAAACAATCTAAAGGGAATGAAAATGAGAAAAACTGCTTCACTGATTTTATCGTCTGTTTTTGTGATATTCGCGGCGGCAGGCTGCCAGCAGTCCGCAAAACAAGCGGCAGGCAAGCCGGCTCTTGCCGGCGAACAATTAGTCAATGTTTATTATCTTGCAGGCAGACTCGGAATGACACTGTCTCTAACGAGCAAGGAAAAAGTAATATTTAACGACGGCGTAAATACCGTAACAATTCTTACAAATCAGGACCAGGTTTTCGTCAACAGCGATTCCATCGGCCAGCTCGGCAAAACAAAAATTATTGATGATTTGCTTAATGTCAGAAGTTCTCTTGAAGATGAAATAAAAAGCAAACTTACAAAATCCATAATTGAAAAACCGGCGCCTATTGTTCCGAAACTCCAAAAACAGGTTGAGAAACCTGTTACAAATTTTTCTAATAAAACTATCGTAATTGACCCAGGCCACGGCGGAAAAGACCCCGGCGCTACAAGCACCTACGGTTATGAGGAAAAAACCGTCAATCTCGATGTCGCTTTACAGATAGCACAGATGTTACGCGACAAGGGATTAAAAGTTATAATGACCCGTAATAATGATGAGTTTATCGAACTCGAAGAACGGGCTAACATCGCCAATCGAAACTGGGCCGATGTTTTTGTAAGCATTCACTCGGATTCTTCCGAAAAGAGCAATAAAAATGGCTTTACTGTTTATATTAGAAGGAGTGGTTCATCGGAATCTTCAAGACTTGCAAGGGCTATTAATCATCGTATGGCTCAAACTGATATAAGCAGCAATGGCGTTAATAGCGCCGATTACAGGGTTCTGACACATACGAGCTGCCCTGCCGTTTTGGTTGAGCTGGGGTATTTATCAAACTACTGGGAAGCAAAACAGCTTAAAAATACCGGAAAACAAAGACAACTTGCACAGGCAATCTCCGACGGCATAATTGATTTTATATCCAAAGAATAGCGGACAATTATGATATTACATAATGTTCCAGCGGCATTCGGCCTGACACTGCTTGCAGGGCTTTCGACCGGCATCGGAAGCGCAACGGCCTTCTTTGCCAAAAGGACCAGCACCAGATTTCTCTCGACATCGCTGGGCTTTTCGGCAGGTGTTATGATTTATGTCTCCCTGGTTGATATATTTGCACAGGTAAAAACCGATCTGATTGCCGAACTGGGACCGGCAAAAGGCTACTGGGCAACAGTCGGAGCATTCTTTGCCGGTGTTTTTATAATGTCAGTTATTGATAAACTAATACCGGCAGTGGATAACCCCCACGAATTACGAAGCACCGAAATGAGCGATTATCCCGGAACAGCATCGCTAGACCGCGGTCTGTATCGCACCGGATTATTTACTGCTATTGCAGTTGCGATACATAACTTTCCTGAAGGCCTTGCGACTTTTGCTTCATCTCTTATAAACCTGCGGCTTGGCATACCAATTGCCATTGCCATAGCTATTCACAATATACCAGAAGGGATTGCGGTCTCAGTGCCGCTGTTCTACGCAACAGGCAATAGAAAAAAAGCGTTCTGGTTTTCTTTTCTTTCCGGTCTTGCCGAACCTGCCGGCGCGGTGATAGGATATTTCATCCTCCTTAAAACTCAAAGCAATGTTATGTGCAATGCCATATTTGCCGCTACAGGCGGCATAATGGTATTTATCTCCATCGATGAGCTTTTGCCGGCTGCGGAAAAATACGGTAAACATCATTATGCTGTTTATGGTTTTGTCGCAGGTATGATTGTAATGGCGATAAGTCTGTTATTATTTGTGTAAATAAATGAATCCTTATCCCCTGAAATTCAGACCGATTTACAAAGAGCTTATCTGGGGCGGCGATAAGCTGAAAAAATTCT
Source organism: Sedimentisphaerales bacterium (assembly GCA_049518795.1). Lineage (GTDB taxonomy): Bacteria > Planctomycetota > Phycisphaerae > Sedimentisphaerales > UBA12454 > JAPLMW01. The sequence goes on from JBEKRK010000001.1 coordinate 673,898, forward strand.
TCGGCAAAGATATTCCTGCAGGTAAAAAAATCGGCGAAAGCTGGGAACTTGCCGATTTGCCAAATGGCAAATCTATTATCACAAACGGCGAATTTGCCGGCAAAACAATCACAGAAATTTTACAAAAATTTCCCCAGCAGCTTACGGGACAAAAAGAATATAAGCCCCTTTTCGGACTGCTTATAAAATTTATCGACGCTTGTGATGTTTTGAGCGTTCAGGTCCACCCCGATAAAGAAGCGGTAAAAAAACTCAAAACAGGAACGCCCAAAACCGAGTGCTGGTATATAATTGATAGCGAACCTAATGCCTGTATTTACAAAGGATTAAAGACAGGCACAACAAAAGAGCGGTTTGCCGCGTCGATAAAAAACGGCACCTGTGTAGAACTTCTCAATAAAGTGCCTGTAAAACCGGGGCAGTGTCATTCTCTGCCTGCCGGCACTGTTCATGCAATAGGCGCAGGCATTCTAATTGCTGAAATTCAAACGCCTTCGGACACGACATTCCGCGTATTTGACTGGAACAGGCTTCAAAACAGCAAACCCCGGCAGCTTCATATAGCAGAGGCTCTTGAAAGTATCAATTTCAACCAGAAACCGGACGACCTGCCTATAACTACCAGCGGCAGACTTGTCGATACTGAATTTTTCAAGGTTGATAAAATCACGATACAGGCAGGCTCAAAAAGACAAATTCCCGAGGGGATAATGAAAGTCATTATCGTTATAAAAGGAGGCGGAAAAATAGAATCAAAAGATTCACAGGCTGTTGAATTTTCAAAAGGTCAGACAATCCTTCTGCCAGCTGCCTTTTCCGGCAATTTTCATTTCAACGATTATACCGAATATCTAACAACAATTCTGTAATTCAAGATTGATTTTATTGACAGTTATATCAATAACATATACAATGTTTTTATGCTAAAGCCTGAAGAAAATCCGCCAATGATATGGCCTGCCGGTTCGAGTTTAAAAGACTTCCAGGGAACCTGGTGGGTTGCACATACTAAAAGCAGAAACGAAAAGGCCCTTGCCTGGCAGATGCAAAAGAAAAATATTAGTTATTTTTTGCCTCTGACAGAAAAAGTTTACAGGAAAAGCCGAAGAGTGTTTCGTTCAATGCTGCCGCTGTTTGGCGGATATGTTTTTTTCTGCGGAAATGAAAATAACAGGTTAGATGTGCTAAAGACAAACCGTGTTGCCGGGCTTTTGGAGGTAAAAAATCAGCAGCATTTGATTACGGAGCTTTTGCCGATTGAAAAGGCCCTTACAAGCGGCATAAACCTTGCGCCATACACCTATATCAAGGCGGGCCAGCGATGCAAGGTTATTGCAGGCCCTCTTATGGGAACGGAAGGTCTGGTTAGCAGCGACCAGAACAAGACAAGACTCATTCTCCAGGTCGATATACTCGGCAAGGCTACGTGTCTTGAAATAGATTCCGCTTTGCTCGAAGTGATTGGGGAAAACTGATTTTTAAATGATATTTTTAACATGGAGGTGATTTATGATTTTATTGCTGAAAATCATTGCAATTCTCATCATTCTCGATGGCATAGTGCTTCTATTTAGACCGGATTTTTTGAAAAAATATATTGAGATATTCACCGGCGGAAAAAGAATTTACCTCGCTGCTGTTCTCAAGGCGGCAATTGGAGCGATTTTTCTCATTGGCGCTTCAGGATGCAAAATGCCCGCGGTGATAATTCTATTTGGAATTCTGGCGCTTGGCGGCGCAGTTTTTATCGTAATCAGCCCTCAAAAAGCCAGGGCTATGGCCGAATGGTTCGCGGCAAAAAATAATACGACTCTGCGGGTCTTGTCGATAATCTATATGCTTATCGGCGCCCTTTTGGTATCGTGCGTATAGTTATAACTCCATTAAAATAAAATACTTATACGCATAAAATGGTTATATCTTTGTTGTAAATAATTTGATATAATTCAACTTTTGGTAAGAAACTCATAATAATGCAAAAAAATTTAGATATCTCGGTAATAGTTCCTGTCTATAACGAGCAGGAAAATCTGGAGAACATATATCAGCAGATTGTTGATGCCCTTGGGCTTAAATATTCATTCGAGATAATATTTGTCGATGATGGCAGCAAAGACGACAGCCAAAAAATTCTTGAAAAGATACATCAAAGAGATTCAAGGGTCAGGATAATTATATTCCGCAGAAATTTCGGCCAAACTGCAGCAATGAGCGCAGGTTTCAATCACGCAAAAGCCGAGATAATAGTTCCCCTCGACGCGGACGGTCAAAACGACCCTGCGGATATTCCGGCTCTGGTAGAAAAATTAAAAGAAGGCTACGACATAGTAAGCGGCTGGCGAAAAGACAGGAAAGACAAAACTATCAGCAGAAAAATCCCATCAATGACCGCAAACTGGATAATCGGGAAAATGACCGGCGTTAAGCTGCATGATTACGGCTGCAGTCTGAAAGCATACAGACGAGAAATACTCGATACGATTAATTTATATGGCGAAATGCACAGATTTATCCCTGCTATTGCAAGCTGGTATGGGGCAAGAATTACGGAAATGGCAGTGAACCATCGGCCGAGAGTAACAGGTGTCGCAAAATACGGCCTTGAAAGAACGGTTAAAGTCTTTCTTGACCTGATGACAATCAAATTTTTAGGTTCTTATGCCACTAAGCCCATATATATCTTCGGCGGTATGGGGATTTTCAGCGGCATTGCCTCTGTCTTAATCGGGCTTTGCGTTCTATATAAGAAATATATAAGCTCCGAGCAATTGCCGATGAACCGCAACCCGCTTCTGCTGCTTGCCGCACTGCTTATGATTACGACCGTTCAGCTTGTTCTTATGGGTCTGCTTGCGGAGATGATTGTCCGCACCTACCACGAATCGCAAAAACGGCCGATATATGTGATTCGTAAAATCCTCGAATCATCCACGGGAGACGGTAAATGACGAAGCTTCCTGCAAAAAGCAGGCAGCCGGACAGGCCGGTGCATAAAAATAAAAAACCGGCCGCGACAACAGACAAAACCGGCTCGGAACTAACCGCTATTCTAATCGTTCTAATTTTTGCAGGAATCCCATTTGCACTGGGACGATATTTTGAATTCAACTATCCGGACCCTTTCGACAGCGCCGCAAATGTTTATTCCGCTCAACATATTCTCAATGGAGCAAAAATCGGGATAGATGAAATACCAAGCGAAGCATTGGGAACATTGCTGGTTAATATTTTAGGTGTGAAGCTGTTTGGTTTTAGCGAATTCGGGCCGAAGCTGATTCAAACAATTATGCAGGCCGGCGCATTGATAATAATGTATATCGTCGTCAAAAAAATAATGGGCAAATTACCGGCGGCCGTCAGCGTAATTGTCGCTTCAATTTATCTTTCAGCTCCTTTTTTAGCAAAGTTCGGCAACGTCAAAGAACAGTTTATGATAGCCTGTATGGTAACGGCAGTAAGCCTATTTATACTCAGGCAATCAGGCGGAGGCTGGTGGAACAGCTTGCTTACAGGAGTGTTTTTAAGCTGGGCACCTCTTTTTAAGGCAACGGGTATCTCCGCGATAGGGGCAATCGGATTATTCGTTATATTGCAGCCGATATTTAAGAACAGGACATGGAAACAAACTGGAATTGACATCGTTTTACTGTTTGCAGGTTTTCTGGCGGCAATGGCGCCACTATATATCTGGACAATATATATATGGATAATAGGATGGAAAGTTGAATGGGTGGTGCCGTATTACTTCGTATGGGAAAACATCAGGGGATTTCTGCCGGCACATCAGGCAGCACAGGCAGCGGCGCCGCAGGCAGAATCTTTTGTCTCTTCTTTAAGAGCGGTAATGCCTTTTTCCGAGCAGTGGCCGAGAGTGCTGCGATTTTATCTCGCACTTAGTGTCCCAGTCTTTTTGGCTATCATTTCAATTTTGGCAAGATTATTTGGTAAGCCTATTGCAAAATTGTTACATACTTCTTTTCCAAACAATTACGACAAATTTGTTTTGCTGTTAGGGCTTTGGTGGGTCTTCGATATGGGGCTTGTTTGGGTAAGCGCAGCTTCTTATGAACAATATTACCTGCCTCTGACCGCTTCAGGCGCTATGACAGGCAGTTATCTAATAGCTGTTTGGCGAGATACACTCGCTAAAGCGGTAATTAAAACAAAATGGGTTTTTGCCGGAATAGCTGGCGTAGTCTTGATGATAATTATGTCCTGGCATATATTTTTCGGTCTTCCGAGAAGTCCATATTCAGGTGTAATATATCATGAAAAACGGAATGGCTATGCTCAGCGATGGAACGAAATTGAGCAGCGCAAAAGCAGAGGCTGGAAAGGTTCGTGGGAAACAACGGGCGAATACATACGGACAAATACTCAGCCGAACGACAAAATTTATGTATGGGGCTGGGTGCCGGGTATATATTTGTCGGCACAGAGATTCTGCCCCGCTCCTGTCGCATTTGAAAGTGAAATGCATACCAAATCCCCACAGCAGCTTGAACAGATGATTGACGAGCTTCTTAGTTATTTCAAAAAAGATATGCCCAAATATATTGTTGATGCCAGAAAGCAGCATTTGCCGCTGAATCGTTTTAAATTCGAGCTTTGGCCAATTATAGGCTATTCGAGTCAGGGACAGCCGCAATTTTTGCCGCCAGACCCGCAAATGGTGGAAAAATTTGAACAACAATGGGAGCAGATAACCCGTGAAAGATTCGGAGACGATGAGGCCAAAAGATTTGAGATTATGGGCAAATTCAGGAAGTTTATAAGAGATAATTATGATATAGTTCAAATGTTCGGCGATTGTGTTGTATTTAAGCTCAAGAACAGTAAATGAATATTTTAATGTTAAATTATGAATTTCCTCCAATCGGGGGCGGTGCAGGCAAGGTGCATTTGAATATACTTAGGGAATATTCAAAGCAAAATGACCTCAATATCGATGTGCTTACTTCGGCGCCGCAGCCGCCAAACCAGATTATCAAACTCTACGATAATATAAACATTCATAAAGTCGGAGTTCATAAAAAAAATCTGCATTTCTGGAGAAAAATTGAAATTCTTGAGTGGCTTGTCAAGGCCGGCGTTTATTATAAAAAACTAATTAAGAGTAAAAAATATGATATTGTTCATTCGTTTTTCGGTTTCCCAACAGGCTGGTTCTGCTATAAAAGCAGAAAAAAAATACCATATATAATCTCGCTAAGGGGTTCGGATGTTCCCGGAAAAAATTTAAGATTTGCATTCGAATACAAACTGCTGGGACTTGCATTTAAAGCTATCTGGAAAAACGCATCCTGTTTGGTAGCGTGCAGCGAGGGTCTGAAACAGCGGGCATTAAGATTCTACCCACAAGTAAAAATAGAGGTTATACCCAATGGCGTTGACATCGAGAAATTTTACCCTATATCTGAAAACAGAACAAAAAAATCCGATTTAATCAGACTTATCACAGTCGGCAGACTCAGCATTACCAAAAGGGTCAATATTCTAACAGATGCAGTAAAAATTCTTGTCGGACAGGGAAAAAACGTCAAGCTGCTTGTTGTCGGCGGAGGCTCGCTTAAAGATTCCCTTGAAAAAACCGCCGCCCGGAAAAATCTTTCCAATTATATTGAATTCAGGGGCATTGTGGACTCGGAACAAATGCCTCAATTTTATCAAAACAGCGATTTGTATGTCAGCGCAACAATGCAGGAAGGAATGAGCAATGCTATGCTTGAAGCAATGGCCTGCGGCCTGCCGATTATAACAACTCCCTGCGAGGGCGTTGACGAACTAATTAAAGGAAATGGCGTAATAGTCAAGAAAGAAACGGCGGGCGGAATCGCAAAGGCAATATCAGAGCTGGTTATGAACACCGAAAAACTGGAGTCGATGTCCAAGGCAGCGAGAAAACACGCTGAAAATTTCACCTGGAAATCTATTTCGCAGACTTATCTGAATTTTTATCAGAAGATTTTATCATGAAAACATATTGTATAACCATTGATACCGAACCAGACTGTGATATTCACTGGAAAAGGTCGCAGCCACTGACTTTTGAATCTGTTTTGTTCGGTATTCCGAATATTTTAAGGCCTATCTGGGACTTATATGACATCAGGCCGGTATATTTTGTTTCGCCGGAAGTAATCAATAATGTCCAATGCTGTCAGGTGCTAAAAAATGAGATTAAGTCCGGAGCAGAAATAGGCACACATTTACATTCAGAATATATAGAACCACAAATGAAATTTACACAAGCCGATGGAACCGCAAGCAATGAATTCCCCTGTATCGCGTATAGTGATGATGTCGAATTTGAAAAAATAAAAAATCTTACAGATTTGATAAAGCAAAAATTGAATATCCAGCCAGTCTCTTACAGGGCAGCAAGATATGGAGCGGATTTGGCAACAATAAAGTCCCTCGAAAAGCTGGGTTATAAAGTTGACAGTTCTGTTACGCCAAATACCAATTGGTCCTATGCAGGAGGTCCAAATCATTCAACTGCACCAAAACAGCCGTATTTTATCAGCGACGATAATATGTATAAGTCCGGCAGTATGAAAATCCTTGAAGTGCCGATTACTGTTTCCAAAAAACGATTCCCTTTCCTGCCTGATAAATGGTTGTTTACTCGCTGGCTAAGGCCGACACATATGACCGTTTTCGAGATGAAAATGGTTGTAAACGAATTTCTTGCAAATTTTGAAAATCCTGTTTTAAATATGATGTTTCACTCGATGGAAATAATACCCGGCAAGACGCCATTTGTCCGGACAAAGTTCGGACAAAAACTTTTTATTCGCAGGCTTGAAAAAATCATACAATACATAATGAAAAAAGGTTTTAAAAACAAGACTTTGGCTTCTGTTTATGCGGAGCAAATATGTGCGGGATAGCCGGCTTTAACTGGTCAAGTCAGGAAGCAGCCGAAAAGATGACTGTTACTCTGCGCCACAGAGGGCCGGACGATAATGGTATTTTTACGGATACAAATGTTTCGCTGGGACATACAAGATTATCCATCCTCGACCTTTCACCAAAAGGCCATCAGCCTATGGAATCACAAGACCTTGTCCTTGTATATAATGGGGAAATATATAATTTCAAAGAGCTGAAAAATCAGCTCGAATTAAAAGGTTATCAGTTTAACTCCGGAACGGATACGGAAGTTTTATTATACAGTTATCACTGCTGGGGGCCGTCCTGCGCTGAAAAATTCGATGGTATGTGGGCGTTTTGTATATACGACAAAAAGAAAAACATTCTTTTTCTTTCGAGGGACAGGTTCGGAATAAAACCTCTTTATTACTACTTCGACGGCAGCAGGTTTATCTTTGCTTCAGAAATAAAGGCAATAAAAACTCATAACATAAATCTCAAAATAGACACTCGTGCCGTCAATTTCTTCTTTTACCAGAAATATATCGGAAATAATCTGACGATATTTAAAAATTGCTTTAAACTCAGGCCTTCTGAGAATTTATTTTTTGATTTAAACCGCAAAGAAATCCGTCTGGAAAAATATTATAATCTTCTTGAAGATATAGCCCACCATCAGGCAATACCGCTTGAACAAAGGCTCGAATCGATTGAAAGCACGTTGACCCAAGCGGTTGAGGAAAGACTCGTGGCGGATGTGCCGGTGGGGAGCTTCCTGTCCGGCGGAATAGACTCTTCGCTGATTTCCGCTATTATCAGCCAAAGACACAAAGCTTTTGATACTTTTTCCATTGGCTTTAAAGACGAATCGTATGACGAGCTAAAATACTCGATATTCGTTTCGGATTATATTCATACTAAACATCATTATGAGTATATGGAAGTCGATGAAAATGTTCTTAAATTTGTTCTGGAAAATATGGATGAACCGTTCGGGGATTCTTCCTTATTGCCGACATATTTACTTTCTAAAATAACCCGTCAAAAAGTAACTGTTGCCCTGTCAGGTGATGCCGGCGATGAGGTTTTCGGCGGTTATGATACCTATAAAGGTTATAAATACGCTAAATATTTCCCAACTGCTCTGCTGAAATCGGCAAGATATTGTGCTGATTTAATTGCCCCTTCTGAAAAAAAAGTAACATTTGCTTTTAAGACAAAGAGATTCCTGCGGGATTTCGAAGCAGAGGTCAATAGAAGGCATTTAGACTGGATGGCAACTTTTAACGATTTACAGAGGCAGAAACTACTTAATCAGAATTTCGTCCCTGCTGAATCCTTGATTGATTGCGACTATGGGACAGACCTTCTATCTATTCAGCTTAACGATATACACAACTATCTTGCGGAAGATATTCTTAAAAAGGTCGATATTGCCTCTATGCTGAATTCTCTTGAGGCGCGGGTGCCTTTTCTCGACCATCAATTGCTTCCGCTTGTTTTAAGCCTGCCGGAGAAATACAAAATTAGTCTATTCGAAACAAAACGGATTTTGAAAAAAATCGCTGCAAAATATCTGCCTGAAAATATAATCCATCGACCAAAAAGAGGGTTTACAGTTCCGATTTCCAAATGGATAAGGCAAAGTGAGTTAATTGGCAATTTTTTAACCAACGCTGATTTTTATAAACATAATTTTCTGAATTATGATTATGTTCAAACTCTCTTTAAATCCCATACAGACAAAAGTCAGGATAACGCCAGAGAATTATGGCTTGTGTTTATTTTTAATTACTGGATGAATAAAAATTCCAAATATATAAGATAATGGAAAATTACGAAAGATATAAAAATATAACTGCTGACTCCTACGAGAAAAAAAGGATTATGTATTATCTTTGCCAGATTCCCTCAGATAAAAAAATTCTCGATGTCGGCTGCGGCAGCGGTCTCTATACAAAATTTTTAATTAAAAAAAACAAAGTCGTCGGCATTGACCAGAATCCTCATCTTTGCAGACTGTCTATCCCCTTGCACAAAGGCGACGCGACACAACTTTCAAAGATTATCGGTGATGAAAAATTCGATATGGTGTTCTCAACTTGGATGACAAAATACCTGAATCCTGAGCAATTAAGCGCCTTTTTAAGTGAGGCCGAAAAAGTTTTAAACAAACAGGGAATTTTTATAAGCACATTTATTTCAAATTATTGCCTTGGATGTGCATACATAAAATTTGCAAAACAATTGAAAAATGTCGATAAACACCGCTATAGCAAAAAACAGATATCGGAACTTATCGACCGGGTAGGTTTCAGAAATATTGAAATCATCAATATAAACTCCCGGTTGAATATTCCATGGGCATATCTGGCAACCGCGGAGAAAATTTGAAGCAGAGAAACAATATGGAACGAGGAATCTCAACAGAACAAAGGGCACACGAACAACTTCAATCCTTTCTGTCCGATTGTAATATTGAAAACCCCCAAGGCAAAAAAACACTGGAAATCGGTTTCAAGAATGGCCTATTTCTCGATGAATGCCGCAAAGCTGGCTTAATAGCAACCGGATTGGAGATAAACAAAGAATACCTTGAAAAAGTTAAAAAAGAATTTCCTCATCTCGATTTGCGATGGTATGATGGCGGCAAATTCCCCATCCCTGACAATTATTTCGACTTTGTCGTTTCTTTCCAGGTTCTGGAACATGTCAATTCGACAGAACATATTATTAAAGAATGTTTAAGAGTCCTAAAAGACGGCGGCATTATGTACCATATTTGTCCCAATTACCATTCTTTCTACGAGGGTCATTATCAGGTTTTCTGGCTCCCATTTTTAAATAAGAAAACAGCTCGTATATACCTGAAACTGCTCGGCCATTACACGTCTTACTTTGAAGGGCTTAACATTATTAAACCGAAGCATATAATAAAAGTCTTCAAAAAATATCAAAATGAGCTGGAAATGATTTCATTGGGAAAAAAGGAATTTATTAGGAAATTCAACCCTGAACAAATAGAGAAAGTAAATCAGCGTTTCCTGAAGAAATGCCTGAAAGTATTGAACGCTATCCCTGCAATTAAAAAATGTTTCCTTTGGACAGCTTGTGCAACCGGATTTTATTATCCGATTACCGTGATTTCCAGGAAAAAAACCTCATTTCAGGAAAAATGAAGTGATAAATAATGCTAAAATTCGCGTTTGTTTTATCGCCCCTAAGGGGTATCCCATATTTAATCCCAATGTGGGGACTTATTTTGGGGGGGCGGAGGTTGACCTCTATTATCTGGCAACTGAACTGGCTAAAGACAATGCGTTTGAAGTCAGCTTCATTGTTGCCGATTACGGGCAACCTAATGAGGAATTTATCGAAAATGTAAGAGTGATAAAAACGATAGATTTCAAAAAACCTGTTAAGGGTATTTTTAAGGTCTGGAATGGTCTGAAATCGGCTAATGCCGATATTTACTTCCTCAAGTGCGCTTCACCTGGTGTGCCGCTGGTTGCGTGGTTTTGCAAATTGTATAAGCGGATATTTGTTTACCGGCTCGCCAGTCTGCTTGAGAGTAACGGCACTTATGTCAGACAGCATCCCATTTGGGGAAAATTGTTTGCCTGGTCATTGAAACGGGCAGACTTAGTCTTTGCCCAGAATGCAATTGACGTTGAAAATCTGACCAGAACTATGAATATTTCTTCACAAGTCATCCCCAACGGCCATCCCCTGCCGCCAATGCAGCAACAACCCCGCGATACGATTCTGTGGGTCGGCCGTGATGACCCAATCAAAAAACCCGAACGGTTTCTCGACTTGGCCAAGGCCGTTCCAAATGAACATTTCACTATTGTGTGCCAGACGTTCAACGACGACCAGAACTATGCGAATCTTGTTACACGGGCCGGTAAAATCCCCAATCTGACATTTATTCGACATGTCCCCTTCAATAAAATTGACGCTTACTTTCAGCGTGCCAAAATATTCGTCAATACCAGCGACGCGGAGGGCTTCCCAAATACATTCATCCAGGCCTGCAAATCCAGCACAGCGATACTGTCTTTCAAGGTAAATCCTAACGGTTTTCTGGACACCCACGCTTGTGGTTTGTGTTGCAATGGCGACTTCAGTCGGCTAATATATAACCTGCGGTTTATGCTGGAAAACAATCGCTATGTCGAGTATAATTCCAATGCCCGCAGATATGTCGAGCAGTATCATGACATAGTGAAAATTGCTGCCGAGTATAAGTTCATCTTTACACGGTTGGCCAAAAATCGATAACCAGCACAGCTGTCCGATGTCCCCGGCAGCGTCTGAAAAAGCTATCAAAAAGTAATATGGATATACAAAAGGAAAAAGTTTGGATGGTGTCGGGATATGATTAGAAACCAAGATTTTAAGTTCAAATTACGGTTAGAAGAAATTCTTGTATGCCCCATTTGCAACGGAGATTTAGCGTTTGACGTAGTAAAACAAGATAATTTAGGAATCGAGGAAGGAATAATTACTTGTCTTTCCTGTAAACAGACATATTTAATTAATGAGGGTATATTTGATTTTTGGGTTGGCGAAAAAGAAAGAGAAGGAAATAAAGGCGATTTTTGGTCCCAGAATGAATTTGAGAAGCTGTATCAAAGAACGGGCTACTATGAGAATGACTACGAATGGCGGGATAAACAGGGTGTCCCAAGGCAAGTTACTGATTATGATTACCCGCTAATTGAAGGAAGGCTCTTAGAGTGGCTTAAGCCCCACGAGGGGGACATCATTTTAGATGTAGGTTGTGGGGTGGGGGACAAAGAGTTTGCTATTTTGGATGGATACTCTCTTGATTTGTTTTTCATAGGTGTGGAAATTTCCAGAAATCGCTTAAAATCATTGATAAAGAGGGCACAAAAAGAAAAATACCCGATTGTGCCCATATTAGCTGATGCCGAGAAACTGCCAATAAGAACTCAAAAGATGGACCTGGTTTTGTGCACTGAAGTATTAGAGCACATATTTGATAAAAAGAGGGCGCTGCGGGAGATGAGCCGAGTTCTAAAAAACAGAGGAAGATTATTACTGTCCACTCCGTCAAGATTTGCAGAATCATTTTGGTCTAATATGTATGGAATTATTTTAAACTTACTACATTTTTGGAAGATTCCGAAGAAGATTTTGGGCCGTTTGTTTCCCGCTAATGCAGCTTATTCGGAGATTGCAAAAAAGAAACGTGAAAGAGCATACGATAATCCTTTATTCAGTTGGGAATTACGGAAACTTTTACGCTCCAATAATTTTAACATTCTGAATTATGAGCTCAATGTTATAATACCTGAAAGGAATGTTTTCAGGGTATTGCCTCATTCGTGGAGTGTGATTTTGCTAAGGATTTGTTCATTTGTAGAAAACAACTTGAAATTTATATTTAAGTTTATGGCTCTCCATATAGTTACAAATAGTGAGAAGATAAATCCGCGAGAACAGGAATGATACCAGTATTTAGACCTAAAATGATAAAAGAGGAAATCCTCCGGGAGCTGGAAAAGATATTTGACTCCGGCTGGATCGGACTTGGTCCAAAAACGGAGGAGTTTGAACAAAAGTTTGCGGAGTATATAGGTGTCAAGTATGCGGTCGGCGTAAATTCTGCCACGGCTGCGCTGCATCTGGCAAATCTGGCCTTAGGGATAGGCCCAGAGGATGAGGTTATAGTCCCCTCTATGACTTTTGTCTCAACGGCGCTGGCTCCTTTATATTGCGGAGGCACCCCTGTTTTTGCTGATATAGAGGAAGATACGCTTTGTATTGACCCGGCCGATGTTGAGAAAAAAGTGACATCAAAAACAAAAGCGGTAATCCCTGTTCATTACGGAGGCCATGCCTGCAGGATGGATGAAATAATGGAAATAGCACGTAAACACAATCTTTATGTCGTAGAAGACGCGGCTCATGGCTGTGGTAGTAAATATAAGAACTGCATGCTGGGTTCTGTTGGTGTTATGGGATGTTTTAGTTTTCATGCCGTAAAGAACTTGCCCACGGGTGATGGCGGAATGATAACCACTAACGATGAGAAAATATATAACGACCTCAAGAAATTAAGGTGGGTGGGGATCGACAAAGGCACTTGGGATAGATCCACAAAAAAAGGCTACTCCTGGCAATACGCCGTAAATAAATTGGGCTTTAAGTACCATATGAATGATATAACGGCAGTTATTGGGTTAGCACAACTTAAGGCACTTGATGAACATAACTTAATTCGTCGAGAGTCCGCTCGAAAATATGATGAAGCATTTAAAGATGTGGCCTGGATTAAGACTCCGGTGGAAAAAGATTATACTTATAGTTGTCGTCACAATTATGTTGTGAAGGTCCCGTTCAGAAATGAGTTGAATGAGTATCTTGGCACGAAGGGCATTTCTACGGGTGTCCATTATGAGCCAATTCATCACTTCAAGATTTTTGGTGATGCGAAGACTGATTTACCAATTACCGAAATGGTATGGCCACGGCTGCTTACGCTTCCACTTTATCCAGATATGACAAAAGGCGAACTTGATAAAGTCGTAACTGAAGTCATTATGTTCGGCAGGCAAAAAAGGCTGTAGGATATTTGTATGAAGGTATTGTTTCTAACATACGGGCCGCCGGTGGTAGCAAGCAGCAGAACACGTGTATTTCAATACCTGCCTTTTTTTCAAAAAGAAGGTATAAGATACAAAGTAATCACTAATAGTACCGGATTAACTTATTGGCCATCTGCATTCCCTTTCAGCAAAGCCACACAGAAGGTTACCGGCAAAAGTAAGCGTTTTGAAAAAGTTTCTTATTACTTAACCAAGTTTTTTTGTTCCGACACCCTTGTTATAAGAATGACAAAAGTATCTGCAGCCAAGATGGTACAAATGTTCGATGCACTTTTTTCATTTTTTCAAATTGGAAGATTTATTTTTTTGGCGATGTTTTACGATGTGCTTTTCATTCAAAAGGTTTTTATTCCAACTTTTGTTTTTAAATTGTATTCAGGCATTTTCAAGAAGAAATTTGCTTTCGATTTTGATGATGCTATTTATGCAAATCCCAAAGACTTTAATAAAAGGAGACTCGACCAACAATTGCCCTTGTGCAATCTTTTAGTGCTTGAAAACACATTCACGGAAGAATACGCCCGCCAATTTACAGATAATAATATACTGGTCATTTTAGGCCCTATAGACTGTAATCGCTATTATCCCAAAAATCAGATTAGAAGAGATGCCGTCGTTGTTGGGTGGATCGGCAGTCCTGCCACACAAGCTTATCTTGATATGCTCGAAGATGTATTCAAAAGATTGAACGAAACCCATACAAATTTAATTTTCGAATTTATTGGCACTCGAAGCACGAAATTTATGAGAGAGCCCTTCAGGCAAAAAATGTGGAATTTAGATACTGAGGTTGCAGACTTGCAGAACTTCGACATAGGGATTATGCCGCTGCCTGATGATGAATGGACAAGAGGCAAGGGTGGTTACAAACTTTTGCAATATATGGCGGTGGGTATTCCCTGCATTGCTTCACCGGTAGGAATAAATATGGAACTGATTAAGGACGGGGAAAATGGATTTTTAGCTGCCACAGAAGACGAATGGTACGAAAAAATTTCACTTCTTATTCGGGACCCGGAACTAAGAAAAAACATAGGGATGAGAGGGAGGAATTTTGTGGTTAAAAATTACTCATTTGAAGTTGCAGCTCCAAAGCTAATCTCGGTTTTAGAGCAACTGAATTGCCGGTAAGCGGTCATATATTGTCTGATGCGAAATCCTGCTGCCGGTGTTTTAACGCCGCCTGTAAGTATTGCTATTTTAATCTGGTCAACCATATCAATTATCTATTATCAATTTGATAAATGCAGGCCTGGTTTAATTTTTGTTCTGAAATATGTTTCATATATCACTACACGGGCCGCATAGCTGATTACCGTCGCAACCGCCGTCCCTTTGATTCCCATAATCGGCACAAGGACAATATTCAAAATCAGGTTCAGTAAAACATGCAACACATTGACAGTCTGAGTTACCTTATATTTTTTCAAGGAGTTGAAAACCACTTCATAAAAAATATTGTAAAGGGCCAGCGCTGCAGCTATAAGCAAAATTCTGAGAACTGCTGCCGAACCTTCATATACGTTCTGATAGACAATTCTAAAGGCGAAAGGCGCAAAAATAAAAATCAGCGAGATAACCGCAAGCCCAACAAAGAATATACGCGGTCTTTTGCGCCACAGATATTCATGAATCTTTGTCCTGTCCTGAATATGCTGACTGACGAATGGCAGAAAATAAATGTATATGAGAAATATCAACATCAGAATACTTCTATAAATATCACAGCCGAGGTTGTATGTGCCTATATTGCTCGTCGAAGTATTAAATCTCAGGACGATATTGTCGTTGCCCCATGAGATAAAATATGAGGCGGTGGCACCGATGAAAACCCACTTCGCAAAAGCAATAGTGTCCCTGAATTGCTGCCTGTCAAACAAAAAAGGCGTCAACAGCCTGAAATCAACTCCTTTAATAAACACAATAAGAACCAGCAGGCCTGCAACAAAATAAACGCTAAATACGGTTTTCAGATTAACCGAACCAGTCAGACAAAGTGTAATAATGCATATAAGAATAACGCTGCCAAACACAAATTCAGCAAGAGCATTTTTCATCCTCTGGCCAAGCGCCAGAAAAAGGTCGCAGATGAATGTCTTCATCGCAATTCCGGCAAATGCCGCGATTACGATAAATATGTCAGCGGGGGGAATTTTTGCGAAATCGGTAATTTTTTTTGAACCAGAAACAATTAAAAGTAAAAATACTGTCAGACTAAAAGCATAAAATGCACACAGCACCGAAAAAGATTTGTTTATTTTGCCTGATTTTTCCTTTTCCTGATTCGCAAAAACAACAAAAGGAGTCTGCATATAATACAAAAGCTGCGTTGTGAAAAAGAACACTGCCGTTTTTGTCAGATAGTAGTTACCCATTAATGCAGGTGTCAGGAACTTTGCAATAATCAGTGGTGTTAACATCCCAAGCCCCTGTCCAAAAGCAGCAAGAATACCGAACTGTAAAAAAACTCTGCCTTCTGCCAGCTCGCCTTTGATTTTACTTAGGACTTGCATATAATGAAATCTTCTTTTGTAAATGTTACCCCTACTGCCCTGCAGGGCAGCATATAACAGAGATTTTCTTCGTAAAACTCCTGAATTAACGAGTTCAGATTAAATATAATCTGAAGCAGACGTTTAAAAATTTTTCCTAACAGAAACGGCGAATCAAAGAGAATTTTCTGCGAAAGAATTCTGATTTTAAAAGGAAAATAGTAATCAGGGACTTTGCGCCTGAGCTGATGCTTTGATTCAACAAAATAGTAGAAACTATACAATCCGAAGAACCTTCTGTGCGTCGGGTCGGAATAATAGTAAGGATTTGAAAAATGAGGCACCTCGACAACAACTTTTCCACCTTTCTTCAGAACCCTTATCATTTCACTCATCAGCTTTTCAAAATTAGATATATGCTCCAGACAACTAAGACAATATATCGTATCAATTGAATTATCCGGTATGAATTCAAGTCCATCTTCGATATCCGCAACGATATCCACCTGGGGTAAATCCGCCCTGTCAATACCAATTGCCCCGGTTTTTTTCTGTTTGCCGCAGCCAATATCCAACACAACCGGCTTGCAGCTTAAAACCCGCTCCAAATCTATTTTTATCTGAGGCTTCATATAAATCCCTTATCAATATTCAAGTCGGAATACGTTGATAAACCTTTCGCCACTTCTGATTTGCGTTACAAATTTATAAGGCCCTTCATCCCGGGGATTAACCAGAAAAGGAACTGTTTTGTGCATATTCAGCACCCGGTCGCCATAAGGGTCTTTGCTAAAGCCTTCCCTGCTTGCCCAGCAGACATAAGTAACATTTTGCTTCCGGAATTTCTCAACAAGCTCTTCTGGAGTTTCGGCATAAGAAAAGCTAATAATACTCTCTTTGGATTGAGGCACAAATATTCCCACTGTCTCGCACATATACACTACCATTTTCTCATTTAATTTGGCATTTTCAGCATACCAGTCCGCCAGATATTTAAACTCAATGTCCTGTTTGCCGTCTCCCAACAGAGGTGAAAGAGAAAACTGATTAGATACAACGATAAAAATCATTATTGCTGCAACTGCCGCATCAGATAATAAATATCTGAATTTATACAAAAAGATTCTCAATAGAACTATCAAAACAACCGCGAAAATTACGACAAAAGGCAAAAACCTGACCGCGGAACAAAACGCCGCAAGCTGGCTTAAATAAGGCACAAGAGGTGTTATCAAAAATAATATAATAACCAATATGGCGGCCTGAAAAATCTTAATTATAACATTAGGCACAGGTGTTTTGCTGTTTATAATGTCCCAAACCTGTTTAATGCCATATATACTTATCAGCAAAACTATCCAAAAGGTTGTCGAATAATACCTAGGTATCGGATAAGGATAAAAAGCGTGAATAAGAAAATAAGGAATTAAAAAAATCAGCAGGGGAAGTATCAGCCAGTTTTTCTTAATAAGACCATAAATTGTTCCAAATGCAAAAATTGCTAACGTCATAAACTTATTCAGAAACCATAATGTTCCAAACGCTTCCTGACTCGACTTAGGGTCTATCATAAATAAAGGCCTGAAACCCGCATTCCATATTAAACCCAAATGCATTATTATTCCAGTCCGATCCTTAATAATATAATATTGGTCATGTTTTTTCCCTTGAATAAAAGTCGTTAGATAGTGTTCTCCGGCTGCCATGCTTGCACTATGTAAAAATGTGCCTACGAGCCATAACATTAAAGGAACAGAAGCCAGTGCGGAATAGACAAATGCAATAATCCGCTCCTTTTTTGTTTTCTTATATATCATATCCATTATAAATGCAGCCAGAATTAACGCCGCTCCTTCGTATCGCACCATCGTTGTGACAGACGCTGTCAGATACGCCCAGCTCGAATTTCTGAAGATAAGACACACCGTCAGTAAAACGAAAAACAGCAGCGGTATGTCCGCAAGAGGTTCTCTGAGCAGATATACCGTCCAGGGATTTATCGCAACAATTATTGCAAGCCATATTGCGGTTTTGCCTATCATCCTTTTGCCGATTAACCACGTAAGAACAAGAATCAACGGATAAAGGACGGCATTCAGAAACCAGCCTCCCCTTAAATCGGGAAATCTTCCGCCGGCAATTTTACCGAAAAGAACCTGCAAAACACCTGTTACGGGCCCTCTCTTGAAATCTGTGGGGCACTTAAACGACAAAATCTCATGGCCGGTTCGCACAAAAGCCGGAAAATCAGATATCGGTACAACTTTATGGCCGAAAAGAATGATACTTTGATAAACGCCGATAGCTATTAAAATGCAGACTGCAAAATATTCAAAAAACCTGTCCTGTTTGTCTGTATTTGGTTTCAGCTCAACCGGTTTTATTTTTTGTTTTTTCGCTTTCATAATTTTAACCCAGTCAATTATTTTGTCCGATACCCAATACAGTCCGCAAGGTTGGCTTATATACAAATTCTATACGATGCTCTCCTTTTTCGACAGCAACCGATTTAAATGTGCCGAAAAGTAGTTCTATTTTCTTCCCTTTGCCGTCAACAAACACTTTCCAGCTGCTGTCCCAGTTATCAATAAAACTAACATACCCGTTTGCAGGAGCATCCATTCTCCAATCCAATTTATCGCCCGTGTATAACCACGGATAACCTGAATTTCCATACCGTAAAGCGTCGTTTAAAAAATCTCTTACGGTATTATAGGCTATGGATTCGGAAAAGAATACTTTCCGTCCGCCGAATACGCCAAGTAGAATTCGTTGTGCCTCTAAATCATCGGATTTCCCCTCGAAAAATTTTATATAACGCTCAAAATACCAGTTTGGCAATATACCGACGCTAAAGACAGGTTGAAGTGAGATTGAAAACCTGCGATGGTCGTCGCCTTCTATTCTTACATAATTAAATGATGCCTGATTTATCTTGGCAACATCCATATTAATTCTAAAATCCAGCGGTCGGCCCTTAATCGTCCAAGTATGTGTTCCAACCGGCCACATCTCAAGAACAGAGGTAGCTGCCAATAAAACGGAAATTATAATCAAAGCTTTATTGTTCCCGAATGCATATTTTTTAGCTACTATCAATATTAACAGGATAACCGCAAAAGCCGCGATTCCCAGATATACGAACCATATCCCATCAGATTGAGAATATCCCAGATACTCTCCCCAATAGAAGTCATATACTTTATTCTTAACAAGATAAAGCTGGGCACCCAGAATTACAGCATAAACCAAAATTAGCGTTGTAATTGTCTGATTTTTCTTCCAGAAACCTTTTTGTTCCACTGAAATAGAAACAGAGATTATACTTTCAAAATAGTTAAGGGCTAACGTTAGCAGCCACGCCAATATAGGCAGAAGAATAATATTCATTCTGCCCCAGATACGAAGGCTGGAAAAGCCCGGCATATATTTCCATAAAAATATGAAAAGATATGAATTCTTGCCGTAACTTATGTAACTTATGATTGCAATCCAAAGAACAAAAAATATTTTTACAATTCCTTCCGAAGACGAAGAACCTGCGGGCGATTTTTCAGCAGATTTTGCTAATAAATATAAAAGAATTATCAACAAAGCTGTTATGCTGAAGAAATACCAGCCCTCCGCCCGCGACGCAGGAGGGTAAACTAACGACCCAATCGTATCAACTAAATTAAATGGGTTGTCTGTTGAATAACCAAAGTCATGACCTGCACGGTCAGTTACCTGGGCCATCAGATTTTTAATAGCCAGCAGGTAAGGCATACAAATCAAACTGCTTAAAACGCCGGAGACTGTCAAAGTAATAATGACAGGCTTCCATTCTATTGTATCCATACCAAGCAGATACCGGCGTAATGGCCTGACAAGAAAGATGAGAATATACGGCAAAAATAAGAACTGGGAATAATAAACATAGTATGGGTATCCTCCTGTGCACATACATATTATAAAGAAAACAAATATCAAACCCGAAAATATTCTGCTTGTCAGAGACCTGCTTATAAACATTTTTGTTATCGCGTAAAGAACCCACGGATACCACGCAGCGGTATGCACTGCATTGGGAAATCTCAATAACTCCGTCATTTTAAAACTTACGGAAATAATAATGGTGCTCAGTATCACGGCTCTTATATTTTTGTTGATTAATCGAAGCCATTTGTATAATCCCAGCGCGAATATTGAAATGCCGATTATTGTGAAAACCTGGTGGTCTAACGGATTATATCCGCCGCTTATTTTATACCATATAGTCAAAGGTATATTTAATGGATAAAACGCCTGGGCAAATGGGTTTGTAAAGAATGGAAATCCAGCAGATTCTGAAGGCGACCAGAGAGGAAATTTAAATTTGGCAAGGCACGCAAGTAAATAAATCTTATACCTATAATACAATACCATAAAATCATTGGAAGCCGCTACATATTGTCCATTTATGGGAATAATATGATTAAATAAATATATCATCGGCCAGAAAAACACAAAAAAACCCGCCAGCCAGCCGAATCTGGTTTTGGTTCCGCCGTTCAAGGATACTTCCTTCTTTAAATCAGATCGGTTATTTTTTGCTATCATATAGTTTCTTTACTTTTTTCTTCTATTTCCTGTATTTTTTTGTCCTTGGCCTTATGTGCATCGTCAAGCAGGTGTTCTAATGTCGGCAAAGGTTTTGCCATAACCGCAATCTGATAGGAAAACAGGGCTTTGGAAATCAAAATCAAAATTTTATTGACCCAAAGTAAAAAATCAGCCATTTTGCCCCGGCCTACAGCAAGCGGAAACGGAGCCGGGATGCCTTGTTTTTTTACGACTTCATATCCGGCATTTTCCAGCGTTCTTATTAACGAATAAAAACTGAACAAACGTGTATGGCTTAAATCAAGAATACCCCTTTTGCCGTAATTAAAACTACCCCAAAGCAGGCTCAATCTCATAGGCAAAAAAGCGATATTTCCGGTTGTGATGATTATAGCAGGATTATCTTTGGAAAATCTTTGCCGCAACGTAAGCAGAAATTGCTCCGGCGATTTGAGATGCTCGATAATATCAAGAGCCAGCACACAATCTACTTTGCCGAAATCATCGTTAAAATCATACTTTTCAACATCAGCTTCGACATATTTCCAGGAATTTTCTTTTACCTGCGGCTGAATCTGCAAATCAATCGAAACGGTTTGGACGCCCTTCTCTTTAAGTTTTTCTGCTATAAATCCCGGACCGCAGCCAATATCAATAACAGTCGCACCCAGCTTGACATTATCCAGTGCAAATTGCTGCGAGCTTGCGTATCCGAATTTACTTTCATAATGAGCATTTGAACCCCGGCCATAATCAAATTTGGGATGATAATACAAACCAATTTTGTTCAGACGCGATCGTATGCAGGACCCGATAATCCGAATCGCATACCTGATACCGTTGACTCTGCAGATTTCATCGCCGTAGAAGGTGGGAATAGGGATTTCCTTGATTCTTTTTCCTGTATCCACAAGCTGAATTATTATATCCGTATCAAAATCAAAATAATTTGAATTAAACTCGAAAGGTATTTCAGAAAGAGTTTTTATACTGTAAGCCCGATAGCCGCTGTGGAACTCCGAAAGCCGCGATTTTATGATTTTGTTCTGAATAGAAGTCAATATCTGATTGCCAATCCATTTATAAAAAGGCATTCGGCCTTTAAGAGCGCTAATACGGTTAATCATCCGGGAGCCGAAAACCACATCAGCTTCGTTTTCAATAATCGGCTTTATCATCTGGTCAAGATATTCGGGAGCATATTGGCCGTCGCCGTGAAGCAAAACAACGGCATCGAAACCCTGCTTGATGGCATAGCAATAGCCTATTTTCTGATTGCCTCCGTAACCCTGATTCCTCGGATTATACAGCACCGTAATATGACGTTCAGGATGAAGCCGGCAATAATTATGTGCCCTGTCAAAAGTCTTGTCGAAAGACTGGTCGTCTATAATCAGCACCTCGCTGTTATAGTATTCATTATTCCATATTGTTTGCGGAATACGGTCAAGCACGGCTTCAATTGTGCTTTCCGCGTTATAGCAGACAATAAAAATTAAAACTTTCTTCTTGTCGGTATATAAATTTTCCGCAGTTTTATCATCCATCATTGCTTTTCCAAAACAATTGTTTCAAACATCCCAATCCATTTGTTAAACGGACTTAGACAAATTTCCAAAAATTTCACAAAACCATACATAAATGAAGGAACAAATTGCCTGTAGGTTAATCCTCCACTTAATATATATTTGAAAGGGGTATGAAAATTAATACTCTTGACTCTTAAGCTTTTGAATTCCGATTCAAAAATTTCCCTGTCCCTTTGAAATATTATCCAGGCTAATGCCCCATTGGCATCAGATAACCGTCCCGTCTTGTTCATCTCCCATTCTGCCAATGTGTCAAATACTTCATGGTGAAAATTTTTAATTATTAACCGGTACCATACCGTATTCGCAGGTTCAATCATAATCATTTTGCCGCCGCTTTTGAGGCACCTTTGCGCTTCAGCCAGAAAAACTTTTGGCTTCTTTATATGATGAAGCACATCTATCATAAAAAACGCGTCAACACTGTTATTTTCGAAAGGCATCTGCTCTGCTGAAAATACCATGTCTATATTTGGCACATTCATAATATCAGAGGTAATCGCATTAGGAATAACTTCCTTGATAAAGCCGCCCCCACTGCCCAACTCAATCATTTTGCAGGAATCTGGAGCAATTGACTTCCTGAAAATTTTATAAAAATCAGTATATAAATTTTTCAGAAAGACTTTTTCTTTTATAATCTGTGAGTGCAGAACCGTAGCCTGCGGGTCGTCAAGATTTCCAATTTTTTTCGACTGGGGTTGTCTTAAATATTCAAGTAAATTCAGCATTTTAACCTCTGCCCAGCCATTTAATTTTCTTAAAGGCTATCCAGCTCATCTTCAGCAGAAGCCAGCCGTGTTGAAATCTGCTTATATTTGTTGTGCCGTAAGTCCTGGCCTTGTAATTGACCGGCAGCTCGACTACTTTAAAATTTTGTTTTACGGCGCCGAAAATCAGGTCGAAATCTCCAAATGGGTCGAACTCTCCGAAATATGAGCGATTGGCGGCAATAAGTTCATAATTCTTTTTGCTTATCATTTTTGTGCCGCAAAGGGTATCTTTGAATCTCTGGCCTAAAATCCACGTAAACAAGGCGCTGAAAAATTTATTTCCAAGCAGATTAAGAAATCTCATCGCCTCTTTTTCCATAGGATAGACTAATCTTGAGCCGTTGATAAATTCGCCTTTGCCCCGGCACAATGCCTGAAAAAATTTTAACTGGTCTTCAGGCGGCGCAGTTAAATCGGCATCCTGTATTGTCAGCACATCCCCGCTGGCCGCGGCAAAGCCTTTTCGCACCGCATCTCCTTTGCCTTTCCCCTCGACCTGATGAATCAGCTTAATGTCTCTGTCCGGATGAAGTTCTATTTGTTTTTCTATTTCTTCCACCGTCCCGTCAGTGCTGTTGCCGTCAACAAAAATAATTTCCGTCTTTCGTCCCATTTCAGGTATTCGCTTAACTGCATCTTCGATATTGCCTTTTTCATTTCTGCAAGGCACTATCACCGAAATGGAAAGTTCATTTTCAGGAATCTGCCCAGTCACCGGCCTTGCGATTATAAGATTTATAAGATTTAGATGCTTTAGTCCCGGCAGCAGAGATAGAAAATAATTGCAAATAGAAGTTATCGGCCAGATTCCCTTCGGAAGCAAAACATACGAATCCTGCCTGATTACATCAAAATCTGCAAGGTTCAGCAGATTTATTATATCGCTTTGAGCAAGCCAGTTCTGATGTTTGTAAGGTCTTCTTAATCTTATAAGAGAACCCAGCCGAAGCACAAACTCCCAAAGGTAATTATAATACGTTACTATAATTCGCGTTTCGGCAGTTGCAGCCGAACGCATATTTTCAAAAATCTTTTGTATGTCTCGCCATTGACCAAGCGAATTGCAGATGATGATATAATCGAATTTTTCATCCGTTTTAAAACTATGAGGGTCGCCGATTTGAAAAACAAGGTTTGAAAATCTTTTTTTCGCAAGTTCTATATTCTCACCACTGGCGGCTATCCCGACCCCATAAGAAGGATTAAGGCTTGCCAGCAAATCTCCTGTTTCGCAGCCGATATGCAGAATCCTGCTGTTTGGCCTAACTATAAATTTATGAATCTTCTCTATCCAGCCGTAATAATAGGAATTTTTTTCCCTCCACTTCAAAACATTATTTACGTCAATATTATTTTCGTTCATCAATGAACCTGACCCTACCTGTTGAAAAAGACCCTTATAATATCGTTATACGTGATTAACACAAACAATGCTCCCAGCAGAGCAATGCCTGCATAAGTGAGCCACTCCTGAATTTTTATACTCACAGGCGAACCTTTGATTTTTTCAATTATCAGCATTACAACAAGTCCGCCGTCAAGTATCGGCAGCGGCAGAAAATTCATAACTGCAAGGCAGGCGCTTATTATTCCCATAAAGTGCAGATATTGAATAAATTCCTTTTCCGCTATGATTCGTGAGCTTGCGGCTATCATTCCAACCGGCCCCATTAGGCTTTTCGGGCTTACGCTGCCGATGATTAGCCCCTTGAGTGTCATATAGCTCAGCGCAATGAACTCGACAGTTTTTGCGTAGCCCATTTTTATCGCGTCAATCGGCCCGGCCGCCCTGTAAAGCTTTTTTAACGGTTTGAAAGGCAGTTCCTGTGAAAGCGTAGCTTTGGCCTTAACAAAATTCGACTTGACTGAGCTCGCCGAAGCCTGGCCGGCAGGAACGGCAAAATCAAATTTTTTATCATCCAGGCCTTTGCTATATTCTATCTTTACAGTCTTGCCGCTGTCTTTTTCTAATATTGCCGCGATATCGAAATAATTTTTCACTTCTTTTCCGTCGATAGAAACTATCTTTGCTCCGCCTGCCAAATCCTGCGGCCAGGGAAACATATTCATATCTGTCCCAGCCGCAACAACAGGGTTACCGACATCCAGCCCGACGCCGATACCGATAAATGCCCCGCCATCCGGCGATTTTCTCGGTGTTACTGTTACATTAACAAGTCTGTCGTCTCGCAAAATTCCTAAAGCCAGTTCCTTTTCCGCATAAGCGGTTGCAGCCTGCCGGAGTTGTTTAAATGTAGGATTGGCAACATTCGCTGTTTGAACGATGACATCATCCGCCCGCAGAACTTCGTTTACTTCCCACCGTTCAATGGAGATAATTTTAAGCCTTGGTATCAAACCGTATATATAGGAATGAACAAAGTCATTCTGGCCTTTATATGCCAGAACAGGTTCAAAATTGAGTTTAGCCTCTTTGACTATCGGCTCAACCTGTCCTTCTCTTTGAAAAGTCAGTGTAACATTCGGCTCGAAAACATCCGCAAGTTTTGTGCTTACCTGCCAGTAGTATTCGACCCTTTCATCATCGATACCAATCAGGGTATCGCCGGCCTTGAGGCCTGTTTGCTTATACAACTTTTCCGGTTCTTCGACCTTTGCGATTTCAAGCGATAACGCGGGTAAAACGCCGAATCCTCTATAACCTGCTCCCGGCACTTTTTCTGCCACAATAGCAAGATTACTAATGCTTCCGTCTGTTCGTTTTACTTTCAGATTCACAGGCTCATTTATATCTGATAGAGCGCCTGCAAGGTCTATACCGCTGAAATATATGTTTGTTTTGCCGTCAATTTCAAGCACTTCATCGCCCGGCGCCAGTCCTGCCTTTTCAGCGGGAAAACCCGGCACAACATCTCCTATAATTGCAGGCGGTATTCTGATGCCAGCCGTGAAAACCACAATAAAAATCACCAGTGCAAGGACTACATTCAGAAACACGCCGGCGCTGGCCACCACAATTCTTTTCCAGACAGGCTTGTTAAGAAATGAACGTGGGTCATCGCTGGGCTTATCGGCTCCAATATCTTCCTGCCCGAGAAGTTTTACGAACCCGCCTATTGGAAAAATCCTCAACTGGTATTCCGTCTCGCCGGCTCTGCAGTTTAGCGGAATTTTGAAACACAAAAGACCCTCATCATCCTGCTCATCATTTTTGACAAGAATTGTCGGCAGAATTCGCAGCCGCAAAAAATTCTCAAATTTCTTAACGCCTAAAACAATCGGCCCGAATCCGAGTGCAAATGCTTCGACATTTATATCAGTTAATTTTCCCGCGAGAAAATGTCCGAATTCATGCACAAATATCATCACGCCAAGTCCGACAAGCGCGAATGTTACACTTGCTGCCCGTCCTGGATTTGTGCTGACCCAGTAAACAAAAATCCCTATTATCGCAACTAAAATTAGTGCGTTTGTAAGATTCCGCGATGCTATACTTTTCTTTTCAGACATTCTTTGACCTCATTTCTCGCCCATTGGTCGGCTGAAAGCAATTCTTCCAGCGTCGCATTTGTTTTAACCTTATGTCTATCAAGACAATACTTAATAAGTTCGACTATCTTAACAAATTTTATTTTACCTTCCAGAAATTCTTTAACAGCTGTCTCATTTGACGCATTAAAGACCGCAGCAGCCGTGCCGCCGATTTTTGCCACCTCGTAACCGATTTTTAAGGCATTAAAGACCTCCATATTCGGCTTTTCAAAGGTTAGCCGGCCAATTTCTTCAAGCCGCAAATGTTTTGTCCTACTTTTTACTCGTTTCGGAAATGTCAGGGCATACTGTATCGGCAAACACATATCCGGCTCGGACATTTGTGCAATAATTGAGCCATCGATGAATTCCACCATCGAATGAATAATGGATTCCGGATGAACAAGAACCTCAATTTTTTCTGCCGGCACGTCAAAAAGCCACTTTGCTTCGATTACTTCTAATGCTTTGTTCATCATTGTTGCAGAATCTATAGTGATTTTTTTGCCCATATTCCACGTCGGATGAGCTAATGCCTGCTCAATCGTTACATTCCTCATCTGCTCAGCGGTAATTCCTCTTAGCGGGCCCCCGCTTGCCGTCAGGATAATCCTGTTTATTTCTTTGGGATTTCCCGCCTGCAAAGCCTGAAAAATAGCCGAATGTTCGCTGTCAACCGGTAATATTTTTGCGTTATTTTCCTTCGCAATTTTCGTCAGCAGTTCGCCGGCAATAACTAACGGCTCTTTATTCGCAATGGCAAGGGTCTTTCCAGCCTTTGCCGCCGACAAAATTGCTTCGAGTCCTGCGGCGCCGACAATCGCCGCTATGACTATATCCACATTTTCATTTGAAGCTGCTGCTGCAAGTTCTTTTTCGCCGCAAAGTATCTCGGTTTCGCTGCCTCTCACCAAAGTCTTAAATTCATCATACTTTTGTGGATTTGTAACTACCGCTATTTTCGGCTTAAATCTTTTAACCTGTTCCGCAAGCAATTTGACGTTATTATGAGCGCTAAGAACGGCCACCTCGAAATCCGCGCCGAGCGCTTCTATAACTCGAAGGGCATTTGTGCCTATCGAGCCTGTCGAACCAAGTATCGCTATTTTTTTCATCATATACTAATTATTAATACTTTGTGTCTTCGTGCCTTCGTGGCTACCGTCGTCTATTCATTTCCCGAAATTGTCTCGGCGGCACGCCGACTAATTCCTTAAACGTCCGTGTAAAATAACTCTGGTTATTATAGCCGGATTCGAAGCAGATTTCAGTGCAGTTTTTATTTGTGGAAATTAAAAGCGCCTTTGCGTGTTCAACGCGAACATTCGTCAGGTAATCTATTATTGTAAGTTCCGTCTGCTCCTTGAAAATATGACTGAGCCTTGAAACGCTCAAATGGGCAGCCCTGGCAATCTCTTCAAGAGAAAGCTGCTCTTTATAATGCTGCTGAATATAGTCCGTCGCGGGTTTTATTTGTGAGACTCTTTTCTTGTCCTGTGCGGAATAAACAAGCTCAATAAAGTCGTTTAAAGCGTTTCCTATCCAGATGCACAAATCCTGCTGGTTGTCAATCTGCATCGCTTTATTGATATATTCGAGGTTTTTTTTGAGAAGGAAGTCAGCATCAGCTCCGCCTTCTACCGCGCTTCTACTGAGGATGCTCAAAAGTTCAAGCATCCTTGCTCTCAGCACTGCCAAATCTCCAGGGTCTTTAAGCATAATACTCGCAAGAATCATATTGAGGATTTCTCTTGCTCCGATTCGGTCGCCGATTTTGACCTTGCCCATCAGTTGCTTTTCAGCCTCAATCGGGTATTGGCCTGCTCCGCTTTCTTCTTTATGTTCTCTAATGAATTCGCCGATTTCTGACTGCTGCTGACTTATTTGTCCGCGCCGCTGTATAACATTATGGTCGAGACCTGTCTTTTTATAAACGGTTGCAAACAGAAATTCGGCTGCATCGTGAACTTTTCTCCCCGGCACAATCGGCAGTTTTTTTATGGCCCGCAGCAGTTTTGCATTGTCTATATTTAACGATTGTAATCGTTTATTTATGTCTTCAATTAGTATCGCATCCGGCTCATCCGGCCTGCCTCGACTTGCCGGCAAGGCGGGCAGGCATTTGCCGAAAAATATTCCGCCCAAAGGTTTGTCTTTGTCCATCACAGGTATACAGGCAAGCACAATTCCTGCGTGACAAATTGTTATATAAGGCTGGCCTGTTTCAAAAGCCATTTTGAGGCTTTTCAGTCTCTCCTGCCGGCAGCGTTTCAAACCTGTGGAATTTTTGCGGACAATTTTACAAAACTCAGGATGGCAGTCCCTGCTGCATACTTGAGTAATCTCTTTACCATAAGCATCAGTCGCCTCAAGAGCCATTTTGAAGCTGTCGCGAAAGCCGTCTTCTATTTCCGTAAGAGTCTTTTTTGTAAATAACGTTGGCATATTGTATTGTCGGTTAATTATACGCTAAAAAATAATTTTTAGCACTATTTTGCTAAAATTTTTATAACTACTTTAAAATTAGGAACTTACGTAATATAAGTTGGTTTAGCCGTTGCCCGGTTTAGCCATCTCAAAGGGAGGCACGGTTGCGTTTCCTTACTTCCTTACTTCCTTACTTCTTTACTTCTTTACTTCTTTTATTAAACTGATAACTGATAACCGAGTAAATATGAATCCCGTTAGACCTCTTTGATGTTTATGTTTTATAATGGTGAGAAAGTTATGCATTATTATACAGATTTTCAAATTAATAGATTGCAGTGAGGTCTAACGGGATGAAACCACTTTATATTAGCGCAACCGTTCAGGATAGCGGCAAGACCGCCGTAATATGCGGCCTGATTCAGCATTTGCGAAAACAAGGCTATAATCCCGGCTATATCAAGCCTGTCGGCCAGCGTTATGTCCAGTATGAAGGCCACAACATTGACGAAGATGCTGTGCTTGTGCATCAGGCCTTTGACTACGAGGACCACCCTTCCGATATGAGCCCAATCGCTGTTGAAGAAGGCTTCACTTCAAAATTCATTCAAAATCCCGATGTCTCCTCTCTTGAGCAGCGGATAATGAACAGTTTCAACAAACTGACACAAAAACATTCTATGATTATCGTCGAAGGCACGGGGCACGCCGGCGTTGGAAGCTGTTTTGGTCTGTCGAACGCCCGTGTCGCGCAGATGCTCGATGCAAGAGTCGTCATAGTCTCCTCCGGCGGCATCGGCAGGCCGATAGATGAAGTATCTATGTCGCTTGCTTTATTTAAGCAATATAAGGTGGACGTTATCGGTGTCCTTTTGAATAAAATCTACCCGCAAAAATACGAAAAAATAAACAAAATTGCGCCGAAGGGATTGGAGCTTATCGGCACAAAGCTCATCGGCCATATTCCTTACGATTCATCGCTTTCATTTTTCAGTATTGGCCAGGTAGCTGAGGAGCTTGAGTATGATGTCCTTTGCGGCCAGGAATCGCTTTCCAACAAAATCGGCCATACGGTTGTTGCAGCTATGGAGCCGCAGAACGTGCTTCGCTACATCGAAAAAAACACCCTGATAATCACGCCCGGCGACCGTATTGACAATATATTACTCACTTTGGCATTGTCCGAATCAGTCGATTTCCACGATAAATTATGCTCCTGTGGCCTGATTCTTACCGGCGGCTTAAAACCGGATTCGACTATTCTTTCGCTCCTTTTAAGGAGCACCCTTCCGGTGCTTCTTACTGATGAGGACACATTTACGGTAACGGCAAAGATGAAGGATTTGCATTTTAAGATTCGTTCTAAAGACACCGACAAAATCGCCCGCACTTACGAACTCTTGCGCAACAACGTCGATATCGATACAATTCTTAAAAGTTTGTCTGTTGATTAGCCCCCACTTTCAGTGGGGGTTTTCCTTCGTGGTTAGCCCCGATCCCTGCGGTCGGGGGTTCTTCTCTTCGGCGTCATTGCGAGGCCGCTTCGGCTATCTCATCAGGGTCTGCCTTTTATCCCCGCGATTACCTCCTCTCTTGCTTTCGCCAGAAAGCGCGGAGGTGCGGGGATCACTATTTACATCCCCGCGCTTAGTTTCTGCAAGGAAACTGCGGGGATCTCCGCCTTCTTCTGTCTTTCTGCTTCCTGATTTTTGCTATTTTTTTTGCTGCTGGGCTTTCTTTGCCTAATAATTTATTCTCCAGCAGTTCACACATTTGCTTTCTCGCATAATAACGGTTTAGTCCCTGGCTCCGGCTCTTTTGGACCTTGACTGCCAGCCCGCTGGGAATATGTTTTAAATGGACACAGGTGGAACTTTTATTGACTTTCTGCCCTCCTGCTCCGCTGCTTCGAACGAATGTTTCCTCGATATCATTCTCGAGCAGATTGCAGTTATGCATACGTTGCTCAAGCTCTTGTCTCTTCCGCTCTGTAATTCCAAAGTTAATCATATATCTTCCCTATTCAGATTCTACTCCAACATAAATTACCGCCCTTTACTTATTTTATATTTTAAGAGCTTGTCCTGAGCGGCCTGTGGTGAGCATAGTCGAACAAAGTCGAAGGAGCTGACCCTACTTGATCCTATTTCTTCAATAGCC
Organism: Sedimentisphaerales bacterium; assembly: GCA_049518795.1. Lineage (GTDB taxonomy): Bacteria > Planctomycetota > Phycisphaerae > Sedimentisphaerales > UBA12454 > JAPLMW01. Next base: position 704,926 of record JBEKRK010000001.1, read on the forward strand.
ATATCTGTTTTTAATATATGATAGCCAGTCTTTCCACTTGCCGTTGGAGTCATTCTCTCTAACCCAGCTTACAAACTGTTGGTGCGAGAAGCTTGCGAACCCAACCTTGCCTTCAAAAATGCTACCCCATCCGATTCTGAAATCATCTATTCCGGAAGATTTTAAGCAGCTTATAAGGGTTTGGTTGTCTTGGTCATACGCTACACACGATATAACAAATTCATACTTGCCTGACTGAGCAATGCCCTCTGCCAATGCCTGTTGCCGGAAAAGCTGGTAACCATTCGTAGCAGCCGGACATGTTTTGAGTGTTCGCTTTCCATTCTCAGAGACCTTAATAAAGTCCCAATATTTCCTGTTGGTATGATTTCCAGCTTCCCATTTATTCATATAGCATGTGTCTTCTGTATTACCCAAGACCTTTTCAATATCCAGACACCTCTTAATATCCGGATTGCCATAATCGCTCTTCCGCCCCGAGCAAGGGTAGAATGAATGCTCAGTATATTTATTCTCCGTCAAGACGAGTCCTTTGCCTCCATTAACGACAAATGCAACATCAGGCGAGGTCTGGTTTGCCCCTCTTGTCCCCTGTGGCTCCCCAAGGAGTTCAGATGGTTTCAATTTCCCGTCTTCAGCGTATTCCAACTCGATCCTATCTACAGTTTTGATTTTATTGTTTACAAATTTATTTAGAAATCCAGCCAGCATGTCCTTGTCATCTCGAAAAGAGAAATACAGATTTGCACAGAGCATCCACGAACTCTTGAGATTATGACAGCCTTTATGTCGCTGGACTCCTTCCTTGTTGAGATATTCAGGAAGAGAATCTTTTATTTCCTCCCACAACCCGTCCTTCCAGAGATTTTCGGGCAATATCCATGGCCTTTCCACACCGTTTTGTTTACCATGCTCTTGATTACCAATATGCTTTAAACGCCAATCAACCTGTCGCCTTTGAACATCTGCATCAAAATCTAACATCTTACTCTCCTGATTTTTTGGCCAGCCGGTGTGGGTATTGTTACTCAATATGGTGTCCCCAGATTATACCCGTCTTATTAGATCCTTCATTTCTCTTCTTATCTTATTCAATTTATCTTGAAGTTCGTGATGCTTTTCAAACTTGCCTCTTGTGCCATTACCCTTTGGTCCGGCTATCCTCAAGATAACAGTTTCTATATCTTTGCTATATCGGTGCTTATCTATTACAAAAAAACTAACCTTATCCCAACGATTTTTGTGCTTATCCTTTGTATGCCAATCAACTCTACCTAATAAGTTCTGGGCAATACCAACATAATACAATTTTTTGCCTTTGTATAAAGCATAAATTCCGGAGCTATCCCCTATTACTTCTTTATATCGTGGTAAAAGGAGCTCAAAACCTTTCCTGTCTTTTTTCTCAAGATACCCTTTTACCAAGGCGCCTTTACAACTCTGCTTGAATATTTTTCGCTTTGTTTTCTTTCTTTTAAAACCGCTCATTTTACGCATAATGTTTTTCCTATATTTGCCTAACATTGTTTATATTGATCCGCATAACATCCCAAATATCATTGCGCCACCTTAATATGGTAAATCAGGGTTTAAATCAATAAATCTGTACTAAAAACTTATCATCCCATGCTGTTTATGCGGAGAAACCTTCTTTCTTCATTCTCTTCGCAAGCCGTTTCTCTTTTAACGTTCTTTGTGCTTTCTTTTTTACATCTCTTTTAGCATCACGACCTTTAGACATATATTATCCTTTCCTGTCTACTGAATTCTGTATTCTTTTATATCAAAATTCTATCTCTTTTTCTTTTCAAACTCAACGATAAAATTTATATTTAGCCGCCGCCATTCAGGGCGGCGTTACTTCCTTCCTTTTTACTTTCTATATATTGAACGACCAAGGAATTCTTTTGCTTTAAGGCGTAATTGCGCAGCGGTAAAAAATTCAATTACAGACCCGTTGAAGTTTGACTTCAAAAAGGGGCTGTTTGAATTTTACAGTGTTCGCAGAACACCGCCTTAAAGCAAATCTTCGTGTTTCTTCGTGGTAAACCATAAAACCGTGTAAATCTGTGTTAATCTGTGTCCAAAATAATCTCTCTGTGTTCTCCAGAACTCTGTGGCTAAAAAAAGACCGTGAAAACTTGTCCTCGCGAAGGCGGGGATCTGCGAGATCTGCGGTTAATCCTCGTTTTTACATCCTTACTTCCTTACCTCCTTTACTTGTGCCTTGTGCTCTTATTCCTATACCCTAAACCCTATCCCCTATACCCTGCTTTTTAGCACAATAGTTCAAAAAAATGCCTTTTCGTTATAGCTTTTTGGCCGTTTTTGAATGAGAATATGCAACTTACCCTATGTTACTGATAATAAGGATTATATAGATGAATCTTGACCCTACAAAACTTAAAGACTGGCAGATTGCCGAAGCTGCCGAGGCGAATGCGATACCCATTGTCAAAGTTGCCGCCCAGCTTGGCATCAGGGAAGATGAAGTCATACCTATGGGCAAGCTCTTTGCGAAGATTGACTACAAAAAGGTTCTCGACCGCATCGGCTCAAAACAAAAGGCAAAATACATTGATATTACCGCCATAACTCCGACGCCATTAGGCGAAGGAAAAACGACAACCACTATCGGTTTAATTCAGGGTTTAGCCAAGCTCGGCAAAAAGGTTTCCGGCGCAATACGCCAGCCGAGCGGTGGCCCGACGTTCAACATTAAAGGTTCAGCCGCCGGCGGAGGCCTGGCTCAGTGTATTCCGTTGGCTCCGCTTTCGATAAGGTTCACAGGCGATATTGATTCGATTACCAACGCCAACAATCTTGCTATGGTTGCCTTGACCAGCAGGCTTCAGCACGAGAACAATTACGATGATGCCCGGCTTGCAAAAAGCGGATTAAAAAGACTCGACATTGACCCAAAAAGAGTGCAGATGAAATGGGTGATGGATTTCTGTGCGCAAAGTTTGCGGAATATAATTATCGGCAAAGGTGACAAGATGGACGGTTTTGAGATGGAATCAGGATTCGCGATATCCGTTTCCAGCGAGGTAATGGCAATTCTGGCTGTCGCTAAAGATTTAGCCGATTTACGCAAACGGATGTCCAAAATTGTCGTCGCCTACAGTAAAACCGGAAAAGAAATTACCACCGCCGACCTCGAAGTCGATGGTGCGATGTCTGCCTGGATGCTCGATGCGCTGAATCCGAATTTGATACAGACTATTGAAGGGCAAGCGGTTTTTGTTCACGCCGGGCCGTTTGCGAATATAGCTATCGGCCAAAGCTCAATCATAGCCGATATGCTCGGAACAAGACTTTCTGACTATCATATAACAGAAAGCGGGTTCGGAGCAGACGTCGGTTTTGAGAAATTCTGGAATTTAAAATGTCGATTGTCGGGAATTATGCCCGCAACAGTTGTAATTGTTGCTACGATTCGGGCATTAAAAATGCACGGCGGCGGACCTGCTGTCAAGCCCGGCGCGGCACTGAGCGAAGAATATACAAAAGAAAACCTCGGACTGGTCGAAAAAGGATGTGAAAACCTGCTCGCCCATATCGACATTGTCAAAAAAAGCGGCGTTCGTCCGGTCGTCTGCATAAACAGCTTCTACACCGATTCCAAAGCTGAAATCGAACTTGTAAAAAAAACAGCCGAGCAGGAGGAAGCTTTATGCGCTGTTTCGCAGCATTGGCTAAAAGGCGGCGACGGAGCAATCGAACTTGCAGAAGCAGTAATATCAGCCTCAAAAGAAAAACATAATTTCAAATTCCTATACGAACTCGAAACGCCATTAAGAGAGCGAATAGAACTGATAGCTAAAGAAGTTTATGGCGCTGACGGCGTGGAATATACGCCCGAAGCCCTGGAAAAAGCAAAAACACTCGAAAAAGACAGCGAGGCACAGAAACTGGGAACCTGTATGGTAAAGACCCATCTTTCGCTATCACACGACCCGAATATCAAAGGCAGACCAAAAGGCTGGACACTGCCCGTCAGAGATATTATGATTTTCAAGGGCGCCGGCTTCATCGTGCCGGTGGCGGGCGATATAAAACTTATGCCGGGCACGGCTTCGAACCCGGCGTTTAGAAAAATCGACGTTGACGTTGAAACAGGAAAAGTAAAAGGCTTGTTCTAACAACACTGACTAACACAGACTAAAACACTGACTGACACAGACAGAATAGATTAAATGGAGTATTAAATGGCAGCGAAAATTATTGACGGCAAACAAATCGCGGCGGACATCAGGGCTGAATTAAAGGCTGAAGTTGAAAAACTTAAAGCCAAAGGCATAACCCCCGGACTTGGCGTAATCCTTGTCGGAGCAGATGCGGCGAGCATCTCTTACGTTACCGCAAAGGAAAAGGCCTGCGCGGAAATTGGCATTTATTCAGATGATAACCGTCTGCCCGCCGAGACGAGCGAAAAGGATTTGCTCGCACTTGTCAATACAATGAACAAAGACCAGAAGATTAACGGTATTCTCGTTCAATTGCCTTTGCCTAAACATATCGATGAGCAGAAAGTCCTGCTGGCAATCGACCCGGCAAAGGACGTTGACGGCTTTCATCCGGTAAGCGTCGGCAAAATGTGCGTCGGGCAAAAAGCGTTTCTGCCCTGCACGCCGAATGGCGTTGTCCAATTATTGCTCCGCAGCGGCGTGAAATTAGACGGCGCGGAAGTCGTGATTGTCGGCAGGAGCAATATCGTCGGTAAGCCGCTTGCGAATATGCTGATTCAAAAGTCCCCTACCGGCAACGCGACCGTTACTGTATGTCATACGAGAACAAAAGATGTGGCCGCTCATACGAGAAGGGCTGATATAGTTATCGCCGCGGCAGGCAAGGTAAATACTATAACGGCTGATATGGTCAAGGACGGCGTCGTCGTTATTGATGTCGGCGTGAACAGAGTTGAGGATTCGACAAAGAAAAATGGCTTTAGATTAGTCGGCGATGTGGATTTTGAAAACGTCAGCAAGAAGGCAAGTTTAATTACCCCCGTCCCCGGCGGCGTCGGGCCAATGACAATTACAATGCTACTGTATAACACCGTTGAAAGTGCCAAGGCTGCTAACGACGTTTAACGTTCACCACAGAGACACAGAGGAAAATATAGTTTTTTATTTTTGGCCGCGAAAAACACTTGCTTTTCTTTCCAGTTTAACCTAACCGTAAAAAACTCCGCCACGATAAACTAGCGAAAAAAATCCAACATCTCTTTTTTATTCCCTTCTTAATATCACTGAACTAAATATCGTCATCGTGGCATAACTTATTTCATAAATCTGCTTCATTGTCCGGTAAAGTATGGAGCCATTCAATGTGTTTGCAAATACCGCCTATGTCTGGGAACATTGTAGCTTCATTGATACCACAGCGATCAAGCTGATAACATATATCATTAAAGGCTGTGGCCAAAATAATCAATTTTGTTAATCGGTTGCAATACGGCAAATGCTTCTCCATTGTAATGAATCCTTCATCCTCATTATATCCATGCAAAGTAAATATTCCTCGCTGAGCTGTAATCTGAGGAGTAACGTGGTTTGGTCTTTGAACATAAACTCCACTCTCGGGAAAGGCTGAACCATCTGGACGCCTAGACGGCCATTTATCTTCTGGAAAGTAAATCCAAACTACACCGTCAAGCAATTTATCTTTATCACTTTTGGCAGGGGCTTTTCTAACTGCAAACCATAATGCAGCAAGAGGATTCAGTGACCAGTCAAGAAGCCGGGTAGCCATACCATTGTGTTGGGCAAAAGCAAGTGCTTCAACGCAAATTTCTTCCCCTTCTTTATGGAATTGAACATGCCCCACATAAGGATGACCAATCCGCTGCAAATCTACAATCATGTTCCTTTCAGTAGGCCTTAGACGCTGTTTCAGTTTTAATCGGGCAATTTTTGGCAACAAAGGCCAATCTTGTTGCTGTCCCCTGAACAGAACATTTTCTCCTTTACAATTTTTTTCAATAAACGAAATAAACTCCGTCAAAGTTTCTATTTTTTGTTCTATCATAACTTCCTTTGTCCTACATATTATTTTATTGGGTAGATACTATAATTCCATATTTCTTTAGATTTTATAAGTTCATAGCCCTAATTTTTGTTTCAGCAATTATCTTAACCCTCTTCGCTTTGCTTCATCAAAAAAGCATTGATTACGTTGTTCTTCAGTCATTTTCATATAACAATCAAGATGGTAAAAAAGAAATATTTTCTGAAATTTTAAATCTGACATAAACCCAAGCCGGTCTGGTTTGCTACGTTTTTTTTCGACACAAAAAGATGCACTGCGGCAAACGTAACCTCCATTTTCAGGGTAAACTAGTTCTCTACAGAAAGGACAAAATTGAGCCTCTTTAAATAACCATTCTTTGTTCCACTCCATCATGCCTCCATTCATATAATCAATAATAGGGGACATTTCCTATTTTTTTATTACAGTCCCATTGTTGCAAATCCTCGCTGCTTTGCGGAATTATATCATTGTTTCTTTTCAAACTCAACCGAAAATTTGGGAACGGACCCCACCATACGGGGATGGCGGGGCTAACCACTTTTAATTGAAATTTAATTTTGCATATTCGCCGAAGAGGTCTTTGGCGGCATCATCGTAGGCCTTTGCGGCGTCGATTTCATTTTCAAAAGAGCCAAGGCGAATAACATATCCTCTATATGAAATCATCGCACGATACCTTCCATTTCTCTTTTCACGGTGAACACCTTTATATATCGAGGAAGTTCCCGACCTTTTACTCATATTATAAGTATTTTGCGCGATTGTAACAATCCGCAGGTTGTCTCTTGTATTATTGAGGCCATCGCCGTCTTTATGGTCAACAACGAAACCGGAAGGCGGATTCATAATTACCCGGTGCATCCTGAAATGCTTTTCAGCGCCATTAATGCGCTCAATTCGAATGGCATAAAAAAGGTCTTCGGTGGAATTTTTCTTCGCACGCCATTTATATTGATTAACATTTTCAAAATCCCGCTGGCTGACTTTGGCAACCATTCCATTTGTCAGATATATTTTGCGATATGCTGAGCCAGAACATATTTTTCTATATAAAAGCAGCGGAGCAACAAATAAATAATCCAAAAATGCGGGCACAGGAACTGGAAGATAATAGATTTTCATAAAAATCTCCTCCTATAAAAAAAGTGATAAATTCAGGATATAGGAATGCTTGTTTTGTGGTTTTGCAGTGGACTGTTTACCGTTCACAGTAAATTTAGAAAAAATATCAGTTGTAACATGTTTACAGTAAAGTTTTTATGGCAATTATTGCCAAAAGTTAGCTAATTGTCAAATAACACTGGTATTTTACCATATTGCTTAACAAAAGTCAAGGAAAAAATAGCCACGAAGACACTAAGACACCAAGAAAGAGAAGGTAGAATATAGAATAATGCAGAAGGGAGGAAAGGCATCAGGAACCTTTATGGGGGTGAAAAAAAACCGCCGAGGGGTAATCCATCGGCGGCTTTTATCAAGGAAGCTAAACACTATTTTTCATCTTTATCGTCATTGTGTTTTTCTTTTTTCTCTTTCTTCTCTTCCTCTTCTTTCAGGATTTTGCCGTCATCGGCGATTTTCAATTCTATAGTCTTGCCCTTTTTCTCGACCTTGACTTCATATTTTGTTACTGGGGCATCGAGCTTGACCAATTTGTATTTCGCGTGGACAATCTTTTTTTCGGCCTGGACGATTTTACCTTTAGAAGCGGCGGCCTTTTCAACAGCGGCAGGCAGAGCATCCGGCTTTTCCTTTGTCTCAACCGTGACAACAGTCCCCTCTTCATCCAGCATTATTTCCTTCTCTACGCCGTTATCGTCAAGTTTGACTTCATAAAGCTCCAGGCATTTCTTCTTCATCTCGGATTTCTCAACCTTACCGGCAGGATACAGTGCCTTTATCGCGGCTCGGACAGCCTTGGGAAGCTCAATTTTGCCATCGTGTTTTTTCGCGTAAACAGCGGCACAAACAATGGCAATGACCATCACTATTACAATCATATTTTTCTTTGTCATTTTTAATCTCCTTATAATCTAACAGATATACCGGCACAACCGGTTTGAACGCTTATTTTGATGTTTTTGCGATGCACTTTCAGCCTTTTAATTTCTTCGGCATTTCACCGGGGTTTTCATTAAAACTGGTTCTGGCATTTTCAACGCGGATATGTATAATAAAAGGGCTGTTTTTTCTGAATAAGGATATTAAGATAAAAATGAGCGAATATATTCCACTTACGAAAAAGCAAATCAAGCAGCTTCAAAAGCAAAACTGCTCATCCGGCAACTGGAAAGATGTGGCTGTTTCGCCTGATTTTAAGCCTGACAATATAAAAAATGCGATATTTTCAGGCAAAGTTAAATTAGGCAAATTTGATAAAATGATTAACTTTTACGGCGGAGTAAGCAAACCAGCCGGCATTTATAATGCCTATATTCATAACTGCACTGTGGGCGATAATGTGTATATTTCCAACGTATCGAATCATATAGCGAACTACATAATAGAAGACGACTGCATAATCGACCATATAGACCTGCTTGCAGTTGAAGGCCAAACAACATTCGGCAACGAGACGAAAGCGGTGGTTATAAACGAAGCCGGCGGCAGAGAAGTTATAATATTCGATAATCTTTCCGCTCAGATTGCTTATATTTTAGCCCTGCACAGACATAGGACGATTGTTCGAGAAAAGATTGAAAAGCTGATAGCACAATATGCCCAAAGCGTCAAATCCGACATCGGCACAGTAGGCAAAGGCGCTCATTTATCAAACTGCGGCACAATCAAAAATGTCCAAATCGGCGATGCGGCGATTATCGGCAACGTAAAACGGCTTGAAAACGGCACAATAAAAAGCTGCTCACAAGACCCAACAGAGATCGGCGCAAGCGTTGTCGCAAAGGATTTTATAATCGCCGAAGGCGTTAAAATAAGCGAGGGCTCAATAATTTTCAATTGCTTCATCGGCCAGGCAACAAAAATAAACAGGCAGTTTTCCGCGGAGAATTCAGTCTGTTTCGCCAACTGCGGCTTTCATCACGGCGAGATATGCTCGATTTTCGCCGGCCCTTATACTGTCAGTCATCACAAGTCCACACTTCTCATAGCCGGACTGTTCAGTTTCTTCAACGCCGGCAGCGGAACAAACCAAAGCAATCATTTGTATAAAACCGGTGCAGTGCATCAGGGTATTTTCGAACGCGGCACAAAAATGACCAGCGACGGCTACGTTATGTATCCTGTCTGGATTGGAGCGTTTTCGGTAGTTCTGGGCAGACATTACGCACATCCGCAGACTGCTGATTTGCCTTTTTCATATCTCTTCGAGGAACAGGGCAAAACTTTCGTCGTGCCGGGCATAAACCTGCGGACCGTAGGCACAGTCCGCGACGGCGAAAAATGGCCGAAACGCGACGAAAGAAAATCGCCGGACAAAACAGACTTGATTATCTTCGACGTTCTAAGCCCTTACACCGTCCAGAAAATCATAAGAGGACTCGATATCCTGCTGGGCCTCAAATCCGCTCAAACAGACTCTTCAAATACAGTCGCCTGCGGAAACCAGTATTTCAAGGTTCCGGCTCTCCTCAAAGGAATAGAATACTATACAATCGCAATCAATAAATTCCTCGGCGACTGCCTGATTGAAAAATTACAGTCCTGCCGGCCGGGAACGGCTGCGGATATTGTAAAGCTTGTCAATGATGCGGATTTGGAAGGCTGCGGCAAATGGCTCGATATCGCGGGACTACTTGTGCCGGAAAAATCTTTAAATTCCCTGCTCGGCAATATTGAAAATGAAAAATTAAATACGCTCGATTCAATTTCGGAAAGATTCAAACGCCTTTATGAAAGATACGGCGAATATAAGTGGTCGTGGGCGGCTGAAAAAATCCGTAATATTATGAATAACCAAAAAAACATACCCGAACCTGAAAAAATAATAAAGATTATTCAAGACTGGGCCGGCGCCTGCGAAAAATTAACTGCTCTCATTATCGAAGATGCGGGCAAGGAGTTTGCAGAGGAGCAGAGGCTCAGTTTCGGAATCGACGGCGGCAAAGAGACAAGGGACGCCGATTTTGATGCGGTCAGAGGCACCTTCCAGGGCAATAGTTTCATTCGTCAGCTTAAAGGGCAAATCGAAACTACAAAAAAAACCGCCGAAGAAATGATAAGGAAAATCAAAGCACGATGACAGGGTCTTCGTTTTCCTTACTTCCTTACCTTCTTACTTCCTTATTTCCATATTGACAAGGTCTTACGTTTTATAGTAGAATAAAATATTCTGATTTTAGCCTGAGCCTGGCGCGGCGGGCCGTAGCCGCAAATTATAGTCATCGTAACCTTCTTTTTAACAATAGGTTACAATTCGGAGCAAAAATGGCCGAAAAGAAGCAGCCAATTGATACACATGTGCGTTTGGAGGTAGAGCCGGAGATAAACAGGTATTTTAAAGCCGCGATTAAGGCAAACGCCAGCGACCTGCATCTTAAAGTCGGACATCCGCTGAAGTTACGAGTCAACGAAGATATTAGAGATACAACGACGGAGCCGCTGACTGAAGAGGTAATTGAAAGGCTTATTTTTGAGATTATTAGTGAGCAGCAAAAACAATTTTTCCTCGAAAACGGCACTCTCGACTTCGCTCACGAAGTCGGCCAATCGGACAGATTCAGGGTAAACATTTTCAGACAAAGGTCTAAAATCAGTTTATCAGCAAGAAGAATGATTTCGAAAATTCCTCCCCTTGACTCACTTCATCTGCCCGCTGCGGTTAAAACTCTCGCTGACAAATCCTATGAAGGCCTGATTCTCGTAACAGGACCATCACGATGCGGCAAAAGCACTACAATCGCATCAATGATAGACTACATAAATCAAACCCGCTCCTGCCATATAATTACTATAGAAGACCCGCTTGAATTTACCTTCGTCGATAAAAAAGCAATTGTCTCTCAAAGAGAAGTCGGCATCGATGTTAAGGATTACACAGGAGCGCTGGACTCGCTGACAAAACAGGACCCCGATGTGGTCCAGCTCGGCGAAATGCGGAATAAAGACACGCTGCTTGCGGCGATAAAAGCAGTGGAAACAGGCCGATTGGTCTTCGGCACCCTGCTTTCCACAAACGCCCTGCAAACCATACAGCGAATCGTTGACCTGTTCCCGCAGGAAGAAAGATATCTGGCAAGACAAAGATTCGCCAATGCCCTCAAGGCTATTGTATGCCAGTCAATTATTCCCGGAGCGAAAAAAGATATGCCAAGAGTGCCAGCTGTTGAAATACTCATCGCAAATCCAATCGTTAAAAACCTCATAGCAGAAGGACGGGAAAACGACATTAACGGAATTATAAGAACAAGCCCAAGCGAAGGAATGCAGAGCTTCACCGAAAGTCTCAGGGCGCTGGTTGAAAATGAATCGATTGACCTGAAGATAGCCCTGCAGTATGCTCCAAGCGCAGAAGAATTGAAAATGGCTCTTAAAGGAATTATGGCCAGAGCTTAGGACAATATTATACAAGGAAAATACCGGAGAACTTAATGCCGACAGTTATAGCAGCAATACAATTAGGAGCTTATATTTCAATCATCAAGCTGGTTGTCTTTATAATCGGATTTTTTGTCTGGTTTCCATTGCTTATCTGGGTCAATAATGACGCAAAAAATGTGCGCACCAACTCGTTCAAGTGGACTTTGACAGTTTTGATAGCCGGCGCTGCAGGTATTCTTATTTGGCTGCTGATACCGCTTTTTATCATCGGACTTCCGATATATATAATAACGTTAGGCACAACCTCGATAGTCTATGTTATGCACCGCAATAGTCTGGTTGGTGAATTTCAAAAAGTTTTGACAGTCGGCCATATAAAAGGGCTTTTTACCAATGAACAAAAGCAGATAGAAAAAATCAACAAAGGCCTTCTATTTATAACGGCAAACAAAAACAAAGTTCCGCCCCCTCGACCGAAAACGCCGGAGTTTTTCGGCTTTAAAGTCGCACAGGATTTTTTCAATGACGCAATCTGGAAACGGACAAGCGATATAGTCCTGACACCTGCCGCCCAGCAATATCAGATACACTTTGCCATTGACGGCGTAATTGAAAAGCAGGAGCCCCGCCAAAGAGAAGAATGCGAATTTTTCATAAGGTATCTCAAAAATCTTGCAGACCTCGATGTCGAAGAAAAACGCAAACCCCAGACCGGCCGATTTACTGTTCAAAAAGACGAGCAGCCATTCGAATGGGAGGTTACCACAGCCGGCACAACAGCAGGAGAGCAGGTTAAATTAAGATTATTCGCAGCACATAATATTCTTAAACTGACTAATTTGGGACTTGCGCCCGAACAGCTTGAACAGTTTCAAAACCTTCGGGACGCCAAAGGCGTTTTTATCATATCCGGCCCCAAAAAGAGCGGCGTAACTTCAACTTTCTATGCCCTTATACGCAATCATGACCCATTTATGAACAATATAAACATACTCGAAAAAAGACCTATCGGCGACCTGCCTAATGTTACACAGATTGTTTATTCACTAAGCGACACAGGAACAGTATCTTATGCCAAAAGATTCCAGGCAATACTCAGGACCGGGCCTGACATTGTCGGCGCTGAACACTGCGATGATGATAAAGGAATAGCCAAATTAGCCTGCGCATCGGCAAAAGACGGCAAGATGACCTATATAACTATGGAAGCGTCAGGCGTTATCGAAGCCATAGGCAAATGGATAAATTATGTAGGCGACAAGGATGCTGCAATCGACTATTTAGTGGGAATAAGCAATCAGCGGCTTATAAGAATACTATGTGAAAAGTGCAGAGAACCTTATGAGCCAAACAGGGATATGCTGAGAAAATTGAATATTCCAGCCGACAAAATAAAGCAGTTTTACCGTCCCGGCCAACCTCAGGCCAAACGCGGCAGGCCGATTGTTTGCGAGCGATGCCAGGGCACCGGCTTTTATGGAAGAGAGGCTGTATTTGAAATTATTTTCCCGAACGATGAAATCAAAAAACTCCTGAAACAGGCCAAAACGAAAGCTGATATCCAAAACATTTTCAGGCACGCAAGAATGTTATACCTGCAGGAACAGGCCATCAGGAAGGTGGCTACAGGTTTGACATCAATAAATGAAGCGATTCGCGTTCTGTCAGGCTCACAGGATGCGCAAGACAGCGGGAAAAAGAAAACCGAAACAACAGAATGAAAGTGAAGAAAAATGCTGGCTGAACTGGCAGTAATTTTGATTATACTTATGACGGTCGCCTTTACATATCTTAAAGGCTCAATTATCAAGGCGTTTTTGCTTCTGATAAGTACATTTATCGCTGCGACTATCGCATTTGCATACTTTGAAACACTGGGACAGCTGGTAATAGGCTATAAATTAATGCCGCAATGGGCATTCGGCGCCACTTTATTAATTATCTTCGCTTTTACATTGGCTATTTTAAATGCAATCGGCGGTAAACTGATAAAAACTGACATATACTTTGGCGATGCATCGGACAGAATTATCAAGTGCTTCATAGCAGTATTCGCTGGCTTTGCCATCGCGGGGGTCATTTTAACAGCAGCGGCTATGATGCCTATCGGCTCACAATGGCCTTATGAACGTTTCAGCGCCACCCCCGGCCAAGCAGAGCCTCAAAAAAAACTGATTCTGAATGCCGACGGATTTATCACAAATCTGGTATCCCTGATTAGCAGGGGTTCAATGAGCGGCCAAAAAAGTTTTGCGGTATTTCATCCAAGCCTGCTTGATGAAATATATCTTAACCGAATTGGTTCCGGCGAAAACTTTTCAACCATCACAGAATCCGCTATTGCGGTTGATGCTGCAATTGCTCCGCAAACGCCGCTCGTATCGGCCAAAGATAATCAGCCGATAAACCAAAGCTCACAAACAAAGGCGGTAATTATCAGAGCCCGCTTAGATAACACTGTATTTACAATGTCACAGGTAAGACTGATATGTAAAAACAGCGATTCAGCCGGCAATTTTACGGGCAGCGGACAGGTTTTCTGGCCAACCGGATATATCACAAGAGATAATATTGTTGAGCCACAAAACCTTTCAGACAAGAGGAAAACCCTGCAAGTTGATTTTGTTTTTTGTATACCTACCAATACCGTGCCTGTCCTGCTGCAATATAAACAAAATGCCGCTGCCCAGGTTGGAAAATTAACAAGCGGCCAAATCACTGCCCTGCCGCAGACTCCCGCGCAACAGATTCCTGTAGAACAGGCCCCTGCACAACATTCTCCTGCAAAAAAACATACTTCCATAGACCAAGAATAGCCTAAGCGTTGGGTGCTTTAAAATGGGACTTGTCCGCATTTTATCTGGAATTTAGAAAACTTGTTGGGGAATCTTAATAGTATTTGGTTTCTATGGAAATGTAACCGAAAGGCCGGTTAAAACCCGGCCTTTTATTTTGCTCAATATTTTATAGATGTATTTATACTTATAATCTCTTCTAACTTTGCCGGTTCAACACTCCACAAGCTGGATTTCCTTAGTATCAATCTCCATAAGGTGGTCGAGATATTTGCTTAGCTCCGTAACAGGAAAATGCGCTAAAAAATCAGGTCTTGCGCTACGGTTAATCTGGCAGATAAAATCTATTATTTCTCGTTTGCTCACGTTAGTATCTCCGAAAAAAAACCGTTGTATTGAACATTTAGAAATATCGGAACAAGTGGCGATTTTTCTTTAACCCTGTTTAAAATAAAAACTTAAAGACCTATAACTTCAGCCACTATATATTGCTTGCATCCTGACAGAATTACATTATATTGGTATCAGTAAACCGGGGCCTGACCGGACAGGACTTTGTCCTATAAAATGCAGCATTTGAAGCTAACGAGCAGAGAATTTTTTTTTAAAAAAATGTCTTAAGACAAAAAATGCTTCAGTTAAAAGACAATGAATACAACAAAAATACGGCCCCGAACGAGTCCAAATTAAAATTATGGACTTCGATGGGTCTTTTGCTGACATACCAATGCCCCGCCCAATGCGAATTCTGCTATTATAATTGCGGCCCAGAGAAATCGGGGCTTATGAGCATCGAAACTGCCATTACAGCCTGGCAGGGCCTGATTCGTATCGCAGGAGAACAGGCAAAAGTTCATATAACCGGCGGCGAACCATTCCTGTTCTGGCAGCATCTTCAACAACTTCTGGCCACAGCGGCTAAACTATCTCTAGGGCCGGTGGACATAATAGAAACCAACGGATACTGGGCAACGAATCGGACGGAAATAACCGAAAGACTTAAATTCCTGAATTCCAATAATGTTCACAAACTCAAAATCAGCTATGACCCTTTTCATAGCGAATTTGTTGACTATGAGAACGTTAAGCTGCTTTATGAGATTGCCTGTGAGATTTTTGGCGACGACAGAGTTCTGTTTCGATGGCAATATTATCTAAAAAATCCCCCTCATACGAACGGCCTTTCAGACGAACAGAAATTAAACCTTTTCTTAGAATCATATAAACTATACCGTTTTCGATTTACCGGCAGAGCGGGTGGCAAACTGGCACAAGCTCTTGAAAATAAAGGGGTTGAGCAAATTTCAGCAGAAAACTGCAAAAAGGCATTTTTAGACTCAAAATCGATTCATATCGACCCTTACGGCAATGTTTTTAACGGGGTTTGCAGCGGAATTGCAATTGGAAACATCAACCAAAGACCTCTAGACGAAATTTGGCAGGCATTTAACCCTGCCGATACGGAATTTGTGAACGTATTATTTAATAAAGGACCTGCGGGTTTAGCCGATGAAGCAGCTAAATCCGGATTCCAAAAACGTCGATTATACAGTAGTAAGTGCCATTTATGCACTGATTTACGTCAATTTTTCTTTGACAATGGATATTTTAGGCAGATAATTAGTCCAAAGGATTGCTATAATTAAAATTTTACGGAAGTGTAATGAGCGAAACGAATTATGACTCTATCTTCGGTAAAGCAGCCCTTGACCAGGGATTTTGCACCGAAGAAGAACTATCTTATTGCAAAAAGCAGCTCAAAAACCAGCCGCCGGGGGACACCATTGCGACCCTTGAGCAGCTATTGGTATCCAATCGTTTCATCACTACCAGCCAGGCAAAAAGAATAAAAGAAGCGGCAAAAGAGAGCAAAGATTCGACACAATACATACCCGGCTATAAAATTCTCGGCAAACTCGGTGCAGGCGCTATGGCTATCGTCTATAAGGCAAAACAGATTAGTCTCGACCGCGTGGTAGCTGTAAAAATTCTGCCGCGAAGATTCAGCGAAAATCCCGATTACGTTCAGCGGTTTTATAAAGAAGGAAAGGCAGCGGCCAAACTTAATCACAATAATATTGTCGCGGCTTATGACGTAGGCGAAGCCGGTGGCTATCATTATTTCGTGATGGAATATGTCGAAGGCAAAACCCTTTATGAAGACCTGGCAAAAGGTAAAGTCTTCTCAGAAGCGGAGGCGATAAATATTGTTACCCAGGTAGCGAGAGCCCTGGCTCATGCTCATGCCCGCGGACTGATTCACAGGGATGTAAAACCCAAAAACATAATGATTAACCCTGCGGGAACGGTCAAGCTGGCAGACCTTGGTCTTGCCCGTGCAACCGATGACGTTCAACTGGCTAAAAGCGAGGCCGGAAAGGCATTCGGAACGCCATACTATATCTCGCCGGAACAGATAAGAGGCGAAATGGATATCGACGCCCGAAGCGATATTTATTCGCTCGGTGCAACTTTTTACCATATGGTAACCGGCAAAGTGCCTTTTGAGGCTTCGACGCCGGCGGAAGTAATGAGAAAGCATCTGAAAGAGCCGCTAATCCCGCCTGACCACATAAATACTTCGCTTTCATCGGGAGTGTCCGAAGTTATTGAAGTTATGCTGTCCAAGAAAAAACAGGACAGGTATTCATCCGCCGAAGAGCTTCTGATGGACCTCGAAGCAGTCAGCAGAGGCGAACCGCCGCTGATGGCAAGAAAAAAATTCAACCTCGGCGAGCTCGAACAGCTTCAACAGGGCCAATCGCTCGAACCGGATTCGGAAGAGAAAATCCAGTATGAACAAACGCTGAACAAATATAAGGTAATCGTAACGGTTCTGGCTTCGATTGTTGCCGTGCTTGTGCTGCTTGCCATATTTCTTTTTACTTTAAAGTAATTCCATATCGTAATTTGCATTTGACTATTCGCTACTTTATCTTCATTATATTACCGGAATGAGTAATTTTATGGAGTTTTTATGTCCAAAGGCGGCGCCCATTTTACTCCGCAGGAAATTGCCCTTGTTCTGAGTCATTACGACATCGGCATCATTCAGCAGATAAAACCGCTGCTTGCCGGAAACAGCCGTGCGCCGAAACAGATTATTGTTTCCGATGCGGGCAAATACCTGCTCAAAAGACGTGCAAAAGGCAAGGATGACCGCTATCGCGTTGCTTTCGCACATACGGTTCAGCAGCATCTTAAAGAGAGAAATTTTCCGGTCTCCGCTCTTTTGCGGACGCGCGATGAAAAAAATACATTTCTTGAGCTTGAACATCACATTTATGAACTCTTTGAGTTTGTCAGCGGCGTTCGTTTTGAAGGAAAAATGGAATCTATCGTCGATGCGGGTGCCGTCCTTGCAAAATTTCACAATTTTTTGCACGATTTTTCATACCAGCCGGCACCGCTGAAAGGAAGTTTCCACGATTCCAGCGCAGTCCGGGGACATCTGAAGGAAATCGGCTCAGAGAAAAACGAGCAGGTAGATATTTCAATGCGTAAAACAGCCCTTTCGCTGATGTCAATGTATAACAATTCAAGCGTAAACGTCAATCAGCTTGGCTTTGACGACTGGCTGGTGCAGATTGTTCACGGCGACTGGCACCCGGGCAATATGCTTTTCAGCGGCGGGAAAATCGTTGCGGTCCTTGATTTCGATTCGCTCAAGGTTTCATCAAAACTGACTGATATTGCCAACGGCGCTTTGCAGTTTTCAATTGTCGGCGGAAGACCCAACCCTGCGGACTGGCCGGACTATCTCGACCAGTCAAAATTAGTGCATTTTATCGACGGCTACTGTGAAGTATGCAAACTTGAAGATAAGGAATTAAAATCGCTGCCTGATTTGATGATTGAAACTCTTATAGCAGAAGCCGTCTTGCCGATAGCAGCAACAGGATTCTTCGCAAATCTTTCGGGAGCAGATTTTCTGACGATGATTCAGCGTAAATGCGCTTGGATAGACAAAAATCGCCAAACGCTTTACGATGCGATTGAACACGGTTTGCAGGATTTGTTGAAATGAGTGCCGATAAAATAACCACAAGGCAGAAAATTACCGACGCCGCGAAAAACCTTTTCAGCACACATGGCTACAGCCAGACTACAATCGACGACATAATAACCGCTGCCGGCGTTACAAAAGGCGCTTTTTATCACTATTTCAAAAGCAAAGAGGTAATCTGCTGCGAAATCATCGATTTAATGCAAAGCGAATACCAGAACACTTTCGAGTCCCTGTCTAAAGAGGTAAATCCTCTTGAAAAACTAAAGGTCTTAATCAAACAACCTGGCGAATTAAACGATTCGGGTCAGTGGGTCAATTCCAGACTTATGCTGCGCCTAAGCAGTGAAACCCAGCATACGCAGACAACAGTAAAACAAAAACTGGATGCCTTCTGGAAATGGCAGATTGAGCAATATCGTGAATTGATAACACAATGCAGAGACCTGAAACTGATTGGCAGTAAACTTTCTGTTCAGCAGCAGGTTGATTTTATTGTAAATACCCTGATTGGAAATATCTGGTCAAAGACCGCTTTTGACAAAAGCCTGGATGAGGAAATGATAGATTATATCATTGAAAAATTATAGCCGGCGTTAATCGGCGCATAATTTTTGCATATCGCTGATTTTAAGTTTTCTTATCGAACTGATTATTATTTCCGCCCCTTTCAGCTCGTCAGCGGGAAAACTATTTGTTACGGCAATTATATGCATCCCTGCTTTTTTTGCAGATGTAATGCCCCAGTGCGAATCCTCGATAACAACACATTGCCCTGCGGAAATCGGAAAGTCTGAAACAACATTGAGTTTTTTAAGCACCAACAAGTATCCTTCGGGGTCGGGCTTGCCTTTTGAAACATCATCAGCGGAAACAATAATATCAAAAGAATTTTCAATAGCTGAGCCGGCAAGCATAACTTTTATATCAGCATAGGTAGCGCCGGAGTTTATAGCGAGCTTTATATTGTTCGTTTCAAGCTCCCCGACTAATTCCACAATGCCGTCAATCAAATGGCTGCCTTTGCCGATTAAATTCTTAAAAACTTCCGCTTTTCGCTCAATAAGCTGCTCAATGGACAATCCTTTATAATCGGTTTTGTATCGTTTTTGAATGTCCTTAAAGGCTTCATAATCGGTAAAGCCGAGATACTCTGCATAGTATTCTTCTTCTTTGATTTGAATCCCGAAATCGGCGAGAACTTTATTATAGGCTGCGAAATGGCAGGGTTCGGAATCCGAAATTACTCCGTCGAAATCAAATATTACAGCCTTAAGCATTTACTCCCCCGGCACAGGACCTGCAAGTGCTTCATATTGTTCGAATGTTGACCTATCGCCGCTGATTATCGTATCGACAAGAGATTTTATAACGGCGGAATTTTTGGTTATATACCTGCGGGCAATCATTTCCTTGCGTTTCTTCATACTGATTGTTTCGCTTTGGCCGTTGTTTTGGCCGTTGGCAATTTCGACCTGGCAATCAATTTTACTGCTCGCCTGGCCACAGAACAGGTAACCAACGATAATGTAAATCGCCGAGTCCACAATCGCCCTGCCGTAAAGGTCCATATAATCAACGCCGGTATCTTTGACAAAGGCCACCGCCCTGAACAGTAATTCTGTATTCTGTTTTAAAATATCGAGCAGGTCTTTAACCTGCGGCTCGTAATCGCCGGCGGTAAGCTCTTCAATATATTTTGCGGCTGTGCCGCTGCATACGCCTCGAACCGCAGCAACTACCTGCAATTGGCTTGTGCCTTCGTAAATCGTTGTGATTCTGGCGTCCCGCGCAAATCTTTCGCAGGGATAATCCCTCATAAAACCGCTGCCGCCGAGAATCTGTATCGCGTTATATGCTACCTTGTTACACATCTCGGAGCTTAAATATTTCGTCATCGGCGTAAGCATACCGGCGAAACGTCCATAGCGTCTGGAAGCCTCTTTCATTTCTTTAAGCTTTTCTTTATCCGCAGGCGGGTCAAATTCGAGCTTCTTTGCGAAACAGTTATCGTAGTCAACTACCCTGCTTGTTTCGTAAAGCAGCGCCCTGGCCGCTTCGACATCTATTTTCATATCAATAACCATATCCCGCACGGCAGGCAGTTTTTCAATCGGGCCGCCGAACTGCTTTCTGCTCGCCGCATAGTCTCTTGCAACCCTATACGCGGCCTCGCCGATTCCAAGCGATTGAGCTGATATGCCGAGTCTTGCCCCGTTCATCAGAGTCATAACATAAGGCGCAAGCCCGCGTTTTCTTTCGCCAATCAGCTCACAAGGCGTATTATCGAAAAACAGCTCGCAGGTCGGAGAGCCGTGAATACCGAGTTTGTCCTCAATTCTGCGGACGTGAACAGTCGGGCCTCTTTCGCAGACAAATAAACTCAAACCAAGACCGCCGCTTCTGTCCGGCTCGCTGCGCGAAAGAACCAGCAGCACATCGCCGCATCCATTTGTTATAAATCGTTTAACGCCGTGGAGATACCAGCTGCCGCTATCGTCCTGAAATGCCTTTAATTTACAACTTTGCAAATCGCTGCCGGCATCCGGTTCAGTCAGAACCATTGCGCCGGTAACTTTGCCCTGGGCAAAATCGTGCAGATATTTCTGTTTTATCTCTTCGGAAGCGAAACTATTGATTGTTTCGGCAATACCCTGAAGGCCGAACAGGTTCATAAGCGAAGCGTCGGCACGCGAAACCATCTCGGTTGCTATTGAATAAACGGCATTGGGGAAATTCAATCCGCCGAACCTGTGCGGCAGAGTAAAACCCATTACATTTGCTTTTGCGAGCATATCGAGCGATTTTTTTATGCCGTCGGCGTAACTTACCGTGCCGTCTTCGTTGAGTTTGCTGCCCTGTCTGTCAATATCTTCGCTGCGCGGAGCGATAAAATCGCCGCTCAGCTGCCCCAAAGATTCAAGCACAAGGTCATAATTCGTTATCGCCTCGGCTGCATTTGCCGGAGCGTAATCAAATTCCTTCGCGAATTTGAAGCCCTCTTCCATTATTTCGGCAATACTGCCGATATCCAAATGCCTGAACAGAAACTGAATATCGTCGTTATCTTTGTAAAAATTTGCCATTTTTTATACTCTCGCTTTTATAGCTTTTATCATTTTCGGAACAACTTCATTGAGGTCGCCGACAATTTTATAATGAGCGATATCGAAAATCGGAGCCTGCGGGTCGTTATTGATAGCGACAATTTTCTGGCTGGCGTTCATTCCCGCCTGATGCTGGATAGCGCCGCTGATGCCGACAGCGATATAAAGGCTCGGCCGGACAGTCGTGCCGGTCTGACCTACCTGATGGTCGTGGTCGATAAATCCCAAATCAACCGCGGCTCTTGTAGCGCCGGGGGCTGCACCAAGTGCGTTTGCCAAATCCCAGATAAGCCGGAAATTTTCCTTGCTGCCGACGCCCGCCCCGCCGGAGACAACGATTCTCGATGCTTTGAGATTGACTTTCTTTTCGCGTTTCTGCTCACTAAGGATTTCCAGCGGCAAATCATCGTGCGAAACGTGGACTTTCTCGACAATAATCTGACCCTTTCTTGAGGCGACAAGCTCCGGCATCGGCATAACGCCTTCACGAACGGTCGCCATTTGCGGCCAGCGGTCATAATTAATAATCGTGGCGATAATATTTCCGCCGAAAGCCGGCCTTATCTGCAGGAGCAGATTCTTATGCACCACCTCTTTATTTTCATGGTCGCCAATCTGCAAATCGGTGCAATCCGCGGTAAGCCCAGCCTTTGTGGCGCTTGCAACACGAGGGGCAAGGTCTCTGCCGCAGGGACTGGCGCCGTAAATCATTATTTGCGGCTCGTATTTATGGACAAGGCCGTAAATCACCCTGGCATAGCTGTTAGCCTGGTAATGCTCAAGCAGCGGATTTTCAAGGACATAAACTTTATCCGCGCCATAATGGCAGAGCTTTTCGGCAAGCGATTTTACTTCATCGCCGATAAGCACAGCCGCGGCCTTAACGCCGAGGCTGTCGGCAAGCATTCTTGCCCTGCCGAGAAGCTCAAGGCCGATGTCTTCAAGTTTGCCCTGATGCTGCTCGGCAAAAACCCAGACTTCTCCTTTTCTATTGACTGGAATCATAAATAATCCTGATATTAACTTATGGTTTTATCTTTTATTAGTTCGTGCACCATATCCGCGACGCCCTGCTCGGTCGGCTCAACTGCTTTGCTTTCCCTTGCCGTCAGGATAACGCTTTGAATGCGATGAACCTTTGTAGGTGAACCGTCCCTGCCGCACCACTGCAAATCGGCTTCAAGAAAATCAAGGTCCCATTGTTTCATAAGCAGACCTTTTTGCCTAAGCTCATCGATTTTTCTCAGCACAAGCTGTTTTAATTCATCATCGGTCGCGCCGGCATTATCTAATTTTGCCTGCAATTCAATTTCAACAGGCGTTTTCGCATTTTTATATTTCATCAGCCTTTTGGCGACTGATATTCTTGGCTCATTCGCTTCGCCGACAACCGTAAGCAGCACAGGCAATTTGCATTGGACTTCCTGCCAGCCGCTGCCGATATTTCGTTTTGCGATTATTGAGCGGTTTTCAAGACTAATAAGCTCCTCAACATAAGTAATCTGCGGAATCGAAAGCTTTTCAGCAAGCTGAGGGCCGACCTGCGCGGTATCGCCGTCAATAGCCTGCCTGCCGCATAAGACAATATCATAATCGAGCTTCTTTATCGCACAGCTAAGGATATAACTTGTGGCAAGTGTATCGCTTGCGGCACAGCGTTTGTCGGTTATAAGGATTGCGTCGTCGGCGCCTCGATATAACGACTCTCTTAAAATGGCGCCCGCGGCAGGCAAACCCATTGTTATCGCGGTAACTTTGCCGCCGAATTTGTCCTTAATATGCAGAGCCAATTCAAGAGCATTCAGGTCTTCAGGATTGAATATCGCAGGCAAAGCACCGCGATTGACGGTGCCGTCGTCATTCATCGCTTCGCCTGTAATCCTTTTAGTATCAGGCACCTGCTTTATAGGAACTATACAATTATAAGCCAATTTGACCTCCAGAATATCAGCAAATTAAATCCTTTTAAAGAGGGGTTAGTTTAGCTAAAATTGAGAACAAGTCAACCCTAAAGTGGACTTTCCGGCAAAGCTAAAGAGGTTATTCTCTGGCAGGCATAATGCCGATACCGCTGCCGATAACCGCACTGGCAGAACCGGTTTTCAAGTTGTATTCTATGCCATCAGCCATCGCACCATTGAGCATACAGGGCATATCTTTGTCGCCATTAACGGTCATATATTCGTCAACCGCGTTATAATAAAGGTCTTTGCCGACAAATTCATATTTAGGCTGTTCGTAATAAACGATTCCGCCTGTCGCGAAAAGCTGCTTTAGCTGAGCCTTGCCCGCTGTCGGCTCATAATAATCAATATCCACCTGCCGGGTATCAATCGTAATCCTGTTTCCATAGCCATTATTTTCAACAGGCAGATAGCCGATGTGAACGCCTCTGGTTTTATCGCTGAAAGCCTTAACCTGCAGTGAATTGGTGTCCCAGATGAGCTTATCGAAGCCTTCAATAATAGCAAAACAGGGTTTACTTAAAGCAGACTTTGATGTGTCTTCAAGATTTTCAGTTTCCGTATTTTTATATTCGATTATACCCTTTCCTGTCGCGATGACATCTTCAGCGGCCTTGTCATAATCGATTCTTTTGGATTTGAGCCTTGTGTGACTTAATTTGGTTTCGCCGTTCATTCTTATCGACTCAAGCCGAACGCCCGGGCCTGTAACGGTAATATGAGAAATATTAGACGATTCAACGGCATCCGGCCTGCTCCTGGCGGAAATCAGGTCAACAATAAGCTTATCGCCGTGAAATATATTTTCTTCATTATAAGCGTCTGCCTGTTTAGTAAAACTTCCCCGGACATTACCGCTGAAAATCGCCCTGTTCTGCGCCGATACAAATTCGGCGCCTTCCTGAGCGTCTATTATAAAAGGCTTATCTTTTTGAGTAGCGAATGTTTTTGTTTCAGGATAGAAAACAAGCTCGACAAGGCCGTGTGCTTTTGCAATCTGATTTGTATAGTCATAACTTACTCTTTGAGCAATCAGGACATTCCTTTTGCCGAGCCAAGATAAAACTGTTTGCGTCAAATCGTGAAATTTTTTGAACGGCTTGAGCTTATAATCGTCTGATTCGGCTTCGGAATCAGGCCTTATTATCATCGGGCCATCACAGTTAACCGTCGCGACAACCGGTTTATTCTCATCAGGCACTATCGTCTTTGCAATCTGCGGCTTTGCGGCCGGTTTTTGATTAGCTTTGTTTTCGCCGGCGGCCTGCGGCTTTTTAGCCGTCATCCGGCCGGCAGTATCCGCTTGGGGATGCCTTACGGCATTCGGTTCAACCGTGCTTACGGAAGTCTGCGGCTGCTGGGATTCCTCCTCAGCAGGCTGTAAAATATCGGTAATCGCAATTTCCTCCGCAAGAACAACCTCGTTTCGATGTTCAAGACGGGCATTATCCCGAAAGAGACATTGGTAACTTTCCTTTTTTTCCTCTATCTTCGCAACAGCAGGTTTGACCTCGACAGGCTTGGCTTCGGCTGGTTTGATTTCGACAGAATTGGCTGAAGAAACCACAGCAACAGTAATATTGGCATCTTTTGGCTGTGTTTCTTTTGCCCGGCTTACCTGCGACAGGCCTCGGACATTCAAATAGTCAACCTTCCTGACCTTCAGATACACCAGCTTATTTGTAATATTGCTATATACTACTTCCAGTCCCTTGCCCATCAAATGCGCCTCGGCGGAAACAAAGTTGACATCATCATCGGAGTAAAACATTGAGCGGTCGGAGTCAAAAGTAATCTGTTTGAGATATACGAAACTATCCGACCGTCCGGCAGTCATATCAGGAAGAATATGAATAATGACATTTCCCTTAAGAACAGCCGATTTCGGTATGGGGTTAGAGCCTTCGACATTTTCAATCTCGATAGTTCCTTTATCAGCGGTAATATCGGCACGCAATCTGCCCTGAAAAACGTTCATATAAGGCTTGTCAAGCAGCCACTCGTTGCCGCTCTTGTGCAACACTTTTTCAAAGCCGACGACGCGTTTTAATTTTCTTGTTTTGGCATCAACGGTCTCGAAACGTGCACGTTCGACGTATTCAACTTTCGCCCTGCCGACCTGGCCGGCGTTGGAATCGGCGATATACTGATTCGCGTCCATCCGTCCGATACTCTGGTCAAGCGTGGTAATTTCTATTATGCCCGTATTGCTTGCGCTTCGGTAAAGCAGAAAAGCAAACAGCACAACAGCAAATGAAATAAGCCAGACTGTAAATTTTCTGTTTAAAACCATAAATTCAAACCAGATAACGCTCCATAAGGTCAGTCCATTTGCCGGTATTCTTCAGTATATATTCGATAACTTCGCGAACCGCCCCGCTTCCGCCCGGCCTTGAGGTTATATAATGAGCATAATGTTTGACCTCATCGACGGCATTAGCGACAGCTATTGCGAATCCCGCACGTCTTATTAATGGAATATCAAGCACATCGTCGCCGATATATGCAATATTTTTCGGCTCAAGGCCGGAATCGGCAAGAAGTCTGTCAAAACAATTGAGTTTTTGCGGAAACGGCTGATACACAAAATTGATTTCCATTTCCTCGGCCCTTTGCGTTGTCGCTGCGCTTTCTCTGCCGCTTATAATCGCCGTTTTAAGGCCGGCCCTGTG
Organism: Sedimentisphaerales bacterium; assembly: GCA_049518795.1. Lineage (GTDB taxonomy): Bacteria > Planctomycetota > Phycisphaerae > Sedimentisphaerales > UBA12454 > JAPLMW01. The sequence goes on from JBEKRK010000001.1 coordinate 731,005, forward strand.
CCACATTTTTATACCGTGACCGTCAAGCAGACTAAAAGACTTAAGCTCCATTCCATCGGGGCCGATCAGACAATTGCCGTCGGTCAGAACGCCGTCAACGTCCATAGCAAGCAGCTTTATCTGCTGAAGGTCTGTTTTTTTTATTTCAGTCATCCGTGTCTAACCGACAATCTTTATCGCAACAATATCCTGAACGTCAATCAGCCCGACGGGTTTGCCCTCTTCATCGACAACAGGCAAATCGTCAATCCTGTGCTTATGAAATATCGCCATCGCCTCGGCGGCAAGTGCGTCAGCCCTGATTTTCTTGCAGTTTGCGGTCATAATATCCTTCGCGGGACGTTCAAAAAGTTTGACTCCATTTTGCGCCATAAGCCTTCTTAAATCCGCATCTGTAACAATTCCGGCAAGTTTGCCTTCAGAATCGACAATCATTACCGCGCCGTGTCTTTTCAAATCGCTGTTTTTCTGCAGCATCTGGCTAACAGTGTCGGTAGCTTTCGCAAGAGGCAGTTTTTCGCCCGGCCTGAACATCATAGACTGTTCAACCGTGATGAGCTTTGCGCCAAGCGAACCGGCGGGATGAAATCTGGCGTAATCCTCAACGCTGAAATTGCGCGCTTTCATAACGGTAAGGGCCAGAGCATCACCAACAGCGAGCATACAGGTAGTTGAAACGCTGGGAGCAACGCCCAAAGGACAAGCCTCGTCAAGTTCGCCCATACACAAAACGATATCGCTGTGCGCAGCAAGCCGGGAATCAATATTGCCTGTAATTGTTATCAGTTTTATCTCTAATTGTTTGACGACATTTATGAGACGGATAATTTCGTCCGTTTCTCCTCCAAAACTCAAAACAAGAACAACATCGGATTTTCTCAACCTGCCCAAATCGCCATGAACGGCCTCGGCAGGATGCAAAAAATGGCTCGGCGTTCCGGTCGAAGCCAAAGTAGCGCTGATTTTGCGGCCGATTATGCCGGCCTTTCCGATTCCCGTTACTATAACCGAACCTTTACAGTCGTATATAAGCTGTGCGGCGTGTAAAAACGAATCATTAACAAGCCTGGCCATCTTTGCCACGCCTGCCGCTTCAGCTTTTATTACCTGCCTTGCATATTCAAGGTCAAAGGTCATTAAATTACTCCGTTAAAAAGATTAAATCTTCACAACTCCGTCACGGTCGTCAAAACATACTATATTATACCGCTCGGCAGAGCAAGCAGCATCCGGCCGGATTATTATATGCTTATGCCCCTGGCCTTCTATGTCGGCAATGGCGGCTCTGCGCCGATTGAGCAAAAAATCGGCCACGGGAGGCGGCACAGACAGTTCTATTCTTCTGACTTCGTTTTTGGCCGCTGCCATATTGAGAGTCCTTATAATTTCTATCGCGGCTGACTCCGGACTTTTGACCATACCTGCTCCGGCACAATATGGACATTTGAGATAAGTGCTTGATTGTAAAGAAGGCCTGACTCTTTGTCTTGTCATCTCGATAATACCGAACGCGCTTATTCTCTGTATTCTGCTGCGGGCGCGGTCATCGCTAAGGGAATTACGAAATACTTTTTCGACCTCTCTCCTGTTTTTGCCGTCTCTCATATCGATAAAATCGCAGATAATAAGTCCTCCAAGGTCGCGAAGCTTCAACTGCCGTGCGATTTCCTGCGCTGCTTCTATATTAATCTTCAGAGCGGTCTGCTCTGCGTTTTCGTGCTTTCTGTATTTGCCGCTGTTTACATCTATCGCAACAAGCGCTTCGGTCTGCTCAATAACGATTGAACCGCCGCTTTTAAGCTCGACGTGCCGTGAATGGATTTTGCGAATTTCCTCTTCGATTTTGTATTTGTGGAACAGTGGTATTTTGCCATCGTAATATGTAACCCGATTTCTAAGCCGGGGCTGAATTATCTCAAGAAAATCTCTTACTCTTCTCGCCACGGTCTCGTTGTCGCAGATAATACCGCTTATATCGCTGTTAAAGACATCCCTGATTGCTCGTATAATAAGGTCGGATTCTCTATACAATTCCGCCGGGGCCGAGACCGTATCGATTCTTTTTTGAATTGCCCTGAACAGCCTGCTTATATATCCGAGGTCTTTCTGGACGTCTTTTTTTGAGCAGCCGGCTGCGGCCGTGCGAAGAATAAAACCAGCCTTTTCCGGCAATTGCACTTCATCAAGAATCGTCCTCAACCTTGCACGCTCCTGCTCATCTTCAATTTTTTGTGAAACACCAAGATTGTGCATCCAGGGCATCATAACCAGGTATTTTCCCGGCAGCGATATATAGGACGAAAGCGTAGGTCCCTTGGTATTTATCCCGCCCTTAGTAACCTGAACAATAATATCCTGCCCCCTTTTCAGACATTGCTGAATGGGCGGCCTGTCCCTTAATGATTTTCTTTTACCAATATGTTCGGTATACTCCTGACCCTTCCGCATAAAATAACGGGGGTGTAAATCGCTGATATGAAGAAAACCGTTTTTACTAAAGCCGAAATCGACAAAGGCCGCCTGTATGCCCGGCTCAATATTCACAACTTTGCCCTTATAGATATTTCCGACATAACTGACCAGCGACGGCCTTTCAATATAAAGCTCCTTTAAAATGCCGTCCTGAATAACCGCTATTCTGCATTCATCCGCCTCAGCAAAGTTTATAAGCATTTCTCTTGACATATATATTATATCCTAAAAAAAATTTAATTTATCTCCCAGGTTACTTTTTTTCTTATAATCGAACTGCTTACCTCATTTGAATCCATATTTAAAAGTCTCAGTATCTCATCAGGTCTTATTGTCCCTGTCGGCAAAACCCTGCAAAATACACAGATGCCATTCTCAGCAAATTCAAAAGGCTTGAGGTATTTTCCAACATTGACGATTTTTACGTCGCCTTCCCGATTTATGGTTCTTTCAATCAAAATCTCGCTGCCTACCTGAATCTGTTCGTTAATCTTTTGTATCTGCTCCTGTTTTTCTGCTAAATTCAGTTTTATAAAATACTCGACCTCAACAGGCTGATAAGAAACCGGCTTGTCTATAACATCAACCGAAACAAGCTCAAAACCTCTGGGAAGCTGCTGGGCTATCAATTCCTTAAATGAAAGATTTTCAGATGCTTTTATTTTTACGCAGAAAAGTTCATCTTCGCCGGGCAGCCCTACATTCCTCGGCAGCGGCAGCGAAAGTTTCAAATGCGGATTAAAACCTTCACTGTAAACAGGCTCAATTCCGCTGCGGACAATCGCCCTGGCGATAACCCGCATCGTCTCCTGATGAGACAGAAATCTTGCATTGCCATTTATTTTACATCTTCCAGCCAGCGTCAATGATGTTGCAGTTATTTTTCAGACTCCTTATTCTACATTCTATATTCTGTTTTAAAACACTTCCGGCAGAACCTTCATCGCGGCGTCTCGAAGATAATTTATCACTTCTCGTTCCGAGTTCATCTGGAGAACTTTTCTCGCAAGGCTATTGCAGGATTCAATTGTAACCGAACGTATAATTTTCTTTATCTCCGGTATCATCGGCGGAGCAATCGAAAAAATTCTGAAACCAAGTCCCAAAAGCAGCATCATAAATTCCGGTTCAGAAGCCATTTCGCCGCAGATACTTGCGCTTATTCCTGCCTTGTTCGCCTCGTGAATAACGCTGCGAAGAAGATTTATCACAGCCGGGTCGGCGCCGGAGTAGAGGGTGGAAACCCGCTCATTGCCGCGGTCAACCGCAAGAGTATATTGAATAAGGTCGTTGGTTCCTATGCTGAAGAAATCGCTTTCGCCGGCAAGTATCGAGGCCGTCAGTGCCGCTGAAGGCGTTTCTACCATAATCCCTACCGGCACATCCGCCTTATATTCGATGGAATCTTCTTCAAGGTCTTCCATCACATCGTGAATTATCATCTTTGCCTGCCGCAGCTCGTGCAGATTGCTTATCAACGGAAACATCACGCTCACATTGCCGTGAACCGCGGCTCTCAGGATTGCCCGAAGCTGCGTCTTGAACATAACAAGATTCTGCAGACAGAATCTGATTGAGCGAAGCCCAAGGAACGGATTCGGCTCGCGTGTAAACCGGCGGCTCTGTGTGAATTTGTCCGCTCCGAGGTCCATCGTCCTTATAACAACAGGCTTATCGCCCAATGTTCTTATTACTTCTGTATATGCATTATAATGGTCTTCTTCGTTTGGCTCGGTCTGGCTGTTAAGATACAAAAATTCCGTCCTGTAAAGACCGATGCCGTTTCCGCCCTTCTCAAGAACTATTTCCGCCTCGTGTGGAAATTCGATATTACCCAGCAGCTCTATCACAACACCGTCGCGCGTAACCGCCTCAAGGTCGTGAATTGCGTCAAGCTCTCTTTCCAGCCTTTCGAACTCTACTGCAAACTGCTGATATTGTTTAAGTGTAGTCTCATCGGGATCTATTACGACCATGCCGCGATTGCCGTCGATTATCACGGTAGCGGTCGGATCAACATTGCTTGTAACATCCTCAAGACCTACTACTGCCGGAATACCGAGCGAACGTGCGACAATTGCGGTATGACTGGTTCTCCCGCCTGCGTCTGTTGCGAAACCTTTTATGAATTTCTTATCGAAACCTGCTGTTTGAGTAGGCCCAAGCTCATGAGCAATCACAACCATCTCGTGATTGATGTGCTCTATATCTTCTCTTTTTCTTCCGAGCAGGTACCGCAATAATCGCTTTTCAATGTCATATATGTCTGCCGCACGCTCGCTGATATACTTGTCCGGCACGGATGCAAAATGGTTCGCTATATCGCGCAAAGTTGTCGAAACTGCGTATTCGGCAGTCAAAAGCTCGTTATATACAAGCTCCGTAACCTTTTTTTGCAGACTTTTGTCTTTCAAAAACCGCAGATGAATAGCAAAAATATCTTTAATTTTCCCTTCCGCTAACTCGTTTTCGGAATTGGTTTTCTCCAGTTCTTTGGCAGCGATTCGAAATGCCTCTCTTACTCTTTTAACCTCTGCAGACCTTGCTGAAGGAAGGATAGAGCGTCTCGGTATTCGGTAATCTTCCGAATCGACAATCAGGGGCTTTGCTATTGCAATGCCCGGCGAAACAGCTATTCCTTTTTTTATTTCCATCTTTTAACCGCTCAGCCGGCAGATTTTTGTTCTGTTTGCCTGCTCTGCTCGCCAAAATGTTTAACTTCAATAAGGTCTTTCAGCGCATCAACTGCCATTAGGGCATCCGGACCTTTGGCTGTTATAGTTAATTTTGTTCCCATTGTCGCTGCTAACATAGCAACCTGCATAATGCTTTTAGCGTCAACAACGGTCTTGTCCCTGCTTATCTTGATATCGCTCGAAAATTTACTTGCGGTATCAACAATTTGCATTGCCGGCTTCATATGCAGGCCGTTGACGTTTTTAATTTCAACTTCGGTCTGACTGACTGAATCAGACAACAGTTAGACTCCTATTTCTTTTTAAAACTATCTTGCCGTTAGCTTCCGATTACCACGAAGGATTCTGGTCGGCTTCAACAAGTAATTCTTTTATCTGTTCGACAGTTTCGCTTTGTCTGAGAAATTTTCTGAAATTATCGTTCTGCAAATGACCGAATATGGCCTCCATAGCCTGCAAATGCTGGTCGCCTTCAATCGGGCTTAAGAGCAGAATAACCGTATAAACCGGCTGTTTGTCGAGAGCGGAAAAATCTATTCCGGTTGCGCTTATTCCGATGGCTGCCACGACTTTTTTCACAGCTTTGTGCTTGACGTGCGGCACTGCCACTCCCTTTCCTATGCCGGTGCTGGCTTCATTTTCTCTTTTGATAACGGCTTTTGCGATGTCCGCGGCGCTGTCTTTTCCAAGCTTGCCGGCTTTATCAAGAGCAGCGACAAGTTCCTTTATAACATCGTCTCTCTTGACGGGTTCAAGCCTTGGTAAAATAGCCTTCGAACACACAAAATCAGCTATTTTCATGTTGACTCCTGATAAAAAAATTATTCCTTTTGTTTTCACCTTATTTTTTTACTTTCCGATGCTTTGTTAAACTTCCTTTTCTTTTGCGATTGCTCCGCCCGGATGCTTGTTATCGCGCTGTTTTTGTTTTTGTTTTTTGAGCTGTCTTTCGATTTTCCTGACAACTTCATCGATGCAGACGAACATATCTTCTCCGGAATTTTTGGCGACAAATATATGATTGCGTCTGGCCCTGACAATGATTTCCACTTTGACCATTGCAGAGCCTTTGCCGCCTTCTATTATAATTTCTATATCATAAATACTGTTATTATACCGCGGCAGCTTGGCAACTTTTTCTTCTATTCTTGCCCTGCTGTCATCGGTTATTTCCACGTGTTTGCTGATAATTCTTACATCCAATTTTCCGCTCCTTAAAAAATATTACTCATTTTTTAATAATACGTCCTTTTGTTCCTGCGAATATGACTGAAACACCGATGGACTTATAACGCCGCTGCTTATAATGAATCTTAATGCTTCCTCGATGGAAACATCCATATCGATAACTTCCGATTTGGGAAGAACAAGCACAAAACCATTGACCGGCGATGGCGATGTGGGAACAAAAACCGTCAATAGTTCCGTCCCCTCCGGGGCAAGTTTTTTAATTCCGCCTCCGGTAACCATTCCTATTGTCCAGACGCCTTTTCGGGGATATTCGAGTGCGACAACCTTATTAAACGCCATCTTCTTGCCGGCAAAAAAGAAATCCGTAATTTGCTTGATAGATGGATAAACCTCTTTAAGCAGCGGCGTTTTCATTAGTATATGTTCAAACATCCGCCATACTGCTCTGCCGATAACGCTTGCCAAAAAAGCCCCGATAAAAACTACAGCCAAGAATGCTATTATAAATCCGGTAATCTGGCCGTGGCCATAAACCCAGAATTTTGTTGCCTTTTCAATCCTGACCTCTCTTTTTATAGAAGATTCGTCCATCTTTTCAGCCAAAGTCTGTGGATTATCTGCCGCAGCAGGATAATTTTTTTTAACATACGCTGACAATTCGTCTGTGTCTATATATGGATAATTCGGAGTGCTGTAGACCAGAATTCTTACGACAGCTCGATTTATATGTGCGCTTACGTTATGCTGGATAAATAAGTAAAGCTGGACAAAAATCCAGACTGTCAAAATAGTGGGCAAAAGTGCAGCCAGCCCCCTCAAAAAGTAGGTCTTAAAATTATGTAAAGCCTGCATTTCCCCTGGTTTACAATCCTTTTTAATATTTTTGCTTCGACCCATTTCCGGTCGTTTACTTCGTAAAAACCTTAATAATCTGGACAGATTTTAGTCAAATATAACACCTACTTTACTTTACGGCTTCTAATCCGTCAACAAAAAATAAATTACGCAAAATTGTTATGCTGTTGATATGTGCTTCGAATTTAATGATATGCTATCAGGCGGCTGCTTCAAATCTAAAACGAACAATACTTCCAACCGGACTTATAGATTTTCCTTTGGGAAGCTGGCGGGTGAGCCAGTTGCCGTTTCGGGCAGTCAGAACTGACCAGGGTGTTATCCACCAAAGCCCCACAAACCAGAACAATCCATAGGCATAAGCCCACAGCGCATCTGAATTTTTCTTCTGAAGAACATAAAAGAAAGCCGGCGCTGTTGAGGCTAAAACTGTGCCGAGCATTATTTGTGAAAGGTATGTCTGCGGCTGCATAAATATTAAACCTATAAGCAAACCTACTATCGTCTGAGGAATAACAAGATTTATACAGGACATTATAAAGTTTATTCTTGCGCCGCTCATTGAGTCATTTCGGAATTTTCTGAATATAAATCTCCCCATAGCCAGCGTTTCCCGGACGTTGCTTCTTGCCCACCGCATAAACATCTTGCACAGCTTGACATAAGCAGTCGGCACCATCGTATATACAAAGGAATTTGATTGAAATCTGACACTCCAGCCGTCGTCAATAATCATATTTGTCAGCGCCCTATCTTCGCCGATATTCGCCTTTGTTCCGAGAAATGTCTGATTAAGCCACACATTGAGATTCTTTAGAATTACATCTTTCCGATATGCCGAAAGCGCGCCAGGCGTGCAGAATACGGTATCAACCATACTCTGGCTTACCCGCAAGAAGTCAAAGCTGTATGCGAATATTACGTCGAGCATCTTGGGAATAATTCCCTCGCTGCAATTCAAAACCCTGACATTGCCCGCAACTGCCCCAACTGATTTATCGCTTACAAACGGGCTTACCAGCCTGCGGAGCGTTTGCGGCTCTATTACCGAATCGCTGTCTATTGTAACAATAATCTGTCCTTTGCTGCGAACAACGCCTTCAAAAATCGCTGCTCTTTTTCCCTGATTTTTTGCAAACTGCACACTTTCTATCCGCCCCGGTATCACTCCGCAGGCGGTTTTTATCCATTCAAATGTATCGTCGCTGCTGCCGTCATCTACCGCAATAATTTGGAGTTTCTCTGCGGGATAATCGCTCTGCACAACGCTCTCCAATGTCATTAACACGCCTTTGCCTTCATTATATGCAGGCACAATTACGGTGCATCGCGGCAGTTTTTTGTCAGAGCAGCTTTCTACAGGTTTATATTTTAAAACAAGCAAAATCCTCCAAAGGAAAACGCACAAATTTAATCCGAGGAACATTCTTACTGCGAAAATATATACCGACCCCAACTTACTAGCGCGTATCTCATCCAGCAGAAATCCGAAGTCATTTAAACTAAGCAGCCCGCCATAGACAATCACGCCGACTGTAAGCACAATGATATATTTGGTAATCATCTCGTCAAACACCGGCAATTCCAGCTCCGTCTGCAATCGCCTGCCGCGAAATGACAATATCGCCGCCAGCTTTTTTATAAGCTGCTGGGCAAATAGACTATTACCGACTTTTTTAACATTCAACATTAGAAATCTTCCTCCGTTGCGCCTGTCGAGGTCTTGAATCAGGCGTGGAAAATAGGTTTGTAATATGCAGGCCTTCCCTAGTCTGCAAGATTATACAGAACAGTGATTATATCAAAAAAATATTATAATGTCAACAAAAAAGTCCCTGAAAATACAGCTTTTCAGTGTTAGAAATGCGTTTTTGGCCTAAAAACGAGAGTTTATAGTATCAAATTATATCCTCAGCGGGATATGCAAACTCTTTCCAAAGGCATCTTCCCAGGCTTCCTTTAAAGTCTCACAAACGGTCGGATGTGCAAACGAAATTTCACCTATTGGCTCCTGACTTCCTAAAAGAACCCTCGCACAGGCGATCATCTCAGTAACACCCACACCAACCATCGTTATGCCCATAACTTTATTTGTTTTTTTATCCCGCAAAATTCTCACTTCTCCGACCGTTTCATTATGCGCAAGACTCCTGCCGTTCGCCCTGAAAAATGCCCTGCCGATTGTGTAATCGATACCCATCTGCCTGCACTTGGTTTCATTTATTCCGACCCCGGCAACTTCAGGAAATGTATAAACCGCCCTTGGCACAAGCGAATAATCTTTCATAATTGAATCGCCGCCGGTTGCGTTGTCAGCGGCCACTTCTGCTTCGGCAAATGCGCCGTGAGCAAGATAAGTTGTCCCGACAATATCTCCAATTGCATAAACATCGCAGGCGCTGGTCTCCATTTTTTCATTAACCTTAATTATTGAACCATTCATTTCAAGCGACAAGGCCTTGATAGTCCGGCTGTCGCAGACTGCTTTCCTGCCGACACAGACTAAAACCTTTTCAGCTTCAATTGGTGTGCTGTCCTCAAGAGAAAGCTTAACGCCCGAACCCAATTTCTCATAAGCAGCCGCCTTTTTGCCTGTAATGATATTTATTCCGAGCTTTTTGAATTCTCTTGTTAATAATTGCCCAACCCATTCATCCTCAAAAGGTAAAATCGTCGGCAGAGCTTCAATTATGGTAATTTTAGTCCCGACCGTCGCATAAATGCAGGCCATTTCGCAGCCGATAACGCCGCCGCCGATTATAACCATTGATTTGGGTATTTGACTGAGACACAGCGCCTCGGCGCTGCTTATTATTTTTTCGCCATCAAAAGGCATAAAAGGAATTTCAATCGGCACAGAGCCTGTAGCAATGATTATTTTTTTAGTTTCAATTTCTGCAGGATTATATCCTTCAACAGTAATTTTATTTTTTGCCGTTACAATTCCGCATCCCTGAAAAATTTTTATTTTATTGCTCTGAATAAGTCCTGTCAGCCCTTTTCTGAATCCTGCGACAATCGCGTCCTTACGTGCCTGCATTTTAGTCCAGTTCACTTTCGGATTTTCAACTTCAACGCCGAACGTGCCTGCGTTTTTCACAGTTGTCAGAATATGTGCCGATGCAAGCAGTGTTTTAGATGGGATACAACCGCAGTTAAGACAGGTCCCGCCGAGATTTTCTTTTTCGATAATGGCAGCAACTGCCCCTCTTTGAGCGCATCTTATCGCGGCCGCATAACCGCCTGGCCCAGAACCTATTACCGCAATATCAAATTTCTCAGCCATTATCAGTTCCATCTATTCAATTTTTCACTACTGACTGTAGTTGACGCCGCTTCAAACATTCTAACTCCGCCTCGTTCAAGCTGCAATATAAGTCCCTCGGCTGGTTCTATACCAATGCAATTTCCCGTAAATTCTTTGCCGTTATGCTCTACTGTAACGCGTTTTCCCAAAAGGATGCTCTTTTCGCCCCACTTTTCAACTATTTCGCCGGGATTTTCAAGGCCGCAAGTCAAATAATGGTCAAGATTTACAAGCAGTCTTTTGGCAAGCCTGTTTCTGTCGCAAATAATTCTGCTTTCTATATCGATGCTCGTGGCCGTTTGGCGCAATTCCCGGGGAAAATCTTCTTTTTTCTGATGACAGTTAATGCCGATACCAGCAACAAAATATTTTTTTTTGTTTTTCGTAAATCCCTCAACTAAAACTCCCGCGACTTTTTTTTCATTCAGCAGAACATCGTTCGGCCATTTGATTTTCGCATCATTCTCGCCGCATCGGCCTATAGATTCGGCAACCGCAACTCCGCAGGCAAAGGTAAGCATATCCGGCTTGATATTCGGTTCATATAAAAGGATTGAGCACAGAATATTTTTCCCTGCCTGGCTAAACCACATATTTCCTCTTCTGCCCCTGCCGGCAGTTTGATGCTCGGCAAATACGACGAGCCCGTCGTTCTTTTTACCTCCGCTGGCGTATTCGCCAGCAATATCATTTGTGCTTGCGGTGCTTTTGTAAACAATTATTTCCCTGCCGATTCGGCTGATGCCGAGATTTGATTTTATAAAATCGCTATCGAGCGCGGGATTCTCAGACATCTGTTGAAAATTCCCTGTCTAACCCGATATCCACCGACACAGCACTGTGGGTTATTGCTCCGACGGAAATCCGGTCAACGCCGCAAAGCGCGATTTGCCTGACGTTATTAAGCGTAATTCCGCCGCTTGCCTCCAGCTGCGGTTTGCCGTTGCACATTTTATTTCGCATCTCGACAGCGTGCTTATACTGCCACTGACCCATATTATCCAAAAGCACAACGTCCACCCCCGGCACTTTCAAAACATAATTAAGCTGGTCGTCAACGTGGTCAACTTCGACGCAGACGAATTTGACGCTTTTGATTTTCTTCGCCTCGGCAACAAGTTTTTTAAGCCTCGGCGTAAGATTTTTGCCTAACTGCACAATATGATTATCCTTGAACATCACCGCTTCGCTGAGGTTGTAACGATGATTATGTCCTTTGCCGCAGCGGACGGCGTATTTCTCAAGCTCGCGCCAGCCGGGAATTGTTTTGCGTGTATCGTATATTTTCGCTTTTGTCCCGCGAACAGCGTAAACATATTTATAAGTCATCGTCGCTATGCCGCACATTCTCTGAAGGAAATTGAGAACGACGCGTTCAGCGCTCAGCATTGAGCGTATCGGCCCTTCAATTACGCCGAGCCTCTCGGCGACTTTGGCAAGCTGACCATCCTGCTTGAAAACCTTTAATTTCAGCTTAGGGTTATACTTTTTCAGCACCTCTCTGGCAACAGGCATACCTGAAACAACAATTTCCTCACGGGTTACAATATAAGCCTTGCCCTTCGCATTGGCCGGAATCATTAGTTCGCTCGAAGGGTCTCTTCCGCCATAGTCTTCTTCAATAGCCATATCTATAAGTTTGCTTACGTTTTTAAGATTCAGGCCTTTCATTTTTGTTTCCTTATCTGCGGCAGTTCTTTCAATTCTTTCAGCTGGTCTCTTAAAAATGCCGCTCGTTCAAAATCAAGCTTTTCTGCAGCTTCCAGCATTTCTTTTTCAATCTGCACCGCTATTTCAGCGGCGTCATATTCATCATCGCTGAGGCTTATCGCCTTTTGTGCCGCCTGTCTTGCTTTTAATTTGTCCTGCAGACCGGTATAAATCTGCTTCTTTATCGTTTCAGGCGTAATATTATGCTCTTTATTATACTGCTCTTGTATTTTACGCCTTCTATTCGTTTCGTCAATTGCTTTTTGCATCGCCTCAGTTACCCTATCGGCATACAGAAAAACTTTCGCGTCAACGTTTCTTGCCGTCCTGCCGATTGTCTGAATCAGCGAAGTCTGACTCCTGAGGAATCCTTCTTTGTCCGCATCGAGTATAGCAACAAGCGAAACCTCAGGCAAATCTAATCCTTCGCGCAATAAGTTGATGCCGACAAGAACATCAAATTCGCCGCTTCGTAAATTGCGCAGAATATCGACTCGCTCAAGTGTTTTTATTTCGCTATGCAGATACCGGCACCGATACCCCTTCTTTGATATATATGAAGACAAATCTTCAGCAAGTCTCTTCGTCAGCGTCGTAACCAAAACCCGCTGTTTTAATTCAACGTGCCTTTCAATCTGTTCGAGCAGATGAGGCACCTGGTTCGATGCCGGCTGAACAAAAATCTCAGGGTCAAGCAGCCCCGTCGGCCGGACAACCTGCTCTACTACCGCCCCTTTGCTAAGGTTCAATTCAAACTCCGCAGGCGTTGCCGAAACAAAGATTACATTTTTCCAGTCATCCCTAAACTCATCGAACCGCAACGGCCTGTTATCCATCGCGCTGGGCAGCCGAAATCCATGTTCGACAAGGACTTCTTTCCTGCTGCGGTCGCCCGCGAACATCGCCCGAATTTGCGGCACGGTAACATGCGATTCATCTATAAATAACAGGAAATCATCCGGAAAATAATCGATCAGCGTATATGGCCTTGCTCCCGCAGGCAACCCGCTTAAATGCCTCGAATAATTCTCAATCCCGCTGCAAAATCCAACCTCGTGCAGCATTTCAATATCGTAAAGCGTCCTTGCCTGTAGTCTTTGAGCTTCGAGCAATTTGCCTTCCTGCCGCAGTTTTATAAGCTGCTGCTGAAGTTCGATTTTTATGCTCTCAACAGCAAGTTCAATCCTGTCCGCAGGCATTACATAATGCCCGGCAGGATAGATAAATAATTGCTGCTCAGCTGCCAATATTTCGCCGCTTACAGGATTGATATAATTTATTTTTTCAATTTCATCGCCGAAGAATTCCAGTCTCACCGCAAACGATTCATAGCTCGGCCACAATTCCACAACATCGCCTCGAACCCTGAAAGTCCCGCGATGAAAATCGATATCGTTCCTCGCGTATTGCAAATCCGCGAACCTGCCAAGCAGGTCGTTACGTTCTACAGCATCTTCGATTTTGACAGCGATTACGCTTGCCTTGTAATCTTCAGGCGAACCCAAACCGAAGATGCAGGAAACAGATGCGACGATAATTACATCATCTCTGCTTGTAAGGCTTGTCGTTGCTGCAAGACGGAGTCTGTCCAATTCGTCATTCCGGGATGCATCTTTTTCGATATAAATATCGCGCTGCGGGATATAGGCTTCCGGCTGGTAATAATCGTAATAGCTGACAAAATATTCGACAGCGTTATTCGGGAAAAGCGATTTGAATTCTTCATATAATTGGGCTGCCAATGTCTTATTATGGCTGATAACAAGTGTCGGCCTGTTGTATTGAGCGATGACATTAGCCATAGTGAAGGTTTTTCCGCTGCCGGTAACGCCGTATAGGGTTTGGAACTGCCTGCCTGTTTTTAGACCATTGGCAAGCTGCTCAATCGCCTTTGGCTGGTCGCCATTAGGTTCAAAATCTGAAACAATTTTAAATTGTGCCATATTATTATTTTAATCGCAAATACCGCAGATTTCACGGTTTTTTTAACCTCGCTATTCAATATTCTCTTTTTGCCCTTCTACTGTTATAATTATCCTTAATCTGAGGAAATAACATCGGTGCAACAGGCACCGAGAGGGAAAAATCAGCGTATACATAAAGCATTTAAAAACATTTGCTATTATGCTAAACCACTATTAGTGTATAACTGTGTCAGAATTAGATATGGATATAAGCTTGGAAAAATGATGAAGGATAAATACAAAGTTGGGGATTCTATTTGTCATCCCTATAAACCTGAATGGGGGGAAGGGCAGATTGAAAATGTTACTGACAATAGTGTGCATATATTTTTTTCTAATGAATCAGAGCAGAAAACACAGATGTTTAGCCGGATCGGTTTTCGTGGCGAAATAGCATGGGATAGTTCAAAGCAACTCAATGAAGAGGAACTCGTTGAATATTTTAAAAAACCAAAGAAGATATATTCCTTGCGGGATTTAATAAAATCACCGCCACCTTCTGATTCTGGTGTTTATGGCTGGTATTTTAATAAACTACCACCTTATGTGCCGAAGAAGGGTTGTACAGTTATCAAAAAGGGGCTACGGCTGCGACCGCCCTTCAGCTTCAGACAAAAGTGGTATTTGCTTTATATTGGTCGGGCTGAAGATCTAAAAGACCGTATTTCTGATTATCATATAAAAGGTAAATATTATGCCAAAGGAACCATGTCTAGTTTAAGATTATCTCTCGGATGTTTATTATCAGAAAAATTAGGGCTTACTCTTTCCTACCCTCCAGAGTCATTCGGCAAAAAAGAGAAACGGCTTAATAAATGGATTGAGAAACATATGCGAGTAGCTTGGATTGAAACAAACAATATAAAGATAGTGGAGAGTAAAGCAATTACTGATCATACCCTGCCACTCAACTATAGAGATAACATACATCACCCACTAGCAAAACCACTTCATAATTTGAGAAAGGAATTTAGAAATATTGCAAAAACCTCAGTTGAAAAACCGAGGAAGAAAGATTTCAAAAAAGCCTATAATAAATTTGTGAAGCAATGCAAAGCTTTAGGAATCAAAAAATAGATGAGGAAAAAGAATAATAGGGAATAATCGGGGACGTTTATTTTTTCTCCGCTGTGCTCTTTCTGCTCGGCTTTGGTGCGGTAGTGTTGAGAAGAAAACGCTGATATAAGCGATATTTTGCTCAGTTTTACTTTGATTTGGGGTGTGTAAGGTGTGTAAAATAACTGCAAAGTATTTGAGAGAAATGAAATGGCCAACGATATAAATTTTTTTGAAAGAATTAGTGAATTCATGGGGGTCGCCGAAAATGACCCACATCACAGCAACTTTTCGTGGGATTATTGTTACCTGTTTTTTCAGAAATATCGTCAGCTTCCTTCACAAGAGCGAGATTCAAAGATGGAACTGGCCTGCTTGCATCTCGGTTTTTTCTTGGCGAGCTGGGGCATGTTCAGAGGCAGGGCCTTTTTGAGGTCGAAAACCTACACTGTGTACAAGCCGGTTATTACGGCAATCATGGATATGAAATTTAATTGTCTTTGGAACATAATTGATAAGCAATGGCTTGCTGATAACGAAGTCGTGAAAGACATAATCAAACTGATTCCCTGTCTGAAGACGGCCATTTGTAACGCATTTACTAACAACATCAACGGACAACAAGGAATTCCTAAAGTCAGCGATACATTAGTAACCAAAATAATGCTTGGAACGATTGGATGTTCTCCTGCATACGACAGATATTTCTGTGCCGGCTTGCAACTCCATAAAATTACCCCGCGTAGATTTAATTGCCAGTCCTTAAAAAATATTCTTGCCTTTTGCAGAAATAACGTCCTTTCAATGGACGAAATAAGGCAACAAATGAAGGATTTGCCGACAATTTGCCCAATCGCCAATATCCCATTCATGAAAATCATTGATATGTATTTTCATCTCGAAGGTAGGTAGTTGGCTTGGGTGCTTTAGTGCTCAACAAGCGGAGAAATTAAAAGAATCAGACACCTTTTCTGAATTAACCTACAATGTTTTTATTTTTCTTCGTAGTTTTTCGTGTTCTCGGTGGAGAACAGCAATCGTATGATGTTTTTTATAGTGT
Organism: Sedimentisphaerales bacterium; assembly: GCA_049518795.1. GTDB lineage: Bacteria > Planctomycetota > Phycisphaerae > Sedimentisphaerales > UBA12454 > JAPLMW01. The sequence goes on from JBEKRK010000001.1 coordinate 747,316, forward strand.
TTTTCAGGGATAACAGGGTTCGTCTAACAAGTTCAATATTCATACCGGCACTGATTCCCTGATTATCTGCCTATGGCGGGTTTCTTGCCCATCCCATCTTTGCGCAACTTTATATTTGACACGGACTAATACGAGATTTACATTGTTTAAATTCGTGTTAATTTGTGTGCATCCACCTTCGCTAAAGCTACGGCTGACAAGTTTGTGGCTGATTTTTCTTTTCAGCGGATTTTTAAAGTCGCAAGCGCCAAAGCGGCGAAGGCAGCGGCCAAAAGCCAGAAACGAACCACAACCTGCGGCTCGGACCAGCCGCCAAGATGAAAATGATGATGTATCGGAGCACAGCGGAAAATTCTTTTTCCGCCGCTGTATTTGAAATATCCAATCTGCAAAATTACGCTGAAAAGCTCGAGCATAAAAACACCGCCGATTATCAAAAGCAGGACTTCATTTCTCGTAACCAGCGCACCATAGCCCATCGCCGCCCCCAGCGAAAGTGAACCCGTATCACCCATAAACGTCTGGGCTGGATGACAGTTAAACCACAAAAAGCCAAGCGAAGCGCCGAGAATAGACGAGAAAAATATACTTAATTCTCCGGACTGCGGAATATGCGGCAAAAGGAGATAGCCTGCCCAAGTCATTGTCGAGGTTCTTGTCATCGACTCCGAAGCAACATAACAAAGAATAGCCAGCGTCATACTCGCTATCGCAACGCAGCCGGCAGCAAGACCGTCCATTCCATCAGTCAGGTTGACGGCATTGCTTGTCGCTGAAATATAAATAATAGCAATCAATATAAACAACCAGCCGCTTATTGGTATGCCATATTTATAAAAAGGAAGCCAGAACCGGGTCGCATCAGGAACATTTTGGACATCAAAATACAGGAAGGTCGCAATCAGTACCGCTCCGCCAAACTGAAATGTCAGTTTCTCCCACGGTTTTAAGCCATTGCGGCTGCGATGACTAATAGCGCTTGTAAGTTTGAGCCAGTCGTCAACAGCCCCGATGCCGCCAAACCAAAGCATTAAAATAATCGCCTTTTGGATAAACGGATTATTCAGCTTCGCCCAAAGAAGCGTGCCGGCCATAACCGAGGCAAGAATTATCAAACCGCCCATCGTCGGCGTATTGGCCTTTTCCTTATTAAGCTCGTTCAAAGTTTCGTGATTAAATTCCGGCCGGTCGCCAATCTTTTTTCGCATCAGCCAGCGGATTATCTTCGGGCCGGAAAGCCAGGCCACAAAAAGACTTGTGAGCGCTGCCATTATGCAGCGGAACATAACCTCCTGCCAGGCATAAAAACCCAGCGAGTGGGTCAGGAAATTTTGCAAATATGAAAAAAGATGATATATCATACTGCTTTAAATACCGTTGAAATCAGTCTTTAATCGTTCAATTACCGCTTCAAAATGTTCACTTCGGGAGGCTTTGACTAATATTATATCGTCAGGTTTTATAAATTTGTGCAGATTATCGGCAAGCTGCGCAACATCGTCAAAAACCTCAACATAGATATTAAAATCAGCCATTTTATCTGCCGTTTGAACGGCTATGGTGCTATCGCCTTTGGTCGTTAGAACCAGCGGGATTTTATAATGAGCTATTCTTCGGCCAAGTTCGATATGCAGTCTTTGACTTTCGGCGCCGAGTTCGCTCATCCTGCCGAAAACAAAAACAGGTCTTTTGCCCTTCTGCTTTGCCAGCAGAGAAAGAGTTTGAAGGGCATTTTCCATTGAGCCGGGATTTGCATTATAACAGTCGTTGATGACCGTTATCGAGCCAAGCTCTATGACTTCCAATCTCATACCGACAGGTTTTATGTCGGCAATTGAGACGGCAAATTGCTCTGCCGAAATACTGAGATATTTGCAAATAGCCCAGGCGGCCGCCGCGTTTTCCACGTTTGCCCTGCCGATAAGCGGCAAATTTACTACAACATTATCAATAACAAACCTGCTTTTGTCGCCAAATAGTTCAATATCTGTCAATCGGACATCACAACTTTTTGCCGTTCCGAAAGTCGTGAAATTTAATCGATTATTTTTGCAATAATCGACAAGTTCTTTTTTGTCGCCATTGATTAAAAACTTCCCTTCCTGCTTTAGCCCTGCCGTGATTGATACTTTTTCTTTTATTATTCCCTGCAGCGAACCGAAACCTTCAAGATGAGCCGGGCATACTGTCGTTATGACGGCAATATCCGGCTGAATTATTCGGGAAAGATATTCAATCTCGCCCGGGTGATTGCTGCCAAGCTCTGCGATGATAAATTCGCTATTTTCAGGAGCATCAAAAACGGTCAAAGGCACACCTATATTGTTATTGAAGCTTTTTGGAGCGGGGAAACAATTAAACCTTTTACTCAAAATATGATTGAGTATGTTTTTAGTGGTAGTTTTCCCCGCTGAACCTGTAATTGCGATAACTTTACAGGCGGAATTACCCCTGATAAACCGGGCTAAATCGCCAAGAGCCTTTATTGTATCATCGACCAACAATACAGATTTATCTGCCGCAATATCGATTTTTCGCTGGACAACTGCGCAAGCTGCGCCATTTTCAAATGCCTGACTGACAAAATCGTGGCCGTCGTGATTTGCCCCCTTAACAGCGAAAAAAACGCCACTTTTTTTAATTGCTCGGGAATCGATACTTACACTCTTTACGGTTTTTGTGCCGTCCGTAACTTTTTGAGCTTTTATAATCTCAGCAAGTTTACTAATACTTAAAGGCTTCATTATCGCAAAAATTCTGCGGCCGTTTCGATATCGCTGAAGTGCAGTTTTTCCGTGCCGATAATCTGATAACTTTCGTGTCCTTTACCTGCGATAAGAACTATATCGCCTGCCTGAGCATCTTTTATCGCTGCCTCTATGGCCTTTTTCCTGTCCGGCTGGGTAACAATATTTTCAGCAGTCGGATTTGAAAACCCTTTGAGAACTTCCTCTATTATCGTCGCGGGTTTTTCAGTCCTCGGATTATCACTGGTAACGTATATCCAGTCGGCGAACTGCTCAACAACCTGCGCCATACGCGGACGCTTGGTTTTGTCTCTGTCGCCGCCGCAGCCAAAAACCACCATCAGTCTTTTTTTGCAAATGGGTTTGAGAGTCGAAAGAACATTCTTTAACGCATCGTCCGTATGGGCATAGTCAACAAGAACAGTAAAATCGCCCGAAAAAGAGACCTTCTGGAGTCTGCCGGGCACTTTATTGAGCTTACTTAAGCCTTCGGCAATTGTTTTAAGGTCGAAACCGGCGCCAATCGCAAGTCCCGCCGCTGCAAGATGATTGCTGATATTATGCCTTCCGATAAGAGGCGTTTTTATCCGAACCTTCTGCCCCTGAAAATTCAAATCAAACACCGTTCCTGTAATATCCATTGAAATGATGTCGGCTGTCAAATCGGTCTGCCTGTCCAACGAATAAAAGAGCCTGTTTGCCCTTGTTACAGCGGCGACCACTTCCCAAACAGGGTCGTCAATATTTATTATCGCTGTAGCATCTGGCGAAAGTTTTTCAAATAGCTTCAGCTTTGCAGCCAGGTATGCCTCCATTGTCTTGTGATAATCGAGATGGTCGCCTGTAAAATTCGTAAATGCAGCGGTCTTGAAATTCATACCCGCCAGACGATTTTGTTCAATAGCGTGACTGCTGGCCTCCATAACAAGATATTTAGAGCCTTCCTTTACCATTTTCTCTGAAATAGAGGCCAAATCGAACGCATCGGGTGTTGTCATTGACGATTCGATATCGTCTGTGCCGCTGCCGAGGTCGATAACCACAGTTCCAACCAGGCCGCATTTGTAGCCGGCATTAGCGATTATCGAACGGGTCAGGTATGTCGTTGTCGTTTTGCCGTTTGTGCCTGTAACGGCAAGATTGACAAGTTTGCTGTTTGGCTGGTCGAAATAAGCCTGGGAAAGCAGGCCTAAGGCTTCTGCGGTATCCTCAACCTGTATGACTTCAGCCGAAGCGACTGTTACAGGCTTTTGAGTAATAATATATCTCGCACCTGAAACTGCAGCCTGACCGATAAAATCGTGGCCGTCCACTTTTGAGCCTTTTATCGCGACAAAGATATCACCCTGCCGTAGTTTGCGGGAGTCGGCACAAACACGCGGCCGCTCAAGCAAAGGTTTATCCATCAGCTTTAATAATTGTTCTAAGGTCATTATCCTACTCGCCTCGCTTCGCGGTCGAAGCGGGTTTTAAAAAGTCAGTAAAATAACAATAGCTTTATACTTTAACAAACTTTTTTTTATAATATCAACAATAAAAATGATATCCCGCACCTTTTTTATTCAAATTTTCATTTGCATATTCAATTTATACGTCTATTCTTACATTTTTTCAAGTTCAACAAGATACTGAAAGAATATTTAAAAGGTGCGGGATGCCTGATAAACGAAAACACAGAGGCGCAAACCCGCAGGATAGTTTCCTGTTTGGCAGGGAAAACATTGCCGTTCTTTGCCGCGCTGCAGCAGATTATTCGCTACTTTTGACAAAAGAATATCCACCAAATGCCGCCCTGAAACTCGTCGGAGACCGATTCGAACTTATTGACAGGCAAAGACTTGCGATAATGAGAAGCTCCTGCTCAAATGCCCGGCTTGCAGGGAGATTAAGCAGGGAACGTAAGCCTTGGCAGCTTGCCGGGCAGGATATTCTTATTGACGGATATAACATCCTGATAACCATTGAGTCGGCTATGAGCGGAGGATTTCTCTTTGTCGGCAGAGACGGCTGCATCAGAGATTTAGCAGGTCTGCACGGAACATACAGGAAGGTCAATGAAACAATCCCCGCGATAGAATTTATCAACAATGCTCTGGCTGAATTGAAAGTAAAAAACGCCTGCTGGCTGCTTGACAAGCCAGTCTCAAACAGCGGAAGACTGAAGAAAATTATAGAATCGGCACAGACAAAAATTCCAACACAGGTAAAATTATTCAATAATCCCGATACCGAACTTATTCAATCAGACCAAATCGTCACCACAAGCGACAGCGATGTGCTTGACAAGGCAAAACAGTGGGTAAATCTCACAAAATTTATAATCGGAAACTATGTAAAAAACACCTGTATAATCGACCTGCGGAATTGAGAATTTACATTTATGCCGGCGGTTCCTGCTGACTCGCCATAAGCCTGTCATATTCAAGCTCAAATCTCATTTTATGACGGGCCTCCTCTTCAGCAATCTCCAGAATCGTCTGGCGAGACTGCTCGTCGTGTATAGTCGCCAGTAAATCAATATAGAGCCGGAAAGAGATTTTCTCTTTTTCCATAGCGAAAAGCAAAAGCTCCGGCAAAGCCATCTGCATAAATCTTACCATATTTAACATATAATCAAGAGGTTTCGGAAGTGTTCTGCTGCTTTGTTTTGCTTCCGCAGTTTGTCTGACCGTCCTGCCGAGTTTCATTATCTCAAGTTCCAGCTGGGCCTTGTGTCCAAGCTCCTCCATTGCAAACTCATTACAGACAGCTTTTACTTTTTCATCGTCGATATACTGGGAGAGGAGATTGTAAAAAACGTTAGCCTCAATCTCTCTGCTGATAGCGTAATACAAAATTTCCTCAATATTACTATCAGGATTCGTCATTTTCAGCGTCCCCGATAAACAACTTTGTATATCATTATACAAAGAAAATAACGAACAAGGAAATAATAGTTTTCTCTTTTTTTGCGGTAAAAAATCAGGTATAATTACCGATTTATATCTTGAATCGGAGTCAATATGACAGATAAGTATAAAATCCATTTATCACGGCCTGATATCAGCGAAAAAGACATACAAGCGGTCGTGAATGTGCTTAAAACCCCGAATCTGGCGCTTGGGCCTAAAATACCGGAGTTTGAAAGGAAAATAGCCGACTATATCGGCAGAAAATATGCCGTCAGCGTCAATTCCGGCACAAGTGCACTTTTTTTATGTATGAAGGCATTAGGTATAGGCAAAGATGACGAAGTAATCACAACGCCATTTACCTTTATCGCTTCAACAAACTGCATTTTAATGGTTGACGCAAAACCGGCATTCGTCGATATCGACCCGGAAAATCTCAATATCGACCCTAAAAAAATCGAAGCGAAAATTACCAAAAAAACAAAAGCTATCCTGCCGGTTGATGTTTTTGGAAATCCCGCGGGTATGGACGAAGTCTGTAAAATTGCAAAAAAACATAATCTGCCGGTTATCGAAGATAGCTGCGAGGCGATTGGTTCAGAACTAAACGGTAAAAAAGCCGGCACATTCGGCATTGTCGGAACATTCGCATTTTATCCGAATAAGCAAATGACCACAGGCGAAGGCGGAATGATTGTAACAGATGATAAAAATATTGCCGATATGTGCGTTTCGCTGAGAAATCAGGGACGAGGCGCCGGCGGCGGCTGGCTCGCTCACGCAAGATTAGGATATAATTTCAGACTATGCGATATAAACTGCGCTTTGGGAATATCGCAGCTTGAAAGAATCGAGGAATTCATCCAGAAAAGACAAAAAGTCGCCGGCTGGTATCAGGAAATTCTCGCCGACGATAACAGGATTATTGTGCCAAAGGCACCGAAGGGATGCAGGGTAAGCTGGTTTGTTTTTGTCATAAGGCTCAAAGAGCCGGACAACGCAAAAAGAGACGCGATTTTAAAAGCTATGCAGGAAGAAGGAATACAGGTCAGCAATTATTTTCCATCTGTAACGCTCCAGCCGTTTATGGTTGAAAAATTCGGCTATAAAGACGGCGATTTCCCAATTACCGATGAAACCTGCAAAAACACTGTCGCCCTGCCGTTTTATAATAATCTGCAAAAAGATGAAGCCGTGATTATTTGCAAGACCTTAAAGAAATGCATCGATAAGGCTTAATTATAATATTCTGACAATGCCTTTATTGCCGTCCACTTCGAGCATTTGGCCGGTTTGAATAATTTTTGTCGCCGGACCCACATTGACTACAGCAGGAATCCCATATTCACGAGCAATTATGCTGCCGTGCGAAAGCTGGCCGCCCATATCCATTACGATTCCCGCTGCGGTTATAAAATAAGGCGTCCAGCCCGGATCGGTAAAAGGCGCCACTAAAATTTCACCCGCTTTTACACATTCATCCGTGTTGGCCCTTAAGATTACCTTCGCCCTTCCTTTGACTTTGCCGTGGCTTACCGCAATGCCTCGGAATAATTTTTTATCAGCGTTTATTTTTTCCTCTTTAGGAACAAAATTATCGATATCGAATTTTCCTACAATCACTTTTGGCGGAATAATCGATTTATTTTTTTCATATTCTTTTTTCCGTTCCGATATTATTTTTTTGATGTCAAAATCAGCCTTGTGGCGCAAAACCAGGGCAATTTCCTGATATTCCATAAAGAAAATATCATCGGTTTTTTCGATTGCGCCCTGTTTTACAAGTACGTTCCCAAACCAAAGCAGCATTTTGCGTAAAGCAGCCATTCGCCTAACAAGCTGATTTTTCCAGTTCTCGCGAAAAGCAATCCCCTGATTTGTTTGGTTCAGCAGATAAATAAAGAACATTCGTTTGAGGGGATTTGTCAGATTTTTGCAGCATTGCTTAAATAAATTTTGACTTTCCAGCTTTTGCCGGTTCTGGTTTTCAACAGGATTATATTTCTCTATATCCTTTATATAGCCGCAAACTAATTTAAGAATATAATCCGGCATTTCTGACCATCGCGGGTTAAACAGTTCGGCCTCGCCTCTGACGTGATGGCCGTGCCGAATCATAAACGTATTCCAGCTTTTAAGAAACTCCCTGCCTGCGGGGTTTTTGGTAAGTTTATCTTCGATATCCCGCCAACTGTCGCCGGACAAAATTAATTTCTCAATTTCATTAAATTTATGCGCCTGCTGTCCTAATTTCCAAAGTTCTATCCCCGCCTGAGCATCTTCCATATCGCCTGCGCCAATTAAAAGTCTGCCGGCCAGTGTTTCGTCTTTGAGCCATTTTTTGCAGACAGCATTAAGCATTAGATAACAACGAAAACCTTTGAGAATGCTGATAAAATTCGCAAGACTAAATTCAAAATTTTGCTCCATTGAGTTGAAAGTCTTAACAAGTTCATCCTCGTCCATAATATCGAATTGCCGCTTCTCCAAAGAGTCGCTGCCTGCACTTAGTCTGGAAATATATGATTTTATGTTTTTATCTCCGTGAAAAAGAAAACTGAAAATAAAAACAGGTATACTAGCCATGAATTTTCTAATGCTGAATTTTATATTCGGGATGTCTTCCTGCAGAATATCGAGCAGGTCTTCCTCAAAAAGTTTTCTGTGTTCCCCGCCAAACATATCATCTACCCTTAATTGGAGTTTTTCAGGAAGGTGCTTTAATACTCCGACACAGGTATTAATATTAAAATACAGCCTGCCCGAAATAACTCCAATTACAGGATTATCTTCGAGGTCAAAGCCGAACAATCCGATAAATGAGTTGAAAAGTTTTTTAGCAAAAGGTTCGACTACTGACCATGTAAAAGGTGTCACAACATCCGGTATAACCTCGCCTGTGTTGGCATTAGTCCAAACCTGACGTTCTTCCCACGATTTTAACGGCGGGATTGTTGTTATAGGCCGGGTCTGTAAAAAATAGATTTTATTGTTTTTTATTGCCCATTCGATATCCTGCCCAGAGCCGAATTTTTCCTCGGCTTTTTTGGCCAGCTTTGCCAGCTTTTTTATAATTACATCATCAATATCCGCCGTCTGCCCTCGCATTTTTCGGACGATTCTAAAGCTTTTTTTGTCTATTACGAATCGCTGCGGCACAGCCTCACCTGAAACCAGCTTATCGCCGAGTCCCGCCACAGTTTCGATTACCATTCTGCTTTTGTATCCACTGACAGGGTCGGCGGTAAAAAGCACGCCGGATATATCAGCTTCTATAAGCTCCTGAACTATCACAGCCATATTCACGGACAAATGGTCAATACCGTTATTTTTGCGGTATTCATAAGCCCTGTCCGTCCACAACGACGCCCAGCATTTTTTAACAGCCTCGATACATTCAGCCGCACTCTTTACATTCAGATATGTATCATATTGGCCTGCAAAAGAATGCTTCGGCAAATCCTCCGCTGTGGCCGATGAACGAACCGCAACATATTTGGCCGATAACTGGCTGTAATGGCGCTCTATCTGCGTTTTAAGGTTTTCAGCTAATGGGGCATTGATAATATTTTGCCGGATGCCTGATAGGATGGTTTTTTTTACATCTGCTGCGGCGGAATCGAACCTGCTCAACGCGGATTCTATACCGGCTGAAAGATTATTAACCTTAAGATGTTCCTGAAAAGCATCGGCCTTAATGCAAAAACCGCCAGGAACTGGAAAACCCAGCCGGCTCAGACAGGCAAGATTAAAGGCTTTACTGCCTGTTTGGGATAAATCGCCTGTCCTGATTTTATTCAGTGGAATTATCAACTTCTTTGTTTAATCCTTATATTCTGCCTCAAATTTTACCTGAAAAGTCAGAATTAAACAAACAAAAACCCCCGCTAAAAAAGCGGGGGTCAAATAAAATTGATGCGTTTGGTTATTTGCGGTCAATTTTTATTCGTTGAATTTTACTACAACATATCTCGATATTTCGCCCTGGTCAGTATTCTGCCTGATATAAAGCAGGACTGAATTTCCTTTAGCCTTTTTGACAAGACCCCAGAAATTCTCTGTATTTTCAACTTTCTGGCGGTCAACTTCCGTAATCAATGTGCCTGCAGTTATGCCTTCATCGGCTGCAGATGATGCAGGATCAACGTCGGAAACAATAACGCCGGTCTTTTCATCTTTATAGCCAAATTGCCGGGCAAGCTCAGGCGTCAAATCCTGAACGGTTATGCCCAACTGCTTTGTTTCTTTTTCGCCCTCTTCAGATGGAGCGCCCTTCGATTCCCTTGCTTCAAGTTTTACTTCGATGTCTTTTTCTTCGCTGTTTCTTATGACCGTAAGGGTTATTCCCGTGCCGGGAGAAAGACGGGCAATCTCATTCCTGAAATTGTTCCAGTCGCTCACCACCTTACCATCTTTCTTTATAATAATATCACCTTTTTCGATGCCGCTTTTACCGGCCGGACTGTCTTCAACGACCTTATTAACAAGGATGCCTTTTTGCCCTTTTACGCCAAAATGTTCAGCCATTTCAGGACTGACATCCTCGGCGTAAATTCCCACATAACCCCTTGTTACCTTACCTTTGTCTTTTATCTGCTCGTAAACATACTTTACTATATTAATTGGAATCGCAAAGCCGATGCCCATAGAACCGCCGCCGCTGCTGAAAATCGCCGAATTCATACCAACGGCTTTGCCGTCGATATTGAGCAAAGGCCCGCCTGAATTGCCGAAATTTATCGCTGCATCTGTTTGTATAAAATCCTGATACTCCACCTTGGAATTGCCAAAATTCAGGCTGCTCCTGCCTTTTGCTGAAACAATACCGGCTGTTACCGTATGGCTTAGACCAAAGGGATTGCCGATTGCCAGGACCCACTCGCCTACTTTGAGTTTGTCGGAATCGCCGAGCTGGACAGTCGGCAGGTTATTTGCATCTACTTTTATGACTGCGACATCAGTCGCCGGATCTCTGCCGATTACCTTAGCTGGTAATTCCTTATCGTCGGAAAGCTTTACAGTGATTTTTTCAGCGCCTTCCACAACGTGATTATTAGTCAGAATGTAGCCATCGGGAGTAATTATAAAGCCGCTGCCCTGCCCCCTGAGAATCCGCTTTTGCTGACGCGGTTGTTGCTGCTGCCGAAATTGATGAGGCATAGGCTGGCCAAAGAAACGCTTGAAAAATTCGTCGTTAAATCCATCAAACGGGTCCTGGAAAAATACGTCCGGCATCTGCTGGGTAACCTCCTGCTCCACGCTTACAAAGACCACTGCCGGATTAACCTTGGCGGCTATCTCTGCGAAAACCTCGCCGGTGCTGCGAAGCGTTTCAATGTCCTTTTTCTCAGCAGGGTCGGCAAAACAAAATGAATTTAAAAGAAGAGTAAATACAAGGCCGAAAACAACTACCACAGACTTCTTGCGACTCATAAACTCTTTCCTTTCAATATGTTATAAAATAGAGTTAAATTATCCGATTTAACAAATGGAATGTTCCTTCAACCTGTAAATTACATTACAAAACCCTAATATTACGCTTTTTAATAAAAAATTGTTCAATTACAATACATATTTCTATTATTTTTAAAAGGCATAAAGGTAAAAATGGCTAAAGACAATATTGAAATCATATATGAAAACCGGCAGATAATCGCTGTAAACAAACCAGCCGGTATCAGTGTAACCGCAGATAGAACAGGGAAAATGAACCTGCTCGATTATCTGGAAATTCAGCGAAAAGACGAACAGGAACTTAAAATCGTTCATCGGCTGGACAAAGACACAAGCGGAATAATGATTCTGGCAAAAGACACGGACGCACAGCGAAAATTTTCAGAGTATTTCGAGGAAGGTCGGGGCAGAAAGATATATCTGGCTCTTGTAACCGGCTTACCATCAGAACCAACAGGAATGATTGACGCCCCGATAATGCAGGGTAAAAAAAATTCCCAGATTATGGAGGTCGATTTAAAAAAAGGTAAAGACGCTCAAACAAAATGGGAACTTCTCGCAAATTTTGGCATTTATAGTCTCATAGCCGCCAGACCGATTACAGGCAGAACCCACCAGATTCGAGTCCATTTTCAACATGCCGGTATGCCCCTTGCCATTGACCCGCTTTACGGTTCAAATCAGGCTATTATGCTTTCGAGTTTCAAGGCCGGCTATAAGCTTGGCAAATACGAAGAAGAAAAACCGCTTATAAACAGGCTTACTCTTTGTGCATACCAATTGGAAATCGAGAATCTTCATCTTATTGCTCCGCTTGAAAAAAAATTCAAGGCAACAATTAAAATGCTTACAAAATATAACCCAAAAGGCCCTGCTGCATTTGTTAACGACCAGAATTTTCAGAAACTTTTGAACTCTGAGCCATTGCTGCTGGAAATTTAAAAACCACAGAAGCAATGAGCAGAAGAACATATAAACAGGTTATAAAAACTAATAATGAAAAGGATTTACGACAATAATTTTATTGATATTTCAAATTTAGGATGTAAAGTCTTCGGCAGGAAAAGATAATCCGTATTCATATTTGAAGGACCAATTTTATGAAAAAAGGACAACTTTTCAGATATGCGATTAGTTATCGCATCAAAGAACGCTCAAGAACCTTCATTATTAGTTTTATGTGTTCTGTTGCGCTGATTTTTGGCGCCTCGGTGCACGCGGCGGAGAATAAAAAAAATGTTAATCTAACCGAAAACGATTTGAAGGGAATCAAGAAGGTTGCAATAGTTGTCGAGCAGAAACGCGATTTTGAGCTTCTTTATCATAGGGCAATGACCGCTTATGGAACGGCAAGTTTGCTGGGCGGCGTTGGCTTTGATGGCGACGCGATAGCTCACGGCATTGATAAAGGCAAAGACAAGAAAGCTGCGGCGCCAATGCTTGATGCTGTTGCTGATGTGTGCTGTTCATCTATCTTTATAGAGTCGCTGTCGCCGTTGAAAAAGTCAACACGCTTTGAGAGTATTTATATACCTGACACAAATCAAAAGAAGAATTTATCTGATTATGATGCCACGGTAACTTTCACGATAGACCGATGGGGATTGCGTCTTGTTGAGCGCGAAGCCAACAAAGTTGCCGCCTTTGTCGAACTGGAAGTCAAAATGGTCAGCAGCAAGGACAAAAGCACCATTTGGAACCAGCGAGAAGTTATTATCGGCAGCCGCAAGGAAACCCCTCAAACTTTTGCGGCGGACGGCAAGATGCTCAACGACGAATTGCGCCGGACTATAAAAAAAGCAGGACTTCAAATGGCTAATGCCTTGATATACCCGGCGAATCCCGATGTGAGTCGCAAAGCAACAAAAGAAAAAGTCAAAACAGGAAAAGTAACGGCTTTGGAAATTAATAACTCTATAGATTTCAAAGTCGGGGCTCTGTCAAGTGTCAAGCCTTTGAAGATTGAAGTTGGAACTTTTACGGATAACCGCCAGATAACAGACAGAATTGGAGATTTGCGAAACGGTTTTGGTGGAAAAGCCGGCGAGATAAACACCGCCCGTCGGCCACCTGAAATTGTTCGTGAAGCTATAGTTTCGGTATTTAATAAAAATGGGCATATAACCGACAGCAGCGAAAAAGATATTGCCATATCCGGTTCGGTAGAAACTTACTGGTTCGAATCGCAGTTGAGGATGAGCAGTTGGGAACTTATGGGAACCGTCGATGCCAATATGGTTGTTACAGACGTTCGCAGCGGTAAAATATTGTTTAATAAACGATATTCAGGCCATCACAATGTTACTAAGGGAATTTTTGGCCCTAAGGATATTATCAATATAATGGACTTGGCAATGGAGAACCTGACAGACCAGATTTCCAATGATTCAGAACTAATTGAAGCGATTAAAAACCTATAACCACGCAAACAACATAAGGGGATTTTACTTGCAGATTTGACCGCTTTTCGGTAAGCTTTTACCCCTGCGTAATTTGGAAGTGATTATGGATGAAAAAACTATAAAAATCGCGATTATAGGCTTTGGAACTGTCGGCAGCGGCGTGGCGAAAATCCTTTTGGAAGATGCCGATTACATCAAATCGAAAACCGGCATAAGACTCAAACTTGTCAAAGTTGTCGATATCGACACCAAAAGCAAAAGGAAAGTCGCCCTGCCGAAAGGAATGCTTACCAATAATCTTAATAGCGTTCTCGAAGACAAAAGCATAGATATAGGCGTTGAGCTTGTCGGCGGAACTAAGGCCGCTAAAGACATTGAGTTAAAACTGCTCGCAAGCGGAAAAGATGTTGTTACGGCAAACAAAGCCCTTTTGGCTGAATATGGAAGCAAACTTTATGCGGCAGCGCACAAGGCTGACAAATGTATTGCATTCGAGGCAAGCTGCGCAGGCGGAATACCTATTATATCCGCTATAAGAACGGGACTTGCCGCGAATAAAATCAAGGCTATATATGCAATCGTCAATGGAACGTGCAACTACATACTTTCCAATATGACGAAAAAAAATATGTCGTTTGCCGACGCCCTGAAACAAGCACAGGAAAAAGGGTATGCAGAAGCAAATCCGGCGCTCGATATTAACGGAATCGACAGCGCACATAAACTTGCGATATTGGCATCAATCGCTTTCGGCTGTGAAATAATACCCGACGATATCTATATTGAGGGTATTAAAAATATTGATATATCTGACATCTGTTATGGCAAAGAGATGGGATATACCCTTAAGCTTCTCGCAATCGGTCAAAGGACGGATAATGGAAAAATTTTCCTGCGCGTTCATCCCTGCTTTATACCGTCCGACAGCGCTCTTGCCCGTGTCGATGGGCCTTTCAACGCTGTAAGCATACTCGGCAATGCTGCAGGTCAGGTGATGTTTTACGGCAGAGGCGCGGGTATGATGCCTACCGCATCGGCAATCGTTGCTGACATTATTGAGGTAGCAATGGGAAATTCAAAAAGGCTCTTTGAACATCTTAAAATTAACAAAGCCACAAATCGCATAAGTAAAATTGACGAGCTTACCAGCAGATTTTATATAAAACTGCGGGCGATTGACAAGCCGGGCGTTTTTGCTCAAATCGGCGCCGCTCTTGCCAAAAATGACATAAGCCTTTCGGGTGTTCTTCAGCACGAAGAACATAATACCGGTAATACAGTGCCCGTTATTGTCATAACCCATCAGACTCGGCAGGACAGAATCGCCGCGGCTATTAATGACCTGGGCAAACTAAAAGTCGTAAAAAATAAGCCGGTTTGCATAAGAATAGTCGATATACCGGAGGACAATGTTGAGTAAATATGTGATCATAATTCCGGATGGCGCAGCCGATGAGCCTATTGAACAATTCGGCGGCAAAACCATATTGGAGGCAGCAGAGATACCGAATATCGACACTATAAGCCAAACCGGCAGGCAGGGTCTTGTGCAGACCGTCCCTGAAAAGATTACGCCGGGAAGCGATGTCGCAATGATGAGTCTGCTCGGATATGACCCGCAAAGATTCTACACTGGCAGAGCGCCAATTGAAGCCGTCGCTATGAATATCCAGCTTGAGCCAAGCGATTGGGTTTTCAGGTGCAATCTTGTAACTATCGCAGACGACAAAATGGCCGACCATAGCGCAGGACATATCTCGACAAAAGAAGGCGCAAAACTTATAGAAGACCTTAATAAAGTCTTTGGCAGCAAAACAATCAAATTCTATCCCGGCGTAAGCTACAGGCATCTTTGTGTAATAAAAGGTATAGATTTCGATGTTTATACCGAGCCGCCGCACGACATAATAGGTCAGGAAATTATAAAAAATCTGCCTAGAGGCAAAAATGCGGACATTCTGCTTGATTTGACGGCAAGGGCAAAACAACTTCTCTCTGAGCACGAAATAAACAAAGTCAGGCGGGACCTCGGCGAAAACCAGGTCAGCTCAATATGGCTTTGGGGCCAGGGAAAAAAGGCGACAATGGAACGCTTTGAAGATAAATTCGGTCTTAAAGGCGCTGCTATTACGGCGGTTGACCTTGTCAGAGGACTTGCAAAACTAATCGGCTTTGACCTTATAAAAGTCGAAGGGGCAACCGGATTTGCGGACACAAATTATAAAGGCAAAGCGGATGCCGCGATAAAAGCGCTCGATAAATATGATATTGTTCTTGTGCATATTGAAGGCCCTGATGAGGCCGGGCACGCGGGGAACGCTGAACTAAAGAAAAAAGCGGTCGAAAGAATCGACAAATACATAGTCGGGCCAGTTTACCAGGCTCTGCAAATGTTCGACAACTGGCGAATACTCGTTATGCCTGACCATCCGACGCCGGTCCGCACTCAGGCTCATTCAGGCAATCCCGTGCCATTCGCTATGGCCGGAACAGGCGTCGCAGGCGTATTGCATAAACCTTTCAGCGAGGCAAACGCCGCAGAGACGGGCTTGAAAATCAACAAAGGCTGCGAACTGATGGAATACTTTATTAAAGGCTGACTATGACAAATAAAAAAGAGATAATTGTTCAAAAATTCGGCGGAACTTCGGTAGCGAACGCTGAAAAAATTAAAAAAGCGGCTCAAAGAGCCATCAATGAATTCAAGCAGGGAAAACAGGTGGTTATGGTCGCTTCAGCTCGCGGAAAGCAGACCGACGACCTTATTAAGGACGCTCTCGAAGTCAATCCCAATCCGCCAAAACGCGAAATGGACCAGCTTTTAAGCACCGGCGAACAGCAAACCGTTTCGCTTGTCGCTATGGCAATCGAAGCAATGGGATATAAAGCGATAAGTTTTACCGGCGCTCAAATCCGGATGATTACCGACAGCGTCCATACAAAGGCAAGAATCAAGAGTATAGACACAAAGAAAATAAAAAAGTGCCTCGATGACGGTAATATAGTTATCGTGGCAGGTTTCCAGGGTGTTGATGAAAATGAAAATATTACAACGCTCGGCAGAGGCGGCTCGGATACAAGCGCTGTTGCCCTGGCTGCGGCCCTGAAAGCCGATACGTGCGACATTTACACGGACGTTGACGGCGTTTACACAACGGACCCGCGAATCTTCAAGGACGCGGTCAAACTTGAGCAAATCAGTTATGACGAGATTCTCGAAATGGCAAGTCTCGGCGCCGGCGTTATGCACGGAAGGTCAATTGAGTTCGGCAAGAAATATAACGTGGTTATTCACGTCCGAAGCAGTTTATCCGATAAAAAAGGAACATTAATCACTCATGAGGTCCCTAAAATGGAAGGAATACTTGTATCAGGCGCGACAATTGAAAAAAACTTGGCAAAAGTAAGTATGATTGGTGTTGATAACAAGCCCGGCAACGCGGCAAAAATATTCGCTCATTTGGCCGAGGCAAAAGTAAGCGTTAATGACATTATCCAGACTGAAGTCAGCAAAGAAAAGGCAAACGTTTCGTTTACGGTAAGTAAGAATGATTTTGCCGACACCAAAAAAGCTGTCGAGTTGATCAAGGACGAAGTCGGCTGTCAGGATGTCTTTTATCGCGATGATATTGCCGAAATTTCTATCATCGGAGTCGGAATGAGGACCCACTACGGCGTCGCCAATATAATGTTCAGCTCGCTGGCAAAGGAAAAAATCAATATTGACTCAATAACCACAAGCGAAATCAGAATAAGTTGTATTGTTGACAAAGCCCAGGGCGATAAAGCGCTGATTAGCGTATGCAAGGCCTTCGAGCTGGATAAACCCGTTAATAAACGAAGTTATGTGAAATAATAAATAGCCACGAAGGCACTAAGACACTAAGTTTTAATATATAATTATTTTTTCTTCGTGCCTTTGTGTCCCCCGCCTTCGCGGGGGCAGGCCTGACGGCTAATATGAAAAATAGAAAAATAAAATATGCACAAAGCCGATTGCAGCGGAATATTTTGCTGCTGTCGGTTTTTTTATTTCTTGCCGCGGCCGTATGGCTCGACAGAACTTTTCACCCCTTTCTTAAAACTTCTGTTTCAACCCAAAAGACGCAGGATACCAATGACTGGGACAAATATAATGAAAAAAGTTTTATTGTGGTAAAGGTAGTTGACGGCGACACAATCGATATAAATGCGCCGGATGAAAAATGGCCGGATACAAGAATCCGCCTGCTTGCCGTTGACACGCCTGAAACCGATAAAAGCCCTTCCGGTGCTATGTACTTTGGAAAAGAGGCAAGCAAATTTACAACAGATACGGTCCTGGGGCAACCCGTTACAGTTGTTATGGATAAATTTTCAAAACCTCGCGATAAATATAATCGCCTGCTTTGTTTCGTAAGGCTCGCTGATGGGAGAATTCTAAACGAAGAGCTGGTTTCCGAGGGTTTTGCCTACGCTGACACACGATTCCCGCACAGTTATTATAAAGAATATATTCAGCTTGAAGAAACTGCTAAAAAAGAAAAAAGAGGACTGTGGGAAAAAGTTACACCAGACCAGATGCCGCAGTGGCGTCGAAATTAAACTACTCTATTTACTGAATATTATACTCTTTTATCTTCCGATAAAGAGTTCTTTCGCCAATGCCGAGAATTTGGGCGGCTTGCTGGCGATTATTGCCGACCTTCGCAAGCGTGTCGATAATGGCCTGCTTTTCAAGGTCATTAAGGGAAACACTGTCCGTTACCTGCCCCGACAGTTGTCGGACCTGATAAATTTCCGGCGGAATATCGCCGACATCAAGAGTGACAGAATCGCTCATAACAACCATCGTCCTGATACAATTCCGCAATTGCCTTATATTGCCGGGCCAATTATAGCTTTTTAATATACCCAGAGCATTTGCTGAAATGACTTTTTTGCTCTTGCCCAGCTCCTGACAGGCCTGCGACAGAAAATAACTGACAAATTCGCCAATGTCTTCAGTCCTGTTTCGCAGCGCAGGAACAGAAACGCTTACGCCTTTGATTCTAAAATAAAGGTCCTGCCTGAATTTGCTCTGCTCGACAAGCTCGGTAAGGTCGTGGTTTGTTGCACTGATGACCCGGACATCGACAATAGTCGATTTATTCGAACCGACCGGCACAACAATGCCGTCCTCGAGCACCCGCAGAAATTTTGCCTGCATCGCAGGCGGCATATCGCCTATTTCATCGAGAAACAACGTTCCTTTATCAGCAATTTCAAATAATCCTTTTCTTGCCTCGGTTGCGCCGGTAAATGCGCCTTTTGCGTGGCCGAATAGTTCGCTTTCCAAAAGCGACTCGGATAGACCTGCGCAATTTATCGGCTTAAATGCATTATTACTCCGCAGCGAATTGTTGTGAATCGCCTGCGCCAGCAGCTCTTTGCCGGTGCCGCTTTCGCCTTCAATAAGAACCGTAATATTCGTTGGAGCAACCTTGCGAAGAACAGAAAAAACCGACTGCATCGCACTGCTTTTGCCTGTGACGCCTTCGAAAACAAATCCATCTTTGTCTATCGCGGCAGAGCGGTTTATTGGCGTTTTTTTAAGTGCCCTTTCAGTCATTGCGCGAAGATGGTCGATGTCTATCGGCTTAACAAGATAATCGAAAGCTCCCCGGCGAATCGCCTCTTTACAGGTGTCAATTGTCGCATAAGCCGTAATCAAAATTACCTGACTATTGGAATTATGTTCTTTGGAGGCTTTTAAGATGTCGATACCGTTGATTTTATCGTTATTAAGATTCAAATCTGTTATAACAACATCGAAAAACCGGCCCTCTACAAGTTCAATCGCATTTTTTGCGTCATAGACCGCCAAAGTATCTGCACCGGTCTGCCGGAGAGCCTCGGCCACAACATCAGCGTGCCCTGTTTCGTCATCAACAACCAAAATTGCAGGTTTTTCAATCATATCTTGCCGTTTTCCAAAGGAAGCTGGATAGTAAAAGACGTTCCCTTGCCCGGAAGGCTATCAATTCTTATCGAGCCGTTATGCGCTTCGATTATTTTTTTGGAAGTCGAAAGTCCCAGGCCGCTGCCGCCCGGCTTTGTCGAATAATAAGCGTTAAAAATCTTATTTATGTTTTCCGGCTCTATCCCTTTGCCGGTATCGCTGACAATAATAACAGCGTTATTGCCGTTTTTCAGTGTTCTGAGCATCAGCTCGCCGC
Source organism: Sedimentisphaerales bacterium (assembly GCA_049518795.1). Lineage (GTDB taxonomy): Bacteria > Planctomycetota > Phycisphaerae > Sedimentisphaerales > UBA12454 > JAPLMW01. The sequence goes on from JBEKRK010000001.1 coordinate 767,007, forward strand.
CGTTGGGCATCGCCTGCTGGGCATTTATAAAAAGATTCAGCAAAACCTGTTTTAACATATCGGCATCCGCCCTGCAAATCAGGAGTTCGCCGGACAAACAGCTGCGGACGGTTATCGAATGAGTAAATGCCTGCGGCGAATAAAAATCAATCATATCGGTTACTACCTGGTTTATATTAACTGAAGACAGATGCAATTCGGTCTTTTTGATATAGCGAAGAAAATCCTCAAGAATCTGCTCAAGGCGCTGCGTTTCTTTCTGAACTACCGCAATTTTCTTAGCGGCTCTTACAGTATTTTCATCCCTGCCGGTCAGGTCTTCGCCTGCAAGTTTAAGATTGACCTTGATTATGGAAAGCGGGTTTTTTATTTCGTGGGCGAGGCCGCCGGTCAGGCGGCTCAACTCTTCAAGCTCGGATTGTTTGCCGCAGTTCAATTTAAGATTTCTCCCGTGATTATAAAGACAATCGGCGGCAGCTAAACCTGACCTAAATAGTGCTATTTTCCTGATTCAGCTTCAGCTTTCATTTGAGCCAGAGCTGCCTTACGTGAAAGTTTGAACCTGCCCTGGTCGTCAATCGCCAGAAGTTTTACAGGTATTTCATCGCCGACTTTACAAACAGTATCGACATTCTTAACGTAACCATCGCTAAGCTCGCTTATATGACAAAGGCCTTCGATGCCTGGTAGAATTTCAACAAACGCTCCGAAATCCTTTACTGAAACTACTCTTGCATTTGCATAAATGCGGCCGACAGTCGGCGGTTCCGTCATAGCCTGTATTATTCTCTTGGCTTCAAGATGGCCGTCGCCGCCGACACAACTGATATAAACTGTGCCGTCTTCTTCTATTTCAATCTTGGTGCCTGTCTTTTCCTGAATGCCTTTAATAACCTTGCCGCCCGGACCGATGATTTTGCCGATAAGCTCAGGGTCAATCTCAATGCTCGTCAGCTTCGGTGCATACTTGCTCAATTGCGGTCTTGAAGCACTAATTGTCTGGCACATAATATCGAGCAGCTTCAGGCGAGCCTGTTTTGCCCTTTCAAGGGCTTCAACTATAATATTGTGCGGCAAGGACGCGTCTTTTATATCAAGCTGTATGGCGGTAATGCCGTCTGCTGTGCCGGCAACTTTGAAATCCATATCGCCGAAATGGTCTTCATCGCCAATAATATCAGTCAGCAAAACATATTTGCTGTTTTCCTTTACCATACCTATTGATATGCCCGCAACAGGTTTTACGATTGGGACGCCTGCGTCCATAAGGGCAAGTGTTCCGCCGCAGATTGACGCCATTGAGCTTGAACCGTTGGATTCTGTAATATCAGATACAATTTTGATTGTATATGCAAAATCATCGACATTCGGCCTTACCTGTTCGAGAGCCTTTTCCGCCAAAGCACCGTGGCCGATTTCTCTTCTGCCCGGTCCGCGGATTGGTTTGACTTCGCCAACACTATACGGCGGAAAATTATAATGCAGCATAAATTTCTGGCCGTATTCTTCCAGAAGGCCGTCAACTATTTGCTCATCCATACTTGTTCCGAGCGTAACTGAAATAAGAGCCTGGGTTTCGCCTCTTGTAAAAAGCGCTGAACCGTGCGACCTTGGCAATAAACCTACTTCGCAGGTTATAGGTCTTATGTCCGTATAGCCCCGGCCGTCAAGCCTTTTGCCGTCAAGTATTAACTTCCTCACTATTTCTCTTTGCACATTGTCAAAAATTCTGTTGAAAAGATTTTTTGAGCAGCGGGCTTCATCTTTGTCTTCAGCCGGAACGCAGTAAATTTCCTCTGCTTTTTCAATTATCGCCTTGACCGCCTCGCTTCTTTCAGATTTTGATTTAATCTGATATGCCTGTTTTAAATCGGTGGTATATTTGGCTTTAATTTCATCGGCAAGCTGCTGGTCCCATTCGATTTCAGGCGTTTCTTTTTGCTTACCGCATTTGGCGACAAGCTCATTAATCAAATCACAAACATCCTTTATTGTCTGATGTGCCAGTTCGATACCATCTGCAACTATATTCTCGGGTGTTTGTTTGGCATCGATCTCTATCATATTTATTGCATCGCGTCTGCCTGCCAGAATAAGGTTAAAATCGCTCTTTTCACGAAGTTCATAAGATGGATTAATTTCAAATTTTCCGTCCACTCTGCTCAATCTGACAGCGCCAATAGGCCCCTGGAACGGAACTTTGCTGATGGCAAGAGCCGCGCTTGAGCCAATCATCGCCAGGATATCGGGGTCGTTCTGCTGGTCTGCGCTTATGACAGTAACCATAACCTGGATTTCGTCAAAATAACCGTCCGGGAAAAGAGGACGCAGCGGCCTGTCTATCATCCTGGCCGTCAGAACCTCTTTTGTGCTGGGTCTGCCTTCTCTTTTCATAAAACCGCCGGGAAACTTACCCGCGGCGGACAGTCTTTCACGATATTCAACGCTCAACGGAAAATAGTCTATATCTTCTCTTGGCGGCGCAGAAGTTACAACTGCTAAAACCATTGTTTCGCCATAAGTTACGACAACTGCGGCATCGGCCTGTTTTGCAATTTTTCCAGTTTCCAGAATAAGAGAATTTTGACCGATTTGCTTTTCAACTCTAAAAACGTTAGCCATTATTTACCTCAAAATTAAGCTCTTGTAGCCACAAAGACAAATCTGAAATTTCAAATTTGAGATTTCAAATTTCAGAAGTCCTGGTGTCTTCGCGGCGGATTATTTGCGGAGTCCGAGACGATTGATAACTTCCCTGTATCGTTTTATATCCTTTTTGCTGATATACTTAAGCAGCGCCGACCTGTTGCCGACCATTTTCAGCAAACCTCGTCTGGAAGAATGGTCTTTGGGATGGGTCTTGAAATGTTCGGTCAGCTCGTTGATTCTCGTTGTAAGAATGGCAATCTGAACCTCCGGAGAACCGGTATCGCTGCCGGAAGTCCTGTATTCTTCAATTACTTTCGTCTTTTTTTCCTTCGTCAACATCTACAATACTACCTTTCAAAAAAATGGTTCTATTCACCGGCAAAAATCTAATTCTGCCGGATTTAGCAATTATAGCACTCAAATCAATTTCTGCAACAGTTTTATTACACGATTAAAAAAGGAACTTTTAGATATTGACGTTGCATCTTCGATATGTAACTCTCTTTGTTTATTGAACTTACAGCTTAAGCTGGAATTAACGTGCTATGATAGTGGAAATTCTGAATATCGGAAGCAGAAGAGCTATTGCGATAGTGCCTACAATACAACCCATAATTATTATCATCAAAGGCTCAATAAGATTAGTTACTGTTTTGATTGAGCTTTTAAGCTTTCTTTCGTAGAAATTGTTTATTTTATCACAGACAGAACCTAGATTGCCGCCTTTTTCGCCTGCACGAATCATCTGTATGACCCCCGGCGGAACAAGTTCATTATATGATGCCAGGCCCATAGCTTCAGAAAACTGGTAGCCGACTTCAACTTTATCACAGGTTTCAGACCAAAACCGATAAAAATACTCATTATCGCAGGCATTTCTGACAATATGAAGCGTATCGAGAAGGGTTACGCCTGCAGTGAGCATCGAAGCCATAATCTTTGCGCTTCTGCTCATTATGGCATCAATAAACATTGTGCCGAGAACAGGGGTGTGAATTTTCAGGAAATCCACCGCTTTTTTACCCCATGGTGTTTTCAGGGCATAAAAAACAGCTCCCGTAAAAACAGCCAGCGTCAAAAAAATCAAAGAAGCAGATTTGACGTCGCTTACCAATTTGCTGCAGTTCATAAGAAGCTGCGTAAGTGCCGGTAATGCCTGACCTCTTGACTCATATATTTTCGCGAATTTCGGCAACACAAAAAATAAAAGCGTAGTAGTCGCGACTGCTGCCATAATAAGCATTATAAGCGGATAAACCATAGCGCCTTTTATTTGTTTTTTGGTTTCTATTTCACTTTCGATATATTGCCGCAACACATCAAACATTTCCGGCATTTTTCCGGTAGATTCCGAGGATTCAACCATTCCAATAAACATAGGCGAAAAAACTTTTGGATAAGCCGAAAGTGTAACTGAAAGACTTTCGCCATTTTGCAGCCTGTCAGAAATATCAAAAAGTACTTCCTGGAACATTCCCGTGCTTGACTGCGCAGCGATAGATTCGACTGCCTCGCTCAAAACAACGCCGCTTGAAAGCATAACAGATAATTGACTTGTAAAATGCAGCAGGTCAGATTGCTTAACCTTTATCGACGACTCCGGCATAGTCGATTGTTTCTGTTTTACCGCAAGCGAAGATTCAGTAACTTCAGCCATATTTACCTTTTTAATCAATCATTTCGGACGTTGTCGCCCGCAAAACTTCATCAATTGTTATTATGCCTGCCTTGACTTTATGCAGACCATCGAGCCGAAGAGATGTCGTGCCGTTTTTTATGGCAAGCTCTCTTATTTTTTTTAAGCTCGCATTGGTTGTTATCATTTCCTGAATTTCAGGAGTCGGAATAAATAATTCATGTATGGCGATTCGGCCAATGTAGCCGGTATTCCTGCATTTTTTACAGCCAATTCCGCGATAGAATTTTATCGATGAGCCAAGCGATTTTTCGACCATTTTTCGGATAGAAACAAGCGGCTCATATTCCTCTTTGCAGTTTGAACAGATTTTTCGCACTAATCTTTGAGCAAGAACCGCAACAAGCGAAGCTCCCACAAGAAATGGCGCTACGCCGAGGTCGATAAGTCTTGTAACAGCTCCCGGTGCGTCATTTGTATGCAAAGTCGAAAGCACAAGATGGCCTGTAAGAGCAGCCTGTGCCGCGATGTTTGCCGTTTCCTGGTCTCGAATTTCACCAATCATTACTATGTCAGGATCCTGACGAAGAAGACTTCTTAAAGACGACGCAAATGTAAACCCCGCCGCTTCATTGACTTCAAATTGATTGATGCCGGAAATATTAGCTTCTACCGGGTCTTCGACAGTGCATATATTAACTTCATCACTGTTCAGCTCGGACAGTATCGCGTAAAGCGTTGTATTTTTACCGGAACCTGTCGGGCCTGTAACAAGAATAATGCCATTCGGCGAATTGATTTTTTCTTCGAGCAGTTTCAGATTATCATAACTGAATCCAAGAGTTTCAAGATTAAATAATACTCGTTTAGCATCGAGAATTCTCATTACGACTTTTTCGCCGAAGCTGCCCGGCATAACTGAAACTCTCAAATCAATCGGTCTGCCGTCAACCATAACGTGAATTCCGCCGTCCTGTGGAACTCTGCGCTGGGCGATATCGAGGTCAGCCATAATCTTAATGCGGGAAACTATCGCGGCAAGCATCTTATACGGAGGCTGAATTTTTTCATATAATCTGCCGTCAACACGGTATCTAACTCGAAGTTTTTTGTTGTCCGGCTCTATATGAATGTCGCTGGCGTTTTCGTGAACAGCATTATAGATAAGATAATTTACAAGTTTTACAACAGGAGACTGCCCCGCAACCTCCTCAAGATTTGAAATATCTTCCGAGATATTTTCAATAAGACTAAAATCCTCAAGGCCTGTTTCATCAATTATATCATCAATGACAAATACATTGGATGCAGGCATATAAGCCTGAAGCGTAGCCTGGATGTCTTTTGCGGTTGCACAGACCATCTGGACTTTGCATTTGCCGAGCCTTTCGATTTCATCAATTATAAATACATTGCTTGGCTCGCTAACCGCAACGGTTAAACAATCGCCAACCTTGAACATCGGCAGAACACAATGCTCTTCGAGAAATTCCCGCGGCAAAATTTCAATCATATTGGGGTCGCAAATCTTGGGGCTTACCTGCGCATAAGGAACTCCGTAAGCCTCTGCAAGAGCGGACGAAATATCGTTTTCCGTGCAATAGCCTCTTTCAACCAGCAGTTCGCCAAGCAGTTTTTGATGGCCGCTGTCGCTCTGGTGTGAAAGCACCTCCTCTATCTGCTGTGCTGTAACAGCACCTCTTCTCTGTAGTATTTCGCCAAGCTGAAGTTTTGATGTTCCAGTATCCATCTATTAAATCACCTGTTTATGTAAAACTTTTAACCGCCTCATTCAACTCTTCATAACTATCCAATTTACTGCCAAGCCGGGTAATCTCAAAAATCTTGGCGACGTTGGCATCAAGAGCCGCAAGCTTTAACTGGCACTTGTTTTCGTAGCAATAATCTCTCAGCCACAGCAGCATTCCAAGACCGCCGCTGTCGATAAAAGGAACTTTGCTCATATCGAGAACGATGCCGGATATCTGCCTTTTAACAAGTTCTGTCATAGTGTCCTGAAACAGCTTGCAGAATTCCTCTACAAACTCGCCGTGAATTTCCACAACCGTAACATTATTATAATCCTGATGATTTATCTTCATTTTAAAAGCGCTCCAATCGCAACTGTGCCGTATTCACTGAAACTGTCGCTGGAATAATTTTCAACCCTGCCGCCCTGAAGTATTTCCCACAATTTGTCAATGTCGCTGTTGACAAATATCGAACCTATTTCAGGGTCGAACTGGTCTCCGATACCTTTCTCAATTTCACTAATCGCCTCTCTGAATCCCATTGCCTCTCTATAAGTCCTTTTGGAAGTCATAGCATCAAAAACATCGGCTACCATCACAATTTTGCCTGCAAGAGGAATATCGTCGCCTGCAAGCCCTTTGGGATAGCCTTTGCCGTTAAACCATTCGTGATGGCAAAGCACACCCGGAACTACATCGGCCATCTGGCGTATCTCCGAAAGTATGCTGGCTCCTATCGCAGGATGAGTCTTCATCTGATTGTATTCTTCTTCTGTAAGTTTGCCCTGCTTTTTTAATACCGATTCCGGCACGCCTATCTTGCCTATATCGTGAAGCAGTCCGGCAAGATAAATTTTTTGTATCTGGTCTGTCGTCAACTGGCCTGTTATCTGGGTATAATGTTCGGCTATCCATTTAGAAATGAATGCCACTCTTTCCGAATGGCCTCTGGTGTATTGGTCTTTGGCATCAATGCTGCTTGTTAGAGCTTTCAACGAACCAATCAGAAGTTCCTTAAGCTCACGAAACAGATTTTCATTCTCAATAAATACGGCGCATTCGTTCGCAACCGAATTAAAAAGTTTGACATCTATGCTGTCGAAATCGGCCTTGTCAAGCCTGTTGGTGGCGACCATCATTCCGATGACCTTGTCTTTGCCGTGAAGCGGCACTGCTATTATATTCTTTACTCTGCCAAACCATTCATACTTGAAAGACGAGTCAACCTCGCTGTCGAGCAAAGCATCGGAACCTGCCTGCAGTTCGGCAAGAAGCCTGTCAAAAAGAATCTCGTGCATATTGGATTGTTTATGGTCGATGGCAATAAGGCCCGCTCCTGCCGTAAGCACAAGTTTTTTCGTGCCGTTGACATGCTTTTCAAGAAAAATCGCAATACCTTCAACATTCACAAGCTCGGTCAGGTTGTCGCAGGCCATTTGAAGATAATTCGAATCGGATTGCGTAACCTTCATATTGGTGCTCATCTTATAAAGAAGCATAAGCTCTTCATAAGTCTGCGCAAGCTCATTACTGACCATTTCTATCTGCTGCTGGTCTTTTTGAGCCTGGTTAAAGGCATCAATAAACATCTTCAAAATCTGCCGAACATATTTTGGAACGCCGCTCTTATCTTTTGGCTGACTGCAATCAAGCACAAGAACAGCCTCCGCTTTGTCGCCGACTATCAAATTAGCGCAAAGTATTTGCTCATTCTCGCCAAAAGTCTGCAATTGATTTGAATGCGAGTCCAGCGTATGCTTTGCACAAGCGGCTACCGACTCATAATCGCTTATGAATTTACCTCCGTCGAAATTGAACAGCAGATTAAGCGCCGTATCATAAACAATTAAGTTTACGCCCAGGCTTGCAATGTCCTGCCCAAAATCCTTCAGAAGTTTAAACTGTATATAATTAAGTCGATTACCAGTTGTCTTTATCATAGATTCTCTATCCTTTTTCTAATTCACCGCTAAACTCTGCAATACCCCTTCAACACGGCTCAAAAGCTCTTTTGGACTGAACGGTTTGCTGAGAAATTCCGAGATGTTGAGTCTTTCCTGCTCTCCGTCATCTATCGCAAAACCTCTTGCGGTAAGAACTATCACCGGAGTATTTTCAATGCCGGCTGTAGTGCGAATTTTTTCTATCAGCTTAATCCCAGTCATACCGGGCATTTGATAATCGGTTATCACGATGCTCGGTTTTTCCTCACAGCAAAGCTTATAGGCATCTGAGCCGTTATCCGCTGTTACAACTTCAAATCCATTGTTGCGAAGCTTCATTGCCACAATCTGAACTATGTGAATTTCATCGTCAGCTACAAGAACCTTTTTATTCCCCATTTTTTTACCCCTTAACATTCATTATTTTATAAGAGTTTTCTCCGTTGCCATCAAAGGCAGTTCAAATCCGAAACAGCTTCCTTTTCCAACCTCACTTTTAACGAAAATTCGACCCTGATGGACTTTTTCCACTATCTGTTTTACAAGGTTAAGTCCCAATCCTGTGCCTTTAGCACATTTGTTGTTTGCCTTGACCCTGTAAAATTTGTCAAATATTCTCGGCAGCTCTTCCGCAGGAATACCAACGCCTGTATCTGTTACAGTTACTCTGACAACCTGCTGCGATTCATCGACTTCGCTATTTACAGTTACTTTCCCATCATTAGGTGTATATTTGACAGCATTGCTCAAAAGATTAATTACAACCTGCGAAATCATATCCTTGTCTGCATAGACTTGGTCGAAAACAACTGCCGTCTGGTCTTCAACCTTAATATTCTTTTCAGCGGCATAGCTTTTAATCATCGCCGCCGCATCGCGGACAATAAGAGCCGTGCTTACAGGCTCTTTGCTCACCTTTACAAGACCGGATTCTATCCGTGATATATTCAGAATATCTTCTATAAGTCGATTCAGTCTTTGCGCCTGACTTTGAATTACTGAGTAAAATTCCTTCCTCGTTTTTTCATCTGCCGCCTCGCCGTCAACAAGCATCTCTGAATACGCGGTAATTGACGCCAGCGGCGTTTTAAGCTCGTGCGAGACGTGACTGACAAAGTCATTCTTCATCTGCGATATTTCTTTTTCACGCGTAATATCGTGCAGAACGGTAACTACGCCGCAGACCTGATTATCGTCATCGAAAATACAGGAAATAATACAGTTAAATGTCCAAGTATTGTCCTGAGCTTCAATTTGCAGTTCGTGTCGGACGTGCCGAATCCTGCTGTTTCTGCTGTTTTTGACAAGTTTAACAAGCTCCTTCTTTGTTATCAGCTCTTCAATGGGCTTAAGCAGAACTTCATTAATGTCAAATCCGAAAAGAGCGCCTGCAGGCTCATTAGCCATAAGCAGCCTGTCATTGGCATCGGTAACAATCACCGCATCGGATATACTATATATAATAGCTTCAGTATTGCGCTTTTGTCTTTTTAAAAGCTGAACCGATAAACGTAAATCCTTCGCTTCCCTGAGACATTGAGCGGCCTTGTCGTGCTGAGCCTTATAATCGTTCCTGAGACTTTCCAACTGAACCTCCAGCAGCTTTCCATCAATGAACAAATGCCATCCGAGCCATCCGCATGCAACTATCGCTGCAAGACAGATAAGCATTTCAAGCGAGCTTGTGCCGTCAATTGGTATCAGCGCGGCGATAAGCAGAACTATAAGTCCCAGAACTCCTATAAATATGTGATGCCTTTTGAGCATTATTTCTCCGAATCCGCTTGGGGATGCCTTACGGCATTCGATTTCACAAGAAGCTGCTGAAGCTCGCTGTCCGATTGAAACTGCGAGGCTTTTTCATAAGCGGCTTTTGCCTGCTCTACATAGCCCATTTTTTCATAACATCTTGCCGACATAAGCCATGCAAACTGGGTAAGGGCCGGGTCAATGGCCGCCCTGTGAAAATCATCTATCGCCTTGCTGTAATTGCCGCTGACGTAATTCGCTGAGCCGCTTAATAAATAAGCGCCTGCCAAATCCGGCGAAATCGCCAACGCCTTCTTGCTGCAGGAAATCGCCTGCTGCGGCAAGTCGGCGCCTAAGGCAGCCTGTCCCATCAAAATCCAAAGCTGCGGATTTTTCTTTTCAAATAATGTAAGATGAGAATAATATTTCAAAGCCGAGCTGTAATCGCCGGCCTGGGTCGCCGCAAAAGCCATTATCTTTAAATACCCATTCTTCCTGTTGCTATCCGTGCAGAGCTTATATAATTGTTTATGGGTATCGTGGGCTTTTTGCCATTTTTCCGCAAGGATATAACAGGAGCCTGCTGCTTCGAGCAGTTCGACATCATCCGGCCTTGCCAATTGTGCCTGCTCATAAATCGCAACCGCCTTGTCTTTTTGTCCCCATTCAAGATACATCTGCCCGGCGGCGATTTTCAAATCGATATCCGTCGAATTGACTGCCATTTTTTGCTGATAAAGATTCTCCGCCTCGACAAACTTACCCTGTGCCGTCAGCAGTCTTCCAAGGGCAATGATATAATCGGTATTCTGTGGCGAAAGTTCGAGAGCCTTTTGATACCACCTTAGCGCAGAAGCATTATCATTGAGATGTTCGCAGGCAAGACCAAGCGAAAATGCTCCCTCGTCACTATTGGATTTGAGATTCATATATTTTTCCAAGTTGATTTCAGCGTCCGAAAAATTTCCCTGAACCAATCTGAGTTTGCCAAGCAGCAAATAGGCATCGGGAAGATTATAATCTGAGGCTATACATTCCTTTGCGATGGCTTCAGCGCCATCGTATTGGCCGCTGTCAAATTGACTCATCGCAGCCGAAAGCTTCATCTCCAGCGAAGTCCTCTGCCATTTTGTCTCCATTTCCTGTTTTTTCTGTTTATGTCCGCCCTGGCAATCGGCTGCAATAATCAGGCTGACTGCAAATATTATTATGGTTTTAATATTCTTTTTCATAATTCACGTCCTTATCTGCGTTTCCATCTATAATCCGTTTCGGCTCTTATTTTTTCCAACATAATGCGCTCAAGCGTGTTATACTTATCAGGACTGACCTCAGCGAGAATCTTTTCCTTAAGCTGAACCGCTTCGAGGGCGTTTGGCCTGAAACCTATAATCCAGTTTAGTTCGCCTAAAGCCTTATCATATTCTTTATCTGTATAATGTTTTACCGCCTCGGAATATATCCATTCATAAATACGCGCCCTCGCTATAGAGCTCATCCTTTTTCTTGACCCCTCAACAAGCCGGCTGATGTCATCTTTTTTCTTATCCGTTTCAGACGCAAGGTCTTCCGGCTCTTTAATAAGATGCGGCGTTATCAAAATAACAAGTTCGTCGCGAACATTTTTATCGCTGGTTTTTTTGAACAACGCACCGATAATAGGTATATCACCAACAACAGGCACCTGCGAATCTGTACTTGTAAGATTTTCTTTAAATAAACCTCCTATAATTATTGTTCTTCCATCTTTTACCATTATATTCGTCTTGACCTGTGTTAAAGTCTTAGAAGGTATAACCGTGCCATTGTTAACATCTCTAGTAGTAGCGGTGCTCTCTTCAGGATTAATCTCCATACGAATGTATCCGTCTTCGCATATAAAAGGTCTGAACTTTAAAATTGTTCCACTGTCAAGAAATGCTATTGATGATGTTGTGCCGGTTGAGTTTTGCGTTGTGCTTTCCGTATAACCGGTTTGACTGCCGATATTGATAAAACCTGCTTGCTTATTCAAAGCCATAATTTTAGGATTCGCAAGAACAGTTGCATCCGTGATGTCCTCCTGAGCCGAAATTATTGCGGTGAGTTGGTCATTACCAATATTTGCAGTAAATGCTGTAGCCGCCGAATTACTAAAATTAGCAGCAAAACTAAAATCACCGCTCGTCCAGGCAGCAACTTTCGCCCAGTTAATACCAAATTCAGTATCTTCAGTAAGTGTTGCTTTCAAAACCGTAACTTCAATCAGGATTTGCTGTGGCTTTACGTCTATTTTCTTAATCATTTCGCCAATTTGGTCGAGTCTTTCTGGAAAATCATAGACGACTATCGTATCTCTCATACTGAACTTATCGCCGCCGCCGCCCGCTTCGGTATCTGTTGCCGCTGCGCTGGTTGTGGCAATTTTGCCGAACTCGCTCATAATTGGCGTTATAAGAGCTTTAACTTCGGCTGCGTTTATATAATTAAGCTCAAAAACCCTGCTGGTCATATTCTCTATATCTTTGGCTAATTTTGCGTATTCCTCGGCCGTGTAAACTCTTATAAAACCTCCGCTTCTTTTATAACGATAATCGCTGCCTAAAATGGCTTCGAGAGCCTGCTCGAAAGTAACATCATATAAGCTCGTTACGTTCAGCTTTCCTTCGACCCGCGGCGATGGAATTATGTTCCTGTGATACTTGGCGGCAAGAAAACGAAGAGCGTCTCTTACCGACATATCCTTCCTGAAATTGATGGACTGCATCGGCTGGTCGAGAAAATCATCAGTCACGGTTTGCTGTTGAAATTGTATCGCCATTCCGCCGTCTGACTGGCCAAGAGCAGCAGAGTCGCTGCTTTCAACCTGATTAGGCTCTGCCGCGATTGCAGCCGCACAGAACTCAGTAATAATCAAAATTGCTATTAACGATATTTTTATTTTCCTTATATCGCTTCTCATTTTATTCATCCTTCATTACTCTGCTTTGAAAAGGGATTCAGGGATTTTCTTGGTAACAATTGTGCCGTTACATTCAAGCTCAACCCTGTCTTCGAGAATTTTCACGACCTTGAAATTGTAAACCCGGCCGTGATACACAAATTTGAAACCTTGACCTACCTCAAGAAGATTATCTTCGATAAATGCCTGTGGTTTTTTATCATTTACAATCGCGGTAAGCTCCATTTGTGCCACCGCTGCCGCCAAATCTCCGGAAAGCTGCTCATTTGCATCAGCCGTATCCGATTCGCCCTCCGCTGTCGATTCGCCGACTTTTTTGAACCCTTTAAAATTCCTGGCGGCAAATAAATCATCGGCAAGAACGTCCTCTCTGCCGGCAATCACAGGCAGGTCGGTATAAACTATTTCTGATACTGCCGAGCCGGCTCCGGCCCCGATAAGATTTACATCAGGAGCCGCCGAGGCGGTTTTTGGCCCGCCTTTTATTACAAAAATTCTTACCCATAAAACCGCCATCATAAAAAACAGAACAAATGCAATCGCTAGTTTCTTGCGCTGGCTCGTTTTTCTCGCCTCCGCTGCGACTCTCTGCCTGCTGCCGGCGGGCCTGTCAACGCTTTTTTGCGGCATCTGTTTCACTTTAATTTGTCCTATAAAATATATTTACTTTAGCCTGCATAACAACACTGCCGTCAAGCTCATTATTTGCCTTAAGGTCAACTTCTTCTATCTGGATAATTCTTTCAAAAGATTCCAGCGCCTTGAAGAATCTGAAAATCTGCACCAATTTTCCTTCACAGCTGATAAACACCGGTATTTGCGACAAACTGGAAGTTTCAGTCTCCGTGCCGGGCTGGACAACCAGTTTGTCAAGCCCCTGCTTTTGCATTATCGAAGTTAAGTCCTGAAGAAACAATCCGTGCGTTCTGCCGACGGGAATCTTTGCGTCAAAATTGCCGACATCCTTTTTTATATTTTCGATATCCTTGTATAATTGCGGCAAAATTCCTATGTGGGCATCCGCTGCGGCATTATCAGCAAGAATCGCTGCATTGGCGGCTTTGAGGTTTTGGGCCCTTTTGTTCAGCGGCATATACTGTAAAAATACAAATATTACCGCAAGGACTATAACCACAACCGACATAACAATTTGTTTTCTTTCCATCTTTGCCATTTGCTTAGTTCGTCGATTTATAATTTGCCAGGTAGCAGACTATCTCAAACTCGCTGGCTTGGTATTGTCCTATTGTCGTATTTCTCGAAAAACTCGGAACAATCTGAAAAAAGTATTTTGATTGTTCCAGCTTATTAATTATTTCAGCAACCTGCGTCGAATCCGCCGCTAAACCCGTAAGCGTTATTTTAAATTTCACTTTTTTTGCAAATTGTAAAGCTTCGTCGGCACTTGTTGTCCCGGCAGTTGTTATACCCGTTTTTTTATTCTGCTCAGGAAACGGCTCGGCTTTTATATTCAGTTTTTTCAAAATGACGCCGCTGTCGAGCAGATGAGTAAGCTCGGCGATCACATTAGAGACAACAATGTGAGATTTAATCGAGTCAGTCATCTGATATTTTGCCTTTAATTGCTCATATTCGCTTTCAACTTTGTTGTATTCAGCTTCGCTGGCCGTCCGCGTCAGTCTGGTATTCTGGAGAGAAACATTTTTTGCCTTTGCCGCTGCAACTCTGCCGTTTGCGAAAATCCCCCAGGCCGCCATAATGAAAACAATAAGACCAATCGCAACGTAAAATTCACGATGCTTTTCCTGCTGCACCCGTCCCTGCTTATACCATTCTGGAAGAAAATCAATTTCTTTCATTATGCTTATTCCCTTTAATCATACTCAAACCTTTAAGACAAAGCCCCGTTGCTACTGCCCATTCGCAAAGCATCCCTTTTTTGTCCTCCGGAAATTCAACCTTTGAAAGGTCAAAGCCTCTCAGCGGCTGGGTTACTTCTATTGCCACGTCCAAATGTTTTTTCAGTGCGTCTATAAGTATCTGTTCGTATGCTTCACCGCCCGCGAAAACTATCTGACTGGGTCTTTGGCCGCGAAACGTTACAGCGTAATACTGGAAACAAAGCGATATTTCTTTCGCAAGTTCGTCAATAACGGAATGCATACTGTCGATTACAATCTGTAGCATTGCAGGCTCTATTTCATGAGCTGTTGCTCTGTCCTTCAGCTTGCTTCTTAAATGCACGGCTTCGTCAAGCCCTATTCCCAGTCCGCTTGCTACCTGCCGGTTAATTTCTTCACCTGCTATATCTATTTGTTTGGCAAAAACTATTTCGCCGGCTCTGCCGATTATCACCGTTGTATAACTTGAACCTACATCGACAAACACATTCGCCATTTCCTGGTCGGCGGTTCTTCGCAGAGACCTGTGCAGAGACCTGAACAACGCGCTGGGCACCGTATCAATCGCGACAATAGTTACACCGGCCTGTTCGAGCATCTCAATATGCTCTCTCAAAGATTCCTTATCGATGGCAAAAATGATAATTTCATTTTTAACTTCGCTGCCCTGGTGAATATTGCCGGCGGAGATAAATCTGATTTCGTGCGTTTCAGTCTTTAGTCCGAAACGTTCCACAACGCCGCCGTTTATCGTTTTTTCAATCTCCTCATCATCAAAGGTATCGAGCCTGAGACTTTTTATAATCAATTTCGAGCTGGGCAGGCAGGAAATAACTTCCCTCTTTTGGAAATGTCCCCTTGCAAGAATTTCCTTTATGGCCGTTATTGTCGCATCTTTTGCCCCCTGCTGGTCGTCCCAGACTTCAGGATTGATTGAGGCCTCGTCCGCTGAAATTACACTTGTTCTGTCCCCGCTGCTTTCAAACTGCAGCATCTTTACTGAATTGCAGCCTACGTCCAGTCCGATCGGACTTATTTTCTTTTCTAAAAATTCAAACATATTTTTTACCCATAGTGAGCGAAGCCGAACTATCAGCTATTTGCATCGATACTTACATATCCGGTTACCGGCTCAACTCTGACAGTTAAAATATTACCTTCGGCGTTAAGACGCACAGAACCGCTGTTTAGCGGGTTCCCCGAGCCGTCAAAAGGAGCCCCAAGATAATCAAACTTCACTGTGCTTGTTGTGCCGAAGGTCGCGCTTACAATATTAACTTTGTTAAGCCGATTATCGTTTGCGAAATTTACAATATAATTTGCCCCGATATGGACGGGATGAGAAATCACCTGCCCGTTGGCGTCATTTATCCTGTAACTTTCAGTCGAAACATCGAAAACCACCGAATAATTTCTGCCCGTGCTCATCGCCAGATTTTTTGCATACTCAAGGTCACAGGCAATTATGTTAGCGGCAGTTTTGAGCTGCACCGAAGCCGCAGAAACGTATAGTGGTACCGCTATTGCCGAGATAATACCGATTATCATCAGCACAATAATCACTTCTATCAGCGTGAACCCCGTTAGAAACAAAATGTTCCATTTCGCCAAAGGGTTCCCTGACAGCCAGCGATTATGCCCGTCTGTTTCTAACGGGGTGAATGCTGACGAGTCATATTGACCGTTTTCCGTCATTTTTAATCCTTTAAATGCAGAAAAATTCTGTTAATCCATTACGTTTCATCGTCTTATGAGAACCCCCGCTTAACTGCCTCAAAAGTGGATTTTTCATTCGGGAATGTTTCGCCCTTATTTTTATCGGCCTTAAAAAAACTGCCACAAAGACACCAGGACACTAAGAATAAAATATATAAAAAAGGCTTTGTGCCTTAGTGTCTTAGTGGCTAACACAGTTTTTATCGTTAATCCCGTTAAAGTCGTTAAAGGCTGCACAAGCAGTTCAGATAGAATGAAAAATAATTTTTTTGAGGAATTTTGAAATGACCGATAAATAACTGATAACCGATAACTGATAACCGGTAACTTTTACGGATTCCGTGCAATCGATTTATAAAACGCCCCTGCCGCCGGTGACCATCTGTTTTTTGTTCCGCCTGTTCCCGACCAGTCATAAATCGCCGCCTTTGTCGGTGCGGCTTTTATTGTTGTTGTGCCGCAGTCCATTGGCCAATAACCTAAGAAATGAGAACTGCCAGCTGAAGGCATTCCGCCGGCCCTAATAGTTTGAATATCAGATTGTGAAAGTGCTGTATTATATACACGCACATCGTCAATCAGGCCGTCAAACCACCTGTCTGAATAGTCGTAACTTCCTCCAATATAAACAGGCCAAATACTGGGAGTTATAATATCTGACGCTCCTTGCTTAAACTGTGTTCCATCAATATATAGATATATCCAATCACCATCGTAAACTCCTGCTATATGATGCCATTGACCGTCATTTACATTAATACCGCTGCTCTGAATTTTGTCGTCACTGGAAATACAAAATTCAATATTGTTGGTGCTTCCATATCTCCGCAATCGCCAGCTATAACCTCCTTTGGCTATTATCGTCTGAGAATCCTTGTCGAAGCTATTTACTTTTATATACGCCGTCACTGTAATTAGGGCAGGAGCAAGAATCGTTCCAACATTGATAAAATCGCCGTTGCCGTCAAAATTAATCGCATCGCCGAATTTTCCGGACGCCACTGTGCAGTTGCCGTTTATAGTGCCGTTGTAACCTTTACCTGAAATATCAGGAACGATGTTCCCATATACGATACCGCCGTTAGTAAAAAGTGAGCCTGTTATATTTAATATTTTTGCAGATGTGCTGTAAAAGGGGGACAGGTTAATTTGCCCATTAACAAAAACCAGTCCATTACAATCCAATGCCGCGTCTTGATTTATTATAAGATTACCGCTCACATAAAGTGCCGGAACATTCTTTTGGGCGTTAATGACATTGGATATGCCGCTGATTGTCAGATTGCCGTTTACCGCCAGGCAGCCGTTGATAGTTACGCCACTGCCGATAGTCAGACTGCTGCTTTTGCAACAAACTTGTGTCGAACTGCTTGAAGGCAAAACCTGGTTATTAAGGCTGCTGCCGCTTATTGTCTGCGTTGTGAAATTTGAGGTAAGGAGACTGTAGTTAATATTGGGCTCATTAACCGGCGAAACAATGAAACGGTCGCCGTTTATTAAACCAGAACCCGGCGAAACACCGTAAACGTCGCCTGTTATATTCGCATCTGGATACAGTAAAACGCTTGTCGCCGACCAGAATCCTATTGCCGGGTCGAGTCTTAAATTGGCGGTCATACTGTTTTGTGCGGTCCTGCTGCCGCTTATTTGCCTGTAAGCTGATGATGTTATCTGCCAGTTAAGCTCAGATGATTTTGTTACGCGGACATCGTAATAATCACTGCTGCCGGAAACTAATTGTTGACTTGTTGCCGACCAGCCATCTATATTAACATCCTGTGGATACATTATAAGCCCTCTTGCGTGCTCAAGGCCGGATTCAGCCAGGTAGCTCATATCGGCCGCCATATCTGTATTCTGTCCGGTAAGCAGTTCCGTATCGCCGCGCACAATGAATCCCAGCCCGACAATAACTATCGCCGCCACAACCATTAGAATAATTATCAAAACTATTCCTTTATCGCGATTATATTTCTTTTCATATTTCATTTTTATTTATTAGTGTCTTCGTGTCTTGGTGGCTATCATAAATCGTCATCGCTCGAAAGCATTTGGCCGCTGCTGTCAAGCAAATAACCCGCCCAGCAGCGGAGATACTCGGTTAACTGATAATTTTCTATTCTGCCTTTGTTATTAACAACGCTGAAAAAGATATTAAGTTTTTTTGAAAGAGTCCACGGCGCTACCGGCCTATCGGTTGTAATATTTACATAACTGCAATTATCGATAAGCGTAACGGAGCTTTCCTGGCAATTTGCCTTGAGCCACGTTTTAGCCTGGCCGCTTAATATATCGCCAAGCAGCAGTTGCGTCCCGGCCAACGCACCGTTTGCCTGATAACTAAACAACTGTATGCAATTATTTCCGCTGCCTGTTTCGATATAGAGCATTTCATTCGGCTCTATTTTACTATCGTTATTATAATCCGCCTGCCAGATTGCCGCACTTGTGCCGGAGTTTGCGCAAATCAGTTTGCAGTTTTTTACAATTTCGCCAAGACGCATAGTGGTATATCTGATTTTGCTGTAAATTACAGAATTGTTAGTAACTGAATCGTTAGCCGAACCGAGAGCAAAAGACAATGCTGCCACAGCGGCAAGAATTATGCTCATTACCCATACTGCCATAAGCAGTTCGGCAAGTGTAAATCCTTTATTTTTTATAGTTGTTTTTATCATAATTTTCTTAGTGTCTTAGTGCCTTCGTGGCTAATTTTCACTTGCCTTTCAGCCTCGTAATTTCGGAAAGTTTAAGACCATTCTGATAAACTCTGACAGTTATTTTAAGAAAATTCTGCGTTCCGAAATTGGTTTGCTGCGGCATATAAACATAATTACAATCCGCGTTTCTGCTCAAATCAGCATACAATGAACCGGAAAAAATTATTCCATTAGCGTCTCTAATCTGTCCGTTTGGTTCTGCGTAATTGTCATAGTCGGCCCCTATTTGGCTGAAACTATTGGGGTCGGCTAAAATTTGTTCGACAAGGTCGCCGGCAAGTTTTGCGGCGATTGTTTGTTTGATGCCCTGCTGCTCGACCGTTGCGCTTGATGCAAATGGTAGAATCAGGGCTGTTGCCGCTATTGTGAGAATCACAAGCGCTATCATCGCTTCGGCAAGAGCGAAACCTTTATTATTTATAATTGTTCTTTCCATTATCTTCTTCGTGTCTTTGCCTGTCTCGCCATAGCCTTCTTGTCCGTTCGTAGCTCTTAGCGAAGACGGATGGCGACGGCGGATGTCTTAGCGGCTAAACAAAAAAAACGGCTGGTCGGCCCCACAAATTATCAAGCCGACCAGCCTTTATCTTTTCTCCGGCTTGTAACCGGAGCTTCACTATCCAATTACAAGGTTGTGTGATCAGGGTCATTCGCGTAAAATGCACCCGTTGAAGTATTGAAATACCAGCCGCCCTCGCCATTAGGAGGGTCATCACCTGAACCTGTATTCACTGTGTTGTAATTATCGAATGGATTAACTGGTATCTTTTGCAGATAAGGGCCAAAGATGCCGACACCCGGTCCTGTGACTTTTGTGCCATCAGCTTTTGTGCAACCTGTCATTGCAGCTACAAAAGTAGCGCCTGTTGTCAATCCCGCATATTTCCCGTTATGTTGTGATTTATAAAGCTCAAGTTGAGTGCGAATTGTCTGCAGGTCGCTGGCAAGTGCTGATAACTTGGCTTCATCGCTTGCGCTGGTGAAATGTGGAATTACTATGGCCGCAAGTATGCCAAGGATAGCCACAACTATCAAAATTTCAACGAGTGTAAAACCTTTTCGCTTTGCCATTCTCACAACCGCCCGGCCGGTCCAGCTTTTAAACTTCCTACCGCCCTTACATAAAGTGGGGGATTATGTCCTTAATCTTTTACAATGCCATATGTTCAGCACTGTCTATAGCATTGAATGTACCGGTAGTGCTATTAAACCACCATCCGATTGTTGTTGAGACCGCCGGAGAACCCGTTGTAACTACGGTTACGTTATCGGAAGTATCGGTAGTATTAAACGGATTTTTTGGCATCTTCTGCAGGTATGGGCCATAAACGCCCGCTGCAGGTGCCTGTGTCGTAGCTACAACACCGCTATCATCTGTATAGCTTGTCATTTGGGTAATAAAGGTTGCACTGCTTGTTATCGCGGTAAATACTCCTTTATGTTGCAGCTTGTAAAGCTGAAGCTGAGAACGGACTGTCTGCAAGTCGCTAAGAAGCGTCGATAATTTGGCGTCTTCGCTTGCGCTGCTGAATTGTGGAATCACTATGGCCGCAAGAATGCCCAAAATGACCACCACAATCAGAATTTCGACTAATGTGAAACCATTTCTCTTTTTCATTTTCTTCTCCTTATTCATTTCAAGGAAAGACATTAATTATTATCTATACGCCACGGTGCGAATATATCGCAACCGACTTGTTGCCTGCAACTGCTATCGGTTAAGCAGTGCAGGCACTTAACTTACTCCGTTTACTGCCCACCTCTCGTTTTTAAGTCTCATTTGCAACGCCCTATAAGATTGCTGTGATTTCAATTCTCTATACAACAGAATTGATGTCCTGTTGTTTAAAGTATAGGAAATAAGAAATGATGTGCAAAACTGATGACTTTTTGAAGCTTACTTAAAGGTTTAAAGCTTTAAGGCCGCTGATTTTGATAATTCTGCTCTCCGGCCCGTTATGCTGCATCTCGATTTGAATACAATCCAGACCTTCAAGAGCCTGTTCAACTTTATCGGCCCATTCTACAAGAACGACAGATTCCTGTCCGATAAGCTCCTCAACGCCCAATTCCTCAAATTCCGCGATTGTATTTATCCGGTATGCGTCGATATGAAAAATATCGAACCTGCCCTTATATTCATTTATGATTACAAATGTCGGACTGTTCACCTGCTCAGGTTTGTCTGCCCCTGCCCCTGCTGCGATACCTTTTATCAGAGTAGTTTTTCCGCTGCCCAGCGCCCCTGTCAGACAAATAACCTTACCACCCTCCAGCCGTTCTCCTATTTTTCTGCCAAGATTTAATGTCTTCTCAACTGAATCTGAAACAATTCGCACCATTTTCATTTGGTCTTTCTTAAATGGTCGAAACCGGCCGGTTGTAATTTTATAACTTTCCCATCAGGCATTTCTATTTTTACCAAAGAACCTTTTTCAATTCTGCCTATCGCTATAAGCTTAATTTTAAAATTCCATTGCTTTTTCAAACGCTCGAATTTCTTTTTCGGTATCGTAAACAAAAGTTCAAAATCCTCGCCGTCATTCAAAGCAGCGTTTAAACCCTTTGCATTTTTGGAAACAGGAATCTTGTCGGAAAAGATTATCGCCCCTTTTTTGCTCAATCTGCAAATATGATTAAGGTCTGTGCTTAATCCATCGCTAATATCTATCATCGAATTAGTGCCTGCCTTTGCAATCACAAGCGATTCTTTGAGCCGCGGCTCGAAATTAAGATGCTTTCCCGCTAATGACCCGCCGAGAGTCCCCGTTACACAAATTATATCCCCAATTTTTGCAGTGCTTCGTCTGACAGGTTTCGTTTTACCCGGCACACTTAACATCGAAACACTTACCGCTAAGGGTTTATCCCAGCTTGTCATATCGCCGCCAATAAGCGGGCAATTATATTTCTTTGCGGTTATCAATATTCCTTTATGAAGTCTTTTAAGTTTCGCCCCGCCGAAATTACTCGGCAATGCCACTGAAACAACAGCCGCAAGCGGTATTGTCGCCATCGCAGCACAATCGCTCAAACTCGCCGCCATTGATTTATAACCGATTTGCTCAAGAGTTGCCTTTTTAGTATCAAAATGGACTCCGTCAAGAAGCATATCAGTTGTAATAAGAACCGAACCGCCCCCCGGCAGCCTGACCTGTGCCATATCGTCGCCGATGCCGATGGGAAATTTCGCCGGATTTAGTTTGCTCTTGGCCGTAAAATATTTAACAAGCTCTGTTTCGCCGTTGCTCATAATTCTGCGAGCTGTTTTTTCCAGTATTTTATCTGTTCTGTCATTTGCGCAGGCGAAGCAGCCGCCGCTGTCGTGTATAAAGCGGCTACATTTTTACCGCCTAAGCATTGATAAACATCATTATCAACTAATTGAGAATGTTTTTTAAATTGTTCAATTGTAACATCAGCAAGCGACTTGCCTTCCTTTTCGCATTGAGCGACAAGAGAGCCAACTATGCCATGCGCGGTGCGGAAAGGCATCCCCTTTTTGACAAGATATTCCGCCAGTGCAGTAGCATCGAGAAAACCTTTATCAAGTCCGCCGGCTATTTTTGCCGTATTAAATGTCGTATTTTCAACTATCGCGCAGACCATATCTATACAGGCTTCTATAGTATCTGAAGCGTTAAAAACGTGCCGCTTGTCTTCCTGCAGGTCGCGGTTATAACCGGAAGGCTGCGCCTTTAGAATCGTCAGAATCGCCATAAGCGAACCGTAAAGACTTCCGGATTTACCGCGAACAAGCTCGAGCATATCTGGATTGCGTTTCTGCGGCATCATACTCGACGATGTGCAAAACGCATCGTCAATGCGTATAAAGTCGAATTCAGTCGTCGAAAAGATAATCCAGTCTTCCGCAAGTTTCGACAGATGCGCACCAATCAGGCAGCAGTTAAATATAAATTCCGCGCAGAAATCTCTGTCGGAAACAGAGTCTATCGTATTATAGGTAATGTCCGAAAAGCCCAAAAGACTGCAGGTCTGTTTTCTGTCTAAAGGCAGCGATGAGCCTGCAATTGCTCCGCTTCCTAAAGGCGAAAGATTCAAAAGCAGTCGGCAGTTTTTCAGCCGCAGACTATCGCGGTTAAGCTGCTCGACAAAGCTCAAAAGATATGCCGCGATGGAAATCGGTTGCGCCCGCTGCAAATGTGTAAAGGCTGGCATAATCTCATTTACATATTTTTCCGCCAGTTTAACAAACGCCTTTTGAAGCAAAGTGATTTTGCTTTGTATAATCTCTATTTCGTCGCGCATCCACAGGCGCATATCGGTCGTTACCTGGTCGTTTCGGCTTCTGCCGGTATGAAGTTTCTTGCCCGCTTCGCCGATTTTCGCAATTAATGCCGCTTCAACTGCCATATGAATATCTTCATAGGTCTTATCGAACTTGAATTTGCCTTCTTCTATTCTGTTAGATATCTCAATCAAACCCTCTTTTATCTGCTTGAATTCATCTTTCGTCAGGAGTTTTTTCTCGCAGAGCATCTCAGCGTGGGCTATTGAGCCGACAATATCATACTTATACAGTCTCTTGTCGAATGACAGCGATTCAACAAAATCAACCGCGAGAGAATCGGTAGGTTTGCCTAAGCGATGTTCCCAATTTTTCTGTATCTCAGCCATAATTTTCTCCGATTAAATACAATTTATGAGAAATTATAACCGCAAATTTTAAATTTTAAATCTTAAATTTTAAATTATAATTTTCGTGTCTTCGTGGCTATTTTTCGTCCTTCGGCCTTGTTTTCCAGCGGTTATGAATCCACCAGTATTGAGTCGGGTCTTTGCGGATTGATTCTTCAAAAGCCTTTGTATATTCCTGCGTAATCCACTGCAGCGGGTCTTCTTTATCCTTCCATTCTTCAGGCATAATCAGTCTGGCGACTTCTATCTCGAAGAAGAATCGATTATCGACTCTTCTGCTCACGCCTACGCCTATCGGCAGATTATATTGAATAGCCAATAGTCCTATACTTTTATATGTGCTTGCCTTTCTGCCGAAAAAATCAACGAAAACTCCCTTTTTCCCTGCGTTCTGGTCTGCTATAAAACACAGCGTCGAACCTTGCCGGATAATCTCCTCCATCGACTCCGATGCCCCCTTTTTATCGATGATTTTCTGTCCTCTCCGCTGCCGGACGCCATAGAGATATTTATTAAGGAATCTGTTGTCGAACGGCCTTGCGATACTGTAAATATCGAATCCGAACTCGCTCAGCAGATACCCCATAATCTCAAAATTGCCGTAATGTGCCGCGACAAGCAGCAAAGGCTGATGTCCCGCCATCATCCACTTGACCCGTTCGACATTTTTATAACTCGAATATTGCTTCCAGTTTTCTTTTTTTACCAGCCGGGGAATAAAAACCACATCCACCGCAAGCATTAAAAGACGCTCAAAACTCCTTATACCCGTCTGCTCTATCCAGGCATCGTCTTTATCGGGAAAACTTGCCTTTAGATTGTTAAGAGCCCTTTGTCTGCCGCGATGATAGTGCTTCCAGAAACCTTTGCCCCAAAAGCAGGCAAACTTCAGCACCTTTTCAACAGGGAATAGGCACACGAAGAACAAAACAATCCGCAGCAGGACATAAACCAGCCACTGCTCAACAATCGTCTGTTTGCGCTTATTTCGTTTTCTTTCTCGTTTTTCTTCTGCCATATTATTATCGCTGCGCCAATTGCACAATCATCGTTTCAATCGCCGTTTCCGCGGTCGCCCTGCCGGTCTTAATATCATAATCTATCTCGCAAAGCCTTTTCAGGCAATCGCCTATTTTCTCAAGCGGCATCCTTTTCAGCATTTTGAAAAATTCATCACTGTTCCAGATTCGTAAATTTCTCGCAATTGTTTGAGCCGGTTGCCCGTTTTTTAGCATTGCCGCTGCGCTGAACATCCTGCGAAAATGCCACGCGAACGCCCCGACAATAGTCCATTCAGTCTTCTTGTCTGACTGAAACATCGAACGCAGTTTTTCAAGAGCTTTTCCCGTATCGCCCGCCGACATTAAATCGATTACCTCGAACGCTCCGAAAATTCGATTATGTCCGCAGACAGCCTCGATATCTTTTTCAGTTATCATTTTTGCGGTATTTGAATAAGCGGCAAGTTTATCTATTTCACTGCATAGCATCCCCGGCTCATCGCCGATAAATTCGATAAGCTCCTGCGCCGCGTTATATGATAATTCTTTATTATGCCGGTCCCTGGCGTAATTGCGTATATAGGCAATTAGAGAATTTGAATTCAGTTCGCCGACCGTTATCAACTTGCCGAATTGCGACAATTTTTTTGCTAATTTTGTATTGCTCGGCCACGATGAAACCGTCAGCACTAAAACCCCGCTTGCCGAAGGCTTATCGAAATATCTTTCGAGAATCGCGCGGTTAGCGGAAGCAGTTTCATCGACATTTTCTTTCGGCTCTTCCGATTCGTCACCGCCTTCCTCATCTGCCGTTTTTTTCAGGATGGTTTTATCTGCGTTTTCTATCACGGCGACCCGTCTCTCACCGAGGAACGGCAGCGTCCTTAATTCATCAAGAATGTTTGTAATTTGGATATCGCGTCCTTCGACCCGCCAAAGTCCGGTCGTCCTCTGCTCCGGCTCGATTAGTTCGTCCAAGAGCCTTTCGCACTCGTTCTTAACGAGAAATCCATCCTTCCCTGCTATCACATATATCGGTTTTATATCTGTTTTATTTTTCGATGTCATTTGTTTTTTTAAATCTATTTAACACTCGGTTTGAACTGTCAAGTATTCCTTGACAGTTGAATTTTCAGACAATTCACCCTCTTCATAAACATTTTGTATCAGCTATTCCTGTTTATCTTAACTCTCAAAGCATCGCAACCAGCTAAGGTCGCGTCCGATTAACAATTCAAACTTTTTTTCATGATGTGTTGTTTTCATCACAACGCTTTTTATCTCAAAGCCATATATATCTGCAAGGGAGCGAATTTCTTCCACATCATCATAAGTCATTAAAAAATCCCCATCTACTTTACTCATCAGTTCAAACAGATATTTATGATCAATATCGAAATATCGATAT
Source organism: Sedimentisphaerales bacterium (assembly GCA_049518795.1). Classification (GTDB taxonomy): domain Bacteria; phylum Planctomycetota; class Phycisphaerae; order Sedimentisphaerales; family UBA12454; genus JAPLMW01. The sequence continues at coordinate 793,042 of JBEKRK010000001.1, forward strand.
AATCGTCGAGATGCTTTCACATAAGGTGGGTCGATAAAAAATGCCGCATTACTGCATTTCGTATTAGCTTTTATAACCTCAAGCCCATCACCTTCTATAAATTCTATTTTGCTCTCGACATCTTGAATATCAAGTATCCGTCTTCCCAAAGTTTGAGCATACCAGCGAGAACGCAATCCTTTGCCGTTTTCACCTTTTTTAATTAATCCGGAGCCTTCAGCTAAAATACCTCCGTGAGATATTCGATTCCTCAGAATTGTCTTAAATGCCCTTTCATTACTTGATACATGAGTTTCTTTAAAAACTGTTTGGACATTTTCAGGTGAAATATCGAAGCTCACAATTCTTTCTGCAAGCCACTTTCCTTCCTTACCAAGAATTGTCCGCCAAACAGACGCAATATCTTCATCTTTTTCGACCATTATGATTTTTTTTGCAAGATTCTCAAACGCTGCTGTTAGACTGACAATACCACCACCTGCAAATGGCTCTATTAAAATAATATCCGGGCCTAAACTTTTCAGCCATTGCCGAATTTGCGGTATAAGCCATGTCTTTCCGCCAGGATACCTGAATGGACTACGCATGGGAACCGATGCTACGTTCACAGGCTTCTTCACCGCTTGATAATCAAATAATTTAAATTGTATCATAGCTCACCTATTGAGATACAATATCAGAAATTGTTCTATTGTCAGGAGGATTTCCTTCAAGCTTCTCATCTAATTTATGCTGGAGCACTTCCACAAAATCCGCAATATCTCCGGCTACTGGGTTTGTAATTTTATTCAAAGCAGGCTCAAACTCAGTGTAAACAACGTTTGATAATATTAATTCAAATCGTTTTTTGTCGCTGGTCTTTTGTAAATCATATAGCATCCATGCTATCTCAGCCTTTTCCGGCTTAACCGTCGGCATTTTAGGCAACGTCTCGAAAAAACTCTTTTGAAGTGCGACTGCTTGTTTCTTTCCCCATGCCTTCAAAATCCCCCCTTTATATAACATTTGAGGCAATAATCTTTTGCGAGATGAAGAAAGATAATCAGGTTTCGGATAATTTGGTTTCCCATGCCAATGAATACCAATCATTTTGCCCATATTATTGAGATAAAATTCAAATGGTGCGCGAATATTTCCCGAAATATATACCGCTTGAACTTCCAAAGAGCCAAAATTTAAAATTTTGCCCCTCTCATCATAAGAAACAAGCACAATATCAATATTTCCCGCTGTTTCGCCTTCTTTATCTGTTAGTCTTACTTCGCTTAGAGATGTCCATGTGGTTCCTTTTTTAAAAAAGAATTTTGCCGCATCTTCTGCAATATGCCAATTTTGCCGAAAACGCACAGGACAGGTAATTATAGCCGCACTATTATGATAAATGCTGCAAACCCCTAACGGACTATTAGCTTTATCTTTCGTACAGGACGGCACTTTATTGCAGAATGGACATAATTTATTAGCTCTGAACCTTTCAGCTTCCTTAGAATTATTGTCAATAGGAAAGCCAAAAACCTCTGCTAAAGGATGTTGTGGAACATTTTTATTTGTTATCATTATTTAATCCTTTATTTTGCTTTACTCCGGTTCAGGTTCATCTCCCGAATTTTCTTTTGCGCCGTCTTCTTGCGGCTCGGTGGCAGGTGTCGAACCATCTGGCTCTTCTTCTTTAACAACTCTTTCTACCGCGACGACTTTATCGTTTTCTTCAAGTTTAATTAACCGAACGCCCTGCGTATTTCTGCCGATTTCGCGTATCTCTTCAAGACCTGTTCTGATAACGATTCCCTTGGCGGTCATAATCATTATGTCGTCCTCGTCTTTCACGGCTTTAAGCGCAACAACGCTGCCGTTTCGTTCCGAAGTCTTGATATTGATAAGTCCTATTCCGCCTCTGCCCTGCGGCCGGTAATCTTCGAGCGTGGTCCTTTTGCCATGTCCGTTTTCACAGATGGTTAGCAGCGTCGCCGCTTCTTCAGCAATAATCATATCGACAACGCAGTCGCCTTTGCGAAGTTTAATGCCTCTAACGCCGTGTGCCGACCTGCCCATCGGCCTTGCCTCTTCCTCGTCGAATCGAATCGCCATACCGTCTTTCGTGCCGAGAATGATATGGTTCTTGCCGTTCGTCAGTGCAACGCCTATCAAATCGTCGCTCGGCTCAAGTTTTATCGCGATAATTCCGCTTGCGCGCGGATTGGCGTAAAGCGACAGTGGCGATTTCTTGATTGTCCCGTCTCGCGTCGCCATTACGATATTTCGTTCATCGAATTTATCGACGTTTATAATTGAAGTTACCTTCTGGTCGCCGAGATTCAGCAGGTTCGCGATGCTTCTGCCCTTGCTCTGCCGTGAAAGCTGTGGAATATCATAGACTTTGAGCCAGTAGCACTTGCCTCTGCTTGTGAACACAAGCAGGTAATCGTGCGTCGAAGCCGTAAAGAGACTTTCGATAAAGTCCCCTTCTTTCGTATCGAACCCGATAACGCCTTTGCCGCCGCGTCCTTGTTTGCGATAAGTATCCACAGGCATACGTTTGACATATCCGATATGGCTTACCGTAACGAGCGCCTGCTCATCGGCGATTAAATCTTCAATATCGATATCTTCTGTTTCTTCTGCGATGACTGTCCTGCGTTTATTCGAGTATTTTTCTTTCATTTCGTAGAGGTCTTCGGTGATTATATCAAGCACAAGTTTTTCACTCGCTAAGATTGCTTCATATCCTGCGATTTCCTCGACGAGTGCTGCGTATTCCCGTCCGAGTTTTTCAATTTCAAGACCTGTCAGTCTCGAAAGCTGCATACTCAAAATCGCGTCAGCCTGTGGCCCTGTCAAAAATTGGTCTTCTCCGCTTGCTCGTTTCACAAACTCCGCCGGCAGCAGTTTTCGCAATGTCGCCGATTCCGCCAGCCGCAGCGGTTTTTTCATAAGGTTTAGTTTTGCCGTTGGCGTGTCAGGCGACTTCTTTATAAGGTTTATAATATCGTCAATATCGCTTACAGCGAGGATTAGGCCTTCGAGGATATGTGCCCTGTTTCGGCATTTGCTTAGCAGGTATCTGCTTCTTCTGCGGATTACTTCTTTTCGATGGTCGATAAACAATTGGAGTAACTGTTTTATATTGAGTGTTTCCGGCCTTTTATTTACAAGTGCGACGTTTGATATCGCGAAGGTGGACTGAAGCGGAGTATATTGATACAGTTTATTGAGGACAATTTGTTCTTCTGCGTCTCTTTTCAGTTCTACGACGATTCTCATTCCATTTCTGTCTGACTCATCTCTGACGTCTGAAACCTCAGCTAAAGAACCTGCGTCAACAAGCTCCGCGACTTTTGTAACTATCGCCGTTTTGACCACCATATACGGAATCTCTGTGATGATAATGCTTTTGCGGTCTTTTTTATGCTCCTCGATGTCAACTTTGCCGCGGACTGTCAAATGCCCTTTGCCTGTCGAGTATGCTAATTTAATTCCTTTTGTCCCGCAAATCTGTCCGCCTGTTGGAAAATCAGGCCCCGGCAGAACTTTCATTATATCTTTAAACCCGCAATTCGGGTCTTTTATCACCATTAGCAGCGCCTCGCAAACCTCGCCCAAATTGTGCGGCGCTAAATTCGTCGCCATACCTACCGCGATACCTGTGGAGCCGTTAACTATTAGATTCGGAAACCTCGATGGCAAAACCGTAGGTTCCGTCCTCGTCTCATCGTAATTCGGAATAAAATCTACAGTATCCCGCTCCAAATCATCCAACATCTCCATCGCTTCAGCCGACATTCGTGCTTCCGTATATCTCATCGCCGCAGGCGGGTCATTGTCAATACTTCCAAAGTTCCCCTGCGGGTCAACCAGGCAATGCCGCATATTCCAATCCTGCCCCAGTCTTACCAGCGTGCCATAAGTCGCCTGGTCGCCATGCGGATGATAATTTCCGCCTGTATCGCCGACGATTTTGGCGCATTTTCTGTGCTTGCTCCGCGGCCCTAAATTAAGGTCGTTCATCGCAACAAGAATCCGCCTCTGCGATGGCTTCAAGCCATCGCGCACGTCCGGCAAAGCACGCGAAACTATAACGCTCATCGCGTAATTCATATACGAATTCTTCATCTCATCAAGAATTCGCATTTCTTCTATTCGCTCGGTCTTTTTTGGTTCTTCTTTTTCAGCCATAAGTCCCTATTCAGAATTCGATATGAAGTAAAGAAATAAAGAGGTAAGGAAGTAAGGTAAAATACGTTTTACGTCCTGCGGTTACGCTGCTCGTTTCGTTAGACGTCCAACGTCTGACGTAACCGATTCGAGCTCCGTAACCATTAAACGATTTTCCTTACATTCAGCTTCCCTGCTTCCATAATAAAATTTGCCTTAAATATTAGTTTGTAACTTATTTGCGGGCAATGACTTGCTGTCTCTTGCCAAATATCGAAAAATACAGCGTTTTTAACACTGTAAAGTGTATTGGCAAAGGGGTTTAAAGTCAAGAAATTATAAAGGGATTTTTGCCACAAAGACACTAAGACACAAAACTTTTTTTATCACTGATCCGCCTTCGCCAAAGGCTACGGACGGACAAGTTACGCTGTTTTTCGACACGGATTAACACGGGATTTACACGGTTTTTTACCACGAAGAAATGAAGACGCACGAAGTATTGCTTTAAGGCAGCCCCGATGAATCAGGACTATTAAATTCAAACCGAGTGCCTTACTTGCAAGCAAGCTTGCCGTCGGCACGCCGTTTTGAATTTTTGCCGCTGCGCGACTATGCCTTAAAGCAAAAAGAACGTTATTAGCTATTCAATATGAAGGAAGAAAAAAAGAGATTATTTGTTTGAATTGGCAGGGGTTGTTTTTATTGCCCTTTTAATATTCTTGCGGCTGTGCGACTTGCGAATTCCATTATAATCTCATAAGCAGCTTTACCGCATTTATCCCATATTTTTTTTATTCTCATTGCTGAAAGCTCTGCTTGCGGCACATCCCTGGCAATATTATTTACGTCTTGTTCAATAGTTTTCTTTTCCTGCTCGTCCAACTTTCCGTACTCTGTTAAAATCTGAATTGCCGTTTCAATCTTATTTTTTGTCCAAGGATAAGGTTTGCCGCAATTGAGACAATATGAAGGAATATCAGGGCGGCTTAATTGCTGAAATGTTGTTCCGCCACTCCTTGCGTCAAGCCAACTCTGTCTATATTCATACTTGGCGCCTCGAATTTCTACGCCGCAATCTGGACATTTAGTAATCGTCGGTGCCCCACAGTATTGACAAAATTTCTCCTGCAACCCGCTGTGGTTATAGCAATCTGTTATTTGATGTCCATTTTCACAAACTTGTTGAATATCATAATTTTCTGACATTTTTTAATCCTTTTAATCTTTCGCCGTTCACGTTAAACAATCATTCCAAAAACTTTTCAACTGTCCGATGTTTCTATTTTTTTGATATTTTTTTCTTCTTTGGTTTAGTGTTGAGTTGTTTTTCGATTCTATCCACCCGAAGAGTCAATTTTTTAACATTGCCCCAAAAAGTCTATGAGCTTTAATTTCAGATCCTTCGAGATAAACCGATATGAGTGTATTTTTTTTGATATTGTTTCTTTTGATTCACCCCTTTTAATGAGTTCCCGTATTACGGCTTTTGCGATTCGCTCAAAACCCCATTTTGATATTCCTCTTGCGATCATACTAAGTAGGATCAATAAGGCAATCCCGCCAAGCATACCTAAAGGGCCACCTAATGCTGCCAACGCCGTAGTAATAGCTGCAGCCCCAACATAACCACTCATCCCCATAGCGAAAAGCAAAACTAAACCCGGTACACCAAAACCAGAGATTATTCCAACCAGCTTATCGAATTTCATAGATACCTCCTGTTTTTTAGCAGTAAATAAATAGGGACACCTATTTTTTATAATCTCTCTGTTGCAATTCCTCGTTGCAGATTTGAATTATATCCTCCTCTTTTTTCAAAATCAAGTTAATTCTGGTTATTTTTATCGGGAATGGGAATTGGGGCATAAGAGCGTAGAGCGTAAAGCGTAGAGCGTAGAGCGTAGAGTTCCTCGACTTCACTTAGGGCGAAATTTTTTACAAAAAAATTTCGCTTTTCCCTTGACATTTGTTAGGCGATTTTGTAAAATATACACAAAGTTAAACAAAAAGTTAATAATTTAACGTAAGTTCTTATTCCGCACGGGAATAGAACAAAGCAAATCAGGATATTCCCTGTAGTAATCCCCTGTAGCAATTCCCTGTTGTAACCCAAAGGAGCATCGCTCGGGAATGACAGGAAGTTACTTCTCGGGAATGACAAATTCAAAGAAATTTCCTTTTTTGAAAGAAGAAAATCTATGCGCGTAATAGCCACGAAGGCACTAAGACACGAAGAAAAAAGGATGTAATGAAAAATGAAGATTGAAAAAAAGTTATCAGTTATCAGTAAACCATAATTTAAAATTTAACATTTAAAATTTAAAACAAATAAGTTTCTTTAGGAGAATATTCCAATGTATTACAATGTTAATGTCAAAATCTGGATTCCAAATTTATTAGACAAATTAGGAATATTTATTTTACTTTATATAAGAAAGAAGATTGACGGACGGCCATATCGACGAATCAAACTGACGCAAGGACAATACGCCAAAGTTGACCCGGAAGATTTCGAACACCTGAATCAATTCAAATGGTTCGCAACAAAGGATTATCACACATATTATGCGAGAAGAACAACATACATTAACGGCAAAAATAAACTTATTCAAATGCACAGATATATTATGAATTACGAAGGAAAACTATTCGTCGACCATAAAAACGGAGACGGATTAGATAACAGAAAAGATAATCTGCGATTAGTAACGCCGGCAGAAAACAGCTATAATGTCAGAAAAACAATGAGAAAACAATGCACCTCAAAATACAGAGGAGTAAGCAAAGTTAATAAATCAAATAGATGGCAGGCACGCATCGGCTATAAAGGAACAAAATTAATTCTGGGATATTTCGACAGTGAAATTGAGGCAGCAAAGGCGTATGATGAGGCGGCGAAAGAACTATACGGGGAATATGCGGTATTAAACTTTAGCGAAGAGCCGACAGTTTTAAGTTTTGAGTTTTGAGTTATCGATACGAATTGAAGAATGAAAATTGAAGATTGAAAAATACCGTTTTAGGTATCGGTATCGGTAAGGTCGCGGTATCGGTAAAGGTAACGTCTCATTAGCAGTTGATAGAAGGAGTAAAAAGTTAAAAGTTAAAATTAAAAAAACGGCGAGGCAACCCCGCACCAATTCATTATACCGGAGTGATAATAGGCATAATTGAATAGCAAATTGGTGCGGGACAAGTTTTCGGTTGAGTTTGGAAAGTAACCACAGATTACGCGGATTTCGCAGATATATTTAAGCGTAAAAAATTCGTTGAGTTCGGAGAGAAAAAGAGATAGTATAAAACGGTAAATGGTTGCGGTTCCGCCGTCGCCAAAGGCTATGGCGGACACGTGCGATGCTCGTTACGTCAGACGTTAAGCGTATAACGTAACGCCGCCCCGAGTGGCGGCGGCTAAACGAAAAGAAAACCCCCAACATAAAGTTGAGGGCTTTAGGATTGTAAAGATAATGGATATTGAAGTTGAATTATCGCGGATAATAATAGACGAAGGGTCGGACCAGCAAATCATCGTCCTTAAAGAAAAAGGCGGCGAACGCAATCTGCCAATCGTCATCGGCATCGTAGAAATTATGGCAATCGACCGACGTCTAAAAGGCAAATCCACTATCAGGCCTATGACGCACGACCTGCTGGGCAATGTAATCGGAGCGTTAGGAGCAAAAGTAGAAAAAGTCGTAATAAGCGACCTTAGAAACCATACATACTACGCAACAATCCACTTAGACACAGGAAACGGCAAAATCGTTAAGGTCGATTCCCGGCCAAGCGACGCTATCGCTGTAGGCGTGGCAACAAACGTGCCGATATTCGTGGCGGAACACGTGCTTGAGACGACGTAGCCACAAAGGCACCCCGATGAGATAGTTAAAGACATCTCACGGGGTAAACTCCGGCACGAAGAAAAAATATATATTTAAAAAACTTAGTGTCTTAGTGACTTTGTGGCTAATTAAGAAATGATTTCTTTTTCGATTTCTTCCTTATTGGGCAGGTGTTTGCCGGTGAGATGGATTACAACGCCGGGGATTGAAATTATCAGCCAGGTAAGCCTTTGGGTAAGAGCAAGTATAAGTCCCTGCGTCTCTGTAACCTGCGCGACCTTGCCGAAAAGGCCCTTGAGGCCAAGTTCCATAACGCCTGCGCCGCCGACACTGATGGGAATAATGCCGATTATCCAGGAAAGCGGGAAAAACATAAAATAATACCTAAGATTGGCCTCGATGCCGAGGTTTTTGCCGACGAGATATAAGCCGTAAATCGGCATCGACTGGCAGAAAAAGGTCAGGAGAACCGCCAGGAGCAAAATAAAAGGCCTGCAGCAATAGAGCTTGACGGCATTGATAACACGGTCGAACCATAATTTCCACTTAAGACCGAAGATAAAGACGTATTTGAGAAGTGTTGGGCGAAGTTTTCTGCTGGAATAGCAAACGGCCAAGACTATCGCAGCCAAAATAACAAGAGCCAAAATCACAATGAGAAACTTTATTGCAAGAGAAGCAGGGCTGAAATCGGCGCCGAGGGAAAATTGAGTTTCGATGCCGCCTTTGGGCACCAGCCAATAGGTGAGAAAAACCATCGCAATGGTGCAGACCATTCCGACAGTGCGGTCAACAAAAACGCTCATCGCAGCTTCGATTTTTTTTTCGGTGTGCATCGTAACATACCAGGCCCTTAATAAATCGCCGCCGACCGAGCCGGGCAAACAATTATTGTAAAAGAGGCCGAGCAGGTGCAGCTTTAAAGCAGGCCAGTAATCGACATGAATGCCCTGGGTTCGAAGCAGCATAAGCCAGCGAAGGACAAAGACTAAATTGCCGGCGGCATAAAGGGCAACGGCGGCGAGAAAAATAAAGATATTCAAATTGCCGAAAACTTTGACGATGTTGTGGACACTTTCGCCTTTAAAAGCGAAATATAATGCCGCGGCGGCTATCGCAATCCTTATAAGGTGCGAAATATGTTTGCTTTTTTTGCTGTTTTGTGTCAAAAAACTATTTCCTAAAAATCTTGATTTTGGACATAATAACGTGTAAAACATTTATCGGCAAGAACATAAACCGGAGATGAAAAATTGGCAGCAGACAAAGAAATTGAGATTGGGACTAATTTCGAGCCGAGATTCGACTCAAACGGACTTATTACGGCAATATCTCAGGACGTCGAAACAAGCCAGGTGCTTATGGTCGCGTTTATGAATAAAGAATCGCTGGATTTGACAATTAAAACCGGACAGGCAGTTTTTTACAGCAGAAGCAGAAGGAAACTATGGAAAAAAGGAGAGGAAAGCGGACATATTCAAAAGGTCAAACAAATACTTGTGGACTGCGACCAGGACTGTTTGATTTTAAAGGTCGAGGTCGATGAAGGTCAGTGCCACACCGGATACCAATCCTGCTTTTACAGGGCGGTGAAAAAAAACAATCTGAAAGAACTGGAATTTATCGCTGAAAAAGTTTACGACCCGGAAAAGACTTATAAGAAAAAATAATATAAAGCTTCGAGGTTTAGCCCCGTTATCATTTATCCCGACTTATGGAGAATCTTCGTCCCAAATTTTCAGGTAATCGGCGACAGGCCTTAAGGCTGCCGCGAGCCACATACTCCAGGAAAAGCAAGATTGAAACGAGACCCACCTTTAACATCTGCGGATAAGTGAGAATACCGCCTTTGCTGACGGTCGAAAGTGTCTTGATAACTTGCTGTGGCCGATACCAAAAATGACGGCGAATACTATTGCGAATCTTGTTCAGCTTCTCGCGGTCGAACTCTTTAGAATAGATATTCCCCTTATGGTTAATACGGTAATCAGACCTGCTTTCCACTAAATCTCGCATCGGGGAGAATTTGTCCAGGCGAAACCTACTCAGGTTAATTGTATGCACGCCAAGTTCTGTAGCGAACTTGGCAATGGCCATCATTTCTTCCTCAGTCTCGTCAACATTGCCATAGATAAAGTATGCATGATAAAAGAAAGGGAATTGCCGAAATACCTTAAAAGCATCTCTAATCTGCTCAGTGTTAAAGCCCTTGTTGAGCTGTTCGAGAATCTTGTCGCTTGCTGACTCAATACCCATCAGAAGAGCACGAAAACCTGCGCGATAGGCTTTTTCGAGCACATGCGGATGCTTTGCAGCCTCGATTCTGGCATTAGCGAAAAACCGTTTATTGATACCCCGTTCGATAATGAGATCGCATATACGCTCGACGCGGGCGGGATTAACGAAGAAGTTGTCATCAGCAAAAATAATCATATTCCCCTTACATGCTTGTATCTCATCAACCACCGATTCCGGCGACCGAGCGACATAATCACGCTTCTGCCCCAGAGGATTTATGCTGAACGTGCAAAATTTGCATTTGTATGGACATCCCCGTGAACCAAGGATAGTATCAAACTCCATCGGCAAGAAACGCAAACCATGAATGGATGGGAAGTAGCGGCTTTGTCGCAGGCTTCGGTCCGGCGGGTCAATATTTTCGATAGGCTGGAGCGGCCGGTTTGCGTTGTGAATGATTGAACCATTTCGTCTGTAGGATAAGCCAAGAATCTGTTCCCATGGTAGTCCATCTGATAGCTCTTGAATAGTCTGCTCGCCCTCCCCGCGGACAACAACATCGACGTTGGGGCATCGCAGGAAAATGTCCTCTACATTGTCGGTTGCCTCCTGTCCGCCGACAACGGTCATCGGAGCAGAGGGCAATTGGCTGATATAGTCACAAACTTTCTTGTATTGTGCCTTCCAACTAATACTGACGCAAATCAAATCAATGTCGCGGCGAATAAACTCGGACATCTTCCGAGGCGATTGCAGCAACCGGTTATGACGGAGATCAACTAAGCTGATTTGGTCAACGTGGCCTTTTAAGGCTGTCGCCACGTACTCCAACCCTGTTGGGGGAAAGAAGTTCAAACCTGTACCCCTATCCTCAGAATAGTAAGGATATAAGCATAGTGTATGATGATATTTACGATGTTCTACGATATTTCACGTTCTTGATTTCAAATTCAGTAAAAAAATCTTTGCTTATTCGCAACTCAGCCTATTTTATCACCCTTCGCATCAAAAAATCAATTATTATTTTAACGACTTTACGGTCGGCAGAATCTGGGATTGCTCAATGTCAAACTTTTTGACAAAAACGTCGATCGCCTCTTTAAGCCGTTCGGAATCCTGTTCGTGCAGCATTGCATAAAGATTATACGGCCAATGCGGGAGAGTTTTCCTTTCAAAACAATGACTAACCTGCGGCAAATCACATAAATACTCTACTGCGGATTGCATAACGCTTCCCTCCGCCCTGCAGCAGAATAAGGCATTAAAAACATCCGGCGGTGAATGACGCTTAACAGCGGACGAATCCAATTTATAACGTTTGGTCGCGAGAAAAGAGAAGAAATCAGTCTTAAATTTCCTTGAAAGTTCATCAATGGTTTTGACTATACGGCTAAAATCTGAATCTTTTAAAGTAAACCACAAATTGTAATAATGCTTCCTTAAATAATTATGAGAGACGTTCGGCAAGGAGTTTACAGCATCCGCAACAGTAGAGATTTTGTCCTCTTCTATATGGGCAGCGATAAGCGTAGAGACTGAGTTAATATAAGAACATAACGGGTCAGAGGCGAGAAAATCGCCCGTTTGAGCATACGCCCTTGCACGACATCCGCCGCAAATAGATACATAATTACAACTTCCACATTTACCGGAGTATGCCTTCCGGCGAATTGCATTTAGAAATTCCGATTTCCCCCAGATAGAACCCAAATCGCCTACTTGTAAAATATTGCCGGCGGAATTTTTTAAAAAGCCGCAGGTCTGGACATCGCCTGTATGACTGATAAAGGCAAAATCATTGGCAGCGAGGCAACCGAAGGCTTTTTTCTTTGACCGGGGATATAAATTTTTGAAAACAGGCGCGAAACGCGGGGCACAGGTGAAACGCACCTCAATTTTGCTTTGAGCTTTTAAATCGGCAACAGTCTTTAATGCTTTTTCATATTCTGTCGAGGTCAGGGCAATGCCGGAAAGCCCCTGTGCCCTGCCGGCAGGGACAAGCATAAACGGATTAAAACAATATGCGCCTAATTTTTCGGAAAGCTCGGCAAGCTGCGGCAATTTATCAGCGTTTAGTTTTGTAACGGTTGTGTTAATCTGAAATTTCAGGCCGGTTTTTTTAGCAATATCAATTGCCGCAAGCGTTTTTTCAAAAGCGCCGGCAGACTGCCGGAAATCATTGTGCTCTTTTGCGTTATCAGAATCGAGCGAAAAGGAAAGTGTTATAACCTCTGCCTGCTTAAGCAGTTGTGCCTTTTTCGCATCGAAATTATAGCCGCAGGTTGCAAGAGAAACAGCTAAACCACAATAATTGGCATAATCAATCAAATCAAATATATCTTCTCTTTCAAAGGGCTCGCCGCCGGTGAAAATCAGGACGCATCTGTTGTAATCAGCAACGGCTTTTATGATTTTTTTGCATTGGCCGGTAGTCAAATCATCCTTGAAATCAGCATCGGCAGAAGCTCTGCAGTGCAGGCAGTTCAACGGACATCTGCGCGTAACTTCAAAGGCAACGACACGAGGTTTTTTGAGACACGGATTTACACTGCTTATTTCAGACACGGATTCACACTGTTTATAATTTTAATTTTTTTGACGCTATTTCTTTTGCAAAGTAAGTTATGATTATATCAGCACCGGCGCGTTTGATTGCTGTAAGAATTTCCATTATGGCAGATTGTCTATCGAAAACGCCCTGCTGTGCGGCGGCGTTAATCATCATATATTCGCCGCTAACGTTATAGGCCGCTATGGGAACATCGAAACGCTGTTTGGCCTGAGAAATAATATCAAGATAACAAAGTGCGGGCTTGACCATCACAATATCGGCGCCTTCGGCAATATCCAATTCGATTTCCCGCATTGCCTGTTTGGCTGACGCGGCAATATCCATCTGATAAGTCTTGCGGTCGCCAAAGGCGGGAGCAGAATCGGCGGCATCTCTGAACGGGCCGTAAAAGGCCGAGGCGTATTTTGCAGAATAAGACATAATCGCGGTATCAATAAAACCATTCTCATCGAGAGATTTTCTTATAACCCCTACTCTGCCGTCCATCATATCCGAAGGAGCAACTATGTCAACGCCGGCTTTTGCGTGCGAAACAGCAATTTTAGCCAGGATTTCGCAGGTTGCGTCATTGTCGATTTTTCCATCTTTTATTATGCCGCAATGGCCGCTGTCGGTATAGGCGCATAGGCAAACATCGGTAATAACCAATAATTCCGGCACAGCTTTTTTGATGTTTTTAACCGCCTGCTGAACTGAGCCGGTATCGCTGAAAGATTCAGAGCCTTTTTCGTCTTTTTTCTCCGGCAAACCGAAGAGCAGAATCGCGGGTATTCCCAAATCGAAAATTTCCTTCGCCTCATCGACAATTTTGTCGGGCGAAAAATGGAAACAATCTGCCATTGATTCAATAGGTTTCTTTATTCCTTTGCCGGGACAGACAAATAATGGATAGATAAGATTGTCAACACAAAGATTAACGCCTTTGACGAGCCTTCGCATTGAATCGCTTTTCCTAAGCCTTTTCATTCTGACAGGCAAATTTTTCATTCGATTTTCCCGTTATGGATATTTCTTGTTCGTTTAGGAAACAGTCCGGCTCAAGGAATCCAGCTGATTTACAGTCCTCACCGGCAAATCTTGCGTTAGTGCCGCAGAGATTGAGCCATTTACAATTTTTACATTTTTGAGGAACAAAAAGAGTTTTATCTTTAAATATATCAAAAGATTTTTTTATAATATCGTCCAAACTTTTTTCCGTTACGCTTCCAAGAGAGAAATTCTGCCAGAACTGGTCAGGATGGACATTGCCGGTAGGGTCGATTGCGAAAATTTTAATGCCAATTTTGTTGCCGCCATATTTTTCAAGCAAATCAAAACTTTTCTTATACAGCGGCGAATTTTCCCGTTCTAAACGATTCAAAATAAACGCCCCATCGGCGTGATTTCCGACGGTTAAAACCTCTGTAATTCCTTTTTTAGCAAATACTTGCGTGCAATCACTAATATCGTTTAAAACCTGCCTGATTTGTCCATTAGAGCATTTGAGATTATTTTTTGCCGCATTTCCGGCTGAAATTAAATGATAAAAACAAATCCTTCGGATACCCAACTTTGCGGCAAGAGAAAAGATGTCTTTAACCTCATTAAAATTGCGATTCGTTATCGTAAAACGCAGGCCGGTTTTAAGATTTACATCTTTGCAAAATTGGACGGCGTTAACCGCCGAGGCGAAACTGCCTTTGACGCCGCGAAAATTATCGTGAGTTTTTTCTGTGCCGTCGATTGAAATACCGATATATTTTACTCCGGAATCTGCAAGTTTTTTCGCAATATTAGAATCTATTAAATTTCCATTTGTGGAAAGGACTGTTCGCAGACCAAGGTTATGAGAAAAATCAAGAAGCTCAAATAAATCGGTCCTTTCAAGGGGCTCGCCGCCGCTGAAAAGAACTACAGAACATTTAACGGCGGAAAGCTGCTTTAAAAGTTTTTTTGCCTCTTTTGTATCCAATTCGTTTTCACTGAAATAATCTACCCTGCTGTAACAGTGCAGACAATTCTGATTGCATTTGTTTGTGCAGTTATAGACGACAACAGGTCCAGATTTACCATTGGAACGATAACGAAAATCGTCCGATGGATTTTCAATGCCGCAATATAATCTTGAAATATTAATCATTTTTTAGCCACTAAGACACGAAGACACTAAGAAAATTTTATTTTTTTATTTATTACTTCTTCCATCGCTTCAATAAGACCATCAATAGTATGTTCTTTCGACTCGATTGTGGGCTTAATACTAAATTTTTTCAGGGCAGCAGATGTTGCAGGGCCGATTGAGGCAATTTTTATCTTTTTATCCATATTTTCAGGTTTTAAATTCCTAAAGAAACAATCGACAGCGAAACTGCTGACAAAAACAATCCAATCTATATCATTTTTAATCATTTCTTTTGGATTATTTTTGATTTTTTTGGCTGTATAGACTGAAACCTGTGTAACCTTTGCTTTCGCCGATTTGAGTTTTTCGGCCAGTAGCGAATCAGCAAGAGCAGAACGCAAAAGCAATATCTTTTTTCCAATAGGTTTGTATTTTTTTATAAGATTCCTTGCCAATTCTTCTGAAGTGAAAATCCCCGGCACAAAATCGGCTTTTATACCGAAATCCTCAAGTGCATTTGCGGTTTCCGAGCCGATGCAGGCAATCTTCGCGGATGCAAAGATTCGAGCGTCTTTATTCAATTTCTCTAACGCCCCAAAGAACAATTCCACACCCGTCGGGCTTGTGAAAAAGACCCAATCGAAATTTTTAATATTCTTTGAAACCTTTTTAAATTCCTTTGAGCCAGTCAAATCCAGCAATTCATAGGTCGGATAACTAATCGCACAAGCCCCTTTTGCGGCTATTTTACAGGCAAGTTCAGCATTGCCCGCTGAATCACGGGTCATCAAAATCTTTTTGCCGAATAATGGGTGATTTTTCAACCAACTGAAACAATTTTTACCTACTATCATCACGGCAGGAGGTTCGATATTTTCCTTTTCGCACTTTCGGGCAATATCCGAAACTTTGCCAGCGACTATTATTTGATTAGCCAATGAGGCATTTGCGACAACATAAACATTCGTATTCCCGGCCAATCCCGATTTAATCAACTTTTGGCAGATTCGCTTCATATTTCCGACAGCCATATAAAAAACAATTGTGCCGGACAGTTTCACAAGACTTTTAAAATCAATATCAATTTCTTTGTCATTGGTTCGACTATGCTCACCACAGGCAGCAGTCTGGCCTGTGATAAATGTTACAGATGATGCGGTGTTTCTGTCTGTAAGGACAACACCTGCGCAGGCAGCGGCGGCTGAAGCGGCTGTTATGCCGGGGACAATTTCAAAATCTATTTTGTTATCGACAAGACATTTCAATTCCTCAGTCGCCCTGCCGAAAATCAGGCAATCGCCGCCTTTGAGCCTTACTATTTTTTTATGAATGCGGGCTTTTTTAACTATAAGCCGATTTATATCCGCCTGTTTGGGAGAATGTCTCGTATGTTCTTTTCCAACGTAAATAAGTTCCGCCCTCTTAGGAGCAATATCTAATAATTCCCTGCCGATTAGTCTGTCATATATAACACAATCGGCCCGTCGGAGAATCTGGAAACCCCGGACACTGATAAGGCCGCTGCTTGAGGGGCCTGCGCCGATTATATAAACCTTTCCTTCCAATTTTTCAGGCATTTTTCAACAGCTCCGCAGCGCCGGCTTTTAAAAGTTCGTTTGCAAGACTTTCCGCAACCTTATGAGCAGACTTAACCGGCCCCTGTTTTTTGAGATTGATAAATTTTCGTCCGTTTTCATCAGAAACAAAGGCGTAAATTATAATATCATCGCCCACGATTTGCGCAAATACTCCTGCAGGCGCGTGACAGCCCGCTCCAAGTTTGTGCAGGACAAGTCTTTCCGTATCAGAAGTAAGCCGTGAAATTTTATCATCAATTTCAGCAAGCAATTTCAAAACTTCATCATCATTTTTTTTCGCCTGAACTGCTATCGCTCCCTGCGCAGGGGCAGGAATAAATTCAGCCGGTTCCAAGCATAAAGCAATTTTTTTTGTCAGGCCAAGCCTGTCGATACCCGCGTAAGCGAGAACAGCGCCATCGAACTGACCCTTTTCGACCTGACTTATTCTTGTCGGAACATTTCCTCTAATCGGAACACAATCCAAATCGGGTCTATTATGCAATAATTGGGCCTTTCTGCGAAGACTCGAAGTTCCGATTTTCGCGCCTTTGGGCAAATCAGCCAGCGATTTTATTTTACGATTGCACACCAGACAATCCTGACAGAATTTCCTGTCTAAACAAGCTGCAATCAAAATATCATCCGATGGTTCTATCGGCAAATCCTTATAGCTATGAACAGCAATATCGGCTTTATTTTCGCGAACGGCATTTTCAACCGCAGCGGTAAAAAGACCTGTTTCGGATAACTTCCACAGAGGTTTGTTTTTATCAATATCGCCTTTGCTTTTTACCTCAACGATTTCAAAACTGACGCCGCTTTTATGTTTTTTCAGAGCTTTAACGACAATCTGCGACTGGATAATTGCAAGTGCACTTGACCGTGTTGCTATGCGGATTTTTTTCATCTATTGACCTTTTGAGCAATTTGCGGCACAGAACTTAAACCATTTTGCCTAAATGAAAACACCCGCAAATGCTCATCTATAATCGCCTCTGCTTTTGGGATTTCAGTTCTGCGTTTAAGGTTATTGGCTTTTATGATTTCACTTAGACTATCAATATTGAAAAGTTTTATATTAGAAATTTTCTTAACCTGCGATTCAACATTCGGTGGCACAGAAATATCGATTAAAATCAGCGGTTTAGTCTTATTTTCAAGCTCAGCAGCAGTTATCAAAGGCTCCTGCACTGCGGCAGCGGTAAAAATAACATCTGCATTTAAAATGCTGTTTCCCAGCTCATTTAAGGGCAGGAAACGCCCTGCTGTTTTTTCAATAAGCAGCCCGGCGGCAGACGGATTTCTTGCGATAATAGTAAAATCCCGGACATTTTTCCTGATTAGATGTTTTACAATAAGCCCGGCATTTGCGCCAGAACCAATTACAAAAACCTTAGCTCTTTCAATGGCGATATTATCCGCCGCAAGCTCCACGGCAGCCTGTGCAATGGAAAGAGCGCCGGTGCTAATATTTGTATGTGTTCTAACGGCCTTTGCGACACGGAAGGCGCTATGCAAAAGACGGTGAAACATAGTATTTACAGAATTGCACCGCAGCGCAAAACTATACGCGGATTTCAACTGAGAAAAAATTTCGTTTTCACCGATTATCTGCGACTCAAGGCCTGCGGCAACACTGAAAAGATGCCTGACGGCATCAAGACCATAAAAAGTCTGTTTGTATTCATTCCAACTATTATTTGAAATAAAACTATCAACAATAGCAGATGTGTTAAAACTCTTTTTCGCATAAAAATAAAATTCGAGCCTGTTACAGGTATTCAATATCAAAGCATCGCTTATTTCAGGGTAAAGGCGGCAGGATTGCAGAAAAATTTCCTGCTTTTGCCGGTCGAATACAAGACTTTCCCTTGCATCAGCAGAACAACCTTTAAAATTAACGCCTTGGCAAAATAAATTCATAATATCCCAAGTCTAAACGGTATGACTGTGAAGGCCGGCGAAAATCTTCGAGAAATTCACAAGTAAAAGACCGAGAACTATCAAAAAAAAGCCAAAAATAATCCACATACTATTTAAACACAAAAACCTTTGTCCGTAAAGGTATCTGAAATGCAAAAAAGCGGCAAAAATGAGCCAGACCGCAAGAGAAAAAGTCTCTTTCGGGTCCCAGCTCCACCAATCGCCCCAGGCAAATTGCGCCCAGACACTACCAATGGCAATGCCGAAAGTCAAAAACGCAAAACCGATACAAACAAGTCTGAATATCGCCTCGTCAATCTCCGGTTTTTTATCGAATAACTGCTTAACCGCTAAAAAAACCGCTCTTGTGAAGAAAATATAAGAAAGAAAACAGGCGAAAACGTGCGGCACAAAAAAAACACTCTTTAACTGCGGCGGCAGAGAAAAAAAACTAAAAACAAATATTGTCGCAAAAAACACCAGAACCGCTGTCAGCAAATCATTCCAGTTCCATTTATTTCCAAACAGACCGAAAAGACCGATACAGCCAATCGTGTATCCTGCAAAAACAGTGCAAATGCAATTGATGAAACCTGCCATCAGAACCAATAAAACGCCGAGATAAACCGCTATCGGCCATTTGGTTATGTAAACCTCGTTAAATTCAAACAAGCCGGCAACAATCAACAGGCCGATACAAACCCCAAGTCCTCTGCCGGCCGGCGAAGTAAAAAACCATTTTGACCACTCGGCTCCCATCACAGAACCAACAATACAAAGAAGAGCCAAAACAAGCATTAAAACTATGCCGGCGAAAAGACAGAGTTTTTTTAACTTATCCATAAAGTCTTTAAGTTATTCAGTTATCTGTTTTTGGTTATTGGTCAATGGCTTTAAATCCTAACAAATCTACATCCATTTTGCATTAAATTTCCTCATAAAACCGGATAAAACAGGGATTTAAATTGCTATTGCAAATATTTTGTATTGCACTATAATACTTCGTTTCATATTTTAAGAGACACAAAAACCCTTAATTTGTTAAAAGTATATATAAATAGGAGCAAAACAAAATGGTAGCCATAAAGCAGCCGCAGGTCGATTTGTTCAGCGCTGAAACCGCCACGTTAGACGATATTTTAGCAACCGCCATATTCGTAAATTCCAGCGAAAAAACCAAAATTTCATTCGCTGAAAGAACCGAACAGGAATTGTCAAAGCCCGGCAGAAAAAATTATCTTACATTGGGAGCATCTCTTGCCATACTCGGCAAATACAAGCAGGCCATCGAAACTCTTGAAAAAGCCGATGACAGCAAAGAAAAATATTTCGAACTGGCGTTCTGCCAGCGAAAGACAGGTCAATTTGACAAGGCAATCGAATCGCTGGACAAAGCTGCAAAAGCAGGCGCCGACGCTCTGGCTGTCAACTGCGCAAAGGCCTCTGTCTATCGCGTCAAAGGCGATTTTGACAGCGCAGCAAAAATCCTCAAGACCTGCGAGAATTATCAAAAGGCAAGCGCACTGTATCATTACACGCTTGGCAGATATTTACAGGCACAGGGAAACTACGATGAAGCTATCGAAAACTATCAGACAGCAGTTGAAATTGACCCTAATTTTTCCAGGGCGATGTTTCACCTTGCTTTCCTATTGGACATACGAGGCGATGACGAAGCAGCGATAGATTATTACAAACAGCTTATAAATAATGGAATGCCTTATATAAGCGCACTGCTTAATCTGGTGGTTCTTTATGAGGATGCGGGCCAATATGACAAAGCTGAAAAATGCGTAGAGCAGGTTCTCAAGTTCCATCCCAATAACCTGCGGGCAATCCTCTTCAAAAAGGACATCGAAAGCTCCAAAACTATGCTCTACGATGAGGAAATTGAGAAAACCAAAGACCAGCGGACCAAAATCCTCGAAACTCCAATTTCTGATTTTGAACTCTCGGTCAGGAGCAGGAATTGTCTGCGCAGAATGAATATCAATACCATCGGCGACCTGCTTAGGATTTCAGAGACTGAACTGCTTGCCTATAAGAATTTCGGCGAAACATCGCTTACGGAAATCAAAGCTATGCTCGAAACGAAAAGTTTGCGGCTCGGTATGGCTGCTGAAGGAAAACTTATGACGCTGATTTCTCAGGAAACTGCAGATGAAACGACAGAATCGACAATCTCTCCGGAATTGCTTAATAAGCCGCTGGTCGATATTGAAATGTCTGTCAGGGCAAGAAAGTGCCTTGATACTCTGAATATCAAAACTATCGGCGACCTGATTTCAAAAACGGAAGACGAGCTGCTCGGCGTTAAAAATTTTGGTGTTACGAGTCTTACGGAAATAAAGCGGGTTCTTGAGCCGCTCGGGCTGAGCCTGCGAAAACTCGACTGATACAGCTATGATGATACAGATTAGAATACTTCGAAATCTCCAGCTCGTCGCAGGGCTTTTTCTTGCTATTGTATCGGGCTGCGTTAAAGGCCAACAGCCTCCCAATGCGGCCACATATCAAAGCATCGATGAATATACCGTCCGCGTCCTGCTCGATGATAAGGTTACAAATGCTTCTTTGAGGATGGACGGGCCATATAAAATCATCAATGTCGATACAACCGAGGTGTTTCCTATACAAACTACCGGTGAAACCCTCAATATAGAGCTTCAGCCGGACGGCATAAAAGCAGGTTTTCAGCTATTTAAAACAAAACGGCTTATAATAGAACCGCAAAGACCTATGCCGCTCAAAATAAATAACCAATCCTACCGGGGAAGTATAGAATTTAAAATAAATGACGACAGCAATACTCCTAATATGATGATAATAAACAATGTTTCGCTCGAATCATATCTTATGGGAGTTGTTGCCGCCGAGATGCCCAGCTACTGGGACGCCGAAGCGCTAAAGGCACAGGCTATCGCGTCAAGAACATATTGCCTCTACATAAAATCCAAATTCGGCAAAAACCGTTCCTGGGACGTCAAGGCAACACAGGCAAATCAGGTCTATAAAGGAGTATCAGCAGAAACACTGCGGACAACTAATGCCGTCGCCGCCACAACTGGTATGGTTCTATGCTGTGGAAATGAATACGGCGATTGCGTTCCTTTTGGAGCATATTATAGTTCGGTATGCGGCGGGCATACCGAAAACGCACAGGACGTCTTCGGCGAAAGCTCGCCGGCGCTTATCGGCGTGGATTGCCCATATTGCCGGCAAATTACAAGGCCGGATATTTTCTACTGGCCGATGGCAAAATTTGATAAAAAATATGTTTCGCAGCAGCTTATCAGCAGATATCCAAGTCTGAAAGAGCTGGGCAAAATAGAAAAAATCGAGGTTGAAAGAGAAAATATTTACGACAGCACTGTATTAAGCAACGGCCTGCTGCCGCAAACAAGCGCGTTCAAAAGAATCGTCAGTGTCCGGCTAACCGGCTCGCCTCAAACGTCCTCTGCGGCAACTCGTAAATACATCGAACCGAACTCACCGCAGGCCGCGGGCAAAACAATGCTTCTGAGGGCAGAAGATATGCGTTTGGCAATCGACCCGACAGGAACAAAAATTCAAAGTATGTGCTGCACGATATTAAACACGCAAAACGAAATTATATTCGTAAACGGCATAGGCTTCGGCCACGGCGTCGGCCTGTGCCAATATGGGGCCAGACAAATGGCAAGAGACGGCAAAACCGCTGAGCAAATATTAGGTTACTATTATCCAAACAGCAGAATCAAAATCCTGTATTAACAACCCCCGTAGCCACCCCGATGAGATAGCTGCGGCATCTCACGGGGTAAACTCCGGCACCAAGACACCAAGTTAAGTTTTAAATTTTGAGTTCTTAGTTTTGAGTTGAGGAATCCGCCATAGGCGGAACTGTTTTTTAATCACTGATTACGCTGATTTATCTGATTTTTAAAAATGCGTGCCTGTCCCTAATTATTTTCAGTGAAAGTGGGGGCTAAATATCCGATACTGGTCGAAAGCGCCCCGATGAGCTAGCCGAAGCGGCATCTCACGGGGTAAACTCCAGAAAAAACCCGCCGTCGCCAAGGGCTTTGGCGGGCAAGCTTGCGGCTCTAAACCTCGATAAAACCGGAAAGTAAATGTCCGATACTGGTTGAAAGCGCGCAAGTAAAAACTTGCGCGCTTAAAAAAAATAATAAAATTTTTCTCCTTTACGGACAAAGCCTTACAAAATCACATTGGTCGATTTTTGGTCGAATTTTGGCAAAAACGCGCAAGTTTCGGCCTATATATGGAGGGACTTAGTTGCCTGAAAGGCAACTAAGATAGTCGAGAATTGAAAGTAGAAGGTGAAAAAATGAGTGAAAAGCGGAAAAAAATAGTTTTGAGTTTTAAGTTTTTAGTTTTGAGTTGAGGAATCCAATGTATTTGAAACTTCAAATTAAAATTCCGGCAATAATCGAAAGCATCATCGTTTATTTTCTGCTGCGATACAGAAAGAAAAAATTCGGCTATCCGTTTCGGCTAATCAAACTTATTGGCGGAAAGTCCGCCGAGGCAAGGCTCGGCGAGACGTGGTCCGCCGGGCAAAAGCCCGCCGAGACAAACCTTGCTGCGGCAAAGTTTGCAAAAGTTGACCCGGAAGATTATCAGAAATTAGCCGGATATGTGTGGCTGTTTGACGAAACCAATATTACAAATCCTTATGCCGTCCGGTTCGAAGGAAGACGAAAATTCGTGAAAATGCACAGAGAGATAATGAACGCCCCGAAAGGAGTCATTGTTGACCATAAGAACGGCAACGGCCTGGATAACCGAAAGGTCAACCTGCGTTTTGCGACAATTTTTCAAAACAACTGCAACAGGAGGACAAAAAAAACAAAGCAGCTCCAAATATAAAGGCGTTCACTATGTGAAAGAGAAAAGAAAATGGAGAGCCGTAATAGGTTATAAAGAAATGCATATACATTTGGGATATTTCGAGAATGAGGAAGATGCCGCAAAGGCATATGACGAGGCCGCAAGACTTTATCATGGAGAATTCGCTGTTTTAAATTTTGGATAACCACGAATTATACAGCCACAGAGAACACCGAGAACATAGAGTTTTTGACTATGCTTGTATGCAGTATACTGCATACAAGCATAGAGACTGAGGAATTTTTAATTGAAGATTTTTAGACACGGATTAACACAGTTTGTTTCAACGGCAATAACAATTGCCCTGAATTCAAAACGCCAAGCCTTACTTACAAGTAAACTTGCCGTCGGCCCGTCATTTTGAATCTCAGGCTGCGCCTTTGTTGAAACAAAACACGGTCACGCATCAGGCGACCTATTCCCTATCCCCTAAACCCTGCATTAGCATCGCGGCGACGTGTCCCGTTCGAAGTCCTTAAGGGACGAAGACGGAAACCTTTGGTGAAGGCGGGAATCCATTACTTTTACCCTGTCAGTTTGACGCAAAATACCGCCGAAACTGCCAAATTTGGCAGTTTTATCTATGCATCCTATTTTTACCTATTTGCCGAAATAAATATTTTTTCTCACAACTTATTGCGTTTAAAGAATTTACGCCAAACATTACCCACTACATCCTTTTGTGGCACAATATTTGCACTTTATGTTCTTATAAGTAAAATATTGTTGCAAATCGCTTTTCGGCACGAGGGCCGAGAGCGGCGTTAAAACCACTCTATAACTCTCCTTGCCGGTTAGTCGGTTTCTAAAAAGTTAATAGAATAGTTTTATTTTTAAAGGATTTTGTTATGGCAAAGATACCACCAAATAATGGTAAAGAGTGGACAAAAACAGACGTAGCGAAACTTGAAAAACTTGTTGACCAAAATACTCCGACAAGGGTCATAGGCCTGAAACTTGGCAGAACTGAAGATGCAATTTACTCTGAGGCCAGCAAAGAAGGAATCTCGCTTAAGCCAACAAATCAGTCACCATACAACAGACGAAGGAAATAAATTACTCAAAAAAATTTACTTAACTAAAAAAGTTATTTTTGTATAAGGAGAATAATATGGCAGAAAACCATCATCCCTATGTTACAAGTAATGGTCCACTTATAAAAGTTATTAACCATTTGAAGAACTCTTTTCCAACCACTGTTACCGCCGATACCTTGAAAAGACTAGGTTACGCACCAAAGAACGAAAGTTACGTCATAAACACTTTACGTTTTATTGGTGCCATCGATGATGATGGAAATAAAACTGAAACAGCCAGCAAAGTTTTTACGCTGCATGATGACAAAGATTTTCAAAAAGGATTTTCCGAGATGGTTGAAAAAGCTTATACTGGATTGTTTGCACTACACGGAGATTCAACATGGACTTTAGATTTAACTTCTCTAATTACTTTTTTTAGACAAGCCGACCAGTCAAGTGCACTTGTCGGTAAAAGACAAGCAAATACATTTAAAGCGATTGCGGGTTTATCGGGTCGCGGTGAATTACCTGAGCCAAAAGCAAAAAAAACCACAATATCTGATAAGAAACCTATAGTAAAACAAAGTAAACATCCCTCTTCCGCTGATAGGCCAGAAAGACCTCAACATCCATCTGATATTCCTAGTGACCAAAACGCTATCAGTAAAAATCGGTTTGGACTTACCGTAAGAGTTGAAATTAATTTACCTGCCGAAGGAAACCAAGAAACATACGACAGAATATTTAAAAGTATCCGAGAAAACTTACTCAATGGCTGATTTTCTTTCAAGATTTGAAAATGTTGTTCGTCGTGCATACCAATTTTCCGAAACCGAAACGGAGAATTTACAAGCACAACATCCTTTTGATGAACGTAATATACATCAAGCTTTCCCTGATATCGTGAAGCAATTATTTGATGATGGTCATTACTCACAAGCTACCTTCGAAGCATTTAAATTCATAGACAAAGAGATTCAACGACTATCCAGTTTATCTGAAACGGGTTTTAAACTTATGATGCAAGTTTTCGCTGATTCTTCTCCTATCATACAACTTACGCCAGTCACAACAGTATCTGAAAAAGATGAACAAAACGGCTATAAATTTCTTTTTGCCGGTAGCGTTTTAGCAATAAGAAATCCTCGGGGGCATGAGTATTCACTTAAGGACTCTCCGGATTTATGTTTAGACCATCTGGCACTTGCATCTATGCTTTTGAGAAGACTGGAAAACGCGGGTTATACAATAATAAAAACCTAAAAAGCACTTCAATGGAATAAATAGTGTCGTTGATTCTGTTGAAAAAACATTCGTCCGTTGGTTAAAGAATAGCCTTGCTCGGTTATTCGGTTTTGGGAAAAAATTCTATCAGTTCTATAATAGCGCCTAATTTATCAAAACTATCGGCATAAATATATCTGCCTGTATCCCAATGCCCCTGCTGAGCAATATTCATATTTTTGCGGCGATAAAAGGCCATTTCCTTTTCGGCGTTTTCTTCCAGAAAAGCGATATGATGAATCCCCTGCCCGTTGGTCTTTGCGAAATCGGCCCAGGTGCTTGGGCTGCCGACAGGCTCCAAAAGCTCAATGGAAATATCTCCTAAATAAAATATGGCCTGCTTTGCTACTGCCGAGGTAGGTTTACCCTTATAAGTTGCGCCGCTCTTTTCGTATCCGTCAATAGTAACAATAGCGGGTGTGGGTTCGCCTAAAACTTCAGCCCAGTTCCTGACCTGCTTTTCTATATCTTTAACAACAATACCTATCTGGAAAATTTTTTTCATTTCTAACTCCAAAAATTATATACGGAACATCTCTTAATCTATTCCAAAAATCACTAATTGTCAAAAACTCCTTTTTGCCTTATACTTATGACGAAATAGCCACCCCGATGAGATAGCTGCGGCATCTCACAGGGTAAACTCCGGCACGAAGACACTAAGAAAAATAAAATGAATGTATTTGATATTATAAAAAAAGACGGTTCAAGTTCTGCAAGGACAGGCCTGCTAAAGACTTCTCACGGCACTGTTAAAACGCCGGTGTTTATGCCTGTCGGCACAAGAGGCGCGGTCAAAGGCACAATGCCAAATCAGCTCGCCGAGGCAGGCAGTCAAATCATCCTTGCCAATACGTTTCACCTGATGTTAAAGCCGGGCGCCGATGTAATAGAAAAGTGCGGCGGACTGCATAAATTTATGGCCTGGGACAAGCCGATACTGACCGACAGCGGCGGATTCCAGGTATTTTCATTAAGCACAATAAATTTTACCGACGACAATGGGACTGAATTTGCAAGTCCTTATGACGGAGCAAAAATAAAACTCGATGCAGCTGGAGCAACCAATATTCAAAACAGACTCGGAGCCGATATTATAATGTGCTTCGACCAGTGCCCCGCGTTTTTGCCAGCGGGCAAAAAAGAACAGGTGAACCCCGATGAGATAGCCGAAGCGGCATCTCACGGGGCAAGCAGTAGAACAGTTGAACAGGCGAAAAAAGAAATTGAAAAAGCGGTAGAGAGAACAATTAAATGGGCGAAAATCTGTAAAGAAACTCATTCGAATAATAATCAGTTATTATTTGGAATTGTGCAGGGTCAGACTGATTTTCAGCTTCGTCAAAGCTGTGCCGAGGAACTGATAAAAATGGATTTTCCCGGCTACGCAATCGGCGGATTAAGCGTCGGCGAAGGCACGGAGCAGATGCTTCAAACCATCCGCTGGACCGCCCCGCTTTTGCCGGAAGATAGGCCCCGTTATCTGATGGGGGTCGGGACACCTGCTGACATCATTCAGGCCGTCGAGGCCGGGATTGATATGTTTGACTGTGTAATCCCGACGCGAAATGGCAGAAATGCCCTTGCCTTTACGAGCAATGGGCCGATTAGACTGCGAAATTCAGCTTATATTGACGATTTTTCGCCAATTGACCCATCCTGCCAATGTCTTTGTTGTTCAACCTATACCCGTGCTGCAATCAGGCACTTTTTCAATGTCGGCGAGATGCTTGGGCCAATAATGCTGTCTTTGCATAATATCTTTTTTTACCATAATTTAATGGACAAAATACGAGAAAATATAGAGAATGGTGCGTTTACCAAATGGGCAGAGCAGGCTCTGCAAAGTCCCGCTTACGCCCGAAACAAACAGGAAATTAACGACAAGGAAGATACTGAATACAGAAAGGAATAATAATGGAAAATCTATGGGTTTTAGCTCAGGCAGACAGCAATAATATAGTTTCTGCGGAAAATTACGACCAAAATCAGCAAAGCACGCAGACAAAACAGGCATCTGAACCGAACGCAGCCGGGACAATGAATAAAAAACCGATCCAGGGCCAATGGCAACCTATAATTTTAATGGTTTTGATTTTCGTTGTCTTATACTTTGTTATGTTCAAGGGGCCAAAGAAGAAACAGCAGCAGCAGGAGCAGATGGTTAAATCTCTCAAGAAAAACGACAGGGTTCAAACCATAGGCGGAATTCTCGGGACAGTTCTCGATGTATCCGATAATGAAATAACTCTTAAAGTTGATGAATCCAACAATACGAAAATAAAAGTTCTGCCCTCCGCTATCAGCAGGGTCATCGAACAAAAATAAATTTATTAATTTTTATTGAGGCATTCTTTTCAGGGAATCGATATGGACAGAAATCTTGTAAGGTTCGGACTTGTAGTAACAATTGTTCTTGTAATTTTCGCCGCTTTGGAGCTTTATCCGCCAAGCGAAAAAATGAAGCCGGGCATTGACCTTGCAGGCGGAACAAGTCTTATCTATGAAATAGACACAACCGGTCTTGCAGCAACCGATATAAGCAACCTTTCGCAGCGTCTTTCGCCAATCCTCTTAAGGCGTATCGACCCCGGCAATGTTCAAAATATCGTTATGCGGCCGCAAGGCGATACGAGGCTGGAAATACAGGTTCCACTGGCAAGCGTAGATACTTACAAGAAAAGAGAGGCTTACGATAAGGCACTCAACACAATCGCACAAGACAATATCAATCTTGCAATAATTAAAAGGGCGCTGGCCAAAGAGCAGGATGAAAGAGCCAAAATTTTTGCTCAGCTTGCCGTAGACAGCAATGAAAGAGCAGAAATTTTAAACAATCTTGCTTTGGCTTATGACGCCAGAAAAGCGGCCCAAAACAAAAGGGACGCTCTAAAAGCTGAATTAGATAAACAGGCTGAAAAAATCGACAAGACAGGCATCAATAAAGAAAAGCTTGATTCTGTTGCGCCGGCCTGGAATACGATGGACCCCAATAAGAAGGAAACCGCACTCCAGCGGTTATTTTTCGACGCCAACGACACTAAAAAAGTAAATGTTGACCAGGCAAATCGTCAGCAAATAGAACAATATTTCGACGCATATCAAAAATGGGCGCAGGTGGTCAATGAACTTGCACAGCCCGAAACAGGCCTTAACACGGTTTATCGCCGGGCTGAAATTAAACTCAAAGATTTCAATTTCAACATCGAAGCCATTACAAAAATTCTGGAAATGCCTGCAAAATCGATGAAACGCGCCGAAATGCTCCAGCAATTCAAAGACAGTTTCCCTTCAAAAGCAGAGCAGATTGATAATCTTGTCCAAGTATTTGAAGAATACAGGCCTCTAAGAGGAAGAATTGACGGCCCCGAAGACGTTAAAAGAATGCTCAGAGGAACAGGCGTTCTCGAATTTCGGATTCTGCCGAAACTCAACGACGGCAGAACCAATAAAGACGAAATGCAGACTTATGTTGACGCTCTCAAAACAAGAGGACCGAAACTCGCGTCAGATGATAAATACGTCTGGATACAGATAGAAAACCCTGAAGACCCCACCTGGCGTGCAAGCGAAAGAAACCAGCTTATTCTCGGAATGTTCGCGGACAAATATTATGCTCTTGCAAGCAACGCGAAAGGCGAATGTCTGCTTAGAAATACCGGCAAAAAACCTTGGAAACTTGAAAAAGCAGGCTCAACCACTGACCAGATGGGCAAAAGAGCAATCAGTTTTGTATTCGATGATGTCGGAGCCTCGCTGTTCTATGAGGTTACCAGCGATAATCTTCAAAGGCCTTTGTGCATTATCCTCGATGATATGGCCATATCTGCGCCGAACATCCGAAGCGCAATTCACGGCAACGGCATAATCGAAGGCGATTACACGCAGACAGAACAAACGGATATGATTAATAAACTAAATGCAGGCTCTCTGCCGGCAAGATTGGTTGAGCCGCCGATTTCAGAAAAAACCATCGGGGCGAGCATCGGCACCGAGAACCGCGACCAGGGCATCCGTTCAGGATATATCGCTTTCGCAGCCGTATCTGCATTTATGATTATTTACTATACTCTCGCGGGCTGTATTGCGGATGCCGCTTTGTTTATGAACATACTCTTCCTGCTGGCTATAATGGCCCTGAGCCGGGCGACTTTTACCCTCGCAGGCATCGGCGGTATAGTCCTTACAATCGGCATGAGCGTTGACGCAAACGTTCTTATATATGAGCGTATCAGGGAGGAACAGGAAAAAGGAGCATCGCTTCGCATCGCAATAGCCAACGGCTATACGAGGGCATTCGTGACAATTTTCGATTCCAATATGACAACCATAATTACCGCTTTGGTCTTGTATATGGTGGCGTCCGAGGAAATTAAAGGTTTTGCTATAACGCTTACGCTCGGTCTTATCGCAAATATATTTACCGCGGTCCTTGTAACAAGATTGATTTTTGAGTTCCTTCTTAATAAAAGAATCATCCAGAACAAGCTCTTTATGCTCCACATCATACGCCATCCGAAAATCAACTGGATGGGATTAAGACCTTATTTCCTTATATTATCACTTATACTGACTCTTGGAAGCTGTGTTATTTTCTATACTCGCGACGATTCCAAAAACAGCAAATACGATATCGAATTCACCGGCGGCACAAGCGCACAAATCAATTTGAAACAATCCCTTGGCCAGGCAGCCGTTGTATCGCTTATCCAGAATGAAGGCCAAAGACTGAACAACCCGGCTATTGCCGCCGCTACCGTTTATAGAATCGGCGCGGCAGGCGAAAACCGCCAGTATGAAATAACCACGACCGAAATCAATAAAACTATTGCCGCTGTTACTTTCAAACAGACAGGTGAAACTATCGAGAGCATAACTTCAGAAATTACAGCCGCCGAGGCAGGAAGTTACGCGAAAATAACTAATCTGAAAGTTGTGCCGGACAAACAAAACCCGGCAAAATTCACCGTAATCACCACCCAGCTTAACAGAACCGCCGTTGCCAGTATTCTCGCTAAAGCATTCGGTGAAAAGGCAGCTATTCAGGAGCCGGTTGTTGACGAAGTCGTAAGCAACGCAATTAAACAGGCGTTCGGAGATAAACTTGAAATAGAGCAAAATCTTGAACCAAAAATAGTCTCAACTGAAAAAATCAGCGATTCCATAGTCGAACAATATCCGGAACTTGCCGACTTCCTCGGCGGTGTAAAAATAACTTTCTCGGTTTCCGCGCCGACTACTATCGCCCAAATGGAACAGCGAATAAACAATCTCCGATTCAAACCCGATATGCAAAGCCTGACGTGGTATAAATACAAACTATTCGGCCCGAATCTGGCGGCCACGAAGGACAAAATCTCGACATTTATTTATGTCAGCCTCGAGCCGGAAGCGGGCTTCAGGGAACTTACTGAAGAAGAATGGAACACTCTTGTAAACAATGAACATAAGAAAATTACTACTGCCGCCAGTCTTGAAACTTCTCTTCAAAGAATTACTCAAATTTCTCCGTCCGTCGGTAATGAAGCTAAAACAAGGGCGCTTATGGCTCTCATTCTCTCATTCCTGGCCATTATTGTTTACGTATGGTTCAGATTCGGAACGGCAAGCTACGGTATCGCCGGCGTCGTAGCTCTTGTTCACGATGTAAGTATTGCCGTCGGCGCCGTCGTCGCCAGCGTATATCTGGCAAACACGGCTATAGGCCAAAAACTGCTTATAGGCGATTTTAAAATAAACCTTACCACGATTGCCGCGTTTTTGACAATCATCGGATATTCCATTAACGACACTATCGTCGTCTATGACCGTATCCGTGAAAACAGGGGCAAAACGCCGGAGGTTACGGCTGAAATCATTAATGACAGTATTAATCAAACGCTCTCGCGAAGTATTCTTACCGTCTTTACGGTATTTCTTGCCGTGCTTATTATGTATATCTTTGGCGGTCCCGGCATCAGAAGCTTCAATTTCGCTATGCTCGTCGGCACTTTTACTGGCTGCTATTCTTCAATCGCTATCGCCGCTCCGATACTGCTTTTCGGCAAAAAATCAAAACCACAGAATAAAGCAAATAATGCCAAAATATGAGAATGGATGTAAAAATTGGAATGATTGGAGGCACGGTTCTCTGCCTCGTCGCCATAGTCTGGTTTTGTGTAAAACAGCAGATTGTTCCTTCGCCTCTGGCAAAAATTGAATCGCAGCAATTGGGCGCAGCGGTAAACAAAACAAATACACCGCCTCAGGACAGCAAACCGATAGTAATTGCCCTGCCTTATAAACAAATTCAGCCGCAGGTCCAAAAATCAGACAATGCCG
Source organism: Sedimentisphaerales bacterium (assembly GCA_049518795.1). Taxonomy (GTDB): domain Bacteria; phylum Planctomycetota; class Phycisphaerae; order Sedimentisphaerales; family UBA12454; genus JAPLMW01. The sequence continues at coordinate 824,970 of JBEKRK010000001.1, forward strand.
AATCAATAATTCATACCGTAACACAGGGACAGACCCTAATCGACATATCGAAAATTTACTATAATACGCCTTTGGGCTGGAAAAAAATTTACGAAGTAAATAAAGAAAAGCTTCCTCGCGGCCCGGATACGATTAGGGTGGGTATGCAGCTTATTATCCCGCAAAAAGACTGAAAATTGAAATCTTCAATTTCAAAGATATTTCGCCGCGTCACGGTCTATCAGCCATATTACCTTGTCAAGTATCGGCCAAAGTGTATGCACAGGATATTTTACTTCATCAGGCTTTTCAACCAGGACATCGCGAACAATTTCCGCCTTTTCCCTGCCTGAAACCAGAACAATCAATTGTCGTGCCGCACACATTACAGGATGGGTTAGTGTAATGCGATTCAAACCTCCCTCTATCTGATATACAACCGCAACTAAATCATCAGTATTAAACAAAGCATACGAATTCGGCAGAAGTGAGCCGATATGTCCATCAGGGCCCATACCAAGAATCATAAGGTCAAACTCAGGAAGCTGTCCCGGCCCAAGACCGAAAACTTCTCTTATCCTCTGTGTATATTCCTCAACGGCCTGGGTGTAATCAATACTTTCTCCGGCAATTCTGTAAACATTCTTAAGGGGGATTGGAACTTTTTTCAGAAAAGTATCTGCTGCCACCTTATAATTGCTGTCCGGCGAATCGGGCCTTACACATCGTTCGTCCACCCAGAACAACTTTATTTTGTCCCAGGGAAGAGTCAGACTAACCTTATCTTCGCCGAGCAATTCAAAAAAATGACGCGGAGTTTTTCCGCCCGATATGGCTAAATGAAACAAACCTTTGTTTTTTATGGCCTGACAGGCAGAGTTTGCAAAAAGCTCAAGAGCTTTTTTAGCAAGCTCCTCAGAATTTTCTACATCTATAATTCTGAGTTTGTCACTGTTTAAAGTTTTCATTTTCAAAAATACGCAAATAATAAGTTAGAGATACATTATTATCGCTATTTAAGTCAAAAATAGCCACTAATTTCATAGAATCATTGGGCGTTTTATAAGTTACTGAATTGCAAGGAGTTACGGTCTTAAAAGATGCACTTATTTCTCTCTGAATCGGGGCGACAGGACTTGAACCTGCGACCTTTGGACCCCCAGTCCAACGCGCTAGCCAAACTGCGCTACGCCCCGGAAACAAGCAATTTTACATCTTTAAGGAACAGAAAACAACAGTTTTTAATCATACAGATCCCAACACGAAACAAAGAAATGGTAAAGGAGTGAAAGATGTGTGCCGGACGGTAATTTTAAGCTTTCTGTACAGCCTCTTCTCTATGTGAGATCTGGTATTCCTGATAAGACTCAAGCATCTCACGGAAGTAGCCGCCTTTAAGAACCTTGACACCAATCAGGACCGCCCCGAGAACATTCGCATTTATCTCTCTTAGTTCGCGCACAATTCGTTTTGCAGTGCCGCGTCTGGTAATGGCTGTATTGAATACGAGGACAGTCCCGTCTGCCTGTGCCGCGAGGGCCTTTGCCTCGCTGACGAGCATTGGCGGACCATCTATTATCACCCGGTCGTAATGCGCTTTCACATATTCGATAAGATCAGCCATTCTTTTGCCGCCCAGAAGCTCAGTCGGGTTGGCAGGAAGCTGGCCGCTATCAATCACCTCCGTGCCCTCACAACCTGTAGGCCTTATAATCTCCTCGATACCGGCACTGCCGGTAAGATAACCACCCAACCCTTTGTCGCCATTTTCCGCGCCGGTATGGTGCCCGTTTGAATTCGGGAAAACTTTATATGAACTTGGTCTGCGAAAGTTCGCATCAATCAGAAGCACCCGTTTATCCTCTGCCGCGAAAATTGCCGCGGTATTTGCTGCTATTGTTGTTCTGCCTTCGCCCGCATTCCCGCTCGCAATAAAAATTACTCTCTGGGAGTCGAAATCAGAAGAAAGCTTGAGATTTGTTCTGAACTGTCTGTAGCATTCGCTGACCATAGAAAGCGGAGCCTGCCTTGCAACTTTCCACATATCGACATTTCTTGTATCATCATCAAGGTTTTTGTGCGTAATCATACCCAGCAAAGGTACATTGACAAATTTCATTACATCGCTTGGCGTCCTCAAAAGGTCATTTAAAAGCTCAAGCAGGAAGGCCAGACCAATACCAAGCATAAAACCAAGAAAAGTCCCGCCCGGCAAAAATATTATCAGCTTGGGCGAACTTATCTCCAATGGTTCAGGAGCAAGCCCGACCGGTTTTACCTTTGAAGACTCAACATCCTCCTTTATAAGATTATATTTACTTATCTGTTCCTGAACACTAAATAATTTGGTCTTTGCTTCCTCCCTGTCTGAAACAAGCTGGTCATAAGTTGCTTTGGTATTGTCAAGCTCTCTCTGCTCGTTTTCCGTCTGCGCTCTAAGTTCTTCGAGTTTTGCGAGCCGATTTGTCAGCACCGCAAGCTGGTCTCTGGCGCTTACAACATCCGAATTGCGAATCTGCTGGGCCTTCGAATTACTGCGTATATCTCTTTCGGCTATCGTTCGGCGCAGAACCTCCCGCAATTGCTGCACCTCCCTGTGATTTTCGCCAAGATTTGTCAGTTTTCTTGCAAGCTCTGTTTCCAGGTTGCTGATTTGCTGAATTTGACCAATGAGAACAGGGTCGCTTTCAGCATCACGCTGGACTATTTCATCCGAAACTCTTCTTCCTTCGAAATTAGTCGTGCTTGCACGAACCTGCTCAATATCCGCCTCAAGCTTGAGCTTCTCTATTTCAAGCTCAGCAAATTTCTGCGTTATAGTGTTACCAAGTCCCCTGTCTTCGTTGCCTTCGAGCTGGGTTAGACCCGTAGAAAGCCGAATATCTTTAAGCGAATTGGTTACAATCCGGAGTCTGTCCCTAAGTTCATTTTCCTGCTGGCTGAGATCCTTGAGTTTCTGACCGACATCGGCTTCAGAAGTGCTTTGCTGAGATTTGACAAACAGGTCAACCATCTGGTTGACGATAAGCGCTGCTTCTTTTGGGCTGCCGCATGTCATACTGATTATAATGTAATTGCTGTTTCTATCAGCAACAACTACAAGATTGTCTTTAAGGTTATCAATAGTCTTTAGAACATTGTTGTTGAACTTTTTGAACCATTCAGTCTCTCGAACGGCATCTCTGCGAATGAGTTCCTGCAGCATGCTTTGTTGTTTTATAAGGGCAGCTTTTGAAGTTCTGAATTCAAAAGCTATATCCTTGCTTGTAAGAGGAGTACCGATTACGGTAGGGTCTGACTGCCCCGGATGCAAAACCTCTATATAAGTTACTGCTGTGTATTTCGGTGCAATCTTTCGCAAAATAAAACATAAACTTGTGCCTATAATGGTACCCAACATAGTCAGACTAATTATTAAAAACAGATGCCGCCTGAGAATATCAAGTATTTCTTTTGGCGTAAAGCTTATTGCCGAGGCAGCTTGCATCTGCCTCGGTATCTGGGTATATCCGGCTGATACTGGTTGTTTGTTGTTTATCATCGCTTTTATTTTTTATCCACTTTTAGGAACAAGTGTCCTATAATAGAATATTGTGGTATAAAATTGTCGGATTTCCTACTTCCGAGAAACCCTTTCAATTTCTGCCGATATTCTATCGTTGACATCCTTTGTGATATTTTTGCCGCCACTTTCCATTGCTCGTTTATAGGCCTTTAAAGCCTCATCAGACTGGCCAAGTTTTTCCTTTACCCAGCCTATATGTTCATATATTTCTATAGGGGCATTTATCCTGTTTTGTTCAAATTGCTGCAAGGCTCTTTGCAGAAATTCGTTAGCCTGCTCAGTTTTGCCGTTTTTCAAAAGAACATAGCCATAAGTATCAAGCACTTCGGCGCTATTAGGCATCGTGTTATAAGCTTTTTCGGCATATACCAAGGCCTTTTGAACATCCATCCCTGAATCAGCAAGCATATAAGCAAGATTATTAAGGACCATAGTATTTTTCGGCTGTTCGTTAAGCATACTTTCATACTCTTTAATAACCTGTTCCTGAGATGTTTTATCATTCGTCCTGGTAAATTTTTCCTGCAGGATATTAACTTTGCTGGCTTGATATGATTGTTTTAACTGTTGATTATCAGCCGCAACTTTGATGCATTTGTCAATATACTCAAGTGCCTTATCGTAGTCTCCAGCTATTTTGTAAAGGTTGAACATAGCGAGATTTAGAGCAAGCGAATCGGGCTGGCTTTTCAATTTCTCATTACACCACTTCATCGTCTCATCAGAGCCGACTATTAAACTCATATACCTGAGTATATTGATAATTTGACCTTTATTTGTGCCTGCCTTTTCGAGCGCTCTGTGGAAATACTGCACAGCAGTATCCTTATCTCCCATTTGGAACTTCGCATCCGCCATTCTCGCATAAGCAATAGCAGCCATCGGCTTATCAAGATACTTACTTGCTTCAGAAAGCAGCTGGTCATACTTTTTAGATTCGAGCAGAACTCTAAGCTTACCTTCGAAAGACTGTTCGTCCGGCGATTCACTGTTAACTTTGAGACTATTCTGGAATGCCGAATCAAAATAAGCATACGCCTTCTCATAATCCTTTTGGAGCAGGGCGAGCTCAGCAGCCTGATTATACCAGTAAGCACTGCTGGGATACTTTTCTATTGTTTCGAGATAAAACTTTGCAAGCTGGTCTTGCTTGCCTGTCATTATATAAGCTCTTTCAAGCAAAGCTCTGGCAGCGGATGACCCCTGTTTATCGGCAGCCGTCTTCAGCTCTGCAATGGCTTCTTCTTCTCTATTGTTCCGCATATATGCTTTTGCAAGGTCGATTCGAACATCTGCATCGTCCCGAATCGCTTTACATTTCTGCAAGTCGTCAATTGCCTCATTTATTTTATTCAATGCTAAATTTATTTGTCCTCTCAGCCGCCATACACGGGGATTATTTTTGTCGGCTTCGAGATTTTTGTTTGCAAGTTTAAGCGCATCTTCGAGTTTGCCCTGCTTTGCGACAAACCATGTTTTCAGGAACATTACTCTGGGTTCATCAGGGTATTTTTCAGACAGGCTCTCGAGCTTGGTCTGTGCTTCGTCAACCAGGCCTGCTTCAAGACACAATTCAATCTCAAGAACCCGGCTGTCTATGGAATCATCAACTTTCAAAAGTTCAGCAACATATTTCCTTGCTTCTGCCGCGTCTTCTTTGGCTTTTGATACCAAAATGAACCCTTTTAATATATTGGCATCCTTAGGTTCTGCCTTGTATAGTTCTGTAAGCAATTGCTTCGCTTCATCGTATTTTCCATTGCGAAAATAAAACTGCCACAAAAGGTCTTTCCTGCCTGCAAGATTTTTTTCTGCCTTATCAGTTTTGCCGGTTGTTGCAAGGAATTCACTATATGCCGCTATAACACGATTGTCATTAGGCTCTATTTCACGAGCTTTTTCATAAGCATCTTCTGCCATAGAAAGATATGCTTTTGCCTGAGCTTCTATTTTGGCTGTTGTTGACATTTTGAGCGCTAGGCGGCCGAGGATGAGTGAATTTTCAACGCTTGGCCGAGCTTTTTGTATTTGCTGACATATTGCAATCGCTTGTTGAGGGTCAGTGTCGCTTATATATTCAGCATAAGAACTTTGCAGTCTCACATCCGTCGGATTTGTCCGGATTGCCACAATAAGCGCATTTCTCAGTTCAGAAACTTGTTCGGATGATGCGCTTGCGCCTAGTTTGCGATTACGATTATAAAGCAAATACGCAAGATTTCTGGTAATCATACTGTCAAGAGGATTTAAATTATATGCCTTTCTCGTGTCGTCTATGGCTTCAGATTCCTTTTGGCACATTGAATATGCCTGGCTTCTTAACAGATAAGCCATTGAAAATATAGGTCTTTTTTCAAGACAGGTATTGACTCTCTCGATAACTTTCTGATACTCTTTTCTGGTATAAGCAAGCCTGGCCTTGAAAAATTCGCCGCCGCAAAGGTCAATATTATTTTGTCGTGCAATTTCAGCCATTTTTTCAGCCTGTTTGAAATCCTCATTCTTCAGGGCAATGTCAAAAAGAGCTGCAACTGCCAGATTATTGTTCGGCTCAAGCTGGAGAATCTGCTGGTAACATTCAACTACTTTATCTTCCTTCTTTCTGTCCTGGTAAAATTGAGCAAGTATACCTGCCCGTTTTGCCGGCTCGTTAATCGACTCGGCAGCTTTAACCATCAGTTGTTCAAGCCGTTCCGGCGGCACATTTACCGGCTGCGGTTCAGCAAGCAAAAGCTGAAAAACCTTTACATTTATGTTGTCGGGATGCTGGTGCAGTAAATTTTCAACAAGTTTTTGAGCCTTGCCGGTTTGTCCTTCAGAAACATAAGTTTTACAAAACTCTATAGCTTCATTTTCTCCAAGATATGCCGCCTTCTCCGAAGCAAATTTGTCCATCAGGTTGTCCCGCTCTTTTGTTATGGCATCATATTCCTTCTTTAGCTGTTCACGATTTTCGACTGGTTGCGACTGCTGCTCTATTGCATTTGCATCCCGTCCGAGCTGTATGCTGGTTTGAATAAATTTTCTGTTCAATAAAGCTATTTTCAACCTTAACACATTGGGGTCTTCTATTGAAAGTTTATCAAGCGATTCCTGTGCCTGTTCGAACATATTTGCTCCGATATATGCACTTGTGCGGAGTATGGCGGATCTTTCATTCTTTGGTAACAACTTTTCATATGTATTTATTGCTCCTATTGCACTCTGCCATTCTTTTATAAATATCAGAACAGAAGCAAAATCAAGAAGCATTTCCGGTTTTGCGAAATACAGTCCATTTGTTACAGCGGTCGAATAAAATTGAACAACGGCCCCCGTTTCGGATGAATTGCGGAATATCCCGGCAAGCTCATAAGAAAGTTTCCCTAATTGTATATCTCTCTGTGCCTGGCCTGAAGCCGTAAGTATTTCATAAGCTGCGTTCATTTTAATAACAGCATCATTGATCTGCCCCTTGGCAAGCAACAGTCTGCCCCGCCACATCATTACATAAGGATTTTCTGCACTGGCCATCAGTTGACTTATCTGATAAACCTCGTTTTCGGCGGTTTCAATCCATTTCGCTTTCTCAGGCTGTGCGTCCGTCGCATCAATAGCTCTTTCGATGAAGCAATCGGCCAGAAAAGTATGCAGCAAATATCTGTTTACAAAATTTATTCTTGCTCTCGGCCCAGGAATATCAAGACTATCGGGATAGTTTAAGGCATTTCTGGCAATATCAACCCCTTTTTGAAAATCATCTTCATTTTTATTTATTGAATATCTCCTGTAATAAAGCTCAGCCGCTTTAATTGCATAAGTCACATTCTGCTTATCAAGTTCTGTTGCTTTATTAATGCATTGTATTGCCTTATCGGTATCTTTCCAGTTTGTCTGATATAACTGCGTCAGCGAATAGTAAGCAAGGGCGTTATTGCTGAACTTTTTCGTCAAATTAATAAGGCTGGATTCAAGCTCTTTATATTTGTCAGGATTTGTTGATGCCTCGATGGTTTGGGTATTGTAAAGGTTTATATATGCTTTAGGCTCATCAGGTATATTTTTAACTCCTTTTTCCAGAATTTTTACCGCTTCCTTATGGGCGTTATCCGAAGCGTCAAGAACGCCTTTTGCGGCAAGAATTTCGCCTTGCAGTGTTATCGCATCTGCAAGATATTGATATGTATTAACATTATTCGGTTCATCCTGGGTTACTTTTTGCAGAATTTCTATTACATTTTTAATAGCTGCTTCTTTATCCGTCATCTGGCCGCGCCTTACCTGTTCGAGAAGAGCCTGGCCTTTTATACGGTATATTCCTGGGCTTTTGTCAAGCTCTTTATCAATCAATTCCGATGCGTGCGTCTCAACATCCTTCCACACTGACCAGTTTCCGGCTAAAGCAATCTGGTAAGTATAATCCAGCAATGCGTGACGAGCTTTGAGATTTTTTGGGTCAAAGTTGATTACTTGCTCCCAGCAGCCCGCTCCCTTGGGCCACTGCTGGGTTGAATTGTACATATCCGAAAGCTTAAACAAAATATCTATTTTCAGATCTATATTTTTCCTCGCATAGCCGAATGCCTGCTTATAAGCCTTTTCCACGGCATTGTAATCAGGTTGCGCAAGTGCAAGCTGTGCCTGGGCATCAGCCAAGTATTTTTCAGGGCTCCTGCTTAGGTAAAGAAGAGCAATAATAACCAGCAGTGCAATAACCGCTATTGCCAGCGAACCTATGATTGCCACTTTCTTATTGAGTCTTTTAGCCATTTTCAAAATCCTTCTAAATAAAATTTATAATCAGTTAAATTATTTCCAGTCAGGCCAGTGATTTTTCTCGAGCACCGGCAGCAGAACCTTCAAGAGTCTTTCCGTAGCTTCTATAGCCTGTGCTTTTTCCGGATACAGGCCTTTTAAATTGCTAAATCCTATCTCAATTTTTGAGAAATAAGAATATTCGTTCATCAAATCTCCCAGTGCTATTCTCGTCGTTGTTCGATTGCCCTTATATTGACCATTAACCTTAAAAAAGTAAATGACAGGAAATCGTGCTGAAACCTGCCATAATTCGTCCGATTTACGGCTGAAAATCAAGCCGGTAGCAGAAACTTTTCCATCCTTTCCGATGCCAGGAACATTGATATCGCCGACATTCAAATCAACTGTAAATTTATCTTCTACATCAAATCCCCCGCCAATATAACAAGCTTCCGGCACATGCGGCACCTGGTCTGTGCTGCCGGTATAATACGTTATAAATAGGGAACAATCTTTAACAGGGCTCACCGAATCGGCAGTCGTGTCTTCAAGAGTCCACTGCAAATACTCTTCTGTTCCTAATGACTCAATTATATCTTTATTGTCGATTTTAGCCTTTTTTAACACCTTATAATGGCCAAGAAGTTTTTCGTCAAGCATTTCGAAAGGCGCTTTAAGGGGCAGCGGTTTTTTTAGTATATTGTATCCATAATGAAAATTGTAATATTTTACTCCCCCTGCAAAAACCACGGGAAGAATTAAGCTCAACAAAAAAGGTATCTGAAGATAATTTTTTAAAATGTTTTTCATTGCTCAGACGAATCCTTTCTTCGAATGATAACTTCCTGACGCTGCAATTGACTTTCATCAACGAAAATATTTGACATAAACCATGCCAGAAAACCATACAATCCGAAGGCCAGCGGCAGCATCATCATACCCAGCATATCATGATAAATCCCCTGAGCATACATCGGGTCCCACAAAATATAAATAAAACCTGTTACTGTAACCCTGATAATATTACAGAAAATCGCTATCGGCACAGTGCTGGCCAGCAGAACCAGCCGTTGCCATATCGGACGATAATGCAGATACGCCATTGCCACACCAAGCGCAAGAAATGCCATCAGCAGTCTCATCCCGCTGCAGGCTTCTGCCACGTCAAGGCCCGGTTCGAGTTTCACGCCCTTATAAATCACATTTATAATCGTTCCACTCGCCTCCGCTTCAAGGCCTCTAACCAAACTCAGAAGGTGGGCGGCTACTCCAGAGGCAAGGTTTTGCATCGGGATTGTAAGATCCTTATAAATTCTATCAGGAAGCGGAATCGCAAAGATAAGATAAACAATCGGAAGCCAGGTATATTTTATCAGTCTCCATCCACCAATAAGCAAAATTATCGAAGCGGCTGTTGGAATAATCGCAAGAGATCTTAAATAGCCGAACTTATAAACAAATAAAATCAGCCAATATGACACGAGACAGCAAATAAGAAATACAAGGCCGAGATAATTAGGTTTTGGTTCAAGAGTCAGCAGCTCTCCTTTTTTCTGATTGATAAAATAAAGACTAAAAAGAGGTATGAGAATACCGTGCGACCAGCTGCTGTTGGTTACCCATTGAAAAACAATTGAATAAATCTCGATATGAAAAACGCTATATATTGCTGCGGCAAGCAGAGCTATCCTGATATAAGTATGCACTCCGAGACCGGCCCAGCTTAAATCTTGTTCCGATAACTTTTTCTCCCCTATACTAACCGTTTTAATATCCTGCATTGAATAAAACCTTTCTTACAAGCCAAATCAATGTTCAGGTCTAGGATTTTTCAGAATTTCAAAAGGATTGCTGATACTTAAAGCTCTATCCGAAAAATTTCGGTCATAAATAAAACCGAAGCCCCAAGTCGCCCTGAAAGCGTTTCGCAACACAGCCAAATATCTCGCTATGCCATGTGTTCCGACATTGATAACATCATTTGGTTTTATAAAGAAATCCGGCTGCGTTCCGTTGGCGATTTTTTCAAGGTCAATCATTACAATTTCTTCCTTCTTTTCTCCTATTCGGCGAACAACTTCACATTTTTTGGGCCATGCCAAATCACCTAACCCTCCTGCGGCAGCTATCGCCATTTTCATTGTCATAGGTCTACCGGTAAGGTTAATTACTCCCTGATTGCGCACATTGCCAAGAACGTAAAACTCGCCGATAACATCAAGCTGAACGGTAATCGTATCCTGCGGTTTTATAATAATATTATAACGCGGGTCGCCGCCATAAAGTTTGTCCTTCGATATGCGTATAACCTTGCTTTGAATGCCGGCTGATTGTATATCTTCCCAACCGTAATCTTTCGGCAGTGGTTTTACTTCAGGCTTAACCAGCTTTGCTTTTTCTTTCTGCATTTGGGGCTGCTCGGGCTGTTCTATTTTTTCAGGTTTAATTTCAGCCTGTTTCTCCTGCCCGACTCGAACAGGAACCCATTTACCATCGCGGAAAATCCACTCTATTTTTCCCTGCTGCTCCTGCGTTTCCGGCATTGCATTGCCGACTGGAACATTATCTTTCTCTTTGGGAGCACCAACTGCTTCGGGAACCGCCAGGTTTTCAAGCTGCTCTTGGGTTACCATTTCTGCCGAGGCGATAACAAGCCCGTTGTTCGAAGACTTGGTGCTGAATGACGGCTCAATTATCTCAAGCATATCTTTGTCAACGGTATTCTGAGGAGAATTAATTTTTTCTTTACTATTGGCATCTATTTGCCAGCCGGGACCGACAGGTTTTAAATCCATCGGCGCCTCTGTGCCGGATTGGTTGCTAACTTGTTCACTGCCAGTTATTCTGCGCGCTACATATATATAACTAACATTAAATTGATGTGCCGAACCTGCGACGGCAAGGGCATCCATAAGACGAAAATCATAACGAGGAATAGCATATCTGCCCGGCGTCGCAACCCCGTCGCCGAGGACTGTAAAAACTCTGCTCATAGAGCTTTGAAGTGAAACCGTTACAGATGGATTCTTCAGGATACCGGGTGAAAGTGCATTTCTTATTTCTTCTTCGAGCTGTGTTTCGGTTAAGCCTCCCGCCTGTATCTGGCCGATTTCAGGTATGGAAATATTTCCGCTTTCGCTAACTATAAAATTGTCAACATAAGGATAACTTTCCTGAAGCAGCTCAAAAATGGATATTCTTATGGTATCGCCGGAACTAAAGGCATAATCCGCCTCGCGGGCAATCACATCTGCCGGCTTAGGGTCTTCAGCTCCTCCATAAGCTGCCACTGTTTCCTCCGCAACTCCGAGCGAATCCAGGATAACGTTCACAGCAGGCGCAGGTCTAAACCGCCCAATTTGTGTCGGGTCAAGATGGTCTTTACTGCAGCCTGTCAGACTGAAAACCACTACAACACCGGTTATCAGCAAACGTCTCCTGTTCGTTTTGGTCATATTTTTCACCTTAACATTAGAGCCACAAAATCCATATAGGCAGACTCAATGCCCGCTATCCCATTTTTTATCGGCTCAAACACAATTGCTCTTAACAACTCTACGCTGCCTAAAACCTTTTTAAGTAAAAAATTATGCACTTATCCTATTATCGGCAGTTAAACCTTTTGGCCTGTAAAAAACAGATGTTGAAAATCAAAAAAATAGCCTATAAAAAGTTGACACAACTGACGTCAAAAACACAACTTAAGCCATCCTTGAGAAATGACCCATTACTGCCTGTCCAAAGGCAAAGTGTCGCCTAATATACTCTAAAATCCGCCTTATTGTTCAGATAAATCTCCTGCGTTAATTATTATCGGAACTTACAACAATCGACCTTCATATTGCGCTATCATTTTCTGCTCAGAACCCTCACTAAAGGCATAAACATCTATTTTGGATGGAAAATAACCGTCTTCTTTAAACTTAAGGTAATTATAACCAAACAAAATATATCTTTTATTTCCAGTTATAAGTTTAGTTGTCGTCGGCACATTGACGTTTTTCAATTCCGCTAAATAAAGCTCAAGCAGAGCTTTGCAGATTCCTTCATCTGTCATAAGCTCGCAAAGCTGCTTATCAAAATCATTCAATCCGGAACTTTTTTGGAGATTAAATTGGCCATTTTGGACGTTTAATATAATTTTTCCGAAAGGCTCCTGAGCAATGATTTTTATAGCCTTCGGTTCAATTGTAATATCGTGCTGTTGCTGGGTTAAATACCAGCTTCCATCGCTGCGTAAAAATCTTGCCGAGACCGCCAGTTTCAGGTCAGCCGGTTTTTCAAGTGTAACACTTCCACTGCTTTTGCGTTCCTGACAACCCGCTAAACTCAAAATCAAAACAATAATTAAGAAAGAAAGTAATCTTCGCATATCCACCTTTTTATTGTTTTGTTTCCGATTTTTGGCACTGGCCGCATTGGAGATTGGCAAGCTGCTGAACAAGATTAAATCTTTCAGCAACATCCTGAATAGCCAATTTCATAAGTTCCGCCGCGGTTTCAGGCTTGGAATCTTTTAATGTGCGATACCTGTTTTCGCTATAAGCATAGTCGGCAAAATTCACTGACGGGGGCTTGGAATCAAGCTGCAGCGGGTTTTTGCCCTGTGCCTTTAAATCGGGGTTATAGCGGTAAAGCAGCCAATATCCGCTTGCGACGGCCTGCTTCTGATGCTCATAACCCTGGAGCAGATTAAAGCCATGAGCGATGCAGTGCGAATAAGCGACAATCAACGATGGTCCTTTGAAGCTTTCCGCCTCAACAAATGCTTTCACAGCCTGGACAGGACTTGCACCCATAGCAACTTTAGCGACATAAATACTTCCATAAGTCATCGCGAGCATTGTAAGGTCTTTCTTGGCAACCGGCTTTCCGCCGGCCGCGAATTGAGCGACCGCAGCTCTCGGCGTTGACTTGGACATCTGTCCGCCGGTATTCGAGTAAACTTCCGTATCAAGCACAAGGACATTAACATCCTTGCCGCTCGCAAGAACGTGGTCGAGTCCGCCGTAGCCGATATCGTAAGCCCAGCCGTCGCCGCCGATTGCCCAGACACTTTTGCGGACAAGATAATCGGCAACACTTAAAAGCTGCGAACATTCATTGCATTTACTTTTGCTGCACATATCTTTTAATTTTTGAACTCTGGCTCTTTGTTTTTCAATCTCAACCTGAGACGGGTCGTTGGCAATCGCCGCCTGACGAATTTCATCGGCCAATGCTTTTTCTACACAGCCTTTCTGCACAACCTTATCAAGCTGCTCAATCGCTAATTGTGCGAACTGGTCAACAGCAAGTCTCATACCCATCGCAAATTCCGCATTATCTTCAAAAAGGCTGTTGCTCCAGGCTGGTCCCCTTCCGTCAGGCTTGACGCTATAAGGCGTTGTAGGCAGGTTTCCGCCGTAAATTGACGAGCAGCCTGTAGCGTTGCCAATCAATGCCCTGTCGCCGAAAAGCTGGGTCAGCAGTTTAACATATCCTGTTTCGCCGCAGCCGGCGCAGGCGCCGGAATATTCAAACAACGGCTGAGCAAGCTGACTGCCCTTTACCGTATTAAGCTTATAAAGAGTGGGATCGGTATTGGGTATCGAGAGGAAATAATCATAGTTTTCTCTTTCCTGCACTCGCAGCGGCTCCTGCAGAGCCATATTGATTGCTTTTTTGCCGGTGGGTTTTTTCTCAGCGTCTTTTTCCTGCGCCGGACAGGTAACAACGCAATTGCCGCAGCCGGTGCAGTCTTCAGGAGCAACCTGAACTGTCCATTTCATACTTTCAAATTCTTTTCCCTTCGCGTCAGCAGATTTGAAAGTCTTCGGTGCTTTATCGAGATATTTTTTGTCGTAAGCCTTAACTCTTATCGTGGCGTGTGGACATACAAATGAACACTGACCGCATTGGATACAAATACCCGGCTCCCAAACAGGTATATCGACTGCGATATTTCTCTTTTCATACTGTGTCGTCGCGGATGGAAATTTTCCGTCAGCCGGCATTTTGCTTACCGGTATCTTGTCGCCGCGGTCTGCGATAATTTCGCCGACGACTTCCTTTACAAATTTCGGAGCATTGCCCGGCACAGCCGGCGGCATAGAAAATTTGCTCGTTACTGCCTGCGGATATTTTACTTCATAAATTTCAGATAAGGCAGCATCGACAGCAGCGTTATTCATATCGACAACCTTTTTGCCTTTTTTGCCGTAAGTCTTTTCTATAGCTTTCTTTATGGCGCTAACAGCCTTTTCAATCGGAATGATTCCGCTGATTTTGAAAAACGCTGTTTGCATAATAACGTTGATTCTTGCGCCAAGTCCGAGTTTTTGTGCAATCGAAATCGCGTCGATGCAGTAAAATTTAAGTTTCTTATCAATAATCTGTTTCTGCATTTCCTTCGGCAGAGTGTCCCAGACCTTGTCTTTGTCGTGCATACTGGTCAGCAGAAATGTTCCGCCCTGCTTGACATTGGCGAGCATATCGTATTTTTCGACGAAGCTCGGATTATGACAGGCGACGAAATCGGCCTGGCGAATCAGGTAAGGTCTGCGAATAATATTTTTGCCGAACCGCAGATGTGAAACCGTTTTTGCGCCGGCCTTCTTGGAATCATATACAAAATATCCCTGTGCGTAATTGTCGGTCAGGTCGCCGATGATTTTGATTGAGTTTTTATTTGCGCCAACCGTGCCGTCGGAGCCGAGTCCGAAGAACATCGCAGTATAAAGACCTTCCTGCGGTATCATAAATGAATCATCAACGGTGAGGCTGCAGTTTGTTACGTCTTCCGTAATTCCGACCACGAAATGATTCTTCGGCTCTTTTGCGTCGAGATTATCGAACACCGCTTTCACCATAGCGGGCGTAAATTCCTTTGAGCCGAGTCCGTATCTTCCGCCGACAACCAGCGGGTAATCCTTGAACGGTGCGTATTTATCGCTCATCGCCTCGCCGATTCCTGTCCTGACATCGAGATATAACGGCTCGCCGAGCGAACCGGGCTCTTTTGTGCGGTCGAGAACCGCCATCTTTTTGACCGTCTTGGGAATCGCGGCCATAAAGTGCCTGTTGCTGAAAGGTCTGAAGAGCCTTACCTTTAAAACGCCGACTTTTTGGCCTTTGGAGACAAGATATTCAACAGTCTCGTGGACAGTCTCGGCACCTGAACCCATAATAATTATGATTTTTTCAGCATCCGGCGCGCCGACATAATCAAAAAGATTATATTTTCTGCCGGTTATTTTTTCTAATTTCCGCATCGTTTCTTCAACGATTTGCGGGGTAGCAAGATAATATTTATTGACCGTTTCGCGTCCCTGGAAATAAACATCGGGGTTCTGGCTTGTTCCGCTAATCATCGGCTTATCCGGATTAAGCGCCCTTTGCCTGTGAGCAATAACAAGTGCATCGTCAATCATCTCCCGCATCTGGTCGTAACTAATTTCGTCAACTTTTTGCACTTCGTGACTCGTTCTAAAACCATCGAAGAAATGCAGGAAAGGCACGCGTGATTTTAGCGTCGCCTGCTGAGAAATAAGTGTAAAATCCATAACTTCCTGAACGCTGCCGGAGCAAATCATCGCAAAACCGGTCTGCCTGCACGCCATAACATCCGAGTGGTCTCCAAAAATACATAATGCCTGACAGGCCAGTGACCTTGCCGAAACGTGAAATGCCGTAGGCGTAAGTTCGCCTGCGATTTTATACATATTCGGAATCATCAGCAGCAATCCCTGTGAAGCGGTAAATGTAGTCGTCAAAGCTCCTGCCGCAAGTGCGCCGTGAACGGCTCCGCTTGCTCCGCCTTCGGACTGCATTTCTGTTACGCCTGGAATTGTGCCCCAGATATTTTTTTCGCCTGCCGCGCTTTTGGCGTCAGCGATTTCGCCCATCACTGAGCTTGGCGTAATCGGGTAAATAGCAATAACTTCATTTGTCGCGTGAGCCACGTGCGCCACTGCCGTATTGCCGTCAACCATTACCTTTTGAGACTTCATATAGACTCCTATTTAACTATTGAAAATTACAGGACTTATGCCAAAAAAACAAAAAGACCCTCTAAGTCTTGAAAGTCCAAGAAAGTTTGGATAGTTGATTTTATAATTTTTTCGACTCAATGCAAATAAAAAAGGCCGGCTGAAATAGCTGGCCTTTCACAAACAAGAGCTTGATTTTATTTGCCGTATATCAATTTTAATTGTTCCTCAGTAGGTATATTCTGATAACGTTCACCTTTAGGCCCGACAAATTCCGAACCTTCTTTCTTCAGGACAACGACTTTTTTGCTGCCGTCGTCTTTGGTAATCTCGAAACTTAATTCGCCTTGCTCATCATTCGAATCCGAACCATACAGCAATTTCAGCTCCTGCTCCGATGGCAGAGAGGTATATTTCTCGCCTGCAGGCCCAAGATAATTTGAACCTTCCTTCTGCAAGGTTATAGGCGTTTTGGAGCCGTCGCTGTTACTAAACCAGACTACCGTGCTGTTGGTCTTAATCTTTTTTGGCGTCTCACCATAAATCATTTTCAACTGTTCCTTGGTAGGAATAGTCGCGTAATGCTCTCCCTTTGGCCCGACATAATCGGAGCCGTCTTTAGTTAACACTATGGGAGTATCAGGGCCGATGCTGCTTTCAAGCCAGACAATAACATTATTTTCGCTCGGCGCATTTGAACGCAGTCCATACAAAGCCTTGAGCTGTTCTTCTGTCGGCATATTCGGATAATATTCATTCGAAGGACCGACAAAACCAGACCCCGAAGGCGTAAGCGTTATGGGCGTTTGCGAGCCGTTATCATTTGTTATCCAAACCGTAATATTCGAAGGTTTAGCGAGCTGCGACCTTACGGCATACATTGTTTCCAATTGTTCCTGGGTTGGCATACTTGAATAGTATTCGCCTCTTGGGCCAATGTATCCGCCGTCATTTGTCTTCGTCAGTCGGACTTCCGTTTTGGAGCCGTTATCGTTTTCAACCCAGGCAACGACTGTCTCTTCACGAACAACCTCTTTAGTAACGACTTCTTGAGTAACCACTTCAGTAACCGGTGGCGGATTGCCGAAGACAATGGTCGGGCTGATTATTATTCCCCGCGGCGGAAAACAAAAAACCGGCCTTATTCGAGGCGGAATAATTACAACTTCCAGCCCGTGATGCCAGCCGCCGCCCCATCTATGCCCGCCATCCCAATACCCGCCGCCTCGATGGCCGTCGAATGCAAACGTCCTATCTGCAATTGTTAATAACGCGATTCCAGCCAACACAATTAACATTATTTTCTTTGCCATTGCTATACTCCTTTATCTTGTCAGAACCCTATCCCTATTACGATAGAGCCGGTGCTGATAACTATTCCGCTTCGTGGATAAACATAAACCGGCCTTGGACAGGGTGCATATCCGTAATAAACCGGACGATAAACAGGCCTGTAATCACATTGCCGATAAACCGGACGATAATATCTATCGCCGCCGCGGCCGCGATAATCGCCGCGTCCATATCCGTCGCGTGCCAGCGCCGCACTTGAAATCGCCATTAAAACGATTGCGGCCAATACAGCTATTTTCATTTTCTTTAACATTTTAAACCTCCTTAATTTCGATGTTCCCTTGTCAATTTCGCTTAATCTTACGACATTAACAAAAAGCTTTTTATTTCTGTCTGTAATAACAGTGGGCTTATCACCCTAAAAGGTAACGGTTAAAATTGCCGCAGATTTTATCTGCAATAGACCAATCTTAACTGTTCTTCTGTCGGCATACCCTCGTAACGCTCGCCTTTTGGCCCGACGTAATCAGGACCGTCCTTTGTCAGCACCACAATTATTTCAGCGCCGTTGCAGTTGCCAAGATAGACAATAACATTGTTTCTGACCGGTGCAGCGCAGGGCAAACCATACAACGCCTTGAGTTGTCCGTCTGTCGGCATACTTGAATAGTATTCACCTTTTGGGCCTGTCCATCCGCCGGCGGATGCTACGATTAGTTTTACTTCGGTTTTAGAGCCATCGTTGTTTGTAATCCAGACAGCAACAGTTCTATCTTCGACCATTGGCCCGATTTGCGGGGCAAATGCCATTGGTCTTATTTGAGGCAGAAAATGATGCCAGCCGCCCCAGCGCCAGCCGTCCCATTGCTGTCCGCCGTTTTGCGGCTCGCCAAATGTCCTATCAGTAACCGCTAATAACATAATTCCAGCCAACACAAATAATATTAATTTCTTTGCCATTTGTGCACTCCTTTAACTTCAATTTTAACTCCAATATTCCTTTGTCAATTTTGCATAACTTTATGACATAAATAAAAAGCCTTTTATCTCTGTCTGTAATAACAGTATTTCCTCTTCGTAAAAGGTAACGATTAAAACCGCAGGGGATGTAGAGAAAAAAATTGCTTTTCTAACCAGTTTGACGATATACTGTTTCTTTAAGGCCGGAAGGAACGGTTTTTTATTGTAATGAGAATTAGTACGATGTCCCCGAATTAGCGGATTTGGGATAAGTGATGCCGAGAGAACAGCTTACACGAAAACAAAAGGAACTTGTAAAGGAAATAGAAGAAATCTATGATCACTTCAATCTTGATTATTACAACATCCAATCCTATGAGCGAGATGGGCGGACACCATATTTAGAAGCTGCCCGCAATAAGGTAGTTAGAGGACAGGTTGTCATTTGGTATACATTGGTGGACGAATTTCTTACAAATGCTATCAGCCGATACTATTTTGGAAATACGCGGTCCTTTCCAGAGCTTTGGCGCAGAAAAAAGTTTAAGAATTTTCAATATTACATTATCGAAGAACTTCACTTGATGCAAAAATTGCGGCACGTTAAAGCGATTCAAAAGGTTCCAAAGGCAGTTACTGCTGATATCGAGAGATTGAACTCTTTGCGAAACGGACTTGCTCATGCATTTTTCCCAGAGAACTTGCGAAAATCCATACCGAAATGGAAAGGGGAAAGTATTTTTTCACTAAAAGGGCTGAAACTGCTCCAGCAAGATTTTGGCAAGATTGTAGATTATTTTTGGGGATTAAAAGGCGTAACTGAAAGCGGTAAGCAGTAAAGAGAATGTATGTATACCATGTTTTTCGTTTTATACAGACTGTATAATCATTGTTAGAACACACGAATTACATATGGCGTAGTTACACGAGTTATGCGACAATGTTTTGCGTCGTAATTATCATTCACAATCAAACAAAGAAAGGAGTTATCCAATGGTAGATCTCATTGGCACACCAAACGCAAAGAAGAGAAGATCTCCCTCTGCGCTTCAAGTAGCCACCACAATCTATGGACTGTTGTACCTGTACTTCTTTATTTGGAGTTTCATTCATACATCCGGCGCGGAAAATCCTATCAGCGACAACCCGAATTTTGATCCGTGGGATCTCGAAATGATATTTGTCAAACTCCTTTTTGTCGTTTTCCTTGTGGGGTATTTCTATTCTTGGAAGAACGGAAGAATCGCTGGGCTGATATTCCTATTTTGGTTCATTCTGATGGTTTGTATGGCCATCTGGGTCTCGACGACTTTGCATAGAGACAGCGATATGGCTATAGTCATGGCAATTCCACTGTTGGTTATAGGAATACTATTCATCGTTTCTTGGTACAAGAAAAGGAGAGCGACCCCAAGTGCATAACTACTTCTCTTTGCAAAACAACGAAGGCATAAAAGGAGTGACCAAACGTTAGCTACAATGATTGATTTCTTAGCGGCTTAACTAGATTTTTCAAATAGTGCTCTTAGCACTTGTTAATAAAATATTCTACCGCGTGTGTTCTAACCAGTCGCTCAAGCTGACGGAACCAGTCGTCGACGATTTCGCCGCGCGCCAAAAAAATCTTTTAAGGAAATGGTGATAACTGCCGCGCGTATAGTCTACACGGAACTGGCCGCACGTCGCCGCAGCTTAGCTCCGATCCGTTCCGGTGAATTCTGAGCAAGAAGCCCTCGACATCCTCCCCCGCAGCCGGAATTGGTCGTTAGCCGCAAGCATTTAGTTTAATTATCGCCCGATAATCCAAAAACGGGTTTTGATACTGAAAAGACTGTTTTTCAGCTTCGCCGTCCGCATAATCGACTTAAAACATCGCCGCGAATATCTATTAGGGAATCGAAGAAATGCCTTTAAACTCAACCAATTTTTTATCTTAAAACTACTGTTTTGAACATTAGGATTTTAGTAATTTGAATTTGCCTGCCCTGTGAGATGTCCCTTGGACTATCTCTCTGGGGTTTAGAATTTAGGATTTAGTGCTTAGAATTTTCTTCTGTGTTCTGTATTCTGCTTGCCCCGTGAGATGTCCCTTGGACTATCTCATCGGGGTGTTCTTTTTTATACTGACAATCTCCTTTATGAATATACTTGCTGCGCCAAGGGCAAACATCGCAAAGACTATCAGCATCGGCCCAAAGGGAAACACAATAGCGGCTCCGATATAACAGCCGGCTAAAGGCCATAATATAACATCCCGCAGTTTGCTTTTTCTTGTCCCCGGCAGCAGCTCAAATATTGCGATTCCGCAGGCAAAGCCGGCGGCAGTTGCCACAGGAGCCGAGAGCCAGCAAAGAGCTTTTGCGAAAAGTGGACCTGATTTGAGCACTGGAATGGCAGCAGCCATCCAGCCGAAATAAAAAATGCCGGCAAAAGCAACAGAAACAATAACCCTGACAAACAATCCAAATAAGCTTTTTAAATTCATCTCTTGCTGTTTATGCGGAGAAACCTTCTTTCTTCATTTTCTTCGCAATCCGTTTCTCTTTTAACGTTCTTTGTGCTTTCTTTTTTACATTTCTTTTAGCATCATGACCTTTGCTCATACATTATCCTTTCCTATCTACTGTATTCTGAGTTCTGTGCCCTGAGTTCTATATTCTTTGTGCCTTGGTGACTTGGTGGCTACTTTTTCACTAATTTTTCAAACTCTTTTATCAGCAGTTTTGTCCTTATGCCCGGCCTGCCATCTGAAATCTTTATCTCATTAAATTTCACCACCGGCACAACATCCTTGCTCGATACCGCGATAAAAAGCTCATCTGCTTTCGCCGCATCTTCAGTTTTCATCTGTTTTTCTTCAACAGACAGACCTGCGTTTGGCGCGATTTGAATTATAAAATGTCGCGTTATTGATGGCAGAATATTCGCCGCCAATGGCGATGTCTGAAGTTTATCGCCGAAGATTGCGAAAAACGCGCTTGATGCCCCTTCTGTTATAAAACCTTTTTCATCGACAAATATCGCTTCCTGACAGCCTTTTTTATGGGCCAGCCGTTTTGCAAGCACATTGGCCAATAGGTTCAGTGATTTAATATCGCATCTTTTCCATCGTGTATCGGGGATTGTTTTAACAGATATGCCGTTTTGTTTTTGGTTGGTGTCCTCTTCAATTTCTGACACCATTAAAAAGAATCTCGGTTCAAGTCCTTCTGCGGCGTGGTCTCTCGGCCCTGCTCCTCTTGTTACATGGAAATAAATCTTCGCATTGGATAATTTGCTTTTCTGATATGCTTTTATAACCTTATCGCGGACATTATTGATATCAATACCGTTTATATCAACTTCTTTCAGGCTTCTTTTGAATCTGGCAAGATGTTCTTCGAGCGCAAAGAGTTTGCCGTCATAGCTTCGCAGAACCTCATAAACGCCGTCGCCGAAAAATGTGCCGTAATCAAGATATGCCGAATCGAGTTTGTCTGTTTCGATGAATTTGTCGCCAACCATTGCAAGCTGCATTTGAAAAATCCTTTTTTAAAAAAATAAATCACGAATTAACGCAAATAAATATGAATTTTTTAATCGCGATTCGACTGAGCTCGTCGAAGTCTGATTTCGCTGATTAAAATGATTTTTAATCTATTCCGCGAAACTTGCCCGCCTCTGGCGGTCTGTGTAATCTGCGATTAAAGAGGTTTGTCGTCTTTATCCTGCTGGTCTTCGTCATCGACCTTCCATTTATCGCTTTCATCTATTTCGCCGATTTCCCGCTCCATATATTTCAGGAGCTTGTCCTGCAGCGGGGCCAGTTTTTCCTGCGACATCTGCATACTGCGATACATTGCAGCAATCATATCCAGCCTGATTAGCTGCCATTTTGCCAGACACTCCGCTTCTTTGATATTTACAAAAGGGTCGCACTTGAAAGTCCGATGGTTATCGGGACCTATCTGGCAAAATTCACAATCTTTACATTGAATCATTACAGCACCTAAAAAATTGACGATAAACTTACTCTTGCAAAGTTAAATGATACCATATATCCTATTTGTTTTAAAGTTTTTAAATAATTCTTTGGAGTCCTTTATGGCTAAACCAAGACGCAGACGCAAAATCGGCAGTAAAAAAAGACATCAAAAATGGAAAATCAGGCACCATAAGCAGTAAAACGACCGGAAATAATGAAGTAAAGAACCCGTCAAGCGGTTACGCAGCTCGTATTGGTTACGTTGGACGTCCGACGTCTGACGAAACGAGCAGCGCAACCGTAGGACGTTAAACGTATTTCAATCCTTACTTCTTTATCTCATTACTTCTATTCACAATGAACTATCTATTTCCCGACCATTGGTTTGAATCTCTCGCGGCGAGCTTTCCTGCCATGTGCACAGACTCAATCTTCAATACCACATTGCATCAATATTCTGAACGACTTGAAAAATAGAAAGTGATGAAATGGAAGCGTTTATAGCGTCTTTCCTCTTTGTAGTGCTGGCGGAAATGGGGGACAAGACTCAACTTCTGGCAATGGCATTCTCGACAAAGTTCAGGGCGCATAAGGTGCTTATCGCCGTTTTTCTTGCTACACTCCTGAATCACTCGCTTGCCGTAATTGCAGGCCGTTTACTGTCCGCTGTTATTCCTATGGATATTATTTCTTTAGTCGCGGCATTGTCCTTTATCGTCTTTGGCTTATGGACTATCCGCGGCGATACGCTCCAGAGTGAGGATAAAAAAGAATCCCGATTCGGCCCCATAGTTACCGTTGGCATCGCGTTTTTTCTTGCAGAAATGGGAGACAAAACCCAGCTCGCCACTATCAGCCTCGCTGTCGAATACAAAAATATGCTTAACGTGCTTATGGGCACTACCCTCGGTATGGTAATAGCCGATGCCGTGGGCATAATTGTCGGCATCGTAATGCGGAAACATATACCGGAAAAAACAATAAAATGGATATCCGCAATTATTTTTATACTATTCGGCCTTACCGGCGTGCATCGGGTTTTATCTGCTCAGATGAACTTATTGTTTGTCTGGTGCATTATCCTCGTTCTTATCGCCTGCACTACCTACGGAGCATATCGTCTTAGGAAATAAAATAGAAAACATCAGGATGAGTTAATTCAAAATCGGGGGGTTAGGCACTGATCAATCCTCAATAAAACTGGAACCTAAATGTCTTATATTGGTCGAAAGCGCGCAAGAAAAAACTTGCGCGCTTAAAAAAAATTAAAAAATTTTTCTCCTTTATCCACAAGCACTTACAAAATCGCGTTGGTCGATTTTTGGTCGAAATTTGCCCAAAACGCGCAAGTTTTCAGGTAATACGGAGGGACTATGTTGCCTGAAAGGCAACATAGTCCCTCGTTAATCGGCCACGGTTACGCTGCTCGAAACGTTTTACGTCAGACGGCTGCCGTAACGAGTCGCGTAACCGCAACCTTATTACGAAGGAAAAACTATGGAAAAAATTACTATCTCTGTTCCCGTTCCGAAATTTATTATAACTTTCTCGTTATGCCTTTTGCTGCGATACAAAAAAATCTGCTATGGCGATGACCTCAGATTTATTCCGCTGAACAATGGAAAATATGCCATTGTTGACTCTGCCGATTTTGAAAAAATCAATAAACACAAATGGGGCATTAAAATATCTACCAATACTATTTATGCGATTCGTATGGTCCAGGGTAAAAACGTATATATGCACAATCAGATTATGCAGCCTCCGGCTGGTTTCGTTATTGACCATAAAGACCGCAACGGCCTTAACAACAGCAGGCGGAATTTGCGTTTGGCGACCAAATCTCAGAATTGTTGTAATCACTTAAAAAAGCCCGGCTGCAGTTCTAAATATAGAGGCGTATGTTTTCATAAAGGCAATAACAAATGGGTTGTTTACATTAAGATTCCGGAAAAACGTCTTTTTTTAGGATATTTTGAAAATGAAATCGACGCCGCTAAAGCCTATGATACCGCAGCGAAAAAATACCACGGCGAGTTCGCCGTGCTTAATTTTCCTAACGAATCACAAACCAAAACGTTTGTCTAAAGAGAAGTTTACCCTGTGAGATGCCGTTTCGGCTATCTCATCGGGGCCGTCCTGAATTTCCCTCAAGTCGTGTCGAAGCCTTTGGCGACCTGTCCTCCGTAGTCCGTCTCGGCGGACGAAGGATGGAAGACGGATGGTGGATTCCACAAATTTTAAATATTAAATCTTAAAGATAGCTCTAAAAATTCGATTTTATGCTGTTTTTTAAAGCAAAAACAAAGATTTTTGCCAATTTTTAGAGGTTGCCTTAAATATTAAATTCTATCTATCTTCTTCGCCAGCGGGAATGGTGACGTTTTTTGCCCGCTGTAAAAACGTGAGGTTTCTTTTCGGGTTGAGGCAATTCCGCCGCGTAAGCAAAGTCGGGACATTTTTCCATTTTAAAGCTCCGGCCGATAAATCTTTCAATCTGACGAAGATATTTCTCCTCATCGCGTGAAACTAATGTAATCGAATCGCCTTTGGCTTCGGCCCTGCCGGTGCGGCCGATGCGATGAAGATAGTCTTCCGCGATTACGGGCACATCGAAGTTTATAACGTGCGAAATTCCCTCGACATCTATGCCGCGAGCGGCAATATCGGTCGCGACCATAACCTGAAATTTGTTTTCTTTAAAGCCCTCCAGCGCCCTGCGCCGCTGACCCTGGGTCCGGCCGGAGTGTATCGCTACCGATTTTACGCCCGCACGCTGGAGCCGATGATTAATTCTGTCGGCGCCGTGCTTTGTGCGGGAAAAAACAAGGACGCTATACATTCCCCCTTTTTGGAGCATATGCAGCAGGATATCCATTTTCTGTTCCCTCTGGACAGGATAGATATGCTGCGTAATGGTCTCGATAGGGATTTGCTGCGGACCTACCTGAATTATTTTCGGATGTTTCATTACACCGGCGGCCAGAGCCTTTACTTCCGGAGGTATAGTGGCGGAAAAAAGCATTGTTTGACGTTTTGTGGGCACAGCGGCGATAATTTTCCGCACATCGTTGATAAATCCCATATCGAACATACGGTCGGCTTCATCGATAATAAGCACTTCAACGTGCCTCAGGTCGATAGTGCGCCGCTGCATATGGTCGAGAAGTCTGCCCGGCGTAGCGACAACAATATCAACCCCGCGGTGAAGTGTGGAAATCTGGCCTCCGATATTCACGCCGCCGTAAACGGTAAGAGTGCGCATATGCAGGAACCGGCCGTAGCCGATGATACACTGTTCGATTTGCAGCGCAAGTTCGCGCGTCGGCGTAAGAATCAGCGCTTTTATATTTCTGTTTTTGGCGAAATGTTCGTGGCTGAGCCGGTTTAAAATAGGCAGAACAAAAGCGGCTGTTTTACCTGTGCCGGTCTGGGCGCAGCCGATAATATCTTTGCCTTCAATCGCAGCTGGAATTACCTCGGATTGAATTTCAGTGGGCGCGGTATAGCCGGTGGCAAGAATGCCCCGCACCAGAGGATCAGAAAGACCAAGTAATTTGAATGGCATTGTTTAAACTTTTCCGACTGCAAGGCAACAGTTATGCCCGCCGAAGCCGAATGAATTGCTTATTGCGTAATTGATTTTTCTTTCTTTTGCGACTTTCGGCACAAAGTCTAATTTCGGGTCGCATTCAGGGTCAATGTTATCGAGGTTGATTGTGGGATGAATTATTGAATTTTCCATCATTTTGCAAACGGCGACCATCTCAATTCCGCCGCTTGCTCCGAGCGAATGGCCTATCATACTCTTTGTCGAGCTTATGGAAAGTTTATAGGCGTGCTGGCCGAAAACTTTTTTTATCGCCTTTGTCTCGGCAATATCGTTAAGCTGCGTGCTTGTTCCGTGCGCATTTACGTAATCGTATTTTTCCTTTGGGATACCCGCCTGTTTGAGCGCGATTTCCATCGCGTTTACAGCGCCGGCCCCATCCTCAGGAGGAGCTGTAATATGATGAGCGTCTGCGGTTGCTCCGTAGCCTAAAAGTTCGGCGTAGATTTTCGCGCCGCGTTTTTTAGCATGTTCGTATTCTTCGAGAATAACGCACGCGCCGCCTTCGGCGATTACGAAGCCGTCGCGGTCGATATCGAATGGTCTTGACGCAATCTCCGGCGTGTCGTTTTTAGTGCTTAGGGCCTTTAACGCACAGAAGGAACCTACGCCGACCGGCGAAACGGCTGCTTCTGAGCCGCCGGTTACAACTAAATCGCTGCGGTCGTTAAGGATGTTCCAAAACGCCTCGCCGATTGAATGAGATGCCGAGGCGCAGGCGGTAACAACGCAGAAATTCGGGCCTCTCAGGCCATACATCATTGAAATTGTTCCGCTGGCCGCGTTAGCCATTAGTTTAGGCACGGTGAAAGGTGAAACGAACCGGGGTCCTTTGTTCAGCAGGCGGATATGCTGTTGTTCGATTTCCTGGATGCCGCCGATGCCTGTTCCGTAGATTGTGCCGCAGCGGTCGAGGTTTTCCTTTGATAAGTCGATTCCGCTGTCCTTGATTGCCTGCACCGCAGAGGCGACGGCAAGCTGGCAGAAGCGGTCCATACGTTTGCCTTCGCGGATATCGACAAACTGGGTAATATCGAAATCTTTTACCTCGCCGCCGAACCTTGAGGAAAACTGGGAAACATCGAAGCTGGTAATAGGGGATACGCCGTTTTTGCCTTTGCAAAGGGAATCAAAGAAAACATCCACAGAAGTCCCGATGGGAGTAATGCAGCCCAGGCCTGTTATAACCACTCGTCGTTTACTCATAACAGCCTGTTATCAGCCTTGTTCTTTCTGTTTCAGCGTATTCACAACATAATCGATAGCTGCTCCGACGGTTTGAATTTTCTCGGCCTCTTCATCGGGTATGCTGGTATCAAACTCATCCTCAAATTCCATTACCAACTCAACAGTATCCAACGAATCAGCGTTCAAATCGTTAATAAACGATGTATCCCGCGTTATCTCCGACTCGTCCGTTCCCATCTGCTCAGCAACAATCTTAATGACCTTCTTTTCAATAGCCTGGACGTCAATACTCACTTTTCGTCTCCTTGAAAAAATTACTTCCTTTTTAGACAATTAAGTACGACTATTCTATACATTAGGGCGGTAATATACCTGCCGAAAAGTATAAATGCAACCATTTTTTTATTAGATTTTTAGGGGCAATTAAGGAGTAAAAGAAGAGGGAGAATGTTTTGTAATGATAGGGGATAGGGGATAGGAGCACAAGGCACAAGAGTACAAGTAAAAGCAGTTATCGGTAATCAGTTATTGGAGTTATCAAATTAAAATATGGCTTATCGAGAGTTTAGGTGATAAAATTAGTCCGGATTAGGCGGTAGCCAGATTATAGATTACAGATTACAGATTATAGATTATAGATGGCAGAATAAGGAATAATGGGTCTGCCGTCGTCCACCGTCGCCAAGGCTTCGGTGAGACTATGGCGAGATCTTCGCTTCGCTGCGAGAACCAAGGAATGGCAGAAAATAGACATGGATTGTAAGATTTTTAGGGGAATGGCAAAAAGCAAACTTAATTACTGAGATACCTTGAAATTTCCCTTATATCTTATATAATCACAGGCTAAGGAGTGTTTGGAATGGAATCACATATAATTTATTTGACACCTGCTGCCCATAAATACGGCAATTTAAATATACGTTCTTGCGGCAAGAATTTCTTCCCGCCGGATGTCTTCGGCGGCTCATCTAAGAAAAAGGGGTTAGGGGTGCCGATTACCATTAAGGCGCAAGGCCTGCCGCAACCGATACAAACGGATATTCCCAGGGATAAAAAAATTTTCAGACGAAGAACCTGGGTAAAGGATTTTGTTAAAGTTAATCAGCTTAATAGTGGAGATAAGATTGCAGTTTGTCGTATTGCACCTCGAAAATATTCGATTACAATAAATTATGAATTGTCAGATTAAATTATGAAAAAATATAGAGTTTTACTAACAAGAGATTATGTTGTAGAAATAAATGCTGAAAATGAAGCTGAAGCTAAAGAATGTGCAGAATTTTTTGTTTCAGGAGGATTAGATGCGTCAACTGAAAAAGATAAAGAAAAATATAATTTCGAAATTGAAAGAATAAAGCCAATTATCAACGATGCTTTTGAAGTCGAGGAAATAATAGATGGCAAATAAACAATTATCAAATACCGACAAACTACTGCAAAGTTTTCTCGAAAAGGCAAAAGAGTTTCAAGAAAACGTTGAACTCATTAAAGTTCTAAAATCTCGTACATATCATATTGGCAAT
Source organism: Sedimentisphaerales bacterium (assembly GCA_049518795.1). Taxonomy (GTDB): domain Bacteria; phylum Planctomycetota; class Phycisphaerae; order Sedimentisphaerales; family UBA12454; genus JAPLMW01. Next base: position 853,759 of record JBEKRK010000001.1, read on the forward strand.
TCGAATGTTTTGGTTCGCGCAGCATCAGAAGGAAATAGGCGTTATTTCTTCGGCATAAACTATATTACGATTGAAGAAATGGCAAATCTTGACAATCCTTTTATTGCTTTCGTTTGTGGTTCAATCGACAGAACAGTGATTATTCCTGCCAAATTATTTTTCCACCATCTTCCAAAAATCAGTCATGATAGAAACGGGGAATATAAAATCAATATTGATAGAGACCTGAATATTGTGTTATCGGGAAGAAACAACCGTCTAGAATGTAAAAACTATATTAATACTTGGAATTTATTATTAAATCCTCCTGAGATAAAAACAGAAGAAAAAAATACTGTTGAAGAAAGCTTACACTCCGTCCTTCAGGGCAGGCTTCTCGAAATAGGTAATATAAGAGGTTTCGAGACTTATTGTCCAAATAAGTCAAAAAGATTCAATGATAGAAGCCTCGAAGAAATTTCGACATTGAAAGATTGTCCGACACTACAATTTTCAGACCTCAAGCTTTTAAGACAGATCGATGTTCTTTGGTTCAAAAATAGAGGCGTGAACTTAATTCCTGAATATGCCTTTGAGGTGGAACTGTCAACCGGTGTTTGGTCAGGTGTAGGAAGAATGTCAACGCTTCTTGATTATAGCAATGTTGGGCTTTACATAATTTCAAATGATAAAAGGAAATTCCGCCAAGTTGTAAATTCGTTTTCTGAACATAAAGAACGATATCGATTTATTGAAAATGAATCCTTGGGACAATTGTATTCGGCAGAAATTAACTTAAGAGAAATAAGAGTTGACATTGGGTTATAACTTTTCTAAACATTAAGGTGCAAGATGTTTGACCCCCAAAAACCGTATAATCAATTGCCGCTGCTGCCGCCGAGAGCAAAACTTGAAACAGCCGCTGTAATGAAACAATTGGTCAAGAGTCATCGGTCACTGGCGGAGCTGAAAGGGTATGCAAAGATTCTGCCTAATGAGGAAGTGTTGATACATTCCATCATTCTTCAGGAAGCTAAAGACAGTTCCGCAATAGAGAATATTGTTACCACTCACGATGAATTATTTCAGGGATTAACACTCAAGCAAAATATCTCTCCGCACGTTAAAGAGGTTCTGGATTATCGTTCGGCATTATGGGATGGTTTCGGGGCTTTGAAAAAAAGAGGGGTTCTTTCTGTCAATGGAATCATCGCTATTCAGGAAAGACTGGAATGCAACAAAGCAGGCATTCGTAAACTTCCCGGAATAGTCCTGAAAAACGATCGCACCGGCGCAGTTGTTTATACACCACCGGACAACCCTGATGCTATTCAGCGACTTCTCAGGAATTTTGAAAAGTATCTGAATACAAACCTTGGCGGGACAGATCCGCTGATTAAAATGGCGGTCTCTCATTATCAGTTTGAATCGATTCATCCGTTTTATGACGGCAACGGCAGAACCGGCCGAATAGTCAATGTCCTGTACCTCGTTCTTGAAAAACTGCTTTCCGCTCCGGTTCTGTATCTGAGCCGGTATATCATCCAGAACAAGGCGGATTATTACCATCTTCTGCAGAAGGTAAGAACCAAAAACGGATGGACTGAGTGGGTTTTGTATATGCTCAAGGCGGTCGAAGAAACAAGCACAGGAACGTTGCATTTGATTGATGCGATTCGAGAGGCGATGAAAGTTACTGCTGACATTATGAAAAAACAATCTGGCAAACTCTATTCGAAGGATTTTCTTGAACTGCTGTTTGAAAAACCCTATATTCGCATAGGAGATGTTGTGGATGAAGGGATTGCTTCTCGAAATATCGCCGCTAACTATCTGCAAACATTGGAAAAAACCGGAATTGTTCGTTCGGAGAAAAAAGGCAGAGATGTTTTATATATCAATGTCCGTCTTTACGATATTTTGAAAAAGTAGATATGCACTGTTTCAATGCATATCAGTAAAATATGCACTAAAAAACTGAAATTTAGTGCATATAAACTAAGCCTTGCTCTTTCAGCGAATCCAAAGGCAAACGTGAATTCCTTGCTTGCGATTCCTTATAATCCTTATGAGCCGCAACCTTACGAACGCTGGACGTTGAAAGGAATGCTTGATCTGCCCAATGAATTGAAAGTTGCAGACGAATTTTGGGATTTTATTGGCGGCGAAGGTGCGTATCAAGATTTACTCAATATCTTCGAACAAGTAGGAATTGAATTGAGCGGCTCTGAACCCCTTAGCAGGCAAAGGGGCTAAATATACCGCTCTCTAACCCGACTTCGCCAAGGGCTATAGCGGGCAAGAATAGGGATAGTAGAAGGGAAAGGCACAAAATAGTTTTGAGTTCTTAGTTCTTAGTTTTGAGTTATGGAAAACAACCCCTTGATGAATCAAGGGGCTAAATAATCGGAAAAACTCTCCTGTCGCTGTTGCTTCAGGCTCTGATGGCAATTTAAACTCCGGTCCGGGGGCTAAATAATTTTTTTTAATATACCGCTCCATAACTGTCGCGGCTCTGATGGCAATTTACATCGCCATACCGCCATCAACCTGCAAGACCTGGCCGTTAATGTAGCCGGAATCATCACTTGCCAAAAAGGCCACAGCCCTTGCCACATCTTCCGGAGTTCCCAGCTTTTTTGCGGGAATAATAGCTAAAGCAGCCTCTTTAACGGGTTCGGGCAGGACATTCGTCATTTCCGTAATAATAAAGCCGGGAGCGACACAATTAGCGGTAATGCCCTTCTTGGCGACCTCACGAACAATGGACTTTGTCATTCCAATAAGTCCGGCTTTACTGGCGGCATAATTGGCACTTCCGGCCTGGCCAAAAATGCCCGCTACCGAACTTATACTGATAATCCTGCCGAATTTGTTGCGAAGCATCGAGCGCAAAGCCGCACGGCAAGCGAAAAAGGCTGCCCGTAAATTCACGGCCATCAATAAATCATATTCCTCATCGCTCATCTGTATCATAAGCCTGTCACGGGTAATGCCGGCGTTGTTGACGAGGATTCCTATGCCGCCGTGCTCTTTCGCTAATGTTTCTATACAATCGTTCAATTGCTCGGTTTTTGTAATATCCAAACATTTTGTAATTACACTGTAACCGGCATCAGCAACAACCTTTTCAAGATCCTTTAGCTGTTCGGCGTTGACATCAAGGCCAGCGACAAGCCTATCCTGCTTTAAAAGCTCAAGGACAATCGCCCTGCCAATGCCGCGTGCCGCACCTGTTACAACTGCGAGTCGTTTTTCTGACATCTTAAAACTCCTGTCAATTTTTCAAATTTTTCTACAAACCCCCACCATAAAGGTGGGGGCTTTCGGATTTATTTTCACAGATTTGTTAAAGAACTGATATTTATAACTTCGGCTTTGCGGTTGATTCTTCGCATAAGACCGGTCAAAACTTTGTTCGGGCCGATTTCATAAAATTTATTAACGCCATTAGCTAATAATCTTTCCATAGATTTTTGCCACAGAACGGCGCCTGTAAGCTGCTTAATGAGACCTGCCGAGATTTGCTCTTTAGTTTTGTAATATTCGGCATCCACATTGGCTATAACTGATATATTTCCAATATCGTTAATTTTGCACTGGGCAAGGGCTTTTTGAAGCTCCTGTGCGGCGGGTTTCATCATTTCAGAATGAAAGGCGCCTGCGACTTTCAATTCTATAGCCTTGATTGCACCAAATTTTTCAGCAAGAGAAAGAGCCCTTTTGCAGGCATCAATATCGCCGGTAATGACAATCTGGCCGGGACAGTTGTAATTGGCACAATTCAGTAACTCGCCCTGCGCGGCTTCGGCACAAAGCTTTTCAACAGCAGTCTGCTCAAGGCCGACTATGCTGACCATAGAACCCTTTGAAGCATCGGCAGCGGCCTGCATAGCCTGACCTCTTTTTTGGACGAGTTTCAATCCATCTTCAAAAGAGAAACAGCCGGCGGCGTAAAGAGCGGTATATTCGCCGAGACTTAAACCCGCTGTAATATTTGCGGGCGGAATAGTATTTTTAGATTTCAGGACTTCGAGAATTGCAACTGAAGTTGTGAAAATAGCGGGCTGAGAAATAACGGTAGAATTAAGTTTATCTTCGGGACCTTCGAAACAGATTTTCGCAAGGTCGAAGCCTGTTATCTGGTTTGCTTTATCGAAAATTTGTTTAGCGGCAGGGGCGGCATCGTAAAAATCCCTGCCCATTCCTACTATTTGAGCGCCCTGGCCGGGAAAAATGTATGCGACTTTTTCTTCCATATTCCGTCCCTGAATAAATTTTTAAAACTCTATAACGTTGGCGCCCCAGGTCAAGCCGCCGCCAAAAGCGACTAAAAGTACAATGTCCCCTTTTTTAATCCTGCCCTGCCGGAGGCACTCATCAAGAGCAATCGGAATCGAAGCGGCTGAGGTATTGCCATACTTATCAATATTTATAAATACCTTCTCGTCGGAAAGCTCGAGCCTTTTGGCAACGGACTCGATAATCCGGGCGTTCATCTGGTGAGGGATAAATAAATCTATATCGTCGATTGACAATTTGCAGTTTGTCAGACAGTCTTCAACGGTCTCAATAATTTTTCGCACGGCGAGCTGATAAACCTCCCTGCCGTTAATTTGCACATAAATAGAATTTGGAGTTTCAAGGGGCTTAGTTACAGGAAATCTGCTGCCGTAAGCGGGACAGTAAATCGACTTCCAGCCTGAACCATCGGAGCCGGAAGTGCTGTAAAAGACCCCTCTTGAGCCTTTAGCATCGCCTCTTTTCAGAATGGCAGCGCCGGCGCCATCGCCGAAAAGAATGCAGCTTGTCCTGTCTTTATAGTCTGTAATTTTACTGATTGTCTCAGCGCCGATAACGAGGACATTATCATATTTGCCGCTGGTTACAAACTGCTGAGCGATACTTAACGCATAGACAAAACCGCTGCAGGCAGCGGAAATATCAAATGCCCAGGCCTTTTTGGCGCCGAGCTGCTCCTGAACAAAACAGGCTGTCGCGGGGAAAACCATTTCGGGCGTTACCGTGGCGACGATTATCATTTCTATATCTTCAGCGGAAATGCCTGCCTGCTGAACCGCTCTTTTGGCAGCCTCTGTGGACAAAGACGCAGTAGTCTGATTATCTTCAGCAATATGACGGACTTTTATACCCGTCCGTGTCGTTATCCACTCATCACTGGTATCAACCATTTTTGTGAGGTCGTCATTTGTAAGCTGCTTTTCGGGCGTGCAGCTTCCTGTGCCTGCGATAACAGCTCTGAAGGCCGTCGATTTTGTTTTTTTATTATTCATCCGTGCTTTTCACCGTTGTTGTAGAAAGATATTCTTTTATTTTTTCATTAATTTTCAAATTATGGAATTTTCGGCAGGTTATAATAGCATTTTTTATAGTTTTTGCTTTGCTGGCGCCGTGACAAATAACAGATGTTCCATTCACGCCTAACAGCAAAGCCCCGCCGTATTCGTTATAGTCATACTTTTGATACATTCTCATCACTATAGGCTTGAACTTCAGGGCAAGTGATATCGACTCCTGCATAAGCTCGTGTTTTATAAGCCTAAAGAGGCCGTCAACAAGGCCTTCGGTGAGCTTTAACATTACATTTCCAACAAAACCATCGCATATAGCGACATCGCATTTGCCCTTAAATATATCACGGCCTTCGATGTTTCCGATAAAATTGATTTTCGGGTCGCTTTTAATCATCTCTCTGGCTTTTTTTACAATTTCGTTTCCCTTGGCTTCTTCCTCGCCGATGCTCATAATTCCGACTCGCGGATTTTCGATGCCAAGAACAAGCCTTGAATACATACAAGCCATTATGGCGTATTGATAAAAGTTAATGGGTTTGCAGGCGATATTTGCGCCGACATCGCACATCGTAACAGGCCCTTCAAAAGTCGGAAATACAACAGCGATTCCCGGCCTGTTTAATCCTTCAATGTTCCGCATCCGCAACTGGCAGGCAGCAACAAAGGCACCTGTGTTGCCGGCTGATATTACAGCATCAGCTTCATTTTCAGAAACAAGCTTGACCATAACCGATATGGAACTATGTTTTTTCTTCCTCAGGGCGTCGATGGGTGATTCATCCATACCGATAACTTCCGACGCATCGACAACCTTCAGCCTGCCGCTATATTTATTGAGATTTTTAGAACCAAGTTTGTTTGTGATAATGTCAGAGGGACCAACAAGGATTATGCTATCCTCCTTTTCGATTAGCTCCATCGATTCAACAGCACCGTTAAGTATCTCATCGGGTGCGAAGTCGCCACCCATGGCGTCAATAGCTATCCGCATCGTTAGTCTGCCTCCTCCTTCTTGGCAAGCTTAAGCGTGATTTTGGAATTGAGATATCCACAGTTGTCACAAGCTGCGTGAGGGAGTTTTGGGCTTTCACATTTTTTGCATATCGAATAATTCGTCGCCTTGAGTCTGAAGTGACTGCGGCGTCTATTTGCCCTGCTTTTACACATTTTTTTTACCGGCAGCATTTTTTATCTCCGAAAACCTATAAGAAAAAACAACAAAGACAACTCCCTATAGCAGTTCCGAACCGAACCGCCGGCTAAATTGTCATCTGTATCCATATTATAGCGAGTAAAATCGCTATTTTGCGGCGAAAAAACAGCCGTCAAGACGGATTTTAAAGACGCTTTAATAATTTATATTGGGCCGGCTGTCAAGAAAATTTCAAAAATTAGGGATAGGGTTTAGATAAGAATCCTATGTTTTACGATTTTTAAGTTGAAATTAGATAGTTTATTGGGTATCCTTCTAATCTAATATTATTTAAATGGACTATAAGTCTTTAGAGGCCTTAGAGATGGCAAAAGGATTGAATCGAATCGCGCTTTATGAGCTTGTCAACAAGGCTCGCTTTAAGTCCGCTCAGCAAAAGGCTTTAGCGGCTGTAGAATACCGAAAAACCGGTAAACTTGTGGAAATTCCGGCTGAGCCAAACTTCGAGCCGGTTGTTGAAAAAGCAGTTGAAAAAATTGAGACGCCAAAGCCTCCACGCCCAATTGAGGCTTCAGTTTCAAAGCCAGGTGCGGTTTGGGGCACAAAGCCTAAAGCGGTAAGATTATATCCGGACAGGGTAGAGCTGTGCTTTTCCTGGCAGGTGGTGATAATAGGAACGCTTGCGTTAATAGCAATGCTTATGGTTTTTTTCAGGCTGGGTCAGATTTATTCGCTGAAAAAAACAGATGCTAAAAAGCCATTGCAGACTATCTCGGTAGAAAATATAATGCCTCAGCCAAAAGTTGAGACTGCTTCCGCAGCAAAAAACGAACAGAAGCCGCCAAAAATGGTTGAGCCGATGGGCGATAATATTATTGTTATCGCAAGCCATCCGTTAAGCAGCCATCTGGAGCCGGTAAAACAGTATTTCGCCGGGTTCGGAATAGCGACAGAGATTATAAAGAAAGATAATCGTTTTCTGCTGGTTACGCAGGAACGCTTCAACAGCGTTGAAAAAGCCGGCAGTGATGGTTTTGAAATGAGAAAAAAGATTATTTCTATAGGCGCAAATTATAAGCCGCCGGCATCGAGCGGTTTTGAGCCATTCGGACCAAAGCCGTTCCAGGATGCTTATGGTATGAAGGTAAATTAATTTAATAAAATAGGAGTAATTATGTCAGTTGACCGTTCATTGAAATTAAAAGGCGCACTTGTGCGCCACCGCAATGTTCTAACCCGCGACGAGCGAGTAACACGTCTTAAAGAAGAAGAACGCTGGGAGGAAGGCGACAGCCTTTTCGGTCTTCCGAAAGTAGCCCATAGAAAAGTATCGGTAGGCAAGAAGAAAGAAGCCAAAGCTGAAACCGGCGAAGCAGCCGTTCTGGAAGCCGGAGCAGCCGGCGCTGCACCGGGCGCCGCAGGCACAGGAGCACCAGCAACAGGCAAAGCCGCTGCGGCACCAGCCAAAGCAGCCGCTCCAGCAACAAAAGTCGCGCCAGCCAAGGCAGCCCCAGCGGCAAAGTCAACAGGCCAAGGTAAACCGGGCGGTGGCGGCGGAAGAAGATAATAAATTTAATATTTAAAATTTAATATTTAAAATTTTAAATTTAGTATTTTAAACATTCTCCAAAATTGTCAATTCAGACAGTATAATCTCGTTTTTCTGAATTATTATTATGAAAAAATATCTTGCAGACAGGACAACGCTCATCGACGCAAGCGGCATAAGAAAAATATTCAATCTTGCCGCTTCGATGAAAGACCCTATCAATTTCTCAATCGGCCAGCCTGATTTCGATGTGCCGCAGCCTCTTAAGCAAATCGCCATCGACGCAATAAAACAGGGCAAAAATAAATATACCATCACGGCGGGCGAGCCTGTGCTTTGCGCGAAAATCGCAGAGAAAATTACCGCTCAATTCGGTTGGAAAAACCCATCAGTCCTTTTCGCAAGCGGGGTAAGCGGAGCGTTATTACTTTCTTTTATGAGTCTCATCAACCCCGGCGATGAGGTAATAATACCCGACCCTTATTTTGTGATGTATAAACATCTGGTAAACCTTTTAGGCGGAAAATGCGTTTTTATAGATACATACCCCGACTTCGGACTGCATCCGGAAAAAATAAAAGAAAAAATCACCGACAAAACGAAAATCATCGTCGTAAACTCGCCCTGCAATCCTACCGGACAGGTTTATTCGACAAATGAACTTAAATCGCTTGCAGAAATTGCGGCAAAAAAAGAAATTCTAATCCTGTCCGACGAGATTTACGACAAATTCTGTTATGATACCGACTATCCGAGTATCGCTTCAATTTATCCCAATACGATACTTATGAAGGGATTCAGCAAATCTTATGCAATGACCGGCTGGAGGCTTGCTTATGTAGCTACGCCGCAGCATTTGAAACCAATAATCGAGGAAATGACAAAGATTCAGCAATATACTTTTGTTTGTGCCCCTGCCCCGTTCCAACAGGCTGCACTTGCTGCTTTGGACTATGATGTCAGCGACCTTATAGCTGATTACAAAACCAAACGGGATATTATGTATGAGGGACTGAAGGACAAATTCGAACTGCGAAAGCCGGGCGGCGCGTTTTACGCCTTCGTCAAACCGCCGAAAGGCAGCGGGACTGAATTTGTCGAAAAGGCCATAAAGAACAATGTGCTGATTATTCCCGGCAGCGTTTTCAGCGAAAAAGATACGCACTTCAGGCTCTGCTATACGACGACCAATGACAAGATAAAAAAAGGCATTGAGATTTTAAATAAACTTGCCTGATATTTTTTCTTGTCTGACAGCCGATGTGCTGTTAAAATTACGGTATGCGAAAAGGATTTTTCATCTTTTTATTATGTGTGGTCTCTTTAGCGGCTTATCCGACTCCGGCTGCGGCCTTCGCCGCGACGAGTGCCGTTAAACCCAATATTCCCACTGAACCGCAGCAGGATTCAGGGCAGGCAAAAGCCGCTGTTATAACCTGCACGGGTCTGATTGACGACGGTTTGTTCTCCTCTATTAAACGGCGGGCAAATACCGCTCTTGAACGCGGCGCAAATTATATTATTCTTGAAATCGAAACCTACGGCGGGCTTGTCAAAAGTGCGGACGACATATCAAAATATCTCATCCTTGAATTGTCTCAAAAGGCAAAAACAGTCGCATATATAAATACCGAGGCAATCAGCGCCGGCGCAATGATAAGCGTTTCCTGCCAGGATATAATAATGAGGAAAAATACGACTATCGGCGATTGCGCCCCGATTCAAATGGGCGAGAAACTTGAAGATGTCGAACGCGAAAAGGTCGAAAGTTTTATCCGAGCGACATTCCAGAGAGCAGCACAGGCCAATAATTATCCCGATGCCCTGCTCGAAGCAATGGTAAGCAGGCATAAAAAAGTATGGCGGGTAAAAAATATCAAGACAGACTCTTATGAATTTTGCGAGGATGATAAACTGCCGAAGGACGACAAACTTTATGACTTGAAAAATAAAGAACTTATCGACAACGAAAATGAAATCCTGACTCTTACGGCCGCTAAGGCAAAGGAATACGGTATAGCCAGAGACGTGGTGAACGATGTAAACGAGGCAATCGCGTTTCTTGCGCAGCGCGATAATGTGAAGTTTTCGCCGAAGATTCTGAGGTTAGAGCCGAACTGGTCAGAGCAGCTTGTCCGGATGCTCAACCATCCAACGGTCAGCGGGATTCTGTTTATGATTGCGATGCTCGGCGTTTATATCGAATTAAAAACGCCCGGCGTGGCTTTGCCGGGATTCGTCGCGGTTATATGTTTTGCGATAATTTTCGGCAGCAGATTTCTTACAGGCCTTGCAACATGGTGGGAAATCGCCGTATTTGCAGCCGGCGTTATCCTGCTGGCGATTGAGCTTTTCGTTATTCCCGGCTTCGGCATTGCCGGCGTGCTGGGTATTTTATTTATTCTCCTGAGTATTTTCGCGATTCTCATTCCCAACAGGCCGGATGAGCTGCCGTGGCCGCAATACGATTTCGATAACGTTCAATGGCATCTTTTGTCGAGCGGAGCCTGGTCATTTTCGCTGGGTTTTGGGGGATTTTTGATTCTGGCGTATATACTGGCAAAATTTCTGCCGAAAACCGGGCCGCTTACAGGGCTTGTTCTGGCTCCTGCCGCTAAAGGACCTGTGATGGATATAGACTCAACCGCACCGCTCGAAAAAGGCGGCAAATTAAAAACCGGCGATACCGGAACTGCGATTACAAAACTGCGGCCGGCAGGTCAGGGACGATTCGGAGACAGCGTTGTTGATGTCGTTGCCGAGGGTGATTTCGTAGAGAAAGACACAAAAATAAAAATCATACTAATTGAAGGCAACAGGGTCGTGGTAAAACAAATAACTGATTGAAGGAAAAATAAATGTTCTGGTGGATAATACTTGCGATATTTTTGTTTTTGATATGTGCCGTTTTGCTGGTAGCGGAAGTCTTTGTGCCAAGTTTCGGACTGCTTATTGTTCTTTCGCTGGTGTCTCTGGTCGGCGGAATAATGATATTCTTCAAGCTTAGCCCCACGGCCGGCTGGATAGGCATAGTAGTAGCCGTGTTTATGATTCCGACGGTTCTGGTTCTGGCGTATAAAATCTTTCCGAAAACCGGCTTCGGCAAAACCGTTCTTTTAGATATGCCCCAGGTTCAAAAAGGCACCGGCGTGCCGGATTCACAGGAACTTATGAAACGATTGGGCCAAAAGGCTGTAACCACAACCGTGCTTCGGCCGGTTGGAATGTGCGATTTTGACGGAACAAGACTTGAATGTGTTACTGAAAGCGGTTATGTTGAGAAAGGAAAAACCGTTGTAGTCATAAAAGTTGAAGGAACGCAGCTTACAGTCAGAGAAATAGAAAACTCTTAATGAAAGGACTTTAAAATGATAGACGCAAATCTTCTTATTTTAGCTGAAATGCCAAAAGCGGTATCCGGCATCGGTTTGATAATTATTTTTGTCCTCATATTTATTTTCGGTCTGCTGGTTCTGGCATACGGCCGAATGTGGCTTCAGGCAAAATTATCCGGCGCTCCTATTTCTGTCGGCGAGCTTATCGGAATGACGCTGCGCAGGGTTGACGCCCGCGTAATAGTTCAGAGCAGAATCACGGCGGTTCAGGCAGGTCTTGATTTGAGCCGTCGCGACCTCGAAAGTCACTATCTCGCAGGCGGGCGGGTGCCGAATGTCGTGCGGGCGCTCATCGCAGCCGACAGGGCAAATTTAAATCTGTCTTTCAAGATCGCCACAGCAATCGACCTTGCCGGCAGAGATATTCTCGACGCGGTTCAAACCTCGGTTAATCCAAAGGTTATCGACTGCCCCGACCCTGCAAAGGGGCGGGACACCGTTGACGCGGTCGCTCAGGACGGCATCCAGTTAAAAGCCAAGGCCCGCGTAACAGTTCGAACAAACCTTCAGCGGCTTATCGGCGGCGCTACAGAAGCAACTATTATCGCCCGTGTAGGCGAAGGTATCGTAACAACCATAGGCAGTTCAATATCACATAAAAGCGTTCTTGGAAACCCCGACAATATTTCCAAACAGGTGCTTGCAAAAGGCCTCGACGCCGGAACTGCTTTTGAAATTCTTTCAATCGATATCGCTGATGTTGATGTCGGCGAAAACATCGGTGCAAAACTTCAGGCAGACCAGGCAAAGGCCGATTTGGTAAGGGCACAGGCTGAAGCTGAAAAACGCCGGGCAATGGCCGTTGCACGCGCGCAGGAAATGCAAGCATTAGTTCAGGAAAACCGCGCAAAGGTTGTTCTTGCCGAAGCGGAAGTCCCGCTGGCAATGGCCGAAGCGTTCAGAAAAGGCAACTTAGGCATAATGGACTACTACAAAATGAAGAATATAGTTGCTGATACTACTATGAGAGAATCCATTGCAAAGCCGCCGAAAAAAGACGGTGAATAAAGCCATCCGCCGTCGCTAAGGCTATGGCGGACAAGTAAAAACGCTAAGAAATTTTTAGTTTTGAATATATGAATTTTTTATTTAAAAATCTGTTAGCAGCCAGGGGTCCTGATGAGAGTATCTGGGTCCAGATTATTATCGTAGCGGTAATAATCGGAGTCGGCATTATTAAGGCGATAATCCGCAACGCAAAAACGATGGTGGAGCAAAAGTCCGACGAGAGCGAAGATGAGCCGACACCAATATCAGACAAGCCGAAAAAGAGATATGTGGATGCAGACGGCAGTTTCAAAACTCTTGAACAGCTACGTGAGGAAAGAATCAAACAAATCAGGGCAGCTTACGGGATACCGGAGCCGCCGATACAAAAAGAGCCGCAACCCATTGCTGCCGAAGAACTTATGCAGCCTGATGTAGAAGAGCCGCAGTATATACCCTCACCTGCCTCACCGCCGCCGCTGCCGACCGAAAGACCCATTCATCATCCGAAACACAAAAAACCTGTTATGCATACAGCGCCAGCTGCCGCACCTTCAAAAACTTTCGCAGAAAAAGGCAAGGCTCACGTCCCAGTTCCGCAACCGGCCGGCGAAAGCATTAATAAACTGCTCTTCTCCTCGCCGGACGACCTGCGAAATGCGATATTGTATCAGGAAATTATTGGTAAACCGCTTGCGCTTCGGGAATCATAGCCGCCAGGACTCTAAAAAGTAATCTAAAATCTCAAATTTGAAATTTCAGACTGTTTGCGTCTTCGCGGCTTTGCGGCTATAATTGCTTGAGCTATGAAAAAATTAAGACTCATTGACATAGTAAACGCGGAGCCTTTAATGGAAGGCCAAAATCCAGATTCTTCCGAAGGCCATAAGGAAATCGAGCTGCCGGAGGTTATCGGAATTCTGCCGATACGAAACGCCGTGATATTTCCCGGCACCGTCGCTCCGCTTGCTGTCGGCAGGGAAAAAAGCAGAAAACTGCTCGAAGACTGCAAGGCAAACGAATCCATCATCGGCCTTATCACCCAGAAGAAATCCGACATCGAAAATCCCGGCATAAACGACCTTTATAAGGTCGGCACCGCGTCGTCGATTCTCAAGATTATCAAAATGCCGCAGGACACGTTAAACGTTATCGTTCACGGCATAATAAGATTCAAAATCGTTGAGCTTGTAGCAACTGACCCATACATAAAGGTCCGAATTGCACCGCTTGTATCAAAAACAAAAATCACCAAAACGCTCAAGGCATTAATGGTCAGCGCTCGCGATACAGCAAATAAGGTTATCCGTTTAAGTCCCAACGTGCCTGAAGAGGCATCGATTCTGCTGGAAAACATTGAACAGCCCTCGGCCCTTGCGGATTTTCTGGCGGCAAATTTAAGCATATCTACCGATGAAAAACAGCAGATACTTGAAGAGGTCGATGCCCAAAAACGTCTTGAAAAGATTTCTCTCGCTCTTGCCAAACAGCTTGAGGTTCTGGAACTGAGTCATAAGATTCAGGGCCAGGTCAAACAATCAGTGGAAAAAAATCAGCGGGAATATTTCCTTCAGGAACAATTAAAGGCTATTCAAACCGAGCTTGGCGAAGATGATAAAAGGACCGGCGAACTTAAAGAATTAAAAGAAAAAATTAAAAAAGCAAAGATGCCGGAAAAAGTGGAAGCTGAGGCTTTGCGAGAACTTGAGCACCTGTCAAAAATCCACGTTGCCTCGCCGGATTATGGCGTAATCAGGACATATTTAGACTGGGTCTGCGAACTGCCGTGGAATATAAAGACCACGGATTCACTGGATATAAGAAAAGGCCAAAGGATTTTAAATAAAGACCATTACGGCCTGGAAAAAGTCAAAAAACGAATCCTCGAATTTCTGGCGGTAAGAAAACTCAATCCCTCCGGCAAAAGCCCGATTTTATGCTTCATAGGCCCGCCGGGCGTGGGCAAAACGAGTCTCGGCAAATCCATTTCCCGCGCGATGGGCAGAAAATTCGTCAGAATTTCACTCGGCGGTATGAGAGACGAAGCGGATATAAGAGGACACAGGAGAACCTATATCGGCGCGCTGCCGGGCAGAATCCTGCAGGAGCTTAGAAAATGCGCCAGCAAAAATCCAGTCTTTATGTTAGATGAAATGGACAAAATAGGCGCTGATTTCAGAGGCGACCCCGCAAGCGCATTATTGGAAGTCCTCGACCCGGAACAAAATTATACCTTCACCGACCACTATCTCGACCAGCCTTTCGATTTGTCCAGCGTGATGTTCATCGGCACGGCAAATTACACAGAACCAATCCCCCCTGCCCTGATGGACAGGATGGAGATTATCGAACTGCCGGGTTATACCGAAAATGAAAAACTTAACATCGCAAAAAAATATCTCATCCCGCGACAGTTTGTAGAAAATGGCTTGAAGAAGAATCGACTCAGGATAACCGATGAAGCAGTTAGAGAAATAATCCGCAGCTACACAGCCGAGGCAGGCGTCCGTAATCTGGAGCGAACCATTGCATCTATCTGCCGGTCGGTCGCGACCGAAATCGCCAAAGGCAACAGACATCCTGTCGAAATCACAAAGGCACATCTATTTAAAATTCTCGGACCCGTCCGACATTTGCCTGAGCTTGCGATGCGAACCGCCGTCCCCGGTGTTGTTACCGGTCTTGCATATACGCCTTTCGGCGGTGAAATTCTTTTTGTCGAGTCGGCCTCGATGCCTGGCAAAGGCGAACTTATCCTTACCGGCCAGATAGGCGATGTAATGAAAGAAAGCGCACAGGCTGCTTTTTCAATAGTAAAAGAAAGCAGCAAAAAATTAAATATCCCGCAGACCAATTTTGGAAAGCTGGATTTCCACATCCACGTTCCAGCCGGTGCCGTTCCAAAAGACGGTCCAAGCGCAGGAGTTGCGATGTTCTGTTCTCTGGTGTCGCTTTTGACGCAAACCCCTGCCAAAGCTGAAGTTGCGATGACAGGCGAAATTACATTAAAAGGACTTGTCCTGCCTATTGGCGGCCTTAAAGAAAAAATTCTTGCCGCTAAACGGGCAGGCATAAAGACCGTCATACTGCCTTTCAGAAATAAAAAGGATATGGTCGAAGTGCCAGCCGAGGCGAAAAAAGGAATGAAGTTCATCTTCGTCAAAAAAGCAACGGACATTTTGAACGCTGCGCTGCAGAAGTAAAAATACTAAATCCTGCCTTTTACACCATTTTACCACACAAAATTGTATATTCAAAAACGGTTTTTTCTTGATTTTCTATAGAAAAAGAAATATAATAGATATCGTTTGTTAAGAAATGAGATTAGGAAGATGAAAATTCGACAAATTTTGTTGTCAGCAATAATACCTTTTTCATTAACGCTTTCTAATATAAGTGCAGCCAACTCTTATAATATTACATGGTTGACACAACAGAATTCCGGTTATTATGCTATTAATGATTCCGATCAAGTTGTTGGTATGTCTGGCAGGTGCGCTTTTCTTTGGGATAAGGGAGTAACAACTAATCTTGGGACTCTTCCCGGTGGAGATTATAGTTGGGCAGAAGGCATAAACAATTCGGGCCAGATAATAGGGGGTTCATACCTCAATGGCACGGGAGGGCCACACGGTTTCTTATGGGAAAACGGACTTATGATTGATATTGGAGGAAACGAGGGCACAGGAATTAATAATTTAGGTCAAGTAATTGTTGATTTAGAGCTTGGCGGAAATGACTTCATTTGGCAAAACGGGCAGGTTACATACGTAGGTGACATTGGACGAACAAGAAAAATTAATGACGTTGGAGATATTATTGGTTATGATGAGAGTGGTCCACACCAATCACCAGTAGGATTCTTATTAACGAACGGCAATAAAACAATGTTAGGAATACAAAATATACCTTATGCAGTCAATAATAATAGACAAGTTGTAGGTCAGGCAGGCTCAAACGCATTCATTTGGGATGGTGTTAATGGAATAAGAATTTTAGATAGTCAGTATTCAATTGCATATGGAATAAATGATAATGGGCAGGTTGTAGGCCTTACGGAAGGAATAAATGGTATGAGAGCTTTTATATGGGAAAACGGATTATTAACTGATCTCAATAGCTTTATACCTCAAAGCTCAAATTGCGTATTAGAAGTGGCTTATGGAATTAATAGCAGAGGTGATATTGTTGGTTGTGGATATATAGACGGTACTTACCATCCATATATTCTAACAATCGTTCCCGAACCCGCCACGCTTTTGCTGCTCGGTCTCGGTGCGATGATTTTGAGAAAAAAGCAATAAAAGTTTTGGAACAGTTCAAAATTTGCTAATTTGCTGCGCCAGATTTCTCCGCTTCGTTCGTCCCATAGGGACTCACTCCGGTCGAAATGACAATGCATCACCAAATTCAAGTTTGGCAAGCCGCAGGGACGATAATTATAGAATAAAATGATTTATGGAGTTAAAAAATGGTAAAAAAAGCTCTCTTAATTATTTTATTGCTTTTGTTTGTTTTTATAACAAGCTGCCAAACAATACAAGGTATCGGGGGAGACATCCGCTGGCTTGGCGGAGCAAGAAACAATAATAAATCAGACCATTAATTGGCTGTGTCAAACGGCTGCGGTTACGAGGCTCGTTTCGTATTTCGTCGGACGGTTACGTTCTAAATAACGCTTCCGCGAGAATGACAGATTGCTTCGCTGTGCTCGCAATGACGAACCCCGCCAAAGTGTTGGCGGGACTAACCGAGAATTTTTAGTCGAGTTTCATTGTCATCAGGAATTCAGCGTTTGTTTTGCACTTGGCAAGTCTGCTCTTCAACAGTTCAACGGCTTCGACAGGATTAAGCTCGCTAAGGACGCGTCTTAATCTGTAAACCAGCTCAAGCTCCTTTGCGTCAAGCAGCAATTCTTCCCTTCTTGTGCCGCTCTTGCTGATATCGATAGCCGGCCAGATTCTCCTGTCGACAAGTTTCCTGTCGAGATGAAGCTCCATATTACCTGTGGCCTTGAACTCTTCGAAGATAACCTCATCCATCTTTGAGCCTGTATCGACAAGGGCCGTAGCAAATATCGTCAGCGAGCCGCCTTCCTCGATGTTTCTCGCAGCGCCAAAGAATTTCTTGGGCATCTGCATTGCGTTGGCATCGACGCCGCCTGTAAGAATCTTTCCTGAATGCGGCACTTCGGTATTGTAAGCCCTTGCAAGCCTGGTTATCGAATCGAGCAGGATTACCACATGCTCGCCGAATTCAACCATTCTCTTTGCCTTTTCGATAACCATTTCGGCAACCTGGCAGTGTCTTGAAGCAGGCTCATCGAATGTCGAACTTATGACTTCAACGTCTCTTGCTGTTTTTCGTTCCATTTCAGTTACTTCTTCAGGCCGTTCGTCGATAAGCAGGACTATGAGTTTCACTTCCGGGTAATTAGTGCTTACGGAGTTGGCGATTTTTTGCAGGAGTATGGTTTTGCCCGTTCTCGGCGGAGCGACGATAAGGCCTCGCTGGCCTTTTCCAACCGGCGTAATCATATCGATTATCCGCATATTCAGCTCATCGGGAGTTGTTTCAAGAATGATTCTCTGTTCCGGATGAAGAGGGGTCAGGTCGCTGAAGTTGACTTTTTCGGAGAGCCTATCCGGCTCCTGAAAGTTAATGGCTTCGACTCTCAGCAGAGCAAAATACTTTTCGGACTCTTTTGGCGGACGAATCTGGCCGCTGACCACGGCGCCTGTCCGAAGGCCGAATCGCTTAATCTGTGAAGGCGAGACATAAATATCGTCCGGCGAAGAAAGGTAGTTATATTCCGTGTTTCTCAGGAAACCGTAGCCGTCGGGCAGGACTTCCAGAACGCCTTCTCCATACATCAAGCCGTTGGACTGTATGCGTTCTTTGAGGATTTTAAAGATAAGCTCCTGCTTTTTCATTCCGGTATATTCCTGCACATTCTCTTTTTTGCAGACCTCGTGCAGCTCGGCAACGTTCATTTTCTGCAGGTCTGTGATATGCAGATTACCTCGCTTAATACGCTCATACTTGGCGTGAGTAGATTCAAATTCCGCCTTTTTGCCGTTATCAAAAGGCTCGGTTTCCCGTGTTTCGGTTTTTTCCGGCGCGGGGGCAGAGGTATTGTTCTTCTCTGGGGCGGTTTCTACCTGCTGCTGGACATCGTCGGTTTCGCCGTTGTTTTTTCGAATATTCTTTTTTCTGGTTGTCTTTGCCATTTTCACTCCTTATTTTAATGTCGATTATTGCTGTATTTTCATAACCCGGGATAAACAGGAACACCTCCGGACAGACTCTACTGAACCTGCCGCCTGGTTTGGTTATTCTCCAAAAATGTCTTAAACTATTATGTGCTTATATTTCCCGCAACTCAAAATACTGAATCTTCCAAGGCACCAAGCCTTATGATATTAAAGCGGGAAACAACTTTCCGATCTGTATAATCATCTCTGATAGGTCATTATTTTCTACTATATATTGCGCCATAGCAAGCTTTTTGTCCAGAGAAATTTGGAAATTTTCTCTTTTTTTTAGCTCATTTTCATCTAAAACCCCTTTTTTTTGAGCCCTTTTGAGCCTTATTTCCTCGTCACATTGCACAAAAATGAGCTTATCGCACCTTTTTTCCCACCCAACCTCAGCCAATAACGGCATATCCAAAACGATAGCCTTTATAGTCGGCTGGCGGCGATATTGTTCTATAAGTTTCTCAGTTTTATCAAGCACCCGCGGATGAATCACGGCATTTACATCCTTTACAGACTCGGCACTGGAAAAAACTATTCCGGAAAGTTTTTTTCTGTCAATCTCGCCATTTTCGTCAAAAATGCCGCTGCCGAATCTATTTTTGAGCAATTTTTTCACATCTTCATTGCCGAGAAGCTCTTTAGCTATCTCGTCGGCATCAATTACGGCACAACCCAATTTGGCAAGCTCTTTTGCAACGGCGCTTTTTCCCGATGCGATGCCGCCCATTATCCCGATTATGTTTTTTTTATTGGTTTGCTGCACAACAATAATATACCCAACGGCGGGTCTTAAAGCAAATGAACTAAACCGCTGCTGTTAATTTTTGCCTTTCAACCGCATTGGTAAAAGCCTTGAGGATATAGTTCTTAACAACCTCCTCCCAGCTCATATACGCCGCAAGGTCATAGCCTGAACGTATCATCTCGACGGTTTCCTCGTCATTTTTCGGCAACCGGGCAAATATTTCCATTGCGACTTTCTCGCTTACGAAACGTTCAATCTGGTTTCGAATGTTAACGTCGATTTTGAGTATATCCTCAATACTGTTAAATTTCATCCCATTAAGGTCGGTGTAATCTGCGATTATTATGTTGCGCTTTTCCTCATAGCCTGTTATTCTCCTGACAAACCCGCCGCAGCCGCAGGCGCTGCTGAGCACACAGATTCCTCCAAAACTCAGAGGCTCAAGCTGCGCGATGCCGAACGGTTCGTAAATACTCTGTCCAAATTCAACATCGCTGCCCTTTCTTATATCCATAAACTCCATATCTTCCGGCATTCTTTGGCCGCATCTGTGCCTGTCAAAACCGAACTGATTAATAAAAATCATCTTTATATTTCTGCTGCGGGTATTAAACTCCTGCACAGCGGTATAAAACGCTGCTTCGCCGCCGCTCAAATCCGGCAATCCTTCCCGATGCGCAACGGGCCATTGATGTTCAGATTCCATTTTCAAAATGTCCCGCTGCCTTCTCGGGCCGACTTCGGTGCTGAGCAAGAACATCACTGCGCTTTTATGCAGCGGACGCAATTCTTTTTCTATATGCTCCAGAACTCTTAAATCGCGCCAAAGGCCTTTGCTTTTAACTAATCTTGTAACGTGAGTGAAAATATAATCGGGCCTGAATCCGAGCAAATTTTCACAATACTGCACAAGTTTTGCCTTCGATTGTTTTTTTTCTTCAAGACCGATTCTATAAGCCGGAATTCCGTTGTATGCAATCTCAATATCTGCCGTTTTAAATTCCGGGGTGAGGAATCTCAATTCATCCGCAACGTAATCGCCGACGGCAAGGATATTGTCAAAATACCGGGAAGCCTCTACAAGAACGTGCTTGAAATAACCGCTTTGGTCTCCGAAAATTTCCGGCAGATTGACGCCCTGCGACTGCGCGGCTTTCATAACATTGTAAAACATCGTATCGTGGCCGCTTCTTTCCTCAACAATCTTCCTGACAGATGCGACCTCGTGAGCGTAAAAAACTGTTTTGAAACTATGCTCATTGTCTATTTTTGCCGCAAGAGCGGTTGGTATGCCCATAAATTCGTGAGCAATAACTATAGCGACGCCATCCTGGGGAGCTGCGCTAATTGTTTTTAACGCCTCTATCGCCGGGGGAGCGAGTCTGACCCATTCATCATATTCCCATAAACGCTCATAACGGTGACTTGGAATTCCGAATCGATGAAATAATTGGCCTTTGAAATGGTTGACAAGTCCGGCATTTATCTGACGAACGTCAATCAGGATGACTTCCGGCATACTTTTTATGCCCGTGCGTCTGTCCTCAAAGAGTCTTCTTCCATAGACAATATCGACATTGAAATGCCTCTCAATGCCTTTGAAACCGGCAGCGTAGCCGGTCTTTGACAAACCATCGGCGCTGGAATAAAGCACTTCGCCTCCGGGACCAAGCCGATTCTCCGCTGGTCCTTCGGTAGAGAACAGGGTGCTTACAAGTATAGTCCTTCCTGTATTTTCAATATAAGCCTTGCTGGTCAGGATTCCATCAAGGACGGCGCCGATACCGCCGATTTTGCCGATCGCTTCGTGTGTTACGTGAACAATGTTGGTTTTACAATTCATTGTGCTTCTTCCTTATGTGAAACGCTGTTGTTTTTTCATCGACATTTACATTATTAAATTATCAAAAAAATGCTGATTTATTTCGCTTTCTTTGCCACTTTCAGGGCTTTTTTATCTTGTATTTTTTCCGCATTAGCGGATGGTTTAAGTAAATTATCTATTCCTTTTCCAATTTTTTCTTCTATCCCATTAGGGTCGGGTTTTGGAAGCGTCAAGAGAGGCCTTTTTGTAATTTCATTGAATTTTTGCATTTCAGCAGTATTCGGCATTTCGCCTTTATAGATATGAGGCGAAAGGATTACAAGCAGCTCGGAATTGTTCTGGACGGTATTTGTTGACTTGAAGGCATAACCTATTACCGGTAAGTCTCCAAGGAAAGGAAGCTGATTGGTCTGTTTCTGTGTTTCTTTTCGCCGAAGTCCGCCTATAACAAGAATCTGACTGTCATTAAGCAAAAGTGAGCTTTGTATCTTTCTGGTGTCGATTATTGGTGTGCCGGTAACACCGCTGACGACACTTGTCCCCGTTTGAACGCTCTGTTCGGTTTCGACATTCAAAAGAATAAATTTGTCATCTGTCAGCGTTGCCCCGACTTTAAGCGTTACACCGACATTCTTGAATTGCGTGCTTGTCAGTTGTCCGCCCTGGCTTGTGTCAGATGTTTCTGAATATGGCACTTCTTCAACGGCTTCGATAGAAGCGGTTTGACCGCTCACAACTATTACGCGGGGACTTGCAAGGATTTCAACGTTATTTTTCTCCTGCAGTGCATGAATTACAGTTCTGATATCGTTGGGCCAAAGAAGCCATAAATCAGAACCTGTGCCGGTGGTATTGAATGCCGTAGCAGTACCTACATTGGTTGTAGTTCTTTCCGTGCTTTTCAGGCGGCTGGTAAAATCGAGATTTTGTCTAAAAACGGCATCGTGGTCATTGGTGGTAAGCAGGTCCCAGTCAACGCCGATTTGTGTTTCGTTATCGAGTTTTACATCGACGATAACAACCTCAATCATAATCTGGTCCGGTTTTTTGTCGATTGCACGAATCTTGGAAACTATTTTTTCGACGTTTTCATTGGTGTCACAGATTATCAACGAATTACACTTGCCGTCCGGCTCCATACTGCCATAAGTGCCGGACATATTTGAGATGGAGGCCTTGAGGCTTTTTGCGTCAAGAAACTTCAGGGTAACAGACTTGACAAAAAGTTCTGGTTTCGGCTCTTCCGTCTTTACCTGCGGGGTTTGTATCTGCGCCGGCGCCTGTGTCTGTTTCTGTGCCTGTGCCTGTGCCTGTGCCTGTGCCTGTATCAATTGCACAAACGGATTGCTCTGACTTATTTTGCTTATGTCGATTTCATTTGTGTCTTCGCCGCAGACAGCAAGGGCAAAACTCATAATAATCAGCCCTGCAACCGATGCTGTGCTTCGGCGGACAAGCTTTTTATTTTTCAGTCTTAACATCGCTTATAATCTCCTTAACTTGTAACGTGTATATGCTCAAAGACACATCGCAAACAAGCAAACCCGACTCCTGGTCTTTGAGATGAAGGGTTATCGTGTCAATCCATACTTTCTGTTTCCTGTTCTGCAATGAATCAAGCAATTTTACAATATCAGGATATTGTCCTGTTATGGTCAAAATCGCCCGATGCTGCTTTATATCAATAGAACTACTATTATTGGCAATCTGGTTTGCCGGCATAAATTTAAGCGTATCCACAACGCACTGATTTTTCTCGGCCTTTGACTGAATGCTTCCAAGAAAAGTCCTGGCAGTTTCAATATCAAAAAATTCCTGTTTTTTCTGCTCGAACTGCTGCGAAATTTCGTCAAGTTTCCGGCTGCCTGCCTGAATCTGCGTATCAATAATTTTATTTGTTTTTTCAACTTTATCGACGGAATCTTCATATTTTTGCGCTGCCTTGAGATATTGCAATTGCGGCGATACGAACCAGTTATACATCGCAACCATTGCAATAGGCACACAGGCGGCCACAATTATGTTTCTCCTTAACCAGTTCGTATTTTTTATATAATCAAAAATCATCTCTACGTTCCCTTACTTGGCAAAAGAACACATAATTGAATAATCAATAAGCCCGCCGCCGAATTTTGCACTCTGATTCGCTGAAACAAGTGAAGCAGTATCTATTTTTCTGCTTTGTTCCAAAAGATTTACAAACCTGTTGGCCGACTCATAATTTATCGCAAGTCCTTCGATTTTCATTGAGCCGTCATCCCTTGATTCCAGGTTCTCCATCAGCACAGTATTAGGCATAGCCCCTGCCAGCTCAACCAGCAGTTTTGCCCAATTATGATATTTTCTGTTATTGATCGATTTTTCGATTGCCGCATTGTTTAATTCAATAAGACTGATTTTCTCATCGATGGCTTTTTTCGATTCAACAAGAGCAACTATATCGACTTTGGGTTTATATTTAACCGTATAAAGATTGCTGCTGACATTTATTGATTTTTTAGTTAAAAAAGATATCAGCATAAACATAAATACAAGCAGACAGGCGGCAACATTTGTAATGATAAGCAGCTCTTTTTGAGCCTTCCTGTCTGAAATAATCTCGCCGGGCAGCAGGTTCAATCTTATGCTGCTTATACCTTCGTCCAACAGCTTCATAGCCGCTCCCACCGCTATAGACGAAATTTCCTTGTCGCCTTTTGCTTCAATTGTTACATCCATCAGACTGTTTTCGAACGGCATAATCTCTATATCCTGCCGGGCAATCTGACTTCTGATTTCATCGGCAATCTGGACGCCGGCGCTATTATCGGGACATCCGGCAATAATTATCTGCCAGCTTTGCGCCTTTGTCTCCTTTTCAAGCTCATAGAACTGGAGAACCGATTCCACTTCGTTTTTGAGCCAGCCACATCGCTGCTGCGAGCCAGCAATATCAGATTCAAATTTCTTTGTCCTGAGGAATTCGAGCCTCTGCTTTTCAAAGACACACAAATTAAGAGTGTCATCCCGCACAAGCAAAATCATAATATTTTTTTTGCCTGCCGGTCTTATTACTTTATTGAAACAGGCTCTTATAAAAGCTGTAATCGCAGGCTCAATCGCTTTAACATTGATATTGTCTTTTTCAATCGCCTTGACAGTCGTAGTCAAATATTCGCTTTGCCCTGCTCCGACAAGCGCTCGCTTAGCCTCGGAATCGGATGACCTTAATCCGCAATAATCCATTTCAATATTTTTCAATGGCAGAACCGCATATTGCCTGACCTCATTCTGGATGATTTTTTTGACCTCGCCCGGCGCCGAATCGGGGAGATTTAATATCTGCAAAAGGACCGGTTCGGCACAAATAGTCAGCACTGCATCGCTGTGCTGGAATACCCTGCCAATTTTGAATTTTTTCAGCGATTTAGTCAGTGCCGCCGGATTCTGGATGACGCCGTTATTTACTATCCCGTTTATAGGCAGATTTCCATATCGCAAAACCTTTATTTGGGAACCGTCTTTTTGCAGCTCGGCGAAATTAACGGCCGTTTTGCTTATATCTATACCGAATGCTTTTTTACTTCCTGTTTTCATTCGTTTATCCTCAATTTGTCAATCCGGACAACATAAGGACTGCTGTTGCCTCCGATTGTAATATCCGCCTGAACTGTCGCTGTATAACCCTGCTCAGAAGTTCCGGTTGAAACAACGTTGAAACCTGCCACCGTAACGGTGTAAGAGCCGCCGCCGAAGCTTTTGTCACTGAAGCCGGAATTCCAGTTCGGATTGCTGCAAAGCTCGCTGAATGCGTCAGCAAGGCCGGCATTGGCAATTTCAGTCGCCTGCGCCGCAAAAATTTCATTTCTCATAATCTGTATCTGTTCTGTATTCAATTGCAGGATTCCCGCGACAAGTGCAGTCATCAGAGCTATGGCAAAAACCACGACTATCAATATCGAACCGTTATTTTCAAATTTGTTTTTCATATTCATTATGGTTTAACCCGATTTAGCAGTACCACTGACCGGCCGTGAGTACTTGGACCGGTATATGCACAAAGATGATTACAAATATCAATTCTTGATACAACGGGATATGAACAGCTTGTGTCATATTGGTATCGAGCGCCGGATGTTATATTTGTACCTGATACAGTAAAGACTATGCCGAAAGCGCCGGGGTTTCCCTGAAAAGCACAGAGATAACGATTCGAATCTATCTGCGACAACCATGGATGCACACCGTATGTGTCATATTGATATATATTTCCGGCCGATATATTTGTGCCGGAGACTGTCAAAACTACGACATTGCCAAGATTGTTAGTTCCCTGATATGCACATAAATAACGGCTTGAATCTATTTGTATTAAATTCGGGACCGTTCCCCAATAGTCAAATTCGATAGAACTGCCGGGCGTTACAATCGTTCCGGAAACTGTCAGAACAATGGCATAACCGGCGCGGCCCATATCGTCGGTACCTGTGTAAGCGCAAAGATAGCGGCTGTCATCAATCTTCGCCAGGGCAGGATATAAGCCTCTTGTGTCAAATTGATATCGAACGCCTTCGGCTGTGACAGTCGTGCCTGAAACAGTAAAAACTATGGCATAACCGATAACACCCTTGCCACTATACGCACAGAGATAATGAGTAGAATCTATCTGTGAAAAGGCGGCATATCGACCGTAACCGTCCGGGTCGTATGCTACGGAGGCTCCTTTTGTGATACTCCAGGTATTCGAATCAACCGTCAGAACCGCAACATAACCTATCTTGCTGTCGTTTCCGATATAAGCACAGAGATAGCGGGTCGAATCTATCTGCACCAAAGCGGGAAATGTTCCAACTGTGTCGTATTGAAAGACGTTTCCTTTGGTGATTGCCCAGTTACCCGGATTCACTGTTAGAACCACAGCTTTGCCGCTGCTGCTGGAACCGGTATAAGCACAGAGATAGTGAGTCGAATCTATCCGCACCAGAGCTTTATATTGACCCCAAGCGGGGTCAAATTCAAAGGTCGGTCCGCCATAAGGCTCAAATGTTGCGCCCCTTTCGATAGCTGCCTGCTGGTCATTTGTCCGTATGAAGACTTCTGAGCTGAAGGTTTTATCTGTCCCCTGCACTGCGGCATTTGAAAAATGCGTTTCGAATCGGACAAGACGAATGGTATTTCCATCGGTTGTTGTATGAGCAAAGTCGTTAAGCGAATAACAGCTAATCTGGAAACTGTCAACCGGTCCTGCGAGCTGTTCTTCGCTGCCGACGTTGCCGAAAACAACATATCCTCCTGCGAGCTTATAGCACCTCTGGTTTGGAATATCGTTATTGTCCCAAAAAGTAATGCTGCTTGAAGTAACGCTGTCAATATACTTTGCCGCGGCAAGGTATCTTGTAAAGTGCTCGGCAAGAACTCTGCCATTTTGGATTATCTCTGCTCTTGCCTCATCGCCCGCCCAGCTAAGTCTGATTGCCCGAAACTGCGGCACAACAGCCGCAAAGATAATCACAATTATCGCAAAGGCGACCAACAGCTCAACAAGATTAAAACCTGTTCTTTTTCTCATTTTGCGCATATATACACTGTTTACACTTAATCCTTTAAAAATATCGGCTTATAATCTCTTTGTGCTAACTTCCAATAATGGGTCTATATGCAAAAGACGAAAATACGAAAAATTCGAGCCATCTTATAAAAAATTCTGTTTTTATGGGACTTATCGGCATAATTAGCGGCACATTACCCATTTAATTTGAAAAGTCTCATAATCCTTTTTCTATCCCCTGTTTTCTATTCCCTATCCCCTGTTTTTTTGCTAAAATCCTGCTTATGGCAAAACAGATTTTAGACCTGACGGGAAAATGGCAGTTTAAGGAATATCCGCCTTCGGCGAGGAGGATGCGCGACCTGGATGCGGAAAATTGGCTGGATTGTTCTGTCCCCTCTTCAATTTATACCTGTCTCGTTGATGCAGGTCTTATTAACTTATCGGATTTGAATTCAAACCCCAAAAATTTCCTCTGGCCAAGCGAAAAAATCTGGATATTTCAAAAATTTTTCGATGCAAGCGATGAGCTTATCGAATCGGACAAAATAGAGCTTGTTTTCGACGGCCTCGATACCTTCTGTCAAATCTGGCTCAACGACAAACTCATCGCAAAAACTGATAATATGTTTTGTGCATATCGTTTTGATGTAAAGCCGCTTCTTAAGAAGAAAAACAATCGTCTGCTGGTAAAATGCGAATCTGCACTTGAAGCCGGCAATAGTCTGATGAGCCGGTTCGGCGTACTCGGACTGTATGACTGCTCTTTTCCGTGCAGAACTTATGTCCGCAAGGCACAATGCCAGTTTGGCTGGGACTGGGCGCCGCCGCTGCCGGGCTGCGGTATCTGGCAGCCGGTTCGTATCGAAGGTTTCAGCTCTGCCTGCCTGCGAGATATTCATATAAGAACAGTTGAAGCCGATTCTGCCGGCGCAGATATAAGAATCTCTACTCAAATTGAAAACTTTTCCGGTCAGTCTTCAATAAACTGCAAACTTACAGTTCTCGACCCTCTCAATAATATCTGCGCCAACAGGGAACTTGAATTTGGCGACAGAAACATTATTTCCACAGTATTAAAAATACAACCTGTGTCTCTGTGGCGGCCTGTCTCTTACGGTTCACAGCCGCTCTATACCCTCAAAGCCGAGCTTTTTAGCGGAAATGAGCTTGTCGAAACATCATCGAAAAAATTCGGTATAAGAACAGTTCAACTCAATCAGACGCCTGACGAAATCGGCAGCTCATTCCAGTTTGTAATCAACCACCATCCTGTTTATGTGAGGGGTGCTGCATGGATACCGTTTTCACTGCACATTGGCTCAGCCACAGAAGCCGACTACGAAAAGGCGCTGACGGCAGCAAAAGAAGCAAATATCAATATGCTACGTGTCTGGGGCGGCGGCGTTTATGAAACCGACATATTTTACAACCTCTGCGACCGGCTCGGCATAATGGTCTGGCAGGATTTTACGTTCGCCTGCGCTTATTATCCGGAACGCCGGTGGTTTACGGAAATGATAAAAACCGAAGCAGCACAAAACATTATCAGGCTTCGAAATCATCCATCCCTTATGCTCTGGTGCGGCAACAATGAAATCGACTGGATGCACGCAAAAGGTCTTTTCCTTAAAAGTAAAAAATTCTACGGCAAAAATATATATCATAAAATTCTCCCGCAGCTTGTGCACGAGCTTGACCCCGACCGCGATTATATCCGCTCAACGCCGCTGGGCCCTGACAAAAATCCAAATGAGCCGACAAGCGGCACCGTTCACCAGTGGGAAGTATGGTCGCACTTCGAGCCTACCGACAACTATTTGCAGCAGACGCCGCGATTTGTCTCCGAGTTCGGCTTTCAGGCAATGCCCGCAAAGAAAACACTGCAAAGTTTTGTGCCTGATAAAATACATCCTGCTTCTTATGAGCTTGAGAAACATAACTATCAGCCGAACGGCCCTGCTCGTCTGCACTATTACATAAATGAACTTTTCCGCCCGCCGAAAAACATAGATGAATTTATTTATCTTTCGCAGTTGATGCAGGCAAGAGCCATCCGTAAAAATGTCGAGCATCTTCGCTCAAATTCAAATATCAACGGCGGCGTAATCTTTTGGCAGTTTAACGACAGTTGCCCCGCCGTAAGCTGGTCCTGCATTGATTACGCTTACCGGCCGAAGGCTCTTTATTATTACACGAAAAGGCTTTTTTCTCCCGTCATCACGACTGTCTCCGCACAATACGATCCCAGCCGGACACCGCTTGAAAAAACAATCGCTTCTCTAACAACCTCAATAATAAACCATTCTCCGAAACCTTTAACGGGTCTTTTTATATGCCGTATGTGCGATATGAACCTGGCGTTAATGGACGAATTTAAGCGGCCCTTTTCAATCAGCCCCGACGGCTTTACATCTTTTTCTCTGCCGCAGTCTTTCGTCCGACCAGCAAATCCCCAGGATTGTTTTCTTCTTCTATCGCTGGAAAATGACAAGACTAAACTATCGCAGAACAGTTTTTTTTATCTGCCTGATAAATATATTAACTGGCCGAAGGCAAACATCGAAATTAAAGGCACGCGACAAAACGATTACGAATGGCATTTAAAATTAAAATCATTATCGGCAGTAAAAGACCTTTATATGGATTTACCTATTGATGCGGAATTAAGCGATAACTTTTTTGATTTGCTTATAGATGAGACAAAAGATGTAAATATCCGCACGAAAGAAGCGATTGAAGATTTGCCTAAAAAGATTTTGCTAACCTCTGTAAACTCGATTTTTGACGCTTGACAGTTACGGCCATCTTTTTGCGATTTGAGTTTGCAGCGTTACTTCCTTTTCGCTTTCTTCAAGTGTGCCGCTGCGGTTAACATCCAGGCCGACCGAAACGATAACCTTTTTAAGATAATCATTGCCAGAAACGAGCGTCTGGCTGACATCGCAATAATATGAATTTCCAAGATTCGCGTCGGTTTCACTTATAGTATTAAAATCATAAATCGATTTCGCCTTTATTTGATTAAGTTTTTCCTGTGCAAGATACAGACTTTGCGTTCTTTTTTCTATAATGACAGAATCAAGATTTGCCGCAGTTAAAGCCTTTAGAATAGGCACAATTGCAATCAGCAGTAATGCAGCAGCAACAACTACTTCCGGTAAAGTAAAGCCATTTTTGGTTACTGAAGTTCGCATTTTACCATTCCCGTATTGGACTTAACTGATATAATGTATGTTATGCTGCCTATGCTAACAGTCATACTGCTGTCGCTCTGCAATCCATTTCCAAATGGTCCGAACCCGAAGCTGCCTGCGCTGCAGGTTACTCCCTGGGCTATAGAGCCTGTTTCGACAATTTGGGTTGGCGGTTTAAGATTCACGATTTGAAATCCGGCAGGATTTGTCGTAATCTGAAAACTGTAGCCGTAGCTGTTTGACGCGGCATTTGTGATGGCAAGGGTTCTTGTGTGTCGTATGGCGCCAGCGAGTGTCTGAGTGGTTGCCTGCGCCTTGCCGCCTGAGATTAGTGAAAATCCCATTTTCGGCACCGCGATAAACGTCATCACGCTGATAATGGCAACGACGATTAACAATTCAACAAGCGTAAAGGCTTTTCTTTTCGCCATCATATTTTTGTCTGCCAAAACAAAGGGATGGCCCCCCTGAGCCATCCCTTCTATTGTTTTAACGGATCCGTTTTTTGTCGTAAATTTATCTGTCTCTGACGAATTAATTGGTGTGGGTGTGGCTGGTTACATGGCCGTTCGAACCCAATGTATATTCCGTTCCATACGGGCATTTCGGCGGACCATCCGGAAAATAATTCGTCGGTGCAGAATCTGTGCCGATAATTGTAGTGAGCGAAGTCGGAGCGACGCCATTATTGTCGGCTGTATACAACTCAATCTGAGTATTAATCAGGTCAACATTTGTGTCACAGGCATTCTTCTTGGCGTTGCTCGCACTTTGAGTAATTCTTGGTATCGCAATGGCTGCAAGAGCGCTTAGAATCAGAACCACTATAAGCAGCTCAATCAACGTAAAACCTTTTCTAAACTTCATCTTTTATCTCCTTTCGAAGAGTGATAAAATTTTATTTGTTTCTATTAAAACCATAATAAGTTTTCGGCAGGAAAACACGCCTGCTTATGTAAAATTCTGTTAAAAAGCCTTTTTATTTCAAATGAGCCATATAATCGAACATCGGAAGATATACGGCAAGCAGAATTAGTCCGATAACCGCACCCATTCCCAGCGTAAGCGCAGGTTCAAGTCTTACCAGCATTACATTCACCATTCGCTCAATATCCTTTTCAAGAAAATCAACGCCTTTATTGAGCATCTGCCCCAAAGCGCCTGCCTGTTCGCCGGAATCGGCAAGCTGAATAATAATCGGCGGAAAAATTTCGTGTTTTTTGAGCGATTCTGCCACACTGTTTCCGGCCTGAACGGATTTTTGGATATCAAGCGTTATTTGTGAAACTTTTTCATTGTTTGCCACAAGATTAGATACTTCAAAAGCCTTGACCATCGGCACACCTGTTGTAATCAGCATCGCAAAACTTCTGATATAATGCGAAACCGTTACCAGCCTGTTAAGTTTGCCGAATACAGGCATAGCAAATTTGAAATAATCCCATCTGTTTTTGATATATTTGTTTTTCTTTATTTTCCTGCATAAAAATATTATTCCGGCTGTCAGCAAAATTAAAACCGGCCACCACTTTCTCACAATAACGCTTGCGACAAGCAGCATCTGCGTCGGACCCGGCAAAGGGACGCCTAACTGACGATATATTTTTGAAAACACCGGCACAACAAATGTTACGATAGCAGTAATTATTATAAAGCAAACAATAATGACAACAATCGGATATGTAAAAGCGCTTTTAATCCGGGTTTGTATATCTGCCCGTTTTTCGAGATATTTTGCGCTTATTTCAAGGCTTTCGGCAAGTTTCCCGCCTGATTCGCCTGCCTCAATCATCCCCAAAAAGAAAACCGAAAATATGCTGCGATACTTTTCAAACGCGCTGGTCAAAGATGAACCGGTTTCTATATTCTTTTTTATATCGCCGATGATAAATTTTAATGATTCGTTTTCTGTCTGCTTTTCAAGCGTATCGAGACACTGCACAATTGTAAGTCCCGCAGCGCACATACCGGCAAATTTATACACAAAAGCAACAATATCTGTCTTTCTTATTCTGATGTTGTCGGCATTGACCATTCTTTTTCTTTTTGCGCGTATAAGACTGCAGCCGATTTTGGCCAGTTCCTGCTTCATTGCGGATATTCCGCTGATATCTTCATATATGCCGCTGAAGACTGCTCCTGTTTCGTCCCTCGCTGTATATTCAAATACTGCCATCAATCCACCTGCATATCAACCACACGATACAGTTCTTCAATTGTGGTAGCCTGTGAAACAACATAATCAACGCCGCTTTGCTTCAAGGTTCTCATTCCCTCTTTTGTAGCCTGTTTTTTAATCTCAGTATCGCTTTTGCCGTCAATTATCATTTTCCGTATTTGCGGCGAAACAGCGAGAATTTCATATATGGCTTTTCTGCCAAGATAGCCCGTTCTTCCGCAGTTGTCGCAGCCGTTGTTTCGGGCAAGCAGCAACTCTTCAGATTCCCGTCCCGGGACAAGAATTTTCTTCTGCTCCTGGGCAGCAGGATAACTTTCTCTGCATCGATTGCAGGAGACTCTCATAAGCCTTTGTGCTACCGCTCCAAGCAATGAGGAAGCGAGCATAAACGCCGGCACTCCGAGATTAACAAGCCGCGATACCGCTCCAGCCGCATCGTTAGTATGCAGCGTTGACAGGACAAGGTGGCCGGTCATAGCTGCGCTTACCGCGATTTCAGCGGTTTCAAGGTCTCGAATCTCTCCGATAAGAATTATGTCCGGATCCTGCCTCAAAATGCTTCTCAAAGCGGAGGCAAATATAAGACCTGCTTTGGGATTTACCTGAACCTGTGTTATGCCTGCAAGCCTGTATTCGACCGGGTCTTCCACAGTAACAATATTATTCCTGCCGGTATTTAAAAGCTGCAAAAGCGAATAAAGGGTCGTGGTTTTGCCGCTTCCGGTAGGCCCCGTTAAAAGTATCATTCCATAAGGATTTTCAAGCAGGCCTCTGAATTTTTCGTTGTCCTGCTTATCGGTCGCTATACCGTCAAGATTCCATTTGCTGCCGCTTTTGTCGAGGATTCTGATAACGATTTTTTCGCCGATAACCGAAGGCAGCGAAGAAACTCGCAAATCATATTCCCGCTCGTGATGCATAGTCGTAATATGCCCGTCCTGCGGAATTCTTTTTTCAGATATGTCCATATTGGCGAGAATCTTTATATGGCTGATTACCTCCGCCTGAGCGGTTGCGGGAATGTCGAGCTCTTTTCTCAGGACACCGTCAATTCTGTATCGGACCTTTAAGTCATTTTCCTGCGGCTCAATATGAATGTCGCTCGCTCTTGAGTCTATTGCGCCGGTAATTATGGAAGAAACGAGACTGCTTACAGCATCGTCGCTGTTCTGAAGTTTATCCAACACAGTGGTCTGCTGCCTGTCCTGCTGCTGTTTGAGCCTCATCGACGCAATTGTCTGCCTTGTAACATTCTGGACATTAAAATGGTATCTTATGGCGGCTTTAATCGCACCTGGAGTTGCGGCTTTTGGAATTACCTGACAGCCGGTTCTCATCTCAATCTGGTCCCTCACAGCCAAATTCATCGGCGAGCTCATCGCTACATATAGCTTATCGCCCTCTGTCCGAAGCCCTATCAGGTTATGCTCATTAGACATTTCATAAGGAACCATATGAGCAGCCATCGGGTCAACCATATCGGGACTGAGCATTATAAATTCTATATTCTGGTCTGCGGCAATAATTATGCCGAGCTGCTCATCATTGACGAGATTTTGCTCCTTGAGCAAACTGATTATGCTTTTACCGCTCTCTATGGACAGTTTTTCAAGCTCTTCAATTTTGATTTCGCTTAGAATGCCGAGCTTTCTAATTGCTTCTACAATCGAATTTTCTGCTTTAGCAATTGTCATATTATGCCTTTGTTTTTACATACTTTCACCCATATCCCCAAATCGACAAAAACCCTCTGCTCCTTAACCTTGAAACCATTTCAAAGACCGATAACATACAAAGCCACAGCAGAAACCTCTATATGCAGGTTTAAAACATATTTGAGTCGGCTCTTGGTAATTTCCCATCCTGTCGTTGTCGATAAACGAGTTGGAAAATATTTTTTGAAGGATTATCTATGTTAAATTTATTTAAGACAAAAAAGAAAACAGCAACGATATTGGTTATTGACAATGAAGCCGACCTTTTAAGCACAATTCGGACTCGCCTGGAATGGAATAAATTAAAGGTTTTCACCGCATTAAACGGCAGTGAGGGTCTTGATACAGCGGCATCTCAAAAACCAGACCTGATACTATTAGATAATAATATGCCTGAAATGAGCGGCCTCGAAATGCTCGAACAAATGAGAGAAAATCCCGAGCTTAAAGATATTCCCGTCATTATGGTTACGGCTGTATGTGAACCTCAAAAAATAAACGCTGCAAGCTCATTAGGCGTTATCGATTACATAACCAAGCCGTTTGACTTTGCAGACCTTATGCAGAAAATCACGCAGATTCTCGATAAAAAATGAACTCGCATAATATCGAAACAGCATCGATAGAAAAACTTATTGAGCGCAAGAGAAAAAATCTCGAAGCGATTTTCGACGCAATTCCGGTAGGTCTTTTACTCGTTGATGAAAACCTGATAGTCATACGGGTAAATAATGCTGTCCGTAAAATGGCAGGAAAAGACTACTCTGAAATCATAAACAGACATATCGGTGAGGCGATTGATTGCTCCACGACAGCAACAGAGGGTAAATCGTGCGGCTTCGGCTGCAATTGCCGGATTTGCCCTTTAAGACAAAACATCCAAAAGGTCTTTGAGACCTCACAACCAATGTATGAATTTGAATTTCAGAGCAATACCCATTTCCGAAAGAGACAGAAAATGCCTTGGCTCGCAATGAGTATTGAGCCGGTTACGATTGAGGACAAAAAATACGTAGTTGTTTGTTTGAACGATATTACCATCAAGAAACTGGCTGAAGAAAAACTGGCCCAGATTATGGAAATGAAATCTCAGTTTATTTCGACGGTATCGCACGAGCTTCGCACGCCTCTTACAGCGATTAAGGAAGGTCTAAACATTGTCCTCGACGGTATCGCAGGAAGGGTAAAAAAGAAACAGAAGGAATTTTTGAATCTCGCGAGCCGAAATGTTGACCGCCTGAGTATGCTGATAAACGATGTTCTTGATTTTCAGAAGCTTGAGACCGGCAAAATAAAATTTGATTTTTCGCCGCATAAGATAGCCGAGACGGTTCGTGAAGCTTACGAAACGATGAAACTCTTTGCACAGAAGAATAAAATAGATTTGACAATCAAATTGGCGGATGATTTGGGCGAAGCGATTTTCGACCATAATCGTATAATTCAGGTTTTGACAAATCTTTTGAGCAACGCGATAAAATTTACCCCGCAAGGCGGCAAAGTTTCGCTCGAAGTCATACGGCAGCAAAAAGAAATAATAATTACAGTATCAGATACGGGAATGGGAATACCAAAAGAGGACCTGCCGAAGATTTTTGAAAGGTTCTACCGCGTCAAAAGACTCGGCAAGGAAATTCAGGGCACAGGCCTCGGCCTGCCTATCGTAGCTCAGATTATCAGTCAGCACAGCGGACGAATCTTAGTCGAAAGCGAACTAAACAAGGGAACAACTTTTACCGTTTACCTTCCGACTAATCCCGCGGACCTCGACGCCTGTGCAGACGAAACTCTCGAAAAAACTAT
Source organism: Sedimentisphaerales bacterium (assembly GCA_049518795.1). Lineage (GTDB taxonomy): Bacteria > Planctomycetota > Phycisphaerae > Sedimentisphaerales > UBA12454 > JAPLMW01. The sequence continues at coordinate 889,388 of JBEKRK010000001.1, forward strand.
TACGAACGAATAAAAAATTCGGCCGGCAGCTTGTTCGGCTGCCGGCCACTTCTACTTCTTCTCCCTGCGACCGATAACAGGGCTCCACCAATATTAACATTAAGGATTCCGGGGACCAGGCCCTCGATGCTTGCCCGCTGAGGCAGGCCAGTGGTGTCTATTTATTTTAAACAGTGTTTTTCAAAGAATCTTTTTTCCTTCTTAAAAGCCTCCCTGCGCCGGCGGCCAATAATACCACTGTTGCTGGTTCGGGAACAGGCGGTTCATCGCCGTTTTCATTCAGTGTCGAGAGTTTGATACTTCCCTCCACCGGTCCTGTATTGGAGCTGAAAACCAAAAAAGCAGAATGTTGGTTAGCTACGAAAATACCGTTTTCAAATAGCCATACAAAAGAATCGCCGTTATTAGATGGCACAAGACCGCCATGTCCGTCATCCTGAAAGCCGATACCATCTGCAAGAGATGGATTACCGCCTAAAAGCTCAAACGTTGCTATCGGCGGCAAATTGGAGCCAAGATTAAGGACTTGATAGGCATAGATGTATTGGCCGGAACCCGGATTAGCGAATCCATCGGTCAGACCGTCTAACACATTGTGATAATCCTCTGATTCAGTGTCATAGACGGCATATTCAACATACGCATATACGTTATCCTGGTTATAATAACGAGCGCCCTGCCAGAGTGAACTTTCAGGCAGGTAGTATCCGGCCTTCACTGCAGCCTGCAACAACAGCAGAACCATAAACAGTCCAAGCCATTTAATTTTTTTCGAACGTTCATTTTTCATTATTATCTCTTTTTCTTTAATAAAAATTCTGTATTATTTTTTTCTATTTATAGACATAAGCCAAGTTCCTAAGCTCAATAGCAGCACAGTTGCAGGTTCTGGAACTCCAGGGACTGGAGGAGGATTGTCCGGCGGATTATCGGGAGGATAATAAGGCGGATTATCAGGCGGATTTGAAGGAGGCGTATAGCTGCCGGAATCCCCTGACGAAATACTATCATAGCGTCTTGTAAGGGTTGCAGGACCTTCGCCTATTGACATATCGTCGCCCGGCAGTTCATATTCATCGCGCTGGAAAACAGCTATAATTATTTTTGGGCCGTCAACAGCAAGCATTGTCCTGTTTGCCGTTGGGTCGCTTACCTCGCCGAGCCAGTAAACAAATTTCCATCCCGGCCTGGCAACAGTCGTAAGCGTTACAACCTCATTTACATTGAATGTATGGACCCCAATTCCGGGCTTAATTTCGCCTGCTCCGACAGGATTTTCCTGAACAAGCACCGCATAATCGCTTTGTGCAAAAGCACGGACGGCGAACAGAAAAATAAAACAGATTATTATCCTCGAAGGTTTCATTTCGTTCGTATTTTTTTATTTCTTAATAAATATAATATTGGAGCTATAATGAGGATTGTTGCCGGTTCCGGCACAATTGATGGCGTTGGAAGACTACCCATAACGCCTAAACCGCCGCCGCTGACAGTTCCCAAACCCATAGTCGGCGAATAGATGGAAGTGAACAGCAGGACATCAGACCATTGTTTGGGATTAAGCGCATTACTGATGAATACAAAACCAGCACTCTGTGGGAAATGAAAAGCAAACGGGACCGCCCCGCCGACAGTGCCATAACTTGTGTCGGTATAAACACTATCTATACTGCAGCCGGGGAGAATCCCAACCGAAAAGAAATCGACTGCAACATTAGATTGTGATTTATTAAAAACCTGGTAGGCATAAACGTATTCACTGTGTCCGGAAATATCGAGCCCGGGATAATTGCCGGGTGCATAAACCGCATATTCGACATCGACCTTTAAAACGCTTCCCATCATCGAGATATCGAACGATGTCTTGTTTGTAAAACCTGCCATTGCAGCAGAGTCGTTATAAAGCGAAGCCTCGGCACAGACTGCAAAAACAGACATACAAATAAATAAAAGGATTGTTTTTGAATTTTTGTTTTTCATATTATCACCTTATTTATTAATTATTTATCAATGCGCGCAGAATCTCTGTGTTGTGATTATCAGTTCTTACCCCATTTTTAGTCTTGGTTTGTCCCCAAAAAAGGCTCCTGACACCTTTATTGAGACATAGTAGTAAAAATAAATTGTGTAACTAAATCAGCAGCAGCCTATTCAAAGAAAGCAGTATTATTAACTCTACCCCATTTAAGAATGTTCTTACTTGACCCTATTAAACCAAAAAAAACGCCAAAAGTCAAGTAAATTTTACCCATTTTAACATAAAATATAGTTAGTCCTCTAAAAATGATGATTTAGCTTATGAACCGCGGAAAACCAGTTTTTTGAAATTTTTTTTTTTACTTTCCTCTTGACAACTTCTACAAGTGTAGCAGAATGGTTCTATACTTGTAGAAAGGAAAATTGTTATGAAGCTGACTGATACAGAATGGCAGATTATGAATGTCTTGTGGGAAAGATTTCCTGCGACAGCTCGCGGAATCGCCGAAAGACTGCCGAAAGAAATCAACTGGGCATACACAACAATAAAAACACTTCTTGCCCGGCTGGTGGAAAAAGGCGCAGTCAAAGAGAGCAAGAACGGCAATACAAGTCTCTATGAGCCCTTGCTCAGCAGGCAAATGGCAAGACGTAATGCTCTTAAATCTCTCGTCAACCAAGCCTTTGACGGAGCTTTTGGGCCCCTGATGCATTTTCTCCTGGAAGACCAGAAACTTACCGCAGAGCAGAGACGTCAGCTATTAAACGCTATTCAAAAACAAAATGATTCAAAAAAGGAGAGTGTCAAATGACAGCGATATTAAATCAAATAGCGGAAAAATGGTTCAGTTGGCAGCTTTCGATGTTCTGGCAGGTCGGCCTGTTTATTGTCATCATTGCAGGGCAACAATCAAATTCCCGCCGGGCAGGCTAAGCAAAAAACTAAGGAGTAACAATTATCACTTTTGCACATATTTTTTGATATTGCGAAAGGCCTGCCTGAGACGGTTTTCGTTTTCGACAAGTGCGATTCGCATATAGCCTTCGCCGTTTTCGCCGAACGCCCTGCCGGGAGAAACTACGACGTTTGCGTGTTCAACCAAATCCATCGCGAAATCAATCGTGCCTTTGCCTTTTAGCTGGTCATCCGGCACCCTTGCCCAGACGAACATCGACGCCCTCGGCTTTTCAACCTGCCAGCCCATACGCGAAAGGCAATCGCAGACAACGTCTCTGCGGAATTGATATTTTTTGTTCTGCTCATCGGTATCCTTTTCACACTGACGCATTGCGATAATGCTGGCAATCTGAACAGCCTGAAAAATGCCATAATCGTAGTAGCCCTTTATTGTGGCAAGAGCCTCAATCATTTCCTTATTCCCCGCGGCAAAGCCGATTCGCCAGCCTGCCATATTATAAGCCTTGCTCATTGTGGAAAATTCGACGCCGACATCTTTAGCGCCTTTTACCGACAGAAAACTTGGAGCTTTGTAGCCGTCAAAACAGGTTTCGCCATAAGCAAAATCGTGGATAACCGCAACATTAAATTTTTTAGCGATATCAACGACTGTCTCGAAATATCCTAAATCATCGATTGTCATCGCTGTCGGGTTATGCGGAAAATTCAGTATCATTATTTTCGGACGAGGATAGAGCTTTTCGCAGGTCTCCTGAATATTTTTCAAAGATTCCTGCGTATTGCCCAGCGGCACGGTAACGACATTTGCTCCCGCAAGAGCGACGGCATAAATATGAATCGGAAACGCAGGGTCTGCAACGATTGCGGTATCGCCTGGGCCGAGCATCGCAAGGCACATATGACTGAAACCCTCTTTGCTGCCGATGCAGGCAAGAACCTCGCTATTGGGGTCAAGCTCAACATTCCATTTTCTTGCGTATTTCAAAGCCACTTCTCTTCTCAGGTTGAAAATGCCTCTGCTTGCGCTGTATCGCTGGTTGCGCGGGTCCTGCACAGCTTCGCACAGTTTATCAATAATTATCTGTGGTGTCGGGTCGGACGGGTTTCCCATACCGAGGTCAATAATATCTATTTGCTGCTGACGCTTGACTAATTTTAGAGCGTTGAGCCTGCCGAACAAATAAGGCGGCAGTCTTTTAATTCTTTCCGCTGGTTCTATTTTGAATCCTTCCATTTTCCAATCTCAAATTTCAAATCCCAAATTATTTTTACGTTTTCATTGCGTCTAATTCTATAAACGCTATCGGCAAAAAAATGAATATCGGCAGCCACGCCCATAATTCAGGCATCGCTCTGCCCGCGATTATCGCTTCAGAAGCAAAAAGTTTACACAGGAACGTCATTATATAACACAGCCCCGTCAAAGCAAAACTGATAAACACCGCGCTCTTTAGCGTCTTGGGGTCTCTGCATACCAAAACAGGCAGAGAAATCATAAGCATCACAAGGTTGATTATCGGGTCTGTAAGACGGAAGTTTTTTTGCGCGTAGAGCCTTGCGAGGTCTTTCGGATTCTGCCGGGCAAGCCGGGCAAGGTCATAAGAGCTGAGCAGGTCCATATTAACCGACTTTCGGCGAACCGGAATGTCCTTTGGCGTCAGGTCGCTCGGATACGATTTTATTACTTCATAAGGCCTGTCTGACAGTTCTCTCGACACCCTTAAAAAAACGCCGTTTTTAAGAATCCAGGACTTTGTATCGAAATCATACTGGGCCGAATCAGCCTTAATTATGCCTGTAATGTCATATAATCCCGTTTCCTGTTTTGGGGAACGCGTAATTATTGTCGGTGTGATAATCGTCGCATCTTTAACCTCAAACCGTGGTGAGTTGAACAGGCTTGCGTTTCCATCGCCGAGGAACCACATATCATAAGAGAGTATATCAGCTATCGCATCTTGCGAGCGGACAAGTTTATCCGCCAGCGGCGGAATAAAAAATTCCTGGTCAATCACGTGCAAACCTGCGAAAAGAAGCGATAGAAACAAAATCGGCGCGATTACCCGTTTCAGGCTCACTCCCGAAGCCATAATTGCGATAAGCTCGTTGTTTTTTGTCATCTTTCCCAGCGAAAATACTGCCGCGACAACGGTTATCATTCCCGCGAAATCCCTGAAATACAAAAAGCTGTGTGTGCCGTAGTAAAACGCGATATTATACAGCACCTGCGCGGTGGTAAGCTCGGCGCTTTCCGTAAATTCATCAATATTTACGAACAGGTCTATCATTATGCGAAGTCCCATCAGCACGGCAAATGCAATCAAATAGCCTGTCAGAAAATTTTTCGTTACGTATTTGTCTAATAATTTCATACTTCTTTTGTTTAATTTCTCATCAGTTTTCTGTAAAGTATAAGAGCAAAAATTGTCAAAATTAAAAGCCCTGCCCACATAAAACTGATGCCAAGATTGGCTCCCAATACAGAGTGCCGATTTCGGGTTATATTTTCTCCCATCAAAATGAAAATCATCAGTGCCGCAGCCGGAATGGAACTCACGCCGAAGGCTGTCAGTAAATGCCCGCCTCTTAACCTGATTCCAAGCCCAATGCCTATGATTATCAGCGTAATGCAGCCGATGCCGAACACGAGTCTTGAATGAATCTCCGCCTTTATTTCAAAAAGCGTAACGCGGATTTTTCTTTCGAGCTCCTTTGCAAGAGCCTCAAACCGCGATGAAGGCTGCGAAACATATCGATGCGCCTTTACTGTTCCTATTATATCTTCGCCGAGCTTTGCTGTCACGGTTTGCGGCAAAACAATATCCTGAGCGGTATATTTTGGTTTTATATATTCAACGCCGCGGTCAAGCCATATTGCATTAGGAAATGTAAGTATCATCATATTGCTCGGCCTGGTTTCTGTCTCTGCTGAAAGCTGTATGTAGAGATTCTGCCCGCGATAACTCCTGATAAGTTCGCCGTTACTTTTGTCATACTCAAACAGCACAACATCTTCTGAAAGCTCTATCTGACCGGTCTGGTCAGATAAATTACATTTTTTCGCGGTAAATCTTAAAATTTTATCATTATTGTTAAACTGATAAAAATTGTCTTTTTGTGAGCTTATGACCGTATTTATATCGGCAGCAAGTATTTCCATAGTCAACTGTTCATAAGCGTTCCACGCACAGACCGCTATTGGATAATAATTTATTGGTGAAGCTTTAATAGCGTTCATCTGCTCAATTTTCTGAAATTTTATGCTGTCGCCCATCAGTGATTCAAATTCTCCGAGCACTGAAATTACCTTGAAAAAGACTCCGCCGCTTTCGTCGAACTGAAAAGCATTTCTGGCAACTACCTTTACCTCATTTGACCTTTTAGTACTGTCGATACTTACGGTTGCGGCTTCAGCCGTAATTAACTTTGTATTGTTGGCATTACCGGTATCTATAATAACGACGCCGTAGAGGTTTGAGTTTTTGGGGTCGGCTGCGTCGGAATAGATTTTGAAATCTCCCCCCGGCAGACAATAAAAACCTTGCCTGTAAATGTTTCTGAAAAGAATCTGTTTTGCGTCCGCTTTAACGGCATTTTCAGCCCGTTTGAAATAAATAGGCACGACATGGAAACTCAGCATTAGATTCGCTATGGAAACGATTATTGCCAGCACAAGTCCCGGATATACCAGCATCGCAGGGCTTATTCCGCTTGCTTTGCAGGCATCGAATTCGTTATCAGCGGCGAATCGGCCGTAAACTAATGAGGTTGCAAACAAAGCCGCCACCGGTAAAACGAAAGTCAGGGTAATTGGTATAAAATAACCCAGCAGGTCAAGCACCTGTTTGGGTCCGACCCCGTATTCCTGAATCGGCCGCAGCAGGCTTCCAAGGCTCATAATTATTGTGAGCGCCAGTGTCGCCAGCGTAAAAACCTTCAACAGGTCGCGGAAAATATATCTGTGTATTATAAAAACCATAGGATTTCTCTCTTATTTTCGTCAAATCGCACGCTTTTGCAACAAAAATAGTAATATACTTGTCCTGACCCGGATTTCCCATATTAAGGTGGCACATCTGATACCAATTTAATAGTATATGGCCCGCAGAATGGATTGAAGTAAGTTTGGCCATTAAAAAATGAAAAACCTTATGGGTGAAAGCATAAAGGACGCTCTGAAAGTTGATTTTGATGGATTTGGCAACAAATTTTGTAAAAAATACTTCAAATTATTGTAATTCGCGAATATTATCAGGCTTGGTTGTGTGTATAAGCGTTTAATATAGGAAATGTCAGATTAAATGGAAAATCCTGAACCAAATAATATCGACGTGGATTCAGCAGAATATCCCGGACAGGCAAGAGGCAGGATTGGAGCAGTCAAATCCGTGCTTTTGTTTGTGGTGCCATATCTGGTGTTTGCCATTATGTGTGCGACTGTCGATTCCCGGCAGGTTGTAGCATGCTGGTTGTTTGGCTTGGTCTTTGTGGCAGGAGGCCTGATTGCCTGGAGGCTCCTCGGCCGACATAGTCTACTGCTATATCTTATGGTCTTCCTCGTAGGCCTGAGCCTCTTTCGCATCTGGTATATTGTAGCCGTGCCCAACGAACTCAGCGGCGACGAGGCCCTGTATTGGCAATGCTCCAGGAATCTGGATTGGTGCTATGCAACAAAGGGGCCGGGCGTAGCATTCTGCATCTGGTGCACGCGAATGGCACTGGGCAACACGGAACTTGGCGTCCGCGCCTCGGCCATCATTCTTTCGTTCGGCAGCAGTTTGATTCTTTATCTCCTCGGCAACCGGCTTTACAATTCGAGGGTGGGCGTCTTTTCGGCAGCCCTGTTCCAGGTCACTCCCATCTTTGCCTTCTTCGGCATCGGCATTACCACTGACCCGTCGTTTATCTTTATGTGGCTGTTGTCGCTATTGCTGATGCACTGGGCGTGGAAGACCGCTTCCCCGCTGGCCTGGGGATTGCTGGGGCTGGCTGTAGGAATGGGTATCCTATGCAAATACACGATGGTCGCATTCTTCCTGCCGGCTTTGCTTCTGCTGGCATTTTCACCCGCAAGACGGCAGTTGTTAAGCCCTTGGCCGTATTTGGCCTTGATCCTATGCCTGGCAGTAATCTCGCCACTGGTTCTCTGGAATTTGCACCACGGCTGGGTGAATTTCTTCCACAATATCGGCCAAACCCAAATGTCCATGGGCCTGCGGGCCTCCCTGATGGACTTTCTCGCGTTCGTCGGCTCGCAACTGGGCATTGTCACGCCGCTGCTCCTCGTGATGATGGTCTGGGCGATGTTCAAGCTTCGCCGGCAGGACCTGTTTAGCTTTTGGTTTTCGATTCCGTTATTATTCCTATTTCTGATTAAGAGCCTCCAGGGCAAGGTTCAAGCCAACTGGGCTTTGTGCTGTTACCTCACCGGCCTAATCAGCTTCAGCGCATACTTTCTGGACCGTTTCTCCACATTAAACATTCGCCTGCGACGCCTGACGGTCGCGGCAGTCACGTTGGCCGTTTGCTGCACGATTCTTCTGCACGTGGTCTGCATGATTACATTTCCCAGCAACCTGGACCCTCTCAAGAAAGTCCACCGCGGCTCTGTTCAACTCGGGCATGAAGTGGCTCGCCTGGCTCAAAACCTTAAGCCCCAGCGGTTTATCTTCTCTGACGGATATATGACCGCTTCTCTTCTGGCGTTTTACGTGGACGGCCAGCCCACAACCTACTGTGTGAACCTGGGTCGTCGGTTTAACCCGTTTGATTTCTGGCCAACCTTTCACGAACTGCTTGGCTACGACGCAGTCTTTGTCCTGCGGGGCGACAAAAACATGCCCGACCAACTTCAAGATAGGTTCCAAGAGTACCAGAAACATCTGGTGAGAACGCGAAGCGCTATAAATGGGACTGAGAACATCTATTCGGTCTTCCTCTGCCATGATTTCAAAGGAATGGAGCGAGTGAAACCCACGAGATACAATTAATGGAACGTTTTGCATATGATTCAAATAGACCATGTTTCATTTCAAATCCCGAAGAAACTATTAAAGCCGGATACTCGAAAAGGTCTGACTTGTTTACATATATGTCAGGTTACGGGGTAACCAGTATTAAATTAATTATGTCTTTTTAATATTATCGTTGAATTGGAAGGCGAAAAATGTTAAATGGGAAATTTCGGATGAAATGGCTGAGATTTATATTAGAGAGCCTGTAAAATGATTAGTCTCAAGAAAATAAAACAATTTTCAGTCATCGTTTTTGTCATTATTGAAGCGGCATAATTGTAAAAGGAGAACAATTACTATGTTTTTATCAAAATTTAAAAAGGCACGTCGTAAGAAAGTCTTTTTTGTCATATTGGTTGCGCTGGCATCTTATTATTTTATTCCACCCATTTTCTTCTGGTTATTTGCGGCTCCCGCGGAAATGAGTGACAATAATCAGTCTAACATCGAAAAACTCAAGAATAACCAGAATGCAACTTTCTCTTTTATAGTTTTCGGAGATAATCACGCAGGCTTGTTTTTCCATGATGTGACTACTCTAAAATTGATATCTCATATTAACAGGGAAGACAGATTTGGAAAAATGCCAATAGATTTTGTCCTGAATACCGGTGATGTAACTCTATGCGGTAAGCCTTCGCAATTCCTTGCTTTTAAAAAAGAACAGAAACTTATTAAATATCCCCTCTTTGCTGCCATTGGCAACCACGAAAACAAAGAAAATAAATTGTTTGAAAAATACATGGGAAAAACAGAATTTGCCTTCGCCGATAGAAATTCTTACTTCATTATAATTGATAATACGGAAAACGAATTAACAGATAACCAGTTTGAGTGGTTCGAAAAATGTCTCATCGAGGGGCAAAAGTATGAACACATATTTGTTGTTGCGCATAAACCGGCATTTATACCATACTTTCAAAGTCGGCAGGTTACAGTAAAAAGCGGCAGAAAGTGGGCTTACAAATTTAGAAACCTGTGCACAAAATATAAAGTGGATATGGTTTTTTCCGGCCATTATCATATGTTCAAACATGAAAAAATTGATGGAGTGGATTACATTGCAACCGGTGGAGGCGGAGGCACAATCCCCATCGAAATACCGGAATCAGATGGAGGCTATTTTCACTACGTCAGAGTCGTGGTAGATAATAGATATGTTGGTTATGAAGTAAGAAAAGTATCTCCGCCGCTGTGGGTATATTTTAGTTATTATTTCTGGAAAGAGGCTGCATATTGGGTTCTCAGGTAAGCCTCTAAAAAACTTTTTTCTGTAAATTCGGTATGGGACAAGCGTAGTGTTTCAGCCTTATTTCCGTCAATCCTGCCCCTTTTGCAACAAAAATAGATATAATTTTCAGTTATCTCTAAACTATGTATTTTTCCTTGACTTTTCGCTATTTTTTGCTTAATCTAATATTAGTAAATTCAGCGTGGAGTTCGGAAAATGAAATTTTCTGTTGTAGTATTTAGTTTAACCATTTTCACTTTTTCCGTATCTGCTGAAATTATTTATGTCGATGCAAACGGAACCGGAGATTACCCAACCATCCAATCCGCTATAGATGCATCTCAAATTGGCGATCAAATAATTCTGCTCCCCGGCATTTATACCGGCACTGGAAATCGTGATATTGATTTTCTCGGCAAAGCCATCATCGTTCAAAGCATAAACCCTGCTGACCCTAATATTGTCGCGGCGACCATCATAGACTGCAATGGAACGGAGACAGAAAAACACAGAGGATTTAACTTCCATTCCAATGAAACAGAAAACAGCATCCTTGACGGTGTAACAATAATTAATGGTACAACTGAAGATAGTCCTTTTAATGGCGGTGGAGCGATTGTATGCAGATATTCATCAATTCCAACAATTAAAAATTGTATTTTGACAAATAACACTACTGGTGAATGGCAGGGTGGCGGGGGGATTTATTGTCATGCTGCAAATCCGCATATCTTCAGATGTACAATCACTAACAATACTTGCGGCCATAGTGAAGGAGGAGGAATCTACTGCCTAGCCAGTAATCCAATCATTGAAAGTTGTGTAATATCCAAAAATAGCCGCGGAGGGATTCATTGCGGCGGCTCATCCGGAAGCAGTCCCACAATTCAGAATTGTCTGATTGTGCGGAATTCTGGTGTAGGGATTCAATGCGATAATGTAAGTAATCCAAAAATTATTAATAGCACAATTTATGGAAATTGGGGCTATAGTTCAGGTGCTATTTACTCTTATGCAGGTTGTTATATTCAAATTGAAAATTCCATAATATACGGCAATTATGCTTATAATTGGACAACAGGCAAATATGATAAGTTGAAACAGATTCAAATTAGTGATGACCAAATTAAGATTGATAACTCCAATATACAAGGAGGCAAAGGGGGGATTTCCAATTATATGAATGAAGGAGAAATTATTTGGGGAGATGGCAATATTGACACAGACCCATGTTTTGTTGACCCTTGTAATGGCGATTATCACCTGAAAAGTGAAGGCTGGCGATGGGACACTGACACAAATCAGTGGACATGGGATAATGTTACCAGCAGATGTATTGATGCCGGTAATCCGGGATATTCTTTAGGTGATGAGCCGACTACATTATCAGTTGACCCGCTTCACAGATTCGGCGTAAATAAGCGAATAGATATGGGTGCTTATGGCGGAACTGCAGAGGCTTCAATGCCGCCGTATGGTTGGGCGCTGCTGTCTGATATAGACAACAGCGGTAAAGTTGATTTTGCCGATTTTTTCTATCTTGTGAATTATTACCTCCAGGAAGGAGAAAACTTAAATAGTGATTTGAATCGAGATGGAGCAGTTAATTTAGAGGATTTAAGTTTAATCGCTCTTGATTGGCTTAAATTTACTGATTGGGCGGAAGATTAAATCAGACATTGCGTTCTGAAATTTATGAGCATCTTTGTCCACTTCTTTTTGATTGACCCTGCGAGCCTATCAGAATAAACTTTAGCCCTTATGCTTAGAAAACTGATAATAAATGCCGACGATTTCGGACTTTGCAAAGGCGTCAATAAAGCCGTTTTTGAGGCCCACACTACCGGCGTTTTAACAAGCGCTACTATTATGGCTAATATGCCTGCCTTGTATGAGGCGATTATGATGGCTAAAAATATGCCAACCCTCGGCGTCGGCGTCCACCTAAATATAATAGATGGAAAACCGCTGTCTTCTGACAGCGGCGTCGGACTGCTGCTTAATGAAAACGGCGAATTCAAATATTCCGCTTATAAACTTGCATTCAAATCCCTTTTGAACAAAAAAATCCTCAAGGCTATCGAAATCGAGCTTGCAGAACAGATCAGCTTAATCATTAAAAAAGGAATCAAACCGACACATTTAGACTCACATAAACACTTCCATTGCTTTCCTCCGGTATATAGAATAGTATGTTCTCTGGCCGCTGACTTCGGCATTGGCGCGGTTCGCTGGCCGTGGGAGCCAGCAACGGTCTGTTTAAGCGATTGGCCGCCTGTCGAATTCGGCGATAAAGCGCGTGCCTTTTTGGCAAGGCAAATGGCTCTTGAATGCCGGAGGATTGATAGTCGATTTATAAAAAACGATATTTTCTTCGGCGTAGCCCATACCGGCAGAATAGACGATAAATTTTGGTCTGAACTCTGCAAAACGCAGTTTATCGGCACGGCTGAAGTTATGACACATCCGGGCTATCCGGAAGGCTTAACTAAAACCCGGCTTGTTGAGCAGCGAAAGGTCGAGCTTAAATGGCTCTGCGACCCCTCGACAAAACAGCTTCTTGCCGAGGCAGGACTAAAGCCGGTCCATTATGGCAATATAGACAAGGATGATAAATGACACAGACTGAGGTCAAATATTCGGTTGTTGTGCCTTTGTTCAACGAGCAGGCGGTCGTTGAAGAACTCTATCAGCGTCTCACAAAGGTAATGCAGCAGACAAATGAAAGCTATGAGCTTGTCCTTGTTGAGGACGGCAGCAGTGATTCAACGTTTGAAAAACTTAAAGCCATTGCCGACGAAGACGAGCACGTCGTCGTCGTTCAGTTGCGCAGGAATTTCGGCCAGACCCCTGCCCTTGCCGCCGGTTTTGACAATGCACGCGGCAAAATAATTATCAGTATGGATGGCGACCTTCAGCATTTGCCGGAAGAGATACCGAAATTTCTGGAAAAAATCGACCAAGGCTATGATGTCGTCAGCGGCTGGAGAGAAAAAAGAGTTGATAATTTGATAATGCGAAAGATTCCAAGCCGAACTGCTAACTGGCTCGCCTCAAAGGTCAGCGGCGTTGACATTCACGATTTCGGCACTACCTTCAAGGCTTATCGCAGGCAGATAATTCAGGATATCCGGCTTTACGGCGAGATGCACCGTTTCATACCGGCTCTTGTCTCGATTACAGGCGGCAGGATAATCGAGATTCCTATAACAAACATTATACGTCCTTCCGGCAAAAGCAACTACGGCATTTCGCGCACGTTCCGGGTCGCGTTTGATTTGATTACGCTGCGTTTTCTTCTGGGTTATATAACTCGGCCGCTGCACTTTTTCGGCAAGGCCGCGTTTTACTGTATTGTGGCCGCGTCTTTGATTTTCGCTTATGTTCTTTTCGATAAGTTTTATTTTAGCGTCCCGATTTTTGTCGCTCACGGCCCGTTAAGCGCAGCAGGAATTCTCCTGCTGTTGATGGGTCTGACTTTTATCTCGACCGGCCTTATCGGTGAAATGATTAGCAGGGTCTATTTCGAGGCTACCGACCGAAAAATCTATGCGGTCAGGGACATTTACAAAAAGGTGCGGGATGAAAAAAAATAATCCTCTTTTGTTCTGGTTCTGGCTGACGGTAATTATCCTGTCTGTCATAGGTCTCACTAAACATTTTCGCATAAAAAATTTTCAGACAATTGCTCCCGGCGTGCTTTATACAAGTGGTCAGCCTCGGGGAATGGATTATACCCGCCTTTTGTATAAGTATCACATCGCCACGTTTGTAAACCTGCGTAATCCTGACGAACATCGCGACCAAAACTGGTATAATGAGGAGGTCTCCTGGATGAGGAGCAACGGCGTAAAATATATAGAGCTGCCCATAGAAAAAAATGTATCTGCCGATGACATCCCGGATATGAACAATTGCCAAAAATTTCTTGAGATAATGAGCCAGAAAGTCAATCTGCCTGTGCTTTTGCACGACAGCAATGGCAAAAGAAGAGTCAGCTACCTTGCAGCCGTTTGGATGTTGAAATCAGGCAACTTCGATTTGCAGCAGACTATTAAAAAGGTAAAACAGATAAAAGGCCGATCTCTTACCGAGCAGGAAACAGCATTTTTGCAGTCAATCGCAAAATAACCCAAAACTATTGTTCACTTCCCCAAGGCCTCCAGCGCTTCGATAACTTCCGGCACATGCATATAAGCCGGACCGCCGCCCATAACAACTGCTACCGATGCGGCTTCGATGATTTGCTCTTTACTCGCTCCTGAATCGAGACATTTTTTCGTATGAGCCATTATGCATTCTTTGCATTTAACTGCCACTGCTATTCCCAGAGCGATAAGTTCCTTTTCTTTAAACCCCAAAGCCCCATCAGTCATAACCTTGCTGAACAATCCGCCGAAGCCCGCCGACATTGCCGGTGCCGCTTTTTTCATCTTTTCTATTTTTTCGCCCAGTTTTTCGTAAAATTCTTTTGTCTCAGACATTTTTTCACCTTTTCTTTCTGCTTTTTTACCCGATTTTTGTCAGAATATTGCGGACAAAACCGGTAAGCACTTTCTTCGGCACATCCGCAAGTTCAGGCTCAGGCTTTTCAGCAAGAAGTATCTTTTCTAATATCGCCTTTGTCTGACCTTTAAATGGTATGATTTTATCAGCGGTTTCCTGTGCATCTTTGCCCTGCCCGTCCGCCATTTGCCTCAGGTATTTAATTACCAGAATGGTAAGCTGCCTGTCGTCAATTTTATCGTCTTCCGGCTCAGGCGGTCCTTTAGCTTGATGAAGCAGCTCATCTTTCAGGCCGCGGGCTTCCCGCATCATATTTTCATATTTTTTTTCTTCTTCGTCGTCAATCGGCGCAAGTGTTAGCTCTTCTTCATCAGGCCCCCTGACAGAGGGTATATAGCATTTATGATTGCAGTATGGACATTTCCCCCATTTGCCGCCCGAAGTATCCTTAGCGGTCACTTTTTTCTTGCAGCATTCACAGTGAAACGTTATTGGCATTTCGTATGCTCCTGTTTTTATTTATTTTTTATATTCGGCAGTAACTTCTGTTGTAATTCCGCCTCTCGGCGTGAATTTCGACATAACTTTCATCCATTTTGGCTTTGCGGCAGCGGCAAGGTCATCGAGAATCTGGTTTGTCAATGCCTCGTAAAAAATCCCTTTATTCCGGTAACTTTGCATATAGAATTTCAGGCTTTTCAGTTCGATGCACTTTTTATCAGGGCAGTATTCGATTGTTATGGTCCCGAAATCCGGCTGGCCTGTTTTTGGACAGACGCTCGTAAATTCCGGGCAGGATATAGTAATTGTATATTCCCTGCCCGGCCTGGGATTATCAAAAAGCTCTATTTTCACCTCAGTCATCTTCTGTCCTGTTTTGCGTTTGTTAAAAAATCATAGACTATTATAATAATAAAAATTCCTGATTTTGGCAAGTGGAGTATTGCTTAATTTATGGCAAAAAAGATGAAAAAAGCGGTCATTTTGCTCAGCGGCGGCCTTGATTCCGCCACAACGCTGGCTATCGCTAAAAAAAAGGGCTTTAATTGTTTGCCGCTGACCTTCAGTTACGGCCAGCGGCACAGCATTGAACTCAAGGCCGCAAGAAAAGTCTCAAAATTTTTCGGCACTGCCGGGCATAAAATTATTAATATCTCCTCTGCCGCATTTGCAGGTTCCGCCCTTACCGACAGGTCAATCAAAGTCCCTCTGGACAGAAATCTTAAATCTTCAGAAATACCGATTACTTATGTCCCTGCAAGGAACACAATATTTTTAAGTTACGCTCTTGCTTTCGCCGAGTCTATTGGCGCGTTTGATATTTTTATCGGCGTCAACGCCACGGATTACAGCGGCTATCCGGATTGTCGCCCTGAATATATTAAGGCCTTTGAAAAAATGGCTAACCTCGCCACAGCAGCAACAGTCCAAAAAAAAGGCAGGTTCATAATCCACACGCCGATAATAAAAATGACAAAAGCTCAAATAATAAAAACCGGCACACGCCTCGGCGTTGATTACTCTTTAACTCATAGCTGTTACAATCCCGACAAGGCCGGCAAACCCTGCGGCAGGTGCGATTCCTGCCGTCTCCGCCTTAGAGGTTTTGCACAGGCAGGCCTGAAAGACCCATTAAAATATGCAAAACATTGAAGTAAATATCTCCGAAATCTTTTATTCAATCCAGGGTGAAGGTCTCCTCGCAGGCAGGCCAAGCGTATTCATAAGGTTGGCAGGCTGTCCGCTCCGCTGCAAATATTGCGATACCGAATATGCGCTCGATTCGAAAGCCGGGACAAAAATGCCTATCGACGAAATAATGAAAAAGGCTTTAAAACATTCGCCTGACTATGCCGTTATCACCGGCGGCGAACCGCTCATCAGCCAGCAGATTACCTTGCTTTGCGAAACGGTAAAAAAACAAAATATTCACACTACCATAGAGACCGCGGGAATTAAATTTGTTCCAAATCTCGCCTGTGACCTGATGAGTATCAGTCCGAAACTTTCAAATGCTCACAATAACGAACCCGACAAAGCCGGCTATTTGAAAATCGACCAGATAGCGGAACTTATAAAGAATTATGATTATCAGTTAAAATTTGTAATGGAAAAGATTGAGGATATTACCGAAGTTCATCAGGTTCTTAATGATTTGAAACTTGTCCTCGACCGCGATCGGGGAGATTTCGACCGCTCGAAAATCCTGCTTATGCCGCAGGCTAAAAATATTTCCCAATATTTAAAAATAAGTCCGTTAATTGTCGAGTTATGCAAAGCCAACGGCTTTGTTTTCAGCCCCCGTTTGCAGCTTTACAATCCCGACCCCGACAAAAAATAATCTTGATTATTAATTCTATATTTGGTAAAAGATATTGAAGATTGAAGAATGGTTTCGGGTATCGGTTTCGGTAAGGTCGCGTTATCGTTAATTGTAAGGCGTGTTTCGTCAATAACCTGCCTATAACAAAAACCGAAAAACAAGACGTTACCGTTACCCAAACCTATACCTATAACGTGATTTAAAATCTTCAATCTTAAATTTTCAATATTAAATTATTATGCCCAGGTGGCGGAACTGGCAGACGCGCCAGCTTGAGGGGCTGGTGGGAGCAATCTCGTGGAGGTTCGATTCCTCTCCTGGGCATTTAACTTTTGCTGTGAGCAAAAGTTAAATGAGCAATCGAGAATCGATAATATCTGCAAAATGCTGTCCGGTCTTATGAGGATTTAGTATTTTTTGTCTTCTTTTGCTCTCGACAAATACGACCCGTTTTCGGTGCTGATTCTTAAAACTTCCCCAACTTCTATAAACGGCGGAACCCGCGTTTTAAGTCCGGTTTCCATCGTAGCATCTTTCATCTGATTTGTCGCTGTGGCCCCTTTTGGCTGCGGCGTGGTTTCTGTAACGGTAAGCTCCACAACCTTAGGCAAATCTATCGACACTATTTTTTCGCCGTGTAAAAGAGCCGTAACTTTGCTATCAGGCTTAAGGTATTTATCCGCATCGCCAATCATTTCTTTTGGCAGCGTAACCTGGTCATAGCTTTCTGTATCCATCAGGACAATTGCCGTCCTGTCTGCGTAAAGATATTGCATCTCGCGTTTATCGAGATATGCCTCTTCAATTTCTTCCGTCGCTCGCAGCCTCTTTTCGAACATTATCCCGTCTTGTATGCAGCGCATTCTCGCCTGCACGAACGCTCTTAAATTCCCCGGCGTAACATGCACCGCGTGAAAACATATACATAATTTACCATCGACTACAACGCCCATTCCGGGCCGCATTTCACTTGCCTTCACTTAATTTACCTCAAAATAAATCTTCAACTTTGTTCCGAATTTCGATATTCGAATTTCGAATTTGCTTATTAGTATATCTTTTTTTGACTATCAGGTCAAGCGCAGAATCTAACTTCGCCCCACGTATGACGATAAACGTTGCGAGCTTCGTAACCGCAGCCGTCCGACGTTATTTCTCTATATCCATCACTACCCTGAACCCGATATACGACTTATCAGCCTTCGGACTGTAATTATTCCTGTCGGCTGACCGGCACTTATACGCGTATTCATTCCACGCCCCGCCTCTTGCTGCGCGGTCTCCGCCTTCCGCCTTTTGCGGCCCCTGTGGGTCAACCAATGGCGTTACTTTATAATAATCTTCATCGTAAATATCATTGCACCATTCCCAGACATTCCCGTGCATATCATATAGGCCGAACGCGTTTGGCGGATAAGACCCGACTGGGGTTGTTCTATCCAAATATTTCCCGATTATACCGTTCGCATAAGGTTTTCCCGCGTCGTAATTCGCAAAATCGCTGTCCAGAGTCGTGCCCGTATTAAACGCGGTCGTCGTCCCTGCCCTGCATGCATATTCCCATTCCGCCTCTGTCGGCAGTCTGAATTTCAGATTTGTTTTGTCGGAAAGTTTCTTTAAAAATCGTGCTGCCTCATACCAGCTGACATTTTCAACCGGCAGTTTATCGCCTCCGAACTTGCTGGGATTTTCGCTCATAATGACCCTGTATTGAAGCTGCGTTACCTCGAATTTGCCGATGTAGAATGCCTTTGTCAGTTTTATATGATGCTGCGCTTCATCATCGTCTCTTTTCAGCTCCTCCGGCGGCGAACCCATATCGAACTCCCCTGCCGGGATAAATACGACCACCATATTTACTTCATTGCCAAGCTCGATCGCTTTTTCCAGCGGCAGTCCTGCCTTTCCCGCCGCCTGCTTCTGCATTATTGTCCCGTTTGGCTCCTGTGCTGCCTTGGCTTCTTTTTCTTTAGCCGTTACAAACGCCGCCATAACCGCCAGAATCATACTTATCGCGATAACCTTTTTCAACCCGTTAGAGACCGGCGGTAAAAATCGGAATTGACTACCGTCTCTAATGGGAAGGCTTCTGTTAGTTAGAAGCACTCTTATTTCATCGGTTTTCTTAACTTCATTCATTTCGTCTCTAACGGGTTTCATTTTTCGTCTCCCTTCAAACAATAATCCATATTGATATCGATTTACATAATTATATATCTTCTTTTTGAACAAACAACCCCAAAATTGCCCTGTTTGGTTAGCCCCGCCTGCCCTGTGAGATGCCGCTTCGGCTATCTCATCGGGGAAGTTCAGGACAGCAAACTCGCCGTGGTATATTTTCGCAGCCTCGTCATACGCTCTTGCGGCATCTTCTTCGGCCTCGAAAACTCCTAAATACATACAAATTCTGTTGAAATTTATTTTGCATTTCCATTTTCCTGTTTCCTTTTCACGGCTGACCCCTCTGTATTTCGAGCTGCCTTTTTTCTGCCTGCTGTTGCAGTTATTTTGAGAGCGCGTTGCAAAACGCAGGTTTTGCTTAGTATTATTCAAGCCGTCCCTGTCTTTATGGTCAACGATTTTGCCTTTAGGGGCGTTCATAATCTGCCTGTGCATATATATGATTTTTTTGCCGGAATACCGGATAGCATAACCTTTATTGCTTTCAGTTCCCCAAAGCTGCCAGGGATATTGGGACAAATTCTGATAATCAGAGGCGTCAACAAAGGCATATTGGTATTTTATATCGACATCTTTGTCCGTAATTAGTTTGATTCGCCGAAATGCAAAACCATAGTGTTTTTTTCGATAGCGAAGCAGAAAATAAACGATGATATTTTCGATAAATGTTGGAATCGGGATTGTAAAATGAATTTTTGACATGACAGTTTCTCCACTATTTTAAATATTAAATAATTGATGTTCAAAATGGTACCGTTTGAGTCATTTCTGATTTTGGTAATTTGAATTTGCCTGCCCTGTGAGATGCCGTTTCGGCTATCTCATCGGGGTTTCGGATTTCGATATTCGGGTTTAGGATTTGAAAAAACAGGATATCTTTATACTTATATTTGATTTTTGATTTGAACTAATGGGCTTGAATTTGTGTTTTTCGAGGCAGGAAACGCCGTAACTCATTTTGCAGGATGGGGTTACTATTACAAAACACAAAATATTAACTTTCTTGCCCCGTTAGAAGCATCAATTTGCTGCTTGAAGATACTTTAGCTATCTAAACTGGGGTCAGTTCGATAATTTCATTCTTTATCTAACTATATAGGTATTTTACCATATTTTTAATAAAAGTCAAGAAAAAAACAAAAAAATAATCAAAAAATTTCAATTGTTTAGCCCCCCCAAAATCGGCAATCCTTGCCCTGTGGAATTCTATCCACCGGGGTAAAATCCAAAACTATTTTCTCGCCTTCGGCGGATTCGCCCGCATCTCAAAAAATTCCCGCTGTTACTACCTCACAAATCGAGGCCTATCACAGCTCTATGCAGTTTTTGAAGAATAACTTTAATGCTGTTACTACCCCACAAATCGGGGTCTATCACAGCGGATTCTACTTTCACAAACATTCTCCACCTGCTGTTACTACCCCGCAAATCGAGGCCTATCACAGCTTATAATATTTTTAGAGTTGTTATTTTAAAGCTGTTACTGCCCCACAAATCGAGGCCTATCACAGCTATTTACACATCAGATATTACTTGATTTGGGCTGTTACTGCCCCACAAATCGAGGCCTATCACAGCGGCTTTCTCTTAATCTTTTTTGTAACAAACAATTATATCTTAATTCATTCATAAAAAACACATCTAAATTATTTTCCATCTGCGATTATTATCATTTTTTCAATTCATTTATCAATAGTTTTGCTTTACCAAAGCTTGTCCCTTCCGGTATTTCACTATGCAGTGATTTATTTCTTGCGTATTCAAGTTTGGCCAACTTGTCTTTATCCCATCCTTTTGCAATAAGCTCCTTACATATTTCATCAAAACTTATATGAGTCGCCACATTAGTAAATTTGTCTTTATCTATTATTTTATTTACAAAAAGATATTCTTCAAAACCGAGAACCTGTTTTATAAACTCCATTCGTTCTTTTTCTATCATATCAATTTTATCTAAAAAAGGTTTATCCTTATATTCGTCAGAAAATTTGTAACTATCTACATTGTCAACATATCTGCTGGATATCGCAAAAACAAGCGAAGGATAAGATGAAAGCGGAATTTTTTCCTTTACCTTATCTGTTATCTTAAAATCAACCTTTGTGTTGTCAAGTTCATCAAGTCCTGTATGTTCTTTAAGCTGGAGATTCAGTCGCTCCATAAGATAAATTATCATAAAAGCTATAATTTTATTCTTTTCATGAAGGCCGTTTATCTGCGTCATTTTATCGTAATCTTTGACGTCAAAAAATCGTTTTGATAAATTTTCATATTTTTTCGACAGCAAAATTTTGCATTCCGTTTCTCTTATTTTTTTCGATACCTTTTCATTCCCTTGCAGGCGTAAAACATGTTCTTTTGTAAATCCTCTTGGAATTGCTATTCTGTTCAAAACAGCTTTTCTGCTTTTATTGCTGTCGATTGTTATCCTGAGATTAAGATTTTCTATGCCGTGTTTTTTCTTTAGTTCTGCGGTAATTCTTTGTTTCATTATTGTCAGTTTCTGCATATTTGTAATTTGCTTTTTTATCTGTCCTGCATATTCCTGCCAGTCTTTTTCCTCCCATTTAACCCCAAAACCTTGCGCAAGCTGTTGTAAACCTGCTAAGTCTTTTATATCATTTATCTGCTGATATTTCACAAAGTCCTGTTCGCTCGTTCTTTCAACAACTGCTTTTAATTTATTGTATAATTCCGCATTTTTTTGTTTCGCCAGTTTATAGACATCTTCAAGATTATTTGTCGTCCAAAAGTCAGATGGGAAATATTTTGACCATTGCTTTGATTTAAACTCCCGCTCCAAATTGATTTTTTCTCTGTTCCAAAACTGAACCATTTTTAGATATCTTCTAAAATCTTTTTGCTTTAATTTTTCATCTGTCGGCAGACAATAATTTATAAACTCCATTACTTCTTTCATTTTGTCATAAGCTTTTTCTGTTTTTCCAATGCAGGAGCGAATCTTTTTGTCAAGCCGTTCAAGAATCTTTTTCTTAAAATCGCCTGTTTTAGGTTGATTGAAATAATTAGCGGGAAAATATCCAGGTTTAAGCATTGTGTCATTCTTAACCTTCTGAATATCATTTGCGCCTTCGAATTTAATAAAAAATTGTCTCAATATGCCTTCTACGGCATTTATATCAATTTTATAAACTAATAATGCATAACAAAGTTCCTTCAATTCATCTTCGCCGATTATTCCTTTATGACCGTTTATCTCAAAATAACTGTTTCCCTGAAAGGGTTCTATCCATTCAAAACTATCTTTTTCTTGCGTAATTTCTCCTCGCTGCTCTTTTAATTTTTTACTTTGATAAGTATAGAATTTCAAATTTCTTAAAATCCCGCTGAGATTCAAAAATGTTGAAGCTATCCGATGAAAAAATAACCCTTCACCGATTTTATCATCTTTTTGCATCTCATTGATGTATTTGTCCTGATTACATAGATGTTCGACCAGAGTAAATAAAAGGAAATGATTTTGCATATTCGGCAAAATTTTATATCCTTCTCTGACACAATAATAAGTAAATAAATTTCTCCTCGGTTGGCCTATAGTATCAGTTCTTTTAAAGCCGCTGATACTTCCTATTAGCTTATTTGCCTGTGACTTTTTCAAAAACATACATAAGAAAAACAGCACACCGGCATTAGTAAGTTCATTTGAATTTTTAAATATTTCAAGCTGAACATCTTTACTTTGCGTTGCATCAATTGCAATCTGATAATATTTTTTCCAGCAGAGGTTTTTCTCCGTTACTTAATATTTTAACATTCACATTATAAACATAATGAGAATGATAGTTACGCAATTCTACTAATTTCAGCAAAAGGATATCAAGTTCAGCTCTGGCATCTTTCGTTACATCTTTAAAATTAAAAACAAAATTTTCTACTTTTTGCAGGACCTCGCTGTTTTTAAGGATATTATCGATTGCTTTTTTTGCACTTTCTTTTTTGCTGCCTATATGTGGAAACTGCTTTTCTATAACATCGTCCAGTCCGACGAGGTTATGTATGGCCTGATTGAAATAAAATGCCATTTCCTCTTTTTTTAATTCTATGCTATCCATATTCCACCTCTCCCATTAAAAACATTAATTGCTAAATTTTTTCATTCTTCATTCTACCTGCCACCTTCTACTTCCTCTATTCTACCTTCTAAAATTTCCAAACTCAACCGAATTTATCCAAATACTAAAGACTATCGACTACTGATGCAGAAACTGCATCAGTATTGATTACGCATTGGACAATTTCCCCTTTAACTAACGGCTTATCGCTTTTAACAGAAACTTCGTAATATCTCTCACATCGGCCTCTATTTTTAACTTCATCCTCTATAAGGACTTCTGCCGTTTCGCCGATGAATTGTTTCCTGAAATTTTCAGCTAATTGTTTTTCAAGGTTTCTAAGTGCCAATATTCTTTGGGTTATAACCTTTTTATCTACACTTTCTGCCAGTTTCGCCGCGGCTGTGCCGCTTCTTTTGCTGTATGGGAAGATATGAATTTTTGAAAAGCCCGCAAGTTTAGCTACTGAAAGGCTTTGCGCAAAATCCTGAACCGTTTCGCCCGGAAAGCCAACGATTATATCTGTTGTTATCGCAGGTCTGTTTAATTGTCCGTTTATGTTTTCAATAGCTTTGAGAAAATCTTTGACGGAGTATTGCCGGTTCATTTTTTTAAGGATTTTTTCAGAGCCTGATTGCAGCGATAAATGCAGGTGCGGCATAATGTTATAATTATTTTTCATAACGGAAAGAAGTCTGTCTGTAACATCGGCTGGTTCTAATGAGCTTAATCTAATTCGTTTAAGGCCGGAGACTTGCGCCACTTTTTCAAGCAGGATAGCGAGGTTTTCATTAGTTTCGTTAGGCCAATTTTTGCGTCGGACACTTTGTTGGCCGTAGGCGCCGAGGAAAATTCCTGTAAGGACTATTTCTTTATGTCCTGCATTAACAAGGCTTTGTGCTTCTTCAATGACTTTATCGATTGGTTTGAAGGTTATATCGGGTCTGGTTTTAGGAATGATGCAGTATGAGCAGAATCCATCGCAGCCATCCTGGATTTTGAGGAATGCGCGGGTTTGTCCGCAGAATTTTTCTATTGTTCCTGACTTTGATAACATACTGTCGTCAAAAGAGTTACAATCTGCCCCCGAAGCGATTAATTCTTTTTTGAGCAATTCAAAAAGACTTTTTAAATCTGCGGCAAAAAGCAGTTTTTCACTGAGATTATTAAGCTCTGTCGGGTCGGAACGGACAAGACAGCCTGAAACGATTATTTTCGCTTTTGGATTTTGTCTTTGTGCTTTTCGCACAAGCTGTCTGCTTTTTGCCGAAGCTATATGTGTAACACAGCAGGTATGAATGATAATAATATCAGCCTGACCGAAGTTTTGAACGTATAACAGGTTGCAATTAGTAAGAAACCGAATTATCTGTTGAGATTCATACTGATTTACCTTACAACCAAGAGTATCTATGGCAAAAGTTTTCACAATATGTTATAATTAAAAACCTTTAGTTTTTTGACTAAATTTGAAGCATAAGGGATTTTTGGCAAATTTGCAAAGCCGGAGTCCCGATAAAATCGGGAAAGAATATGGCGGCTGGAAAATCTGTTTGGGCAATTGACCTCGGAAACAACTCGCTAAAAGCCTTGCGCCTTCAGCAAGCCGGCGATAATATAGAAGTAATCGGCCTTGATTACCTTGAGCATCCGAAAATCCTTTCTGCTGAAAATATCCCAGAGGAGGAAAAAAACCAGATTATACGAAATGCGCTGGCCACCTTTGCCAAAAGAAACGACCTTTCAAAAGACCCTATCGCCATATCAGTTCCCGGGCAGACAAGTTTCGCGAGATTCATCAAACTGCCTCCCGTTGAACTGAAACGCGTGCCGCAAATAGTTAAATTCGAGGCAGTCCAGCAAATACCATTCGATATAAATGAAGTCGAATGGGACTGGCAGCTTATGCCCAAAAAAGACAGTCCCGATACCGAAGTGGGAATTTTTGCGATAAAAAATGAACTCATCAGCAAATATCTCGAAAACTTCTCCGCTGAAAATATCAGAATCTCCATCGTCCAAATGGCGCCTATCGCCCTGTATAACTACGCATCATTCGACAGAAAAGACCTCGACGACGCCGATAAAAACGCGGTCGTGCTGCTCGATATGGGAGCAGACAATTCAAATCTTGTTGTATGCACGAAATCAAGCGTCTGGCAAAGATGCATCCCGCTGGGAGGAAACAATTTCACAAAAACCATCGCAGAGGCTTTTAAACTGAATTTCGAAAAAGCGGAAAAATTAAAACGAGGGGCTCCTGTAAGCAAATACGCAAGACAGATATATCACACTATGAAACCGGTTCTTACCGATGTCGGAACGGAAGTGCAGCGTTCTCTGGGCTACTACAACAGCAGTCATAAAAATACGGCTTTTACAAAAATCATTCTTCTGGGCGGCGGCTTAAGGCTGCCGGGCCTGAACAAATATCTGCAGCAGACCACGCAAATCCCGGCTGTCCGGCCTGATGCATTTGAAAAACTTGTGCCGGCACAAAATATCTCCAGCGCCAAGCTACACGAAAACATCTGCGATTTTGCTATTGCTTACGGGCTGGGCATCCAGGCGTTAAACGCCGCAAAAATACAAACCAATCTGCTTCCGGCCAAAATAGCAAGAAGTATGATGTGGGCACAGAAAAGTAAATTCTTTCTTGCCGCTGCCGTTATACTCCTTGCAGCATCGATTCTGGCGCTGCTCAGAACGATCATCGACCTGAAGGCCTGTTCCAGCAGCGAATCGCAACGAATAAAATCACAGACAGAAGCCGCTCTTCAATCAGCGAGGACAGTGGAAAGCAGCCTCAACGAGCAAAAGACCAGAGACGCCGAATATCAAAAAATCATTAAACAATACACCGATGCTTTTAATTACCGGGATGCAGTGCCGCTTTTTAATGAAACAATTCTTAAAACACTGCCAAATACAGACCTCTATGAAGCTTACGTCAAAGGGGATATTGAAAAAATCAAACAAATACCAAGAAATCAGCGGAAACAGGTTTTTATCACAAGTATCGGCATAAATTATGCGGACAGTCTCGCTGCCGCACCGCTTGAAGCTGCAAGATTTCAATCTAAAATCACTGCGTCCCGCGACTACGCGCCACGCACCGCAGAACCTAAGACAGCAAGAACCGGCACATCAGAACAAAAAGACGCTAAAGGGTTCGTTGTGGTCATTGAAGGATATACTCCCTACGAAAAAATCGGCGATATTTTAGACCCTGTCGGTGTGGGAGATGACCCTAATAAATGGGGAATCATAACCCGAATGCTTAATCTCAACACTTTGTTCGACAGCAATAGTCCGTTTGACGGCAACAGTCCGTTTGAACTGTTTGATAAAAACAAAATAGAAAATTTCAGGATTGAAACAGGGCTCGTCAACCCGCAGGATGCGCAAATGCCGGATGGTATCGGAATCCAACAGACAGTAACAAGGGTTACTGCTGAAGAAACTGCCGGTGCTGAAAGCAAAAAAACTGCAAGGACAACAAAAGAAGCAGACGCCGACCTTGTTGCAAAGGAAACAGTTCTCCTTGACCCTCTGACAAATGAAGAAATAAGCAGAACCTTCGACATTGATGACAAGGGACATAAAAAATATGATGCCTTCGGACAGCCTCTTTATACAGAAAGAGACAAATGGTTCAGAATTAAGGCTAAATTTATCTGGAAAAACGCTCCCGGCCAAATAGGAGGCCCGCAGGCAGGAATGTAAAAATGGACATCGTAAAAATATTAAAAAAGAATACTTCGATAATCATACCGGCGGCAACAGCCCTGGCTGCAATACTGCTATTTATACCAACCATTTTAATACAGGGCAAAATCAGCAAAAAAATTGAAAATAGTCTAAGGCTCGGAAGCGAACTTAAATCTGCGATAAAGTCTGCGGTTCCCGCCACACAACTTGAATTCTTAAAAACCTTCGAGGACAAACACCAGGAGGACGCAAATGAAATACAGAAATTAGCCATACAAACCTCACAGCGAGAACTACTCAGCTATAAAATATTTCCTGAACCAAACGAAACATCCGTCCAAATCTTCAATGAGTTCAAAAGAACATACAACACAGCCATAGAAAATCTGATAAAAGATATGAACGCCCTTGATGCACCTACGGATGCCGAAGTCAGAAAGGAAATTGGCGCCATAAAGAACGAAACCCCGGCCGAACAGAAAACCACAGGCAAAGGCGAAAGCAGCGAAAAAATTACCGAACTTATCTGCAAAAAAAGAAGCCAGCAAATACCGGTTTACGCAAAACCGCAGGTATTCAGCGGCTATGCTTTCTGGACCAATTGGGATTATGTCGGCGTCGAATCGGCTGTAAAGGACTGCTGGTATTGTCAGCTTGCCTACTGGATACACCAGGACATTGTCGATACCGTAAGAAAAATCAATGCAGGCTCTAACAGAGTCGCTGATTCCCCCGTGAAAAGGCTTCTCGGCATACGTTTTAAAAGTGCAAATGCCGGAGACACCGGCTCCAACGGCAAAGAAATGCCGGTGTATGTAACAGGCAAAGAAGGAAGACTTTGCCAGCCGTGGACCGGCAGAATATCAAACGACCAAATCGACGTTATACATTTCAGCCTGGCTGCTGTAATCAGAGCAGACGACGTTCTGAGATTTATGAATGAGCTTTGCAGTGAAAAGACGCATACATTCTCAGGATACAAAAACGACCAGCCCGCACAGCAATTTAAACACAATCAGATTACAATCCTGCAGAGCAGTATCGAACCAGTCAACAAAGAAGACCCCGATAATAAAAGATACCTTTACGGGCAGGAGGCCGTCGTATATCTTAATCTTATTTGCGAATATCTTTTTAATAAAGAAGGATACGATATAATAGAACCAAATTCAGTAAAACCGGCCTTAAATCAGGCTGAAAGCCCAACAGGCTCACAGCGCATTTCAACGCCGCGAACAAAAAAGCCTAAATCCACATCCTCAGTCGAAGATTAAAATATGGGAAGAACAAAAGGCAATATAATAGAACTTTTTATCGATAAGGTTGTCCTAGCGATAGCTGCGATAATAGCCTTAATTATATTGCTGATTTTTGTTATCGGCAGCCCCAACTCCGTCGAACATAACGGAGAAAAAATTTCACCCGGCAAAATAGATGAGGCCGTCCAGAAGGACGCAGAAGAACTCCAGAGAAAACTTCAGGAAAAGGTGCAGGACAGCAACTCATATATACCTCAAACATCTTTCTATCTCGGCCTTGTCAAAAACAGCGTTAAAATCACAGATACAAAAATTCACTTCCCGCTGCCGGGCAGTTCCACTGAACCTGGTGTTGAAAGCGGCCGGACCTATCAGGTGCCAAAAATCGGGCAGACAGAAAAACCGTCAATCGCAGCCGTTACGATGGCCGCCTATGTTCCCATTGAGGAGCTTACTGACGAAGTTACTTACGACAAAGCTGAAACAAAACTTGAAGATATCGACCTTGTTACTGTGGAATCAAGCATTAACGCAAAACAGCTTTACGAAGACTTTCACAACGCTTTTGCAGGAAAAAATATACCGAATGAACATAGAGAAGAACAATATGGCAAACCTGTTTTCGCACAAGTGGAGCTGCAGCGAAAAACACTCCTGAAAGACGGTTCCTGGAGTCAATGGATAGAAATATCACGGACAAAAATAAGCCAAAAAAAAACCCTTCAACTGCCGGCACAGGCTGATGATTACAGCACTCAAATAGCCCTCGAACAGTTCGCAAAAACCGAAATTAGAGACGAAGTTCTCCAGCCGCCGGTTTATGATAACGCCATTCCTGCTGAAAAATGGATATGCCCGCCTTTCTATAATGAAAGACAAAAAAAGCTTGAAAAAGAAAAGGAAGATCTCAAAAAACAACTGCTCGAAGCGGAAAAGTCGCGAAAACTGCAGGAAAGAGCTGCTCCTAAACGTGCGCAGCCCGGACGAACTGTCCCGACACCACTGATGCAAAAATCAAAACCGGCTACGGATTCTACTGAAAGCAGGGCGCAGCCACAGACTCTGACAGAAGAGCAGCAATACAACGAGATAAAACTTTCCGAAAAAACAAACCCTGCTGGCCTTGAAAAGCTCGTTTTCTGGGCACATGACGATACTGTAATACCCGGAGAAAAATATCAGTATCGTATCAGGATAGGCGTTCTCAACCCTATCGCGGGAAAACCCTGGTTCAACGAAGACCAAAAAGACCTCCAAAACCAAATAGTATTGTTCAGTAACTACAGCGAAAGCGACCCGAACAAGCCTATCGAAATCCCTCAACATCTCTACTTCTTTGCAACCGACAGCAGAGAAAAAGAAAAAAGTAAAATTGCGGATAAAACCGTAGATATAAAGGTTGCCCGATATACAATGGGAAACTGGATAACAAAAACCTTCAATGTAAAAGCCGGCGACCAAATTGGCGCTGTTATCGAAGCAGCAGGAACAAAACTTGAAAAAGCCGGTATCCAGGCAGAATCAATAGATCTTTCAACAGGTAATATAATGGTCGATACTATAGGGACCACAGGATGGGCAGGCACAGGCAAAATAACAGATTTTGAGGAGCTTCTTTATTGTAAACCCGGCCAGACAATTGAGCGTATGCCTATCAAAGAAAGATTCTGGCCTGAAGAAACCACAAAGGTTTATAAGGAAATTAGTGACGCAGAAGCTGCGGAAGCAGTCGTTCTTTTAACAAGAACTGAAGCCAAAAGCGGTATCAGCGCCAAACCAGGTTCTGCGCCTTCAGGGGCATCGCCCGGCCCTGAAACCGGAACAACCCCGCCCGCCGTAAAAACCCCGCCTGCCGTAAGAACCCCGCCTGCGCGAACACCGCCCGCAAAAACACCAACGAGAACCACGCCGTCAACAAGACGCCAAAAATAGTATGGTATTTACCTGTCCACACGCGCAGCGCCACCAGCCATTACCTTTTCAACATCAGCCAGGCTTACAGTAGTCGTATCGCCGGGCGTCGTCATCGCCAGCGCACCGTGAGCTGCGCCATATTCAACTGCCTGCTGAGGAGTTTTACCCTCCATAAAACCGTAAATCAGGCCTGAAGCAAAACTATCGCCGCCGCCAATACGGTCGTAAATTTCAAGATTTTCGCGAACCGCCGCTTCGTAAAACCTGCCGTCCATAAAAAGTATCGCACACCAGTCGTTAATGGTTGCTGTCTTAGCATTTCTTAAAGTAGTCGCAACTGCCTTGAAGTTCGGGAATTGTTTTACCGCTTCAAAAATCATCTTCTTAAAATTAGACGAGTCAATATTGGAAAGCTGTTTATCGAGGCCGGGCACTTCCAGATCCAAACACGCTGTAAAATCTTCTTCATTGCCCATCATCACGTCAACATAAGGAGCAATCCGGCGATTAACTTCCTGCGCTTTTTTCTGACCGCCGATAGATTTCCATAAACTCGGCCTGAAATTCAGGTCGTAAGAAATAATCGTTCCGTATTTTCTGGCAATAGTAACAGCCTCGATAATTACATCCGCTGTAGTCTCGGACAGCGCCGCAAAAATTCCGCCGGTATGAAACCACCGGACGCCGGCCCTGCCGAAAATTTCTTCCCAGTCTATATCGCCTTTTTTCAACTGCGAAGCCGCCGAACGGCCTCTGTCGCTGCATCCTTTAGCCGCCCTTATGCCAAAGCCCCTTTCCGTAAAATTCAGACCTACACGGACATCCCTGCCTACACCGTCAAAAGGAACCCACTTTACATATTCGAGATTCACGCCACCCTGCAGCATCAAATCCTCAAGCAGTCTGCCGACAGGACTATCCGGTATGGCAGTTACAATTGCCGCACGTTTGCCAAAACAACGCTTAAGACCCCTTGCGACGTTATATTCGCCGCCGCCTTCCCAGACGCGAAAGGTTCGTGTCGTATGGATTCTGTTATCGCCGGGGTCGAGACGAATCATCACCTCGCCAAGCGACAAAATATCATACCTGCAATCCGACGCCGGTTTTATTTTAAGCGTTGACATTTTACTTACCCATCCTGACTTGTTTTATCAGCTCAATTGTTTGTGCAACCTTATTTTTCAGACCTGTCCAGTCTTTAGCGGCAATAAGCTCTTTAGTAATCAGCTTTGAACCCATACCGACACAGGTACAACCTGCATTGAACCATTCGGAAAGACTTTCTTTTGTCGGAGAAACACCGCCTGCCGGCATAATTTCGCTCCACGGACAGGGAGCTTTGACGGCTTTGATAAAAGCCGGGCCGCCAACCTCCACGGCAGGAAATAATTTACATATTTCAACACCGAGAATCTCAGCTTTGTGAATTTCTGTAGCAGAGCCGCAGCCGGGCAAATAAGGAACTTTTCTGCTGTTGCAAAGCATTGCCGTATCCTCATCAAGAAAAGGACTTACAATAAAATCAGCGCCTGCAGCAATGAACATTGCCGCAGTTGGGGCATCGCAAATCGTGCCGGCGCCAAAAACAATGTCAGGACGACTCTCATCCCTGAATTGTGCAAGTTTCTTAAAAATGTCTAATGCCCTGTCGCCGCGATTAGTCAGCTCTACAACTTTCGCGCCGCCGTCGGCACAGGCACAGATAATATTTTTGGCAACTTCAAAATCACTGTTATAAAAAATCGGCAAAAGACCGATTCTTTTTATCTCGGTTAAAACCTGTAATCTCGAATAATTAGCCATAAAAAAGCCCTTTCAAATACAAATACCACAATATATTAGCAATTTATCCTCAAAAAACTCCAAAAAAACGAAAAAATGCTTGACTTTATATGAATCTATATTCATAATATGAATAGACATTACTCTTTATGAGTATTAATTCAAGACGATAATAAGGACCTATAAAATGGCTGATTTAAAACTAACGCGAAAGGAAAAGGAAAAAAGAATGCATAAAGATGAAATTCTTGAGGCGGCAATGAATCTTTTTTCCGCTAAAGGATTTCATAACGTTTCTATGCAGGATATCGCCTCAGAATCGCAGTTCGCTGTAGGGACACTCTATAACTTTTTCCAGAGCAAGGAACAACTTTTCGGCGAGCTTTTAAACGAGTGCGGTGAAAAAATCTATCATACAATCTGGCCAATCCTGACAAACGAACAACTTAGGGAGGATGAAAAACTTAGAAGCCTTGTGCGGGCATACAACAAATTAGCCGAAGAAAATATTGAATTCATACGGTTATATGTTTCAGGATACGGAACATTAACACTTCTGCTGCCGCGTAACGAACAAGCTGAGAAAATTAAAAAAATCCTGGACGCAAAAATTGAAGAAGTAATAGAATCGGGAATCAGGAATAAAATATTTCGACCTATTGACCCTCAAATCGCAATGTTATCACTTGTTTCTACAATCAGGACTTTCATTTTTGAATCATCAGCGGACTTTGACAAGGCAAAAGTAGAGCAGGGACTTAAAAAGATTGAAAATCTTTTTCTCGACATTTTACTTTTGCCGGAGAATCAAAATGGCTAAAGCGGCAAAAAATATATTGCCGGCAGTCTGGCTGCTTCTATTTTTCCTTGCCGGCTGCAAAAGTTTTAATGGTCCGGCAATCAGGGAAAAAAATGCCAAGGACTATCAAAAAGATCTTACGGCAGAAACAAACGATGTGCTTTCAAAAAAAACAGTTTTTGACCTCAATGACTGTATCCAAATCGCGCTGGCGAATAGTCTGCAGACAAAGGCCGCTAAAATTCAGCAGCAGATAGCAAAACTTGAAAGGAAAATTGCCTTTGCAAATTTTCTGCCCGCTGTGAACCTCGATTACACACATACGACCTGGAACAAACAGCCGAAAATCAATTTCGGAGGGTCCCCTGCAGCTTTGCAGGACCAGAGCATAACGGATATTACGTGGCAATTTCAGATGTCTATATTCGACCCGTCAACGTGGTTTTTGTATGCAATGCACCAGAGAGGCGAAGAAACTGCAGAACTGGTTACAAAATATACAATGCAAATAACGATACTCGATGTCATTATCAACTACTATCACTGCCTGACATTGGAGCAGACGATGCAGGCTTTACAGAGCCAGCTTAATGCGGCCGGCGAATTTGAAAAAGAAACCGGCCAGCTTTATCGCCAGGGACAGGTCGTCGAATGGCAAAACCAGCAGGCTCAGGTAACCGTGCTGGCACGCCAGACCGAATTGAACCGCACAAAATATGCCTTGAAACAGGCTTATGCCGATTTGCTTGCTTCAATGGGTCTGTCACCAATAGCCCAAATCCGGCTCAAAATAGACCAGCCGTTAAAATCGCCGGATGAGCCCCTGGAAGAGCTTGTTTGCAAAGCGCTTCTTGTAAATCCGCAGCTTCAAATCTCAGACCGCAGGGTCGCTATCGAAGAGGAAAAAGTTAAAGTCGCACTGGCTGCGTTTCTGCCGAGGATTTCTGTCTTTGCAAACCGCTCAACAACTTCAGATTCGTTTCAGGTTTTTGATACCTTGTGGTCTTACGGGTTTGCGGGAACTATGACTGTCTTCAACGGATTTGCAAATATAAACGAGTATAAAGCGGCTAAAGAAAGAAGGAAAGCAGCGTTTGTCGAAAGAGAGCAGCAGACCCTTGTTTTAATTCTTCAGGTATATAAGGCGTATCTTAACCTCGAAAACGCAAAAGATGAGGTGCTGTTCGCACAGAAATCATTCGATGTCGCTTCAAAACACTTCGATGAAACTTATGAAAAATGGAAGGAAGGACAGGTTCAAAGCTCGGAAATGCTCAGCCAGATGGCCGGGAAAGACAATGCGCAAATGGAGCTTATGAACAGCAACTTTAGTTTACAAGTTTGTATAGCTACGCTTCAAAATGTAATGGGAACTACAGATACACCAAAGATTGATGAGAAAAAGAATGAATCCCGTTAGACCTGTTTTGGTTTTTATACACTATGTTTTTAATACGCGAGAAGACAAACATATTATTTTTTGTTACACAATTAAAGGAGGTCTAACGGGATGAAAAAACTGCAAAACATTAAAAACGGTAAATTACTTCATATAATCGCGGCGGCAGTAATATTAGCCGTCATAATCGCGGCAATTTATATTATCCGCAGCCGGAGCCGCGTTACCACCGACGATGCCTATATAGACGGCAGAATTCATACTATCGCATCCAAAATTCCCGGCACGGTCATCGATGTAAATGTTCACGATAATCAGAATGTCAAAACAGGCGATATGCTTGTGAAAATAGACCCTGCGGACTATGAGCTTGGAGTTCATCAGGCTCAGGCAGCCCTGGACGCGGAAAATGCACAATTGTTAGACGCCGAGGCCGGGATAAAGGCTGCGGCGGCAAACCTGGAAGTTCAGGAGGTGTCGCTTAATCAGGCAAATCTCGATAAGCAGAGAGCCGAAGCACTTTATCAGAAAAACGCGATGCCTAAGGAGCAATATGAAAAAGTCATTACGGCTTATAATATGAATGCTGCGCAGGTCAAGGCGGCAAAGGAGAATCTCGAAAAAGCCAAATCATTAAAAAATCTTGAAGAAGCCCTGATAAAACAGAGGCAGGCAGCCCTGGAAGTTGCTCAGCGCAATCTTGGTTACACAAACATAAGTGCACCGGTCGATGGCTACGTAACCAAAAAATCTGTCGAGGTCGGCAATCAGATACAGCCGAGCCAGCCTCTTATGGCGATTGTCGCTCTCGATGATATATGGGTAGCCGCCAACTATAAAGAGACGCAGTTAAAGAATGTCAGGCCGGGCCAGAGGGTCCGGATAAAAATAGACACTTATCCCGGCAGAATTTTTACCGGCAAAGTGGACAGCATTATGGCCGGCACGGGCGCGGTATTTTCGCTTTTCCCTCCTGAAAACGCACTTGGCAATTATGTAAAAGTCGTCCAAAGAATACCTGTAAAAATTGTATTTGATAAAGACCTGAACAACACCGATGTTCTGCGAATTGGTATGTCCTGTGTTCCAACGATTATTACTAAAGATTAAATGAATGGGCAAAGTAAACAAGTGGATTATCGCTTTATCGGTTGTGCTGCCGACCCTTCTTGAGGTTATCGACACCTCTGTAGTAAATGTATCGCTAAATCATATCCGCGGCAGTTTGTCGGCAGGCGTGGACGAAGCGACCTGGACAGTTACCGCCTATCTCGTCTCTAACGCCATTATCATCCCTCTTACCGGCTGGCTAAGCAGCATTTTCGGCCGCAAGCGCTACCTGATGTTCTCCGTCGTGCTCTTTACCGTCAGCTCTTTTATGTGCGGCAGCGCGACAAGCTTGCGAATGCTCGTCTTTTTCAGAATCGTGCAGGGTATTGGCGGCGGTGCGCTGCAGCCTCTTTCGCAGGCAATTCTTTTTGAGGCGTTTCCTCCGGCCGAATACGGAATGGCGATGGCTATGTTCGGTGTCGGCATTATGTTCGGCCCCATTGTCGGCCCCGTCCTCGGCGGCTGGGTCACCGATAACTGGTCCTGGCCATGGATTTTCTATATCAACATTCCCATCGGTATCATTTCCATAATTATGATTACTCTTTTCATTCACGACCCGCATTATGTAAAAAAGATTCGGGAGAAAATTGATTATTGGGGCCTTGGTCTTATCGTCGTTGGAATCGGATGCCTTCAAATCGTCCTCGATAAAGGCCAGCGAGAAGACTGGTTTTCCTCCGCTTTCATTACAAGACTGTCAATAATTTCGGCTGTTTCTCTTATTCTGTTTGTTATTATCGAGCTTAAAATCCGTGAGCCGGTGTTAAATTTAAGGGAGTTTAAAAACATACCTTATGCTTCAGCAAATCTTATTCAGTTTTTCACTTTTTTTGTGCTTTTCGGAAGTATTATCCTGCTTCCTCTTTTTCTTCAGGAGCTTATGGGATACAACGCTTATCTTGCCGGCCTTGCTCTTGCCCCCGGCGGAATAGCGACTCTCATTATGATGCCTATAGTCGGAAAACTCACAACCAAAATTAATCCAAAGTTCATTTTGTTTGCAGGACTGGTTATCGTAGGTTATTCAATGGTTATGATGTTGCGTTTTAATCTTTTCATCGATTTCCAAATGGCGGCTATGCCAAGAATTGTTATGGGTATCGGTATGGGAATGGTTTTTGTTCCCCTGATGAGTATGGCCTTCGCCACTATTCCCAAGGAAGAGATGGGCAATGCTACCAGCATATTCAGTTTGCTGCGGAATATTGCCGGCAGTTTTGGTATCGCCATTATGACGACAATTTTGGCCCAGCGGGCGCAATTTCATCAGTTTCGCTATAGCGAGGGTGTTAATCCGTTTGACCTTCGTTACCAGATGGCTCTCCGCAATGCGACAGCTCTTGTGCAGGCAAAGACCGGAGTCGCAAACGAAATGGCCGCTAACGGTTTTATTTATCAAAAATTGCTGCAGGAGGCTAATCTGTTTTCTTTCGTGGACGCTTATTATATCTCGACCGTGATAATGGTTTGTATTCTGCCGCTGGTGTTTTTGCTTAAGCGGCCGAAACATACAAATGAACCCGTATTCGCTCATTAACTATGTTACATTATAGAACCAGAGAAAAAAGTATTCAGATATTAACCATAAATCCGGTATTCGCATCGGATGTTTACGACAGGCTCCATAGTTACCCCGGGCTGGAATCGGTAAAATTACTGTTTCCGGGCAGCAGCGAGTCGGGATTTAAAGTTGAAGACATCGAAAAGCTGGCGCACGATACTACAAATTCATCAATACTAATATTTGATGTCTCCAGTTTGTCGCGAACCAGACTGCAGCAGGCCTTTAGCGACATCATCCGGTTCAATCGGCCGGATTTCAACGAAAATTGCTATTCCATCGTAATAGGAGATTTGCCGACAGAATATATAAAAAACCGGAAGCTCTATAATAATATATATTCATACCTTTCCGATATTAGAGTTGATTTCAGTCCGGCTGTTTTCTTTATTACTCCTTTATCTCTTTACAGCCTGCAGGAAAAGCAATCGACTATGACAAATCCGGACAATCCATTTCCGGAAAGAATACCGGCGCGTTTCGGCAAATACTTCAAAGAAGAAATGCCTTCTGTCCAACGGGTATCGGCTTTTTTCAGGGCTGCAGAAGTTGGAGATGATAAAAAACTTAAAGTAAAAGGAAAAAGACAGGCGGTTCTAAAAACCCTTTATATCAGGATGACTGATGAAGATTTCCCCTCTATGAAAGAGCTGTTTCTAAAAGGATTGACAAAGGAAGGATATTCTGTGCCGGGCGAATCGCTTAAGGTTCACTTATATCCTTTTTTCTTCGAAGAATGGGTATCGGATTTAATGAGGAAACTCGAATCGGTATAATAATTTCAGGATTAAACTATAACATCTCTCTTCCCTGCCATACCAATCTATAATCTTCTTGCAATATCCACAATTAAACTGTAAATTAAGTTAAGTTTTAAATGTCCGGAAGAGTGGCCGAGCGGCTTATGGCGGCGGTCTTGAAAACCGCAATACCGAAAGGTATCAGGGGTTCGAATCCTCTCTCTTCCGTTTTTCGCTGTATATTCAAAAAACATATTCTTCAATTAAAAGGATTTGTCAGTGAAACTAAATTCAAAAATATTTGGTTCGGTAATATGCTGTTATGTATTGATGGCTTTTCAGACAGCCTTTTGCCAGGTCAGGCTTCCAAAGCTGGTAGGCGATGGTATGGTGCTGCAAAGAGACGCTCAGGTAAAAGTCTGGGGCTGGGCAAATAACGGCGAAAAAGTAACAATAAACTTTAACGGCAAAACATACAACACTACAGCCGGAACAGATGGAAAATGGATGGTAATACTCTCCAAATTAAAGGTTGGCGGCCCCTACGATATGGAAATTAACGCCAGTAATCATATAACCTTAAAAAATGTCCTGATAGGCGATGTATGGGTATGTTCGGGACAATCGAATATGGAATTGACGATGGACAGGGTTAAATACAAATACCCAGATGTAATCGTGCATTGCGAGAACCCGAACATAAGGCAATTTGAGGTTCCAGACAGGTATGTTTTTGAATCGCCGCAGGAAGACCTCGAATCCGGCCGCTGGGAATCGGTAAACCCACAGAGTGTTCTTCATTTTACAGCAGTAGGTTATTTCTTCGCTAAAGATTTGTATGAAAAATATCATATTCCCATAGGTTTAATTAACGCAAGTTTAGGCGGCTCTCCGGCACAGGCCTGGATGAGCGAGGACGCCTTAAAGGCATTTCCCGCATATTTGGAAACCGCGAATAAATATAAGGACAGCGATTTTCGCAACAAAATCGCGGAACATGATAAATCTGTCAGCGATGCGTGGTATAACCGCCTTCAGCAGACAGATAAAGGTCTGGCAAAGGAGGGGGAAAAGCCCTGGTATGATACGGCCTGCGACCCCTGCGGATGGTCATCTATGAATCTGCCTGGTTACTGGGCCGACCAGGGACTTGGAAACATCAACGGCGTTGTCTGGTTTAAAAAAGAAATCGACGTCCCGTCTTCTATGACCGGTAAGCCGGCACGCCTTTGGCTGGGCAGGATTGTGGATGCCGATACAACTTATATTAATGGCAAACAAGTGGGGTCAATTTCATACCAGTATCCCCCAAGAATATATGATGTTCCTTCAAACCTGCTAACGGCAGGCAAAAATATTATTGTTGTAAGAGTTATTAATAATTCAGGCCGGGGCGGTTTTGTTCTGGACAAGCCATATCAGCTTACAGCGGGAGAACAAACAATCGACTTAAAAGGCCAGTGGCAATATAAATTGGGCGCGATTATGAATCCCCTGCCGGGTTCGACTTTTATTCGATGGCAGCCGGAAGGCTTGTATAATGGAATGATTGCCCCGCTCTTAAATTGTAAAATTAAAGGCGTTATATGGTATCAGGGTGAATCCAACGCCGGAAATTCGCTTGAATATCAGAAACTGTTTCCTGCTCTGATAGCCGACTGGAGGCAAAAATGGAACCAGGGAGATTTTCCGTTTTTGTATGTTCAACTGCCCAATTTTATGGAGGCTAAAGACCAGCCTTCTGAAAGCGGCTGGGCGGAATTGAGAGAAGCGCAGCTTAAAACGCTTGCCGTTGGCAACACCGGAATGGCTGTTGCCCTAGATATCGGCGAATGGAATGATGTCCATCCGCTTGATAAGGAAGATGTGGGCAAAAGGCTTGCACTGGCAGCTCAAAAAGTTGCTTATGGCGACCAAAACGTGGTTTATTCGGGCCCGATTTACCAGTCTATGAAAATTGAGGGAAACAAAATCGTCCTGTCGTTTTCGAATATCGGCAGCGGACTAATTGCCAAGGGCGGCGGCGAACTGAAGTATTTCGCTATCGCCGGCGCCGACAAAAAATTCGTCTGGGCAAAGGCAACGATTGATGGAAACAACGTCATTGTCTGGAGCGACCGGGTTGCCAGTCCTGTAGCCGTTCGATATGCCTGGGCGGACAATCCTGAAGGCGCAAACCTATATAATAAGGAAGGTTTGCCTGCCTCGCCTTTTGAAACCAATGACTAAAACTTGCCTGGGGATTTAAATTATTAAAAAATCGAGTGGTTTTCTTTTACGAGAGAAAACCGCTCGATTATTTTTTCAGCACTACTGTCTGAACCGCTGCTAAAAATGCCATTTTTGTGGATTATTAAATCGCCGTTATATTTTCAAAATAACCAACTCTAATTATATATTTGACAAACCTTTATAACTATGTTAAATTATATTGCTGACTAATATTATTCGGAGGTAAAGGGTTATGAAAAAAGTATGGGCGACCCTATTATTTGGTTGTTTTTTTCTTATAATATCATCAGCCAATGTGGGATATTCCGGAACCGTTGCACCTCCTTATCAGGTAGGCAATTGGTCTGGATTTCGGACAGCGGCAGTAAGTTACACTTTTGATGACGGCACCTCCAATCAGCTTCCTATAGCAATTCCTATACTCAATGAATATGGCTATAAGGCGACTCTGTTTCCTGTTATAAACTGGGGACCTAACTGGACCGGCCTTCAAAACGCCGCCAATGTAGGCCATGAAGTTGGCAGTCATACTATGTCACATCCGTCTTTGGGCGGACTGCCTATTGACCAGCAAAGAGCGGAGATGGTGAACTCTCAGAATGCCGTTAACTCACATATAACAGGCCAGCTATGTGTAACTTTTGCGTGGCCCAATGGCTCGATAGGTGATGAAGGACTTTGCTCGCAATACTATATCGCTTCACGCGGCATTACCGGCGGAGTTGAATCGAACACTCCCGCTGATTTTTATAATACCCATGCGTATATTTGCGGTAGCACGCTGGCCGGTCCGAATACGGCCGCGGACTTCAATTCGACATTCAATACTGCAAGCAATGCAAAGGGATGGTGTATTCTCCTGATACACGGCATCGATGGCGATGGCGGATATTCGCCGCTTGCATCTACGGTCCTTAGGTCAAGCCTTCAGTATCTTGACGCTCGCAGGAACATATTCTGGGTGGAGACTTTTGGAAACGTCGTGCGATACATAAAAGAACGCAATGATGTGTCGATTACAGAATTGTCTCATGAGGAATCCTCTATTATTTTACAGGTAACAGACACTCTCAATAACACGATTTACAATTATCCGATAACTATACGCAGACCTCTTCCCGCCAGCTGGGAATATGCTTATGTTTCGCAGAATGGTCAGCAGGTAGATAGCAATATTGTGGAAGTCAATTCAATAACTTATGTTATGTTCAATGTGGTGCCGGACGGCGGGAGCGTTGTGCTCTCTGAATCAGAACGGCCACCGGGACCGGTGGCACCAACGGGACTGACTGCAACGGCAGGCGATTCAGTAATCTGGCTCAACTGGAACGACAATAACGAACCCGACCTTGCCGGATACAACCTATACCGCTCCACAACATCAGGCAGCGGCTACAGCAAATTGAACGGCTCTCTGCTGAGCGACTCGAATTATATCGACAATAATGTTACCAACTACACGACCTATTATTATGTAGTTACCGCGGTAGATACCAACGGTATTGAGTCTGGTTATTCAATACAAGCTTCAGCTATGCCCAGCAATTTAACGCCTCCGGCGGCGCCAACTGGTCTATTGGCTGCAGCCGGCAATGGAATAGTCTGGCTTGACTGGAATGATAGTAACGAAGCAGATTTTGCAGGCTATAATATCTACCGCTCGACAACCTCAGGCAGCGGCTACAGCAAGCTGAACACTTCGCTTTTGACATATTCCGACTATA
>JBEKRK010000002.1:0-722472 GCA_049518795.1 Sedimentisphaerales bacterium
TAAGAGCCAGAACCAACGAATCAAGGGTGGTCGAATGTCTGCTTCGAGTAGTAACCTACAACCTTATGGTTGTTTTATTAACTTTTGTAAAGAGCTATTTATTGACCTTTTCTACAAAGCAAATTGAAAATTTAAAATTTGCGGAATCCGCTGAAAGCGGATGGATTTTTTATTTCATAGGAGATAAGCCAATGTATCACAATGTTAATGTCAAAATCTATGTACCAAACTTGTTAGAAAAATTGGGAATCATAATAATACTTTGGCTGAGAAAAAAGATTTACGGTTACCTTTTTCGCAGAATCAAATTAACGCAGGGAAAATACGCCAAAGTTGACCCGGAAGATTTCAAATATCTTAACCTGTTCAAATGGTTTGCTAAAATCGATAAAAGCACCTACTACGCGGCAAGAATAGAAAACGGGAAAAAAATATATATGCACCGGCAAATTATGCGGCCAATGAGGGGCCTGGTCGTTGACCATATAAACCATAAAGGATTCGATAACCGAAAAGATAATCTGAAAATCGTTACCATCGCGGAAAATAACTATAACAGCAGAAAGACATCCAGAACAACAACCTCAATATATAAAGGCGTTAGTAAATGCAAAAAAACCAACAAATGGCGGGCGGTGATATGCGCCAACGAAATAGATATGCACTTAGGATACTTCGACTCCGAAATAGAAGCGGCAAAAACTTATGATGAAGCGGCGAAGAAATATAGAGGAGAATTTGCGGCGCTTAATTTTAGCCACCCCGATGAGATAGCTTCATAGGAAAACACCCCAGTTAGATAGCTAAAGTATCCCAAGTAGCTAACTTACGCATCTAACAGGGCAAGTCTCACAGGGTAAACCTCGACACTAAGACACGAAGTAATTTAAAATTTAATATTTTAAATTTAATATTTTAAAAAACGTCATACATTGCGATTACGTTCCTTCGGGCTGGGAAGTTTCTTTCGAATCGTCCTTCCCGGTAGAGGCAATAGGCGTTTGCGATGGGTCCGATTTCGGTTTTTCTTCGCTTAAGCCTTCAAATCTCAACTGGTCCTCATTTAGGACATCTATTTTAATGACGTTTTTGCCTTTGAACTGGCCGCGAAGTATATTTTCACTTAACGGGTCCTCAATATACCGTTCAATTGCCCGCCGCAGAGGCCGGGCGCCGAATTCGGTGCTGTATCCTTTTTCAATCAAAAATTCCTTCGCTGCCGGCGCAACATCAAGACGGTAGCCTTGTTTTGTCAGACGCTTAAAGACCTTATTAAGCTCATACTCGACAATTGTTGTCAGGTCGTCTTTTGTAAGCGCGTGGAATACGATTACGTCATCGAGTCGATTCAGGAATTCCGGCCGGAAATGTCTGTCGACCTCTTTTTGGAGCATTTCCTTCATTTTTTCGTAATTTGCTTCTGCGGTTTTTTTGCCGAATCCGAAACCGGACTGGTTTCTGATTAAATCGGCTCCGATATTGCTCGTCATAATGAGGATGACGTTTTTGAAATCAACGTGCCTGCCAAAACTGTCCGTAAGTCTGCCTTCTTCCATAATCTGCAGCAGCATATTATAGACATCGGGATGGGCTTTTTCGATTTCATCGAGCAGCAGGACCGCATAAGGTCTTCGTCTGATTCTTTCAGTAAGCTGACCGCCTTCCTCATATCCAACATAGCCAGGCGGGGCTCCAACGAGACGGGAGACGTTGTGCTTTTCCATATACTCGCTCATATCAATCTGAACGAGGGCGTCCTCGTCGCCGAACATAAATTCTGCAAGAGCGCGTGCAAGAAGAGTTTTGCCGACGCCGCTGGGGCCGATGAAGATAAATGAACCCATCGGGCGATTGGGGTCTTTCAGGCCGCTCCTGCTCCTGCGAACCGACTTTGCAACGGCAGCAACAGCCTCGCTCTGACTGACAACCCTCTTGTGCAATTCGGCTTCGAGTTCAAGAAGCCGGTCAGTTTCGTGCTTCTCAAGCCTTGTCAGCGGAACACCAGTCATCTTGCTGACAACCTCGGCAATTATCTCAGTATCAACCGTGCCGGCAGTCTCCTTGTTCTCCTCATACCATCGACGCTGAAATTCTGCTTTTTCATCCAGCAGTTTTTGGCATTCATCACGCAGAGAGGCGGCGCGTTCATAATCGGCGTTCTTTACGGCCTCATCCTTTTCCATCTGCGCTTTTTCAATCTTGCGCTCTATCTCGACAATGTCCGGCGAAGTAGTCGTGTTCTTCAAACGAACACAGGCGCCTGCTTCATCCATAACATCTATGGCCTTATCCGGCAGACATCGGCCTGTAATATACCTGCTCGATAATTCGACTGCCTGATACAACGCTTCATCACTGAAAGTGACGCGATGATGCGCTTCGTAACGGTCGCGAAGACCTTTAAGTATATCGAGAGTCTCATCCTTGCTGGGAGGCTCAACAACAATAGTCTGGAACCTTCTTTCAAGGGCGGCGTCCTTTTCAACGTATTTCCTGTATTCATCAAAGGTCGTAGCGCCGATGCACTGCACTTCGCCTCTTGAAAGGGCAGGTTTTAAAACATTGGAAGCGTCAATCGCGCCTTCAGCGCCGCCTGCGCCGACAAGGGTGTGCAGCTCATCAATGAAAAGCACGACGTTTTTGGCGCGTTTAACTTCGTTAATAACGGCTTTAATACGCTCCTCAAACTGGCCGCGATATTTAGTGCCGGCGACCATCAAAGCAAGGTCGAGCGAAACTATTCGTTTATCGCGAAGAAGCTCCGGGGTCTTCCTGTCGGTAATCCGCTGGGCAAGACCTTCGACAATCGCTGTTTTTCCAACGCCTGCCTCGCCGATGAGAACGGGATTGTTTTTCGTCCTTCTGCAAAGTATCTGAATGAGACGTTCAATTTCGGTTTTTCTGCCGATGACGGGGTCAAGCTCGCCTTCAGCGGCAAGGGCAGTCAAATCCCTGCCGAAACTGTCGAGGGCAGGAGTTCGGCTCTTGGCCTTTGCTGCGGCCGGGTCCATCTTCGCATTTAAAGACGGAATGCCGCCTCCGTTTTCAACGCCCGCTCCGAGCAGATTCAAGACTTCCTGACGGACATCCTCAAGGCGCAGACCAAGATTCATCAGAACCTGGGCCGCAACGCCTTCAGTTTCACGAAGAAGACCAAGCAGGATATGCTCTGTGCCGATATAATTGTGGTTAAGAGAACGCGCCTCTTCAATCGCATATTCAATAACCTTTTTTGCGCGCGGAGTGTGGGGGAGCTTGCCCATAGTTACCATATCAGGGCCGCTCTTGACGAGCTTTTCAACTTCGAGACGCAGCTTTTTAATATCAACGT
Source organism: Sedimentisphaerales bacterium (assembly GCA_049518795.1). Classification (GTDB taxonomy): domain Bacteria; phylum Planctomycetota; class Phycisphaerae; order Sedimentisphaerales; family UBA12454; genus JAPLMW01. Next base: position 3,332 of record JBEKRK010000002.1, read on the forward strand.
CGAGGTTCTTGAGGACGTTTGCGCCAACGCCAGAGCCTTCCTTGACAAGACCGAGCAGAATATGCTCGGTGCCAATCCATTCGTGGTTGAAACGCTGGGCTTCCTGATTGGCAAGCGCCATCACTTTTCTTGCTCTGTCTGTAAAACGCTCAAACATAATTGTTCCTTTTTATCAATAAGCCGTTGTATTTTAACTTTAAACGGCAAAAGAGTAAAGTTTAAACGACAAATACCGCTCATTTACATTCGCGGCTCTGTAACTTCTTTAATAGTATATGTTTTCTATGAAAAATTGTTCATCCGCCGTCGTTCCACCTATGGTGTCCCAAAGGGACTAAGGGACTATGGCGGACGAGGTATTATAGGGCGTAGAGCCTTTTCTTCAAAACGTCCATCGTGATTTATCGACAGAAAAAGGGGGTGACTTTGGGGCCGAAGATGAAAAAAATGAGGACAAAAGAATACTGTTACCCATTTCCGTGAGGTTAAGGTCAAGTTGTGAGTTAAGCAGTGTGGGTAGTATTCTGCCAGACTACGCACTTACCTACAACCTAACACACCACCTTACCAATCCCCACCGTTGCCTCCTCTGATATACCTACCGATTTTCTATTTTATATAAAATTTTTTAAAAAAACTTGATTTTTGGAGCAAAAATCGGCATTTTCCAAAAAATATCGAAAAAATCTTAAAAAAGTATTGACAAATATGACTCTGTGGCATAGAGTGCTCTATGGTCCAAAGTGACAGACTTATTTGCTTGGGAAAGAGAAATTTTTGAAAGGGAACAGTTATGGATAAAACGAATGATGAAAATTTAAAAGAATCAATCCAGGAATCGCCGGAATCAGCACAAGATTCGCTGGCGGCAATCGAGAATACAATGCTCAAGACCCGCAAGGCAGTTGCAGCCAGCTACAGCAGCCCCCTTATGATTCTCTGGGGCCTGCTTTTGACAGCCGCTTATACTGCCGCACATTTTTATCTCAAATACGCGGCTGTTATATTCTGGACAATGGCCATAGTCGGAACTGCCGGCAGTCTTCTGGTCTGGTTTATGCTTCTGCGCAAGATACCTTTCAAAGAACCAGCGGAAGAAAAAATAAATTTGCGGATATGGGCGTTTTGGTGGTCGCTGCTCCTTTATATCTTTATCTGGCTTAGTCTTCTTGCGCCATTTAATGGGATGCAGATGAATGCTTTTATCATCACAGCGATAATGTTCGGATATATAATTCAGGGACTTTGGTTTACCGCGTATTTTATGGTGCGGCTTGGATTGTTTATAACTGCGGTAACACTGACAGGCTTTTATTTTCTTCCGCATTACTATTGCCTTTGGATGGCTTTTATGTGCGGCGGCGTGATTTTCTGCACCGGCTTGTATATAAAATTGCGATGGAGGTAAAAATGCCTAAGCTTGACAATATTATACATCAGCCTGTTCGATTACGAATAATGTCGGCGCTAACCGCTCTTGACGCCGGGGGACAGATGGATTTCGTTTATCTGCGGGACCAATTAAAGGTAACCGACGGCAACCTCGGCGCCCACTTGAGCAAACTTGAGGAGGCGAGCTATGTCAAAATTGAAAAGACCTTTGTTGCCCGCAAGCCCCGCACCTTTATCATCGCTACCGGAAAAGGTCATGATGCGTTTGCCGAACATATAGCGGCCCTTAAACAAATAATTAAAGATACTCAATGATAGAATATATGAGTTTTACTCCTCAAAAGGCCTAAAGAGGGAATGTTGTTTGTAACGTTTATGTGAAACCAAGTTGAATGAAAGGAAATTTATGTTAAAAAAGAAAAAAATATTATTGCTGCTTCTGTTTGCAGCAAGTCTAATTGCTGTAAGTATAATTGAGATTTCTGCACAGTCAGCGGATAAAGCTTCGGCCGTTACTATCCGCAAAATAGACAAGCAGGTGGTTCTTTATACCGTAGTCCGCGGTAATTATGGTAAAGCCGGGATGGAAATCGGGATGTTATACGCTCGTGCGGCAACGAAACAGATAACCCCGCAAGGGGCGGCCTATTTTGTTTATCTGAACAATCCCACGAAAACCTCCTGCGAGCATTATCTGACAGAGATTAGAATACCAGTGGAGGCCAATGCCTTGAAATACGCAGGGTCGCTTGGCGATATGACCGATGTGAAAGAAGTGCCCGCCGTGGAAGTTGCTGTCGCATTAAAGCCGGAGGGTATGGCCGATCCATCTTGTGTTTATCGTGATTTGGAACACTGGATTGCAGGAAATGGTTACACGGCTGATGACAGTCCCATTGAAAAGTTTTTAACAAATGCCCAGGCCGGCAAATATGAGCAGATGAAATCAGAGATTATGATTCCGATAGTGAAGGTTTCTTTGGAGAAGAAGTAATATAAAACTGGCCGCCATCAGGTTATTTGTAATCTGACGGCGGCCAGCTGTTTTTTTAAAGGTTATTCTTCGCTGCTTTCGAGCATTTTGCGAAGATATTTGTTTTCCCGACGCGTTGCCTCCAAATCAAACAGCAAATACTTGATTGTCAGCCTCAATTGGTCGAGCGAATTCTGTAAACCATCGTTTTCGTTGAGCTTATGATTGTAAAACTTCGATTTCAAAGCCAGGGAAAGCAGCTTTTTGCTCTGCTCGGCGGGAAGGTCGTTAATTTCATTAAGAAGCTCACTCAGTCTTGTTTCAAAAGCAGATATGTCCATTTTAATACCTCTTCCCTTTCGACCCTGCTCAAGGCAGGCTAATGTTTTCTTCAACTCTGTCCCTGAACTTAGAACATGTCCATACCGGTTTTCAGAGCAAAGGATATGCCATCAGGGTTTAACCTCGCAATGCCGGCTGAATTGTTGAAAAAATGACGGTTTAAAGATACGCAAAAGCAACGTTTTTTCGGGTGGCAGATAATATAATTTATGCAAAATTTGAGGATATGTTGCAGAAAATAGACAGTAAAAGCTTCACTTTGGAGTTATACTTGCAGGAAGGAGAAAAGAAGGTAGAATGCAGGAGGCAGAATGTGGAATAAAAATCGTCGGCAAGGAAGCTTATAGCGAGATAAAAAATGAATACAGAAAAGCCAGAAAAGCTGTGGCAGGTGCGGTGGCATCTGATATTTGGAGGACTTGCGATTATAGGGATTTTTCTATGGATTGCAGCGGAGGTATTCCCGATATTCAAGGGCAGTTTTATTAAGGTGCTTTTCTTCGCGGGCGCGTTAGGTTTGTTTGTGCTGCTGATGCTTGCCGGCGAGGCGGTCAAGAGTATCAAAGACCAGCAGCAGAAAATTGCACAAATCAATGATACATTGGCCTCGAACAAAGGGCTGCTCGAACAGATAAGCCAGGGTGTGAGATTAAGCGAGGCCGCAAAAACAATCGCTTACCGCGACACGGACAGGCAGCAACTTCGCGCCAGCGTTATGGAAAAACTGCATCAGCAGGATTTTGATTCTACTTATGCGATGATAGAAGATATTGCGAGGAGAAACGAATACAAACAGCTTGCAGGCGAATTAAAACTTACCGCAGACAAATACCGAAACGCCACCGACCTTGAAAGAATCAACCAGATTGTCGGCTATATAGATAAACTTTTCGAACAATACCAGTGGACGACCGCAAGCGTGCAGATTGAAAGATTAAAGACACTTTATCCCGATGCGGAGCAGACAAAGACCGTCCAGCAGAGACTTATTGAAAAAAAGGAGCAGAGGAAAAGAGAACTGCTTGCAGCGTGGGATGAGGCTGTAAAAAAATCGGACACGGATTACAGCCTTATGGTTTTGAAGGAGCTCGATATGTATCTTACGCCGAGCGAAGGACTGGCCCTGCAGGAGGCGGCAAGCGAGGTATTTAAAAATAAACTGCATAACCTCGGCGTTCAGTTTTCCCTTGCCGTCAGCGATAAACACTGGGAAAAGGCGCTTGAAACGGGACAGGTAATTATCAGAGATTTTCCAAACAGCAGAATTGCAGATGAAATCAGGAACAAACTGACGATTCTGAGGGAATTAGCAAAAAAATAGCCGCCAACAATTGGAGCCTTAAAGCCTATATATGCTTTAAGGCTGGATTCCCGCTTTCGCGGGAATGACATAAAAAATATTAGGAATCCATCAAATTTTTTATCGTATATTGAGCGAGGTTCTGTCTGTAATTTTCATTTATCTGCTTTATAACGGCAGATTCCTGGCCGGGGGCGAGGAATGATGCGTTTTTGACTGCATCGTAAATTTCAGCAAGACCCAAATTCTCAGCGGTGGTGGCAGGGGCGAAACCAGCCGCAGGCTCACTTATTTTCAAGAGTAATCCCGCCTTTACGAGATGATTCAGAACCTTTTCCATAAAATCAGACGGCAGATTTAACTGGCTGCAAATAAGCTCCAGCTGGACCGGAACGTTTTTCTTTTCAAACGCCACAGAGATAAATTTCATAATGTTCATTACCTGAATATCGGTAGCGAGAAAATATTCCTGACTGCGTCTTGCAGCGGCTTTTTCCGCTTCCTCAATCGTTTTTAAATTCTGAGTCGTAAAGGCAAGCTGCAGGCCGAACAGGACAATGAGCCAGGTAATAAAAATCCACAAAACACCCAATGGCACAAGGCCCAACACGCCATAGATGACGCTGGACGGAACAAACTTGACAATATAAAGGCCGAAGACCCACTTTGCAATTATCCAGGCAATAGCCGCGACCAGCGCACCCCAGGCGGCGGGACCTGATTTTACCTTTGCGTTGGGCATAAGCATATACATTGCATACAATCCAATAAACGCCACAATGAACGGAACAACAGGGCCGATGTAAGTAAAAATGCTTTTACTGAGATGGCCTGCGAGGCTGTATCGCGTATTGACATAAACGGCAACGCCGAACAGCAATGGGCCCAGCGTAAGAAAAGCCCAGTAATTGGCGATTCTCTGGAGCATATTTCGACGGCTTACACCCCATATCAGATTAAATGAATTTTCAATGGTAATCAATAGCGCGATGGCTGCCCATATAATAAATACACTGCTGATAATAGTAATTGAGCCTTTGTTCAGATTGCCGTAAAAATTATTTGTAAATTCATCGATTTTCTGCGAGAGGGTAATTTTTTGGGTCGGGTTGTTGGGGTCAACAGGATATTCAACATTTTTAATGAAAGCCTGTTCATAGATAAAGTTTCTCAGTTGCGCGCCGGCATCTTCAAAAACACCGAGAGAATGGAAAAGCAGGAGCATTACAATCGCAAGCGGCACAATCCCAAAGATTGTATTGTATGAAAGACTGGAAGCCTGCTGGTCAGCCCTGTTTTTATAGAGCAGTTTTATACATTGAGGCCAGAGCCTTATCTGGAAAAAGACAAAATGCATAATTTTGCCCAGTTTATTTGCCGATTCGGATAATAATTCTTCTGCCATAATTTAATCCTTATTTTTTAAATAAATTTTCGAGACCTTTTTGCAGCTGATTTTGAAGCTCCTGTTTGAGCTGGTCTTCAGCCAATTTGCCGATATCAATCTGGGGTTTGTCAACGGTGCCTTTAAGCGGAAGTGTGACTCTCTGGCCGTTGCGTGTCCAGGGCAGCGTAACGGTCATTTTCATTGATTTATCCAGGCCGATTGTGCCGGCGAAATTAACGGGATATTTGTCGATGTCCATCTGCATATTGTCATAGCTGATTATGCCGTTGGCGACAGTGAATTTTGTCGGCTGGACGGTTATAATCGGGTCCGCCGGGCCACCGATGAGCTGGATTATTATATTCAGCAAAGGCGAGCCGAGCCGCATATTTGTTATTGAAAGCGTCCCGGCAACGGCGATTGTTTTGTCGTAGCCTTTTTCAAGAGGAAAGACAAGTTTTTCGCAGTCGAAATTTAGTGTGCCGCTCACATTGGTTGCATTGGCGAAGATCGGATTTATATATCCCAGAAGAATATCTGATGTCTGCTGAGTAATCTGAATGTTGTCGAATATCTTCATTTGTCCGGGTGTTTTGAGCAGGGCAGGTTTTTCGGAGAAATTTGCCGAGCCGCCGAAATTAAATTTGCCATTATTGACGACAGTGGAGAACGGGGCGATGGTCATAAGACCGTTTTCGATTTTTACGTTGAAATCGCTTTTGCCGAGGTTCAAACCCATATAATCGGCACTGTCGAAACCAAAGGTTGTCTTCGCGTTTAGATTCGCTTTAAACTGAGCGGGCGCGTTTTTCGGATAAATACTTGAAAACCATAAAGTATCGCTTCTTTTGCCTGTTGCGTTAAAGCCTTGCGGCAGAAACGGCGAAATAAGCGAACTTGCTGCCGCAAGGTCGTAATCGGCCTTAAAATTTGCTTCTGTTTTTGTATTAGCACCAAGGTCGGCGTTTGAGAGGCTGCCGGAAATTTTTATCTGAGGACTGGAAATGTTTAACTGCGGAATATCATAAACTTTTTGTGCAGTATCGAATTTGCCGTTAAACGATATAGTCATATTCGGCTGAATAAAAGGTTCTTTGCCCGGCGAAGTTATTTTGAGATTTTCAAGGGCAATCTGTTTTGTGGATACATCGAAGATGGAACCGGTTTTTTTGAAAGCCAAATCGCCGCGGGCAAAACCGGCAAATTGAGTATTTGCATCAGTTTTACCAAGAGCAGCAGCCCATGTGTTAAGCTTTTCAAGCTCAACGGCGAAGATCGTATTGAACTGCAGCGGCGTTTGCGGGTTTTCTTCGAGAGGAGCAGTCAAGTTTGTGATATTTATTTTTCCAAAAGAAGCGGCAATATCGGCAGTCTTGACGCCAAGCTGTTTTTTGTCGATGTCTGCCTGAAAATCAAAACCCGCTGTCGCGGAAGTTTCGGAAAGGACAGCGCCATCCGGCATAGTGATTGTTAAATTATTTATAGAGGCATTGCCTGTGCTTGCGAAAACTCTGTTTACAAGCGAACCTTTCCCAATGAGCTGGGCTGTGCCTGAAAGCTGCGGCTTAATATCAATAAACTGGCCGACGTCCGACTGCATTTTTGCAAGGTCCAAATCCGCCGTGTAATTCATATTGTCGGTTGTGCCGTTAAGAGACGCTTTTGCGAAAGCGGAGTCGATGAGCAGTTTTTCAACGGTAATGACCTGATTCTGCGAGATGATTTTCGCGTCAACCTCGACAGGTTTTGAAAGGATAATCCGCTTTACCGGAAATTTTCCCTCAAGAGCCCAGAGCTTGACTTTGCCTGCCAATGTTCTTTGACCGTTCTGGGCCTGCGTATTTACATTGCCGCTAAGTCTGCCATAGTTAATATCGAAATCCTGCTTGAAGTTGGCGATTGTCTTTATTTGCTTAAAAGTTTTAGCGACATCGCAGTCAAATTCCGCCTGCAGCGTATCGGTAGAATCAGCTTTCATAAAATCCTCGAAGCTGCGAAGCGTTTTCGGCACAGTTCCTTTTGCCTGAGCAGTCAGGCCGTCGGCTTCGATTGTAAAACGGTCGATGTTTATTACTTTTTCGGTTGTGTTGAGTTTTACGTTTGTCTGGAATTTTGAACTTTGCAGCCTGTCGCCTTTCAAAAACGCCCCGGTTATATCAAGATTAGCCGCGTTGATTGTGCCCTGCAGATTTTCAAACTGCCCTTTCTGCAATTTAGCCTCCACACTGGCGGTAACTGTGCCCCCGGCCGATGCGTTGACGTCAATAGCCGAAAGCAGCGGAGCAAGTGTTGAAAGCTCAAGGCCGTTGATGTCCACCGAAAGCTGCCCTGTGGCATTTGTCAAAGACCATTCCTTTTTTGCAGTTGTTATCTGGCCGGACGCTGCGATACCGGAAACTTCATTTGCACCCGCAACAGTCATAGAGACATCAAAGCTGCTTTTGCTGCCGAGAGGTCTTAAAGCGATTTTGCTGTTTATGTCCTTCATCTCCAGCGTCTGGATATTTTGATTGGCATCCGGTGCGCTGATTTTGAAATTTCCCTCGTTTATCGTCAGGTTCAGACGGTCGAGCGGGAAAGCGGGCATCGCAGGTTTTGGGGCAGAAACGACTTTCATTTCAGCGGAGGCGAGTTTTTCAATGGGCTCGCCGGTGCCGATAAGTTCGGTTTTTTGCGGTTGTTTCTCTGTGAGATTTATAGATACATAAGGCTTATCTATTCTCGCTTCGTCAATCACAATTCTTCCGCCGATAAGAGCAAAATAACTTGGTCTGGCGGCAATCTGTTCTGCGGTTGCTTTCGTTGTGCCGGAGTTATTCGTGAAGTTCAATTTATTGGCTTTTACTCCTTCGAACCAGCTCATCGATATAGAATCGACCTCGACTTTGCCGTCAATTGAGCTGTTCACCTTTGAAAGGATTAAATTTTTTCCGCTGCTGCTCGACAGATAGGCAGGGATTGCGAAAAACGGGATTAGAAAAAACAAGAGCAGAAAAATAACTGTCCAAAGAAGAACTTTTTTCCCGGAAACTTTTCTGCCGGTCACTTCCTGATTATCGTTTTCGGTCTGCATTTTTTACCCCTCACAAAAAATTATTATAGGTAATTCGGTTATCAGTAATTCAGTTATCAGAAATCAACCTAAACCTCAAATCGAAACTGATAACCGATAACTGAATATCAAAATAAAATTTTCAATCTTCAATTTTAAATTTTAAATCTTTTTCAGTCTTTCATAATTTCATCTGTTTTTGATTTTATAGCCTGGTCGATGCTGTCGGTGTATATTTTTGTAAGGCCGTCGATTTCCTTTTTGCCGTTTTCGCGGTCGTCTTCAGTGATGGTCTTTGCCTTTTCCTCGTCCTCAAGTCTCTTGTTGGCGTCTCTCCTGATGTTGCGAATACTTACCTTTGTCTGTTCGCCTAACTGTTTTACCTGGGCGGCGAGCTGTTTTCTTCTTTCGCCGGAAAGCGGCGGAATACTGAGTCTGACCACTTTGCCGTCGCTGATTGGCGCAATGGAAAGGTCGCTGTTTTTTATTGCCTTTTCGATTTCCTTTATCGAAGCCGGGTCGAAAGGCTTTATTACAATCATACCCGCGTCAGGCGCCGAAAGCGCGGCAAGCTGCCGCAGCGGCGTCGGCGTTCCATAATAATCAACCCTGATATTTTCAACAAGGCCGGTCGATGCCCTGCCGGTTCGGACAGATTTGAATTCGTTGTGCAGATGCTCAAGAACTTTTTGCATCATACTTTTGTGTTCGTTGACAATTTTCTGCGTCGGCATAATCCGCTCCTGTAAATTAAGAGATAATCGTCCCGATTTTTTCGCCGAGAAGAGCTTTGGTTATACTTCCTGTCTGGAAGATGTTCAGAACGATAATCGGGATTTTCTTTTCGCTGCACATACTTATCGCCGATAGGTCCATAACTCGTAAATTTTTGTTCAGCACATCCTGATATGACAATTTATCGAACAATTTTGCTTTTGGATTTTTAACGGGGTCGTCGTCGTAAACTCCGTCAACTTTTGTCGCCTTTATGAGCACGTTTGCATCAAGTTCGGAAGCACGCAAAGCGGCGCAGGTATCGGTTGAAAAGAAAGGATTGCCTGTTCCGCCGGCAAGGATTGTAACCCTGCCCTGTTCAAGATGCCTGATTGCCCTTCTGCGAATGAATGGCTCGCAGATTGCTGAAATTTCTATTGCGCTTAAAACCCGTGTCGGCTGGTTCATTTTTTCGAGCGTTTCCTGCAGTGCACAGGCATTAATGACGGTTGCCAGCATTCCCATATAATCAGCGGTATGTCTTGGGATATGGCTTGATTTGCTGAAGGTCTCACCGCGGAGGAAATTCCCTCCGCCGACGACAATCGCGATTTGCGTGCCGAGTTTTTGTATCTGGATAATCCTTTCGGCAATGGATTCGAGCTGCTCGCCGTCGATGCCGAACCCGCCTGCTTTGCAAAAACTCTCGCCGCTGAGTTTAAGAAGAACCCGCTTGTATTTAAGCTCACCCATCTTTAATGCCTCATTGCAAGAACATAAAAAAAACGCCGGTTTTGACCGGCGTTTATTATATTATCCGATAGCGAAACGGACAAATCTTTTTATTTTCGCTGTTCCGCCGGCGGCCTTTGCGGCATCGGCGAGGACATTTGATACCGGAACTTTCTCGTCTTTCACAAAGCCCTGCTCCAGGAGGCAGTTATCAGCGAAAAATTTCTTTATTTTGCCGTCAACGATTTTTTCAACGATGTTCGCCGGCTTGTTTTTTACCTGTTCTGCGGCTATAGCCCTTTCACGCTCAATTGTTTCAGCGGAAATGCCGGATGAATCCAGAGCAAGAGGATTAAGCGCAGCGATGTGCATACAAATATCCCTGGCAATCAGTTTGAACTGCGGATTATCGGCAACGGCAGGAGTGCTTGTCTCAAGTTCGACCATTACGCCGATTTTGCCGTTGAAATGAACGTAGGTTGCGATAAGGCCAGGCTGAGACGTTGGTAAAACGTATTTTTCATAATCACAAACCTCCGTTTTCTCTCCTGTTTTGCTTACCGTATCAGTGACAACCTCTGAATACTTTTTACCGTTAACTTCGGTATTAAGAAGATTTTCAGGCTTACTTTGTTCTTTACATTCTTTTACATAATTTTTTATATAGTCCACCGCGTCAGAGAAAGCATCGCTTTTTGCTGCAAAGTCAGTTTCACAACAAAGTGTGGCCAATGAAGCCCACCGGAATGTGGGAGTTTCACCTCCACAACATACAACTATACCTTCTTTCATTTCCCTGTCAGCCCTCTTTGCGAGAGTTGCAAGTCCCTTTTTCCTTAATATAGTCATAGCCTCATCGAGGTTTCCGTTGCTTTCCTGGAGCGCCTTTTTGCAGTCCATCATTCCCTGACTGCTCATTTTGCGAAGTTTCATTACCAACGCCGCTGAAATTTCTGCCATTGTATAATCTCCTGATTATTGACTGTTAAAAAACAGTTGAAAAACTGATTTTTAGATTTCAAATTTGAGATTTCAAATCTTAATGTCAGCCCTGCGATGCCTGCTGCGACTCGGGTGACGGCTGCGGTTCAGCGACTGTCTTAGCGGTTTCTTCGCCGGCTCTGGCCAGTGAACGTTTGCGCCGGACCGGTCTGTGCGAGTCTTCAGCTTTCGGGGCGGCCCTGAACATTGTTTTACCTTCGGCTACCGCTGCGGCAAGCTCAGCAATTATCAATTCTGTCGCTTTTGCGGAGTCATCATTTGCCGGAATCGCGATATCTGTCAGGTCGGGGTCAGAGTCCGTATCGATTATCGCTATCGTGGTAACACCCATTCTCCTTGCCTCGCGCAGGGCAAGAACCTCTTTGCGGGCATCAACAACGACTATTGCACCGGGTATCTGGTTTAATTTGCGGATACCGTCAAGGTTTGATTTGATTTTGCGAAGCTCACGTTTCAATGTAGAGGCCCTTTTTTTGCTTTCAGCTTCAATCGAGCCGTCGTTGGCCATTGATTCAAGCTCTTCAAGCCGCTGAATACGGGAGTGAACTGTTCTAAAATTTGTTAATGTTCCGCCTAACCAGCGGGTAGTTACATAGTGCATACCGGTCGATTCGGCAGCGGATTGGACGGCCTTATGGGCCTGACGCTTGGTGCCGACAAATATTACGTCTTTGCCGGTGGCGACCGTATCGGAAAGAAGTTTCTTCGCCAGGATTAAGCCCTTGAGGGTCTGGCGAACGTCAATAATATGAATCATACCGCGATGCGAGAAAATATATGGCTTCATTTTCGGGTTCCAGCGGCTGACCGCGTGTCCGAAATGAACGCCTGCATTTATCAGGTTACGAGCCAGATTATTTGCCACTATGTAAAAACCTCCAAAATCAATTATTTATATCTATTTTCAACTTGACGCTTAAAGAACGCAAAATTTGAGAATTTGATACTTTACTGTCTATGGCCGCTGCTGTCAAGGTTATTTGTCCGGTTGACTTTTATGCGGGAAAGTCTTATTTAAGCTCATAATGGAAGATAATGCCAAATTAGGGTATTTTGTTTCGTCTATTTTGAAACTTTTAAATTAAAAAGACTGAATTACGAAAACTGAACTGAAATACGCTATTTTTAATACAAATTGGGGTTTTTTCGGACTTTTGGCTGACGGGAAGAAAATTGTGCGGACAGTTCTGCCTATGACTAATTCCAAAAACGCCAAAAAATACCTACTGGTCGGTATATTTGAAGCGGCAAAGGAAGATAGAAGCCTATTTCCCATATTTCAAAAGGCCGTAAGAGATTATTATAAAGGCATTTATGTAGATTTTAAAAAATCAAATTTTTCAATATCAATACTAAGTTCAAGCCCATTAGTCTGCAAAGTCGCTAAAGTCTGCAAAGCTATCCAGCCGGGCAAAACAATGACATATTCACAGCTTGCAAAAAAGGCAGGCTTTCCAAAGGCGGCAAGGGCTGTTGGAAATATTCTTGCAAAAAATCCCCTGCCTTTGATTGTTCCCTGCCATAGAGTTATCCGGGCCGATGGTAAAATCGGCAACTTCAGCGCGCCCGGCGGCAGCAAAATAAAAAGGAAAATGCTCGAACACGAAAAAAAATTAAAATTGAAAAATTAAAATTGAAAATTTTTGGAATCGCCTTCGGTGAACTTATTTTTTATTAATTTTCAATCTTCATTCTTCAATTGCATTGATTCTTTGCTTGTTGGTAATTAAAATGCAGGAATGAATACCATAAGGAAAATATCAACCAATAATGCTCCGGCGGCAATAGGGCCTTATTCGCAGGCGATTGTTGCGGGAGGGACAATTTACATATCCGGCCAGCTTGGCATAGAACCAAAAAGCGGCAAACTAACCGATGGCGGAATCGCCGGCGAAACAAAACAGGCACTTGAAAATATAAAGGCAGTTCTGTCGGCGGCAGAGAGCGATTTGACCAAAGTCGTTTCGACAACGGTTTATCTTGCTGATATGGAAGATTTCGTAAAGATGAATGAGGTTTATGCGCAATTTTTCAAAGAGCCATATCCTGCAAGAGCGACAGCCGCGGTCCAGCAATTGCCTAAACAAGCGAAAGTGGAAATTTCCGTTACCGCGTTAAAATAGGAGAATAATATGGAAAATAATCAGGAGTTAAATCCCGCTGAGATTCCTAATTCAAACATTAGTTCGCATGCAGGCGTTGGTCTTGCTGTGGCAAGTTTAGTTTTAGGACTGGTATCGCTGATGCTGTCTCTCTTTGTGATTGGAGCTTTGTTCGGCATTGCAGGCTTAGTGTTTGGCATTGTTCACCTTAGCAAGAGGATGCCTTTTTTCAAAGCTATGGCTGTTTGGGGCGTTGCACTTTCAGCGATAGGAAGTCTGGCGAGCATCGGTTTGGGTGTGTTTTATGGAATAAGTATTTATCGAACTGTTTCGGAAATGAAAAATTGGCAGGCAAAGTCGTATGGAGAATATATTGGTGCGCCTGCCCCTGATATTAAGCTGACTGACATTGAAGGTAAGGAGATCGTATTATCTCAACTAAAAGGAAAGCGTGTTGTTTTGGATTTTTGGGCGACGTGGTGCCCTCCCTGTAAAAAGGAGATCCCGCATTTAATAAGGCTGGCAAGCGAGGAAAAAAATAATCTTGTAATTATCGGGATAAGCTCTGAGGAAAAAAAGGTTCTAAAAGAATTTGTAAAAGAAAATGGAATGAATTATCCGGCTGTTTCAGAATCCAATCTGCCGATGCCCTTTGACCAGATTTCCTCTATCCCCACAACATTCTTTATTGACAGCAATGGTATAATTCAAAATGTCCTGGTGGGTTATAACGATTACGAAACACTAAAAACGAATGCGCTTGCGGAAAATTATAATGGCGAAAAAAAACCGGCAATCAAACAGCAGCGGTCAAATCTTACAGACAGCAAAATAAAATACACGCCGAAACTCCAGTGGACCTTGAACATTCCAGAAGCAGTTTCGATTTGTTCCGGTAACTGGGGCAATGACAGGAAAGAGAAAATCCTGGTCGCGGATCGTAATAGAAAACTCCATATTATTAGCGTAGAAGGCCAAATTCAAGGCAGTATAACAATACCTGATGCATTCGGGCAAATTGAAATAGGTAAGTACAAACAGAATAGTTATAGGCTTTTAGGTTATTCAAACTGGGGAAAGAAAGTAACCGTAGTCGATGCGGATGGAACGAAATTGTGGGAATACCCATCAACATTTGGCATTAATGGTGCGCATTGGGGAGATTTGGACGGGGATAACAGCGACGAAATGATTATTGGTATGAATGGGTCCGGCGGGCTGCATGCGGTCTCCTGTGATGGAACGAAAATGTGGAAGGTTTCTGCAATAGGTAATGTATGGAACCAGGCAGTTGTCGCAGGGCGCGACCCGAAACATACTCTTGTATTTGCAACCGAGGCTGGCGGAACAATAAAAGTTTACGATAGTAACGGGCAAAAAGTAAGGACTTTGCAGCCACTAGGGAAATACTATGCTCAAATGACGGCATCATTGATTGATGCCGACAATATTCAAGTGATTGCGATAGGAAGTGACGGGACTGTGGCTGCATTCGATACTATGGGGCAAATAGCGTGGACAACCAACGGCCCGAAACAGGGTTCATGGCGGGAAAGTAACTTTGCCTGTGGGGATATAGACGGGGACGGTCGAAAGGACTGGGGATTTCTTGAAGCAAATGGCGACCTGGTTATAGCAACGCCGGATGGAAGAAAACTCGCATCCCTGCCGGGGCAAAAAAATATTGATGGTTTTTCTATTTGTTCGGGGTCAAGCGGCGGCACATTAGTGACTATGAACAAAGAAAAGATTAGTTTATATTCTTTTAATAAATGAAGGATGCACCTGTGATTTCCCTAAGCCCCAAAATCATATAAAAGATATTTGAAGAATTTGATTTGCCGGCTTTGGCCGGCGAATAAGGAGAGCAAAAAATGGCAGAATTTGAAGCAATAGAACAAAGTCCGGGTTTTAAAGACAGGAAAACAAGACTCGTTGTATTCGGAGTTCTCCAAATAATCCTCGGCAGCATTTGCGCATTATTTATTCCTCTTATGATATTCGGGGCGATAGCTTCGCGTATCAAATCTCCGCATAATTCCAGCTTTCGGACAATGATTCCAGTCTTTTTGATATATTCTTTGGCCGCAATCTGGTTTATTTTTATGGGCATCGGCTCGATAAAGGCGAAACGATGGGCAAGAGCTCTTATATTGATTTCTTCCTGGTTCTGGCTTATCTGCGGGACGTTGGGATTTGTTTTTATGATGCGAATTATTCCAAATATGTTCAATAAAACGGGAGAAAACAGCCAGCAGGTTCCCGCGGCCGTGGAAACAGCAGTGATATGTGTAATGATAGCGTTTATGGCCGGGTTTTACATAATCATACCGGGATTGCTTGTTTTGTTCTATAGCGGCAGGAATGTGAAAGCAACAGTTGAATACAGAGACCCGCAGATTCGCTGGACCGACAAATGTCCTTTGCCTGTTCTGGCCATAAGTTTTATAAGTGCAGTATGGGCAATCTCAATGTTTTGGATGGCGATATATAATTGGGCCATTCCGTTCTTCGGCATTTTATTGAGCGGAATACCGGGAGCAATTATAACAGTGATTTTTATTTTGCTACTTGCATATACAGTTTACGGTACATACAAATTAGATATGAAAGCGTGGTGGTGCGCCTTACTGGTTTTTACCTGCTGGTTTTTGTCAGCAATTATTACGTTTTCGCAAGTGGATATGCTGACTTATTATCAAAAAATGGGTTATTCTCAGCAGCAGATTGAGTCGATGAAACAGTATGTAACGATGTTTGGGTCTAATATGAGTTTGTTTATGGGCTTTTGGGCCATTGTTGTCATAGCGTATCTTGTGTATATCCGAAGATACTTTACAAGTGCTTCTCATTAAAGCCGGAACGCGAATCATAAATAAAATCCAGTTATAATTATAACCACGGACTGGTCGAAAATATGGCTAAAGATGAGGCAGAAAACGTCCGCGACGCATCCGCCGAAGGCGGAACGGATAAGTTACTTAGCCGCTGCGGCAGCGATGCTGCCGCCTTTGCCGTGCTTTACGACATATATTACGAAAAAATATTCAGCTACTGCGTCAGCAGGGTTCAAATCAAACAAGTCGCAGAAGATTTTACCAGCGCAGCTTTTATAACCGCCGCTGAAAACGCCTACAAGTTTGGCGGCAGCAAAAGAGTAGAATTTGTTAACTGGCTTTACGCAATCGCCACCGCAAAGATAAACGCATACCTAAAAAAAAGACAAACCATTGAAAAACTTATAATGCCACAATCGCAGGATGGACAGCCCCAAACAACCACTTGGCCGATGCTGCACAGCGCTATTCTGAAACGGACGCTTAGAGAGCAAACGGTTCTTGTTCTTCGATTTTTTGAAAATCTTGCCATCGACAGAATCGCAGATATTACAGGTTTGAGGCCGAATAATATTCGACGTGAAATCGGCAAAGCAATTGAAAATTTAAGAATATGCGACACAGAAAAACAGTTTGCAGATATTGTAAAAGGGCTGCATATCGACAATACTCCGGATGAGAGACATAAGGAAAGGCTGCGGACAAGAATATTTGTCGCGTTCAATTCCGCAAAATTAAAAAAGTATCAGTCTCTGACATATTTCCTTGCCGGATTGATTATTCTAATAATGGCAGGTTTTGTTCTGTGGATTTTTTCAGGCGGGAAAAAACCGCCTTCGCTGCTGAAAATCATCAGGCCCCTGCCGACTGCGACAGAGGTAAATCCTGCACCGCAACCGGTAGAGAAGACCCGGCTTGAAAAAATTAAGCAGCTTGCCGAAGAAAAAAATGTCGCCGCCTTATTGGAAATCCTCAAAGGGGAAGATTTGCCTGCGAAACTGCTTGCCGCAAAGTTCCTGGCCGAGCTTACCGATACCAATGCCGCTGAAATATTGAAATATGCGGTCATCCCAAAAAAGGCGACTGCGCAAAAACCCGAACTGCAAAAAACATTGTTAATCGAGACCATCGATAAAAAAACAAAACAGCTGATTGCCGATGTTTCCATCCAGATAAAATTTAACGATGAAAAAGATGTTCATAAATTTCTTACCGATAGCAATGGACAATATCTGCTTGCCTTACCGGCTGAATCAATAAATCAATTGCAGATACGTGCCGATGCGAATGGATATGCTCCTATGAAAATGCAACAGCGTCCGGATTTGATTGTGCCGCAGAGCATTTTATTTGAAATGTCTCAAGGTTTAACGATTGGAGGTCTTGTCGTCGATGAGCAGCTCGGGGGCATTGAAAACGCGGATGTAAAGATTCGTATTGAGTCCGGCTTGAATCCGGGACTGCCTGTTTTTGATATGGATGAAATACTTAAGACTGATGCCAATGGTATATGGCGGTGCAGGAATTTCCCGCAGGATGCAGGGCAGGTCTCAATTATGATAACGCATCCGGATTATATTTCGCAGGACAGTTTTCAGCCAGTTGTTTTCGAGCAGCTTAAAAACTTATCATATCTTACAATTCTCGAAAAAGGAATTGTTGTTACAGGCAGGGTGCTTGATTGGGAAAATAAGCCGATGGAGGCGGTCGTCAGCAGAGGGACAAATTATGAAAGCCGGAATTCCACGGTTTGCGATGTGAACGGCGAATTCAGGTTTGGCAATATCCGGGCAGGAAAGGAAATTTTCACTGCACAATGCAGCGGCGCATCGCCTCAAATTCTTGAGATTGATATTGAACCGAATATGCCGCCTGTAATTTTTAATCTTCAGCCTGCTAAAACAATTCGTGCAAGGGTTGTCGATATTAACGGTATGCCGGAGAAGGATGTTTATGTAAAAGTTTCCGGATGGCAGGGATTTGAAACGCTTAATTTTGAAACGGCAACCGATGAAAACGGTTTCTTTCAATGGACTGATGCGCCGGCTGATGAAGTTCTATTTGATTTTTACAAACCCGGTTTTAAGCCAATCAGCAATTTTGGAATGAAAAGCAAAAACGATTATGTAATTACGCTCGAAACTCAATAAACAACCTTCTGGAAAAGCCGGAAATTTTTTTAAAAATAACACTCAATATCTCTATATAACGACTCCATAATGTCAATCAACGCAAAAAAACGTCCGGAAATATATTGTTTGAATAGACTTATTTGAGACATAAAAACAAGATTATTATTATCTTTTATTATCAGTTCAAAATCTTAATTATTGGGTTAAAAATGGGGCAAATTATCTTGACAATCTTACCTATTTTGCTAAAATTAACATTACATAGGAGATTTATTAAATATTTGTCTATGGAGGGGCAACTTCTGGGTTAGATTTTCCCAGAAGGAGGTTTTTCCGAAAGTTGTGATATGAAAAGGAAAGCAGCTACAAAAGACATTGTCTTTTTGCAGCTTGATTTTTGGCTACGATTTTTGCTGGCCGTTGCTGTCAGTCTGCCCAGCGGGCAGATAGCGTTAGCGCAACAGCAAAAGCTTAGGCAGCAAAGAACGGACTATTTCAAGCTTATTTCCACCATTGAATATACGGCAAAACGCGATAATGAAAGCAAAGAATACCGCCATCAGGCAGAGCCGTGGTTTATGGTTACTACCATACCCCAAAAAGGCGGACAGGCAAGCTATCACCTTATGACAACTGATTTCCGGTTTGAGGATTCAAATTTTCCACAAAAATACAAAGATGCCGGCGAAATAAACTACAACCTCGCTGATAAAAGAATAATGAACGGCGCCGATGCAGATTTGACACACGTCCAGCTGATGAACAATGAATGTATAAAAACTATCGGCGACAGAGTTCCAAATGAGGTCGGCAAAACGTGGACCTGCCGATTCAATCTTGGAATATTCAATCATTATTCGCTGCCGAATGAATTGAAATTTACCGTAACATCAATCAAGGTTCCGACAGCAAAGCTCGGCGACCTTGTCGCTGTCCGTGCAATATCAGACCCGTTCCTTGTAAAAGCTGCAGCTCAGACTGAAGGCTACGGATTTGTAAAATGCAGGATGGCTGCCGTTTATCTTTTTGACCCATATTCAGAAGAGACAGGTCAGGAAGACATTTATGTCAGCGCTATGGTCTTCCTAGCCTCTACAAAAATGGATGGAATGACCCAGCAGTATCGCTATGAATTTGGCACATATAAAACCGATGCAAGTGCCGTGTCAGTCGATATGAACGGACTCGACAAGAAATTAGAAGGCTTTGTCAGAGATATTCAGCTTACGCCGCGTCCTATAGAGGTCAATAATCCGTGCTGTCCGCCGCAATGGGTTCAGTCGGAAATTGGAAGCGTTGCACAGATTGCATCAACCTGTGCGGCCGTTGCCTGCGAACAAACAATTGTCAATCCAGTCTCAAACATCTATATGGCTGCCGCAAGAACGTATCAATTACAGCAGCAGAATGTGCTTGTGCCGATACCGTTCGAAAGAACCGTCTGCGAGGGTCTAAAAGAAGGCGTCATCGAAATTTCCCCGATGAATATTTGCGAAGGAAGAGAAATTCCGTTATGGCCGGCTGCCTTTATACCGCTGGCATTCATACATTGTGGTCACGGCGGCGGCCACGAAGTGGAAAAGAGTCCGTCAAGTCCTTAAAAGACAGATTTAATCCTTGTCTCATTTTTTGTATTTTTTATAAATTCCAAAGCCAAGAATTATCAGCAGTATTACTGCGCTGATATGCTGGTAAGGCGCTATAGACATTTTGTGAAAATGGCTGTGTATCTGATTTCCTAAATCGCTGAACATTGCATTAAGCAGCAGCCCCGAGGCCAGTGCGCAAAGGGCTATTGTAAGGAGATATATTACCGCCGTTCTGTGGCCGAGGATTTTCCAGATTATCGCAAGTCCTGCGGCATTAGTCGCGGGGCCTGTCATAAGAAAAACAAGGGCGGCGCCCGGCGAAAGACCTTTGGCGATAAGCGCTGCTGCTATCGGCACCGATGCCGTTGCACAGACATAAAGAGGAATACCCACCATCATCATTAAAATCATAGAGCCAATGCCGGTCCCGATTTTTTCAGAGAAAAAATTATCAGGCAAAATAACTGAAATAACCGCGGCAATAATCAAACCGGTCAGCATTGCTGTTCCGATATCGCGGGGCAGAACGACAAAAGCGTGTCTGAAACCAGTTACAAGTCTGCTTTTGTTTCCGGAGGAATCTTCTTCGCTCCGGTCTTCTGCGTTCGTAAAATCTCTGCGGTCAAACAAATCCACTGCTACGCCGCCGAGGACGCCTGTAATCAAAGCAATAATCGGTCGGGCAACCATAAAGACGGGGCCCAAAAGAGATAAAGTTACTAAAATGCTGTCAACGCCTGTTTGCGGTGTGCTTAAAAGAAAAGCTATCGTTGCACCTTTGCCAGCACCCTGCTTGTGAAGCGACATTGCAACCGGTATGACGCCGCAACTGCATAAAGGCAGCGGAACGCCAAAAAGGGAAGCCCAGAATACCGGCCAAATTCCTTTACCGCTCAAATGTTTCCGAATGAAACTGGTCGGTATAAGAATCTTTAATATTCCTGCAACGGCAAAGCCGAATAATAGATAGGGACTCATTTGCCCCACTGTTGTCCAGAAATCAACGGCAATAGACTTTAGAAACTCAGACATTTACGCCCTTATCATAGTTAAAAGCATTTTAAATTTTTCTTTTGCCTGCACAGCGTGAGGGATATTTGCGGGCATAATAATAATTTCGCCTGCCGAAGTCCTGATTTTTTTGCCGCCGATAATTAAACAAGCCGAACCTTCGACAACCTGAACAAGTGCATCGTAAGGCGCCTGATGTTCACTCAAGCCCTGACCTGAATCGAAAGCAAAAAGCGTTACTGTCCCGGCAGATTTATCAATTATCGTTTTGCTGACAATCGAATCCGGCGAATAATCGACAAGGCCGGCAAGATTAACCGCCTTTGCGACACAAGCTTTTAGAACAGTGCTT
This sequence comes from Sedimentisphaerales bacterium, assembly GCA_049518795.1. Taxonomy (GTDB): domain Bacteria; phylum Planctomycetota; class Phycisphaerae; order Sedimentisphaerales; family UBA12454; genus JAPLMW01. Next base: position 24,249 of record JBEKRK010000002.1, read on the forward strand.
TTTTTGATTTTTTTCATTTCATATCCTTTTTTATCCGAGCATTTCAGCCATATCTTTTTCCGGTTCGCCAATCGGTTTTATATTATATTTTTCAACCAGAATTTTTAAAACATTGGGACTAACAAACGCCGGCAGAGAAGGTCCAAGCCTGATGTTCCGGACGCCCAAATAAAGCAGAGTAAGCAGAATCGCAACAGCCTTTTGTTCATACCAGGAAACCACAAACGACAGCGGCAAATCATTTACGCCGCATTTGAACGCTTCAGCTAAAGCCAGTGCAATTTTTATAGCTGAATAGCAGTCGTTGCACTGACCGGTATCAACTAATCTCGGAATACCGTTAATTGTTCCAAAATCATTATAGTTAAAGCGATATTTTCCGCAGGCGGCGGTAAGAATTACGCAATCTTTCGGCACGAGCTCCGCGATGCGGGTGAAGTAATTTCTTCCGGGTTTTGCGCCGTCACAGCCTCCGATAAAGAAGAACCGTTTGATTTTGCTGGCCTTTACTGCAGCAATTATTTTATCGGCGAGACCAAGCACGGCTGTGTAATGAAAACCTGTATTTAATGTCCCCATTTTGTTTTCCTTCAAAGAAGCGGATTTTAACGCTTTTTCAATTACCCTGCTGAAATCGCGGCCTTTAATATGTTCAACGCCCGCAACGCCTGCGATGCCGCAGGTGAACATTCTGTCTTTATAACTGTCCTTTGGAATCATAACGCAATTGGTTGTAACCAGAATCGCTCCTGAAAATTCGTCGAATTCCTTGCGCTGGTTCTGCCAGGCTGTGCCGTAATGGCCGACGAGGTGTTTGAATTTTCTCAATTCAGGATAGCCGTGGGCGGGCAGCATTTCGCCGTGAGTGTAAATATTTATACCTTTGCCTTCGGTTTGTTTTAACAATTCGTAAAGGTCGAGCAAATCGTGTCCTGTAACGACAATTCCAGGACCTGATTTTGTTCCGGCAAAAACCTGCGCCGGTCTGGGCGCGCCGAATTTTTCAACGTGAGCATTGTTCAGCATCTCCATCGTTTTAAAATTCATCTGTCCCGCCTTAAGCACAAGCTCGAAATACCTGGCCAAATCAAAATCGACGTTAGTCAGTGTTGAAAAAAGAGCCTCGTGCATAAAGCCATCGATTTCTTCATCGATTTTGCCCAGCTCTCTTGCGTGATAAGCATAAGCGGCTATGCCTTTGAGGCCGAAGACAAGCATATCCTGAAGGCTTTGAATATCGGGGTCTTTGCCGCAAACGCCAATTTTAGTGCAGCCCGTTCCGCCGGCTGTTTGCTCACATTGATAACAAAACATAATTTTTCCTTTCAAATTATTGGAATTCATCAAGCGTTATATTTTTAAAATATTCTTCGATATATCTTTGCAGGGCAATAAGTTTTTTCCTTGTTTTGCACCTTTGGCCGTTAGGACATTTTTTTGCCTGTGGAACACAGCGGTTCAGGCAAACATCACCCTGCACTGCAGAGACGACCTGATAAAGACTGAATTTTTCGGGTTTCCTGGCAAGCTCAAAGCCGCCGTTGGCGCCCATACTACTTTTGACTAATTTTGCCGAAGAGAGCTTCTGAAGCAGTTTACAGGCAAGTTCATAAGACACGTCGCAGGTTTCGGCAAGCCGTCTTGCGGAAATCGGCTGCTTTCCATAATTTTGAGTAAGCACAGCGGCAAGCCGCATAGCATAATCAGTATTTCGACGTATGACATCCATTTATTAAACCTTTAAAACCATGTTGTTTTCAATATAGGACTATTTTAGTCCTACTTGTAAAGTTTGTCAACACAATTTTTTAATTTTTTTCATATTTTTTAAAGTGGGTTATTTATCAAATCACAGGCAATCAGACACAAGTCAGCGATATCTTCCGGGGTTTGCCGGTAGGATATGATATTTCCTATGGTTTGTGTTTCAGTTTGCTTTTGTCTTTCATTAGCAGGAGCAATCAGGACATACCGGCCTGGCTGCAAACGGACGCTGAAAGCCGCTGAGTCGAAGGTGAATTCGTGTTTTTTTTCGCCGGATAGTATTTTTCCGGATTCCTGACCTGTTATTTTATAAACAGGCATTACATCAAGTCTGCACGCCTGCCGCAAACCTATTAAGGAACTGACTTTTAAACGCAAGACCATTTGACCGGCGTCAAAACCAATTCCTGATGTCGAATCGTTTGAATGATAAATAATTGAAACCGGCTTGGCTGTCTCGGTTATAACAACATCATCACTCAAATTTTCAGTAATCAAAAGATTAATGTGTTTTTTTGTTTTAGGCTCTGCTTCTGCAATAAGCGGGCCTATTTTTTGCCAGCTTTTTCTATCGCCGCCGCAGCCGGTAAGACCATTTGCCGTGAAGGAAACCAAATCATTATATTTTACAGGCACTGTATTGGTTTGTTCAATTTGGTCTTGAATCTGAGCCAGCTTATCGGTTTTAATGCGGAACAGATATATATGCAGACCGACAGTCATATTTTTATTTCCCGCCGGCTGCTGCTTGTTAATCAGTTCTGATGCTTTAATGTCCTCCCAGGGCATTTTTGCAGACCCCTGACAACCCGTAATAAATGGGATGAGAAAAAGAATGGTTAGAAAGTAAAAAGGTCTTGTCATAAAATTGATGGTAATTTAAGGAAAGCTCAATGTCAATGTCGGAGTTTGTTTGTTAAATTTCAAACTGAGGCCGGGAGCAGAATTGAAAAGCGATATGTTTTTTAGCTGTCTTTTGCTGCGGCAGCGAATCGACAATCCTTATTACACGTGCGTAAGCCGATACTTTGCCGCCAAACCGGTTGGCAGTATCAGCATCAGGGACATCAAGTTCGATGGTAAAAAGGTCGCCGGTATCTGTTGCAAAATCCTGACCACTCCCTTCGGCAAGAACAGGACAGGCTTCAACCAGAAGTCCATCAGGGCATATATCAACAGTATTACCTTTCAAAGTGCGGTCGGATAATGAACCGACTTTTCGACAAAACGCCCCTACCTTTACAGGCAGGCGTTTGTGTTTTCTCCTATCAGATGCTCCTTCTAATGCTTCCATGCATATCCCTAAATCAGAATGAGCTAATAATTGCTATTTTTACGTTAATTTCACTTTTATAGGACTGTCGCAAAAAATATACCAAAATAACAATTTTAAAATCAATCTATTTTAACATACTTAAGTCTTTAAAAAAACATAGGTTATGGTATTTTTGTTGCAAATTTTAAACTTGGTAAATTGGTAAATTGGTAAATATAGTTTAAAAACAACACCAAATGGGTATGTTAGAGGCATAATTAAGACAATTTTGTTGATTTTTTGCAACATTCCGGTTGACAATCCTAACAACGGCTTTCTATAATTATATTTATGCCTGATATTGAGAAACAAATCTCGATAAAAAAAGAAATTAATAATGTTAAAGAGGGCAATTTCGCCAGTTCGATTTTGTATTCGCTGCCGATAGGTGTTGTTGTATTTGATAAAGAGCTTAATGTCATAAATGCGAATTCTTATGCATCCAATTTTATGGATATAAAGCAAAACGCTGAAGCGACGCTCGCAGTCGGGACAAATGAAAAAATCTGGGGGAATTGGCGTAAAATACTTCTTGATGTAGTAGAAAACGGCAGGAAATTCCGTTTTGATAACGTAAACTACCGCACTTCGGAAAGTCAGGCGTTTTTGCAGTTTACGCTTGTGCCGCTGATAGCTGCAAATGGTTCCATACAGGGCGGCATTATTATGCTGGAGAATGTTACTGAGAGGGAAAATATCAAAAAGCAGTTTGCCAACAGCGAAAAATTTGCTGCGATGGGAAAACTGGCAAGCAAAGTGGCGCACGAACTGAATAACCCGATAGACGGCATAATGCGTTACGTCAATCTGGCAAAGAGGGCCATCAGTGAAAAAGGTCTGCCAAAACCTGTTGAATATCTTGAGCACGCAACAGAAGGTCTGAAAAGAATGGTGCAGATTATCACTGAACTGCTTGAATTTTCGCGCAGCAGGTATTCGACTCTTGAAGATACGCCTTTGGACAAAATCCTCGACGATGCGATTAAATTTATCGAACCCGCCGCAAGAACGGCAGAGGTGAAAATCGAAAAACAATATCAATCGGCTTTGCCCAAAACAAAATCCAGCAATATTTTTCACGTGTTCTGCAACCTGCTCAAAAACGCTATTGAGGCAATGCCTGATGGCGGCAGGGTAACGGTTAGCTGTGATATTTCAGATAATAACGTCGCGGTAATAAAATTCAGGGATACGGGTATGGGTTTTGAGCCTGCAAACAGCGAAGCGATTTTTGAGCCTTTCTTTACGACAAAAACGGGCAGCAGGGGCACAGGCCTGGGCCTTGCCATTTGCAGAGATATTGTTGAAAAATACGGCGGAAAGATTACCGCTCAAAACGCACCGGACATCGGAAGCATTTTTACAGTCTATTTACCATTGAGTAAATAAAATATGAAACAAAACAGTATTTTAATAGTCGATGATGACAGGATAATACTCGATTCTCTATGTGAGTTTTTAAAACTCGAAGGTTACAATACGGTTGGAGCCGAATCTTACAAGCAGGCGGCCAAACACATACAAAGACAAAATTTTTCGCTTGTTATCACCGATGTTAATCTGCCGGACGGCAGCGGCTTTGAGCTGCTCAATTTTCTTAAAAAAAATCACCCGCAAACTGTGGTAATAATCATCACCGGCTATGGAACAATTGAAAGCGCCGTTGAAGCTATTAAAATGGGGGCTTACGATTATCTTACAAAACCTATTGTCGATGATGAGCTTCGGCTGACGATTGAAAGAGCGTTAAAGCAGCAGTCGCTTATCAGTGAAAATGAGAACCTTAAAAGTCAGCTCGAACACAAGTTCAGCCTCGATAATATTATCAGCCAGGATTACAAAATGGCGAAAATCTTCGACCTTGTAGAAGCCGTCGCAGACAGCAGAAGTAATATCCTTATGACAGGCCCCAGCGGCACAGGCAAAACAATGCTCGCAAGGGCGATTCATTATCATTCCAGCCGCAAAGACAAACCTTTTGTGGAAGTAAGCTGTGGCGCTTTGCCGGAAACGCTGCTTGAAAGCGAATTATTCGGACACGTAAAAGGCTCTTTTACCGGAGCCATCAATGACAAACAGGGGAAATTCCTTGCTGCTGACGGCGGCACGATTTTTCTCGATGAAATATGCAGCGCTTCAGCGGCACTGCAAGTAAAATTTCTGCGCGTCATCCAGGAAAGACAGTTTGAACCTGTTGGAAGCAATAAAACTATAACTGTTGATACCCGCGTGATTGTTGCATCAAACAAAAATATGCCTGAAGAGGTAAAACAGGGCAGATTTAGGGAAGATTTGTATTACCGGCTTAATGTAATAACAATAGACCTGCCTGCTCTTAGTGAAAGGCCGGGCGATATCGCGCTTTTGGCCCAGCATTTTATGAAAAATTTCTGCGTTACGCACAATCGCGCTAAACTGGGAATTACCGGCCGTGCTTTGGATGCCCTGCAGAGATATAATTGGCCGGGCAATGTGCGCGAGCTTGAGAATGTTATGGAAAGAGCCGTCCTTCTGAGCAAGACCGATTATATTACATTAGAAGATATACCCGCCAATATAACTTCTTATTCAGCCCCGCCCGCAGAAGAAAATTTTAAAGACATAAGTCTTAAAAGCGCGATTGGCGAGCCGGAAAAAAAGATTATCAGGATGGCGCTTGAGGAGAACAACTGGAACAGGCAGCTTACAGCCAAAGCATTGAAAATCAACAGAACGACTCTTTATAAGAAGATGAAAAAATACGGCCTTGAAGACGAAGCCCAGAGGCTGGGGATAAGATAATAAGTTAAAAGTCAAAAGTGAATAGTGAAAAGTGTAATTATGAAAGAGTCGATACTAAAAGATAAAAGTTATAAGTTTGCAATTCGGATTGTAAAATTATCGCAGTATTTGCAGTCCAAGAAAAAAGAGTTTGTATTGAGCAGACAAATTCTGCGAAGCGGAACAGCAATAGGCGCTCTAATCAGAGAGGCTGAATTTGGACAAAGCAAAGCGGACTTTGCAAATAAAATGAGTATTGCCCTAAAAGAGACAAACGAAACCGATTACTGGCTATCATTATTGAAAGATACGGAATTTATCAATAGTAAACTATTTGAAAGTATGCAGGCAGCTTGTAAAGAACTAATTGCAATGTTAGTGTCAACTGTTAAAACGAGCAAAAAGTAAATAAAAACTATTCACTATTCACTTTTAGTTTTTCACTTTTAACTATAGCAGGTTTTGTTTTACATATTTGACAGCATTATCGAAGATTGTTCTGCCGTCGGCGCGTGATTTGTCTTTCAATCTTGTCCAGTGCGGATGCTGAGTAAATCTTATAAATCTTTCTGGATGAGGCATAAGTCCCAGGACTCTGCCGGTCAAATCGCAAAGACCTGCGATTGAATCGGTAGAGCCGTTGGGATTTATCGGAAACGGGCCTGTATTGCCGTTTTCGTCAACATATCTGAATGCAATACGATCGTCTTTTTTGAGTTTTTCCAGAATGCTGTTATTTTCAAAGACGATTTTCCCTTCGCCGTGGGCTACAGGCAGATAAATTCTCCTGTCAGGGTCGATGAAGATACATTTTTTACTCGAAGGCTCAAGGTAAACCCATCTGTCCTCATATCTGCCGCTGTTGTTGGTGGTGATTGTTAGCTGTTGTTTGCCTTTCGGCTCAATTTTACTTAGAATGCCGGTTTTAATCAGGACCTGAAAACCATTGCAGATACCCAGGACGATTTTGCCCGATTCAATAAAAGATTTAAGCCTGTCGGACAAATGATGAATAATCTGATTAGCCAGAATTTTACCCGCAGCGACATCATCGCCGTAACTAAATCCGCCCGGAATAACGAGAATATGAAAATTCTCAAGCATTTGCGGATTTTCAATAATTTTATTTATATGGATTCTCTCTGCCGCTGCCCCTGAAAGTTCAAGGGCGTATTGAGTTTCCATATCACAGTTGATTCCTGCCGCTCTTAAAACTATCGCTCTTATCTGTGCCATTTATTTATCACCATTTTAACGGTTTTTGCCAGGCGTTTTTCAAATCATCAATATCAGCATTTACGACTGTCCTGTCTAAACTGTCTTTTATAACCAGTTTCCTATCTTCGATTACTTTCCCAATCTGGCCGAACGGCAGGCCGAGCATAAGTTTGGCAAAATCGTTGAAATTTTCCGGCTTGACTTCGACGATATATCGGCTGCACGATTCACTGAAGAGCTGCGAAACTACACTTGTGCAATCGGATGGTTTAGGTATTCCCTTAAGGTCGGCAAATATTCCCAGTCCGCCCGCGAAAGCCATTTCCGCAAGCGCAAGCACCAACCCGCCTTCGCTGCAATCGTGGCAGCTTTCAAGAAGACCCGAATCAATCGCTTTATAAATTTTTTCAGCGATTAATTTTGCAGTTCGCAAATCGGTCTTCGGCACATTTGCGCCGAGTAAATTTTTAATTTTATAGTAATGCGAGCCGCCAAGCTCATTTTTTGTAAGGCCGATTATGAAAAGTAAGTTGCCCGCGGATTTCAAATCCATCGTTACGCATTTTTGAACGTTATCAACGATGCCTATAGCGCTTATCAGCAGCGTTGCGGGTATCGCTATTTCCGTGCCGTCATCGCGGATAAAATTGTTGTTCAGCGAATCCTTGCCGGAGATAAACGGCGTGCCGAAAGCAACTGCGCCGTCGAAACAGGCTTGAGCCGCCCTAACTAATGAGCCTAAATTTTGCTCTTTTTTGCAATCCGCCCAGCAGAAATTATCCAATAGCGCAATTCTGTCCGGCCTTGCCCCGACACAGATAACGTTTCTTATCGCTTCGTCAATACCGGCCAGCGCCATCCAGTAGGGGTCAATATCTCCGTAGAAAGGATTTATGCCGCAGCCGATAGCGATACCTTTATCGCTGTCGAACTTCGGCTTGACAACAGCAGCGTCATTTGGCCCATCATTTGTAATTCCGCCGAGCGGTTTTATAACAGAACTGCTTTGAACTTCGTGGTCGTATTGCCGGACGACCCATTCTTTGCTTGCGACATTATACGAAGAAAGAATTTTTAATAGCTCGTCATTGTAATTTTCTTTCGATTCAATGACAGGTTCTGCGGGACTTTTTGAATGCCAGCTTGCCTTTCTCGAATATTTTGGCAAACCATCGTGCAGAAATTTCATGTCGAGCTGGCCGACCTGCTGGCCCTGATATTTCAGGGTAAGTTTTTTATCTTCCGTAAATGTGCCGATAACGGTCGCCTCGACGTTTTCATCCGCGAAAATTTTGCTTATGCGCTCAAGGTTTTCCGGCTTGACCGCGATAACCATTCTCTCCTGTGCTTCGCTAATCCATATTTCAGTGTAGGAAAGACCCGCGTATTTGAGCGGGACTTTTTCAAGGTTCACTTCCGCGCCTAAATCGGCTCCCATTTCGCCGACAGCACTGCTCAGCCCCCCTGCTCCGCAGTCTGTAATAGCGTCATAAAGCCCCTGCTCTCTTGCCTGCAATATCGTATCGAGCATTTTCTTCTCGGTAATAGCGTTTCCAATCTGAACGGCGTGCGAAAAAACAGTTTCGTGCTCGTGCGTCATAGCGCCGCTTGAAAAAGTCGCGCCGTGAATACCGTCTCTGCCGGTTTTGCCGCCGACGACCATAACAAGGTCGCCCGATTGCGCCTTGCCGAAGCATTTATCTTTCGGCATTATGCCGATATTGCCGCAGAAGACCAGCGGATTGCCCAGGAATCGCTCGTCAAAGAATATCGCTCCGTTGACGGTTGGTATTCCCATCCTGTTGCCGTAGTCCCGCACGCCTGCGACGACGCCTTTCATTATTCTTTTGGGATGCAAGATGCCCCTTGGAATTTCATCGAAACTTTTGTCAGGCGGGGCAAAGCAGAAAATATCCGTATTTGCAATCGGCCTTGAGCCCAGTCCTGTGCCCATAGGGTCTCGAATAACGCCGCCGATGCCCGTTGCCGCTCCGCCGTATGGGTCGAGAGCCGAAGGATGATTATGAGTTTCTACCTTGAAACAGACAGCGTCGGCATCGTCGAATTCTATAACGCCGGCGTTGTCTTTGAAGACGCTTATGCACCAGGGCTTGTTAAGCTGCTGTGTAGCTTTGAAAACTGTGTCTTTTATCAGATTGTCGAAATGAATTTTTTGGCCGTCAAAATCAAATTCGACGCTGCTTCTGAAAGTTTTATGAACGCAGTGTTCGCTCCACGTCTGAGCAAGTGATTCAAGTTCAACATCAGTCGGCTCCCTGCCGAGACTTTTGTAATAATTCTGAATGGTTTTCATCTCGATGATATTGAGAAACAAATCCATTTTTTTGCTTAATTCAAGAAGCTGCTGCTCATTTAGAGTTGTAATTTCGACTGTTTTAATTTTTAGTTTATATGGAGCGATATGGGGACTTGGCGGCTCAGCCTCTGCGCCGGAGATTGCGACTTCGATGCAGTCGTTTGAAAGTCTGCGAACGATTTTTTTGAGCTGCTTGTCTGAAATTTCGCCGAACAGGATATATTTTCTTGCTGTTCTGACAGTCTGGCAGGCCTGTCCCATATCGCCGATAGCCGTCATAACCGACTCGGCAACAGGGTCTGTTACGCCGCTTTTGAGATGGATTTCCACGATAGTTGCTCTCGCAAGTCCTGCCGGCGCCGCGCTTCTGCCGATATGGAAATTTTCACAAACAGGGTCTGTAAGTAATTCGCCGGCAATTCTCTTTGCAATATTTTCCTCGAAGTCTCCTTCGATTAAAAAGACCCTTGCCGACTGAACTTCCTGAACGGTATCGATGCCAAGCTCTTTTATATCTGCCAGAACCGCATTGCCGCTGACGTCGTCGCTGCCGGGCCGGTTGAAAACCTCGAAACGCCATTGTTTCATTGAATTTCCTTAGTCGAAACTTTGTATTCCATTAGTCTTGCCCGTTTTTCACGGGCAGTTTCAAGCAGTTTTTCAATTTTGTTTCTGCTTTTATGTTTTACTTCTTTTTTTAATTTAAGCAGTTGTTTAATTGTTTTATCAATACCCTTACAGATGTTTTCGGAATTTGTATAAAAAATATCCGCCCAGATATTCGCAGGTCCCGAAGCGATTCTTGTCGTATCAATAAACCCTTTGCCGCAGAATTTCAGCCGGCTCAAATCCGATGCGTTCAGCAGCGAAGCCGCCAAAGCGTGCGGCAGATGACTGACATCGCCAAGAATCTTATCGTGCTGCTGCGGAGTCATTATGCTAATCCTGCATCCAATCAGAGTCCAGAACTTTTTTAATGTCCGTACAGCGGATAAATCTGTAGTTTCGTCTTTCGTTAAAATGCAGGCTGCCGTTTCGAACAAATCGTCTCTTCCGAATTCCACCCCTCTTTGCTCCGAGCCTGCGATTGGATGAGAGCCGACATACTTTACATATTTTGGAAGATTTTGTTTCGCCCATTTGTGGGCTAATAATTTTGTCGAGCCGACATCGGTAACTATGCACCCCTTTTTCAGCGCAGGCGCTATTGTTTTGAAAATATCTGCAAAGGTGCATATCGGTGTTGCGAGAATTACGATGTCCGCCTCGGCAACGCTTTCGAGCATATCGTCATAAATAATGTTAGCTACGCCAAGCCGTCTCGCACGCCGGCGGGTTGATGCGCGATGGCTGTAGCCGGCTGTTTTTATGCCCATCCCGCAGCGGTTTATTGCCAAAGTGATAGAAGAGCCTAATAATCCAAGACCTATAACGGTAATTTGCCGTAACTTCTTCAATATAAAAGCCTTATACAAAAATAATTATTTCTGCCCTGTTTCTAAAAAGTATCGTCAAATATCCTTAATGTCAATTTTTTTCTTTCTTTAAAGGCTCAAAAATGGTATTATGTCGCCCTACTAAAACGTTTCAAATCATAAATTGACGACAAAAACAAGCGACTTTATTTAATGGCGAATACGAGAACAAAAAATAACGGCGATTATCTGGCCTTTGAAGAAACGATTGTGGACATCGACCGCCAGACATCGGAGCTTACGAAATTAAGCTCGGTAAAGGGCATTGATTATTCCGCTGAAATCCGCAAGCTTCAGCAGGAACAGGTTGCCCATTTTAAACGCATTTACTCTAATCTTTCTGCCTGGCAGACTACTCTGGTCGCAAGGCATCCAAAAAGGCCTTTGCTTAGCGATTATTTGAATCTGATGGTAAAGGATTTCCGCGAACTTCATGGCGACCGCTGTTTCGGCGATGACCACGCAATAGTTTGCGGCACAGGCCATATTGGCAGGGAAAAAGTTCTGGTCATCGGCCAGAACAAAGGCCGCGATACGAAAGAGAAAATAAGATGCAATTTCGGCTGTGCCAACCCTGAAGGTTATCGAAAAGCACTTGCTAAAATGAAATTTGCCGAGAAATTCAATATCCCCGTCGTAACTCTCATTGACACTCCCGGCGCTTATCCGGGTATCGGCGCAGAGGAAAGAGGCCAGGCTCAGGCGATAGCTGTTAATCTGATGGAAATGTCGCGTCTGCGAACGCCGATTATATGTATCGTTATAGGCGAAGGCGGCTCAGGCGGCGCTTTGGGTATAGGCGTCGGCGACAGACTTGCAATTCTTGAATACGCTTATTATTCCGTAATTTCGCCGGAAGGCTGTGCTGCGATTCTCTGGCGTGATGGCACAAAGGCGCAGGAAGCTGCAGAGGCATTGAAACTCACAAGCAGGGAGCTTCACAGGTTAGGAATCGCTGACGCCATAATCGCAGAACCATTGGGAGGAGCGCACAGAAACATTCACGATACGGTTTATAATGTTGAGCAGTATATTGTCAGAACATTGCGCGAATTAAAGAGGGTTCCCCTCGATATTCTGCTCGACAGCAGGTATAAAAAACTGCGGACAATTGGCGATACCGCAACAAGGATGGATATCGCCGAGGTTTCAGAGTTGCCGGTTATCGAAGCCGCCGAAAAATTCATCAAGGCCGGCAAAATTAAACAAATCACTCCCCTTGAAGCAAAAGTTTAACATCAGGCGTTTACCCCGTGAGATAAATAGTTTACCCCGTGAAATGCTTTAGCTATTTCACTGAGGCAACTATCTCATCAGAGCCTTTTTTTGCATTACTTCTTATTGCTTAGTGGCTATTTTGACGCCAAAACAGCTTTTGAGGCGATAAAACGGCCATGAAAGGGCTTAAAATCTTGCAATTTGGAGATGATTTTGGTATTATAATGAACTTAAGGGGCCTGCTTTCGTATCAGGACTTCGAATGCCAAGAGTCTTAAATAAATTTCTACGAACGGAATCGATGCATATAAATATCCGCCTTTTAATTGTATTTTCCACGGCATTATCACTGCTCGCCGAGACCATCAAGGCAGATAATTATATAATTGTTTACAGGAATCATACACAAAAGCAAAATATGCTTACCCGCCGGCCGGCATTTACGGTATCGCGCAGCTTCAATATTATTCCTGCTATAGCCGCAAAGCTCGATGCCAACCAGGTCAAAGAACTTCGGAAAAATCCCGATGTCGCGTATATCGAGCCGGACTACAAAATTTACGCACTGGGGAGCCCCGATGCTGTCGGGGCCGATTCATCATCAGGCATTAACGCCCTGTCTTCTTCCCAGACCATTCCTTACGGCATCACTATGGTGAACGCCCCGCTGGTTTGGCCGCGAACTAAAGGCGCCGGTGTCCGGGTCGCTGTCCTCGATACCGGTATAAGTATGTATCATCCCGACAGGGGCAATGTGGTTGCCTCGGTGAGTTTCGCGACTGACCAAAACGGTGTAACAATACCCGTGGAGGATTTTCACGGCCACGGCACGCATACTTCCGGCACTGTCGCGGCAGCAGATAACAATATCGGCGTTGTCGGCGTCGCTCCGCAGGCCGATTTGCTCATCGCCAAGGTAATGGACAACACGGGCACAGGTCAAACAAGCTGGCTGATTTCCGGCATCGAATGGGCCGTCAATAATAACGCTAAAGTAATCAGTATGAGCCTGGGCGACTACGACTACTCAGCGGCTTTAGACACTGCCTGCAGCAACGCATTTGCAGCCGGCGTCCTAATTGTCGCGGCAGCGGGAAACGAGAACTCGAGCTCGCCTTTATACCCGGCCGCTCTGCCTTCGGTAATTTCCGTCGCGGCAGTGGACCAGAACAAAAACAGGGCGAGTTTCTCAAATTACGGTTCGACTATCGACCTTGCCGCCCCCGGCGTATCTGTTTATTCGACAGTTCCTGTCAGCACTGATACAAGTGCCACCGCCGAAGCGGATTGGAGCAGCGTAATTCATCTGGCAAATTTAGTAATCGGCACCGCCCCCGGCTCAGTCAGCGGCACAATCTGCAATTGTGGCCTCGCTACGGGCTCCGACCCGCAGGATACCTGCCCGAACAGTGTCGCTGGAAACATCGCCCATATCCGCAGAGGCACTATCACTTTTGCCGCGAAAGTGGCACACGCCCAATCCAAAGGCGCTATCGGCGTTATCATCTCGAACAATGTTTCCGGCAATTTCAACGGCACATTAAGTGACGGAAGTCCTCTTGTCGTTGTATCGATTTCGCAGGCTGATGGCGATGAGCTTCAGATACTCGCTCAGTCCGGCATTACCGGCACGGCTTCAGTCACTTCGAATCCGTATACCTATTACAGCGGCACCTCGATGGCCACCCCTCACGTCGCAGGCGTAGCGGCTCTTGTTTTCGCCGCAGCCAATTCCAATATCACCCCTGCAGAGGTTTCTAATATTTTATTCGATACTGCACAGGACCTTGGCACGTCCGGCAGAGACGACTATTTCGGCTATGGCCTGGTTGACGCTTATGCGGCTCTTCAGTTGGAGAGAATGGATCTCCTGGCGATATTCGCAAGTCAATGGCTCCAGACCTGCTCGGCGTCATCGTGGTGCGAGGGAATGGACAGTAACCACAGCGGCAGAGTTGATTTCTTGGATTTCGCGGCTTTCGCTCAGAACTGGTAAGAACTCCGCAATTTTTATTTTTTATCTTTTCACTTTTCGTTATTCACTATTCACTTTTAACTATTCACTTATCCCTATTTTCCCAGCAGCTCCAGCGCCTTGGGCACCGTATCTGTGGGGCTGACAGCATACCAGGCTCCGATGATTTTCCCTTTCTCATCTATCAGGAATGACGAGCGGGTTATACCGAATATCGATTTCCCCCAGACGCCATAAGCCTGGGCCGTCTTATGGTCCGGGTCGCTGAGAAGTCGAAAGCCTAAATTGTGGTGTTCATCAAATTTTTTCTGGACATCCGGCTTATCAGGGCTAATGCCCAGCGCGACGATGCCTGCTTTTTTGAGCGGCTCGGCGGAATCCCGCACACTGCACGCCTGCGCGGTGCATCCGGGCGTCTCGGCCTTGGGATAAAAATAAACGAGCACCTTCTTGCCCGCGAAATCAGACAGCTTGACCGTTTTTGAGTTTTGATCTAATATTTCAAAACCCGGCACCGTATCTCCAATTTTTAATTTTACCATTTTTTCTCCTTCCGGAGTGTTGGTATCTTTTTCTTGCTTTTGGCAGGCTGAAAACAGCAGCAAAGCGATAAGGACTGCTGCCCGACTAAAAATCGCCGCCAAGGCCCGGCTTTTTGACCTTACGCCATCTTCCGATTTGAATTCTTTATTATTCATCGTTTGCTCCTTTTATATTTAATCTTTGCCCCGCCTGTCGCGTCGTAGCTCTTAGCGAAGACGGATTGCTCCGCTTTAAAACTTTTTTATTTAAAAAATCCAAAACGGTTTGCTGCCATAATATAGACCAACGCAAGTACAAAAAATGTGGTAAATCCGGCAAGAATCGCCTTGTTCGGGCCAATCCTCGGCGAAAGATATGCGACTGCAAGCATATATGGTACCCATGATACGAGTGTACCGACTAAAACAAATTTAGCATGCTGGCCGACCGCTATACCGCCTTTAGCCTGACCTATAAAAAAATATGCTACAAGGGTAAACACCGGTATAAGGGTAGCGAACTCGGAAAGCGTCCTTTGGCCGTTTTCTTCAAGTACCACGATAATGGTGGTAACCAATCCGCCAGTGATAAAATAAATAATGAGGTTAGAAATATTCATAATGACCTTACTCCTTTGTCTGGGCCACTGTTAAATGAAATTAATTAGAACCGTCCCTTTTTTCTTTTCCATAGCAATTATCTTTTCTGCCAATATTTTTCAAAAGCTTTGATTTCAATCCTTTATTATCCATCGTTTGCTCCTTTATTCCATCTGCACTGTATCGAATGAGGTAATATTTATTTTTACTTCATCAGACCTGTAATTATTAGGTTCTTCTTGCGCCAGTATCCTTTGATTGCCGAGGGCTATTTCCTGATTCGGTTCGAAAATTTTGATTTCGTACGCCCAGTCGTTTTTACAATCAATCAATTTGCCTTGTTTATAGTATTCATAATTGAGTTTCAGGTTGTTTATGAATTTATCAGAATTATTCTTAAGCACAAAAACCACTTTTTCATTTGTTGGCGAATCTGTTTTGACAAATTTAATATCGGAGATATTTATTTTCTGTTTCGTGGCCAAATAAACCTTGTCCTTGTCATCTTTTTGAGGATTATTTGATCTGAATCCCTCTGAGAATCCCTCTCGAATTTGCGTCGCGATTTCCTGCGCGAATTTTTGAATAGCCTTGTTTTTCTCGGCATCTGAACCGCCGTCTTCGATTATGGCGTTCAGTTCTGTATATGCGCCTCTGATTTCACTGGCCAATTTAGGCTTTGTTGTCGCTCTCAAAATAAATAAAGCGGCAATTGCGATAATAGTAATTACGATAGGACTGTTAATTATTTTCCACATAACCCTTTTCTCCTATAATTCTTCATTCAGATTTTTTATCTTTTATATTTTGTTTTTGATTTATCTTATCAATAATCCCCGGCAGTTCCGCCAACTTTTCTATTTTTATCACATTTTGCGGTATATCTTTATTTATATTCGTATACGCTCTTTTCATTACCACTGGCATTTGTGCCGCTGTTGCTCCTGCGATATCCAAATCTAATCTATCGCCGACAAAAAGCACATTCTCAGGCTCGCAGCTCATTTTTTTCGCGGCCTCGACGAAGATTCTTCTGTCCGGCTTGCGGAACCTATACTGATACGAATAAACCCTGACCGTTAAAAAGTCTAATATCCCGAATTGTGCCAGATGTCTTTCCAGTGTAACAGCGTTTACAAAGGTATTTGAAAGTATCCCAAGTTTTATTCCCATTTGTTTTAATTTTTCTAAGGTTTGTTTTATATCTGGTTCGGCTTGAGCTATTTTGCTTAGAGGTTCATACCAGCGCCAGCCGAATTCTTCCCATTGTTGCGGCGACAATTTGGCGCCTTTTTTTTGTTCCATTTTTTTTAACAGTGCCAGCGAATCGAAATCTTTACCTGTTAGGTAAGACCAGACACGGAAGAGACGAATCATCCACAGGTGTTTAAACAAAAAGACAGGCAGTGTCCCGACAGGTTGGTTAAGTTTCGCCAGGAAATTATGCGCCAATTTCCCTCCCTCTTTAAAAAGAGCGATTGTCTCGACTTTCCCGAAATTCAGGAGTGTTTCGCCTATATCGAACAGGACTGCCTGGATTTTCTTTTCAGCCAATTTTTCCTCACCGTCAAAATAAAAAACTGGCCGAGGCGGGAGTCGAACCCGCACGCCCTATTCGGACCCGAGATTTTAAATCTCGTGCGTCTGCCATTCCGCCACTCGGCCAAGCCTCGCCGGCTCTGCCGGCGGGCATAATTGTGCGATACCAAAGGTCAAAAACGATATATTGCGCACAATTATCGCCGAGCGGGGAATGATTGTCAACATAGGATTGCGACAATCGCCGATGGGGTTTAGGCTTTTTTGGTATGCTGACGGGAAGAAGCTATCTGCTTCCAGTCGCTTTGCGATAAAAATTCGGCCAGCCGGCCAAAACGGGCCTTAAGCTCCTCAAACAACGGATTATATTTGGATTTGTCCAAATCCCTCGCAGCGTTTTCAAGCTGGCGAGCAAGGTCAGATATCGCCACAGCGCCTATTGTGCCGGATGCGCCCTTTATAGAATGGGCATAAAATTTTACTTCCCTGTCGTCGTTTTCGGCAACGGCCTTTTCCAGCATTTTCATTCTCTCCTCGTTGTCCTTGACGAAAATAGGTATAATCTCGCCAATCAACTCCTCATTGCCAATCCTTTCAACAAGAAGCTGCCAGTCTATTTCTATTTCGCCTGTGCCGGGCGGAACAGGAACTTTTTGGACCATTCCTTTTTGAGGTTCAAAGCCGGCAGTTTTCGCAGCAGGTATGATATTTTCAACAGGCAAATATTTTGCAAGGATGTCAACAAGTTTCTTTTTGTCTATCGGCTTTGAAATATAATCGGAGCAGCCGGCCGCGAGACATTTTTCATCATCGCCCTTCATCGCACAGGCAGTCTGAGCGATAATCGGCAATATGACGCCTTTTTTGCGTAACTGCTGAGTCGCATCGTAGCCATTCATCTCAGGCATCTGTATATCCATAAGAATAACGTCGAATTTTTCCGTCATAGCTTTCTGCACGGCCTGCTGGCCGTTTTCGACAATGACCGCTTCAAGGCCGAGCTTTTTTAGCAAAAGCGATATAAGAATCTGATTTGTAGGCGTATCCTCCGCAACCAGAACCCTGCCGGCAAACCGGACTTTGTCTGCCGAGACGGATACAGGTCGATTTGCGATATTTATAGAATTGCTTCGAGCCGTTTGAGCCGGCGGAATACTGAACGGCAAAAGAAGCGTAAAGACAGAACCTCTGTCCGCTGTGCTGGCTGCGGTTACAGAGCCGCCGAGAATCTCGGAAAGATGACGTGCAATCGCAAGCCTCAGTCCGTTGCTGCCGGAGCGTCGGGCGGAACCGTTGTTAACTTGAGAAAAAGGTTCAAATATTCGATTGAGCTTTTCGGATGGGATTGCCGCCCCCATATCCTCGATGTCAAAACGGATTAAAGATTTGTCGCTAATCTGAGAAACACGAACCGAAACAGAGCCTCTGTCTGTCGATTCAATCGCGTTATTTATAAGATTCATCAGGCATTGTTTGAGCCTTGTTGAATCGGTGCGGATAAATTCGGGCAATGGTTTATTGCGGATAATTTCAAGTTGAAGTTTTTTCTCTGCGGCAGCCGGCCTCATAATTGATTCAACGGAGTTGAGAATATTTTCAACGCTGCAATCGGCGGCTTCAATTTCGAGCCTGCCCGTCTCGATTTTTGAATAGTCGAGAATGTCGTTAACCAGCTGCAAAAGCTGCCAGCAGCTTTCGTGAATGATGCTGACCTGTTTTTTCTGCTGGTCGGTCAGATTTTCCTCGGCAAGCATTTCGCTAAAACCCACAATCGCGTTCATCGGAATGCGAATTTCCCGGCTGATATTTGCCATTAATTCATTTTTGCTTTGGCCGGTTTCCATCGCCTGCATCGTCATTAAATTGGCGTGATTGACCGAGGCCTGAAGCTGACGATTTATCTGCTCTGCCTGCAATTTGGCGGTTTGGGCGGCTGTTTTTGCTTCTTCAATTTCAGTCGTCCGCTGGCTGGCAAGGCGTTCAAGCTCAAACTGGCGAGGCCAGATTTTTTTGTGAGCCTGATTTATGAAAAATATCACCGCTACAACAATGATTATCGACAGAGTGAAAACAATAAGACGCACTTGCACAGTCTGCTGGATTATTTTATCGGAAATAGTATCCGACAGGCCTTCAAGAAGCACCGAAAAGCGGAGACGAGAAGTTGATAGCTCCGATTCCGACAGGCTGTTGCTGCCGGAAGTCATCACATATCGGGATTCAAATTCTTGACGCAGGACAAGCCATTCTGTATTTAAGTCATTAAACCGTTTTGTGAAAGAGCCGCTGAATTGAGAAAGTTTGTCGGCTAACGGACTTTTCAAAAAACTGTTTAGCCGGACATCGAAAATTACAAGACTATATGCCGATTTAACTGCGTTGACATCCGAAGAAGCTCTTGCCGGAAGCTCGAGCATTTCTCTTTCAAGATTGCCCCAGGAGCCCCTTAAAATACGCACCTGCTCTCTTGCGTCATTCAAATCGTCAATCCTGCCGGCTGTAAAGAGCCAAAGCGTTACTATGCTGGCAAAACTTAATACAATCACAAAGATTGTTGCAGTTGCTGAAGATAATTTGAAAATATCTTTGTTAACCATCCTTCAATCCTGAATATAGCGTTAGATTTCTATCCCGGTTGGGACTAAAGATAAATTATTTAGCCTGATTTCCTTCTTTCTTAAATCGACAAAACTGCAGCAGTGCTTTTTCAAAGAGATACATCGAAAATAACGGCCTGGAATGGAGATTATAACACCTTGAAAAAGCTAAACTTACGGTGTCGTTTCAAATCTCAAATTTCAAATCTCAAATTTCAAATCCGTTATGGGACGTTTTAATCTCTATCAACACTGTCGCTTTCTTCGAGCTGAGGCACATCGCACAGGACGCCAAAGGCCTGAAGTTTATACAAATTTACGTATTTTCTTTTTTTAGTTGCGCAGTCAAAATACCACAGCCTGTTTAACCCATCGACATAATGAATGACACACAGAACGCTTTTGAGCCTGCTCCAGAATCCGCTGACGACCAAAACAGCCGTCAGGTCTTCAGCGGAAATTAGCATTCCCAGAAAATCTTCATAGTTGTAATCGACCCTTCGAACTAATTGTTTATTTGTGCTCATTTAAATCGCTCCCTTCTTTATCTTTTTTGATTTTTGTTTATATTTATTCAAATCTTTCGCCAATAAAATGCTTCTAAGCGGCTCATTCCTCCAGCACGGAAAATTCAGAGGTGCATAATCTTCTTCTCCCGCCTGTAATACGAATTTATCATGCGCAAAAGCTGCGATGATTCGGTTCTCCGGACTGTCCGGGATATGAAATAAAGACGTCTTGCCGTCGTCTTTGACGAAATGTGCTGTGCAGTAATATTTACCCTTTTGAAATCGAACGAATACACCGATATATCCCGAATTATTTTTGCATTTTCTATTCAGGGCATTTTGTCTGACTGTTGCGATACGCAGGTTTTCTTTGCGGTTGTCTAATGGATGCCTGTTTCTATGGTCAACTATTTCACCCTCTTTAGCGTTCATTATATAGCGCGAAAGCGCAATGATTTTGACTGGTTTCTTTTTCCCCGGCTCTGCTTTCCTGGTTTTATCTGCGATGACAATTTGCGGATAACCTGCCGTTGAAATTCGAACGCCGGCTATATCGCCGTTGTATTTTTTATCTGGCACTTCGTGCCGGGTATTTACGATTTTATAGAAGATATCCGGGTCGAGTTTAATTAGTCGTCCTCTGATTTTGAGCATCAGGTAATTTCTTTTTCGTTTTGTCTCCATATAAATCTCCTTGTAAATTTAATTTGATAATTCGTGTTTAGCCCCGTCATCTTAAATCCGCCGTAGGGCGGATTTGATGACGGGGTTCGTTAAAATCCTTAAGCCCCCAACTTTATGTTGTGGGCTCGTCAAATTATTTAGCCCCTTGATTCATCAAGGGGTATGTCCTCCTGATTTGGATTAACGACTCTCTGATTGCATCTTCGATTGTCGAAAGGGTCTCGGTTTATATGGTTGATAGTTTCTTCCTTCTGTGCGTCAAGAATCAGATGCTGCAAAGCGTAACGTTTGTTGTTTTTATAATTACAGACGATGATTTGCTGTCCGCCTTTGAGTATCAGGTCGGCATGGAAAATGCGGGGGTCGAAAAAACTATCACGGTCGAGTTTGATAATTCTTCCCGCCGCTTTTCTGAGCATATATTGTTTGTCATCTGGCATTTTTGTTCTTCCTTTATTTAGCCCCGCCAATACTTTGGCGGGGCTTGTCATTCCCGCGGACGTTTACCCGCCTTTGGCTGGCAATCTCATTTGTCATTCCCGAGAAGTTTCTTCTTGAGAATGCTGCAGGGAACAAGACTAAATATATATGTAATTTTATTACTTTTGTTTAATTTTGTTTTTCAAATATCAAATATAATATTATTTTAGCATATTACATTAAAAAAGCAAGCGTTTTTTGCTATTTTTTCAAATAATTTTAAATATTTTATAACCACTTAACAAGAAAAGGGTTAGAAATGCCGAAAAAACTCAAAAAAATGATTAAACTCATCACCTCATCCACTCATCCGCGCTTTTACTTAAACGTTGCCTTCGCCTTTCATACAGGCCGTCGATTAGATAAAAATTTTTCCGGTACAATCGCCTCATCCATCAACGAAAATACGTATACAAATGAAGATGGTATAAGTCCCTTCTCCGGCTTGTCTTATGACCTTACAATCCTCTGCTTGCCGTGTTTATTATTCGAAACATCAAATTTTCAATCCTTTTCCCATTATCTTTAGCGGTTTTTCCTCCTTGCCCTTTTTCCAAACTAACAGTACAAGTATCAATTTATTAAATAACAAAGAAAGTGTTAATCAGAAACTATTCAAAGCCTACAATGTGTATGGAAAAATAATGTATAAAATTCTTGACATTTGTTTAATTTGAAGTTAGTTAAAGTATTTTTGCCGCTCTGAAGAAATCACTTGACAAAACATAAGATATTGGTTACACTATGGTTATGTTAAAATTAGTGATTGAGCAAAAAAAGGAAGGGAAGAAGAAGAATATGATAGTCGCAAAAAAGGGGCAGAAAAAATACCTTCCTGCAGATGTTTTGTTTGATTTATTTAATAGTTAATTAGTATAACTTCTAAGTTAAAGCAAAATGAAAGAAAACCGAAAAGATACTAGCCGATATTCTTAAGTTCAAGATTTTTCATAAGTCCGTCCGATAAAACTAAAAAGGAGTAAAATTATTACTTATAGGATGGTTGTATATGAAAAAGGAACAAAATACCAACCTCCGCACAGAAAGCGATAATATGACAGACATGGCCCTATCTACCACTGGAATTATTCAGCAGCCAACCCAAGAGGATCTGCGTCCTTCCGAACGTGAAGTCCGCCTTTTACAAGATCTTTTTGATTGGGCGGAACGTTCTGGGAAAACGCACTGGGTATGGGGACAACCACTGGGTATACAACAATAAGTTTTAATGTAGGAAAGAGAATTAGCCCTACCGGTCACAAATTAATTGTAACGGTAGGGTTTTTTATAATCAAAGCATATATATGAATAATTCACTTGCTACTCAAATAGAACAATTAGAGGATGTTCCCACTTCATCCTTCTTTTTTAATTACATTGATTCTATTTGGCAGGGGGTGAATACAGCACCGATGCATCGTTTTTGTACATTAATGCGAAAGATGCATGCTGCTTCATTTGTTTCAGAAACATTGGTTCTGAATGATGAATTAGAAAGTGAGCGAGCTATGGTTCAGGCTCGTCTTAAAACAGATATTAAACTTACTGCAAAACGTCTTACTTTCTTCGACAAAATGCCGAAATCTCATTCTTGGGACGACTCAGATTTAAGCAATGACAATTTGTTAGGATATGCCATAATTGTATATTTAGAGGCCGATGGGAAAAATGTTTGTACTCATATGCTAGAAGCTGTTGTCAAACCACCCTCAATATACAATGATAATTCATTTATTCCCGTTACAAACTATTATATCCATAATGTTCGTCTGTTTACGACAAGTGTTGGTGATGCTAATAATAATCGTCAGTTTGAAATAACTGGCAGCTTCTTTAGCCAACAAAACAACCTAACAAGTGTTTGTGCACACGCTTGCCTGCGGATGGCTATTAATAGTTCGCCATTTTTAAAAGAGTTTTTAAAAGACGATAAGCTAACAAATTTTAAAATTAATGAGCTTCTAAAAATTGATTTCAGTTCAAAAGATAAGCAAGTAGGGAAAATACCTTCCGACCCACAAGATTCGAAGTCTGGTCTGACAAATAGAGAAATGACGCGTGTAATAGAAGCTTTGGGCTTCCGAGTGCATAGCGCCAATTTTTTAGAGAACACAAACATCGAGTACGATCACTTCCTGTATCCATCATTAGAATCTCGGTGTCCGACAATACTGTTTGTTGAGGGATGGGATGTGATCGGTGGCAGGTCCATCGCTCATGTTGTAACGGTTTTAGGTCATACATTGAATTCAGACCGTTGGGAACCGGAGGCTCGTACTGGTTATGGAAATTATCCAATTCAGCCATACATATCTACATCTAGTTGGTGTGACCACTTTATAATCTGTGATGATAATTATGGGATGTATGTAACATTGCCAACGGAAGTGATTAGAAATTATATCGTTCCATCTAAAAATCCTAGACTACATGCTAGTGCAGTAGTTTCGATTGTCCCAACTGAAATACAAATACCCGGATACTTTGTTGAACAGTTCGCAATGTCGATTGCAAGGAAATTATTAGAAAAGGTAAAACTGGTACAAACGAACGTTTGGCTTGAGAGAATGCAAACCCCTAATTTAACATGTAGGACTTTATTGCAAAGGGGAGTTGATTATAAAAAATTTATTCAGGGTGTTAATAAACAACTGAGTGATAAACAACTGAGTGATAAACAACTGCAATGTTTAAATGCATTACCTGAATATGTATGGATTTCCGAGATAAGCTTGCCTCATATTTATGCAGGAAATAAACACAAACTCGGAGATGTTGTAATTAGAGCCAATGCAACTCCTCAAGAATGCTTAAACGGACAGGGGTTAGCCTTTGCGTGGTTTCCGGGATTTGTTCAACTCGGAAGTAGTCCTGATGCTGAACAATGGCCAATTAATTCTCATGTGCCTTTAATACGAAGCTCCGGGCCAAACATTCAAGAATGGTAATTGGATTTTATTCACAAATAGCGTAAGTTTACCTTTCTCTTTTTCTCTGTGGTTAATTTTTCCTTTGTGTCTTAGTGCCGGAGTTTACCCCGCCTGCCCTGTGAAGTTTACCCTGTGAGGTGTCTTTATGTTGCTTCATTGAAGTGGCTTAAGACTACCTCATCGGGGTGGCCTTTGAAGTTCTCTTCTTGAATCACCTCTATGGCTATCTAACTGGGGTGTTTTCGATTAATTTTATCCCATCAGGGACTATCTCATCGGGGCCGGTGGGGCAATAAAATCACTTTCCGCCAAAGGCGGTTTCCTTAAATTTTCACTTTTCACTTTTAGTTTTTAACTTGATTCAGCTTCTATGCTTGTATGCAGTATACTGTAATGCAGTATAGTCAAAAACAACTAACAACAGATAATTTCTTGTTTTAAGCCTGCCTTCGTGGAAGCAGTAGGACGTAACCGTGTTTTGTTTCAACGAGGCACAGTTATTGTGCCGCAGCGAAAAGCAGAAAAGCTGAACGCAGAAATGTATTTCGAGTACGGCTTACTGCTTTGAGTAAAAGGCTATTTGCAAAATGGACTTGTTGAAACAAACTGTGTTCATCTGTGTCTGAAAAAAATCTCTGTGTTCTCCTGAACTCTGTGGCCAAAAAAATCTGCGTAATCCGTGAAATCTGTGGTTAATTTTTCTTTGTGTCTTTGCGTCTTTGTGGCTAAAATAAGCCTCTATGGAATTAACCTGGACAATGAGATTAAGGATTATCGCATCGCTTGCGATAGGTATTATCTTACTGGGATTTTTGCCGTGGAATTTGATAAAACCGCCTGCTGAAGGCGTTTTTACTATTCTAACTGCCAATATCCACATTTCCGATATCCTGATTTGCGCAGGACTGGCTTTTATCTGTGGTTTTATTGCCTCGGCGATTTCTTCGCCTTACGGTGCTCAGACAGGAATACTTGCCGCTCCGGCCGGGCTTGTGGTCTGGGGTTTGCGAAGCGCACCGCTATCAGAGATATTCCAGAGGTATCCTTCTGCAGCGAGCAGAATGGATGTATATTCAAAATTGAGACTTGAAGGCTTTCTCTGGCTGGGAATCGTCCTTTGCGGCTTTTTAGCTGCTTTGCTGGCCGACAAAATTTTTAAAAGAGAAACAGTTCGATTTTCGGATGAGGAAAAACCAGTATTTCAATTACAGGCCTATGTAAGGATAATTATTGCTGTTATTGCGACTATATTTATCGCTAATTTTTTGATTAACATTCTTGCCGGCGATGTAAGTTATCCGGACTCAAAATTGGCACGGGTTACAGCCCAGCCGGCCAATCTTCAGATAGCATTTGCTGTTTTTATTACTTTTGGTGCCTGCGGCTTTTTAGCCAGGCTCTTTCTCGGCAGTCCGGCTTTCTGGCCTGCGATTGCTTCTGCGCCTTTAATCTATTATTCTGCAATAAGTTACGAAAAAAAAGATTTAATAACGCATATCAGCTCTTTTTGGCCTGCAACTTTCTTTATAAGACCTGTTACGGCTGTTTTACCCGTCCAAATGGTTGCTTTTGCCTTTCTTGGCGCTATTTGGGGTTATTGGCTGGCTGTGGACTTTAGCTGGTGGCGAACTCATCAGGCCTGACCGGCAGCAGGTTTAGTTGAGCCTGGCCTGCAGCGAGCTTAGTCGAGCCTGATTTTCAGCCTAAAAACACTATTTTTATGTAACCTCTTGTTTTAAAAGCACTTCTACAAAAACACAAAATAGGTAAACTTTCATAAAAGAGGAAAATTTACTGTTTAGCCCTGCCCTGATAGCCGAAAAGATAAAATAGACAAGAAAAAGCGTCCAACTTTTTGGTCTTTGGCTAATGAATTTGAGTATTTGAAAACAGCGGGCCAGAGTTTTCGTAAAGTTAATATGGGATTAGTCCCGAAAACGGCGGAAAGGAGTGCCGAAAAATGTTAGTTCTTAGTCGACAGAAAAACGAATCAATAATGATAGGCGATGATGTTGAGGTTATAATTGTCGATGTTCGCGGCGATAAAGTCCGGCTCGGAATTACTGCCCCAAAGGCCATATCCGTCCATCGAAAAGAGGTCTATCTGGCAATTCAGCAGGAAAAGGCGGGTCAAAAAGAAATGAAAAAGGAGCCGTCAACAAGCTGAAAAATTCGTCCCAGCTCGGATGCACCTTATCTAACGCCGGAGGCAAGAAGAGAATTCGTAATTTCCGCTATTCTAACTCTTTTATTCCATAAAAAATATAAATTAAAGGCACAGAAGCAATTGCAGGCCAAAAAGCCTTGCTGCCGAGAAGAACCCCGGCTAAAAAGCCGCAGGCGCCGAAAGTAATGAAAACAGCAAATGCTATCTGAAGAGGGGAAAATTCACAGAACTCGTCAACTCCCTATTATCTAAACCGCTTTTCAGTTTATCGCAATTCTGCATTATCCTCGTGCAAATTTCACAAAATATCGGTTTATGCGACAGGAACAGCAGTTAAAGCCTTATGTTTTCTATCATCCAGAGGCATCTTGTCCAGATGTATATGACAGTAAGACTCGTGGTTATAAATACTTAAGGTATGCTTGCAGTCCGGAAACATACATTTCCGGTTTTCAGCCGAAGTTTTCAGCATTTTTCCCATCATTATTCCTTCAGGTAAATCACAAAAAAAAGCCGCAAAGGTTAGTTGTCTCTGCGGCTTAAAGATTTTCTAATCTTATATATTACATACAATTATACCACAATATCGAGTCTTGTCAAACAATCTTTACTAATAAACTAAAGGCTTCGCACAAACGACAATTGCCATTTTCATTGATTATCGGACTGTTACAGGCGAAAATAGCTGTGTAGTCGGCCATAAACCGGAAAATAACAGAAAAAATATGGAGGCAGATATGACAGAACAAGAAGGGCAGGCGTCCGGCTTCGATAATACTTCGCCGCGACAAGGCGGCATAACGCCGGAGATACTAAAGAGCGCGCTCAAGGCGTTTAAGAAACGATTAAAACTTACCGCACTGGATGACGATTCGAGGCTCGGCAAAGGCGTCTTTTCGGCAGGGCATACAGGCGTTTTTGCGATAAGGCCGCCGAACCAGTTTCCGCCGGAGGTTTGGGTAGAATTGTGCAGGCAGGGCAAACTCCGCGACAGCGGCCACGGGCTTTATGAATTGGCCAAAGGAGAAGGGAATAGGGAATAGCCACAAAGGCACAAAGACACGAAGAAATCAGCCACGGAGAACACAGAACGCACAGAGGTTATTTGTTTTAAGGCGGTGTTTTTCAAACACCATTAAATTCAAACCGCGTGCCTTGCTTACAAGTAGAACTTGACGCCGGCACATCGTTTTGAATTTTCCTGCTTCGTAGGGAAGCCTTAAAGCAAAAAACATTGTTAATTGTTCGACATATAATAGGAGGAAGGAAGGAATTTTATCGTTGAGTTTGGAAAGAAAAAGAGATAGAATTCTGGCAGACATCGAGGATTTGCAGGAAAAGAATAGAAAGCCTTGCTTGGTACTGAGTTCACTTTGCATTGAGGTTTAAATGAGTAAGAAACATCGAGGCAAAAAAGGAAAGAAATATATACAACCTGATGAAATGTTCCAAGACGGTAGTTTTTCAATGGCTCGTTTTGGAAGGCATCTTGTCATGCGAAATCAACGTTCCCCAAAAGAGCAGGAAGAGTATATCAAGAGGGCGGCGGAGGAATACCCTAGATTATGTAAGCAAATCGATGATCACATTCAGAAAATTTGTTCACTCGTTCAACAATTCCATCCACTTCGATTACTTCATAGAGGATATTTTCATTATATAAAACAAGTTTATGGAAAACCCTCAGAATTTGACCATGGACAGGATGAAATTGTAGCTGCAAGGATGGTTGATTATATCCAAAGTATAATTGCTGCTATACCACCAGCAAATATTAATATAGAAAATTTTGATGAAGATTTATGGAAGAAATTATTAAAAGAAGTCACAGATTTATATCAAGTATTGGAACTATCTTTTCATATCTGTCATTCAGCTGTTCGAAGAACCACTTTAAAAGATTATGACCCAGATTTTGATGGTTTTTATGTTCAAGCACAGATGTTATGGACTTCAGTGCGATGCCACCGGTACTTTATACATGATATGCCTCACTTGTACGATTTACTAACTCCTCACGATGATGTCTTCAAAGAATTATTCAGTATATCTATTAAGGAGTTTTTAAGAGGTATTGAACAAATCCAGTTTTCTTTATCGGAAGGTTTTGGGAAAGCCACAAGCGAATTCGAAGAGTATGATCAGGAAGTGAAAAAAGCTTTAGGTGAAGCAATTAAAAATGGACAAGGAGAAGAAAAAAGTTTAGAAGATTTGATGCAGGAAATTGTTAAAGAAAAAGGATGGGAAGAGCGACATAATTCTATAGTTGGACGTTGTTTTCATCTTGATCTTTTTGACCTTCAGAAGGCAACAACTCTTCCAAAAGAACTGTTACATGAACTTTCTTGGAAACCAGGAGAAGAAACTTCCTTTTTCGCACCTGGGGAGTTTGCCGGCTGGCCATTACGATTATGCCCAATTAATATTCGGCCATTTCTTTGTGTAAATGATCGATATTATTGTTTCGATCTTATCAATATAATGGACGATCTCTATCGAATTATTGAAAGATTAATTATAAGGTTAAAGCCAAGTTATAGGGACAAATGGAACAAACGCCAAAAAGCTATTTCTGAAAGCTTACCCTTTAAATTTTTTGATAGGTTATTGCCCAACAATAAAACATATAGGTCTGTTCATTATGAATACATAACAAATCTAAAAGAAGAAAAAGATTGTGAAACAGACGGCATAATTATATATGATGATCATTTAATCATAGTTGAGATTAAAGCCGGTGTCTTTACAAGCCATCCACCAACTACAAATTTTTTTGACTATATTAGTTCAATCAAAGATCTCATTGAGAAACCTACTACGCAAGCCAAACGTTTTATAGAATATTTACACAGTTCAGACCAAGTTAGTATTAATGTTCCCAACACAAGAGAAACAGTTGTTCTTAAAAAAGAACAGTTTAGACATATCACGGCATGTGTCGTGACGCTTGATAACCTTACGCACTTAGCTGCCCAAGCGGATAAATTAAGAGCAATTAATGTAAAGATTGATAACCCTGTTTGGTGTATGGCAATTGATGATCTAAGAGTATATGCAGATATCTTTGACTCTCCTGTTATTTTCACACATTTCATGGAGGAAAGAATAAGAGCAGCAAAATCAAATTTATTATCTATATATGACGAGCTTGACCACTTAGGACTTTACTTAAATCACAACCACTATGTTACCTATGCAGAAAACTTATCTTCTTCTTCCAACATTAGCCACCTTAATTTCCTCGCATACCGCAAAGATATTGATATTTATTACCATCAATTGATTGTTGATCCTCAAAATGCAATAAAACCTAAACAAAAATATTTAGATGGTTATTTAGAAGACATTATAAAGTTAATAGGTTTACAAGTGAAAAATGGTTGTTGTAAGGCAGTATCATACCTTTTGAACACAACCATAGACGCACGCCATAAGTTTAATCGTTCGATTCAAAAGGCTTTAATAAGGCAATCACAAATAAAACGTGTTATCCCATTATCAATGTTAGGCACTAAGAATATTACAGTTTTTTGTCTTATGCCAGATATATCTCAGCCATCTAAATTATGGATGCGAGATTATACTTGGCAGCGAATTCTTATTGGTAATGAAAATACAAGAATGATGCTAATTATTGAATTTGACAAAGAAAATAAGCCAATCAATATAGAATTCGCTTTTCTTTCTAAGAAGGAAATACCAGAAACATATCAGGCTAATCTTGAACAGAAGATACGAATTAAAGCAACTCAATCTGTTCAAAGATCTCTGGAAGAGAAAGGCAAAATAGGTCGCAACGACCCTTGTCCTTGTAATAGCGGTAAGAAATATAAAAGGTGTTGTGGCAAATAATAACTATGAAATGGTCGAGACTTGATCTGCTAAACATTCTTAGTTTTTTTGTGCTTTTTCGCGACATTCAGTGATTCGCGAGAGATTAGAAATGTCAGCATTTAAACACTGTAAGAGTTGAACAGTGGAAACTCTGCCGAAACGGACCCCAGTTAGATAGCCATAGGGGTAGATCAAGAAGAGGACTTCAAAGGCCACCCCAGTTAGGTAGTCTAAAGAATCTTCAATGAAGCATCTTAACGACACCTAACAGGGTGAATCTAACTGGGGCAGGGTGGGTAAAATTGCTGTTACATTTTATCTATAATCTGGTAAGATATTTTTATGAATCAATTTTATTATGTGTATGTTCTGCAATCGGAAAAAGACCATAATTTTTATATCGGCTGCACGAGCGATTTAATAAACGATTTTGTTATACGGAAAAAGAAATTGCAGCAAAAATAATTTATATATAAAAACATAATGATTGATAAAAATACCCCCGCAAAACAGGGCATTATCCCCCGGCATCCGCCGTCGCAAGGCTATGGCGGACAAGCAGGTCCGGGGGTTAATCTGATAGATGGAAAGGAAATTAAGATGCGCAGATATATTTTAAGTTTGGCCATAATAATATCATTTCAATCGATTGTTTTGCCTGATGTTCTTGTAGTCAAAAGCAATTCGAGTATTCAGCAAGCAGTGGATAAGGCAGAAAGCGGCCAAACAGTCTCCATCGAAAAAGGAGAGTATCACGAAAATTTAGTTATCACCAGACCAATAACTTTAAAAGCAGATGATAATCAGGCAGTAACAATCCGCGCAAGCACCTGCCAAAAGCCTTTGATAGATATTAACAACTGCAGCGGCGTCAGCATAATCGGTCTTAATCTTGACGGAATGAACGAAAATTCCTGTGATAATTTAAAAAACAGCAAACCTGCAATCAATATCGCCAAAAGCAGCGTCAGAATCGCAAATTGCAGAATTATTAACGCCTTCGGCTGCGGAATTTTAATTTGGCCGCAAAGCGAGTGTAATATAGTCAACGCTGAATGTTTAAATAATCTAAGCAGCGGCATCTACGCTTACGGCGAAAGTATAAATCTAAAAGTCCAAAACTGCAAGTGTGCCAAAAACCAGATAAACGGCATATATATTTTAAAAGGTGCTTTTGCCGAACTGAAGAACAATGATTGTCTTAATAACGCTTACAACGGCATCTCTGTCAGCGAATGTCCCAATAACGTAAATCTTGAAAATAATAAATGCAGCAACAACAGCACCGGCATATATATCGGCGAAGGCTCAAAATGCCGGGCGACAGCAAATAATTTACAGAATAATTACTATCAGGGCATCATTGTCACCGGGGACGGCACAGATGTAATGCTTGAAAAAAACAATTGCACCGAAAACGGCAAAAATGGTATTTATCTTGAAAAAAACTGTTTTGCGACAATTAAGGAAAATATTTGCAGTAAAAATCTGTGGAACGGCATAGCAATTGATGACGGCATAAAATACGCCAATCTCTACGCGAATCAAATTATCGAAAATAAACGGCAGGGGGTTTGGCTGGTAAATTCAGGCGCTCTGATTACGCCGGACAATATCATTAAAAATAACGGAGAAATCAGCCGGTGGTATTTAGGAAAAATCTTCAGGATGGAAAAATTTCAGGAGCTTGAAGAAATCGCCGAGCAGCTCCGGAAAGAAAATAAACGCTACTCAAACGGCAGCTGGCAAATTCAGGATTATTACTACGCAGTGGCCGCGGCTCAATATAATACAGATGAAGCCGCTAATGTCTCTGAGATAGAAGGTCATATAAATGAATGGCTTAAACAATATCCGAATTCCATAACGCCGCGTATTATGCTGGCCAAAGCATATATAAATCTTGCCTGGCGGGCCAGAGGCAGCGGCTGGATTTCAGAAGTTACCGAGCAGGGCCTGAAAGATATGGAAAAATATAACGCTCTTGCCGTTGAGCAGGTTAAAAAAACGCTCGCTTTGAATATTGATGAGCCGGAAATTTACGATATATACCAGGTTTTGTCGCTGAATGTGGAGGAATTCCGGAAAAATTCAGAAGAGATGTTTAAAAAAGCGACGGCAATCTATCCCGATTATTGGCCTCTATACATCGACAGGGCGTATTTACTGATGCCAAGATGGCACGGCAGAAAGGGCGACCTTGTTAAACTGGCAGACAGTTTTGCTGCGCAAGACCCTAATTATGAAATTTATGCGCTAATCGCGGATAGTGTTGTCTGGCCGGGTTATGATAAAGTGCCGGACGATATACTTGATATCGGTTTTTCATATCAAAAAATCAAGACCGGGCTCGAAAGCCTGATAAAGAAATGGCCGGAGAACGACGGGTTCAAACGTTCTCTTTGTGTTTATGCGTGCGTGTTTATCGATAAAGAGACGGCGAAAAAACTTTTTAATGAATTGGGCGAATCAAGATTCAATAACTGGCAAAATAATGATTACACCGCTAAGCTAAGGAAATGGGCGAACTCTGAAGGGGAATATCCGTTATTCGCAAAGGAGCTTTCCAGCGCGGAGATTAAGAAAAACGAGCTTCAGGAAAAACTGCGGCAGACAAAGTCGAGAACTATTTTAATAATAACTTCCTGTCTGACATTGGTTGCCATTGTAATATGTATCAGTCTATTTGCCGCATTAAATATTAAAGCCGGCAGGTTGAGATACGCCGCTCTTGTTCCTTTACTTATTGCCTTTGCAGCCCTTATATATGCTATGGCAGATAATTTTCATAATGCTGAAAAATGGGTTCTTATCATTTTTACATTATTTATAAGCTGGAATATGCTGCCGATAGTTCTCTGGGCTATTGTTACATTGATTGTGAACAAAAACATTAAAATTGCACGAACATTGATGTTGAACAATATTATACTATCGGCTTTTATAATTTTTGTGATTTTAGATGCGATGTATGTGTCTTTATCTTCGACATCGTCATTGATTTTTATTTTCCTGCCGATTTACTGCATTGTCGGTTCGTTAATAACTTTTGCGGTGATTCACACAATACAAATTCTTATTGTGAAATCTATATCTCCAGGTAAGAATCAATAGTTATTCCGCAGCAACGTCCAAAATGGCCGCTGCGAGCAGAAATGGTCGTTTTGTTTTAATCGTTTTTTGTAAAAGACTCTGTGATAAAAAAATCAATTTTTCACCGGCCATTATGGTCTTGCGAAAAAAAATAAGATTTTACTTAAAAAATTTTCTCATCTTATAACCTCTTATCTTCAAACGATTTAAAAAATTACTTCTTAAAATTTTTACCCTGGCACGCACGTTGCAAATATATAAGTTGCTGCCGCAGTGTAGCGGACAGCGAGGGCGAGAAGATATGTCGTCTTGATAGCAGGTTGGTAAATGCTCGTCCTTGTGAAAGCGAATGTTTTGGCTGTAGGACTCGCAGGCAAAGGTGATGCGTTAAGAAGGCTGCCGATTCGGGTCTTGTATATACAGACCGGCGCAGAAGCCGGCCGTTCTTTGAAAAATGAAAATGTGAACAGTGTCATCAGTAAATGGAACCTTTCGGATGCCCCGGATGGCCGATTTCTGCGGAATCTGCGATTGGCAAAGCCGTATTTACCGGTTATTGCCGTTGTGGATTCGGGTGATGTTGAGCAGGAAATCGCGGCTCGGAGCATTGGAGCATCTGCGGTTTTGAGCAGTGATGTTACCGACAGGATGTTCAGGCAGATTTTAGTTGAGGTTCTCGGACTTGGTGATGCTGAAGAGATTGAGAAAATCTGTGCCGTTGCCGACGATTCTGACAATCGTCATGTATGACAGGGGCCAAAGACCGAACAGTTGACAGGACCCGTTTGTCAACAGGCAGGGCACTTTTTAGGGAGGGAGGAATAGAGACGCGAAACAATAACTTCTTCTCCTCCTCCAAAGGATGGGTTGTGACCGGACAGTGACAGATGGTTACAGCCCTCCGAGAGCAAGCACGGGCGTGACCCGTGATAGTATAGGGCTCAGGAAGTTTTCTCCTCCTCCCAAATGAGATGGGCTTGTGATCGGGCAGTGAAAACGGTCGGTTGCAGCCCACTCGAGAGCAAGCACGGTATGTGACCCGTCTCGATTCTGGGAATCGAGCCGCGGCAAGCCGTGATAATTATAAAGTCCCGTTTTGGATTGAGGCGGGACACGCTCACGATGAGTTTTCTCCTCCTCCCACGAAGGGTTATGACTGAACAGTGATAAATGAGTTATAACCCTTTCGATTTTAAACACGGCGGAAACCGTGATAAAATGAATATATATCTTCTTTGTCTTCCATTAATAATAGAGATGGAAATTTTGCAGCGGCGATTATGCCGCGGTTTTTGAGAAATGCATAGCTTTTGAGCTATGATAATTTCAATATGCATGAAGCATCACCCAATGTTAGGCCCCGGCCATAAGATCACTGTTCGGTCTTAGGTCGGGGCCAATTTACGCGCTTCCGGTATATTCCCATTTCAGCAAGGCTGAAATTTACGTTTCTACATACCCAAAGCAATGATTGCTATTTCAAAAAAATAAACTACAATAAACCTGTCTTATATAGAGATAAAGATGAGCAATATTGACATAGAAAAATATTCATCAGCGTTCACCCTGTCAGATATGGAAATATTCGTATTTCCAGACCTGATGTATTCACTTCTTTTAGCAAATATAATGAGCCCAATCGTCTGGAAATGGCGAGAGGAAGAATGCTTCAAAAGACTCGAAGGCAAAGAACCCTATAAAAAACTAATGAGACTCCGCCAATATATAATGGATGAATTCGAGTTCAATCTCGACCTGCAAACATGGGGATTAACCGATAAAAACACAGAAATAAAACGATTCGAAAAATACCTGCCGGCCGGGGAAATCTCCAAAAGCAACGCACTGTTCGGCTACGAAGGCGATACATACTATTACGATGTCGATATACGAAAACATTTTGGATTAGATAAATACAACGGGGATATTATTCCATACTGGAAAACTGAAACCGTAGAAGCTATGCAAGCCTTCCGCCTAAAAAAAGGCTACAAAACCGGAGCGGGTGAGTGCGTGTCGCTTTCAACCCTCTACGCAGCAGCGGCATTCATCGTCTGCGGTATCCCCCTGGAAGATATATGGATGATACTGACGCCGCTACATTCACAAAATTTTATCGATATCAACGAAGGCGTTATTACCAATAACAGAAGATTAGTTACCAAAACGATGTGGTTCAACGGCACAGAACTATCCAATAAAGCCCAGAGGGCTCTGCGAAACGAACAAATAACTATCGTCGCTCACACAAGCGGCTTAGTCCACTGCCTTTATAAAGACGCTACAATCGACAAAAATCTGTATGACGGCTTCTGCGGGAAACTGAAAGGCTTTCTGCAGGCGGAACTTTTGCCTTCCACAATGGTTAATTTCCTGCGGGCAAATCCGAATTATCAAAAATATTTCCAGTTCTGCCACGACTGCCGAGGCAAAAAACAGTTCGTCAAGGCAGAAGACCTTTTTAACTACGAACATTTAAAGCCGGTAAAGGTCGCAGACTGCACACATAAACAACTGCTCGAAGAAGTTTTCGACGGGGAATTTTCAGATACGCCTTTTCCCAACAGAATCCATTGCGAACAATTCGAGGAATTTATGGCAAAGAAAAAGCCGGACTTGTCAACTGAGCAGGGCAGAAAAGAAATGGCCGGTTTATTCGGCTATTATATACCTGATTCTGAAAAACTTGTGAATGAACTTTATGATTTCCTGTACATTGAGCCAAAACTGCCCGCGGGTGAAAAAAATTACATACCGAGCCAACCGATTAAAATCTCAACGGATATGTCGAGAGAACAAATAATCGATTATCTGGCGAATTTACGAAAGACAAACACAATTGCCGATTTGGCGTTTTACGCTTATCGGGATATGTCAAGCTGCGACTGGATGCCTTATGTAAAATCGGCGATTGAAAGAAGCCCTGTTTCGATTGAAGAGACAAAAGAAAAAACAATCAAGCGGTGTTTCCAGTGGCTGAAAGATATGCCCAATGAGTCGATTTATGACGGACAGAGACTCTCCCAGCCGGATGAGGCAGCAAATTACAAAACCGGCGACGGGATTGAAAAGGCGATTGCACTTGCAAATATTATTCATTCAAGAGAAGCGGAGAGAGAAATTACAATAAATATCAATAAAAATAAAGTAGTCGTTGAGGCAGGGGAACAATTTGAATTTACCAGTTCAAAGCAATTCCAGAAAAGTATATTAATAAAAGGCAGTGAATATAGAATACAGTAGTTGGCTGAAAAATCCTAAATCCTAATATCTAAATCCTAAACAAATTCAAATTACCAAAATTTGAATGTTCAAAACTAAAGGACAAAATAAGTTTTGACAAAAAGATATGGCCGATAGAGAATGAGAACTGAAAGGTAAATGAAGAATTAGAAAATGCCAAATAAAGAAGTTGAAGAAGCTTTGATAAACGTGTGTAAAAATCATTATTATCCTAACACTGAGAGTGTAATTGTTCCCGAACCCTATATTCCATATATGCTAGAAAAGTGGAATAGAATTTTGGTTCTTGCTGAATCACAGAATATCAGTCTTGATGATGATTACTATAAATGGTTGAATGAGCTTACGTCAGTGCAACTAATGACTCGACTTGGATGGAAAAAATGGGAAGAACCGATACCTCCCTATAGAGACAAAAATAAGTTGGGCTGGATAGGTGTTGGTCCTTGGGATGGTAGGCTTGGCGAATTAGTTAAATCTGCACTGCGGGCAATTTTTGAAGAAACAAATCCTAATTTAAAGGTTGAAGATATTGCTGTAAGTAATGCTGTGCCATGGACGAAAAAAAGGAGTGGCAGTAGAAACGAGAGACCCGATAAAGAAATGCAGTGTAAGGCAAGAAAGTTCTGGAAAGAAATTTTTGAGATATGGAATCCTAATATAAGGATGATAATTGTATTAGGAAAAAATGCACAAGAGGCGATGAATGATGCAGAAATACAAAAAAGGTATGAGAGGAAATGGCTTAAACTTCGACACCCCTCTAGGGCAAAGAAAATTTCCTATGCCCATCAGGCCGTCGAAGAGTTCAAAAATAGTAGAATCTGTTTAATCCGTGATTAAATAAAATGGAAAAGAAAAATCTAATCGAATTATTGGCGAAGGGGGTAGTCATCGGCGATGGGGCGATGGGGACGATGCTCTACTCAAAGGGTGTGTTCGTAAATACCTGTTTCGATGAGCTTAATTTAACAACCCCAAAGCTTGTCCGGGAAATTCATCAGCAATATATCCACGCAGGTGCGGATTTTATCGAAACCAATACCTTCGGCGCAAATGAATTCAAACTCGCAAGGTTCGGACTGGCAGATAAGCTATCGCAAATAAACGCAGCGGCGGTGAAAATCGCAAAAGACTGCGCAGCCGATAGAGTCCTTGTAGCAGGGTCTGTCGGGCCATTGGGAATTGATATTATGCAGGGCAGCAGAGTCAGCGAAAAAGAAATAATAAATGCCTTTTCAAATCAGATAAAAGCATTATCCGAAGCCGGCATTGATTTTGTTCTTTTGGAGACCTTCGGAAATTTAAAAGAAATTCTCCTTGCAATAATCGCGGCGAAGGAGGTTTGCAAGCTGCCGATTGTCGCGCAATTGGCTATAAATGAATATAAAGAGACTTTATACGGCGACAGGCTTGATATTTCGATAGAAAATATCAGCGACATTGGTCGCGTGGACGCGGTGGGGCTAAACTGTTCGCTTGGCCCTGCGGCAATGCTCGAATGTCTTGATGTAATAAAGAAAGCGACAACAAAGCCGATATCGCTTCAGCCTAACGCAGGTTTGCCGAGGAGCGTCGAAGGCAGAACGCTTTATATGTGCACGCCGGAATATATGGCTGAATACGCAAAACGGTTTTACGAAAAAGGCGTCAAAATTATCGGCGGCTGCTGCGGGACAACGCCGGAACACATAAGACAGATTGTAAAGGCTGTGCGGCCGATGAAAAAGGCGATTGCGGGTAAACCGGCGGTAATAGAAATTTCGCCGGCGGTTAAACAAGCGGTCCGGCAAACACCGGCGTTATTAAAAGATAAATCTAAGCTCGGAGCGAAAATTGCAGCGGGGCAGAAGGTCATAACAATAGAGATTTCGCCGCCGAAAGGGGCGGATGTAACGGAGCTTTTGGAAAAAGTGCGCATCTGCCAAAAGGCGGGGGCTGACGCTGTGAATATTCCCGATGGGCCAAGGGCGAGTTCAAGACTTAGCGCAATGATAACTGCGATAAAAATCGAGCAGAGTTGCGGTATCGAGACGATTCTGCATTTTTGCTGCCGAGACAGGAATATAATCGCGATGCAGTCGGATTTGTTAGGGATTCATACGGTAGGGCTGCACAATGTTCTTGTGATAACGGGCGACCCGCCGAAACTCGGCGAATATCCGGATGCGACGGGTGTGTTCGACCTTGATTCGATTGCATTGACGAAAGTCATTAGCGATTTGAACTGCGGAATTGATATCGCGGGCAACGAATTTTCTTCGAAGACTTCACTTGTTGTCGGGGTCGGGGCCAATCCTGTTGCGGCGGATTTGGACAGGGAAATCGAAAGATTTAAAAACAAGGTTGACGCCGGTGCGGAATTTGCAATTACGCAGCCGGTGTTCGATGCGGACAATCTGAAAAAATTTCTCGACAAGACAAGCGACCATAAAATTCCGATAATCGCAGGGATTTGGCCTTTCACGAGTTTTAAAAACGCAGAGTTTATGGCTAACGAAGTGCCGGGCGTAGTTGTGCCGCCCAGGATTCTCGACAGAATGGCCAAAACGAAAGACGCAAAGGACAGCAAGCAGGCCGGCGTTGAAATCGCACGGGAGCTTATGGAGCAGATAAGCGGATTGACGGCAGGTTTTGCGATAAGCGCGCCGTTCGGGAATGTAAAAATAGCGCTTGCGGCGGCAGGGAAAATGGAAATCGAACAAATTTAAATATGATTGAGAACCCCGGCCAGAGGCCGGGGCTAAATATTTTTGGACTTAAACTGGAATTTTTTTTCGAAGACCTCCTCGAAGTCATAGACGTTTTTGAATTCGTCAATCGAATCCTGGGGCCTGGCGAACATCCATTTGTGCTCAACCATAAGATATACAATATTGCCGAAATCGTAAGTGGATTTTATTCCGAATTGGTCCAGGACAACCCTCGCCAGATAACCCCATTTTTCGGCGGCCAGTTCTGCAAGGCCAAAGCAAAGCTCTTTTCCGGTAATGTGATGAGGTCCTTCGTTTTCCGCTTCATCGCCGTAGGAATTTTTTACGGTCCGGCCGAGGGCTTCATGCACTAATTCAAACGCCTTTAGCGAATATCTGCCGTCAAGTTTCGCGATTTCTTCAATGCTTTTTTTCATACGTAGCCACTAAGACACAAAGACACGAAGTAATTTGAAATTTATTTAATGAACACGTTGGCCCGGTTTTGCGCCGGAGTCGATATTGAGAATGAAAATATCTTTGCCGCCGGTGCCGGCAGCGAGAATCATTCCTTCAGAAACGCCGAATTTCATTTTTCGCGGCTGAAGATTGGCG
Organism: Sedimentisphaerales bacterium; assembly: GCA_049518795.1. Lineage (GTDB taxonomy): Bacteria > Planctomycetota > Phycisphaerae > Sedimentisphaerales > UBA12454 > JAPLMW01. Next base: position 63,796 of record JBEKRK010000002.1, read on the forward strand.
ACACAAATAACTAATCTGCCGACAAGGTTTTCCGGTTCATAGGCCTGCGCTATGCCTGCGAAAACGCTTTTTGTCATTGCGCCGAGGTCAAGCTCAAGATGCAGGAGCTTATCGGCGCCTGCGACCTTCTCGGCCTTTATTATTTTTGCGATACGCAGGTCAACCTTTTTGAAATCGTCAATTGTGCATTCCGGCTCGATAGGTTCTTCAAGAGTTATCTGCGGCTTTTGCTCGATTTGCTCATTTTTGCTTTCTTCAATCATTGTCTGCACCTTATTCTTATCAACTCTTTCTGCAAGTCTTATATATTCATTTATTTTATGATTTTCAAGTATCGTCCCGGCATCGGCAAACGATAGCGGCGCGATATTGAGGATTTTTTCGATTTTCTCTACGAATGCCGGCAGCACAGGCTTTAAATATACAGCGAGAATTTTAACGGCGTTCAAAATTGTTGTCAGCACGCTGCGGGTCTTCTCGGCATCGGTTTTTATTGTGTCCCAGGGCTTGTTCTGCTCGACGTATTTGTTGGCCGAATCGGCAAGCGAAGTAATCTGCCTGATAACGGAGGCATAGTCAAGGTTTTCGTAATTGTTTGTTATCTGCTCGGCGGCAGCGGTAAGCTGATGCAGCAATTTTCTGCCTGCCGGGTCGATTGTTCCAAGCTTCGAGGCGAGTTTTCCTGTCAGCATAGGCACAGACCTGCTGGCAAGATTGGCAAGATTGCCGACAAGGTCGGAATTTACTTTCGCTATAAAATCGTCGAAATTCAAATCGAGGTCATCTACGCCATCGGTCAGTTTGCTGGCGTAATAATAGCGGAGATATTCCGGGTCGAGATGTTTTGCATAAGTCTCGGCTTTGATGAAAGTGCCTTTGGATTTGCTCATTTTTACGCCGTTGACAGTGAGAAAGCCGTGGACGAAAAGTCTGTTTGCGATTTTGAAGCCGCTTCCCATCAGCATCGCAGGCCAGAACAAGGCGTGGAAATACATAATGTCTTTGCCGATGAAATGATAAAGCTCGTATTCCTTGCCGTTCCAGACTTTTTCGAAATCGAGGCCGTTTTTGTCGCAGTAATTTTTGCAGCTTGCGATGTAGCCAATTGGAGCGTCGAGCCAGACGTAGAAAAATTTATTTTCCTCGCCGGGGATTTTGAAGCCGAAGTAAGGACCGTCGCGCGAGATGTCCCAGTCCTTCAGGCCTGCCGCAAACCATTCGTCAAGCTTGTTTGAGACGCTTTTGCCGGTGTAGCCGGAGGCGATGAGTTCTTTCAGTTTCTGCTGATAATCCGCAAGCCTGAAGAAATAGTGAATGCTCTTTTTTATTACCGGTTTTGTACCACAAGTTGCGCAGGCCGGGTTGATTAAATCCGTCGGCTGATACGCTGCGCCGCAGGTGTCACAGGAATCGCCATATTGATCTTCAGCCTTGCATTTTGGACAAACGCCGCGAATGAACCTGTCCGGCAGGAACATTTTACAATTATCGCAGAAGGCCTGCTCAATTTCATTTTGGACAATGGAGCCTTTTTCCACAAGACGGCTGAAAATCAGCTCACTCAATTCCCTGTTTTCCTCGGAGTGAGTGGAATGGAAATTATCAAACTCTATATGAAAATTTTTGAAATCCCTTGTATGCTCCGCATAAACCCTTTCTATAAGCTGCTCGGGTTTTATGCCTTCGGAGCGGGCGCTAATCATTACAGGTGTGCCGTGCGTGTCATCGGCGCAAAAATACAGGCATTGATTGCCGTTTGCTTTTTGAAACCGCACCCATATATCAGTTTGAAGATACTCTACAAGATGGCCGAGGTGAACTGGGCCGTTTGCGTAAATTAAAGCTGATGTAACGATAATTTTTCGGCTCATTGCTGCCCAGGCTCCTCCTGGTCGGGATTATCGAAATCAATTTCTTCGCCGCGGCTTTCCACATCTTCAATATCGGTATCGTCGTAATTTTCCTCGTCTGGAACTTGCTGCTGATTTGGCTGGTCTGTTTTTTCTTCCGGAGCTTGTCCTGAGGGGAGCTGGATTATTTCAATTTCATCTATCGGCACAGCAAAAACCGTCCCATCATCGGCCCTTATGGACACAAGCTGAGTAAGGACCTGAGCATCGACGACAATACCTTCGCCGTGAGCGGTTTTAACGCGGGTTCTTTTTCTCGGCAGCCGTCTGACAAGTTCTCGATATGTATGGTCTTCATATCGCAGGCAGCATTTGAGTCTGCCGCAATAGCCTGAAATTTTCGATGGGTCCAGCGTGGCTTTTTGAAGTTTTGCCATTTTCATATTGACGGGCTTTAATATTTTCAAAAACCGAGCGCAGCAACAGGGTTGTCCACAAATCTCTATATCGGCGGCAATTTTGGCGGCGTCCCGCGAGCCAATCTGCCTCATTTCAATCCTTGTCTGGAATTCTTTGGCGAGCCTTTTGACAAGCTCACGAAAATCGACCCTCGACTCGGCAGTAAAATAAAATATTATCCTTTCCCCACCAAAAATATGCTCAATATCCACAAGCTTCATCGGCAAATTCATCTCCTTGATGAACTGACGGCATTTATCAAGCTCGTTTTTTGCGTCTATATTTATATGCCGTTCATCACTGAGGTCCTGCTCCGAAGCGTAACGAACAAATTTTCCGCCGGTTGCAATGGGACAGTTCTCCGGCCCTTGGCCGTAATAGTCAATGACCGATTCCTCCGATTTTTTAAAGACGCCGGATTTATAGCAAAATCTGCCTACAACCTCTCCAATTTCCAGACCTCTTTCGGTCTTAATCATTACCCTTGTGTGCGCCTTTGGCATAGTCTTTTCTTCGTGCATAAACCAGCCGACAGCGCCTGTCTTGCCATAGCGGACGAGCATCTTCTTTTCAGCAGGATTATGCTTGGGTTTTTGCTTTGCTTCGATATTGTCGTTCATACCTTCATCATAGCAGAATTTGCGAAATTTAGCAACAAATGCTCAAAAATGAGTTTTTCGTTGACTGGAGCGTCGATAAAGCGGTTTGTCCGGAAACAATCCTCAATCAGCTCGGAGCACCTTAGCGGCTCAAACCTTTCGGCCAACGCCTTTATCTGCTGCGGCTGGTCGAAATTTATCATTTCAGCAGACTGGGCGAACTTTACCTTCATCGCGTCATCGAGAGCAGAAATAATTATCGAAATAATAGCCTTCTTTGCCTGTCTGTTAATATCAGATTTGCTTATGTCGCCTTTCAGCTCATTCCAGGACTGGGTCAACTGCGAGGCTGTCGTGTTTATCCATTGCGCAAAGTCTATGGTATCGGAAAGCCTGCTGCTGGAGAGCCGCTGTAAAAGCTCTTTTTTTACTCCATAAAAAGACGGTTCCAATTTTGCAAAAAGCCCGGCCCGGCCAATACTGCCAGCCGTTAATCTTGCCCAGAATTTAGCCTCCTGTTTATTGGCTCCGGCGGCGGCTAATGAAGCGATAATTTTTTCTTCGCTTATGGGGCCGAAATTGACAATCTGGCATCGAGACCTCGTAGTCGGCAGAAGATTATCCAATTTTGTGCAAAGCAGGATAATAAAACTTTCCTGCGGCGGCTCTTCAAGAGTCTTTAAAAGCGCGTTCTGGCTTTCAGTATTAAGTTTTTCAGCTTCGCTTATAACAAATACCTTGGAGGCGGAAAGAGACGGCTTTATCTGGACTTTTTCGATTACAAATTCCCTGATAACATCTATCTGCAGCTCTGTCGGCGTCTTATTTCTGTTTCGCGGGTCTTTTGTGAATCGGATGAGTTCCTTATAAATATGATGAAAATCAGGATGGGAATCGGCCTGGATATTCTTGCAGGAATCGCACCCGGCTTCGCCCGGCTTCACCGAGGCGAGTTTTCCGCAACTATCGGCGAAATCTTTTTTCTTTACCGGAGTTTTACATAACAATAATTTCGCCCAGACAAGAGCGGTTGTGAATTTCCCCACTCCCTCCGGCCCGGCGAATATATAGGCGTGCGGTATCCTTTCAGCGGCAAAAGCCCGCTGTAGTGTATTAATAGCCCTATCCTGACAGAATATGTCGGAAAAATTCATAGGCAGCCAAAAAGAAATTAACCACGAACGAACACGAATTTACACGAAAATAAATACTAAATTCTAATATCTAAATCCCAAACAAATGCTAATAACCAAAATTCAAATGACTGAAACTTATACGCTCTAAGAACTGAAATGCTTTTCTATTATCTGAATAATTTTTCTATTTACCTCTAACGGACTCACCTGACTAACATCGAGTATTTCAACCGGTTTAGGATAATAATTCGGCAATTCTTGAAATATTTTTCTTATTTTACGATGATATTCAACAGTTCTGGAATCGAATAAATCAGTTGTAACATTTTCAAAAAGATAGGATTGATATGCACCCTCATGATTTTTCTTGGTTTTCTGGCCGGGTTGATGGCCAATCCTTAGGCGACCTTCCTCAACTGGCAAATCCAAGATTATTGTCAAATCCGGCCAACAGTCACCTATTACAAATTTAGCCAAGTCAATTACTTTTTTAGTGTCATAACCCCCAGCGCCCTGATAAGCACAGGTTGCAGAAACAAATCTATCACAAAGAACCACTTTATGTTCTTTAAGAGCAGGTAAAATAACATCGGCGATAAGTTGAGATCGAGAAGCCATGAAAAGCATAAGTTCTGTATTCACATCCATTTTACTTTTTGCCCCATACTTTAACAGATGCCTTATTTGGTCTCCAACAGGGGTCCCGCCCGGGTCATTTGTGGCTACCACTTCAAGGCCTAATTTACCCAAATATTCTTCGAGTAACTTGATTTGTGTACTCTTACCACTGCCGTCCGGGCCGTCGAGAACCAAAAAAGCTCCTTTTAAATTCTTAATCATAATAAGTTTAAGATACAACGGACAGAATCAAGAAGCAAGGAAATAAGGAAGCAAGGATATTGTTATAAGTATGGGTATCGGTAACGTGTTACGCAGTTATCGGTTACCGGAAGAAACGGCGGCCTTTTGCTCAAGAAGGATAAATATAACTTTTGCAATGTCGGTATTGTCTATATACGAACCATAGACAGGGTCTTTGCCTTTTATCTGCCCGGCGAAAAGTTTTGAGCCTTGCCCCTTTGCGTAAAAAGGAACGAGCGAATTAGTATGGTCTTTGCTGTTGAACTGCATCTGCGGGAGTTTTCCCCTGCCGTTATTTGTAACAAACCTGCTTTTATCAGGCCCCGTCAGATAACCGCACTCATGGTCGGCTGTAACAATGACAAGGGTTTTCTGCCAGGAGCTTTTTTTCTGGACCCACTCAATAACGGCATCAAAGGCGTTGTGGAAGTCGGTCATTTCTTCAATCATTCTTGCGCCAATATTATCGTGCGAGGCCCAGTCAACCGCACCAGCTTCAATCATAACGAAAAATCCGTTACTGTCATCGTCAAGAACGTTAAGAGCAGCTTTTGTCATTTCAGACAGATTGGGCATATTCTGATTGAACGGCACATCGAAAGGCACGACAGAATTTCCGCTTCGTTTTTCCTGCAGTGTCGACCCAGCCTGAGCGAGGCCCAGAACCCTTTTTGGGGTATTGCCCTGAGCAAGATTAAGAAAATCCTGCCTGGTTTGAATCAAAGTCCATTTACCAGCCGAGCCTTCGACGAGCGAATCCCAGATTTTTTTTGAGCCGACATATTTAAAGTTGCCCGGCTTATTAAGTTTTTTGCCGTCGTCATCAAAAAAAGGATTTCCGCAGCCGAAAATGACTTCCAAATCGCTTTGGTTAATCATTTCATCAGCAATCTGTTCATAGTTTTTTCGGGATTTTGCGTGAGCAACAAAACCGGCTGGTGTGGCATCAGTTATTTCCACAGTCGTAACTACGCCGGTTGCCATACCAAGCTTTTCACATTTTTCGATAACATTTTCAAGTCTGGTGACGTTGACATCTAGGCCTAACGTGCCGTTGGAGGTTTTGATGCCGGTCGATAATGCCGTCGCGGCGGCAGCGCTGTCTGTAAAACCAGTCCTTACATAATTGAAATCTTCTGCGACTTTATTTGGGTCATACGAGCCGCCAAGAGGGAAAGTAGTAACGGCAAGCCGGACGGGAAATTTTTTAATAGAAGGCGTCTTTTTTTCATAAATTTCGGCGGCTTTGAAATGATTAAATCCGCCGCCGTCAACGATTATAAAAATAATATTCTGCGGGTAATCCGCCGCAAAAACAAAAGATTGTATGAAAAAGAACGTAAATAAAATTATTTTCAGAGAAATATATTTTTTCACTTTTTCCGTTTCCTTAATCCAATTTTATTTTTTGCATTTTTTTGATGGGCAAATTTCTCCTTTGGCTTCTCGACAGGTATTACATTCAGCTGCCTTGCGGCGATGTTGACAGAGATAATCCTGACGGTCAAAGGCATACCGATATGAAAATATTTTCCACTGTTTACGCCATAAACGCACTGTGCGCGATGGTCATAAACAAATCTTTCCTTACCGAGCAAGTCGAGCGGAATCAAACCTTCAACGCCAAATTTTGTGCATTGAACAAATACGCCAAAATTTGCAAGGCCGGATACGACCGTTTCAATCGTTTCGCCAAGACGCTTTTGGAAAAGCTGCAAAATCAATACAGCTTTCAAATCCTCTTCGGCGTCGTCCGAGCGTTCTTCTGTAAAAGTTAAATGTTTGCCAATTTCAATAAGCTCCGATTCAGTTAAAACCTCCTGCATTTTGCCTGTAAGGTGCATTTCAAGAAGCCTGTGAATGAGCAAATCGGCGTATCTGCGAATAGGGCTTGTAAAATGGCCGTAATGTTTCGATGCAAGGGCGTAATGGCCGATGTTCAGGGGCGAATATTCGGCACGGGCCAGACTCCGCAGAATATAAGTATTCACCGCAAAGGCAGCGGGTTTATCCTTTATATAAGTAAGAATATCCTGCAAATCGAACCTGTCCGGATTTTTCGGCGCTGAAATGCCGAACATTTTGAGCGTTTGCGAAAGACCCTTTAAACTCAGCGAATCAGGGTCAGGATGAATCCTTCGCATAAAAGGGATATTTTGACTATTTAGAAGTTCGGCAACCGCTTCATTCGCCTCGACCATAAACATTTCAATTATCGTATGGGGATAACTTGTATCGGCAGGATGGGCATCAAGGACTCTGCCGGACTTGTCGAAAACAAGCTCAATCTCGGGCAAATCAAGATGCAGCATACCCTGACTATTTCGCCGGGATTCGATTATTTTCGCCAATTTTTCCATATCGCGCAATAACGAGACGACTTCCTGAGGTCTTTCTGTATTATGGCCTTTGAGGATTCTATCGGTTTCCGTATAGGTAAGTCTTGCGGCTGAACGAATAATCGAATTTGCATAATCTCTTTTTATAATTTTTGCCGAGGAGTTGTAAGTTATAAAAACAGATTTTGTAAGACGGGGTTGGTTAGGCTGGAGACTGCAAACGCCGTTGCTTAACACTTCCGGCAGCATAGGGATAACGAAACCGGGCAGATAAGTGCTGTTGCCCCTGTTTTTTGCTTCGATATCGAGCGGCGAACCTGATTGGACAAAACTGCTGACGTCGGCGATATGAACGCCGAGCGTAAAAGTCCCATTTGAATTTTTTTCAAGGCTTATGGCATCATCAAAATCTTTCGCATCCTCGGGGTCGATTGTTACGATAGTTTTTTTTGTCAGGTCAAGCCTGTCTGAAAAATCATCGGGTCTGAAATTTCCGGCGGCCCGGGATGCCGAATCAAGACAGGCTTTGTCAAACTGAACTGGCAAACCGAACCTGCGAATTGCAGCATTGATTTCAGTTTTATAAGTTCCGCTTTTGCCGAGCACTTCGATGATAACGCCGCGGGCAGAGGTATATTGAGAAGCATAGGTTATTATTTCGACGACGGCCTTGTCGCCGGGCCGGGCGTTTTTTGCACCAATGTCGTCAATTTCCACAAGCTCGGTAAATTTGCCGTCCGGCTGAAGATAATAAGAATTGTCTTTCTTTATTATCGTTCCGACAAAGTGATTGTTTGCCCTCTGAAGTATTTCGATAATTTTTCCGCTGTATCGGATTTCTATTCCGCGGCGGGTTCCCTTTGTTACTTTTGCGGCGACAGTATCGCCGGTCATAGCGTTGGCGGTGTAATCAGCGGAAATAAATAAATCACTGTGAGAGTTAGACTCAATCGGCGTTACAAATCCAAAACCCTTCGATGTGCCTCTGAATGTTCCATAAATCTTGCCGCTCAGAGGCGGCAAAGTAACAAGAGTTTTCGGGCCTATAACAACCTGTCCCTCTGCCCGAAGCTGCTCAAATACTTTTTTAAAAGTTTCAATTTCGTCCGGCTTTATGCCGAGAGATTTTGCCAATTCGGAAGATTTAACCGGCCTGTAATCCCGATGGGCCAGATGAGCCATTATTTTCTTTTTTAAGACTTCAACCATATATTTTCCAAACAAAAAACAGCGCTATACCAATATTTTAACCGGCACAGCGCTGTTATAAACCAATTTTTAAGCGGCCAATTATCAGCCTTTAAGCTTTGCGAGTTTCCGGGCAAGGCGTGATTTGAGCCTTGCGGCTTTATTTTTGTGAATGGTTTTTTTAGCTGCAATTTTGTCGAGCTTCTTTACAATGAGCTTGTATTGCTCGGCTGCCTTTTTTTTGTCGCTGCCGGCAACAGCCGTCTCGAAACTTTTTATAATGGTTTTAATTTCGCTTTTGCGAGCACGGTTAATAAGTCTGCGTTTTGCGTTCTGCCTTACTCTTTTTTTGGCCGATAATGAATGTGCCATCTTAACTCCTGATTAAAATTTTATAATTTACTATTGCTAAAACCATCCCTGTTTTATTTACTGCTGACCTGTTTTCCTTAACCTGTCAACCCTTGCCCTGACGTCTTTATAGGAATAATCGAGCTGGGCAATCTTTCGATAAAGCTCCAGCGACTCTTCAGCATTACCCTGCTGCTCATAAGCCCGTGCAAGATTATACCTTAAATCCTTGGCAATGTCATTGTCTTTTATTTCATATTCTTCAATCGCCTGTTTTAATATATCAACGGCGTCGCTGAACCAGCCTTTCATAAAAAAGCACAGGCCGATTTTGTTCATAGACGATATTTTGTGTCTCGGCTCTTTGCGAGCTTCCTGCAGATAAGGTATTGCCTCGTCATATCTCTGATTTCTCATCAGCCGAACGCCATATTCATATTTGAGCCGAAGGTCGGTCGGATAATTTTCTATACAGAGCCGGTAATGCTCCAGCTCGGTGGTCAAAAGATGTTTTGTCGCTTCAGCAAATTCATCACGCCTTTTGTTATCAGAGGGATTTTTCTCAAGAGCCACCTTTGCTTTCCTGACACTTCTGCGAAGCATTCTGAGCGTTATTTCGCCGGCACGGCGTTTAAGCGTGAAATCCTTAAACTGCTCGAAAGCATCGTTAAGCAGCTTTATCGCCTCTTTGTCCGCATCATCGGTCTGCAATTCACCCATCGCATCTGCAAGCTTAAAGAAATTCTGAGGCGAATTATCTGCAGCAAGCACCTGGCGCGCCTCCGCTATCGCCTGCTGGCGAAAATCAACGCTTTTTATGACAGCCTGCTGCTGTTGAAGTTTTTCCTGAGACTCTCTATCCTTTATAGAGTCCCTGAAGTCGCCATCGCCGTCATATTTGCCCTTCTGCATAGTAAGGTTTGCAGTTAAATTTTTGAAATCATCAGCCAGCGCCGCATCGTCAGGTTTAAGCCTGCAGGCAAAACCGCAGGCATTGACAGCCTTGGCATATTCCTCTATTGACGCATACGAATCCTTCAAAAGCAAAAATGTTTGAAGGCTCGGTTTTTCAATCGCCCTGTTTGCCTCGAAAATCAAATCGGCAATCCACACGGCAGTTTTTTTTAATCCGCCTGATACGGCAGCCTTGAGCATCTGCTCGGCATAAGTCAGATTTGTAGGGTCTTTGGCAAGCAGATACTCGGCGCTGAGCATATTTTCGAGCGGCGTTTTGCCGCGAGAATGCCTCATTTTATCGATCACAGAAGGTTTCTTGCCGCCTTTGGCCTGCCTGATTAACGAGTTATGGCGCAAAGGCTTATGACCCTGCTCAACAGCGTCAGGGGCACGCTGCAAACCTTCGATAAACATATCTATCGCATAATCGAAGTTGTCAGTGGCCGCAACCTCCTCGGCCCTTCTGAAAAAAGGAACAGCTTTGCTGAAATCGTCATTGTTATTTTCGATTATATCTGCCATAAAAGACAAAATGTCTCTATTAAAACCCTATCTTAAATGTATAATGCTAAAATAAGTTATATTCCTTGTCAATAATAAAGGAATAACAGAAGCAGTCCTGCGGCTACAGCCTGACAGCAGTTATGATTCTATCGTTGTTATTGAAATCTTTTTCGATTTTTATCGGACTAAAAGCGTTTGAATCCTCAAGCAATTTTTTAACTGCCGGCCCCTGAAGAAGGCCAATTTCAAGTAAAAGAGCGCCGCCTTTTTTCAAGTGGCTTCCTGCATCAGCAGCTATCCTTCGATAAATATCAAGACCGTCCTCTCCGCCATCGAGTGCAAGTTTGGGTTCGTATTTTTTTACTTTCTCATCAAGATTTTCATATTCAGCCGCGCTAACATAAGGCGGATTACATACAATCAAATCGAATTCCTTTACATCAAGCTGATTGATTATCGGTTCAAATAAATTCCCCTGCAAAAGCTCAACTTTGCTGTCGAGATTATATTTTGCAATATTTTCAGCGGCAATGCTCAATGCATTATCGCAAATATCAGTGGCAATAATTTTCGCATCGGCAAAATTTTTTGCTATCGCTGCCGCGATACATCCGCAGCCGGTGCATAAATCGCAGACATACTGCCGTCCCTGACGATTTCGCAAAAATTCTATAGCCCTTTCGACAAGCAACTCCGTTTCAGGCCTGGGTATTAGACAAGCCGGGCTGACTTTAAATGAAAGTGAATAAAACTCGCACCTGTTCGTAAGATATTGAACTGGTTCATTCTGCAAACAGCGATCTACCATATTGTGAAGCTTGTCAAGCTGCTCTTTTTGGACAGGCTGGTCGAAATTCATATAAAGCTGGATTCTTTCCATTTCCAGCACAAAAGACAAAAGCAGCTCGGCGGTGAGCCGAGGCGAGTCGATTTTCTTTTCAGTAAAATGACTCACTATCCAATCGAGCAATTTTTTAATAGTCCAGACTTCCGCCAAATCAGCCTCCGGCTGTTAAAAGTTCCTTTTCGAGTTCTAAAATAAGCGAATCAACATAATTGGTATCTACAGTTTTTTTACAGTGAGCGGATATATTTCTCCTGTGGCCTTCCGCAAGCCTTTCCTTAAGCGGCACTACTTTATCGTGCATAACTCTTTTATCTGCGTAATAAACAATTTTTTCTTCGATTGTTTTCGGCTTGAGCTTTTCATCAAGCAGCGATTTATAGGCGTGCTTTTTTATGGCAAGGGCAAGAGCGGGATATTCGTCTTTCAAAAATTCATAAGCGGCATCTTCGTGCCGGAGGCCGTTGTGTCGCTCTTTTAACTTTTGCCATTTCTCCAAATCCTGTTTGGTTATCGGCTCATCAAAAATATCATTCAGATGTTTTTGAATATCGCAGACCCTCATAATATCGTGTAATAAACAGGCTCGATGGATGAAATCAATATCCACTTTAATACCATTTGCTGCGATTTTTTTGGCAAGCTCGACGGCGAAATTTGCCGTAACCTCGCAGTGCCTGATAATATGTTTCGGAGTGTGGCACTGCTTCAACAGTTCAAAGCTCTGTTCAATAGTCGGAATTTTATAATTTTGCATTTATCAGCTCAGCAACTTTTTTGCCGCTCTTCAACATTCCGCCAAAAATCGGTCCCATCCGGGGCAGGTTATACGCGGAGCATACGCTCATACCGGCGACGTAAAGACCTTTGAATATCTCGCCTGTTCTTTCGACAACGCCTTCTTCGGAAGATTCAACGTCCATAAAACCTTCACCGATTTTCTTTACGTGAAAATCCTCTTTCCTGTTCTTCAGCATCGCCACAAGTTCAGCGGGATGGCCGCTGGCATCGACCACAAATTTTGCGCTTATGCAAAACGGGTCAACGTGAAGTTTGGCAAGTTTAATCCCTGTGCCGTTTACGACAACGCCGCAAACAGCGTTTTTCTTGACAATAATATCCTCAATTTCCGTTAAATTAAATATAACCGCTCCCGCAGCGATTGTCTTGCTGCAAAGCGTTGTGGCGAATTCGACTGAATCGACGATAGTCAGACCGTTTTTCTTTTTTGACGGAATTCCTATTTCGTCGAGAATTTCGGAGTCTTCAAGGACGATTTCATTAAAGCCCGCTGCGCCGCCCCAGATTCCGCCTCCGATAGCGAGTTTCTTTTCAATAACGGTTGTCTTTACGCCTTTTTTAGCCAGGTAATAAGCCGCTGTAAGACCTGCAGGGCCGGAGCCTGCGATAACAACGTCATTCTCAAGCCTGTCGAGCAGTTTTTCGGTATATTGCTCAATGATTGCCCTGCTGATTTGGATTTCTTTCATTTTTTCGCTTCCTTTCATTTTATTATATACAGTTAATAAAAAAACGCACTGCCGAAAGGAAGCGCGTTTCGAATATTTTTTGTGCCTCCCTTCGCAGGTATTACCGCTGTTCAGGTTCAAAGGGTCGCCGATTAACGGCCTCTCAGCCCCGATTCTGAAATCTCAAATTTGAAATCTCAAATGCGGGACTCCCCTGTCACTTGAAAACCATATTTACTTTTACATAATTCTATATACTATCCGCCGGGAAAAAGTCAATTTTCTTTTTCCGGTAGGTGTTTCTCCAAAAACGCGAGCAAACGAGGTATCTCGGCTTTTGCGGCTTTCCATATTTCATGCAAGTCAACGCCGCGATAATGATGGATAAGCTTGTCTCGCATACGAGCCATCGCCGACCACGGAAAATCGGAGTTTGCTTTCCTGAAATCTTCGGAAAGCAGTTTAGCTACTTCTCCTATAACAAGAAATTGATGAATCACCGCAGATTGTGTTTTCTGGTCTTTGTTAAACTGCTCAAAATCCATCCTGTCTATAAACCCGACTATCTGACGACAGGCATTTGCCATATCCAAAAGCAAAGATGCGTTACGCTGCATAGATTACCCTTGCGCTATCAAGAATTTCCCTGCGGCATATCCAGTTTGGATTTTCTTCCACGGCCTGCCGGCTGATAAGGTCAACCTCCCTGGCAAATAACTCGACAAGTTCATTTTCCATACGGTAATGGTCGAACATACTCCAATCGGCATCCGGGGTAAACATAACCAGTAAATCCAGGTCGCTGTCGGGACGAAGCTGGCCGCGCACCGCAGAACCAAAAACTGCCAATTGTTTTATTTTCCATCTGCGGCAAAAATCTGCTATTTTGTCCTGCCCCACTCCAAGATTAACAAGGGTCATTTTAATCTCTCCAAAATTAAATTCTTATTGTTGTCTGATTTTACGCAAAGATTAACAAAAAACAAGTTAAAATTTCACTTTTCTTATCGGCCTTGTAATTATCGCTGTTTGGCACTATAATACCCTGTTTTATTTCAGGGAAAAATTATGGCAAAATTGACTAAACTCGAAGACCTTGTATCACTTTGTAAAAGGCGAGGTTTCATATTCCAATCCAGTGAAATCTACGGCGGACTGGCGAGCTGCTACGATTACGGGCCGTTAGGCTCGGAGCTGAAACGCAATGTCCGCAACGAATGGTGGAAAAACACTGTGCAGATGAGGGACGATATAGTCGGCCTCGATTGCAGTATATTTATGCACCCATTAGTCTGGAAAGCATCCGGCCACGCTGATAAATTTGCCGACCTCGTAACTGTCTGCAAAAAATGCAACGTCCGAAGTCGTGTTGACCACCTGGCCGAACATGCTGAAGAACATACTGAACATATTTCAATCGAGGCTGCTCAAAAAGACGCCAAGGACCTTTCAAAAAAGGTCTGCCCCGCCTGCGGGTCGGTCGGAAAGTTTACCGAGCCAATACCTTTCAAGCTGATGTTTGAAACGCAGATGGGAGCAAATGCTGACGATTCGATGGCAATATTTTTAAGGCCTGAAACCGCTCAGGGAATTTTTGTGAACTTCCGGAACGTTCTCGATACGACGAGGGTGAAAATTCCTTTCGGCATCGCACAAATCGGTAAAAGTTTCAGAAACGAAGTAACAACAAAAAGATTCATCTTCAGGACAAGAGAATTTGAACAGGCTGAGATTGAATTTTTCTGCGCACCCGGCACTGATGAGCAATGGTTTGAACACTGGAAAGAGTTTCGCTTTAACTGGTATCTGAATCTGGGTATAAAAAAGGAAAACCTGCGAATGCGACCGCACGAAAAAGATGAGCTTGCTCATTACGCAAAGGCCTGCGTCGATGTCGAATATAAATTTCCGTTCGACACAGACGACTGGCAGGAGCTTGAAGGTATCGCAAACCGCACAGACTTTGACCTCCGCCAGCACCAGAGAGGGATGAGAACCCTCAATGCCTGGTATGAAAAGAAAGGAGACTTGTCGAAAATCGAACTTAACAGCGAAGCGGAAGATTATCAGAAAGGGCCGCTAAGCTATTTCGACGAAGAAGGCAAGCAGCGGTTTATACCTTATGTAATTGAGCCAAGTGCCGGGATAGACAGGAGCTGTCTCGCGTTTCTGGTTGATGCTTATGATGAAGACGAGGTCAACGGCGAAAAAAGAAGTCTTCTTCGCTTCCATCCGGCTCTTGCGCCGGTAAAAGCCGCCGTTTTTCCGCTTGTCAAAAAAGACGGAATGCCTGAAATCGCAAGAAAGATTTATGACGACTTGAAAAAATACTTTACCTGTTTCTACGATGAAAAGTCTGCTGTCGGCAGACGTTATCGCAGGCAGGATGAAGCGGGAACGCCATTCTGCATCACCGTTGACGGCCAGACAAAAGAAGACGACACCGTAACTATCAGAGAGCGCGACAGTATGAAACAGGATAGAATTAATATCTCACAGGTAAAACAATATCTGCGTGAAAAAATTGATTTGTAAATAATATTAAGGATTATTAAGAATGAAGAAGCTTTATTTATCGAAAACGGACAGGAAAATCTTAGGCGTTTGCGGGGGATTGGGCGAATTGACAGGAATGGATTCAACGCTCATCAGGCTTATTCTTGTTTTCCTATGCATTATTACCGGCATATTGCCTCTGCTTGCGACTTATATCGTCGCGGGAATAATCACACCTGAAAAACCGCAAAATCAATAAAATATAAGTATTTATGAAAAAATAGAATGTTGAAAAATGCCAGACAAAGGAACAAGAAAACAGCATATTCTTCCCCGAAGTTATCTGGAGAGATTTGCTCAAGAAGATAAAATTTGGGTGCTTGATTTTGAATCCAAAAAGCAATACCAGCGCAATATTAAAGATGCTGCTATTATAACAGATTTTTACACAGTGAAAACCATAGAAAAAGATGAAGACGACATCATCGAACAGAAATTTCTCGGTGATATCGAATCGCCTGCCAAAGACGCCATCGACCACACTATTAAAGCACGAACATTCAAAGACCGACCGCAATGGGACTATTTAGCTAACTTCACTGCACAAATGTATGTTCGAACACCATTGTTTAGGCAAATAATACTAGAAATTTATGAACACTCGGTAAACACGATGACAAAGGATATATTAAAGGATGAGGCGACTTTCAATATCGCAATGCAAAAAATCAAAGACAAAATAAAGCCAGACGCAATTTTAAGTTATGAAAAGGCCTTAGAAGTCCAGAAACACTCTGATATTACCGTAGATATTCCACGAACATATTATATTAAGCTTATGATGGAGTATGCCAATAAGCTGGTATCGGTAATAGGACAAATGACTCCGCACTTATTTTTTGCGTCTCGCCTGACAAAAGCGGATTTTGTGACAGGCGATGTCCCCATAATAGCGACTCCAAGAAAGTCTGATAACACGGGAACATGGCTTGGAAACCCCAATTGCGATCTATATTTCCCGCTGAGTTCCAAATGCTGCTTAGTACTAAACTATGACAGCTTGAGCACTGTCATCGAGATTGACAAAACAAGAATAGCGTTTATAAATCATCTTATGGCTTACAATTGTACGAGAATCGTATTATCAGAAAATCAAAATTTTGTTTGGATGCAGGAAAATAGGGTGATTTCTGATGATATACAACATTTGATAGCTTCGTGGGGTCCGGGAAAAAAGACCACCCCAAGGGCAAAAATTCCTGACGGAACAATTCCACCAGTTTGTCGGAATGATTGGAATCGCTTAACATCGGATGATAAAGATTAATAAGTTTTGAAAGTTGTATTTAAACTCAGGATAAAAAATGCTTAAAAATCTTACACGAATTTGCGATTTAAAAAATAATGTCGAAAAAAATGTAACCATCGGTGGATGGATTTACCATTCAAGGCCGAGCGGTAAACTAATCTTTTTAGTAATCCGTGACGGCAGTGGTCTTTGTCAATGTGTTATCGAAAAAGGGAAAATCAGTGATGAGCTTTTCGAGCAGATGAAAAAACTCTCAATGGAATCTTCGCTAACGATAACAGGTCTTGTCCGAAAAGATGATCGCAGCGTCGGCGGATACGAACTCGTTGTAACAGACGCTAAAATTATATGCGAATCAATAGATTATCCGATTACGCCGAAATCGCACGGCATAGATTTTCTTCTTAAAAACCGTCATCTGCATCTCCGCTCGCAAAGACAATGGTGCATCGGCAAAGTCCGTCATACGCTTGTCAACGCGATAAGACAATTTTTCAATGATAATGGTTTTACCCTGATTGATACGCCGATTCTCACCGGAATTGTCGGCGAAGAGGCGGGTAGTCTGTTTAACGTCGATTATTTTGGGATGCCTGCCTATCTAACGCAGACAGGCCAGCTTCATCTTGAATGTGCCGCCTTGAGTTTCGGCAAAGTCTATTGCTTCGGCCCGACATTCCGGGCTGAAAAGAGCAAGACTCGCAGGCATTTAACCGAGTTCTGGATGGTTGAGCCGGAAGTGGCTTTTGTCGATTTGCCGGAAATTTTGGAGATTGCTGAAAATTTTGTTTCGTTTATCGTCCAGGAAGCTCTTGAAAAAAATGAATCTGAGCTGAAAACCTTAGGCGCTGATATTGAATCCTTAAAGAAAATCACTCCGCCGTTTTATCGGTTGACCTATACTCAGGCTGCTGAAATCTTAAAAAGTCAAAAAACTCAGGATTTTCTTGCTGCACAATTAAACGAATTCAAGGCACAGAAAGAACAGATTGAAAAAAAGATTGCCGAACTCGAAAATGAAGCAAAAGGACAGATTAAGCAATGGCGGCAGGACAAAATCACTGCGGAATTGATAGACCTTCGTAGCGATTTAGCGGAAATTGAGATAAAGATTGAAAACAATCCTAAGCACGCAAAACTCGCCGCGGAATTCGAATGGGGCAAGGACCTTGGCGGCAGCGACGAAACGATAATCTCGCTTATGCACGATAAACCCATCTTTGTTACTCATTATCCCAGAGCGGCAAAGGCGTTTTATATGAAACAGGACCCGGAAAACCCCAAGGTCGTGCAGAACTTTGATACGCTGGCGCCGGCAGGTTTCGGCGAAATTATCGGCGGCTCAATGAGAGAAGATAGTTACGATAAACTGCTTGCTCGGATAAATGAGCAGGGCTACAAGGTAGAAAATTATGAGTGGTATCTCGATTTGCGAAGGTATGGCTCTGTGCCGCACGGCGGATTCGGCCTGGGCATTGAAAGAACGCTTGCCTGGCTCACCGGCGAAAAGCATATCCGCCAGTGCATTGCTTTTCCAAGAATGATGGATAAAATTTTAATATAAAGTTATCAGTTATCGGCAATTCGGTTATTGCCAACATATCGCCTGGGCTGTAAAATTATCTCCTATGCAAAGAGAAAACCACAAAAACGGTTATATAATGCTGGTTCTTTTAATCGGCGTAGTAATTTTGGCGATACTGTATATGATTGACCTGACCGCGATGTTCGGGCCGATAGGGAAAACAGACATTTACGCGGAAAGACCGTGGTTCGAGGAAAAAAGACTGCTCGACGAAAAAGATTTCCCAATTCTGCAAACCGGCAAAAAAGGCAAAGTCGTTATATCGGAGCAAACAAAATTAACCAGCTCTGCTCAGCACAATAACGAAAACAGGGGCAATATCGAAATAACAATAGACCCAAACGGCAAGGCTTACGGCCGCTGGAACTGTGCCTATCAGTATCCCGACAGCGGTTATACCATTGTTGCTGAATTTGCCGGCAATATAGACCCGACAAAAATATACGAAGACAAAACCGGCAAAAATAAACAGCTTCTTTACTTTATCACAAAAGGGAATTCTCAGCAGACAAAAACAGACATCAAAACCAATAACCAGTTGACAAGCGAAGAAGTTATTTATGTTGTCGGCTGGATACAAAAGGATTATTCCGCAAAAGGTAAACTTTTCCTGATGACAGAAGAGGGCGGAAACGCTGAATACGATTGGCAGACAAATCAAAGTGAGCCGAATGCAGTCAAAAACAAATAATAGCGATAAGGAAACTATTTTAAAAAAGTTTTGTGATACATTCGGGACAAACGCTCAAATTATCAGCTCAGCAGGCGGCAGGGCGGAGCTGATTGGCGGACATACCGATTATAATGAAGGCTTTGTCATAGCCTGCGCAATCGACAAATCCTTCAGCGTCGTGGCACGCGCCCGCAGCGACAAAAAAATAATAATGTATTCAGATTGGGCAAATGCCGTTTTCGAATTTGAGCTTTCAGCAAATCTTAAAAGCACTAAAGAAGCCAAATGGGCAAACTACGGTATAGGCGTTGCAGTGCTGCTTGCTGAGGCTGGTTTGCTTAATTGCGGAGCGGATATTCTTATAACCGGTAATGTGCCTGTTGGCACCGGACTAAGCTCATCAGCGGCTCTTGAAGTTTCAATCGCCAATGCCCTTTTATCGCTCGGCAATAATGAAAATAACATAAGCAAAAACAAACTTGCCGCACTTTGCCAAAAAGCGGAAAATAAGTTCGCAAACAGCCCCTGCGGCATAATGGACCAGATGGTTGTCCTAAACGGCCGAAAAGACCACACACTGCTTTTAGACTGCCGAAGTTTGGCTGTTGAGCAATTGCCGTTCGATACCAAGAATTTTTGCATAATTGTTTTTAACAGTATGGTTCGTCACGAAGTAGGCGCAGGCAACTATGGCAGCAGAAAACAACAGTGCCAAAAGGCTCTTGAAATAATTCAAAAAAAATATCCCTTTGCAAAGACCCTTCGTGATATAGATACAGAAAAACTTGCAGATTTTAAAAAAGACCTTGACCAGACATTATTCAAACGAGCAAGTCACGTAGTCGGCGAAAACGCAAGAGTTCTTGCCGCTGCCGATGCTCTTAAAAGTAATGATATGAAAAAAATTGGCTCTTTAATGCATCAATCTCATTGCTCGGCTCGCGATTTATATGAAATAAGCTGCAAAGAGATTGATTTTCTGGTTGAAAAAGCTGTTGAATATGGCGCATTAGGTGCAAGATTGTGCGGAGGCGGCTTCGGCGGAGCGGTAGTTGCGATAGCAGATGCCAAAACAGCCCTGAAAATCAAAGAAAAAGTTTTTGCAGATTTCAAAAAGCGTTTTGGAATTGACAGTGAAATTTATATTGTCAGCCCTTGCGATGGCACAGGAATCTTGAGATTATGATTTCTGCCCGAATTTGCTTTTAAGAATTTTAAGCGTCTGGATAATCTTGATTTTTTGCGTGCATTTCTGTTCACATTTACCGCATTCGATGCACTCGCCGGGGTCTGCATGCCCGGCAGCGTTGTTGGGATTTAACTGCCAGCCATAAATGTCCCTGGCCCTGCTGTCAACTTTAAGACATTCACTGAAATACGCGGCCTGCATAAAACCGGGAACATATATACTCTTCGGACAAGGCAGGCAATACTTGCAATCGACGCAAAAACCACTGTTCTCTTTTGAAACCTTGGCAAGTTCCGCATTCAGCCGCTGCATCTGCTCGGCGGTAAATGGCTCCTTTTCATAATTTTCAATCGTCGACGTTATATCGGACGGCTTGCTGATGCCGCAAACAATTGTGTCTATATTTTTGTTGGTCTTGAGCCAGCGATGAGCGGTCTCGACTAAATCCGCAGGGCCAATCGCATTTTTTACAGCATCGTTCAATGGCGGCGAATCCTGCGAGAAAACTCCGCCGCATATCGGATTCATAACGATAGTCGCTATGCCTTTTGTATGCGCTTTGGCCAAAACGCTCTCATAAGTTCTTTCGAGCATATTATACGTAAAAAGTATTGCCTCGCACCAGTCTGCTTCGTCAATATATCTGCTGACGTTTTCAGGCATGGCGTGAGTCGTAAAACCCGTGTGTTTTACCAGTCCTTCCTTCATTGCCCTTAATATGCCGTCGAGCATTCCGCCTCTGCGAGTCACCTGAATATACTGCTCATCGTTATTTATGCTCCAAATCTGATAAAAATCGAGATAATCAACATCTAATCTTTTCATTGATTCGAGGATTCTTTTATAAGTGCAGTCCGTTGAAGTGTCGTCATTCGGCTCAACCTTTACATTCCAGGGACACCATTTGGTTGAAAGTATAACTTTATTTCTGTAGCCGTCTTTTAATGCCCTGCCGACTTTTATTTCGCTGTCGCCGTAGCCCCGGCTGGTGTCAATATAAATCATCCCTGCGTCAATCGCCTGCCTTAAAAGCGATACCGCCTCATTAACATCCTCAGGCAAACGCATTGCGCCGATACTTACAGGATGAACTCTAATCCCGCTGCGATTACCGAAATTAACGAGTTTTGTCTGTTTGATTTTCATCCGCCATTTTTGAGAGGAAATATATTATATTCTACCGGCCATATTTTTGCAAGTCTTATTTATTTTGGAGGTTATGGTTCAATTTACTACACATATCTTTTATGTGGTTTACTTTTTCGCTGCCGAAAAGAATTATCGGGAAAGCCGTTTTGTTGTGGCAAAGAGGTTCATTCATATCGACATATTTTCCGGCAAGCCGGCCGTCCGGCGTTCCCGGAATCGGCGAAAAACTTGCAAGCATTATTCGAACGCCGAGATTATTTGCAAATTCAAGCGATTCTTCGACTTGCTGAATTTCAAAGTTCGGATGGCCGAATACCTGATAAGCGATAATATTATTTTTGTCCGCACCGGCGGCAATCAGCGCCTTTACCGCGTCCGTAAACTCATTATCAAAAATCTTCGCCCCTGTCTGCCTTTGAAACTGCTCTGACCCGCTTTCAAAGCCAAGATAAAAACTTTTAAAACCCGCTTTTACCATTAACTCTGCAATTTCTTCATCTATGAACCTTGCATTAAGAGCGTTGGGCGTATGAAATGATATTTTAATTTTATTTTCGATTAAATACTGCAAAAATGGTTTTAAAACCTCATCGTTTTTGTATAAAAGCGCATCATCATAGAATGCGATATTCTTCACTCCAAGCGAAACAAGAAAATTTAATTCTTCAATCGCCTGCTTCATAGGCTTTGTGGAAAAGCCGTCGCCCAGCATCGGCACAACGCAATATGTGCATTTAAATGGACAGCCATTGGTTATTTTCATCGCGGCAGTTTCTATTTTTTCATAAACATTCCAGACCGGCAAAAACGAACCATCAGGTTTAATGTCTAAAAAATCCCACAATTTATTTTCTTCAGTAAAAACAAAGTCGGCACCGAGACTTTTGGAATGTTCCGGACAAATCATTATATATGGCCCGCCAAGAACGATTTTCGTCCTCGGCCAATGTTTTCTAATCATTTCGATAACTTCCCTGTATCCCAAATACCAGTAGGTCATAACGGTTTGAATAAAAACAAAATCGCAGGGGTTATGTGTTTTCAAATATTCAACAAAAATTTCAGCAGGCACCCCGAATCTCTGGAAATATCTTGGAATTTTGTCGAATACTTTGGGCTTTTGAATTTTCACAGAAAAGAATTTTCCTCTGCCCCAGTTGTCAATTTTGAATTGCGGCTTGTCTTTATAGAATTTGTGTTTCCTGTCTAAAAAATCGAAAATCTTTAAATCTGCGCTTTTTGCGATTTTGCCTGCGACTGACAGCATTCCCAGCGGTTTGAGCCAGAAATCGAACGCCGCGAAATCGTATATCGGCGGATTTACAAGAAGTATAGACGGTTTATCGTTCATTATATGCGTGTATGTTCTGACATTACAGGGCCGCAATGTCAACATTTTTTGGGCAGCAGTTGAGGATTTTCCTTTTTTGTTTAGCCGTTGCCGGCCAGTCTTGAGCTTGTCGAAGGAGCCTTTATCGAGTGTTTCAGTGCACTGGTGGCAGTTAAATATCGTCTTAAGGTATTTCTTCTCTAACAGTGCCGGTACGGGCACAAATTGGGCATCCAGTTCCTTTGCTTCTATTTGCCACAATAGCTTGCCATTCGTGACCTCTGCTGCATTGCCACCAGACTCTTTTGCCAGATTTAGCTCTAACATCCATGGGAGTCAAATTTCCATTTTTTGTGGAATGCCACTCTTTGGCCAGAGACGGATTGACCGTTTGCAAAGAATTTTCATCGCACACCGCTTTACCAATGCAGTACGGACATCCAGTTCCGTTGCTTCTATGGGAAAGTGCAGCTTGCCACTCGTGACCTTTACTGCATTGCCACCAGACTTTTTTGTTAGAACCAGTAGTAACGTCTTTGGGGGTTAAACTTCCATTTTTAGTTGGATGCCATTCCTTGGTTAATGCGGGGTTGAGCAATTGCAGAGAATTGTCATCACATACTGCTTTACCAGAGCAATATGGGCATCCTCTTCCGTTACTTCTATTATTTACTTTAGCTTCCCATTCATGCCCTTTGCTACATTGCCACCAGACTTTTTTGTTAGAATGAACCGTAATATCTCGTGCTATTAGCTTTCCATTCTTGGTTGGGTGCCATTCTCGAGCAAGCACTGGATTAATATCAAACAAACTATAGCCAGACATAGGTGATGGCAAAGTTGCCCATAGTTGTTTGTATTCCTTATCATTTGCATAGTTTTGCCTTCGTAGGTATGATTCTGCTGCAATTATTGATGGTTCATGTAAAGCAAACTCCTTCATTATCTTTCTAACTAATCTTGATGCAACGGCAAAACACTTTTCTTTTTTGGAGAAAAAAATATCTGATGAAGAGACCCTTTCGAGGCCATTCTCTCTTATTCTCATAAAATTAATCCCCTTGTCTCTGAGAAAGTTGCCTTTGGATTTGTCCTCTTCAAATCTATCTTGATGCCAATACCAGCCGTCAATTTCTATGCCAAGTCTTAATGCGGGAATATAGATATCACATTCTTTTCCTAAAATCTTTTTTCGGTGTACCACTTTTCCAAATATGTATCGCATCTCACACAATATTCTAAGTTCCAACTGAGAAGTCTGGGACTTACAATATGGACACCCAGTTCCATTGCTCCTGTTATTTACCGAAGTTTTCCACTCGTGGCCTCTGCTGCATTGCCACCAGACTTTTCTGCCAGAACCAGTAGTAACATCTTTTGAGGTCAAACTTCCATTTTTTTTATGGTGCCATTCTTTGGCTAATGTGGGATTAAGCGTTTGCAAAGAATTGTCATCACATACTGCTCTACCTGAGCAATATGGACACCCTTTTCCGCTGCTTCTATCCCCCACAACAGCTTGCCACTCGTGGCCTCTACTGCATTGCCACCAGACTTTTTTATTAGAACTCACAGTAACATCTTTTGGGGTCAAATTTTCATTTTTAGTTGGATGCCACTCTTTAGCCAAAGCAGGATTGAGCATTTGTAGAGATGAGCAATATGGACACCCTTTTCCGCTGCTTCTATCCCCCACAACAGCTTGCCACTCGTGACCTTCACCGCATTGCCACCATACTCTTTTGCCAGATTTGGCTTTAACATCCATGGGAGTCAAATTTCCATTTTTGGTAGGATGCCATTCCTGAGATAAGGGAAGATTAATTGTCTGCAAACAATCTTTTTTATGGACAATACGCCGCTTTCGTTTTGAACAGTACGGGCATATGTTTCCGTTACTTCTATGATTGACTGTATCTTGCCATTCATGGCCTTTGCTGCATTGCCACCAGACCTCTCTATGGGAATTAGCTGTAACATCTCTGGGAGTAAGACTGCCATTTTTCGTGGGGTGCCACTCCTTGGTCAATTCGGAATTTATTGTATGCAGGCAATTGTCATCGCACACTGCCTTACCAACACAGAACGGACACCCACTTCCTCTGCTCCTATTCGACACAACAGCTTGCCATTCGTGTCCTTTACTGCATTTCCACCATACTTTTTTATTTGAACCTGATGTAACATCTTTTGGGGTCAAATTTTCATTTTTAGTCGGATGCCATTCTTTGGCTAAATGGGGGTTAGCGGCCATAAAATTATTTTTTGCAATTGTTGCCATATGCTTCATTTGTGCTGACTCAAATTCTTCGATTAGAACTTGATATATTTTGACCTTCTCGATTCTCCCGGTTTCATAGAGTCGTTACAGTTAGGGATAACCTTCATTTACTTGAGTTTTTCAACTAAGATACTCACTACCCTTTCGTCGAGGGCTTCTTGCTCAGAATTCACCGAAATGCGGCGAATAACCGGCATTTTAAAGCAAATCTTGAAAATGTCCGAGTTAATGCGATTGTTATGCATTTGTTTTTTCTAATCCAGATCGTTTAATTGTAATAGCTAAATTTGAAAGTTGCATTATTCGTTTAATGAGCAGTTCAAACCATTCAGGCACATTGGGCGATAACACAATGGTATCAATCAATTCTGGTAAATTTACGCGTATGTATAAGCCAGCATTTTCAAAATTATTCATATTTTTCCCAGAATACTCTTCCGTCGTTAAAGGTTTACCATTTATATTGACACACGTTGGTGTCTTAATACTCATGGAGGTAATTCTGACTTCATTTTCATGACTATATTTATTTTTATCTTTTAAAAAGGCACGCTCATGTGCTTGGTTCGCCTCATATGAACTTAATTCGTAACTGCTCAGATCGACGTATTTCACTTTGCCGATATGACTGAATTCTGGATAAACGTATATATAGGTAGATAATTTGCGAATGGTTGACTTTATTGCAACACCTTCTGTGCTTCCAACATATTCATCCCACATTTGTTTCGATTCATGTTCACCAAGAAACCAACAGTTGACAACGGTTAATTCTCTTCCATCTTTGACGTTCTTAATGAGCATTTCGTCAATTTGTTGATGCAAATCGGGATGGAATAATTTCTTCAACTTTTGATGTTCATTATGCATTTTATTTTGAACTTTTGAGGGTATATATCCTTCAAACTGATCTTGCAGAATGTTTAGCTTTGGAAACCATAATGCCCCATATACCAAAAGAGATATAAATTTAGGAAATGTCAAATAACGCCATACAACATTATCTAATTCATTTTCATCAATATTTTTAATGTTTTCTTTTTTTATTTGCATCGAACAATGATTATACAGTTTTATACGCCTTTTACCCGCCTTTGGCGGATTTGATTTTCTTCTGTCTCCTGTGTTCTGAGTTCTATGTTCTGTATTCTGCACAACATTCTATCTCTTTTTCTTTTCAAACTCAACGAATTTTTTATGCTTAAAATATATCGGCGGAATCAGCGTAATTAGCGTTTAACAAATAAAAACTTCGTGTCTTGGTGTCTTAGTGGCTAAAGTTCCGCTATATCGACATTCTTCGCAGCGGCTGTTTCGTCGAGTCTGCCGACGGGTGTTGTTACCGGAGCGGCTTTTAATTTCTCAGGGTCGTTTTTCGCCGTTTCGGCGATTGCTTTCATAACCTCGATAAACGCATCGAGGGTTTCTTTGCTTTCTGTTTCTGTCGGCTCAATCATCATCGACTCTTTGACAATTGCTGGGAAATAAACCGTAGGCGGATGAAAGCCCGCATCAATCAGGGCCTTGGCAATATCTATCGCGTGGACGCCATTTGCTGTTTGTTTTTCAGCGCTGAATACGCATTCATGTTTGCAGATTTGCGGAAATGGAAGGTCGTAGTAATCCTTAAGTTTTTCTTTTATATAATTAGCATTTAAAACAGCGTTTTCTGCAGCCTCTTTTAAGCCTTCTTTGCCTAACATAAGGATATAGACATAAGCCCTCAGGATTATCGCGAAATTGCCGTAAAACGGAGCGATATAGCCGATGGACTTTGGCCGGTCATATTCAAGAGCGAAGGTCCCGTCATTTCTTTTTACAACAATCGATACCGGCAGATAATCCAGTAATTTTTTCACAACTCCCACCGGTCCCGCACCGGGACCGCCTCCGCCGTGGGCTGTGGCGAAAGTTTTATGAAGATTTAGATGGACGATATCAAATCCGAAATCGGCTGGTTTGGCTTTGCCGACAATCGCGTTGAGATTTGCGCCGTCATAATAGCAAAGGCCGTCAACGGAATGAATACAATCGCAGATTTGTCTTATATTCTTTTCAAAAATCCCCAGCGTGTTCGGACAAGTCAGCATCAGCCCCGCTGTTTCGTTATTTACCACACCTTTAAGAGCGTCAATGTCCATCATTCCTGCACTATCGGAAGGCACTGAAACGACCTTATAACCAGCAATAGCAGCAGAAGCAGGATTTGTGCCGTGAGCGGAATCAGGTATCAAAACCGTTGTTTTTTTATTGCCTCTGTCCCGATGGAAAGCTGCCATAATCATTATGCCGGTCAGTTCGCCGTGGGCACCGGCCATCGGCTGCATTGTAAAACCCGCCATTCCTGTTATTTCACAAAGCAGCTTGTCCATATCATAAAGCACCTCGAGCGCACCCTGCGTAAGAACGCCGCCCATTCTCAATTGCGGCATAAGCGGATGCAAATGCGCAAAGCCCGGATATGATGCGATTCGCTCGGCAACCTTCGGATTATATTTCATCGTGCAGGAGCCGAGCGGATAAAAATTAGTATCGATACTGAAATTCCTTCGGCTAAGCTGCGTAAAATGCCGGACAACATCAAGCTCGCTCAATTCAGGAAGTCTGGCGTCCGCACTTCTCAATAATTCCTTCTTTATGTGTATCGAGGTCGGAACATCGCTCGAAGGCGGCAAAACGCCGCCTCTGCCAGGAACGCTTTTATCGAAAATCAGCTTCAAAGGACAGCCTCCAGCGATTCAGCTAACATTCCTATCTGTTGTTTGGTTCTTTTTTCAGTAACGGCAACAAGCAGTGAATTTTCCATTCCTTTATAATACCGGCTCAGCGGAAAACCTGCCGCGAAACCTTTTTCAATCAGCTTGCCTGCGACGTCAGCCGCGTTGGCGGGCAAATCAAGCACAAACTCATTGAAAAACCATTTCGCTTTAAAACGGGGCCGGACGCCTTTTATAGCAGTCAGCTTCTGCCAGGCGTAACTTGCCTTATCGGCACATAATTGAGCAGTTTCCTTCAAGCCCTCTTTGCCCAGCAGCGACATATAAACAAGAGCCGTCAGCGCACAAAGCGCTTCATTGGAACAGATATTCGATGTTGCCTTGTCGCGTCTGATATGCTGCTCACGAGCCTGAAGAGTTAGGCAAAAGCCGGTTCGGCCCTGATTGTCTTTTGTTCTGCCGACGATCCTGCCGGGCATTTTTCGCACGTAATCTTTTTTCGTTGCCATAAAGCCAAGATAAGGCCCGCCGAAAGACATCGCTAATCCGAGGCTCTGACCTTCGCCGGTTACAATATCGGCGCCCATCGCGCCGGGCGTTTTTAAAATCCCAAGTGAAATAGGATAGCAGGAAACAATCAGCAGAGCGCCTTTGCTGTGAGCGGCCTGTGCAAGGTCGGTAAAATCGTCAATACATCCGAAAAAATTCGGGTTCTGCACAATTATCGCAGCAGTGCTTTCATCAAGTCTGCTTAATAAATCTTTTCTGTTGATAAGGCCTTCGGCATTTTTTGTTTCTTCGAGGTCAATTTTAAGATTTCTCGTATAAGAATGAATCATCACGCGGTAAATCGGGTTGACGCTGTCGTCGATGAGGATTTTATTCCTGCCGGTAATCCGCAGCGCCATCATCATCGCCTCGTATAAAGCCGTGCCGCCGTCGTAAAGCGATGCGTTTGCCGCCTCCATTTCGGTAAGCCTGCAAATCGCCGATTGATATTCGAATGCCGCCTGCAATGTGCCCTGCGACACTTCCGGCTGATATGGCGTGTAAGCGGTATAAAATTCGCCCCGGCTGATTATCGAATACACAGCAGCCGGTATGAAATGGTCGTAAAACCCGCCGCCTAAAAAACAGGTCAGATTTATATGATTTTTCGCCGCAAGTTCGGCAAGATACTCTCGCACTTCAAATTCGCTTTTGCCGGCAGGCAGATTAAAATTCGCTGCTAAAAATTCCCTGGGGATATCCGCAAACAAATCGTCCATCGTCAGGCCGATTTGGCTGAGCATCTGCTCTTGCTGCTGCGGCGTATTCGAAATAAAAGACATCCTGCCCTCTGCGATTAAAGTGTTCCAAGATATTTTTCGTATTCTTTTACAGTCATCAGCTTGTCCTTGTCGGCCGGATTAGAAATTTTTATTTTGCATATCCAGCCGGCCTTGTAGCAATCCTGATTTATAAGTTCCGGCTTTGACGAAAGTTCGTTATTGACCTCCGTTACCTGCCCGGTAAGCGGACTGTAAATATCGCTCGCGGCCTTTGAGCTTTCCGCAGTTGCTAAAATATCGTGAACGCCAACCTGCTTATTAACGGCGGGAAGCTCAACAAACGTAATTTCGCCTAATGCTATCTGAGCGTAATCGGTTATTCCCA
This sequence comes from Sedimentisphaerales bacterium, assembly GCA_049518795.1. Classification (GTDB taxonomy): domain Bacteria; phylum Planctomycetota; class Phycisphaerae; order Sedimentisphaerales; family UBA12454; genus JAPLMW01. The sequence continues at coordinate 92,738 of JBEKRK010000002.1, forward strand.
CCGCGGCGATGTTGCCGCTAATCTCTGCCCATTCGTGGTCTTTCGTATAATAAAGATTTTCCGGGAACATCTTGGACTCCTTTTTAGCCACAAAGGCACTACGACACTAAGTTTTTTTATTTATCTTTCTTTGTGCCTTTGTGTCTTCGTGGCTACGTTTTTAAAATTTTTCAAATCTTTCAATTACTTTTCCAGCAAGGTCTGCCGTCAGACTATCACCAATATTGACTTTTTCGCGTCTGCCCTGCTGAATATGACTCTGATTGCGGGCAAGATAATAAACGCCGACTGAATTGTCCACAATATTATATTGTTTCTCAATAAGGGAAAGCATTATTTGTTTATCGCCGACGCCGGCACAGCTCAAAATGTGCCCGATACAAACGCCATTTTTATTTAATATTCCATCGAATTGCCTGATAGGCCTTATGCCTTTGACGCCGTCAAATTCTAATCTTGCAACTTCAGTCTTAAAATCAACAGCTTTTTTTATAAGGGCTTTTTTGCCGATAAAATCAGGTTTTTGCAGTTTTACCGCCCAGCCGTAACCTGCCTGGAACGGCGAAATATTAAATTCGCCCGCAAGTTCGTGCCCATAAAGCGGCAGCCCCGCTTCAATCCGCAAACTATCTCTTGAAGCAAGACCGCAGGGGATTACGTTTAAATTTTTCCCCTTTTCAAGAATAACGTCCCAAAGCTGCACCGCCTTTGAAGGATGAACAAAAAGCTCGAAACCAATTTTAGCGCCTGTATAGCCGGTTCTGGAAATAATTACGTCAACCCCGCACTTGCTTTGTATTCTTTCCGCTGGTATTTGTTTATCATTTTTAAGAATTGGTATAGGCATACAAGCAAGTCCTGAATTATGGCAAGAATGTGGAGCAGGTGCGGGGTCAAAGTCTCTTGTCTTTGCCTGCATAAATGTAAATGGTTTTATGCCGCCAAAGTCAGCACCAAAAATATTTTTTAGACACTCTGCTGATACCGGCCCCTGAATCGCAATATCGACCCTCGCATCAGGCAAAGACGGATTTTTGAGGTCTTTGATTTCAATCTGCTTCGTGCTGTGCGGTGATGAATCTTTTGAAATTTCAAATTTGAGATTTGAGATTTCGTTTATCCAGTCCTTTACCTTTTGCTCATTTGCGGCATTGGCAACCATCATATAATTATCATCGGCGAAACAATAAATTATCACATCATCAATTATATCGCCCTCAAAATTGAGAATGTAGGAATATTGAGCTTTGCCGGGTTTTAAAAGTGAGACATCATTTGTGGTAAGAATATTTAGAAAATCCTGAGCCGTTTTGCCCCTAATTCCCAAAACTGCCATATGGGTGCAGTCGAACAGCCCCGCAGTCTTGCGAACCGCCTCGTGTTCGCGGGCTTGTGATTTGAACCATAGCGGCATAAGCCAGCCCGCAAAAGAAACTATTTGGCTCTTGCCGGTAAGAGCCGAATGTTTTTCAAACAAAACCGTCTTTTTTGCATCAGCCATTGTCAAAAATTGTATCATAGTTTCCGGTTTTCGGCAATTCAGTTATCAGCAAAAATTTTAAACCGATAACTGATAACTGTTTACTGAATTGCTAATTTTTTAATAAACAATTTGATGCTTTCTTTCCTGAATTCGCTCATATCCATTTTCAATAGTTCACTTCTGAAAGGCTCGTTCCTTAAAATCGGAAAATTCAGCGGCGCATATTCCTCGTCGCCGGCCTGGATTACAAATTTATCGTGTGCAAGTGCGCAGATAATCCGGTTTTCCGGTTCATCGTTCATCCCGAAACGAAGTCTTTTGCCTGCGGTTTGAAAAGTGGTTCTCAATCGCATTTTCCCCCTGTTATTTGTCATACTGACGCCGATATAACCGGTGCTGCTTGTAGTTGTTCGATTAAGTGAATTTTGTCTTGGGCTTACTATTCGCAGTTTACATCTTCGATTGTCTAAGGGATTTCTGTTAATATGGTCAACAAGTTCGTTCCTCCCCGGCTGCATCAGCAATCTTGCAAGTGAATACGTTTTATCGTCTCCTATTCGACAGCGTATTATTTTATTTAGGAAGTTTATGCCTTTGATGGTTTTAAATTTACAATAAGGCCGTTTGGTTTTGTCTTTGACGATTCTGTAATAAATATCCTCGTCAACTATCAAAGTCCCGAATGGATAATTAATCTCAAAAAATTCCGGTTCCGCGTCATCCATTTTATTGCCTGTTTAAAAAGAAAACATAAGAAATTTATTTAGCGGCCGCCGTTTGAGGCGGCCTAACCTCGCCGCAGGCGAGCAATTTTAATCGCGTTTTCGTCCATCGATTGCGCTGTTCGTTTCGCCTGCCCCGTGAGACTTGCCCCGTTAGATGCGTTAGTTAGCTGCTTGGTGACGCTTTAGCTATCTAACTGGGGTGTTTCCTTCGGCTATCTCATCGGGGTTGAACGTTCAATTTTTATTTCCTTACTTCTTTACTTCCTGCTGTTCAAACTTGTCCTTTGGCTTCTTATCCGTTTTCACAAACGGTCTTACCTTATAAAGAGGGCAGGTAACGGCTGTGCATTTAATTATTTCATTTTTTTCCCAGCAGGCGCATTCTAAGCAGAAGGCTTTGATTGCCGCCGGTTTGTTGCCGTGGATTACGGCTTTTTCGTAAATTTCGCGGTAGATTTCCGGGACATCCTTTATTTTACGTTCGATTTTCTTATTTCTGATGCCGCTTGAGTTTTCTACTAAATTCATCTTGTTTTTCCCTTAAAAAGTTAAATATATATTTAATATGATTATATTTTAACAAAAATTATTAAAATGTCAAGCATATTTTATAAATTTTATACAATATTTTATAAATACTTAACAAATAAGGGGTTAAAAACGCCGAATTTTAATAAAATTTGAATTGTCATTTCGACCAGAGTCCCGACTTGTTGGGACGAAGTGGAGAAATCTGTTTTTTTAAGAATAAAAGGTTTTCTTCAAAGCATTTTGATTTTTCACCTTTTCGGGATATACTTTCTAATTCAAGGAAGAATAATTATGACGGAAGAAAAAACTGTATTCGGCAATCCTGACAAACCGATTCGCAAAAGAAAATTTCAATTTAAAATAATAACTCGTGGAGCGGTTATCAGGCTTTCGATTTTTGCTTTATTTCTTATAGTAATGTGTTTGTGGGGATACTTTATTATGATAAGAATGCCCGGGAAAAGTTTTAATGGACAATTGCCCGACTTGACGGATAATCAAATAGCTATTCGAAATGAATTAATCGGAGATGTTAATAAACTTGCCGATGAAATAGGGGAGCGTAACGTCTGGAACGAGAAGCAATATGCAGCAGCTGCCGATTTTATTGAAAACTCACTTGTTCAGGCCGGATACAAAATCTCCCGACAGAATTATCTGGCACAGGGAAAAAACTGTTGCAACATCGAGGCTGAAAAGAAAGGCTTAAAGAATCCCGAGCAGATTATAATCATTGGCGCGCACTATGATTCTGCCTATGGAACCGCCGGAGCAAATGATAACGCTTCCGGCGTAGCGGCAATACTCGCATTGGCACGCAATTTTGCCAATATTAAAAACGTTCACACATTACGTTTTGTTCTTTTTGCCAATGAGGAACCTCCTTTCTATCATACTGACCAGATGGGCAGTATGGTTTATGCAAAAAGCTGTCGTGATAAGAGGGATGATATCATCGCTATGATTTGTCTTGAAACGATAGGCTGCTATAGCGACAAGCCAAAAAGCCAGCGGTATCCTCGGCCGTTTAATCTCATATATCCCACTACTGGAAATTTTATTGGGTTTGTCAGTAATTTAGGTTCCTCTCGGAAACTTCTACATACCGTTATCGCTTCTTTTCGTAAAAACTGCCTGTTTCCATCCGAAGGAGGCGCTGTCCCTGAAATCATTGTGGGTATTAATTGGTCTGACCACTGGTCTTTTTGGCAGTATGATTACCCGGCAATTATGGTAACAGACTCGGCCCCATTTCGATATCAATATTATCACAGCCCGCAGGACACACCTGATAAAATCGACTATGAGTCTATGGCACGAGTCGTATCAGGCCTTGAAATGGTTATCGCCAAACTGGATAACCGCGAAAATTAAATTTTTGATTTTTAATATGCCTGCCCCGCGAGATGTTTACCCTGTGGGATGCTTGCCCTGTGAGATGCCGCAGCTATCTCATCGGGGTTGGGGCTGTTGAAAAAACATTCTTATTATTATTTAGCCCCTCGGCCTGCCGAGTGGGTTCGTTTTAAATCTTTTTTAATTTTTATATGTAGTTTTTATTTTTTATTTCTGATTTTGTTGTTCTCCCTCACATTGATTGATAGTTATCAACTATCGAATTTTGTCCCAAAATCCGTGAAATCCTCGCAATCCGCGGTTAAAAATCCTCAATAAAAAATTCCTCACCCTCTATACTCGTATGCAGTATACTGCATTCAAGCCTAGTGATAAACAGTTCACAACTGGCGGCTTTTTTGCTTTAAGGCATCTCTGCGAAGCGGGAAAATTCAAACCGATGTGCCGACGGCAAGCTTTATCCGCCTCTGGCGGATTACTTGCAAGTAAGGCATGCGGTTTGAATTTAATGGTGTTTAAAAAACACCGCCTTAAAGCAAATAACCGTGTTAATCGGTGTTAATCCGTGTCTAAATTCTCTGTGTTCTCCGGTTCTCTGTGGCTCGGTAGTGAATAAAATCAATGAAATCGACGTAATCAGCGTTTAATAAATAAAAACTTCGTGCCTTTGTGTCTTAGTGGCTAAGAAAATCCTTCCTTTTTGCCCTCCAATCCTGTATTTTATGGCGTAAGCCATCCCCAAGGGAATGCGTAATGAGAACGACGATTTTAAAAATAAACGACCCCGCCGCCCTGTCAAAGGGCAAGGTCTCGCCGAAGGCGGACGATATTGAAAAGCTAAAACAAGCCGCCGATTGCATCGGCCAAGGCGGTCTTGTTGTCTTTCCAACGGAAACAGTTTATGGAATCGCCTGCAAAGCTGACCAAAAAAGTCTCGCAAAGCTTGATGAACTAAAAAAAAGAGATATAGACAAACGATATACCCTCCACATAGGCGACAAAAACAAATTGGCAGATTTCGTTCCGACTTTAACACCGCCGGCAAGAAAACTGGTCGAAAACGCCTGGCCGGGACCTGTTACAATTGTCTTTGAAATTGACCCAAAAGATATTAACCTGCTCAAAAAGCAATTCGGCGAGAAAACGGTCGAATTACTATATAAAGACAATGCCATAGGTATCCGCTGTCCTGAAAATGATATTGCACGCGAGCTTTTAAACCTTTGTAAATTTCCAGTAGTTGCGCCAAGCGCAAATATTGCCGGCAAAGAACCGGCGACGAATGCTGAACAGGCGATTGAGCAGTTTACCTCGCCTGCGAAGCAAGGCGGGCTTAGCGGAATTGTAGATATGGTTCTTGACGGCGGCCAATGTAAATATAAAAAAAGTAGCACTGTAGTAAAAATCTCCGCTAATGGATGGGAAATCATCAGAGAAGGCATATATTCAGAACAGCAAATCCGCAAAATGCTTACTGTTAATATTCTCTTTGTCTGCACCGGCAATACCTGCAGAAGCCCTATGGCCGAAGGTTTTACAAAGAAACTGCTGGCCAAAAAACTTAGAACTAATATTGACCGATTGGAGTATATTGGTTATAAGGTAACGTCAGCCGGTATAATGGCTTATGATGGTATTGGCGCAAGTCCTGAATCTATAAGATTTTGTAATTCAAAAGGCGTTAATATTACCAGTCATTTAACGCAGCGGCTGACGTCTGAAATGATTGGACAGGCTGATTATATTTTTGTAATGTCCGAAGGTCATAGAAATGATATAATCAGGCTTTTCCCGGCCGTGGCGAAAAGGTGTATGCTTTTAAGCGACAGCGGTGAGATAGAAGACCCGATTGGTCGGGGATTTGAAGTGTATAAAGAAGTTGGCGAAATAATTGAAAAAGCGGTTAATAAAAGGATAGGTGAATTACTGAAATGAAAATAGCGGTTGCAAACGATCATAGAGGGATGGAGACAAAGGAGCAGATAAAGGCCATTTTAACTGAGCTTGGGCATCAGTGCATTGATTTTGGCATTAACGAGGAAGGGCCTGTGGATTATCCGGATTTAGCTTATGCGGCTGCTACTGCTGTCTCGAACAAGGAAGTTGACAGAGCAATCCTCGTCTGCGGGACGGGAATTGGAATGTCTATTGCGGCAAATAAGGTTAAAGGCATTCGGGCGGCACTATGCTATGATGAACTCAACGCCCGAATAAGCAGAGAACATAATGACGCTAACGTGCTGTGCCTAAGCGGCGATTTGTTAGGCTCCCAAGCCCTCCGCAAAATGGTCGAAAGCTGGCTAACCACAAAATTTGCCGGCGGAAGACATAAAAGAAGAGTCGAAAAAATAAAAGCTATCGAACAAGGCATCGACCCCAGAACTATAAAAATCAAAGGCCAATAAAATAAGAGTTTCGGTATCGGTTTTGGTATTAGAAACAGACCCCAATTCCAGTAATCCATAACCAGCAAAGTCTGTCGGCATTTCTAAATAAAGCCTTCATAAAAAAGTGGATAACAAAGAGGGGAATTGTAAGGAAGGGGGCGTGGCCACAAAGGCATCCGCCGTCGCCAAAGGCTATGGCGGGACAAGCTAAGACACGAAAAAATCAGCCACAGAGCGGCACCCCGATGAGATAGTTTCACATCTCACGGGGCAAGCAGGGTAAACATCCCACGGGGCAGGCAGAGATATTTTCAGACACTGATTAACACAGATTTACACGGCTATTTGCTTTAAGGCAGCCCCGATGAATCGGGACTATTAAATTCAAAGATGAATCCTTGCTTGAAATACATTTCAGCCCGATTCGCACTTTGAATTTTTACTGCTGCGCAATTGCGCCTTAAAGCAAATACGTCCAAAGCCTTGCAGAAACAAAAAAGAATATCGTTAGTTGTTTTTAACTATGCTTGTATGCAGTATACTGCATACAAGCATAGATACAGAGAAATCCCCGCCTACACGAGGACAAGTTTTTAATTGAGGATTTTAGAGTAAAAATTAATAGTTGATAATTATCAATCAACGTGAGGGAGAGCGGCAGGATTTAAAATTGAAGATTGAAAAATGAAGATTTGTAAAAGACGTAAAATGGTTGCGGTTCCGCCGTCGCCAAAGGCTATGGCGAGACAGGTGCGAAGCTCGTTACGTCAATCGTTATGCGTTTAACGTAACCATAAAAACTTCCGTCTTCGCTTCCTCCTTCGCTAAAGCTACGGAGGACAAGAAAGCTACGAACGGACAAGTCGGCGCGACAGGCAGGGCAGGCGACGGCTAAACAACCGGAAAACTCTCCTGTCGCTTTCGCTCCAAGCTCTGCTGACCCGGCGCTGACGCTTAGGGCTCTGGTTTGAAAATCAAAAATCAAATACCCCATTAGAAAACCGTTTCAAACGCAATGGTATTTGCCAGAACTTCGGCAAAAATATGTTTGATACTACTGTTGAGACAGCGGATTTTCTAACGGGGTAAGTAAAAAAATAATTCACAGAACAGGGAAAATAGAAAAAGGAAAAGAGGTACATTCATGATATAATTGCAGGAAGCTGTAAATGTATAGAATAGATACTATCAGGCCTATGAAAGGCGAATGAAATGAAAAAAATACCTCTTATCCTGTCGTTGATTGTCAATGTTTTGCTTGTTATAGCAGTGTTTAGCGTTCGTCTTCATTACCACAAGATGATATTTCAAACACTTTATGACGTTACCACATCTGAAGTCAGTTTTCACGAGCACATCCTGGCTGAACTTCAGTCAAAAGACGCATACAAAACCGAAGCAGTTAAGACCACGCTTGCAAAAAATATTCAAGACGAAAAGGAGTCTGCAGAAATGTGGAAAGCTGCGGCAGAGAGGAATTAGGCTGAAGTAAATTAAAAAGCGAAATGACCCCCCTCCCGCCAGCGGCGGGCAAGCGGGGATTTTATAATTGAAGATTAAAGATTTTAATTTTTACCACAGAGACGCAGAGAAAATAAAATATCAAAAATAAGCGGTTGTTCTTAATTATTTCCGGAACGATATTTTTTGTTTATTAACTCAAAGATATACAAACTTCCTCCAAACACGAGTCCGACAGTTCCGCCAAGCAGAATCGGATTTTTAGATATAAGAAAACTTAAAAGGATAAGAGCCGCATATCCGAAAAATTCAAATGAACGAACAATCGCAGCAGCTTTAAATGAATAAGTTGTTGTCGGCGATTGCTTCCAGTAAACAAAGTGTTTTTCCAGATATAGTATATCTCTAAGCAAATATCCAATTATAATGAAAAAAAATGCTCCGACCCAAACAAAGTATTCATTTGTTGTTACTTTTTCTTCCAACATCGCCTGCCTGAGAGCAGCCAACGTGCCTACTCCAAAGGCAAGCCACAATGAAAGTTTCAAAAAAGATTTCTTGTCGTATTTGAATTCAAATTGGGGGTCAGAATATATCGAATTTTTATAAAACAGACGACTTATTAAAAAAGCAAGATAATAATGCAAGAGATTCGATAATGTCCATATTAATAATGTTAGCACTGGGTATTGAACAATTAATCGTTCCATTTTTATATCCCTTTCAAAATAGGTGCCTGTCCCTAATTATCTCTTAATTATCTCTCAAAGGATAAATGTTTTTTCTCTGCGGCTCCTTTGTAGTTCGGCTATTTCAGTTTTACCTGTTCGTATTTCATATCTGAGCCGGACATTGTGCGGATGTTGTCAGGGGTCATTTTAATAATGACATACTGCGGGGCAGCGGGGTCGGGAATATGCTTCTTTAATTCCGGCAACTGCTTGTAAAGCCAGAGCTTTTCGGCGCTATCCGTGCTAATCGAACAAGGGCCGGCGATGCGGACGTGTTTGCCTGTAGAATCGCAAAAACAATATTCAGCGTAAGGGACTTTTTTGAGCTGCCTGATTTTGTCCGATTCACTAAAGGTCGCACATAATAACTGATTGTCCTTCCATGCAAGGCCGCCCATAGGGCGGACGCCGACGATTTTGCCGTCTGTCGTAGCCAAATAACCCCAGCCAACCTGTTTTACGAATTGTTTTAATTCTTCGATGTTCATAATAAATCTCCTTAATGAATAGTGAAAAATCCGAAATTCGAAGCACGATCCGCCTTCGATAAATCTACGGACGGACAAGAATCCGAAACAAATTCCAAATATCAATAACGAACCCAAATTAGCTGATGATGAGCAGGGCAATGTAAGGGACGATATTGAAGACAATGACAAACAGCTTGTATAACGCGACGAAGGAAAAAAATACCGTGTCGAAGGTCTGCCTTGAGATTGAAAACCATTTGCTGTTTATTTTGTAAGTAAAATCGACAAGGAAGATACAGGCAAGGGAGGTTAAAAACAGCAATCCTACATTAATAATCGTGCACCACATAAAGAACGCTCTGACGGCAACAATATCCATAATAAATCTCCTTAATTTTCGGTATGGGTATAGGTATCGGTAACGTCAAGTTGTTCGGTTATCAGTTTAAGAACATTAAGACGCCGTAAACAGCGTCCTCCCCCGCCACAGGTGCGGGGGTTAATCAATCGAAATAAATTATTATTTAGCAGATTCGATACTTTTCTTTGCTGCGGCGGCAACGGTATCGGCAGTAATGCCGAATTTTTCATAGCAGACTTTATACGGAGCCGATTCGCCAAAGGTCTTCATACCGATAAATTCGCCGCTGTCGCCGATATACCGTTCCCAGCCCATCTTAATGCCAGCCTCGACTGCGACCCGTGCTTTTACATTTGGCGGCAGAACCGAATCGCGGTAAGCCTTATCCTGTGCTTCAAACAGTTCCCAGCTTGCCATATTGACGACTTGAGCCTTGATATTTTCAGCGGCCAGTTTCTCAGCCGCTTTGAGCGCGATTTCCAGCTCCGAACCGACGCCGATAATTATTACGTCAGGTTTATTTTGTTTAATAAGCACATAAGCGCCCTTTGCAATTTCGGAGGCAGGCGGATATTTCGACCTATCCAAGACGCTAATATTCTGTCTTGTCAAGAGCAGAGCAACGGGGCCGGTTTTATGTTCGAGCGTAATTTTCCAGGCATAAGCGGTTTCATTCGCATCCGCCGGCCTGATAACCAGCATATTCGGTATGGCTCTCAGGACAGCGATATGCTCAATCGGCTGATGAGTCGGTCCATCTTCGCCGAGGCCGATAGTGTCGTGCGTAAAGATGAAAATTGTTCTGTATCCACTCATCGCCGCAAGCCGCACCGCCGGTTTCATATAATCGAAGAAGCAGAAGAAGGTTCCGCCATAAGGCCGAAGCAAATCGCTCGTTGCTATTCCGTTCATTATCGCGGCCATTGCGTGCTCACGAACGCCGTAGCGGATATAGCGGCCGAGGGGCTTGTCTTTCTGGAAATCCTCAACGCCTTTGAATTGTGTATTATTCGACGGCGTTAGGTCCGCCGAGCCGCCGAGGACTAACGGCATTTGCGGCATCAACATATCGAGCGTCTTGCCGGAAGCCGACCTTGTGGCCAACGGGTCGGGGCCGAACGTCGGCAGATTTGTTATCGTCGGGTCAGGATTATTGATTATTTTCGCAAGTTCCGGAAATTTTTGGGAATATTTCCGGAATTTTTCATTCCACTGTTTTTCAATTTCCGCGCCTTTTTCCTTCATTTTTTGCATATACTTAAGGACTTCATCCGGCACGACAAATGTTTTTTCGGGATCCCAGCCGTAGTTTTTCTTGATAAGTTTTACTTCATCTTCGCCTAAAGGGGCGCCGTGCGCTTTACCGGTGTCCTGGAAATTGGGGCTTCCGTAGCCAATATGCGTTCTTAAATTAATAATGCTTGGTCTGTTTTTCTCGGCCAGCGCATTTTTCAGCGCCTTTTCGAAAGAGAGCATATCGTTGCCATCGCCGCCGACAACCTGCACATACCAATTATACGCCTCGAATCTTTTTGCCCTGTCTTCCGTGAATGACAGACTTGTATTGCCGTCAATCGATATATGGTTGTCATCGTAAATTACAATCAATTTGTTCAAGCCAAGATGGCCTGCAAGAGAACAAGCCTCAGAGGAAACGCCTTCCTGTAAATCGCCGTCGCCGGCGATTACGAAAATATTGTAATCAAAGATATTCAGCTCTTCTTTGTTGAAATACGCAGCCAAATACTTCTGCGCTATCGCCATACCGACTGCATTGCTAATTCCCTGGCCCAGCGGACCTGTCGTCGCTTCCACGCCTGCTGTGCGTCCGTATTCGGGATGGCCCGGCGTTTTGCTTCCCCATTGCCTGAAGTTTTTCAAATCTTCAAGAGTCATATCGTAGCCGGTCAGGTATAAAAGAGAATACAGGAGCATACTGCCGTGGCCTGCGCTGAGGACGAACCTGTCGCGGCCGAGCCATTTCGGATTGGCCGGATTGTATCGCAGGTATTTCATCCATAATGTATAAGCCGCAGGAGCCATTCCCATCGGCATACCGGGATGGCCGGACTTTGCTTTTTGCACGCCGTCCATCGATAAGAATCTGATTGTCTGAATACAAAGCTCGTCAAGCTCATTTAGTCCGGGATTTACTTTATTCTGCATTTGTCATTTCCTTGTAAAAGATTAAAAACAGGTATTATAAGGAAAATGGCGATCTTGTCAATTATTGATGTAAATTCTTAGCCACAAAGGCACTAAGACATTTAATATTTAAAATTGAAGATTTAAAATTTTTAATGCTGGTTTTCAGTTATCAGTTATCGGTAATTGATTTTTAGAACGGTTTGGGTTAAATTTATAAAAATCGGGGGAATAAAAGTTTTGTGAATATCGGACAATTAAAAGAGGTTCAGGAAATAATCTCGCAATTGAAGGCCGATGACAACAGGGCGGTAAAAATTGCCGGGACGTGGGGAAGCTTTGCGCGCTTATTGGCACTGCATCTCTCTGAACAACTTAAAAAACCAATCCTTTATATAAGCCCGCATTTAGACGACGCAGATAATGTTGTTGACGACCTGATTGCATTTGGCGGGAAAACAATCGAGACTTTGCCGGGATGGGCAGGAGAGGAATTCATCGAGACAAGCGATGAAATCAGCGCAGCAAGGGCAAGACTGGTTTTGAAAATCAATTCAGCAATTGGTTCTAAAACTCTGGATTCCCGCTTTCGCGGGAATGACAATGCGCAGGGGATTATTTCTACTTCGATACAAGCACTTATGCAGCCGGTGCCAAAGCCGGAAAGCCTTTTGGAAAAAGGACTGCTTCTTGAAATCGGCAAACAAATCGAAATGGAAAAAGCGGCTGAGTGGTTAGTCGATAACGGCTTTGAAAACGTCGCACAGATAGATGTGCCGGGACAGTTCGCAAAAAGAGGCGGGATTATAGATATTTTCGCGCCGGTAACCACACAATCATATCAGCCAACGGCGGTAAGAATAGAATTTTTCGGCGATACTATCGAAAGCATAAGAATAATCAATTTAGACACTCAAAGGTCTGCAGAACATATCAATAAAATTACAATTACATCCGCTGCAATAAGCGATGAGACAACTTTTTTAAAAACAATCGACCCTGAAACAATCATTTTTATCGAAGAACCGACAGAAGTTCAGGAAGTGGCTGAAGTTTTTCTTCACAGAGTAGAAAAACCGGAGAAATTATATAAATGGAGTGAAATTTACGAGGTAATCGGCGGCTTTAAGAAAGTTTTTATAAGCAGATTCGGGGCAGATGTCGATAATATCGAACTGCGAATCAAAAGCACGCAGCAATTCGAACATAAAAACGCTCCCGCCTGGCCGGGACATCGAGAGGTTTTGCAGGAACTTGTGCAAACGGCAAAGCAAGGGTGGAATGTTTATATGTTCTGCGAGAACGCGGCGGAGGTAAAAAGGATACAAGAAATTCTTTCTGAAAATGTCGTCGCCGATAAATCGGCGACGAACGGGCGCCAAGTGTTGGCGGGGCTAACCCTGCCTATTGGGTTTGTGCATAAAGGCTTCATTATCGAGGACATTAAAACAATCGTGGTTACACATCACGAATTGTTCGGGCAGGCGATTGTCAGAAGACAAATGCGGCCGGTAGGCAGCGCGGTAACAATCGATTCAATCGCAGACTTGAATAAAGGGGATTATGTCGTTCATATAAATTACGGAATCGGGAAATTCAAGGGTATCGAAACCATTGAAAAGCAGGGAAAGAAATGCGAATTCCTGACGCTGCAATACGCTGATAAGGCGATTATCCACGTGCCGGCGGAGAATATCGGGCTTGTGCAAAAATATATCGGCACTTCCGCAGTGAGGCCGAAGCTGAATAAAATCGGCACCAGGAAATGGGAAAACCAGAAAAAGAAGGTCGCAGCGGCAACGGCGGATTTCGCTGCTGAGCTGCTTGAAATGCAGGCACGCCGGCAAAGCATCAAAGGCATAGCTTTTGGGGCCGATTCGAACTGGCAGAGAGAATTTGAACAATCATTTCTCTATCAGGAAACGCCGGACCAGATTAGCGCTATCGAACAGATTAAAGCCGATATGCAAAAAGAGCAGCCGATGGACAGGTTATTGTGCGGAGACGTCGGATACGGCAAAACGGAACTGGCAATGAGAGCAGCATTTAAGGCTGTCGAGGACGGCAAACAGGTTGCGGTGCTTGTGCCGACAACTGTGTTGTGCGTTCAGCACGAAAGAACATTTACGCAAAGGTTCGCGGATTTTCCTATAGCAATTGAATCAATCAACCGCTTCAAATCAAAGGCACAGGCGGCGGAAATTATCAAACGAACAAAACAGGGAAAGGTAGATATTCTCATCGGCACACATCGATTGCTCAGCGGCGATATTGGATTTAAAGATTTGGGACTGCTGATAATCGACGAAGAACAGCGATTCGGGGTCAAGCACAAGGAAAAACTAAAAAAGATGAGAATCAACGTCGATGTTCTGACAATGACGGCAACGCCAATACCGAGAACGCTGCATATGGCATTACTGGGACTGCGGGACATAAGCTCGCTGGCCACGCCGCCGCTGGACCGCAGGGCAGTTGTAACACAGGTTAAAAAATCAGATGCGGAACTGATAAAAAAAGCGGTGTTGCTGGAACTCAACCGGCAGGGACAGGTTTTTTTTGTGCATAACAGAGTGCAGACGATAGAAAAAATCGCTTATGAAATACAAAATTTGATGCCTGAAGTAAAAATTGCGGTCGCGCACGGACAAATGCACAAGCACGAACTTGAAAAAGCGATGATTGATTTTGTGCTGGGCGAAATAAATGTGCTTGTGTGCTCTGCGATAATCGAATCAGGCATCGATATTCCAAACGCCAATACGATTATCATAAACGATGCGGACAGGTTCGGACTTGCTCAGCTTCATCAGCTTCGCGGAAGAGTCGGGAGATTCAAATACAGGGCTTTCGCGTATTTCCTGCTGCCAAAGTCAAGAAGCATCAGCCCGGTAGCGGTAAAAAGACTTAAAGCAATAGAGGAATATTCGCAGCTTGGGGCTGGATTTAAAATCGCTCTGCGGGATTTGGAAATACGCGGGGCGGGAAATATCCTTGGACCGGAACAGTCAGGGCATATAAATACGGTCGGTTATGAACTCTTCTGCAGACTTCTCGCTGATGCGGTAAAGCGGCTTAAAAATGAGCCTGTTGAAAAAGAGCCGACTACAGTTATCGATTTGGGATTCTCGACATTTATACCGCGAAATTATATACCATCTGATTCGCAGAGAATGAATGTTTACCGCCAGATTTCGGCAGCGAGGACAAGCGAAGATTTGGCAAGATTGGTTGAGCAGCTGAAAGATATGTTCGGCGAGGTTGCAGAGGAAACGAAAATGCTTATTGATATTGCCGAGATACGAATACTCGCATCGAGGCACAATATACGGTCAATAACAATAATGGGGAAAGACCTGGTTTTCGCCTTTGATAAGGCAACTAAAGATGTCGGCAAACTTTTTGTAAAATCGCCGGGGATTGTCAGGATTCCCGATGCGGCAACGGTGCATATCAGGCTCGAAAAGAAATATTTTGAGCCTCAAACGCTGCTTGCGATATTAAGAAAAATCTTTCGCAAAAAAGACTGATACAAATTATAATCATACGTCGCCGTGCCGGCGACGGCTAAACAACCCCTCACCACAGGAGTGGGGGGCTAAACGGATTTTTCATCTACAGGATGTATATATGAACATTAAAAATTTAATCAGATTGACGACAATATGTATTGCGGCAATATGGTTTTGCGGCTGCGAAGAAACCGCCAGAAAGCCGGATGTAAGTGAAACGAGACTTGCAGCAGTAAAACCTCCTGAAAAGCAGGGAAAAATGCCGGCGCCTGCAGGCGGACTCGTTTTGTCCATCGAATCTACCGCAATAACTTCTGATGAGCTGATAGCACCTGTAAAATCAGAGCTGGATAATTTTGCTGCCGGGGGAGATTATGAACTGTTCAGAAAAAAAGCCCGGCCACTGCTTGCGGATGTCCTGCTGCAGAAAATTACCGATATAAAACTTTATGAAAAGGCAAAAGCCGCCCTGCCGGAAAACGTTGACAACGACATTATCGATAAAATAGTCGAGCAGGAAGTGCAGAAATTCATCGCTCACTGCGGCGGAAATTACGCTGTCGCCGAACAAATACTTAAAAAAATGGGACTGACCTGGCCGGAGTTTTATAAACAGCAGAGAAGAACTATATTAGTGCAATCTTTTTTGTCGGATGAAATGAAAATTGAAAAGCCAATAACCTATTCCGAACTCGTGCAGTATTACAATTCAATCAAAAATGAAAGTTATGCAAAGGATGCGATGTTCGAATTTCGGCTTATCGACCTGAACACAGAAAAATTCGCCGACCCAAATGACCCGAACTCAAAAGGAGACCAAAAAGCAATAGAACTTGCAAATCAGCTCGAACAGAAAATCAAAAACGGCGAAGATTTCGCAAAACTTGCGGAAAAATATTCTAATGACGAATCGGCAAAGAACGGCGGGCTTTGGAAACCAGCCCGGCCGGGGTCGCTCGTTGAACCTTATAACAAAATCGAGACCGTTGTCGTGGATATGAATGCAGGAGACGTTTCTGTGCCGGTATTTGCAAGAAATCATATTTTTATCGTTAAACTTGAAAACAAGCAGGCTGAAGCTATCGAACCTTTTGAAAAAGTTCAGGCTGAAGTCGAAACCAGATATATTTTGGAAAGAAGACAAAAAATGGTAAATGATATAATTAATAAAATCATATCGCAGGTTGATTTGTCGTATGCGGATAATTTTATTGAGTTTTGTATAGAACAAGCCTGGCGGTCAGCAAGAAAATAGGCACGAAGAAAAATTTAATTAAAAAAACTTTGTGCCTTGGTGCCTTAGTGGCTAAAAAAAGAAAAATGAAAAAGATATTTCATGGTATAGATTTGGTTGATTTTCCGCGGATAGAAGAAATGATAAAGCGGCACGGCAGTCATTTTTTAGACAGAATCTGGACGCAAACCGAACAACAGCAGGCCAGTGAGATGAAAAACCAGATAGAAAGACTTGCCGGCAGATTCGCGGCGAAAGAAGCTATTCTGAAACTTCTTGGCACAGGCTGGCGGGGGAAAATAGCCTGGACAGACATTGAAATAGTCAATAATCCGCTCGGCCAGCCGCAGGTGAGGCTGTCGGGCGAAGTAAGAAAAATCGCATCACAACAGGGTGCCGGCGATATAAGCCTAAGTATTACCCACACTGCGAATTTCGTTATCGCTTCCGCCGTCGCGATAGCAGAAGAAGAATGAAGAATAATCATTTTGATTGCATAGTAATCGGCGCGGGGCATGCGGGGATTGAGGCGGCGCACGCAGCAGCGAAAATCGGCGTCAAAACAGCACTCGTAACCATCAGCAAAAACACAATCGCAAAGGCAAGCTGCAATCCCGCTATCGGCGGAATCGCTAAAGGACAAATCGTCCGAGAAATAGACGCCCTCGGCGGACTTATGGGCATCGCAACAGACGCGACAGGAATACAATTCCGGCTCCTTAACCGCTCAAAAGGCCCTGCCGTCCGCTCGCCAAGGGCACAAATCGACAAATACAAATACTCCGACTTCGTCCGAAATGAACTTGAAAAAACAGATAACCTTACAATCATCGAAGGACTTGTCGCCGATATTTTGACAGAAAATAACCAGGTTAAAGGTATTCTCTGCACTAATGGTCAGGTTTATCACTGCAGGACAGTAATTGTCGCAACGGGAACGTTTCTTAAAGGCATAATGCACACCGGCAGCAAACAATGGCCGGGCGGAAGATTGGATGAGCCTGCCGCGAATGAATTGTCGGATTGTCTACGAAGAATCGGTCTTGAAGTCCAACGATTAAAGACCGGAACGCCGCCGAGGCTCGATGGAGAAACAGTCGACTACGATAAAATACAAATCCAGAACGGCGATGAAAATCCCGCGGCGTTTTCATTCATGACCGAAACGATAAAACAGAAACAAATCCCCTGCTGGATAACATATACAAATGAAAAAATCCATAAACTCCTGCTCGATAATCTTGACAGGGCGCCGCTTTACACCGGACAGATAGCATCTACAGGGCCGAGATACTGTCCGAGCATTGAAACGAAAATACTGCGATTCGCGGATAAAGAAAAACATCAGGTATTTCTCGAGCCGGAAGACGAAAACATAACAACGATTTACTGCAACGGAATAAGCACATCTGTTCCTGAAGATGTTCAGGAGCAAATGATAAAACTGATGGCGGGGACTGAAAACGCAAAAATTATTCATTATGCTTACGCGATTGAATATGACTACTGCCCTGCCATTCAATTAAGCCCGAGTCTTGAGACAAAAAAAATCGGCGGGCTGTTTCTTGCCGGCCAAATTAATGGGACAAGCGGATATGAAGAAGCAGCCGGTCAGGGAATCATCGCGGGCATAAACGCAGCGAGATTATTAGACAAAAAAGAACCGTTAATCCTCGGCAGAGACCAGGCATATATAGGAGTGATGATTGACGATTTACTAACAAGACAAATCGACGAGCCATATCGGATGTTTACATCGAGAGCGGAATGGCGAATGAGCTTAAGGTCTGATAACGCGGACAGAAGATTGACTCAAATCGGCAAAACGGTTGGACTTGTCAGTGAAAAACGCTGGGAAAAGTATCAGCTTAAACTTTCACAAATTACCGCACTTGCCGAGCTTCTTAAAACTACCCGCCAAGACGGTGTTTTACTCTGGCAGCTATTAAAGCAGCCGGATAATCCGCTGGCAGATAATCTGGGTGATTTACCAATAATAAAAAAGATGGGTCTTTCGCCGGATATTATTGAAGCCGTGAAAATTGATTCAAAATACGAAGGCTATTTAATAAAGCAGGAAAACGCAGTCGCCAAACAACGAAAAATGGAAAACTACAAACTGCCGCAGGAATTAGATTACGACAAAATCGAGCATCTTCGCGCAGAAGCAAAAGAAAGACTCAAACAGTTCCGGCCGTGGACATTGGGACAGGCAGGCAGAATCGGCGGAATTACCCCTGCGGATATTACGGTGATACAGATACATCTTAAGAAATTGAAAATTTAAAATTTAGAATTGAAAATTTACTGCATAGTTATACGGTTGGGTTCCGCCGTCGCTATAAGCTACGGCGAGACAAGTACGAGGCTCAAAATAAAATCAACTATCAAAAATTAGAGCATCTTAAGTTTTTCTGTTCCGCTTTTTGCTGCGCCGCCAGCGGAATAAAATGCTCTAAAAATGGCGTTTTGTCAAAACGCAAGATATCTCGGGTCGGTTAGTATAAAACTACCCTCCGAGGTCAGATCTCGCACGAAATCCTCGAAAAGTGAGAGTTTTTATGGAGTTTTTTATATAACTTCTTGTCTTTGCATTAGTTATGGTTATAATGTAAATTCTAAAATAAAAATAAGGACTTACGTGAAATTTCAAAACTCAAAATAAAGGACTTACGACAAAAGCAAAACGATGAACGAAACGAGCTGCGCATCCAACGGAATATCAAATCTTAAAATGCTATAGTAGCCACTAAGGCACTCCTTCGACATGCTCAGGACAGGCTAAGGCACGAAGACACAAAGATAATTTTAAATTCTTAATTGAGGCCACCTCCCGCCTGTGCGAGGGTAAACTCCGCCGGGATTTTTTCAACAGCCCCAACGGCCACTATTTATTTCTTATTTTTTATTTATCTTCATCATTCGGTGGCTTGATACTTTCGTGAAGTTTTGTGAATTTTGGAAGAATCGCAATTAAATCCTCGTCGTATTTTTCTAAAATGAGTAAAGATAAATACAGAGGAGGTAACGGCAGATCTGCGGATAGGCATTCAGGTTTAACGCCAAATGCACAAAGGAATGGATTGTCTTTCGTTGTTTCTGCATATGCACGAAATGCTCCATTGCAATTTGGATGGGCAAATTCGCAAAGTTCATCATATAATGCCCGAATGTCTTGCACACCTAACTTTTTCATTTCATTGTCAAGCGAATCAATCACGGTCAGGATATTTATGGCTGGAATATCGATATTCTCTGTAGTTTTTTGTTGCCGCTCGCCAAACATTATTCTCATTAAGATGTCGTCAATTTTACTCACATCTCCAGTTTTTACGACAGCATCTATCTTGATATAAGTATAGTAGAGGAGGGCCGCAGTCTCGAAAGCCGCCCTTGCTAAAATTAATGCTGGTATTATTGATCCTTCTTTGGATAATTTTTCCGAATTTTTTGCAATCTCATAACAACGATGCAATAGGCTCGCATGAATTAAATGTGCCTTCAGTGCGGTTTTCGAAATATCAGAAATGTTTTTGCGATTTACAGCTTTAGGTAGACGAGCTTCTAAGCGTTGTAGTTGTTTTTCCACTTCTACCCATGTTAAGTCATTGTCTTCTGTCATCTGAAAATGCCTTTATTTTTTTCAATATCATCGCACCAAAGCCGAGCAGTAAAAGCGTGGCGGGTGTAATCGGTTTTTTATTCCTGCATTGTTTTGACGAAACTGTCGGCCTCGGCGATTGATTTTTCCATTTCCGTTATCAATTTGCCCGTATCGGCTTCCATTGAGCTGACCTCGGTTTGAAGCGAGGCGACGGCCTGGGCATTGAGATTGTGCTTTAAAAACAATACCTGGTCGCGAAAAGCGGACAGAACCGGCTCGATTTTGCTCTCGGCCTGCTTCATCGAACCAATTAACTGCGTGTATCTCTGACGGGTCTGGTCCAGCTTTTTTTTACTGGCTGCTTTTAACTCGGCGTTCTTATACTGGTCAAGCTCCTTCGTCCATTCGTCAAAGAGAGCCTGTGCGACATCTTCAACATCGCTAATCCGTTTTTTGACGGCAGAGGCTTTCGATTCGCTTTTGTCGAGCTCGCTTTTAAGGGTGTCATACTTTTCCTGCAGCTTGCCGCCTTCGACATTGACAACACTCCGGAATTTGTCCAACGCTGAAGCAAACTGCTCCTTAGTCTGCTGCTGGGCGTCACGGGCATCCTTTACACGGTCAACAAGAATATCCCTTTTATATTTGCCGAATTTCTCCATTGTGCCGTAATAAAGACTCTGACAGCCTGCCGCAAACAACAATACTGATATTATCGCCGTTTTTTTCATTTTTCCGCTCCCTGGGAATACATAAATTCCGATATGATTTTACACGGAATCGCCGCTAAAACAAGACCGGAAATAAAAAAGAATTGAGAATAATGTCAGACTTGACTGCCGCTGAGGACAGTTACATCAGAGTCGGAAAATTCCTGTTCGGCGGGCCTGAACGGCAAAGGCTCTATAAACTGCACAGCCACGCGTTTTAAATAGCCACTTGCATTTCCTATGCGACAGACCTTTGCGGTGCGGGCAAATTTTCTTTCCTGAATAACACCTTCCGACGCAAAAAACGGCACGGAAAAACGCGCGGTAATTTGCTGGCCATTGTTGGGAACAACGCCGTTGTTGAAACAAGTAAAAGCCATGCCCCTGCTGCTTACGTCAACCAATTGTCCCCGTATAGCTTTGTCATCTCCTTCAGAATTAAACCACATACCGCCGCTGAGTTTCAGACGTTCCTCTCTTCGCCGCTCCCTGAAATCTCCGGAATCCGCCGGATTGGCAGGGACATCCTTCAAGACCCACAGCGTTTTCTCAACAACCGCTTTCCATTCGCTCTCATTAAAACCGCGGTCGATAATCTCCGGCGTAATATGCGATATGAACCTTGCGTTTTTAGGCATAACAACTCTTGCGCCGCAAACAAGCCTGCCGTTATAAGCATAGAGATTCAACGGAGAAGCGGTGGCAGCGGGACGATTCTTAATCGCTTCAGAAACGAGCTTTTCTATCTGCGGAATATCCATCCTATCGGCCTTAAAAAGATTATCAGACTATTGTAGTATCGGCAGTTGATAATGGGACTTTACTAAAAATAGCAGGTTGCGTTAAACGGTTGCGGTTACGATGTTCGTTACGTGTTACGTCAGACGTATAACGGCAACGAGATTCGCAACTAATAGACGAAAACTGCGTTATTTTGCGAGCCGGTATGTGTCCTGAGCTATCGCAAGCTCTTCATTAGTAGGTATTGCATAAACTTTTACTCTGCTGCCCTCGGAACTTATCAGACCTTCCTTGCGGATTGTCTTTTCGTTGGCCGCAGGGTCGATTTTTATACCTATCTGCTCCAGATTTTCGCAGACCTGTGCCCTGGCATCAGGAGCATTCTCTCCTATACCGCCGGTAAAGACCAGTGCATCAAGTCTGCCGAGAACCGCCGTATAAGTGCCGACATATTTTTTTATCCGGTAACAGAAAATGTCAAATGCGAGTTTCGCCCTTTCATTGCCGGCCAGAGCCTGGTCTCGCAGATTACGCATATCGTTTGAAACGCCTGATATGCCGAGGAGGCCGCTTTTTTTATTGCACATATTATTAAGCTCGTCAATGCCGTAGCCCTTCTCCGAAAGGTAAAAAATAATTGCAGGGTCAAAGTCGCCGGTGCGCGTGCCCATAACAAGACCCTCAAGAGGAGTAAGACCCATCGAAGTATCGACACTTTTGCCTTCTTTGACGGCTGTTATAGAACAGCCATTGCCGAGATGACAGGTAATGATATTAAACTGCTCAGGGTTTCCGCCAAGCAATTTGGCGGCTCTTTTGGCAACGTAACTGTGACTCGTGCCGTGAAAGCCGTATTTTCTGACGCGAAATTTTTCGTAAATTTCATAAGGCAGCGCGTAAATATAAGCGACCTTAGGAATACTCGTATGAAAAGCCGTATCGAAGCAGGCTACCTGCAGCGCATTGGGCAGACCTTTCCTCGCAGCCTTTATGCCGGTGAGATTGGGCGGATTATGCAAAGGGGCAAGGTCGGCAAATTTCTCAATTGACGCTATAACCCTATCATCAATCACGGCCGAGGCAGTAAATTCTTCGCCGCCGTGGACGACACGATGACCGACGGCAGAAATCTCAGAAACATTCCTTATTACGCCGGTCTGCGGATTCACAAGAGTATCGAGAATCAGCTTCATACCTGCTGAATGGTCGGCTACCTTTGTCCTGATTTTATGCTCTTTCGAGTCGCTGAAATGGTTTAACTGCGAGGATTCTTCGCCGATTTTTTCCAGAAGCCCTTTTGCAAGCACTTTCTCGGCAGGCATCTCGAACAACTGATATTTGATTGAACTGCTGCCCGCGTTGATAACAAGAATTTTCATTCGCTGCTAATCCTTTCCGCTAATCGCCGTAAAATCAAATAATTTGTTATAACAATCCTCGGCATAAGGTCAACCGAATTCCAGTTCTGCTGTAGAAAACTGCGATATTTTAAGCAGAAATAAGGTTTTAGCTTCGCGCACAGAGTAAAAAAACCCTGCTCCCTGAACCCTTGAGAAGTTAAAATCAATAAAATTGGTCTTGAAAGCTGGCAGGGATTTCTCTAAAATCATTCAAAACAGTTTAAAGGGCGTAAAATGGACGTGATACCCGCGATAGACCTTCTCGGCGGCAAATGCGTTCGCCTAATACAGGGTGAATATCATCGCTATATAAATTATGGGGATAACCCCGCCGAAAAGGCGATTGAATTTCGGCAGGCAGGTGCCGAATGGCTGCATATAATCGACCTTGATGGGGCAAAAGTCGGCAGATGCGTCAATACTGATACGATTCGAGAAATCGTTCAGCAGGCAAAAGATTTGAAAATCCAGGTCGGCGGCGGCATTCGCGACAGAGACTCTATAACCAAAGTGCTTGATATGGGCGTAACCAGGGTAATCCTCGGCACTAAGGCTGTAAGCGATTTTGGTTGGTTCAGCGCAGTTGCAAAAGAGTTTGCCGGTAAAATCATCCTGAGTCTCGATGCAAGAGGAAGCAGAATCGCTACCGATGGCTGGAAAAAGGACAGCTCGCAGGAAATTACCGACCTTGCCAAAAAAGCAGCCGAGCTTCCGCTTGCCGGAATTATCTACACTGACATTAACAAAGACGGTATGCTGGCCGGGCCGAACATTGAAAGAACTAAGGCTTTGGCCCAAACCGTAAATATTCCCGTTATCGCAGCAGGCGGAGTAACGACAATAGAGGACATAAAAAAACTTGCCGAAACGAAGGTAATTGCAGCGGCTATTGTCGGCAGGGCGCTTTATGAAGGCACTATGAACCTCGCCGAGGCGATAAGAATCTGCAAACAAAGCATTTAATCGGCATAGCGAATTTTCTTTGACTGCCGGTTTAAAGTCATTATACTAATCGACTTAAACAAATCAGCTTTTATGGAGGCACCTAATGCATAAAGACAAAATCGTTGCAGAAGGTATTACATTCGACGATTGCCTGCTACTCCCGGCAAAGAGCGATTTCGTGCCGACCGAAGCAGACACATCAACAAGACTTACAAACAATATTAAAATCAATATTCCAATCTTATCAGCCGCTATGGATACCGTTACCGAATCAGCGATGGCAATCGCGCTGGCACAGGAGGGCGGCATTGGAATAATTCACAAAAATCTCGATATAGAAACTCAGAAACGCGAAGTAGCAAAAGTAAAACGCAGCGAAAACGGCGTTGTTCTCGACCCGATAATTATGAATCCAAACCAGACCGTCCAGCAGGCTCGTCAGGTAATGAACGAACAAAACGTCTCCGGAATTCCCATTATTGACGGCAAAAAGCTCGTCGGGATACTTACGCAGCGGGACCTGAAATTCCTCAGAGACGATACTGTGAAAATCAGCGAGGTTATGACAAAGGATATCATCAAAGGCCCTGCCGATACGACCCTTGAACAGGCAAAGGACATCCTGCAAAAACACAGGGTCGAAAAACTCCTGCTGGTCAACGATAAAGGAGAGCTGGCTGGTCTTATTACGATGCGGGACATCGACCGCTTTCAGCAGTTTCCAAACGCCGTTAGAGACAAACGCGGCAGATTAAGAGTCGGTGCGGCTGTCGGCGTAAAAGATTTCGAAAGAATCGAAGCCCTTATAAAAGCGGAAGCCGATGTGCTGGTGGTCGATACGGCTCACGGCCATTCGCAAAATGTTATCGATACGGTCCAATATATAAAGAAAAACCATAATATCGAGGTAATTGCAGGCAATATCGCGACAGCAGAAGCAACAGTCGATTTGATAAAAGCCGGCGTCAATGCCGTAAAGGTCGGCATAGGTCCCGGAGCAATCTGCACGACAAGAATTATCAGCGGCGTCGGTGTGCCGCAGATTTCGGCTATTATGAATTGTGCCGAGGCGGCGGATAAATTCGATATACCAATAATCGCAGACGGCGGTATAAGATTCAGCGGCGATATAACAAAGGCAATCGCAGCAGGTGCTTCGAGCGTAATGTTAGGCTCACTGCTCGCCGGCCTTGCCGAAAGTCCGGGACTGCTTGTTATCTACAAAGGCAGACAGTTTAAGGAATATCGCGGAATGGGTTCGCTTGGTGCAATGGTTAAAGGCTCGGCGGACAGATACGGCCAGAAATCGAGCTCCAAAGAAAAACTTGTTCCTGAAGGCGTTGAAGGCAGAGTGCCTTATCGCGGCTTGCTCGGCGATTTTGTTTATCAGCTTGTCGGCGGGCTTCGAGCAGGAATGGGATATTGCGGAGCGCCGACAATTGAACAGCTGCGAAAAGGCGCCAAATTCGTCAGGATTAGCGCAGCAGGCGTAACAGAATCGCATCCGCACGATGTTTTGATTACAAAAGAGCCGCCAAACTATTCAACAAGAGAAATGATTGAAGATTGATTCATAAAAAATATGAATGAAACAATAGTCATCATTGATTTTGGCAGTCAATACGGTCAGCTAATCGCGCGGCGGGTGCGCGAACATAACGTCTATTCGAAAATTTATCAGCCGGGCGTTTCGGCAAAAGAGCTTGCACAAATAACAAATCTCAAGGGCATAATTCTCTCAGGCGGGCCGGCAAGCGTTTACGCACCAAACGCACCGACAGCCGATGAGAAAATTTTCGAGCTTGGCGTTCCGGTTCTCGGCATCTGTTACGGTATGCAGTGGAGCAGCAAGGTTCTTGGCGCAAAAGTTAAAAAAGCAAAATCGAGAGAATATGGAAGAGCGGTCATCACAATCACTGACACAAGCGATTTATTTGCCGGCATTGAAGATACCGCTACGGTCTGGATGAGCCACGGCGACCAGGTTGAAGCCGTAAATAAAGATTTTGAAGCGATTGCGAAAACAAATACCTGCCCTTATGCGGCAGTGCGGAATAAAAATAAAAAGTTTTATGGCCTGCAGTTTCATCCGGAAGTAAGTCATACGCCGAAGGGCAATGTCATAATGCAAAACTTCCTGTATAACATCTGCAAATGCAGCGGTGATTGGCAAATGAAAGATTTTGCTCAGCAGACAATCGAAAAAATCAAAAATCAGGCGAAAACCGGCAGCGTTATCTGCGGACTTTCCGGAGGAGTAGATTCCGCTGTTACGGCAACGCTTGTTCATAAAGCTGTTGGAGACCGGCTTAAATGTATATTTGTTGACAATGGATTGTTAAGAAAAAATGAAAAACAGCAGGTCGAAAGCACATTCAAAGACCATTTTCATATCGACCTTCATATAGTTGACTGGGGCAGGCAATTTTTATCCGGCCTAAAGGGCATAACAGACCCGCAAAAGAAAAGAAAAATAATCGGTAATGAATTTATCGAGGCTTTTAAATCCGAAGCAAAAAAAATCCCAAACGTAAAATATCTTGCGCAGGGAACGTTATATCCCGATGTTATCGAGTCCGGCAACAAGGACGGTAATCTGGCGGCGAATATTAAACTTCATCACAATGTCGGCGGTTTGCCTGCTGAATTAGGCTTTGAACTGATTGAGCCTCTGCGAGATTTGTTTAAGGATGAAGTCCGCCTTGTCGGCGAATACCTCGGCCTGCCTGAGCCAATCGTCTGGCGGCATCCGTTCCCGGGGCCGGGTCTTGCCGTTAGAATCATCGGCGAAATAACCGAAGAAAGATTAAACATCCTGCGTCAGGCTGATGAAATTCTTATCGACGAAATCAAGACGGCGGGGCTTTACAGAAAAGTCTCGCAGACGCTGGCCGTGCTTTTGCCGGTTGCGACTGTCGGCGTTATGGGCGACGAAAGAAGCTATGAAAACGTTATCGCGATTCGCTCTGTCGATACAACGGATTTTATGACGGCTGATTTTTCGAGAATACCTTATGATGTCCTGGGGCTTATCGCAAACCGAATAATAAACGAGGTTCGAGGTATAAATCGCGTAGTTTATGATATTTCATCAAAACCGCCGGCGACAATTGAATGGGAATAACAGAAAAATGAAAATTGAAGATTTAAAATTTAAAATTTTTTCTTTCATTTTCCTTTTTAACTTTGCTTCTTTTATGTTTGCTGCCGAGCCGAATGATGTAAATGACGTCAACATTCCGGTTCGTGCGACAGGTAATTTCCGGCTTGACGCAAAGGCGTTTCCAAAAGTCGCATTTGACGATGCGAAAAAGACTTATTTTAACAGCCATAATTTGATGCTTATTCTTTTAGCGGGCGGCGGAAGCATTGCCCTGCACGACTCGCATGCCGATAGCAAAATTGCAAATAATTTCGAAGACCATCGCTCGATTCCAAAAACTCTGGACAACATCACCGATATAGCGGGCAATCCCGGCACTCACTTTGCCGCAACCGGAATATGGTATTTGATGGCCGCACATAATAAAGACGATTTGAATGTCCAGCGAAGCTGGATAATGATGCGGGCTTTGGCTGTTACCGGCGCTACAACATTGATGCTCAAAGGCATAGTCCATAACGATAGTCCAAACGGCGCAGCACTTGCCTGGCCGAGCGGCCATACCGCAAGCTCATTCTGCGTCGCTTCAGTGCTTGATGAATTTTATGGACCCAAGGTGGGCATCCCCGCTTATTTGCTTGCCGGCTTCGTAGGCTATCGAATGATGGACTCAGGCGACCACTGGGCAAGCGACGTTCTGTTCGGCGGAGTTTTGGGCTATGTAGTAGGACACGCGGTGGCAGGCGAAAATAAAAAACTTGAGGTTGCAGGGTTCGAGATTTTGCCGCTTATAAGCCCGGAACGAAATGGAACAACAACAGGTATTGTCCTGGCGAAAGAGTTCTAACAAGTCTTTTTAGATTTTCATATTTTATGCAATATAGACCACACGCCGGTGTAAACGAACGAGTTTTTAAGGGCATTTCGCAAAATCCTGGGCAACTCACGGGCAACTTTTCGCCTTTCCTGGCATTCGGGACAAATAGCCTTGTGGCGCGGATTTTTAGACACATAAACGAACGCCGGCGGGATATTTAACGGAACAAATTTTACTTTCACATCCCGAAAATATCTTTTCAATTTCGGCAGTAAAAAAGGGTTATATTGAAACTGAACGTAAGTTTTTGACTTTCCTGACAAAGCAAGAACTTCCTCTTCCGTTGATTTATCAAAAGCGGCAAGCGGCAAACTGGATATTATGCAATCGAAATTATTGACATACTTATTGAAATTTTTGACATCGTCATTGATAACTTTCAGCCGCGGGTCTTTTATCGTCTTTAACTGCTCACAAAAGCGGGGGTTTATTTCAAAACAGGTCAGCCTGCCGTCCCGGGGCAAATGCCGTAAAATTTCCCTTGTAACAGGGCCGGTGCCGGGACCAAATTCAACCACATTGGCCGAGCCGCTTATCTGGCGAACCATTTTCCTTGCAAGAAACGGAGAGCTTTCCGCTATTGCCCCAACCTGTTTTGGATGCCTTAAAAATTCACTTACAAATTTTATAAATTTCATTGCAGCTCTATTTTATCCACCAATGTGCGAAAGCACAAAGAAAAAACCGATAATCTTTACGCCTGCTCGTTTTACTTTTCAATCCTGCGTAAAATTGAATAAGGCGGCAATTTCCGCTCAATAATAATTTTTTGCGGGTTATTGATAAATTCAGCCTGCTGACCATCGACGATTTTCAACGGCTTTGACATAACTATTTCTGAAATACTGCCGTCGGGCGTCAGAACCTCAAGCTTTTCGCCTGCGAAAATCTTGTTCCTAACAAAACAAATACTGCCAGTGTCGGTTTCTTCATCAAGAATATCGCCTACAAAAGTTGCCCCGCTATTCGACAGACTTTTTTCATAGCTGTAATCTTCCGGCTTAATTGCCCCTTTCATAAAGCCTGCTGAATAGCCCCTGTTTTTCACCCTGCCTAAAAGTTTAAGACAATCTTCTGAACTAATCTTTCTGCCATCGACGAGTTGTCTGTAAAGCGAAACAACTGAAGCGATATAATGAACCGATTTCATTCTGCCCTCGATTTTAAAGGCGCTTACTCCCGCCTGTTTAAGAGGTTCGACAAAATCGAACAGCGCAAGGTCTTTGCAATTGAATATGTATTGTCCCCTTTGGTCTTCGAAAACGGGAAAATATTCGCCCGGCCTTTTTTCCTCAACAAGATAATATTCCCATCGGCACGGATGAGTGCATTGGCCTTTGTTAGCTTTTCGGCCTGTTAGATAATCGCTGATTGCGCATCTGCCGGAATATGAGAAACAAACAGCGCCGTGAATAAAAACCTCAATTTCGATACCTGCTTGCGCAGTATCATTACATATCTGTTTTATCTGCTTCAAAGATAATTCTCTTGCAAGATTTACCCTCGCTGCGCCAATTTGTCTGTAAGCGAGAACAGTTTGGCTGCTTGTGGTGTTAGCTTGTGTGCTGATGTGAATCGGCGTTTTTATGCCAGCCTTTTTGAGTTCAAATATCAGGCCGATATCAGAAACAATCAGAGCATCTGCTTTCATTTCTTCGAGCCGACCGGCAATATTCACCAGTTTTTCATATTCGTCGCTGAACGGATAAATATTAAGTGTAACATAACCTTTTTTGCCCATTTTGTGCAGAAACTCAAGGCCTTTTGCCGCTTCATCGAGAGTCAAATTGCCTGCAAAAGCTCTTAATGAGCCAAATTCCGTGCCGAAATAGACGCTGTCAGCGCCATATCTAACTGACCAGATAAGCTTTTCATAAGTCCCTGCTGGCGCTGTAAGTTCAGGTTTCAAAACAACTTCCTTAATATATTTGCA
Source organism: Sedimentisphaerales bacterium (assembly GCA_049518795.1). Classification (GTDB taxonomy): domain Bacteria; phylum Planctomycetota; class Phycisphaerae; order Sedimentisphaerales; family UBA12454; genus JAPLMW01. Next base: position 122,447 of record JBEKRK010000002.1, read on the forward strand.
ACAAGAAGTTATAAGTATATCGCGAAGATTAAAATAAAAAAATCTAAATTTTTGTTGAAGATTGGGCCTAATTGTTCATAATGAGGTGTTCAGAATATCCAACACTGAATTAAAGGAGCGTTCATGGGAACGGTGCTTAATGCTCTGGTAAAACTTCAAAGCGTTGAAAATAATTTAAGAGCGGCAAAGGCTAAGCTGGCCCGCTGCCGCAGGAATGTAATTCTAAAAGAAAATCAGCTTCGAACACTTCAAAATTCGCTCGAAGCCAAAAAGGAAGAGATACAGCTTACTAAAATTCAGGCCGACAGGCTCGAATTAGAATTAAAAAGCACAGATGAAACTCTATCGAGATACCGCGCTGCGCTAAATGCCGCCAAAAGCAACAAGGAATACGCCGCAATACTGACAGAGCTTAATGTGACAAAGGCGGACAGCAGCAAAGTCGAGTCGCAGGCTCTGGAATTGATGAAAAACATAGAAGCCGACCAGCAGCAATGCGACCAGATTCAACAGCAAATCGAACAGGAAAAAAAAGAGCTTAACGAAATCCGAAAACAGACTGAAGAATCGGCAAAAAAATTCGAAGCCGAAATCGCCCAAATCGAGCAGCAATGGCAGCAGGCCGCCGGAGAAGTTTCTCCGGAAGCATTGGAAATCTTCAAAAGGGTCGCCGACACCTACGATGGCGAAGCCATTGCTGAAATGGAAATTCACGACAATAGAAGCGGAGTTTACACCTGCGGCGGCTGTTTTATGAGCCTGACCACTGAAACTGCAAATACCCTTTTGAGCCGCGATGAAATCATCCGATGTCCAAACTGCACCCGCATTTTATACCTGAAAGAGGCGGAGACCAGATAGTTTGGCGGCAACGATAACTATTTATACTGACGGCGGAAGCAAAGGGAATCCCGGTCCCGCTGCCGGCGCATTCGTCCTGCTGGATGAGAACAATAAACAGTTCTGTGCCCAGGCAAAATTCATCCCTGCCGCAACGAATAACGTTGCAGAATATACCGCTCTTGTCTGCGCCCTTGAAAAAGCAAAATCGCTCGGCGCAGGCAATCTGAAAATATTCAGCGACAGCGAACTGATGGTAAAACAGATTAACGGCGATTATAAAGTCAAAAGCGACAACATACGTCGGCTTTTTGAACAATGTCTTAACAGCCTTGCCGGATTCCAAAGCTGGCAGATAACTTATATCCCACGGGAAAAAAATAAACTTGCAGACAAATTGGTAAATCGTGCAATTGATGCAGCAAGAGACATCGAACAAAAGACTGAAAAAACAAAGCATTTGCGTTTGGGAATACTTATCAGCGGCTCAGGCCGAACTATGGTTAACATTCAGGAATTGATTAAACAAAAAGAGCTTGATGCTGAAATAGCCATCGTCATTTCTTCAAAGCCTGATGTTGCGGGAGTAGAAAAAGCAAAGGCTGCTGGATTGCCGCTGGAAATAGTAAGAAAAAAAGATTTTCCAGACCTTGATATGTTCAGCGAAAAATTAAGAAAACTTCTTCTTGAGGCAAAAGTTGACCTCATCATCCAGGCAGGCTGGCTGTGCCTATGGAAAATACCGGCTGAATTTGAAAACCGTGTAATGAACATTCACCCCGCTTTGTTGCCGTCTTTCGGCGGACAGGGAATGTGGGGACACCACGTTCACGAAGCGGTTTTAAAAGCCGGCTGCAAAATAAGCGGCTGCACGGTTCATTTCTGCACAAATGAGTATGATAAGGGACCAATTATCGTTCAGCGAAGCTGCCCGGTAAGGGAAGATGACGATGCTGATAGTTTGGCCGCAAGAGTTTTCCAGCAGGAATGTATTGCATATCCCGATGCGATAAAACTGTTTTCGCAGGGGAAAATAACCGTGAAAGAAAATAGAACTTTTATAAAGGAAAAGGCCGGAACTTGAACGCACGTCAGAAACAGCTTGTTGTTCACATAATAACAGTTCTTGTCATCACTATTGTGATGGTAGTCGGTTTTGCAAATATTAAAAATTTAATTAACCGCTCTGAAGCTATACGGACAATGAAAGTGATGGGCGATGAAATTCTTAATTATCGAAAAACCTATGGTTCTCTGCCCGCGGAATCCTTCGTAAAACAATACATCGCAGAAATCGGTGCTGTAAGACTAACAAATCTCGTATATAGGGCACAATGGATCGAATTCGGCTTTGACCCCAACAGCACAATTCTCGCGTATTCGGAAAAAAGATACAGCGGATTCGTAAAACCGGGCAGCGTAGTTCTCTGGCTTAACGGCAACGTTGAATGGATGAGCAAAAAACAGTTTGAAAAAACCCTTGCAGCACAGCAAAAACAGCAGGAACTCCAATGGATAAAAGAACACCTGCAGGGGCAGCAATATTAAAAAACCTTTAACGCCTCACTCCAGATAAATGGTGCCTCCGGGTTTAATCGTAGAAATTTTGTTTTTCTTTTCCGGTATATCCTCTTTGCAAAGCGCAAAAGACGGGGCAATTTCAATTTTGCAATCTATCGAACCATCTTGTTTTACGGGAATTTTTATACCTGCCTCTGTCAGCCACGAAGCTGCACAGGCAATCATCATTTTTTTCGCAACCTGCGGGCTGTCGGCGCCAATGGCATTTTTCACCGGAGCAAATTCCTGGCTGCGAAGTGTCTCGAGAATAATCGACTTTTGGGCAAGCAATAATGCATCAAACACAAATGTTTCAAGTTTGATACCATTGGGCTTTTGAGGCTCGACAAACCGGCCGGTCTGCAAATCTATATAAGATATTTTTTTGACTGCCTTGTGATAAGGCAAGGCAAACCCTTTTACATTAAGCCGCTCAATAAAGACCCTGCTTATAATATGAATAGCTATGCTGCCGAGCGAAAAAACCAGCGAGTCATCGGGATTTTTCTTTTTCGCAAGTTCATCCGGCAGGTCGCTATATTCAATTACTGTAATTTTGCCGTCAACCATGCAAAAATTACCGACCTTTTCAAGCGGACCTGTTTTTATCACGGCTTTTGACGACATTTCAGCTTTATCCATTGCGTGCAGGCCGATAAAGAGCGGGTCGAAAATATTTATAAGAGGATTATCAACCTGAAAATAGCTGATGTATTCAATACCGCGGTTTTTCATATCGCTGACCGCACCGCTTTTGTATAGAGCCTTTAAACTTCCGCCGTGGCCGTCGGGAGAAGTCGCTAAAGAATCTTTTTCGGCTAATAGAATTTTGCCGTCCTCTGAAAAATTCACTTCGGTGCTCTGCTGAAATACAAATATGCTGTCAGGCTTAAGGCCGTAATAATTATTTCGCCTGAAAATTTCCAGCGTCTGATTGTGGTTGAGCGGGCTTGTCATTATGAACCATCTCGGCTGAAAATCATATTTTTTGCCTGCTACCTCAATCTGCTCTGCAAAAACCTGAAACAAAGTCTTGTTTTTCACAGGGCTGATTGCAAAATCGCCTTTTGGACCATCGAAACCAAGTCTTGTGCCCTGCCCGCCGGCAACAATAAATGCCGCAACCTTACTGCCGGATATTAACTCAACCCCGAGTTTTTTTGCCTTTTCATATTTTTCCTTCTGCTCGGCAGTTCGCGGCTCAGCAGGATACGCAGGTGCTGCGGAAACATTCTTCGGCAACGCTGAAGGAATGGATTTTTTGATATGCCGATTGATATTCTCCTTAATTCGGTTGAATTCAAGATCTTCTACTTGAACCAACAAATTATTCTTCTGTTTTTCATTCAGTTCAGACCAAAATGTCAAAAGATGCTGCTGGTTGTATTTCTGCAGCAATCTCCGGACTGATTCATATTTTTGAATATCCATAGTTTTTAAATTCTAAAAAGTTTATCGGCATTATATTATCTGTCAATTTACGGGCAAGTATAAATGATGGTTTCCGATTGCCAGATTCCTTTATTTGCTGCACCTTTATTACATCCTGTCATTATGGCGGTAAATAAGACATAACTGCAGATAATACAAAAAAGACCTGTTTTGTAATATATTTTATAAGTATTTATTATAAAAGAACTTATGGCCAAAGACATTTTTTTGACTCCCCACTGGCATATCATTTGCACTTTATTGCAGCAAAGTTATACTGCATTAAGATACTATGACCACAGATTATGTAAAAGTTTTAATAAATGACACCTGCTGGGCCTGGCCGGATGCTGTCAGGCAGGTTTTTAGGAATCGCCCTGTTGAATTGCTTGTCGTCCGACGGGTAGATGAGGCACTGAATGTCATTCAGCACAGGCGGGTCCATACTGCTATTCTCGATATGGACTGCGAAGCAGTCAACGGCCTGACTGTCATAAAGATGATACGCTCAGGATTTCCTCTGCTGCCGTGTATTCTTCTGGCCGACGGCACGGAAGAAAAGCTGCTTTCAGCGGCGCTTGAACTGGATGTCTTCAGCGTAATAAACAAGCCTGTGGACATTGACCTTTTGCATAGCCAGCTTCACAGATTATTTTTAAAACGATATGGAAGTTCTATTTTCGCGTGAAATTTTCAAGTATAATAAGCAAAAATTAAAATATTCTTTTTATTTTGAAAGGAGATAAGGTAATGAAAATTCGACCATTGGCAGACAAGGTGATTGTCGAACGCATCGAAGCTGAAAACAAAACGGCAGGCGGTATCGTTTTACCGGATACAGCAAAAGAAAAACCGCAGCGAGGCAAAGTCATCAATGTCGGTGAAGGAAAACTGCTCGATGACGGCTCAAAAAGCAAAATGCAGGTAAAAAAAGGCGATGAGGTGCTGTTCACAAGTTATGCCGGCACTGAAGTAAAACTCGACGGTAAAGAATATCTGATTATGGAAGAATCAGATATTATGGCAGTGATTGAGAAATAGCCACAAAGACACTAAGGCACGAAGAAAAATATAAAATTAAAAAATTTGAGAAATAGGAGTTAATAAAATGGCAGCAAAAAAAATTGCTTTTAATACCGAGGCCCGCGAGGCAATCCGCCAGGGCGTAAAAAAACTTGCCCAGGCGGTAAAAGTTACGCTGGGCCCCTGCGGAAGAAATGTAGTCCTTGAAAAGTCTTACGGCTCGCCAACTGTTACAAAAGACGGCGTTACAGTCGCAAAAGAAATCGAGTTGGAAGATTCTTACGAAAATATGGGAGCGCAAATGGTAAAAGAGGTCGCCAGTAAGACAAGCACTGTCGCAGGCGATGGCACAACAACCGCAACAATACTGGCTGAATCCATTTACGAGGAAGGTCTTAAAAATATCACCGCCGGAGCCAACCCAATGCAGGTCAAGCACGGCATCGATATGGCCGTTGAGAAAATCATCGAAGAACTCAAAAAGATGAGCACCTCAATCGAGTCTGGAAAACAAATCGAACAGGTTGCCACCTGCTCGGCGAACCAGGACGCCGAGATCGGAAAAACAATGGCACAGGCTATGGAAAAAGTCGGCAAAGACGGCGTTATCACTGTCGAGGAAGGCCAGAGCCTGCAAACCACCGTCGAATTGGTTGAAGGTATGCAGTTTGACAAAGGCTACATCAGCCCTCACTTCATCAACAATTTCGAGAATATGACCTGCGTCCTTGAAAAACCATACATTCTCATTAACGAAAAGAAAATCAGCTCGATAAAATCGCTTGTGCCGCTGCTGGAAAAAATCGCCAAAGCTGGCAGGCCGCTGCTCATCATCGCTGAAGACATTGAAGGCGAAGCGCTTGCTACACTGGTAGTGAATAAACTCCGCGGCGTCCTGCAGTGTGCAGCGGTAAAAGCTCCGGGTTTTGGAGACAGGCGAAAGGCAATGCTTGCCGATATCGGTATTCTGACCGGCGGAGAACCTGTTTTTGAAGACCTCGGAATCGACCTTGAACACGTTGACATCTCGCAGTTAGGCCAGGCAAAACGCGTAACTATCGACAAGGAAAATACAACCATCATAGAAGGCGCCGGCACAACTGAATCAATTAAAGGCCGCATCGAACAGATAAAAAAGGAAATCGAAACCTCAACAAGCGATTATGATATTGAAAAACTCAAGGAAAGACTGGCGAAACTCTCCGGAGGCGTAGCACAGATTAACGTCGGAGCCGCAACGGAAGCTGAAATGAAAGAGAAAAAGGCCCGCGTTGAGGATGCGATGCACGCCTGCAGGGCTGCTGTTGAAGAAGGCATTCTGCCTGGCGGCGGCGTTTCAATGCTGCGGACTTTAAAAGCCCTCGATAAATTAAAAACAAAAGGCGATGAAAAAATTGGCGTTGATATCGTAAAAAGAGCTGTAGTTGCGCCAATCAAGCAGATTGCGACAAATGCCGGTCTTGATGGTTCTATCGTCGCGCAGAAAGTTATGGAAAGTGACGATATAAACTTCGGCTATGACGCCTTGAGAAAAGAATACGGCAATATGATTGAATTCGGCGTTATCGTTCCGACAAAAGTCGAGCGCATCGCTTTGCAGAACGGCGCTTCAATTGCCTCACTGTTATTAACGACCGACGCTATCGTCAGCGAAATACCCGAAAAGAAAGAAGCACCTGCAATGCCACCGCACGGCGGCGGAATGTATTAAAAAATTGAAAATTTAAAAATGAAAATTTAAAAATGAGGAACCCCGCACCTAAAGAAACTTTAGGTGCGGGATAACTATTTTTATGTTATTTAATTTTTATTCTAATTCGTTTAACCAGCTTTCAAAGGGCTATGCAAAAGTCCTGTTTATTGTCGGTCTTTTGCTTATCGGCTTCGGCACACTCGTCTGGATTCTAAAGGAAGTTCTTGCAGTCATCGCCGCCGTAATTTTTATTGTGGTAGGTTTTGTTTGCTGCTTCAATGCCGTCAGAATATTTATAAGTTCAATAAAATCCAATAAAGACGACACCGGCAGAAGCAACAATGTTAAAATCCGCATCGAACAGGATTTGGATTTATAACCTGTTTTTTACTTTGCAATTGTTCCCGTAATTCCGCCGGAAATGAGACCGGCGAGATTTGTTAAAATCCGCGGCAGCATCAAGCCCCGGGGGCAGGCCAAATACCTGGGCTGCCATACCGGATTGAATTTTTCCTTGTATGCTCTTAATCCGCCAAAATTATAAAAATGTTCGCCATGCCTGAAAATAAATGTTCCGACTTTATGCCACAGCGGAGCCAGTGCGTTATCGGTAAGGCCCGACAGCGGAGCCATACCGAAATTAAACTGCCTGTATCCCTGCTCTTTGCCCCAGAGCATCATCTCCGTAAAAAGATAATCCATTATGCCGTTGGGACAATCCGGCAGATGCCTCATCAAATCAACCGACAATTCCTCTTTTTGGCTTGTTGTCCAGACATTGGCAAACGCTGCAATATCTGAATTATTTCGAATTACTGCTATTGGAAAATTGCTTATGTATTCCCTGCTGAAAGAGCCGAGCGAAAATCTTTTTTCTCTCACATTTTTTTCTTTCAGCCATAAATCGGAAATATTCTGTAGTTTATCAACAATTTGTGCCGACCGTTCCTGCGGTATTATTTCAAATGTGTAGCCCAGCTTTTGAATTTTATTGCGGGTTTGGCGTAAATCTCTGTTTGCCGAGCCTTCAAGCGAAAAACTTTCCATATCAACGCGAGCTTCTTCGCCTAATTTCAGAAAAGACATTCCTATATCGAGATATAAATCCAGATGAATGTTTTCAATCTGATAGAAAACAGGCCAGCCATTATAGTAATTGCAAAGTTCTCTGAACTGCCACAATAGCTCATTCCACTCATTCTCCGGCCCGACAGGGTCACCCATCGCTATCCAGCTTCTGCCCGCGACACCATACATAACAAACGCATTTTTCCCTTCGCTTAATAAAAATTGTTTATCGTCGAGCAGGGCAAGATTGGCATAAATGTCCGGCGACGAATGGACAATCTGCCGAATAATCTGGAATTCATCAGTAGAAGGGGTTTTTATCTTCGGTTTAAAAGGCAGTAATAACTGCATAACGGCATAAAGCAGGACAACAATAATTACGCCGGATGTCGCACGAAGAAATCGCGGCGCATCGCTATGAAACGCAAACTTCCACCAAATCTCGTTTGAATATTCGAGATGTCTGTAAGAGAAAATTCCGACCCAGACAGAACAAATTATTACTATAGCAATCAGCACAAACCAGAACGGCTCGAAACGCCGGGCAAAAATTGCCGCCTTGCGATAAAATTCCTTCCGGCAGGGCAAAAACACAAGCAGTATTATTGTCAAAATTATCGCTTCTTCATAATCAAAACCCTTGAGCAGCGAAAAAACAATGCCAAAGGCAAGCAAGATAACCGTTAAATGATAAGCAATATTTATTCTTCGCTGAAGACTGCGGGCAAGCAATAATAACAAAGCGCCTGCAACGCTTGCCAGAAAATGAGAAAACTCCACCGCGCCAAGCGGCAGCAAATCCCTGAGCAGTGCCATTCGTCCCCTGACCGATGGCAAAGCTCCGGAAAAAAGAAGGAGCATCCCGGCTACGAAACAGGTCAAAGCAAGAATATGAGGCGTAACAGCGGAAGCCCACCTTCCAAATATGGCGCCGGCTGTTTTTATTGCTTTTCTCCCCATAAACATTTCGTGAGCCACCAGTAGGCCGGCGGCAAAACCGAAAGGTATCAAATAATAAAATAAACGATAAAGTATAAGAGAGCCGGCAATGGCGGATGTTTCGGCATACGGAGCCAATAACAGAAAAATCACTGTCTCGAAAACTCCCAGGCCGCCGGGGATATTACTTAAAATTCCGGCTATCTGCGCAAATAGAAATATGCCGACAAATTGAAAATAACTTAGTTCGGTTCCGGCCGGCAGTAAAACATAAAGAACACCGCAGACCAAAAGCCAGTCCGTGCAGGATATCACAATCTGTCCAACTAAAATCGCAGGACTTGGCCTGGCAAACTCCCAGCCTCCGAATTTCAGCGGTTTGTTGCTCAGGCCAGCATATATCAAATATATAATAACAATCGCTATAAATATAAATCCCAGGGGTTTGACAGAAGCAATCGGCATATGCAGTTCCGGGGGAATGGGCTGGTGAAAAAGCATAAAAGAAATACCGCCGACACTAAAAAACCCCAGCCAGAATGTAATAACGCAAAATACAATCAGTTTTGCAATCTCGCTGGCCGAAATGCCCAGTGCCGAGTAAATCCGGTATCTGGCGGTGCTGCCGCCTAATACGGTCAGGTTATGGCTGAAGACATATCCCACAAAAGAGGCCAGTGCAATCGATGGATACTTCATCGGATGGCCAAGATAATGAAGAGCCATAGTGTCATAGAACGTCAAAACAAAATAGTCCAAAGCTGTAATAAAAATCGCTAAAAGCAAATATACAGCAGGAGTTTGGCGCGCTTTATCTATGATATCTGCAATATGATATTGATGGAGCCTGTGATGGATAACAAACAGCGCCAAAATAAACAGGCAAATACCTATTACACTGCCGAAATATCTAAACCATTTTTTACTCATAAATGGTCATTTTAATTTTAAATGTCTCAAACCGCAAAGGGGAAAATTCTCGACAATTTAGGTGGATATGAGGTATGTTGTTTTTTTTCAACATCAGCATTTTTTGCTCTAAATAACAATTAAGACCTATAAAAAACCATTATTCCATACTATATTTCCAATTTTGTTGCTCAAAGACAACATAGTGATAAACTTTAACACAACTCCCTGCATAAATTAACCTGCAAAACCTGTAGATAACCCATTTTAAGATATAGCTTTGTAGTCATTTTATATGCAATAATTTTATACTAAAAAGTTCTGGCATAATCTTTGCTTGATATTCGTTCACTTTAACTTTGCCGGGGTGGCTTTTTGCTTATTTTGGAGAAGGAAGAAGAAGCCCCCCCGTTGGACGCAATCAGGGCTAAAAAAACTAAAAAAAAGAGCCCTGTTATATATAAATGCGTTTGGTTCTGGAGCTGGCCAGGAGGAGGCAGCTCCTTTTTTATGCGCAAATTTCATTAAAACTTTCCTGCTTCAATTTTCTCTTACGCACCTTTATAATCTAACATTATGAATCGAGCAATTTTCAGAATCATTGACGCCAACTTCAATCGTGCACGTGAAGGCCTGCGCATAGCGGAGGAATTCTGTCGATTTGCTCTTAATAATGAAACTCTTAGCGGCCGATGCAAAAATGCCAGACATCTGCTTTGTTCTTTTGTCGGCAAACTCGATATTCAAAAACTTGTTACCGCCCGAGATACGGAAAATGACATCGGTTGCGGAATGAAAATTGAAAACCAGATGAAAAGGAGCGGAATAGAAGACTGTGTATCTGCGGGTTTTGCAAGAACTACCGAAGCGTTAAGAGTCCTCGCTGATACTGTCGCAACTTTAGATGCCGCAACTGCCGACGATTTAGAACGATTGCGTTATGATTGTTATACCCTTGAAAAGGATATTACGCTTTTTGGATTCCCTGCCCTAAGATTCAGAAATGCAAGGCTTTATGTCATTATTACCGTTGAAGACTGTTCGGACGCATTGGCTGTCGCAAAAGCCGCTGCAGAAAACGGGGCTGATTGTCTGCAGTTGCGGACAAAAACATTGACCGATGCCGGCCTGTTTGCACTGGCCAAGAGTTTTGTTGATTTATGCAAACGTTATAACGTTTTAAGCATAATCAATGACAGGGTCGATATCGCTGTCGCAGCACAAGCCGATGGAATCCATCTCGGACAAAACGACCTGCCGATCGAGGAAGTTCGCAAATGTCAGCTTAAACCTTTGATTACTGGACTTAGCACTCATTCAATAGATGAGCTGGAAAAAGCGGTTAAACAGATGCCGCATTATGTGGGATTAGGTGCTTGTTTCTCTACAAATACCAAACAAGTTAATGTTTGCGGTCTTGAGTATATAACCCAGGCAATCGCATTCCTGAAAGACAAGCCCATTGAAGCTGTCGCAATTGGCGGGATAAATCTGGATAATATTGAAAACGTTTTGAAAGCCGGGGCAAAAAGAATTGCAGTTTCTTCCAGCATTTGCAAAGCTGACAACCCGGCAGAGATTTGCAGAAAGTTTAAACAAAAAATTCTTAATTCCCAGGAAAAAACTAATTCAGAATAATTAGGAATCGGGCTGTAAGTCTTTGATTTTACAAAGGCTATAACCGGCCTGACAGCGAAGTTATCCACCTTTTGGGGAGACTGTTAAGATTTAACGAATAAATTTACATTAGATTTATATCAAATAAATCAACAAACCTGAAAGAATGACAACATTATGACCCGAATAATTAAATAATTATTTAAGTCCATAATATTAAAAGCTTTATGAAAAAGTTTATCGGTCTTGAATATTTCACAAAGTTATTTATACAATAAATGAGCTATATTGTTGTAATCTTATCGGTTCTGCGCAAAACATTTATTTTAACTTCAACTCAATGTTATCAACAACCTATCCACAAGATTAAAGACTTGATATTTTCACAAATGAACCTCCCTATCAGCAGCATAGTATTAAAAAAAGACTTTGTGCTTATAGTGGTTTTTTTCCAGAAGTTATTATATTATGTGGGCTTGCGAAACGGAGGCAATTTTTATCGCAGTAATTTATGCATAAAAGGTTCAACGATATGAAACTGCAAACTAAGAAAAGATTAAGCCGGACTTTGAAAGACAAAAAAACTTTTGCCGTCGTTGCAGAGCTTACAGGCGGTCCAAACTTTAGTTTCGAGCCGATTAGAATATTTCTCACCGCCCACAAAGAAGCCGTCGGCAAAGATGTTCCCGGCAATTTCGATTTTGTAGGCATAACTTGTCCGCAAAGCCCCGGCGGAACAGCCAATCTTGAACCTGCCGATGTCCATCATTTTGTGATAAGTAACAATCTGCTCGGCGACCTGGATTTTATTCCGCACATAAGCTGCAAAGATTTGAATAAAGACGCTATTTTAAGTCTTTTAAATACACATAAGTCAGCGAATGTCGAAAGTCTGCTTGCATTAACGGGCGACAAGCCCGCTTCAGCAAAAGGCGTCTTTGAATTGGAATCATTAGGCCTGCTTAACTTAATTACCCGTTTAAATAACGATTGTCTAATCTCTGCAAAACCGGAAAATCTTCAATCTATGCCGCGGTTTTTCCCGGGCGCCGCTGTTTCGCCGTTCAAATACAATGAAGAATCCCTGATGCAGCAATATTTCAAAATGGAAAAGAAAATAACTTCCGGCGCGAAATTTCTGATTACCCAGGTCGGCTGGGACTGGAAAAAAAGCGTTGAACTGATGCGTTATTTAAAAGAACAAAACCTTGACATTCCCGTCATCGGAAATGTTTATCTTCTCAGCACAATCACACCCGCTCCAAGATTGATGCACGATATAAAACTGCCCGGCTGTTTTGTCAGCGACGAACTTTATAAAAAGGTTCGCAGCGAAACCATCGAGCAGCATATCGAGCGGGCTGCCCAACAGCTTGCGATGTCCAAATCCATAGGCGCCGCAGGGGCCGATATCGGGGGTTTGCCGGATTACGAAACATTTATAAAGATACTTAAACGCGCTGCGGAAATCGGCGACAACTGGCAGCAATTCAAGGACAACCTCTGCTGGCCGCCAAAAGAAGCCTTTTATCTTTATGACGAATCTGGAAACAGAACGAAGTCTAAAAAATTCAGCAAAACTCTCAACCACCTGTTTTTTGATTTTATGCACTTTGCGATTCTTGACCCGAACCACTGCGGCTTTCACGCGTTCAAAAAAACAATGAAATTTCTCGGCGCAGAAAAAGGCAAAGGTTTCTTTTATAAGGCCTTTTTCTCAGTCGAAAAACCCCTCAAATATTGTCTTTTTGACTGTGAAGAATGCGGCGACTGCTATCTTCCTGAGAATTTCAGCCTTTGCACGATAGGCGGATGCGAAAAAGGAATGGACAACGCTCCCTGCGGCGATTCAACCGTCGAAGGTAAATGCGGAAATAACCTCGACAGAATCTGCATTGGCGACCGTATCTATAAAGCCGCGGCAGCGGAAAAAGGCGGCCTTGAAAACTTGCGTAAAATCATCAACAGGCCAAGAATGCCTGAGCTTGAACATTCCTGTTCAATAATAAATTATCTTTTTGGCAGGGACCATACGATGAAAAATGCGATTATCAGCACAGGAGAACTAATACACGCGTCAATACCAAAGACCGGCCGGATTATGAGAGAGCTTCACGAGTTGGGTGAAAAAGCCTTCGAGCAGCCAAGTCCGCAGCTTGATTATATAAGAGCTTTGATAGAATCGCAGGCAGCCGACGGCGCAGATTACGTCGCGGTCAACATCGACCAGTTTGGAGAATCCGACCCTGCTTACGCCGCCCAACTAATGAAGGAATACGTGAAACTCGTCCGCAAATATGGCCGGGGCGTGCCGGTCTGCTGCGACAGCAGCGATGATAACGTGCTGATTGCGGGCCTGAAGGAATGGTATAACACTAATGAAAAAGTGCTGCCGCCGCTTATAAACTCCATAAAAGTTTATACGATTGACAATATGATGCCGCTTAAAAAGCATTTCGATTATAAATTCATCGGCCTGCTCATCAGCGAAGGAAAAACAACAGATGCCGGCACAACGGGCGGAGTCGATGAGCTTTATAATCTCGCCAAACAACTTTATGATGCTGCTGTGAACAAATATGGCTTTAAGCCGGAGGAAATCTTTTTTGATTCGACCGTATTTCCGCTGGCAATCGATATGCCTATGCAGCCGGGAGTGCCGAGCTATACTTACCGGACATTTAATACGATTAAGAAGATAAAGACCGACCCGCAATTAAAGAAATGTCATTTTTCGCTTGGCATTACGAATAGTGTTCGTGATTTACCCGGCAGGAAAATCGGCGTCGCCCGCGCTTATGTCGAGGTGGCGATGAAATACGGCCTTGACGCCGGGATTGTAAATGCCGCTCATAAATACGGCCGGCAGCCGGCAGACCGTGAGCTTGTCGAGCTTGTTGAGGCTTACGCGAATATGGACGGCTCAAACGAAAAGCTGAATATCGCGATGAAACTTATGGGCGAGTTCTGCGCTAAAAACCGAAAGGCCGTATCCTGAAATTTTACGTCCTCTGCAGAACCTCTGATATGCTCATCAGAGAACTTTCTCTTCTGCTGCACTGCTCGAAAAACGCCTCCAGTCGGGTTTGAAGAGTCGCATCTTCAGAGCCGTCGAAACTTATATTAAGTATCGGCATATTCTCGCAGTCTTTGCTTATTTGCGGCGTTATACTGCTGACAATTGTCGAAGGCATACAGCTAAAGGGCATTACATTTACCACGCCGGAATAACCATCGTGGAAAAATTCGACCGTCTTGGCGATGCTCAAAATCGCCTCGCCCTCGAAGGAGTCGTGCATATAAGGTTTGCTATAATTCAAAAGCTCCGTCATTGGACAGTCCGTTAGTTTCCCAAATTTCTTTTCAACCGGCAATACAAGAGCTTTTTCTATCCTGTGTTCCAGAAAGTTCGTCGCAAGATTGACAAGATAATTTTTTAATTCTTTGTTTCTTCTTGTTGCCGCAAGTCTTGTAAAATTTGTGTAATAAATCCATTCCGCAAGCGAAGCCAGCGAGCAGGCCGCGCCAAGCTCTTCGAGTCGTTTTATTACATTATTATTGGCGAATGGATGATTCCTGACATAAATTTCGCCGACTATGCCTATCCGGGGCTTACGGACACTCCAATCGAACTCAAGAGCACCGAACCTGCGGGCGAAATCAGCCATAAGCTTTTTCCCCCGGCTATAGTGCAGGCGGTTTTCTGCCGCTTCAATCCAAAGCTTTAGACACTGGCTGTAAATTTGTTCGGCTGCATTTTTATTTTTTGTGTAAGGCCGGATTTTCAGCAGCAATCTTGACAAAATATCAATGCCGGCCATAGCAACCCAGGCGTCGAGCATAAATTTTGAACGTCCCTTGTCTGCCGAACCTGCAAATTCATCGTAAAAACTGGTGTCCTGGTTCGGCGAAACAACCATCGCTTCATTCAGGCCCGCGTATCCCAGCACGTGTTTTTGCAGACAATTATACAATCCGAGCCGGCAGGGTCCGGAAGTGGACGGCATAAAAAATGCGCTCTTTGCCGGGTCAAATTCTTTACTTTGCGCTGCAGCCAGCATATCGCCGGTTGTTATCGCGCAGGGAAGGCATTCTTTTCCAGTCGTAAATCTTCTGCTGATATTCAAACCTTTCTCATCGGCACATTTCATAACTTCCGCATCTCTGCCGTGAGCTTTCATTGCGGCGGCCATTCCGTAGGAGCAATCGCCCATATAAGGAATGTAAATTTTACGATTGCCGATTGTTTTGGCGTTTTTTTTCGTCTCAATTTTTGCCGTTTCTTTCGGCTTGTAGTGGCTCAGGCTGTCTAAAAACGCTTCGAGCCGGGTTATAAGCCCCGCATCAGCGGAATGCTCATCCAGCTCAAGAAACAGGCAGGGTTTATCGGCCATAATATCTTTAAAGAACGTCATAAGGAATGAATCCGGCCCGCAGCTGAAATTCGACAGATATACCGCGAACAATCGTTTGTCCCGTTTTATGATTTCAGCGGTGCGCAAAATCTTCTGCCCCCAGCCCCAATACATATTTTCGTGCAAATCCTCATCGCTGATAGACGCATCAGCGACAGAAAGCATATCCATCGGTATCATATCAATTCCAAGTTCCGCCAGCTTATCGGCAAGGGACAAACTTATCTGTGTATCGCAGCCGTTATAAGGCCGGCTCACAAGCACAAATAATTTGCCGCCGTCTTTAACCGAAGATAATATCCGCCTGCCTTCCTCAATGAGGCTTTCTTCGAATGCCTTTTGAGCCGCAAGGGCTTTTTCAATCGCCTTTTTCGCAGCAGTCGATTTTACTTTCAATTGTGCCGCTACCTGGACAAAACTTTTTTCCAGCTCGTTTTTGCCGTCGCCCAATCGAATTACAGGCGACAGTATTTTGCTTTTTCCTAATTTGCCGCCATAAGCTGCTTTTGCCTGATATGGCAGAGACTGAACATAAGGACAAAGTTTTGATGTTTTGTTCAGTTCGAAAGTTTTTTCAAGATTCACGATGCTCGGTAGAAAGATATAATCAACTTCCTGCTCGATAAGCTCGGCGATATGTCCGAATGCGACCTTAACGGGGAAACAAGGTTCTGCCGTAACCGATTCGACGCCTTTTTTCACCGTTGACCTGCCTGTCGGCGAAGATATGCAGGGTTCAAATCCCAGGTTTTTGAAAAACACGCTGAATAGCGGCAAAAACTGCCAGTTTGCCAAAGCCATCGGTATGCCGATTTTCTCTTTCCGCAAACCGGCGGCTGGTCCATTTATTTGCGAAAAATGCCGCAGCATTTTCTGGCGGAACTCAAAGGCATAAGCCGTTCTTTTGTGTTTCTTTACTTTTGATACATTATACCTATCGCATCGCGAGCCGTAGAACAGTGGTTCGCAGCCCGGCAACGCGACTTTTTTAACTTCGCAGTTATTCGAGCAATGTTCGCATTCAAAGGTTTCGACTTCGTATTCTATACTGACGAGATTTTCAAACCCTCTGAATTTACTTGAAGCGGGCTTATTTTCCTCTCTTTGTTTCTTCATAAAATCGGCAGCAATCGCAGCGGCTCCAAGCGCACCTGTTACTTCGTGATGGTCAGGAACGCGAACTGGCTTGCCGACAATTTTTTCAAACGCCGCCCAAACAGCTTTGTTAAACGCCGTGCCTCCCTGGAAACAAATATTATCGCCCAGCTTCCTTCTGCCGACGACGCGATTAAGATAATTTGTCACTATCGAATAAGCCAGACCCGCAACGAGGTCTTTTGTTCCTGCGCCATGCTGCTGATAATCGAGCAGGTCTGATTCCATAAACACTGTGCATCTTTCGCCGAGTTTTATTGGCGCTTCGCTTTGAAAGGCAAGTGCCGCAAATTCATCTTTTATGCTTATGCCGAGCTTTTCCGCCTGCTCTTCGAGAAACGAGCCTGTCCCCGCTGCGCAGGCGTGATTCATCTCGAAATCGACTACAACGCCGTCTTTGAGCAAGATAAATTTACTGTCCTGTCCGCCGATTTCAAAAATCGTATCGACCGCGGGATGGACAATCGCCGCTCCCGTTGCCTGGGCGGTTATTTCATTTATCACGATGTCGGCGCCTATAAAATCGCCGGTCAGATACCTGCCCGAGCCTGTTGTCGCAGCGCCTTTTATTTCAACTCTTCCGGCAAGCTCCTCGACAGCTATTTGAAGTCCTTTCTTTACTGCCTCCAGCGGCCTGCCTGCCGTCATTAGATAGACTTTTGAAAGAACATTTTTTTGATTATCCATCACAACAACATTTGTGCTTATACTGCCGACATCAACGCCGAGATACGCCTCAATTTTTTCTTTACTGCCTGCAGGCAGCTTGTGAACGTTTCCTTGCGGCGGTGCAAAAAATGGAGTCGAAAGAGCTTCTCTGCGAGGGGCTTTTTGGAGGCCTCCTCCTTGTGCCTGTGAATCAATATATTCATATAATCTGTCAATTTTAAGTTTGCAGTCATTTTTGTTTGATGCCAGAACTGCTCCGATTGCTCCGGTGAAAAAATGCTCCTTTGGAACTATAAGCTGACCAGCCTGCAGTCCGAATGCCTTTTCGATAGCCGATACTACGCCGATATTGGCTGCGACGCCGCCGGTAAAAATTATCGGCTTTATAAATTCTCTGCCTTTGCCGAGATTGCTTTTCAAATTTCTGGCAAGGGCAAGACATAGTCCTGCGATAATTTCTTCAGTCGGGGTTGCCTGTTGCTGAAGGTGAATCATATCGCTTTTTGCAAAAACGGAGCATCTGCCCGCAAGAGTCGGAACATGCTTTGCCGACTGCGCCATTTTGCCGAATTCATCCTCGATATTAACGCCCAGCCTCTGTGCCTGTTGGTCGAGAAACGAACCTGTCCCTGCCGCACAGACACTGTTAAGCGCAAAATCCGTCAATACCAATTGTTCTTTTTCCGTTCGCAGGAAAATTAGTTTGCTGTCCTGCCCGCCCATTTCAATTACCGTTGCCTGGCTGAAATGCGGATATAATTGTGCAATCGCCAGAGCCTGGGCAGAGACTTCATTGACATAAGGAATTTCAAGAAGCGATGAAATAAGTCGTGAGGCTGAACCGGTAGCGGCGGCGGATTCTATTTTGTCGATACTTATAACCTTTAAAAGCTCCTCGAGCTGTGAAACAAGCGTCTCGGCGGCTTTACCTTTTGTTCGTTTATAACTGCTGTAAACTATTTTCCTTTGTTTATCGAGAATAACGACATCGGAGCTTGTCGAGCCTAAATCGATGCCGAGTGAAAAGCCGCTTTCACCCTTTACGGGTTCGAGCTTGCGAATCGGCACTGAGGTCCATTTAATTTTTCCAGTTTGCTTGTCCGGCTGCATCGGTCCGTCAACCTCATAAAATTACTAAACCGGATTATTGTATCTTTAATTAGAGATATTTCAATACTTAATTCAGGATATTACCTTCAAAAGAATGGGGAAATTCCTTTGCCCGATTTGTTGTTTTTTCACTGGGATTCTTAAACCCGCAATTTATTGGCGACTTTTACTACATCCATCATTGCCGCAACATCGTGAACCCTCACAATCGAAACCCCGGCGGCAGCGGCTATCGCAACCGTTGCAGCCGTGCTGAAAATTCTCTCCTTCGGCTCTTTTTTGCCGGTCAATGTCCCTAAAAAATTCTTTCTGCTTGTGCCGAGCAAAACTCTATAACCGCTGCTCACAAAAACATCTATATTTCGCAAAATCTCTAAATTATGCTCCACAGTCTTGCCAAAACCGATTCCCGGGTCGATAAATATTTTTTCTTCCTCAATACCCGCTTTCTGAGCTGCCGCGGCTCTTTGAAGCAGGTATTTCAAAACTTCCCCGACAACGTCTTCATACTTTGGCTTAATTTGCATTGTGCCGGGACTTCCTAATATATGCATTAGTATCACAGGCGCCTTTTTTTCTGCCGCAAGTCGAGCCGTTCTCTCATCTGCAAGAGCTGTAACATCATTTATTATACTTGCCCCTGCATTTAAAGCTGCCTTTGTTACCTCATAATCTCTGCTGTCGATACTGATTGGAATTTTTATTTTGCCGGCAAGTTTTTCTATTACCGGTATCGCCCTTTTTATCTGCTCGCTTGTCCCGACCGGCTTTGAGCCGGGACGCGTGGATTCTGCGCCAATATCGATTACAGCCGCTCCCTGCTGAGCCATTTCAACGCCCCGCTCGACTGCTTTCTGCGTATCAGGAAAATCCCCGCCGTCGCTGAACGAATCGTCCGTTACATTCAGAACGCCCATAACGATACAGCCGTCGGAAAAATCCAATTTCCCATTCGGCCAAATTAGAATGTTATTATTTTTTTTATTCAATTTTGAAACCCAATCCCAAAAAAACCGCCCGAAGTTTTTTATCACTTACGGAAATTATGGTATTCTGAAATTCCCTGCGGACAGGATAATTCTTCCGCAGGGCATCGAAATACGCCCCGCGTTTTTCATCCTGTTCATTTATTATCTGCCTTAACTTTTCGTCGTCATTTTTTATATCATAAAGCGTAGTAACTGCCGCAAGTAATGGCTTTTTTTCATCTTTACCAATAACAATTTTCTCGATCTGAGGCAACGGAAGAAAATCCTCGACACTAAATTTGGGATTAATACCGAAAAATTTACAAAACGCCTCATAAATCATAATCATACCGACAATTTTGCCGTCGTAGGAATAGCCGGCGATATGCGGTGTTCCAAAATCGACCATTTTTACTAATTCAATATCAATATTCGGCTCATTTTCCCAAACGTCAAGCACGCAAGCCTTTATTTTGCCGCTGCTTATGGCCTTTTTCAAGGCCGGGGTGTCGTGCACTCTTCCGCGGCAGGTATTGAAAAGAATCGCATTATTTTTCAGTGATTTAAAGAATTTTTCATCTGCCAGATGGTATGTTTTATCTATTCCTTCATTCGTTAAAGGAACATGAAGTGTTACGATATCGCAATCGAATATTTCTCCTATCGGCCGGTATTTTTCATCACCCGTTTTTCTCTCCAATGGCGGGTCGTTTAAAACAACTTTCATTCCGAGCGCATTTGCTTTTTTTTCGACCCTGCTTCCGACATTCCCGACACCGACAATACCGATTGACTTTTCACCAACTTCAAATTTATATTTGTCAGCCAGATTTAAAAGTGCACTGGTCATATATTCGGCCACTGAGTTTGCGTTTGAGCCGGGCGCTGATGCAAATCCGATTTTTTTCGCCGCAAGATAATCAATGTCGATATGCTCAAAACCGATTGTTGCCGTGCCGACAAATTTTACTTTTGAACCGTCTAACAAATCTTTATTAACCTTTGTAATGCTGCGGACTAAAAGTGCATCGGCATCTTTTAGAATCACAGGCGCAATTTTCCTGCCGTGAATTGTTTGAACATCTCCGACGGAACTGAAGCATTCTTTTACAAACGGGATATTCTCATCAGCTATAATTCTCATAATTCATATTATATAAGATTTTAGCTATGATTCAAATAGAGACTTAAGACGGCCTCTAAGAATTGAGTTGCACTATTTTACGCTGAGGCCTTGCTTTTCTGCGGCAAGCGCCCGGCTTAATTCCTCAACTAATTTGTCAATAAGCGCTTTCACAGGAACAATTTCTTTGCACCGCCCGGCATTTGAGCCGGCAAACGCGAATGCCTCGTCCATTTTGCCCTTTGCCGCGTTTGACAGAACCTTTGCTATGCAATAAGGCACTGTTTCAGGCTCGCAGGTCCTCAGACATTTATAACTGCATTCGAATGGTATGGTTTGGCCCTGTTTGATTTTTTCCACGAAGCTGCTGTTTATTACCCTGCCCGGCAGACCCACAGGGCTTTTAATAATTGTTGTATCATCCTCTGCGGCGTCTAAATATGCCTGCTTAAAATTAGGATGCACATCGCATTCATCCGTGCAGACAAAACGTGTTGCCATCTGAACGCCGGATGCCCCCATTTTCAGAAAACGGGCAATGTCGGCGCCGTCGAAAATTCCGCCCGCCGCTATTACCGGTATGGCAGGCTCGAAAGAATTGGCGACGATAATTACATCTTCGACTATTTGTTCAAGAGTTTGTGCCGTATTATTTACGACGTCTTCGTAATGATAGCCAAGATGTCCGCCTGCCTTAACGCCCTCGACAATTACCGCGTCGGGAAGTTTGTTATAATGGCTCTGCCATCTTCGGCAAATAATTTGAAGCGCTCTTGATGACGATACGATGGGAATTAGTTTAATATCTTTGCCTTTGAGAAACTTCGGCAAATCCAGCGGCAGGCCCGCCCCGCAAATTATCATATCGACATCTTCCTCTACTGAGGTCTTCACGAGATTATCATAATCCGTAAGCGCAACCAGTATATTGACGCCGATTATTCCTTTGGTAAGGCTTCTGGCCTTTCTGATTTCATTTTTTAAAGACTCTCCGTTGAACCGAAGCAAATCCCCCTTTGTTCCAGTCCAGCCCTCAAACATTCCAATCCCCGTGCTTGCAATTACCCCGGCGCAGCCGGTATTAGCGACTGCGGAGGCAAGATTTGCTCCCGATACTCTGATGCCCATTCCGCCCTGTATTATGGGTGGGCTGATTGTCAAATTGCCTATCTTCAAAGCCGGTATGCCGTTTGTGTTCATAAATACCTCAATTAACGAAGTTAGTACTAACAGGAGAAATGTCGTTAACGATGGTAAATACCCAAGTTTATTTTGTTGTCAGACGGCTTTGCTATTTCAACGCCCGATTATGCGACAATTCTGATTTAATACATTTTCCAGATTATACTGCTCTTATTATGGCTTGTAAACAACAAATATTTTAACTATTAAGCTCAAAACCCGCTATTTTCTCATTACAACTGGGGCAGCAGCCATTTTTGACATCGTTTTTCGTTACGTAAAATCCTTCACGTTCAATTAATAGCCGCTTGTCTTTTGGGCAATAAGTGTTTTCCCCCTTTATTGTTCGCAAATTACCTATATAAACGTAATGCAGACCTGCCGCCTTGGCAATATCATAAGCCCTTTGCAAAGTTGCTCCCGGCGTAGGCGGCGTATCTGTATATTCATATTGCGGATAAAACCTGCTTATATGCCAGGGAATATCCGCCCCCCCTGTATTAAACAGAAATTCCGCTATCTGTTTCAATTCTTCATCTGAATCATTCTGCCCCGGCACAACAAGAGTCGTTACCTCCATCCATATCTTTGTCCGATTGGCGATATAGTCTATCGTCTCAAGGACCGGCTTCAATTTCGCCTTGCACAGTTCCTTATAGTAATCCTCGCTGAAACTTTTTAAATCAACATTTATTCCATCTAACCAGTCCGCCGCAAAATCAATCGCTTCTTTTGTCATATAACCGTTGGAAACAAAAACATTTGCCAGCCCTTTTTGTTTTGCGATTCTGCCGCAATCAGCCGCGAGCTCCATAAAAATCGTCGGTTCGGTGTAAGTATATGCCATACTTTTGCAGTCCGTCTTGAGTGCGAAATCCACAATCTTTTCAGGCTCAAGTGATTGCCCTTCGATTTTATTTTCATCTTTTACTATCTGGCTTATATGCCAGTTTTGGCAGAACACACACTGAAAATTGCAGCCGGGGGTGGCAATGGAAAAACTTTTGCTGCCCGGCTGAAAATGAAACAAAGGCTTTTTTTCAATCGGGTCGGGGTTCGCTGAGCAGAGTTTATGATAAGTAAGTGAATATAATTTCCCGCCGATATTCTTGCGAACCCGGCAATGCCCCAAAGAATCATCATTTATAACACATTGCCAGTTGCACAGATTGCAGTGAACCTTTTTGTCGTCTAACCCCTGCCACAAAACAGCTTCTTTTAACTTTTCCGCCATACCATTATTGTAAAACAACTAAAAAAAATTACAATAATTTTCAATTTTCTATTTAGGATTAGCCCCCGCACCTGCCTGCCCTCCGTAGTCCGTCTTGGCGGACGAAGGATGGGTGCCGGGGGGTTCTTTTCCAAAATCCAAAATCGGAAATCCCTGCCCTGTGGAATTCTATCCACCGGGGTAAAATTGTCTTCGTCTTCTCCTGTCTTTCTGCTTCCTGATTTTTTCTATTTTTTTCGCTTCCGGGCTTTCTTTCCCTAATAATTTATTCTCCAGCAGTTCACACATTTGCTTTCTGGCGTAATAGCGGTTCAGTCCCTGGCTCCGGCTCTTTTGAACCTTGACGGACAATCCGCTGGGAACATGCTTCAAATGGACACAGGTGGAGCTTTTATTGACTTTCTGTCCTCCTGCCCCGCCGCTTCGAACGAACGTTTCCTCAATATCATTCTCAAGCAGTTTGCAGTTATGCATCCGCTGCTCAAGCTCTTGTCTTTTTCGCGATGTAATCCCAAAGTTTATCATATACATTTATCCCCGCGATTACCTCCACTCTTGCTTTCGCCAGAAAGCGCGGAGGTGCGGGGATCTGTCCTCCCAAAATTAATCATATATCAGATTCTACTTGTCCCGCACCAATTTGCTATTCAATTTTACTTTTTAATCATTAGGATGAGCTATTCTGCTTTGAAGTGGCTTCTATGCAGTGTCATTCCCGAGCGCGGCTTCTTTGGGATTACAGCAGGGAATCATCGGGGCACTTCATCGGAGGTAATTCTCTGATTCCGATTCTCAATTTTCCTAATTTCAGCCCCCTTCCGGGGGGTATCGCTCTTACTTGGGATTGCTTCTTTGCGCTGTCATTCCCGAGAAGTCGCTCCTTTGAGATTGCTACAGGGAACGGGGGGCAATATCTTTTTTCCCCCGCCATAGTTTATCCCTGCGCAGGCAGGAAGGGAGCGAGAATCAGCAATCAATCCAAAAACTTTCCAACTACCCCCAAGTCTCTATTTATTCCACCCTATTTCAAGACTTAAAATAAGATTCAACAATTGAATATTCGGGAATTGATTTTACCATATCTTCAAAGGCATTAACATTTACATTGTCTTCTTTATCAGTCGGAATTTCCAATATCAACTTTTTCAATCTATTTCCCTTTGGTTTTCTGCCATAAGAGTATCGCCATCTTTCATTTGTAATTGCCACCGCTACGAAAAGCAGAAATGAAAGCGGCATTTCCAGCTTTGGTTTCAAGACCGCCGTATTTGAATTTGGTATGAAATCAATAGGGGTTATATAGGAATATGTATGGCTCCCCTCCCCGTCTGTTGAAACCATCAACGATTTAGCTTTGTAAATCTTATGCTTTATTTCACTTGTTTCTTTGATCCATCCAGCAATCAAATTATGAATTATTGAAGTTGGTCTGAAAAGTGGAATATGATTATTTTCTCTTTCTTCCTTAAGCGTGAACGAACTCGCCATATACCCGCTCTCAACATCGAATAAATCTTCTACTCGAACATTTTTCCACCTAATATTATCTTTCCCCTCTTGATGTGCGGGTTTTACGAATTTATTTATCTTCTCATACGGGAAATATCCATTTAATACTAAAAAAGAGAGTATCCCTCGCAATTGTTCCTGAATTTGTTTTTGGATATTCTTTAATGAATAATCCCGGTTATCAAGATACAATTCTGGGACTATTTCCAAATCATCATCTTTATCAACGATGGGCGCTGCCTTTATAAGTCTCGGTGTAGGTTCTATTCTGTCTATTGCCCCGTTAATAAATTCTTTTACAACGTCGACGACTTTTGTTAAATCATTACCTTCAGTTTTTTTTGAAACTCGCTTCGATTTTCTTTTAACAAAACCATCATCTGTTATTTTTACCCAAAGTACATCTCTGTTATAATTGTGTGGTATTCCACGCTTAATAATTACTCCACAAGTATGTTTATCGGCAACTGGATAGAATAAGTCCTCGGGAAATGATACAACGCAAACTAATGTGTTATCTTTCAGTAATTCATCTTTTCTCCAACTTAAAGTTCCATCCTTAATTATCTCTGAGTATGGTAATACAACAAATAACAATCCACCAATTTGCATTTGTGCTAATGCCTGATTTACGAACTTGTGCTCCTGTTCGTCCTGTTCCTTTAATGCAAATGGTGGGTTCATTAATACCTTTGTTACTGGCGGTATTCTTCCTTTAGAGTTCTCTTCTGCATATTCCGCCGTGTTGATGTTGCCTTTTCTTTTTAGGTTTAACCACTCGTGAAAGCAATTTGCTTCCTTGATATTATTTTTTCCATCCCCTCTAAATATCATATTAACTACTGCGAGCGCAACAACCGATGGCTCTTGTTCAACCCCAAAGATGTTATTCTGCTTGAATTTTATGATCTGCGATTCGCTTGATTTTTTCTTTACGTAATCGAATGCAGAGACAAGGAATCCTCCGGTTCCACAAGTTGGGTCGTAAATTATATCTTTGTTATTCACATCCAATATCTGCGCAGCAAAATGAGTTACATGTCTCGGGGTTAAAACAATTCCAATCTCTTTTGCCCAGTTCCCATACTTCAAAAATACTTCATAGAAGTTCCCCAAAATGTCCGTTCCAGAGTTCATCGCAGATCTAATGTTTAACTTCTTCAATTCCTGGATGGTTTTTACAAGTGCATTTTTAAACTTCTTATGATTTGCTTGTGTAGTTGGCGGAGAGATACGGATATAGCTATAAAACTCAGGTTTGCCCTCTCGCTGTAATACCGCGTTCACCCTTGCATTGATTTCTTCAATCAAAACTATTGGCGAAGCATCCAAATTCGGTTGAGTATCGTCAACAAGACTTAACAACAATGCAGAAATAACTTTCCCTCGTTCTGTTGCCGGTATTGCTCCATTGTGTAAGATGACATTTATTTTTTCTGCTGTATCAAGAAATAATTTTTCGTCTATTGGCAGTTCTTCAATAACATTGGTATTATTTTCAATCACATATTTAGCTATTGTGGGCGAAACCAAACTTGTCAGTTCTTTACCATTTAGTACTATCGTCTTGAATTGCCCGTTCACCAAAAATTTGCTTTTGACCACGTAGTTATCGATATCGTTTCCCGCCACACCTGAGATGATTCTTGCTTTAATGAATTTGCTCTTGTTTATTCTTTTTGCATAATCATCCTCTGCTTCCTGCACCGCTTGCTCAAGCTTTTTCCTATCGGCCTTGGCTTCAATTACATAATACTCCGTATCCGTCACTTTCACAATATTTTCAGGTTTTGACTGTCCAAGTTGCTCCTGAATCCTTGGTTCGTCTAAACATTCACTCTGAGTAAATACCTGTCCACCTCGTGATCTTAATGGATTCTTTACGTTCCACCCAAGATTCTTCAGATCTTCTTTTATGAAAACATAAGCATCAACTTCTGTAGTTCTTATTCTTCTCATTTATTCCCCCCCTTATCTTTTCCTAACTTCTTTTTTTCGTTATGGTAGTATTCTTCTATGGCATCGTGAGCTATTTGTTTTAAGGGTTTATTTTCAACTGTGGTTTGTAAATATAAATACTCTAACTCTTTCAAAAGTCGCCATGTCTCTTCGTACAAAGCAAAACTTTTAGATTTAGAATTTCTTTTTTGCGGTTTTTTAATCATTTTACCAAGACTTTTTGACTTATAGCTATTTTAGAAAGCACTTCTTAAATTGCAACATATAAATATATTTATATTTTTAGATAAAAAAATGTAAAAATACAAGATATTTTGCGTCATAATTACTATACATTTATATGTAAAAATGTAAATATATGAGGATTTAGGATTTTATTCTGTCTGCCGTATTCTGAGTTCTTTTTGTCTTCACGTTAACCGCAAGACGATGGCCGAAACGAGCTTCGTAACCGTAGCCGTTTGACGTTTTATACTATCTCTTTTTCTTCCCAAACTCAATCCCGCACCTTCGAATATTCAAATTTTAATTAACTGAAGGTGCGGGGTCAACGACAAAATTTGCTTGCCCTGTGAGATGTTTACCCCGTGGGATGTGAAACTATCCCATCGGGGCCGTTTCGGCTATCTCATCGGGGTCCGCCTCCGGCGGTTCCGCAAATATTAAATTTTTCAATCTTCCTTCCTCCCTCCCTTACCTCCTATTATATATTGAACAACCAATAATGTCCTTTTTGCTTTAAGGCATAACTACGCAGTAGTAAAATTCAAAGCGATGTGCCGACGGCAAGTTTACTTGCGAGTAAGGCACGAGTTTTGAATTTAATAGTGTTTGAAAAACACTGCCTTAAAGCAAAAACTCTGTGTCCTCTGTGAACTCTATGGCTAAACTGATTTAGTCTTCGTGTCCTTCGTGAGCTTCGTGGTAAAAACTATATCAGGCCGAATGCCTCAGCCAGGACCTTAATCGGATGTTCGACTTTTTTGCCTGTTATATGTTCAATCTGCATTTTGCACGTTGAGCATTCCGTAAGGATTATATCCGCCCCTGACAGTTCTATTTTCTCTGCTAATTTCTTTCCGATTTGCATCGAAAGGTCGTAATTTTTCTTTTGCATTCCGAACGTGCCTGCGATTCCGCAGCATCCGCCGTCAAGCTCCTCTACTTCAATTCCCAAAAGCTGTTTTAAAACCTCTATCGACGCCGGCTTATTCCCCAGCGCAAGAAGATGACAGGGTGTAT
Source organism: Sedimentisphaerales bacterium (assembly GCA_049518795.1). Classification (GTDB taxonomy): domain Bacteria; phylum Planctomycetota; class Phycisphaerae; order Sedimentisphaerales; family UBA12454; genus JAPLMW01. Next base: position 150,093 of record JBEKRK010000002.1, read on the forward strand.
GATGCGCAAACTTTTCTTTAACATTTGCGGTTGTCTTTTTCAATTTGCCGCCGTTCGCAAGGCTCTTTAGATAATCAAAAAACTCAAATGTATTTCCCGAAACGATTTTCCCATCTGGGCTATCGACGAAAAATCTTAAATCTTCCTTAAGGCACAGCGCCGCGCTCGGCTCGGAACAGATAATTTTATAACCTTGTTTTACAACTTCGCTTAAATATTTGACGTTGAACTCTAAATCTTTCCTGCTTGTTTTTATATTCCCATAGACAACAGCGGGAAGCGGCGCAGGCCTTTGTTTTGGAATAATTACATCAATATTATTAAGTCTTAAAAACTTTATAACTGCAAAGCCAAGTTCGTGGTCGTTATAATTGACAAAAGTATCTGTAAAATATGCGACTTTATCGATGGGGTTTTCTAATTTAGGCTGCCCTGCTAAATACTTATTCGCTTTTTTTATAAACGTTGAAAATCCGAATTTCGGCATCGCTCTTCTTTTATCAATTCCCGTTAATATTTGCATAATCCATTTAACAGGCGCGATACTCATAAAGATATTGCTTATTGGCGCAAAAGCAGATGCGAAAATACTCATATAACGGTTGGAAGCCAGAATTTTCGCAGTGCGGCTTAGACCTCGTTTTTGCGCTAATTTCGCTCGAACCTCCATTATCATTTTTGAAACATCCACGCCTGAAGGGCAGTCTATCACGCAGGCTTTGCAGTTCAGACAGGTTGACAGAATTTCTCTGAATTTTTCCGATTCAAAATCCTGCTCAGTTAAAATACCTTTTGCCCACGCCGCCAATAGATTCGCCCTTGCCCGCGAAGAGGACATCTCATCGCCGACGGCTCGAAAAACAGGGCACATCCTTAGCGACGATTCCGTGCTTCTGCAAACGCCGCAGCCACTACATTGGACAAGCTCGAACTTAAACTCGTCCGGCTTGAAGTTAAGCTCCGTTTTTGTCCTTTCGCCGATAATTTTATTTCCGCCGCGGAGATTCTGCGTCATTATATCGGGATTATCGCTGATGATTTTGCCGGGATTGAGGATGTTCTTTGGGTCAAATATCCGCTTAAGCCGCTTTAGAATATCACAATATTCCCTGCCGAAATGCATTTTCATAAACGCCGCGTGAATCAAACCGTCCGCATGCTCTCCGCTAAGCGACCCGCCCAACGACAGCGCCAGCGTAAAAACCTCCTCCGCGATATCCGTCATTTTTTTCACATCCGCCGGGTCAGATAAATCCAAATACGGCCTCACATGAATCTCACCATCACCCGCGTGGCCGTAGTAAACCATTTCTACTTTAAATTTTTCGCCGATTTTCTGCAAACCCGCCACATACTCGGCAAGCTTTCTGTTATCGACCGAAACATCCTCGATAAACGGTATCGGCTGCTTCAATCCCTTCTTTCTGCTCAATAGCGGAACCGCGTCCTTTCGGCATTTAAACAGCCGCTTCTGCACCGCAGGGTCGAAGACAATCTTTTTGTCAAAACAGAGATTACCGACATCTAATAATGTCTTTTCTATCTTATTTTTAATTTCCTCAACCGAATTTCCCGTATGCTCGACAAGCAAACTCGCGACAGAATCGGGATTGAGAATGTCGTGATATTGCTCAAAAGCGTCCCTCGCAATCCTTATCAAATCCTGCCCCATCAATTCACAGGCAACCGCACCGCAATCGACAATCGGCACAACCGCCCTTGCCATTTTATCAAGCGAATCAAATTCAAACTGAACAACCGCGCTAATCTTCGGAATATCAACTGTCCACAGCGTAACTTCCGCAAAAACGCAGAGGGTTCCTTCCGAGCCGGCAAGCAGTTTAGCCATATCTATTTTGCCGTTATGCGCAACCCCTGAAATATTGTAGCCGCTGTGATTTCTTTTCGTTGCCGGCTGGGCTTTTTCAATAAGCGATTCGTTTGAATTTAATAATTCGAAACAATCTTTTGAAATTTTCTCGTCCGGCGCAACATTATTTCTAAACTCTGCGATATTTCCATCCGCTAAAACCGCTTTAATTTTTTCGACGTATTCAGCGATATACCCGTATTCGAGCGAGTGAGCGCCCGTGGAATTATTTGCGACAACTCCGCCGATTACAGCACGATTTCCACTCGATGGGTCAGGCCCGATTTTTTTATTGAAGGGCAAAAGATATTTATTGAGGTCGTCCAGCACAACTCCGACTTGGCAGGTAATTTTGCTGCCCGCCTCGGCTTCGACGCCTCGTCGAGACGGGCCATCGGCGTTTGTGCCGATGATTTTGTTCATAAAACGGGTTGTATCAAGTATAATGCCGCTTGTCAGCGATTCGCCTCCAAGACCGCTTCCGGCGCCGCGAGCGACAACCGGTATATTGTTTTCGCCGGCGTATTTCACAACCGCGGCAATATCCTCTATATCTTTAGGCGCAACGACGCACTGCGGGACTATCTGATAGATACTCGCATCGGTGCTGAAGGCAACGCGCGTAAAAACATCAGCGAAACAGTCGCCTTTTATTAAACGGCCAAGCTGGTCTGCAATCCATCGCGGATTTGAAATTTTTTCAGAATTTTTGTTCATTTGGCTTTCATTATAGTTAATTTTTGCTCCTTTGTCTATGGATTTTAAGTTTTGCTCTGAAAGGTTTCTCAAATTTTCATTGATTAGTAAACTTCTGAACGGTTCCTGTCTGAAATGCGGGAAATTCAAAGGAGCGTAATCTTCTTCTGACGCCATTAGGACGAATTTATCACGGGCCAAGGCGGCGATTATTCTATTGTGCGGGGAATCATTCAATTGAAATGTTAAATGTTTGCCGGTCGGGGAACGAAAAGTTGCTGTGCAGCATTCTTTTCCTCTTTTCGTTCTGACGCTAACCCCAATGAATCCAGTTTCATTTTTGCATATTCTATTAAGGTTATTTTGCCGACGAGTTACGAATCTCAAGTTTTCTCGTCGGTTATCAAGCCGGTCCCTGTTTATATGGTCAACGATTTGTCCTTTTTGAGCGTTCATTACAAAACGCGCGAGACTAATAGAGCGAGGCGATAAAGTATATCGCTGGATATCGAGATAGCCATTATTGTTAATACGAACCGACTTAATATTGCCGTTATATTTTTTTCCCGGCGGCTGGTTTTGGGTGTTAAAGATTTCGTGGTAAATATTGGGGTCAACTTTTACATATTTGCCCCGGATTTTGAAGGTTAAATAATCGGGTTTTTCGGACATTGCTATCATAAAAATTCTCCTTTAAGAAGTGAAAAGGTAAAAGTGAAAAGTGAAAAGTTTATAGAAGGAAAAACGAAAAAATTGAGGATATTAAGAAGATGCGTGAACCGGTTGCGGTTACGAAGCTCGTCCGCCGCAGGCGGATAAATTTCGTATTTCGTCATACGGTTGACGTAAGATGCTTGCTACAAAGGTGTTACGAACAAAGCTGCTAAAAATTAACTAATTTTCAAATAACAAGGGTATTTTAACATATTGCATAACAAATGTCAAGGAAAAAAATAGCAATTTGCTATTGAAAAACGCTTTTTTACTTTGATATCAGACCAATTATGTCCTTTTTTAAAAATATGGATAACATTGAAATTTGTCCTATGTTCGGTATAATGCCAAATAAGGAGTGTTTGGAATGGAATCATGTATAATTCATTTGACGCCTGCCGCCCTTAAATATGGCAATTTGAATATACGCTCTTGCGGTAAGGATTTTTTTCCATCTGATGCTTTCGGCAACTCATCCCGGTCTAATGGGATTGGCACTCCAATTACACTAAAAATAGAAGGACGGAGTGAACCGATAAAAACAGATATTCCTACTGATAAAAGTACAGGCCGTCCCCGTTGGATATTCCGTGAAAGAAAATGGCTAAAGGAGTTTGCCAATCATCACAATCTTAAAACGAACGATTTGATTACAATTTCTCGTATAGATAACAGAGTATATTCCGTTAGCCCTAAAAACAACCATCAGCTACAGAAGGAAGCAACCCAAATGACGACTGGAATTTGCGACATTAAAACCATAGAGAAGCCTACACCAAAACATGACAAGGTCGAAGCTGCAATAGTAACTCCGCCGCCAAGAAAACTTCTTGATATAGGCTACACCCGTAAATGTAACTGTCGTCCGAATAATATAAACTGCCTAACAGCGAAAGAATGGCTTAAATGCCAATTAGGCGTATGGCAGTTCTATTATGAATCTAGGGATATTCGAGACAAAAAATTGCATCCTGCTACTTTCCCTATCTCTCTCGCTCGCAAAATAATAGAATTATTTAGCCATCAAGGAGAACTGGTTCTTGACCCTTTTGTGGGAAGTGGTACGACTTTAATTGCAGCTCGAGACATCAACCGAAATTCGGTAGGTTTTGATCTTCAAAAAAACTATGTACAATTGGCGAAAAGGCGTCTTGATAATAATCAGAATATGTTTGGAGACACAAAACAATTAGCGATATGCGATGATGCACGAAATATATCTGATTATTTACATAAAGAATCCATATCATTGATTTTAACCTCACCGCCTTACGCTAATTTGCTCAATAGGATAAGAACAAACAAATCTCGCCGAAACAGGAAAAACGAACAGTTAGGTAAAATTGAACAGTATTCTCAGGACGCTCGCGATCTTGGTACAATGGAGCTTTCTGACTATACTAAGACAATGGGTGATATCTATGAAAACTTACTACCATTGCTCCGTCCTAAGGGCCATTGTGTTATAAATGTTCCTGATATGTGGTGGGAAAATAAAAGAATTACTATTCATGTATCACTCATTGAGGAATTAAGAAAACGCGGATACGAACTTCGCAATGTTATCATTTGGGATCGTACAAATATAGTAAATGAGATTGGCATTTTTGGTTGGCCAAGTAATTATATCACGATGGGAGTAACGTTTGAATACCTTCTAGATTTCTGGAAGCCACCATCTTAATTTTGTATTAATTTAGTAGTGCCCCTGATATCAATATCATAAAATCTTTTCGTTAAATTCGTATGCCATAAAGAGCTTAGATTTTGGTATTCGTATATGTGGCCCTCGGTCATGTGGGGATTTACTACTGTCAACTTGTTTATCGATACAGAAATCAATCACGATGATATTTGAACTTACAAGAGTTGAAAGCGGCTTAAGGTTTTGGATAAAATGAGCGATTGTAAAATGAAATAGCTCATCTCTAGATGCTGTTGCACCTTTCGTTTCTGCAAATACTAATAGAATTGCATTAATCTTCTCCAATGACTCTGATAAGTTCCACGAGCATATAAACTCTGAGTTATGATACATATCTATACGGGTGTCGTCAAATGGAACAAGGCGTAAGCCAAGTTTATTTGGCTTAGATGTTACTGTTGTAAACAACTTTTTCTTAAGTATCAATTTGTCTCTATTTGATGGCTTTTCGTATCCAAATCTATCAAACACTTCAATAGGTGATAATCCATTGTCAGTTTTCTTATGGCAAAGAGTAAGTTTGCTCGATGTTTCCCGCATCCCCTTGAGTTCGAAAGAACCTAAATCTCGAACGCTAATGTTATTCTCTTTGATGTTAAATTCTCTTTCCAGAATTTGTCCAACAATACCTTCGTCTCTCCGATACATGCCGTCGGGAATAGGCAAAAATCCTTTCGCCTTGATTTCTAACAATCTTTTTTGAATTTGTTCTCTTGTCCAAATCATCTGGGCATCTCTTATTTGCAGTCTGGCAACAATTTTTCGGGTCTAACTTGCAGGGCAGAAGCCAATTTGTATATCGTGTCGAGACGGGGGCATCTCTGCCCATTTTCTATGAGAGAAATCTGAGTCCTATGGAGTCCTGACTTGTGAGCCAATTCCTCTTGCGAAAGCCCACAATTATTTCTAAGCTTTTTTATCTTATCGCCAAACTTCTTTTGCAAATCATCGTTTATCATCGATGACAAGTATCGGCTGGTTCTTATAAAAAAACAACAGACAATGCGCAACATCCATCGTTTTATATGAGATACCTAAATCAAATTTAATTGAACAATCTGTTAACTCTCTCGCCCTCTTTATCCTCAACTCCTACAACATAGAAATAAATAGGGGACGTTTACTTGTTTTTGATATTTTTTTCTCCCCGTTCTCTGCGGTAAAAATTCGCGTTAATAAAATCAACGAAATCAGTGTAACTTGTCCGTCCGAAATCTTTGATGAAGGTGGATCAGCGATTAAAAAAATTATTTTTCCTCTAAATGCAAAATATGGAGAAAACGGTGTGCAAGCGGCAGAACCAAAATGCCCGCAAAGGCGATGAAAACTAATCCCGCAAATAATGCATAGCAGCCTGCGAATAATTTCGCCGCCGGCGAATGAAGCGGGTCAATCTCTCCCATTCCGCCGAGAATCATCGAGGCATTTAAAAATGAGTCGAGCCAAGATAAACCTTCAAAATGATGGTAGCCGATTATGCCGATTCCAAGCGCAAAGGCGACAATAGCAAACGCGAGCACCGCGTGCCGCAGAAAACGATAAACAAACTGCCTTACCGGCAGCAGCGGCTGATTATGTCTTTCATACATATAATCACAAAAGTTAATCGTCCATCTGCAACGATGTCCGCTAAGGGATGGCTTACGCCACTCTCGAACGAAACCTGCAATGGCCGCAAATCTTTTTCGCCTATTTCTCCTTATTCAATTTCATTAATTTCATTAACTACAATGACCCAATACTCTTTTCTTTCAATGCCGTGGCGTTTTTCCAAAACTCCCGCAACTTTCACTCGTTTGTTTTCCAGGCCGCCTATCTTTTTATCATTAGGATCGATTTCGATACTGTTCAAACTTTTGCCCTCGACCTGCAGAGGCGAATCAAGAACAACAGCCCATCCTGTAGTTTCGCCGCCTATCGCAGCTATTGTTATTAATTTCCCTGTTACGGTTATCATTTTCTGTTCTCCTTTTTCCTGTGCGAACCCGCAGGAAACCATTAAAAGACAGATAATCCCAATTGTCCAAGGCCGCATAAGCATATCTCCTTTCTCTAACTATTTTAGAAATTTAATATGTTCTCTATTTTTTAACTCAAAACCAAGATTTATCCGCCTCAGGCGGAACGAAAAACTAACGTTTCTTTCCCCTGCCCTCATCAATCCTTATATCCTCAAACGAAACCTGCAGCGATTGCAGGTCTTTTTCGCTTGTCTCTCCCTTGATAAACTGCTGAACCACCGGCAACGTGCTGTTTGTAAACGTATCGGCGTTGCCGTCGAGAAGCACTTTGCCGTTATGCAGCATAATTATCCGGTCGGCGATTTTATATGCGCTGTTCATATCGTGCGTTACTACTATAGATGTAATGCCAAGCTCTTTTCGAAGTTTTAAAATCAGCTCATTGATGACGTCGGCCCTGATAGGGTCAAGTCCCGTCGTCGGCTCATCGTAAAGAATAACTTCCGGATTGATCGCTATGGCACGGGCAAGAGCGACTCTTTTTTTTTGTCCGCCGGAGAGCTTGGCGGGAAAATAATCCTGATAGCCGTCAAGGCCTACAAGCAGCAACTTGGATTTAATAATCTCATCTAATCTTTCCTCGTCTTTTATGTCCTGATGCTGCCTGATTGGAAAGGCAATATTTTCAGAAACTGTCATACTGTCGAAAAGAGCGCCGCTTTGAAACAGAAATCCCATTTGCGCCCTGATTTTGCCGAGTTTGCCCTCCGGCATATCGTCAATTCTCTGGCCGTGGAAAAAAACTTCTCCCAGCCCCGGCCGCAGAAGAACTATGATATGCTTGATAAGAACCGTTTTGCCGCATCCGCTGGGTCCGATGATGACGGTAGTTTTGCCCTTCTCGAAGGACAGCGTTAGGTCGTTAAGCACAACGAGTTTGCCGAACCTTTTGGTAAGGTTCTTTAGAACAATTATGCCATCGTCAGGTTTAATTTCCTTTACCACTTTTCAACTTTCTTTATAGCAGAAGTTTCAACGGCCACAGTGTCAGGTAAACAGCCTTGAATATCACGACAAGGACGAAATCCAGCGCCAATATAAAAATAAAGCTGCCGACGAATCCTTCGGTGCAGGCCTGGCCTACGCCCTGTGCGCCTTCTTTGCAGTGGAAGCCTTTATAGCAGCTCATACCTGCGATTGCCGCTCCGTAGAAAAAGCCTTTGCCTATACCTACAGTAATATCCCAGAGTTCTACGCCTGATGCGCTGAGGCTCCAGTAAATTTTGCTGTTTATTCCGAGGTAAGGCACGCTGATAAGATAACCGCCTATTACACCCAGAATATCGGCATATATAATCAAAAAAGGCGTAAGGAACAGGCAGGCTATTAATCGCGGAGCGACTAAGTATTTAATTGGGTCTGTGCCCATACTGCGGACGGCTAATATTTGTTCTGTAACATTCATAGTTCCAAGCTCGGCGGTTAGAGCGCCGCCGACTCTGCCGGCGAGCATTATTGCCGCAAGCACAGGCCCCAGTTCTTTGACAACCGACAGGTTGATAAGAACACCCAGATGCTCTTCAACGCCAAGCCCTGCCAATTGGTCATACGCCTGAATCGCCAGCACCATTCCCACAAACGCCCCGGTTATCATCACGACTGGGACGCTGCGGACGCCGATGGCGAGCATCTGGTTCCAAATGAGAGGATAAGTGGCGGGCTTAAAACAGGCAGCAACAGATGCAACCCATGAATCAGCCTGAAATCTGGAGAATCGGCCGACGTTAGAAACAGCAGTTACTATGGCGCCGCCTAACTGCTCCAGCATTGAACTTCTTATTTCCTGTTGGGCCATATAGTTACGCAAGTTTTTGTTTTATAAAATCAACCGCCCTGTCCAGAGCCTGCTGAATATTTTCAGGCTTTTTACCGCCAGCCTGGGCCATTTGAGGCCTTCCCCCGCCGGCGCCGCCAATTAGCGGAGCAATCTCTTTAACGATATCACCTGCCTTCAATCCCTTCTGAATAAGGTCATCCGTAACGCCAGAAAGGAGAGTAACTTTATCTCCTTCGGCCAGGCCAAAAACGACAACCGCCGAGCCGGCTTTTTTCTTGAGCATATCAATAGCGTTCCTGACCTCATCTACCGGCGCAGAATCAATAACGCTAACTATAATCGAAGATGAGCCAATCTTCCCGCAATTTTCCAAAAGCTGCTTTGCCTTGGTCATTATATCAGCGCCGGTTTGTTTGGCGGCGGTTTTTAACTGCTTTGAAAGATTTTTATTATCTTCGATAATTTTATCAACTCTCTGGCAAACCTGGTCGGCAGGAACTTTAAGAGTTTGAGTCAGGTTATCAATGATTACAGATATTTTTTCATAATATTCTGTCAAACCCTTGCCTGTCAAAGCGGTAATTCTGCGGACTCCGGCGGCGATGCTCTCTTCCTTTACAATTTTAAATCCGCCAATAACGGCGGTGTTCGAGACGTGCGTTCCGCCACAGAATTCTTTGCTGAAGGCATCGTGCAGATGCTTTTCGTCTGCAGCACCGACAGCGATAACGCGGACGGTATCGCCATACTTTTCGCCGAAGAGGGCCATCGCGCCGAGTTTTTTGGCTTCCTTAATCGGCAAAGTCGCACTTGTTACCGGAATAGCGGCGGCGATTTTTCCATTAACAAGCTCCTCGACTTTTTTAATTTCTTCAAAGCTCATTGCTTTAGGCGAAGTAAAATCGAACCTTAAATACTGCGGAGAGACGAGACTGCCCTGCTGGGCAACGTGCCTGCCCATTGTCTGCTGGAGAGCCCACTGCAAAAGATGCGTAGCAGTGTGATTTTTTTTGCTCTCTCTCCTTGCGGCATCAACAACCGCCTTAACTTCATCGCCAACAGTTATAGTTCCGGTTTCTATGCCGCCGCGGTGAATGACACAATCGGCAATTTTTTCAGTGGCTTCGACAAGGAAACTTCCGCCTGAGCCGAGAATTTGGCCTGAATCGCCAGCCTGTCCGCCGGACTCAGCGTAAAAACAGGTCTTATCAAGAACAATAGCGACTTGTCCGGCTGGAACGGCACCCTCGGTATGAAACCCTACACTGTCAATCCAGCCGAGGACTTTAGCTTTTATTTTTTCATCGGAATATTTGTAAATATCATCAGTTCGGGGGAGTCCGGAAATTTCAAATTTGAAATTTGAGATTTGAAATTTCTGAGCGGCCCTTGCCCGCTGTTTCTGCTGCTCCATAAGTTTATCAAAGCCAGTTATATCGACTTTGAGATTTTTTTCTCTTGCCATAAGCTGGGTTAAATCAAGCGGAAAGCCATAAGTGTCATAAAGCTCAAAAGCGTCTGCGCCGCTGATAGTTTTGCTACTTTTTGCCTTTTTGGCCGCAGCTTCAAATATCTCAAGTCCCCTGTCGAGGGTCCGGCCGAAACTTTCCTCTTCCGATTTTATAACGGTTTTGACAAGCTCGGCCCTGTGTTTGATTTCCTCAAAGGCAGAGGACATTTCATCAACAACTATATCGACAAGTTTATAAATAAACGGCTCGTGCATACTGAGCGTTCGGCCGAATCTCGCGGCTCTTCTTAAAATTCTCCGCAGGACATATCCCCTGCCCTCATTGCTCGGCATACCGCCATCGGTGATGGCAAAGACAAGCGTTCGCAAATGGTCGGCGATAACGCGAAAGGCGATATCGGTTTTTCCGTCGAGGCTTGCGGCATATTTTTTGCCTGCGATTTTGCCAATCGCATCAATTATAGGCATAAAGAGGTCCGTATCGTAATTTGAGTTTTTGCCCTGCAGGACACGGGTTACTCTTTCCAGACCCATACCTGTATCGACGTGATTTGCGGACAGGGGCGTTAATTTCCCGTTCGCGTCACGATTGAACTGGATAAAAACAAGATTCCAAATTTCGATACAATCGGGCGAACCCACGTTGACTAATTTTGCGCCGGATTTGTCTGGCGTGCCGTCGTAATGAATTTCGCTGCAGGGGCCGCAGGGGCCGGTGTCGCCCATTTCCCAGAAATTATCTTTTTTGTTTCCTTTGTGGATTCTATCGTCCGGCAAAAAGCGTCGCCATAAATCGCGAGCATCATTGTCGGGGAGGAGATTTTCGTTTTTGTCGCCTTCAAAGTAAGTTACGTGCAAACGCTGCGGGTCGATTTTCCAAACTTTTGTTAAAAGCTCCCAGGCCCATTCGATTGCCTCAGCCTTGAAATAATCGCCGAAAGACCAGTTGCCGAGCATTTCAAAAAAGGTGTGATGGTAGGTATCAGTTCCGACGTCCTCAAGGTCGTTATGCTTTCCGCCTGCACGGATACACTTTTGACTATTGACGGCGCGATTATATCCTCTGCTGCCAGTGCCGAGAAAAATATCCTTAAACTGGTTCATCCCGGCGTTTGTGAAAAGTAAAGTATCGTCGCCAATCGGAACCACCGGCCAGCTCGGCACAAAGGTATGTTTCTTTTCGACAAAGAAGTCGATAAAGGATTTTCGTATTTCGGATGCTGTCAGCATAATTATACTTTTCACGGGGCGGGTGAACCCCGTCATCAAATTCGCTTTTGGGCGAATTTAAGATGACGGGGCTAACCAACATTATTTTTCTTTAACGCCGAGGGTAATGAGAATTTTGTCTTTTATTTCTTCCGTCAGTTTAGGGTTTTCAATAAGATATTTTTTAGAGTTTTCCCTGCCCTGGCCGAGTTTCGTATCGCCATAAAGTATCCATGCGCCGCTTTTTGTAATAACGCCGCAGTTTGTGCCCAAGTCGATAAGGTCGCCCTGGTAACTAATGCCGGAATCGAACATAATATCAAATTCGGCCTCGCGAAACGGCGGGGCAATTTTATTTTTTACAACCCTTGCCCGGACCCTGCTGCCAAGCGAAATATTATTTTCCTTTATCGTTGAAATCCTGCGGACATCGAGGCGGACCGAGCTGTAAAATTTCAGGGCGTTTCCGCCGGTGGTCGTTTCGGGATTGCCGAACATCACGCCGATTTTCATTCTTATCTGGTTGATGAAAATAAGACTGGTTTTACTCTTGTTTATAATGGCGGTAAGTTTTCTCATCGCCTGACTCATAAGTCTGGCCTGAAGGCCCATATGAGATTGTCCCATCTCGCCTTCGAGCTCAGCGGCAGGGGTAAGAGCCGCGACCGAGTCAATGACAATAACGTCAACCGCGTTGGAGCGGATGAGCATCTCTGTAATGTTGAGCGCCTGTTCGCCGTTATCAGGCTGACTGATTAATAACCCGCTGACATCGACGCCGAGCCTTTTTGCCCAGGTGGTATCGAGCGCGTGCTCGGCATCTATGAATGCCGCTACGCCGCCTAATTTCTGGGCACTCGCTATAACGTGCAGGGCGAGAGTCGTTTTGCCGCTGGATTCAGGGCCGAAAAGCTCGATAACCCTTCCCCTTGGAATACCGCAGCCGCCGAGCGCGATATCGAGCGAAAGCGAACCAGTCGGGATGCCTTCAATTTTGGCATATTTGCTCTCGTCCATCTGCATAATCGAGCCGCTGCCGTATTGCTTTTCAATCTGAGCGATTGCTCTTTCAAGCGCACCATCTTTAGCGGACACTTTTTCTTTCTTTTCCTCCGTCTTCTTTTCCTTAGTGGTTTTTGCCATAATTTGTTCCTGTTAAAAATCCTTTTTCAGTTCGATTTTCCTCAATAGGGTATATATAGGACCGATTTCTGTCAATTGACTTTTATAGAGACAGACCGAATCGGCAGAAACTTTTGGAATACTTACTTTGAGATAATCCTTTAAAACCTTCTGTAAGTCCCTGTCAATATTGTCTTTTATCCTTGCTAAAGTCAGATGCGCACTGAACGGCCGAGTTTCTTTTTCAAAACCGATAGTTTCAAAAGCATCTTCCAAACCGGCGGCAAGAGCTACAATTTCTTCGCTTTGCTTTTCCCCGCCCAAAGGCGAGGTCTCGCCAAAGGCGGAGCTGCCGAGCCAAAGAACTTTTGCAGGTCTGCCGAAAGTGCCGACGATTGAAAAAATAATTTCAAATACTTTTTTATCGCTGCAGGCCAAGTCCAATGCGCTGTAAATTTCGTCAAGTTTATTATCATCCGCGTAGCCGAGGAATTTGAGCGTAAGATGCATATTCTCCGGCTCGACCCATTTGATTCCTTTTTTGTCGCGGAGCCTCTGTTTTAGCTCCTGCTGCAATTTCGCAACAGCTTTTAACGCATCATCATTAATATCGATAGCGACGAATAATCTCATAATAATTGAAAAATGAAGATTGAAGAATGAAGATTTGTGAAATAGCGCATACGGTGGTTTTTTAAATTCTTCAATTTACAATCTTCAATCTTAAATTTTAAAATTCTGTCATTTTGCGAAGCTGGTCAAGGCGGGCATCTAAAACAGTCCTGCTGACAGCGGCAACGGCTGAAAGCGAAAAGCCCTCGATAACCAATGAAGCAGTTACCGTGCCATAGGCAATGGCCGTTCTCAAATACCTTGTGTCCGCTTTTCCGGCACTTGCCAGATAACCCATCACAGCGCCTGCGAAGGCATCGCCTGCACCTGTCGGGTCTTTTACGCTTTTGGTCGGAAACGCCGGCAGCGTAAACCAGCCTGCCCCGCTTTCCAGAGCAATCGCGCCGTGCGAGCCTTTTTTGATTATCACAACTTTTGGGCCGAGCTTGAGCAGCTCTTCTGCGGCACAGGCGAGGTTATCGCACTTGGTAAGCATCTTCGCTTCGCCTTCGTTAAGTATGAGGGCGTTTATCCGCTGCAATAATTTTTTCAATTCATCGGTCTGATTTTCAATCCAGCAGTTCATTGTGTCGGCGGCGACGAATTTCGGGCCTTTGAGCTGTTCGAGAAGCTGAATTTGCAGCGTTGGGTGGGTATTTGCGAGAAAAACAAATTCGCTGTCCCTGAAATGCTCCGGCACAATCGGCGGCCTTTCGGCAAGAACGTTCAACTGCACGGCATCAGTCAGGGCCTGACTCATATCGCCCTGATAAGAGCCTTTCCACCTGAAAGTTTTGCTGCCGGGGCGGACTTCAAGGCCTGATAAATCGACGTCTCTGCCTGCGAAGACCTTTGATAAATCAAAGGGACAATCATCCCCGACGACGCCGACAAACCGCACAGGCGAAAAGAAGCTCGCGGCCATACTGAAATAGACGGCTGAACCGCCGAGGCAGCTTTCGCTTTTGCCGAACGGCGTGGTTACTGTGTCAATTCCTATCGAACCTGTTACTAACAGACTCATTTTTATACTCCTTTACACATCGGACTAAATTTCGATATTGTCCTGTCAATCCGTTTTATTGTTTCGGCGATGCCGAGCATATCGACCGAATCAAAAATCGGCAGCGAGACGGTTGTGCCGCAGATTGCGAGTCTCAGCGGCTGAGCCACCCTGCCAAGGCCTGCCTTTTTCTCTTCGGCTAATCCTCTTAACATATCTTCAATCGCTTTTTCGCGGACCTCGTTCAGTTTTAACAAGCGATTCTTCAATTCGGCAAGCATTAACAATCCCTCGCCATTATTTTTGAACAGGACTTTTTCGACATCCTTTTCATTGTATTCGATTTTTTCAGCATCAATAAATAAAAATTTGCTCTTTTGCTCTATCTCCGCAAGCGTTCTTGAACCTGCGCCTGCTTTTAATATTCGCAAAAGCAAATTATCATCGGCGTTTGCGGCGGGAGAGCCTGAGCCTTTAAGGAAATCTCTGTATCTGCTTAAGAGTTTTTCTTCGCTGAGCAGCTTTATGTGTTCCATATTGAACGATAGCAGTTTTTTGCGGTCAAATAAACTATTTGTCTTGTTGAACCGCGACGGGTCGAATGTGTCGATTAGCTCGGCTATTGTGAGAATTTCTTTTTCAGCAGGAGGGCTGTAACCTAAAAGAGCTAAAAAGTTGACAAGCGCCTCGGGCAGATAGCCGCTTTTGAAAAAATCGACAATGTTTACTTCCGGAAGCTCTATATTAAGAAACTCAGCCATCGCATCTATGGCGGGCTGGTCGGGCATAAAATCGGCGGTGAGAAATTCCTCGATTTCGCTGACTGAAATTCCGCTGATGGCCGCAAGTTCTTCTGTGTCAAGGTCTTGCGCTTTTTTTATCGCTTCTTTGAGGACCTTGGCGCGGTCTCGTTTTGACATTTTTCCGCCGCCTTCGCTGACGGTAACGGACATATGAGCATAGACCGGCGTCTTAAAACCAAATGCCTTCTGCAGCGCGATATGGCCGGGCGTGTTCATCAGATGTTCCTGGCCGCGAAGGATATGCGTAACGCCCATCAATTCATCGTCAACAACACAGGCGAAATGATATGTTGGGAAGCCATCGCTTTTGAGAATGATAAAATCGCTTATGTCCCTGCCTGAAAATTTGACCTGGCCGCGGATAACATCATCAACAATAATTTCCTCATCGGTCATACAGAAACGCACGGCTACGGGTTTATCCTGCGAGCGGGCCTGTTCTACCTCCTTATTGTCGGGAAATTTTGCCGGCCGGGGGTAAAGGAAATTTTTCTTTTGGGCAGCGGCTTTTTGACGCATTTGCTCCAATTCATCCGGCGTATCGAAACAATAATAGGCTTTGCCCTGCCCGATAAGCTGATTGACATATTTTTCGTATATAGCTTTTCGCTGTGACTGAAAATACGGCGCAGCGGGGCCGCCGACTTCGGGGCCGTAGTCCCAGTTGATTCCGAGCCAGCGTAAATCGTCCATCACCTGCTTTGCAGCGGTCGGGGTGTTTCGAGACTGGTCAGTATCCTCGATGCGCAAGATGAATTTGCCGCCGGTTTTGCGTGCCCAAAGTAAACTAAATAACGCAGTCCTGGCGCCACCAATGTGAAGATAGCCGGTCGGTGAAGGGGCGAATCTGGTTACTGCCATTAAATACCTTTCTTAACCGCGGATTACGCGGATTCCACAGATTTAAAAGTAATTTATTTTCTTTAAATGTAAGCCTATAAACGAGTAAAGTCAAGCTCGATTAGAATCGGCGATAAAGAGACAAATAAATTTATCTTTCTTCAACATCTATAGCTTGACTTGCGGCTTTTAAGAATTTATTCTATCTATAATCAAACTTTGACGAATGGACTTAACTTATGCCTGACAAAGGATTTATACATCTTCATCTTCATACACAATATTCGCTGTTAGACGGTGCAATTCAGCCGGAGAAACTTTTCGGCCGATGCAAAGAAATGGCAATGGATTCTGTGGCCATCACCGACCACGGCAATATGTTCGGCGCTATCGACTTCTACACCACAGCATTGGCCGCAAATATAAAGCCAATCATCGGTTACGAAGCCTATGTCGCACCGGATTCGAGGCATAATAAACAAAAATCCTCAATATCCGATGCGGCATATCATCTAATTCTGCTCGCTGAGAATAATACCGGCTATCGAAACCTGCTCAAACTCGCAAGTATCGCTTACACCGAAGGATTTTATTACCGGCCCCGAATCGACAAAGAAATTCTGGCCCAGCTTAATGAAGGTCTTATCTGCTCAACGGCCTGTATGAAAGGCGAAGTCAACGCAATGCTCGCAAAGCAAGACATTGAGGCTGCGAAAGAAGCAGTTGAAGATTACCTGAAAATTTTCGGCAGCGAAAGATTTTTCCTTGAGATTCAACAGCACGAGCCTTCTGATGCTCCGCACGTGCGAGAAGCGGTAAAAGATTTGGCGCAAAAGATGTCGCTGCCGTTATTAGCGACGAACGATGCGCATTTTTTAGACGCAGATGATTATGAAGCGCACGATGCGCTTACCTGCATAAGCACCGGCAAACGCGTCAGCGAAACGGACAGGATGCATTATCCGCCTGACGTATTTTTCAAGACGCCGGGGCAGATGCGCGATATGTTCAGCGATGTGCCGCAGGCCTGCGATAATACTTTAATCGTCGCCAAGAGATGTAATGTCGAAATCGACACAAAGAGCAGGCACGCACCGACTTTTAAGCCGGCGGATAATTCGACGCCGGAGCAATTTCTTACGAAATTGTGCTATGAAGGAGCGAAAAAACGATACGGCAAAATCACCGATGAAATAAAACAGCGGTTAGACCGCGAGCTTGAAGTTATCGAAAGTAAAGGCTTTTCGAGTTATTTTCTGATTGTGTGGGATTTTTGCCGATACGCGGCGGAGAATAATATTCCAACTGGCGCACGCGGCAGCGGAGTCGGCACGGTGGCCGGCTATTGCTTAGGTTTGTGCAACGTTGACCCGATTCGATACGATTTGCTTTTCGAGCGGTTTATGGACCCGCAGCGAAATGAAATGCCGGATATCGATATCGACATCTGCCAGGATGGGCGGGCAAAGACGCTCGAATATGTCCGCGGCAAATACGGCCATATCGCACAGATAATCACCTTCGGAACAATGAAGGCACGAGCGGTTATCCGCGATGTATGCAGAGTACTCGATGTGCCGCTGGCTGAGGCAGACAGGCTGGCAAAAATGGTGCCGGCAACTTTAAATATTACACTTGAAGACGCTCTCAAACAGGAGCCTGACCTTAAAAAGGCTTATGATAATAACCCCATAACGAAAAAAGTGATTGAAATAGGCAAACGGCTCGAAGGCCTTACGCGGCACGCATCGGTTCACGCTTGCGGGGTTGTGATTGCCGATGAGCCTTTGACGAATTTTCTGCCGCTGTATCGCGATACAAAGTCGGAAGATATCATTACCCAATTTGAAGGGCCAATCATAGACAAAATAGGTCTTTTAAAGATGGACTTCCTGGGCCTGCGGACGTTAAGCGTAATTCAGCGGACTATCGACCTTGTCGAGTCGATTCATAACGAAAAAATTGATATTGAAAAAATCGACCTTGCCGACCCGAAGGTATTTGAGATATTCGCTGCCGGTAAAACAAAAGGAGTATTCCAATTTGAATCAGGTGGGATGCAGGATTTGCTTATGCGATTGAGGCCTGACCGAATCGAAGATTTAATAGCAGCAAATGCCTTATATAGGCCGGGGCCGATGGCTTTAATCGGCGATTTTGTTGACCGCAAGCACGGCGCGAAATGGTCTGTGCCGCATCCCATTATGAAGGATGTTCTGGAAGAGACCTTCGGCATAATGGTTTATCAGGAGCAGGTGATGCGAATCTGTAACCTCCTGGGCGATATACCTTTGCGGCAGGCTTATACGCTTATCAAGGCAATCAGCAAAAAACAGGCTTCAGTCATCACGAAGCAGAAACATAAATTTATCGAAGGCTGCGCTAATAAGGGATTAAACGAAGAAAAAGCGAATGAAATATTCGAGCTTATACATCGATTCGCGGGCTACGGCTTTAACAAAAGCCACGCGACACGTTATTCAATCATCGCGTTCCAGACAGCGTATCTGAAGGCTTACTGGCCGATAGAATTTATGGCTTCGCTTTTAACTTATGAAAAAGGCGACGCAGATACAGTTGCCGATTATATCGGCGAATGCAGAGCGATGGGTATCGAAGTCGCGCCGCCGGATATAAATGAAAGCTTTATTGACTTTACAGTAATCTATCAGCAGCAGCACCGGCAGGACAGCGGCCTTATACGTTTCGGCTTAGCGGCGGTAAAAGGTGTCGGCGAAAAAGCTGTCGAGCAGATTATCATTTCAAGAGAAAAGGTCGGACAATTCCACAGTCTTTTCCACTTCTGCGAAAATGCAGATTTGCGTCTCGTCAATAAACAGGTAATCGAATCACTGATAAAAGCGGGAGCATTCGATAAACTCGGCGGAAGCAGGGCGCAAATGATAGCAGCCCTTGAAACGGCAATGAAGGCGGGGGCAAATACGCAAACCGACCGCGCCAGCGGCCAGATGGGCCTGTTTGAATCGCCTGAAACAAAAAAAGAATACGAAAAAGACCACCAGAAGCTGCCCGATGTGCCTGCCTGGCCGGAGGCACAAATGCTCGCTTATGAAAAAGAGGTGCTGGGTCTTTATGTTACGAAAAATCCGCTGAGCAAATACGCAGATACAATCAGCGTTTACGGCACGGCTAATACTTCACAGCTTACCGAAGATAAGGAAGGCCGGACAATCGTCATCGGCGGAATGGTTCAGAAAATCCGCAATATCGTAACCCGCAACGGCAGAAACGCAGGGGCAAAAATGGCGGTCTGGACACTTGAGGACCTGCAGGGAAATTGCGATGTTGTGATGTGGTCTGACTGCTACGCGATGTTCGGCAGTATTTTAGCGGTTGACAAGGTCCTGTTTGTCAAGGGCAGACTGGATTGGACGCGTGAAACGCCGCAGATTATCTGCGATGAGCTAATCGAGCTTGACCGGGCAAGTATGAAACTTGCGGCGAATATAAATATCTTTTTGCCGGAAGAGGAAATAACAAAAGAGAAGATTGCCCAGATAAAAAGCATCTGTTCCGCTCACCGCGGCAGAAGCCCTGTTTATGTAACAGTCAAAACAAATAAAGGTCTTACGGTAAAAACCGCCGTGGGCAAGACATTGGCGGTCAATCCTTCAACTGATTTCTGCCGTCAGATGGAAAATCTCGTCGGCGCACGGAATTTCCAGTTATCGAGGTGATTATTACGTTCAACGGTTGCGGTTACGCAGCTCGTTTCGGTTATCGTCAAACGTAAATCGTCGTTTAATCCGCAACCGATATGCGAATTACGGAACGAGCATCGTCACCGTTTTACGTTCGACGATTTTTAAGGGTGAGAGACGGGAGTCGAACCCGCGACCCTCGGAACCACAATCCGATGCTCTATCCAACTGAGCTACTCTCACCACTAACGAATTTAAAATTTTATATTTAATATTGAATATTTAAAATCATTAAAATTTATGCAAAAGCGAATTCCATAAATTTTAAATCTTAAATTTTAAATTTTCAATTCTTTACTGCTGCCTGGGCTGCCGCCAGTCTTGCAATCGGCACCCTGAAAGGCGAGCAGGAAACATAATTCATACCAACTTTATGGCAAAATTCAATACTTGCCGGTTCGCCGCCGTGTTCGCCGCAAATGCCGACCTCAAGGTTTTTACGCGTTTTTCTGCCGCGCTGGATGCCAATCTTAATCAATTCGCCGACGCCGATTTGGTCGATGCTTTGGAACGGGTCGCCGGGCAGAATACCTTTATTGATATAATCCGGAACAAATCCGCCGATATCGTCGCGCGAAAAGCCAAAGGTCATTTGCGTCAGGTCGTTTGTACCGAATGAGAAAAATTCGGCTGTTTCGGCAATTTGACCTGCAACAAGAGCGGCTCTTGGTATTTCAATCATTGTGCCGAATTTGTGGCGGATTTTCTTTACGCCGGTATCTTTGCAGACCTGAGCGTAAACATCCTTGGCAATTTTTAACTGGAATTCTATTTCCTTAACATCACAGACGACCGGAATCATAATTTCCGGATACGGTTTTTTGCCTTCCTTAATCAATTCAGCAGCGGACTCGCAAATCGCCTTTATCTGCATCGCGCTGACTTCGGGATACGTAATGCCGAGCCGGACGCCTCGATGACCCATCATCGGATTCGATTCGTGCAGTGAATCGGCACGTTTATTAAATTCATCAGCGTTGATGTTAAGCTCTTTGGCGAGAGCCGCCCGTTTGTCGGCATCCTGCGGCACAAACTCATGCAGCGGCGGGTCAAGCAGACGAATCACTACCGGCAGATTGTCCATCGCTTCAAGCGTTTCTTTTATATCCTTCTTGACGAACGGATAAAGCTGGTCAAGGGCTTTCTGTCTTTCTTCCTTGGTGCTGCTCATAATCATTTTGCGAAGCAGAAACAGCGGCTCATCGGAGCCTTTGCCGTAAAACATATGTTCAGTTCTGAATAGGCCGATGCCTTCAGCGCCGAACTGTCTTGCGTTGGCGGCATCCGATGGCGTTTCAGCATTGGTTCGAATGCCAAGCGTTCTTACCGAATCGCATATTTTCAGGAAGTCGTTGAATGCTTTGTTTTCCTTCGATGCATCCATCATCGACAGCTGGCCTTCGTAAACCGTGCCTTTAGTGCCGTTAAGCGTAATCCAGTCGCCTTCATTCATAACTTTGCCGGCGATATGGAGCTGCTTCTTGGCGTAATCGACTTCAATGGCGCCGCAGCCGACGATACAGCATTTGCCCCAGCCTCTTGCGACAAGGGCAGCGTGGCTTGTCATACCGCCGCGAGCGGTGAGAATTGCCTGTGCCGCTCGCATACCTTCGACGTCTTCCGGATTTGTTTCTTCGCGGACAAGAATAACTTTTTTGCCCTGCTTGTTCCATTCGACCGCATCGGCAGCGGAGAAAACTACTTGTCCCTTCGCTCCGCCGGGGCCTGCGGGCAGACCTTTTGCAAGCGGTTTGTGCTCTTTTTCGGCAATAGGGTCGATAATCGGGTGCAAAAGCTCATCGAGCTGAGAAGGCGTTACGCGCATCACTGCCATTTCCTTTGTGATGAGTTTTTCTTTGAGCATATCGACAGCCATCTGAACAGCGGCAGGACCATTGCGTTTGCCGACTCGGCACTGGAGCATAAAGAGCCTGTTATTCTCTATTGTGAATTCAATATCGAGCATATCGCGATAATGTTTCTCAAGTTTCTTTTGTATCGCGTTCAATTCCCTGTAAGCGGCGGGCATTTTCTTTTCGAGCGAAACTTCGGTTTTATTATGTTCACTTTTTGAAGACTCATTTACCGGTCCCGGAGTTCTGATACCGGCAACGACGTCTTCGCCCTGCGCGTTGACAAGATATTCGCCGTAGAATTTATTTTCGCCGTTGCCCGGGTTTCGCGTAAATGCAACACCTGTTGCGCTTTTTTCGCCCATATTGCCGAAAACCATCGATTGAACATTGACGGCAGTGCCCCATTCATCGGGAATGTGCTCAATTCTTCTGTATGATATGGCTCTTTTGCCGTTCCACGATGAGAAGACCGCATCAATTCCGCCCCAAAGCTGCTTGTTGGCGTCGTCGGGAAATTCCTTTCCGAGCACTTCCTTAATCTTTGCCTTGAACTGCGAGCAAAGACTTTTTAAATCTCCGGCGGTCATATCGGTGTCGGTTTTATAGCCTTTCTCTTTCTTGAGCTGGTCCATAATTCTTTCGAGCTGCTTGCGAATGCCCATATCGTCGGCAGGCTCGATGCCGGCAGCTTTTTCCATAACGACATCGCTATACATCATCATCAGCCTGCGATATGCGTCATAGACAAACCGTTCATCGCCGCTGAGAGCGACAAGGCCGGGGATTGTCTTTTCGGTCAGGCCGACGTTAAGGACCGTTTCCATCATTCCGGGCATACTGCTTCGGGCGCCGCTTCTGACGGAAACCAGCAGCGGGTTATCGGCATCGCCGAATTTTTTGCCCATAATCTGCTCGACCCTGGCAAGGGCTTTTTCGACATCAGCCTTGAGGGTTGCCGGGTATTTCTTTTTATTTTTATAAAAATAAGTGCAGACTTCTGTTGTGATAGTGAAGCCGGGAGGCACCGGCACGCCGAGACTTGCCATCTCGGCAAGATTGGCTCCTTTGCCGCCGAGAAGCTCTTTCATTTTCGCGTTACCTTCGGCCTTTCCGCCACCGAAGAAGTAAACCATTTTCTTGCTCTTAGCCATTCTGTAAATCTCCTTAAATAAATAAAAAAATTCGCCACTAAGACACGAAGACACTAAGATTAAAGAAGTAAGGAAGTAAAGAGGCAAGGAAGCAAGGACGGGTCAAGCCAATCTTTACATCCTTATTTTCTTTACTTCTTCTTTTGTGCCTTAGCGCCTTCGTGGCTAAAAAAGGCTGTTAAACGAAATTATACTGTAGAAACAAAAAGAGGCACATAAGTATAAGGATTGATAAAAGCGCTGTCAATCAAAAACAGGGTGCAGGGTTCAGGGAATAGGAGATAGAAAAAAGAGTCTAAATCGCCGGCCCTTTAAGCTTCTTCATGCTCAAAAAACCGCTAACAACGGTAATAATTACAGTAACAATATAGGTAATGGTCGTGAACCAGCATCCCCATAGCGGGGTCTGAACGTGAGCCATTTTGACAATCACCGTGCCGACGGCAAAAGTCTGGACGAACATTTTTAATTTGCCGGAAATAGTAGCGGGGAATTTTATTCCTCTTGCCTCGCTGTAATGCCGCAGGATTGTAACAAAAAGTTCCCTTGCGATAATTATGCCGGCAAATCCCCACTGAATTACGGCAAGCCGGGCCTTTGTGAAACCAAACAGTGTCGGCTGGCCGATGAGAGCAAAGACCACAAAAGCGCCGCAGATAAGAACTTTATCCGCAAGCGGGTCAACCATCCTGCCGAATTTGCTGGCGACATTTAATTTTCTGGCGATGGGTCCATCAATTATGTCAGTCAGACCTGCGATGACAAAAATTATAAAAGCAACGTCAAGATATAACGATTTGTCCCAGCCGGCTGTTAATTTCGGCTCAAAAAAAACCATCGTCAGAAAAACCACCGACAGAACTAGTCTGCCGCCTGTCAGGATGTTCGGAATCTGCCTTAACATGGGATATAAAATATAGAGTATAGAAGGAAAAATCAAATCTTTTCAGCAAGCAGGTCATAATCTTCAAAACCTGTGATTTCTGCCTTTGCGAAACTGCCGGGTGCGTCCGGGCAGTTATCGATAAGACAAACGCTGTCAATATGGGGCGCCTGACCATAAAATCTGCCGACAGTAAACCTGCCCGGCCGGCTTTCATCAATCAAACATTCGATTACCTGCCCCTTTCGGGCTTTGTTTTTCTCAAACACTATCTGCTGCTGAGCAAGCATCAGACGCCGGTGCCTTTCTTCTTTAACATCCTGAGGTATCCTGTTCGGCAAAATCGCCGCCTTTGTTCCTTCTTCGGGCCAGAATGTAAAGCAGCCGAGCGCATCAAAACGAACCCGTTTTATAAATTCCAAAAGCTCTTCAAACTGCTCATTGGTTTCGCCGGGAAAACCGACAATCACTGTTGTCCGAAGGACAACCTCCGAAATATTTTTTCGCAATTTTTCGATTAGCTGCGCAATTTTCTCTTTCGTATCCGGCCTGTGCATAGCTTTTAATATTTCATTATTTATATGCTGTATCGGCATATCGACATAATGAACAACCTTTTTGCTTTTAGCGATTGCATCAATAAGATTATCGCTAATCCCAAAGGGATTTAGATACATAAGCCTAATCCATTTGAGCTTTTCGATTTTTTCAAGCTCATTGATAATTTTTACCAATCCCTCCTTTTGGCCCCGGTCTTTACCCCAATTTGTGCTGTCCTGCGCGATAACTGAAATTTCCACAACACCCGAGTCGGCAAGCTGATTCGCTTCGGCGACAATATCATTTAGCGGTTTGCTTCTGAATCTGCCCTTGATTGCCGGAATTGTGCAGAAGGAACAATTCATATCGCAGCCTTCGCTAATTCGCAGATACGCCCAATGGGGCGCATTTATTAAAAGCCTGTCGGTGTCTTTTTGTGACTTATTTATCCAATCTTCGGGACTGGCGTAAAATTTTACAGCAGTTCCGCTAAAAATATTCTTTATTACCTCTGCTATATTATCCCTTGCACCGAGGCAAACTACCGCATCTGTTTGAGGGAATTTTTCCAGAAGTTTCTCCTTCATCCTCTCCGGCAGACATCCCGCGATAACGACTTTTTGGACTTTTCCTTTTCGCTTGCGCGTAAGGGCGCGGGTTATTGCCTCTGTCGCCTCGTCAATTGCCGGCTGTATAAAACCGCAAGTATTGATTACTACTACATCGGCATTGTCGGCATCATAGTCGATTACGAAGCCTGCCTGGGCAATTAGCGCGAGCATTTTTTCCGAATCGACTACATTCTTCGGACAGCCCAGCGCAACAAAACCCACTGTGATTGGCTGTCGGTTATTTTTATCCGTTATTGACATAATTTGGATTATATCTTTTTAAAAGCGAGGGTGAAAATGTTTCTTTTTTCTTTTATATACTTTCTTTCATAGTTCGTGCCGACAAGCTCATTGTCCTGCGCACCGGCAGGCCTGACAAATTCAACAGGTTTCAATTCTTTAGCAAAATTTTCAAAAACCTTTTTCATCTGCTCAAAATATTCGGCGTGGTCGGTGGCAATGTTAATCAGCCCTCTTTTTTTTAGACAGCGAATCATTTGCCCAATATTTTTTTCGCAAATAAGCCGCCTTTTATGATGTCTCTTTTTCGGCCAGGGGTCAGGAAAATAAATATGAAAACATTTAATGGAATTGTCATTAATATGTTCGGCTAAAAATGAGGCGGCCTCTGTCCGTATGATACGAACATTCCCTATCTTTTTTCGTCCTAATCTGTCAACCGCATATCTATAATATTTGTTAGTCCACTCAATACCGAGAAAATTTACATCCGGAAATGCCAATGCCTGATTAACCAAAAAGGTGCCCCTGCCTGAACCTATCTCTATATGCACCGGCGAGTTACGTCCGAAAATGTCTAAAAAGTTCACTTTGCCGATTGTTTTTTCAGGCCGCAAAACTATGTCCGGATAGTCTTTTAACTGTTTTTTAGCCATAAAGAAGCCTTTTTTATCCCTGAAAAGCCGTCTATTTTGACTGGACGCCATATTAAGTCAAGTCCTGCAAATTTCGATACAGAATTAGATAAACTATCGAGCCGATAATAACGTAGAGAATGTAAAGGCTATTACGATAGGGGTAAGTAATATGATTAGGCCTATAGCAATAAGACGGAAACGTGTATTGATAGATATCGATACACAAAGGGATTTTTTTCTTGCTCAAGGCGCTGCCTGCATCAGAAATCACCGCAGGGTATTGATGAACATAAGAAGAACTTTGGCTTGGGCAAGAATTAAAAAACTTAGGATAGTCTCAACCACATTGTGCAAGCCCGGCAGAAACGGCGACAAAATTTGTATCATCGGCTCAGAAGGCTGCCAAAAAATACCATATTCTATCCGCAACAGAAGAATTGAACTCGCAGCCGATGGCTGCACAGACCTGCAAAGAGATATTTTCTCGCATTATGACCAGGTAATTCTTAACAAGCGATGCGAGGACCCTTTTGCCGAGCCTCGCGCCGAAAGACTGCTTACCGAACTGAAAGCAGATGAATTTATCGTCATCGGCGCCATTGCTGAAGAAGCCGTAGTGGCGACGGTTCTGGGTCTTTTGCAGAGAGGGAAAAAGGTAACCGTTTTCATCGATGCCGTCGGCACACACGACAGGCGAAGAGCTGATGTAGCTTTCCGCAAAATGAAGGCAAAAGGCGCTTCTCTTGTTGAAACACGGGACTACACAGGCTCAACTCATCTTAGAAGTGTCGGCATCTGCAACTGCAAACTCTGCAAAATTGAGGAAAAACATCGTCAGCTTAAAGCTCACGCCAGCGCATAAAAAACCTGCGATCTTCAAATAACTACCTCAAGTCCTCCATCAAAATATTATGGACTCCTATCAGCCAAAAGCTATAATAGCAAACTTTTAATGCCTCAAACATATTCAAGCTCGATTTAGGTTTGCGATGGAACAAGCAAATAACAAAATTGTAGAACTTTCGTCAGTGAAATTTCTGATATTCTGCATAGTCTTATCGCTGATAATTTTAGGGATAGGACAATTTTATTGCTTTTCAAGCAGTTTCCTCGCTGTCGAAGTCTTGCTGATGATATTATCGCTTTTCATTTTCGGCTCTATCCGCTGGCGCATAGACAAAAACGCGATTACTTATGGACTTGCCATCGTTGTTTTCGCAACATTCTGGAAAATATGGTGGTCAACATCTTTCTTGCGTCAATCAATCAATGATAAAGGGGCCGGAGCACTTTGGGATTTTTTCAGACATCATTTCCTGACGCTCGATGGACTGGATGCGATGTTTCACGCGGACACGCTGCTTTTCATACTCGGCCTTACGCTGTTCGTGGCGGTCATTACACAAACCCGCCTTTTGGAAACAATTAGCTTCGCCATACTAAGAATGAATAAAGGCAAGCTGGTGCCAACGGTGGCGCTTATCGCAGCCCTCGTAGCCGCCTGTTCGGGCGTATTAGACGGCGTTTCGATGATAGGTCTTATGATTCGAACTCTTGTTATTATTCTCGTCCTGTCAAAAATTAAAGACGATATGATAATTTACATAGTTATGATTTCAACCGTTATCACAACCGTTTGCGGTATGTGGCTGGCTTATGGAGAACCGCCAAATCTTATTATGAAGGCCAACCTGTATCCCCATTTGGACAATGCTTTTTTTATTCGTTATTGTTTGCCGGTAGCCGTAGGAAGTTATTTAATCGTTGCCTGGAATATACGTAAAAAACTCGCAAAAAAACAAAACATCCAGATGGAAAAACTTGATTTTATGGAATCTCACGCCGCTGATGTGCGATTCCTGCAGGCTATGCGACACGGCGAAGTTTTAGACCATTTGGAATTCATTAAAGAACACGAAAAACCGCTTGGCAACTATTTTCATCCGCTCCTAAAATACGTTCATCAGGGAATGTCGCTCGGCGAAGCACTGGTAAGGGCCGAGGTTCCCCAGCAAAAAAGAAAAGAAATGCTCGGTATCTTTGTGTCCGAAGATATTGCCGATACGTTAGACGACCATTATATAAACCTCGTAGAACAGGAAGGTCACGGCAAAGATAAATCTCTTGCAAGATTAAGACCCTTTTTGGGCCATATTAAAAAGAAGCGAATACGAACCCAGCAAATCGGACTTCTGTCTTTTATTCCATTCATCGGCTACTTAATCTGGCACGCTTTTAATCACCGTCTCCC
Source organism: Sedimentisphaerales bacterium (assembly GCA_049518795.1). Lineage (GTDB taxonomy): Bacteria > Planctomycetota > Phycisphaerae > Sedimentisphaerales > UBA12454 > JAPLMW01. Next base: position 177,828 of record JBEKRK010000002.1, read on the forward strand.
TCTTTTCCCCGCATCATTTGCGGGTTTTGCGGTGGCGATTACAGGCATCTTTTTTATAAAGAAAATGAGACGTCTTGCTTTAGTTGAAGCAGGACGTGAATTTTCAGAATACCTGTTTTTAATCCCGCTTTTTTTCTGTATTACTCTATTGCAAAAGAGCGGTTTTTTCAGCCAGATTACTCAGTTCTTGCACTGGGGCATTGAAAAAGTAGGACCATCGCCATTAGCATTGGCTCAGTTTGGCGGGGCAACAATTCTTTCCGCAATGCTAGATAACAACGTCGTAGCTGATTTTGCGGGTCGTGCTATTCAAGGTCTGGGAGTAGGATTCATCCATCTTTTTGCGATGGCCCAGATAGCCGGATATGCGCTTGGAGGGTGCTGGACGCACATTGGTTCGGCTCAATCGGTCGTCGCTTATGCGTTCATCCGCAAAGAAATTGATGAACACTATACGCCTTATAGATGGATTAAAGCGATGACGCCCGTTATTGTAGAAATAATTATATTTGTAACGATTGTCGTATTTATTGAGGGTGTGATTTTAAAGTCATAGGCAAATTTTCTTGCCGCAAAAAAGTTAGTAAAATTTCATCAAAACCTTAGAAAACAATAATCTCGACCTAATTCTTTAAAGAATTATATTTTACCCAATTCAACAGACTTGAACGTTTATAAGACGTTCATTTACAAATACTTATGCTATTAAGTGTTCTTAGTCCTATAATAATACACTTATTTTATATAGGAGTTAGACTACATCCATTTTCCCCAAAATACCATTTTTGCCTTGATTTACATTTTATAGGACTTATAATATATTTAGTAAAATATTACGGAGGTCTTTGGAGAAACGATGGCCTGAGGTTTTTATCCAAACTCTCTCGCGGTGATTTACATAGCGTCCCGAACAGTGGTTATTCCGGGTACGCACAAAACTGACTTGCTTTTTGTGCGCTTACATGGAAAAGGAAAAAGGTAAATTCGCGCGAAGGAACGTCTTTGCTCAGGGTGATGTTCCGCCCACGTCACGGCGCGGTGTCGTGCGCAGTGAGTTCGTTATCGGCACATCCGAGGCATTCAATTCAGTTATCCAGACAATCAACACAGTCGCATCAAGACAATGCTCAATGATAATCAGCGGTGAAACCGGCGCCGGCAAGGAAATGGTCGCACGGCAGATTCATTTATGCAGCGAAAGAGCGGAAAAAGTCTTTGTTCCTGTGGACTGCACAACTCTTACCGGACAATTATTTGAAAGCCAGTTATTCGGCCACGTCCGCGGAGCGTTCACCGGTGCTGTCAGCGATACGCTGGGCTTTTTCAGGGCCGCCGACGGCGGAACAATTTTTCTCGACGAAATCAGCGAAATCCCGCTCGACCTTCAGGCAAAACTCCTGCGAGTCCTGCAGGAATCGATGGTCACGCCTGTCGGCTCGGTAAAATCTTACCCGATTGACGTTCGCGTGCTTTGCGCTACAAACCAGAACTTAAAACAACGCGTTGACGAAAGCAAATTCCGGGCGGATTTATATTATCGGCTCAATGTTGTAACTATTCATGTGCCTCCGCTTAGAGAGAGGCCGCAGGACACCCTTGCCCTTGCGGAATATTTCCTTGCCCGCCAGGCCGAGCTTTATAATGAACCTTATAAAATCCTTGCGGAATCGACAAAAAAACTTCTGCTCGAATATCATTGGCCCGGCAATGTCCGCGAATTGGCCAATGTTATAGAACGAGCTTATGTCCTGACAAGCACAGAAACGATAACACCCGCTGTTCTGCCTGCTGAAATTCTTATCGCGGCTCCTGTGGAAAACGGGAAAGCCCGTTTGCTGACGCTCAATGAGGCACAACGCAAAGTCATTATTCAAGCTCTGCAATCGACCGGCGGCAAAAAGATTGCTGCTGCTAAAATCCTCGGCCTCGAACGAAGGAAGCTAAACCGGCTTCTTGAAAAACTAAATATCCCCTTAGCTGAAAACGATTCCTAAAGACAATAAAAAACCCCGGCAGATATGCCGGGGTTTCTTTTAAAGCTTTTGTTTTTTAGCTATTCTTCCTTTTTTTGTTCTTTCAATTCTTTTTTCTCCTGCTCTTCAGCTATCTTGTCAATTTTTTTTGCCTGTTTAGCCTGCTTTGTCGGCATCTGGACCTGAACACCTAACCTGCCAAGCTCGCCTGCAACTTCGCTCTGAGTGGGGTCAAGCTCAAATGTCTTGCGAAGATACATCTCGGCGTTGGCATTGTCCTTCCTGGCCAGATAATAATAAGCAAGCTGTTTGTTTATCGCCACCGAATTGGGCGCCAGATTGTAAGCCTGCTTATAACAGGCAAGTGCATATTGATCGAGTCCCCTGCTCTGAAAAGCCCTGCCTAAAAGGAGAGAATGTTTTGCACTAACACTGGCTTGGCTGATATACATATCGGCGACTACTCCGGCCTTGGTCGTATCGCCCTTATCGACCTGTAGCTTGACTATCGAGGCCTGCGCGTCGTGATGCATCGGGTCAAAAGCAAGTGCTTTATTGTATTCCCATTCCGCTTTGTCCCACATTCCCTCGCTGTGATATAATTTTCCGAGCTCATAGTGCGCCCCGGGGTCTTCATATTTTTTGTCGATTTTTTTCTGGAGCTTTTCTTTTTGCTGTTCCTGCTCGCCGCTAAGCTCTTTGTCAGAGATTTTTTCGCCGGTGGCGGTCTTTTGTTTCCCATTGCAGCCGGCAAAAACAAGGGCCAGCACGACAGTCGTCATCAACAAGATTCTTAAAAGTCTCGCCATTATTAAATCCTTTCCAATTTTGTTCATCCCGTTAGAAATCCATTTTCTATTATAGAGTTCTACCCTTTGAAATTGCAAACGGGATTTATCCCATTAAAGATATTTTTTCGTTCTATTTCTAACGGGATTCATCCCTATATCAGCTACAGTATGCAGAACTGCCTGGCTATTTTCAAGTCAAAATTTGTCTATTCAGGGCGAAACTATAAAAAAACGCGTCCGATATAACCGGATTTATATATCAAGATTCTGCACTTCCAGTGCGTGCTCCTGAATATAAGCTCGCCTTTTTTCAACGTCATCTCCCATCAGGATACTAAACAATCTATCCGCTTCGCCCGCGTCGTCAAGCGTAACTTTCAGCAGCGTCCTTCTCGCCGGGTCCATAGTTGTTTCCCAAAGCTGTTCCGCATTCATTTCGCCCAGGCCTTTGAACCGCTTTATTTCTATGCCTTTGCCGCCGATTTGCCTTATTCCGCCCGCTATCTGGTCGAGCGACGCTATTTCATACTCTTCAGAAGCATTCATCAGTTTGAATTTTGTCGGCATCGCTTCTCCGGAAACTTTACGTTCGGCCTTCAACAGAAAATCGTTATAATCGAGTCCGAATTTCTCCTTCAATTTAATATTTATGTCATTGGTGCGGGTTATTTCGTGCAATTCTTCGGAAAGTATTTTCTCCTGCTGGTCTTCCTGCTGGCCGCTGCCGGCAGATTCTATTTGAGCTGTCTTCTTTTCAAATTCCTCTTCTTCATAATAAAAATCTGACTGTCCTTCCACGCGAATATGATATTCCGGAAGTTTTTTCCCGTTATACTGGCTCTTGATAAACTGCTTGAAAGAAATACAAATTCCTCTTCTTTCAAACACGGTTATGTTGCGTTCCAGCTCGCCAAGCAGTTTTACAAGCTCCTTAAGCTCTTCGCCGCTGATTTTCCCGGTCCTGCCGTTTTCTCTTATTACCAATTCCGTTCCTTCGATACCGCGCGATACCATCCGTTTTCGCATTTCCTGCTCGGTCAAGACATACTCCGATTTTTTCTTTCCCTTGACGCTGATTTCATACAGCGGCGGCTGTGCAATATAAACCGCATCTTTCTCGAAAAGTTCCGGCATCTGTCTGAAAATGAAGGTAAGAAGCAGCGTTCTTATATGCGCCCCGTCAACATCTGCATCAGTCATTAAAACAATCTTGCCGTATCGGCATTTGCTGATATCGAAATCGTCGGCGCCGATACCTGTTCCCAGTGCGCTAATGATTGTGCGTATTTCTTCGTGAGCGAGCATTTTATCGACTCTTGCCTTTTCGACGTTGAGAATCTTGCCTCTCAGCGGCAGTATCGCCTGGATATTCCGGTCTCTGCCGCCTTTTGCGCTTCCGCCTGCTGAATCGCCCTCGACTACAAACAGTTCCGTATTGGCAACTTCTCTGCTGGAACAGTCCCAAAGCTTGCCCGGCAGACCGCCTCCGCCTAAAGCGCCTTTTCTTCGCGTTAACTCCCTTGCTTTCCGTGCTGCCTCTCTGGCTGCTGCCGCCTGAATTGCCTTGGTCAATACTCTTTTTGCCTGGGCAGGATTTTCTTCAAGATAATTTCCCAATTGCTCATTAACCGTCGTTTCCACAAAGGTGCCGACTTCGGGGTTGCTTAATCTGACTTTTGTCTGAGCCTCAAAGTGCGGGTCGGCAAGTTTCACCGATACTACAGCCGTTAATCCTTCCCGAACATCTTCGCCGCTCGGAGCCTGACCTTCTTTCAGGAGACCGGCCTTCTTGGCGTAAGCGTTCATCGTGCGGGTAAGTGCGGTTTTAAAGCCGCTCATATGCGTGCCGCCATCGATGTTCCTGATATTGTTCGCGAAAGCCAGAACGTTTTCGACATAGCTGGTATTATATTGCAGCGCTATTTCACACTGCATATGTGTCTGCGGGTCTTCTTTTGAAAAATAAATTACATCTGAATGCAGCGATTCTTTTCCTTCGTTGAGATGTTTTACAAACGATTTTATGCCCTCATCAAAATGGAAAAGTTCCTTTTTATTATTTCTATCATCCTGAAATGATATTTTGACGCCGGCGTTTAGATACGCGACCTCGCGGATTCTCTTGCAAAGCGTCTCATAGTCAAATTCGAGGTCGCCGAAAATCTGCTCATCGGGCAGAAATCGGACTACCGTTCCCTGTTTCGTGGTTGGGCCAATTTCCCTGACCGGGCCTTTTGCATTTCCTCTTTCACATTCGAAATGATGGTGTTTGCCGTCGCGGTAAACCTCTGCTTCGAGCCATTCACTAAGGGCATTAACTACGCTTACGCCTACGCCATGCAAACCGCCTGATACTTTATAAGCTTCGTGGTCGAATTTACCGCCGGAATGAAGAGTTGTAAGCACCACTTCCAATGCGCTTTTGCCTGCTTCCTTATGAATATCAACGGGAATTCCGCCGCCGTTGTCTTCCACTGAGCAGCTTCCATCGACGTGAATGCGGACGATTATTGTATCGCATCGGCCTGCCATTGCCTCATCTATGGAGTTATCCAAAACTTCATAAACCAGATGATGCAATCCGCCCTGCTGGCGATTGCCGATATACATCTCCGGCCTCATTCGGACAGCTTCGAGGCCGGCGAGAATTTTTATACTGCTTGCATCGTATGTATGATCTTTCATTTTACCTTTACTTCGGATTTATAATTTTTTATTCTGAACAAATCAGCCTGATTTGGCGGATGTTCGCTGATGGACACTGCCGTTTTAATTGTTCAACTATCTGTCCGGCCTTTGTTTGCAGCTCAAACATAAAGGGGCCGGGTTTTGTCTTCACTTTCAGGATACCCGCCGTGATAGACTCTATTCGACAGTTTTGAGCCAGATATTCTCCCGCTATCTGCTCGAAAGCATCGGGAATTGATACATTCCGGACAGCGGGCCTGGCGACTTTTTTAAGAAACAGCGCCAATTCGTCCGCCAGAGGCGAGACCTCGCCCACAGGCGGGCCGTTGATATTACCCGCCTCGCCAATGACGGCGAGTCGAGGCGGGCTGCTACTCCGGACAGGTTTTCGCCTGAATTTAACCGCCCTGTTCGCCTTGTTGAGTAATACTTCCGTGTTCATCTTACGCCATCCTGCTTTTTTTTATGACAAACTCACCGGCATAACAATATACAGATAATTTGTTCCGCTTTTAATAAGCCCCGGCCGGTCAGACTGTCCCAGCTGCAGCTCGAAAGAGTCTTCCTTTATAACTTTAAGCACATCGACCAGAAATTGCGGGTTAAAGCCTATTTCCATCGCTTCGCCTTTATAATCGACATCCATTGCAATTTCAGCGTCGCCCATTTCCGGCGCCCTACTGGTGAACACTAACGATCTTTTGTCAAGCGCCAGCTTAACGCCTTTTGAATCTTCATTAGTCAGCAGTGCCGCTCTTCGGACCGCACTCAAGGTCGCAGCGGTATTAAGCTCGATTTTGTTCTTGTAATCCGTCGGGATTATATCTTCGTATTTGGGGAAATTCCCTTCGATAAGCGTAGAGCTTATAACCGCGTTGCCGCAAGCTATTACGACTTTGTTATCGACGAAACGAATACCTGCCTCGTCTTTTTCGCCTGCACTTATTCTGCCAAGCAGTGACATCGCCTTTGCAGACACAATAATCTTTTCAGATTCAAGTTTCTTGTCCGCTTCCGCGTTAAGCGCGAGTTTGTATTTCGCGAGCCGTCGGCCGTCCGTCCCGACAAGCGTCAGTTTTTTCCCCACCGCTTCCCACAGAATTCCGCTTAATGCGTATCTGGTATTTTCTTTGGCCGTTGCAAACAAACAATGCTCTACAGCTTCCTGCAGCTTTATCAGATTTACCTTTACCTGCGGCTCCCCATCAAAGCCGGGGACAACCGGGTATTGATCGGTCGGGTGGCTGTAGATTGTAAAATGGCTGTCTGCCCCGCGGACGTGACAGGTCCCGTCTGCAGTTTTAAGCTCAAGAACCTCATCCGCGCTCTCGCGAACGATGGCCGCAAACCTTTCTGCGGGAATTACAACATCGCCCTTTTCTTCAACCTGCACCTGTGCAACAAGGCAGGTTATTCCCGTTTCGAAATCCGTGGCACTTATAAGCGCCTTGTCCTTCTGCGCCTCTATTTTCAGGCCCTGAAGTATAGGCTTGGTGGTTCTTGCAGGTATTACAGTTCCTGCAATTGCCAGCGATTCAGATAATGCCGCTCGATTAAATTTTACCTTCATTTCTAATCCTCGCAGTTCATAAAATAATTCTAAAATCCATTCAATTTACAGCCTGATAGTCTATACAAAAAAAGTCATTTTGGCAATGATAATCGCGCGATTATCCTGGTAATAAATTAAATGTTTTCGGGATTTGTTTTTTGATAATACTTATACCTTTTTTAAAAAAGTATTCGTAATCATAAGGAGATGAAAATTGTTAGAAGGGGCGGATTAGCAGCCGTAACCCCTTATTGCAAAAATGGTTGTGTCAAAACAAGGTTTGGGATGGCGGTGTATAACCTGTTAAATGTCTATGTTACTTTAAAGGGAACAATTAACAGAATGACAGGAAAGTCTTCGGCCCCAAGAAATAGCCGCCTGTCTTTAACTGTGATTCACGGGCCGGCTAACAGCTAATCCACAAAACCTATAACAGGAAAGACGCTACTGTTTTTTATGATTCTCGATAAGGGCCTGTGCCCTTTCCAGCACCCTTTTCCTTAATGCCGCAGGCTCCAGAACCTGCACCTGGTCGCCATAGCCCAAAACCCACCAGGAAATCTCGCCCAGCCCGTCAACCCTGAAAGTAAGAACAACCGAACCGTCTTCATTCCACAGCGCCTGTTGAGTGCTGTGCCATTGCACTTCGGAGACATTATGGGCAACAAGAGGTGAGAATTTTAGTTTTATATTATACAGCCTGCCTTCCGGAATAAGCGACCAGGCTCTGCCGAGATATTCGTATAAATCAAAATTATCCCCGTCTGTGAATTTGTCTGCCAGCGTCTCGACACTTTTTATCCTGCCGAGATTGAAGGTTCTAATCATTTTATGAAGCTGGGAAAAACCTATCACATACCACGAGCGGTTCTTATAGAGCAGATGATACGGATGCAGATTTGTATTTATAGCCTGTTGCTCATAGAGCGAGTTGTATGAAAGGCTTAAAACGTTTTTTTTGCGAATGGCCTTTTGAATAGTGTTATACAGTGAATCGAGCGATTTTATTACGGTGTATTGCTCAGGAGCAATGGTTACCTTATGAAGCGATGTCTGGCAGTAGCTTCGCACCTCGGCAGGCAGGTTATTTTCAACCTTCAGGCCGGCAAGAAGAGCCGAATTCCTGAACGGCATCGGCAGATGGTTTCGGACCTTATGCACAAGTGTCAAGATACTCAGCGCCTCAGCAAGGGTGAAATCCACTGGCGGCAGAAAAAACTTGGGGTCAATACTATATCCGCCGTCTTTAGAGTTGTATTTGTATGGCACTCCGATACTTTGCAGCTCCCTGAGGTCGCGAAAAACCGTCCGCTTGCTTACGCCGAGCATTTTTTCGAGGTCTGCCGGTGCATACTTCTGTCCCGACTGGAGCGTAGTCAGGATATTAACGATTCTGCTTACTCTGCTATGCTTCATCCTGCACCTTCTTCCTTTTCCATTGAAGAGAACAAAGCTGTGATTTGCCCGGATGTAAGTATAGCAGAAAGAGGATAAATTTCAATGGGAATTTTTCAATTGCTTGATAACCATTTGAGCAACCTTTTCAGACGCCCTGCCGCAGGCAAGCGGCCTTGTTAGTTCGGCAAGCTCGCTACTAAGGACGGCTAATTTTTCAGGAACATTTAAAAGATTATCGCAAGCCGCCGCTATTGGCGCTACAGAATCGAAATATGGCATAAATTCAGGCACGAGCTCCTTTTGCGCCAAAATATTGACCAAAGAAAGATATTTTGTAGTAACAAGCCGCTTTCCCACAAGCTGCCACAGAAATTTACTGGACTGATACATTATCACCATCGGGCAAGCCGCAGCGGCAACCTGCAATGTTGCCGAACCGCTTGCAACCAGAGCGAAATCAACTTTTTTCGCTGTTTCATAAACGGCATCAATGGCATAATCACAGCGAAGAGCCTTATATTCGCTTTGCCGCAGAATTTCTGCCGTTTTTTCATCTGCGGCCACAGCCGTAAATTTCATAGCCGTATGCCGGGCCTTCAGCCTTTTTGCAATTTCCTGCATCGCCGGCCACAGCGATTTTAGTTCCGCAGGCCGCGAACCGGGCATTATCGCTATATGCGCATTTGAAATTGAATATCTGCTGTAATTTTTAGGAGTTATCAGTTCAGGCGGGATGTTTTCAAGCATTGGCGAACCAACAAACGTGCACTGCAAACCTTTTTTTCCGAACCACTCCGGCTCAAAAGGTAAAATCGCCGCAAGGCCTGCGGTGCAGAGTTTTCTTAATTTCTTAATCCGCCAGGGCGCCCAGGCCCATAATTGCGGAGCAACGTAAAAAAGAGTTTTAACGCTGGCCTTTGCAGCGGCTTTAGCGATATGAAAATTAAAACTCGGCGAATCGCAAACTATTACAAAATCAGGTTTAGTCAGAGCGAAGTATTTTTGAGCCTGCTTTATAACCTTAAAGAAGAAAAGAATGTGACTGAAAGCCTTGTAAGTCATTGCCGCTCTTTGAGTTGTATCAACGAGTATTTGGCAGCCGGCGGCAGCCATTCTTTGACCGCCTAAACCAGCAAATTCAAAGTTATAACCTGTTTGTTTTAAAGCGGTTATAAGATTTGCACAGAGTCTGTCACCGCTGGCCTCGGCAGCGCTTAAAAATATCCGATATGTTTTGCCCGTTTGATGCATAAGGCCTTCATAATGTAAAACTTATCAAAAAACAAGCATTTAGATTAGACAATAGCCTTAGCGGGGATTGGTTCTTTACAAATGTGGGATTTTTATTTATATAGGCATAAGTAATGTTTGCGAAGATAAAAAAAGCGGTGCTCGTGATTTTTATAACCTGCCTGATATGGGTCTGGGCGGATTTATCGCTCGATAAAGATTTGCCTGACCAGACGATTACCATAGCAGCCAGCAAGGCAAACCCCAGGCTTTGGGTAACAATCGAGGGCAAACCGGAAATTCAGGTGAAGGCAGACCTTAAAGGACCTGCGAGAAAAATAGGAGAACTGGCCGGCAAAATAAACGCAGGCAAGGAAAAACTCGATGTTGTCTTCGATGCTGAAAAAGAGAATATGGGCGCAGAAGGCGAATACAGTCTGCCGGATGTCCAAAAATTCCTCGCTGAAAGCGATAGAATCCGCGAATACGGGCTGTCTGTTCAGGCTGCAAGGCCGGATAAGCTGCAGAAAATCAGAGTTGTCGAACTAAAAGAAAAAACGCTGCCGATAAAATGTATAGACGAAACAGGCAACGAAATAACCGGCGCTCGCATAACCCCGGATACTGTAACTATGCTCGCCTCCAAACTGCTGACGGAAGCAAAGGTGAAAATGGCGACACCGGCAGAGAAAAAGCAGGCCCGCGGCGGCGTTATTGAGAAGAAGCCATATATCGAACTTGCCAGCGGCGAAATAAGATATGCCGATATGGCCGTGAAAGTTGAGCTGCCCGCAATGCAGGAAGATATGAAACAATACACCATCAGCGGGACGCTGGGCTTTATCTTTAGCGCAAACCTTGCAGGCGAATACAAAGTGGAATTTATCAAACGGCCGGAAATCGGCAGTATTACGATAGTAGCAACAGAAGACGCAAGAGCCGCTTATGAGGAAAGCGGCTTTGAAGTGCTGCTTGAGATACAGGATGACGACGTGGGCAAACAGGAAGTAACGCGGAAAGTGATGTATAATTTTCCGCAACAATATGTTCGCGAAGACAAAATTCGCCTAAAAGGCGACCCCGCAGAAGCGAAATTCAAACTTGTGTCTGTAACCGACCATAATACGCCGGCAATACAGACGCCGTAATGAATCAAGGGCAACCAGCTTTTCATTTTTTTCTTCTGGGGCGAATCAGCAATCTTATCGGGACTTCGGCGAAACCAAGATTGTCGCGAAGTCTGCCAATAAGGAATCTTTTATAATTTTCATCGAAAAATTCCGTTTTGTTGACGAATAAAAGCAGGGTAACAGGTTTTATCGCAACCTGGGTTGCATAGTAGATTTTCGGGAAATGAACAAATCCTCTCTTGCCGCCGGGACGCTGTGAGATTGTTTGCTCGATGGCCTTGTTCAATTTCGGAGTGGAGATTTTTGTCGTTGCCTGCTTGTAAAGCTCGCGGGCAAGGTCAAGGGCCGACTGGATATTTTTGCTTTCCGTAGCGGTCGTAAAAGCAATCGGGGCATAGCTTAACTGCGGCAAAAGTTTGCCGAGATAATCGGCGTAGTCGTCGCTTGATGCGCTATTCTTCGCGAGGTCCCATTTGTTCACAACAAGAATACAGGCCTTGTATTCATCGGCGATAAACCCTGCAAGTTTTTTATCAACCTGCGAAACAGGCTCGGTAGAATCAATCAAAAGCAAAACGACATCCGCACGCTGAATTGATTTTGCGGCCCTGACATAGCTATAAAAATCAATACTGTCTTTGATTGCCGAGCTTTTTTTTCTAACGCCTGCGGTGTCGATAACAACAAAAGTTTTACCGTCTTTTTGAAATCTGACATCGACAGAATCACGGGTTGTGCCGGGAATTTCGCTTACAATTACGCGCTCCTGACCGACAATAGCGTTTGTGAAGGTGCTTTTGCCTGCGTTGCGTTTGCCGACAACGGCGATTTTCATCTCGACGTCCTGCGGTTTTTCAGAAGTCAAATCTTTGAGCTGCTCGATTATTTTTTCGACGAGGACCTTCTTGTTGAGATTATTTGTCGCTGATACGCAAAGGGCATCGCCAAAGCCGAGCTTTGAAAATTCCGCAGCGGCCGGGAACATTTTTGCATCATCAGCTTTATTGGCAACGAGAAGGACATTAAGATTATTCTTTCGCAGAAGCTGGGCAATCTGCTTGTCTAAAGGCATTAAGCCATCGCGAATATCAACAATAAACAAAACAAGAGAGGCGGAAAGAATAGCCTGTTTAATCTGATTTTCTATGTGGTTTTTAAGCTGGTCTGAATCGACAATGCCGTAGCCGCCGGTGTCGATAAGCTCGAAATAACGGTCGTTGTGCTCAATTATCGTGCTTACACGGTCTCTTGTTACGCCTGCGGTCGGCTCAACGATGCTTATCATCTCGCCAGCGATAGCGTTAAAGAGCGAGCTTTTGCCCACATTGGGTCTTCCGATTATTGCGACAATTGGTAATGCCATAGAAAATAATCAACCACGAATGAACACGAATAGACACAAATTATTTTAATGCATTGTGGGATTATAACAGGAAGGCACGTCTGTTTAAATGAAGATTTTCCAAACAGCGAAATGATTCAGAAGATAGAGGAACAAATGACTTTCTCAATAGTCTTTAAGTCCTTTCATCCATCCCGGCCAGGCCGGCGGAGCAGCATTTGTGTCGAATTTCCTGTGCCATTTCAACTTCCACAATTCCTTGAGTCCTACAGGCCTGACAGACCAATTCATAAACAGGCAATTTGTCATTACGCGGCCATGTCGACCAATGCAGAACGGTTTCATCTGCTCTGCCAGCGGAGCCTTCATAGGGTCAAGGGCAGGGGGACACTCACCGCTATAGTTTGGCGGGACAGAGGTATTGTCCGGGCAAGCTGCGATGGTAAGGGAATCCAGAAATATCGGTATATTTCCCCTCCCGCTTTCGATAATCCGCCAGTAACGTTCCTTTTCAGAAGGAGAAACAGCTCCTTCTGCAATATCGCAAACCCAGGCGTTTAAGCCATAACTGCCATAATCACCTTCGGGGTCCTTCCATGCCGCGAAGATTCCACGCCCTCCCTCGTCTGCAGGTTGGGTTGCCGTCGGACAGCAGGTTATCCCTCCCCGCTTGACATAAGTAGGGCGCAATACTTCAATCCAGTCGTTCCACCAGCCTTCCCCAAAACCTCCGAAGAAATGCCCATTGTTGCCGCTGGCGTATATCTCAAGGACATAGCTCCATTGTTTGAGGTTGGCCTGACAGATAACCGCTTGCGCCTGCCGCTTTGACTTTGCAAGAGCAGGGAGCATTATTCCCATCAGCATTGCAATGATGGCTATTACAACCAGAAGCTCTACCAATGTAAATCCTCTTTTCTTATTCATATAGGGAAGCTCCAAGATAATAATATACCGGGTCTTCACCGCATTGCAACAGGTAAGGCCATATTATTTCCAGTGAAAATAGTTTTTATAACAGGATGGGATTATAACAGAAAGGAAGTAAAGAACAACGTCAAACGGTTACGGTTACGATACTCGTCACGGTTACGTCAGACGTTAAACGTCCTACGAAACGAGCATTGCAACCGTTGGACGTAAACTGTATTTTCTTCCTTACATCTTTTCTTCCTTATTTCCTTACTTCCTTTCGTTCATACCAGATGCGGCATTTATCTTTGTTTCCTTTTACGAAGAAGCCAATAGCAAGATTGAAAACCATTTTTTTATAGCTGAACCAGTAAAATTTCCGCAGGGAAGTCTGGATTGGGATATCGAGAATACGAAAGTTCATATTGTGTTTTTTTGCCCATTTTTTGAGGTGCTTAGAAAAGATAAGCTCTTCCGCGATATAAACAGTTTCGTCAAAGCCGCCGATATCCACCCAGGCTTGTTTCAGACAGAACAAATATAAACCCGCGGCCAATTTCCGAAATTTAGAAATAAAGTTCCAGAATTTTATAAGGAGTTTAACTCTTAAAAGTTTTGTTCCGGAAGAATCGAGCACGGTGCCTCCGCCGGCGATTTGGCCGCTGTCGAGCAATTTTAATGTTTCAATTAAAAGCTGCTCTGAAAGGGTCGTATCGGCATCGAGAAAAATCAGGTATTTACCCTTTGCCGCCTCTGCGCCGCGGTTCCTGGCACGTGAAATTTGATTGATAGGTTCAAAGACAACAGTGCAGTCAAAACTTTTAGCGATTTGGGCGGTCTGGTCGGTTGAATTATTGTCAACGATAATGACCTCGCCGCTGCGGTTAGGCAGATAAGTTTGCGCATCCCTTACAAAAGCAAGAGTGCTTCCCAAATAAGCCGCCTCGTTAAAGGCGGGAATGATTATTGAATAATCCGGCCGTGAAACAGTCATAGGACCATCCGCAACGCCCGGCTTTTAGCCGGATTTGATTAGTGAATTCAAAAAGGGCGAGTGGTAAACCCGCCCCTTTTTGTTTGCCTTTGCGGATTACTTTGCGTTGGCGTCTTCTACTGGAACTGTCTTTTCGACTTCCTTAGTAGTAGTAGTTACTGTCTTCTTGGTGGTAGTCGAAGAGGTTTTTTTGCAGCCGAATGAGAAAAGTAAGGCGGCAACGAATGCGATTGTCAAAATTTTTCGCAGCATTTCAAGTTCTCCTTAAAAAATTCATTTATTTGTTTGGCAGACAGGGCCTCGCCCTTTCATTGTTTGTTTTTGCGGACTATTTAGCGTTGACATCCTTCAGGGTTTTTTCTGTTTCCTTGATGGTCTCTTTCTTTACGGTCTCAGTGGTTGTTTGGCCCTCCTTTACGGCCTGCTTAGTACTTACGGACGTCTTGGTTGTGGTATCTGTAGAGGTTTTCTTGCAGCCGAATGAGAAAAGCATTGCAGCAACAAACGCAACTGTTAGAATTTTTCGCAACATTTCAAATACTCCTTAAAAATGATAGTTTTTGTTTCTTTATGCTATAATTTACCGATTCTGCATTACCTATATTCTTACCTGAAAATATATTAAGTCAAGAACTATATTTATAATAAATTCAATTCCATAATGTCAGTTAATTATACTAAAAAAGTGTAGGTAAAATGTCTATAAAAAGAGTTAAGGAAATCAGCCGTTACGGAACGGTAATTCATTTTGTCGTCCAGCGAAGAGTTGAAAGTTCTTCCTTTCTAAGATATTTAACATGACCGTCGGCAAATAAGATATTACAGCCATCGCCTTGATGATTATCAGTGCTTAGAATTTCCGGCCCGCCGGCGGGATTTACACCGGCCTTTGTCTCGAAGAGCAGGACAGTATCTGGCGGGACTTCAGATGCTCTTTTGCCTGCGACATTTATATTGATAGCATAACTTGATTGGCCTTCTTTGGCGTCACTGGAAGGACAGCAAAATTGTTTCGGAGCTACATTGTAATCTTTGATAAGCACATCGCACCAGTTGTCTGCCAGAGGATACATATCGTTATGGTCATCAGCGTAGGAAATTACCGCCTTGCTGATAACGGACAGGTTGGTTCCACATATTATTCTTTGGCTTAAGGCTCTTACCTTGGCTAAGGCCGGCATTAATATGGCCAGCAACATCGGCAGAATAAAAATGGAGACGATGGTTGGTATTGCTATTCCGGCTATGGCAAAGCCTGTGCCTTTTAATTTGCCCCTGCTATTGCTGATTTTGACAAGGCCGACAATGCCGCAAATCAGGGCCGGCAGAGCAGTAATCATAAAGGTAAATAATCCTATCATCGCAAGGACAAATGACCATATCGCCAGTGCGCTGGTTTTAACGCCGGTTTGCGATACATCAGAGAGATTAGGCAAAGGCTGACTGCAGGATAGACAGATTCTTGCGTTTTCGGGATTCTGCGTTCCGCATTTTGGACAAAACATATTTTTCTCCTTTATAAATTATTGCAGTAATAATATAGCGATTAAATAGAATATGCCAGATTTATATTAAATCCGAAGCACGAAATCCGAAATACGAAACAATATCAAATGGTTTAAATCCAAATTTTCAAAGCAGGAAAAACTATCTGTGTTTGTGAAATGGTTTTGAATTTTGGTAATTTGTGTTTTATTTTTGTTTCGGAATTCGATCTCTGCCTTCGCGGGGACAAGCATTCGAATTTCGGATTTTTTAATCAGTGATTATTATTGTGCCAAATGGAACATATCTTTTAGTGTTGTTGCTGCCAATAGGCGGAATAAAAAAATAATGTATAATTTTAATGTTCGACTATTGAAATTAAAGGACGATTCTGGTAGAATACGCCTCTTTGGTTTTGTAAATATTCAGGAAAAAGCAATAAATGGAAATAAAAGCGTTTAAGGCATATCGGTTTAATCCTGACGTTGTCAGCGACAACGGAAAGTGCATTGCGCCGCCTTATGATGTTATCAATCCGGCCCAGCAAAAAAAACTCTACGAGCAGAATCAATATAATATTGTCCGAATTATCCTCGGACAGACAAAACCAAACGACAACGAAAAAAATAATCAATACAGCCGGGCGGCTGAATATTTCAAAGACTGGCTGAATAAGAAAGCCCTGAAACAAGACGAAAGAGAAACAATTTACGCTTATATTCAGAGCTTCGAAATCGCAGGGAAAAAACATCAGCGAAGCGGTTTTATCGCGTTAGGAAAACTTGCGCAGTTCGGCGCAGGTGTTCGGCCTCACGAAAAAACATTAGATGGTCCGAAGGCGGACAGACTAAAACTCTCGCAGGCGACGGCGGCTCAATTTGAGCTTGTTTTTATGCTCTATGACGACCCACAACAGGAGACGGATAAAATCATCGAAAAGGCGACGACAGGCAAAAAGAGCATTGTCGAGTTTGTAGATGATGATGGCGTCCAACACAGCCTGTTTCCCATCGACTCACAAGAAGATACAAAATTGCTTGCGAACCTAATGGCGCAAAAAGAGGTGCTGATTGCCGACGGTCATCACCGCTATGAAACGGCGATGAATTATTATAACCTGACGAAAAGTCCGGCGGCACAATGGCTTATGATGGCGTTTGTGAATGTGCATAATAAAGGGCTTGTAATTCTGCCGACACACAGACTTGTTGGAAATCTGAAAAATTACGATACTAACGAACTGGTTAAAAAATTACAGCCAAATTTCAAGATTACAGAATTCGAATATCAAAAGGCCGAGAATAAGGAAAAAGCTAAATCGTTAATGATGAAGCGGCTTGACAAATCTTTCAAAAATGGCCAAAACGCTTTCGGCATTTACGATGGGAAAAATTTTCATTTTATTATCCTGAAGAATAAAGATGCTCTTGAGCCATTGGCTATGAGCGAAGCCTCAAAATCGCTGGATGTGGTAGTGCTGCACAAGCTGATTTTAGAAGGATTGCTTGGGATTGGTGATGCACAGCTTGCGGGCGAGACGAATATCGAGTATATAAAGGATGTCGGCAGCGCGGTTGACGAAGCGATGGCAAAGGTGGACAGCGGCGAAAAACAGGTTTTGTTTTTTATGAACCCGACCAGGGCCGAACAGGTAAAGCAGGTCGCGGCAGCGAATGAAAAAATGCCGCAGAAATCGACGTTTTTCTATCCTAAAATATTTTCTGGATTAACAATAAATAAACTTTAATAATTTTTGGAGGTAATAAGATGGTTGACTGGAAAAATCCGCCGAGGTTGTTTATACCCGGGCCTGTGCATGTCCTGCCCGACGTATTACAGCAGTTAAGCAAATATACTCTTGGCCACAGGGGTAAAGAGTATGCTCAACTGCACAAAGAAACAGTGGATATGCTGAAGAAAATTCTATTTACTGAGCAGCACGTCTTTTTGAGCACATCAAGCGCATCAGGCATCTGGGAAGGCAGTATCCGCAATTGTGTTGACCACAATGAGACGGTGCTTGCCACGATGTGCGGGGCCTTTAGCGATAAGTGGGCAAGTGTTGCAAGAAGCTGCGGCAGAAATGTCGAAGAGCTGAAAGTCGAATGGGGCCAGGCCACAACGGCGGAAATGATAGACAAAAAATTTGCCGGCGGCAAATATGCTGCAATAACATTGATGTATAACGAAACAAGCACCGGCCTGATGAACCCGGTTTATGAAATCGCGGAGATGATGAAAAAGAAATATCCTGATGTGTTGGTATTTGTCGATGCGGTAAGCGCAATGGTCGGCCTGCCTATGCATTTCGATCAGTTAGGCTGGGATGTTGTGTTTGCATCAGTTCAGAAGGCGTTTGCGATTCCGCCGGGATTGACAGTTTTCGCAGTCAGCAAACGGGCTATGGAAAAGAGCAAAAAAGTTACCGGCCGCGGCTATTATTTTGATTTCCAGGAGTTCGCAAAGAGCGCAGAGAAAGACCAGACCCCCACCACCCCTGCCATTCCGCACATTATGGCGTTGAATTATCAGTGTCATAAATTAGTCAAGGAAGGTATGGAAAATGTCTGGAAAAGACATAAGGCAATGGGTGATTTTGTCAGAAGCTGGGCAAAGCAGAAGTTTGAGCTGTTCTGCGAAGAAAAATACGCATCGAATACTTTGACGACAATAAAGAACACAAAGGGTATTGTCGTTGGCGACGTTATAAAAGCTGTTCAGGCTAAGCACAATACGGCATTTGGCAACGGATACGGGAAACTGAAAGACCTGACATTCCGAATCGCGCATATGGGCGATATTACACTGAAGGATTTGAAGGAGCTTACCGGCTGGATTGACGATGAGGTAAAATAGAACCACCCTACTCCAGAACTTAAAAAGGCCGGCTAATGCCGGCCTTTTTTATTCTTTATTTTCTTTCCACGTTTTTCCGCCGTCATTTGTATAGAGGTGAGATTTCTCCACAGCTCCAATAGGATCGAGAAACATCATACCATTTTGTGCAGACTCGAAAGATACTTCTCTGATCAGCCTGTAATTACAGCATCGCCAGCTTTTCCACGTTTCGCGGGGATTCCAGACAAACCACGTCTTGCCGCCATTATGCGTAACAGCTAATTGCCATCCCATCCAAACCCAATAATTGTTGGGGTCGAGATATCTTAAATTATCAAAATTAGGGTTGATAGGGTCATGAGTGCGAAAGTGCATAATCTGGTTCCAATGATTTCCTGCATCATAAGTCGCCAAATAAAATAATTGTGTATTGCCTAGGAAACCTTTCTCCGGATAAGCAACGATTTTTAAGCCGTTAGTTTGTGAGAAATATTTCTCGCAGCTTTCAGGCTTTTCATAACGAGCATTGCTGATAAAAAAGAAAAATAACCCCGGAGGCACATTTAACAGAAGGATAATAATGATAACTATCTTACCCGACTTTCCTTTAAGCCATAAGAACTGGAATACGAGCCCTATTATAAATCCACAAGAACCAAGCCAGATTAGAGTTGGGACCAAAGGGGCAGTTGTAAAAATAAATAATGGAGTTGCAAGGATGAATTTTGCAGCCAATTCAAGTCTGCCTTCCCACACAATAAATTTTTCATATGGCGGGAGGTCCAAAGCGAGTCCTAAAAGAATGAACAGTATTGCGAATATAAGAGGCGTAATGCTTTTTCTTGCCCAATTTTTAATTTGTTTAAAAAATCTCATATTTTATTTTTTATATCCTTTTGATTCGGAAAGGTAGCCGATTTTCAGCTTCGGTTTTTCATCAGCCAAAGTCATTTCGGACAAAAGATTAAAAACGAACTTAAACTGCTCATCGTATTTGCGTTCCATTGCCTCGATTTTTCGTCTGAGCGCATCGTTAGTTGCCAAAATCTGGCGAAGTTTTACAAATGTTCTCATAATAGCGATGTTCACGTCGATGGCTTTTCTACTTCGGAGAACGCTTGATAACATCGCAACGCCCTGCTCTGTAAAAGCTCTCGGTAATTTTCTTGTGCCACCCCAACTTGAGGTGCCAAAATGAAACTTCAAGTTTTGGAATTCTGTCCTATTCAACTGGAACATAAAATCTTCGGGAAAACGTGTAATATTTCGGGTAACAGCTTGATTCAGTGCCATAGTAGTAACGCCGTATAAGTCGGCCAAGTCTTTGTCAAAAATAATCTTATGACCTCTTACGAGGAAAATGCTTTTATATCCGCTCGATTGGAATGATAGTCTCTATGTTTTTGCTCACTGTGAAACTCTCCAAAATTAGCAACTTGATATCACAATTTGTTATATCAAGATAACTATACTATCAGAGCTGAAAAAGGTCAAAAGCAAACCTTTTAACTCAGAATCATTAGGATATACAGAAATGCCTTGCCCGATAATAAATTAAGAAATTTCCTTATTCTCAATAAAAATAAAAAAAGGTTTAGATTATTTCGTAAAAAGATTATATATAAGATATGCGTTTATATGCCCTTATTATTGTTTGTATTATGCTTTTAACGGCCGGTGTCGGGATAAGTTCTGAGCCTAATCGTCCGGGCAGCAGTAAATCCATCAAGGCCGGCAAAAAAAGCAGCGGTCCTGCCGTTGTGCTGGATTATGATGAAAAGGCATCCAAAAAAAATCCTGCTTCATCATTTATGTATTTTATTCCGCTGATATCACCGGTGTCCGTTATTAGAGAAACCAGCGCTGACAACGAGCAGCAGGGAGGCAGTATCTCATATAAAAAAACGGCGGATTCAAAATCCTTTTATGCGACTTGTGGATTTACAATGGAGGGAAAAGGCTTTCAGAAATACATATTCGACCCTGCAGAAATGATAGCGAGAAACACTGATAACCTGAAAGAAGGAGAGCTGCTGATAAACATACTAAATTGGATTCGATTCGAAGGAGAAGGAACAGGTCTTTTTGAGGTTAGGGGAACAATTAACGGTTCAGAAGAAACCGTAACGGAAGTAATTGTAAATTTCAATGCAGGAGGCCCAAGCCCTGTAACTGCCGGGCTATATAGCGTTGTGCCCCAGGACGGACAGTATAAATACGAAAATAAATATAATGAAATAATAGCAAGGGTGAACTCGCTGACCTTCAAAAGAAGTGAAAACAACCCCAAAATGGCTATAAAATTGGCATCTGTCCGCAAAAAAACAGAGGCTGAGAGTTTTAAAGGTGATTTTGAGGCTTTTATAGCCAATTTCTTTATAAAGCCGCTGGAAGTAGATAAGCTTGGCAATGATACAATGTTAAATCTTGGGAAAGCTATTGCGGACAAAAGAACTACATTTATTTTCCCGAAAGCTAACAATATAAAAAAGGACAGTATTGTTAAGGCAAACCAGGAAGAATAGTTAATTTAGATAAACATTAAGTTTATTGAACTGACATACCATTGGCACTGATGAGGAGATAATTGTAGATATGGTTTCTACTCAAGGCGATAGTAAAAAGTGGATACTTTTTGCAGTCGCCTCCGGCGGGTTGCCTTGTAGTAGGGCAAGGAGCGGTGCTGTGACCGCGTCCAAGCCAGCCGGAAGCGACTATTTTTATTGAAGGATTGAAAATTCCGGCATAGCAGCTTCAAAGAGGTATTTTAATTCTTCAATCCTTAAAATTGTAATGTTTTCTAACCGCTTCGCTTACCTGCCAGGTGCAGCTTAGACCATTGGGGAAAATAACGAGGTCGCCGGGACCAAATGAAACCGCCCCGCTGCCGGGCCTGTCCTTGACAGTTACTTTGCCCTGCAAAATCAGACAAGTCTCAGTCTGTGTGTAATCCCAATCAAATGTGCTTTTTTCGCAGGTCCATATCGGCCAGGTTTGGCATTCCTTTATTTCTTCTTTGGTAGGTTTTCTGACAATCACGTCTTTAATTGTCGGCATTTGATTACTCCTTAACTTAGCCACTAAAGTACAAAGACATCAGGATATTAAAAGAAAAAAGCTGAGAGTGCAAGATTTTTCCCAATAGAGTATGGAACGAAATGCATTTTTGCGGTAAATTAATAGTTTTATAAAAAAAGGAAATTATGACGAAAGAACAGCTCGAACAATTTAAGAAATGGTTTTACGACTATGTTGGCATATTTTACGGCGATGATGAACTGACAAACGAAAACATCGCCCTTAAAGACAATCATACCCGCAGGATGTGTATTGATATCAAACTGATAACCGAAAGACTCGGTTTGGACGATAATCAAAAAATGCTCGCCGAAACAGCAGTGCTGTTTCATGATGTCGGCAGGTTCGAGCAGTTTATGAAGTATAAAGCATATAATGATGTCGGAACCGAGAATCACAGCCTGATTGCTCTTAAGATTCTTGCCGAGAACAAAGTTCTCGATTGTCTTTCACGGCAGGAAAAAGAAATTGTTGAAGAGGCAATAAGGTTTCATGGAGAAAAAGAGCTGCCAAAAAATCTTGATGAGCAAACGGAACTTATCGCAAAATTAGTGCGCGACTGTGATAAACTTGATATTTATTATGTGGCGATAAACTGGCTTGGAGACTTGCGGAAAAATCCCAACAAATATCTCGGAACCCTGGGCTTGTCAGCGGAAAATAAATATTCAAAACATATTGTCCAGGCTGTTCTCGATAACAGGACGATAGCCTATAAGGATTTCAAGACCCTCAATGATATGGTAATAGGGCAGCTGGGCTGGATAATAGATGTAAATTTTGCGGTAACGCTTAAAGAAATAAAAAAGCGGAAACTTCTCGAACAATTAGTAACATTTCTGCCCGATACGGAAGATATTCGGCAGATTTTAAAGCACGTTCAGCATCTGCTTGAAACAAAAATAGCCGGCAACTAATTCAAAAGCTGATGGCCTCGATGAGCATATCCTTATAATTGTTCAAAAGTTTTTTCCCGGAAAGTTTCGTATCTTCTTCGGAAAGCTCAACAGTAATTATTGGCATTTGAAGTATCAAGCCTACGTAAGAGCCGAGAGAGCCGGGACGAGAACCAAGTTTGCGAACAGGCAGTCCGCATTTCGAAGCTAATTCGCCAGCCAGGGTTTCTGCGGGGCCGTCATAATCAATACAGCCTAATGTATCGTGTAATGTCAGGATTTTATTAGGCTTATAAGTGTTGATTATCCTGTAAAGGCCCCAGCTTTCCGGCTCACTAAGCGCAAAATATCCATTGTTGGCGTCGTTTATCCTGTTGTCGGCAGGAAAATTCCTGTTAAGGTCAATACTGTTTGCATTGAAACGCGTTTTTTTGACGAAACCGTCCGGATTAACAATCGGCACAATTATTACAGTTTTGCCGCAAAGCAAGTCACGGTTGTCTTTTAAATAATAGCTGAATTTTTTGAGCAGTGATGCACCTGCCTGTTCATCGCCGTGAATTGAGCCGATTAACAATGTGACATTGGAGCCGGAGCCGAATTTTGTGTATCTAATTGATTTGCCTTTAACCGAAAAACCTGCATTACAGGTTTTAATCAGCACGGAACAATTGATTGCAGTTTTGCCGGCTCGCGGCTGAATGGAAACACAACCGTCAATAAACAATGTTATGACTAATGTATAGAAAAGAAAGAAGTTCGGATTAAATTTCATAGGCGTCAGGCGAATGGGGATTTTTCTTTTTCGGATATTTCAAAAAATTTCCCGGGCGATTCAGGCGTTGCGGTTTTAACGCTTAGATAAGCTGCTTCGATAAACGCCATTGTTGCGAGGTCAAGCCTGGAGCTGTTTCGCAGCTTGTAAGCAGCCGGTTTGAGCAGTGCCCTGCCTACGTCTATGAACATTTCCGTTATACACTTCTCCGGTTTTAAAGGATATTTATGCTCATTGATTAAAGTTCCATCGTTGTCATAGACAGCCAGCCTGTTAGGCGTAGCAACAATATTATTTTCTGCACCACAAATTCTTACCGGAGGCGCTGCTGCTGAACCTGATGGATTGGCAGCTAAGAAAGTGCCGATAAGGCCATTTTTGAAGACAAGCGATGCTGTAATTGTATCTTCGCCAAGATATTGTTTTGCTAATTTGTCTGCGCTTTTATTTGCGGCCAGGGCGTAAATCTGCTGCGGCAGAGAAAAATTTTCGACGATTAAACTTATTAGTTCAAAACAATCGTTAAGCAGAACCCCCCCG
Organism: Sedimentisphaerales bacterium; assembly: GCA_049518795.1. Lineage (GTDB taxonomy): Bacteria > Planctomycetota > Phycisphaerae > Sedimentisphaerales > UBA12454 > JAPLMW01. Next base: position 201,450 of record JBEKRK010000002.1, read on the forward strand.
CCGGAGAGTTTCCTGTCCGCCTGATTATACGATACAATCGGCTGGAAAAAATCATCGCCGAACGAGGCACACACGTTGATAAAATAAAACTGCCGCTTGTCAACGGTTTTCAAATAATCGTTCAATCGCTCGAAACCCGGGGCAAATCTTGCAGGGCAGGCAGTTATATATTTAACGTCATTTTTTTCAGCGAGATTTATAAGCTCGGCTGCCTGCTCGAATTTTGCCGCAGAGGGAATGAGCTTGAGAATATGACATTTTTTACTTATAGCGGTTTTAACAAATTCCGAACACTTATACAAAGGTTCTGCAACAATAAGCACATCAGGCTGATTTTGCAGAGTGAATTGCCTGTAATCATCAAATGCAGCACAACTAAATTTCTGCGCGACCTGCTGTGCTGCTGCAAGACTGCTGTCGGCGATGGAAATAATATCATAAAGCTCCGTTGAACGTGCAAGCGAAAGCAGCTCATCCGCCCCCCTTCCCAGTCCCAGACAGGCGGTTTTAAGTTTACCGTTGCTCATTTTGCTGCTCCATCAACGAGAGTTAACTTAAGATTTTAACTGAGCGAAAATCTTTTTTCAGGTATTATAAAATGCTCCGGCACGGGAAATTGTGAACAAAGGAGAAGCGATTCTCTGCCGACCTGCGCAATAGCCTCTTCGTTGTCGATATTCTCGGCAACTCTGGCAATCAGCGAAGCGATAATTTTCATCTGCTCTTCTTTCATACCCCTTGTCGTAACGGCAGGCGTGCCGATGCGAACGCCGTTTGGATTAAACGGTTTCGCAGGGTCGCCGGGGATTGTATTATAGTTTGTTTCGATTCTCGCCCTGTCGAGAGCCTTTGCGAGTTTTTTGCCGGGGATGCCTTTGCTGCGAAGGTCAATGAGAATCAGATGATTGTCAGTGCCGCCGCTGAAGAGTTTGAAACCTTTTTCTATAAGAGATTCGGCAAGGACTTTTGCGTTTTTGACAATCTGCTTAACGTAAGCAACAAACTCCGGCGAATCTGCTTCCTTGAGTGCAACAGCAAGCGCGCTGATTGTATGCATATGCGGGCCGCCCTGCAATCCCGGGAAAACCGCTTTGTCAATCGCTTCAGCAAGAGCTGCGGTGCATAATAACATCCCCCCTCTTGGTCCGCGAAGAGTTTTATGCGTCGTTGTTGAAACAACATCGGCATAAGGCACCGGACTTTGATGAAGTCCGGCAACGACAAGACCGCTGATGTGAGCAATATCGCTTAAATGATAAGCGCCGACACGTTTTGCAATTTCGCCGAATGTTTTAAAATCTATTTTTCTCGGATAGGCGCTTGCACCAGTGATGATAATTTTCGGCTTGTTTTTCTTTGCAAGCTCTTCGATTTTGTTGAAGTCGAACTGCCCTGTTTCAGGATCAACTTCGTAGCTAACCGAATTGAAAACTTTGCTGGTGAAACTTACCTTCCAGCCATGACTTAAATGTCCGCCATAAGGAAGAGCTAAACCCATAATCGTTTCGCCGACGGCAGCAAGCGCGCTGTAAGCCGCAAGATTTGCCACAGCGCCTGAATGAGACTGAACATTTACATGGTCGGCCTTGAAAAGCTTCTTTGCCCTTTCAATGGCGATAGCTTCTACAAGGTCGGTTATCTGCTGGCCTTCATAATAGCGTTTGCCGGGATAACCTTCAGCGTATTTATTGGTCAGGCAGCTTCCAGTAGCAGCCATAACTGCTTTAGAGACATAGTTTTCCGAAGGAATGAGTCTAATGCAGGCACTTTGACGAGCACCTTCCTGACGCAGAAGCTCATACATTTGCGGGTCATACTGTTCAAGTGCTGTAATCATATTTCTTGCTCCTTTATCAAAAATTTTATTGAGCAAAGTTTATCAGAACGTAGGCAGATGGTCTAATAATTTTTATTGCCCCCTGCCATTGAAACAAATAAAGTATGTTTGTTGTTAAAACAACAAAATCAAAAACGAAAAAGATTAGCTCAATTGCACAGGTGAAATTTTGCCAATTCTAATTAAGTATTTTCAAATTTTGATTTGATTGCACTTGGCCTTATATTTAATTTCACAGGAATATATTGAAAAAGTTTCACGTGGAACAGAAATACGCCAAACACTTTCTCCAGGATTTGGACATATTAAGCTGAGCTTCTTTTTTCATTGCTCGCTGACGCTATATTCCTATTATCTCAAAAAATACTTGTTTCACGTGGAACAATTAGCATTTTTTACTGGAAAACCGAAAATTAATCTGCTAAAACTGTGGCAATTAACTCTTACAAGGATGAACAAGTCTATAAAAAAGGAACTGTATATGACAACACCAAAAAAAGAAAAACCAAAACATCTCGGCAGGGGACTTGAATCGCTAATAGGTCCGATAATGAATATCGGACAAGAAAACTCCGATACTGCGTTGGGAGATAATGTATCTAACTTCCCTATTGACAATGAGTTACAGAAAAATCTCGCAGAATTAAACCTTAATGACATAGACCCAAACCCATTTCAGCCAAGAACTACCTGGAACGACCAGCAGCTTAGGGAACTTGCTGACTCTATCAAAGTCAATGGCATAATCCAGCCAATAGTAGTCAGGCGGAAGGGCAGCAGATTTGAGATTGTGGCTGGGGAAAGGCGATTTAGAGCAGCCGAAATAGCCGGAATTAACAAGATACCTGCGATGATAAGAGCAACAGAAGATTCTGAGATGCTTGCTCTTGCTTTGGTGGAAAATATTCATCGGGCAGACCTGAATCCAATTGAGAAGGCCAAGGCATATCAGAATTTTATGGAGACTTTCGGCCTGACTCAGGAACAGGCTGCGCAGAAACTCGGCCAGGACCGTTCAGTTGTAGCAAATTATATTCGGCTATTAAATCTGCCTGCCGAGGTAAAGCAGATGCTTATCGACGGTTCTTTGGATATGGGACACGCAAGGGCGATTCTTTCACTGCCGACAGATGATTTGAGAAAGAAACTTGCTAATCGCGCACTGGCAGGGCGGCTGAGTGTCCGCGAAGTTGAGAGACTTGTCAGGCTCGCGCTTAGCGAGAAAGATGAGACGAGACAAAAATTGATAGTTGAAAAACCAGCGCACATAAGAGACCTTGAAGAAAAAATCCGCAGCAGGCTCGGCACAATGGTAAAAATTCAGGCACGCAAGAACGGCCAGCGCGGCAAAATAATAATCGAATTTTATTCACTCGATGAGTTCGACAGTATTGCTGAACGTCTCGGCGTTTCGGCGGAATAGAAAATTAAAAGAAAGCAAGGATGTAAGGAAATAATTCCATAAAGGCCGATTTGAAAAAGTCGGTCTTTTTGTTGGTTTTTGGGGGTAAAAACAGGGAATTTAAAAAATATTTCAAAATTATCTTGCATACCTTACAGTGTATAGTATAATACTTTATGCTGTAAGGTATTTTTAGGAAAATATCGTTGTTTTTGTTTAAAAATCAGAGATTTAGCTATGAAACATCTTAAAAAACAAACGCTGGATGGTAACGTTGAGACACTTTTGCTGGCAATTCTGCAATCAGGCGCAAGTTATGGTTATGCTATAATTAAGGAACTGAATAGTCGTGCTGAAGGGCTGCTGCAAATGGGCGAAGGCACTATTTACCCTGTTCTTCATCGTCTCGAGGAAAAAGGCCTGATAACTTCCTACTGGTCTGATGCCGAAAACAACCGGCAACGTAAATACTATCGACTTTCATCTAAAGGCAAAAAAGCCTTGTCGGCCAATTATGTTCAGTGGCAAACGATGGCAAAAGTAATTGAAAAAGTCCTCGCCCCGACTGGCAGACTTGCCCCTATACCTTTATGGAAAGGATAATATTATGAGTCAGGCATTGGAAAAATATCTCGACCATATAATGGTTTACGCCAATCGCAGCGAAGCTGACGCTGCCAAAATCAGGATGGAATTAAAAGACCATTTGCTCAAGAAGATTGAGGAGTTAGAGGCGCAAGGCATAAAGCGCCAGGACGCAATATTTCAGGCTATCGAAACTCACGGCAATCCGAGAAATATCGGCTACGGGTTAAGACCGAGGTTTCCGTGGATTGATATAAGGACAAAAGGCACTGCTCGTGGTTTTATTGCTATTGGTCCTCGCGCGGTCGGCGTTATAGCTTTTGGCCCAATCGCCTGCGGTGTTGTGTCTTATGGTATTTTTGCGGCAGGTTTGTGGTCTTTCGGGGCTCTTACGATAGGTTTGATTACAGCTGTGGGATATTTAGCCATTTCACCTGCCGGTTGGGCTTATGGGGCAATAGCTCTGGGCTTTATGGGAACTATGGGTCTTACGGGAACAGGGTTGTTATCGGTGGGCGTGGGAAGGAGTGGTTTAGGTTTAATGCCTATCAATCTTATAATTGCAGCCTGGATAAACTTAATAAATATTCTAACTCTCGGCATAATCTGCATAATTAGGCTGATTGTCTGGTTGTTTATATCGAGGCGCAAACAGCGGAGAATAATACAGGCAGACCCCTCGCCGGCTTGATGAGAATTAATGACGGATTTTAGTCTTTTAAAAAGGCCGATTTTTTCAAATCGGCCTTTTTAAAAGACTAAAATGGCAAATTGTGTGTCATAATAGCAGCGACCGCAGGTTTCGAAACTAATCAGGATATCTATGTTTGAAGACAAATGGCTATTATGGAAGTTTAAGCAGGGCAGCAGTGCCGCTCTTTGCAGAATCTATGAAAAATATAAAAATGGCCTGCTGGGTCTGGCTATCGCTCTTTCAAATAATAAAACAGTCGCTGAAGATATTGTTCACGATTGTTTTGTCTCATTTGCGCAATCGGCAGGTAAACTCCAATTAAGAAGCAATCTGAAAAGCTACCTGTTAACCTCTATCGCAAATCGCGTGCGTAATTTAGGCAGGGACAGAATCAAATCGGCATTAGATGTTGAAGATATGGAAATCGCAGGCCCAGTTTCAAATCAGCCGGACAGGCTGGCAATGTCAAGTGAGCGCGTTCGGAAAATCAATTCTGCCCTGACACAACTGCCTTACGAGCAGCGGGAGATAATAATCCTGCATTTTCAAAGCAGGTTAACGTTTAAAGAGATAGCCAAATCGCAAAGCGTTTCGCTTAATACGATTCAGAGCCGATATCGATATGGAATAGACAAACTGCGGTCAATTTTAGATGGTGAGGTATAAAAATGAATACTGCAGAAAATATAGAAAAGTTAGTCAAAGCGTTTTTTAAGACAAAAAAATCATCCGCTGTGATGCCCATCGAGAAAGATAAACAAATTCTTGATGATGCGTTATCAGCGTATGAAAAATCTAAAATGAACATTTCGGCTGATTTACAGCCGGGCGTATGGAGAATAATTATGAAAAGCAGAATAACAAAATTAGTAAGTGCTGCGGCGGTAGTTCTCGCGGCAACGCTCGGGATTCTTTTCTTAAAGCAAACAGCTGCCCCTGCCTGGGCGTTGAGTGAGTCGATAGAAGCCCTTCGGAATTTCGGAGGCTTGTGTATGGTCGGCACAGTAACAATAGACGGTCAGGAAAAAGGAACTGAAATATGGATGCAGGCCAATAAATCGAAAACTTCATCGCAGGACTGCCTTACTCATATCACTAATGGAATCATTCAGTGGGTCAGAGACGGCAGCACCTATACCTACATACCGCAGGAAAACACCGTCTATTACGAGAATGCCGTTACTGCGGGAGCATCGCCGTGGCTTGGCCCGCCGCTGCTGGAGATGCTCGGCAAAATGGAAGGCACTAAAATAATAAAAAGCAAAGACCCCGCAACGGGAGGCGGGCGCGCTACCCTTATCGGCAGCATCCAAAATGTCAACGGCTTCAACGAATACGTAATCGAATTCGACACTGAAACCAAACTGCCCGTAGCGATGAAGATGTGGGACCATCCCGACAGAAGCGGTCCGCCGACGTTTGAGGCTTCTAAAATTACCTATTATGAAGAACTTTCCAAAGATTTATTCGATGTCAAGCTGCCCGGCAATCCCAAATATGTGGAAAAGCCGCTGACTATTCCTAATGAAAATATCGGATTGCTCAGCAGTCCTGACGACGGCATATCCGCTGAGGGTCTGAGCCAGCAGCAGGCCTGCGAAAAGATAGTTAAACAAATTTACGAGGCTGATATTGCCGGAGATGTGAAACAATTCAAGAAACTTTGCCCATTAGCTAGGAATTGGTATGACGAAGATTTACGGTCTTTTATTTTGAGGAAAGGTCAGGGTGAGCAGGTCGTGGAATTAATAAAAATCGGACAAATCTGTAAAATGGGCAGTTCAAAACTTGGGCCACTCGCGGCCGTGCCGGTAATTTTCAAACATAAAGACGGCATAAAGGCTGAAGATAAGATGATAGTTCAGTTTCGCCAGGTTGGCGGGAAATCGTCCTGCGTTGTCTATGGCCCCTATGGCTTTACGCAAGAAATTGAATAGCATTTAAGTTTTTTGCAGCTAACCAGCGCCGTTTTGTGATAAACAAACGGCGTTTTTTTATGGATTTTTTTGTCGCAACATGGGGGTTTCTCGCACTATATATTGAGAATTCGGATTCTTATAATGGCTTTTTGAGATGTAAATGGCAGAAAGCGATAAATACTTAATTGAGCAGTGCTTAGACGGCAAGCCGGATGAATTCCGCCATCTTATAAGGCGGTATCAAACGGCTGTAACAGCTTATTTGACAAGTAAATTAGGCAACAGAACCGATGCTGAAGAGGTGGCGCAGGAAACCTTTGTCCGGGCGTATTTCGGCCTGAAAGACTTGAAAAATCGCGATTCTTTTTCTTCCTGGCTGCTTGGCATCGCAACCAGAGTGGCGAAAGAACAAATGAGAAATAGAAACCAACTCGTTGATATGGATTTATTGGCCGAGCAGCAGGGCAAAGAGCAAAAAGCTGGAGACGATTTCGAACTGCAGCGGGCTTTTGCAAGGCTGCCTGATTCTTACAGGGAAGTAATTCTGCTGAGATTCTATGCCAATCAATCCTGTCAGCAGATTGCGAAAAGTCTCAATATACCGCTCGGCACAGTAACAAAGACACTCTCAAGGGCCTATACAGAATTACGCCGATTGCTTGAAGAGGTGCAAAAATGAACTGCACAGAAATTAGAGAAAAACTTGTTGAATATATTGAAGGGCTTTTGCCGGATGAACAGAAACAGCAGCTTGAATCACATCTGAAAAATTGCCGGCTGTGTCAGGCTGAAATGGATAAATTGACGGCTCTTGGTAACAGAATAGCCTCCGATGCCAAAAGTAAGCAATCGGCCAATTTTGAAAGTGTCGTATTTAATCGGATTATTCGTGAACAGAATCTAAGACTTAAACAAGCTGGCGGAGTTAATCGTCCGCTTGAGATTGTGAGAATAGTTATGAAAAACAGAATAACAAAATTAGCAGTCGCTGCGATAATAGTGATAGCAGCGATTATAGGTATATATTTTAATGTCAGCCCATTTAAGACAAATGTAACTTTTGCAGATGTTATCAAGCCGATAATGAATGCCCGAACTATAATATTCGACGGATTTATGGGAAAAGATGAAAACGGGCCGGTTATGCACGATATCGTTTCTGACAATAAAGTTAGAAGAACGATATCGAATATGGACGCTGTTATGATAATCGATCTGGACAAGGCCAAAATGCTCGTTCTGAACGAAAAAAAGAAAACTGCCGTGAATCTCGATATAAAAGGGCCGCTGCAGGAGGAACATAAAAGTTTTATTCAAATTATCCGGCAAATCATTACCGATTTAAATGATATGTCGGTTGAGCGGCTTGGTCATCGTAATCTAAACGGATTTGACGCTGTCGGTTTTCAGTCAAAACGTCAAAACGGCGGGATTACAATCTGGGCCGACCCTCAAACGGCCAAACCGATACGTATCGAGCTGCAGTTCGGACCAGTGTCGGCAGTTCTCAAAAATATCGAATTTGATGTTCCAGTAGATGAGTCTTTGTTCAGTATGGATGTGCCGGTAGGCTATACGTTGAAAAAAACCGAAGTAAATATGAACGAATTTACCGAGCAGGATTTTATTGAAAGTCTGCGTATATGGTCTGAATATGTTCTGAACGGCAATTTCCCCGAAAACATAAGTATTGAAGACTATCTCAAAGCTACTCCTTTGATGGGAGAAAAAATCCATCAGTCGAATATCTCGAAAGAAGATGGAACAAAACTCGGTATGACATTTGGGAAAGGAATGGTATTCTTTCAGCGCCTTGCACCAAACGGCATTGATTATCGTTACGCAGGCCGCGGCGTAAAATTAGGCGATGCTGATAAACCGATATTCTGGTATCGGCCCAGGGATGCGCAAAATTATCGCGTTATTTACGGCGATTTAAGCGTGAAGGAAGTTTCGCCTGAAAATTTGCCAAAGTGACAATAGACTGAATTTAAAGTCAAAGGCCGATTCTTCAAATCGGCCTTTTTTGTTGATTTTTTAGGCAAAGACCCGTTCTTTACATACAAACCTGGCAAAATAATTGTTATGGTTATATAAAAACAGGTGCTGAATCCGTCATATAATTAGTGAACGTTCATTTTAGGCCTAAATTGCGGTAGATTTTGATGTTCAAGGATAAGTTGCTTATATGGAAACTGAAACGGGGCAAGAGCGATGCTCTGTGCCTGCTCTATGAAAAGTTCAAAGATAATTTGCAAACCATAGCCGGCTCAATGCTGCACGATACTCATACCGCAGAAGACATCATCCACGATGTTTTTGTATCTTTTGCCGAAAATGTCGGGCATCTGCAGATTAATACAAGCCTGAGGAATTATTTAACGGCCTGCGTTGTCAATCGGGTTCGTGATGAATTTCGCCGCAGACAGAATCGGCCAATTGAGATGGCCGGGATTCGGATTGTCCGGAAAGCCTGCTTGAAGCTGATGAAAAATCGAAGTTGTTGATAGGCGCCCTGTCCGAAATTCCGTTCGAGCAGCGGGAAGTGATAATACTCCATCTTAAAGGAGGTCTCAAGTTTAGAGAGATTGCAAAAATGCAGCAGGCATCAATCAGCACGGTTAACGGAAGATACAAATATGGATTGAAGAAGCTTCATACTATTTTAGACGGGAAATTAGAAAAATGAATTCTCGGGAAAATATAGAAAAACTTATAAAAGATTTAGTTTTACCATTAAGCGGAAATGCTGACAGACTCATACTGAATGATATGTTGACGGCGTATAAAGAAACAGAAACAACAAAACCGGCTGATTTACAGCCAGGTGTATGGAGAATAATTATGAAAAGTAAAATAACAAAATTTGCTGCTGCTGCGATAATAATCATCGCGGCGGTTTTGACTATAAATATTTTTAATAAATCTGTTCCCACGGCATCGGCGGCGACACAGGTGCTGCAGGACGCAATTGAAGCGGTATCAGGTGTATGGTCGGTGCATATGAAAGCGAAAATGCGCACTTTGCCGGCCGATAATTTTTCATTGATTGGTTTGGATTATGATTTTGTGCCGATTGAAATGTGGAAACGCACAGACAAAAACGGACAAGTCCAGTGGCGAGTGGAAAAACCGGGACGTGTTCTCCTTATGGACGGTAAAAGCACGCTTATGCTCATTCGTCCCAATGAAGGTGTCCTGGAGAAAAGACCTTTACCTCAGGGCTGTTTCGACTCCTGGTCGGGACGCTTATTAAATGTGCAGGATTTATTAGATAGTGAGTTGCAAAGTGCGAAGAATAATCCTGACCGTGAAGTTTTGCTACGCCACGAAAGCATTGGGGGACAGGACAAAATTATGCTTGAGGTCGAGATGGCAGCGGATGTTCCTGAGGGTGACTATCTGCGAAACACGTTTATCACCGGTTCCGACCATTTGAAAGTTTATCGATTTGATGCAAAGACAAAATTACTGGAAGGTCTTCAAGTATATGTCCACACTAAGGATAAGGATGTCCTGATTTTTGAGATTACGGATATCAAATACAATATAGAAATTGACGATGGTGTCTTTGTACTGGATTTGCCGAAAAATATGATTTGGTACAGCCAGCCGCAGATACTGCCGGACAATGAAAAATATGTGAAAATGAGTCCGAAAGAAGTCGCACAAGCCTTTTTTGATGCATGCTCGAAAGAAGACTGGGACGAATTTTTGAAGTTCTGGTCGGCAACCGCTGTTGATGAAAAAATTAAGTCGTATTTAGGCGGACTGGAAATCATCAGCATCGGCGAACCATTCCAGTCAAAGGGGTATGCCCGCCCTGGTTCAGGTTGGTTTGTGCCGTATGAAATCAAACTTAAAAATGGCTCTGTTAAAAAATTTAATCTCGCAATTAGAAACGATAATCCAGCCAAGCGATGGGTTGTTGACGGCGGGATTTAAAACTCTGTTTGTCGATAAGATTTTTCCAAAGGCCGATTTAAAAAAATCGGCCTTTTTTGTTGGTTTTTGGGGCGAAAATGGGGATTTTAAAGATTTTTTCAAAAAACTCCGTTTTTTTATTGCATAAAGTCTTTGTGATATTATAATAATATCATAATGATATTTATTATTGAGATTTAAGGAGAAAAAAATGCAAGAGCGTCAAGTTGAAAGATTGAACGGTTGGTTAATGCTGCCAATAACAATAGCATTGTGGCTGCTTGTGCCGGCGATTATTATCTATGCCGTCAAACACGGACAGCAGCCGAACTTTGTGCTCGTTTTGACAGTGATATGTAATGTTTTGCTGGCAATATTTTTGTCCGCGGGATTTTTCACGTTACAGCCAAACGAAGCCAGGGTGTTGATTCTTTTCGGCAAATATGTCGGCACTGTCAAGAAAGACGGATTTCACTGGGCCAATCCTTTTACGGTCATTCGCGGCGGTTCTATAACAACCAGCAGAGGCAGTGTCCCATTCGGCTCAAACAAATATCATCTTTCACTGCGAGCCCGCAATTTTCAGACCGATATGCTCAAGGTCAATGACCAGAGAGGAAACCCTATAGAAATTGGAGCAGTAGTTGTGTGGCAAGTTGCTGATACGGTTAAAGCCCTGTTCGATGTGGACGATTACGAGCAATATATCAGAGTGCAGAGCGAAACAGCGATAAGGCATTTGGCAAATATATATCCTTATGACCAGGGAGATGATAACGAGGAAGCGGAACTGACTTTGCGGGGCAGCAGTGAAACCATCAATAACGCTCTTAAAAGCGAATTGGAGACCAGATTGGCAAAGGCTGGTGTTATAGTTGCAGAAGCCCGGCTGACTCATTTGGCATACGCGCCTGAGATTGCAGGCGTGATGCTGCGGCGCCAGCAGGCAGAGGCGATAATCGCCGCCAGAAAGAAAATCGTCCACGGCGCGGTAAGTATGGTGGAAATGGCGCTGGCTGAATTGTCGTCTAAAGAAATTGTCAAGCTTGACGAAGAGCATAAGGCCACGATGGTTGGAAATCTGCTGGTTGTGCTCTGCGGCGAAGCTCAGTCAGAACCGGTAATCAATGTAGGAACGCTCTATCGGTAAGCGAATAAGAATAAATTTTTAAAATGATTATCATTTTATTTTATGGCCCAGAAAAAGGATTTTTTGTTACGTATTGACCCTGCTTTGTGGAGGGAACTGCAAGCCTGGGCTGCCGATGAACTGCGAAGTGTCAATGGGCAGATTGAATTTATTTTGCGCAAAGCGATTGAAACGCACGGGCGAAAAACTCCTGACGAGACAAAGGACAATACAAAATCTTGATAGACTATTATATTTTTTCGATTTTTTATTAGGGAGAGAAAACCGCTTTTTTGACTTCAAAAACGAGGTTTTTGAAAAATTTTTGAGAAAAATGTAAAATTTACTTGACATTATGTAAGGTTTGACTTACATTTTGTCTTGTATAGGTTACATTGTGTCGGTTTTAAGGAACTGATAATATGAAAAGGATACAAAAAATAGCGTGGTCGTTCGTGATTTCAATGACGCTGGCGATGGTTCTTTGTATTTTTGCTTTTGTGGTGCGTCTGTTAAATATCTGCTCGCCGATGCTGTTTATATATTTGGCTGCGGGGGCTATGGGTGCGGGCGTTTTTATTGCTTTCTGCACCAAGCCGGACAAGGGAAATGTTACGGTCGATGAACGAGACAGACTGATTGAAAAAAATGCTCAATTGGCCGGCTTTGGAGTTGTATGGCTGATTGTAATTTTGGCTTTTATCTTGTTTTTTGCTATAGCGCCGAACGCAAAAATATCATCGCGAGAGGCTATTCTTTTGTTTGCCGCAATTGTGTTGGGTTATCCCTACGTGATGTTTATTTCGATTCTCATTCAATACGGCCGAGAGACGAAGGAGAAAAATAATGAATAGGTGGCAAAAAATAGCGGTTTTTAATTTGGTGTCGGATGGTATCACTATCCTATTGATGGTCGGTGCTGTAGTCAGTCTATATGTGCACTTTCATTTAAGCTGGTCCAAAGCGGCACGCGGTTTGGGATTTATAGTGGTAGCGGCAATAGCGGCGGGTGTGGCGCCTTTGATTTTCAAAAAAAGTCCCGGCGCAGTGGCATTTGACGAAAGGGACAGGCTGATTCATCGAACAGCATCGCTAATTGGTTTTGTAGCATCATTTTTGTGGTTCTGTATATCGGGTTCAGCATTTGCTTTTCTGTTCGAGCCGGAAATTTTCAAAACGCTGGGGCTGCCGATAATGATTTTTGGTGGGGCGTTTGTAGTCGTAATAATTCAGTCGGTGGTGCTGCTGATTCTTTATGGCAGGAGTGACAAATATGAATAGGGCACAAAAAATAGCCTGGTTATTGGTAATCACTATATCCTTGGCGGTTGTAAGCAGCCTTGCGGCTTTTGCTGTTTTGTATTTCATTGGAATGCCTAAAGCGGCGGTTGTCAGCTCTGCCTTTTTGGCAATCGCAGGTTTAGGAGGATTTGGGCCGATTGTTTTTCCCAAAGACAAAGGTAAAATTGCCTGTGACGAACGAGACACTTTTATCAACCGGCAGGCTGCTATTGCCGGTTTTGCGACAGCGTTTTTGGTTGTAGGGTTAGCGTGTATGCTTCCGTTTTTCATACTTGGGTCGCAGGCGACGGTAGCTGTTTGGTGGCTGCCTAATATCTTTATGGCGGCCGGTTTGGCCACATTTTTTGTGCATTCTGTGGTAATTCTGGTTCTTTACGGCAGGAGCCGCGGCAATGAGTGAGACTAAAATCAAAAATAATCTGCGTCAGTTTCGATTTGAAAACAATCAAATGACTCAGGCCGAACTTGCTGACAAAGCAGGCGTTACAAGGCAAACAATAATCGCAATAGAAGCGGGGCAATATTCTCCTTCGCTGGAATTGGCTATCAGAATTGCAAAAGCATTCGGCAAAAAGGTTGACGATGTGTTCAAATACGAAGAATAAAACTATGCTTGGAAAGGGGTTTATGGGCAGTAATTTTTTTATTTTTTTTGTAACGAAAGACTTTTTTGATGGTATCTTATCAATAAAACAATTAACAAAACGATAACTTTTAAGGAGAGTTAAAATGAAGATTAAGAGAATAGTTTCGATTTTTGTGTATGTGCTTGTTATATCGGCGGTTATATGCTTTGCCGCGGATAACAAGGTTGACTTGAAACTGCGTCTGGCGGCAGGCGAAAGCCACGAAATGAAGATGACTCAAATCCAGAACATCACTCAGACAATGATGGGGCAGGAGCAAGAAGTCAATCAGGTGCAGGAAATGATTATGGGGTGGAAGACGTTGAGCGTTGATGCCAACGGCAATATGGATATTGAAATAACCTACAAATCTATGAAGACGACTATGGATGGCCCAATGGGACGTATGGAATTTGATTCCGCCAATCCCAAGCCGGTTGACCCTAACAGGCCTGACCAGCAGATGATGACTAATATGATTTCAGCTATAGCCGGCAGCAAATTTCAAATGAAAATGACTCCTACGGCCAAGACATTAGAAATTCACGGTCTCAAGGAAATGCTTGCAAGAATGAAAGAAAAGATGGGCAGCACTGCGATGCCGGGAATGGACAAGCTTTTCGACAAAATGTTTGATGAAAAACAGCTTAAAGAAATGACAGGCAGTATGATGGGCTCGTTTCCCGCCGAACCCGTGGCAGTCGGCGATGCCTGGTATGACACAATGAGTATGAATTTTATAATGCCGATTGATATGGATATGACTTATATGCTCAAGCAGCGCAAAGACGGTATCGCTTACATTGATATGACAGCCAAGCTGGATATGGGCGACAACTCAAAACCCATCGATATAGACCCGAACAACAAGGTCTCTATGCAAATGTCCGGCACGATAAACGCGACGAGCCAGGTGGACGAAAAAACCGGCCTTACTAAAAAAAGCGATATGACGATGAACCTTTCCGGCGTAACGAAGATGGGAGCAAATCCGCAAATGCCCGATGGTATGACAATGCCGATGACGATACAGGGCAATGCGGTTGTTGAGCTGATTAAGTAGCCACGAAGACACCAAGACACGAAGCGGATTAAAAGAATATTAAATAAAACGGCCTTTGGAGATTTTCCAAAGGCCGTTTTAACTTATACAAGAGGTGTTATTTCTTCTTTTTGGCTTTGGCTTTTTTTACTTTTTTCTTGCCGCTGCTGCGGCATCCGCAAGTCGAGCACATAATCTATCCTTTCATAAAAATGTATCTATTATATATCTATCGGTTATTCCAGACAAAATCTATAACTCAGGAGCTTATAAATCAATTTCGCGGCCAGAAAATCCGAAGACCTGTTTACGGGATTCGGGCATAGTTCAACAATATCAAAACCGACCACATTTTTCTGTTTCATCAGCAGTTTAAGAAAAGCCAGAACTTGATACCAGCCAAGTCCGCCGGGTTCAGGTGTGCCCGTAGAAGGTAGTATGGCCGGGTCGAAAACATCGAGGTCAATTGTCAAATAGACGTTTTGCGTAAGTTTCTTCAGGCATTTGCCGAACCAGTTATTGTTGTCATAAATATCCTGGGCAGGGAACACATTATCTTTTTTATATATCGAATCTCTTTCTGTAATATCCGCGCTCCTGATTCCAACCTGAACAATCGGCACAAGTTCTCTTGCGAGTGCCATTACACAGGCGTGATTGAATTTTGAATTATGATATTCCTCTCTCAAATCAGCGTGAGCGTCAAATTGCAGGACAGAGACGTTTTTAAAAGATTCGGTATGCGCCCGTATCGTCGCTGCGCTAATTGAATGTTCGCCGCCGAGTGTAACGACATATTTTTTGTTTTTGATGTGCTCCAGAACTCTTGCCTTCAGTTCGACTACCATTTTTTCAGGCGATTTCTTTTCTCTTATTGGCTTGTCGGTAAATATGCCTTGTTTGTAAACCTCGGAGTCGGTTTCGATATCATAGGTTTCCATATTTGCCGAGGCTTCGATAATAGCGGCGGGCCCTTTGTCCGCTCCTTTTATCCAGGTGCTTGTGGCATCAAATGGGGCAGGGAGAATAACGACTTTAGACGTCTGATATGCACAATATCTTTGCGGCAGGTCGCCAAAATTTAAATCCCGTTTCATTTGCACCCTTTTGTGTTAATCAAATAAGAACATTGCGATGGCGACGGTGGTAGTCCACATACCCTTTTGGCCTCTCGCAGCCTGTGTGCAGTTTGATGTTCTGATGATAAGGCCGCTGGATTTATATTCCTGTTCCCTTTCGCTCCAGGCTGTGTTGGGGTCAACCTCAAGACCGAGAGTGGTGCCGAGCATTTCAGCTGCCAAGTCTTCTGCTAAATCGCCTGCCTGCTGCTCGTTCATTCCATGTCCGTGGACTTCGCTCAGATAGCCCCAGTTATTTCTGTCTTTCGGCAGGGCCATTCCAATAGAGGTGGCAATGAGTCTGCCGTGCTCGTTTGTATCGCATCTTGCCATAACGCAAAAGGCGATAGAGCCCGGCACAAGCTCCTTTAGACCGTTTTCCTTGCTGATGATTTTGCAGTGGGGGGGCAGAATCGATGAAACCTGCACAAGGTTCTGATTTGCGACTCCTGCGTCTCGCAGGGCTTCCTCGAAAGATTTAAGCTGGTATCTGTGTCTTCCGACACCTTTTGTTAAAAAAATTCTTTTTGCTACAAGACAATCAGCCGAGATATTTGGCATTTCTTCTGGTTCCTTTCAAAAAATTATTTGTAGGCATTTTGTGATTATATTACAGATGAAAAAGAAATATAAAGTAAAAAATACGGATAAACATTAAAAATGTTTAATTTATTTTTGTCTGCGCGCAACCTAATTTAGCGGTCATTGCCGGGCGATTAAATTATTTTTCCTTACCTCCTTATTTCCTTACTTCCTTTATAATTCGTGTAAATTCGTGTTCATTTGCGGTTAAGTTAGTAATAAATCTGCCAAAATGGCATATAATCAAAAAAATTGTCTTTTTATAACTTCTTTTCTTGCAATGGGTTAAGTTTTAGCTTGTAACTGGCACATAGTTTGCTTATTTTTCTTATGAGTTATATTTTGTCGAAAGGAGACAGAAACTATGGCAAAAATTATTGGAATAGATTTGGGAACGACAAACTCGGTTGTGGCCGTAATGGAAGGTTCGCAGCCGAAGGTTTTGATAAACTCGTCCGGCGGCAGACTTACGCCGTCAGTTGTAGGCTTTACCGATAAAGGTGAGCGTCTTGTCGGCCAGATTGCCCGCCACCAGCAGGTTACAAATCCGCAAAACACCGTTTTTTCCATAAAGAGGTTTATGGGCAGAAGGCATAATGAGGTTGCTACTGAGGAAAAAATGGTTCCATACAAGGTTATTGGCGGTGCCAGCGAGCTGGTCAAGGTCAGTATAAGGGGCAAAGAATACACTCCGCCGGAAGTTTCGGCGATGATTCTGCAGGATTTGAAGAAAACCGCTGAAGACTATCTTGGCGAAAAGGTCGAACGTGCCGTAATTACTGTGCCTGCCTACTTTAACGACTCACAAAGACAGGCCACCAAAGACGCCGGCACGATAGCGGGCCTTAAGGTTGAAAGAATTATAAATGAGCCGACCGCTGCAGCTCTCGCTTATGGAGTAGATAAGCAGAAAAACGAAAAAGTTGCCGTTTTCGATTTTGGCGGCGGAACATTTGATATTTCCATACTCGATATAGGCGGTTTCGAAGAAAAGAGCGGTGTCATTGAGGTATTGAGCACCAATGGCGATACTCATCTTGGCGGGGATGACCTTGATGAAATATTGATAAATTACATTGCCGATGAGTTTAAAAAGACCGAAGGCATCGACTTACGCAAAGACCCGATGGCTCATCAGCGGCTCAAGGAGGCCGCTGAAAAAGCAAAATGTGAGTTGTCCACTCAGGTCGAAACGACAGTAAATCTGCCGTTTATCACGGCTGACGCATCGGGGCCGAAGCATCTTCAATTGACTCTTACGCGAAGCAAATTCGAAGCCCTTGCGGAGCCGATATTCGAAAGACTTAAAAAACCCTGTGTTCAGGCAATGGGCGATGCGAAACTGAATCCATCCGACATAGCTGAAGTTCTGCTTGTCGGCGGCTCGACAAGAATTCCAAAGGTTGTGCAGATAGCTAAAGACCTGTTTAAAAAAGAACCAAATAAGAGCCTTAATCCCGATGAAGTTGTGGCAATCGGCGCTGCTGTCCAGGGTGCTGTTCTTGCCGGCGACGCGGGTGTAAAGGATATTCTGCTTTTGGATGTTACGCCGCTGTCTTTAGGTGTTGAGACGCTCGGCGGCGTTATGACAAAACTGATTGACCGTAACACGACAATACCGACTGGTAAAAGAGAGATTTTCTCGACCGCTGCCGATAATCAGACAGGCGTCGATATTCACGTCCTTCAGGGAGAGCGAGAGTTTGCCCGGGATAACAGGACGCTTGGCAAATTTCAGCTTGCCGATATTCCGCCTGCGCCTCGCGGTATGCCTCAGATTGAAGTTGCTTTTGATATCGATGCCAACGGAATATTGAACGTTTCGGCTAAAGAGCTCGGCACAGGCAAACAGCAGTCGATTCAGATTAAATCCAGCTCCGGCTTAAGTGAGCAGGAAGTTGAAAAAATGAAAAAGGACGCTGAGACTCATACAGCCGAGGACAAGAAACGGCGAGAAGTGGTTGACCTCAAGAATCAGGCCGACCAGCTTATTTACTCGACAGAAAAGACCCTCAAAGAGCACGGCGCCAAGGTTTCAGCCGATACGAGAGGCAAAATTGAAGCTGCGGTAAATAATCTTAAGGAAGCAGCCAAAGGCGAAGACGGCCAGGCGATAAAGAACGCGATGGAAAACCTCAGCAATACCGCTCAGGAGCTTGGCAAGATTCTTTATGAAGAGGCCGCGAAAAAACAGGCCGGCCAGCCTCAACCTCCGCCGGGAGCCAAACCTTCAGAACCAAAGGGCGGCGAGGGCGAAGTCCACCGCAAAGGCGGCGACGATGTAATTGACGCTGAGTTTGAAGCGAAAGACAAATAAGATTTCAGATATAAAAATATAAAAACGGCCGCTATAAATTAGCGGCCGTTTTTTTACTGGGCAAGCCAATTAGCAGCAAGCAGGCAAAAATCCTCAAAATCGACTTTGCCGTCTCTATTCGCGTCCGCTCTCTGATAAAAGTCATTTGACCTGTTTCCATTATCCTGAAGCCAAAAATTACAGAATTCCACAAAGTCAGTCATATTGACTTTGCCATCAATAACCAAATCGCCGGCACAGGGGTCTGTATTAAAAACTATGCTAAAAGGCTCGGAGGGCAGATATTTGTTTTTAGCGTCATACATTTGAAATGCTATCCAGCATAATTGGGTATTTGTCGGAGCTCTCCATGTAAAGTGCATATGCGGGTCGGAAAAAGAACTGTGATTGAAGGAATCTCCGACCTGTGAAAGTGTGAAAGCAGGCGAACCCTGAAAAACCCCCCTCAATGTCGGTGAAATTGAAACGACTTCTATGATAATATCGTAGTCAACCATCGGCGTCCCGGAGAGACAATGATTCGGGTCATCCGCTTTTATGGTATCGAAGCCGGGTTCGCCGATAGAATAATCGTGATAAATCACACTGTAATAAAGAGGATAGTGCCAATATAACCAGGTTGGGTTCTGGTTATTTGCAGGGTCGCTGTGGCGGTAAATTTCGCTGCAATCGACGAACAGTTCGTTATCGTCGGCAGTGCCGGTTATTCCATCCTGGTTGCAGCCTATAAGAAAATGGTCCAGCGGACATTCGGCAAAACACAGGCCGCCGGCTGTTAAGATAATTATAAATAATATTTTGTTCATATCAAATTCCTTTCAGTATTGAGGCCAGCCGGGTGCAGAATCCGGCAGCCAGTAATTAAGTGTGGGATAATCCCACGTTTTTTCGATTTTAAGATTTTCTGCGTGGCCGTCTGTGAAAACGTAATTTGAGGTTTTTGTGTGCCGATCCCAGTCAACAAAACCCCTGGCATAATCAAGCGATTCCCACTGGTCGGGGTGGACGTGGTCAAAATTTGTCCAGCTTTCGGGACATTCACTGAGGTATATACATTTATCCGGACGTTTTATATGAATTACTCTGTTGTAGATGCCGTTGTATAAATAACAGTCGGGGTCTAACAAGGCATTTAACGCGAAACTCGACCATCGTGCATCAGCAGGCTGTTCTGTCAGCGGCCTACTCCAGTCAATAAATATTTTTGTCTTGTCGCTCGGACAGCGATAAAGCAGGGGGCTTTTGCTGTATTTATTCAGGATGCACAGCCAATATTTTTCTGGGTTGGACAAATGGCACGAACTCGGCGGCAAATGATTATCTGAATCGGCCAGATACGTAATTAAAACAAGCCCCATCTGTCGCATATTACTAAGACAAATCACCTTTTTAGCGTATTTGCGCGCTCTTGCCAGAGACGGCACAAGTATTGCCAGCAGCATAGCGATAATCGATATGACCACGAGCAGCTCAACAAGTGTAAATGCCGTCTGCTTTTTGAGCGGACAGGGCCGGTGGACACCGGCCCTGTTATCAATATGAAATAAATTTGACTCCATCTCTACAGAGCCGTTTGTTTAAACGGCCTTCGAATCAAAATTATGCCGCCCGCCAGAAGCGCAAGGCTCACCGGCTCCGGCGTCGTTATAAATTGAATCGTAAAAGGCTCGGACTCGGCGAAACCCGTTGTCCCTGTATCAATCGCGGTAAAAGTTGCAGTTATTGTTTCTCCGGGACCATCCGCCCAGGCGCAAAAACTTATATGTTTATGAAGAGCCCAGCCGCCGTATCCGCCGCTGCCGTTTTCAAGCCATTCTTCCCAAACCTTGCCCATATCTTCCGTATTTCCGTTATTTGCCAGAATGATTTGACCGTCATTCTGCCGCAGCATAAAAAATCCGTCACTGGCAGAGATGCGTTTAATGCTTATGTCCCAGCCGAGCACAACGGACTCGTCGGTTCCGCCCAACTGCCATGAGCCGTCTTCAGGATGCGCTGAAAACCAGCCATCCGGCTCATCAGTTTTATAGAATTGTTTACCCTGTTCATTAAGAATAGGACTCCCATCGTCGTAGAATTGAGGAGCAAGTTCGAGAACAGGCCAATTTGGCCAGGCTGTATTTGAGCTTCCATCCTCAAATTTCTGAACCGACCCTATCCATAGTTTGTTATCGTCAGCCGTTCCCCATATACCGTCCCAGTTGCGGCCGATATGAGTATGAGCTTCGCCGTGTTCGGGGTCTGTATAACCTGCGGGCAAATCAGCCCAAAGAAGGGGTGCCGAAAATACGATTACTGCCAATACAAATAGACTTCTTCTAAACATATAATACCTCCGTTTAATCGGATTTAATTGATTTACATTACAGCCTGTTGCGCGCGGTCAAATCATTTGCGCACAGCAAGACTGTTGTTTGAGAACCATTTTTATTTGACTTGAAATTTATGCTGCGATTGGAGGTGCTCGCAGGTATGGGGTGAGAAATTTAAATGCTTTTACAATGTGTTTAATTACATAAACATCTGTAATTGTGATTTGCAGCTGTTCAAAAGTAACAGAAACCGTCGGCAGGACAGCTTTCGCCTTATTTGCGATAGCCTGCTGGCATATCGGGCAATTGTTATGGTCATGGTGCTTATCTGCTTTGTGCTCGGCAAGGTGAACAAGCAAAAAGATATCGGCGGAGGCAAGCAGAAACGCCATTGCCCCAGCAATAAGAACAAATTTTCTGATATTTTTAATCATTCCATTACACTACGAACATACCGGGCACAACCTTTCAATTCTGCCCTGCTGTCTTTGGATGATATAGTTTTCGGCTGATGCTGTATAATTTCCGCCAAATATATTTACCTGCCGACCCAAAGGAGGCGAACAAAAACCCTATTAATGCAGCGACACTAAATCCTGCCGGACAGGCAGGCTTTCCGCAATAAGGGCAGACAGAAGATGCTGAATATGTTGCGCTAATCATAAGCCACCATCGCAAAAAGGAAGAGTGATATATTTTTTTCAGTGCTTTGCTTATCCACATCTTTTTGCCCCTTTGTGTTTTAAGAACACACCGGACACAAGCCTTCGATTCTGACCTGCTGTCTTTGAACTACAAACCCTTTTTTTAAGCCCTTTACCATCGGCAGGAACAGACCATTAAGACAAAACGTTTCGCCGCAGTTATTGCAGGTAAAATGCGGATGGCATTGTTTATCTTCGCAATGATGCGCCAGCTCGTAATTCCACGCCCTGTCGCCGAGATAAACTTTGTGGACCAGATTCCCGGCACAAAATCTTTCCATAATCCTGTAAACCGTTACTTTGTCGGGACATTTTTCGCCGAGTCGTGCGGCCAGTTCCTCTCTCGACAGCGGTTTACTGGCTTTAAGCAGTTCCTGCAATACAAAAATTTGTGCCTTTGTAGAATTAAAACCGGCGGTTTTTAATATCTCCCTTGCTTTTATTTCTAACTTTCTGTCAGACATATAGTTAACAATCTTTTTAAAACTGCAATATAGTTGCAATTTTACCTTATTTATTTTGGCTGTCAAGTAAATTCCCCAGATTATTATATTGACATGAAATTCTTTCTGTCGTATATTATTAGCATATGCCAATAATCGAAAAGGAAGATTATGCCAAGGCCCTGTAAATGCAGACGTGTTTGCGGAAATCCTCAGGCGGATTATTTTAAGCCGAGAGGCATACCAGTTTCGCAACTAGAAGAAGTTGTTTTAACGCTTGATGAATTTGAAGCCGTTAGGCTGGCCGACCTCGATGGGTTGTATCAGGAAGAGGCGGCTAAAATGATGAATATTTCAAGACAGACTTTTGGCAATATTATTGAATCCGCTCATAATAAAATTGCAAATGCGATTATAAACGCAAAAGCACTTAAAATTTGTGGAGGTATAGTAAAAATGATGCAGAAACAATTTTTATGTTACGATTGTCAGAACGAATGGACTGTTCCTTATGGTTCTGGAAGGCCGGCGGAATGTCCGAAATGTAAAAGCGCCAATATTCACAGGTCTCCTCGGGACCGAGGCTGGGCGCGTGCCGGCGGAGCTGGGCCCGGCAGGGGACGCGGAATGTGCAGAAGGATGGGTGTATGAGAATATGTATTCCAACTAAAACGAATATCGGCAAAGAAGCAGAAGTTTCTGAACACTTCGGCAGCGCTCCTTATTTTACAATTTATGATGTCGAAAAGAGTGTTGTTGAGATTATTGATAATTCCAATCAGCATCATGTTCACGGTGCCTGTCAGCCGATGGGCGGATTGGCCGGTAAAAAAGTCGATGCGGTGGTTTGCGGCGGAATGGGTGCAAGGGCTGTGCAGAAATTAAACGAAGATGGAATAAAGGTATATAAGGCCTCCCGCGGCACTGCCGAAGAAATCATCCGGCAATATGAAAACAACAAACTTGAAGAAATAACCGTTAAAAATGCCTGCAAGCAGCATAACTGTTCTTGAAACTTCCACTATTTCCCGATACAAAATCTGGAGAAAATAGCGTCAAGAATTGCCTCGTCGATGTTTTCAGCTTCAAAACTTGACAAATTTTGCAGAGCCGTGCGCAAAAACATCGCAGCCACGTCTTCATTGACTTCTGCCAGCTCAGCTGAAGCGGTTTGAATGTTTTTAATCGCCTCGGTTACAGATTGTCTATGTCTTTCGGTAAGAGCCGTCTTTTCAGCAGCTTCGGTTGTATGCAAAGTTTGTCTGATTATATTCTCCTGTATAACCTCTTTTAATCTATCTATACCGATGAGATTTTTTGAGCTGGTTTCAAGAAAACCACAACCGAAAATCTGTTTAAACTTCTTAAGTTTTTTCGCAGTATCGTCCGCAGATAATAAATCGCACTTTGCTGCTGCGTAAATGATGGGTTTCTTTTGAAATTGTTTTAAAATCTGAATATCAGTCGAATAATCCTTTTTTGTAATATCAACACAGAAAATTATTATTGCCGCATCGTTGATTGCCTTTAAAGCCGCTGCATTAGTGAGAATTTGAAGAATATCAACGGGTTCAATAACAAGACCGGCAGTATCGGACAAAACACAATCGCAATTGTCTAATTTCAGCCAATGTTCAAGCACATCACGGGTCGTTCCGCTCTGGTCTGAAACGATACTTCTATTTTTACCGATAAGAGCATTAACAAGACTGCTTTTGCCGGCGTTTGCAGAGCCGGCAATTATCGCGGAAGGGGCATCGATAATCTGCTCGAAAGTAATTGAGCCGGCAAGAAGCTCATTCAGGCTTTTCTGGATTTTTTTTGTTCTTTCAACCGCTTTTTTTGTGCTGATTATCTCAATATCTTCTGTGCTGAAATCAAGTCCTGCCTCTATTAAGCTCAAAAGTTCGAGGATTTGCTCACGAATCTGCTTAACCATTTTTTCGACTGAGCCGCCAAAAAGTTTCCGGGCGGCGGACAACTGGTATTGATTTGAGCTTTGAATTAACTGTGATACCGCTTCAGACTGGGACAAGTCCATTTTTCCATTAATGTATGCCCTGTATGTAAATTCGCCGGCTTCAGCGCTGCGGCAGCCAAGAGAAAGAAGTTTTGAAAAAAGGAGTTTAGCCGCTTCGTCGCAGGCAAAAACGTGAATTTCTGCAAGGTCGTCGCCTGTATATGAATTTGGGGAAGGAAAAAGATAAAGATTCGCTTCAATGATAAAATCATCAGCTATTTTCAGCAGGGCAGGCGTGATTTTCCTTTCTATAGGCAGATGTTCATTTTCGGTAAGCGATTTGAGAACATCGAAAGTTTTATCGCCGCTGATACGGACGATTTTCTTTACCGAGGAGGTCGTTCCGCTGGATACTGCAATTATTGTATCGTTTATGTTATACAATTCAGATGCCCGGGTCTCAGCTTTGTTTCAGTTCATCAATAATTTTCGGGAATTCAACAGCTAAATTGTCAAGCTGTTCGACCTGCCCGATTATTTCTTTTATCAGGCTGTTTCTTTTTGTCTCATCAGAGACGATCTCCCGCTTCAGCAGTTCCGATGCAGCTTTTGAAATCATATCGAGCGAACCTTTAACATCATAAGCAGCGGTATCGAGAATCATATTGCGAATACGGGCCTTGCCCAATTCCAATTCAGCCCTTGTATTGGCTTCGGCAAGCAGGGCGCCTTCTACCGCCATAGCGGTCTGCGAAACAAACATTTCCAGAATGTGAAAATTGTCGGGACTCAGAAATTGTTTTTCATCGCTCGGAAAAACGCCGAGCACCCCGACAACTTCCTGAGAGCCGATTAACGGCACATATAATCCTTCCGAACCGGAAAACGTATCAGTTCCTTTTCCTGCGATTTTGCGATGTTCCTGAACCCAGCCTGCCACCGCCTGTTCTTTGACTGCCAGGTCCCTTCCGCCTGAAACAGCCGTAAGAACAGAGGGAGTCTTATTCGCTGAACCGGCAATAAAAATAACCCCCGGACATTTAAAGAAATCCTGTATATGAGAAAGGAGAATTTGAAAAAGCTCATCGGGGCGTGACGATTTGGCAAGGTCGCGGCTCAATGAATAAAGCACCTGCGTTCTTTCTTCGCGCAGGCGCAACCCTATGGTCTGCCGGCGGAGTCTGCCGGTCATATTTCCTATAATCAGGCCGACAAGCAGCATAACACTAAACGTTATAAAATGCCCCCTGTCCATAACGGAAAAGGTATAAAACGGCGGTATAAAAAAGAAGTCAAAGCAGGCAATGCTTAGGAACGTTCCTATAATCGAGATATATCGTCCATATCGAAATGCAAGCCAGGTTACGCCCAGAAGATAAATCATAATAAGATTTGCAAGAGCCAGATACGAAAAAAGCAGTTTATTAACAGCAGTGCAGAGAGCGATTATAAAAACAGCCCACAAAACACCTTTCCAGGCAAAAGAGTTCGCCTTCACCGGCACATATTCTGCTTTGGGTGATTCTTCCGCACTTTCCCCGCTGATGAGATACAAGTCGATATCGCCGCATTTACGGGTCAGCTTGTCGATGAATGAACCAAACAATATCTCCTTTAGGCTGGGTTTGCCGGGCTTGCCTATGATAATTCTGGATATGTTTTTCGACTGTGCATAAGAAATCAAAGTCTCGGCGACGTCATCTCCGCTCAATGTTACTGTATTTGCGCCCATTTTTTCGGCAAAACGCAGCATTTCAGCGGCCCGCCTTTTATCCTCATCGCTCTGTTCAAAAGCTGATGGTCCTTCGACGTGGACCACTGTCCACTGAGCTCCCAAATCAGAAGCGATTTGCCTGGCGGCACGAATAATTTTCGTTGCTCCGGGATTCGAGCTTATACATACCAGAAACTGCTCTCCCACTTTCCAGACCGTTGGTATCTCGTGGACATCCTTATAAAGTCTTAGCTTAGTATCGACGCTTCGAGTCGTATATTTCAACGCCAATTGACGCAAGGCAATCAGATTGCCGAAACGGAAGAAGTTCCTGACTGCCAATTGGGCCTGTTCTCCCAAATAGACTTTGCCTTCCCTGAGCCGCTTTAGTAACTCTTCGGTAGGTATGTCAACGAGTTCTATTTCATCCGCTTTTTCAACGAAAGTATCGGGCACCGTCTCACGGACGATAACTTTGGTAATTTGCGCCACAATGTCATTGACGCTTTCGCAGTGCTGCACATTGAGTGTTGTATAGACATTGATGCCGGCATCAAGCAATTCTTCGACGTCCTGCCATCGTTTTGCGTGGCGGGACCCCGGGGCGTTGGAATGGGCCAGTTCATCCACAAGGATAAGGGCGGGGCGTCTTTTAAGAGCTGCTTCCAAATCAAATTCTTCGACTTCAATGTTCCTGTAGGTAATGGATTTGAGAGGAATTATCTCTAATCCTTCGAGCAGGGCCTCTGTTTCAGGGCGTTTGTGGGTTTCGACTAATCCGATAGCGACGTCAACACCCTCTCTTTTGCGCGCCCTGGCCTGTTCAAGCATAGTGTATGTTTTTCCAACGCCGGCAACGGCGCCAAAAAAAATCTTCAGCTTTCCTTTTTTGGAGTCCTCTGCCTGAATATTTTTTAACAGCTTGTCCGGGTCGGGACGTTTATCCATTTGCGCAATTATACCTCATCTTTTATATTCATCCAGCGCCATATTCAACAGCAAAACATTAACAACCGGCTCGCCGATTATCCCTATGAAACGCCCGCGGGTGTTTTCTCTGACAATCTTAACGATTTCATTCTGAGGTATGCCGCGTGAACGTGCGACCCGGGGAATCTGATACATCGCCGCGGCTATACTGATATGCGGGTCAAGCCCGCTGGCACAAGACGTTACAAGGTCAACCGGAATCGGGCTGTTATTGCCGGGGTCAGCGTTTTGAAGTGATTTTATCCGGGCTTCGGCACTTTGGCGCAAAGCCGGATTCAGGGGGCCGAAGTTTGAGCCGCTGGAAACCGAAGCGTTAAATGCTGTCGGCGATGTGGCGGAAAGCCGTCCCCAAAAATATTTAGGGTCGTCAAAGGATTGCCCGATGAGAGAAGAACCCGCCGGTTTTCCATTCTTTAATATTATGCTGCCGTTGGCCTGATAACGAAAAAATGTCTGCGCGATGACGGTAATTGCAAGCGGGTATATAATCCCTGTAATAACGGTCAGCAGCAGAAAAATGAGAAACGCGGATTTTAATTGTTTTTTAATCATATTTGCTCAGCTTACTTAACTAAAGTTAATGCAACTATCAGCATATCAATCAGTTTAATTCCTATAAATGGGGCGATAATGCCTCCGAGACCATAGATAAGTATATTATCGCGCAAGAGTCTGCTCGCCGAGACAGTTTTATAAGGCACGCCTTTGAGTGCAAGCGGGATAAGCAGGATGATAATGATTGCATTAAAAATAACCGCAGAAAGCACCGCACTTTGCGGAGTCGCGAGGTGCATAATGTTGAGTTTTGCCAAAGATGGATAAGTAGCGGTAAATGCCGCGGGGATAATGGCAAAATATTTTGAAACATCGTTGGCAATACTGAAGGTCGTAAGCGAGCCTCGAGTAATCAGTAATTGTTTGCCTATTTTTACCACTTCGGTAAGTTTAGTTGGGTTGGAATCGAGGTCAACCATATTTCCGGCTTCTTTGGCGGCCTGCGTGCCTGTGTTCATAGCCACAGCCACATCTGCCTGTGCCAGCGCTGGCGCATCGTTAGTGCCGTCTCCGGTCATAGCGACCAGATGCCCCTGACTCTGTTTTTCCCGAATCAGCTTAAGTTTTGTTTCAGGAGTAGCTTCAGCCAGAAAATCATCAACTCCCGCCTCAGCAGCGATAGCCGCAGCCGTCATAGGGTTATCTCCGGTTATCATAATCGTCCTGATTCCCATGCGGCGCAGTTGAGAAAAACGCTCTTTTATGCCTCCTTTGACTATGTCTTTAAGATGGATAATGCCGGCGACACTGGCATTTTCGCAAACCGCCAGCGGCGTCCCGCCATTTTTGGCTATACCGGCAGCAGCTTCTTTCATCCCATCGGGGAATGTTCCTCCGGAATCTTTAACGTATTGTTCAATCGCATCGATAGCGCCCTTTCGAATTTTTCTGCCGTCGCCGAGGTCAACGCCGCTCATCCGTGTCTGCGCACTGAAAGGAATGAACTTCGCGGCGAGTTCATGCACATGGCGCTCGCGAATATTGTATCGCTGCTTGGCGAGAATAACTATGCTTCTCCCTTCCGGCGTTTCATCGGACAAGGAAGCTAACTGCGCAATATCGGCCAAAGAAGCCTCGGTATAATAGTCCGCAGGAATAAAACTGACTGCCTGTCTGTTGCCCAGCGTGATAGTTCCGGTTTTGTCTAAAAGCAGGGTATCGATGTCTCCGGATGCCTCCACTGCCCGTCCTGATGTAGCGATGATATTTGCCCGAATCATCCTGTCCATACCCGCGATGCCGATGGCCGGGAGCAATCCGCCGATTGTTGTGGGAATAAGGCATACCAGCAACGCCACCAGCACAGTTACGGTAACGGGCGTTCCGCTTCCCGATGTTGTTACGCTGTAAATAGAGAAGGGCAGCAGGGTAGCCGTGGCAAGAAGAAAGATAATAGTGAATCCCGCAAGCAAAATGCTTAACGCTATCTCGTTAGGCGTTTTTTTGCGCTTCGCGCCTTCCACCATAGCAATCATCCGGTCAAGAAATGTCTCGCCCTGATTCGAGGTGATTTTGATAATCAGCCAGTCTGAAAGCACTTTAGTCCCGCCGGTAACGGCAGACCTGTCTCCGCCGCTTTCCCTGATTACCGGTGCACTTTCGCCGGTAATAGCGCTTTCATCGACCGAAGCGATTCCATTGATGATTTCGCCGTCCATAGGAATCATTTCGCCCGCTTCAACCAGGACAATATCCCCCTTTCGAAGGTCTTTGGATGAAATTGAGACAAAAGCAGAATCGAACTGCGGCGATTTTAACTTTTTGGCGGTGGTATCTTTTCTATGGCGCCGCAAACTCGCTGCCTGGGCCTTGCCTCTGCCTTCGGCCAGCGCCTGCGAAAAATTGGCGAAAATCAGAGTAAACCACAGCCATATCGTAACCGCGAAAATAAAATCCGGCGGCGCCTCGCCTTTGCCAAACAGGGAACGGACATATAAACCGCTGGTCAAAATGCTTCCGATAAGAACCACGAACATCACCGGATTTTTTATCTGGTAAGCCGGATTAAGTTTGCCAAATGAGTCAATAATCGCCCTGGCTGTAATTGCCGGGTCGAACGCCGATATTTTATTTCCTTTTTTATTCATTGTATCTCCCTTAATGTGCCGTGAGCATCAAATGCTCGACAATCGGGCCTAAAGCAAGTGCAGGGAAAAATGTCAGGGCGCCGACAATCAGCACAGTCGATACCAAAAAACATACGAAAAGCGGCGTGTGAGTTGGAAGTGTTCCCGCACTTGCCGGAATAATTTTCTTTTTTGCCAGCGAGCTGGCTATTGCCAGAATGGGAATCGCCAGCCAGTACCGGGCAAAAAACATCACCAGCCCCAAAGCGGTGTTATAGAAAGGTGTATTTGCGCCAAGCCCCGCAAAGGCGCTGCCGTTATTGTTGCTGGCCGAAGAAAATGCGTAGAGAACTTCGCTGAAGCCATGCACGCCGGGGTTAAAAATGGTAGCTTTTGCGGCGGGTGTTACGACCGAAATCGCAGTGCCCAAAAGAACAAGCATAGGCGGTATCAGAATCATCAATGTTGCCATTTTCATTTCGTAAGCTTCAATCTTTTTACCTAAATATTCCGGTGTGCGCCCTACCATAAGTCCGGCGACAAAAACAGCTACGATGACGAATGCTATCATTCCATAAAGTCCTGAGCCGACGCCTCCGAAGACCACCTCGCCCAACTGCATCAGCCACATTGGGATTAAGCCTCCTAAAGGCATAAAAGAGTCGTGCATCGAATTGACGGAACCGTTCGAGGCCGCCGTTGTTGCGGACGCCCAAATTGCCGAATTCGCTATCCCGAATCGCGATTCTTTTCCTTCCATATTTCCGCCCGGCTGGAAATTGCTCGCCGATTGGTCAATACCCAAATTTGCAAATAACGGGTTGCCTGCCTGTTCAATCTGTATGCATATCAAAAGGCAGGGGACAAAAATTATCAACATTGTGATAAGCAGCGCCCATCCCTGTCTTGTGTCTTTGACCATATAACCAAACGTGTAACAAAGCGCCGCGGAGATAAGAAGTATTGCCGTTACTTCAAGCAGATTGGACAAAGCTGTCGGGTTCTCGAAAGGATGCGCCGAATTAACATTGAAGAATCCGCCGCCGTTGGTTCCCAGTTGTTTGATGGCGACTTGTGAAGCCGCAGGCCCTAACGGTAAAGTTTGAGTTGTAACAAGATTTCCGTCACTGCCGGTTATCGGCTGAACAAGCTCAATTACCTTATAAGGCTTGAATGTCTGCACCACTCCCTGACTAACAAGAACAATCGCCAAAATTATCGATAGCGGTAATAAAATGTAGAGCGTGGCACGGACAAGGTCTATCCAGAAATTGCCGATATTGTCCGACTGGCGCCTTATAAATCCCCGGATAAGCGCTATTAATATGGCAATACCTGTTGCGGCAGATACGAAATTCTGGACAGCCAGGCCGAGCATTTGTGTCAGGTAGCTCATTGTTGCTTCGCCGGCATATCCCTGCCAGTTTGTGTTTGTGGCGAAACTTACCGCGGTGTTGAAAGCACTATCCGGCGA
The DNA here is from genome assembly GCA_049518795.1 of Sedimentisphaerales bacterium. Lineage (GTDB taxonomy): Bacteria > Planctomycetota > Phycisphaerae > Sedimentisphaerales > UBA12454 > JAPLMW01. The sequence continues at coordinate 232,145 of JBEKRK010000002.1, forward strand.
AACTGCGGGCAGATGCGCAGGATTTAAAGGAAGAAACTGCTGCAGCCGCTGGAGAAAATAAACGGCTAAAAGACCGATGACATTAAAAGCCATCATCGCAAACGTGTAAGTCTTCCAGGTCATTTCTTCTTCAGGATTAACGCCGCATAAGCGGTAAATCAATCTTTCAACTGGCGAAAACCATTTATTCAAAACAACAGGCTTGCCTTCAAAAACACGGGCCATATATATACCCAGAGGTTTGGCAAGGACAATCAGAACCAGCAGAAATACGGCGCTCTGAATAATATTATTGAATGTCATGAGAATATCTCCGGCTTGAGAACAGCAAGAAAGAGATACACTAAAAGGACCACTGTAATCACACCGCCTATCCAATAAATAATCATAATATCTCCTTTATACCTTATCACACAGATTTACAAACCAGGCTGATAAGCAGGCGAGCCCTAACATTATTCCAATAAACAGGATATCCATAGTAATTCCTTTACCGTTGAGCAAAGGAGCGCAATAAAAAAACCGCCGGGCGGCAGTCCTTGCTTGTGCCATTGCCCTTTCAAATGCCTACGAGGTTAGCTGACGGGCGAGGGCTTGAAAGTGCCCTTTTCCCTTGCGGGAAATAAGCCCCAAAATCTGGGTCCCCCGTATTTGTGCAATTACGCCCGCTTCGACCGCGAAGCGAGGCGAGCACAAATCTCGGCTACAATAATTATTTACTTGTTGGCTATAATTTTCCTTATTATGTTTTCTGTTGTCAAATAAATTCTTACGAGAATTTAATAGGCGGTTTCGGCTTTTTTTTCTTTAATTTTCCGCCCATTTTGCTTGTTGTCGGAACAAGCCCTGCCTCTTCAAGAGCCGCTTTTTCCTGAATGTGTTTGCGGATTACATACTGCTCGACGACTCCTGCAACTGTGCTTGACATTATATATAGATTCAATCCGGAAGGCGCCCGATACAGAAACAGAAGCATCATAACGGGCATCATCCACATCATCATTTTCTGCTGCTGGGCAGCCTGCGGATTTGTCGATGGAGCTGACGAAGGCGTAAGTTTTTGCTGTGCGAACATTGCTATTCCGAGCAGTATCGGCAGCAGGTTGAAACTTGTGCCGATGAATGAGCCGATAAACGGGATTTTTTCAACTGCGCCAGGGAAATAATACAATGCATCAACGCTTGAAAGGTCTGTTATCCAGAACGGCAGGAATTTCGCTCCCCTGAATTCAATGCCTGCGTAAATGGCACTGTAAAGAGCAATCCAGATGGGCATCTGCAGAAACATCGGCAGGCAGCCCATCATCATCGGCGAGGCGCCATGTTCTTTATAAAGCTCCATCATTTGCTTGTTCATTTCCGCTTTGTTGTCGGCGTATTTTTTCTTTATCTCTTCTGCCTTGGGCGCCAGCTTCGTCATCTTCATCATTGAAATCTGGCTCTTCTTGGTAATCGGATGAAGCAGTATTCGAACGACAAAAACGAAAATTATAATAACAACGCCGTAATTGGGAATATACTGATACAGCCAATTCATCACGGCAAGGATGAAGAAGCTCAATCCGCGGAAAATGTTGCCGCAGCAGGCCTGAAAGTCGATTACGTTGATGAAGCCGAGTTTGTTAAAAAGCTGGTTTGAGTTAAACAGATGCCTGTCTTTTGGCCCTATATAAAGCTGAAAATCGCATTTTTGTTCGCTTTGCGGAGCAATATCGAAAGTTGCTGTTCTTAGCAATATACCCATATTTTCATCATTGCTGTTTGCTATTCCATCGGGATTATATTCTACCGCTGATTTTTGAAATATCCAATCGGCAGATAATTGGTTTGGCTCCTGCGGCACCGGTCTTATGATGGCGGTGAAATATTTATTTGAGATTGACGTCCAGAGAAATTTAAAATCTGCGTTTTTAGAAAGAAGGTTTATCTCGCCGGCGGATTCTTTAGCAAGCTCTTTGGCCAGGTTGCTGATACTTAATTTTTCTACTTCAACAGTTCCCTGAGGCGTTAAAAAGCCTGTCGTAATTGTTCTTGTATCTATTCTTTCCTGTTCTTTTGAAATTCCGACGGGCCCGAGCATATTAAGTGCGGTTTTAATTTCGCTGTTGCCTGCATTGGCAATAGTGATAGAGCAGTCCGGCAGATAATCTTCGGGTTTTAAAGTATATGTTTTTGTCAGCTTTATAAATTCACTGTTGTCCTTGAGGATAATTGTGTGGAAACTTATTGTTTGCGAGTTATCACTGTTTTTAAGGACGCCGTTGCTTTGCCAATTAAGTCTGTCAAGAGGAAAAACCTTTGCCATACTTGGCAGCAGCAGCCTGACACTTGCCATAGTATTTGCCGTGTCAATTGTCGAAAGAAGTTCGAGGGGTTGAGGATTTTTGCGGTCGCGGTTGTCATAATCTCGAAGTCTTGCAGACGAAATAGCCGCGCCTTTTGTGGTGAGCGTAAGCTCCAGCTTATAAGGATTTTCTTTTGCCGGCAAAACAGAGCCGAGGGTAAATGTTTTCTGTTCATCGCTGACAGCGGTAATCTGCGATTGGGAAATGTCTTTTTGGGGCAAAGGAGCAATTTCAGACTCGCGGCGAGCAGGGAGGTTAGCTTGGGCGGCCAGAGTGATGAGTCGCTTGGCTGTATTTTGCTGTTTAATAAATATTGGCGATTTGAATGTCAGAAAGCCGCATATAATAAGGTATGCACAAATAAGTAAGGTGAACAATTTTTTTGCGTTCATCTTTTTTATCGTCCTTCACTTAACCTGTCGGCCTCGAAATCGTCGAGATCTTCAATGGCATAAATTTTTTTCTGCGTTGTTTTAAAATCGTATTCAAGCCTGACAAAGTGGACATTATTATTGTCGATATAGACATAGCTTGCTCTGTTGTCTTTGTCTCTCGGCTGCCCTACGGAGCCAACGTTTATAATGGCTCTTTCTTCCGATACTATCGGGTAAACGTAATCGAGCTCGTCCGGGGCATAAAAGTCCGGGTCGTCGAGAAATACGCCCGGCAGGTGAGTGTGTCCAATAAAACAGATATGTTTAACACGGTCAAATAACATAGTTATTTTTGCAGGCGTGGTATAAACATCTTCGGGAAAAACATATTCATTAATGGGTCTTCTTGGCGAAGCGTGCACGAAATCTAAAACAGCTTTTGTGCCGTTAAGCTCCATTTGCAGTGTCCATCTCATCTGCTGGCTGCCTAAATAGTTCCAGCGGCTGTGTCGTTTTGCGGGATTCTGTTCAACTTCGATTTGATTTCTTGTCCAGAAGCTTGCCCGTTCGGCGTCGGGATTGAAATTTGTAGGTTCATACAAGATAGCGTAATCGTGATTGCCTATTACGCAAGCCTGCGTTTTTTCAATCACAAGGTCGAGGCAATCTTTAGGGTCTGGACCATAACCAATTATATCGCCGAGGCAATAAATAGTTTTTATGCCTCTGCGTTCAATGTCCGCCAGCACAACCGTCAGTGCTTCAAGGTTGGAGTGTATATCGCTTATTATCGCAAACATTACAATATTTCTTCTGAACTAAACTATTATTTACTCAGAAACAGAGATGATACTTATATCAGAAAGACTTAGATTATTCCAGTGTCAAATAGGTATGCGTAAAAGATTTGTGATGTCTGAATATCCTGTTTTTTATTCCTCTGGTTCTTTAACTCCTTCAAGCCAATATTGGGACATAATCTCCAAATCATTGGTATCAATGAAGCCATCACCGGTCAGGTCGATACCGAATTGGCAGTTATTATTCGGGTCCTGATAGTTAATGGGGTTATTACAATCACAGAGCCAATCTTCGGCCAACAGGGCAAAGTCCTGAAAATCGGTAGTGCAATCCAGATTTATATCTCCGCCGCCGGAGGCGTTTTCGCACAGAACTAATCCATCGACAGCAAGATATGAATTTACCTGTGCATCGCCAACATCGCGTACTTCTATCGTCAAATTGTAAGTTCCCGCCTGATTGGCCTCGAAAGTGTGAGCAAATCGTTCCCAGCTTTTCATTGAGCCGTAACTGCCTACATCGGATACTGCCACATGAACAAGTTTCAATTCATGAAGATTAGGATCTGCTACAGGTGTAAGCCTTATCTCCCCATAATCATTATATGGCAGATAATCATACGCTCCGAAGAAATAGGCGCCGATGAGTGTATTTCCGGCACTGACAGTAATAGTTTGTTGAACTTTGGCATGATCAGGTTCAGGTGAGACATCTCCTGTGCTGAGCACAAGAAAATAGCTTCCTTTATAAGGGAAAAGATTAGAGATTTTCCAGTATGAACCTCGTCCCCTATCGGGCTGGAAATGGCTGACCACTGCGGTGAAGTTTTCATGTTGCCAGTCTGTGGGAGTATTAATATCAAAAGCGGCATTATATTCGAAGAGTTCAAATCCTCCATTATTTATATCATATGCGCCGAAGCCTTGTGTGGTTAGAATTACAGAAAGCAGGCTGATAACTCCCCAATGATGTGCACATTTACAAATCATATTTTCAAAGATAACAACTAAATCATCATCGTCACTCTTCCCAGTTCACTATATTATAACTTCGCTACCACAGAAAATCAAGAAAAAACAAAGCAGGTAAAATAGGCAATTTGCCGCGCGGTAAGAAGAAAAAATATTAATTAGGGCAGTTAACTGCAGCTTGTCTTAAATCTAGTTATGGGACCTTCTTTTTTCAGAGACAGCAAAATTTAAAGATGAAATATATCTGGTTTAGTTCGTAATTATTTGTAAATAATTGGGATAGGAAATTGTTTTTTTTTGCATAAACTGCTTATATCGGTCTTTTTGGATATTGAAGATTAAAAAATTGTATATAGGCGGTATTTAAGTAGTTATGACCAATTATTATCTTGACAATCCCTTTTAATTTTGGTATTTTAAAGACAGTATGTAATTTAGGCAAAATAGGCAAAAAGGGAGATGTAGTCAAAGCAAGGATGTGATACTTGGAATAAAAAAAAGTGATTAGGTTTAAGACAGAACACGATAAAAGGAGGTTAATTATGAAACGTTTATCGTTTTTATTATTGGTGATATCATTTGTTTCGAGCACTGCGATGGCAGTGCCTGTGGTTTTTAATGACCCGAATCTCAAGGCTGCTGTTGAAGCTAAACTTGGTATAACAGACCCTAATGCAACCGAAATGTTGTTGTTGACTTATCTTAAGGTTCCCTCTAAGGGAATTTTCGACCTGACAGGACTTCAGACCGCGACAAATCTGGTTACTCTTGACGTTTTTGACAATAATCTAACCAGTATTAGTCCTCTTTCCGGTCTGCCGAAACTGGAAACTCTCGATATTAGCGATAACAATGTATCCAACATAGGTTATCTTGCCGGTGTGACTACTCTGACGATTTTCTATGCTTATGGTAATAATATCTCGGCTATGGATGCAGTTTCTATTTTGCCAAATCTTTTTGAGCTTGACCTTAGCGATAACCATATTGTCAGTTATAATGCTGTCGCAAACCATCCACGTCTTAGATACCTCAATTTAAGTTATAATAATTCCAATGATATAACCCCGCTTGTCAATGATGTGAACCTGGTTTCGCTTGGTTTCGGCGGAAATGGTTTGCCAAACGCAAACATGAGTATTATTGCGGGTTTTCCTAAGCTCGAATGGCTGTTTTTATCTGACAACCTTACGATTTCTAACCTTGCGCCGCTTGCCGGCCTTACGCATTTGCAACAACTTTATCTTGCCAATAACAATATCGTAGATATAAGCCCTCTTGCCGGTCTTACGAATCTGGTTAAACTCGATTTGTATGGCGAGTTAGGCAACAATATTTCCAATTTAGCTCCGCTGGCCGGTCTGACCAATCTTACATATCTGAATCTGCATTTTAATAATATAAGCGATATCAGTCCTCTTTCGGGATTGACAAATCTTCAGCAGCTCTATTTATCATATAATGCTAATCCTCCGTCAAATTTGGGTATTTCCGACATTTCCACATTGAGCAATAAACACAATCTTTTAGATTTAAGACTTGCTTCCAATAACATCAGCGACATCTCTGCGCTTGCCGGGCTTACGCAGATAGAGGAGTTGAGACTTGGAAAGAACAAGATATCAAATATTTCTTATCTAACCGGCTACACGCATCTGACAAGACTTGATCTTGCAAAGAACCCTATGAATTTCGCATCCTGGTGTGTTTATCTTAAACAGATTATCAATGCAAATCCATCTGCCAATATAACGAGCAATCCTTATATCGATGACCGTTTTACTGATATGAAAGATTTGTTAAATTTTGCCAGCGAATGGCTTGTGAAATGCGACGGGGATAATAGTTATTGCCACGGTGCAGACTTTGAGAGAGACGGCGGCCACTTAAATGCGGAGGATTTCGCTATTTTTGCGAACTGGTGGATGTGGAATAAATAATAGGGATTTGATTCTTAAAAGGCCGTCCCTAAGGGACGGCCTTTTTTATGCGCCTCAGAACTTTATCGCATAAAAAAAGGAGAGCCGGAAAGGCTCTCCTTATAATTCGGTTCGCCTTTTGAACGGTCTGGGGGAACTTCGTCAAAAGCCAGATTCATAGCGAACCGCAGGGTTCTTATATTCCGAAAACGATTCTTAATCTTCTTGTCAATCCCTGCGGCAGAACGGCCGCGGTCGTGCGAATCAGCACATTCCGTAAAAACTGTATTCTATTTATGAAGCCGATTTTTAAGAATTCTCTTTGAAGTTTTATTTGCTGAGTGGCTCTTTTAAATCCGCTTCGTCTTGCCAGCAATTTTGTTTCCCATCTGTGATAATAAAGCACCTGATTGATAGTCGCCAGTCTGCTGCCGTTTAAAATCATTTTAGCCCAAAGAAGGTAATCCTCAAGCCCTGTGAAAGCCGTATAATTGCCCGCCGCCAGAACGGCCTTTTTACGAAACATACTCGGTGCGTGGTTCATACAGAATCTGAACCTGAATTGCTTTTCTATCTCGTTATGAACCAGAGGCCCGCGTCTTATGAACAATGGTTTTTCCGGATTATTTTCAAAAGTTGCAGCAAAACAGCTTACCACGTCAATTTCAGGATTATTCATCAGAAATTCCAATTGTTTTTCGAATCTGTCTGGCGTGCTTATATCATCAGCGTCCATTCGTGCGACAATATCGAACGTGCAGTTTTTAATGCCCTCGGCAAGAGCGGCTCCAAGACCTTTATTTTCTTTTAACTTCACGATTTTTAAACAATTGCTTTCTTTTTTCTCATACTCGCTGATTATTTTCTCAAGTTCTGCATTAACCGGCCCATCCTTTACCAGCACAATTTCGTTAGGCCTTAATGTCTGATTAAAAATACTCTCTATCGCTGTTTTAAAATATTCCGGCTTATCTTTCTCATAAATGCTTATAAGAACGGAAAATTTCGGCAGATTTTTATTGTTAGGCCGGTTCATATATTTGCCTCTCTTTTTAGAACCGCGATGAGGTGCCGGCCGGTCTTCTCGTCAGCTATTCGTAATCTGTTCCATACATACTTCCAAAAAACCTTCCGCAGAGGGTAAAATTCGAACGACCATAATTTGTTATATGTAAACCGCAGGTATAGAGCCGCTAGGAAACTCTGCCGATATACGTATTCAAAAGATACCATTTTCAGAGGCACATTTGCAGCCGACAGCTCTGTTTTCAGGATAGATATATCGTAATGTCGATGGTGTTTGGGATTGAGCGGCGCAACAGTTGTCGGCACAGAAAGCACGATATGTCCGCCGGGTTTTGTCTTCACAGCAAGTGATTGCAGGAAGTGACAGACCTTTTCCGGCGATATATGTTCAAGGACCTCAATTGCAGCAACGAAGTCGAAAGTCCCCGGCACGCCGTCTGCTTGGGCGGCATAAAATTCTACTTGCGGATAAAATGCTCTGGCAAACTGAATAGCTCTTTCAGCCGGGTCGCAGCCTGTAAGGTTTTTTACCTTGCCGGCCAGATTTCCTATGAATGCGCCGTCGCCGCAGCCGACCTCTAAAACGCTTGAAGGGGCAAATTTCAGCACGATATCGCGTATATGCAACTGATAACACAGATATTCATATCCCCAGCTCAAATATCTGCACCGGCTACCGTATCCATTGCCGTCGATATACGGAATATGATGGTATGGAAATACGTATTGATTTATCTGGATGTTTTGTTTATCGGCGGTCATTTATAATCATTTCCTTTGAGAGGTTTTTTGTAAAGAAGATAAACATAAGCACTGAATAAACGGCAAAGAAAATCACCTGTGCGATACCGGCGCCGATAATTCCGGCATTTTTGAGCAGTAAATACAGTGCGGGCAGAAAAATAAGCTGCACTATTATCAATATTATAAGGCATATAGTAGCTTTTCCCAATGCCAATAATCCGGCAGGCAGGCAGAACGACAATCCCCATATAACGAAAGCGAACATATAAACAATCATAACGCCCCGTGCCTGCTCGAAATTTGCGCCTGCCAGGACATTCAAAATCGGGCCGGCGAAAATCACAAAGAAAAGCCATATCAAAAGCGATGCGACTCCGCCAATGACTGTTGTTTTTGCAATGATGTGTTTTAAATCGGAAAACCTTTTTTCTGCCGCAAGAGCGGCCAGTTCCGTATAGACAGCTTGATACATCGGTTCTATTAGCATTGCCGGTATAGCTGCGAGCTGTCTTGCTATTTTATAAATACCCGTTGCGGCGGTGCCTAAAACCGCTCCGACGATAAGCACGTCTAATTCTCTCGAAGCAAGCTTGACGGACTGGTTAAGGTTGGTGCTTAATACGAATTTCCAGAGCGTTTTGTCCTTGGCAGCGATGCCTAATTTTGCCTTGAAGAAATTATCGCCGGTTCTTTTATAGACCTGATACCAGGCTGTCAGCAGCAGCAGGATGGTTTCCGCGATGCCGGCTGTGACCCAGATAATTACAAAAGTCATAAGTTTCGGCGAAAAGGCGTATCCTAATGCAGCGAAAACCAGTTTTAATGTTGCGCCGGTTATGTTTGTTGCGGATACCAGTTTAAACTTGTCAAACAGTCGAAGCAAACCGCCGGCTGTTCCCTCCAGGTTGAAAAGTATCCAGATGCAGTAAACAATCGTTGCGTAAATAGTTTGCTGCTGCCATCCTTTCCAATTGCCGAAAAAGTAAACACCCGCTGCCGCAATAACAGCTCCGCAAAGAGCGGTTGCAGCATCGAGAATTGTGCAGAATTTTACGAGAGATTTAAATTCTTCAGGCTTGTTTTGTTTTAGGAAATCTGCGCCGAATTTTATAACGGCCTGCCAGCACTGAAAATTCAGGAGCCGGTCTATGATTATTACATAAGCCTGTATAAGCGCAAATACTCCCAGCCCTTCAGGCCCCAGCGCTCTTGCTGCAATGGATAAACTGAGTATTGCCATCAGTCCGGCTATAGTTCTGCCGCCCAAAAGCACCGATGTATTCCTAAACATCTTTTTTAAAATAACATTGTTGGATATTATTTCCGGCATAGCTGATAATTTCTAATGGTATTTTCTTCGCAGCGCACGCATAACCTGGCTGACGCTGACGGCGCCGATAATATGGAAAATCAGGATAATCAGCACAAGAATTGAAACGAACATTATGATGCTTCGGACACTCCTGGCCGCCATAATAAAAACGCCTGCGCCGGTTGCAAGAAGAGTAACTATATAAGCTAGAGCTGTAACGTGTCTTTGTTTCAGCCCTAATCTCAGGAGTCTGTGATGAAAATGCTCCTTGTCGGGCATATAGACGGGTTTCTTATCGCCGAATCTGTTGAGCATTATAAACAGGGTATCGAATATGGGTATTCCCATCGCCAGCAGCGGCAGCGCAAAACCGACAAGCGCCTGCGATTTTGCGGTGCACATAACAGTTGCGGTTGCGATGGTAAAGCCGAGAAACAAACTGCCGCAATCTCCCATAAATATTTTAGCGGGATTAAAATTAAAAAACAGAAATCCGCTAAGGCTGCCCGCCAGCGCGAGCATCATTACGCACAAAACTGTCTGTTCAAAGTAGAACGCAAGCGCAGCGATTGTCCCGCACGCAATTGCGCAGATACCCGCCGCAAGGCCGTCAAGGCCATCTATGAAGTTTACTGCGTTTGTAACGCCTACAATCCACAGGATTGTGAAAGGCCAGGATAGTATGCCGAATTTCAGGCTGAGCAAATCGGGTATATTTATCACTTCTATTCTTATGCCGAATATGCAGACCAGAACCGCTGCGATTGTCTGCGTCAGCAGTTTTATCCAAGTTTTGACGGCTTTTATATCGTCGATTAAACCTGTCGCAAAGACCATGGTTGCCCCGCCGAGCATCGCAAGAATTTGAACGCTGATTTGGCGGAAACTATCGCCGACTTTGTTGGGCAGAAGATATACCGCGCCGACCATACATATCATTGAGATAATAATAGCCAGTCCGCCGATTCTCGCTATTCTGCCAGAATGCACCTTTCTTTCTTCTGTGCGGTCGAATAGCTCATATCGCTTGGCCAGTGCGATTATCGCCGGCGTCAGTATCAGCGACATAACAAGTGAGCCGATATATGTAAAAATATAAGTTTTCATTTGGTTTCAGAATCGCTAATATTTTGTTTCATTACTTCCGGCTTTACCGAAAGCTTGGCCAGCAGCGCTTCAGCCGGCTGGTATTTCGGGCTGAGTTTGAGGCATATTCTTAATTGTTTGATGGCTTCGTTCGCCTGCCCGTTTGCGGCCAGGGCTTGCGCAAATTTCAGCCTTAGAACAGCGTTTCCATAATCCATCGCAACCGCCGCACCGAAATAGCCTGCCGCTTTTTGGTTGTTTTTCTTATAAAAATATTCGCCGAGCAGATTTAATTCTTCAATGTCGGCAGTGTTGTTTAATGCCTTCTGCTCTGCCAGCTCAATCAGTTTTAATTTGGCCGTTTCAGCCTCGCCGGCAAAATCATTGTTATGTAACAATATATCTGCCACGCTTTTTAATCTTTTTGTGTCGTCGGCTGCGATTTTAATTGCAAGGTCCGGCCTTTTTTCCTGCTCAATATAAATCCGGACAATTTCATTGAAAAAGTTTCCGCCCAGTCCGATAGATTTGCTGAACTTCTCAAATGAATCGTCCAGTTGTCCGTTTCGGACATCCAGACATCCGGCGGCAAACTGCGTCAGCTCATCGTTAGGCTCAAGTTTAAATCCTTTTTTTATATTGTCTTCGCCTGCCGGCTCAAGCAGCACAAATTCCTGCAATTGGCCCAGCAGGCAATATACCGGTCCGAAAGTTGGACATATAGCTCGTGCTTTTTTAAGCTCATCGGCAATGTTTACTACCTGCTGCATAGCTTTATTTGTCAGCTCGCCTGTTTGGGCATCGGTCTTGCGGACGGCCCTGCGCCATTTCCAGACGTTCAGCCAATATTGGTATTCGATATTATCCGGCACTGCCTGCGCCGCTTTCGATGCACAGGAAATCAGTTTTTCAAAATCAACGTCGGCGTTTGTTTGGTTGTCGGTTCTCATTTTCTTTTCCGTTTTTAATGCCTGCCGCCACCATTTTTCGCCGATTCTTGCCTTATCTGCTCCGACTAAAGCCCAGCCATATACGAACATAAGAACTATAGATAACGTTAAAAGTATGACTTTTCCCGGCCGCACCGTTGGAATAGTTTGCAGGCCGTTTGAAGATTTGCCTAAGATGATTATCAGTGCGCAAAAGATGGTTGACAGCATCGCATTGGCTGGCAAATGCTGACCGAAGTCGGCAACGCTGTGAATAAGAATTGCAATAAGTCCAAAACCTAATCCATATACTGCAATACAGACAGGAGTGTTTTTGTTTCGCACTGCCTTTATGAAATTTGCCACAATGATTAAAGCAAAGATAAGCATTATTATAAAGCCCGCAAGACCGGTCTCTTCAAGAAGCTGTGCGTATTCATTCTCTGCATAAGTGAACCGAAGAGCAGTGTATACGCTTTGGAACATCGGATAAATAATATTATGACTTCCCAGGCCCGTTCCGAAAATTTTAAATCGTCTTATGGGTTCGGTCATATCTTTCAGTACCGCAAGTCTGGTCGGATATTTATCGAGCGTGCTAAGCGTTGCCAGTCTCTCATAAACCGTATCGAATCCGGTATATAACAGACATACCAGTGCAATCAATGCGATGATAACGACTATCCAGCCGTGCTGCCTGAGCGACCTTCTGGCTGAAAGGAGCAGAACCGTAACGCTCATCGTAATTAGCATTGAAAGCATTCCTCCCCTGGTAAGCGATGCGAAAACAGCCGCTGCCGATATGCTAATCATCGCGACCCCGAACCATAGTTCTTTTGCCCTTGATGAATCAACATATTCAAATACTGCTGCGACTGAAGGGTTTCTTTGCTCAAACTCCCGATAAAGAGCCAAAACCGCAATTGCTATTGCTGCCCCGATGGACAGGTTCATAAACTGCCCAAAATGACTGTGATTTACGAAAGGCCCGCTTTCTGCTTTTCCCGGGGCCAAAATGAGCCAGTAAATTTTTCCGTTCCCGCTTACATCCTGTGCAATCGCCAGCACAGCAACAGCCGCCCCGATAATTACAATGGCCCACAACAGTCTTTTGATTTTGTAAGCGGACCCGAAAATGTTTAATACCACAACGAAAACCGCTGCTGCCGAGAGAATGATTCTTAAGTTGTCTTTTGTCCCGCAGGGATAGAAACTCAGTGTGTGATTTGCAGTTTGTTCTGCCCGCTGCGTGCTTCCTGATAGAAGCTCATTTTTTAATTTTACGGTCTGGGGCGAAAGTATTGAGACCGTTTTTTGCGGCATTGGGACAATGGTAAATATCGCAAGCAGTATGAGTGCTGCTATAGGAACATAAGCTGCTGTCGAAACAAAACCTTCACCTGAAAGTATTTGTCTCAGAAGAAAAACAAAAAGCAGGCCGGTGGAAATGATAACGACAATTTCCTTACTCCAGTTCTGGACGGCGCCGAAGGCAAACGGCATAAAAGCCAGGAGCGTTATCAGCAGAATTTCTATGACCCTGTCACAGAATCGTATGAATTTTACCGGCAGGCCGGCAGAATTATTTATTCTTTTTTCCGTAACCATAGCCGTATCCATAGTAACCGTAATGAGAATAGTAACCGTATCGGCTATGTCTCGGCGAGACATCGTTGACGATTGCTCCAAGGACGTGCGCCCCGACGCCGGCGAGAGCTTCTCTTGCCTGTTGCGACGCTTTTTTGGTCGATTTTTCGGCACGAATTACGAGTATTGTAATATCGCAGATGGCGGCCAGTATCTGACTGTCTGCCACAGGCGTAAGTGGCGGCGAATCGATGATTATTCGGTCGTAGCGATGAGTCAGTTCCTTTAGAAGGTTTGCAAACGCTTCGCTGTTGAGCAGTTCGCTCGGATTCGGCACATCTGGTCCGCTTGTCAGCAGGTCAAGCCCCTCTGTCGGACAGTGCCTTACGGCCTCGTCAATTGAAATTTGTCCGGCCAGTATGCTCGACAGGCCTTTTTCGGTTTCGTTAGCGAAACCGAATATCTTGTGCTGCATCGGCTTTCTGAAATCTGCATCTACAACAAGAGTTTTTTGACCTGCCTGGGCTATCGCTATGGCGAGGTTGCTGACCATTGTGGTTTTGCCGTCGCTTGGCATTGGAGAAGTAACCAGGATAGTTCTTGCCTGTCCCTTCGGAACGCCGAAGAATATAGCGGTTCGTATAGTTCTGTATGCTTCAGCGGCAGGTGATTTAGGGTCGAGATGGACTTTTTGTCCGCAATCGATGACGGCTTTTTTGCCTTTTCCATCCATTGACGGCACAACTCCGAGCACAGGCGTGGACAGAATCGATGATATTTCTTCTGCGCCTCGCAATCTCCAGTCCATCTTTTCCCTGAGACTGGCAAATCCGATTCCCAGCAGGATTCCAAGTATCAGGCTGACCGCCACGATTTTTGCCTTTTGTGGGCTTGTTGCAATCTCGGCTGGTCTGGCGGCTTCGAGTATGCTGATGTTAAGTCCACCGCTATCTTCCGAGATGTTCAATTCTTTTATTCGGTCATCGAGTATTTCGCAGAACCTCTTGCTCTGTTCGAGCTTGGATTCAATGACCTCATATTCTGTCGCCTTGATGTTGAAATTTCTTGCTGTTTCTTCTTCCATGTCGTAAGAGGCCGCCAGTTCGTCTTCCCGTTGTTTTGCGGTCTCGTATTGAATCTTCAGAACATCGATATATGCTTTTGCCTGGCTGTCCAGATGCTCAGCGAGCTGTTTTTCGATATCTGCAATTTTTTCTTTCAGGGCTTTGACGGTCGGATGGTCGTCGCTGCACTGCAAAGACGCATTTTCAAGGTCGGTCTTTAGCTCCTCAAGCTTAAGGCGAAGCTGTCTTTCAATGTCGCTTTCGAAAAATCCCACACTCGTATTTGACTGAGCCGTCGCATATTGTTTGATTTTCAACGGGTCATCGGCAAACTTTTGCACGGCCTCGCATTCGGCCTTTGCATTTATTGTCTGGAGCTGCGCTGCGGTAAGTAAATCGCTCAGATTCTTGAATCTCTGGAAAACAGCGTCTCCGCCGCTTTTTTCAATGGACACAACGCCATATTTCCGCGTAAAATCCAGAAGCTCCTCGAAGTTTGCAGCCAGTTCCTTGTCACGTTCTATTTTTTCTTTTTGCAGAATTTTCAGCACTTCAGAAACGGTGCTTTTTTTCTGGGTTGTCTGATAATCTACATAAGCCTCAACGACTGCGTTAACAATTTTGGCCGCTTCCTCTCGTTGCTCTGATTCGTAGCTTACTGAGATGATATCGTCTTTGATACCTATTTCTACATCGACGATTTTCTTCAGATAAATGACAAGATTGTCAATCTCGCCCATATCGATTATTGGTTCTGCCAGGCCGAGGTGCCTCTTTATTTTTTCGATGAGGGGCTCAGGTCTTTCCTTGAGCGTTTTCAGCTCTTTTATGTCGTTTCTTTGCGCAACCTGGGAAAGTATAGGCGTGGATGTAAGGAGTTCTCCCTGTGTATTTAGATAATTCTTTGATTGTGTCATAATCCCTTCGGATTCGGTTATGACTCTGGGCCCTGTCTGCTCGACGTAGAGTCTTGATGTGCTGGTATAAGTCGGCACAGCCTTTGAAATATAAACAATCGCCGCTGCCACGCATAATGCTGTTATAACAAGTATGCTCAGTTTTCTTCTTCGCAGCGTTAATGTAAACGTTCTGCTTCTGCTCTGTGTCGGCTGTTCTGCGCCGCCGGCACCCTGATTTTCCGCATTATTGTTGTTTTCTATCATTTTTTATTCCCGCTTATTTAATGGTTTATTTATTGTTGTCAAGAATCCTCGGACTGATAAAGACTCCGAAATTCAGGCGAACTATTTGATTCAGCAGAACGTTTCTTCTTGTTCTTGGCGTAACATCAATGGAAATAACATCGCCCGGCTTGATTTTCACATTACAGCTTTTGGCCATAAATTTATTGTCGATTCGGAAGACCGCAGAGACGATTTCGCCTTTCGCATCCTGTCTATAGACGGTTACGAATCTCGGGTCTGCTATGAGGTCAACGCCTCCTGCGAAGCCGATGGCCTGCATAAGATTATATTCAATCTCCGGCGGATACGGAAAAACACCGTCATTTTTGGCCAGTCCTATGACGGTAAAGACCGCTGGATTGAGTCTCTTTACTTCTATAAGGTCGCCTTCCATTAGCGGTGCGTCGGCGAACGGTATATTCAGCCCTTTTACAGGCAGAACAATCGCTTCGGCAGCATCTGTTCTTGTCGGGGCGGGCTGCTGTTTAATTTCAACAGGTTTACTGATTTCTTCTTTATTAGCTTCTTCAGCAACTTGAGGTTCAATGTGATTGTCAATCGGTGTTTTCCCGACTTCCTGACTGTAACTCTCGGTTTTTTCATTCTTTGCATAATCTTGAGTTCTGTCGCTGATGGCATCTGATTCGTTTGTTATTTTATCCGGTTCGTCGGATTTTTCACTCTGGGCAATGTCAGTGATTTGTGATTCAATTTTGTTATCAGCCGGCGTTTCTGCGTTTTCATTATTTTTGATATCTTGGATTTTATCGTTGGTGTCTTCTAAGTTGTTCACTGTTTCAACAGGCTCTGTAGGCGCCGCATTCTTGACATTGTCACCAGTTTGAATTTCAATATTGTTATTAGATGGCGTTTCCGCAGCTTCCGGGTTATCGCCAGCGGCCACCTCTTTCTTTTCGACATCTTGTTTTGTATCATTGGCGTCTTCTGAGTTATTTATTATTTCAGCAGTTTCGGGGGACTCTGCATTATGGATATTGTCAGCCGGTATTTCTGTGTCTTCCTGATTATCTTTCAGGAATCCTTTATTCTTTTCGACATTTTGTTTCTTATCGCCGATATTATCTAAGTCATTAGCTGTTTCGAGAAGTTCTTCCTTGCTGACCTCGATTTGCTTTGGCTGTGTGCTTGTCGAATCAGGTCCGCCAAGGTCTGTTTCTGTTTCACTGACTTGATTTGTCGTAATAGTAGGTGAAAGCTGACCGGCAAGCTGCTCAATCGCCTTTTCGACTATGTATGCCTGCTCAGCGCCGATTGTTTCTTGCAACTCCTTTACATATTTAGCTCTTTCATCTCGATTTTGCGTATTTATTCTTTTAGTATGGATTATTTTTTCACCTCGCTGAATAACAAGCGTTCCCTGCGCTGGATTATTTCCATCCGGTTTGAATACAAGTTCGACTTCAAGAGCTGAAAAAGCAGTTTTGTCTTTGGCAGGTTCGGTGTTCTCTATATTTTTTCCATCAACTGCCGTCCCGAGTTCGGCAAACTGTCTAACTTCATTGTTTGCCTGGGGAGAAACATAGCTTCGCAGCGGATTGTTTATTGTTATGATGCTTGCTCCGCTTTGGAGGATGCCGCCTGCTTTCATTAAGGCATTTACCAGTGACATCTCGTTGCTTCGAAGCTGATAAATGCCGGGCTGGGTGACTGCGCCGACTACCGTAACACTTTTCAGGCTGTATTCCTTGACATTACATACCACGCTGGGCTGGACAACAACATATTTTGGGCAGTATGCTGTAGCTATTTCATTTTCTATCTGGGCCTGCGTTTGGCCTTTAACGTTTATCTGCCCGATTATCGGAAGGGTAATTATGCCGTTGTCTGATACTCTGCACAGGTATGGCATCACTTGCTGTTGCTGGTTATCGTAGAGTTTCGGCGACACTGCCGTCAGTATTGTCGGCATTTGCAGTTCGAGCACGTCTCCGGCACCGACTGTATAGGCGCCGCGATTATTTTTGGCAATTAACAGCTGGTCAATATCAACGACCGGCGTAATTGGGCCTGCAAGCTCAAATGCCTTGACCTGTTCATTGCTCGATAATTTCGGTTCTCCGCAGCCGATAAGAAGAATTGTTCCGCAGATGAGCATTGCCGTTAGTAAATAAAATTTGATTCTGCTGTATATTGTCGTTTTCACCTTGACCCTCCGAAAAGAAATAGAATCACCCATTTTGGGATGATAAGATTTTTCAGCCCCAAATTTTTTTCTTCTGAAAATGCCCCTCCCTGGCAGTTAAAACCGCCCTTAAAAACGAAGTTCACTTTATAGCCCTCTCTAAAGTTTCCAAATGACTTGGCGCCCTGTTCGCAAAGTCAACTTAAATAAAATTGGAATTACCCAGTCTTTCTATTTTGCTTATTTTAACAGAAAGAAACGGTAAAGTCCAGCAAATCCTGTATTCATAAGGTCTTATGTAAAAAAATCTGGGTTCATTTATCTTAAATCAACAGATTATAGGACAGCTCTTAAATTTTTTTGTTGTTTTTTTAAGAAATTGGTTGCCAGAGCTGCGAGAACATTAGTGAGCGGTGTATTTTAAGATTTGTTTAGCCGCCGCCAGCACGGCAGCGCAGGCTATTCAGTTCCGAATTTATTCAAGGAGATTTTTTAATATTGAAAAATGGGTAAATTCTTAACTTCTTGTCCGATAAAGCCTAAAGTTTTTAACCTGTGAAGGCCGAAAAAACCAATATAGGACTTTTTATTTTTGCGATAAATTGGCTGTTTTTAGTGCTGAAAACTCAGTTTTGTTTGTCCTGTATATTGTGGAAGTGTCCAATGCAATTGAATAAAGGAATATTCGATGAGAACGATAGCGATAATTAATCAAAAAGGCGGCTGTGGAAAAACAACGGTTTCCATAAATCTTGCAAGTGCCTTAGCCGCGGAAAACAAAAAAACTCTTCTTGTGGATATGGACCCGCAGGGCCATTGTGCTGTCGGCTTGGCTGTGCCGGAGGAGCAGATTGAGCAGAGTATGTATGATGTGCTGATAAGTTCTCGCCGCGGTGAAGCGGTAAAGCTTACCGAAATTATGTGGGAAATCAGCGACAACTTCGAGCTTGCGCCGGCCGGCATCGACCTGGCCGCTTTTGAGCAGCAGACAAGCGGAATGGATGACCGCGAAAACTGCCTTAAGGAAGTTCTTAAAACAGTTGAAAAAGAATACGATTACGTTGTTATAGATTGTCCGCCGGCGGTTGGGCTTCTGACATTCAATGCCCTCAGGGCATCTACAGATGTTATTGTTCCGGTCGAGACCGGCTATTTTTCGCTTCACGGCTTAAGCAGGCAGCTTGATACCCTCAGCGTTCTTTGCAAGCAGTGTTCACAGCACATAAATGTTATGGTGCTTGCAAGTATGTATGATATACGCACAAGGATGGGCAGGGAAATTCTCGCCGACCTGCGAAAACACTTTTCAGGCAGAATGTTCCAGACCGTTGTAAATTTCAACACGAAGCTCAAAGAGGCCGCAAGCCTCGGCCAGCCGATTTGTGAATACGACCCTGCCAGCAGGGGACATAAGGATTTCCAGTATCTTGCTCAGGAGCTGATAGCTACCGATACAATGGTCGAAAAGAAACAAATTGCGGCTTCAGAGCCTAAAATCCCTCTTGTTCAGATTCCGGTC
The DNA here is from genome assembly GCA_049518795.1 of Sedimentisphaerales bacterium. GTDB lineage: Bacteria > Planctomycetota > Phycisphaerae > Sedimentisphaerales > UBA12454 > JAPLMW01. The sequence goes on from JBEKRK010000002.1 coordinate 251,149, forward strand.
GAACCCAAAGAGCACGCCAGAAAAGAAATCGTCAAAAGTTTTGATGATAAACTCGAGGCAATAAGCTCAACGGCACAGGAGCTCTTGGCCAGCATAAATGAGAACAAATCGGAACCAAAAGCGCTCATAATGAACGATATTGACGGAAGGCTCAATGATTTTTACGGCGTGAGACAATTTGGCGATGCGGTTAAATTTGTTACACTTTATCCGCGGGCCAAAAGCGTTCAGATTGCAGGCGACTTTAATGCCTGGCAGCCGCAGGAGACGGTTATGAAACCCTCGCAGGACGGAAAATGGGAGCTTGCTCTTGCCCTTGCTCCGGGCAAATATCGTTATCGTATAGTGGTTGACGGCCAATGGCAGCAGGACCCATACAATGAAAAAGTGGAGATGAATCCCTTTGGCGAGTTCAACTCCATCCTTGAAGTCAGATAAATAATCATCAGACCCGAATGAATTAGGGGCTTCGGTATCTCCTTCACCGGGCAAATTGCCTATACCCAAACGAAAAAAATATTAAAATATAAGAACGTAAGATGCTGTATTTAAAATAGTTAAATCATTAATTCTTATAAAAAATCTAATCAAAATAAAACCCGCCGACTTCCATGTAAAATAGAGCAAAAAAGAGTATTGACATTAAGGTTAATGTAGATATTCTATATTCCTCATACCTTTAAAAAATACAAATATTAAATATGATGTTTTCATTCTTTTATTTAATTTTTTTATGAAGGGAGGTGCTCCGGGTTAAGGCAATGAACGGTTGAGCGTAAAAGACGTTTTATGTTTGGAAAATAAATTTTATTGTCGTAGTTAATTGTATTTTTAAGGAGAAAAAAATGAAAAAGACTTTTGTATTATTTACTTTGTGTTTGTTCACAGCTTTTGTGGTCTCCAGCGCATTTGCTGCAGAAGAGCCGGCTAAGGAACAGGCTAAAACGGTAACCGGCACAGTTATGGTTGTCAAAGATGCTAATGGCGTCGTGACGGAAATTATGCTGCATACTATGATTACCAAATACAACATAGTTCTTGATGCCAAAGGAATGGGGCTTGCCGCTCTCGATGGCAAAAAAGTAAAGGTTACGGGCACAGTTGAGATGAAGGACAAGGTTGAATGGCTCACAGTGCAAAAGTTTGAAGAAGAAATTGCACCGGCAAAGGAAACTCCGAAGAAATAAGCTTCAGGATAATATTTGTTGTTCTCGATGCGGACTGCGTCGAGTAAACATTTTTAGCAAATCAGGGTTTTGCGCAGCCGCGAATACAAAACGCAGCGGCCCAGGACCCTTTTTTTATTTTACCTTTTTACTTTTGCCTTTTCTTGCGTATAATTTCCTTCGGCACAGTGGATAGCAGGATTATATGAAAAATAAGATATTTCTGACAATTTTCATTGCGGCGATTGTAATTGCCGCTTCTATCTGGTCTTTGAGCAGACCTCCCGTTTCCGCTCCGCGGGTTTTCGATGAAAATCAAACGTCCCCGCAATCTATGAGGCCGCCGCAAACAGTCCAGCCGGCTTTAATACGCATTAGTTACACACAGGCTCCCGATTACGTTGGAAAATACGTTTGTGTAACTGGCGTAGTTGACCACGTTGATACATCGGTGGCGAACAATATTTTTTTGTATTTTTGCACCGATTCCAAAAAATGCCCTTTTGGAGCAGTGATTTTTAAATTGAATGCCCCTAAATTTCTCGACCCTTCTTTGTTTATTGGCAAAACTGTGGAAATCACCGGCACGATAACTTATTATCAGCGCCTGATAAAAATTATTCTCACCGACCCCGCTCAAATCAAAATCATTCAATAAATTCGGTTACTTCTGCTGTTTGCGGCTCTGTTGAGTTTCCAATCCAACCGGAGAAAACTGGGCCCGCAAGGATTCGAACCTTGGACCAATGGATTATGAGTCCACTGCTCTACCGCTGAGCTACGAGCCCGTAAAAACAGGAGTTTACCCTGATTTAGAGGAGAATTCAAGAAAATTAGGGGATAGGGTTTAGGGGACAGGGGGTAGATGCAAAACGTCAAACGGCTGCGGTTACGAAGCTCGTATCGGTTACGTCAAACGTCAGACGTCTGACGAAACCCGCTATTTAGCGAGGTCTCGCCTTTGGCGGACGAGTAGCGTAACCAATTGACGATAGACGCGACCTTACCGATACCGATACCAATACCTATAACTAAAACTGCAATATCCTTCCTTGACAAAAGCAGGTTACAAAGGTTCTAATAATAGATAACAGGGCGATTAGCTCAGCTGGTTAGAGCGCACGGATCACACCCGTGAGGTCACAGGTTCGAATCCCGTATCGCCCAGTAAAAAAGGGGACTTATGCCTTAAAATTATAAGACAGAAAATCAGATAACTAATTGACAATTCTGCTGTTTGAGTCGATAATCAGCATAAATTATTTGCCGGAGGCAGAATATGTCAAAAGGATTTGCTGTTGTCGTTCTCGCAGCAGTTTGTTTTTGCACAGGCTGTGTTGAAAGAAAAATTACAATTATAACCGAACCGCCCGGTGCCCTTGTCGCGCTTAACGATGAGGAAATCGGCACATCGCCGGTTACTGTCGGCTTTGAATGGTATGGCGATTTTGCCGTGCGAATCTCAAAAGAAGGCTACCAGACTCTTCATACGCATCAGAACCTTAAACGGCCGCTGAAAGATAGATTTCCAGTTGACCTTATGGCCGATATGTTCACCACAAAAGTCGATTCATATACCTGGAATTTTAAGCTCGAGCCTAACGTTCCGGTTCAGAAAGAGGAATTGATAAAATCCGCAACCGCCCTGCAGAAAGAGGCGATTGCTGAGCCTAATAAACCTGTGAAAAAATCAAAGGCAAAACCCCCCAAATCCGCTGTCGAAAATAAGAAAATTAAATAGGTACTGCTGTCAGCGGGACTTACATTACAAACCAAATAAAAGACAAAAAAAACTTGACATTATCGGACAAACCCTATACCATTAAAGCCCTACATAGATGGAGACATTTTGAATGTGGACGCAGGAAATCCTGTAACTATAGTGGAGCTCCACAGATAGGGATTAAATTTGCTGCTGCGCCGATACGTAAAACTTTGAAATAATGGAGAGGCAAATATTTTTTTAAGGAGGACAAAAAATGAATCGTCTTATTAATCCCATAGTTTTTGTATTGGCAATTCTTTTTGTTAGCGGAATGGTTTCTGCCGCTTTTTCACCGCGAGATACTTATCCGCCCGCCGCCGAAGACCCCGTCGCGGACGGAATGTTCACTACAACCAAGGAATACATCAAAGCCAATATTGTGCAGGACGACCTTGCTGTCGGCAATTTGTATCTGGAGCAGAGAGAAAACTGGAAGGTCAACGGCATTACTTATCCCGGCATCACACTTTTTATTAATCATTATTTCTACGACCCCTGCTACGGCCAGCTCGATTTATATGACCTGAATAGCTGGAGGATAGAGTTTAAAGACCACACTGTAGAAATATGGGTTTTTCTTGCCGGCAATCATCCCGACGATATTGACTGGAAGTGGCTCGATACGGTCGGCATAGGTGCTGCCAATTATCCAAACGGTATTGACGACGACGACGGATTCCTCGTGCGGATGGACGACAATCCGGCTACCGACAGGCTCTGGCATCCCGGCGACCCTCAACCGGGAGACCCTGCCTTTAATTTTGCCAATTACTACGGAGCTTTCGGCCGCGGCGGATTCAACAACTCGGCGTTTACTACCGGATATAGCACCGTCGCAGAAAATCGGGAAACGTATGAATTCGTTTTCAACATCGACCCCAATGACCCTAACCAGCCGATAGGACCAATAGGCAGAAAGCTCAAACCATGCTGGAAATGGAAGAAGGTTGTAAAAATGGTCAAAGTCTGCGATTGGCAACCGTATATGCAAGGTACTGGAATTATCGGCGGGCCAGGAATCGTCCCCAAAAACTTCTGGGTACCAATGTTTGTAGCGAAACTTCATCCCGCTGACGCTAATGGCATTAAGCCCGGTGGTCCGCCTGCCGTCCTGGTAGTTGCCAATGACGGAAACAGTCAGCAAAAACTTACAGGCCTCGCATCGGCAACTCCTTCAGTTTATACGGGAATCAATCAATATGGCTATTGGATGGAACATCTTGACTTTAATAATCCCGCCGATGACATCAATCTTTACCATGGACAAAACGCTGTTTTCGATGTTCCGTTCAATGTTCAAAGATACACGATTTCCTGGCTCAATCCCGATAACAATGAAGTGCAGACAGATTTCACTATAGAAGATGACATCAATCTGGCGCATTTTCAGTGCGTCAGCGGCTATTTTGGTAACTATGCGATTGATTACGATGTAAACGACTGGACAGACCCGAACAATTATATTCTGCCGCCGGTTGGACCGCCGGCAACATTCACGATTGACCCCAACGGACATATTGCAGGCGGCCAGTATAACTGGATAACCTTTTATCAGGGCAAAGAAATCATTCGCGACCCGAACGGCAATCCTATTAACTCAAAGCTGCCTGTCGGCACGCAGGTTCAGGCAACATTTAAATACAAGCCGGCTCTTTATAGTAGGACGCTTGAGGCGGACCTTAACAGGGATGGAAAAGTAAATATGAAGGACTTCAGAGATTTCGCCGAAAAATGGCTGAATATAGAAAGTTGGCAATCCAACGACCCGTAATACTGATTCTCAGCAGGCCCTACGGGCTTCGTTGCTGGCTGGAGGCTGAAAATTATTTCGACCTGATTTAGCCGATTATATTCCCTGCTGAAGCCATTCGTCTGCCAGCGTCGCGAAATCTATAAAATTGACGGAGCCGGTGCGGTTAAAATCTGCCTGCCCGCACCAGAACGGCTCAGAGCAGGAGTTCAGCCACCGCGATACAAACGCGGCAAGGTCATAAAAATCAACCTTACAATCTTTTACGCCGACCCATTGCGCATTGGCAATATCCGCCTGCGGACAGGTTATATTGCTTGTCATCTGTATCTGATATGTTCCGCCGGCAGGTCGATAATCACCGTTCGACACCTTGATATAATATCTGCCGCTCGTCGGGCAAAGCCAGTTAATCTGCTGCATCTGCCAATAATCAAGCCATATCAACTCATCTTCGGCATTTCTGTCATACAAGGCGATACAGGCATATTGCGCCGTGCCTCGTGTTAAATTTATCGTATATGTTCCGCCGGCAACCGCGTCAAAGTAATACCAGTCAACCTCTCTTGTATCAGAATCAATTTCACCGTTTCTTGATACGTTCTTTTTCAGTTCAATCGGATAATTTATCGTGATATCGACATCGTCCAAATCGTCAAGCATCATCCATACCGGCGTTGATGTCTGAACCACAAACGCTCCCGATTCAAATAGATTTTCAAAGCCGAATAATGGAGTGAACGCCCTGATATATCCCTGCCAGCCAAGGCCGATGCCTTCGAGCATATATGAGCCGGGCTGTGTAATCATAACAGTTGCCACAGCACTTCCTTCTGGGTCTTCCGGGTCTGTGTAAGCCTGCACAAAAATCGGGTCGCCTTCAAAGCCGTTATAAGCAACCGTCCCGCTTATGTTTCCTACCTCGCCGAGTTTCAAGTGCGTCTGGTTTTCTTCGCCATCGCTTGTGGACCAGTCAGATGACCAGCCGTTGCTGCTGACAGTGATATACCTGCCTGGCAGATAATCGGGAATAATTGAAAATGGGATTTTAAATTCAACTGCCTTTTGTCCCACGGCCGCAGTGAAGCTGTTAATATATTGCGGATAAGTCCAGCCATAACTATCGGTATCCACATAATATAAATTGCCATAAGTGATTCCATTATTTACGTTTATTTCAATTTCAAAAGAATGTAAGTCAAGATCGCTGTCCGGCGAATAGCTTAAGAATACACCATACCAGTAATAACCGCTGCCAATTTCGTCATAAGTTTCTATCGAGCCATAGAGATTTTGCGTATTGTAAGCCATATAAACATTTTTAATGTCAACGCCGCTGATTTCATTTGAATCCTCGTCGGTATCTCCGCTGATATCATTGAAGACTAACTGGTTGGCGTCCCAGTCGCTTATATTGCCGTCAATCGTAATCTTAGTGGAATTGATATAATCCAGATAAATCAATCCGCCCGGCTGCAAATCAAATTCTTTCTGCCAGTCATATTGCGTCATTTGCGGCAAAATTCCTCCAAGTGTCGGGTTATTGCTTAGACCATGGCCAACGGTTCCGGGCTGAGCAGCATTCCATTGGTCAAATACTGGCAGCAGGTCTCGCGGATTGACAGGATGGGGATAACGAACCGTAGAGCCGAAAATCGGATTAATATCTATATTAGCGTCTTCGACCTCTATACTAACGATCTGACCTGACAGGTTATTCAGCGTTCCGTTTCTGCTGCCCCAATATTCAAAGGTTCCGTTTGTTATGCTGTTTCCGTCATAACTTAATGTGCCTTCAAACCATCCTTGCAGCCATTCACTTTGTGAATAATATCCCAGTTCGATTTCAATCCGGTTTGCGTCATCTCTTTCCCTGTCAAACCATTCGACCTCCCATGGCGAAGGAGTGATATTACTGTCTATGAACATTAAGCTGCCGCTGTCTCCTTCGATGCCGGTGACATCATATACCAATACCAATTGGCCTATATGCACCGAATTGATATCGTATACGTTGTATGTTTTAGTCGTTTCCATTGGAATCGTTGTGACAGTATCATTGATGCGTGAATTTCGCAAAGTGATGAGTCTGTTTTCAATTTCATTGACGGCATAATTATCGTTAGGGTCAATATAAAGAAAATCATCGCCCTGCCAGTCTTCTTCCGAACGGATATAATCAACCATATTAAGATAGTAATTTATCGCACTAATCCAGTCCTGAGCTGCCTGTGCCAGAATCGCGGCGCCGTTGTTCGAATCGTGGACAGTCGGCAAAACCTTCAGAATTTCCGGATGAGACGATAGAATATCCTCATTTATCCTGAAACTGCCGCCGTAAAGCTTTTCAAATAACCTGTCATTCGGCTCGACGTAGATATCGTAAGCAGTTTTAAATTCCAATTGAGCTTTCAGAGCGGTTAATAGTCCTTTTAACAAAAGCACTTCGCCGAAATCGACTTCCACCGGCTCCAAAGGCTCTTCGAATTCGTAATCGGATGGGTAGAAAATTCTAAGTTCGTTAGGTGATAAATATATCCTGAATCTGTTGGCAGGCGTATCGCTTATGGAGTTAAGGTCGCTGATAATTGAATCAATCTCCGGTATAAAAGCGATATCGAGTATATTTCTGAAATCATTTATATTGGGAACGTCTTGCGGAATTTCATAAGTATTATGCTGGTTCCTGACTTCATTGACATCGAGCGTGTCAGGCTCAAAATACGGCGCCCAGTGCTGGCCCAAAATACTTATCCCGAATTTTTGCATCAGCTCAAATATGCTGTCGATTGAATTGCCGTCATCTCTGACTAACAGCATCACCGTTTTGGACAGGGCGTGGAAAAATCTCAATTCCCTGTTTGCCTGGCATTGCGCGCAGTTGCCGTCTTTAAGGCTGTTATCAAATATTTGGTAAGCGGACCTTATGCCGGCCAGCGACCCGTCAAACAGCAGCGCTCTGCCGGGGATTATATAATCATTAGGCTCACTCGCAAAAGATGTTAAAGTTGTCCAGCTAATACAGACTGCCAAGCATATTATAATCCTGCGATACATTTATATTCCTCCTTAACATAATTTTTGGCTTGACGAAATGAAACTTCATTTAACGTAGAATCAAAACAGGCATTTCTGCCCGTTTTAATGGCTCCGTTCTGATTCAGCGCATATAGCCCCTGAACATTGAAAATATTATTGCGAATGTCCCATTCAACATAATTACCTTCAAGGGTAGTGCCGTCTTTGGTTTTTATTGTTACGTGGCCGCGCAATTCTACATTGGAATCTTTATATGAGGCGATTGCTTCCCTGCATTTTATACTAAGCAGCAGAGTATCTTCAGAAAAAAATCTGCAGTCGAACCTGTCCATATAAACTTCAGACACATTGGTAATATTGAAATTGGCGACGCTGTATCTGTTCGAAGGACGTGTTAATATATTCACTGTATCCCTGATTAATTCTTCGCTGCCAGGCGATGAGATACCGGATGTCAAAAGAACGCTTGGCATTGCAGTTTTCGATTGTTCCTTAATACCAACCGGCTTAGTTTCTGATATTGAATTTTTGACGGCGCCTGCAGGGGTCCAATTATAAAATCTAAGTTGCAGGTCGCTTATTATTGCCTTTTTGTGCATTGCTGTTTTGAAAGGACCGAAGCTGTTATTTGTCAAAAGCAGTTTTTCAAAGGCAATCCCGTAAACTGGTCTGTAATTCGCCTTCGAATCAAAACGAATGAAACTAAAAGCGCCTAATTCGTTCTTTGGCAATGCCGATTCTAAAGCCCGGTTCTTTCCTGAAATATCTATAAGTTGGTTGTAATTTTTTAGATGATTTTTTGTGATAAGTATTAAGACAATAAAGAGTGATAAAACCCAGCACGTTAGGAATACAAAATACTTTGATAATCTCCCCTTATCGACCATTTTATTTCTTCCCTGAAAGCCGCCTCATTCGAAAATACTTACACATAATGCCGGTAATTATAGGACTTGCTTTAGAAAAGTCAACAAAAAAGACTGGATATAGGAGCAAAGGAAGATTCTACCAAATCCCGCGTATTAACCGGAATCGCACCTTTTTCGCGTATTCGCCGTATCCTGCCAATTCCTTCTGCAGCATCTTGTCTTCAAAATATGTTCTTATGATAAGCGCAATTACAGCTAATCCTGCCGGAATCAAGCCTCACAGCGAGCCCAAAACCAAAGGCATAGTAATCAGCCAGAAAATCCCGCCAAGATAGCCGGGGTGTCTGACAAAACGGTAAGGCCCTTCCTGAATAACATACTGACCTTTGTCGGTTTGAATGCGGACCCTGCTGGAAAAGAAATTATTCGTCCACATCGCCCATAGGACAAAAAGAAACGAGGAGAATATTAAGACGTAGCTGATTGCGTAAATAATGGCCGGCAATCGCGGCGACCACTGAAATCTGCCGCCGTCAAGAACTGATACCGTAAGAAGACAAAGAGTAAGAAAGAAGTATGACCGGGAGAATATTTTATCCCACCATTTTACGCCGGGGCCGGGCTTTAGCCGTTCAGCCAGAAAGTCTTTTCTGTCGGCAAATTTTATGGATACGATTACGATGAAGAGAAGATATATTCCGCAGAACGCCCAGCCCTGCCAGTATGTTATTTTTCCGGCCAGCACAAAAACAATTACGAACGTCAGCAGGTAGAAAAAATATACTTTCGCCAGCATCATAGAATACGAAGGGTTTTTATCAGTTTTATTTTGTTCATTTTCCATTTTGTTCACCTCTGGCGGATTTTTACACAACCATCGAACGTAATAAGTAACGAGCATCACACCTGTCCTTCGTAGCTTTAGCGAAGGAGGAACCGCAACCGATAAACGTTTGCTGCTCTCTATGCTTCATCGGGATACATAAAGTTTGGCACGCGTTTTGGTTTTCCGTTGTCATCGACGCAGGCGAGGATGCTTGACCCTTCGGCAAGCAAAAGCCCTGTTTCGGAGCGAATGAGTTTATAGGAATGTTCAATTTTTGCAGCGCTGACTTTCGTGCATTCGGTAATCAGTTCTAATTTTTCATCGTAGTATGCCGGTCTGCGGTATTTGACGTGCAGTTCCGCCACTACCATATAGAAACCTTCGCGTTCAAGGTCTTTATAAGCAAGGCCGTTGGCGCGGAGAAGTTCTGTCCTGCCAAGCTCGAAATAAATCGGGAAAACGCTGTGATGAACGACGCCTGCCTGGTCGGTTTCGCAATAGCGGGGAACAACAGTTATTGTGCAGGACCGAACGGTTGTTTTTTCTGGAAATATCATAACGAAAGATGAAATTAGCAGATTTGGAAAATAATTCAAGCTGCTGGCCGGTAAAAAACTCTGCGTCCGGTAAAAAGAGACTCTTTTCGCTGAAAATGGTGCCGGACAAGCCGAAAATAGCCGTTAAATAAAAATTTTCATATAAAAAATTACCTAAATTGACATTTCTTTGATAATCTGTTAGAATACTTATATGCAGAATAGTGTATTGTTGTTAACCTGCGGCTGATATTGTATTTAGATATATTACTGGGGTTTATATAATGAAAAGAGTTGTTTGTAGTATTTTGCTTGCGGTTGTTCTGTCGATATTGACAATATCGTTGTTTGGCTGTCACGGTATGGGTGAAACTTCTGAAGAAAGGAGCGCCGACCATGCGAGGCAGTTGAGACTGAACGGTTCGATGATGATTGATGACATTGATGCGATTTTGCAGCAGGACCGGCCGAGCAGGCTTTCGGACATACCCGTAAGATAAAAAACGGAAAATGAAAGTTTAGCTGCTTACGGGGCAGTGATAAACGCTGATGGAGACGAAAGGGAATTTAAGGCAAAACGCAATTGGATGCTATTATTGAATATTTCAGTCGTATCGCAACATACAATCCTTTAATCGTTGCTATTGAGCTTCTCCTTATCGGTCTTGTTGTTTACTGGGCCGTAAATTTCCTTGAAGGAACCCGCGGCGAACGATTGTTTAGAGGAATTATAATTCTGCTTCTTGCCGGGTCGATGATTCTTAAACTGCTCATCGTGCAGTTCGATTTTGAAAGACTTCGATACCTCTATAACAGTTTTCTTGTTCTCGTATTAATAATTGCTGTGGCGGCTTTTCAGCCTGAAATAAGGAGAATGCTTATCCGCATAGGCCAGGCCGGCAGCTTCAGCGGCTTGGCTCGACGGCAGATGTCAAGAGCAGTCGAGGAAATTATAAGCGCAGTTACCGCTCTTGCCGAAAAAAAGGTCGGAGCTATTATTGTCCTCGAAAGACAGGTAGCGTTAGGCGAATTTACCGAAATGGGTGTCCAGCTCGACGCAAAAGTCAAAGCCGTCCTCCTTAAAACGATATTCCATCCCGGCTCACCCCTGCACGACCTTGCAGTCGTAATACACGGCGACAGAATTACCGCGGCACGCGTGCAGCTTCCGTTGGCAGAGGCCAGTCTTGTCGGCGGAACATTAGGCTCAAGGCACAGAGCGGCAATAGGAATAACCACCGGCAGCGACGCTATCGTGATAGTAGTCAGCGAAGAGACAGGAACCATAAGCATTGCTGAAGACGGCAAACTCCAGCGTCCCGTAACCGAAGAAGAGCTTCGCGGCAAGCTGACCAGCATAATAATCGACGCCAAGCCGCAGCCCGCTAAATTGCGGCAAGAGGCAGAAAGTAAAAAAACGCACAATTCAGCCGGTGTTGTCTAAAAACGCTATTCTCTGGCGCCGGCCTTTTCAAGCATTTTCACGATGTCCGCGAGATGATTTACTTTTGCTATCTTCAGGGCTGTTACTTCAGCGTTGTTGCTGACATTAACATCAGCACCTTTTTCAATCAGAAGTTTGGCAATATCCGCATTGCCGTTGCTTACTGCCGTCATCAATGCTGTTACGCCGTTGGCAGTTACGCTCATATTGACATCAGCGCCATTTTCCAGAAGAAGCTTGGTAATAGTCATATGGTTCATCTGCACCGCCAAATACAGGGCTGTTGTGCCGTCGGCTGCTCTTATATTGACATTAGCTTTCTTATCCAAAAGAAGTTTGACGACCTCTGTTCGCCCGTCCTGCACCGCAAGGTAAAGGGCTGTCATATTATCAGTTTTTCTTGCATTGACCTCTGCGCCTTTTTCCAAAAGCATTTTAACTATATCGATTCGATCCTGTTCCGCCGCCATCATCAAGGCCGTTGTGCCGGTTGCGGTCGCTTTTGCATTGACGTCGGCGCCTTTTTCCAGAAGCAGTCTGACGATTTCAGTATAGCCGTTTTGTGCAGCCACCATCAATGACGTTATTCCGGTTTTGGTTGCATCATTTACATCAGCGCCTTTTTCCAAAAGCAGTTTAACAACTTCTGTATGTCTGTTCTGCACGGCATAATACAGAGCTGTGGTGCCGGTGTTCGTTGTTTTTGCATTGACTTCAGCGTCTTTTCCCAGAAGAATTTTGACAATTTCTATATAGCCCTGCTGCGCCGCCGCCATCAGGGCCGTTGAGCCTATTTTGCTCGCGGCATTGACATCAACGCCTTTTTCCAGAAGAAGATTAACGATTTCCATACGGCCGTTTTGCGCCGCAGCTATCAGGGGCGTTGCGCCTGTGTTTGTTGCCGAATTGGCATCAGCGCCCTTTTCCAGAAGAAGTTTGACAATTTCTTTATGGTCGTTCTGCGATGCTAAATAGAGTGCCGTTATACCGGTGTTGACCGTTTTAGCGTTTATATCGGCGCCATTTCCCAAAAGAAGATTAACAGTCTCTTTATTACCCTCCTGTGCCGCTGCCATCAGGGGTGTTGCGCCTGTGTTTGTTGCCGAATTGGCATCAGCGCCTTTTTCCAGCAAAAGCTTAGCGATTTCCATACGGTCACTTTGCACCGCTAAATACAAGGCCGTTACGCCGCTGCTGGCTGCTTTTGCATTAAGGTCGGCGCCCTTTTCCAAAAGGAGCTTAACCATATCTGTATTGCCCTGCTGCGCCGCTGTCATTAGAACCGTTATGCCGGCGTTTGTCGCGGCATTAGCGTCAGCTCCTTTTTCCAGCAGACAATTGGCAATTTCCTTATGGCCGCTCTGCATCGCTAAATAGAGTGCTGTTGTGCCTGTCTCTGCAGCTTTTATATTGACGTCAGCGCCTTTTTCCAAAAGAAGTTTAACTGTCTCGTCCTGCCCCTGCTGCGATGCTATCATCAGGGCCGTTGTGCCTGTATTGTTGACTGCATTTATGTCGGCGCCTCTTTCCAGAAGGAGTTTGGCGATTTCTGCATAGCCTTTCTGGCAGGCCGAATAAAGGGCTGTCGTCTCGGTATTCCTCATTTTCGCATTTACGTCGGCGCCGTTTTCCAAAAGCAGCTTGACGGCCTCTGTCCGGCCCTCCTGGCAGGCCGCCATTAAAGCTGTTGAGCCGTTGTTGGCGGCGGCATTAACATCGCTGCCTTTTTCCAGCAGGAGTTTGGCTATTTCAATATTCCCGTTTTGCGAGGCAAAATACAGCGCTGTTGCGCCGTAAATTTTATCCCTTGAATCAACATCGGCTCCATCAGCCAGCGATTTTTGCGCTGCCGCAAGGTTGCTGTCTTTGGCGGCCAGAACCAATTGGACATTTGGTTCGGGTATATTCACATCCGGCGTGTTCACATCGGTCTTGCGTGCCGTCTCTGCCGGCGAAGTATAGACAAAGTCGGAAGCCTCGGCCAAGGCGCCAAAAGCGGTTATTGTCGGGAAAATACAAAGTATAAAAAATAGGATTTGTTTCATAATAGTCCTTATTACCTGTGTTAATCTTGTTCAGGATAATTATCTTATGTTAAAACCTTTTGTCCAGCCAATTTTCGACTTGCTGTGTGTAAACTTTCCTATACCCTATACCCTATGTTAGTTTCTCACGTAGTGGAAAAAGGAATGAAAATTATATTATTATCTGTCGGCAGTTTATTATTTCTCGTCTCGACCGCTGCGCATATTTATGTCAGGCTGAAATACCGTCCAAAACAGGACTCAGATTTTGACGAGATTTATTGGGAATTTGAGGATACCCATCCCGGCTTTGCTCGCTATAACAAACTTTCGCAAATAACCTTTGCCGGGGCCGTTGTCGGAGCAATTCTGCTGTTTTTAGCTGTTGTTTTTTAAAAACTGCCAATCTGGCATATAAAGGGAATTAGTAGTATTCTGCAAGTCTTTAAATTTAAAAGACTTACATTTTCTATGCTTTGGGCATATTCTTTGCTCTATTGTCTCTCGGAATAGAAAGGAAATATGATGCAGTTCGACAAATTTACATTAAAAGCTCAGGAAGCCCTCGCTACCGCCCAGCAGATTGCGATGGCAAAGTCTAATACGGTTCTTTCGCCTCTGCATTTGTTGGCAGCCGTTTTGCGCGACGATGACGGCATTGCGGCTCTTGTTTTAAAAACAATCGGGGCTAATTTGTCCCGTGTCCGGGAAATGACCGACAGCGAAATCGGTCATCTGCCGACAGGCTCTGTCGGCCCCCAGATTATACCCGACCCCGCCTTTAATCAAATCGTCCTCGATGCCCAGAACCGCGCCGAAAAAATGGGCGATGATTATTTGAGCGTCGAGCATTTATTACTGTCCCTTGCCTCGCTCACCGGCGACGCAAAGGAGATTTTAAGACTTAATTCGATTACTCCTGAAGATATTGAAGCCGCCTTAAAGCAAATCCGCGGCTCGGGGAAAGTTACCGATGAAAACCCCGAAGCGAAATACAAGGCTCTCGAAAAGTTCGGCATAGACTTAATTGAGCTTGCCCGCGCTGGCAAGCTCGACCCCGTCATCGGCAGGGAGGAGGAAATCAGGCGTTGTATGCAGGTTTTGAATCGTCGCACGAAAAATAATCCCGTTCTTATCGGCGAACCCGGCGTCGGCAAAACCGCGATTGTCGAAGGTCTTGCCCAGCGAATCGTCGCAGGCGATGTCCCGACAGGCCTGAAAAATAAAAAAGTCATTGCCCTCGATATGGGCGCCCTGATTGCCGGCACCAAATACCGCGGCGAATTCGAGGACAGGTTCAAAGCCGTCTTAAAGGAAGTCATCGCCTCCGCAGGCGGAATTATATTATTTATTGATGAATTACACACGGTAGTCGGCGCAGGAAGGGCTGAAGGCGCCGTCGATGCCGGAAATTTATTAAAGCCTTCTCTTGCCCGCGGCGAGCTCCGCTGCATCGGCGCAACGACAATAGATGAATACCGCAAGCACGTCGAAAAGGACGCCGCCCTTGAGCGAAGATTCCAGCCGATTCTCATTGACCCGCCTACCGTTGAAGAAACTATCGCTATCCTCCGCGGCCTGAAAGACAGGTATGACACTCACCACGGCGTGCGGATTACGGATAGCGCGCTTGTCGCCGCCGCGACGCTTTCAAACAGGTATATATCCGACAGGTGGCTTCCCGATAAGGCCATTGATTTAATTGACGAGGCCGCATCGAAACTTCGCATTGAAAACGATTCCCTGCCCGCCGAGCTTGACGATATACGCAGAAAAACTATGCAGCTTCAGATTGAAAAAGAGGCTCTCAAAAAGGAATCCGACCCCGCAAGCAAAAAACGCCTTGAAAATCTCGAAAAACAGCTAAAGGAGCTTGTGGCGAAAGACAAAAAGCTTACCAAAGAATGGGAGAGCGAGAAATCCGACATAAATGTGATAAAACAGCTAAAAGAAAAAATCGAACGTGCCAATACCGACTTTGAAGAGGCGCAGCGCAAAGGCGACCTTGAAACAGCCGCAAGACTGAAATACAGCACCATTACCGATTTGCAAAAGCAGCTCAGGCAAAAAGAGGAGCAGCTTGCAAAAAGCGATACCGGCAAAATGATTCGCAACGAAGTTACCGAAGAGCACATCGCCCAGGTCGTCTCGAAATGGTCGGGCGTTCCGGTCTCGAAATTACTCAGCGGCCAGCGTGAAAGATTAATGCGTATGGAAGATGAAATACACAAAAGAGTTGTCGGCCAGGATGAGGCCGTCAGCGCCCTGTGCAATGCCGTCCGCAGAAATCGCGCCGGCCTCGGCGATTCAGACAGGCCCATCGGCGTATTTTTATTCCTCGGGCCCACTGGCGTCGGCAAAACCGAGCTTTCAAAAGCTCTTGCGGAATTTCTCTTTAACAACCCCAATGCTATGGTTCGCGTCGATATGAGCGAGTTTATGGAGCCGCACAGTGTCGCCCGTTTAATCGGCTCGCCTCCCGGCTATGTTGGCTATGAAGAAGGCGGCAGATTGACCGAAGCCGTCCGCAGGAAACCGTATTCGGTTGTCCTGCTCGATGAAATTGAAAAAGCTCATCCTGATGTGTTCAATGTTCTCTTGCAGGTTTTTGACGAAGGAAGATTGACCGATGGCCGCGGCAGAACAGTTGATTTTAAAAACACCGTTATAATAATGACCAGCAACATCGCAAGCGAGCAGATTTTGACGCTCACTGAGGAAAAAGGAGCGGACTGGGAAATTGAAGCTCACGTTCGCGATGTCTTGGGAAAAATTTTTAAGCCTGAGTTTCTCAACAGGATAGATGAGAGTATTGTATTTCATACCTTGACAAAGGAAGACCTTGAGAAGATTGTTGATATTCAGCTTTCCCGTCTTGCTCAGCGTTTGCGTGACAGACATATAAATGTTCAGTTTACCGATAATGCCAAAAAGCAGTTGATGGATGAAGGTTATGACCCTGCCTTTGGTGCAAGGCCGCTCAAGCGCACGATTCAGCAAAGGCTCGAAAACAAACTTGCGGCGGAGCTTCTCGAAGGCAAATTCGCCGAAGGCGACTCAATAAAAATCGACGCCTCCGCCCACGCCTTCACATTTACAAAGGTTGGATAAGTTTTTTTTATCTAATTTAATAATTATTTAACTTCGTGACTTCGTGTCTTTGTGGCTACCGTGCGCAAAAAACGGCGGAGCTTTGTAAGCTCCGCCGTCTTTGTTTTATGGCTCGTTGCTTTTAGCGTTTTAGCGTCTTGCCCGCTTTATCCTGCTTACCATCTGCCTTGCTGTCCCTTGCCCGCGACGGATAAGCCGGTTCAGCTAAATATGACCGTTTTTGGTCTTTCGAGCCATCTATTCTATTTTTAGCTAAAACCCATATCGGCTCATCACCATTAAAATAATAAATTTTTTAAATATGGTCCGGAAATAGCCGTATAACTCTCGGTGTATTAAGATTTTAAGGGTATCTAAAAAAGGGTCTCCAGACCGCGGCAATCTCATTTAACCTCCTCTTATTTCTTTTTCCCGCAGTTAAGGCAGAAACCTTTATGAACGCAGATAGTTCCGCCGCAATGGGAGCATGTCCATCTGGCTTTTTCGTTTAGTAAAAATTTTCTGATACCGGCTTTTTTAATATTCTCAAGATTTTCGATCATGCTCATATTATATTTTGTTCTGTATCTTTTATCTAAATGCTTCAATGAATCGCAGGGAAAATCATCGCATTGAAAGCAGAATTTTGCCTTTCCGTTTTTAAAAACTTTGCAGGTTTTGATTTTGCATTTGATGCGGCTTATCGGTTTGCCGGTAACCGAACCTCTGCATCCCGTGCATTTATTCTTTTCTCGTAAGTATGCCCGGCAAACGCCGCAATTCATTCCGCAGGCGGCTATGAGTGATGTTGCATTTAATGATACCATAACATTCCTGTTTATTATTTGCTAATTCGGAGTATTATTACGATAAATTATACCCTTGAATCATAGCGATTGAACTCCTACTTAAGTAAGTCAATACCTAATATTTCTATACCATAGAACGCCGGTTTATCTGGATTGTTGGGGTCAGATAAATAACTTTCTGTTTTGTGATACCACCACCAATTCCAGTAATGATGTCTGACACCAATGGGAATATATGAATATCTTGAACCTATATGTAAGGCAGGTGTCTCCATTTGGTAAAAATCATTTTTGGTTTCTACATAAAAATAAGCAACTGAAAAAAGAAAGATTGACAACAGAAATAATGTGGCCCATTTCTTCTTTTTATATATCATCAGGGAAACTATTACAGAAGCAAAAAACAATAAAACACTTGGAATGGCAGCAATTAGCTTAAACCAATTTATGTTCTTATTTTCCAGTATAAATTTAGGTGTCCATATCTCATAATAAAACCATGTTTTTAAAGAAATTAAAAAATGCAGAGCAAACAGAAGAGAAAACACCAATGCTAACCTTTGCCAAATTATCTTTTTATTAAAATTAAAACTCATCTTTAACTCCATAAAAAAAAGACTTTATTCTATATAGCCTTCTTATGCGTTCTGCATTTAACTCTCACCATTTTACCGCAAAACGCCTCTTATATTCAAACTGTTTTCCCCTTGATTGACGGTAGTAAACCGGCCAAAAAACAATAAAAATTCCATATTTAGCCACTCGGCCTTTATCCTGCGTAGCCGGTTTCTTCGTAGCTTTCTCGTCCTCCGTAGTTATTACGAAGGAGGAAGCGAAGAAGAATGGCGGAGTAGGATGCCGAGCGGGTTTGTTTAGCCGTCACCGATACGGCGGCGTTATTCTCTGAAATCTCAAATTTCAAAACTTGTCCTCGCGAAAGCGGGGATCTCTAATTCCCGCCTCTTTCCCTCACGTTGATTGATGGTTATCAATTAGTGGTTTTGACCCTAAAATCCGTGTAACTTGCCCGCCATAGCACGAATGTGCGGCGGCGGGTCTGTGTAATCTGTGGCTAAAAATCCCCAATTAAAAACCCCTCAACCTCTATGCTTGTATGCAGTATACTGCATACAAGCATAGTGACAAGCAACCAACAACTGACGGTTTTTTTGCTTTAAGGCTTATTGCGAAGCAGGAAAATTCAAAGCGATGTGCCGACGGCAAGCTTGCTTGCAAGTAAGGCACGCGGTTTGAATTTAGTGGTGTTTGCAAAACACCGCCTTAAAGCAAATAACCGTGTTAATCTGTGTGAATCCGTGTCTGATTTTTTCTTCGTGGTTCTTCGTGCTCTTCGTGGTGAAAAAATCCGTAGTTGACAGACTTAACGAAAAGTGGCTTAAATTATGCTGGCAAATTAATACAAAATAGGTTAAAAATAACGGGTCTTGATTTTTTTCAAAAAAGGATAAAAACTATGCTGAATTTTACCTATTGCAATCCGGTCAACATTGTCTTCGGCAAAGGCACTATCTCGCAATTAAGCTTGCTTATCGACCCGAAAGCGAAAATTCTTCTAACTTACGGCGGCGGCTCGATAATAAAAAATGGCGTTTACCGCCAGGTTAAAAACGCGTTGAAAAAACATAATGTCGTTGAATTTGGCGGCATTGAGCCGAATCCCGTTTATGAAACTCTTATGAAGGCCGTTGAGCTTGGCCGGAAAAAGAAAATAGATTTTATTCTCGCTGTCGGCGGCGGCTCAGTCCTTGACGGCTCAAAATTTATCGCTGCCGCGATTCCTTACAAAGGCAAAGACTGCTGGAAAATCCTGCAAACTCACGGCGCCGTTGTCCAATCGGCTCTTCCTCTTGGCGATGTGCTTACGCTTCCCGCGACTGGTTCTGAAATGAATCCCGTTGCGGTCATTTCGAGAAAAAGCACGGCGGAAAAACTTTTCTTCGGCAGCCCGCTGGTCTATCCGGTTTTTTCCATTCTCGACCCGCAGACTACTTATTCGCTGCCCAAAAATCAGCTTCGCAATGGGCTGGTCGATGCCTTCGTCCACGTTATTGAGCAGTATTTGACTGTCGATTTGAATACGCCCGTGCAGGATGGATTTGCTGAAACGATTTTAAAAACGCTTGTCGATATCGCTCCTGTCATAATGAGCGGCAAGAAGGATTACAGTGTTCGCGCAACCTTTATGTGGGCCGCGACCCAGGCATTGAATGGCATTTTAAGCCGCGGCGTTATTGAGGATTGGAGTACGCATATGATTGGCCACGAAGTAACGGCCTTTTTCGGCCTTGCCCACGCGGAAACGCTGGCGATTCTTTTGCCTGCTGTCTGGAAATATGAATTTAGAACCAAGACCGACAAACTTGCAATGATGGCTCAAAATGTCTGGGGCATTAAAAAAGGCTCTAAAAAACAGAAAGCCGCTGCCGCGATAGACCGAACCGTCAAATTCTTTCACTCTATCAATATGCCTACCCGGCTGAGAGACTTTGGTATTACCCAAAAAGATGTCCAAAAAGTCGTGAACCGTTTTACGCAAACGGGCGATATACTCGGCGAAAATAAAGATATTGGCGCAAAGGCCGTAAGAAAAATTTTAAATATGTGCTTGTAAGGGTGCGATTATGAAAAATTTTCAGTTGCGGTTTAAATTTGTTCTTGTTTTGACTGTTGTTGTTTTTTCAACGCTGCTGTGCACCGGCTGGTCGGCAAAACGCAATGTTAACCTCAATGATTTTTTAAAAGAATTGTCAGTTACGAACGTCAAAGATAATCAAACGCAGTCTACTGTTTGGATTCCGCTGGAGTTTTATTCGAGACTCCTTGGCTCCGACCCGAAAACGCGCAAAGACTTTTCCGCTTTGAAGCCTTACCTGATTTTTATTGTCCGCTGCTACGACGGCAATTCTTATGCCTCCTGGTCGCAGATTCAAAGCAGGGCTTCGCTCCAGGGCGTCTCATCTGCTCCGGTAAAGCCTTTGACTCTTGTTCCGTCCAAAATTAACCCGATGCTCGATGCCATAAAGACTGCGGTAGTAAGCGACTCTTCCATCGCCGATATGCACTTCGTTGTATTCGACACAAACGATTCGAATGGCACGCCTCTCGTTGATACGACCATAAAAGACAGAATCGTCCTGACTCTCGATGCTTCCGGCTCATTTGCCAAAACCCAGTTTATCTGGCATACGCCGTTTGATGCTATTATTGATGCGGGAACCTGTCCTAATTGCGGCGACAAAGTCAAGCCTTATTGGCGATTCTGTCCATGGTGCGGCAGTAAACTTTAACCGCGGATTACCCGCCTTTCGGCGAGGTCTCGCCAAGGGCGGACGCGGATTAAACGAATTACACGAAAATAATTATAAAAAAAATCAATGAAATCAGCGTAATCTGCGATTAAAGATAGTTTTTTTAATGAGGAACAAATGACTCAAAACGAACAGATTCAGTATCTGGCGAATATTTATTATCTTGCCCGTGCGGACAATAATTTTCAGGTTGAGGAAGATTATATGCTTCAGGATATAGCAAAGGCTATCGGCGCAGGCTATCTTGAAACAAGAAAAGCCCTCGATTTGTCAATGGCGGACGATTTTAAACTTAAAGTCCCAATGCGTCTGTCCGAGCGGATACGAAATCTTGAGGATATGCTGATGGTCGCCTATTACGATAAGAAATTGGATGAGATGGAGAAAAAGATTATTACTGTTTTTGTTAAGCATCTGGATATTACAAAAGAGCAGTTCGATACAATCCAGCAGGAAGTAAAAAAGAGATTACAGCAAAAACAAAATCCCGAATCCAAATAAAGGACAATCCATTTTTAAACCACAGATCCACCTGAGGCGGACAAGCTTTGTTCACCACAAAGCTATAGAGGGAATTAAAAAATCCGAAGCACTAAATCCTAAACAAATCCTAATTACCGAAATTCAAAACAGCAAACTCTCCATGATATTTCCGAAGCGGAGAACAGTAGAGCAGATGAAAAACAATTGCATTGCAGATGGGACTGTGGTATCGTTGTGGAGTTAAATGGTTTGGCAATACTGCCGGGAGTTTAAGATTGGAAATTCCGAATTGCTTTAAGAAAAGAGGTTTAAAATGAGAAAGCAAAGTTCTTTCGCAGTGCTGGTCTTCGTTTTAATTTTCGGACTCGGTATAGGGCTGGCCTATGCCCGGTTTAAAGCCACCGGGAACCCTCAGCAAAGCACAGGGATTATAGTCGTCGCCTTTGTTATCGCTGCGATTGCATCTTTTGCGACCAAGGTCGCAGACCAGTGGGAAAAGGCTGTGGTATTAAGGTTGGGCAAATTCTACTCTTTGAGGGGGCCGGGACTGTTTTTCATTATCCCTGTTATTGACTCTGTAGTTTACTGGATTGATATTCGCGTGATAACTACTACATTTAAAGCAGAAAAAACCCTGACCAAAGATACGATGCCGGTGGACGTAGATGCCGTGCTTTTCTGGAAAGTTCTGGACCCGCAAAAGGCTGCTTTGGAGGTAGCTGATTATCAGAGTGCTATAAGCTGGGCTTCTCAAACTGCCTTACGTGATGTTATAGGTAAGACAATGCTTGCCGATATGCTTGAAGGCAGAGAAAAGATTGATACTGAACTCCAGAAAATAATAGACCAGCGAACAGAGCCGTGGGGAATTAATGTTAATTCCGTTGAGATTAGAGATGTCCTGATTCCTCCGGATTTGCAGGATGCTATGTCAATGCAGGCACAGGCAGAAAGGGAGCGCCAGGCCAGAGTTATTCTTGGTGATTCAGAACGGCAGGTAGCTGAGAAGTTTAAGGAAGCGGCTAAGTTCTATGTTGATAATCCCACTGCTTTCCATCTTAGGGCTATGAATATGCTTTACGAGGGTTTGAAAGAGAAAGCCACTATTGTAATTGTGCCCAGCACCGCTGTGGAGACTATGCAATTGGGCGGCATTGCGGGTATGACCGCACTTTCGCAGGGATTGGCTAAAGAGCTTAACAATAAGCAGAAAAAATCTGGAACTGAAGAACCGGCTGAAGAATAAATAGGGGACGTTTACCCCGTGGGATGATTAGTCTATGAAACATGTTAAGCAAACTTTATGGGATTTGCTTTGGAATAATTGGAACTGATATTATTGCTATCCCATCGGGGCCCGCCGCAGAGCCTGCCCTCGAGTAGTCGGGGGCGGGACGGTTTTTCCCTTTGCATTTTCTTTTTCCAGAGATATAATTCCCACAATGGAGATATTAAGAAATAAAGCGGTACAGTTTATGAAGGGTAAAAACAATACAATCAAAGCAATTGATATTTTCTGCGGTGCAGGCGGTTTTACCTTAGCTGCTCGACGGCTTAATATAAATGTTATCGCTGCAATAGAAAATGACAAACATGCCTGCGAAACTTATGAAAACAATTTTATTAAAAGTAAACGTAATAAACCGCTATTATACAAAAACGATGTTTTAGAAATTGACCCCGCCCAATTATTAACAGACCTCAAATTATCGCCGGGAGAACTTGATATATTTATGGGCGGCCCGCCCTGTCAGGGCTTTTCAACTCATAGAATTAAAGATGCTGGCGTAAATGACCCTCGAAACCGATTACTCGAAAGATATTTTGATTTTGTCGAAACACTCAAACCTAAAACCTTTATTGTCGAAAATGTTTCAGGTCTGCTTTGGCCCAGACACAAAAAACATTTGGATAAATTTTACAAACTGGCTGAAAAGGCCGGCTATTCGGTATGTAAGCATGTTGTCTTGGATGCTAAAGATTTTGGTGTGCCTCAAACAAGAAAAAGAGTATTCATTTTGGGCTATCGCAAAGATTTAAAGCTTAATTTTGATTGGCCGCCCAAACCTACACATTTCGCCTCGAAAAAAGGTGAAAAGAAAAACGGCAAATTATATTGGCTGCCGGCCTCAACAATTTTTGATAAACCTTTAAGAAAAAACGACCCCAACAATATCCATCTGAATCATTCTAAAGAATTAATAAAGGTATTTAAAAGCACTCCGATAAACGGCGGAAGTAGAAATCAGTCTTGTAGAAAATTGCCTTGTCATAAAAACCACAACGGCCATAAAGACGTTTACGGCCGTATCGATTCTAAAAAACCCGGTCCGACAATGACAACAGGCTGTGTAAATCCTTCAAAGGGAAGATTCTTGCATCCGATAGAAAATCACGGAATTACAGTTCGCCACGCTGCAAGATTTCAAACTTTTCCGGATAATTTCATTTTCAGCGGCGGCCTTATGGCCTCCGCTACCCAAGTCGGTAATGCCGTACCAATTAAATTAGGTAATAAAGTTCTACAAATAATAACAGAAACTTTGGGGAGAAATAATGGAAGATAAAACGCTAACTATTAAATACTGTGGTAGAATCATCGACCAATTAGGCATTCAGATGTATCAAAGTCCTATAGCTGCAATTGCCGAAATGATATCAAATTCCTGGGATGCTGATGCAGAAAAAGTTGATATTACACTTCCTAAAAAACTTGATGTCACCGCCACAATTACAATTAAAGATGACGGCATAGGAATGTCTTTTAATGATTGTCAGGATTGTTACTTAAATGTTGGCTATTGTCGAAGAGGTGATTCCCCAACACAAAAATCCCCTGAGAAAAATAGGCCTATTATAGGTAGGAAAGGTATAGGTAAATTTGCCGGTTTCGGTATAGCAGATACCATTAATATTAGAACCATCGACAAAAAATCTGGTGAATTGACTGAGTTTGAGTTGAACTTGGCTGATTTGAGAAAGGATGACTATGTTTCTTCTAATAAACCTGTAAATCTTATCTCATATGAAGGACCCGATGATAACCGTAAGGCGGAACATGGAACAATAGTAACATTAAAATCATTAAGATTAAGTCGAAATATCTCTGAAAGTGTTTTTTTAAGAGGTATGGCCCGAAGATTTTTACTACATAAGAGAGTGTCAGACTTTGAGGTTAAAATAAATGGCGTAGATCTGCCTAAGACAGAAGAAGAAAAGGACATAGAATTTGTCTTTCCAAAAAACTTTGGCGATGATTTGCCAGAGGGATTAACAATAGAAAACGATGGCTGGGGAAAAGAGAGTTTAAGTGATGGCAATATAATAAAATGGAAATTTTGTTTCTATAAAGCACCCATTGATGAGGAGCAACTACGCGGTATATCTATTTTCTCTAAAGGTAAGTTGTGTCAAAATCCTTTCTTTTTTAACCTTACTGGTGGCTTAGGCGGCCAACATGGACAAGAATATCTTTCCGGAGCTGTTGAAGCTGATTTTCTAGACGAACTTCCCAAAGATTTAATATCACCTGAAAGACAACGAATTGATTTTGAACAGGAAGAAAGTGCTGCATTGCTAAAATGGGGACAGGACAAAATAAAATCTCTTTTGAGAACTTGGCAGAATAAGCGAGCGGAAGAGAAAGTTAGAAAATTAGAACAAAAAATACTACCATTCAATGAAAGATTGGAGAGACTTTCGAGTAGTGAAAGGAGAACCATAAAAAAGGCTATAACCAACCTTGCCAAAGTTTCATCTCTAGAGGATGAAGAGTTTATTGAATTAGGTAATGCTATTTTAACAACTTGGGAAGAAGGTCGTTTGCGCGATCTTATTAATCAAATATCAGAAAATGAATCTTTGAATGAGCAGGATTTTTTGAAGATATTGATGGAGGCTCAAGTTTTAACGGCATTAAATATTGCAGAAGCAGTCAGGACAAAAATAGAGACAATAAAAGCACTGAAAGACTTTATCAAAAATAGAGATAAAGAAAATAAAATTAGAGATCATATTGCTGAAAATCCTTGGTTAATTTCATCACAATGGGAAACTTTCCAGAAGGAACGACATGTCCGAAAAATAATGGAAGACGCTGCAGCGGAAGTCGGTTTTGATGAAGATATATACAATGGCAGAATCGATTTAGCACTGTCAAGTGGCAACCAGCTCTTGATATTGGAATTTATGCGCCCCGGTCTTCCGATTGATTTTGATCATCTTTCTCGTTTTGAACAATATGTATACCAAATACGGGACAAGATAAGGGCTAGCACCGTAACCCAGTTTAATTATATAATTGGATATATTGTTGCTGATAGTCTATCGAAGAAAACAGGTTTAGCCAGTAAAATAAAAGATATAAAGAGTAATGGAATGTATGCTTTGGACTGGGATACTCTTTTACAGAGAGCTATCAAGCAGTATGACAACTACCTGAAAATACTAGCATCGAGAAATCCAGAAGATACCAGATTGAAAGCCCTATTAGGCGATTAACTCATGGCAGACACCTTGACACAAGCACAACGACGGCTTTGCATGTCCCAGAATAAGGGGAAAAACACAATTCCCGAAGTTTTCATTCGCAAAGTTACAAACTCTTTAGGCTATCGTTATAGTTTACATAGAAAAAAATTGCCGGGCTGCCCTGATATGGTTTTCCCGAAAAGAAAAAAGGTAATTTTCATTAACGGCTGTTTCTGGCATCGCCACACCTGCAAAAAGGGCCGTTCAATGCCGGCTACAAGAAAAAAATTCTGGCAGCAAAAATTTAAAAGAACTATTGAACGAGATAAAAAGAATAAAAACGAATTAAAAAAACTGGGCTGGAAAATCCTTGTTATCTGGGAATGCCAAATCAAAAACCGCCAAAAGATTATTGATAAAATTTCAAACTTTATGCGAGGCCAGTTTACGGCAGAAGCGTAATATTCGCGGGTTGAGTTTGGTTTTCTTACTTATATCCCCACGATTAGTTTCTGCAAAGAAACTGCGGGGATTGCCTTTCACACCCTTCTTCCGCTCCTTATATTTACTCAAATCTTCCTTCATCAAAATACTTCTTAACGGCTCGAACTGCCATTGTGGAAAATTCAAAAGTGCGTATTCCTCTTCACCCGACTGCAATACAAACTTATCGTGCGCTAATGCCGTCAAGATTCTGTTAAACGGCGTATCGGGACAGCTAAATCCTAATTTTTTCCCTTCTTTAGTTGTAAACTGAGTTCTGATATAAAAACGATTTTCTTGTTTATATTTTGTAACGCTTATCAGGCCTGTATTATTCCTAATTATCCGGTTAAGGTTGTTTTGTCTTGAGTTTACAATTCGCAAATTACACCGGCGGTTATCAAGCCGATTTCTATTCCTGTGGTCAACTATTTCGCCTTTACCTGCGTGCATTAAATACCTTGTCAGAATAATCGATTTTCCCGTTTTTAATAAAATACGCGGACAGCCGTTGGTAAGATAAAAGCCATTGAAAAAGGTATATTTACGTCGGCCTGGAATATCTGGGTCTCTGAATAGTCTGCGGTATATAAAATCATCTACAATTATTGTTTGGCCATTGATTTCAAACGTGCGATAGTTTTCGTTTTGCGTTTGTTTTGTGCTGTTATTCATTATTTAAAAATCCTTTTAGTATTTGATGGCAGGCAATTCAAGTTGCATTCATAAGTTTTAGGTATCGGTAACGGTAAGGTCTTGTTAGACGGTTACGGTTATGCAGCTCGTCACGTAAGACGTCTAACGTTTAAACGAAACGAGCATCGTAACCGATGGACGTTAGACGCGATGTTGCCGATACCCATACCGATACCAACACCCATTTATATTTACTCAATTCACAAACGGCCGGACGCCGAACAGGGGACAGGCGGGGCAGGAACAATTTTTGACCTCATTTTTTTGCCAGCAGACACATTCCAAACAAAAAGCATCTATGGCCGCTTGTTTATTATTTGTCTCAACCGCTTTTCTATAAATTTTGCGGTATTTTTTTGGAATCTCCGCCAGCCTTTGTGCGATTTTCTCCTTTTCTAACTGCTGCATTTGTTTCGGTTGTTCCAATTTCGGCTGTTCTAAAATGCTTACCGATTTCATAAATCGCCTTCCTTAAAATTAAAAAAAGTTTTTATTTGTTTTCTAATCATCAAATTAAAATGCATTATAACAATTTTATTAACTAAATCAAGAAAAAAATTTAATTTTTATTAAAAATTTATAAAGTTATATGATTAAATAACTTACAAACCATTAAAAATGATTAAAAAATCGAGAAAAATGAGGTGTAAAACATTATGCAGAATTTAAAAAAGATATATATACTCTTTTTTGGCCTTGTTAGAGACAGGGCCTCAAAGATGCCTAAAGGCCGTCTTTGGCGGCCTTTAACGGGGTGAACAACCTTCTTAATTTCCAAGTATTTATGATAGTGTTTTTTGGTTTTTACTCGTAAAATGCTCCTTTTTATATATTTTAAGGCGGATAATTTGTATCTTTGAAATCAGTTTTCAGCACATTACCGGCAGGAAGGAAGGCATATCTTTTTTAAAGCTATCTTCTTTTTTTGTCGATAGTTATGATAATAATCGTTTTTTAATTTTTGAGGTTTTAATGTAGTATTAATGGCTTTTTCAGCGGAGCCGAAAACAGCCGACAGGGACGGAGTCTAAATAGATTAAAAAGCTGAGTTTTTCAGGAAATTTTCAATTTTAAATTTTAAATCTTCAATTGTTACGGGTGGGGCGGGTTTTATTGGTTCACATCTGTGTGAACATCTATTGGCCTGCGGTCAGAAAGTCGTTGTTGTTGATGACTTAAGCACAGGCAGAGTTGACAACATTCGGCATCTGATTTCGGATGTAAATTTCAGGTTTGTAGAGGGGTCTGTCTGCGATGAGGATTTGATGAGAAAGGTAATTAAGGAGGGAGATTGTATTTATCATTTGGCCGCTGCTGTCGGCGTTAATCTGATAGTTGAAAGGCCTGTCCGCACGATAGAAACAAACATTCACGGGACCGAGGTTGTGCTTTCAACAGCCAATCAGTTCGGCAAAAAAGTTTTGATAACGTCATCCAGCGAAGTCTTTGGGAAAAATGAACAGGTGCCGTTTAAAGAAGATGATGACACTGTTCTTGGCAGTACGAAATTTTCGAGATGGTCTTATGCGTGCAGCAAGGCAATTGACGAGTTTCTGGCTCTTGCTTATCATCGTCAATACGGGCTGCCTGTGGTTATTGTGAGGCTTTTTAACACTATTGGCCCAAGGCAGACCGGCAGGTATGGAATGGTTGTGCCGCGGTTCATAGACTGGGCGCTGAAAAATGAGCCGCTGCTGATTTACGGCACCGGAAAGCAGAGCAGAAGTTTTACTTATGTCAGCGATGTAGTCCGGGCAATAGCGGCACTTATGAATGAAAAAAAAGCTGATGGAGAGGTCTTTAATATCGGGTCGCGGGAAGAAATAAGCATTGAAAAGCTTGCGGACAAGATTATCGCCAAAACCGGCAGTAAAAGTATTAAAAAATATATTCCTTATTCCGAGGCTTACGGCGAGGGATTTGACGATATGCACAGACGACTGCCCTGCCTTGAAAAGATAAATAAACTAATCGGCTATGAGCCGAAGGTAAAACTTGATGAAATGATTGATGTTATTATTGCTGACAAACGGGGGGGAAATGAGTAAATTACTGACCCTTGTTTGCACGTCGCCGTGCCGGCGACGGCTAAACCATTTTATTGAAAGGTTGAATTAGGAATGGGATTATCGCTGATTACAGGCGGAGCGGGTTTTATCGGCAGTAATATGGCAAGATTTCTGCTCGAAAAGGGCGAAAGGGT
Source organism: Sedimentisphaerales bacterium (assembly GCA_049518795.1). Classification (GTDB taxonomy): domain Bacteria; phylum Planctomycetota; class Phycisphaerae; order Sedimentisphaerales; family UBA12454; genus JAPLMW01. Next base: position 280,131 of record JBEKRK010000002.1, read on the forward strand.
GCGAATTCTCGATAATTTCGAGACGGGAAAGCGGGAAAATTTAACTGAAATTGCCGGTTGGATTGAGCTTATCGAAGGCGATATTCGTGATATGGAGACGGTTCGGAAATCGACTGCCGGCGCAGATATTGTTTATCATTTAGCTGCTTTAGGGTCGGTGCCGAGGTCGATTAAAGACCCGCTTACAAGTCAACAAGTGAACGTAGGCGGAATTGTGAATATGCTGATTGCGTCGCGAGATGCGAAGGTTAAACGTTTTGTTTTTTCATCGAGTTCTTCTGTTTACGGCTCAAACAAGGTTTTGCCTCAGCACGAAGGTCTGCCACTCTTACCTATAAGTCCATACGCGGCTTCGAAAGCCGCGGGCGAACTTTACTGCAAAGTCTTTTATGAAAGCTACGGCCTGCAAACGATAAGCCTCCGTTATTACAATGTGTTCGGACCACGGCAGGACCCGACAAGCCAATATGCAGCGGCAATACCTCTGTTTGTTTCAGCATTGCTGCGAGACAAATCACCGACAATATTCGACGATGGGGAACAGTCGAGAGGATTTACTTATATCGAAAATGTGATGCAGGCAAACTGGCTGGCGGCGCAGGTAAAAGAAACGCACGGCGAAGCAATCAATATCTCCACAAAAAATGCGGTAACCGTAAATACCGTTGTTAATACGATACAGAAACTATTGGGCAAAGAAAATATCAAGCCAATTTACGCACCGCCAAGGCAGGGTGATATAAAACACTCACTGGCGGATGTAAGAAAGGCAAAAGAAATAATAGGATATGAGCCATTTGTAAGTTTCGAAGAAGGGATAGCAAAAGCAATTAACTGGTATAGGGAAAATCTTGGGTAAAATAGCCACGAAGGCACTAAGACACGAAGAAAACTCAGAGATTTTTTTAGACCCCGATGAGATAGCCGAAGCGTCATCTCACGGGGCAGGCACAGATTAACACGGTTTTATTGTTCACCACGAAGGACACGAAGAAAAATCAGACACGGATTCACACAGTTTGTTTCAGCAAATTATTCTGCGAATAATTTTGTGTTCAAAGCAAAGGCTTTGCTCGAAATTGCGATTTCTGTGCCAGCCGTTTTGCTTTGCTCACAGGCTGACCCCGATGAGATAGTTTCACATCTCACGGGGCAAGCAAATCAGCCTTTGTTGAAACAAAACGCGGTAACACTTAACAAATAACGAACCCTGCCAAGGTGTTGGCAGGGCTAACCCCGAAGGAAAAAAGCCCCGATGAGATAGTCGTTATTGGAAAACACCCCGATGAAGTAGCCTAAGAGGCACTTCACAGGGTAAATCTCACGGGACAAGTCTCACGGGGCAGGCAGCAGACAGAATATAAAAGTTTTTAATTTTTAATTTTTAGTTTTGAGTTTACGTTATCAGTTATCAGAAACTCATCAAAAAAGGTTTACAGTGAACAGCGGACAGTTAACAGAAAAAGTGAACAGTGGACAGAAACGCCTCGTTATCGGTTATCAGTAAATAAGAGTTTACAGTGAACAGCGAACAGTTTACAGAACTGGTGAACAGGAGAGCAGGTGAACAGAATACAGAACACAGAATAGGGAATCCGGTGCGGATTTCCGCTTCGCTTCGAGAAAATCAGGGAATAAAAACTTAATGGCAAAAACACCTGATACGATTTTAAAACTGGTTGAAAATTTCGAACAAAATATCGATTCTTTCAAAGGCCAGGGGTATAATGAGGCAACACTTAGACAAGAATTTATCAACCCATTCTTCGAGGCTTTAGGCTGGGATATTCAAAATAAAGCCGGTATCGCAGCGGCATATAAAGACGTTATCCACGAAGACGCAATAAAAATCGGCGGAACAACAAAAGCGCCGGATTACTGCTTTAGAATCGGGGCAACAAAAAAATTCTTCGTTGAAGCAAAAAAGCCGGCGGTCGATATAAAAACCGAAATCAGCCCAGCGTATCAATTACGCAGATATGCGTGGTCTGCGAAACTGCCATTGTCAATTTTGACGGATTTTGAGGAGTTCGCAGTTTATGATTGCCAGATTCGGCCAAACGTAAACGACAAGCCATCGACGGCGAGGATTTTTTACTGCAATTATAAAGAATACGGCGAAAAGTGGGAACAAATCGCGAATATATTCGGCAAAGAAGCCGTCCTTAAAGGATTATTCGATAAATACGCATCTGAAAAGACAACAAAAAGAGGCACAACTACAGTAGATAAAGAGTTTCTGGCCGAGATAGAAGAATGGCGGAACGACCTGGCAAAAAATATTGCGATTCGCAACAGTAACCTATCCGTTTATGACCTTAATTTCGCAGTTCAAAAGACAATCGACAGGATTTTATTTCTGAGGATATGCGAAGACAGAGGGATAGAACGCAGCGAACAACTTTTAGGATTCATTAACGGTTCAAGAATATATCCGCGGCTTTTTGAATTATTCGAAAAATCAGACGAAAGATACAATTCCGGCATTTTCCATTTCCGCAGGGAAAAAGACAGGCCTGAAGAGCCTGACGAACTGTCGGCAAATCTGAAAGTCGATGATGATGTCCTAAAGAAAATCATCAAAGATTTATACTATCCGTGCCCTTATGAATTTTCCATTATGCCTGCGGAAATTTTAGGCAACGTTTATGAGCAGTTTTTAGGCAAGGTGATTCGGCTTACGGCGTCGCACCAGGCAAAGATTGAGGAAAAGCCGGAGGTTAAAAAGGCGGGCGGGGTTTATTATACGCCTTCGTATATTGTAGATTACATTGTGAAAAATACGGTCGGCAAATTATGCGAGGGGAAAACGCCGAAACAAATTGAAAAAATTAAAATTCTCGACCCTGCGTGCGGCAGCGGTTCATTTTTAATCGGGGCGTATCAGTATCTTTTGGATTATCACAGGGATTTTTACGAAAAAGAAGCGTCAAAATATAAAAAGGTGGTATATCAGGGCAAAGGCGGGCAGTGGTTTTTGACGATTGATGAGAAAAAACGGATTCTTTTAAATAATATTTATGGCGTAGATATAGATTCGCAGGCGGCAGAGGTAACGAAACTTTCCCTTTTATTGAAGGTTCTTGAAAATGAGACGCAGGAGAGTTTGAGACTGTTTCATGAGCGGGCATTGCCGGATTTGGGCAATAATATCAAGTGCGGCAATTCTCTGATTGGGCCGGATTTTTATCAGAATCAGCAATTAAACCTTTTTGACGACGAGCAGCAGAGAAAGATAAACGCATTTGATTGGGAAAAGGAATTTTCTGAAATACTCGGCGGCAAAAATCCGGGGTTTGATTGCGTTATTGGGAATCCGCCTTGGGGTGCAGATATAGACACAGCATTGAATTATTTTCATAAAAAATTTCCGGATGCAGTAAAACAAACAACAGATAGTTTTAAATTATTTATTTCTCAAGGATGTAAATTGTCATCTTCCAATGGATACGTTTCAATGATTGTTCCTCAACCTATTTTAAGACAAAATCGATATACGGACATACGTGCTTTATTGCTTAAATTTTCCATTGAATCTTTAGTAGATTTGGGCGAGAAAGTATTTGATAAAGTTGTTGCCCCCTCGGTTATTTTTGTGGTCAAAAAATCTTCAGAAAAGTCAGGTCATTTAGTTAATTTTATTGACTTACATTATTTGGAGGACAATTCTACCAAGGAAATCATTTTAAAAAACCCTCTTGATAAAACAACTCTTATGAAAACAAGTTCATTTGCGAAAGTAAACGATTATTCCTTTATACCAAATATATATAAAGGCAATAAAAGATGTTCCAGTCTTGGAGATTTTGATGAAATTCAATGCAAAGATGCCGGTATAAATTATCAAAGAGTCGGCGTGGGAATGTCAGTAAAAGGAAATAGTGACCTTGGCACAAGGCTTCTTTATGAAGGCATTAAAGAAAAATCATTTCATGTAATGTTTTGGAAAGGTTCCGACATTGGAAGATATTGGATTGTAAATAAAACACAAAGATATTGCCGGCCCGAAATCAAAGAAAAATTACGCGCAAATGAAGTCATAAGATTGGCAATAGATATATATAGACAAGTTCCTAAAATTTTACTTCGGCAAACGGCAGATAAGATTCTTGCCAGCATTGATTATGAAGGTATATGGTTTGGACGAAGCGTACTTAGTATATTACCTAAAAAAGACAACTCATATAAACTTGAATATCTTTTAGGACTATTAAATAGCAAATACTTAAATTATTTATATCAAAATATCGCTGGAGAAAAAGGACGTGTTTTTGCCCAAGTAAAATTTGCAAAACTTAAACAACTTCCCATTCGTCTAATTGATTTTTCCAAACCAGACGAAGTAAAGCAGCACGACAAAATGGTATCGTTAGTCGATGAGATGTTAGAATTGCATAAGAAGATTTCCAAGATAAAGAATCCGAATGAAAAGACGCGAATACAGCGGCAGATAGAAGCGACGGACGACAGAATAGATAAACTGGTTTATGAGTTATACGGATTGACGCCGGAAGAGGTAGCGATAGTAAAAGGCAAAGAATAAATTCCCCCCATCTGCAGGGAAGATGATTCAACGGCGGTTGCCCCCCAAAAGGGGTTCCCTGTTGCATACCAAGGAAGCAGTGCTCGGGAATGACAAAGCGGAATAATATTGAAAAAGGGGCGGTTAGTCGTTAGTCTTTAGTCATAAAAAAGAACACAAGTGCACAAGTCATAAGTGCAAAAGAAAATAATGAATAAAGGGAAATTTATGGCAAAGGTAAATACGAGTAAAAAAATACCTTTTGTGGGAATTGTCGGAATGGGATATGTAGGGCTGCCTTTGGCGCGAGAATTTGTCGGCGGCGGAGCTAAAGTCCTCGGATTCGATATAAATGAAAAAAATGTAAAAAAAATCAATTCCGGCAAAAGCCCTCTAAAACATATTCCATCAGAAGATATAAAAAATATGGTAAAGAGCGGCAGATTTCAGACTACAACGGATATGAGACAAATGAGCAAGCCGGATGCGCTGATAATCTGCGTGCCGACGCCGCTGACGGAAAACCGCGAGCCGGATATGACTTATATCGTTGTTACGTGCGAGACAATTTCAAAGTATCTGCGCAAAGAACAGCTTGTCGTTCTGGAAAGCACAACTTATCCCGGAACAACAAGAGAAGTAATGAAGCCGATACTCGAAAAAAGCGGCTTAAAGGCAGGCAGGGATTTTTATCTGGCATTCTCACCTGAAAGAGAAGACCCGGGCAATAAGAATTTCAGGACTGCAACGATACCGAAAGTCGTCGGCGGTTATGATAAAGCAAGCCTGCAAAAGGCGCTCGATATTTATAAATACGCTATCGACGAACTTATACCGGTATCATCCTGCGATGTGGCGGAATCGGCGAAGATTCTGGAAAATACATACCGCTGCGTCAATATCGCGATGGTCAATGAGTTGAAGCAGCTTTTCGACAGGATGAAAATAGATGTGTGGGAAGTAATCGAAGCTGCGGCGACAAAGCCATTCGGTTTTCAGAAATTTTTACCCGGCCCAGGTTTGGGCGGACACTGCATTCCGATAGACCCATTCTATTTGACGTGGAGGGCAAGGCAGTTCGGTATGCCGACGAAATTTATCGAACTGGCAGGCGAAATAAATACGGCTATGCCGCATTATGTTGTCAGCAGGACGCTGGAAGCGATGAACGAAAGAGGCAAGAGCCTCAAGGGCGCAAAGGTCCTGGTTCTGGGCCTTGCGTATAAAAAAGATATTGACGATGTGCGTGAATCGCCGTCGATAGAACTGATTGAGATTTTGAAGGAGCGAGGCGCAAAGGTCGATTACAACGACCCGTATATCCTGCAGACGCACAGGATGCGCGAGCATAATCTGCAAATGAAAAGCAAACCTCTAAGCGCGAAAATGCTCAGGGGATACGATATTGTTCTGATATCGACCGACCACAGCAGTTACGATTACGATTGGATTGTTAAAAACGCGAAAATGGTTGTCGATACCCGCAACGCGACAGCGAAAGTAAAAAGCGGGCGAAATAAAATTGTTAAAGCATAATGAAAGGACGTTGAACGGTTGCAGTTCCTCCTTCGCTAAAGCTACGAAGGACAGGTGCGCTGCTCGAAACGGTTGCGTCAATCGTAGAACGGTTGAGATTGCCCACCAAGGCGGGCAATAACGAACCCCGCCAAAGTGTTGGCGGGGCTAACCACTGAATAATGGAGTAAATGATGCAGGTTCCACTACTTGATTTGAAATCGCAATACGCAAAGATTAAAAAGGATGTTTTGAAATCCATAGAAGAGGTTTTAGACAGCCAGGTTTGCATCGGCGGGCCGAAAGTGGCTGAACTTGAAAAGCAAATAGCAGCAATCAGCGATTGTAAATTCGGGGTAGGCGTTTCGAGCGGGACTGATGCGATATTGGGAAGTCTTATGAGCCTCGATATCGGCAGAGGCGATGAGGTAATTACGACACCTTTTACGTTTTTCGCTACGGCGGGGTGTATTGTTCGCGTCGGGGCGAAACCTGTTTTTGTCGATATCGACCCCGGGACTTACAATATAAATCCATCGCTGATTGAAAAGGCGATAACGAAAAAAACAAAAGCGATTATGCCGGTTCATCTTTACGGCCAAATGGCTGAGATGGACCCGATAATGGAAATCGCCAAAAAGCACAATCTTTATGTGATTGAGGACGCGGCACAATCCATCAGCAGCACTTACAAAGGCAGGAAAGCCGGCAGCGTGGGAACGTGCGGCTGTTTTAGTTTTTTTCCGAGCAAAAATTTAGGCGGCATCGGCGACGGCGGAATGATTGTAACCAACGATGAAAAACTGGCGGTCAAAATGAAGGTGATGAGAGACCACGGGCAGAGGCCGACATATTATTATAATTTTGTCGGAGGAAATTTTCGGCTGGACCCGATACAGGCCGCTGCGCTTTTAGTTAAACTGCCTTACTTAGACGGGTGGTCGGCAGCAAGAAGAAGAAACGCGGAGTATTACAATAAAAAATTTGCAGGGACAGCCGTTAAAACGCCTTATATACATCCTGATTGTGTTACTGTTTATAATCAATATGTAATCAGGGCGCCAAATCGAGATAAATTAGCAGAACATCTGAAGAAAAATGATATCGGATGCGCGATATATTATCCAATGCCGCTGCATCTTCAAAAATGCTTCGGCAACCTGGGGCAAAAGCCTGGCGATTTTCCCGAATCTGAAAAGGCGGCGAATGAGGTTCTGGCCCTGCCGGTTTATCCGGAATTGACAGATGAAATGAAAGATTTTGTCGTTGAGAATGTTCTTGCGGCATTAAAATAGTTTAACGAGGAAATGGAAATGAAAAAGGCATTGATAACAGGGATTACCGGTCAGGACGGGTCGTATCTGACTGAACTTCTGCTAAAGAAAGGGTATGAAGTTTACGGCATAATCCGCAGAAGCTCATCGTTTAATACGGAGAGGATTGACCATATATATCGAGACCCGCACGAGAAAACAAAACTTAAACTTATTTACGCGGATTTGACGGACGGCAGCAATCTTCATTCGGTATTAAACGATATTAATCCGGAAGAAGTTTATAATCTCGGCGCGCAAAGTCACGTTCGCGTCAGTTTCGACCAGCCGATTTATACGGCCAATGTGGATGCGCTTGGGACGCTCAGGATGCTTGAGGCGATTCGGTCAATGAAAAGGCCGGCGAAGTTTTACCAGGCTTCCAGCAGCGAGATGTATGGCAAGGTGGTTGAGACGCCGCAGACGGAAAAAACACCGTTTTACCCGAGAAGCCCTTACGGATGCGCCAAGGTTTATTCTTTCTGGCAGACGGTAAATTACAGGGAGGCTTATAATATTTTTGCCTGCAACGGAATATTGTTCAATCACGAATCGCCGCGGAGAGGCGAGACATTTGTTACAAGGAAAATCACAAGAGCGGCGGCAAGAATAAAACTCGGTTTGCAGGAAAAGCTGTATCTGGGCAATCTGGAAGCCAAGCGCGACTGGGGCTATGCGGCGGATTTTGTCGAGGTGATGTGGCTGATGATGCAGGCAGAGAGGCCTGATGATTTTGTGATTGCCACAGGTGAAACTCATTCGGTAAAAGAATTTCTCGATGAGGTTTTCGGCTATCTGGATATAGACTGGGGAAAACACGTTGAGATTGACAAGAGATACTACCGGCCGACAGAAGTAGATTTGCTGCTTGGCGATGCCTCCAAGGCGAAACGGATTTTGGGCTGGCAGCCGAAGATTACTTTCAAACAGCTTGCGAAGATGATGACAGACGCAGATATGCAGCTTGCCGAGAATGAAAAGGTTGTCGCGGACCACCGGAAAAATAAATGAGCGATTTTTTCAAAGACAGAAGGATAGTTGTAACAGGCGGGGCAGGATTCCTGGGCAAATATGTTACTGAAGGACTGAAAAGAAGAGGCTGCAGGAACATATTTGTGCCGCTGATTGAAGAATACGACCTTATAAAATCTGCAGAAATCAAAAGGATGTATGACGATATGAAGCCGGATGTTGTGATTCATCTTGCGGCAGTGGTCGGCGGAATCGGCGCCAACCGCGAACATCCGGGCAAATTCTTTTATGAAAACCTGATGATGGGAGTTCAGCTTATCGAGGAAGGCAGATTAAGGAACATTGAAAAATTTGTCGCAATTGGGACGATTTGCGCGTATCCGAAATTCACGCCTGTGCCGTTTAAAGAAGAAGATTTATGGATAGGTTATCCTGAAGAAACAAACGCTCCTTACGGTCTCGCCAAGAAAATGCTGCTTGTTCAATCGCAGGCATACAGGCAGGAATACGGCTTTAATTCGATATTTTTACTGCCGGTAAATTTGTATGGGCCGGGAGATAATTTCAATCCTGAATCGAGCCACGTTATCCCTGCTCTGATAAAAAAATGCGTGGATGCTATCAAGGCGGGGGACAATTATATCGAATGCTGGGGCACGGGAACGCCGAGCAGGGAATTTATTTACGCAGCGGACGCGGCTGAAGGGATTCTACTGGCGACGGAATTTTATAACGGGTCTGAGCCGGTAAATATCGGCGCGGGATTTGAGATAACGCTAAAGAAACTGGTGGAGAAGATTGTGAAACTGACCGGTTTTAAAGGCGAGATTCGCTGGGACAGCAGCAAGCCTGACGGGCAGCCGAGAAGATGTCTTGATACGAGCAGGGCAAAGAAATTATTCGGCTTCGAGGCGAAAACTGATTTCGATGAAGGCCTTAAGCGGACAATAGAATGGTATAAAAGAAATATTACATAATCTTACGGAGTTAGGATGAAAATAGCTGTTGTTGGAATTGGTTATGTCGGGCTTGTAACAGCCGGCGGTCTTGCCGAGAGCGGCAATCATATAATTTGCGTCGATAACGACAAAAGAAAAGTTGAGAATCTCAAAAAAGGCGTTATCCCGATTTATGAGCCGGGGCTGGCGGAGATTGTCAAAGAAAACGAAAAGGCGGGGAGACTTTCGTTCACGACAGATTTGAAGGGGGCAGTAAATGATTCAAAAATAATTATTCTTGGCGTTGGGACCCCCAGCGCCGATGACGGCTCAGCCGATATTTCAGCGGTGCTCGATGTGTGCGGGCAGACAGCTGAATATATGAAGGAATACAAAATTATTATCACGAAAAGCACGGTTCCGGTAGGGACTTATAAAAAGGTAACGGAGCTGATAAAGAGCAAAACGAATGTGCCGTTCGATTATGTGAGCAATCCGGAATTTCTGAAGGAAGGCTCGGCTGTTACGGATTTCGCAAAGCCGGACAGGGTTATCATCGGCACAAATAGTCCCGAAGCTCAGGAAATAATGAAGCAATTATATGCGCCATTTATGCGCAAGGGCAGCAGGATAATTTTTATGGACCCTGCCAGCGCGGAGCTGACCAAGTATGCGGCCAACGTAATGCTGGCGACAAGAATTTCGTTTATGAATGAACTTTCCGGCCTGTGTGATAAATTCGGAGCGGACGTTGAAAAAGTCAGAGCCGGAATCGGGGCAGACCCGAGAATTGGAAACGCATTTCTTTTCGCGGGCGTCGGCTTCGGCGGAAGCTGCTTTCCGAAAGATGTCAAGGCTCTCATTCATATAGGCAAAGAAACGGGATGCCGAATGACGATTGCCGAGGCGGTTCAGCAGGCCAATTACACTCAGCATAATAGATTTGCCGACAAGATATTAAATTATTTCAAAGGCAAAGAAAACAAAACGGTTCTGGCAGTCTGGGGACTTGCGTTTAAGGCCAAGACGGATGATGTTCGCGAGGCACCGGCAATTTGGTGTATAAAGAAGTTTTTGCAGTCAGGTATGAAAATCAGAGTCTTTGACCCTGAAGCAATGGAGACGGCAAAAACAATTTTGAATAATGATATTGAAACAGGCAGGGATGACTACGGTATTTTGAGCGGCGCCGATGCACTGGTTGTTTTTACGGAATGGCAGCAGTTCAGGACGCCTGATTTTGATTTGATAAAAGAAAGGCTCAGGAAACCTGTCATTTTTGACGGGCGCAATCTCTATGAGCCGGCGTATATGAAAAAATTGGGATTTGAATATTATTGCGTAGGCAGACCGTGAGCAAAAAATTTCTGGTTACGGGGGCTGCCGGTTTTATTGGCTCACATCTTTGCGAAAGATTAATTGCCCATGGCCACAGCGCTGTCGGCCTCGACAATTTTGACCCTTTTTACGACAGGAAAATTAAAGAATCAAATATAAAGTCTCTGAAAAAATCAGATAAATTTAAGCTTGTTGAAGGAGATGTAAGAGATGCAAATTGCGTTGAGGCAATTTGTAAAAATGGCATTGATATTATTGTTCATTTGGCGGCGAAAGCGGGCGTAAGACCTTCGATAGCCGACCCGCTCGGCTATGCGGATTGCAATATCAACGGAACAATGGTTTTGTTGGATGCTGCGAGGAAATCCAATATTAAAAAATTTATTTTCGCGTCAAGCTCAAGTGTTTATGGGAATAATAAAAAAGTTCCATTTTCCGAAACGGATAATGTCGATTATCCCATATCGCCGTATGCTGCGACCAAAAAAGCAGGAGAGCTTATTTGTCATACTTATCATCATCTATATAAGATGGATATTATCTGTTTGAGATATTTTACTGTTTATGGTCCCAGGCAGAGGCCGGATTTGGCTATTCATAAATTTGCGAAATTGATTGAACGGGGTAAGCCGATACCGGTATTCGGCGATGGCTCAATGGAACGGGATTTTACTTATATTGATGATATTATTGATGGAACGATCGCAGCGATAGAGAAATGCGAAAGTTTTGAAATTTATAATCTCGGCGAATCAAGGCCGATTAGGCTCGATAAGCTGATTGAGGAAATCGAAAAGGCGCTCGGCAAAAAAGCGATTGTTGAGCATTTGCCTGTCCCGCCGGGCGATGTTGAAAAAACTTATGCTGATGTGGATAAGGCGAAAAAAACGCTTGGCTATAATCCTAAAACCGACATTGTTGTTGGTATAGGGAAGTTTGTCAGGTGGCTGAGAAAAACGGTTGTTTGATTTTGAGCAAGGCGGAAAACGTGATTAAGATTATTTGTGTATGCGGTGCACGGCCTAACTTTATGAAGATTGCGTTTTTGATGCGGGCGTTTAAGGAAAATGGCGGCCTTCAAACCCTCTTAGTCCATACCGGCCAGCATTATGATGATCTGAAATCCGATGTATTAAGTTTTATATCTAATTCCCTATGAACCCATCCCAACGCATAGTTCTCAACACCGCGGCTACCTATACCCGCTCCGTCCTCAGCGCAGGGCTGGTGCTATTTAGCAGCCGCTGGGTGCTGAACGCCTTGGGGCAGTCGGATTATGGTCTCTTTAGCGTCGTCGGCTCGATCATCGTCTTTATCACCTTTCTGAACGCAGTTATGGCCGGCAGCGCCGCTCGGCACTATGCCTTTTCTATCGGCCAAGGCGATTTACTCGAGGTCAACCGCTGGTTCAACGCCGCACTGAGTATTCATCTAATCCTTGCCGCCGTTCTGGTCCTTATCGGCTGGCCCGTGGGGGAATACGTGATTGCACATATCCTCACCATCCCTGCCGACCGCATATCTGCTTGTATCCAAGTGTTTCGTGTCTCCCTGGTTTCCGCTTTTGCCAGTATGGTTTCGATCCCCTTTGTCGCTATGTTCACGGCCAAGCAGCGCATAGCCGAGCTTGCCGCCTGGAATATGTTCTATTCCCTCATGACTTTTGTTCTTGCGTGGATCCTCACAAGTGCCCCCGGCGACCGGCTTCTGTTTTATGCCGTCGGGATGGTCGGCATCCTTGTTTTTGTCCAGTTTGCGCAAGTCTTTTGGGCCGTAGCCATCTTTCATGAATGCCGCATAAACTATCACCAATGGCTTGATAAGCATCGGTTTAAAGAAATTCTTTCTTTTGCCTGCTGGAATTTGATTGGCAGTTTCGGCTCAATTCTTCGCAATCAGGGATCTGCAATCCTGCTTAATATCCAATTTGGTCCGAAGGTGAATGCTTCTTACGGTATCGCCAATCAGGTCTCTGCCCAAACCGACCAGCTTGCAGCCGCTATGATAGGCGCGTTTTCACCTGAAATCACCACCAGTGAAGGACGCGGTGACCGCACGCGTATGCTCTCTCTTGCTCAGCGGGCAAACAAATTTGGGACGCTTCTTGTCCTGCTCTTTGCTATTCCGCTGATGGTTGAAATGGATTATATCCTCAAAATCTGGCTTCGTGAACCGCCTCTTCATACGGCCTTATTCTGCCAGTTGATTCTCGCAACATTTATAATTGACCGATTGAGTGTAGGTAATATGATGGCAGTTAATGCCCGCGGTAAAATAGCCGCCTACCAGGCAACTTTAGGAACCTGTCTCGTCTTGACGTTGCCCTTGGCCTGGATTTTTCTCAAACTGGGTGCGCCGCCGACCAGCGTTGGAGTGGCCTTTATCATCACTATGATTGCTGTTTCGGCGGGGCGTGTGCTTTGGGTGCGTCAGCTTTTTGCTATGCTGGTCAGCCAGTGGCTTGGAGCTGTCGTTCTGCCTTCCTTGATTGTCGGGTCTGCTGCTCTGTTTGCGGCAATGGCGATCCGTTGGCTAATGCCCGTGTCTTTGGCGCGACTTGTTTGCGTTACAGCCGTGAGCATTGTCACGGCTTTGGTTACCGCCTGGTTTCTTGCTCTTGACAAAGGGGAACGTGAATTTTTTGGGCAGAACCTGCGGCGTTTTCTAAGCAAAATAAACGGTGTATGGAGCCGTAGCTGACGGATGTGAATGCTTTATGACCGGAAATGATCAAACGAAACATGAAAGCCACTTACCTCCCTGCGAAAGTCTGGAAGTCTGCACGGGTTGCGGTGCCTGCGCTGCAGTTTGTCCTGTAAGCTGTATCACAATGCAGCCAAACGATGAGGGGTTTCTTTATCCGGTTACTGACACAGATATTTGTACAGATTGTGGGATATGCCGGCGCATTTGTCCTGTCGGCCCGGAAAAAATCGCCGTAGCCAAGATGGCTTCAGAAGGGGATAAATCCGGGCAATTGGCGGTTTTTGCAGCGTGGCATTTGGATGAACACATTCGTCGGGAAAGTTCATCGGGTGGTGTTTTTACGGCGCTTGCCGAAAACATACTGGCTCAGGGTGGGATTGTTGTTGGTGCGGCATTTGACGAACAGTTCGTAGTCAGGCATATTCTTATCGAATCTTCTAAAGACCTTCATCGTCTTCGCGGTTCGAAGTACGTCCAGAGCGAGGTCGCCCCGGCTCTCTACCGCCAAATTCGTGACTTGCTTGAGCAAGGCCGACCGGTTCTTTTTTCCGGAACACCCTGCCAGGTCGCCGGTCTTCGCAGCTTTCTTGGTCAATCCTACGAGAAGCTCTTCTGTTGCGACCTAGTTTGTCATGGTGTACCATCTCCTTTGCTGTTTAAGCGTTATGTCCAGAATTATTCGTTGCGAGAGAATCGGTTGTTAAAAATAGACTTTCGCAATAAAACAACCGGTTGGAAAAAGTTCGGAGTTCGTCAACACTATCAGAATGAAAGCAGGTTGTTGTCAGTATGGGCTGATCCGTACATGGCGGCCTTTCTGCGTGATTATGTTTTTCGGCCCGCCTGCTATGCTTGCGAGTTTAAAGGGGTTAATCGCTTCGGCGACCTGACGATTGCCGACTTCTGGGGTGTGTGGGGGAAATATCCTGAATATGATCGTGACGATAAGGGCACTTCACTTTTACTGGTCAATAATAAAAAGGGAAAGGTCTGGCTCGATGCCTGCCATTCAAGCCTCTTTCTCGGCCCGGCTGACCTTGACACTGCCATCGTCGGTAATCCCATGCTTATGAGTTCCTGCTCTCGTCCTCTCCAGCGCGATATGTTCTATGTCGATCTCAATAGGATTTTGTTCAATGCTCTCATTCGTAAGTATAATCTGCGACTGCCGTCATTGTTCCGCCGTGCACTGTCCGGCATTAAGAGGCGGCTCACGGCCGTCTGGGGGAGCGTGACAGGTACATTGGGATTCGGTAAAAGGAATCCGACATGAAAATAGGGATTGTTACCTTAAACTCCGTCTTCGGCTATGGTGCTGTTCTTCAGGCCTATGCCCTGCAGACCTACCTAAGAAAGGAGGGCCACGACCCGTTTTTCATAAATTGCGAGTATCACTTGCACGGCCCCCTTATCCGATGTCCGCCGAGATTATTATCGCGTTTGAAATTGGCTATGATTGAGACGGTTCATGAACAACTTCTGCGATTGTATTTCAGCGGCTTTCAAAAAAAACATCTTAACATAGGGTCACATCGCTATAAAAACTATCAGGAGATTAAGCACGAACCACCGATCGCAGATGCTTATGTGTGCGGAAGTGACCAAATCTGGCATCCCTATTACTGTTACTCGAGGGATGAGGGTGCGGTTTGGCTTGATTTTGGTGATGAGCGAACGCGCCGCATAGCCTATGCGGCAAGTTTTGGTGATTTGGAAATGGATAACAAAGTGTGCGCCCACTGGGCAAAGTATGCACAGCGTCTTCATTCATTAAGTGTTCGTGAAGAAGAAGGAGTGGATATGGTTCGGAAGCTCGGGCGTTCTGATGCTGCATGGGTACCCGATCCAACACTGTTGTTAGATGCGCACGATTACGATCCGATTGAGATTTGTATGGGGAAAATTAATGTGCCGTCCATCTTTTCATACCCATTAGTCTCCAATTGGGAAATGTTTACAAAGGCCAAAGCGACTGTGTGTGAGGAAATGGGAGGACCTTTCCATGACTGCCGACCGACCTCGTGGCGGCACAGTTTATTTCACGGCGGTCTCCTCAAACCCGGCCAGTGGATATCCAGACTGCGTAACGCAAAATTTGTTCTTACAGATTCGTATCACGGTTTATTGTTCAGTCTGATATTCCATCGCCCCTTCATAGTGTTGCGTTCGGCGAAATCAAGTCGCATCATATCTGTGTTGCGTGTAGTCGGTTTGCAGCATCGTGCGGTGACGGACTACGACCGCGGTCGCATCAAAGATATATGCCGTGAAAAAGTGAATTGGGATCAAGTGGACGCCAGGATTCAGCCGTTCCGGGAAATCGGGTTCCGATTTCTTCGGGATGCGCTATCATAGGGCATTGACACGTATGAAATCGTCCCAAATCTGGATACACAAAAAGATGAGTGTGGCGGCCAAAATTAAAATGAAAGGGTTATTATGAAAAACTATGATTTAACTAAACGGATTCTTGTAACAGGGGGCAGCGGATTTCTTGGCTCACATTTGTGTGAACGGCTTCTCAAACAAGGCTACGAAGTAATATGTGTTGACAATTTCTATACTGGAACACGTTCAAACATTGCACATTTGCTAAAAAACCCGCGGTTTGAAATTTTAAGGCACGATATCTGTTTCCCCCTATATATTGAAGCCGATGAAATCTATAATCTTGCGTGTCCGGCGTCTCCAATTCATTATCAATTTGATCCGGTTCAAACCACAAAAACAAGCGTTCACGGCGCTATTAATATGTTAGGATTGGCCAAAAGATTAAAAATTAAGATACTGCAGTCCTCCACCTCAGAAGTGTATGGTGATCCGACGGTTCACCCTCAAACAGAGGACTACTGGGGCAATGTAAATCCCATTGGTATCAGAAGTTGCTACGATGAAGGTAAGCGATGCGCAGAAACACTGTTCTTTGACTATCATCGCCAGCACAAACTGGAGATAAAAATCGCCCGAATCTTTAATACGTATGGGCCGCGTATGCATCCCAACGACGGCAGAGTCGTCAGCAATTTTATCGTCCAGGCGCTTCAAGGAAAGGATATCACTATATTTGGCAAAGGGACACAAACAAGAAGTTTTTGTTATGTGGACGATTTAATTGACGGCCTCGTCAAATTGATGAACAGCGACCCCGATTTTACAGGGCCGGTTAATTTAGGAAATCCGACGGAATTCACGATGTTAAAATTGGCTGAAAAAATCATCAAACTTACAAAATCAAAATCGAAAATTGTCTATAAGCCGCTGCCTGCAGACGACCCGAAGCAAAGAAAGCCCTGTATTGATCTTGCAAAAGAAAAACTTAGTTGGAAACCGAAGATTTCTTTGGACGAGGGGCTTGAAAAAACCATTGCTTATTTTCGGAATCTTCTAAAACACCAGCGGCAAAGGAATTACTAAAAAAAAGGTTTTATGGTCTGAAAACAACAAAACAACTCTGCCGGATCAGTAACCGGAACTGTCATGTTGACTCTATGAGAGAAAATTATGGAATATACAGTAAATACCCCTGTCGCATCCGTCGTCTTTAATCGGTATGATAAAGCGATGCAGATTTTCGAACGTATTAAACAAGTCAAACCATCAAAATTCTATATTATCGCCGATGGGCCGCGCCCGGGCCATCCAACAGATGCGGAGAACTGTAAAAAAGCAAGAAGCGTATTTGAAAAAATAGATTGGGATTGCCAGGTTTTTAAAAATTTTGCTGAGACCAACTTAGGATGCGGACCAAGACTATTTACAGGTTTTTCATGGGTATTTCAGCAGGAAGAGCGGGCGATCATCCTGGAGGATGACTGCGTCCCGGATTTGAGTTTTTTCCCGTATTGTGATGAACTACTGGAAAAATACAAGGAAGATGAACGCATTATGCTGATTTCGGGATCGAATATAAATACAGTATGGCAAAAGGGAGAATACAGCTATCATTTTGCAAAATTCGGTGGAATACACGGCTGGGCTTCATGGCGAAGAGCTTGGCAGAAGGTCGATTTGGACATTACCTTATGGCAGGATCTCAGAACAAAGCAATTGCTCAAAGGCAGACTGGGGGCATGGCATTTTTATTTTCTAAGCAAGATATATGATAGATTAGTGAATCACAGCAAAAATGTACATACTTGGGATTATCAGTTTGATTTTGCAAGGTTTGTCAATAGCGGTTTGGCGGTAGTGCCTTCATCCAATTTAGTTACAAATGTCGGTTTTGGAGAAGATTCAACACATACCAAGGACAAAAATGCAAAAGCGGCAAATTTGAAAATCGTCCCTTTGAAATTTCCATTAGTACATCCTCCGGTTGTTGTAGAAGATAGCGAATACGATAAACTTGTTGTGTCCATATTATTCCCTAAAACCCTGAGGGTTTTCTTGTCAGTTATGAAGCACGAATTGAAGAGATCAATACGAAAGCTGCTTTCTTAACAAGAGGTGAGGATAGTGTCATGCGAATTCTTTGGATAACGAATATTCCGTTCGGAAAGCTGTCGGTCTTGGCGGGGCTAAAGAGTGGGGATATATCCGGTTCCTGGCTGAATGCCTCTCTGGACGCCTTTGTTGGTGACAAAGAATATGAAATCATTGTGGCAACGATCGGCAATACAAATAAGATTAAAACGCTGGTCGAGGACAATATTACCTATTGTCTTCTGCCGGGCGGCAGCGTGGCTCAATACAATTATACCTCACCGAGCAATGGACAGACCTGGGAGGTTATAAAAAACACCTATAAACCAGATTTAATTCAAATTTGGGGTACTGAATTTACACATGGCTATCTTGCGCTTCAGGTAATGCAGGGCATTCCTTCGGTCATTTATATGCAAGGCGTGATGAGCCAGATTGCCAGATATTATTTGTCTGGTATGTCGGACAAAGAATTAAGATCCTCGATTACACTCCGCGATATAATCAAATGCGACTGGATTAAGCGAGCCAAGAGAAATTTTCATCGACGCTCGCTAATTGAGGCGGAAATGATAAGAATATCCGGCAATGTGATTGTTGAAAACGAATGGTGCAGCGTGCATTGCAAAGCTATTGACCCAAGCTGTGTATTGTTCAAAAGCAAACTTAATATCAAAGATGATTTTTTCAAGCAACAATGGGACATTAGTCAAATCGAACCCTATACCATCATGAGTAATGCCGCAGGATACCCTATAAAGGGTTTGCATATATTATTAAAAGCGTTTGGGCTTGTAGTTCCAAAATATCCCCAGGCCAAACTTTATATCCCAGGTGAAAACTCGCCGTTTGAAAAATCGATGTTGGAGACTTTGAAGCTAAATGGTTACACCAAATTTATTAAAACAATTATCCAGAATCTTGGAATAAAGAATAATGTCCAGTTCTTAGGCAGGTTGAACTCTGAAGAAATGGCCGAAAAAATGGCAAAGTCCAATGTTTTTGTGATGCCCTCGAGTATTGAAAATCACAGCAGCACGCTAATTGAGGCGATGATTGTTGGTACTCCTTGTATTTCCTCGTATGTCGGAGGTGTGCCGGAATATGTTGAACATAATAGAAATGGTCTTCTTTATAGATTTGAGGAATATGAAGTTTTGGCAGCACACATCCTGAAAGTATTCAGCGATCCTAAATTTGCTGCCGAAATTGCCTCAAATGCCAGCAGCGATATGCGAAAGTCCAGAAATGGTGTCAATTTGAAAAATGAGCTAACTACGATTTATCAACAGATTTTATCCCGTTATTCCAATAAATATTAGTCCACCCTATCCAAGCGTAAAAATTTTAGTAAGGTGAGTATTTAAATGTTTATTCCATTCATAGTAGGTTTATCAGCTGTTTTTTTGACGTTTCTGACACGGCGTAAGCAGAACGGTATCGGACTCAAACTGGCGTTTTTTGTGATCTTTGTGTTTCTGGCCCTGCGCTACGATTACGGCAACGACTATATGGCCTATTTAGACGGCTATAATGAGATTGCTTCATACAGTCATATTTTCCTAACCGGTGAGCGATTTGAACCAGGCTGGCGATTTTTGCATGTTTTGTTCAAACCGTTTGGTTTTTTTGCCATGGTCGCTTTTACCTCACTGACTACCTGTGTTGTCTTTTATTGGTTCATCCGAAGCTATGTCCCGGCGAAATATCAGTGGCTGGCGGTTTTTCTTTATGTCTTTGACCCCTATCAAATTCTTGTCCCAGCGTCGGCAATGCGGCAGAATGTCGCGATTCTTCTGTTTTTGATTGCGATCAAGTTTCTACATGAAAGGCGAATCATTATCTATCTGCTTCTTACTATTGCGGGGACGACGTTTCATAAAAGTGCAATGATCCTGCCGCCCCTTGTCCTATTGGCGTTTATCAATATAAAAATCAATAAATTTGTTGCCGTCGTTATCGGTCTGATATTTGCGTCGCTGTTTTGGTTTGGCCCGATGCTCTTTTCTTATATAAGCCCATTTATCGGCAACCTCACCCCCCAATATGCCGAATCTTATTTGTATTATGGCGGCACGAAATTAAACACCGGTTTAGGGTTTATCTATTCCCTGTTCCAATTGATCGCTGTCCTGTACTTTGCGGGTATAGAATTTGCTCCGCATACCGAATCGCCGGAACAGGAAGACATAGAGCTGTTGCCGGTCGAGCAGGAATTCGATTTATTGCCTGTAGATTCACACGCCGCATTTTTAAATATTCCGGCACGACGGCTTTTGTTCAAAGTGGCCATTATCACCTTTATGATTACGCCTGTGGCCCTGCAAGCTATGATGTTCAGCCGCATGAATCTGTATTTTGCGCCGGTTTTGATTGTTGTCTTTCCTATTATTCTATTTACCACCAAAGACAAATTTTTCTATATAGTGTTTCTCTCATCCCTGATGGCGTTTACGCTGTTTAGGTTCTGGGCATTTTTCCTGTCCCCTGTCTGGCGAGATAGATTCGGGACCTATCAAACCATTTTTTCGGCACCGCAATGGTTCTAAAGAAGACCGTATGAAAAACATTCTATATGTCAGCCGTCTATGCTCTCCGAGTGTAATGGAGTATATTTTCACGACCTCGATCATGAAACCCGGCCAGGAGTCGCAGAAATCTCATCGGTTGCTTGTTGAAGGCTTTGCGATGCACAAGGAATCCTGCATCGTCAAAACGCTCAGCTCGATTCCGATAACGCCAATAAGTCATAAAAGGCGGGTCTGGCGGCTGCCCTCGGAGGTGGTTGGCAATATAAAATATAATTACGTCCCGATAATTAACCTGCCGATCGTAAAAAACATACTGGTTTTTATCGGTGCTTTTTTTAAAGTGTTGTTATGGTCTCTGCGGGGCCGCAGAAAAGATAAAGTTGTTATGTGCGATGTCCTCAATTTGTCCATTACCTCTGCGGCGCTGTTTGCCTGCAAATTGACAGGCGCTAAAGCGGTTGCCATTGTAACCGATCTGCCGAACTTGATGATAACCAGTTCCGGACAAGAACGTACTATAAAAAACAAACTATATAATACATTGACGTCAAAAATAATGTCAAATTATGATGGCTATATTCTATTAACCGAGCAGATGAATCAGGTCGTCAACATCCATTCCAAACCCTATCTGATTATGGAAGGCCTGGTCGATGTCAATATGGCAAACACCGATAATCTTTTTGAAAACAAATCTCCCGAAAAAATCTTAATTTACGCCGGCGGCATCTATGAAAAATACGGCGTTAAAAAATTGATCGATGCTTTTATGCGGCTTCAAGGGGATGATTTGCGGCTCCATGTCTATGGCCCCGGCGAGATGGCAAAGGATATGCCCGATTATATGAAGTTGGACAAACGAATCGTGTATTGCGGTATTGTCCTGAATAAGCAGGTCGTCAAAAAACAATTGGAAGCGACCTTATTGGTTAATCCGCGTTCCAGTAAAGAAGAGTTCACCAAATATTCTTTCCCTTGTAAAAATATGGAATCAATGGTTTCCGGCACGCCCCTGGTTACAACGCCGCTTCCGGGCATGCCCAAAGAATACTATCCGTTTGTGTATGTGTTCAATGATGAAAGCGTTGACGGAATGGTTCAAACGTTCAAAATGCTGCTGGCCAAACCGAAAGAAGAACTGCACGAATTCGGACAAAGGGCCAAGGAATTTATGCTGACATATAAAAACAATAGAATACAAGCCGAACGGGTTTTGTGTTTTTTTGAAGAGATTTAGTTGAATTGTTCTTCCATTTTTTAGGAGTATTCCATGCGAGTAGCCGTAGTTATAGCTAGTAATCTTTATATGGCGCCTTATGCGCGATATTATACTGAAATACTGGAAAAACTTGGTGTTCAATACGACATTATTTCTTGGAATCAGTTAGGAGTTGAAGAAGCAGGCGTGCAGGCGTTCAATTTAAAATCCGGTGAGACCAAGAGGGTTTTTTGTCGAATCATAGACTGTATCCGTTACCAACGCTTTGTAAAATCAAAATTAGTAAAGGGTAGTTACGATAAAGTAATCATTTTTGCAATTCTGAATACATTGTTACTTTTTCCTTTTTTGAAAAAGAGATACAAGAATAACTATGTGTTTGATATCAGAGATTATTCTGCCGCTTTGAAGTATTTTAGCAGGGCTAGATTTTCTGCGGCAATCAAAAACGCCGCGTTTGTTGTTATTTCATCAGCGGGTTTCAAACGCTGGCTGCCCAAAGACAATACCTATGTGATTCAGCATAATACCAATATTACCATGCCGCTGGATATGCTGGCCAATATCGAAGGGCAGACAACCTATAAAATTTTAACAATCGGCTCATTGAGGGATTTCGAGGCGAATCGGGCGTTAATCAAACAGCTTGGAAATTCGCCTATGTTTGAGTTGGAATATATAGGCTCAAGCCCCGTGGGACTCTTGTTGAAAGATTTTGTAACGAGTAATGGGATTACAAACGTGAAATTTCTCGGCCGGTATGCAATATTACCGTTAAGGTCAGGCCTAAAGGAAGATGAGGCGAAATATTTACAAGGGGTTTCATTCATTAATATACTGACAGATGAAGGTCTTAATAGTATGACGTTGATGACTAATCGTTTCTATTTGTCGGTTGTGTATGGAGTGCCGATGATGGTGAGCGAGAACACCGAACAAGCCAGGTGGGTCAAAAAATACCATTTGGGCGTTGTCATCAATAAAGAAACGGACATAAAAGAGCAAATTATGCAATATCTGCGTGCCTTTGATCGCGAAAAGTATAATGCCGGCCGTAAGGCGTGCCTTCAAATTATTCAGCAGGATGTGGACGAATTCGAAGGCAGGGTCAAAGAGTTCTTAGTGGGAATTCAGGAAACTCTATAACTATTTAATAACAAAGAAGTTAGGCCAGGCCAACTTGATAATCGCAGTTCCGACAAACTTCTCGAAATGTCCTATTCCGGCCTGTCAGGATTCCTTTTTTTGGGGGGGGGAAGAGCCCAAAAACAGGCTGTTGCTTCAACAAGTTTAATGGGTGAAAAGATTGACTCAATAGAAAAAGCTTGATTTTTCAAAACAAATTTGATACCCTATACGGGGCCTAGCGGCCTTATAAGAAAGGGTAGTATACAATGCTATATATGAAGTCTCAGATTGTGCGATATCTGATACCTCTTTTGGCTCTGACAGGGGGGGTGCGGGCCGGTACGCTAAAATGGCGAGACAATCCTGCTTTACTATCGAGATTTGCACACCCTATGACTGTGCACGATAATTGGCTAATCGGGGGTTACAGCAGCGAAATTTTAATTGATGGTGCCGGTATTACAATGTGGAATGGCAGCACATACAGATTTGGAGCAAGCATTGATAACGGCCACGGTTTGGGTGGTGAATTTTTTTGGAGCGTTAAAGATGTCGGTCTGTTCACAACAACAAGAAATCTCTCATATAGAAATATGTTAAAATCTCCTGATGGAATAAGAGATTTTACAGTTGTTAATACAGCGATGCAATCTGTTAGCAACGAAGCACTTGGAAGATGTTTTATTGACTGCGGACGACAGGTAATAGACGGCACAGAAAAGCGTCTATTGATTTATGTTGAGTATGCCATAGAGACATCCGCCCGTTTTTGGTATTCGGCGGAGGCTTGTGATGCTGATGCAGGCAATACCTGGACAGATTTATTTGGTGCGACTTGTCCTGCGATTAGACATTTTCACGGTGGTATTTATGTTCCCAATAAGGGGTTATATATATTCACAGGAGATCTCCCGCCAGCCACGCAAGAATCTATTCTATTCTGTTCGGAAGCAGATATCGGCAAGCCTGCGTTTAATCACGGTCTTATTACTGACCCTGCGACGTGGCAAGCCAGATGGGGACTGACTGCGGGCAGCCGTGATTTATGGGCACCTAATTATCACAGCGCCTATGTTGTTGGGGCAAACGATAATAAATATAGAACCGTCGACATGGTAACTTCTGATAGCAAGTTTGGCTATTGGATACCAGACAGTTCGCCTGGAGTGGCTGGAAATTCCATTTGGAAGTTAGATATGTATGATACGACTGATTCCGCAGGTGGTACAGTTACTGCGTTGAAGGCCGGCGGCGTACCTGGTTATGGCTGGTATGGTTGTGCAGGAAAAAATGGCATTATCTATTTGAGTACTCTTGGATATGAAAATACTGCTGGTACTGGAATGGAGGTCGGCAACGACCCCTGTTGCTTAATATATGCGATTGATAGTTATACAGGAGATTATGCCTTAGTCAAAAGTATTCCACGCGGTGATTATCTGCCACAGATTAACAGATACCCCAAAGCTGGTGTTGGGTTTGATTTCGCAAAACCGTTGTTTGAATATGGCGGTGAAATATGGGGAGAACTAAGATTTACCAATAGCCCTAACTCTCTTACTGGTGTTTCATATACGCACGCGGTCTCTGTTTGTGGACACGTGGATAGACAACAGCAAACGCAGGAAAACATTATTACTAATGGCAATTTTACTTTGGGTTCAAATGGTTTAACTGGTTGGTCTATATGTGGTCATCAATTAACATTTCAGAATGGCGAATCCCCAATCTTCATTGGAGATACTGTAACGGGAGCAACATCAGGTGCTACGGCCTTGGTTTCTTTTGTTACTATAACCAGCGGCTGTTGGGCTTTTGGGAATGCGGTCGGATACATAGATTTGGCATCTTCATCCGGAGATTTTGATTTTGCGGGTAATGAAGAACTGAATGTAGGTGCAACTGTATGTGCAACGCTGAAAGGCGGGGTTACCTGGGAAGTGATAGATGACCCAACAGGAGGGGGCGGCAAGGTTTTAAAATGCAGATTTAAGTGCACAGACATAACAACTGGATACTATCCCCCATTAATTCAATGGCCATCGTCGTCTTTGACTACAGCCCAAAAAAATCAATTGTATAACAACATGGAAACTCTATCTTGTTGGTTTTACATTAAAGGAGACGAATCCGATGCTGATTTAGAGACCAGATTATTTTTGTATCCGAAAGGGGGTGCAGGCATGGTAACAAATCTGACACAGGCATCAACGCAAGCTGGTGTGCCTGCTTCCACACAAAAAGATGTTTGGCATTTTATGTATGTCAGTGATTTCGTGCCGTATGGCGCTACATCATTTTATCACTTCATTTATCCGCACTATTCAAAAACTGATGGCAAGAGAGGAACTATTTATTTTAAGGATATTCAACTTGTTCCCGGCGCATTACCAAATCATGTAATAGAGCAGCTCAACATAGATGCTCCCTCATCCAACTTCGACGGCGCGGACATAGACAACAGCGGCAGGGTTGATATGTTCGACTTTGCGATATTGGCAGAACATTGGCTGGAAGGAAATTAATCTGCCGGACTAAAAATAGAACGAGCAGCCTGTCGGGGGAGAGACCAATTAACCATCTAATTTGTTGGCGATAGGCTTATGTGAGGTTCATAGGCCCTTTAGAGATTTCAATCGAGTGTCAATAAAATCAAAAGAATATAAAGATTCCGCCCCTAAAACCCTGATTTATGGGAATTGCCAAATGAGTAAAAGAAATGCTGTCTTAGCGATATTGTTTTATATTCTGCTAATCCAGCCATTCGTGCTTGCCGCGGGGCAGAAAAATCTGGCTTTGCATCGAAAACTCGACTATGTTCCCAAACCGGATTATCACTTAACCGTTCATCCCCGCGACCCGTTTAAGTTGACCGATGGCGTGATAGATAAAAGTTTGTGGTATGAAAAGTATCGAGACAAAACCGTCGGCTGGAAAATTGCGCCGCTTGTGGAAATAACCATAGATTTAGGACAAATCTGTAATGTCGGCACAGTCAATATCTATACAGTCGGCGGCGGACAATCCGACGTCGAATATCCCGAGTATGCCGTCGCGGCAGGCAGCTTAGACGGCAATCAATACGCATTTTCCAGCTTTGCGACAAGCGACGGCTGGGCATTCGGCGGCAATGCGGCAACGCCGCAGACAATCGTTTTGCCTGTCGAACAAAAAGCCCGGTATGTTAAGTTATTTATCAGACCTGTAGGGCATTATTTCTTTACGGATGAGATTGAGGTTCTGGAATCACAAAATGCCGAGCTGGAGGATGGTGGAAATGTTTATCTAAGCAAAGAGCAGATGATAGACCTCGTCGAACGTGCCAGACAGCTTCAGCGGGATATGGATGTTTTGTCAGCAAGGGTTCAGAAGTTAGCACAATCGCCAGGTGAGCCGACAGACGATTGGCAGGCGATGAAAAAAATGGTTTCTCAACTCAACAGAAACCCGACGGAAGAAAAAGTTTCCAAAACAGAGGCTGAATTTGCACAGTTTCGCGCAAAGTGGCTGCAATCGGAATACAAGGCCGAGTGGTTGTGCTATCCGGTCGAACCGATGGATATTCTGCGCTATGGCGACCTGCCACAAAGCGTTCCCGATGATTTCCAAATATCGCTGTATCAGTGGCGGAATGAATATGGCGATGCAGCGATTAATCTGGTGAATAGCTCAACGGCTCCCATTTATTTCAGCATCCATTTTTCCCCTTTGCGACTCGGGGACAAGACAATTGAGTCGGCTGGTATTTTTGAACTGCGTCGGACGCTGTATGTGCGGGTTCTGAATGCCGGGCTGGTCGCCGATCCCCTGGTGCTGCAGAATGCAAAACCATTTCCCGTTGCTCCCGGCCAGACGGTGCAATTGTGGCTGGAGACCTATTCGAAAGGGTTAGAGGCAGGCGCCTATACGGCAGCACTGACGATTGAGGCATCAGGAGAAAATATCACCAAAACACGGCAAACCATTCCGATTCATCTCGACATCGCCGATAAGACCTTTCCTGAAAGAGTACCGTTTTATTCCAACAACTGCGACTATGTAACGATAAGTGACAGGTTTACCAGTAAAAATCCAGAACAGACCAGACAAGCTATAGTTGACCTTGAAAATCATTATATCAATGTAGTTGTGGTTCGTCAGGACCAGGTATTTGATGATAAATCGAAGTTATCGTTGAAAAAATTGAGCAGTGAGCTTGCTTTAAGAAGCAAGGTGAATCCTTTCATTCTTTTATTTTTTGGCGGTCGAGGCCCACTGGAAAGCCGATTTGGGACTTTTCAAACCACAATGTGGGAATCCAACTTTAAATTTTTCCTTAAACAGTTTCGTGATTTTATGTTGAGTAACGGTTTTGATTATAACCATTTTGCCTTGTATCCATTTGATGAGTATATTGGCGATGATTTTATTTATGTTGCACGAGTGATTCGGGATTTTGATCCGCGTCTGAAAATATATGCCTGTAAATGGATAGAGCCGGGCGAAATGAACAAGGTTAAAGATATTATTGATATCTGGTGTCCTCATATTCCTGATGTATTAGCCAATAAAAACATTTATGATAGCTACAGGAATATGAAAATTTTCGATCAGATTTGGTGTTACCATGCCAATATAGCGTGTGAACGTTTTTTTGCACCCACAAAAACCCGAACCAGCAGAGAATGGCGGGGTGAAAACAGGGTTTTTTGGCGGACGATGCCGATAGTCGCCGCCTCGATTGGTATGACAGGCGCTAGTTTTTGGGTTTATCAGGATCCAGATAGATCAGGCTGGACTAAAGATAAACTCGGCAATCATGGCGTTGTGTATGATGGCTTGCGAAATCCTGACAAGAATTGTATTCCCGAAATGATAATACCATCCAAGCGATGGCAGCAATGGCGGCAGGGAATCGAAGATGCGGTATGCCTGGGCGGCCATCAGAAATTGCTGGAGGAATTCTTTCAAACCCCGAGTTCAAAATTAAGCAGTGAATATTTGTATTCTTTACGTAAAAGAGCAGATCAAGAACTGCAGGACTCAAAATGATTTTACTGTGAAAAGGGAAAACAAATGCAAAGCTTAAAAGACAAAATAATTTTGGTAACCGGCGGGACAGGATCGTTTGGCAATAAAGTGCCCCGAAATGTGCCGAGGACGATTGATGCCGCAGAATTTCATATGTTTTTCGCGATGCATGCAGCCAGCAGCACCAAAGGCATCGACCGTAAATCCCCATTTAGGCCAGAATAGTGTTGACAAAAAGTCGAAAGAATGGTATAGAAAAGTGGAAAAGTGCTAAAAACTTGTTGTTTCAAGCCAATAAATTGATGATATGTTTGAAATAAATAAGGAGAACACAACACAATGAAAACAACTCAAGGCAAGAAAATACTGGTTACCGGCGGAGCAGGTTTTATCGGGACCAACCTTTGTAACGAACTGCGTTCACGGGGCCATACGGTGATCGCCTGTGATATGTACAATACCGACAGGGATAATTTCATTAGATGCGATGTCGGGAAGTACCGGCAGCTTGAGCATGTTTTCAATACGTTTGGGCCGTTCGATTATGTGTACCATCTGGCCGCAGAGTATGGCAGATGGAATGGCGAGGCCTATTACGAAAATCTCTGGCAGACCAACGTGATAGGAACCAAGCACATGCTTCGGTTCCAGGAAGAGAAGAAATTCCGAATGATATTCTTCTCTTCGGCCGAGGTGTACGGCGATTACAATGGACAGATGGACGAATCGGTCATGGAAAATGAGCTGATAAAGCTGACATATCAAATGAATGATTACGCTATAACCAAATGGGCGGGCGAGTTAATGGTGTTGAATTCGGCGAGAATGTTCGGCACTGAAACTGTCAGGGTGCGTCCGGTAAACTGCTATGGCATTCATGAGGAGTATACGCCATACCGCGGTTTTATTCCGAAATTCATTTATCTGGCGCTGCACAATAAACCGTACACGGTACACAAAGGCCACAAACGCATAATAGACTATGTTGAAGATACGTGCAGGACTTTTGCCAATATTGTGGATAATTTCATTCCGGGCGAGGTGTATAATGTCGGCGGCAAATTGGCTTGGGAACGGAACATCGAAGAATACTCGGATATGATCCTAAAGGCGGTCGGTGCCGACAGCTCCCTGGTAACCTACAAGGACGCCGAACCTCACACTACCATGGTCAAAACAATAGATTTTTCAAAAGCAATCAGAGACTTGAAACATGACCCTAAAGTTCCGCCGGAAGAGGGCATCAGGCGAACGGTAGCGTGGATGAAAGATTATTACAGAATTAAATAATTATTTAACGAAGGGTAGTATATGGATAATAAGTCATATTACAATGGTAAAACGGTCCTGGTAACCGGCGGTGCTGGTGCGATAGGCAGCAGGCTCTCACGGGCGCTTCTCGAACTCGGAGCTACCGTGATCGTGCTTGACGATCTTTCGTCGGCGTATGAGTGGAATATTCCGAATTCAGGCAAGCTGATGTTCGTCAAGGGCGATGTCGCCAATGATATCGACGTAAAGCGGGTGTTCAACGAAAAACCCGCCGTGGTGTTTCACCTGGCGGCCTTTTTCGCAAACCAGAATTCGATTGATTATCCGGAAAAGGACCTGCGGACAAACGGGCTTGGTATTCTCAAGATGCTGGAGTATTCGGCGCTCTATGGGCGCGTTGAGCGATTTGTTTACTCGTCGTCGGGCTGCTCCATATACGGTGAGAGCAAGAATTTTCCCCTGAAGGAGGATGATATCTCGCTGAATCTGTCAACGCCGTACCAGGTTACGAAAATGGTGGGCGAACTGTACTGCAATTATTTCTATAAGCAGTACGGCCTAAAGACCGTCAAAGCGAGGTTCTTCAATTCATTCGGCCCCGGCGAAGTGCCCGGCCAGTATCGAAACGTCATTCCCAATTTTGTGTTTCGTGCGATGAAGGGGTTGTCGCTGGCCATCACGGGCACCGGCGAAGAAACCAGAGATTTTACCTACGTCGGCGATATAGTAGATGGTCTGCTGCGGTCGGGATACCGCGACGAGACGGTCGGACAGGCGTTTAATCTTGGGTCCGGGCGGGAAACACAGATCATTGACCTGGCTAATATGATCAACAAACAAACCGGAAACAAGGCCCCTATTACGTACATCGAAAGAAGAAAATGGGACACCAAGACCCGGATACTTGCCTCCTGGGAAAAAGCCCATAACCTTTTCGGGTACGAGCCAAAGACTTCCTTTGAGGAAGGATTGGCAAATACGATCCAGTGGTTTAAGGACAACTGGGATAATATCGAACGGTCGGCAGGTTTTGGCCCGGGCATGTCGTCCGCTACGCGCGGCGTCAGCACCGTGAAATAGGATCGCGACGCTTTCTTTGAGATGACTACACGAATAAGAAGGTCAGAAAGTATATGAAAGTTCTTTCAATTTTCGGCACTCGTCCTGAAGCCATAAAGATGGCTCCGGTAGTCAAAGAGCTTGAAAAGCATAGCGGTGCGATCGAGTCGATCGTGTGCGTAACGGGACAGCATCGTCAAATGCTTGACCAAGTTCTTTCGCTGTTTACCATCAAGCCGCAAATTGATCTCGACCTTATGGAGCCAAATCAAACTCCGGCTTCCCTGACGGCCAAGGCTATGAACACTCTGACGGAGGTGATCGTAAAGGTCAAGCCTGACGTTACCCTCGTGCAGGGCGATACCACGACGGCAATGGTGGCGGGGCTGGCAAGCTTCTATCAGAAAGTCGCTGTGGGGCATGTCGAAGCAGGATTGCGTACGTATGACAGATACAACCCCTTTCCGGAAGAGATTAACCGCCGAATAATCAGTGTATTGGGGACTTATAACTTCGCCCCTACGCAGACCGCGGTCAATGCGCTGCTATCTGAAGGTTATTCCAAAGAGAACATATTTCTTACCGGCAATACGGTGATAGACGCTCTTTTCGTGACCATCAAGAAAGATTGCGATTTGGGCATGAATTTTCTGGACCCGACCAAAAAACTTATCCTGGTTACTGCCCATCGCCGCGAAAGTTTCGGCAAGCCTTTCCAAGATATCTGTAACGGCCTAAAAGAAATAGCTGTGCGCAATCCAACAGTTGAAATAGTGTACCCTGTACATTTAAACCCAAACGTCCGTGGAGTGGTATACCAAATTCTGTCAAATCAAAAACGGTTCCATCTGATAGAACCGCTGGAATATGGGAAACTTGTTCATTTGATGAATCGCTCGCACATTGTCCTTACCGACTCAGGCGGCATTCAGGAAGAAGCCCCCGCCTTGGGCAAGCCGGTATTAGTGCTGCGCAACACAACTGAGCGCCCAGAGGCAGTTGAGTCTGGAACCGCTAAACTTATCGGTACAGATACGCAGGCTATCATTCGCGAAACGGAAAAGCTTTTGTACGACAAAAATGAATACGATAGAATGTCAAAAGCTGTAAGCCCTTATGGTGACGGACATGCAGCAGAAAAGATTGTCGAAATTCTTTTATCTAAACATAGGGACAAACCATAAGTAGAAGATGAAATTGCCGGTCACAAGGGACATCGGTATAGATAGCTGTAATTATAAAAGGAATTTCTAAAATAATCCGACATATTATCTAAAAATGCGAATCTTATTTATATCCCATTATTTTCAGCCTGAACCAAATTTCTTTTGGGGTCTGCCATTTGCCAAGGAATTGGTCGGACGTGGCCACAACGTCGAAATCCTTACCGGCTTTCCTAACTACCCCGGCGGCAAAATTTATGACGGATATCGTGTCCGAATACTCCAGCGAGAAACTCTGGAGGGTATACCTATTATCAGGGTTCCGGTATACCCCAGTCATGACATATCATCTGTGAAACGGATTTTATGCTATGGCAGCTTGGCTATTTCGCAGTCATTAATTGGGCCTGTGGTAATCAAATCGGCAGATGTTGCTTACGTGATACAAGGGCCAGCAACCGTTGGGCTGCCCGCATGCATTATTCGGTTGCTGCGTCGGATCCCGTTTGTTTATGACATAAAGGATCTCTGGCCAGACGTTCTTGGAACAAGCGGTATGTTCAGTAACAGGCTTGGATTAGGGTTAGTTGATAAATGGTGCAAGTTTGTTTACAAGCGAGCAGGTAGGATTGTAGTTATTACGCCAGGGGTTAAGAAAAGACTAATTGAACGAGGTGTTTCAGAAGAAAAAATTGAGATGATATATGAATGGTGTGACGATTCACATATTTGCCGTGCTGAGCCGAATGAAGAGCTGGCCAAATCGCTTGGCATGGCCGGTCGATTCAACGTTGTATTCGCCGGCAACATGGGCAAGGCGCAATCTTTAAGTGCTGTATTAGATGCAGCGAAAATCATAGGCCCTCAATACCCGCGTATTCAGTTTGTTTTTATAGGCAGTGGCGTAGAGGTTGCAACGTTGAAAGAAAAGGCAGCAGCAATGTGTTTACGAAATACCATCTTCCATGCGAGACGGCCGATATCAGAGATTGGAGCTGTACTCCGCATGGCGGATGTTTTACTGGTGCACTTGAAGGATGACCCTGTGTTCCACATTGCAATTCCATCTAAGATACAAGCATATATGGTAGCAGGCAGGCCGATACTTATAGGAGTTAAAGGAGATGCGGCTGATTTGGTAGCAAAAGCTGGCGCGGGACTGCCCTGTGAGCCTGAAAATCCCCGAAGCATCGCCGAGACTGTGCTGAAATTTTATACTTTGCCGCGAAGAGAACTGGATGTTATGGGCCAAAATGGCAAGATATTTTACGAACAAAATCTCTCCTTTAAAATCGCAGTCCCGCGGCTTGAAAAAATTTTTAGGGCTGTTGCAAAAAAATAATTTTTTGATGTACTCGTTTTATGGCATATAAAATCGTTGAAACTCAAGAGCGGCATATTGATAGAATCGTTGATGTGCACATAAAAGCTTTTCCGAATTTCTTCCAGACTTTTCTTGGTCCTCGCTTCCTCAAGGAAAGCTACAAATCATATATATATGATAAAACCTGTATTAATTTTGTCGCAGAGGACGACCAAACACATGATGTCTTGGGTTTCATAGCCGGCCCCTTGATGCCTGCCGGTTATTTTAAAAAACTCTTTAAGAAACGCTGGTATGCTTTTTGCCTGGCAGGTATTGTCGCCGTCTTAAAGCGGCCGATGATAATAAAACGTCTCTTTCGTGCGATGTTCTTTCGCGGAAATGCTCCTCCGGGTCTGCAGCGGGCACTTCTTGGCAGCATCGCTGTCTCGCCGATGGCTCAAGGGCAGGGCGTTGGGAAGGCACTTGTAGAAAGATGGGTTGAGGAAGTCTGGTGCCGCGGAGGCACCGGCTGTTACCTGACCACAGATGCTGAAAATAATGAAAAGGTCAACAGATTCTATCAGAAGCTCGGATGGAAAATCGAATCCACATACACGACCCCCGAAGGTCGTGTAATGAATAGATACATATTAGATATGCCGCAGAACGCGAAAAGCAATCAAAAATGAGCAACGTTGTCAGCAAATATCAGACAACATTTGCCGACTGGTTCAAGGCTAAGAATGCCTTTGCCTTCTGGAAAGGCCGCGTAGCACTTTACGCCATACTCAAGGCATTAGGAATTGCTTCGGGCGATGAGGTAATTTTGCCCGGTTACACCTGTGTGGTGGATGTCAATGCGATAAAGTATCTTGGCGCCAAACCTGTATATGTCGATATCGAGCCGAATACGTTCAATACGAACATCGAGATGCTTGAAGCCAAAATCACTTCCAAAACCCGGGTCATTATTGCCCAACATACCTATGGCTACCCATGTAATATGGATGCGATTATGGATATTGCTGCAAAAAGAAACATCGTCGTTATTGAAGATTGCTGCCTTGCCTTCGGCTCGACATGGAAAGGCAAAGTCGTGGGCACTTTTGGCAAAGCTGCTTATTTTTCTTCCCAGTGGAATAAGCCTTTTACGACCGGTCTTGGCGGAATGGCCATCACAAATGACAACGATTTTGCCGAGAAGATTAATGAAATATGTCAGACAGAGCTTATCCGGCCGAGTTTTAAGGAGACGGCGATGCTTGCCGCTCAATTGGCGATATATCGGTTGTTTGTTTATCCTCGAACGACAGTATTTGCTCAGACGGCTTTTAGATACCTGACAAGAAAGGGAATCGGTATTGGTTCGGGTTCAAGTTATGAGTTTAAGCCAATAAAGGCCCGTGATTTTTTTAAGGCCATGAGTTCGGTACAGGCCTCTTCCGGTATCCGCCAGTTAAGGAAGATTGCGGCAAATATCGAACATCGCAGACAGATGACGCAGCTTTACGATGAACTGTTGGCTCAAAAAGGCTGGTATGGTCGGCAGTATGATAATAAGCTAATGAACCCTGTATTGGTAAGGTATCCTGTCAGAATCAGAGAAAAGAACAAAGCCCTTGCTGAAGCTGCAGAATGCGGTATAGAGCTGGGCAGCTGGTTTGAATGCCCCTTACACCCGATTGAAACGTCTTTAGCAGCATATGACTATGAAGTTGGGATGTGTCCGGAAGCCGAAAGAGCCAGCCGAGAAGTAGTGAATTTAGCTTTGCATCCCCGCACCAATAAAGAAACAGCGAAAAAAGCCGTGGAGTTCATAACTGTCTTTACGCAAGTCAAGTGATATGAAACCGACTTATGGATATACTATTAGCAGCACCTGTGATAGTGCTGTTATCACCCATTTTGTCAGTTGCAGCGATAGCCGTGAAACTCTCCAGCAGAGTGCCCGCGATTTTCAAGCAGGAAAGAGTAGTTGCAGAAACAATCGGAACAAGCCGGTCGACACTTTGAACTTAACTATTTTGCAAACAAAATGGTCGAAGTTCTGGAAAAACCATTCATTAAACTTGTTGCTTGTAGGGGGTAAAAAAGCTGAATAGGCCGACCACAATTAGCGGTTATATCTTTTGCTCGATGTATCGCCGAGCTTCTCTTTTTGATTTCTGTCAGATTACATAAATATAAGATATTTTATGATTGCTCTTATAAAGAATATCTGGAAGTTTCTTCGCCACCATAGTTACCGTGAACTTTTGAACAGATTATGTCGGCTTATGGTCAAACCTTTTTATGAAAGTACTGCTCGATATATAGTCAAACTCGATCTCCGGTTCGCCGCTGACCCCGATCCGAATCTCCACACCAAAGAACTGGTTAGCGCCGATACGGACAACATGCTTAAGGTCATGTATATAAGTCGTTCCAGCTTACAGAGGAGACTTGAGTGTGGTGATCGCTGCTTTGCTGTCATAGATAATGGCCAAATTCTCAGCTACTTTTGGGCCCATTTTGGTCTCAAGAACTTCCAAGAATTGCATCTAAACTTCAGATTGCTGACTAATCAGACCTGGATGTACAACGCCATCACAGTCAAAGCAGCGCGGGGTCGAGGTTTATATCCAAACACTATCCGCTACATGGCAAAAGTTTTGCAAAAATCGGGTATTGATGAAGCCTTCATCGATGTTGATTCTAAAAACTGCCCTTCTATCCGAGGCTTAGAAAAAGCTGGTTGCACCCGGGTGGCTCTAATCCACATGAAGAAAATCTTATCAAAAACTGTATATAAAATTACGGTGTTTGATAATAGTACGTGGTGCCGGTTGTCTCAAATAATAGAAAATTTTGACTCGTTACAGCGCATTGTGGAGAATATCACATGAATGTAGATACTCTCACCATCGATGATTCGGCCTGCGATGCTTTCATTAGCCAAAGGCCCGACGGCAAAATCTGCCATTTATCTACTTGGGGCAAAGTGGTGACACAAGCCACGGGCCTCAAAGCCTTTTATTTGGTAGCCCGCGATAACGAAAACGTTCACGGCGTATTACCCCTGGTTCATGCAAAAAGTATCCTCTTTGGAAACTTTATGGTCTCTCAGGGGTTCAGTGATTATGGCGGCATACTTGCGGATTCTGATGAGGCCCGGGATGCCCTGTTTAACTATGCTGTTGAACTGGCCACCAGAAATAACTGTCAGACTATCGAATTCCGCAATATACAACCTCTTCCTTATAGTCTTGAGCCTCGCACAGGGAAAATGTGTATGCATTTGCCCCTTGCTTCCGACCCTGATGAAGTCTGGAAATCTTTCAACCCCAAAGTTAGGAATCAGGTTCGCAAGGCCGAAAAGTCAGATATCATCGCTGCTGATGGCCACATCGAACTGCTGAACGACTTTTACCGAGTTTATATCGTCCGGATGCACCAGCTTGGCAGCCCAGCTTACCCACGCAAGTTAATGCGGTATCTCTTAGAGGCCTTTCCTGACAATTCTCGTCTGTTTGTTGTCCGGCTGAATGAGCTTACCATAGGTGCCGGTTTAACCTTTCACTTTAATGGTTTTGTCGAAATGCCCTTTGCCAGCACATTTACCCAATATAATAGTCTTTGCCCGAATAATTTGCTATACTGGTCTGTTATCAGGCATTATTGCCTTGCCGGTGCCAAGTGCTTTGACTTTGGCCGATGTACCGTTGATGGCCCAACGTACCAGTTCAAAAAACAATGGGGCCCGCAACCCGTTGAACTGCACTATCAATACTGGCTGCGTCCCGGCCATCAGCTTTCTATCCTCAGTCCTAACAATCCTGCGTTTAAGAGAAAGGTTGAAATGTGGAAGAAACTGCCCTTGTGGATGGCACGTTTGTTGGGACCGTATATCAGTCGCAACCTGCCGTGAATGTCAAATAAGAAACAATCAGGAAGAATTACTCAGGAGGCAGCAGGTTATTGTTCCTTAACACTTCAATAATAGGGGCAAATTTGAATGCTTTTGACAGCTTTATGATTTTCTTGCCGCCGTTTTTGCATTGATAGTAGTGCCTGAACTTTCTATAAACGGATAATTCTGAAATTTTTGGGATGACCGGACCTGCTTCATAGGGATGGATGTAAAACATAGCCGGATGCCCTTGCCTGTTGAGTTTTGAAAAAAGAATATTAGTTAGCCATAAAGGATAAAGCCTGAAGTATCCGCCGCCTCCAAATGGGATGCGTTTGCCGAGCAGCTCGATAGTTGACAGAGGGAATTCTACCAAACCATTGGGTAATAGGTGAATACAGGACTTGGCGTTTCTTATACCGTAAACATCGTGAAATCCAAAAGGATAAATGCTTGAATCGTATATAAATCCGAGTTCTTTTAAGACATTCAGTGCCCAAATGGATTTGTCTGTGATAGAAAAGTCAGGAGCCCTGAAACCATAAACTTTTTTTCCGGTTATATCTTCAAGGTCGTATTTAACCTGCTTAAGGTTGTTTTTAAAATTGTCCCTGGAATCATCAAAAATTCTTAAATGTTTATAGTTGTGGCAGCCGATCTCGTGACCATTTTGGGCGACTTTTTTAACTAAGCCCGGGATATCGCGAGCGAGTCTTCCGACAAAAAAAAATGTGGCTTTGATTTTCCCTTCCTCAAGGATTTCGAGTAGAACATCGGTGTTTCGCTCAATTTCGCGAATTTCTTCAGAACGGTTAATATACTTGTTAGGTATGCGAAAGCTTTGTATATTTGATTCGACAAAACCTTCAACGTCTATGGAAAAAGCATTTATAATGGACATTTTTTGCTTTGTTGGCATATAATTCCTGATAGCTTGATTTTATAAAATATACTTATAAATAGAATTTGTCAACCGTTTATGGTGAATTTTATGTAAAAAGGGGTTAGGCACCCAAAAGGAAATTATGAACAAAATGAGTCGAAATATTATTGTTACTGTGATAATCATAATTGTTCTCGTCCTTGTAATGGTTTATTCCAATTCTAAGAATCTTTTGGTGCGTCAGCTTCAGGGGCCGACTGAAGGAGCTGATAGTATTTTGACTGTTGATGACAGACTTTCCGCCGTTTCAAAAAATAATCACATTTTTACCTGGCAGTGGAACGATTTGTCGATATGGCCGGTTGTAGCAAAACCAGATGCGCAACTGGTAATACTGGTCGCCGATGATAAAATAATATATATTCCTTCAGTGGGTTATAGAGGATTAGTGTTGTCTAATCTTAAAGAACTAAAACAATCAGCAAATCTGGACGTTCCCTACGGCGCCGAATGCGAAAAAATTAAATCATCGGCCGACGGTAAATTCGGGGCAGCTTCGATTCTATTTAAAGAAGGCACACAAAAGAATTGGCTTAAATTAGCCATATTCGATTCTAATTTGAAAAATATGTCTTTTGTATTTCAAAGAGATACCTCTGCAGAAAATTTCCAGATAAGCGATTTTGATGTTAGTAATGACGGGAGTTTGCTTGCAGGTGCCGGCAAAAAAGAAAAAGCCTGGATTTTTATAACGGACACAAAAAACGGGAATATATTGTGGGAAAAGACGTTTGAAGAATATAATCAATTTACTCTTACCCGATTTTCGTCTGACGGCAAAAAACTTTTTGTTGCAGAAAAAGCTCGTAACATATTAACCTTTGACGCTCCCACAGGACAACTTCTCAATAAATTTGTTATGGATGAATACCAAACCGTGGCTCATCTGAAACAGAGTATTTCCTGTATGGCTGTAAGCCCTGATGG
The DNA here is from genome assembly GCA_049518795.1 of Sedimentisphaerales bacterium. Classification (GTDB taxonomy): domain Bacteria; phylum Planctomycetota; class Phycisphaerae; order Sedimentisphaerales; family UBA12454; genus JAPLMW01. Next base: position 318,304 of record JBEKRK010000002.1, read on the forward strand.
CAAAGTTCTTGCGGCTAATACCGAACCTGCTGGAACGGTATGGTTGTGGGATGTAGCTTCCGGCAGGAAAATAGGAAGGTTGCCTGTAGGCGGCGGGCTGATTATTTCGGGTATTGCATTTTCGCCAGATTCAAGATATCTTGCTACCAGTTGTATGGTCAGCCCTGAGATTAAAATCTGGAAAGTGCCCAAAACAACGGAAATCTTAAAATAATTATGAATATTTTGCCTTACATACAGTTAATTCGTCCAAGGCACTGGATTAAGAACTCTATCGTGCTCCTGCCGGTTATTTTCGGACTTAAGTATCGGCAGACCGATTCCTGGCTTATCGCAGCATTTACAGCGGTTATTTTCTGCATTGTTTCATCGTTTGTTTATGTATTAAATGACATTGTTGATTCCGAATCTGATAAGCGTCATCCCTACAAAAGAAACCGGCCTATTCCTGCTGGAAAGGTCAGCAGAACAGCCGCAGGGATTGAGGCCTTGCTTTTGCTGGTATTATCAGCGTTACTGATAATCTTTATTGACAAACTCACCCTGCTGGTAATTTTGACATACCTGCTGTTGCAAATTGGTTATATTTTCTTTTTTAAATTTATATCGATAGCTGATGTTATATGTCTTTCCCTTGGGTTTGTTTTAAGGGCTGTTGCCGGAGCGGTGGTAATCAGGGTATTTATCAGCCCCTGGCTGTTTATCTGTATGTTTACGATATTTCTTTTTATGGGATTTTGCAAAAGGTTCAGTGAACTGATAGTTATTTCGGATAATGAAATAGCTTATGGACATCGCAGGACTCTCATCGAATACACGCCTCAGCTTCTTACTCATCTTATTACGACTTCTTCCGGAATTGCGATAGTTGCCTTTCTTTCATATTGTTTAAGTGAGTCAACAATTGAGAGATTCGGCACAACATATTTTGTTTATACACTTCCTTTCCTTGTATATGCAGTATTCAGGTTTGCAATGCTGTCTATGAAAGGTATTTATTCTGACCAGGTTGATATCATACTCAAAGATAGACCATTCGAAATAGTTACCTTAGTATGGGTGGTATCAATTTTGTTTATTATTATTTACGGTCCTCAAATAAAGGAATATTTGAATACTTTATATTAACATACCCTCCTTTTATGAATCCTCGAGAATTAAGAGACACGGCAAAGTCATTTTCCGCCGGTTTGAATGTAGTGGACAGATTATTGATGACTTGGCGACCAATGATATGTCCATACCATATTTTAATGGAACATATACATTCCGGCAGCAGTGTGCTTGATATTGGGTGCGGGACAGGACTTTGGCTTTTGCTTTTATCAAGATTCGGTCGGTTGTCTAAAGGAGTTGGTATTGAGATTGACGCAAGAAAAGTTCAGATAGCGAATTCAATAAAAAAACCCCAGGACAAAATAGAGTTTATGCAAATTAGCAGGGAAGACGATTGGCCGCAGGGTTCTTATGATTGTGTTACAATGATTGATGTTCTGCATCATATTTTACCGGAACAGCAGGAAACCTTTTTAGCAAAAATAAAGGATATCGATACCAAGAGAATTGTCTTTAAGGATATTGACTCTGAAGCTAAAATAAAATGCCTGATGAATTCGCTTCACGATATTTTATTGTCACGACAGATGCCCAGATATTGTGAAAAGGAGAAAGTTGCGGAAATATTCAAACAAATGGGTTTTACTATTAAATATATGAATCGTCACGATATGATTTGGTATAGTCATTATATTATTGTTGCGGAAAAATGATGGAGATAAAGCTGGTTAAAATAAAAAATATCAGTGCAATTGGATGGTGCGCAATTTTTATTGGTGTCTTTTCTTTATATCTTTTAACGCTTGCGCCGGACCTAGTTTGGCAGGACCAGGGCGATTATCAATACCAGTCTGCCAAACTGATTCTTAATATACCCGGTGACGTGGTAAGGATACATCCACTTTATATGCTTGTATCTCATTATTTAGGTAAAACAGGTCTTTTCAGTTATGCGTATGCGGCAAATCTTGTAAGTGCATTGTTTACGGCTATAACCGTAGCCAATGTTTACTTATTGATTTTTTTGCTGACGGAGAGCGGTTTGTCTGCCGTATTAGCATCTTTAGTTTTTGCTTTTGCACATACTGTATGGTTTCTCGGTGTGCAGGCACAGACCTATGGAATGGCCAATGCCGCACTAAGCGCTTCGTATATTCTGGCGGTCTATTATATATTTACGAACAAAATCCGTTATCTTTTTGGAATGGGTTTGATAAGCGGCCTTGGCATTAGTATTCATATGATGAGCCAGATAGGCTTTGCGGTTCTTATGGTTTGGATATTCATTCGTCTTTTAAGGCGTAAAATTTCCTTTGTTCAGTTTTTAACAATAATAGCTTTATGGTGTGTTGGGGCAATGCTTTATTGGGTTGTAATTGTAATGGAATATTGTCGCAGCGGTGATTTAATAGGCACATTATCTTCCGCAATCTGGGGCAGATGGGCTAATGCCGTTTTCAATATAAGTAATGCGATAATTCTTTTAAAAAGAAGTGTTTTATATTTTATTTTGAATTTTCCCACACCGCTGGTTTTCTTTACGATACCCGGTTTGTATTGTAGTTTTAAAAAAATAGAAAACAAGGCTGTATCCTGGATACTTCTTATTAGCCTAATTATGTATATTATTTTTGCGATGCGATATAATGTTCCGAATCAGAATAATTTTTTCCTTCCTGCTTATATGCTTGTAAGTGTATATATGGGAATTGGGATTGCTTATGCTATAAAAAAGCTCACAAAAATAAAAATTGTAATTTTGGCAGCGATGCTGCTGTTAATACCGCTAAGCTATTTAGGAATATCAAAATATGCAAGCTGGAAAAAGATAAATTTGGGTGTCAGCCATCGTATTCCGTATCGCAATGTTTATGAATATTATTTGCTGCCCTGGCAGCAAAATCAGAATGGCCCAAAACGGCTTGTAACAGAAGTTTTTGAAAAGCTGCCGCCTAAAGCGATTTTGATGGTTGATTCAACTCCTTTTTCAGTTTTTATTTATGCTCAGCAAATAGAAGGTATGCGGCCGGATATAGAATTGGTGGAAGGCGATAATCTGACTGAGCAGTTAATGGTAAAAATTTCAGCGGGACAAAGATTATTTAATCTTTATGGTATAAATGATTGTCCGAAATGGGTCAAAGCAGATTGGTTAAAACCTTTAGCGATATCAAATGAAGAAAATATATATGAAATTATTTTTCCGAAAAATGAATAATTAAATCTTTTTTCTGTTTTTATTTCTTGTGCACAGCCCCTCTTAATCCTTCCATTTTCAGATAGCCTTTCTTCCATACCACAATTGCTGAAATGACAGAAACTGTCAGATATACAATAATTGCATATCTGGTTCTTATCTGACTCATTGCCAGGCCGATAAACGCATACATTCCTGCCAGTAAATAACAGATAATAACCGTTTTTTTCAGAGACATGCCCCTGTCAATCATTTGGTCGTATATGTGACCTCTGTCCGAAACGAACAGCGGCCTTTTATTCAGCCATCTTCTGGCAAGCGCCACAGCGGTATCGAGGATTGGCAGACCAAATACAACAAGTGAGGCAGCCCACCATCTTGGAAACGCCTTGGCAAAGAGTATCATTATTGCCGCAACGACAAATCCCAGCAGCATACTTCCCGCATCACCCATAAATATTTTGGCAGGCGCGCGGTTAAACGGCAAAAATCCGCATACCCCGCCCACTAATGCAAGGCAAACTATAATTCTGACAGGGTCCCGCACTTCGCTGGCGCCCCAGGTGGCCAGATGGACTGCCAGCAAAAGCATCGCAATCGTAATAATCGCCGTAACTCCTGCGCATAAACCATCAAGTCCGTCAAGCAAATTTAATGAATTCGTTGCCCCAACTACCGTAAAAATAACAATCGGCACACCAATCGCCCATTCGAGCGATGGCGAAAGCGACAATCCAAATGGTCTAAAAAACGGCTCTAATACAGGCATAATGCCGGCGGCAATTAAAGGTATCGAGGCGATTGCCTGTCCGATGATTTTATGCCAGGGTTTGATATCATAAACATCGTCTATTAGGCCAACAAAACAGGCTATGGCCGAGCCAGTCAGAATGGCCGTAAGCCACTTGGAAATTTCAACATCTTCTTTAAAACCTGCAGCACCGATGAGTATTCCAGCCACAAATCCCACCAGAATCCCGATGCCTCCAAGATACGCTGTCGTCTCTTTATGAGTTTTGACTGTATCATTTGGTTTATCAACTATTCCGTATTTTAGCGCAATTTTTTTGCTCAACCAAGTTGCTAATAGCCCGCAGACAAATGAAATCAGTAGCACCGGCCAGAACTGAAATGTCCAGCTTAAAGGTCTTTTTGGCCCGACGAAATACTCGAATATCATTTATTATTTCCTGATTGTATTATTTGTTTCTTAACCATACTTCAGCGTCATATCTGAGCATAACCAGTTTATTTTCAAAACCGTTGAATTTAATTTGCGCCTTTTTTCCGATAAGCTCCTGGAGTATCCATTTTGGAAAGTTAGCGCCGGCTTTTATTGACAAGGGCGCTCCGCCGCCGAATCGCGGATTGAGCTCAATGAATTTAATTTTGTTATCTTTGGTCAGTATCAACTGAACGGTAATAACTCCGGGGCCTGCACCAAGTTTTTTTATTAGTTCTATTGTTCGATGTATTATTTTTGAATCTTTAATTACTTCGCTTTTGCTGACTTCGCCTGCCCTTGTCTCAATTCGTTTCCTCGGCACAATACATTTTACCTGAAGATTAAAATCAACAAAAACATCGCAGGTAAATTCCTGACCACGGATAAATTCCTGAACAATGCAGTTCGGGATTTTTTCTGTATAAAAAACAAGTTCCTTCCGGCTTTTAACAATGGCATTTCCTCTGCTTGCATAGCCGTCCCACGGTTTTAAAAAACAGGGATATTTAAGGTTTTTTTCGGCAAGCGCCTGTTTTACGCTCAAAGTTCTGGGAGTATCAAATTCGTTTTGAACAAGAAATTTGAAAGTTTGGCGTTTATCCTGGCAGATATTTACAACTTCTGGTTTTGAAACCAGAACAATGCAGCCGGCGGATGCGAATTTTTCTTTTGTTTCTGAAAGAACCTGCAAATCAAGGTCAACTGTCGGAACCAGCAGGTTTATGTTATTTTGTTTTACTATTTTTAAAATCTGTTTTATATAGTCCTGATGTGTTGTAGGTTTGACAATAAATTTTCTGTCACAAAGCTGAAGAGCCGAGCTTAATTCTGTTGTGTCAGTTCCAAAAAAGCGGCAGTTGAGTTTAAGCTCTTTCGCAGCCTTTTTGAAACTGTTTAATAAGGATACTCTCCTGCCGATGCAGGTAAACAGTATATTAAAATTCTTGCTTTTCAGCCTCTTGCGACTTATCATAAGTTATAGTACCAAAAAAGGTTAGTGAAAGTTTAGCTGATTATAGGACCTTTGTCCAGGAATTTATAAGGATATCAGCATACTTTATTTTCGGCAATTTTGGCAGGGTTTTCAAGTGATAAAGTGCATTGTTTTTGATATGGATGACACCCTTTACGATGAGATAGACTACTATAAAAGCGGTTTTGCAGTTATATCCCATCAGGTAACAAGTGATTTTGGTTTAAAAAACAAGGTCGTTTTTGATGTTTTATGGGAAATTTTTAATTCCGGAAATCACAAAACTACTTTTAATGAGGCCGCAGAAAAGCTCGGCGTTGTTTTTGATAAAAGCTATATAGAAAAACTTATAAATATTTTTCGTAATCATAATCCCGACATTACTCTTCCTTCTGAAAGCAGGATGATTCTGGAAAATTTAAAAAGCCGCTATAAACTCGGCCTGATTACAGATGGCTACCTGCCTGCTCAGGAGCTTAAGGTCCAAGCCCTCGGCATTGAAAAATTTTTTGATGGTATCATATATACTGAATCGCTCGGCAGAGAGTTCTGGAAGCCTTCGCCGGCGGGTTTTGAAAAATTGCTTGCCCGGCTTAATGTTTCTACCGAACAATGTGTTTATGTAGCTGATAACCTAAGGAAGGATTTTTTAGCACCGAATCAAATGGGCTTTAAGACAATAAGGGTTATACGCGCAAAACGTCTTCATACCGGCCAATCGCCGTCAAAAGAAGCTCAGCCGCATTATGAGGTTGGTTCAATTGCAAAACTGCCCGATTTATTAAAGAAAATTGATGTTCTATAGATTTTTTAAAAGACTGTCTGATATTCTGATTTCCTTGCCGGCAATTCTTGTTTTATTGCCCATATTCATAGCATTGATTATTTTGATAAGCTTAGGCAGCAGGGGGCCTGCGATTTTCAAACAAACCAGAGCAGGCAAAAACGGAAAACCTTTTACATTCTACAAATTCCGCACAATGAAAGCTGATGTTGACCCATTTGGTGCAAGTCCTAAATCAGGCAAAGACCCAAGATTGACCCCAATCGGCATTTTCCTTCGCAAATATTCGTTCGATGAATTGCCGCAGCTCTTTAATGTATTAAAAGGCGATATGAGCCTTGTTGGGCCAAGGCCTTTGTATCTTGAGCAGATGGCTGAATGGAATGACCGGCAGAAAAAAAGGCTTCTCGTCAAACCCGGCATTACAGGCCTTGCACAAATTAGCGGCAGAGGTGAGCTTACAAGAGAAGCCAAGCTCGATTATGATGTCGAGTATGTCGAAAAGGTATCACTTTTGCTGGATGTTAAAATAATGTTTATAACAATTTGCCAGGTATTGACAAGCAAAAGTATTTATGAAAAAAAATATTCACAGACCGAAGAAACAAGAGGACAAAAAAATTAAGAGTATAGCCTTCCACTTTATATTAATCATTTGTTTGGCCGTCGCCGGCACGACAACGCTTGTTTTTGCTCTTGAGCCGCAGCAGATTCTTATAATTGCAAATTCCGATGTTAATGAATCGGTTCGACTGGCAAAGTATTATTGCGCTAAAAGAGCCGTTCCGCCCGAAAATATCCTTAAAATCCCGCTTGGCAGAAATCTTGCTGAGGAAATAAACCGGCCGCAATACGATAATATTTTAGCTGCAGCGGTAAAAAAAGAAATTCAGGAAAACAGATTACCCGGTGAGATAGAATGCCTTCTTACCTTATATGGCGTTCCGATAAAAGTCGGTCCCGCAGGACCGATGAAAAATTCAGTAAAACTTGTCCCCAAGCTGACACAAATGCTTGATATAAAAAAGCAGGATTTTAACGACTCGTTGTATAAGCTTAATCATTTTGGCAGGCAGGAAATGGTGGACCAGAATGCCGTTCAGACGCAATCTTACGAAGATACCTTGAATCATCTGCCTGATGACATAATGCAGACTATAAGAAGAATTGAATATATTGAGTCGCAGGATGCCAGAAAGGAGCAGTATAATGAATTAACAATTCTTCTTAAAAAATTTTATGGTCCTGTTTATGCTGCAGAGCATTATCCGCAAGTTTCTTCTAAACTCTCCAGGTTTGAAGAAACCGAGCTGAACAGAACCAGTTTGATTTTGCAATTATGCGAGCAGGACAGATGGAGCATTGAGAAAAAGTTTGATATGAGTTTTTATAAAGCCGCAGAATTTGTCAATGGTCTTATCGGCGTTATATCAGATATCAAGAATGATATTGGCAGATGTAAAGGTGCCGAGACGGCAGCTTCAGTTGACAGTGAGCTTTCGATGGTTTTGTATAAAGATTATGACCTTTATCGATGGCAGAAAAACGAACTGCTGGATTTTTCCTCTTTTCTTCCTGCAAAAACCCTGATGGTTTCGAGGCTCGATGGCCCTTCGGCCCAAATTGCCACTGGTCTCGTTGACAAAGCGCTCAGGGCAGAAAAAAAAGGGCTTTCCGGCAAAGCCTATATAGATACCCGTGGTCTGGATATTACCAGAGAGCCTGCACCGTATTCGTTTGAATTTTTTGATAAAAGCTTATATTCGCTTGCCGCTTTGCTTAAAAATCGCACCTCAATGGAAGTTGTTATTGAAAAGACAGCCTCACTTTTTGCTCCCGGCTCATGTCCGAAGACAGCCATTTACTGCGGCTGGTATAGTTTAAGAAAATATATTGATGCGTTTGAGTTTGTCCCTGGTGCTGTCGGCTATCATATAGCAAGTTTGGAGGCCGCGGATTTGCGTAACCCCGCCAGTTCCAACTGGTGTCCGGCTATGCTTTCGCACGGCATAACTGCCACTCTCGGCCCCGTTAATGAGCCTTACCTGCTTTCATTTCCGCTGCCTGACAAATTTTTCGCCGAGCTTCTTGACGGCAGATGTCTTGTTGAGGCATTTTACAGAACGAATCCCTTCAATTCCTGGCAGTTAGTCCTTATTGGCGACCCCCTTTACAAGCTCAATCTTAAATAACAGCTTTACTTTTGCTCATTATACGCCAAGTAAAGATAATCAGGCTGAGAAATCTATAATATCGTTGAGCGATTCATAAAATGTTGTGATAATTCATCCACAACGCTGTAAATTATGACGATTTCCTACAGCAGCCGAGAGCGAAATCTTTTCCAATCGGGTATTTGTTGTTTTTATATCGTATTTGGTTATTATAGACTATATAATTCCTTTTTTCAGGAGAACTATATGTTTGAATCTTTGGCAAAAGAGCTTTCACAGGAGCCTATCTGGTCAATTGTTGGTTTATTGGGTCAATTTACTTTCGGCGGCAGATTTATATTGCAGTGGCTTGTCAGTGAATACAAAAAGAAGTCCCATGTGCCGGTGGCCTTCTGGTATCTGTCTATGATAGGCAGTATTATATTGCTTGCTTACAGCATTCACCGCGTAGAGCCGATTTTTATACTTGGTTTCTCGCTTAACTCGGCTATTTATATTAGAAATCTGCATCTTATATATAAGCATAAACAAACCGGCGAAGTTACCGTAGTTGAAAAAGATGAAGACTGATTGGAGGAACTTAATATGAAAAAAATATTTCTTATTTTGTTGTTGTTCTCGAATTTTGCCCCGGCTCAGCCGCCTGCTGTAGAACCGGTTATTACGACGATAAGACTGCCCGAACCGGATTTGAACGGCAAAATTTCTCTTGAACAGGCCATTGAAAACCGCAGAAGCATACGCCAATTTACCGCGGAGCCTTTGACTGTCAAACAGGTAGGGCAGCTATGCTGGTCGGCTCAGGGCATTACAGAGCCTAATAAAGGCTTGCGGGCTGCTCCGTCTGCCGGCGCCCTGTATCCGATGGAGTTGTATGTTGTTTTGTCGGATGGTCTTTATCTTTATTCTCCCAAAACTCATAGTCTTGAAAAGCAAATCGATGGCGATATAAGGTCAATGCTTCGCACAGCGGCATTTGGCCAAAAGACTGTCCAGGATTCGCCCTGCACTTTTATTATTGCCGGCTCAATTAAAAAAATCGAGGCAAAATACCGCGGCAGGAGTGAAAGGTTTGCTTGTCTTGAAGCAGGACATATTGCGGAGAATATTAGTTTGCAGGCAGTTGCTCTCGGTCTTGGCTCGGTGCCTATCGGCTCTTTTGCCCCCAAATCTGTCGCCGGCGTCTGCAGGATTTCCGAAGACCTTGAAGTATTATATCTGGTTTGCACTGGCAATCCTGTTGCAAAGCCTGTTCTTGAAACGGCTGTTGCTGCCGCACCTCTGCTGCCGTCCCCGGCTCAGTCGGCTGACGATATTAGAACTAAGCGAGTTGTTGTTGTAGTGCCTGACAAATTTTTCGTTGATAAAGAATATTTCGGCGTAGTAGATTCTTTTCAACTCGTGGGAATTCAACCGATCATTGCCAGTTCAATTACGGGCGACATAAAAGGCCTGGAGAGAAATACCATAACCGCAACAATGCTTATCAGGGACATAAAAATTGACGATTTTGACGCCTTTGTTTTTCTTGGCGGCCCCAGTGCGAGCACAAGTAATTATTTTAACGATACGAACGTATTGAATCTTGTGCGAGCGGCCAATAAAGAACAAAAAATTCTTGCGGCTATCGGCACCGCCCCTGTCATATTTGCTTATGCCGATGTCATCAAGGGAAGAAAAATTGCCGCTGCGCTCTCGAAGCGTAAAAATATTCTCATATCCGGCGGCGAATGGAAGAGTTCCTCCCTTGAAATTGATTACAATATGATAACATCTAATGGTCCGGAAGCGTCCAACTCGGTAACAGGTAGTTCTGATATTGCGCAGCGGTTTGGTTCTGCAATCGTGAATATGTTAAGACATCCGGAGCTGACGCGTCCTTCTCCAGGCGGAACCGCTCCGGTTGAAAAAAAACTCCCCGGCACACAGAGAATGTATTAAGTTTTATTGTGCAGCGGTAAATACATCGTATTCTGCGCCGAACTGCCGCAAATAACACAGAGAGTAGAGTCTGTGGAAACTCCACAAGGGCAGAAATATTACTGTGCCTATATAAGGTATAAATAGAATTATCCCTATTCCGCACAAGCAGCAGCAGGAAATGAACGTAATTCCCACTACAATCGCCCAGATGCACAGCACTATCAGGATTTTAAAAAGCAGGTAAAGCACAATTTTCCAGAAATTCTGCCATAGCAAATGTCCGATTTTCGCCCACGACGCTGATATTCCCGTTCGCTGCAGATACATTATCGGCATAACAAAATCGAACGTTAATACCTGAATAAACCCGAAAAATAATGATACTATTATAAATAGAATAATCATTGCGCAAATTATTATACCGATTATCACGATGCCGGCATTTGAGAGTTTTGCAAGTGAAACAAGCCAGATTGTCAGAACGCCCAGGGCAATTACCCATAATAAAGCGGTCGCCATTAACAGCAGTCGAAAACCGAGCAGTCCATTGGCTTGTTTTTTGAATGCCTTCCACGGCTCTATTATGTGGGCTTTATTTTTTGCAAGACAGTCTAAAAACATAAATTTTCCTCTGCTGCCCAGCCACAAAAGGACGAGAATAACGCAAATAAAAAGGATAGTCGCCGCAGCGGCTATAGGGATTACAATAAGCATATTAGCCTTGCAAAAATCAATTACTTTGCTGAAATCCTCTTTATCTTTGAAATTGAATCCGCCTCCGCCGCTGCCCTGCACAAGATTCGCAAGCCAGGCACAAAAGCCGATTATCATCCATTTTTCCAGGTTAAACGGCCGAAATAAAATAATTTTCGCTCTCTCTATTGCTTCATTTATCGGTTCAAGCACACTTATTGTTTTGTTCATAGTTTCCATATTTCCCTCACTTTCTGTGTCATTCCCGCGCAGTGGCGTGAGCCATCCCATAGGGAGCGGGAATCCGGTTTTTTATTACCATTTTCTTCTAATTGGAATCCCTGCCTTTATAAGCTCATCTTTTATTTGTTTAATTGTATATTTTCCAGTATGAATCATACTTGCGATGATTGCCGCATCAGCTTTTCCTTTGGTAAACACATCAATGAGGTGTTGATACGTTCCGCCTCCGCCGCTTGCCACTACGGGAATACCGACATTTTCAGCTATCAGTCTGGTCAGATTAAGCTCAAAACCCTGCTGCGTTCCATCCGCATCGACGCTGTTTAAGACGATTTCTCCTGCTCCTAATTGTTCAGCCTTTTTAGCCCATTGCAGCGCATCAAGCCCTGTCCTTTTCCTGAAACCCTCGATTGTAATTTCGTAACCGCTCGGAAATTTTTCGCTTTTTTCGACCTTTACAGGGTCCATTCCCAAAACAATGCACTGTGAGCCAAACAGTTTTGCTCCCTCGGCGATGATATTCGGATTTTGCACTGCAAGTGAATTTACGCTTACCTTTTCAGCGCCGGCAAGAAGCACCTCTCTCATATCTTCGATGTCTTTTATTCCGCCACCGACTGCAAATGGTATTCGTATCGCCTTTGCAACCTCGCTGACCATTTCAATATCGATGTCTCTCTGTTCAGCCGATGCCGTTATATCGTAGAAAACCAGCTCATCGCATCCGCCTTCGCTATAGGCTACCGCCATTTCAACAGGGTCGCCAAGGTCGATATTATTTTGAAACCTCACGCCCTTGGTTACCTTGCGATTTCGCACATCTAAACACGGTATTATTCTTTTCGTCAGCATCCCTCATCCCAGTCTCTGAAATTCTCAAAAATTTTCAGTCCGATTCGCCCCGACTTTTCCGGGTGAAACTGCGTCGTAATAAGATTTTCTCGTCCTGCCGCGCTCGCAAAACAAACGCCTGCGTATTCAGTCTGACCGATTATATGATTTATATCACTGCAATCAGGATAATAGCTGTGCACAAAATAAAATTCGCTCTGGTCTTCAATACCGGCAAAAACAGGATGTGGCTGGACGATTTTTACCGTGTTCCAGCCAATCTGCGGAATCTTGCATAATTTGTCTGACGATTTGAATTTTTTTACCTTCCCCGGCAGAATTCCAAGACATTCTGTCCCGCCGTCTTCTTCGCTCATCTCGAACATTACCTGCATCCCGATACAGATGCCTAAAAAAGGAATACCATCGGCAATTACCTTTCGGATAGGTTCGATTAGTTTCAATTCTTTAAGGTTGTTCATCGCTGCTTTTGCCGCTCCCACTCCTGGAAAGACGATTTTTTCCGCCTGCATAATGTCCCCCGGCCTGTCGGTAATTTTTACCTTGCATCCGATATACTCGAAGGCCAATTGAACGCTTGTCAGATTTCCCGCCTTGTAGTCAATTATTGTTATCATTTTATCCGCCTTTTTGGTATTATATGATGTTAGTTTTAAGGAGGCAAGTTTTATGCTAAAGGATATTTTTGTTGTTTTAATAGTTGCGGTAGCTTGTTTTTATACTGGCTGTGATAAGAAACCGCAGGAAAATAACCAACCATCAGTAAAGGAAGCTAATACTATGGCGACGCAAAGCAAAAGTATGACAAAAATAAGAATTTCAACCACCAAAGGCGACATTGTAGTCGAGCTTAACGAGGGAAAAGCCCCGGTTACCTGCAAAAATTTCCTCCAGTATGTTCAGGACAAGTTTTATGATGGCACGATTTTCCATCGTGTTATAAAAGGTTTTATGATTCAGGGCGGCGGAATGACTGCCGATATGCGTCAAAAATCTGTTCGGCCGCCGATTGTCAATGAAGCCAAAAACGGTCTCAAGAACGACCGCGGCACAATTGCTATGGCCAGAACTTCAAACCCCGACAGCGCTACATCCCAGTTTTTTATCAATCACGCAAATAACGACGTTTTAAATTATGGCGTTCGGGATGCAGGCTACGCCGTTTTCGGCAAAGTCGTTGAAGGAATAGACGTTGTGGACAAAATCGCATCTGTCCCAACCCGTCCCGGCGATGTCCCGACCGAAACGATTTTGATAAATTCCATCCGCGTCGAATAAAATCTTCTATCTTAAATCTTCAATTTTCAATATACGATTGCTGCGTATCCGACGCTTTCGCTGCTGCTTTCGCCGAATTTTCTTTCCATTACTTCACTACTGTTTGTTTGCGCAAGTAAAACGCCTTTGGTTTTGCCAAGTGCAGCCGCTGCTGAAATCGTCGCTGCTGCCGCTCCCGGCCCGCAGGCATTCTGATTTTCCATAGATTCGGCAAGTATGCGCTGCGATTTCATTTCAATCGCCAGATTTATAAACGCCTTGTCGTTGACGTTTTTCGCCCATTCGATTCCCGCTTGTCCATTGCCCTGCGGATTAAAGCCGTATCGCGGCCCATAATGAGTCAAATCAGTTGAGCCGATACAGACAATTTTTTTATTGCTTGAATTTTTAATACATTCAGCAACGGTGTTTCCAACTGATATTACAGTTTCCGTCGGCGGCGTGAGTATCGGAACAATTTTTGCATCTTTGAATAAATACTGAATAAAAGGCACCTGCACTTCGATACTGTGTTCGTAATTATGAGCCTGCGGGTTGGGCTTAGCGGATTTATTTTTCTTGATGATTGCCTCTGCCAGTTCCTCATCTATTTTTATTTTCCCCAGAGGCGTCAGCCAGCTTCCCTTATCGTAAACGGCGCAGGATGAATCGAAATATCTATGTGTCGTTCCGAAGATAACAAACGTGTCAATGTTTTTTTCGATTTTTTCTATAGCCCCAAAAACCATCCCTGCCAAATCGCCGCTGAATGTCCAGCCTGCGTGCGGCACAATTCCGGCAACGATTTTTTCAGGCAATTTACTGGTTATAGAGCGGCTCGACAGGCATTCTGTAATCTCCGCTCTGCATTCGTTTTCGCTGTCCGGGTAAAACTGCCCCGCAACAGCCGGTTTTCTCGTTTGCATATTATTATCTCCACACTTGCATAATTTCGATTAAATAACTATTATATTATATGTCTGTATCAGGAAAAAATGCAATGGTTAAAAATGACAAAACTGTAGCGGTTGTAATGGGGTCAGACAGCGATATGCCGGTAATGAAGGCCTGTCTTGATAAGCTAAGGGAATTTGGCATCGAGCCTGTTGTTCGCATCATTTCAGCTCATCGAACGCCTGATATTGCCGCTGAATTTGCCGAAAGTGCAGCCAAAAACGGCATAAAAGTCATAATTGCTGCTGCCGGAATGGCCGCTCATCTGGCAGGCGCCCTTGCCGCGAGAACCACTCTTCCAATAATCGGTGTTCCGCTTGCCGCCGAGAATTCGCCTGCCGGCATTGATGCACTTTTAAGCACCGTTCAGATGCCGCCCGGTGTGCCCGTTGCAAGTATGGCTATCGGCAAAGCCGGCGCTGTAAATGCCGCAGTTTTCACGGTTCAGATTCTCGCTTTAAGTGATGAAAAACTTGCCGCTAAACTCGCCGATTTCCGAAAATCCCAGCGCCAAAAGACAATCGAAAAAGACTCTTCGATTTAATAATATTTAGCTGCTTGTTTTTATTCGACGCCCTTCAGCCAATTATCCGCAAGGACAGAAAAATCAACAAAATCAACCGTTCCGGTATGGTCTATGTCGGTTCCTTCGCACCAGCCGGGAGACATACAATTATCAAGCCAATGAGACACGAATTTTGCAAGGTCTATCCAATCGACATCGCCGTCAGGCTCAAAATCTCCCTCCCAGGATTCGATAGTCAAAGTGCTTGTAGCGGTTTTCCATTCGCCTTCGTCGTCGATTACCTTCAGGCCGATAGTGTGCTGGCCGAAGCCAAGATGCAGCGTTCCGACAAGATATTCGTAGCTAACAACCAACTGAGAGCCGGAACCATCATCATATAGGCCGTCGTTGTCAATGTCCCACAGCCAGGAAGTTATACTTCCGCCGTCCGGGTCGTAGGATGCGCTTCCATCAAACATGACGATGCCGCAGGGGTCAACGAAATACGGGCCATCGGCATTTGCCACCGGGTCGAGCGTATAGGTGATAATCAATCGCGGACCCCAGCCTGAGCCGTAATCGTTCGAATAGAAATAAACGCCCTCATTACCTGAATAGTGCAAAGGTGTGCGGGCAACGAGGCCGTTATTGGTCAAAGCCCCACTATACCAGTCGCGGACAACCTGCGTGAGATAGCTGTTAGTCCAATCCTTGTCTCCGCCAGCGGTGCTGCGATAAAAAAGCTGCTCGCCGAGCGAAGTGTCGTATCGGTCAGTAGTTGCACTCTCGCAACCTGCCTGTGCCCAGTATGAACTGCCGTCCATCGTGTACCAGCAGGCTCCCATTTCGGTCCAGCTTCTTGTCGGGCGCACAGCGTAAATATCGACATACACGTAATCACCCGAATCCATATTCTCATAGGTGGCATAATTCATTCGCACTATGGCACTTTGGATATGATAGCCGGTGCCAAGCGGAGGCAAGGAAAATCTCATCAGGGAATTCTTGGCGGGGTAGTTCTGGCCGCTGTGGGTTTCACCATATACATAGAGATAAGAGTCAGTGCCGTAATTTGTAAACTCCTGGCCGCTAACGTGGCCGTTAAGCCAGGTATCGTCAGTGGCATAGGCGGTTGTCTGTGCGGCATTGGCAGGGACGGCTATGCATACGAACAAAAAAATGCTTACAACAATAAAATATTTCTTTGCCATACTTTCTTCCTCCTTTGCTTAAGCTTTAAAATGTGAAAAAACTTGACAGGATTATATAAAATGGAGGGGCAGACAAAAGATGTGGTGATAGAATGATTAAATTTTCTGTTTGAACGCACATCATCTTCATCTTTACCTCCTTAACTAATTATAGGACAAATTATATCTCTAACAAGGCCATTTGTCAATAGATTTTTGTTTAAACATTGTGAAGGAAACCCTGTGTCTTCGGCTGTGCCGGGGAGGAGGTAAATTCGGGTTTGACAATGAATTAAGGAACTTATATAAACTGAAATAATGAATACGTTTGAACAATCCAATAATAATGAACAGCCAAGAATTCACCGGCGGCGGGAAAGATACGGCGGGACCCATCCAAAAAAATATCATCAAAAATATAAAGAACATAACCTCGCAGCCCATCCTGAACTGCGCGAACATTTGCGCGCAAAAGGTAAAACGCCTGCCGGAAGTCATATTCCTGTTCTTGTAGAAGAGGTTTTAAGCTGCCTGAAACCAGGCCCTGGCGAAATTGTCGCAGACTGCACCGTCGGATACGGCGGACATTCATTAGAATTTATCAAATGCATAGAGCCGAACGGAAAATTGATTGCTTTCGATGTTGACGGAGTAGAACTTGAAAAAACAAAGTATCGGCTGGGCAAAGAAAACGCAAACATCAGTTTTTATCACAGCAATTTTGCAGGTATCGGCAATGTCCTGAAAAAGGAAAATCTTGACGGGTATGACATTATTTTCGCAGATTTAGGCGTTTCAAGTATGCAGGTGGATAATCCTGACCGAGGCATAAGCTATAAACAGGATGGGCCGTTAGATATGAGAATGGACCAGCGGCTGAAGAAAACTGGCGCGGACTTGCTTAACAGTCTTTCGGAAGAAGAATTAGCAAAAGCGTTTTGGGAATTGTCGGATGAGCCGGATTATCAAAAAATTGCTCGGACAATTGTTGTCCAGCGAGCGGTGCAGCCGATAACGCAGGTATCGCAGCTTGTCAGGCTGATTTTTGCTATTAAGGGTTTGACTATGAATAGCTGGAAGAAACAGCAGCGAAATTCAAAATTCGGTTCGCTGCATCCGGCCGCCCGGACATTTCAGACGCTGCGCATATTAGTCAATGATGAAATCGGCTCATTAAAAGAACTTTTAAGACTTGCGCCTTATTGTCTAAAGCCGGGCGGGCGAATCGGAATAATTAGTTTTCACAGCGGCGAGGACCGGCTTGTCAAACAGTCGTTTCGAGATGGCGTCAGAAACGGCATATACCGGTCAGTTGCAAAAAAAGCAATTGTGCCGCGAATCAAAGAGGTTATGTCAAATCCCCGCAGTGCATCGGCAAAATTTCGCTGGGCTGTCGTATCAGAAAGAGTGTCAATATAAAAAAGGGTTTTTGTGCCGCTTCGTGTGATATCCACAACGACACAAAAACCCTGCTTTTCTAAAGTTTTCCCGATGCAGCCCGCATCGAGAACAATAAATATTACTTCGGTTTTTACTTCTTCGTAGGCGCCTTTGGCTTCGGCGGTTCAGCAGTTACTTCTTCAAATTTATGCACTTTGAGCCATTCAGCTTTGCCTTTAACCTCAACGACGCCGGTGGCCTTTACCTTTTTGCCGTCAAGAGCGGCAAGCTCCTTACCCTTTTCGTCAAGAACTATGTTGTACTTCACCATCGCAGTATGCAGCATAATTTCTTTTACAACGCCGTTTGCATCTTTAACCACGTTAACTGTGCCTATTACCGTTTTAACAGGTTCTTTGGCGGGCGGCTCCGCAGCGAATGTGCTGGAGACTACAAATGCTGTGAATAGACACAAAGTAAATAATACGACTGCCTTTTTCATTTTTTTGCTCCTTTTAAAAAAACAACTAATCAAACATTCAAATTTATTATACAACATAACAAATACGTTCTTCATAAAACAATCATCATTCTTTTACCTGCTGCACCTCCCTTCACATAGTGTAAAAGTTTTGATAAAAAAATAATACCTGTATTTAGCATTTTGTCCAGAAGGTATGAAGGTATATGGAGATACAAAGATACCAACGTTTCCTTAACTTTGTCAAGACTCTTTTTGCTTTGGGCTAATCGCCGAAGCGCCGGCGGACAAGATTTGTTGCAAATAGAGGCGGAAACGAGTATTATAACCAGCAAGTTTACTACCCCGCGACAATGCTTGGGGCTCTGTAACCCATTATGAATCAAGGGGTTAAATATAATATGGAGCGTAGAATGGCGGAAAAGGCGTATCAGAAGTGCATCAACCCTGACTGCGGAGCAGAATTCAGTTGTAATGAATCATTTTTTAAATGCCCAAAGTGCGCCAGTTTGCTCGACGCCTGCTACAACTGGGACAAAATAGAAGTGCCTGCGAAACTTTCCGATTTCGGCAAACGGTGGGCGACAAGAAGCAACAAACTCGACTTTTCCGGCGTTTGGCGGTTTAGAGAATTACTCGACTTCTGTGATGACAAATTCAAGATAACTATTGGAGAAGGGCAAACGCTGCTGCAGCAAAATGATATGCTTGGTGAGTTTCTCGGAATGAAAAAAGGCTGCCTTCATCTTCAATATGAAGGGCTTAATCCATCAGGGTCATTCAAAGATAACGGGATGACTGCGGCGTTCAGTCACGCGATGATGGTCGGAGCAAAATCCTGCGCCTGCGCATCTACCGGAAATACCAGTGCTGCTGTCGCGCTTTACGCCCATCATTGCGGAATGAAATGCACCGTTTTTATCGGGTCGGGCAGAATTGCATTCGGCAAATTGAGCCAGGCGATGGATTATGGTGCAAAGACGATTCAAATACTCGGCGATTTCGATGACTGTATGAAACAGGTGCAGGCGGTATGCACTGAATTGAAATTATACCTTCTTAATTCGTTAAACCCGTTCCGGCTCGAAGGGCAGAAGACCATAATGTATCGCATTCTCGAAGGATTGGGCTGGGAAGTGCCGGACTGGATTATCGTGCCAGGCGGGAATTTGGGCAACTCAAGTGCCTTTGGCAAAGCGTTTTATGAACTTAAAACTCTTGGTTTAATTAAACGAGTGCCGAGGTTGGCGATTATCAACGCGACCGGTGCGGACACACTGACGGAGCTTATAAATAACCGAAAATTAAGATGGAATAACGGAATGGTTGATAATAAAATAATAAGTGATTTTTACGCAGAGTTGACGGCGAAGAAATTTTCGCCACGGACTTGTGCATCGGCGATAGAGATTTCGCGGCCTGTGAATCTGAAAAAATGTCTGCGGGCGATTGATGTCTGCAATGGCGTTGTGCGGGCGGTATCGGATGAAGCGATAGTCGATGCCAAGGCTCTGGTAGGGAAATTCGGGCTTGGCTGTGAGCCGGCGTCGGCGGCAACGATAGCGGGCCTGTCAGTTTTGCTTGCGGAAAAGACGATAAAGCCGAATGAGATGGTGGCTTGTGTGCTGACCGGGCATTGTCTTAAAGACCCGAATGTTACAGTAAATTATCATAAGGAAAAGAGCGGCAAATACAGTAATCCGCCGATTGAATGTCCTAATAATCTTGAACAAATAATTAAAATAATGAACAAGGATTGAATCGTTCCGATATGAGTAACAGGAAAATAACACAAATTGTTTTTTTAGTGGTTGTTGCAGTTTCGGTATTAACGGCGTTTTGGGGGATATCAATAAGACCGCTGGGCAATCACGAGGCTTATGTTGCTGTTTCGGCAAGAGAAATGATAAAGACCGGTAACTGGCTTGTGCCTTATTTTAACGGAGAGCCGCGGCTTCAAAAGACGCCTTTGAATTACTGGATTGTGGCAGCAGCGGCAAAAGCAGCAGGCCAGATGAATGAATTTGCGGTTCGTCTGCCAAGTGCGGCTCTTGCAGTTCTATCGGTTATCGCGATTTTTTATTTTGTATCCGAAAGGCTCAACGCGCGAATTGCGGCGCTTTCATCGCTTATCTGGGCGACATCGCTTTGCTATATAGCCTTTACTCATACAGGCAGACCGGAGATGTCGCTGGCTGTTTTTGTTACAATTTCGATGCTGAGTTTTTATTCCGCGGTTAAAACATACTCGCGCAAAAAACAGATTTTGTATATGCTTATTTTCTGGTTGAGCTTTTCGCTGGCTATGATTGCCAAAGGACCTGCGCCGCTGCCGCTTATTTTCCCGGCATTGATTTTTTATTTTGCTATTTTTCGCAGATGGAAGGTTATTCCCAGGCTGCTGCCGATAATCGGGATAGTAATATTCCTTTTAATAATGCTTCCGTGGCCGGCAATAGTGCTGATGAAAGTGCCGGGTGCGGTTGAAATCTGGAAGAATGAATTTTTCGGCAGAGCTATCGGCGAATACGCCTCCGGCGAGAAAGAGCCTTATTATTATCTTGGAGTGATGTTCGTTTATTTGCTGCCATTTTCGGCTTTTATACCGCTGGCGCTGGCTTCGCCTTTTTACCGGATTTGGGAAGAAAGACGCGAGACGATTACTTATATGTGGCTCTGGTTTGTTGTCGGTATTGTGATGATGAGCCTGATGGGAGGAAAACGGCAGCATTATATTCTGCCGCTGATGCCTGCTGTGGCAATTCTGGCGGGGATTATTTTTGACGATATGGTGTTTGTGAATAAGGCATACAGCAGAAGATTTGCGGCGGTTTTCTGGCTGGGTCATTTAATTGCTGTTTTTTACGCTGCGGCAGGCGCGATTGTCTGGATGCGAACCAACAAGCTGTATCCTGAACAATTGCTGATATGGGTTACTGCTGCAGTTATGGTTGTCATTTCATTTAATATATCAGTTTTATTCTGGCTAAATAAAAAAGCTGTTGCTGTATTATGCCTTTTTATCGTTCTGTGCGCATTTATTATTATGTGGCCTTACCTGGCTTATGGGCCGGAAGATGAAAATTATGTAATATACGATTTTGGCCAGCGGGTTTCAATAATTTCAGCGGGCAAAGAAATTACCGCTTTCGGCAAAGCGGATGCGGCATTTATATACTATTTTGGGAAGGATGTTCCCGGTGTATCCGACATTAACGAAGTTTATACAAGATACTCCAGCGGCGGCGGAATCATTGCAAATGGCGATAATTTCCGACAGCTCAGGAGAGACTGGCGATTTAAGACCTGCATTTTCGGGCTCGACTGGGACCGCGGGCTTTTTATGAAAGATAGAAAAAATGGCAGGTAACAAACCGGTCTCCGCAGCAAAACTGATTCTCATTTTTTATCTGCTTGCCTGTATTGCGATAGACGGCTGCAGGAAAAGCAGTCCAGCAAAAGCGCCTGCCGATGAACAGCCTCCGGCTACAGCGGCGAGTGAACCATCTATATCAAAAGCGATTGAAAATATTATAGCTAATCGAAAAACGTGGAATCCGATACTTATGGATTTCTACGGCAAAGAAATGCCGGATTTCAAAGTTAAGGATATAAACGGCAAAGAACATAATTTAAAGGATTATCGGGGTAAAAATGTCGTGGTAACAATGTGGGCAACATGGTGCCAGCCCTGTATGCAGGAGATGCCTCATCTTATAGCTCTTCGTGAAATAATGTCGAAAGATAAGGTTGCTATTCTTGCCATTTCAAATGAACCTCTTAATGTGGTAAAGGAAACGGCTGAAAGAGAAGGTATAAATTATACAGTCATTTCTTACCGTGGCAGTTTGCCTGAACCTTTCAGCATCATCAGGGGCATTCCGACAACATTTTTCATCAGGCCTGACGGCACATTAAAACTCGTTGTCGAAGGCGCATCGCAATTGGGCGAAATGAAAGCAATAATTCTTGCCGATTAGATGGACACAAAAAACATACCTCTGACAAGGATTCAAAAGCTCATCGGCGAGCGTATGCTCGAATCAAAGCAGAACCAGCCCTGCTTTTATATGACGGCCAAATGCGATGTCGGCACAATTTATGATTTACGCAGACAGGTAAGCAAACAGACAGGCACAAGAGTTTCAATGAACGACTTTTTCATTCGCGCTATGGCAATTGCTGTTGAACAATTTCCATTAATGGCCGGCACAATCGAAGATGATTATATTGTAACAGCAGATAGCGTAAATGTCGGCCTTGCCGTTGCCGCTCCTAAAGGTTTGGTTGTTCCGGTAGTAAAAAACGCAAACGAAAAAAATCTTGCGCAAATCGCAAAGGAAACGGCTGAGCTTATCGAAAAGGCGCGTAATAATAAGTTAAGCCTCGATGATTTGTCGCCAGCGTGCATAACGCTGACAGCACTGGGAATGTTCGGGATTGATTCATTTCTTGCGATACCTTCGCCCCGGCAATGCAGTATCCTTTCTGTCGGCAAAATTATAGAAGAGCCTGTTTTGCACGATGGAAAAATAGAGGTGAAAAAAATTGTCGAGTTTGGCCTTGCCGCCGATGGGCGAATAGTGCCTTATAATTATGCCGCGAAATTTCTGGTTGAAATAACAAATTCTTTAGCAAGCCCCCAAAAACTGATTGATTAATTTACGGCAGATTAAAAAAGTATTTTGTGGTTTTTGTAACTTCCTGCGCGAATTTTTCAAGGGGCATCTGCTTTAATTGGGCAATCTTTGCAGCAGTGTGAATAAGCAGGGCCGGTTCGTTTATTTTCTGTTTCCTCATCGGCTCAGGCGATATATAGGGGCAATCCGTTTCAATCATCATTCTGTCAAGCGGGACAATTTTAGCGGCATCCCGAGCCTGATTGGCTTTTTTGAATGTTACCACGCCTGTGAACGAAACATAAAAACCCCTGTCGAGAAGGAGCTTTGTCTGCTCGACTGTTCCGCCCCAGCAGTGAAAAACGACATTTTTCAAGTTGTTTCTGAATTTATCAATAATCTCGATTGTTTCGTCGAAGGCTTCCCTGGAATGAATTATCACCGGAAGTTGATTTTCAATAGAGATTTGAAGAAATGTTTTAAAGAGTTCCTTTTGTGCATCCTTCTTTGATAAATTGTAATGATAGTCGAGGCCAATTTCGCCGATTGCGACGATTTTTTTGTGTTTCGCAAGCTCTTTGGCCGGTTCAATATCCGAGTCTGAGATTTCAGAAGCATAATGAGGATGAATTCCTATTGTGCCGAAGATATTTTCGTATTTGTCTATTACCGAAATTATCTTTTTATTCTGTTCGGAACTTGTGCCGACAGTAATCCACTCTGTAACGCCTGCAGTGATACTTCTCTGCAGGACGTTATCGAGGTCGTTTTGCAACTCGTCAAAAGTCAAATGTGCGTGTGAATCAATAATATTCATAGGTTAAGGGATAAAAGCGTTTTCATAATGTCTAATCTGAGGCTTGTTTTTTCCATCAGTTATCAATATTACCACATCGAAGCGAAGAGGCAGATTTTCGAGTTTGTGTTTTTTGATAAATAGATTGGCAGCTCTTGTCATTCTAATCTGCTTTGCTCTTGTTATAGATGCTTCGGCATCGAAATAATTCTCATTTGTTCTGGCCTTTACCTCGACAAAAACCAGGCCGTCTTCATCCATCATAATAAGGTCGATTTCTCCGGATGTGCAGAAGAAATTTCTCGCCAGAGTTTTATAGCCTTTTGCCTTTAGGAATTTTTCGCACTGTTTCTGGCCGCATCTGCCGAGCAGTCGGATTGGAGAAATCGCCTTTTTATTATTTTTGCTGAAAAGCACAAGGTTTTATGAAGCGGCCTCGGCCTGCTCAGCGCGTTTTTCTGTGAGCTTAACGGCCTTTCCGGTTCGCTGCCTGAGATAATAAAGCTTTGCTCTTCTTGTTTTTCCGCTTCGAACGGTTTTTACATTGACGACATTCGGCGAATGCAGAGGGAAAGTTCTCTCAACGCCTTCGTTATCCACGATTCTGCGGACGGTGAAAGCATCCGTCATACCCCGGCCTCTTTTGGCAATCACTGTGCCGGTGAATATCTGGACGCGGGTCTTGTCGCCTTCTGTAATTTTATAATGCACATCGACCGTATCGCCTACCTCAAAGTGCGGGACTTCGGGTTTTAAACTTTTCTTTTCTACTGCATCAATTAATTCAGTTTTCACTGTTTACTCCTTATTAAATTTAAAATTTAACATTTAAAATTGAAGATTTATGAAACCGCCTGCGGCGGAAATTTTTAAAATCTTCAATTTTCAATCTTCATTCTTCAATTTATCTAACAAATCAGGCCTATTCTTTTTCGTCTTTTCGACAGCCTGCTGTTTTCGCCATTTTTCTATTTCCTTATGATTTCCGCTAAGCAGCACCTCCGGCACTTTCATACCTTTAAAGTCCTCCGGTCTGGTCCATTGCGGATATTCCAGAAGACCATTGCTGAAAGAATCGTTTGCTGCCGAGTCTTCGTCGCCAAGCGCGCCGGGCAGCAGCCGGACAATAGCGTCAATTATTACCATCGCCGGCAGTTCACCGCCGCTGAGGACATAATCGCCGATAGATACTTCCTCGGCGTTAGTTCCAACCCTGATTCTCTCGTCAAAGCCTTCATAGTGGCCGGCAATAAGAATAATTCTCTGCTCGGCGGCAAGCTCTCTTGCAAACTGCTGGTCGAACTTTTTTCCCTGTGGCGTAAGCAGAATAATCCGGGCGGGTCTGGAATCCTGTTTCTGAACATATTCGAGACAATCGAACACGGGCTGACACATCATAACCATCCCGGCTCCGCCGCCGTAGGGCTTGTCATCGACCTTTTTGTAGCTGTCTTTTGCAAGATCTCTGATATTTGAAAGAACTATTTCGACAAGACCGTTTTGCCTTGCTCGTTTTACTATCGACAAGGCAAGCGGCGAATCGAACATTTCCGGAAAAAGCGTAAGAACATCTATCCTAATCACTTTTTGTCCGCTTGGTTTTCTGTTTTTTCAGCGGGCTTCTCAGCGGGTTTTTCCGCAGCCTTTTCTGCTGATTTTTCCGCCGCTGCTTTTTCCGCGGCTTTTTTTGCAATTAATCTTTGCGTATTATCGAAAGGCACGCCTTTTTTCTTTGCCGCGAGTTTAGCTCTTTTTCTGCGGGCCTTTATTTGCTTGTAATGTTCGCTTTCGATGCCGATTTTCGCGATAAGCTCGGCGACTGTTTCGCTCGGCACTGCGCCGATGCCCAGCCAGTATTCGATTCTCTCCTTTTTAAGGACGAGCTGTTTGGCCGGGTCTTTTTCAATCGGGTCATAATGACCTAACTTTTCGATAATTCTCCCATCGCGCGGCGATTGTTCATCCATCGCGTTAAGCCGGAAAAAAGGCTTATGCCTTCTTCCCATTCTCATAAGTCTTAATTTAACTGCCATAATTTTTTCCTTTCCGTTTATAATTAATATTCTTCCCGACACATTGTCAGGAAGAAACACGTTTGCAATTTAAAGCATAGCCGTTAATAAAAATCGCAAATAACGCTGAATCTATTCCTGCATCCTGCGCGATTTTTTTAACCTGCTCGTCCGTGAGCGAATCGGCGTTTTTCAATTCCGATTCCGTCATTATCGCAACGGCCTTTCGCAACTGGCCGATTTCATCGCTTGTCGGGCTTGCCAGCATAGCTAATTCAGCAGAGCCTTTATTGTCCGCAAAAAGACTCCTGAACTGTTTCCCGAAATTGTCATCTGTTTTCTGAGCGACTTTTTCGAGAAACTGACGCAGAGATATTTTTTTCTCTACTTGTATCTTATTTTGCCCTTTCTAACGATTTTCTGTTTGCGTCTGGAACGCTGTTTAATTTTCCTGCCCTGGCTCATCATAGAGCCGATAGCGTCCATTCCGCCTCCGGAAAACAGGGCCTTAAAACCGCCTAACGCTCCGCCGGACAAGGCTTTAAGCATATCCCTGCTTCTCTCGAAAGTCTTTACAAGCCCTGAAACGTCGTGCTGGTCAGTGCCGGAGCCTGCGGCTATGCGCCTCCTGCGCGAGGGGTTGATTATATCGGGATTTTTTCTTTCCTCAAGTGTCATTGAGTGAATTATCGCCTCAATTTTTGCCATTTCTCCTTCATCTATGTCCATACCGGCCATTTTGCCGCTCATACCCGGCAGCATTTTGAGCATATCGGCCATTCCGCCCATTTTACGGACAGTTTGCATCTGTTTTAGGAAATCATCGAAGCCAAAAGTGCCTTTGGCCATTTTTTTCTGCATTTTTTCAGCTTCCACGGCGTCAAACTGCTCTTGAGCCTTTTCGACAAGGCTAACGACATCGCCCATACCGAGGATTCGGCCTGCCATTCTATCCGGGTGAAATTCTTCGAGTTTGTCTAATTTTTCGCCGACACCGATGAATTTGATTGGCTTTCCGGTAACGGCTTTTACGCTCAGGGCAGCACCGCCTCTTGCATCGCCGTCTAATTTTGTGAGGATTACGCCGTCAAGTTCGAGCCTTTCGTTAAATTCCTTTGCGCTGTTGACGGCATCCTGGCCTGTCATAGCATCGCAAACTAAATAAATCTGATGAGGACCGGTCGCTTTTGCGACCTCGGCAACTTGAGTCATCATTTCCTCGTCGATGTGCAATCTGCCGGCGGTGTCCAGAATAACTGCGTCATAACCATTGGCTTTTGCGTGATTTAAGGCGTTTTTAGCGACTTTTACGGCATTTTTCGAGTCCGGCTCGCTGTAAACATCGATATTTAGCTGCTGGCCGAGGATTTTTAGCTGTTCGATAGCTGCCGGCCTTTGAAGGTCATCGGCTACGAGGAGGGTTTTTTTGCCTTTTGAGATTATGTATTTGCCGAGCTTTGCGGCGGTAGTGGTTTTTCCGCTTCCCTGAAGGCCTGCGAGCAGGATGACTGTTGGGCCGGGCGAGACGAAATAAATCTTTGAATCAGCCGGGCCCATCAGCTTTGTCAGCTCATCGTTGACAATTTTTACCATAACCTGACCGGGCCGCAGGGCTTTTATGACCTCCGCACCCATAGCGGCATCACGGACGTCTTTGCAGAACTGTTTTACGACATGATAGTTGACATCCGCTTCAAGCAGGGCCTTGCGGACATCGTTCATAGCATCCGAAACGTTCGCTTCGGTGATTCTGCCGCGATTGGTCAGAACTCGAAAGACATTATTAAATTTTTCCGTTAAAGCATCAAACATAGATTCTAACCAGCCTTAAAAACCGGCTTATTCTATAGAAAAGAGCCTGTTTTTGCAAGTCATTTTGCTTAAAGTGCCGTTAAAATTGAAGTTGTGCGTTTTTAGCACCATAAAAACCCTGTAATTTCCTAATCTGGATAGGTTATGGCGATATTTGTAGATAATTTTTATCTGTTTTTTTGGATTTTTCTTGACAAAAAACCGGATTATAGTATAATCCTAATTTGAAGTTAGACGGAGTGTGTATACTCCGCATGAATATGGAGGTGAAGATATGAAGAAGAATTTATTAGTTGCGCTTCTTGCAATTCTTTTGGTTCCCCTTTCTGTGGTCAACGCAGATATAATTGGTTGGAGCTGCGCTGATGACGGGGATCATGCCATCGTAATGGGCACGCCAACATGGACCGAAGGCAGCGATGATTACACGCTTACAATGGACTGTACACAGAACTGGAGTCCAGGACATTTGTTGGGAGATTTTACTACCGACACCGAGTTAGACCCGAAAGTCTTGATAGATGAGACTGTGGAAAACGACACAACTTTTGCCTGGACGGATTATCACATTACTATCGGGATGACCAAAACATTCTCGTTTTTGAGTGTGATAGCCCCGGAAGACTGGACATATGACACAACTCCGGTTGTAGCGGGAACAATACCAAATGGCGGAGGCCCAGGTTGGGTTGGAACAGTTAATTATTATGTGGGAACGGGTTCGCCGATAGCTATCGGAGACGATGGTGAGTTCGGCTTGAAGGTTTCATTTACCGGCAGCGTGGCTTTTGCCACTCAACAGGTTCCTACACCTGAGCCGGCAACGCTTGCGTTGCTTTCTATCGGGGCGTTAGTTCTTAGAAGAAGAAAATAAAGGAAGAAGATTTTTATATTATCGGTGAAGCGAAAAAGGGTTCGAGATTATCGAACCCTTTTTTGTTGCGCTATTCTAATTATATGGCATCGAGCGAATCCCTGATTTTTTCGTAGAATTCGGCGTATTTGTCCTTGTCCTTTGTTTTGCGATAACTGATGGCCGCTTCCGGATGCCTGTTCAATATGCCGGTAACCATAAATGGAATCAAATAACCCCATTCAAGCTCGTTGCGCATCGGAACCATATAATCCTCTATAACCTTGAGGATAGGCGTAAGAGAGAATTTTGGATTTTTCAGAAAGCCCATAATCAGTTCGAGCGGACAATTTCCGGCGCCTCTTCCAATGCCGTAGAGCGAGGCATCAACAAAATTGGCATTGTGGATTATCGCCTCAATGGTGTTCGCAAAGGCAAGCTGCTGATTATTATGACAATGAATGCCGATTTCCTTTTCGGCAGGCAGATGCTGCCTGTAAAGTTTGACAAGATACTCGATTTGTTCGCAGTAGAAATTGCCATAACTATCGACAAGATATACGACTTGAACCGGCGTTTTTGCAAGCTGGTCGAGCGATTCGAGCAAGTCTTTTTCAATTTCAACTGAAGCGGCCATTATGTTAACGGTTGTTTCGTAGCCGAGGTCGTGAGCGATATTAATCATTGCAATGGCTTTGTCGATGTCCTTTACATAGGTGGCTACGCGAATCATATCGACAGGACTCTGGTCAACGGGATTGAACTGCTGCTCTTTGACGCGATGAGCATCGACCATAATGGAAATTTTCATATTCGATTTGATGCTGTCGATAATCCTGCTGATTTTCTCATCGTCGCAGTATTTCCAGGGGCCGTAATTGGTTTCCGGCGAAAGCACTTTACTGGCACGGTAACCCATTTCCATATAATCAATACCCGCCTGTGAAAGGGCCGTATATGCAGCCCGGACAAATTCGTCCGTGAAATAATGATTGTTAATCAGGCCTCCATCCCTGATTGTGCAGTCAAGAACCTTGATTTTTTCCCTGAACATTTTTTTCCCTTAGAAATTTTGCTTTAATAAAATATCTATTGTTTCTTCGACGATTTTACGGCTAACAAGATGTGCGTAATCGCCATTTTTACACAAAACTTTTCCTGTTTTTTCGAGCAGGACGAATCGGGGCCATTTGCCAACGGCCTTTTTATCCCTGCTTATTATATCAAGAATTTGCTTTTTAGAAATTGTTTTTGGGATTTTGAGACTGATATTTAATTTTACGAATAATTTTTTGAGTATTTCGAGCCTTTCTGTATCGCCAAGGCCGAGTTTTTGCTCAATAATATTCGCGGCGATAATTCCAATTGCGACGGCCTGGCCGTGCAGAAGTTTATAGTTGCTCGCCGATTCGACCGCATGGCCGATTGTATGGCCGTAGTTGAGCATACGCCTTTTGTTCTTTTCATAAGGGTCATCTTCAACGACAGAGGCTTTTATCCGGCAGTTTTTTGCAGCAATGTATTCAAGCGATTTAGTTTTTCGCGCAAGAATATCACCGATATTTTTCCGCAAATAAGTGAAATAATTTTTATCTGCGATTAAAGCGTGCTTTATTGATTCCACTAAACCGGCGTTGAATTGTTTTTTGTCAAGTGTTTTTAATGTGCGGACGTCAATGTAAACCGCCGCCGGATGCCAGAATGCTCCGAAGGCGTTTTTACTGATTGAAGAATCGACGCCCGTCTTTCCGCCAATGGCTGAATCTGCCTGCGCTACGGTAGTTGTTGGAATTTGAACGACCGGCACACCTCTTTTATAAATAGCGGCAACGAAGCCGGCGATGTCTCCGACGGTCCCGCCGCCAAGAGCGATAACGGCACAATCCCTGCCGAGCGATTTTTTCTCCATTGCTTCGACAATTTTCGTAACGGTCCCGATATGTTTTGATTTTTCGCCGGCAGGTGTGATTATGAAACGGGGCAGATTTTGACTGCCGAGCAGACTCTTAAGGTATTTTGTTTTGGCGATATTTGCATCTGTAATTAAAAACAAATCTCTTTTCGGCAGTAGTTTTTTAATTTGTGCAAGCACCGACGGCAGAAAGTCGGTGCCGATAGTTATTGTATAACTTCTTTTGGAACAAGCCGGGATTTTAACGGAAATTTTCTGCATTATAAAAAATTAAAATACGATTTCAGAAGTAACGTTATAATTTTTAATTTTTTTTCTGCCGTCGAGATCTTTTAGTTCGACCAAAAAGGCTATGCCTGCGATTTTACCGCCGATTTTTTTTATAAGTTTGCAGGCGGCAGCTATAGTTCCGCCGGTTGCGAGTAAATCATCAACCATTAAAACTCTTGAGCCTTTTTTAACGGCATCGCTGTGAACCTGGATAGTATCTTTTCCGTATTCGAGGCCGTAAGTAACTGATTTTGTTTTGAAAGGCAGTTTCCCCTTTTTCCTGATGGGGACGAATCCGACATTGATTTTCCGTGCTACCGCTGCGCCGATAATAAAGCCTCTTGCTTCTACAGCAGCGACGTAATCTATTTTTTTGTTTTTGTATTTTTCGGCAATAACATCAATTGCTGCGGCGAAAGCGTTTTTGTCGGCCAAAAGCGGTGTGATATCCCGAAACAGGATGCCCTTCTTCGGCCAGTCAGGGATACTGCGAATGTATTCTGCCAGATTTACTTTGTTCTTTTTTTCCAATTTACCGTCGAAATTATTCGCTGCTCATAAGCTCGTTAAGCTGTTTTAAGGCGCTTTGCTGAAGCTGCCGGACTCTCTCACGAGTCAGCCCCAGTTTAACACCGATTTGCTTCAATGTCAACGGTTCTATGCCGTTGATTCCGAAACGCAGCTTTAGAATCTGCGATTCCCTTTCGCCGAGCTTGTCTAACATTTTGATGATTTTTTGCATCTCCTCAATATTTATCAAATCATCGTCGGGAAGATGTTCAGTAGAAAGCGGCATAGTTTCCTCGAAACTCTGGTTTGTTTGCTGAGATTCAGCCTGGAATGAAGTGTTTGTAGAATCGGCAATCTCTTTTATCGCGTTAACTTTTTTGACAGGCAGTTTCATTTCTTTGGCTATCTGTGCTACGGTCGGGTTCTCCGCAAGCCCGGCCTGCAGGTCGGTGACAACCTGCCTGTAGTGGTTTAAAAGCTCAACCATATATGTCGGGACTGAAATCGGGCCGCAGTCGAGCAACAGGGCGCGTTTGATACTCTGCTTTATCCACCAGGCGGCATAAGTGCTGAATCGAACTCCGACGTCAGGGTCGAAAGAATCAATCGCACGGATAAGGCCAAGATTGCCTTCCTCGATAAGGTCGCCAATCGGCAATTTGCCTGTGGCAAACCTTTTTGCGATACTGACAACCAATCTTAGATTGCTCCTGACAAGCTGGTCTCTTGCAAGCTGGTCATCGTGATTTATAATCCGTTCAGCAAGCTCACATTCCTGCTGCCAGGTAAGAAGCGGGGCTTCATCAATTTCCAACAAGTATTCTTTTATGGTATCATCAAACACTAACATATACGGCTCCTATTATGGGACTTTTATTTACGCATTATTTCCGCAGGTTATATCGTCTGAAACTGAGTGTCTGTTAAGGAACAAAAAAGGCCGTCTTTTGGGGACGGCCTTTGAAACATTGAAAATGAAAATTTTTATTCAGTTTTCTCGGTGTCTTCTTTCGGAGTCTGCAGCGTTTCAATCGACGGGATTTGAAGACCGTCAATGTTCGTTTTTTGGGGCTGTGATTCGACCTTAGGTTCGGGTTGTGAAGGTTTTTCAACAGGATGTTTCTGGTCTTCTTCGGCCCATTTGACCCTTCGCATAGACAAACCAATTTTTCTCGAATCGCTGTCAACCCTTAGGATTTTTACATCGACTTCCTGGCCGGGCTTTACAACGTCCTGCGGACTGTCTATTTTGTGGTCTGCAATTTCAGAAATATGAAGCAGTCCTTCAAGGTCAGGCTCAAGCTCTACAAAAACGCCAAAATTGGTTATCTTTGTAACAGTCCCTTTGACGATTTGGCCCGGCAGATATTTTTCCGGAATTGCGTGCAGCCACGGGTCTTCAGTAAGCTGTTTTATGCCGAGAGATATTCTCTGCTTTTCCTCATCAACTTCGAGGACGACGCATTTTACCATCTGTTCCTTCTGCAGTGCTTCGCCGGGATGGTTGTATTTTTTCGTCCAGCTCATATCGGAGATATGAATCAGGCCGTCAATGCCCGGTTCGATTTCGACAAAAGCGCCGTAGTTCGTAAGACCTGTAACTTTTACGTTCACAATTGTTCCTGCCGGGTATTTTTGCGAAGCGATTGTCCACGGATTTTGTTCGAGCTGCTTGATGCCGAGAGATATTTCCTGTTTTTCCTTGTTGACTTCGAGAATAGCTATAGTTACTCCGTCGCCGACTTTGTAGATGTCGCCTGGATAGTTGATTTTTTTCGTCCAGCTCATTTCGCTGATATGGACAAGTCCTTCAACACCTTCTTCGAGTCGGACAAAGATGCCGTAGTTCATAACGTTCACCACGGTGCCTTTTGTCTTCGAGCCGACGGGGTATCTTGTCTCAATATTTTCCCAGGGGCTTGCGGTTTTCTGTTTCAGTCCGAGTGAGACTTTTTCGTTTTCCTTGTCAACGCCGATAACTACACATTCGATTTCCTCATCGAGCTTGACGATTTCCGAAGGATGCGATACTCTGCCCCAGCTTAAATCGGATATATGCAATAGGCCGTCGAGACCGCCGAGGTCAACAAATACGCCAAAGTCAGCGATGTTCTTGACGATGCCTTTTCTTTTCTGTCCGACTTCGATTTCGGCGAGCAGTTTTTCCTTGCCCGCGGTTCTTGCCTTTTCAATGATTTTTCTTCTTGAGATAACGATATTTTTATTTTCAGTGTCGATTTTTAATATTTCACACTCGACCCGCTGGCCGATGAACCTGCTTATGTCACCGGGTTTTCTGATGTCAACCTGCGAAGCGGGCAGGAAAACCGGAACGCCGATATCGACGAGCAGTCCGCCTTTGATTCTCCTGATAACGGTGCCTGTAACGACATCGCCCTCTTTCTTTGTCGAGATGATGTGTTCCCAGCCTCTGATTCTGTCCGCTTTTCTTTTGCTAAGAAGAATGAGTCCGCCGGAATCAACTTCCTCGATAAGCACTTCAATTTCGTTGCCCGGCTGAATTTCATTCGGGTCATCGAATTCCGAAACGTCAACAACACCTTCGCTTTTCAAGCCGATTTCGAGGATTACGTCGCTGCCGATTTGCTGAAGAATTCTGCCGCTGATAATGTTGCCCTGTGTGAGGGTATCGACTTTTTTATCAAGAGCTTCGGATAAAAGTTTGCTTTCTGTTTCCCCAAAAAGTTCATTTACTTTGTTGTCAAGCTCCTCAGGAGTAAACCCCAGTTTACTAACAATATTTCTATCAACCATAAAACCTTCTTTCTTTTTCGTGGAGTATTTTAATCGGCCGAGGCGTCCTCCACATCCGCTTTAAACGCATCGGCGCGTCATTTAAAAATAAACATAAAAACGCATTGACCATACCAGCCAATGCGTTCATTAATCCGAGCAGCAAGGTCTGTTATTATCTTTTTTTCCTGCTATTGAACCTCCGCAGGTTTAAAACAAACTCGTCAATAATCCATTGCGGCGTAGAGGCACCAGCCGTTACGCCAGCGGTATTATTACCGAAAACAACCCTTTTATCAAGTTCTTTCCAGTTTTGCAAGTGAAAGGTTTTAGAATTATATTTTCTGCATAATTCGGCAAGTTTCTTTGTGTTTGCGCTATGCAGACCGCCAAGAATAAACATTATATCAACTTTTCTGCATAATTCGACGGCACAAGTCTGTCTTTTTATGGCCTCTTTGCAGAGGGTATTTATGATTTTCAGCTCAGAAAAACTGCCTTTTGCGATTTTAGCTATCATTTTGGTGAAATGGTCAGGGCTTTGTGTCGTCTGACAAATAATGCCTAATTTCTGATTTGTTCCAAGACTATTCATATCGGTTTTATCTCCAAAAACTGTAATATTTGGAGCTGAGCCAAGAACTGCCTGGACTTCCGGATGACCTTTATCGCCAATAATAATAACTTTATATCCCTGCTCGTGCAGCATTTTGGCAATTTTCTGGACTCTTTTTACAAGTATGCAGGTTGCATCGACGATTTGCAGACCTTTTTGCCGGATTTGTATGAGCTGCTTTTCGCCGGCGCCGTGAGAACGAATAATAACAGTGCCTTTTGGGATTTGCTCGACATCTTCAGCGATTTTCAGCCCGGCTTTGGCTAATTGCCTGACAACATCCTTATTATGGATAACTTCGCCAAGACTATAGACGTTTTTTTTCTTAGAGAGGGTTTGCTGGGCGATTTTTATGGCGTTCCTGACCCCCGGACAAAATCCACAGCCTTGTGCTACTATAACATTCATCCCGCAGCCTCGTTATAATCAAAAGGTTTTCTGCCGACTTTCAATCTAAGCTCGGTTTGCATATCCCTGAGAGTTTTAGTCAGATATTTGGCAAATTCCCTGTCGCCCATATCAATAATAGTCTGCGGCGGTATAGGTTTTCCGTAAGTAACATAGACTTTATAAGGTCTATAGAAATTTTTGTGTCTCGGCCAGCATTCAAAGCCGCCATCGATAACCGACGGGATAACAGGCACGTTTGCCCTGCGGGCCAGGAGACAAAAGCCGGGCTTTATTTCCCCGATTTTCCCATCGCTTGTTCGGGTTCCTTCCGGATAAAGGACAAGACCGAAATTGTCTTTTAGTTTTTCGAGAAAAATTTTCATAGCAGTCAAATCGGCCTGTCCTCTTCTTATCGGTATTGCATTAAAAGTGTGGACGAATCTGCCGAAAAATGGAATTTTAAAAAGCGTGTCCCTGGCAGCAAAACAGCACTGGCGGTGTATCGGCGTTGCATTGAACATCGGGTCGATGAAACTCTGGTGATTGGATATTACCATAAAACCGCCTTTTCGGGGAAGGCTGGAAAGACCGAAAGTAGTAGGCTGGAAAAACAGGATGCAGAAGAACCTGCACGCCCAGCACCAGGTAAAATACCAGGCGAAACTTCCGATTCTTTTAGTTTTTTTTAGTAATGATTTTAAAAATTTCATTTAAAGTCTGCTCAGGCGTCCAATTCGTATTGTCAATTGTTATAGCATCCTTTGCCGGTATAAGAGGGCCAGTATCCCTGTTTTTGTCAGAGGCGTCCCTGTTTTCAATGTCGCTGTGGAGTTTTGTCAAATCTACCTTATGACCTTTTTGAGTCAATTCTTCAGCCCGTCTTTTTGCTCTTTCCAGAGAGTTGGCGGTGAGGAAAAATTTATAATCGGCATCCGGAAAGACGACCGTCCCCTGGTCTCTGCCTTCAGTTACTATTTTCTGGTGTTTTTTAGCGAAATTTTGCTGCATTTGGACAAGCCTGCTGCGCAAAGACGGCTGAGACGCTACAAAATGCACATTTTTCGTAACTTTCGGGTCCCTGATTTGTTCAGTAACATCCTTGTTGTTTATTTTTACGGTCATTTGATTGTTTTCGATTTCAAATTTAAAATCAGCAATGTCGATTAAGTTTTCGATAGCTTCAATATCAGCCAGGTCTAATTGGTTTTGCATCGCGGCCAAAGTTACAGCTCGATACATAGCGCCGGTATCAAGGAAAGCAGCGTCAATTTTTTTGGCGAGCAGTTTAGCTGCTGTGCTTTTTCCGCTTCCAGCGGGGCCGTCGATTGTGATTATCAGCTTAGCCATTTACCCCCACACCAATATATTATTTTTTGATAAAAGTTCCCTTTTCATTTTTTCTTCTAACAACAATATCATTTTTCCCCTTTCACCAACTATTGGTGTGGGGGTTTATTTTGCGACTTTGATTGCCACTATGCTCGTATCGTCCACCTGCTTTGCAAGGCCGATAAAACGTCTTCTGTAAGCAAGGATATTATTTACAATTTCTTCAGCGGAGGCGGCTGCGTATCGTCTGAAGGTTTTGTAGAGGTTCTGCACTCCCCAGGTTTTTCCGCTGAAGTTTACAGCGTCAATAAGGCCGTCGGTATAGAACAGCAGCCGGTCTCCGGCCTTAAGCTCAACAGTTTCTATCTCGTAAACTGCGTTTTTCATAACTCCCAGAACAAGGCCGCCTTTTTTCAGCTCGCGAATTTTGCCCTGCCGAAGCAGCAGAGCCGGTTCGTGGCCGCAATTGCTGTAAGTGATGGTCTTTGCTGTTGTATTGATAATCGCGTAAAACAACGTAATGAATTCTCCGTCTCTGCATTCGCTGCAGGCAGTGGCGTTGAGTTTGTGGATTATTTCAGAAAGGGGATGTCTCTTGTGCCCGCCATCGGCATAGGCGAGTATCATACCCCTGAACGAGCTCATCATAAGAGCGGCAGGAACACCTTTGCCGATTACATCAGCAATGGCGATTACCAGATTGTCATCGTCTAACTTTATAAAATTATAGAGGTCTCCGCCGATGCCGAAACAGGGTTTATAGGCGGAGGCGATATTCAGCCCCGGCATTTTCGGAGCGGTCTGCGGTATCATTCTTCTCTGAATAATGCCGGCCAGCTTGACCTGCTGCGCAACCTGCTCGCCCTGGATTGCCCGTGCATAGTATTTCGCATTGGTAATCGCCACGGCGCACTGTGAGGCTACCGACCTTGCAAGCGAGATATCGTTTTCCGTAAAGCCGCCATAAGTCGGTCTATACAGCCGCAGCACTCCGACCGGTTTATTCTTGAACTCCATTTTGACGGTGAGCTGGCTGACAATGCCTTCTTTTTTCGAGGCTTGTTTATACTTGACGCGGTCATCATCTCCCATATCGTCTATGATAACGGCCTGGCCTGCGAAAGCGGCTTTAATAACAGGGTCGTCTTTTGTTACGGGGCCTTTGTTCCTGTATTCTTCGCTTAGGCCGAAGGTGCTTCGCATTTTTAATTCACCCGTTTCATCGTCGAGCAGTCTTATCGAACAGGCCGAGACGCCGGTTATCTCTACTGCCGCGCGGGCGAGCTTGTCTAAAACGTCTCCGAGCGCAAAACCGCCGGCCACCAGCGTCGTAAGCTGATAAATCTGCTCTTCCCTTTTTGTTGTCGATTTATTTATAATTTTCATTTTAATCACTCTGCCTTATACATAGCGGCAATATTACAAGTTCGCTTATTATAACAATTTCAAGACATTTTTAAATTATGAATATCTGATTATTTTTTGGTAATTTTCCCCGATGGGCTGATGATTTTATGTATAGTTGCCAAAAAAGACAATCGGTATTATACTCAAGTAAAAGGAAATATCAATGGCTAATATCGCAAAACATATATTTTTTTGCGGCAGGGTTCAGGGTGTCGGCTTTCGCTTCACGGCAAGAGAGGTAGCCCTGCGCTATGAACTGACAGGCTTTGTCCGCAATACATCCGACGGCAAAGTTGAAATGCTGCTCCAGGGCGACCAGCAGGATATTGATTGTGCAATCGATGATTTGCAGCAGACCTTTTCAGTGAGAGATACTCAAATAGAACAGGTTGAGTTTGATTCTTCCTATGACAATTTCGATATAACTTTCTGACAAATCCGCCATAAGCGGATAAAAGATTTTAATATTCGATATTTTTCTTTCGCTGCTGCTTAAGAAGACTTCTGGATTTTTTGGACTGGAGTCTTTTTTCAACTGCGGTTCTGGTGGGTTTTGTGAGCTTTCTTGTCTTCGGTCTTTTCAGTGCGTTTTCTAAAAGAATCGTCAGTTTCTCAACAGCAAAATCCCGATTGGACTTTTGAGTTCTAAACTTCTGGCTTTCTACAATCAGCCTGTTATCTTTTGTTAATCGAGACCTGAGTTTTTTATTGATAATTTCTTTTTGCGCGATATTTAAGCAGCCGCAA
This sequence comes from Sedimentisphaerales bacterium, assembly GCA_049518795.1. GTDB lineage: Bacteria > Planctomycetota > Phycisphaerae > Sedimentisphaerales > UBA12454 > JAPLMW01. The sequence goes on from JBEKRK010000002.1 coordinate 356,218, forward strand.
TTTTCGATGTCGAGGATAACAGCGACTTTGGTATTGAGCTTGTTTATATTCTGTCCGCCGGGGCCGGAACTTCGGCTTGTCTTGAATACAAGCTCACTTTGAGGTATTTGCAATTTGGCAGTCATTATAGTTTTTTTGTGTCTGTCAAAACGCGCCCGGCAGGACTCGAACCTGCAACCTACGGATTCGAAGTCCGCAACTCTATCCAATTGAGCTACGGGCGCAGAACCTGAATTTCGAGTAAAAACAATTTACTTTAGAAATGGCTATATTTCAAGAGGTTTATCCCCACACCTATTTGCACTATGGTAGGACAAATAAAGGGCATGTAAAGACAGCTTTGGCAGCATATTGAAAACTTTCATAGGCAATGCAAATAGGTGTGGGGGTTTATTCAAGGTGAACGACGCCGCGTTTTGCGTCGGCGTTGAGACTTGCCTTTTTGATTGTGTCGTAAAGCTGTCTTGGCCTGTGGACTTTTTCAAATCTGAATTCAGGGTCGCTCTTGTCGGTCGTAGTCAGCACAACCGTGCCTATGCCGACCAGAGAATCCGAAACGCTCCGGTATAAACGCAGGTCAATTACGCGGAACATATCAAGATTGTCTATTCGCTTTTCAAAAATTCCCCTTGTCCACTCGACCCTGTCGGCGTTTACACGATAATGAATGCTCTTGAGTTTGATAATTTTGCAGAAGAGGATAAGTAATGCCGCGGCTATTATTGAAATGCCTATAATAGTTCTGTATTTTTCTATAAGTGCAATTGCGTTTGCGGAAAGTTTGAAATCGATAAGATACTTATTTACCGGCCAGAACGCCAAAAAATACATAGCGGTAATCAGAACAGCCATTTTAATAAAATTTGGCGCGAGAACCCATATTGAAGGCGAAGCCTCGAAAAGGGGTTCTGATTTTTCGGCATCCGTTTGTTCGGAATTTTCAGAAGGCGATTTAACAGGGCGATTCAAGAATTCGCCGCAGTATCGGCACTTTATCGCCGCGGCAAGAATCGTCTCGGCGCAATAGGGACATTGCTTTGTGCCCTGTGGTATCCCGATTTTATCGGGATTGCCTGATGGATAATTTTCAACCATACTCAACCTAAGAATTTATAGTGCTCTGCTGTTCGGCGGCAGGATTTTGGTCATAGTTGATTTCCTTGACAGTATGCTGCGGTTTGTCCGGCTCGTCCGGCTGGTCATGGTCCTGCATATCGGAGAAACCTGCTTTTTTGTCCGCATCCATCTGCTGACGCATACGCTCGTATTCCTCGATGGTTACAAGGACCTCGCGGGCCTGACTGCCCTTGTATTCGCCGAGAATACCGGAAACTGCCATAGCTTCGATTATTCTGCTGGCGCGGGCATAGCCGATACTCAATCTTCTCTGCAGGAGAGAAACACTGCCGCGCTGCGATTCGAGAATAACTCGGACAGCCTGGTCAAAAAGCTCATCCTTGCTCGCTTCGCCTGCGTCAAACCTGTTGAGCTGCATAAGCTCAGGATGGAACTGAGGCTCAGCCTGTTCGGTAAGATGTTGGACAACTTTGCGGACTTCCGTGTCATCTACATAAGCGCCCTGCGCGCGGACAAGGTCGCTTGTGCCGGGCTTAAGGAACAGCATATCGCCCTGGCCGAGCAGTGTTTCGGCGCCGTTCTGGTCGAGAACGATTCTGCTGTCAAGCCGCGTCGCAACACGAAAACTTACTCTGCTGGGCAGGTTTGCCTTGATTAAACCTGTAACGACGGTTGCCTGCGGCCGCTGTGTCGCGAGGACTATATGAATGCCGACAGCCCGGCTCTTTTGAGCAATGCGGACGATATAATTTTCAATTTCCTTCGAGGCGGTCATCATCAAATCAGCAAGCTCATCAACGACAATTACGTAGTAAGGAAGCTTTTTCGGAATCCTCGCCTCTTCATCAGGACTTTGCGGATTGAACCTGCGGACGATTTCCTCTGTGCCGAGTGCGTTATAACCTGCAATATTCTTTACGCCTGCCTCGGCAAAGAGGGCATATCTCTCGTCCATCTTTACCGTCGCCCAATCGAATATCTGCTCAGCCTTGCTGATTTCTGTTACTATCGGAGTCATTAGATGCGGTATCTTGGAAAAAGCCGTCATTTCAACCATTTTCGGGTCAACAAGAACGAGTTTTACCTCATCAGGCCGCTTGGTCAGCATAATGCTCATAATGATACTATTGATGAAAACGCTTTTGCCTGAACCTGTTGTGCCGGCAATAAGCAGATGAGGCATATCGGTTAAATCTGAAACGATTGCCTGCCCGGAGGAATCCTTGCCGAGAAATAATGGTATTTCCATTCTTTTGTATGAATCGCCCGCACGGGTGATGAGGTCTTTTATCCGGACGGTTTCTTTCTGACTGTTCGGCACTTCAATGCCGATTGTATGCCTGCCGGGCAATGGCGCCACAACTCGAACTGCCGGCGCTCCAAGCGCCCTGGCAATATCGTTTGACAGGTTTGATATCTGGCTTACTTTCACGCCGGGGGCAAGGGCAAGCTCGAACATAGTTATTGTCGGGCCCGGTTCGGAACCGGTAACGTGAGCCTCTATGCCGAACTCGGTCAATACCTGCTCAAGAGCCGCAGATTTGGCCTTTATAATTTTTTCCTGCACGGAGCCGAAACTTCGCTCCGGCTCAGTCAAAAGCTCAAGTCCGGGAAGCAGATAGCCGTCGAAATTTTCGGATTCATAAAGCGACTCTGACTGCTGCTGCGGTTTTTCGGCGGCAACCGGTAATTTTTCGAGATGACTTTCAATTGTTTCATCGGCTTGGATAACCGGTGAGGATTGTTGCTGTTCTATCTGTTCTGCTTCCTCGGCCAGAAGTTCGGCGACGGTTTCAGCGGGTTTCTTTACGCTGAGTTTGCGCCAGATTTCAGTGAGTCTGCTTGAATGCTGTCTTGCTGAGAACCAGGCAGGAGCAAATATGCCGAAGGTTCGCGTCAAAACTGCGCCGCACAAGTGAAGCAGATACACCACAAACGCATCGGCAAGCAGAATTGCTCCGACCACAAGCGCGCTTATGACTATTATTACAGAACCAAGCAGGGAAAATTTTTCCTTGAGAAATAAAATTGTTCCGCTGCCGAGTATTCCGCCGCTGCCGGTAGGGGGAGAATTTGCGCCGGAAGGCCAAATCATATATATTATCGATGAGATAGCCGTAGTAACTAAAACAAGTCCGATGAGGCGTAGAACTATCTGGCTTGTTTCTTTATTGCTCAATTTCCAGATAATAAAAACACCGAAGGCAACCAGCGGCACAAAGACGCCGGGGCCGACATAATACATCAAATAATATGCGCAAAAAGCTCCTGCCGGACCGCACCAGTTGGCGGCAGGATGATTGTTCGGCCAGACATAATTGCTGGGGAAGTCGCCTATGTTGAAACTTGCGCAACTGATAAATAATATAACTACCGCCGCAAGAGCAAAGACCAACAGGGCGATTCTGCTCAAATTACTCTTTTTAGCTTTCAACTTCACACCTCATCGAAGTTTCACAAAAGTCCTATAAAAAACCAAATTTAACATTGAAAACACGATATGCAAGCTTATGTTGCATAAAATATTATCGGCCAATAGAAGTGATTTTCTCCAGTTTTAAAGCGGCTTTGGTTTGTGCCGGATAATGCCTAAAGCAGCAGAAAATCCGAACAATAATATTGTCGAAGGTTCGGGTAAGTTCAAAATTTCAGAATTGATTTGAAAGTCCAGCCTAACGCCCTTAAACGTTCCCGTGTCGCCGTATATGCAATCAGTAACTCTGACCTGCCAAGTGCCATAACTTTGCTGGCCGTAAAAAGCGGTCAAACTATCCGGGCCGTTAGGACGAAACAGGCCGGTAAAGGGGGGCTTGCCGCTGTCGATGCTGAAAGGGCTTTCAGCGTCAAAGACTGTCCAATAGAAATTTGCTTTGTTTGGTTTGAATGTATAAACATTATAGCTGTTGATGCAGGCTGTTGTGCCGGCAGGACTTATAAGATAAATCTGCAAATCACAAATGCTTGTATGCTCAATATTTAAAGCCAGGTCAATATCGAGGACTTTGCCGGCTATCGGCACAAAAATATCTTCCGTGAGCGTGATGTCCTTTTTGTTAGGGTCGCCGAATGACTTGTTTACAGTCCTGCCGAACGAATAATAACCCGTTGCCAGAGCCGAATGTTGAAAGATACAAAGAACCACCCCCACCGCCATAAACGGAAATAGTTTCCTGCTGTGATTGTCCATTAAGGAAATATTATAGGACTTTTTTGGCTGATGCAACAAAAATTAGTGTGAAAAATGCCAGGAAAGCAAAAAAAGGTTCCTGACACCTTTTTTATTCACCGATGATTTTGACGAGGACCCGTTTCCTGCGTTTGCCGTCGAATTCGCCGTAAAAAATCCGCTCCCAGGGCCCGAAATCAAGCCTGCCGTCCGTTACAGCGACGACAACTTCTCTACCCATAATTGTCCTTTTTAAATGAGCGTCGCCGTTATCTTCAGCAGTATTGTGATGATATTGCGAATAAGGTTTTTCCGGGGCGAGTTTTTCCAGCCAGTTTTCAAAATCCCGATGAAGACCCGGCTCATCGTCATTGATAAAAACACTTGCCGTAATGTGCATCGCATTAACGAGACACAAGCCTTCTTTTATGCCGCTTTCAGACAGACAGTCTTCAACCTGCTGCGTGATATTGATAAACTGCCGCCGAACCGGTGTATTAAAATAAAGTTCTTTTTTGTAACTTTTCATAACAACCTCTTATAAACATCTTCGATTTTATCGACCATAGTCTTTGGCGAAAATTTGTCTTTTACAAATTCTCTGCCGTTTGAACCGAGTTTTATCCGCAGATTTCCATTTGCTATAAGCTCCGCACAAACCTCTATTAACTGCTCGACATTTTCAGGCTCGACAAGTCTGCCGGTATCGGGATTTATAACTTCACTTGCGCCGTCAATATCAAAACTTATCGTCGCTTTACCGCAAAGCATCGCCTGGGGCAGAACTCTTGCCAAACCTTCTCGCAGCGAACAATGAACTAAAATGTCAGAAGATTGAAGGACAAGCGGCATCTGTTCAACAGGCAAAAGGCCAGTAAACCTGAATTTATCGGATAAACCATATTCAACAATTTGTTTTTGCAATTGGTCCTTTAAAATTCCGTCGCCGACAAATAGCCAGACGCAGTTATCAAAGCGTTTGGCAAGCTCTTTTGCCGATTCGATTATGTATTTATGCCCTTTTAGATGAAACAATCTTGCAATTGTTACAAGGACAATCGCATCTTGGGGTATATCATATTTTTTGCGAAAGTCATTTCGTTGCTCTTTGCTAATTGGATTTAAAAACGCCTCTTCCTCTATAGCCGAATAAGCCGTTGTATATTGTTCGGATTTGCCTATTCCTGCGGCAAGGCTTTTTTCTGTCATCGCATCGGCGACACAGATAAAAGCATCAGTTTTTTTCGCGGCCGCTTTTTCAACAGCTATATAAAATTTATTAAGAAGTTCGTTTTGATACTCGTGAAAAGAAAGGCCGTGAACGGAATGAACTATTAAAGGAGTTTTTAGTTTTAAGTTTTTAGTTTTGAGTTCGTGTGCTGCAAATCTGCCGAGAATGCCTGCTTTTGCCGAATGAGTATGGACAATATCCGGCAGAATTTCCGCAAGCAGTTTTTTTATTTTGTTATAAGCGCCAATATCATAAATCGGATTGATTTGCCGCCGTATCGAATCAATTACAATAGTTTTGTATTTTTGATTTTTAGTTTGCTCGAAAAGCTCTCCTTCCGGGCCTAAAGCCGGGCCGGTGATTAAAGTTACATCGTGGCTGCGTTGTGCTAACCCTTTGCAGGTAATCAGCGTATTCTCCTGTGCTCCGCCAAGTATCAATCGTGTAATAATATGAACTATTTTCATTTTCAGGGTAAAGACTTTAAATATAATGCAGAGATAATTAGTATCGCCGCATCTAAGGCCTTTTGCAAGAATAAGATAAGATGGCGTTTTTTAAGGGAGTTTGTTTTTTTGCCGTTTTTTGACTTATTTTAGAGGTATTATTTTTGAAGGAGAAACCAAAATTTAACTGTTTTATTGTTATTTTTATTACCAATATTTGAGCCATAAGTTGAGGTAAACAATATATTTCCTATAATTTAAAGGGCATTTAATCGTCTTTTTTTAGCGATAACAGCTATTGTTTATTTTTTAGCTGTATTATAGGAAGGTTCTTGGTGCATTTTTTTAACTTAAAAGCAAAAAAAATAAAAAAGGGACTTGCTTTTTTAATTAAGAGATTTATAATAAGTTCAGTTGAAATTTCTATTGAACATAATTACACTCTTGGCGTAGAATCAATAGAAATTATTAAATAGCCCACACGTACCTCCTCCTCTTTAGGAGGCGCACACGGCATGGCGGTTTCTCTCCTCGGCCGCCTGCCATTTTTTTTGCGCTAAAATAAGCCTTTTTGAGCTTATTTTGGGGTTTTTGCAGGATAAATGGGTAAATGGGGTATCATAGGCGAACAAATTTGGGCTTTTTACGTATAAAAATAAGGGAATTTTCTTCCCTGATTTCTCTGGCAAGTGACTGGCCTCCTCGGTCACTTGCCGCTTTTTTATGAGTTTTGTGGACAAAATAAGTCTCTTATGCCTTCCGGATTTCCGCACCAACCGCATCCGAAAGCGATGAAACAATCTCTGCCTCCCACTGGTCAACAGTTTCATGCTTCAAAGTCCCATCCTCATCCCTGAAACGTAACGAAACCGTAACGCTTTTTTTGCCTGCCGGTATGGGCTTGCCCCTGTATATTCCTTCAAACTTAATCTCCTCAAGCTCCTGCGGAGCAGATGAACGAATAGTCCGCTCCAACTGAATCCACTCAATCTGCTCATCAACAATCAGCGATAAGTCCCTGATAATCGCAGGAAATTTAGGCAACGGTCTCATTTTGACAACCTGAGACTCAATTTCCAAAAGCCTGTCAAAATTCAGCTCAGCAGCACAAATCTGATTCGCCTTAATATCGAATCCCGCAATAACTTCATTACTAAGAACGCCGGCATAGCCGAGATTGACGCCATTGACAAAAATTTCAGCTCCGGCCTTTGCCCAATGAAGCTGCGCAGGCTTAAAGACAATATCAGCATCCCGATTAATCTTTTTTACCATCCCGCAAACCGCCCCTTTGATAATCCTGAAATCATTATCACATACAAGAGATAAACCTGTATGCTCAATATGGCTGCCATCGGACTGGCGTTTGAAAACGCCTGCAATTTCATAAATCCTGATACTTTTATTGCCGACATTGTAATTGTGCCTGACCACATTCAGCAATGAACCTATAAGAGTGCTCCTAAGCCAATTTTCAGTCTTTCGACTGATATCCTGCACAACAAGATGCCCCTCAGCACCTTTACCTGCCACAAGTTTCGCGGTTTTCTCGTCTGAAAAACTCGTTGTTACAGCCTCGTAAAAACCGCAGCCGTTGAGATAATCCGCTGCAGAAGAGATTATCCGCTGCCTTTTATCAACAGGAGCAATTTCAATACTTATCTTTTCCCTGACGCCGACCTTGTTATAACCATAGACCCTTGCTATTTCTTCAATTAAATCAATTTCCCTGCCGACATCCGCCCGCCAGCTCGGCACTGTGCAGGTCATTTTGTCGTTATCTATTTTTTTGGGTTCAAATTTAAGGGCATTGAGAATATCGAACACTTTTTGAGCAGGCACCTCGATACCGAGCAGTTTATTTAATCTGCTCAAACGCAATTCGACTTTTTGAATTTGCGGTTTAACCGGCCAGGCATCAACAACGCCTTCGATGACTTTGCCGCCTGCGACTTTAACAATAAGTTGTGCGGTTCTTTCCGAAGCCCAGTCAATTTTTTGAATATCGACTATCCTGCCGAAACGATAAGCTGCTTCGCTTGGCAGAGAAAGTTTGCGAGATGTCGTTCGGACACTTGCCGGATTGAAACTGGCGTCTTCAAGCAGGACGTTTTTTGTCGAACTGCTTACTTCGGTTTCGATACCGCCCATAACGCCCGCTATCGCTACAGGCCCTTTGACATCAGCGATAATCAGCATATCCGGCTCAAGTGGACATTCAGTGCCGTCGATGCTGATTAGTTTTTCGCCTTGTTTGGCTTTGCGAACGATGATTTTTGCGTTTTTTATTTTATCATAATCGAAAGCGTGCGGCGGCTGGCCTGTTTCCATCATCGCGTAATTTGTAGCATCGACGACATTATTGACGCTTCGCAGACCGACGGCTTCGAGCCTTGCGGTCATCCAAGCAGGACTTGACCCGACTTTAACGCCTTCAATTACTCTGCCCGTATATCTGCCGCAAAGCGATGGCTCAAGTATTTCAACACTGACTAATTTGCTGATGTCCTTTTTAGCAGCATCGTATTCAATTTTCGGCAGTTTTAGCTCTCTGCCGGTTGCTGCCGCGATTTCGCGGGCTATACCTATGTGGCTTAAACAGTCGCCCCTGTTGCTGGTGATTTCAAAATCGATAACCGTATCGTCGCCTGCCGTAAGGCATCCCTTAGCGGAGAATTTCTCAATACTTTCGGTGGTAAAGCCCAGATTGCTCATCATCTCTGAAAGCTGCTGCGGCGTTTCTTTTATTTCAACGTAATCTTTTAGCCAGTTAAGCGATATTTTCATAGATATTACCTGAAAAATAGAAGCTTTACTCTAACGCAAAGGGGTATTTGCGTCAATATTATAGAAGATTAAAAAAAATTAAATTTATTGTTGACATATTAATTCTTAAATGGTATTTTCAATTTCTTGTATGTAAATTTAACGGGAATTTTTAATGGTAACTTCAAAGAAATACAGGCAGGAACAGCTTAAAAGCCAGACAGCGGGCTATAGGCAGCTTAGCGCCTTTGGAGCAAAGTTGTTTGTAGATATTATGCCGCAGGTAAAGGAAACTATTCCCTAAAAGACTTCATTTTACAAATATTAAAAGCCTTGCAGGGAATAAAACCTGCAAGGCTTTTTTGTTGGGCTTTGGAAAGGAGCCAATATGCGAAAAACACAAAAACAAAAGAAAAAATTATGGTATGAGGATAAAAGCCTCTGGAAAACCGTAGCGCCTATATTGTTTAATCAGAAACGGCTTGAACAAACCGGCAGCGAAGTTGAGCAGCTTATCAGGCTTTGCGGAATTCGAAAAGGGACAAAGGTCCTCGATTTGTGCTGCGGACAGGGCAGACACTCTCTGGAACTGGCACGGCGAGGCTATAATGTTACCGGCGTTGACCTGACAGAAGAATATCTCGCCAAGGCACGCAGAAAAGCCAAGGCTGAAGGTCTAAATATTCAGTTCATCAGAGACGATATGAGGCGTTTCTGTCTGCTGGACTACTTCGATGCGGCAATAAATATGTTTACTGCTTTCGGATACTTTGAAAATCCGGCAGAAGATAGGCGTGTTTTGGCTAATTTATATCGTTCGCTGCGGAAGGGCGGAACGCTGATTATAGATGTAATCGGCAAAGAAATACTGGCTCGAATCTTCCGCGAGCGTGAATGGTATGAAGAAAACGGCAGAATTTTTCTGCAGGAACATAAGATAAGGCGGGACTGGTCATGGGTCGATAACAGATGGATTTTATTCGAAAACGGCAAACGGAAGGAATTCAGGTTCGGTCATAGAATTTATTCTGCGGCTGAATTAACCGGCCTGCTGAAAGACTGCGGTTTTAAGTCCGTCGAAATTTTCGGCGATTTGGCCGGCGCAGATTACGACCATAACGCAAAAAGACTAATAGCGGTCGCGAAAAAATAATTAAAAGTTTAAGGTGTTATCGAAATGGAAAAGAACAGTATCAAACTGATAGAACCATCTGTTAAATTAAAGTCGGAGTTTCTCGAAATGGTCGAGGAGTTCAACGCGGAAGGCAGAAAGGTGATTGACGGCATTGGCAGCATAGAAAAAGACGACTTTGAAAATTCCGTCAACCGGGCAAAAGACCATTCCAGAGGCATTGGACTGCCTGAAGGATGGGTCCCCGCCAGTACATATTGGCTTATCAGTCGAGGCCGTATTGTCGGAACGTGCAATCTTCGACATCGGCTCAACGATTTTTTGAAAAATTTCGGCGGACATATCGGCTATTCCGTGCGTCCGACAGAGCGCCGAAAGGGCTACGCGACAAAAATGCTTTCCCTTGCATTGGAGAAGGCTGAAGCATTAGGAATCTACCGTGTGCTGGTTACTTGTGCCGACGACAATATTGCCTCGGCAAGAGTGATAGAAAAGAACGGCGGGAAACTTGCTGATAAAATAAAACGGGAAGGTTCTCCGGAACTAATTAGACGATATTGGATTGATTTAACCTGATATGAACGGAGATAGAGATGAAAATTTCAGAAATGAAAATAAGCGATTATGATGAAGTTTTTTCGCTTTGGAAAAAGACCGAAGGTATCGGCCTGCATAAAGACGCTGATTCGAGAAAAGGAATCGCAAGATATCTGCGACAAAACCCGGGGCTTAGTCTTGTTGCCCGCGAAAATAAAAAAATAGTTGGCGATTTACTGTGCGGTCAGGACGGCAGACGCGGGCATTTGTATCACTTGGCGGTTGCGCCGCCTTATCGTAAAAAAGGAATTGGTAAGGCACTGGTTAATCAGGCACTATCAAATTTAGCGGCTATTGGTTTTAACAGATGCACTTTATGCGTCTTTGCAAAAAACCGTGCAGGCAGAAGATTCTGGAAACGGACAGGCTGGATTGAACGGCCTGATATAATAATGATGGCAAAAGATACTGGAAAAGAAAATGCCCGGAAAAAATAAAATAAAAATAAGAAAATTCAGGCCGGCGGATTTAAACGCCGTCAAGAGGCTGATACATAATACAATTAATGTCTGTTATCCGGCGATTTACTGCCTCGAGGCGATAAAATATATTAAAAATTATCACAGCCGTGAGAATATTTTAAAAGGCGCTAAAAAAGGATACACAATTGTCCTTGAACGCGGCGATCGAATTATTGCGACCGGCACTGTAATAAAAAACGGCTATATTACAAGGGTATTTGTCAATCCAAAATTCCATAAACACGGATTCGGCAGACTTATTATGGAGAAACTTCATACAAAGGCTCTCTCGGCGGGAATAAAAACCATAAAACTGGACTCGACCCTGACGGCCAAAGAGTTTTACGATTCGCTTGGCTATAAAACTATTAAGAAAACTTTTGTGAAAGTCGAAAACGGCAAAAAACTTAATTATTACAAAATGAAGAAATTATTAAAGCAGAAAAATGAAAGGGTATAGTCGTGGATTTTGTTATAGAACAAATGAAAGATAAAGATTGGCCGGCTGTTGCATCTATCTATGAAGAAGGAATCGCGACGGGAAATTCGACATTCGAAAAGGAACCACCCGAATGGGAAAGATGGGACAAAGACCACCTGCGCGATTGCAGACTCGTGGTCAGGACTGAAGACAAGGTTATCGGCTGGGCAGCATTAAGCCCTGTTTCGTCAAGATGTGCTTACAGCGGTGTTGCGGAGGTTAGTCTTTACATTACGGCCTCAGCAAGGGGTGTCGGCGTAGGGAAAACTTTGCTTCGAGCAGTCATTAAAGAATCGGAACAAGCAGGGATATGGACATTGCAGGCGCAAATTTTTCCGGAAAATGCTGCCAGTATCGCTATGAGTAAATCCTGCGGCTTTCGAGAAGTCGGTTTTAGAGAACGTATCGGCCAGATGAACGGCATATGGCGAGACGTTGTCCTGATGGAACGGCGAAGCAAAACAGTTGGAATTTAGAAAATAGGAGAATATTTTTAATAAAGGAACAAGTATGAATATTACAAAAAAGAATGCGTCGCCGCGATATCAAAGTGAAGGCATAACTTCATATCTTCTGGTATCAGAAATAACGACAAATTCCAGATATATTACAACTTCTCTGGTCGAAATGAATCCCGGTGGAAAGCAGCATATTCATTCTCATGAAACTGAACAATGTTACTATATATTGGAAGGTGAAGGTCTAATGACTGTCGGCAGAGAAACTCAAAAAGTCGCTGCAGGTGACTGTATTTTTATTCCTTCAAATGAACCACACGCTCTGAATAACAACAGTCAAAGTGTTTTGAAATATTTTAGCGCCGATTCATCATTATTTGGCAGAGAAAAACCCGCTTAAATTATGGCCGCTGAAAAGTGAAACTGAGATTAAGACCAAACCGGACTAAAATCAATTAAAGAGAAAAGCGAATTATGCTGAAAATTTCGCCGGCCCAAACAGATAAAGACATCAAAGCCGTCAAACGACTCTTTGTCGAGTATGCTGATAGTCTGGAATGCGACTTGTGTTTTCAGAATTTTAAGGAAGAATTGGCCAATCTTCCCGGCGACTATGCTCCGCCGAGCGGCTGTCTGTTACTGGCGAGATATAATGGCAAGGCCGCGGGATGTATCGCACTCAGGAAGTTAAGCGGCAGCATAAGCGAGATGAAAAGACTATATGTCAAGCCGGAGATGAGAGGTTTGAAAATCGGCAGAAAGTTAGTAGAGACTGTTATTGCCGAGGCTCGGAGAATCGGCTACACTCATATAAGAGCCGATACTCTTCCATCAATGGAGACGGCCAGGGCGTTATACGCATCAGTCGGGTTTAAGGAGATTAAGCCTTATCGGTATAATCCGACAGAAGGTGCAATATTCATAGAGTTAAAGCTGTAATGAAAATAAGAAAGCTTCAATGAGTTTTTTGAAATTATTAGAGAATCAAAAGATAATCCTGCTTGATGGAGCGATGGGAACCCAACTGGATAAACGCAGTTTGATGGCTCGCGGCCGGAATAACCTCGATGCCCCCCAGGCTGTTCTTGAAATACATCGGGAATACTGCCGATGCGGATGCGATGCTATAACTACCAATACGCTGACTATGAACCGTATCTTTATTGAAACGCACAATGTCGGCGTGGATGTCCGCCAAGTGAACAAGACTGGCGCTGAATTGGCAAGGCAGGCGGCAGACAAAAATCAATATGTATTGGGAGATATCAGCTCAACCGGCCAATTGCTTGAGCCTTACGGAACATATAAAGAGTCTCAATTTTATGATACCTTCAAGGAACAGGCTGAAGTTCTTGCCCAATTCGGAGTTGACGGATTTATTATTGAGACGATGTTTGATTTAAAAGAGGCGTTATGCGCCCTTCGTGCATGCAAGGACAACTTTTCACTTCCTGTCATTGTTTCAATCGCCTTCAATACCGAAACCAATGGAGCAAGAACGATAATGGGTAATTCAGCAAAGGACTGTGCCGGACTTCTTGCAGACGGTGGTGCAGATGTAATCGGCGCTAATTGCGGCAGTCTTGACCCCGGCCAGATGTCGGCAGTAGTATCCCTGCTTAAAGCCGCAACAACGCTGCCCATTTTAGCTCAACCTAATGCGGGCAAACCTAAACTGATTAATAACAAAACGATATTTGAAATGGGTCCGGAATCTTTCGCAGCGGGAATCAGGGAATGTATAAATGCCGGCGCACGCCTTGTGGGCGGCTGCTGCGGAACAACACCTGCACACATTCAGGCGCTGGCGGATATGTTGAACAAGATTGAGCGATGAAATTCTATAAATACCACGCTTTAGGGAATGATTATATTATCCTGAACCCGGACGACTTTGCGGCTGAAATAACAAAAGAACAGATTCGCAGGATATGCAATCGAAATTACGGTTTGGGTTCGGATGGGGTTCTTTACGGGCCAATAACCGCAAAAGATGCGGATTTTGCATTGCGGATTTTCAATCCTGACGGCAGCGAGGCTGAAAAAAGCGGCAACGGCCTTCGTATCTTTTCAAGATACCTGTGGGATATGAAAAAAGTGGGAACTAAACCATTTACGATTTCAACGCCTGGCGGAAAAGTTAAAGCCCAAGTCCAACAAAACGGGCGAAAAATTACGGTGGGGATGGGCAAAGCCAGCTTTGACAGCTCTAAAATTCCTGTAGCCGGAGCAAAACGGGAAGTTATAAATGAAGAAATGGAAATCGACGGCGAGCCAATAAAATTTTCAGCAGTTACAATCGGCAATCCGCACTGCGTTATTCTGAAAGATAAAATATCGGAAGAATTGGCGCGAAAACTGGGGCCTAAAATTGAAACTGACCGGCGTTTTCCCAACAGGACAAATGTGCAATTTATGAAAGTTTTAGACAGGACTAATATTCAAATCGAGATTTGGGAAAGAGGTGCGGGCTATACTCTGTCAAGCGGCACCAGCAGTTGTGCCGCGGCGGCAGCGGCTCGGCGTTTAGGTCTTTGCGATTCTCAAATAAAGGTGCATACCCCCGGCGGACAGATTGATGTTACGGTTTCGGATGATTATTCAATCACAATGACAGGTTCTGTAACTAAAATAGCTGAGGGAATAGTATCTGAAGAGGTATTCAGCCAGACATAGAAAAACGTTTGGAAAAGTTAAATTGCGGGATATAACATTACAGCTATGTTCGGAATAGAACATTATTGGATATTTGTGCTGTCAGGTGTAATACTGAATATTACACCTGGAGCCGACACGATGTATATTCTTATGAGGAGCATCGCACAGGGGGAAAATGCCGGCATTGTCTCCGTCCTGGGGATTTCAACCGGTGGACTAATATATACATTGCTTACGGCATTTGGCCTGTCTCTTATTCTTGTTTTGTCTCAAACAGCCTTTAATATCGTAAAATACGCCGGGGCTTTGTATCTCACCTGCCTGGGAATCAGCGTGTTTTTAAGACAAAAAAATTTTACATATTCTGTCCCTCAACTCGAAAAAAGCAATTTGCCTGCAATTTATTTCCAGGGAGTCTTTACTAATCTGCTAAACCCCAAAGTGGCACTATTCTTTTTATCATTTCTACCGCAGTTTATAAACGCCGAGCAGGTTAACAGCCCAATCCCATTTCTTATTCTTGGCGGAACTTGTCTGACAACCGGCACTATCTGGTGTTTGCTTCTTGCGTGCGCTGCATCATATTTTACAAATTCCATAAGAAAAAATCCGAATATCTCAAAAATTCTGCGGATTATAAGCGGAATAATCTTTATAGGTTTAGGACTGAATTTGGCACTCAAATGATAACTATGAATCATTTTTGATTCTGAGGTTGGTTCTGATCTGCAATATTAGATTTAAGCCTGAACACAATAAAGGTCTGGTCGTGCGTCAAATATCCGCGGCCTGGCAGCCAGTGATAGGATTCTATACGTTTAGATGCATCGAAAATTTTGGCCTGTAAATATTGCTGCGTCAATGAAGGGTCTGCCCTATAGATTGTATTGGCCTCTTCCGGTCTTAACACCAGCCAATTCGGATGTAACTGTCGAATTAACATCGCCCAACTGCTTGACTGGAGCATTTTCTGGGCAGCGATAACTTCCGGAGCACATAAGCCCGGATAATCGAGCATTTTCAATTGCGAAAAATAACCAATATATCCCAGGGGTTCCAAAAAAACAGAATCCGAAAGCGAAGCGGCATGTTCCCGCAGCCACAAGCCTATTTTTTTACGGTTTCCGTCTTCTACTTCTCTCTGCTGGATACGCAGCTGGTAAGCTGAGCAAACTGTCAACAGTAATGTTACGGACACTACAAACACTGCTGATATGCGAACAAAATTTATCAAACGCTTGGTGTTTAGAGTATCCTTAATTTTAAGCAGTGATGAGAGATTGAGTAGTTGCTGCAGGAAATAAGCGAAAACAAAAATCGCCAGGATAGCGCAGTTCGGGATATACCAGGAAGCGGAATAAGCCGCGATGTAGGTAAGATAAAAATGGCAAATCATAAAAGCGAACGAAACGGCACGAGCCTGTAAGTTGCCAAAAGGAAAACACCAGTAAATTGCGCACAGGTATGATAGGTAAGTGCTGAAAACCATAACCGAGAAATGCCAGCCGCCAAAAGGAACGGCGTTATTCGGCAGGAAAGTTTTGTTTGCGGATGTGCCTCCCAAAAGCAGCTGAACTGGAAAAAGAATAAAATCCAAAATTAATTGGCCAAAATTAATAGATAAAATGTTTGGAGTATAATTCTTGGCGGTGTATCCCTTGGCAATAATAGTGTTTGGTATGGGGGAACCAAAATAGCTCCATGACCATAAAAACCAGGGCAGGTATAAAACAGCCGTGGTTATGCCGGCCAGGAAAAAAATTTTAAGCAAATCCCGCCGCGACTGGCCTATCGGCTTTCCGCCGTTAAACAGCAGAAAACCCAAAGCTATAGCCCCAAAGTAAATAAAACCATCCGGCCGCGTCCACATTAAACCGGCCCAGCCTAATCCTAATTTTAAAATCATCCAGCGGCTTGGAGTCGTTAGAGCGTTAAGCACAAGAGCAATAAAGAACATCATAAACGCTACTTCCTGTCCGTTTATGCTGAAATCAATAATCTTATTGTCGAAAGCAAACATACCGATTAAAACGGCAACCGGTATCAGAGTCAGGGAATTTTTTCGTGCGGCGTTAAATAGCAGCACCGCTGCCGCACCAAGTAATGAACAGCACAGAATACGAAAAAGCCACAGAACAAGCTGGTCCGACGTATTACCCGTGATAATGATTAGAAACGCAGGCAGCAGCGTATTGAGAGGCGATGTGAAGGCCTGCACTCTTTCTCCTATAGTGTAAACCGGGCCTTGACCAGTCGCAAGATTTTTGCTGACGCGGTAGGTAATGTAATAATCTTCCCAGGCATGGTGTGTATATCCAGCAAAAACCATAGACACTATGAAAACCCCCATAAAAATCAGCAAACCTATCCTTTGCTCAGAGCCGATTTTACCTAAATTGGGTTTCATCGAATATCTTTCATAAATTAAGATTTTTATGACGCATATCTTACGCCAAAATACGACCGTCCGCAACTATCCCGACAGATAAAAACTATAAATCCAAAAGTGATTACAGAAAAAGAAATACTTGTAGAGGAGATTTAACCACTTATCTGTGAGTAATATTTAAGCTGAATGAACGGTCGCACTTACGTCCGATAGTTATAGACAGCCTCTAAAAATCCAATTTGGCTTCGAATTGCCGCAATTTTTTCCGACTTTGTTATCACGCCCAAAATCGTCCTCAAAGTCGTTTTAACAGCTACATTTTAGGCGATTTTAGGCCTGCAGCACCCCTGGCAAAAGTTTCGTTCATTCCCGCTGCGAAAGCAATTTTTAGAAAGTGTCTTAAAAGCGAAAATTTTTTAATTTTTTCACAAAATTACTTATAAAAACTTTACGTTGCTGCCGATACCACTTATATTATCCTCCGTGTTCACAATCGGCTAACGTCTTTGGCCGGTGGCGGAAGGATTCCGAACTATTTAACGGATTATATATATGGGCACCCAGCCGCGAGCAGCAAGAATTTTGATTTGCCTGGTAATCGCTATGACAGCAGGGGCCGCTATCCTTATGGCTCTCGACCATCAATCCATCTCGGCAGGGGCTTTCAGCCTTGCAAGCTATTCATCATTAGGGCCAATTTCTGATATTATCGCTGCCAAAGAACCGATAAATAACAGAAGGTGGGATAAAATCGAGGTTTTTTACAGCAATACCAGAGGTGGAAATCTTAATCAGCTTGCTTCGCTTAGCGGTTTGACCAGCGCTGAAGACCTAAACTTCCACTTTTTAGTCTGCAACAGCCTTGGCGGAATCGATGGACAAATTCAGGCGACAGAAAAGTGGCTCAATCAATGGTCCGCTATTCCCGGAGGAACCTGGTATGGCAGCGGCAATACAATAAGAATCTGCGTTATCGGAGAAGGCAAAAAAGCGGCTTCAGATTACCAAATGAGCAGAACTGGTGAGCTAATCCAGGAATTAAGCAGAAAATTCAATATCGAGACATCAAACATCAGCTACCCCAAAGGCTGGCAATTGTAAAAAATAAAGAAATCAATACTAGAACCACCGCTGCTAAGAAACAGCGGTTTTTTATGCTATTTCAAAAAGAGGATTTGTTTTATCCTTTAATTTGAGAAAAAAAATTTAACCTAAACATCCGATAAAAACATAAATTAATCACTGAAAAGAAAAATTAAAAAAAATATTGACCATTTTAGGCATTTTTACTGTTTTTTCTATTTTATCTAAATTAACATTGCCGATAAAATTCTTATAATAAGGAAGACAATTCTTTGTTAATGGAGTGAATTATGGCACAGTTAATGGAACAAACAGCAGAAACCACAGTAGAAAACCGCAGAGCAGCGCGAACCGTTCTTTCCTGGCCGGTAAGCATCTGGCTGCCGGAAGCAAACAGATTCTTCAACGGCAGAACCGTCAATGTCGCAAAAGGCGGCGTCCTTTTGTCAATGCCGATGACGACGCCTATCAAGCCGGGGCACGTTGTAGAGATTAACTTTCCGCGGACGATGAACCTTGCCAAAAAGAAAGGCCAGTTTGCACGTATAAAGGCTGGAAAAGTTCTGCGCGTAGATCGCGATATGATAACGGCCGATGCAACTATCGGCGTTGCCGTTCAGTTCGCATAAGAGTTTCAACTGATTTAAAACGATTCTGAAAGATATCGGGAAGATACTTTAACTGCCGGTGCAGAAAATCTCCTCAAACACGTAAAACCAATAACGTTCAGCAGGCTAATAGAATTACTGTTCAAACCCCGGATTAGTGGCAGTTGCTATGTCACGCGGACTTACATATGTAGTCATTCTGTGATAACAGCCATCATGAGCCTCAACAATCTGCTCGGCTGACTCTGCCTTTTGCTTCAGATTCAAGGATTTTTCAGGCGAGACGCTTTTTTGCTCTCCCTGACATCCAAAAATCAGAAACAGCGACAACAAACACACCATTAACATTACTTTGCGAATCATCTTTTCCTCCATTATCAGTATATCATTTATCCATTTAATTGTCAAGGATAGACAATATCCGCAATATCCTGTATTGTGCAATAAATTTCTATAAAATAGGACATGAAGTCGTTTTTTCAGTCCAACCGTATAATTGGCAATAACTTGTAATGATGCGGTATTTTGGTATCATTGCGGCAATGAGTAAAAGCGAGAAAAAAGGCGCTGCGATTCATACCCCAAAGATGGAAAATAAACGGGCATTTTTCGACTATGAAATCATCGAAAAAACCGAGGCGGGGATGGCTCTTGTCGGTAGCGAGGTAAAATCACTCAGAGAAGGAGGGGCAGACCTGTCAGGTGCTTACGCGAGGATTGACGATAACGAATGCTGGCTTGTCGGCTGTAATATCGCGCCATATAAACAGGCAGGCATCCGTAATCACGAGCCTTTGAGAAGGCGGAAATTACTGCTCCACAAAAGACAAATCAAGAAAATCTATGGCAAACTGCAATTGAAAGGCTTTACTCTTGTGCCCCTGCGGATATATTTTAACGACAAGGGCCTTGCAAAAATCGAACTGGCAATAGCAAGAGGAAAACGACAATATGATAAACGCGATAAAATCAGGAAAAAACAGCAGAAAAGCGATATTGATAAAAGTATGAGAAAATACAGGAAATAATCTTTAATGTCTGGTGATAATTATGGCAGAAGAAAAAAAAGAAGAAAGAAAAATCATAATCGATGAAGACTGGAAGGGCAAGGCCCAAAAGGAAAAAGAAGTCCTCAAGGAAAAGGGGAAAATCGAGACGCCGAAAAAAGATGCCGAACAGCAATATCAACTGCCGGCGGGCGATTTCGGTGCTTTAGTCAGCCTTCTCGCGACTCAGGCGATGTTCGCTATGGGTATAATTACGACAGAAAAAGACAAAGAACCTAAGAAAAATCTCAAATTGGCGAAATTCCATATCGATATACTCGAATCTCTCGAAGCGAAAACTAAAGGCAATCTGACCGATGAGGAACAAAAGTTTCTGTCCGGCACTTTAAGCCAGCTTCGTATGGGATTTGTTCGCGCGGCAGAATAATCCCAATGGCAAATATACTTGAAGAAATAATAGATTATAAACGAATCGAAGTTGAACAGCAAAAGAAGCTGATTTCGCTCGAAAAGCTCAAGGAACAAATAAAGAATCTGCCAAAATGCAGAAATTTTCACAATGCCGTTGTAAAAAAAACCCCTCGCGGGATAAATATTATCGCAGAGGTTAAAAAGGCTTCGCCATCAGCAGGAGTTATCAGAAAAGATTTTAACGCTGTTGAAATCGCAAAAATTTATGAAACCTGCGGCGCCGATGCCATTAGCGTTCTGACAGACGAAAAATATTTTCAGGGCAGGGTTGAATATCTTACGCAAATTAAAAACGCGGTGAGCATACCAGTTTTGCGGAAAGATTTTATTATAGATGAGTATCAGGTTTTCGAATCCAGAGCAGCCGGAGCGGACGCTATATTACTTATAGCTGAAGCGTTCAAGCCGCACGAAGGAACAATTGTTGATTTGATGATTCTCGCTGCTGAACTATCATTAACAGTCCTGCTCGAAGTTCACGGCCCAGAAGAACTTCTGCGGGTCCGAAGCCTGATAGATTTTCCAAAGGCGCATTATAGTGTTTTAGGTATTAACAACAGAGATTTGACGACTATGAAAGTCGATTTGAATACAACTGTCAGACTTGCCGAATTAGCAGGAACGATAGATGGTCTTGTTGCCGAAAGCGGCATTAAAACTCGTCAGGATGTTGAAAAGATGAAAAAGGCCGGTGTAACGGCTGTTCTCATTGGTGAAATTCTATGTAAAACGCCCGATATAGCCGGTAAATTCAGGGACCTTTTTGATTAAAAAGTAATAAAAATTAAGGAATTTAAAAATGACAATTTTTCTTTATTTGCTTTTAGGCCTTGTCGCAGGAATTATGGGCGGTCTTTTTGGTATCGGAGGCGGCATTATTATAATTCCGGCGCTGGTTCTTATATTCGGGCTGACGCAGAAAATGGCGCAAGGCACAACACTTGCATTGATGGTCCCGCCGATAGGCTTGCTCGCTGCCTGGATGTATTATAAACAAGGTTATGTTGACCTTAAAATAGCAGGCCTTGTCTGTCTTGGTTTTTTCCTTGGCGGCCTTATCGGCGCAAAAATTGCATTGGGGATTCCTGAGCAGACCTTAAGAAGAATTTTCGGGATATTCCTTTTGATAGTTTCGCTGAAAATGATTTTCTTTAAATGAATTCAGCCACGAAGACACCAAGACACAAAGAAATATTTATTTTTTATGAAATTTGCTGTTAATAAAAACATACCAGGTTCAGTTTATATTCATATTCCATTTTGCAGGTCAAAATGCGTTTATTGCGGATTTTTTTCCAGGCCGCCAAATCAATACGATGTCCAAAAAGTTTTAAATGCCGAAGTTGCGGAACTAAAAAAGAGCACTTTTCAAAGACCCACGAAAACCTTGTATATCGGCGGCGGAAGCCCGGCATCTGTCGGCTGTGAAATACTTGGCGAATTTCTTTCACAGGTTGTTGAATTAACCGGCAAAGCCGATGAATTCACCGTTGAAATAAATCCTGCTGATGCGGATGAAAATTTACTAATCAATCTTAAAATAATCGGCGTTAATCGCATTTCAATCGGCGCACAATCCTTTATTCAAGGCGAACTTGATTTTTTAGGCAGAAGATATAGCGTCGAAAAAATCGGTCAGACAATAGAAAGTGCCAAACACGCGGGCTTTGAAAATATAGGGCTGGACTTGATTTTTGCTGTGCCCGGCGCTAATCTGAAAAATTGGCGGCAAACACTGAAAAAAGCAATCGGACAAGACGTTCAGCATATAAGCGCGTATAGTTTAAGCTTCGAGAAGAACACACTGCTGGAAAAAACAAAATTAGCGGGCAAAATAAAAGCGATTGATGAAGAACTCGACAGAAAGATGTATGAAATAACGATTGAAGAACTTACAAAAACCGGCTTTGAGCATTATGAGATTTCAAATTTCGCTAAGCCTGCTTTTAAATGCAGGCATAATCTTACTTATTGGAAAAATGATTTTTATCTTGGCATCGGCCCAGCGGCCGCAAGTTATATCGAGAATTTTAGAATAGAAAATATAAATGATATTGAAAAATATGTCGAATGTATCGAAAACAACAAAGATGCTGCCGGAGAGAGAATAAAAATAAGCAAAGCAGAAAAGGCATCGCAAACAGCGGTACTGAACTTGCGATTGATTGAAGGGATTGACCTTATAGAATATAAACAAAAAACGGGTTTTGATATTTACGAGTTTTTTGGGCCGTCTATCGGGAAAAATTCAAAATCGAATTTGCTCCAGTTAAAAGATAATCGCCTGAGCCTGACAAAACAGGCGATTCCGATAGCTGACAGTGTGTTGTGTGATTTTTCACAGCCTGACTGATTGCTTTAAAACAGCAGATTCGTTATAATACCGGTTTGTAATTAATCATAAAAAGATATATGGATATAGCTAATATACGGAATTTTTGTATTATCGCGCATATTGACCACGGCAAAAGCACGCTTGCCGACAGGCTCCTTCTGCTTACAGGAACTGTAAGCCAAAGAGACTTCAAGGACCAGATGCTCGACACTATGGATATCGAACGCGAGCGCGGCATAACAGTTAAGGCTTCGGCCGTAACAATGCACTATGCGCTCAACGGCGTTGAATATATGCTCAACCTGATTGACACGCCCGGACACGTCGATTTTCATTATGAAGTTTCCCGCTCGATGGCCGCCTGCGAAGGAGCACTGCTTGTTGTTGATGCCTCGCAGGGGGTTGAAGCTCAAACTGTCGCAAATGCGTATTTGGCTGTTGACAGCAGCCTTGAGATTATACCTGTTATAAATAAGATTGACCTGCCCGCGGCGCAGCCGAAAATTGTCGCGGAAGAAATAGAACATATCCTCGGCATAAACAAAAATGAGTGTTTTTACATCAGCGCCAAAAGCGGCCAGGGTGTGCCGGAACTGCTCGAAGCGATAATAACTTTTCTGCCGTCGCCGGTTATCGATTCGACAAAGCAGACAAAAGCGCTGATTTTCGACAGTCATTATGACGAATATCGCGGCGTGATATGTTACGTCCGTTTGATGAGCGGTCAGCTAAATCCCGGCGATAAAATACTGATGATGGGCACAAACAGAAATTATCAGGTAACCGAGCTTGGCAAATTCACGCCTGAAATGAAAAAAACTGATTCTCTCAGCGCCGGCGAAGTCGGTTATGTCATCGCGAATATCAGAAATTTGTCGGATATTACGAGCGGCGATACCATAACGCTGGCGAAAGAGCCTGCAAAGAAGGCTTTGGCGGGATATAAGAAACCACTGCAAATGGTCTTCAGTGATTTTTATCCGGGAAATAACACGGATTATACGCATTTACGCACGGCATTTGAAAAATTATCGCTCAATGACGCAAGTTTTACGTTTGTGCCGCAGAACAGTCCTGCGCTCGGCTTTGGTTTCCGGTGCGGATTTCTGGGTCTTTTGCATATGGAGATTATTCAGGAAAGACTTGAAAGAGAAAATGACATTGAAGTTGTTCAGACCGCACCGACTGTAACTTATGAGGTCGTTGAAACATCAGGAGAAACTTACAGAATCGATTCGCCAAGTCAATTGCCTGAAAAAACAAAAATTGCCGAGCTGCGCGAGCCTTTTGTAAAACTTGAGATTATCACGCCGAAGGACACCATAGGCAATATTATGAAACTTTCAGAGATGAGACGTTGTCAGCTTATTAGGACCGATTATATAAGCCCGACCCGTGTGATGATGGAATTTCGGGCGCCACTGGCTGAGATTGTTTATGATTTTTACGACCAGCTAAAGGGAATCAGCAGGGGATATGCGACAATGGATTATGAATTTGTCGGTTTCGAGGCAGGCAACCTTGTCAAGATTGATATTCTCGTCAACAAGGCAATAGTTGATGCGCTGAGTTTGATTGTGCACCGCTCAAACGCTGAGGCAAGAGGCAGAAAAATGCTTGTAAAACTCCGAAAGGCAATTCCGCGTCATCAGTTCGAGATACCGCTGCAGGCCGCAATCGGCGGAAAGGTAATTGCACGCGAAAGTATTAAGGCTTTTAGAAAAGATGTTACCGCAAAACTCTACGGCGGCGATGTTACCCGCAAAATGAAGGTCCTCAAAAGACAAAAAGAGGGCAAAAAAAGGATGAAAAGCGTCGGAAGCGTCCAAATTCCTCAGGAGGCCTTTATGAGCATTCTCGATACAAGCGAATAAAATTTTTTAGGCGCACAAAATTGTCTGATTTCTCTTTGGCCCGGATACTGTCCAATCAAAAATTGTGGTTCTGCCGTCAGGCAGGATGTTCAGAAAATCGTTTGTTGCACCAACCCATGAGCCGCTGTTGAAATACCAGTTTTTAAAACTGCCCACCCTATGGGTATGAGCGGATATTGTTATATCGTAACCCTGAGAGTTTTTATAATCCTGATGGCGGACGAGCAATTTCTTTGTCTTGATGTTCTTAAGCCTGCTGCCGCAGTAATGCGGGCATATATCTAAACTCAATGTTTTTTTCATCTCAAGACAAATCCGCATCCACATTTCAAGCAATTTTTCCTCGAAATTTATCAGGACTTTTTCAATTGCTTCCGTGGTATAAAAAGGAGCTCCGTTTATCCATTCAAGAGCGCCTGCGCTTATACATACAATTCTGCCCCACAAGTGTTTCATCCTGCTGTTTAACGGGTCAAGTTCGTGGCCGTGCATAAATTTAAAACACTTGCCGCCTATCTGCCTGGTAAAGGGTCCGGTTGCCTTTTCAAAAAAACTGTGCGGCAGAATCCTGTTCTGCACAAGCGGCTCAATTGCCTGGTCGTGATTTCCGACTATATAAGAAACATTCATTTCTGCCAGTCTGTCGAACAGCTCGGCATATCTTCGCAATATCCTTCTTATCCTGAACCGCCACATATCAACAAGGTCGCCTGTAATAATCAGCTCGCCGTCGTTTTTTTCTACAAAGTCCAGGAAATCAAAAAACTGCTTTTCCTTGCGGTATGTTGAAAAATTGTCCCTTCTGCCGCCGGAACCCAGATGCAGATCGCTTACAACATAAATAGGTTTAGTTTGTTTCATTTGCCCCCATCTTTTATACTATTATACTACTTTTAACATCAAATTTAATAAAAAATCGTCAAAATATTATTTTATTTTCGTTAATTTCTTGTTAAATAAGGCCTTATAACCATCAAGCAGTCATAATTTTTCAGATTTGCTATGCCAATAAAAATCCATAAAAAAATAAAAATATTGATAATTTTATTTAAAGTTGTATTATTAGAGAACAAATACCAGAATAATATTTAAGGAAATAACGATGTCATTAGGTCAGATTATTCGCAAAAGACGGCACGAACTGGATATTACTCTTGATGAGGTAAGTGCAAAAACGGGTTTTTCAAAACCTTATCTTTCGACAATCGAGACGGGCAAAGTAAAAAATCCGCCCAGCGATAGTCTCATCCGCAAGCTGGAAGAGGCGCTGCAATTTCCCGCCGGAACACTGCGGCGCATTGCTAATCTTGACAGGATGCCCGCCGATGTTCGTCAGCGTTTCGAGGCGTATGAATCCGAGAACCAGCGATGGCGAAAACTTGTGCAAAATCTTATCGATAAAAAAGCCAGTAAAAATGAAATTGACAAGCTGCTTTCAAAAACAGATTTACAGGTTGAAGAAGACAAAACAGCGGTAAAGCCCGGCAGACTGATACCTGTCATTAACCGCGTCGCGGCAGGTTACCCGGTAGATTTTGACGACCTTGAATACCCGGCGGGCTTCGCTGATGATTATGTCCGCTGTCCCGATATCGACGACCCGCAGGCCTTTGCCGTTCGCGTCATAGGCGATTCAATGGAGCCGAAATTTCTCGAAGGCGATATTGTTATTTTTTCGCCGGGTGCGGAAGTCAGAACAGGCGACGATTGTTTCATTCGTCTTGCAACGCCGCATGAAACAACATTTAAAAGAGTGTTCTTCGAGCAGGAAGATAAAATCAGGCTTCAGCCTCGAAATGAAAAATATGCTCCTTTAGTCGTCGAAGGCTCAAGAATCAACGGCCTCTACAGGGCGGTAATAAAATACGAAAGATTGTAATCAAAGAACATTTACGTTCTTGACTGCATATATTGGGGTGTTTATAATTTTTTCTTTGACTCTAACACGTTAAAGATTAAAGGGTTATCTATAAAAATGTCAACACAAGATGAAAATCAGCAAAAACTCGATTTTGTCCGCCAGATAGTTGCTGACGATTGCAAAAGCGGCAAATGGGACGGCAGGGTCGTTACACGATTTCCGCCGGAACCCAACGGCTATCTCCATATCGGCCACGCAAAAAGCATCTGCCTGAATTTCGGAATAGCTTCCGAGTTCAGCGGAAAATGCCACCTGCGCTTCGATGATACCAATCCCGAAAAAGAAGAGCAGGAATATGTCGATTCGATTATCGCCGATGTCAAATGGCTCGGCTGGGACTGGGGCCAAAATCTCTTCTTCGGCTCGGATTATTTTCAGCAGATGTTCGACTGGGCGGTTGACCTTATAAAAAAAGGCAAGGCTTATGTCTGCGACCTGACTGCCGACCAAATAAGAGATTACCGAGGCACATTGATTAATCCTGGAAAAGACAGTCCGTATCGCAACAGGAGCATTGAGGAAAATCTTGACCTGTTTGAACGGATGAGAAAGGGCGAATTTCCCGACGGCTCAAGAACGCTGCGGGCAAAAATCGATATGGCTCATCCTAACCTGAATATGCGCGACCCTGTGATGTATAGAATTCTTCACGCATCTCATCACCGAACAGGCGATAAATGGTGCATATACCCGATGTATGACTGGGCGCACGGGCTGGAAGACTCAGTCGAAAAAGTTACACATTCAATCTGCACTCTTGAATTTGAAAATCACCGGCCTCTTTACGACTGGTTCCTCGATTCGCTCGGAATTTATCATCCGCAGCAGATTGAATTTGCCCGGCTCAATCTAACCTATACCGTTATGAGCAAACGCAAACTGCTCAAACTTGTGCAGGATGGCCTCGTTTCCGGCTGGGATGACCCGAGAATGCCGACAATCTGCGGTATGAGAAGACGGGGAATTTCGCCTGCCGCTATAAGAAGTTTCTGTGATAAAATCAGCGTAAATAAATTCAACAGCACAGTTGATTTCGCACTTCTTCAGCACTGTATCCGTGAAGAATTAAACAAATCCAGTCCTCGCGTAATGGCGGTTTTAAATCCTTTAAAAGTTGTAATTGAAAATTATCCCGAGGGGAAAGTCGAATACCTTGATGCAATAAACAATCCCGAAGACCCATCAGCAGGAAGCAGACAGATCCCATTTTCGCGTGAAATTTATATTGAACGCGACGATTTTATGGAAGAGGCACCGAAAAAGTTCTTCCGGCTCGCTCCCGGCAGGGAAGTCCGCCTGCGATATGCTTATTTTGTAACCTGCACAAACGTAATAAAGGATTCAGCAGGTAACATAATCGAACTTCGCTGCACTTACGACCCCGTAACCCGCGGCGGCGATGCACCCGACGGCAGAAAGGTAAAATCCACTCTTCACTGGGTCTGCGCGAAAAACGCCGTCGATGCCGAGGCAAAGCTCTACGAAAATCTTTTCACAAAGGAAAATCCGGATGAGGCGGAAGAAGGCAAGGATTTCACAGCTTATCTTAATCCGAATTCGCTGACAAAATTGGTTAATTGCAAAGTCGAGCCATATTTAAAGGACGCAAAACCTTTAAGCCGCTGGCAATTTGAAAGAATGGGCTATTTTTGTCTCGATTCCGACAGCAAGGATGGAAAACTAATTTTCAATCGCACTGCTACCCTCCGCGACGAATGGGCAAAAATTAAAAACTCCCCCAAATAAAACTGATTATCAGTACCACTTTTTTATTGTTTGCCTTAATTGCTCTTCAGTTTGTGCCGCGATAAGTTCTTTGCTTACTTTTCCACAATCAGGATGACTTTTGCTGTATTTGACAAGAAACTTTCTGAAATACCAGATACACTTTTTTATATCGTAAAGCTCTTTGAGCATTTCAAAATGTTCCAAAATAATTCTGCCCTGCTCTTTTACGCCAGGCTCATAAATTTCTGTTTTTCTATCTAACAAATCTTTTATCTGTCTGAAAAGCCAGGGTTTGCCGATAGCGCCTCTGGCAATCGCCACGCCGTCGGCGCCGCTTGAGCAGAGTTTTTTAACAATATCAACAGGCTTAAACAAATCTCCGCTGCCTAAAACTATGGTTTTTGGAAATTTTTCTTTCAATTGTTTTATTATATTCCAGTCGGCTTTACCTTTAAATCTCTGCTCAACGCTTCTGCCGTGGACAATCAGGCCGTCAACGCCATATTCGACAGCCTCATCGCAAATTTGCCAGAATTTCCGGGCTGATTCAACGCTATCGTCAAAACCTTTCCTGAGTTTCATAATAACTGGACACTGGACAGCGTCTCTAACCTGTTTGAAAATTTGGATTACCGTTTTCGGCTCTGCTAAAAGAGCGCCGCCTCTTGCCTTTTTGACAACCTTCGGAGCCGGGCAGGCGAAATTGATGTCGATAAGGTCATAGCCGGCCTGCAATAAGTCCTGGGCCGCTTTGGCCATTTTTTGTGGGTTCGTGCCAAGTAATTGCGCGCCGATTGGATGCTCATCATCTTTGAGAATATAGTTTGGTTTTTCAAAAAGCGGTTTATACGATGCGGAACTGTCAAGGATAACGCCGCTAAAGGTAAGCTCGCAGCCGAATTTTCTGGCGAGGACTCTCATCGCCCGGTCGCTGTAGCCGCTCAGGGACGCCTGAATGAAAGGGTATTTGAGTTTGATATTGCCGATAGTTAACATTACACTGACTGACACGGACATTAACACTGACGTTCACCGACCAATTGCATATGTTTTTTTCTGTCATTTGTGTAGATAATTCGCTTTATATTTACCCCATCGGACCTGAAATTTATGAGAAAGCCTAATTCATAAGTGCTATTTCGCAGGTAACTGTAAAGTTGATCAATCATTTTGCGGGGAATTTGTTCTATGGCTTTTAATTCGACAATTATTTTATTCTCTATTATGAAGTCGGGTTGATATGAGCCAATTACCTTAGTTGTCTTGGGTGAATATATTTTAATTGGTTTCTCGCGTTCATATTTTATCTTTCGCAGACCAAGTTCTTCAGCAAAAGCTCTTTGATATAATATCTCTTTATGGCCGAGTCCATAATTTTTTTTGATTTCAATTGCACAACCGCGGATTTGATAACTCAAATCTTCATATAGTAAATTTATATGTTTCCTTTCTTTCATAATTCCGTGGGCTTTTCTGTCTGTGTCGGTCAGTGTTTTAGTCTGTGTTAGTCTGTGTTTTTACTCGTTAAGTAAATTGCCTGTTCTGCAAAAATGTTCGGAGCGAATTTTACCGGGCTTCGCCGATTGCCAATAAGCGGTATTTTAACTTCGACTTTAGCACCGATTTCATCGCAGAAATCTTCAAAATCCTTCAGCGACATAAAATGAATATTCGGCGTATCATACCATCTGAAAGGTAATTGTTTTGTGCGGGGAGCCACGCCGCCAAAGAACAAATTTATTCTGCATCTCCAGTAAGCGAAATTTGGGAAGCTGACGATAACCTTTTCGGCGACCCGCAGCAATTCGGCAAAAACCTGATGCGGATTCTTAAGAGTCTGTAAAGTCTGCGAAAGTATCGCGTAATCAAAGCTTTTTTCAGGATAATGTTCAAGCTTTCGTTCGATATCCCTGTGAATTACATTAAGACCGTTATTTACACCTTGCAGAACAAGCTCCTGGTCAACCTCAATGCCTTCCGCGATGATATTTTTGTCATACTGGAGATTAAGCAGAAGCTGACCATCGCCACAGCCGACATCGAGCACCCGGCTGTTCGGCTCAATCAGCGATTCGATAAGCTCGTAATCGACCCTGAGTCTTTTTGCCCGCTCGATTCCCTTTGCGCTCGAAACAGTTGAAACTCTGTCGAACTTCGGTTTTTCAATGGTTGTGGAAAGAAAGCCGCTAATCAGTCTGCCGAGCGTTTCAGGTTCAAGCAGAAACGCATCGTGGCCGTAGGGAGAAAAGATATTGCAGTAGCTGACGGGTTTTCTCTGTGCGACGAGTGCATTTACCATTTCTTCCGACTGCGCAGGCGTAAAGAGCCAGTCGCTGGTGAAGCTGATTATCAGAAATCTCGACTTTGTTTTCGCAAACGCCTGCTCGAAAGAGCCGTATTCCTTTTCAAGGTCGAAATAGTCCATCGCCTTGGTTATATATAAGTAACTATTAGCGTCAAAACGCTCGACGAAACTCTGACCCTGATAATCAAGATACGTTTCGACGGAAAATTCCGAGCTGAAATCGTAGCTGTATTTGTCGGTGCTCCGAAGGCCTCTGCCGAATTTTTCTCTCATACTTTCTTTTGAAAGATAGGTTATATGTCCTATCATTCTCGCGGTGGCAAGGCCGTTTCTCGGTGCCCTACCCGCTTCCATATCGGCAAGGATTGCATTTCTGCCGACCGCGTCGAACGCGATAGCCTGCGGGCCGAGCCTTGCGGTCGCGGCAATTACCAACGCCGATTTGACAAAATCGGGATATTCAATCGCCCACTGTAAAACCTGCATCCCGCCCATCGAACCGCCGACGACGCTTAAAAGCTGTTTTATGCCGAGCTTGTCCAAAAGTAGTTTTTGCACCTTCACCATATCGGCTATCGTTATCAGCGGAAAATCAAGATTGTATGGCTTTCCTGTTGCGGGGTTGATGCTGGATGGTCCTGTTGTGCCGGTGCAGCTTCCAAGAAAATTGGAGCATATCACAAAATATTTATCCGTATCAATCCCTTTGCCGGGGCCTATCATAATATCCCACCAGCCCGGCTTTTTATCTTCGCTTCCGCTTAAACCGGCTGCGTGAGCGCTTCCGCTGAGAGCGTGGCATATAAGAACGACATTGTCGCCCGCCGGGTTCAATTTGCCGTAAGTTTCATACGCTACCTCTATCGGGCCAAGGGTTTTGCCGCTGACTAATTTTAAGGGATTGTCCGCCTCGACTACCCTTATAAATTTGGTCTCGACAATACCAGCTGAATTTGTCTGATTTTCTGCCATAATTCCTTATTTTTCACGATAAACCGATTTGTTGTGAAAAACCTTATTTAGCTATCATTATCGGCTATCGGAATTTGACTTAATTATATACAGGGCGTTTTTGTATGCAATTCTTCTTTTTTCAGGCTCAGAAATGCTTCAGATATGGTTTTTTAATAGACAGAAATGAACGAAAACAATATACTTCTTGTTTAAATTTCGGCAGGGAAATTCGCAAGCCAGGTTTCTAAATATTTTTGAGGTAAATATGAGTGAAAATATACAGTCAGGGATTAAAAAAATATGCCAAAACTGCGGCAATGACCGCACGAAAATGATGGATATCGTTCGGGCGGTGCAGGAGCAGTTTGGCCGGGTCAGCAGCGAAGCGATGAATTTAATAGCTAAATTTGTCAATTGCCGCCGGGCCGACGTTGAGAGCGTCGTAACATTTTACGCGTTTTTATCGAAAAAACCCAAAGGCAAAGTCGTCATTCGTCTGTGCAATGATGTGGTTGATAAGATAGCCGGCGTTGATGCGGTCGCCGAGGCTTTCAAAAAAGAACTCGGTATCGGCTTTGGCCAGACAACGCCTGATGGGAAAATAACTCTTGAATACACACCCTGTATCGGGATGTGCGACCAGGCGCCGGCGGCGCTCATTAACGATGAAGTCATAACGTATCTTTCCACCGACAAGGTAAAAGAAATTGTCGCCGATATTAAAAAGCACTATGACCCGTCAAAACTTAAACATCGTCTTGGCGACGGCAACAACGCCAATGAGCTTGTCCATTCCTGCGTCCACAATGGCATAAGAAAAAAAGGCGCGGTAATTTTTGCCGATTATGAAAGCCAGACGGGTTTGACAAACGCTCTTGCAATGAGTCCGGTCGAAGTAATTAATGCGGTAAAAAATGCTCGGCTTCGCGGCAGAGGCGGCGCAGGATTTCCA
The DNA here is from genome assembly GCA_049518795.1 of Sedimentisphaerales bacterium. Lineage (GTDB taxonomy): Bacteria > Planctomycetota > Phycisphaerae > Sedimentisphaerales > UBA12454 > JAPLMW01. Next base: position 388,318 of record JBEKRK010000002.1, read on the forward strand.
ACCGGAATGAAATGGCAGTTTACTCGGGGAGCTGAAGGAACAAAAAAATATATCGTCTGCAACGCCGACGAAGGCGAACCGGGCACTTTCAAGGACAGGGTAATCCTTACAGAACGGGCGGATATGCTCTTTGAAGGTATGACAATCGCAGGTTATGCTATCGGCTCTGAAAACGGAATTCTTTACCTGCGAGGCGAATACAATTATCTGCGAAAACTGCTTGAAAAAATACTTGCTGTCAGAAGAGATAAAAATCTGCTGGGCAAAAACGTCCTCGGCAAAAAAGGTTTTAATTTTGACATAACAATCCAGATGGGAGCCGGCGCTTATATCTGTGGCGAGGAAACCGCACTGATAAGCTCCTGCGAAGGACTTCGCGGCGACCCGAAAACAAGGCCGCCTTTTCCGGCGCAAAAAGGCTATATGGGTTATCCAACCGCAGTTAATAATGTTGAGACACTTTGCTGCGTTACGAGAATCCTTGAAATGGGCGCCCCCTGGTTTGCTGAAATCGGTTCTGCTGGAAATACCGGAACAAAACTTCTAAGCATTTCAGGCGATTGCAAACAGCCGGGCGTTTATGAATTCCAATTCGGCTTAAAAGTAAAAGATATGCTGAAGGAAGCCGGAGCCGAAGATGCTCAGGCGGTTCTCATCGGCGGGCCAAGCGGCCAGATAATAGGCAAAAACGATTTTGACAGGACAATCAGCTATGACGATTTGGCAACCGGCGGAGCGGTAGTCGTTTTCGGCCCTGAAAGGAATATGATAGATATTGCCGCGCAATATATGGAATTCTTTATTGAGGAAAGCTGCGGCTATTGCACGCCTTGCAGGGTCGGCAACGTTCTGCTGAAAAAAAATCTGGATAAAATTCTCGCCGGCAAAGGCGAACCGGAAGACCTTGATATATTGCAGCAGCTCAGCGAAAGCATAAAACTCACCAGCCGTTGCGGTCTTGGCCAGACTTCGCCAAATCCGGTGCTTACAACATTGAAAAATTTCCGCAAAGATTATGAATCGAAAGTCAAAAAAGCTGTCGATGGGTTACAACCGGCATTCGATATTAAAAAAGCTTTGGCAGATGGCGAAGCAATCGCAAAACGCAAATCAGTAATATTTACGAAATAAAAGGATAAACAATGAGCGACCAGATAACCTTTACAATTGACGGCGTTGAAATAAAAGCCAAAGCAGGTCAGACAATCCTGCAGGCCGCCGACGAGGCAGGCGTTTATATACCGAGGTTATGTTATCATCCAGACCTTGCCCCGCACGGAAGCTGCCGCCTCTGCACAGTCCTTGTCAATGGCAAACCGCAAGCTGCCTGCACACAGCCGATTGCCGAGGGGATGATTGTCGATAACGAAACACCGGAGCTTAAGGAACACAGACGCAACATCATTGATATGCTCTTTATCGAAGGAAATCATTTTTGTATGTTCTGCGAAAAAAGCGGCAATTGTGAGCTTCAGGCTGTCGCTTACAGACTTGGCATTCTGGCGCCGAAATTCCCTTATCTTTTCCCGGAAAAAGAAGTCGATTCAACGCATCCCGATATATTTCTCGACCTTAACAGGTGTATTCTCTGCGGCAGGTGTGTTGAAGCCTCAAAAGACGTTGACGGCAAAGGCGTTTTTGAATTTGCCGGCAGGAGCATCGATAAGAAAATCATTGTAAATTCAGAAAAATATCTTAAAGATACCAATCTCTCCGCAGCCGACAAAGCAGCGGATGTCTGTCCTGTCGGAACAATAAATAAAAAAGGAACAGCCTTTACTATTCCAATTGGACAAAGATTATATGATAAAAAACCAATCGGCTTGGAAATCGAAGAGCGAAGAAAATAATAATTTTTGAAAGATATAAAAAATGGCAAAACCAAAACTTGCAACAACATCGCTGGCAGGCTGCTTCGGCTGCCATATGTCGATTCTCGACATTGATGAGCGAATTCTCAAGCTTATCGAGCTTGTCGATTTCGACAAATCCCCAATTGACGACATAAAGGAATTTACAGGCAGATGTGCTATCGGCCTGATTGAAGGCGGCTGCGCAAATGAAGATAATGTTCACATCCTTCAGGAATTCCGCAGGCATTGTGATATTCTCGTTGCCGTCGGCGATTGTGCCATCAATGGCGACATTCCCGCTTTGAGGAACAATATCCCGTTAAAAGAATGTCTCGAAGAAGCATATCTCAGCGGCCCATCAGTCCACAATCCTGAAAAAATTATACCGAATGACAAGGAACTGCCGCTATGCCTCAACAGGGTTTATCCCTGCAGTGAGGTTGTAAAAATTGATTATTCCCTGCCGGGCTGCCCGCCAAGTGCAGATTCAATCTGGCAGACTGTCGTTGCGCTTTTAAATAATAAACCGCTCGAGTTGCCTTACGAACTTATAAAGTACGATTAAATTCCCGGAGTAACAAAGTGAACAAAAAGGTTGTAATAGAGCCCGTAACCCGCGTTGAAGGCCACGGCAAAGTGTCGATTTTGCTTGATGAGAATAACAAGGTTACGCAGGCAAGATTTCACGTCGTTGAATTTCGCGGCTTTGAAAGATTCATACAAGGCAGGCCTTACTGGGAAATTCCCGTGCTTGTCCAGAGGCTTTGCGGGATTTGTCCGGTCAGTCATCACCTTGCCGCGGCTAAAGCGATGGACAAAATCGTAGGCGCCGACGAATTGACTCCTACCGCTGAAAAAATGCGCCGCTTAATGCACTACGGCCAGATGTTCCAGTCTCACGCATTGCACTTTTTTCATCTCTGTTCGCCGGATTTATTGTTCGGTTTTGACGCCGACCCGAAAATCAGAAACGTTATAGGCGTCGCCGTTAAATATCCCGACCTTGCCGTCCAGGGCGTTATGATGAGAAAATACGGCCAGGAAATCATCAAGGCTACCGCAGGCAAAAAAATCCACGGCACAGGTGCCATCCCCGGCGGAATAAACAAAAATCTGTCAATCGCTGAAAGAGACGTCTTTTTAAAAGACATCCAAAAAATGCTTGAATGGTCAAGAGCCGCCCTGAATATCGCAAAGGAGTATACACTTAAAAATCTTGACAAGCTCATGCCTTTCGGTTCGTTCGAGTCGAATCATTTAAGCCTCATCCGCAGCGACGGCGCGATGGATTTATATCACGGCAATCTGCGGGCAATTACCGCCGATGGCAAAAAAATATTCGACCAGGTTGACTATTCGGATTACCTCGATTATATCGCTGAAGAGGTAAAGTCGTGGTCTTATATGAAATTCCCGTTTATTAAATCTCTCGGCCCGCAAAAGGGCTGGTATCGCGTAGGTCCGCTTGCGAGAATCAACACCTGTGATTTTATCGACACGCCCGAAGCAGAAAAGGCAAGAAAGGAATTTAAAGCCCTCACCGGCGGCAGACCGAACAATATAACAATGGCCTATCACTGGGCGCGAATGATTGAGCTTCTGCACTCCATCGAAAAAATAAACGAGCTTCTGCACGACAGTGACCTTCAGGGCACAGACCTTGTTGTAAAAGGCCAGCGCAGAAACGAAGGCGTCGGCCTTATCGAGGCCCCGCGAGGCACGCTGTTCCATCATTATAAAATCGATGACAATGACCAGATTACGATGGCTAATCTTATTGTATCGACTACGAACAACAATGAAGCATTTAACAGCGCTGTGCGAAAAGTTGCCGCAGACCACATCGATGGTGCGCCTCAAATTACGGAAGGTCTTTTAAATCGTATCGAAGTTGCCATCAGAGCTTATGACCCCTGCCTGTCCTGTGCGACACACGCATTGGGGAAAATGCCTTTGATTGTTACGCTTTACGATTATCAGGGCAATGAAATAGACAGTATGACAAAACAATAACTTGTCATTCCCGCGGAAGCGGGAATCCAGATTTAGTTTAGCCCCCGCACCTGTGGCGGGGGGTCAGGCCGCCACAAACGGCGGCCGCTAAATAAGTTTTTATAATGACAATAAGAAATAAAAAAATTCTGTTAATTGGTTTCGGCAATCCTGCAAGGGCTGACGATGGTCTTGGTCCTGCGCTGGCTGAGATTATCGAATCGAAAAATATCCCTGCTGTTACCGTAGAAGCCGATTATCAGCTCGCGATTGAAGATTCATCTCAGATTGCCGAGAATGATATTGTTATTTTCGCTGATGCTTCGACCGATGCTGCCCAGCCTTTCAGCTTCCAACCTGTCGAAGCAAAATATTCCGAAAATTTCTCAACGCACAGCATTAAACCTGCTCATATTATGGCTCTTGCTGAAAATCTCTTTGGCTCAAAGACAAAAGGATATATTCTCGGCATTCGCGGCTATGAATTTGACCGCTTTGGCGAAGGTTTGACTGATAAGGCAAAGGCCAATCTGCAAAAAGCCGCCGATTTTCTCGTAGAACTGCTCAAAACAAAAGAGTTTGATAAAATATCTAAAATTTCTGCTTGTCTTTAGGGATAGATTGTGAATATTACGTTAAACGGGAAACGTAAGACGAAACGAGCGTCGTAACCGCAACCGTTTGACGGTTTTTAAAAGGAGGTATCAAATGCGAGACAATAAATATGTTATTCTGGCTATCGACGACGACCCTGACTTTCTGCAGGCTATAAGCCTGTTTCTTGAAGGCAATGGCTACATTGCAGTTGGGGCTAAAAACGCCGAAGAAGGTTTGAATGTTTATAAAAAGACAAAGCCTGATTTGATTATTGTCGATTTGATTATGGAGGAGATTGACGCCGGCGCAAAATTCGCAAAGGAGTTAAGGCTTCTCGGCAACAAGGCCCCTGTATATCTTTTAAGCGGCGCAGGCGATGAAATGACGGAGAACATTGATTATTCCGAGCTTGGCTTTGCCGGCGTCTTCCAGAAGCCCATCGACAATAAGCGCCTCCTTGGCGTCATCAAAGCAAAACTGAAATAGGTCGGCCCCGTCATTATGGCGGGGTTACATTATTTGGCTCCGTTTCATTGGCATCTGTCTTCTTGTATATTCCCGCCATTTCGTTCAATACTCTGACTGCCTCATCGTTTATCGGATCCTGCTGCAATTCCCATTCTTCGCCGTAAATTAAAGCAGGGTTCAATACGCTTCCTGTCTGCGGATTGACTGCCGCGCAGGCCAACATCCTCGAAAGCCAGTCGCCCGATGTATTGAAGTTCGATTTGCCGAATATTTTTTTATCGCTTTGAAGTTTTTGAACAATTCCCCTTTTTAACGCCTGGCGAAGTTTATTATTAATCTGATTGTCTTTTGTTTTAGCTTCTTTAAAATCCGTAAGATAATGCCAGTAATTTTCGCCCGCTATTTTTCTGGCGACTTGAATCAATTTATATCTTTCTTTTGTATCGTTTGGATTGTCTTGTGTGATTTTTTCGAAAAATTGTTCCGTAAAGCTTGCCTCGTAAATAATTCTTGCCGCGTGAGAGTTAAACAATTCCGGTAAAATTTCAGCGGTATTGCTGTCTGTCGCGTTTTCCATTGCATAATTGAAAATTTCTTCGTAATCTCCAATGAGCACCGCTGCGGGAACATATTTATCTCTTCTTTTCTCTGCCGGCGCATTTACTGTATTATCGTAATTATCATATCCATTTCCTATGCTTATTGAGCTGCCGCTGATGATATTATAGATTATCACAGGCTGAACATAAATTATCGTTCGCCCTTTCCTGTGTGTTTTTGCGGCACCTCTATTTGGGTCTTCAGCAGTCGCCGGCCCGCAAATAATCCCAATCGCAAATATCAAATTAATTAAAATTTTATTATATTTCATTAAAAAAAACATCCCGATTCATCGGGATTCCATAATTTTTATTTTTTCATTTTGATTTTTTATTTTCTTATGAGAATTCCTGTAAAAGTTCCTGAATTTCCTCTTTTTTAGCCAGTGCCTCTGCTCCGCCGAATCTTGTGCAGGTAATCGCTCCTGCCGCTGATGCGAATTTTACGGCCTCTTTGATTTCAGTCCCCGCCGCGCAGCTTGCCGCAAGCGCCCCGTCAAAAGCGTCTCCGCATCCTGTCCGGTCAACAAATTTAACCTCGAAAGGCGGTATATGTGTCGTCCCTTCCCTGTCAACCACAAGTGCGCCGCGCCTGCCTAATTTTATAACTACGCATCCGACGCCGCGGGCGATGAGGTCTGAGCCTGTAAGTTTTGCGGTATGAATATTATGATTGCTCGCAGCAGTCAGCTCCGCCGCTTCCACAAAGTTCGGCACAAGTATATCCGCTGTGTAATAATCCAGCGGCAGTTTCCCGCTTTGGTCTTCGAACTGTTCTTTGGACAGTGCCGGGTCGAGTATCACTTTGGTTTTGGAAAGTTTCGCCGCCCTTATCGCGCTGCATACAAATTCGCCCGGCAGACCCCCGTTTACCAGGCACACTTTTGCGGAAGACAAAATCGCTTCAAATTCTTCACCTCTTATATCGGCCCCCTGCAGGGCCTTGTTTGCTCCTTCGGAAACTACCGTTCTGTTCGCACCTGAGCTGCTGACAAAAGAAACGCTGACGCCTGTATTTTTCGCCTCCGCCTCGAAGATGAATTTGGTATTGATTCCGAATCCTGCCAGATAGCTTCTTATCATTCGTCCGAAGATATCTTTGCCGACTTTGCCGACAAGGTAAACTTCACAGCCGCACAATGCCGCCTGGATTGCCTGATTTACTCCTGCACCCGCCGCTGTATAAGAAAAGCCGCTGCCCGACACGACTTGTCCCGTTGCCGGAAAATCAACACAGCGTATCGCCATATCTGCATATACACTGCCGACTACCGCTACTATCGGTCTGTCTGCCATTGGCCTCTCGAAAAAAACCTTTTCCGAATAAACTCCCTTGACGTATAATAAAATATCGTTGTTTTGTCTGTTTTGCAACCTTTTCAGTCTTATTAAATTCGATATTTTTGTTCGATAATTCATAAAGGATTTGACTTTTCTCTCTTATTTCGATACATTGTATGCATCTTCAACAAGGCAAAATCTTTCAAAAATTCTACTGCTTTAAGTCTTTATAGGGGTTGTGTTTATGGACAAAAAAGAAAACTGCGGTCTGTTCGGCATTTTTGGGGACGCTGACGCGGCTGAAAAAACCTTTTTTGCCTTGCATAGTTTGCAGCATCGCGGCCAGGAATCCGCAGGCATTGCCACCAGTGATAGCCAGACTATTTCCTGTCATACAGGTATGGGTCAGGTCGGCAGGGTCTTTCGCGGCGGAAGGGACATACTTGGTATGCTCAAAAACCCCATCGCAATCGGCCACGTCCGTTATTCAACTGCCGGCGGAAGAAACCTTGCCAATGCTCAGCCTCTTTTGAGCGAATATTCCCGCGGTCAGGTCGCCGTCGCTCACAATGGCAATTTAATCAATGCCTCGCTGCTGCGCGACGAATATGAAGCTTACGGCCACATATTCAAATCCACAAGCGATACTGAAATAATCATTCATCTTTTGGCTAAGCCGACTCACGTTGCAAAGCCCGACCCGCTTGGCCACGTCCTCAATCATTTACAAGGTGCTTACTCGTTATTATTTCTCTTTCCCGACAGAATTGAAGCTGCCCGCGACCCTTATGGTGTTCGGCCGTTATGTATCGGAAAAACAAAAGACGGCGCCTTTTGCGTCGCAAGCGAAACCTGTGCGTTTGACACAATCGAAGCGGAATATATCCGCGACGTCGAACCAGGCGAAATTGTTACATTAAGCAAAGACGGCTTAACCAGTAGAAGATTTGTAAAAGCCGGCATTACTCCCGCTCATTGCATCTTTGAGCACGTCTATTTCGCAAAGCAGAGCAGCTATATCTTCGGCGAAAACGTCCACGAATTCAGAAAAAGACTCGGTGCCCAAATCGCAAAAGAGCATCCCGTCGATGCTGACGTTGTAATTCCCGTTCCCGACTCCGGCACATCCGCAGCTATCGGCTATTCTCGCCAAAGTGGAATACCTTTCGATATGGGTTTCGTCCGAAGCCATTACGTCGGCAGAACTTTCATTTCGCCTGAACAGAACGTCCGCGACCTTGCCGTAAAGCTCAAGCTTGCCGTCGTAAAAGAAGTGGTGAAGAATAAACGTGTTGTTATAGTCGATGACTCAATCGTCCGCGGCACAACCACCAAAGGCAAAATTAACGCCATCAGAGAAGCCGGCGCAAAAGAGGTTCATATGCGGGTAAGCTGTCCGCCGATTAGATTTCCCTGCTTTTATGGCGTTGACTTTCCCACTAAGGAAGAATTGCTCGCTAACGGAAAAGATATGCAGCAGATTAAGGAATTTCTGGATGTTGACAGCATTGGCTACATCTCCCTTGAAGGATTGTTATCCTGTGCATCGCTGCCGAAAGACCATTACTGCACCGCCTGCTGGTCGGGCAATTATCCTATTCCGGTTCAGATGATGGTCGGCAAATTTGTGATGGAACGTTATCAGATGCAGCTTTTTGACGATGAACCTGTTCAGTTATAATGGATTATAATGGCTGATTATATTACTTATGAAAAATCCGGCGTCAGCATCGACGCAAACGACGAGATGGTCGATAGGATTCAGACTTCGATTCAGAGCACGCTTGGCCCTCGCGTAATCGATATGCCCGGCGGCTTTGCCGGTCTGTTTCGCCTCGATTATGACGAAAAAATCTTCAAAAAAAATTACAAAAATCCCGTCCTCGTCGCCTGCACCGACGGCGTAGGCTCAAAAGTCCTCGTCGCAAGGGATATGAAAAAATTCGACACCCTCGGCTTCGACCTTGTCGCGATGAACGTCAATGATATGCTTGTTCTTGGCGCTACGCCTCTGTTTTTCCTTGATTATCTTGCCCTGCACAAACTCGAACCCGCAAGAGTTGCCGAGCTTGTCGAAAGCATCGCCAATGCCTGCAAAACAGCGGATTGCGCTCTCATTGGCGGCGAAACCGCTGAAATGCCGGACATCTATAAAAAGGATGACTTCGATATGGCCGGTTTCGCAGTCGGCGTAGTCGAAAGAAACAGGATAATCAACGGCTCGAAAGTCTGCCTCGGCGATACAATTCTTGGCCTCGCCTCCAGTGGCCTGCACAGCAACGGTTTCGCTCTGGCAAGACATATCTGCTTTAAAAAACTCGGTCTTAAAGTTGACGAAAAAATCGCCGAGCTTGACAATAAATCGATAGGGGAGATTTTGCTTACCCCGACGATTATTTACGTTCGTCCCATCCTCAGGCTGCTCAGCCGTTACAAGGTAAAGCAGGTCGTTCACGCAATGGCTCACATCACTGGTGGCGGTCTGCCAAGCAACGTCCCGCGGGTCCTGCCGGCCGATTGCGACGCCGTAATTAACAAATCCGCCTGGCAAATACCGCCAATTTTCGAATTTTTACGTAAAAACGGCCCCGTCGAAGCCGAAGAGATGTTCCGTGTTTTTAATATGGGCATCGGTTTTATTTTAATTGTTGCACCCGATTTTGCCGATTCTATAATAAGACAGCTTGCTCATAGCGGCCAAACAGTCTATAATCTTGGCGCTGTCGGTCGTGGCAGTGGAAAAGTCGTAATAAAATAGTAGAATCTGGCGTTTGGAATTTTTGTATTACGATGGCTTTTGCAATAAACAAAAAATTGTCGCCTGTAACTCAGCTTGTCGTCGCTGTCATTATCTACATAGCTTTTGCCGGCTGGCTGATGGGTCCGCATCTCGACAAATTTGCCGGCGTTCAGAAAATCCTGCTCCTGACTCCCATTATTTCCGCCACGGGCGCGTATATGCTTGCCAGGAGATACGTCAATTCCTTTGTTGCTTCCTTTCTCGGCGGCATTATCTATGGCTTTGGTTCTTTTACGGTTGCCTTTTACTGCTTTCATCCTTTTGCCTTTTGCGTCTATGCTGCTCTGCCCTGGACTTTCATTCCTGCGGTCTTTCTTTATAAACTTCCAAGATTCAGTTCTAATACCGCTAATCTCCTTGCTGCCGTGCTTTCACTGGTTCCATTTTTGTTTGTATTCGCTGTTTTCTGGCTGGCCGCAAAATTTTATCTTTATCCTATCCCGCCTGAAACTATTGTCTCATCCAATAGTTTTGCTGCAATCATAACTCCTTTATTATCTTCCGCTGATGTTTTTTCTCTTGGCTTTTATCACGCCTCGTTCGGCGCTCTTTTGGTCGGCCTTGTTTTGTTCTTTAAGACCCGCAGGTTCTGGACAGCCGTTCTTTTGATATTAGCTGTTCTTCTTGCATTTTATAATCCTCTTTTGAATGTTCCGCCGGTTTTTTGGCTTTCATTTATTGCATTGATTTGTTCACTAATAATTGCCGAAGGTTTCGAGGCTATGACTCTCGCCGGAAAGACCGATGCCAACTGGCTCCTTCTTGCCGCAGCCGCTCTTATTTTGCAGGCTGGCGTAACTTATGCGCTTCACAGGCCCATTGATTATCAATTGTCATCGGCCCTTTCAGCTGTTTCTGTGATTGCGGTTTTGTTTGTATTTTTCATTGCCCGTGCCGGCCTTGCGATGCACTATCTGCGAATGGCCGTTCTCTATATATCAGCTCTTGTGGATATTCTTATTGTTACCCGCGAAATGATTACTAAAGTCCTCAGCTAATATATCCTTACATCTTTACTTCCTGCTTTTTCGTGCAAAAAATTCGTGCATTTACTCGATTTTTTCATAGAATAAGGCTGATTTATTGAAAGGGCGTGTTATGGCTAAAGGGCTTGTTGTTTTCTATTCTAAAACCGGAAATACCCGCGAAATGGCCGAATTAATTGCTAAGTCTATGAACAGCAATGGCTTACCGACTGATTGCAAATCCGTAGAGAAGATAAAGGTCGATGATTTACTTGCTTCGGATGCTATTGTTGTTGGTTCGCCGACCTATTATGGCCAGATGTCGCCGCAGATTATGCAGCTTTTTACGGATTCTGTAAGCAGGCACGGTGCTTTGACAGGCAAGGTTGGCGCTGCTTTTAGCAGTTCCGCCAATATTGGCGGCGGCAATGAAACAACGATTATGGGCATTTTAGAGGCTATGCTTATACACGGAATGGTTATTCAGGGTGATTCACAAGGCGACCATTATGGTCCGGTTTCGATTGGCCAGCCTGATGAAAGGGTTACGGCTCAATGTCAAAGGCTTGGCAAAAAAATTGCCCAGCTTACCATAAAATTGTTCCAGTAAAAAACTTGATTTTTTCATTAAAAAAGCCTATTTTCTTTTGACAATTATTTTTCTCTCGTTAGACTTCTTATCGGACATTTTTTGTATGGAGGCAATAATGCAAGAATACGAAAATCTAAAAAAAATTGTAGAAGAGGCCGACAGCGACGTAAAAAAGGCGGAAGGCGGCAATAAGGCTGCTGGCACAAGAGTCAGAAAACAAATGCAGCAGATTAAACAGGCTGCCCAGGTTGTTAGAAACAAGGTTCTTGAACTAAGAAGCACTGAAGAATAATCGGAAAAACTGCTTTATCTGTAGTTCCACCCTTAACATCTTCAAAGATGATTGGGGGTAATTTGTGTTTTGAACAATCACAATATCGACACTTTTTGTGAAAGATTATTTTAATGCCTCCGCCGCTATTGTTTGACCTGTCAAAAATTGACCTCAATCAGGTTGTCTTTGATAAAAAAGCAATCCAGGAAGTCAATCCGCAAAGATTCGAGATGGACCAGCTCGACAAGGTTATCTGGTTCGATAAAGAAAAATTCCTCGTCCTCGGCTGCAAAGATATTACCGACCATGAATTCTGGGTCCGAGGTCACATTCCCGGCAGGCCGCTTATGCCGGCTGTAATAATGGTTGAAGCCGCCGCGCAGCTTTCCAGCGTGTTCGTAAAAAAAGTTTACAAGCTTCCAGGCTTCATCGGTTTTATGAGCATCGATGAGGCAAATTTCAGAAGACCCGTCGAACCCGGCAGCAGATTATATCTGCTCGGCCACATCACGGAATTCAAGAGCCGAAAATATGTCTGCGTCGTGCAGGGCATTGTCAATGGAATAATGGTCTTCGATACCGTTATCGCCGGCAGAGATGTGTGATGGAAAGTCCGACAGACCAAATTTTTGAAAATTATATTTCACCCGATAATTTGACAGACCTGCCCTCCTCGGCGGGTCTTGTTCTTTTTACAGATAATCAAAATCTGCCAATACTTCTCCTCTCGGCGGCCAATATAAGAAGAGCTGCAAAAACTAAACTTGCTGAACGAGCCGAAAAAACAAAAAAAGCGGATTTAAAAAGCATTACCGCTAAAATCTATTACAAAACCTGCCCCTGTAAATTCCGCCTGTCAATCGAACATTACAAAGCCGCCAAACTGATTTTCGCATCTAATTATAAAGACCATATTATTTTCGTTTATCCGTGGTTTATTAAGGCTGATTTGAATAATAAAATTCCATTCTTTTCGATTACGCCAAAGCCGTCTTTTAATAATGGAGAAAAAACCCTTGGCCCCTTTACATCGCAGAAATCGGCATCCGGCTTTTTAAATGCCCTTGAAGATGCCTTCAAACTTTGCAGACGCAATGACCTCGTCCATAATCCGCAGCACGCATCCGGCTGCCCGTATCTGCAGATGGATGCCTGCTGCGGGGTGTGCAGCGGAAAGATAAGTCCCGATGAATATAAAAATATTATGAATGATGCCTTTGGGACAGGCGCAGAACCGGCAAAGACAATTGAAAATCTCCGGACAGATATGCAGACCGCCTCGAAAGAATTAAACTTTGAAAAAGCTGCCGAGCTTAAAAGAAAAATCGAAAAATTGTCCGCGTTAAAAAATCCGTCTTACAAATGGACTGCGGATTTGGAAAAACTGAAAATCGTTCACATAGATAAAGCCGGAAAAATTAAACCCCAGAACAGCAAAAAGAAAATACAAACTCACGCCGTTTTTGTTATGAATTTTTTCGAGATAATCGACCTCGGCAATTTTTTAATTGATGATAAGGATAAAATATACGAAGCAATTCAAAATGCTTTGAATAAATTAAACGGCCCGCAGGAATCCGGCGGCACAGAAATACTCGAACGTTTTGCGATAATTTCTTATTTTCTTTATCGTTCCAAACCCGCCGGCCTTTGGCTAAAAGCTGATGAGTATTTAAATAGACATAACTTATTGTCTTTAAAAGACATATAAAACAATTTTTATCAAAAAAATTTTATTTTTTGTTTGACTTTTGTTAATAAATTTGATAAAATATCGTAAAAGTTAGACAAAAAGTTAATATTTTATATCCAGAATTCATCCCGGTTCTTGGGATGATTCAACTCATCTTTAATTAGAGGAGCAATTCCAAATGGACAAATTCAATTTATTTTCATTTTTATTTTCGTCACGTTAAAACCATTTTTTCTTCTCATTCTAAAGGATTAAATATGAACAAAACCAAAACACCTCAGCAAAAAGAAAACTATCGAATGTTTAAGGTCGCCGGCCAGTTAATATTGATAGATGATTTTTATTATCGAAGGCTTTTTAAAGACCCTGACATTCCGCCGACTCGCAGAAAATATACCTTTATAAAAGGTTTTACATTTTGCAATGGTTATCCGCACATAGTTATTAAATTAAAACCCGTTAAAACGGTTCGTCTGTCAAGGTATATAATGCGCCCCGGCAGAGGCGAAATAGTTGACCATATAAACAGAATTAAAACGGATAATCGCCGGTCTAATTTGCGAATTGTAAACACAAGGCAAAACAATCTTAACCGGAAATTAAAAAACAATACCGGTTTAATCGGAGTTTCAGTTTCTAAAGACAGGCGTTCATTTTTTGTAAGGGCTTCATATAGGGCCGCCGACAGCAGAAGATTGACCTTTTACTGCAAAGATACGCCGTTTAACAGGATTTTGACGGCGTTAGCCCACGATAAATTTGTTTTGCAGGCCGGCGAAGAGGAATACGCACTGTTGAATTTCCCTTGCTGGAAAAGCGAATCGCTTAGAAGTTTTTTGCTGAATGAGGATTTGAAAAAATATAAAGAGTCTTCTCGTCGTAATCCCTGCCCCAAACCGGCTAAAAAACTCTTCGACAAATTTGCAAAACTAAATCTTGGTTAATCCCGCATCTATCTGCAATCTATTATCTGTAATCTGATTAACCTTTGCTTTTTGCTTCATTAACTTTGACCGTATAGCCGCCGCAGTCTTTTCCATCTAATGCGGCTATTGCCGCTTTAGCTTCTGCATCGCTGCTCATCTCGACAAAACCGAAGCCCTTGCTTTTGCCTGTTTGGCGGTCGATGACTATATAAGCTTTTTCAACCTTTCCGAATACTGAAAACAATGCTTCCAGGCTTGCCTGGTCAGCCTTAGGACCCATATTTCCGACATACACTTTTTTGCCCATAACTAATTCTCCATTTGGTTTTTTCGGAGCTTTAAAAAAACTATTATACCTTAAATCTATGACAAATCAAGGGGATATGATGAACCGTCTCGCCTTCTTGTCGCGGCGTAGTCCCGACTTAATCGGGACGAAGACGGACGGCGAATATATTTCCCAACTGCAACAATGGCACTAATTTCAATTAATTTCCCCAATAACCTGCCCAAGCTTTTGGTACTTGATCTTTTTTGTAAGAGAACAATTGAACATTGCCACAATGAGAACATGCGAAGATTTTCATTGTTCTCCATGCAGGGTGTATCCCAAAATTTTGGGTTTCATTACCATCAAGAAGCTCATAATTACCGATACCACAAACCCTGCATAACCGCTTTTTATTTGAAAAGTCTGGTTCTGCGAGTAATTCAATTCTTTTGAGAGTGCTATCTATTTCGGAAAGTAACGACATTGCATTTGGAATGCAGTCTTTTTCATTTTCTACAATACATTTTTTAAAAAGAGGATTAGCAAATTTGATAGTATGAGACTCTGGGAATAAAAGATCTACATTAAACTGCTCTTTTTCAAAATACCATAGTCGGAGGATAGATTTCCCTGAGACCATCGACCACAAAAGCTTTCCCAAAGAAAAAACATCAAAACTGGGTTTAATATCATCAATGCGAATACCCATTGCCCAAGGAGGCATCCAGTCACGACTGCCAACATTTTCGTATGTTTCCGAAAACCTGGTATGTTGTTCGTCTATAAAGTGAATTAAACCAAAATCACCCAAAATCAAATCGTTATTAGAATTTAGAAAAACGTTCTGTGGTTTTATATAACCATTTTTGTGTAATATCGCAACTCCCTCGACCAGAGGACGAATCGCCTTAAGCGATTTTTTAAAATCTCCTTTGAATGTATTTTTGTTATTTGCTAATGTTCCATTCTGATAGAACTTAGATACATACCATTGTGAATCAGGGTCAATGTCTAAAATTTCAATGAGATTTGAATGAAGATTTTTAGACATAGCCTGAATTTCACGTTTTATTCTTTTTTTGGCTATATCCTCTTCGGGTTCATGCAAAACTTTTAGAGCACCTTGTTGAGAAGGGTCCTGTGTTTTTAAAAGGTCGAATAAAGCATTACAATACTTCTCATAATTCTTTTCTCGATTTTCTACAGGCGTAAAGCTCACTGTGAGATTCCTAAGCGAGTCTATGATGTCGTACTCGATTCGCTGGTTATCTCCCAATTTAAGTACTCGGTATACTTTGCCTTGGCCACCTTCTGGAAGGTTTTGTATTATTTTCCATTTTTTTAAGTAGTCCATATCGACCTTTCTGTACTCGTTGTATCTCCTTTTTTCATATCCTGCCAAATTATACCCTTGACCGGCGCAAAAACAATGAAAAAAATACGCTTTCCAATATCGGGTTAGCCCCGCCATCACAATGGCAGGGTTCGTCAAAAACCATTTAACCTTCTTTCGCTTTTACCCACACCGCGACGTTACCAATACCCATACCGATACCAAAATTCCACAATCTTCAATTCCAAATCCCCTTCCCCGGCGGTTTCTCATCCAACATTCGATGTTCTCTGTAAACTGTACGCGGTTAACCGTTCACAGTAAACTTCCTGTCTAATCCTCCCTGAAGCAACTGAATGTTCTGTCATTTTCCCATACCGTTATGCAATGATATTTAATCAAAGACATTTAATTAAAAAATTCAAATTATAAAAAACTTTAGTTGCTATACTTGTATACAGTATACTGTATACAGTATACTGCAATGCAGTATAGTGTGGAATTGAGAGCTTTGAGGTTATTGCAGAGAGGGCGAATGTGCAGTGGTAGGTCAGCGTAATCCGTGGTTTAAACTCCTTTAATTATAAATCCCTCATCATCTATGCTTGTATGCAGTATACTGCATACAAGCATAGTGTAGAAAATAAAATATTTAACTGTATTTTCTTTGATTTTACCTTTTGCCCTTATCGTTTTATTTAATTATTCTTCTTTATATGGCTTCAATACTTTTTTTAACAGCGTTCCAGTGTTTATTCATCTTCTCTGAAACATTTCGTCCTTCTTTGGTCAGTTCGAAATATATTCTTGGCGGACCGCCCCAGGTGCCTTCTTCGCTGCTTTTTACTATTCCATCCACCCTTAATCTTGTTAAAATTGCATAAATATTGCCTTCGCGTATTTTAAGGCCGTCTAGTCGCTTAAGTTTCTGAACTATTTCATAACCATGAATTTTCCCATTCTGCAGGAGATCTATTGTTACCATTTCCAGCAGTCCTTTGCGAAATTGTGTCTTCCAGTTATTAAAATCCATACAACGACTCCTTAATTTTTAGCCTTATATTAAAACTAATCAGTATCTATACTTGTATGCAGTATACTACATACAAGTATACTGTATACAAGCATAGTGCTTATGTGGAACAAATCAAGTCTTTTTAAAAATTATTTTCAAGATTATACGCTGCTCCGGTAATTACCTGCCCCAAAAGGAGTTATAGAAAACATATATGGGTAACTATTCGAAAAAGGAACCGCAACCGATAAACGTTAATCTGCCCTGTAATTACAGAAGGTTCTGTCATTTTCCCAGACTGTTATACAATCAAGCTCCATTGGTTTTAATTTGTCCGCCAGGCTTTTAAAGGCAAACTCGGCTATATTTTCCACAGTAGGATTGACCTTTTTGAAATGCCCAACGTCAGCGTTTAAATTCTTATGGTCAACAACGTTGATAAACTGCTGCTGAACTGTTCGCTCAAAATCGCCAGCTTTCAATAGTTCGCCGCCGCTTGATTTTTTGATTGTAACTTCGACGATATAATTATGGCCATGGCCGCACTTGTTAGCGCATTTACCGAAGATTTTTTCATTTTCCTCATCGGAAAATTTATCGTTCCACAATGTATGGCTTGCTGAAAATTCAAATTTTTCACTGAAATATAACATATTGCCTCCATTTTCTTTTATGCCTAATTTCCTTGCCGGCATAAGTTCGACAAAAAGGCTGCTTATCTTTGCCGGCAGAAAATCTTTTTCGATTGTCCGCCAAATTGTGCTTAATAATTGCCCGATTTGCTCAAAAGTCACCTGTTCTCTCTTTCCGAATTTATTTTTTATGAAATTATCGAAAATTATAATTCCTTTTTCTCTGACGATTTTATCGATATCGGAGACATTGACGACGAAGCCGGTATTTTTACTTGTTTGTCCGGCCAGTTCGACCCATAGCGCAAAGAACAGGGACAGGCCGTTTGAGGTTGGTTTTGCGCAATATGAATTTGCTCCGATTTCCGCAGAATCGGCGAATGGCTCGATTGCGAACCTGATTTGTCTTGAAAGTTTATGCATTGTTTTAATCGCTGATTACACTGATTAAAATGATTTTTATTTTAATTATTTCCGTGTAATCTGCGTAATCTGTGATTCTTTTTCTTATGCATTATGCATAAGACTCAGGACTTCGGCTCTGCTTCTTGGGTCTTTTTTGAATATGCCGCGGAGCGCGCTGGTTACCATTATAGACCCTGGTTTTTTGATACCGCGTATTGTCATACAGGAATGCGAGGCTTCGAGGACAATCGCCACACCCTGTGGTTTAAGACTTTCGTTGAGAAAGTCGGCGATTTGGGCGGTTAGTCGTTCCTGGACTTGGAGTCTTTTTGCGAAGCAGTCCACAATTCGCGCAAGTTTGCTTACTCCTATCACATACTCGCCCGGCAAATACGCCACATTCGCCTTCCCAATGAAGGGCATCAAATGATGCTCACAAATGCTGTAAAAAGGAATGTCGCGAAGCAAAACAATCTCATCACATTTCTCCTTAAATAAACTTTTTACAAAAATTGAAGGGTCTTCGCCAGAGCCGGCAAGCAACTCAATATACATATTCGCGACACGCTTAGGCGTCAATTTTATGCCTTCCCTGTCCGTGTCCTCGCTAATAGCAAAAAGAATTTCCCGAACCGCATTTTCTATTCTTTGTGAGTCTATTTTTACCTGTTTAGCCATTAAAGCACCTCGTTCATCAGGAAACTACACAAAAGCCTAACGCCAAAACCAATCGAACCCTCCTGACAATACTTCTTCATCGGCTCAGAAGCATCCATCTTCGGCGCAATATCAAGATGAGCCCATTTGAGACCATCGACAAATTCGCCAAGAAAAGCCGCTCCAGTGCAGGCGCCACCCCATCTGCTGCCAATGTTTTTAAGGTCAGCAATCTTACCTTTGATTTCATCCGTATATTCCGGGCCAAAGGGGAGAGGCCAAAGAGGCTCACCACTATCCTTAGCCGCAGTTTGGAGCTTTTCGGCAAGTTTTTCATCGTTACTGAAAAGGCCGGCCTTGTGCTTGCCAAGAGCAACAACACAAGCGCCAGTCAGCGTCGCCAGGTCGATAACAGTTTTGCATTTTAAAACCTTTGCCTGATGCAAACCATCAGCTAAAACTACTCTGCCTTCGGCATCAGTATTCAAAACCTCAACAGTCCTGCCGCTGAAAGTGGTAATAATATCGCCGGGCAGATAGCTTCCGCCATCAGGCCTGTTCTCCGCGGCGCAAATAATTCCGTAAACCTCGACAGGCAATTTCAACTTCGCTATGACCAGCATCGTCATAAGAACCGCTGCGCCGCCAGTCATATCCATTTTCATTTCGTGCATATCAGCGGCGGGTTTTAAACTTATCCCACCCGAATCAAACGTTATAGCCTTTCCGACAAGGGCTATTGGGCTGCCTTTGGCGTTTCTCGGCGAGTATTTTAGAATTATCATTCTCGGTTTGTGCGTGGCACCCTGGCCGACCGCGAGGATTCCGCCCATTTTCTTCTGGGCGAGTTTCTTTTCATCGAGAATCAGGCAGCTAAGTTGCGGCACGGAAGCAGCGACCTTTTTTGCCTCAGCGGCAAACTGCTGGGGATATAGGATATTAGCAGGGCGATTGCCGAGAGTTCTTGCGTAGTTCTGCGCTGTGCCAATAATTTGGCCAATCTTAACTCCCTTATTGAGCTTTGCAACATTTGTCATATTCTCATCGACAATCAGAGTGGTAAGAGAATTAGCTCTGCCGTTTTCCTGCTGCGTAACAAATTCGTCATATCTGTATCCGCCGAAATGGATGCCCTCTGTGAGAACCTGGCCGAGCATGGCTAAATCGATTTTTGCTCCGCCTTCGTCAAGACTTCGTCGGACAGGTTCATTGTGCCGAAAAACAGCGAGGGTTTTTGCCTTGATATTGACCGCTTCGAAAGCGGCCTTTGCGACACCCTGTCTGATAGTATCGGCAGTTGCCTTTTGCTTTTCGCCGAGGCCGACGAGCAAAAGCCTTTCAGCAGCGATTTTGCCGTGGGTATAAAGAAAGACGCTGCTGTTTGCAGCGGCTTTAAAGTCTCCTATTTTTTTGAGCCTGCTTATCGCGCCATCGAGCAGGGCATCGAGTCTTTCCAGTAAAGCGCTGGGTTTAACATCGCTGAAGATTCCGACCGCAGCGACATCAACCTTTAATTTTGCAATATCGGCTTTTGCCGCTTTAACATCTATTTTTATTATCTGCTTTGCCATTTTAACTCCTTAATAGCCACTAAGGCACTAAGACACGAAGAAAGAATAAATTATGTCATTATTATAACCACGGATTGCGCGGATTTCACGGATTTTTTTCTTAGCTACGAAGGCACTAAGACACGAATTTTTTTAACCGCAGATTACGCGGATTTCACGGATTGATATTTTAGTGACAGAACTTACAAAAATTATTCCTATTTTTTACTTCACCATGAACGGCTCAGCTACGAAAACAGTATTAGTCCCTCCTATTGCGGTCTGGTAACGAATGCTTTCAACTATGATGCACCGCATATCAAGTTCAATCTCTTGGCCATCTGTGTATTTCCCTAAATCGAAACCGCGGAACTGCATTACAACCCACTCTCCTTCTCGGGTGTCGGGAACATCTACTAATCTACCATCACGCTGAGTGCCACCATAAAACTCTGTATCTTTTGGTGTGTTTCTATTTATTGCTACCCATTTTGTCTGAGGTAGGCTCATATAAGGACTAACTTTAAACATTCCTACAAGGGCTTCTCTCATTGGAGCTTTATATTGAACTTGAACCAAAGCACAATTATCTTTTTGCTGCTGAAAAATCTTTATTTTATATACATCTGCTACCGCCCCAATACTGTAATCTTCCTGCCATTCTGGATTGATGTATGGTGGCGGTTCGGGTACAAAACTACTGGCATATTCAGGTATTTTTAATCCTTTGGAAGATACATAATGCATTAGCATAAACATTCTTTTTTGTATATTCGGAATTTCTTTCCCTAAACCTTCAATTATCTTATCCTGCTTTGCAATCCATTCACTTGCAGGCATACCCTGTGGCCGTTTAATATTCTGTGTATCAGCAGATTTATTAACTTTGAAATTGTTGGGCAAGTTAATATCATTAGATTCTGCATATTCAATAAGAGCAGATATTCGTTTTTGAATATCCGCCAATTTTTTTTGCAAACCTTCAATCTTCCGAGTACGCATCATTATTTCTTTCTGCCAATTAACGATCGCATTCTTTTGTCCTATGTCATTATTGGCAAAACATTGCATAGTTGTTAAAATGATTATAAACATTATAAAATGTTTCATTTTATCTCCTTTCAAAAAAGCAATGACGAACCCTGCCATTGTGATGGCAGGGCTAACCACGAAAATAACGAACCCGCCGGATAAACCGGCGGGCTTTAGGATTTTTGTTTATGTTTTTTTTCTGCACGGTATTGCAGATAGCTATCAATAAAATCCTCAATGTCGCCATCAAGGACGGCATCGACATTTCCCGTCTGGAAATCAGTTCGATGGTCCTTAACCAACTGATAAGGCTGGAGGACATAACTTCGTATCTGATTGCTCCAGGCAATTTCGCCTTTGCTGCCATAGATTTTGGCAATCTCGGCATCACGCTTCTGCTGCTCCAACATATACAGTCTGCTTTTTAACATTTTCATCGCCTCAGCCTTGTTGCGATGCTGACTGCGGTCGTTCTGGCACTGGACAACTATTCCGGTCGGGATATGCGCAATCCGAACGGCGGAACTTGTTTTGTTGACGTGCTGGCCGCCTGCGCCGCCGGCACGATAATAATCTATTTTGAGGTCTTCCTCCTGCACCTCAATATCAATATCCTCAGATTCAGGCAGGACATCAACGGCAGCGAAGCTGGTATGTCTTCTTTTGTTGGAATCAAAGGGGCTTATTCTAACTAATCTGTGGACGCCCATTTCGCAGGAAAGTTTGCCGAAGGCGAACGGGCCGGTAACTTTTAATGTAATCGAACGCAGACCCGCTTCCTCGCCGGGAGTTAAATCCAGCTCTTCGAAATCGAAACCATTACGCTGGAAAAAACGGGAATACATTCGCAGGAGCATATTCGCCCAGTCGCAGCTTTCTGTCCCGCCGGCGCCGGCGTGAATACTGAAAAAGCAATTTTTCATATCGTCGGGGCCGCTGAGCAGGCCGGTAAGCTCAATCCGGGCGCATTTTTTCTCAAGGTCTGCTAAATCCTTTTCAACTTCCGCAAGTGCCTGGCTGTCGTTTTCCGCGGAAGCCATATCGAAAAGCTCGGCGAGGCCGGCGGCTTTCTTTTCTGCATCAAGAGCGGGTTCGACAATTGTTTTTAACGCGCTAAGCTTCGAGACGACTGATTTGGCGTTATCAGGATTGTCCCAAAAACCGGGGCGGGACATCTGCTCCTCGAGCTGCCGCCTTTGGGCCTGTTTGCCCGCGACGTCAAAGCCAGTCCCGGATTTTTACTATCCGGGCCCTCAAAGTATCGATACCCTGCTTAAGTTCCGCTAATTCCATACCGGCTTTATAACAAATTAAGGAACCATTTGCAATTGCCAAAAAACGGCTGCTGTGATAGACTGATTTTTTCAAGTAAGGGCGTAAAGGAATGAAAAAGGCAAGACTCGGTAATTCGGAACTTGAAATAACCAAAGTCGGGCTCGGCACGTGGGCTATCGGCGGGCCGTGGCAGTTCGGCTGGGGCAAGCAGGACGACAATGATTCCATAAAAGCAATTCTCGAATCAATCGAAGCGGGCATTAACTGGTTAGACACCGCGCCGATTTACGGCTGTGGGCACAGCGAAGAAATAGTCGGCAAGGCACTAAAACAAATTTCCCGCAAACCATTTATCGCGACCAAGTGCAGCCTGCTTTGGAACGACAAAAGAGAAAAAATAAGCTGCCTGAAAGAAAAAAGCATCCTCGCTGAATGCGATGCCTCGCTGAAACGGCTCGGAATAGATGTAATCGACCTTTATCAGATGCACTGGGGCAGTCCTGATGAAGACCTCGAAGAAGGCTACGGCGCAATGGCAAAATGCGTCAAGGCCGGCAAGGTTCGATATTTAGGTGTATCTAATATTACCATTGAACAAATAAAACGCGTAATGAAGATTCATCCGCTTACATCGCTTCAGCCGCCATACAGTATGTTCAGGCGCGATATCGAAGATGAATTTCTGCCCTTCTGCAAAAAGAACAATATCGGCGTAATAGTTTACAGTCCGATGCATAAGGGTCTTCTTACGGGGAAATTTACGGTTGAATCCGTTAAGGCTTTGCCGGCTGACGATGTTCGGAAAAAAACTGGTGATTTTCAGAGGCCGAATCTGGAGATTAATCTTAAATATGTTGAAAGATTAAAGCAAATCGCGAAACGAAACGGACATACGGTCGCCCAGCTTGCGATAGCCTGGACGTTAAGAAGGCCGGAAGTTACGGCGGCTATTGTCGGGGCAAGAAGGCCGGGACAGATTAAAGAAACCGCCCCGGCCGGTGATATAACACTGTCCGCTGATGACATAGAGATAATTGCAGAAATCCTTAACAAAAGAAGTAAGGAATTAAAATGAAAAATCATAACATTTACACAAGTCCGTTAGTCGAAAGAAATGCCTCAAAGGAAATGTCTGAGCTTTTCGGCAACCAGAAGAAATTTTCAACCTGGCGAAGATTGTGGCTGGAACTGGCAAAGGCTGAAAAGAAACTCGGCCTGAAAATCACACAGGCCCAAATCAGCCAAATGGCGAAACACCTTGAAGACATTAATTTTGACAAGGCAGCCGACTACGAGAAAAAATTCCGGCACGATGTAATGGCCCATATTCACACATTCGGTGATGCTGCTCCGAAAGCGGCGCCGATAATTCACCTCGGCGCAACAAGCTGCTACGTCGGCGATAACGCGGATTTGATAATTATGAAAAATGGGATGCAGATTATCGCAGGCAAACTTGCCTGCCTTATTGGCGGCCTTAGCGATTTTGCAAAGAAATACCGCTCGCTTGCAACTCTTGGCTGGACACACTTTCAGCCGGCACAATTGACCACCGTCGGCAAAAGAGCGACGCTGTGGTGCAATGACTTTGTCAGCGACCTTGCGGAAATAGAATATCGAATAGTGAATATTCCGTTTAGAGGCGTAAAAGGCACAACTGGAACTCAAGCGTCGTTTCTGGAGCTTTTCGGCGGGAATCACAATAAGGTCAAACAGCTTGATAAAATGGTCGCAAAGACGTTCGGCTTTGATAAAGTTTGTCCGGTTACAGGCCAGACTTATTCGCGCAAAGTAGATTCGCTGATAATAAGCGCACTTGCGCAAATAGCCCAGTCGGCGCATAAATTCTGCAACGATATCCGCCTGCTTGCCAATTTAAAAGAAGTCGAAGAGCCGTTTGAAAAATCCCAGATAGGCTCAAGCGCGATGGCGTATAAGAGAAACCCGATGCGGTGCGAACGAACAACGGCGCTGGCGAGATTTTTAATCAGTCTTTCAACCAGCCCGCAAATGACGGCATCCGAGCAATGGCTTGAAAGGACGCTCGATGATTCGGCAAACAGGCGAATAGTTATACCTGAAGCGTTTCTTGCGGCTGACGGTATTTTAGAAATTTTAATCAATGTGTCGAACGGCCTTGTGGTTTATCCGAATGTGATTTCGGCGCACATCGCAGCGGAACTGCCTTTTATGGCGACTGAAAATATTCTTATGGCAGCAGTTAAGGCAGGGGGGAACAGGCAAAAACTTCATGAAAAAATCAGGGTTCATTCACAGGCAGCAGCCCAGCAAGTCAAAAAATTCGGAAAACCAAACGACCTGATTGAAAAACTGAAAAAAGACAGCGCCTTTGCAAAAGTGGACTTCAAAAAAGTTTTAAATCCGAATGATTACATCGGCCGAGCGCCGCAGCAGGTAGATGAATTTATAACAAAAATAGTAAAGCCTGCGATTAAAAAATATCGCGGAAAAATTCATAAAAAGACAGAACTTAAAGTATAAAAAAACGGATGTAAACTATGACCAAACAAGAACTTGCGAAACGCATTAAAGAAACAGCATACCTGGAAGGCGATTTTTTACTGCGCAGCGGAAAACGCAGCAAATATTACCTCGATAAATATCTTTTCGAGACCCAGCCGGACATTTTAAAGGCGCTTGGAGCGGAATTTGCGAAATACGTAACAAGCGATGTAACTTTGATTGCCGGCGCCGAGCTTGGCGGCGTAGCTCTTGCCGCGGCGACTGCAATGCAGAGCAGCAAAAGATGGATAATCGTCCGCAACAGTAAAAAAGATTACGGCACAAGCAAAATGATTGAGGGAGTATTAAACAAAGACGATGTTGTTTTGCTTGTGGAGGATATTGCCACAACTGGCGGCCAGGTTCTTGAAGCCGCGAAAATAATTACCGAGACAGGCGCAAAGGTAAAAAAGATTGTCGCTGTTATTGACCGCAAACAAGGCGCCAGAGAAAACATCACAAACGCGGGTTATAAATTCGAGAGTATTCTTACCAAAGAAGACCTCGGCATAAAAGATCGATAATCCTCCTGGCTATTATAGTTTTGCCTGCTTTTTTCAAGTAAAGCCAGTTGCTGTTTTTTTGCTTTATATAAGCTCTTGTTTCTTCTGCCCCGATTGCTAAAGGTTTATTTGCAATTATCATATCGAGGTTTTTTTGTCTTAATTTTCTTTCGGCGTTTTTTTGCAAATTTCTGTCTTCAAGTGCAAAGCCGACAACAATTTGACCTTTCTTTTTATGTTTTCCCGCCCAGGTGAGAATATCGGCCGTAGGCTTTAATCTTAATAACAAATCTCTTTGTGATTTTTTAATTTTTAATTTTGATTTTTTAACAGGCGTGTAATCCGCAACCGCAGCAGCCATAATCAGGCAATCGCATTTTTTGAAACTTTTCTTTACGGCTTTAAACACTTCATCAGCACTGACTACTTCCACCATTTTTAATTTTGCATTTTTAATTTTGCATTTTAAATTCTTAACGGTGGTGATGAACGTTACTTTATGGCCTGCTTTTAATGCTGTCTCTGCCAGAGCATACCCCATTTTGCCGCTGCTTGCATTTGTGATAAAACGAACCGGGTCGATATATTCTCTTGTCCCCCCCGCCGTGATAAGAAAATGCAACTGATTTGATTTCATTTATTTTTCGTCATTTTTTCCAGCCGGTCTATGATATCGGCAGCTTCAGTCATTCTGCCGACGCCTTGGGTGCCGCAAGCCAGTCTCCCTTTTTCCGGACCGATTATTTCAAATCCCATTTCCTTTAATTTTTTAATATTTTGCTGAATAACGGGATTAGTCCACATTTTTTCATTCATTGCCGGGGCCAACAGAACTTTCTTCTGCCAGCAGGCACATAATGTCGTGCTGAGCAGGTCATCACAGACGCCGTTTGCGGTTTTGCTGATAATGTTCGCCGTCGCAGGAGCAACGACAACAATATCGGCACTGTCTGACAGGCTTATATGACCTATTTGAAAGTCTATCGGGTTTTCCCACATACTGGTATAAACGGCTCTGCCGGTTACAGCCTCGAAACTCTTTGGCAAAACAAACCTGCAGGCGTTTTCAGTCATAACAGTATCGACAATAGCGCCTGCCGCGGTCAGTTTGCTGGCAAGGTCAACGGCCTTAAAAACGGCAACGCCGCCGCTTACGCCGAGCAGGACTTTCAAACCGGATAATTTACTATTTTTTTCCGCCATTTCTCCGACGCTTATAATTTTGGAATATCAGTCTTCTGTGATTCGCCGCTGTAGTCTGCAGTAATCTTGTCCTGCGCAATTTCCTCGATGACAATTTCCATCATAGTTTTTTTCTCGGTGTTCTCAATCAATGGTCTTGAACCTTCCAGAAGCTCGGCCATTCGTTTCTGAATAAGAGCCGACAATTTGAAAGGTCCGCCGACTTTTTCAACAATTCGCTTGTTTTTCAATTCTTCTATCATTCTTGTTCTCCGGCTGGTTTATTAATAATATCGATAACTTCCTGCACGGCCTGCTCGAGGTCGTCATTTATAACCATATATTTGTAATACTGCCAGGCAGCAGCAATTTCAATGCCTGCGCCGGCAAGTCTTTTTTCAATATCCTTTCCCTCATCCCTGCCTCTTTCATTTATTCTTTTTTCAAGCTCCATTTGTTTTGGCGGCAGAATAAAAATCAGCTTCGCCTTGGGATAGAGCCTTTTGACCTGCTGAGCGCCTTGGACGTCAATTTCAAGAAGCACCAATCTGCCCTTATTGAGAGCCTGCAGGACCTTGTCCTTTTCCGTTCCATACAGATTGCCGAAAACCTCGGCATATTCGAGAAATTTCCCTTCCTTTATCCTTTTTTCAAATTCATCCCGGCTGACAAACCAGTATTCCCTGCCGTTTTCCTCGCCGGCTTTTTGCGGGCGGGAAGTTGTCGATACACTCAAATAAACACTATCAAGCCGCCGGACAAGCTCCCTGCAAATAGTGCTTTTGCCCACTCCGCTGGGTCCGCTTATGATAATTAATTGTCCATTCATTTGCGATTGCTGTGAACTATTCGACATTCTGAACCTGTTCCTTGATTCTCTCTATACAGGATTTTATATGAACAACATCGAGACAAATTTTGGCATCCGAGGCTTTGCTTGCGATAGTATTGGCCTCACGAAGCATTTCCTGTGAAATAAAATCCAGCTTTCTGCCGGCCTGTTCTTCTTTACGGCAGCTTATTTCAAGCTGTTCAATATGGGAGCTTAGCCTGATAACTTCCTCTCCTATATCACTGCGGTCGGCAAAGAGCGCTACTTCCCTTGCAAGTGTGTCGCTGTCAAGCTGCAGCCGGGCGCTGTCCAGCAGTTCTTTAACACGGGCAGCCAGTCTGTCTCTATACTCGCCGACAACAACCTGTTTTCTTACTTTTATGTCCTCAAGCAGACCTTTTATCTGATTGCACTGCTGACAAAGGTCTTCAGCAAGTGCATCTCCTTCCTGTCTTCTCATCGCTTTCAATTGCTCGATGGCCTGGCTTGTTATTTCAAGAACCGATTTTCTCAACTGTTCCGCTTTTTCATTTTCCGGCTCCTGCGGCCGGACAACTCCCGGCAGCAAAAGCAGGTCGGCAAGGTTTATTCTGCATTCAACTCCGTCGCTTGGTCGGCTGACATTGTTGAGCTTTGCAACATAACTTTTCAGAGCGGCGGAATCTATTTCATACATTGGTTCTCCGCTGATGTTCTTATAGCGAAGAAAATAATTAACCACGCCGCGATAAATATGCCGGCGGAGGATTTTTTCGATGTCCGGCTCCAGAAACGCAGCCGCTTCCGGAAGTCTAATGCTCGGCTTAAAATACCGGTTATTTACCGTTCTTATCTCGACGGCATAACTTATACCGCCTATTTCACGGCAAACTCTCGCAAATCCTGTCATACTATTCAGCATTTATCGTAATCCTTATTTAGGAGGTGCCGGTGTATCGGTTTTCTGTGTTTCAGCGCCGCTTTGATTTTCAGTCGGCTGCTGTGTTTCGGCAGGAGCAGAAACAGGCGCTTGGGGCATTTGTCCGCCTTGTAGATATTCGCTTGCCTGCGGTTTGAACCATTTAGCAGCGGCAACGCTCAAGAGCAGCCAGACTGCCACAAGACTGATTGTAACCCACGTAAGGAAATCGCCCGTTTTAGTGCCGAGCAGCGAATTACCAATTCCGCCGAACGCAGCGCTAAGCCCGCCTCCTTTGCCTTTCTGTATCAGGACAATAAGAATGAGCGCCAGCGATATGAAAACCCAGATTCCCATAACAATTTTCATAACAAACGGCACGGCCGCTAATGTAAAACCCGTCATATTATTACCTCTAAAAAAAATAGTTACTTTATTTTCTTGCTTGCGCCGCTGCTTTTACAATCGCGGCAAAATCATCAGCCTTGAGGCTCGCGCCGCCGACTAAAAATCCATCGACATCCGGATGAGTCATAAGTTCAAGAGCATTGTCCGGTTTTACCGAACCGCCGTATTGGATCCTTATTTGTTCTGCAATCTCTATATTATACATTTTGCCGATGAGCTGTCGAATCATTAAATGCACTTCCTGAGCCTGCTGAGGCGTAGCGTTAATGCCTGTCCCGATGGCCCAAACAGGTTCATAAGCAATTGTTACAGCTTTTACCTTTTCAGCGGTTACATTCTGCAGGCCTTTTTGGACCTGCTCCTGGACTACCTGCTGGGTCTTATTTGCTTTTCGCTGCTCAAGAAGCTCGCCGACGCAGAATATAGGAAGCAATCCTGCGTCAATTGCGGCTAATAATTTTTTGTTTATAATCGCATCGGTTTCACCGATAACGTGGCGTCTTTCAGAATGACCGACTATCACATTTTTACAGCCGACATCTTTAAGCATCTGGCAGCTTACCTCGCCTGTAAAAGCGCCTTTCGCCTCAAAATATACATCCTGTGCGCCGAGAGTAACAGCCGATTGACCAAGGGCCTGCTTAACCAGCGGAAGATAAACGAACGGCGGGCAAACGCAAACATCCGTCCTGGCGAGCATATCGCCGCATTTTTGTGCTACGCCCTTTGCGAGCTCGACAGCGCTTTTGCCGTCCGTATTCATTTTCCAATTTCCGCCGATAAATGGTTTTCTCATTGCTGTGTCCTGAAAAAATTATTCTAAAAGTGTATCGCTTCTTGGGTAACTGCCCAGCACAGAAAGCTGAAGGCAGTGCTGCCTTATTTCGTTAAGACCTTCGACAAGTTTTTCGTCTTTTCGATGCCCCTGGCAATCGACAAAGAAATAATATTCCCATTGTCTTTTTTTGCTTGGCCGCGATTCAATATTAGTAAGGTTAATCTCGCGCTTCTTGAAAACATCCAGCACATCTGCAAGAGCGCCTGCCTTATGAGCGGTGCTGAATAGTATCGAAGTTTTATCGTCGCCGGTCGGCTTTGCGTCTTCTTTGCTAATCACAAGAAACCGCGTTACGTTATTGGCGGTGTCCTCGATATTTTCACATATTATATTCAATCCATAAAGTTCGGCGGCGATATCCGAGCCGATTGCCGCTGCGAATTTCTCTTTTGCCGCCATTTGAGCCGCCTTTGCGGTCGAGGCAACAGCTATTGTGTTTTCTTCTATGAAAGTCGCGGTGAGCCATCGCCTGCACTGCGCGAAAACCTCAGGCTTGGAATAAACCTTTTTGACTTTTTCCAGTTTGCAGTTTGCAAGAAGATTATGATGAATCGCCATATTGACTTCGGCACAAATAAATACATCGGTATCCACAAAGGCATCGAGCGATTCAATAACGCCGCCTGCGACGGAATTTTCTATCGGCACAACGCCTAAGTCGCAGTGTCCTTTGCTTATCTCGTCAAATATACCCCGGATATCGAGAACGGCCTCATATTCAACGCTTTGGCCGAATTTTCTAATCGCGGCTGTATGTGTAAAACTGCCTTCAGGCCCAAGGTATGAAATTCGCAGCGGCCGTTCAAGAAATAATGAGCCGCTCATTAGTTCCCGCCAAATTGCAGCAAGGGTTCTGTCCGGCAGGGGGCCTTTATTTAATTCTGCAATCCGTGCGAGCACCTTTTTTTCACGGTCGGGAGCATAGACCGGCCCGCCGTTCTTGGCTTTGCCTATCTCGATAACCACCTGCGCACGCTCATTCATCAGCTCAATGAGCCGCCCGTCAATCTGGTCTATTTTTTTACGTAAGTCCTCAAGATTCATAGAACTACAGCCAAATTCCCTAAAACCAGTTATATTTACCACAATCGCTGATTTTAGTCAAACAAATTGATAGCTTATAACTTTCTATATTATATCTTTTATATTCTTATTTCACCAAATATTGCTCTACACCGCTGGATTTGATGATTTGGCCGCTGCCGGATTTAATCAATATAGCCGCGATATCTTTAGTTTTTTCGATTAAATCAAGGCCTTTTTCCGCTCCCAAAACGCTAATAGCAGTGGCGAGCGCATCAGCCTGGGTGCCGTCTGAAGTGATAACCGTAACGCTGGCAAGTTCATCGGCGCTTTTCCCGGTTTTGGGATTAAGGATATGGCTGAAACGTCTGCCTCCGATTTCATAGAATCTTCTATAATTGCCGCTGGTAGAAACATTTTTGTCTGAAAGAACCAATTTTGCTATTACGTTCTCGTCCTGGCCTTGTGGAACAAATGGATTATGAATGCCGATAATCCAGTTTTCGCCTTTTTCAGTTTTGCCGAAACAGCCTATTTCACCGCCAATGGCAATAAACCCGCCGTCTGCGCCGGCTTTTGACATCTCCTTTCCAGCAAGGTCAACCGCAAAACCCTTTGCGATTCCGCCTAAATCGAGCTTCATTCCTTCAACGGCAAATCGGACCGAAAAATCATTCGAATCAAGCAGCAGTTTATCACAGCCGATTATTTTTTTTACTTCCGCAAGCTGCTCATCGGTCGGCATAGAATTCGCCTCGGCACATTTCTTCCACAAATCAATCAGCGGTGCAACGGTAATATCGAAAGCGCCGTCCGTCAGCTTATAATAATCAACCGATTTCTGTAAAATATCGAAAAGCTCCTTATCAACCTTTACAGGTCCTTTTGCCGCCAGCATATTTACCTTTGAAAGCTGGGAGTTTGGGTCGTATCTGTTCATCAGTCTTTCAATTTTATAGATTTTTTCAAAGGCGGCATCGATACTCTGTTTGGCTGTTTGTTTGCCAATCGCAACAGCGACAATCTTTGCGATGGTGTTCATCACAACCTTGTTTGGGCTGACAACGCGAACAGTGATTTCGTTTTCAACCTGATGTTTAAGAACAAAAGAAAGAGCGATAACAATTAATACAATTACTGCATTTCTTATTATCCACGTCCATTTTTCCATTAATAAGCCTTTCAATTTCACTGCTATTATCAGCTATCGGCCTGTAATTATCAATTACATTTACCGATGCTGATGGTAAAATGGCGGCAATGAATCCCGTTAGACCTGGATAATTTTTATACAGGTTTTTTAATGTGGAAAAGTCAGATGCATTTCGATAATCTTATAGTATTAAAAATGGTCTAACGGGATGAAAAATCGAAAAATTACAATATTAGCGGGTTTAGTCGAACAGAGATTTCTGTCTTTTGTCAGAACGCCCTCGCGCTACATCGGCGGCGAAATAAATGCAATTAAAAAAGATTTAGACAAGTGCGGCCTGAGAGTTGCTTTGTGCTTTCCCGATATTTATGAAATAGGGATGAGCCATACCGGCCTTGCGATTGTTTATGAAGCCTTAAATCGCCTGCCAAATGTCGCCGCCGAGAGGGTTTTCCTGCCGTGGACTGATGCGCAGGAAATAATGAAGCAAAAAAACATTCCCCTGTTCACCCTCGAATCAAAGGCGAAAGTTGCGGATTTCGACATTCTGGGTTTCAGCCTTACAAACGAATTATGCTATACAAGCGTTTTAAACGCTCTCGACCTTGCGGGTATCCCGTTGCGAAGCAAAGACAGAAACGATGATTTCCCGTTAATTTTAGGCGGGGCGGGTATGGCGAACTGCTGCGAACCTGTAGCGGAATTTTTCGATATGTTTTTATTGGGTCAGGCTGAAGAGGCCTCAGTTCAGCTTGCACAATTTCTGATTGAACAAAAAAAGACAAATACTCCGAAGCAAAATATTTTAATAGAAGCCGCTAAAAAGTTTCCTTTTATCTATGTGCCGTCGCTTTATAAATTTGAATACAACGGCTTAAAGATAAAATCCTTTACGCTCATTGATAATGGTTTACCTGAAAGAATAACTGATGCCGTTGTTGACGACCTTGATAATTCCGTTGTTCTTGAAAGTCCGATTGTGCCTTTCACGCAGGCAATTCACGAAAGAATCAGCATCGAGGTTATGCGGGGCTGTCCCGGCAGGTGCAATTTCTGTCAGGCAAGTTTCTGTCGAAGACCAGTTCGATACCGCAGTCCGCAGAGAATTTTAGAAATAGCAAAAAAGGCGTATCATTCAACAGGTCTTGATACAATCGGTCTTTTGAGCCTCTCAACTGCCGATTATCCGTATCTTGAAGAAACCATAAGTTTGCTCAACGAATATTTTGAGCCTCGCCGGGTTGGAATATCGCTGCCGAGCCTGCGTGTTGACGTGCAGCTTAAACTTTTGCCTAAACTTGCATCGTCAGTTCGTAAAAGCGGCCTGACTATCGCAGTCGAAGCAGCGAGTGAACGGCTAAGAAAAATTATCAATAAACCAATAACGGATGAGAATCTTTTTGCAGCGGTCGAGGAAGCGTATAAGCAGGGATTTGAGAGTATAAAACTTTATTTTATGGCTGGTTTGCCGACTGAAACAGAAGAAGATATAAAAAATATCGTTAAACTTTGCTATGACCTTGCAATATTGCGAAAGAAAGTATGCGGTAAGGTTGCCAATATAAATGCCGCGGTAAGCTGGTTTGTGCCGAAGACTCATACGCCTTTTGGCTGGCAGGGGCAGCAAAGCGAGGAATATTTTAAAAACGTCAAAGATATTATCCTGGCGGAGAAAAGAAAGCTTAACGCAGGATTTTTAAATTTTAAATTTCATAATATCCATGCCAGTCTCCTGGAATCAGCCATCGGCAGAGGCGACAGAAGGTTAGCTGATGTTATTGAATGTGCTTATAGAAGCGGGGCGAGGTTTGATTTATGGGATGAGTGTTTCAGATTTGATTTATGGCAAAAAGCGTTTGAAAAGTGCGGCCTTAATTTAAACAAGCTCGCGGCAAGGAAATTTGATGTTGATGAAATTCTTCCCTGGCAGCATCTCGGCGGCCCTGATAAACAGTATTTGCTGAAACAGTTGGAAAAAACAGCCGAAAAATAAAAAAGGGGTCAGGAGCTTTTTTTGGCTGTCCCGGCAAATATGGGATAAAGAATAGAAACGGCTTTCCTTAATGATTCAAAAAATATTATCAGCACTAAAAGCAGCATAACAACCGAAAGAGCCGTGTTCATATTTCCCTGAAAATTATACTTTGGCAGGTAGTTATTAATTATATTGTCGATGCTTGCCGTAAAAGTTGTAACGAACATAAACAGGGCGGGGATAAAAGTTATAAAACAATAATACCATTTTTGCGAATGTCGAAGAATAAAAACAGTTCCAATACACAGAGCGAGCGTCGCAAGAAGTTGGTTGGCCACGCCGAACATCGGCCAGATAGTGGAGATTTCGCCGAAGTAAACAAGATAACCCCACAGGAAGCTGATTATTGTGCCGGTCAAAATCACGCCCGGCAGCCAGGTGCTGCTTGCCAGTTTCGGATGGATGGGTTTAAGTATTTCCTGAAGGATGTAGCGGGCGACACGTGTGCCGGTATCGACGGTTGTTAAAATAAAAAGCGCCTCAAACATAATAGCAAAATGATACCAATAACCCATCAGGTGTTTCATACCTTTTATAGCCGATAATATCAGCGACATCCCTGCGGCCAGGGAAACAGCCCCGCCCGCTCTGCCGGTCAGGGTTTCGCCTGTCATCCTTTCAATTTCCGCAAGTTGGCTTGTGCTGAAACCGAGTTTGGCAAAAAGGTCCGGCGACAGATTTATCGCAAAATAATCTCCGGGCAGCATCACCGTTGCGGCAATAAGAGCCATAATTGATACGACGGCTTCCATAAGCATTGCGCCATAGCCTA
Organism: Sedimentisphaerales bacterium; assembly: GCA_049518795.1. Classification (GTDB taxonomy): domain Bacteria; phylum Planctomycetota; class Phycisphaerae; order Sedimentisphaerales; family UBA12454; genus JAPLMW01. The sequence goes on from JBEKRK010000002.1 coordinate 422,695, forward strand.
TAAAGCGGATATCAGATTCCTTGTTAATCATCTTCGGGGTAGTGCCGGAGCCAATCAAACTATGAAAACCGCTGATTGCTCCGCAGGCAATTGTGATACAGACAAAGGGCCAGACTTTTCCGGGAATTATTGGGCCGCCGCCGTGAATATACGGCGTTAACGCGGGCATATGAATTTTAGGATTAACGATACAAATGCCGAGCACCAGAAATGCGATTGTTCCCAGTTTCATATATGAGCTTAAATAGTCCCGCGGGCACAGGAGCAGCCAGACAGGAAGCACAGATGCAATCAGGCCGTAGAGAGGTAGTATAATGGACAGTGCAGGCTTGGAGAGAAGAAAAACTGAGCCGATACTTGTTCTCGACAAAGGTTCGCCGAATATCACGCCGAGCATTACGATTGCCACTCCAACCAGCGATGCCTCGACAAGTTTTCCGGGTCTTATTTTATACATATAGAGTCCGACAAACAAAGCGGCAGGAATAGTTACCGCTATGGTAAATGTCGCCCAGATACTTTCGTTCAGAGCATTGACAACCACGAGAGCCAGACCTGCCAAAGCGGTTATAATAATAAAGAGTATCGCAAAGCCGGTGGCGACGCCTGCCGGGGCGCTTATATGTTCTTTGGCCAATTGGGTCAGGGACAGTCCCTTCATTCTGACGGAGGCGAAAAGGATAACAACATCGTGCACTGCGCCGCCGAGAACAGCGCCGATTAATATCCATAGATAGCCCGGCAGAAATCCGAACTGAGCAGCTAGGACAGGCCCTACGAGTGGGCCGGCGCCCGCTATAGCGGCGAAATGATGACCGAACAGCACATATCTGTTTGTGGGATGGTAATCTTTCCCGTCGCGCAGGGTATGGGCCGGCGTTGGAAGAGCATCGTTAAAGACGAGCACTTTTGTCATAATAAAGTTCGCGTAAAATCTGTAGGCCAGTGCGAATACGAGCAGGCTTACGATTATAAGAGTTAACGCGTGCATAATTCTTCCTTCCCGAAGCGGGGAAATTATAAATTGCTTATTTGTTATCTTGTGCTTTTCTTCAAACCCGTCGGTTCCTGGACGCCGCTTTTGCCGCCGGACCTGTAAAAACTTATTATAACATCCGCGGCCTTCTGCGGGTCGTCACAAATCGAAAATACCTTCAAATCTTCCGGGTCCATATATTTATTTTTGTGCAGCATCTGGTCTTCCATCCATTCAGTAAGGCCCGACCAGTATTCGCTGCCTATAAGAATCACGGGAAAATACGCCTGTTTTAAAGTCTGAATCAGCATAACAGCTTCACTGAACTCATCAAGCGTGCCGTATCCGCCGGGAAAGGCGATAAAGCCGTTGGCATATTTGAGAAACATAACTTTTCTGCAGAAAAAATATCTGAAATGCAGCGAAAGATTTTGATAAACATTCGGCTTCTGCTCGTGCGGCATCTCGATATTGAGGCCGATACTTTTTCCGCCTGCCTGTGCGGCGCCTTTATTGGCCGCTTCCATTATTCCGCCGCCTCCGCCGGTGATAACCGCAAAACCCGCCTTTGCCAGAATGCCGGCCGTTTGTTCGGCGAGCTTATAATATTTATCATCGGGCGATGTTCTTGCCGAGCCGTAAATTGAGACGGCAGGTCCCACTGTCGCAAGCTCCTCGAAGCCTTCGACAAATTCCGCCATTATCCTGAATATCCGCCAGGTTTCTTCGGTCTCAACGCCAAATCTCGCTATTTTTTCACTCATTTTATTACCTCATTTTACCATAATTCGGGATTATTTGCAGCAGGGCAGTTCTTCGCAATCGGGCAATTGTCACAATCCGGCTTGCGGGCCTGACATATATTTCTGCCGTGAAAGATAAGTAAGTGACTAAAAAGCGTCCAGTTTTCCTTAGGCACTATTTCCATAAGGTCGTATTCCAGCTTTTCCGGATTGTCCGTATTTGCCGAAAGCCCAAGTCTTCTGGACAGTCTAATTACGTGTGTATCGCAAACGATACCCGGCACACCGAATGCGTTGCCTAAAACGACGTTTGCTGTTTTTCTGCCGACACCGTTTAGTGTCAAAAGCTCATCCATCGTGTCCGGCACTTTATTATTATACTCATCGACTATTTTTTTGCAGGCATTTTTTATATTGAGGGCCTTGTTGCGGTAAAACCCTGTGCTTTTTATGTCCTGCTCGATTTCCTCAAGAGGCGCATCGGCCCAGTCTTTTGCGGACCTATATTTTTTGAAAAGCGTCTTTGTTACGATATTTACCCTCACATCGGTGCACTGGGCGGAAAGTATCGTCGCGATAAGAAGCTCCAGTGCGTCGGAATGCTCAAGTGCGCATTTCGCCTGCGGATAGGTCTTCTTCAATATCGGCCAAATCGCCTTTACCCGCTCTTTTGCTTTCTGTTTGTCTATTGTCTGTTTAGCCATATCACAAAACCGCCGTAAGGCTTTAGTTCCACGGCACAGGAATTGACCGGCTCAAAAGATTTTTTGACAAAACTTCTGTCCGGCCCATCGGTAATTAGGGAACCGCTCCATTTGTCTTTGCTGAGAAAAGATAAATCAACGTTCAGTTTTTCTTCATTGTTTCGTCCGTTAATCCCGGCGATATACCAGGTGTTTCCATTTCTGCGGGCCATAACGACATATTTTCCGGGATAACCGTCTATCAATCGGGTCTGGTCCCAGACCACAGGGACTTTCTGCAAAAATTCCTTCACAAAATCCGGCCCGCCTTTTGGCGAGGTCTCGCCTTTGGCGGACATTAGCTGCATTTCATCTGGCACCAGACCGAAATGCTGGATGCCCGACTCAAAAATTACCGACAGCGCCAATTCAAACGCCGGCAATGTTCGCAATTGTGAATTTCGGATAACCGGATTAAAAACCACCGGAGTGAAATCCATCGAGCCGATGGCATTGCGTGTGAACGGCAGAATACAGCAGTGCTGCGGCTGAAGGTCGGCATTGTGCTGGTCAAATGTGGTATATTCCATTCCCTTGACCGCCTCCATCGAAACCAGATTAGGATATGTCCGCTGCCAGCCGCGAGGAATCGTCGCGCCGTGGCAGTTAACCATAATGCCGAAGTCCGCGGCGTCTTTCAAAATATCTAAATAAAGCTTCATCGTTGCCTGCTTGTCGCCGCCGAAGAAATCTATCTTAACGCCTTTGACGCCCATTTTCTGCAATAACGCAAATTCCTGCCTGCGCACCGTTCTTTCATCCATACGATTCTTCGGCGTCATCGGTGCAGTGTTCCATTGGCCGTTGGAGTTATACCAGAGAATAATACCGACATTTTTTTCACTCGCTCGGCGAACAATATCAGCCATTTTTTCATAGCCTGTATTTTTATCCCAGTCGCAATCGATAAGAACATATTCCCAATGCATTAGAGAAGCAAAATCAATAAATTTTTTGATAGTATTCGGTTCAGAACTGTCGTCTCCATACCGCAGCCAAGGCCAGGCTGCCCGGCCGGGTTTTACAAAATTACAATCCGCCAATTTGCAGCCTGTCGCCACATCCGTCATCAAAGTTGACTGGACAATAGTATTCAGTGTTTGTCCGACAATCAATACTCGCCAGGGAGATTTAAACGGCAATTGAATCTCTGGCGCAACAGGGTCTATTTCACCGCGATGCTCTTTGGGATGCGGAAAAGCAATTCGATAGACGCCGCCGTTTGAATCATTGGCAAGCCGTCCGCCGCAGTAAGATTCATCGACATCGCTGTCGCAAATCAAAATCCAGGTGCCGCCTGATGTTTTGAATAGCGCCGGCAAACACCAGCCCTGGCCGGTTGGCGAAGGTCCGCCGACTGGTTTTTCTATTTCATAATGCTCCTCATAAGAAGGCTGGGTCTGCTGCCATCCGCTTTTGCCCGGCTGCATCGGATGCAGCCAGTAAACCGTATCCGCGGCAAAGGCGAAAGATGTTTTCTCCTGTTCGACTGAGCAGGTCTTTTGCGAATCCGGCGGGAAAGTATAGCGGAAAGCAAGACCGTCATCGGAGACCTGGAAAATAATATCCATCGTTTCGCCGCCGGTATTTTTCAGCGTCCAGACCCTGCACACAGCTTCATACACGCAGCGTTTTTTCTTGCCTTCCAGCATATCGTAACTGTCCTTGACTTTCTGCGGCCTGGAAACTTTTACGAGGGTCAGCTTTTCCGCGAATGAGCCATCGCTGCGAACAAGACCCATCGCGGATGGCTTAATAATTTCTTTACCGCCGAGTTTCACAGAATATAACGGCCTGCCCTGCTCGTCTATAAAGAAGGATACTTTTATTTTCCCATTCGGGCTGGAAACTGAATCGGACATCGAGGAAAACCCCGTCAAAAACAAAACTCCGCACAGACACATCAGAATTAAACAGTATTTCCCGCTTTTCATTGTTTTTTATCCGGCAGCGATTCCAGATATTCTTTGAGTTTTCCGCCTATCAGATTGCCGGCAAGTTTTACCGGAGCATTATTACCCGGCAGAAGCAGAACCGTTACCGGCACGGCAGGCTCGTTATATATTTCTTTCAGCGCCTTTGCCGCGGGGTAATCGTATTCTGTCGTATCGGCCTTTATCGCAAGCACGCCTTTGCGTTTGATTAAGTCAGCGATTTCAGCGCTCGAATAAACAGTCTTATCGAGAATCTTGCATGAAAAGCACCAGTCAGCGGTGAACTTAATAAGCGCCGGCTGATTGTTCTTCTTCGCTGCTGCGATAACGTCCGCATTGTATGGTTGCCAGTCAATAAGACCTTTCTTCGGCTCTGACAGAAATACAAAACCGAAAAAAATCGCCAGAATAATCGCCGCCAGTCTTATCAGCCATTTTTTCATGGCTGGAGTATTATATTGAACCCAGACTCCCCACATCCAAACGCAGACCGCAAGCACAATTGCGTAATAAAGCACATCTATGATTTTCTGAGGCTGAACCGCTTCAAGCAGTTTTACGCCGATTGCCAGCAGGATAAAGCCGGTAGCGTGTTTGAAAAGCTCCATCCATCTGCCGGGTTTTGGTATTTTATTAAGAAGGCCTGGAAGAGCCGCCAGTATCACATAAGGCACGGACATCCCGACGCCGATGAGCAGTATCGTAACGGTCGCAAGCGGTATTGGCTGAGTCTGCGCCCAGGCGAGAACAAACGCAAGTATCGCGAAACTGCACGGCGTGCTTAGAACCGCCGCTAAAAATCCCATCCCGACCGAACCTGCAAAGCCTCCGCTTTGTTTGCCTGTTCCGCCAATTGACGTGGGTATGCCGAATGTCCATAATCCGAACATATATAACGCCAGCGCTACCATCAGCAGCGCCATCGTGATGATAAACGCTGGGTTTCTGAACTGGTCGCCCCATTGAAAGATTATACCGAAACCTAATTTGAGAATTATGCTGACTATGGCAAGAGTGGCAAAGAAAAGGATAATCCCCGCGGCAAACGCAAAACCCAGGGCGATACTCTTCGCCTTGTTTTGTTTTGCCTGGCTGACGAGCCGCATAACGATAATCGGCAGCACTGGCCAGACGCACGGCATAACATTAAGCAAAAGTCCCGCTAATATCGCAAGAGACAGAACCGCTGCCGGTTTAATTTGGTTAGCCCCGCCGACAGAGCCTGGAGCGAAAGCGACAGGAGTCTGCTCTGTTACGTTAAACGCTGGCTTATCCATTTTCGCCGATGTTGAAATTTCAATCTTTTTTGAAAGTTCGTAAGATGCTTTTCTGCACAACTGCTGCGAGCAGGAAAGACCGTCTATTGAAACGTTTATTTCGCTGTTTGATGCGTTCGCTTCTGTTCTAAAAGAAACATAAACGCTGAAAGACCCGCTGTAAACAGATTGTTTTTGATTTGTAACTTTGTCAAAATAAATTTGTGCTTTGGGGAAAACAGGTTCGGAAAAGATAAGTCCTTTGCCTTGAGGTATTATTTTCAGGCTCATTCCTTGCGGTGTTGTATTTGCGTCTGCGTAGAAATGCCAGTCTTTGGCGAGGTTGAATTTTATCTGGATTGCGCTGTTTGAATCCGGCTTGACCGCATTGTGCTGTAAGATAATCTCTACCTGCGCAAATTCATCTTTAATTTTCTCATTTGCAAAAGCAGCCGAGAAAAACGGGTTTATCACTGCACAGATAGTTAATAGTAAAAAATACCTTCCGCGCATTTATCCCCATTCGCAAACTGTAAAATCATTATTCCTTTTTTTCAATCGGTTTTTTTTCGGCCGGATGATTTATTTTTTCCTGTTCTGCCTTGAGCAGGTCGCCTACGGTGGGTTTATTTAACGAGCCGCCTTCGAGAATTATTTTTACTTCGGCGGCGTCGAGCGTTTCATATTTCAAAAGCGCCTCTGCCACCAGCACAAGTTTGTCCCGGTTCTTTTCTATAACTTCCTTTGCGGCCTTGAAAGCCAGGTCTATAAGTTTCTTGACCTCGTTATCGATAATTTCCGCTGTTCTTTGCGAATGTTCCTGCGCCGGCAATCCGAAATAATAATCCTGTTGCTGCGTGCTGTAATCGATCGGCCCCAGGGTCTCAGACATTCCCCACGTTTGAACCATTTCCCTGGCCATCGAAGTTGCGGCCTGGATATCAGACTGTGCTCCGCTGGATATGTCCTCGCAGAAAAGCTCTTCGGCTATACGCCCGCCGAAACAAACCTGCAATTCCGCCATACAGTATTTTTTGGTGTAGTGCGTTCTGTCTTTTTCCGGCAGCGAAAAAGTAGCTCCGCCGTAAGGCCCTCGCGGAATAATACTGACCTTATGCAGCGGGTCTGCGTCTTTAAGCATTGACTGGACCAGCGTATGGCCCGCTTCGTGATAGGCAGTGATTTTCCTGTCTGCCTGGTCAACTGCTCTGCTGCGTTTTTTCCTGCCCCAGCGGACTTTGTCTCTTGCCTCTTCGAGGTCTTCCATCTCAACGAAATCCTTATTACTCATCGTCGCCGCGATGGCAGCCTCGTTGATTATCGCTTCCAAATCGGCCCCGCTGAACATCGGCGTTCCTCTTGCCACTCTTTCAAGGTCAACATCAGGTCCCATTCTGATTTTTCGCGCGTGTATTTTCAGTATTTCCGTTCTGCCTTTGACATCAGGCAGAGGAATAAAAACTTGTCTGTCGAATCTTCCCGGCCGGGTCAGCGCTTTATCGAGTATATCGCCTCGGTTTGTTGCTGCCATTACGATTACCTGGTCGTTCGTATCGAATCCGTCCATTTCGACAAGGATTGCGTTTAGCGTTTGTTCTCTTTCATCGTGTCCGCCGCTGACGAATCCCGGCCCGCGCTTTTTGCCGATTGCGTCTATTTCGTCAAGGAATATAATACAGGGCGAGTTTTCTTTTGCGGTTTTAAATAGGTCTCGAACGCGCGATGCGCCGACGCCTACAAACATCTCTACGAAATCACTGCCCGATATGCTGAAAAACGGCACATTCGCCTGCCCCGAAATCGCTTTTGCCAGCAAGGTTTTGCCGCAGCCCGGCGGGCCGACTAACAAAATGCCGCGGGGAATTCTGCCGCCGATTTTCTGGAATTTCTTGGGATGCTTTAAAAATTCGATAATCTCGGCAACTTCCTCCTTGGCCTCATCAATGCCGGCAACATCGTCAAAAGTTACCTTCATTTGTTCACTGCCCTGCATCTTGTGCTTACTGCGTCCGAAACTCATCAGCATACCCGGCCCGTTACGGACATTCCTGATAAAAAGAAAATAGAAGAACACGATTAAAAGCACAAAAGGCAGCCAGCTAAGAAACGATAGCCACATCTGCGGCCGAGCGACAGTCCATTTGACATTCACAGCCTGCAGTTTCGCTGTTATATCCGGCAGCATTTCAGGTTGAAAACCGACCGTAAAAGTCCTGGAAGCTTTTGCAGGCCGGGATTCTATTCCTGCCAGATTGAATTTGCCGCTTATCTGGCGGTCCGTTATTTCAACGCTTTCAATTTTGCCCTCTGCCAGATATTTGTTGAATTCATCGTTGGTTATTTCATCTCGCTGCTGATAAGTCTGGAATGTCATCAAAAGCGCTAAAAAAATAAGCGCAATCAAAAGCCATCTGAAAGGCATATTTTTGCCGCTCAGCAGAGATTGTTTCGGCGGGTGACTATTCTGTTTTTTCATATTCTGTCTTTTATTGTTCATAAACTATTTGTTATACGCTGTTTAGGGCAGGTTGTTTAGCCTTTAGAATCGTTATCTGCATCTTAAGTCTCCGTTTTCAATAGATTTAAGACTATATTTTATAACCTTTTAATCTATATATTGCAATAAAAAACCCTTAAAGCGAATAAAAACAAAACAGAGCCCCAAGTCGAAACGCAGTGGAGACCCCAACTTATAGGGGCGTAAGCGCGGGGTAATGTTAACGTGTTTAGCCCCCGCACCGGAGTTTACCCTCGCGTAGGCGGGGGGCGGTAGTCCCGCACCAATTTGCTATTCAATCCCGCACCTTTTTTTATTCAATAACCCGTTGGTGCGGGATAAAAGTATTTGATTTATAAGGGGTTAGAGGATAGAATATCACCGGATTTAACCCCGCACCTACTTGCCCTGTGAGATACGAAGTTATCTAACCGGGGTTAAGTATTCATTTTTATTTAAATGAATAGGTGCGGGATAAAAGCAAAAGGAGAAATAAAGGAATGGCAAAGACGGATTTTAAAAGTATTGGAAAAGGACAGAGGAAATAAAAAATGGCGGAGAAATTGCCTCATGTTTTTATGGCTAATAAGCCCGTAAATATTTAAATAGTCATGGCAACATTACTTGAATTGCTTTCTAATCTTGCCGCGAACAACTATGTTCGCGGCCGTCAGTTTGAACATATCTGCAAATGGTATCTTGAGAATGACCCTAAATACCGGATGGAATTGAAGAATGTCTGGCTCTGGAAAGAGTGGCCGGGCAAATGGGGGGCTGACGCAGGCATAGACCTCGTTGCAAAAACTTATGACGATAAACTATGGGCCATACAGGCAAAAGCTTACGATGATAAATATTCAATTAAAAAAACTGATGTCGATACCTTTTTGAGCGAATCATCCCGTGAAGTTTTTGCCTTTCGTTTGCTTATTGCCACGACAAACTTAGTCGGGCTAATTGCTGAACGCACACTGCGAGACCAGGAAAAACCAGTTGGCCAGATTCTTTTTTCAGACCTTGAAAAATCCGCAGTGATTTGGCCGTTGTCTCCGGACAAATTAGAGGCCAAGTTCCAAGAACCAAAAAAGCCACGGCCTCATCAGGAAAAAGCCATTTCGGATGTATCTAAAGGTTTTTCTGAGCATAATCGCGGTCAACTTATTATGGCCTGCGGCACTGGAAAAACGCTGGTGGCCTTATGGGCGGCAGAAAAACTCGAGAGCCAGCGCACACTCATTCTTTTGCCATCGCTTTCTCTGCTTGCCCAGACTCTTCGGGAATGGACCGCTAATGCATCCCAAAATTTTCATTATCTCCCTGTTTGCTCTGATGATACTGTTCGTGATGCAGACCATTTTATATCCCGAACAAGTGAACTTGGTCTTCCAGTGACTACCAAGCCTGATGAAGTGGCGGAGTTTCTTCGCAAACAAGGCCATATTGTAGTTTTTTCGACATATCAATCATCGCCAGTAATCGCAAAGGCATTTACCAGAAACAATGTCCCGGCTTTTGACCTTACTATCGCCGATGAGGCACATCGTTGTGCAGGAATAGGCACAGGTCCTTTTGCGACTATTTTGGACAGTAATGCCATCAAAACTAAAAATCGTTTATTTATGACAGCGACACCGCGATACTTTACCGATCGCGTACAGGCGGAAGCCGAAGAGGTTGATTATGAGATTGCCTCTATGGATGATGAAAGCAAATTCGGGCCTGCCTTTCATCAATTGACCTTTTCTGAAGCGATTAAGCAAGACCTTCTTACTGATTATCAGGTAGTTATCGTTGCTGTAGATAACGCCACTTATCAGGAATATGCGGAAAAAGAAACCTTTGTTACCTTTGACGGCCAAACTATTACTGATGCGCGTACTCTTGCAAGCCAGATTGCTCTTGCCAAGGCGATGCGCAAATACGATTTACAAAGGATTATCAGTTTCCACGGCCGCATAAAAAGAGCAAGAGAGTTCAGCAAACAATTGCCTGATGTGGTTCATTGGATGCCTGAATATTCACGCCCAACTGGTAAACTGTGGTCTGAGCATGTAAGTGGAGAAATGTCATCAGGCAGGCGTGATACTTTACTTAACCGATTTCGGCATCTGGAGGATGGAGAACGCGGGTTACTTACAAATGCCCGCTGTCTTGGTGAGGGCGTTGACCTTCCGACACTTGACGGTGTTGCCTTTATTGACCCGCGACATTCTCAATTGGACATAGTTCAGGCTGTTGGACGGGTAATGCGAAAAGCTCCAGATAAGAAAATAGGCACGGTTGTTCTGCCTGTCTTTATCGATACCGAGCAGGATTCCAAGACCGCTCTGGAAAGTTCTGCCTTTAAACCGATTTGGGATGTATTAAAAGCACTTCGAGCACATGATGATGTTTTGGCTGACACTCTCGACCAAATTCGCAGACAACTTGGCCGTAACTATAAAGCAAAACTCGATATACCTGAGAAAATTCTTGTGGATATTCCCGTGGCTGTTGGAAAATCGTTTGTAGAGTCCCTTATCCTGAGAATTGTTGAACGGTCTACCGCTTCGTGGCAATTCTGGTTTGGCATGCTTGAAGGTTACGTGGAACAAAAAGGTGATTCACTTGTACCATACAATTACGTTACTAAAGACGGTTACAAACTTGGAAATTGGGTAGGTACTCAACGAAAGTTGTTCGAACAAGGAAAGCTATCCATAGAAAGACAAAGGGCTCTTAAACAATTAAAAGGTTGGATATGGGGGGATACACGAGAAAAATTATGGATGAAACTTTTACAGCGTTTATTAGATTGGAAACATGCGGAATCTCGAGGCTATATCTCTATTCCTAAAAATTACATCACGGTGGACGGCTACAACCTTGGAGCTTGGGTGCATAGTCAACAACGATTGTTCAAACAAGGAAAGCTATCCATAGAAAGACAAAAGGCTCTCGAACAGTTGAAAGGCTGGACATGGACAATAGATAAAAAAGGAATAAAAAAAACATGGACAGAAGGCTTCGAATATTTGCGTCAGTATATAGATGTTAAAGGAAGTTCATTAGTACCTGTTAACTATATTAGCCAAGACGGCTTTAAACTTGGCAATTGGATTGCACATCAACGTAGCTTCTACCGAAAAGGAAAGTTGTCTGTAGAACGACAAAAAAAACTGGAAGAACTACCCGGATGGATATGGAATATCCAAGAAACATCCTGGCTGGAGAGTTTCGAGCACTTACGTCAGTACGTTGAATGCGAGGGTCATGCTTGTGTACCTAAAAAATATACCACCAAGGATGGTTTTAAGTTAGGCAATTGGGTTCAACGCCAGAGAACTGCCTACAAAAACGGAGAACTATCCACTGAGCAACAAAAAGCTCTCAGGACGCTACCCAAGTGGATTTTTATGGATTTAAATAAAGCAAAATGGCAAGAAGGCTTCGAGCATTTGCGTCAGTACGTTGAATACGAGGGTTACGCTCGTGTACCTAAAAGATATGTTACTAAAGACGGTTTTCACCTATCGTCATGGGTACAATCTCAGAAAATGGCTTACCAAAAAGGGAGTTTATTGCCTGGGTGGCAGCAGCTTCTCGAAGAATTACCTGGGTGGGTGTGGGGAATAAAGGAGGAGGAAACAAAGAAAAAAGGAACATGGACAGAAGGCTTCGAACATTTGCAGAAATATGCAGAATCTGAGGGGCATACATCTGTGCCCACAAAGTATGTCACGGAAAATAAATATAAGTTGGGGCAATGGGTGAGTAGGCAGCGAAATGCCTACAAACAAGGAAAACTATCTACAGAGAGGCAAAAGGCTCTCGAGCAGTTACCCGGCTGGGTATGGAATACACGAAAAACTATCAATAAAAATGACGGATAAAATTTTCAATAGCCTCGCGGAAGAAATAGCGATTGTGGAGAATAATAATGAATGATAAGCTATGGAAAATGTGCGAAAAAGGCGCAAAAGAAACGCCCCCTTGCGGAGGCGTAAACCCGAAGATGCTATCTTCGGGGGAGTTCCACTTTTATATACTATACATAGTATCGGCTTGTTCGTCAAGTTATTTTAAGGATATTTTCATATAATGGCAATAGCAGTTAAAAAAGTTATAGTCTATGTGGATGGTTTTAATCTATATTTCGGTCTTAGGGATGCCAATTTTAAGCGGTTTTACTGGCTCAACATAAAAGCGATGGCTCAAAATCTGTTAAAGGGAAATCAGCAACTGGTGGTAACTAAATATTTTACCACTCGAATATCAGGCCCGTCGGATAAAAGAATAAGACAAACCACTTTTCTTGAAGCACTGGAAACTTTGAGCGATTTTGAAATTTATTATGGTCATTACCTGAGTAAGGAAACTACCTGCAGAAACTGCGGACAAAACTGGCCGAGATTTGAAGAAAAAATGACGGATGTCAACATTGCGACAGAGATGCTTGTTGATGCTTTTGGCGACAAGTTTGACACTGCTCTGCTTATTTCTGCTGATAGCGATTTAGTCAGGCCGGTCGAGACGATAAAAAAAATGTTTCCACAGAAAAGGGTAATTGTATTTTTCCCACCTAATCGATTTTCTGCGGCTCTAAAAGCAGTTGCGGATTTCCAGTTGTCCATCGGTCATGGGCTTCTTGCAAAATGTCAATTTCCCGATAAAGTTGTCAAAGCAGATGGATATGTGTTACAGCGGCCATCGCTGTGGCGATAAACCATGAAAGCCTTATATAAGCATAAGAGAAGCGGGGATAGGGGAGCAAGTGAACAGTTGAGGACGGGAACAGTGGAACAGTAGAGTAAAAGAAAATTCCCGCTGTCCCGATAGAATTACTCCTTCTACTAAGGACTAATGACTTACGGCTTGTGACTTGTGCCTATTGACCACCGACTAACGCCGGGTTCTTTTGCTTTAAGCCTCTCTTATACTCTTAATATATAGAAAAGGTTGACTTTATTTTTGCTTTAAGGCTAAGTCGCACAGCGACCAAAATTCAAAACACGAACCCCGTTGAAGCTTGCTTCAGAAAGGGGTTTGTTTTGAATTTACAACCCCGATTTATCGGAGTTGCCTTAAAGCAAATCTTGGTGCCCTTCGTGTCTTCGTGGTGAAAAAACCGTGTCCATCTGTGTTAATCCGTGTCTGAAAAATCTTTGTGGCTCGGTGGTGAAAATTTTGTATAATTACCATCCTACCTGCATTTGCTCGACTATTCTTTCGGCGAGTTTATTGGCTGCCACTTTGGTAGCGTAATCGTAACCCTGGTCTTGGAAGTTCGAATAGCTTGCGGTTGCTGTAGCAGTCGAATTTGGAAGCAGATATTGGCCGGTTTTAAGGTCCTTCCATGTAAAATCGGCGGTTACTTCTGCCTGGTTTTCAAGGGCCCTGCCGGTCTGGGGTTCGAGTGTCAGCGGCGAAGAGCCTATGCTCGTTATTTTGCCGCTCAATACCGTATCAGCCTTGCTTCTATCCGAAATAATCTTATATGGCGTATCCGTTTCAATGCGTTTTGCGACTGCATCCGTAAGGTCGTATTCAAGGTCTCTCCAGAATGTCGTATTATCGAACATCTCGACATAAACGCTTTTTATGTCCGGCTGATAGAGCGATTTACTGCTGTAGCCGCTGCAGCCGGAAAAGAATAAAGCCGCAGAGAACACTCCGATGAGATAGATGCAGAATCTCACGGGGCAGGCGCCGATAAGTATAAAAAATTTCGATTTTCGAAGCTTGTCCGCCATAGCCTTGACGGCGGCGGATTCGAATTTCGAATTTGTCATAGGATGAGTCCTTTCCAGTTAATTTTTTTCTTTTTCTGCGCAAGTTCCCTCTGTTTTTTCTCAAGGGCAGCCAATTTTTGCTCGGCAGATTTTGCCGAACTGCTGTTCGGCCAGGTCTCAATTATTTTCTGGTAATAAAGAATAGCGGAATTATAGCTTTCAGTTCTGGCATAATAATCTGCAACGGCCAGTTCCTTTTCCGCAAGCTCTTCGTCGATACGGCTTATCTTTTTTGGTATTGCAAGCTCCGCCGCGGTATTTTCATATCTTTTTTGATACTCGGTATAATAGCTTCTTGAGCTTTCAAGGACTTTTGAGTCGTATTTCGGGCCTCTGTAATCGTTTTCAAGACTTCTTGCCATTCCAAGCAGGGCGTCTTTGCCGATTTGTCCTGTCGGCCATCTGCCTTCAATATCGGACCAGTTCATATAGGCCTCGTAGTGTTCGCCTCTTTTTTCATTTGATTGAGCGACAGTCAGCAGGGCATTTTTCGCAATCGGCGCATCACCCGCCTTGTCCGCAATTTTTCCCATTATCTCTGCCCCGTCTTCATAAGCCTTAAGTTTAAATACACCCAAAACGGTTCTCTTGCGGCCGTTAAGATAAGCCGTCGCTATCTGATACTCCCTCTCAAGAGCCGGCTGGTAAAACTGACTTTGCGGATAATCTTCAGTGAATTTGTCGTAAGACGCAGATGCCTTGTCATATTTTCGCTGACTATAAAAAATTTCAGCCTTGACGTAGGCATCGAAATCAGCTCCGGCTATTTGCGGATAATCCTTCTTGATTTTGGCGAAGGCTTTTTTTGCACTGCCTGTTTTGCCGGAGGAAACAAGCTGCTTGGCATCGGCGACTGCCATTAAAAAATCGGAACCTTTTCCCTGCCCGACTTGCTGCCAGTTTTGACCATCTTTCAAATGCCAGGTTTGCTCGGCTGCATCAAGTTTACCACAGACAGCCAAGCTGACAGCCAGAATCAGAATAAATCCTTTTATCCGCATAATTTTATGCTCCTAAATTGCTAATCGGCATTATAGCCACTAAGCCACTAAGACACAAACCGGAAAATTAAATGTTATAACCCTATTCTTGTTAGATAGTTATAAAATAATTCAAAATTTTTACAAAAAATATTTGATTTTTTAATAAATTATGGTATAATAATTAATATTTGATGATTATTTAATAATATCAGGAAGTCTTTATGATAAATAGAGTTATGGAACGTAAGGAATTGCAAAAAATTGATAAAGGCATTCAAAAAGGCATCTATCGCACATTTAAAGTCAATGGCCAAACTATAATAATTGATGATTTTATCTATCGCAGGCTTTTCAGAGAGCCTGACATAAAACCGAGAAGGAAATATACCTTTATACAAGGTTTCCATTTTGCTGGTGGTTACCCGTTAATGGTTTTGAAAAATGATAAATCGGTTCGTCTTTCTCGGTATATAATGCACGCCGTTAAGGATGATTTTGTTGACCACATCAATAGAAACCGGCTGGATAACCGTCGCTGTAATTTAAGGCTCGTAACCGCCAGGCAAAACAATCTTAACCGGGGAATTAAAAATAATACAGGCCTGATAGGCGTTTCAAAAGGCAGGACTAAAAAGAATAAAAAGCATTTTTGTGTCAGAACGGATTTTAGAACCAAACAGGGGCACAGGTTAGGTTTTCATTGTCCGGACACGCCGTTTAACAGGATTTTGACGGCACTTGCGCATGATAAATTTGTATTGCAGGAAGGAGAAGAAGAATACGCACCATTGAATTTTCCGCAGTGGCAGTCCGAGCCGTTGAGGAGAATTTTGATGAAGGAAGATTTGAGTAAGTTCAAAGAGCGGAAGAAGGGTGTGAAAGGTAATCCCCGCAGTTTCTTTGCAGAAACTAATCGCGGGGATATAAGGAAGAAAAGAAAACTTAATCAGCAAATATTAAGATTTTGCCGGAAAAGGGCAAACAAGATTGAAAAATGAAGATTGAATCCCGATGAGATAGCTGAAGCATCTCACGGGACAAGTATTTAAAATTAAACGTCGCCAGAGACGGGCAAAAACCAAAACTGAAAAATTAAAAATTACGCCGCGAATGTTTTTTCAACATAACCAACGGTCCCTATTTATTTTAATATCTCATGTTCTCCGAAGCATTTTTATGTTTGCAGTAAGGATCTTGATGTCAACTCCAATGGATGCAAAATCTCTATCATTCGTTACAAAAACCAATTTTTCTCTACTGGAGAGTTCTGCATGGCATATATCATTAAAGTCCGTTTCTGCAATACCAGATAACATTGCTTTGAGATTTGCTTGAGTAAAGCCATCATCTATCGGCGCAGCAAATTTAAGAATCTGACCGGAAACTCCGGTTTTTATTTCCTCTGCAACTGCTTTGTAAATACCCCTTCCCCTGAAATCACGCTTATAGTCACTATAAATATGCGGATCCTTTTGACGAAGAATATTGAACTCGATACGAAACCACGTGTTAATCACCTCAGACAAAACCATTGAGCAGATAACAATTTTGGCTTTATTATTTATAGCGGCCTTTAAAAAAGATGAATAAGTTGCAGATTTCTGCTTCTCGTGGTTGCCCATTGGACAACAGAGCGATATCCACACATTAGCATCTAAAAGATAACTTTCGGTATTAACCGGTTGATATGTCCCTATATCAACTATCCTGTTCCTCATCCATCGCATCCTTTATAGGCTTCTCAATACTCCTTTTGTCCTTGAAATACTGTTTAGCCCTATCAATCACTCGCTTTAATAGTTCTGTATCTTCCGGCGACATATTAATGGGTTTCAGATGAGTTTGAAGAAATGGGCTATCAAATTTGTTGTACAATTGCCCGATTGCTGCATTTAAGAAAGTAGAAGTCAGCGCATCTATGTTTTCAAAATCAAGAATAGCTACATTATTATTTGCCAATATACTAGTTAATTTTTCAAACAGTTTCTCACCATCTTCGGTGGCAACCGCAGCCTTTCCACTAACTATGTCGTATACGATTATTTTTTGTTCTGCCATTTTTATTCCTTAGAAAGGAATTTCGCCATTCGTAATCTCAGACTTCAAATAATAATAGCTTTTATCGTTTAAATTAAACTCTAAGTTTACTATGGTACCTTGAAAAAATCCATCCATTTTTTCTGAATTAACATTTTGTCCCCTTTCTTCCCAAAAGCCATCTGCCGATAAAATTTGGATTTTCCCTCCATTTTTTTGCAAAAACTCTCTAATCAACGAAAAACCTAATCCTCCCGGAATAGTCCCTGTTTTCGTAGTATTTCCTCTTTTTACTGCCCATTCAATAGCTTCATTCCCTTTGATTATTGGGTCTCCACGAAAATCTCTGACATTTTTTCTTATAGATTTTCCAACATCAACTATAGTAAAATCAAGCCTTCTATTATAAATACCTCTGTAGTACTGTCCACAAGTAAATACATTATCGCATTCTCCATGGGATACAGCGTTATCGAAAATCTCAATGGAACTTTCTCTTATTTTTTTTCTTAAAAGCTTCGAAATTTTGGGGAAATCTCCTTTTGAAAATAAATCATTCTCTAGATACTCATCGAAGGAAAATATATCCGATATATCGAACCTTTTATATTTTACAGTAGAATTATACTGATCCGGCAAAGATTGCTTACCAAAAAAACATAAAAAATGGTTTCTACAAAAAAGGTTTTCCATCTTCGGTATCAAATTAGCAATTGTAACTTTATTGTCTTTACTATACAAATTTTCAACCATTGCTCCCAACAAAGCTAACATATTTGCATCAAACCATTTCGTGTTCGAATAATCAAAGTATATTTCTTCTGCTTTTACGTCTTTAATTTTGCGATATTCTTTAACCAAAAATAAATAACCATTTAGATCGCTCTTTATTCTGTTTGGAAATTTGATTTTTATCATTTATTTCAAAGATAATATGAATTTAGAGTCTATTGAGAAAGTCCACGCTATTAAACTATTTTACATTTTATTTTGTTGCCGGTCTTTGGTGCTTTCCGTTTTCGCCGATGGTCTCAACGCAACAAATTATAACCTTAAATTGGGCGGGAAACAAGGGGAATCCAGGGGATAGCGTGCAGCGAATAGCGAATAGCGTATAGCGTGTAGCGTAGAGGGTAGAGCCTTTATAGCGTATAGCGTAGAGCGTGGAGCGTATAGGGTAGAGGGCAGAGTAGAGCGTAGAGGGGATAGGGGATAGGAACGAATGAGCAGGGGAGCAGGTGAACAGTTGAGTAGAGGAACTGGTGAACAGTGGAGCAGGCGACAGAGGACGGGGACGTTTCGATTAGATTGGAATTTCCTGTGAAGCGTCAACCTCAATTTCATCAAGCACAATTTCGATAATCTGCGATTGGGGAAGCGTATAAAAAAGCCCCCTCTGCTGCTTGCACAGCAAGCGAGGGGGCATGAATTTAAGCTATTACTCTTTATTGGACTCGACTGATTCTTTTGGAGCCGGCTTGTTTTCATCTGAAGGCTGGACGGTCTCGGGTTGCCTGCTCGGCGGGGCCGGCCGGACGCCGGAGATTTCTGTTTCAAGCTTATCGGCTTCATCGGCATATTTTATATCGGCTCCGGCTCTAATCTTCTGGATATAATCCATAACAACCTTCTCTTTTTCTTTGCCGGTCATAGACTCTTTAATCTCATCTTTTGCCTGCGCGAATTGGACAGTGTTTGCATCGATGTGGTCAACGAGTTTTATGATATGGTATCCGAATTGAGTCTGGACAATATCGCTTACCTGGCCGGGCTTTAACGCATAAGCGGCCTTTTCAAACTCAGGCACAAGATTGCCTTTGGGCTGGACGCCGAGGTCGCCTCCCTGCTTTGCGGAAGGACAATCGGAATATTGCTTTGCAAGCTCTTCGAAATTTCCGCCTGCTTTTATTTTCTTCAGAATCCCTTCTGCTTTTGCTTTGGCCAGTGCCTGGTCCTTATTAGGGTCATTGGCATCTTTTCCAGTCGCTATAAGTATATGTTCTGCGTGAATCGCCTCTGGTTTTTGAAACTGCTTAATATTATCGTTATAATATGCCTTCATCTGTTCATCTGTGGGCTTGGGCAGCTTTTCGGCAAATTGTGTTTCCATTAGTTTATCAAACATAAGTCTTTTGCGCATATTCTCCTGATATTCGCCGAAGGTTGTGCCGTAGGCTTTCAGCAGCGACTTAAATTCATCGAGGGTTAAATTCTGCCCGGTAATCTGCTTGTTAATTTGCGCATCAAGCTCAGCCTGGTTGGCATCGATATTGCCCTGCTTTTCCTTCTGAGTCAAAAGCTCTTCGATGACAAGATTCTCAATAATTCGTTTCCTCATCTGCTGGCGATACTGCGGCAGCATATTTTCCGGGACGCGGGATGCCATCTGTGCCATACGCGGAGCAAGCGCTTCTTCAACCTGTCCTTCGGTGATATTTGTTCCGTTGACCGTTACCACAGCTTTGCCGGAAGATTTGGATTCGGCATTGACATTGGCAGCGTTGGATTCGGCAGGAACGTTCGGCTCAGCGGCAGGCGTATTCACAGGGGCCTCAGTTTTTTGGGGCTCCGCAGGAGGCTGCTTTTGCTTCTTTTGCTTTGCCGCTAAGGCTGTTGATGATAGCAAAATAACCAATACAAGAGACATATTAACGATAGTTTTCATTAGAATATCCTTTCGAGAAAAGTTTTTATTTTTTAAATACCGGATAAAACGAAATATTATAGCTTATAAAGCAAAAAAAGAAAGACAAATCCCGCACCTATTTTATAGTAAGGGAAACAAGAAAAATAGTTATATTTTGCCTTTTTAATGATTGGCCTCGAGAGAACATTTAACAAATAGATGCGGGACAAGCCCAAAATAATTGAAATTGCCTATCATCTTGACAATACTACTGTTATGATTTACCATAGGCATTGTTTTTGCGGCAGTTAAATCCGTAACGATAAACAAAATACGTTTAAGGAGGTTCAACAATGGCTGATATTATTTTACAAACTGAGATTGGCGGAACAAAAGCCAGGCACGGCAAAGTCCGCGACATTTACGACCTTGGCAATACGCTGCTTATAGTCGCTTCCGACAGGATAAGCGCGTTCGACGTAATTATGGCCAATGGCATTCCGTATAAAGGCATAATCTTGACGCAGATTTCCAAGTTCTGGTTCGAGTTTCTTTCAGGAGTCGCTGAAAATCATCTCATAAGCGATAAAGTGAGCGAGTATCCAAAGCCATTCTGCGATTATACAGGACAGCTGGCCGGAAGGAGTATGCTGGTAAAAAAGACAAAGGTATTACCGATAGAATGCGTCGTTAGAGGCTATCTGGCAGGGTCAGGGTGGAAAGAATATCAGCAAAGCCAAACTGTTTGCGGACACAAACTGCCGGCAGGTCTTAAACAGTGCGCCAAACTTCCAGAGCCGATTTTTACGCCGGCGACAAAAGAAGAAATCGGCACGCACGATGAAAACATCGACTTCGACAGATGCGTAAAAATAATAGGCAAAAAAAAGGCTGAATATGTCCGCAATAAAAGCATTGAAATATTCAAAAAAGCATCGGCCTACGCGGAAACAAGAGGCATTATCTTAGCCGATACGAAATTCGAATGGGGCGAAATCGGCGGTAAAATTATCCTGATTGACGAAGCGCTTACGCCGGATTCGTCAAGGTTCTGGCCGGCGGATAAATACCAGCCTGGACGAGACCAGGAAAGCTATGATAAACAGTTTGTCAGGAATTATCTTGAGAGCATAAACTTCGACAAGTCCGGCAAAGGCATAGAATTGCCGGACGATGTGTGCGAAAAAACAAGCGCAAAATATATCGAGGCTTATGAACAGTTAACCGGCAAAAAATTTGTTCCACCGAAAGATTAAAGGATGAAACTGCCAAATTGTAAATTGGGTATCTTTTCGTGGTTCGGCTGGCGAATCCATATCAGCCAACGGGCACAACTTATAAAAAAGGCAGGCTTTGATACCACGTGCCTGTGGTGGGCGGATGACGAAAAGGCAAACACCGGCTCACTTGACGATTTGCCGAAAATTGTCAGAGACAACGGACTTGAAATTGATAATATCCATATTCCATTTAACGAGGCGCACCTGCTTTCATCGGAAAATATTTCAGAGCGCAGACGATTGATTGACCTTCACAAGCAATGGATTGGCGATTGCGCAAGGCATAATATGCCGAAAATTGTTTTTCATACCTGCCCTGATTTTCCAAATCCGCCTCCTGCGAATAATCTGCTTTTGGACAGCGTCGAAGAGATTTTAAAATTTGCCGAATCCGCAAAAATTGTTCTTGCAGTCGAGAACATACGCAGAAGCGATTATGTCGATATTGTTCTTGAACAGTTCGAGTCGGATTACCTGGGATTCTGCTACGACAGCGGACACGATTTTATATGGAACGATAAGCCGACAGAAATCCTGAAAAAATGGGGGCATAAACTTGTCGCGACACATCTGCACGATAATTTAGGCTCCGATGACGACCATTTGATTCCTTTTACGGGAAAAATCGACTGGCGGAAAATAGTTTTAAACTGGCCGAAAGATTATAAAGGCGTTTTAATGCTCGAAGCAATCGGCGATGGGAAAACTCAATCGCCGGAAAGCTATCTTTCTGCGGCGTTTAAGAGTATAATGAAACTTAAAGCCGTCGAAATATAATTAAAATAGCCACGAAGGCACGAAGACACCAAGAAAAATAGCGTGATATAATGGAAGAGAACGGGGATAAAAATATTGTTCTTATCGGTATGCCCGCCGTCGGCAAAAGCACCATCGGCGTTCTGCTCGCAAAAAGATTAGGCAGATATTTTCTCGATACCGACGTTTTTATCCAGGCTGTAACAGGCAGGACTCTGCAGGAGATTATCGATATTGAAGGGCTGGAAAAATTCTGCGAGCTTGAAGCGGAACACATCGCCTGCATCGACAGGACAAACTGCGTTATCGCTACCGGCGGAAGCGCAGTTTACAGCGAAGCTGCGATGAACCATCTAAAGGAAACAGGCGAAATTGTCTATCTGAATCTGCCGCTTGAGGTGATAAAAAAGAGACTGACGGATTTAAACATCCGCGGCGTTGTAATGGGCAAAGAACAAAATCTTGATGATTTATATAAAAAGAGAACGCCTCTGTATAAAAAGTGGGCGGATATTACAATTGACTGCTGCCACCTGACTCACGAACAGGTCGTCGAAAAAATAATCGAGGGCCTCAAGGCATTTAATATTGAAAATTGAAGATTTAAAATTTAACGTCGAACATTCAACAATTGAACATCCAACATCGAGTGAAAAACGGTTACGTTTTATTAGGAGTGACTGATGAGGTATATATGACGACACAAATATTAGCTCATGGAGTATCTATGGAAATGTCTTATCCGGCTTTGGTAGTTCTGTTTGTCATCGTTATCGCGATATGGATTCTGGGGCGAATTTTCCCTAAAATAAGGCGATTGCGCGTAAGTGCCACAGCTTCCTTTATTCTTTTGTGTGCTGCGATAACAATATTGTGGTTGCTGAGAAAGTTTTTCCATACGGCAATCGCTGACTACGCTACACTTATTCTGACTTTAATAATTCTAAAGCCAGGCGGGTCAATTGCCTTTTTAATCTATGCATTATTTTTAGCTGCGGATTTTGATATAGGTGATAAAGGGATATGGTTTTGCATATTGGTTTTTTCGTTCGCAATAAATACCTTAGTTATATTCGGGATTCTGTGGCTTGTGCAATATATCAGAGAAAAATTGGCCACGCCGCAAGTAAAAATGTCCTGAGAGATATTTACAAATCAAACCTTTACAACTTCCACGCTTTTGCAAACGCCCTGAAGCTGCGGTCATAGGTTTTTTCCGCATCCGGCGGAAAACAGCAGCCGGGAAGCTGCTTTGACGCCAGATGATACTGGATGCACTGGCAGCAAATGCCTTTGTTCCCGCAGCCGCCGTAAGAACAACTGCAAAAATTCATGTTTTTGATTTTCCTGCATTCCATTAATTACCTCCTTTTGAGGTCTCTAATTTATAAAGACAAATACTCAGCGGCGGCACATCCAGCGAATCTGAAATATTTGAAAGCTGCTTTTCCACAATTGAAACCATCGGTTCTTTGCCGGGGTCATTAAAGGCCATCGGGTCAGCATTAGAAATCAGCCACAACTTTGCTTTGCCTGACAATTCTACTGCGTTTAACTTCGAGCAGAGTTCATATTTATTCTCGGTCGGATTTACTATCGCGATGGTCAAGCCTTTATTATCCGCAGTCCAGGCCGCCGCAACGTCGAGCGGTTTTGTATCTTCGGTGATTTCTATCGGTAACGTACCAAATTGGTTTCTATAAAGTTTCAAAACGAGTCCCGTTGTTTCAATCTCCGCAGCGGTTTTATTTGTCTTTATCGCCCCAATTACATTTACCGTCTGCGCGTAGTTTGCCATATAGATAATATCCGAGTTGCGAATCATCTCATTTAAACCCGCCGCTATGCCTAAAGCGTCTTTCAAATAATACCTTGTTCCAAGCTCTCCGAAAATATGCTTGCCATACCAGTAATTCCATTCATCCAGTGCAATTTCGATATTTTTACCTTTCAGCGATTCAATCTCTTTGCGATACTGGCGATGGGCGGCAACTTTATTCGTCACAGCCTGCGGAATCTGGCTGACATGCTCCAAGAGGGACGGTTTTTCGCCACAGTAAAAATGCTCGCTGATTAAATCCATATTATCCGCACAATTTTTCAGCATACCCTGGGACCAAAAACCTACGTCTCCGACAGCAATGATTTTTATATTCGGGTCAACCTGGCGCATTGCTTTGGCAAATAAATTATGCTTACGAGTATATTGTTCAAGCGATATATGCCCTAACTGCCAACTGCCATACATTTCGTTTCCGATTCCCCACCATTTTACATTATATTTATGCTGAACATTTACATATCGAACTTCCTCGGCGGCGCTGTGGTCGTCGCCAAAGCCCGAATTAACGACAATTAAAGGTTCAGCATTAATCTCTCTGCAAAATTGCAAAAATTCATCTATTCCAAAATCGTTATGCTCCAGGCCTTGCCAGGCGGGATTTTTTCGCGGCGGCCGTTTGTCTCTGTCGCCGATTCCATCGCGCCAGTTGTAGCCGCTTACGAAATTGCCGCCCGGCCAGCGGTAAATCGGCGCATTAAGCTCCTTGAGCAGCTTGAGCGTGTCGGCTCTCATATCGTTTATATTATCCGCAGGCATAAGCGAAACCGCGCCGATGCAGAATTCGCCTCTGCCTGAAATTTCCAATTTTCCGTCATCCGTATTGCCGCCGCTGGTGAATTTAAAATTGAAAGTTTTAAAATTCGAATTGCTTAAATCAATGTTTTGTGTCTGCTTTCCTTCGTCCCATATCAGACTGATTTGGAGCTTGGTTTTATTCCCTGCAGCAACAATTCTTCCGACGTAATCCTTTCCTTTGACAAGTCCAAGGCCTTGCTGCTGAAGACCTCCATCTTTTATTTTTGGAGAATGCTCCCCAACATAGGGATTTTGGCAGTTCATTATTACAGGTTCACTGCCGAGAATTTTCCAAGGCGAATCCACAGTGCCCGGCTGATAGAAAAATTTTCTGTCTTCGAGCATTTCTGCCCAAATTCCGCCATATATGCATCTGCCGAGATGCTCGATAAACTGCCCGTAAATATATTTTGAAACCGGCGCTGCGGTTTTTTTGCCATCGATGCTTATCGCGATTTTTTCGGCGGACATTTCAACGTTTCCTTCCTCTGGATTTGAAAAACAAACCCTATTGAAAGTAGGAATTAAAATTATCAGGAAAATCAGGCAAAATGCAATTTTTTTATAAAATCTGCTGAACTGGTTCATCTGTCACCATCCTTAATTATTGACGGTCATCTTATTTTGTCTTTTAAGCTGAAATACACATTCACTGTCATTGCAACTAATATTTAAATCCCATCCAGCCTTATTTGCTCTGTCCTGCCATATTGTTTCAAAGATTTTTCGGTAATCTGCATACGAGATTTGTCCTTTTAGATGCCCGGTTTTTTCATAAAGCAGAAAATATACGGGCTTCATTCGCACAGCAGCTTGCCTATCATCAAGTTTTTCCAACGTAACACTGCTCCCATTCAGCTTCGCCTGCTCCCAGCATAGATACAGAACGAACGCCTTTTCCGGCGGCAGGAATGGGACCTGTGCTTTTGCTGCCAGCAAATAACCAGATCCATCTGCAAACCAGTTGAAAGCAAAATCCTTTCCTTTCTCCTTTACGAGAAAGTTGAAAAGGCGGACTTGCTCACTCCAGTATCTCTCCTGCCTTAGCCATATCTTATTCCACTCGTCAATATCAGGAAATTCTGATGTCGGGAGGGTCGCTATCTTATCGAGGCGTATCGTTACACCCTCCAAATGTCTGAAATACCAGTTCTCCCCTTCGAGCAGAAAAGTAAAGCAGTATGTGACTTTCTCGCCGTCGAAACTTAATGGGATGAGGCAGTGCAGGTTGCTGCCTACCCTGTAGCATTCAGGAGCTGCCTGCCATTCCTGCCATACCGCTTTGTCCCTCATATTGTTCAGAAATCCCATCAGCGTTTCTTTATAAAGAGCCATTTCAGGATACGGCCTGACCTTGTCTGCTGTCACCTGCCCTTTTTTGAGGGCCTCTACAAATTCACGCCAAACTCGAAGGTCATCAGGGCTTTGCGCAGCACCACATCCGCACAAAAGCAAAAGAGCGGTAACCGGAAGAACGAACGCTATTAGTTTCACAATACTGTCCTTTCATTTATTAGCGACTACAAAACTTATGCAAAATGTAATTCAATTATATCCTTGTCGCACAGAATATGGGTTCTGTGAACGTTTTGGCCATCGCGGACGCCGCTGCCCCAGCAGCGGGCAGCTTTGAGTTTTTCAGCAAGCTCCTTGTGAATCGAAACAGCCAAATCCATTACGGTCGAACCCTTCGGCAGAACAAAAGGCTCTTTCATATCCGGCGTCTGGCCGGGCTTTTTGGCGTAAATCCTGACTATATCGAGCAGCTTGAAAAAACAAGCGAGCATTTTGTCGAGAGCTGCTTTATCGTTAACCGATATGGTGGTAATATCAATTGGCCTTGTAAGATATTTTTTTAAATTGTCGACAGCTTCTGCAGGGGCAATATCCGTTTTTGTCGCGATGATAACACATTTTCTCGCCAGCGATTTGCCGCTTTCATCAAGTATAGAATTGTTCGGGTCGAGCATAAGCCTTCTCGATTCGAGAAAATTAAAACAGACTTTAATCTGCTGTTCTAAATCGGCGCTTAAATCAATACAGACGCCGATAAGGTCGCAGTTTCGCAGGGTATTAACAATGCCGGTAGGAGCGAAATCGGCTGTTATCGGCGGCATATCGACTATCTCAATTTTTATATCCTCAAACTGCGCTATTCCCGGAATCGGCAGACTTGTCGTGAACGGAAAATCGGCCACGTGAGTTTTGGCGTGAGTTATAGCGGCGACTATCGCGCTTTTGCCGCTGTTGGGCAGCCCTAAAAGAACTACCTGTCCTGCGCCGCTTTTGGGGATATGGAAAAAGTCCAGGCCGTGCGAAGCCTTTTTTCTCTTTTCGGTGGATTCCTTAAGTGCGCTGTATTTCTTCCTCAGCTCCGCCCGCATATGGTCTGTGCCCTTGTGTTTGGGGATGACCCTCATCATCTCCTCAAGGGCAAGAATTTTCTCCTCGTCAGTGGTCGCTTCTCTAAACCACTTGTCAGCCTTCAAATAACCTGGCGTAAGATTAGCGGGCATTGTAACAAAAATAAAAAATTAAAAATAAAATATAAAAATTATAGAACCCCGCACCTGATTTTTAACAGGTGCGGGATATTTTTTTATTTTTAATTAATCAGCAACTTTTTCAGCAACTAAATCGCCGACATGGCTTGTTGAAAAGCCCATTTTGCCAGCGGCCATACTCTTCATCTTGTTGGCCGTTACGAATTTTACAACGTCTTCGATTTTTTTGGCTGCCTTTTCTTCGCCGAGTGTTTCGAGCATCATTTGAGCTGCACAGATTGCCGCCAATGGATTGATTACGCCCAATCCGGTATATTTTGGCGCGCTTCCGCCGATAGGTTCGAACATCGAAACGCCTTCGGGATTAAGATTTCCACCTGCCGCGATGCCCATTCCGCCCTGCGTTATCGCGCCGAGGTCGGTGATGATATCGCCGAACATATTGCCGGTAACAAGAACATCGAACCATTCAGGACTCTTGACCATCCACATACAGGTCGCGTCAACGTGATAATAATCCCTGCGGATATCAGGATATTCTTTCTTTCCCATTTCGTGGAACGCTCTTTCCCACAAATCATAAATATATGTAAGAACGTTTGTCTTGCCGACAAGGGCAAGCGTATTTTCCGGTCCTACGCCGCGAGCCTTTTTGCCGTGCTTTCTGGCGTATTCAAAGGCGTATTTAAGGCATCTATCAACCTGAAATCTGTTATAAACAGCCGATTGGACCGCAACTTCATTCGGCGTGCCTTTCAAAGTAAATCCGCCTGTGCCGGTGTATGCGTCGCCGGAATTTTCACGAACGACAACATAATCAATTTCTTTCGGCCCTTTGCCCTTCAGCGGACATTCTACGCCGGGGAATAATCGGACCGGCCTTAAATTTATATACTGGTCAAGCTCAAAACGAGCCTTGAGCAAAATCCCTTTTTCAAGAATGCCGGGCTTTACATCAGGATGGCCGATAGCGCCGAGCAGAATAGCGTCGAACTTTCGCAATTCCTCAATGGCGCTATCCGGCAGAGTCTCGCCTGTTCTTTTGTATCTTTCGCCGCCGAAATCGAAATCCGTCAAATCGGCTTTGAACCCGAACTTTGCGGCAGCAGCCTTTAAAACTTTTACTGCTTCAGCCGTTACTTCCGGCCCAGTCCCGTCGCCGCCTATTACAGCAATCTTGTAAGTCTTCATTTGTTCCTTTCCTTAATTTATTATTTTTGTTTTTTTATATGTTCCAATAGTCCGCCGTCGTTGATAATCTCAATCGCAAAGTCCGGCAGCGGCTTAAACTTAATTTCTTTCTTCTGCGTTTTGTTGTTAATAACGCCTTTTTTATAATCGATTTCAATTTCATCACCGCTGTTAATTTTTTCCGTTGCGCCGTCAAGCTCAATCGGATAAAAGCCGCAATTGATACAGTTGCGATAAAAAATCCGCGCAAAAGATTTTGCTATAACCGCGCCGACTTTCGCGCCCTGCAGGGCCCAGACAGCGTGTTCCCTGCTTGAGCCGCAGCCGAAATCGTCGCCGGCAACTAACAAATCGCCGGGTTTGCATTTTTTTACAAACTCAGTATCTAAATCTTCCATACAATGTTGCGACAGTTCGGCAACATTATCAGTATTGAGATACCTTGCCGGTATTATCTCGTCCGTATTTATATGGTCTCTTTTATAAGTATGAGCTTTTGACATTTTTACCTCACATATATTTTCTACAATCAACCAATTTCCCTTCGATTGCGCTTGCAGCCGCAGTTGCCGGTGAAGCTAAATAGACTTCACTTTTCGGGCTTCCCATTCTGCCGACAAAATTTCTGTTCGTTGTGCTTACGCACTTTTCGCCCGCGGCGAGAATTCCCATAAAACCGCCAAGACAGGCACCGCAGGTCGGTGCGGAAATTACGCAGCCTGCCGCGTAGAAAATATCGAACAGACTCTCATCCATCGCCTGTTTCCAGATTTCAGGAGTTGCAGGCACGATGATTGTCCGTATCGCGACCTTTTTGCCTTTCATTATCGCAGCAGCGATTCGTAAATCTTCGATTCGGCCGTTTGTGCAGCTTCCGATATATGACTGGTCCATTTTCATTCCGCTGCACTGGCTTATTGGCTTTCCGCCGCTGGGCAGATGAGGCAGGGCAACTATCGGCTCAAGTTTTGAACAGTCGATTTCAATTGTCTGCTCGTATTTTGCGTCTTTGTCCGATTCATAAACTTTGTAATCCTTTTTGCCCTTGAGGTGCTGGTCAAGATATTTTTTCGTTATCTCGTCAAAACCGATGATACCGTTCTTTGCGCCCGCTTCGATAGCCATATTGGTAATGGTCATTCGCGCTTCCATCGTCATTTCTTTAAGAGTCGGGCCGACAAATTCCATTGCCTTATAGAGAGCGCCGTCTGTGCCGATTTTCGCAATCACGGCAAGTATTACATCTTTGCTGTAAACTCCTTTTGAAAGTTTGCCGTTAAGGACAAACTTCATAGACGCGGGAACTCTAAACCAGAGTTTCCCTGTGGCGATTGCAGCGGCTAAATCCGTCGAGCCGATACCTGTTGAAAATGCCGCGAATGCGCCATAAGTGCAGGTATGGCTGTCTCCGCCGGCAATTACTTCGCCGGGCCTTATATGACCCTGCTCAGGTAATAGGGCGTGGCAAACGCCGGCTCTGCCGAGTTTGTAATAATGCTTTATGCCCTTTTCTTTCGCCCAGGTGTCCAGTCTTTTGTGCAGTTCTGCGCTTTTAATGTCCTTTGCCGGCTGGAAATGGTCGGGCGTAACAACAATTTTTTCTTTATCGAAAACCTTGTCGATTCCTTTTTCCTTCAGCATTGAAATCGCTGCCGGCGCAGTTACATCGTGGCACATAATGCAGTCGATTTTTGCGTCAATTATATCGCCGGGTTCGACTTTGGTTTTACCTGCCGCTG
Organism: Sedimentisphaerales bacterium; assembly: GCA_049518795.1. Classification (GTDB taxonomy): domain Bacteria; phylum Planctomycetota; class Phycisphaerae; order Sedimentisphaerales; family UBA12454; genus JAPLMW01. The sequence goes on from JBEKRK010000002.1 coordinate 452,369, forward strand.
CGGCAAGGATTTTTTCCGTTATTGTCATTGGCATATTTATACCCTATTCTTTCGCCATCATTCTGTTTATCGCGTCAACGTAAGCCTTTGCCGAGGCCTCGATAATATCAGTTGAGACGCCTCTGCCGGTAAATCTTGTTCCTTTGTTATCAAGCACTTTTACGGTCGCTTCGCCGAGCGCCTCTTTTCCGCCGGTAACGGCTTTTATTGAGTAGAGGTCTAATTTCGGCGATTGGCCCGTAGCAATTCTTATCGCTTCATAAGCAGCATCGACAGGACCATCTCCACAGGCAGCAGCAGTAACAGGAGCATCTTTACCCTGGACTTTCATTTTGACGCTCGCCGTCGGCAGAGTTCCAGTCCCACAGGCAACGTGAAGATATTGAAGCTCAAAAACCTGCTCGATTGTCCTTCTTTCATCGCCGACAAGGGCTGCGATATCTTCATCGAAAACTTCAGTTTTCTTATCCGCTACATCGAGAAATCTCTGATATAGCAGCTCAAGCTCTGTTTCCGACACTTTGTATCCAAGCTCGTTCAATCTGTGTTTAAGGCCGTGCCTGCCGGTTCTGGCGGTAAGCACAACTGCGCTTTTCGGCGAGCCGACGTCTTCCGGCCGGATAATTTCATAGGTCAGCGGGTTCTTTAGAAAACCGTCAACGTGAATTCCGCTACTGTGAGCAAAGGCATTTGCGCCGATGATTGCCTTGTTCGGCGGAACGAATATCCCGAGCATTTCGGAAACCATTCTGCTTGTTTTGTAAAGTTCTTTGGTATTGATTTTCGTATCAATGCCGAAAAAGTCCTTTCGCGTCTTTATAGCCATTACAGTTTCTTCAAGCGAAGCGTTGCCCGCGCGCTCTCCGACGCCGTTGATGGTGCATTCGACCTGTCTTGCGCCGTTGCGGACGCCGGCAAGCGTATTTGCAACAGACATTCCAAGGTCGTCGTGGCAGTGGACGCTGATTACTGCCTTTTTGGCGTTCGGCACATTCTTAAATATATCAGCAATCAACTGGCCGAACTGCTCCGGTATTGAGTAGCCGGTCGTATCGGGAATATTTACCGTAGTAGCGCCGGCGTTTATAACGGCCTCGATAACTCTATACAGATACTCCTTTTCCGCTCTGCCGGAATCTTCACAATAAAACTCGACATCGTCGGTATATTGTTTAGCGCGTTTGACGGCCTTGACGCCCATATCAAGGGCCTTTTCTTTTTTGTCCTTGAGCGTCTTGCCGTATTTATCGTCCTTGAACTTGCTTGCGATATGAATATCGCTGATTCCAAGGCCGGTATGTATCCTTGCCTTTTTGGCTTTTTTCAAAGCGGCGCCTGCGGAATCGATATCTTTATCGACCGCTCTGGAAAGCCCACAGATAGTCGGCCCGGTTACCTGCTGGGCTATCATCTGCACAGCCTCGAAGTCCTGCGGCGAGGAAATCGGAAAACCGGCTTCAATAACATCAACGCCAAGTTTGGCAAGCTGAGTCGCCAGTTCGAGCTTTTCCCGAACGCCAAGCCTTGTTCCCGCGGCCTGTTCGCCATCCCGAAGAGTCGTATCAAAAACTATCACTTTTTCTTCAATAGACATAACTTGTCTCCTTTTAGTCTTTTAAAACAGAAATTATGCAATAAAACTGGCTTAATTTCTACTATAAACAAAAAACAATATGGGTGATTTTTGAAAGGATTCTGCTGCGCCTATTGGCGCAACAGGAGGCCCAGCAGGATAAGTGCCGTAGAGATGGATTCAATATTTTGAACCTGATTAGCCATAACCTATTATAATATACCATTTTTGGAGAAAAAGCAAACAGAAAGCCGAATTTTTCTTTTATTTTTCTGCCGCATCTTGACTTTTCCGGCTTATCCTATTAATATATTCAGGCTTTTGCCGCATCTATTCAAACCTGATGCGGTAAGTTTTTTATTATACTATTAAAAAGATGAAAATACTCTGTTTTAATAAAGCCTTTTTAAATCAAGGTGGCATAAGGAGTTAAACAAATGGCAAAAAATGTAGCTATTGCCGGCGTTACCGGTGCAGTAGGCCGGGAATTTATTAATATATTAGAGCAGCGGGATTTTCCCGTTAAATCCATAAAAATGCTCGCTTCGGAGCGCTCTGTTGGCAAGACCGTCAAATTCAAAGGCAAAGATTACCCGGTTGAAGAACTGAAGGAAAATAGCTTCGCCGGTATTGACATTGCCCTGTTCAGCGCAGGCGCATCCCGCAGCAAACAATTCGCCCCAGCCGCGGTTCAAGCAGGCGCAATTGTCGTTGACAATTCAAGTGCGTTTCGAATGGACCCTGAAGTTCCGCTTGTAGTTCCGGAAGTCAATCCCGACGCGATAAAAAAACATAAAGGCATTATCGCTAACCCGAACTGCTCGACGATAATCGCCAACGTTCCGATTTGGCCGCTGCATAAAGCCAATCCGATAAAGAGAATAGTCGTCAGCACCTATCAGGCGACCAGTGGAGCAGGCCAGGCGGGAATGACTGAACTTCTTGAGCAGACCAAAGAAATTCTGGACGGCAAACAGCCAATCTGCAAAAAATTCAAATACCAGATTGCGTTTAATCTTTTCAGCCACGATTCCGACATCCAGCCGAACGGCTACAATCTCGAAGAAATGAAAATGATTCACGAAACACATAAAATATTCAACTGCCCGGAAATCGCGATAACCTGCACCTGCGTTCGCGTTGCCGTTCTGCGCGCCCACAGCGAAAGCATCAATCTGCAGTTTAGAGACCCGATTACGCCGGAACAGGTCCGCAACCTGCTCGAACACGCGCCGGGCGTTTCGATTATTGACGACCCGAAAAATAACCGTTTCCCGATGCCGATTGACGCCAGCGGCAAAGACGATGTCTATGTCGGCAGAATCCGCCAGGATGAATCCATACCTGACCGGCGAGGAATAAATATCTGGGTTGTCGGCGACCAGATTCGAAAAGGCGCAGCGCTGAACGCAATTCAAATCGCTGAATTGCTGTAACGTTTACAGATTATGATATAAAGGTTACAATAGGCCCTGAAATTCAGGGCCTTTTTATTTATGTCTGAACGCAATATAAAATTAGTTATTCAATATGACGGCTCAAACTATTCCGGCTGGCAGAAACAGCCGAACCGGAAAACCATTGAAGCTGAAATAATTCAAGCGATTGAAAATCTTACCTGCATCGAAAATGTTGGAATCAACGGCGCAAGCCGAACCGACGCCGGCGTAAGCGCGCTTGGCCAGGTCGCAAATGTCAGATTAGATACGCCGATTCCCACAGAACGTTTGGCGAAAGCAATCAGCCAGTATCTTCCGCCGGAAATTGTCGTTATCGAAGCTGCTGATATGCCTGACGATTTTGAAGCGATAAAGGACGCTAAAAACAAGCTCTACCGTTATTCAATTTATACAGGCAAAACCCGTCCCGTTATGCAGATAAATCACTGCTGGCATCGGCCGGGAAAATTGGACGCCGAACCGATGCGGGAGGCGGCAGAGAAACTCATCGGCACAAAGGATTTTAAATCTTTCGCGACCGCCTGCGACAAGCGTTCAAGCTCGGTGCGGACGATTTACCGCTGCGATGTATCACAAAGCGGCGAATGGATTTATATTGAAGTTGAGGCGAATGGATTTTTATATAATATGGTTAGGAATATTGTCGGCACGCTTGTTGAAATCGGCCGTGGCAGATGGCCGGCAGAGAAAATCGAAGAAATATTAAACGCAAAGAATAGAACCGCAGCGGGACCTATCGCACCTGCTGAAGGGCTTTGCTTAATGTGGATAAAATATTGACGATAGAAGGTAGAATGTGGTATGTAGAAGGTAGAAAGGATACCGTTATGGAAATCGAACGAATAAGCAGGCCAGTATCAAAATATTTTACAGACCTTTTAGTCTGGCAATAAGCACATTTAGTCATAGGACACAACTAACAACAAATATGTCAAAGATAGAATTAATAAGATTAATCGTAGCTATAATCGCATCAATCGCAGCTATGATCTCAATTCTTAGTTTCTTTGCGTTGAAACGATACAAGAACGTGTACTTGTTTCTCAAATCTCCGGCTGGTCACATCAGAGATTGGGTGAGAGATAAAAGGATGTCTGAGATAACGTACTATAAATATCGTCAACGGCCGCTCACTGCGCGACATTGGGACTTTGTCATAGATTTCCTTCAGAAACGGTACAATACTAATGCATTTGTCTTTGGCAACTACAGATTGCCTGTGTCTGTTATTTGGCAGAATACCTCCTCGTCTATCGACCCCGACTCGATACTTGGTAAATTGGATGAATCTAAACCCACAATATTTGGTGACGCCTCTAAAAGAGCTTTTATCAAAAAAAAAGAGGAACAGCCCAATAGTCCTTTTAAACACGAATCAATAAACTATAGACTTCTTGATATATTGTTAGATGCTGACTTGCCGAAAATCAATGGGGCATTGGGTCTTTATTACGATAATGTCTTAACTCAATATGCACTAGAATGGGAGCTAAACAAAGTTATCAGCAAATCCAAGAGTGAAAAAGAACTCATTCATCGCTTAACCCATCGCAGCAGTCTGCCTCTTAGAGAAAGGATCGAAGCGAACACACCGAACAATAAGAGTCCCCTCATCAATGGCGTTTCACGCTGTGCCTCGTTAACAATATCAACTCTATTGGTCTACAAGAGAGAAGATGGTTATTTTTGCTTTGTCAAAAAAAGGTCAAAGGATGTTGGAGTTTCACCCAACATGTACCACGTCATTCCGGCTGGCATGTTTGAGTCCACTCATTTCGACTACATTCATGAATGGTCCATCAAATACAATATCTTCAGAGAATTACTGGAGGAACTTTATAACATACCTGAGATTATCTCTTCTGAACCAGCCAATCCAGAATATATCTATCGCATTGAGCCCCTCCCTCTTTTGCTTGATCTAATAAAGAAGCGAAAAGCCGAACTAAGTTTAACCGGCATATCTGTTGATCTATTGGGATTGAGAACAGAAATAAATACGATTCTATTTATCAACGATATCAGTTTCTCAAAGGAGAAAAAAATAGACATCAATTGGGAATATGATCGCGGACTCGATAATTCTTTTCAAGGCGACTTCTCTATTAACATCAATAAACTCGATGAGTTCATCAATAAATATATAGACCAAACCAATATAGTGTGTTCTGGCGCAGTAACTTTAGAACTTGGCAGAAGATGGTTAAGACACAAATTGAATAGACACTAACCATTGCCAGTTAACCAGCAACTCAAGCTGACGGAATGAGCGTGGGTGCAATTAGCATGGCTTGCATAAGTCGAGTGAATTTGGAAAATAATCTACATGGAACTTGTTTCGCGTACAACTATTTTGAAAGTGTACGTTGCCGCAGCTTAGTTGCCATCCGTTAGGAAGTCAGAATGAGCAACGACCGCACAGTGAATATGAATATATCTCAAGGTTCTCTCGGAGAATGCCACTATTATCTTATTCTTGCAAAAGACCTGGGATATGGGGATACTAAAACTTTATTGATACATGTTGAAGAAATAGGAAAAATGTTAACGGCATATATAAAAGCTTTAAGAATTGAACAATAATATGGCTTTTATTATTATTTTACTACCTCCTACATTCTACCTCCTATATTCTTTGTTCTAAATCATAAATAATGACTGTCAATTGGTGGAAATTGTGGTAAAATTCAAGCCGATATGGCAAGTCATAATTTAGCGAAATTAAAAATAGAAGATTTGGAGATAATCGGCTATTCGGTGGCGGGCGAAGAGACGGTAGTAGCGATTCCGCAGTTAGACGTCTGCTTCGATATCGGCAAAGCTCCCGACCAGATTATCAGCATAAACAACGTTCTCCTAACGCACGGGCATATGGACCACGCAGCGGGTATCGCATATTATTTTTCGCACAGGAAATTCTGCGGACAAAAGCCGGGCAGGGTCTTTGCGCCGGAAAATTTGATACTGCCGATTCGTGAAGTATTAGAGGCGTGGGGCAGACTCGATGGAAACAAAATACCGGCAGAACTTGTAGGGATGCAGGGGGGCGATGAGTATAAAATCAAGCCGAACTTAGTTGTCAGGGCTTTTGCGACCCGCCATTGCAAAGGGTCAATCGGATTTTGCGTTCTTGAAACAAAGAAAAAGCTGAAAGATGAATTCACAGGTTTGTCAGGCAATGAACTTGTTGTATTAAAGAAAAAAAATATAGAGATAGATTATCCGGTTGAGACGCCGCTGGTAACATACTTGGGCGATACGCAATATTTTAATTTTGGCAAACTCGATTTTGTAGCCAAAAGCAAGATTCTGATTGCCGAATGCACTTTTGTCGAGGATGAACATATAGAAAGGGCGCTGGCGGGGGCACATATGTATATGAGTGAGTTTTTAAGAATGCTCGATGAGTTAGATAATCAGTATGTTGTCATTACGCATCTAAGTCAGCGGACAGGTATTGTGGAAGCGAAAAAGATTCTCAAGGGAAAATTAGACGACAAGCTCAGTGAAAAAGTTGTGCTGCTGATGGACAGGAAAAATCCGTTCCGTCAGGAGTAGGAGCCGCTGATTAGTGCTTCGGAGCCGACAATTCTTTGAGGGAACAAGGTTCAGCAACTTGTCGATAACCTAAAGCCTTCATTATTTCCAGAACTTCAGTCCAGGTCGGGAAGGGTCTGTTGTTCAGTTTTTTATACTCGTCAACGGCCTTAATGAACTCAAACTGTTCATCGGTCATCTGGCCTTCTTCAGCGGCTTTTCTTTCGTCCGAGCGTCTTTTCCCGGGTCCTCTGCGGCGGTCAAGGCCGAGCCTTCTGTCAACAACTTCGTCCCTTCTGCATTTTCTACGTCTGTTTTCCGCTTTCTGGCGCTCTGCCGAAAAGCAATTGTCTGTATGTGATTGGTAACTTTCGTCCACTTTCAGCACCTCAAAAATTAAAATACCTTAAATATTTTCTTCTTCGTCGTCGGCGTTTTCATCTTCTTCGTTGAAGTAATCGATATCCGGCTCATCCTGCCATTCATCGGGGTCGTTAAACGCATCATCGATGAAATGGTCGAATTCCTGGCGAGATTCGATAATTTCCTGAGCATGTTCGAGAAAATTCTCGGGAACCATCACAGCTATTCCCATTGTCCCTGAAGAATAACTTTTCTGAGCAGCCGTTACGGCAGGAATATCATTTTTGGCCAATATGTCCCTGTATTCATTAGCCAGGTCTATGTCTTCAGCGACTGCAACGGTTACATAGTCATGCAGAGCCGATTTTGATTTGTCGTTTTGCTCATTCATTTTTCTATTCCCAATAAAGCCAAATCGATACCCTAAAACACGTTCTCTCAGCAGTTTCGGCAAAAAAGGGGGGTCGAATAACTGCAAAATAAGCCTAAATGGCTTAATAAGTGCAAAATTCTGCATTTTTGAGGTATTTTTTTGTTGCAAAACGTCTGATAAGTCCACAAAATAGCCGCCGTAAGTCGGCTTTGTCGGAAAGGGCCGATAAAAGGAATCCTTATTTTTTTCTTGCATGGAGGACTAAAAACATGGCAAAGAAAACAGCAAAAGGTAAAGAAATTCTGGTAGTGGCAAGCAAGGTCAAGGCATACGTAAAAAGTAAAAAGATGATGACCTCTGCAGATGCTATTGGCGCTTTAAGCGACAAGATTTATTGTATTCTTGATTGTGCCTGTGAGCGGACAAAGGCGAACAGAAGAAGCACTTTGAAGCCGCAGGACCTGTAATATTTTTCCGCCAAAGGCGGGTATTTACAGAACAAGTAAGTGGGGCAGGTCTGTGTGTCTGGATAAATGACAAACACGCAGATTTGAGAGGCTTATTATTAGTTATTAGGACAAAAGTATAGTATGGCAGACGCATAAGTCTGCTCATACTACATAAATGAAACCGACCTCTGCGCAAAGAGCAGAGGTCGGTATTTTTATGGTCAGACTTAACCAGTTTTATCCCTTTTGTCGTTTTTAGTAGTATTTTTATCGTTTTTCGGGGTTTGTTCGCCGGCACGTCCGATAAGTATTCGACAATTCAGCCTGATGATACAGAAAATCTTATTTTATCTGGTTTTATGGGAACAATTTATTAAACCTATGTAGATAAAGAACCGATTATATCTTTAAGAAAATATACCCTTTAAGAAAAATACCCTTTTTTTAATATTTTTTGGAGATAAGAGGGGTTGTGAAGATATTTATGTTAGGATGGGAGTTTCCGCCGTTTATCAGCGGCGGTTTAGGCACTGCTTGCTACGGCTTGACCAAGGCTTTGAGCAAGCTTGGTGTCGAGATAACTTTTGTGCTGCCTCGGCCAATTGGCGCTGATGGTCAGGCTACCTATGTTCAGATGCGAACGCCGGCGGATATAAACTTTGACAACATCAGCCGGCAGGAGTTCGAAAAGGGCCTTAAAAACATAAAATTCAGGTCGATAAATTCACCTCTCAAGCCTTATTCCACCAGCGAATCATACCGGCGTGAAATTGAAGATATGATTCGTGCTAAGCAAAAACGCCGGGGAATGACCGCTGGCGGCGAAGAAGGCTGTCTTGATTCGCTTGCCCATTATTCCGGCGATATGTATGCAGAGGTTCATAGATATGCTGCGGCTGCTGTTCAGCTTGCGCTGCAGGAAGATTTTGACGTTATTCACGCTCACGACTGGATGACATATCCTGCGGGTATGGCAGTTGCGGCAGTTACCGGCAAACCATTGGTTGTTCATGTTCATTCAACGGAATTCGACCGCAGCGGCGAACACGTCAATCAAATGATTTATGATATTGAACGGGCCGGGATGCATACCGCCGACAGAGTAATCGCGGTGAGCTTCCTGACCAGAAATATAATAATCAGCCGATACAGCGTGAACGGCGACAAAGTCGATGTTGTTTATAACGGGGTCGAAAGAAACGGTAACGGCCTTAACTTCAACAGGATTGGCATAAGGAAAGACGAGAAAATTGTCCTGTTTTTAGGCAGAATCACGATGCAGAAAGGGCCGGAGTATTTCCTCGGAGCAGCCAAGAAAGTGCTTGATGTTATGGACAACGTCAAATTTGTAATGGCAGGTTCCGGCGATATGATGCGAAAAGCAGTGGAACTTGCCGCACAGCTTGGAATCGGCAGCAAGGTTCTGTTTACAGGTTTCCTGCGAGGCGAAGATGTCCGCAAGGTTTATGAAATGGCTGATTTGTATGTTATGACCAGCGTTTCGGAGCCATTCGGAATAGCTCCACTTGAGGCCCTCAATCACGATGTGCCGGTTCTTATCAGCAAACAGAGCGGCGTTTCGGAAGTGCTTACCCATGTTTTGAAAGCGGACTTCTGGGACGTAAATGAAATAGCCAATAAAATTGTGGCGGTGCTGAAATATCCGCCTTTGCAGATGGCGCTAAAAGAGCACGGCAACTTTGAAGTCCGGCGGCTCAAATGGGAAGATGCCGCGCAGAAATGTCTGCAAATTTATAATCAGCTTGCATCAGCGGTTTGCGTCTGACCTGTTTCGACTCGGCGTCGAGCCGAGGCGGACGCGATACTAAAATATTATCAAAGGATTGATTTATGCCTTCAGTATGTTTTTATTTCCAGGTTCATCAGCCCTGCAGGCTTCGACATTACACGGTTTTTGACGAAGACCACAGGTATTTCGACGATTTCAAGAACAAATCCATCTGCCGCAAGGTCGCCAACAAGTGCTATCTGCCGACAAACCGGCTGATATTAGATTTAATAAAACGGCACGAAGGCAGGTTCAAGGTTGCTTACAGCATAACAGGCGTGCTGCTGGAACAATTGGCCCAGTATTCTCCGGAAGTAATGAGCACGTTCGATGCGCTTGCGCGAACCGGATGCGTGGAATTTTTGGGCGAGACATACTATCACAGCCTCAGCTTCCTCTATTCCCGTAATGAATTTAAGGAGCAGATTTACAAGCATCTTGAAACGATGGAAAAATTGTTCGGCCAGAGGCCGAAAATTTTCCGCAATACCGAGCTTATATACTGCAACGACCTTGTCGATGTGATAGAATCAATGGGCATATTTGACGGGATTTTAAGCGAAGGGGCCGACAAGATACTCGGCTGGAAAAGTCCCAATTTTCTTTATACGTCCCCCCGAAGCAGCAGAATCAAATTACTGCTGAAGAATTATGCGCTCAGCGACGATATAGCGTTTCGGTTCTCAAACAAAGACTGGCGTGAATGGCCGCTGATGGCAAATAAATTCAGCCAATGGGTGAACAAGGTCAACGGCAACGGCCATGTTGTCAACCTGTTTATGGACTACGAGACTTTCGGCGAACATCAATGGGAAGACACGGGTATTTTTGAGTTTATGCGCCATTTGCCGGGCGAAATTTTGAAACATCCCGATAATAATTTCAAAACGCCGAGCGAAGTTGTCGCATCATTTCCGGCTACAGGCGTTCTGGATGTGCCTAACATAATAAGCTGGGCTGATACTGAACGCGATCTTTCAGCCTGGCTCGGCAATCCGCTGCAATCCAGCGCATTGCACGAACTTTACCGTATGGAACAACAGGTCAAGCTGACGGGCGATTCGGCGATTTTGGCCGACTGGCGAAAACTCCAGACAAGCGACCATTTCTATTATATGTGCACTAAATGGTTTGCCGACGGCGATGTTCATAAATATTTTAATCCTTACGATTCACCTTACGATTCGTATATCAATTTTATGAATTGTTTAGGCAATCTGGAAAAGAGATATAAATCAAAATTGAGTGCAAATCCGCCTCCGCTTGGGGATGCCTTACGGCCCAAAGCAGATAAAAAAGCCCGCCTCGCCGAAGACGGCGAGTCGAGGCAGGCAAAAGTCAAATTGACAAGTCAAATATAGAAAAGTATTATGGATGAGGATGGTTACTTTAGACAGGGGTTGGAAAAGTGCTTCAAACTACAGAAGTTGCCGATAATGTAAAACAACCGCCCAGTGCCTTGAGCAGGTATGAGCAGCTTATAGAAACTGAATGGCTTCTTTCAAATAAACGCGGCAGTTTCGCCTGCGGCACTTTTGCCTGCTGCAATACGCGACGTTATCATTCGCTTCTTGTTGGTTCGCTGGATCCGCCTGCACAAAGAACAGTTGCCTTGTCCGCTTGCGTAGAGACGATTCACACTTCAAAACGCAATTATAATTTGAGCCATTTTGAGTATGACCCGCCCTCAACAGAGCCGGCAGAAACTCTGCCGGTAAGCTACAAAAAAGATGCCGGGGTTCATTTTGAATATTCAACCGACGGCTTTAATCTGACAAAAAGCATTTACCTGCTGCCGGATGCTGATATTGCAGCGATTTGTTATGATTTTAAGAATATCGAAGAGGAATTTGAGTTTGTAGTCCGGCCGCTTGTTGCGATGAGAGATTATCATAGTCTCAAAAAAGCCGAATCCGCTGGGGGATGCCTTACGGCAGATGAATTTTCCCTCGAATGGTCGGATGACTTTCTTGCGGTGAAAAGCAAGTATCAGCAGGGCCGGCTCTTTCTTTCTACTGAAGATATGGCTTTTATCGAAGAGCAGCAGTGGTGGCATAACTTTTTCTACCGGCTGGAAAAACAGCGAGGCTATGACTGCAAAGAAGACTTGTTTAGCCCGGGGATTTTCAGAAGAACTGTCGATGCTCCTGTGAGAATTGTCCTGTGGGCGGGCTTTGGAACGCCGGCACTGCCTGCGGAAATGACAAATCTCGATGTTGACATAATTATCGATGATATTAATCTCAGGCAGAAACAAATTTTAAATAGCTTAAAAAGCAAAGACCATATTGTGCAAAGCCTGGCGATTTGCGGCGACGATTTTGTTATCGACAGGCACGCGGAAAGAGCAAAAACCAAGTCCATTATCGCAGGCTTCCCCTTTTTTTTGGACTGGGGCAGGGACGCTTTTATCGCTCTTGACGGGCTTTTGCTGTGCAGCGGCAGATACGAAGACGCGGCTTCAGTGCTGCTTAACTTTGCATATCACGCGGATGAGGGAATGATTCCGAACTGTTTCGGAGACCGCAGCAGCGGCGCACAATTTAACAGCATAGATTCTTCGCTGTGGTTCATTCACTCGGCATTCAAATACTACAAGGCAAGCGGCGATGCGAGAACTTTTTCATCGAGACTAATGCCGGTGATTCGCTGGATAATAGATTCATACTGCAAAGGCACAAAATTCGATATAAAAGCAGACGACGATGGTTTGATAGCCGGAGGCTCTGCTCAAACGCAGCTTACCTGGATGGATGCGAAAATCGGCGATACTGTTATAACGCCGAGATTCGGCAAGGCAGTCGAGGTGAACGCCCTGTGGTATAACGCGATATGCAATTGCGCAGAGTTTTACCGTGTTAAAGATGCAGTTGCGGCCAGGCAATTCAGTGAAATGGCCGACCGCATAGCGAACAGTTTCCGCACCTGTTTCTGGTATGAAAAGGGGCAGTATCTTTATGACTGCGTATCAGGCGAATCAAAAGACGTGAGTATTAGGCCGAACCAGATATTCGCTGTTTCGCTTCCGTTTTCGCCGCTGACCAGCCATCAGCAAAAGGCGGTAGTTGACCGTGTGGAAAAAGAACTTTTAACGCCTTTCGGGCTTAGAACATTATCGCCAAAAGATAGTCGATATAAAGGTAAATACGAAGGAGATGTAGTGCAAAGAGACAACGCCTATCATCAGGGAACAGTCTGGCCGTGGCTTATTGGAGTTTTTGTCGAAGCATATCTGAAAGTAAATGATTACAGCAGGCAGAGCAGGAAAAATGCTTTACTGATGTTAAAGCCGCTTTTGAGGCATTTCAGGAACGACGGCTGTTTGTGGTCGGTAAGCGAAATTTTCGACGGCAGCGAGCCTCACAAGCCCCGCGGTGCATTCGCACAGGCCTGGAGCGTTGCGGAACTGCTTAGGGCATATTTGTTAATCAACAGTTAGCCAAGTTGTTTCTTCATCCCAATTAAAAATTCAGACACTTTCGCAGGTATGGATTTTTTGTCGTTTAAGTTGTCTTCTATGATTTGGACAAGTTTTGAGCCGATAATTACGCCGTCGGCGCCAGCTTTGGCAAGTTCGGAAGCGTGCTGAGGCTTGCTTACGCCAAAGCCCACACAAACCGGAACATCCGTAATGGATTTCAGCCGGGCAATTAAGGGTTTTACCATATCTGAGAGAGTTTCTCTTCCGCCTGTTACGCCCAGAAGAGAAACGGTATATATAAATCCTGTGCATTTTTCGGTGATTTTTTTCGCGCGCCCGCTTTCAGTGTTCGGCGTTATCATAAATACGGTATCGAGACCGGCCTTATGGGCAGGAGCGTAAATTTCATCGACATCGTCGATACTTAAATCCGCTATAAGAACGCTGTTTACGCCTGCCTTTGCGAAATCCGCGAAAAATTTTTCTATGCCGTATTGAAAAACAAGGTTGTAATACATCAAAAGGCCGATAGGTATATCTTTAAACGACTTGATTTTTCTGATAAAGTCTTTTGCTTTTTCGACGTCCATACCGGCGGCTAATGCCCTTACGTCTGCTTTTTGAATAACAGGGCCGTCAGCAATTGGGTCTGAAAACGGTATGCCAAGTTCGAGTATATCAGCGCCGCTGTCAATTGCAGCCTTGACAATATCAAGACTTGTATCAAAGTCGGGGTCGCCTATCACGAAAAAGGGTATTAAAGCGGCACGATTCAGTTCTGCAAATGTTTGTTTGTATGTTTTCATTGTTTATTCCTGTTTCTTTCTACAATGTCCACATCTTTATCGCCGCGGCCGGAAAGATTGACAACAACAATCGTTTCAGCGGGCAGTATATTCTTTTGACTGTAAACCCAGGCAAGAGCGTGTGTGCTTTCCAATGCCGGCAGGATGCCTTCGCATTTTGTAAAAATGTCGAAAACTTCAAGCACATCTTTATCTTCGACAGCGAAATATTCTGCTCTTTTAGTATCTTTCAGCAGGCAATGTTCAGGGCCGACGCCGGGATAATCTAATCCCGCTGAAATAGACTCAGTATCGAGTATTTGTCCGTTTTTGTCCTGCATAAGATACATTTTAGTTCCGTGCAGAATGCCGACTTTGCCGGCGTTAAGCGGGGCGGCGTGTCTGCCTGTTTTAAGGCCTTTGCCGGCAGGTTCGATGCCGATGAGTTTGACATTTTTGTCGTCGAGAAAAGCGCTGAAGATTCCAATCGCATTGCTTCCGCCGCCGACGCAGGCAGTAACGATATCCGGCAATCTGCCGATTTTTTCAAGACACTGGGCACGTGCTTCTATTCCGATGCAGGACTGAAAATGTCTTACGATAGTCGGATACGGATGCGGGCCGCAGGCGGTGCCGAACAGATAAAAAGTATCCGCTACGTTTGCCGTCCAATATCGCAGGGCTTCATTTATGGCGTCTTTTAACGTTCCTGTGCCGCCTGTTACCGGCACGACTTCTGCGCCGCAGAGCTTCATTTTGTGAACGTTTACGCTCTGGCGTTCAATATCGGTTACGCCCATAAAGATTTTGGTCTGCATTCCGAAAAGAGCGCCAATCATTGAAGTCGCAAGGCCGTGCTGGCCGGCGCCGGTTTCAGCAATCAGTTTTGTTTTGCTCATATATTTTGCCAGCAGCCCCTGGCCAAGACAGTTGTTGACCTTATGCGCTCCGCCGTGCAGGAGGTCTTCTCGCTTGATATAGACCTTAAAGCCCACAAGAGAGCTGAAGCGTTTGGCCAAGTATAATGGTGTGGGCCTGCCTGCGTAATCGCGATAGAGAATATCAAGCTCCGCTACGAAATTTTTGTCCTTGTAATAACAGAAAAAGGCTTTCTCCATTTCTTCAAGCGCCGGGATTAGCACTTCAGGCACATAGAAGCCTCCGAATTGTCCGAATCTTCCGCTATATTTCATTTTGTTCCCTTCTTAAAAGCTCCTGACCCCTTTTTTACTTTTTTCATTTTTCACCTTACGTTGTAACACTTCTTATATTTTTGAAAAGCTCTTCCATTTTCTTATGATTTTTTTTGCCGGGCGAGTCCTCAATGCCGCTGCATACGTCAATTCCGTAAAATCCCAGTTCGATGGCTTCGATTACATTTTCGGGATTTATTCCGCCCGCCAGAAACGTTCTTCCAAGCAGATGCCCTGTGAGCTCCGGCAGTGTGCTCCAGTCGAAACGCCTGCCTGTTCCGCCATATAAAGACGGGTTATAGGCGTCAAGCAGCAAAGCATCAGCAGGAAAATTTTTTATGTTTTCGATATCTTTGCCGCCTTTTACTCTTATGGCTTTAATAATTTGAGCAGACATATTGCTTAAAGATTGGCAAAACTCAGACGTTTCATCGCCGTGAAGCTGCACCCAGTCGAGCATCAGGTCACCTGCCGTTTTGCGGATAGTATCCGCGTCGGCATTTACGAAAACTCCAACAATTTCGATAAACGCGGGAAACTTCCTGATAATTTTTTCCGCTTCCTGCGGCTCGATGTATCTGGGGCTTTTTGGATAAAAGTTAAAACCCAGCAGGTCGGCGCCAAGCTCGACAGCCTTGACGGCATCATCGATACTCGTTATTCCGCAGATTTTAATTTTCGGCACAAGCATAGGTTAATACGATTATTTTTTTCTGTTTGAGATTTCAATAAGTTTTTCCAGGCACATAACGGCCGCCTTGCCGTCAATTGATTCGGCTGCCTTTTTCATACCTGAACGGAGGTCATCGGCCAGGCTGGCGACCTTTATCGCAGCAGCGGCGTTAAGCATTATAATGTCCCTGGCGGGCCCTTTATTTGAGCCGTATAGGACGTTCTTTATTATTTTTGCGTTTTGCTCGGCGCTTGTGCCAATAAGCTCCGACATCTTCGGAGAAGAATTTATAAAATCCCTGGGATTAATTTCATACGCAGTCGTTTTTTCGTCTTTAAGCTCGACAACTTTTGTATCTGCCGTAATGCTTATTTCGTCAAGTCCGCTGCCGTGAACGACCATAGCCTGTTTTATGCCGAGAATTCTGAAGGTTTGGGCGATTCTGTCCAGCAGCGATTCTTCCGGCACACCCATTATCTGGGCGCTGACCGGAGCGGGATTTGCCAGCGGGCCGAGTATGTTAAATGCGGTGCGGAAGTCGAGACTTTTTCGTATCGGCTGAACGAATTTCATCGCGGGATGGAATAACGGCGCGAACATAAAACCTATATGAGCATTTTCAATACATTCAGCGACAACATCAGGAGGACAATCTATTTTAACGCCGAGCGCCTCAAGCACATCGGCTGAGCCGCACTTGCTTGTAATGCCGCGATTGCCGTGCTTTGCGACATAAGCTCCTGCGCCTGCCGCCACAATTGCCGCCGCTGTGGAAACGTTAAATGTTTTTATAGGCGCTCCGCCTGTCCCGCAGGTATCGATAAGAGGCATTTTTTTTGTATTGACCTTTACGCAGTGGTCTCGAAGGGATTGAGCAAGTCCGGCGAATTCTTCGGATGTCGCCTTTTTCATCCTCATTGCAGCCAGAAACGCAGCGATTTGAACTTCCGCTACCTGGCCTTCGAAAACTGTGTCTAAAAGGTCTTTCGCCTGCTCGTATTTCAAATTGCCGCCTTCGAGAAGAATTTCAAGATATTCCGTTATCTTAGTCATTTTAAATTCTCTTTTTTATTTAAAGAAATTTTCAAAAGATTCTGTATTATTTTTCCGCCGGTCGGGGTCAAAATACTTTCCGGATGGAACTGCACGCCGAAAATCGGTTTTTCCTTATGTTTAATCGCCATCACGATATTTTCATATTCCGCTGTTACTTCGAGGCAATCCGGCACTTTAACGGCGCAGAGACTATGGTATCTGCCGGCCTGTAAAGGATTTTCCACGCCTTCGAAGATTCCCTTGCCGTTGTGTATTACTTTCGAGGCCTTTCCGTGCATAACTTTGGGTGCGTGGCTGACTTTGCCGCCGAAATATTCGACGATTGCCTGATGACCAAGACATACACCGAATATCGGTAAGTAATCCTTAAAATATCCGATAGCCGATAGTGTTACACCCGCGCTGGCAGGATTGCCGGGGCCGGGTGAAATAACAAGCAGGTCAGGCTTGAAATCCTGGGCAACCTTTTTGAGCGTTTCCAAAGGCGTATCTGCCCGATAGACTTTCGCGATGCAATCTCTTTTGCAAAAGTCATCTACAAGGTTGTATGTAAAAGAATCGAAATTGTCTATAAATAACACTTTTGGGTTTTTATTTTCCATTTTCATATTCCTCTTACCGCTTTCAGGCAGGAGTTTGCCTTGTGCTGAGTTTCCTGAAATTCTGTTTTTGGCACGCTGTCATAGACTACACCGCCTCCTGCCCTGATGTAAGCGACGTGGTCTTTTACCTGCAGTGCGCGAATGGTTATACAGCTATCGAATTGTCCGTCAACGGTCAGATACATTACCGCGCCACCATAGTAGCCGCGTTTATTTTTTTCAAGCTGACGGATAATTTTCATCGCCTCGATTTTCGGCGCGCCGGTAAGCGTTCCCATATTCATCGTTGCAAGATACGCGCTTAACGCGTCAAGCTCCTCGCTGAGTGTGCCTTTGACGTTGCTGACAAGGTGCATTACGGATTCGTATTTTTCAGCGACCAGCAACTCGGTAACAACGCGAGAGCCTTTTTGGGCGACGCGGGCAATATCGTTCCTTGCCAAATCGACAAGCATCATATGCTCCGCAAGTTCCTTGTGGTCGAGCTTCAATTCCGCTTCATATCTGAAATCAGTATCAGGGTCGATTTTGCCGTTGACTCTGCCGCGAGGTTTTGTTCCCGCGATTGGCCTGATTTCAACCTGCCTGTTTTTTGTTCCGCTTACCCGTAAATTTAATTCAGGGCTTGCGCCGGTCAGAACCGTGCTTGGCGTATTAAGATAGAACATATAAGGCGAAGGATTAAGCTGGCGCAGTCTTTTATAAACATCTAACGGCTCATCGGGACAAGGCTCTATAATTGTCCTGCTCGGAACAACCTGAAAAATATCGCCGTCAACGATATGTTTTTGTGCAATCCGAACCATTTCTTCATATTTAGGCTGTTCGGTATCCGTGCCGCCATTAGGCAGGGGACCGGTATATTTTATCGGTTTCGGCAACAGAGCTTTTGCAGTCTTAAAATAATGTTCAAAACAGCTTTCCGCATCCGCGGCAATCTCGTCTCTGTTGCCATCGGTTATTATGGCGTTGACGATTACAAAGGCATCGCCGGTTTTGTGGTCCATCAGAAAGATATTGTCTGCGAAATACATTTCATAGTCCGGCACATCGAGCAGGGCGGATTCATTCGGCGGGAGTTTCTCAAACTGGTCGATAAAATCGTAGCTGATTGCGCCAAGAAGACCGCAGGTTACGCGAAAAGGTTTGCCCGAAAGTTCAAAGGCAAAATTGACTGCTCTGATAACATTCATCTGATTAACGGCTTTTAAGCGGGATTGTTCGTCAATAATATCGTGGTCGAGGCTCAATTGTCCTGTGATTTTGTCTTCTTCAAAATTTATTTTCCGGCAGAAGTCGAATCTTTTGCGTGCGGTAGTTGAGAGATATTTTATCATTCTTTTTCCGGTCGGGCTTAGCGCTACTATTTGAAAATCGCTGCCTTTGCCGGACAGATAAAGTGCAGGCGTTGCCGTTCCGAAGGTAAGCTCTCCCTGGTCGGCTTGTGCCAGATGGTCTTTCGATTCGAGCAGGCAGCAGTGTTTTTGCCTGCCGTAGTCGCTTAACTTCGCAAAGAAATCGACCGGCTCCTGCAGGGCAATCTGCCTAACAAGCGGAATGATTTGTCCTGTTTTTGCCGCGTTAATTTTCTTTTCTAATTCAGTCATAATTTTCTCGTAAAATACATAATATACATAAAAAAACGGCCTGTCGCTACCAACAGGCCGTGAAAATTCATATATTTAAGTTTTTTAAGGTGTAATAAGGCTCACAACCTGTCAGCTATTTGCTAAACAGGCCACCACCAACCAAAACGATAGTTAGAAGAATTTTGAGCCATAATCAATATAAATATACCAAAACAAGCCTTTTCTGTCAAGCAAATTTTCAATACTTGCAAAAAAATCGATTCTGGTTTATATTTATGCCAAATTATAGGAGTTTAAAATGGGTAAAATCGCTGCTGTAGAAAAGAAGGAAAAACAGATGAATATATTGAAATATGACCCAAATCTGCCATACAAGGTTGCTGATATATCTTTGGCCGAATGGGGCAGGAAGGAAATGAATCTTGCCCAAAACGAGATGCCGGGCCTTATGGCAATCCGCGCCAAATACGGCAGCCAAAAACCGTTGAAAGGTCTGAAAATCACCGGCTCATTGCATATGACCATTCAAACCGCGATGCTGATTGAAACGCTTGTCGAACTTGGCGCAAAGGTCAGGTGGGCTTCCTGCAATATCTTCAGCACACAGGACCACGCAGCGGCGGCAATAGCAAAAGAAAAACTCGCTGCGGTTTTTGCCTGGAAAGGCGAATCACTTGAGGATTACTGGTGGTGCACAGAGCAGGCGCTTATGTGGCCTGACGGTGGCGGGCCGGATTTAATTGTCGATGATGGCGGAGATGCGACGCTCTTTATTCATCAGGGCGTCAAAATCGAAAAAGACCCAACGCTGGCGGAAAAGAAATACGACAATCACGAAATGCAGATAATTATTAACAGGCTCAGGGCTTCTGTTGCCGAAAAACCGGACAGATGGACAAAAATCGCAAAGGCAATTAAAGGTGTTTCAGAGGAAACAACAACAGGAGTCGGTCGTCTCTATCAGATGCAGAAAGATGGCTCGCTGTTATTTCCAGCGATAAATGTCAACGATTCTGTTACCAAATCGAAGTTCGATAATCTTTACGGCTGCCGGGAATCGCTCGCCGACGGCCTGAAAAGAGCGACCGGCGTAATGGTTGCCGGCAAGTGCGTTGTCGTCTGCGGCTATGGCGATGTCGGCAAAGGCTGCGCTCAATCTATGAGAGGTTTTGGCGCAAGGGTAATAATCACGGAAATCGACCCGATATGCGCCCTGCAGGCCGCGATGGAAGGCTACGAAGTCCAAACGCTCGACGAAGTCGTCTGCCAAGGCGATATTTTCGTTACCGCTACCGGCTGCTGCGATGTTATCCGCGGCGAGCATATGGAAAAAATGAAAAATGAGGCAATTGTCTGCAACATCGGCCATTTCGACCATGAAATACAGGTAAGCTATCTTGAAAAAAATCCCAAATGCAAAAAATTTAATATAAAACCGCAGGTTGATAAATGGACTCTTGCTTCCGGCAGGAGCATTATCGTTCTTGCCGAGGGCAGATTAGTAAATCTCGGCTGTGCGTGCGGCCATCCGAGCTTTGTTATGAGCAACAGCTTCACAAATCAGTGCCTTGCACAGATGATGCTCGCTAAAGGCAGTCTTGAAAAGAAGGTTTATACGCTGCCAAAGAAACTCGATGAGGAAGTCGCAAGACTTCATCTCGGCAGATTAGGGGTATCTCTCACGACCCTGACAGACGAGCAGGCAAAATATATTGGCGTCCCTGTCGAAGGACCGTTTAAACCCGACCATTACAGATACTAATATGTGGGAGCATTTTGCTCATCAGGCTGATATAGGAATAAGGGCTTCCGGCGGCAGTTTAAATGAGGCCTTTGAAGATGCTGCTTTGGCGCTGACAGCGATTATTACAGAACTAAAAAATATAGACGCTGTTGAATCTGTCCAAATAAAGTGTTCCGGCGAAAATGCCGAGCTTCTGCTTGTAAACTGGCTAAGCTCAATTATATATGAGATGGATGTCCGAAAAATGCTTTTCGGCAGGTTTGAAGTCTCGCTTGAAAAGCTGAAACTTTCTGCGACAATATGGGGCGAAAAGATAAATCAGCAGAAACATTCTCCCGCGGTTGAACCCAAGGCGGTAACGTATAATCAGTTAAGCGTAAAAAATGAAAAGGGCAAATGGATTGTTCAATGTGTAGTTGATGTATAATGGCTAAACCTGCGTTAAAACGTGTTTCCGAATATATCTGGCAAATTGAGCCTTTTGGCAGAATGACAGTTCCAGGCGTAATTTTTGCCGATAATAATCTGATAAATGATATGGACGAAAAAACCTTATCGCAGGTCTGCAATGTTGCCGCTCTGCCGGGAATAGTCAAGGCTTCGTTTGCGATGCCTGACGCTCATATGGGTTATGGTTTTTGTATCGGTGGTGTTGCGGCGTTTGACCCTGATAATGGCGGCGTAATCTCCGGCGGAGGCGTAGGTTTCGACATCGCCTGCGGAGTCCGGACATTTCATACGGGTTTGTCTGAAGATGATATAGGAGGGGTGAAAGAAAAACTTGCTGAGGCTCTTTTTTACGATATTCCGGCAGGCGTCGGCAGCACGGGGGAAATCACACTGACCGGCGATACTCTTAATAATATGCTTGCTGGCGGTGCGGTTTGGGCGGTTGAAAAAGGTTTCGGCACAAAAGAGGATTTGAATTTTATCGAAGAAGGCGGCCTCGCGAAAGGCGCTAACCCATCGAAGGTTTCGCCGCAGGCGAAAAAAAGACAACGGGAGGAAATGGGCACTTTAGGTTCAGGCAATCATTATCTTGAAGTCCAGAGGGTTGCTGATATTTATGACTCGCAGATTGCCGAAGGCTTTGGAATAAAAAAAAGCGATTTGTTAGTAAGTATCCACTGCGGCTCTCGCGGCCTCGGCCATCAAATCGGGACCGACTATCTGAAAGAAATGGCTTCTCAGGCTGCTCAGTTCGGCATTGAGCTTCCGGACAGGGAACTTGCATCGGTGCCTGTCCATAGCCCATTAGGTCAGGATTATCTCGGAGCGATGAGGTCGGGCATAAATTGCGCTCTTGCCAACAGGCAGATTTTAACCGAGCTTGTCCGGCGCACTTTTTCAAAAATTTTCCCCAAGGCGCAATTGAATATGCTTTACGATGTGAGTCATAACACCGCGAAACTTGAAGAGCATAAAGTGAATGGAATAATTAAAAGTTTGCTTGTTCACCGCAAAGGTGCAACTCGGTCTTTTGGGCCGGGCTGCACCGATTTGCCGGTGAAATATAAGATATTAGGACAGCCTGTCTTAATTGGCGGCACTATGGGAACGGCTTCGTATATCCTTGCCGGAACGGCTGAAAGTGAAACTCTTGCTTTCAGTTCAGCTTGTCACGGGGCGGGACGAAGTATGAGCAGGACTGCAGCGACAAAAAAGTGGCAGGGCAGTCAGATTGTCAAAGAGCTTGCTCAGCGGAAGATAATAATAAAATCGCGCTCAATGAGGGGCCTCGCAGAGGAGGCCCCGGAGGCGTATAAGAATGTCAGCGCCGTAGTTGAGGCGACATCAAATGCCGGCCTTGCGAAAAAGGTCGCGAAGTTACTGCCCATTCTTTGCGTCAAGGGCTGATTTGTCTGAAAGTAGAGCGGCCTTATCATATTTTCGTCGCAGAATGCCGCGGATAACTCTGGCGATACCGACCGCGAGAAAAATTACGGCAAGGAATAATCCTACGCGGTTGTCACCGAAAATACATTTGTTGGTGAGCAGCATAATAATTATTATGCCTGAACCCATTAACAGCAAAGCAATTCCTACAGTCAGGCTCTTTATCCAGTCAACCTCCTTTTTTTCCTGTGTGAGGGGTCTTAACTCGGAAAGAGGGGTGCCTTTCTCAATTGCCGCCATAATCTGCTGATGTTCAAGGCGTTTTTTGTTCAGAAGATACCAGAACAGCAGCGCAAAAAATGCAATAATCATTATAAACGGCAAAAAGCCAAGCAAAAACGGCATGTAAGCTACAGGAGGAACCATATTAAACCCTTTCAAAAGATTGTTTATTTTAATGATTGCTTTACCAAAGCACAACTACCAGCAGGCATAATGCAAACGGCAGAGACGCAATAAATATTTCAAAGAAGTCCATTTTAATGCCCTTTCTTTAAATTTAAATTGTTCTTGCGAATTCACTGATTAGTCGCCAGATTATTTGGAAAGGTTTCAAAAAAATATGAAACTTTTTACCGCTTTTTGCGACTAATACTATAAAAAAGGCGTCCTTTTTTGGCTGATGATACCGGACAAAACAAACAGCAAGGCTTGATACACCGTCTTCGCGATGGCGATGAGGGTGCATTTGCCGAGTTTGTGCAAAGGTATCAGCAGCAGGTGTTTATGTGCTGCAGGCTTCTTGGGCTTGGAGCCGATGAGTCCCAAGATGTTGCAAGTGAGACATTTATGGCTGTTTATCGTGGAATCGCGGGTTTTACTGGCAGGGCGAAAATCAGCACCTGGCTGTGGAAAATAACGTATAATAAGGCGATAAGCTTCATTCGGCAGAAAATCCGCAATCAAAAATTGCAGGAAAAGCTTCAGGGCCAATATGCAGAAGAACAGGAAATAATTGATTCGGGACAATCTCCAGATGAAAACTCCGAAATCGTATGGAATGCCGTGAAAAAATTGCCGCAGGACCAGGCACTGGCGGTAGTTTTGCATTATCGGCAGGAAAAGAGTATAAAAGAGATTGCGGACATTATGGAAAAAAGGCAAAATACAGTTAAGGTTCTCCTGTTCAGGGGACGAGAAAGGCTTAAAGAGCTTTTAAGTAATAAAATTGAAGGGTTGTGCTGATATGCTGTCTGAAAACAAAAATAATGGGGACAGGTTCGACCTCGGCTCGACGCCGAGTCGAAACGGGTTCGATAAGTTTTTAAAAGATTCGCTCAAACAATACCGCCCGCCAGTGCCGGCTGATTTTTCGCAGCGGATACTCAGCAGACTTGAGGAGTTTGAGAAACAAAAGGCGCTTAGAAAAGTCGTTTGGCAGGAAAGGTTATTGCTGGCTGCCTGCATATTATTGCCAATAGCGGGAATAATATTGGTGCTGATGTTCCCGAACATTTTACAGATGCCGGCGCAGCTGTATGACACTATATATCTTTTGGCCCAAAAAACGGCAGCGAATATAATTTTGCAATGGCAGTTATGGACGATTTATGCTGCTATTGCCGCATTTGTGCTGTATGCAGCTTATGAAGTTTTGCTGGCAGATAATTAAAAGTTAAGAAGTAAAGAGGTAAGGAAATAAGGAAAAAAATTTAGGCTTGCCACAAACAGCGTCCGCTAAATAAGTTCCTTACTTCTTTGCATCGTTATTTCCCTACTTCCCTTTACTTTCGTTAACAGCCACAAGATTTATATAGCCGTGCTTGACGCCGCGAAGGCTTATCATTTTCTCGCCCATTGTGTTTATATCCGAAGCCAGACCTCTTATAATCAGAATCTCAAGGCAGTTATGCCGGTCTATATAAACGTGGATTGAGGACACTGTTCTGATGGGCTTATCGTGTCTTAGTTTTTTAAAGACATTTGAAATATGCGCGGTATGGTGGTCGTAAACAAGGAAAATAGCGCCAATCGCGGGCGTTTTTTTGTGTTCAATTTTCTTCTGTGAAAGATGTTCGCGAATCAGGTCGCGAATCGCTTCCGAGCGGTTTTTATAGCCTTTGTCGGAAATTAACTTATCGAATACCGCAAGCAGTTCTTTTTCCAGCGATACGCCAATTCGTTCTATATTACTCATGACTATGCCCTCCATTATGATTGTGAGACGCCGATGCCACACAAAATATATAAACCAACGGCTCGTCAGAATTATTCTTTATATTGTGGATAGTTTGCGGGGGAATATAGGTAATTTTACCTTTTCCAACCGCAAAAGTCTTATCGCCGATAATTGCTTGTCCGTTTCCCGACAGGAAAACAAGCATTTCTTCGTAATCTCCGGTTGAGTGCTCCCCGCAGTTGTGGCCAGGCAGCAAATAGACCCTTCCTGCCCTCATACCGCTGGTTTGAGGAACTCCCATTAAAAGAGGCTGATGGTCTGTTTTCTCGTTTAAAAGCTCAACAAATGCTTTATTTGTCGGCACTTATGCACCTTTCGACATAGTATTTTCGAATCCATTTTACATAATTTTTCCGGTTTTTCTACATTTTTTCTTGCAGGGGCGAGATGGTTGTTGTATCTTACCGTTTGGTAGCACGATTTTAAAAATTTTATGCGCAGTATAATTTTAATTTTTTTCAGGAAAGGAAGGATTTCGTAAATGCAGAATGGAAGAAGAAGATTGGTTAATTTAATGGTTATTATGGTTTTATTTGCGACAGCTTGTTTTGCCGAGACCAACTGGAATCTTCAGTCGGTCAACAGTGCAGGGGAAGGCAACAGCCCCTGGCTGGTCAGCACAAACAAGGTAACGGTTGAAGGTTATATTTTGAACAGACCGGAATATATGCTTGATGGCACGCCTAATTACAATACTATTCCCTGGAATCTTGGAGGTCAGTGGCAGATTTTCGTTCAGGGTGGTCAGGGTGACCATGCTGGCACCGCAGTATGGATTGGACAGAATTATGCAAATATGTCTGGTCAGGGATTTGGACGCTATACGAACGAACAATGGCTTGCCGAAATGGACAAGCTTAACTATGACCCTTGCACCGGCCACAGGTTTATGCCGGGCGATAAGGTGCAGGTAACCGGCCTGACAAAATTCTACGGCGGCAAAACAAATATCAATGAGCGGCATAATACCGACCCCAATAATGATGTGATAATTAAGCTTGTCCAGCTTGGCGCAGGCTTGCCCCAGCCGGAAGTAATAACACTTAATATGGTTAAAGATGCAAATAACTTTTTTATTTTTGACCAGACACGACAAACCGGCGGCGAATATTACCAGGGCAGGCTGGTTCGTATAAATAATGTAAGTTTTGTAGATGCTAATTTGTGGGCTCCCGGTGCAGTAATGACAATTACAGACGGCACAAGAACATTGCCGCTGTGGCTTGGCACTGGGCCGGGAATAAAAGTTGGCTCAAATAATCTTAGCGTTCAATTTGACGTTATAGGTATTTTTAATCAGGAAAACTCCAACACCGCTGGCTATCTGCTGTGGGTTACAAATTATGACGGAAACGGACAAATACTAACCGACGGTTGCGACCTGTCCGGCGTATTTGCTCCCGGCGATATCAACAAAGACTGCGTAGTAAACTTTGAAGATTTCGCGTTATTGGCCGCTGACTGGCTGAAGTGTACGAATTCTTTATTACCAAATTGTCAATAAGACTTTTATGAAACCGAAACAGGCCTTTACATTAACGGAGCTGCTGATAGTTATAGCAGTAATAGCTTTACTGCTGGCGATACTGGTGCCGTTTTTGAAAAAGGCCCGTTTGCAGGCGAAGATACTGGTAACTAATGCCGAGTTATCAGATATAGGCCTTGCCCTGGAGGCTTATGGAATAGACCACGGAAATAAATTTCCGCCAACCCGTGCGGATTGCAATCCTGATACCCGCCAATACTGGTGGGCGCTGCCTCAGGAGCTTGTAAAAAGCGGATATATGCCCGGCGGCATAGCAGGACCGGTGGTCTTTTCGAAAATGGAAGATAAGTTCAACAAAAATCTTGCGTATAAATATGTTGCCGTCGGCCCGCGGTTTGATTATTACGGAACGCCCACAGACCAGTATTTGCAGATACCAAAAGGTTTTCCTGATAGAGAATCAGAGGAGTATGAATGGTATAAAGACCCGAAAACGTCGCCGATAACATGGATGATATTCAGTCTTGGTCCTGAATTTGATGAGCAGAATCAGGTGCTGGATGGTTTTCCTGTGTCAAAGAAATTCTGGTACGCCCCCAAAACCGGCGGCGGTATTATAACGCGTGTTCGACTCCGGGAAACCATCAATCATATCGGCACATTTCAGAAGAGTTATTAAGCAGGTATTCTGTATTTGAAGGTTGATTTACCAGTCCTGTTTTTTTATACTGCTCGGTGGTTATTTACGGAGTCCTTTTATGCCCAGATTGATTAGTCTTGCAGGTCTGTTCGTGATGGCCTTTCTGGCCTGGCTGCTTTCATCAAACAAAAAGAAAATGAACTGGCGGCTGATTATCAGCGGTATAGTTCTGCAATTTGCACTTGCGATTATTATTCTCTACACTATACCCGGCCAGGTTGTTTTTGACGGTGTAAGGATTGTCATAACAAGACTTATCAGTTTTTCCGAAGCGGGGTCTGAATTCGTTTTCGGGACGACTTTCAAGGAGCATTTTTTTGCGTTTTCCGTTCTGCCTACTATAATTTTTGTATCTTCTCTTATGACGGTTCTTTTTTACCTCGGCGTTTTGCAGAAAATTGTAGAGTTTATGGCAAGGATAATGGTCTATGTTATGGACACCGCCGGCTCGGAATCTTTAGCAACAGCAGCCAGTGTTTTTATGGGAATGGCTGAAGCTCCGCTGGTGATAAGGCCTTATATAAAAACGATGACCCGTTCGGAAATTATGGCTATGATGACTGGTGGGATGGCTACAATTTCCGGCGCGACATTGGCTGCGTATGCGGGTTTCGGCGCAGATGCTGGACATCTTCTTACAGCTTCAATAATATCTGCTCCTGCCGCGCTTGTTATTGCAAAGATAATGATTCCGGAAACTGAAGTCTCTCTGACAAAGGGCACAGTGAAGGCTAAAATTCCGAGAGAAGATGTAAATGTTCTCGATGCCGCCTGCCGCGGAGCAGTTGACGGGGCGAAACTCGCAATCAATATCGCAGCAGTGCTTATATGTTTTATAGCTTTTGTCGCTCTTGTTAATTGGCTGTTTTCTTTTCTGCCGCACTTTAACGATAAACCGTTTACGCTCGAAAGAATCCTTGGTTGGTTTTGTGCGCCGCTGGCCTGGATTATGGGCGTCGAATGGAAAGATGCCTCGATAGTCGGCGCTCTTTTGGGCAAAAGAACGATACTTAACGAATTTATCGCTTATCTTGACCTCGTCAAATGCAAGGATGTCATTTCTCCTCGTTCATTTACGATAGCTACTTATGCCCTTTGCGGCTTTGCCAATTTCGGCTCGATTGCTATTCTGATAGGCGGCTTGGGCACGCTTGTGCCGGAAAGACGCAGAGATTTTGCCGAGCTTGGTTTCAAGTCGATGATAGCGGGTATGTTGGCCTGTTTTATGACCGCGGCAATCGCAGGTGTTTTGATTTGAGTTTAGCCGCAGAGACAGCATTCTCACGGTTTCATTCCTTTTGTTTCCAGGCTGCTGGTTTCCCCTTGCCGCAGACAGTCAGATATGTGTATAATAGCCGTTTCATATATAATTTAATTTGAAAGGTTTTTAAAATGGCAGGTGCCCTCAAAGCAAATGCGGTTGTGAGCCAGTCCGGCGGCCCGACAGGCGTAATCAACGCCTCATTGGTCGGCGTTATTGAAGAAGCAAAGAAGCATCCTGAAATTAAAAATCTTTTCGGCGCCATTCACGCCGTTAGCGGCATCGTCAAAGGAAATTTTATTGACCTTTATAAAATCTCTGCCGATGTCCTCGAAACAGTTGCTGCAAGTCCGTCATCTGCGCTCGGCTCAAGCAGAGACAAACCTGATGAGGAATATTGCAAAAAAATTCTTGATGTGTTTAAAAAGCAGGATATCCGTTATTTCTTCTACATCGGCGGCAACGATTCAGCCAACACCTGCTTTATCATAAACAATATGGCTCAAAAGGCCGGCTTCGAACTTCGGGCATTTCACATTCCAAAAACAATTGATAATGATTTGCTTGTTACCGACCACTGCCCCGGCTTCGGCACCGCCGCAAAATTTGTCGCCTGTGCCATAATGGGCGATGACCTCGATAACAGGGCTTTGCCCGGAATAAAAATCGATTGCATTATGGGCAGGCACGCTGGTTTCCTGACCGGTGCCGCTGCTCTTGGCAAACAAAGGGACGATGACGGCCCCCATCTGATTTATCTGCCGGAGAGACCCATTACAATGGAAAAGTTTCTTGCGGATGTGGAAGCGGTTTACAGGAAACTGGGCAGATGTGTTATCGCGGTAAGTGAGGGCATCGGCGATACCGATGGCAAAACCTGGGCTGAGAAAATTACCAAAACAGATGAGCACGACGACCACGGCAATGTCCAGCTTTCAGGCACCGGCGCACTGGCAGACTACCTGGCGATGCGAATAAAGGCGAGACTAAAAGTCAAACGTGTCCGTGCTGATACGTTCGGCTATCTTCAAAGAAGTTTCGCAGGTCTCCAGTCAGAAGTCGATGCCAGAGAAGCTCGCTGGTGCGGCCGGCACGCTGTTCAATATGCTATGAAAGACGCCAGCGGCTCTGTCGCGATTAAACGAACCGGCACAGGCAAAAATTACGCCGTTGAGCTTTTCAGGACGGCCCTTGCAAATGTCGCTGAAAAGACAAAATCGATGCCCGCCGAATTTGTTAACAAAGATGGCAACGGCATAACTCCTGCGTTTGTTGATTATGCTTTGCCTCTGACTGGCGGACTGCCCAAAACCGAATATCTGGGCAATAGGGCCGGTGTATAAATACTGCCGAATAATCGGAGAGTTGCGAACATATTTTTGTTGCTTAAGTATAGCTAATAAGGTAAATTCAGAGCCGATAGTGTTAGTTTGTTTTTAATTTGGAAAGGGAAGCATTATGTTGAATAAAAAGTTATGGATTTTAGTGGGCCTTTTGGCAGTTTCGATTTTCATTCTGGTTGGTTGCGAGCAGCAGGCCAAGTCAGGTGCCAAGGGTGTGCAGGCTGCGCCGAAGGCTTCTGTCGCGGGTGAGGCAAAAACCACCTGCCATGCCAAAGTTGCGGACGCAAATGCTGTGAAAACCTGTCCGATGAAAGCCAAAAAAACCTGTCCTATGAAAGGTAAGAAGCCATCCGGTGCAAGCATGGCAGCAAAACCGTGCGAGAAAATGACCTGTGCCCTTGGAGATGGTAAAGCGGCGAACAAAAATATTTGCTGTGAGCACAAAGGCAAAAAGTATTGTTTCTGTTGCGAAGGCTGCAAAAAACAATTTGAAAAAGACCCTGAGAAATATATTAGCAAGTGCAAAGCTCCCGATGTAAATGCCCCGGCTCCGAAGAAGTAATAAAATTATTTTAAAATATAAAGCTGTGTGATAAATCTATCGCACAGCTTTTTTTGTCTTTTTATATTTTGACGTTACCGATACCGATACCCATAACAAATATCCTTACCTCCTTACTTCTTTTCGGAGTTTACCCCGCCTGCCCTGTGAAGTGCTTCTCTTTCAAATTAAAATTTTTATATTATTGAGAAGCTACTTCATCGGGGTGAGGTTTACTCCGTGAAATGCTTTAGCTATTTCACTGGGGCAGCTATCTCATCGGGGTGTTCTCTGTGGCTCGGTGGTGAAAAATAAACCGTGTAAATCCGTGTTAATCCGTGTCCTCTTTAACGTCCAGAATATTCGCATCCAACTCTGAAAGAATCGTTCTTACCGCCGGCGTATTTGCCGCTTCATCTATTGTTTTTTTGCTTGCCTTCGCCCCGGCTGGTTTAGCTTTCTGTTCGACTTTACCATTTGTTTTTATCGTCTCAAACTCTATCTTTATCTTCATTCCAATTGCGCCGCTTAAAGCAGATTCGATTTGCTCTTGTTTGCCGTTGCTCTGACAAAGCTTCATTGAAAACTCTTCGCTAACATCGAAACCCAGCGACAATATATCGTTATTAAGCCGTAGGGGAACGGCCTTTTTAAGAAGCTCTGCGATCCTTGCATTTGTAGTTGACCGGACAAATTCAACAATCTTGTCCCAGTTCTGTTTTATCTGTTCTAAACCAGCCCCGCCGCTGAAAACAGGTGTCTGAGATTTGAGATTTGAAATCTGAGATTCAGTTTTGGGCTGCTGTTGAGCAGTCGATGGTGCCTTATGAGTTGCTATCGTGTTTTTTTTTGACTCAAGTCTCATATTACTGTTCTGCGACAAAAGCTCCGGCACGCTCATAAAATGTTCGCTAAGGGCAAGTCTCAGTATCGCAGCTTCTAATAATGCGCGGGGATTATCGCTGTTCTTCACCGGCCAGCGGAGTTTCTCGAATAGTGTAACATTATATACAATTGCTGGAATATCATAGGACTCCGCTATTCTCAAAAGAGCTTCCTTCTCAGTTTGAGTCAATATTATAAGAGATTTGCTGTCCGAAGAAGACACTTTTAAAACCATCATATCGCGAAACGATTCAACCATACTGTCAAGAACGCCCACGCAGCTCATACCTGAATTAAGCAGCGAATCAAGACCGACAAGTGCCCCTGCCGCATCCGATGACCCGATTTTCCCAAGAAGCTCATACAGTTTTTCTTTATTTGGCTGGCCGAGAAATTTTTCGAGCATATCGACTGTCAATTTCTCAACCCCTGTGCTGATAAGCTGGTCAACAAGGCTCAGAGCATCGCGCATCGAACCGTTGGCAAGTCGGGCAATAGCGATGATGCAATCATCTTCAAAATTTACTTTCTCCTCGGTAAGGATTTTCTTTAATTGCGCCATAATATCGGCAGGACTGATATTTGCGAAATCGAACCTTTGGCATCGTGATTGTATTGTTGCCGGGACTTTGTTTGGTTCGGTGGTAGCGAAGATAAACTTAACGTGCGAAGGCGGCTCTTCGAGGATTTTTAGTAAAGCGTTAAAGGCGTTAACGCTAATCATATGAACTTCATCGATAATGTATATCTTGTATCTCGCTCTTGCAGGTTTATATATCGCGTTTTGGCGGAGGTCTCGAACATCATCGACGCCGGTATTTGAAGCGCCGTCGATTTCGATAACGTCTATATCTTCTCCGGTATTAACGGCTGAGCAGCTATCGCATTTCAGGCAGGGCTGGCTGGTAGGTTCTTTAGCTGAAAGGCAATTTAGGCTTTTGGCAAGGATTCTTGCCATTGTGGTTTTTCCGACTCCTCTTGTTCCGGTGAAGAGGTAAGCGTGAGCGACTCTGCCGGTTTTTATTGCGTTTTTCAGGGTTTGTGAAATCGCATTTTGACCGACAACATCGTCGAATGTTTGTGAGCGGTATCTTCTTGCCAGCACTGTATAGGCCATAGCTGCTCCGGTTTTTTTATAACTTTCAGACCATATTAAGCCCGGCAGTCCAAATAGTCAAATTCAATCCCGCTTTTGCCTCTCGGCTTCGCTGAGAGGCGGGCGAGGTTCAGCCTCCGGCGGATGTTTTTATGAACATAACTCCCTAATAAATCACATATTAAGCTTGCTTTTCGATTGACAATAACTAAAATCGGTTATCTAATTACGGCCGGGTCCCAGGCAAATTGCATTTGTGAACTTGGTGAGGTGCGGAAGCAAGCAACCATAAGCAATATTGCGATTGTGCTTGTAAAACCCGGCCGCCTTTTGGTGAGTGTTGCCTATTGGCGAGCCTCGCATCGCTTTGTCCAGCCTCGACTTGACGCCGAGTCGAGACGGGCCGCCTTTTAAAAAATGTTTAGGGGAAAGTTATGAAGGTAAGAATTGACGATAGCTGCACAGCCTGCGGGCTTTGTGTGGAAACCTGCCCGGAAGTCTTCCGAATGGGCGATAACGTCGCCGACGTCATTACCGAGGAAGTTCCTCCACAATTCGAGGACGCCGTCCAGCAGGCAGCCGATGAATGCCCTGTCGAATCAATCGCGATTGAATAGCGGACTTTTTTCTCAATTAAGTCTGCCGAAGCGCGACAGAGGCGAATAAAGCCAGTCTGCTCTGCGAGTCAATTTTGACCAAAAATTGAAGCTCGAATTTCACGGAACAAAAGTAACCAGCGATGCAGACTTACATCGTGGCATTGTTATGTTCGCACCCGTGTAATTTCAGATATAACAGGCAAAACGTTAAAAAATGCCATTCGGGAAAATGTAGATAAATCGGCTCGAATTATTACAGATGAGTTACATTCCTATAATGGACTTGCCTGCGAATTTGAAAATGGGCATTGCATTGTAAATCACGGAAGGCGCGAATATGTTCGTGGCGATATTTACACCAATACCGCAGAAAGCTTCTTTGCGTTGTTAAAACGTGGGATTTACGGGACTTTTCACGCAATAAGTAAGAAACATTTACACCGTTATGTCAACGAATTTGGCTTTCGTTGGAATACACGGAAAATGAATGACGGCGAAAGAATTGCAAAAGCAATAAAAATGGCACAAGGCAAACGGCTAATGTATTATCAGCCAATATCACGTTCAGCTTAATTTTGTATTGCAAAAAGTGAATGATGTCGATACAATAGATAAATGGCCGCGCCGAGAATCGAACTCGGAAGAGTATACGCTCACAAGAATCCAAGCCTTGCGCGTTTGCCAGTTTCGCCACGCGGCCAAAATTAGTTGGCCGTTGGTGGTGCTAAAGGCCATATTGAAAAATAAAACAAAAAAAACGGGTTCAATGACATTCCTTTATTATTTGAACCTATGAGCCAATGGTGGTGCTAACACCATTGGCTCAATCTTTAATTATAAGTCTAATTCCTGTTGTTGACCTTTAAGGGCGTATACGCCACGTTTAACCTTAATAAAAGTATCTGTTTTGGACAAAACGCTTGCAATCATCGGGCTTAGTCCGGAACGTGAACTACTCGTAACGCCACGTTGTTCAAGCGCAGTTGTCAATTCAGGAATACTCATTGGCTTATTAGTTTCTTTTAAGACTGCTTCAATGTAGCTGGCGACAGAACCTTGACGAAACGCTCTGTGGCCATTAGAATCTGTTGCAGGACGATTCGGATTTTGGATAGCTTTTAAACGAGCAAGAACTTTTTCTTCGATAAAAAGCTTAGCTTTTAAGTCGGCTATCCTGTTCTCGATTTTTTTTATTTCGTCAGTCATATTACTCATTGGTAATACTCCAAAAAATGGTTAGTTTGGTTTAACGCCAATTTATACGGTATATTATAACCTATGGAAAGATATTTGGCAATATCAAAATGGAAAATGGCAATTATTTTTGGGAATTTATCTAA
This sequence comes from Sedimentisphaerales bacterium, assembly GCA_049518795.1. GTDB lineage: Bacteria > Planctomycetota > Phycisphaerae > Sedimentisphaerales > UBA12454 > JAPLMW01. Next base: position 486,302 of record JBEKRK010000002.1, read on the forward strand.
TGCCAAAAAAACGCAAAACAGGGCCGAAATTAGAACGCCTAAAGATTGAGGGGCGACTGGCAAGGTCCTGTTAATAAAGCACTTATGAAAAAGAAGCCTAAGGGCGGTTGGCCTAAAAAGTAAAAGCAATTAAAGACCTTTACTGTCTGTATTTATATATTATGTGCGGTTAAGTATATACTTCCGTAACGAATTAACTGCCGGATAATTGCCGAGACCGCTTTGCAGCGGCACTGAGTGCCTCATTTACCATTTTTTCAAAATTGTGCTTTGAAAAAACCTTCAAAGCAGCCTCTGTAGTTCCGCCGGGAGATGTAACGTTCTTTCGCAAAATATCAGGCCCGCTTCGCCCGCGAAGCGAGGCAAGCGTCTGATTTTTCTTTGCGGCCTCGACCGCAAGAAGGCCCGCACCCTTTGCCGTTTGAAGAACAAGTTTCTCCGCGATATCTTTTTTCAGACCCAGTTTGCCTGCCGATTTTATCATCTCCTCCATTAACAAGAAGAAATAGGCAGGGCCGGAGCCGCTGACAGCCGTTATAACATCAAGCAATTTTTCATTATCGACTTCCTCAACAATACCCACAGCGGAAAAAATACGTTTAATATCCTTGAGTTTGCCCTGCGCTTTTTTAGTCGCATATATTCCCGCAGCGCCCTGGCCAATCAAAGCGGGTGTATTAGGCATTACACGCACGACAGGAATATTACCAAGCGTTCTTCGAATGCGATTTGTCGTTATGCCTGCGGCAATAGAAACTATTAAAATATTCCTGCCGATGGCACCTTTAATTTCGTCTAAAACCTGCGGCATATTTTGAGGCTTAACGCTCAAAACAATAGTGCCTGCCGTTTTTGCCAATTTACAATTATCGCCGGCAGATGTAACTTTATATTTATTGCAGAGAAACTTAACCCGCTGGGGCCGAATGTCGCTGACAATTATATCTTTCGATTTATAGACCTTAGCATCGATAATACCTTTGATTATCGCCTCAGCCATATTGCCGGCACCGATAAAGCCAATTTTAGCCATTTATTTCTCCCTTTTATGGTTTATGTATTAATTCTATTCTGAAACAGACAAATTTGCAAACGGTTCTATTTTTTCTTTATCCATATAATTTGTTGTGCTATAATGAACATATGCTGTCCGAAACCGATAAAAAAGCAGGTGACTGTCCTATTTAAAATAAGATGCTTAATACAGCAATACGACAAACATTGGATGTTATGAAAATAAAAGTCCCACAAAATAAGATCATATGCGGGGACAATCAAGAAGTTCTGCGAACATTTCCTGACAACTGCATAGACTTGATAATAACCTCACCACCATACGCTGAAGCGCGTAAAAATGTTTATGGAGGAGTAAATCCAAATAAGTTTGTAGAGTGGTTTTTACCAAAATCTGAACAGTTTTTAAGAGTTCTCAAGCCAGATGGAACTTTTATTTTGAACATAAAAGAAAAAGTTGTAGCCGGCCAACGACATACCTATGTAATTGAGCTTATACTTGAGATGAAAAAGCAGGGATGGTTATGGACAGAGGAATTTGTATGGCATAAAAAAAACTGTTATCCGGGCAAATGGCCGAACCGTTTCAGAGATGCATGGGAAAGATGTTTGCAGTTTAACAAAACAAAGAATTTTAAAATGCTTCAAGATGAGGTAATGGTTCCAATGGGCGATTGGGCCAAAGTGAGACTTCGTAACTTAAGCAATACGGATAAAATAAGAGACGAATCTAAAGTAAAAAGCGGCTTTGGAAAAAATATTTCAAATTGGCTCAAGAGAGATAAAGCCTACCCAACAAATGTGCTTCATCTTGCAACTGAATGTGCAAACAGAAACCACAGTGCCACATTCCCGTATTCCCTGCCCGAATGGTTTATCAAGTTGTTTTCTGCAAAACATGACATAGTTCTAGATCCATTTGTAGGTTCCGGAACAACTGCAATTGCGGCCAAGCAACTGGAACGAAATTACATAGGTATAGATATAAGCAGAGAATATTGCAAAATAGCAGAACACAAACTTGAAGAAATTATTACACAGGGGAGCTTTAAATGGAAAAGCTGAATATAAAAGACGTATTGCAGTACGTTGAGCAGAAAATCGGAAACTTTCATAAACAACGGATTCAAAGTCTTGACGGATTAAAATTGTCGCATGTCCTCAAACGTAAAAATCCTTATCTGTTCAAAGCAAAATATGTGCTTACAGCCGAACATATCATAAAAGGGCTTGTTGATGCTCATATTTCATCAAACGAAGAAACGATTTTTGGAGATTGGCTTGAGGGACTAGCAATTTTTATAAATGGAAAAGTTTTTGGCGGACGAAAGTCTGGTATTACAGGCATTGATTTAGAATTTGATAGAAATGGAATAAGGAATATCGTCACCATTAAATCTGGGCCTAATTGGGGAAATAGTAGACAGATTGCGGGGATGATAGCTGACTTCAAAACTGCCAAAAAGACTTTGAGAACTAGCAATTCAAAACTTCAAATCAAAGCAGTCAATGGTTGCTGTTATGGCAAGGGAAGCAATCCAGATAAAGGAGATTATTTTAAATATTGTGGACAACGTTTTTGGGAATTTATTTCTGATGATTCAAACCTGTATCTTGAGATTATAGAACCACTTGGACACAAAGCCAAAGAAAAAAATGATGCTTTTATAAAATCGTATTCACAAATGTTGAATATCTTTACCAAAGAATTTACGAACATTTTTTGCAAAAAAAATGGAGAAATCGATTGGAATAAATTGGTTATTTTTAATTCAGGAAAAGAAAAAGAGATATAATTTTTATTTAGCCTCCGGATCGTCTGACCTGTATCCTTACTTCCTTTTCTATTTCGTCAGCAGTTCGAATTCTTCCGGGCTGAGGGTCTGTCTCAGCTTGCCCAGTGCGATAAGCTCTATCTGTCTGACGCGCTCCTTGCTTATGCCCAGCTCATCGCCGATTTGCTTGAGCGTTTTAAATTTCTTTTTTACTACCGAGCCGGTAAGGCCGAAATGATAACGGATAACGTACCGCTCTCTTTCTGTAAGATTTTCCTCTATTTCCTGCTCTAAACTGCTTCGCGCCATTTCAATCGCCTCAACGCCTGCAGGTCTCGTTTTCAGATGCTCAGAAACCGACACCTCGTCGTAATCGCTTCTTTCCGCACCGACCGGCCCTGCCGGAGCAGGCTGGAAACGCGCAAATTCCCTTGCGATTACCCACGAAGCATAAGTGCTGAACCGAAACCCCTTTGCGTAATCGAATTTTTCAACCGCCCTGATTAACGCCATATTGCCTTCGCTGACAAGGTCGGCGAGATTAGAACCCGTCGCGTGCCTGCCCGCAACACGAACGACAAGCGTCAGATTCGCCTCTATTATCAGGTTCTTCATTCGCTCGGCCTGATTCAAAAGCTGCTCGGCTTTTTGTGCCGCTTTTGCGCAGGAGCTGGTCAGGCTCAACTGCTTTACTAATCCCGCCGCGAGATATTTTAAAAAATTATACCGCCTGAAAAGTTCCACTTCCTGCTCGCGATTCAGGGCCGGTATTTTCTTTATCGCCTCGACAAATTGCTCCCAATTTTCGTCTGGTTTTGCCTGTGTTTTGCGCAATAACCCCCTTGGCATCCTGCGGACCGAAACAGGAGACGCCAGTATTTTTTCCTCCGCTCCCGGCTGCGCAAACTCATCGCTCATAATATAATCAATCTTCGCCGCTAGGAGCGTTCTTATACTTTTTCTGTTTATTATCCTGTAGATTGTGCCCGGGCTTTTATTAGATTTCGCCGCGATTTGCTCTATTGATGAGCCGGCTTCGTGCATATTGTATATTGATATAATATCTTTCGAATCAAGCTGATTACGAGAATTTTTAAATATCTGCTTTCTCTGCCTCTTTTCAGAATCAATAATTATCAGTCGGACGGTTTCAGGGGCTCTTTTAAAATGACCGGCTACTTTTTTTATTACCACCGTCCTGCTTAGACCGCCGTCCGAACCTAACTGCTGCGCCATTTCGATAATTGCTTCTTTAGTTTCAGCGTTAATTTGCTCGAATTGCGATGCCTTTTTCACAAGCTCGACGTTTTTGCCCGCAAAATCATCCACAACGGAAGATGTAAAACCGATTCCGGAAACGCCGCCGCCAAAAATATATTTCCCGGCAAGCAATCCCCTTTTTCGCCAGCGTTCAATCGTTCTTTTCGAGACATCGAATTTTTTCGCAAGGTCACCTATCGAATAAACTTTTTCACTTTGCTGGTCTGCTTTTAATTTCAGCCTTGCGCTGGCGCGCAGAACATACGCCGGCAAATCTCTTAAAAGTTCTGAGCCGCTGATTACCTGCTGTGCGGTCTGGCTTTTAGGCCGGTAGCCGGTGATTTTAAAGCAGATAAACTCATAAGGATACTGCCTGTCAGGCTCGACTATCTTATAAAGCTCATCAGCGGCGGCCAATTGTTTGAGCTGCTGACTCCTCGGCACAAAGCTCGTCTCCATAAAGAGTTGCGACAACAATGCGTTTTTTATCTTCTGCATATATTTTTTATATCGACAAACCTTAACAAAGTCAAGTTTTTTATCATTAAACCAAGTGTCGAATTCGTCAATTCATGGTTAGCCCCGCCAAATAAAAAAACGGCACTGAGAGGTGCCGTTTTGAGTGATGTGCGAAATTTATCCGCCTTCGGCAGAATTTTTATTTTCCGATAAGTGATTTTGCAAGGTCAACGGCTGAAGCGGCATCCGGTGCGTAGCCATCAGCGCCGATTTTATCGGCGTAAGCCTGCGTAACGGGAGCACCGCCTATCATTATCTTTATAGTAAGGCCTGCGGCCTTTACTGCCTTGACTGCCTTTTCCATAGCGGGCATCGTAGTCGTCAGAAGCGCGCTTATTCCAATAACTTTGGCCTTTGCCTCTTTGGCTTTATCAACGAATTTTTGAGCCGGGACGTCCACGCCGAGGTCAAGAACCTCGAAGCCTGCGCCCTTTAACATCATAACGACAAGATTTTTGCCGATATCGTGCAAATCGCCTTGAGCCGTGCCGATTACGGCTTTACCTATTGGTTCAACGCCTGCTTCTACCAGCTTCGGCGCTAAAACTTCCATAGCGGTTTTCATAGCGCGGGCGGCGATTAGAACTTCAGGAATGTAAACTTCATTGTTCTTGAATCGCACGCCGATTATGTTCATACCGGCTATTAAACCATTATTAAGAATCTCTGCCGGCGAAATACCCTCGCTGATAGCGGCTTTGGTCATCTCAAGAGCCGCGGTTTGGTCGCCTCTAATTACAGCTTCGCCTAATGCTTTCAAATCTGCCATATTTTGACCCTTAAATAAAATCCAAATTCCACATCGAATATTAACAAAACAGCGTTAATTATCAAGAAAGAAGTATGCAGATGAGGTAAACAATCAAAAATTTGTCCTGATATTCAAGTATTAGATTGTCTTATGGAAATATTTGACAAACAAAGACTTATGTTTATATTATGTCATATAAAAACAAGCGGAAAACCGAGCTGATAGCAGGATAATGACAAAAAAAAGCCTCTGTTTTATAGCCAATTTTGTGCAAAAATGACATAGTATTGGTATGGAAACAGAAAATAACGGGGTTGTGATATGAGCGACTATATTGTTTTGGTCAAGCAGGTTCCCGATATTACGCAGATAACTGACAATGCGTTTAATCTGGAGACCGGAACACTCATACGCACAAGGCTGGCGAACGTTATCAACGAATTGGATACGCATGCGCTTGCGGCGGCGGACAAGATGAACAGGTTAAGCGAAAAAAAGGGGAAGATTATCGCTTTGACTATGGGGCCGCCGATGGCGAAAGAGGTTTTAAAATACGGGCTGGCAAGATGCGCAGATACGGCGGTAATTTTGACAGACCAGAAATTAGGCGGCGCGGATACCTGCGCAACGGCGAATCCTATTGCGTTTGCCATTCGAAAAATTGTCAAAGACATACTCGGAGGCAGCAGCGATTATTATGTTATCGCAGGAATGCAATCCGTCGACGGCGATACGGCACAAGTCCCCGCACAAGTGGCGGAAGAACTGGGACTGCCCTGCATCGCTTATGTAACAAATGTCGAAAAAAGAAACGGGAAATTCGAGTTTACAAAAATTATCAGCGGCGGAAATCAGATAGTCTCAACCAGAAAAGTGCCAGTTGTTATTACTGTCGCGAAATATGAATATCCACTATTTGCGACTTTCGAGGGAACCAGAAAAGCAAGTAATTTTGAAGTAGTTCAATGGGGACAAGCCGATATAAACGCAACACAAATCGGATTGAACGGGTCAAAAACGCGCGTTATCAGAGTTTTCCCGCCGGGAAAGACAAATAGAAAATGTCAGCAGATAAAAGAAGCGGCTGAACTTGCAAAGATAATTGTCGAAAATATAAGCAAAGAACAGGAGAATCACAAAGAATCCGGCGATGACGACGGATATATATTGCCTGAAAAAAGAAAAACGCTATTCGAAAGGAATTTTGAAGGGACAAAAAAAGAAAGCGAAGATTATAAAATGCTTGGCGACATTCTGGGGAAAATGGCAATTACCGGCTTTTTCGAAATTACCCAGGAAGCAAAAGAGAAAATCATCAGCCTTGCAGACGGGCGTTTTCATAAAAACGCGCTGGAAGATATGCTCGAAGGCTACAAAATCAGTATGCCCTGTTATAAGGGCCGGCAGGTTTGGGTTGTCGCGGAAAATAGCGAAGGGAAAATTCATCCTGCCACCTTTGAACTTATTGGAAAGGCGCGAAATCTTGCCGACCATCTTGAAACCCAGGCGGGTGTAGTTATTGCAGGCGAGAATGTTCAGAAATTCTGCCGGGAACTTATCGAGGCAGGCGCTGATACGGTTTACGCGATTGAACATCCGCTGCTGGGAGAGTTTGACCCGGCAATACATAAAAAGGCAATCGCGGAAACTATCACACAATACGGGCCGCAGATTGTGCTCTTTGCCGCGACGCCGAGAGGCAGAGTTCTTGCACCAATGATTGCATACAGAGTCAAATGCGGATTGACCGCTGACTGCACGGGACTTGCAATAAAAGACAGCTCCAGAAAAGGACAAATCGCAATACTGATGCAGACAAGGCCGGCACTCGGCGGCAATGTTATGGCGACAATCTGCACCAAAGATTCCAAATGCCAAATGGCAACAGCAAGGCCGGGAGTTATGAAGAGATTAACTCCCGACCCAACGAGAAAAGGGGAAATCATAAGACAGGCGCCGCAATTAAGCGAAGCGGATTTGAGCCTGAATATAATAAAAACAGAAAAGGCAACAGGAAAAGTAAATCTCGGCGCGGAAATAGTCGTCAGCGGCGGAAAAGGAATGCAGAGCAGAAATAATTATGAAGAGCTTTTGAGCTATCTTACAGGCGCACTTACAAAAAGATTAGGAAAGAGCGTTGAAAGAGGCGCATCAAGAGCGGCTGTTGAGCAGGGATTCACGGAGAGGATTCGGCAGGTTGGGCAAACCGGAACTTCAGTCGGACCGAAATTATATGTTGCCCTTGGAATATCGGGCGCGATTCAGCATATGATAGGCGTGGCGAACAGCGAGGAAATCATCGCGGTCAACAGCGACCCGAACGCACCAATTTTTAAATACTGCGATTATTATATGATTGGGGCTGTTGAAGATATTGTGCCTAAATTAGCAGATGCATTGATGAAGGATTTGACGTGAGCCAAAGTAATCCAAATAAAACTTCTGTTCTTATCGTCGGAGCGGGGCCGGCAGGATTGGCCGCGGCGATTACACTTAAAAACCAGCAGAGGCAGGCGGAAATCTGCGTAATCGATAAGGCATTGGAAGCAGGAAATCATAATCTCTCCGGCGCGACACTCGAAGCGGACTGTCTCGATATGCTGCTGAGTCCTGTCGATAATGACTGGAAAAATAAAGAACAGGCAAAAGATGTGCTTAACTATAAAGTCGATAAAGACAACCTTTTGTTTGTGTTAGGCAAGAGTTTTGCCTTTAGTTTTTCATTTTCAATGAAAATTTTTAAGGCTCTTAAAATGAATGTCGCTCAAATGAGCCATTTGGGCGATTATATAGTATCCACAAGCAGATTGACAAAATGGCTTTCTCAGACGGCAAAAAATCTTGGTGTAGAGGTAATATACGGTTTTGCCGCTGAGGATATAATTTACGATGAGAAAAACAACATTGCTGTCGGCGTAAAATTAGTTGACCAGGGACTGAACAAAGAAGGGCAAAAACAGCCTAATTACGTCGCGGGCGAAATTATAAACGCCGATGTGATTATCCTCGCTGAAGGCTGCGATGGGCTTGTAACGGAAAAATTCATACAGAAAGCAGGATTAAAACGAGAAAGAAATCAACTCTACTCTCTCGGCGTAAAGGAAATTATCAAGGTGAGTGATGAACAATTCAAGGCATTTACTACCGGCCGGGCAGTTCACGCATTGGGATACCCGTTGTGGACGCCGGTGCTTGGGCCTGCGATGTTCGGCGGCGGCGTGATGTATCCGGTAAGCCAAAATAATATCGCTGTCGGGGAGATTATCGGATTAGACTGGAAGGACTGCGATTTTAATACGCAGGACGCGCTGACAAACTTTAAAAATCACAGGTTCGTCAAAAAATTTATCGAAGGCGGAACAATCGTCGAGGCCGGGGCAAAAATGATTCCGGAAGGCGGGTATTTCGCACTGCCGAGGTTTCCGCAAACAAGCGCTATCGGAAGGGCTAACGTCCTGATTCTCGGCGACAGTGCAGGGTTTGTAAATATGCTCAAGATTAAAGGACTGCATAACGCTATAAAATCCGGCATCGCGGCAGGAAAAGCAATCGCAGAATGCACAAATAACATTGAAGCAGCTGCATCAAAATATACAGAATTGCTGAATATGTCAGGCGTAATAGAAGAAATGAAGACAGCAGCGAAATTCAGACCGGCAGTAGCAAAACTTGGGCCTTTGTTCGGTATGCCTTTATTTACAATCCTCGGCAATAAGTTGCCGAAGTTTAAAACAGAAGAAGATTACAAAATTATGACGGGCAAAAAATATAAATACAAACCATCTAAAGAGTATGATAAGGACACATTTACCGCGATGGCCGCAACCGAACACCGTGAAGAACAGCCGAGTCACCTGACCATAATCAACAGAAATATCTGCGCACAAAAATGCACGCCAAGATTTAATTCGCCCTGCATTACATTCTGCCCGGCAGGAGTTTATGAAACAGTAAATGAGCAGGTAAAGCCGGCGAATTCCTCAAATTGCCTGCATTGCAAAACCTGCCAGAGAAAATGTCCGTTCGACAATATTCGCTGGACTGCCCCGGAAGGCGGCGGAGGGCCGAGGTATAGGAATATGTAGAAGCAAGGAAACGTCGGCGTGCCGGTGGCGGCTAAACAATGGATTCCTACCTCTGCCTTCGCGGGGAATGACAAACGGAAAGGGCAATCACATAGGATTGCCCCTACGAACTCGCAATGACAATTTGAGACAATTTTTAGAGCTTGCCATATTTTGAAAAAACAATAAAATAATGGGTATGAGTTCCGCTTATACGCAAAGTTTAAATAAGCTGATAGAAGAGCTGGGCAAGCTGCCGGGGATTGGACCCAAGACGGCTGAAAGACTGGCTTTTCATATATTAAAAGCTGACAAAAAAGAGGGGCTTTTACTTGCCGATGCGATAACGAAATTAAAAAGCAGTATCAGGCAGTGCAAGCAATGTCATAATCTCTCAGAGGGCGATTTGTGCTCGGTTTGCACGGATAATAGGCGTGATAAAAGCATAATTTGTGTTGTCGAGCAGTTTAAAGACCTTATCGCACTTGAAAAGACGGGACTTTGCAAATGGGTCTATCACGTTCTTGGCGGAAGAATAGCGCCGCTGGAGAATATCGAGCCGGAGGATTTGACAATCGAGCATTTAGTGAGCCGAATCCGCAGCGAAAAAATTAAAGAGGTTGTTATGGCGACGAATCCGACTGTCGAAGGCGACGGCACGGCTTTGTATATCAGCTCGTTGATAAAGCCTTTGGGCATAAAGGTTACGCGGCTTGCAAGAGGACTGCCGGGGGGGAGCCAGATTGAATACGCCAGCGGGGCGGTTCTAACCGATGCAATATTAGGCAGATGCGAGCTGGAATAAAAAGTTAAAAGTGAAAAACTAAAAGTGAAAAGTAGTTGAAGAATGTAAATGAGTAAATGAGAAGGAGAGTCAATGGGTCGGTTATCGGTTTTTAGTTATAAAATTCATTTCGGATTGCTTTTTTTGCTTTAATTTGCTATATTTGAGCTTAAGTGGAACGGAATTTGCATAGTAGGCACGGATTTTTCTCGGAAGTGGTCCGCCCAGAGGCGGGATAAATATGAAGCTGGATATGACCAATCAAATGCGTCTTGAGCAGCGGATGAAGCTTGCACCGCGAATGATTCAATCTATGGAAATTTTACAGCTTCCGACTCTTGCACTTTTAGAAAAAATCGAGGCTGAACTCAACAGCAATCCCGTTCTGGAGATAGCCGAGCCGTCAGAAACGGAGAGCGGCGGCGAATCCGATGTTGGGCAGCAGGGGGAGGCCGAGACAAATGAAAAAGACCTTATTGTCAACCGCGATAAAGACAAGGCCGATGGTTTTGAACACCTAAGCGATTTTGCAGAACGGACGGACGATTATCTGCATCGGACGGAGGTTTCAAAGCGAACTGGTGATGATGGGGAGCCCGACAGAAAACTCGAAGCAATGAACAACGCTCCCGATAAGGGACAATCGCTTCACGAATACCTCACCGAACAATGGCGGCTTATCGATGCGGACGAAAAAACCAAAAAAGCAGGACAGGCAATTATAGATTATATCGACGAGAAAGGTTATCTGAAGGTTCGACTTGAACAGCTTCATAACAAGGACAAAAACGACTTCAATATGGAGCATCTTGAAAATGCTTTAAAACTTGTCCAGCAGCTTGAGCCTGCTGGCGTCGGCGCCCGCGACGCAAAGGAATGTTTGCTGATACAGATGGCCCAATCTTCCGAGGATATGAGCTTCGAGATGGAGCTTGTGTCGAAATATCTCGATAAACTTCTTGAAAATAAATTGCCGGAAATCGCAAAGAAAATGAACTGTCCCGTCGAACGTATAAACCAGGCTCTTTTGCGTATGCGGAAGCTCGATACAACTCCCGGCCTTGTGATAAGCAAGGAACAAAATCTCCCGATAAAGCCTGAGATTATTGTTGCTCCTGCCGAAAATGGCGGTTTTAAGGTATATCTGGCCGAGAGAAGCATTCCCGCACTTCGGATAAACGAAAATTACGCGGAAATGGCTAGGGACAAAAAGCTCGATACCAAGACCCGCGATTTTTTAAAGACCAATATTCTCTCCGCAAAATGGCTTTTAGACGCGATTGAACAGCGCAGGCAGACTTTGCTGCGTGTAAGCCAGGCAGTCGTTGACAGGCAGAGAGAATTTTTTGAAAAAGGCACGATGTTCTTAAAGCCTTTGCCGATGTCGGAAATTGCCGGTGTGGTCGGCGTTCATATAGCGACTGTATCACGAGCGGTCGCGGGCAAATATATTCAGTCGCCGCAGGGCATTATGCCGCTGCGGGACCTTTTCGGCGGCGGTTTGGAAACCGACAGCGGCGAAAGCGAAAGTTTCGAGGCAATCCGCGCAAAAATGCAGCAGATAATAGATTCAGAAGATAAGTCTAAGCCGCTAAGCGATGATGCGATAAAGAAAAAACTTGAACAATCGGGCGTAAAAGATATTGCCCGCAGAACAGTTGCCAAATATCGAAAACTAATGAATATCCCAACGGCCCGCTTCAGGAAACGCTTCTAATCAATTTTTTATCAAAGGAATAGGCCATGGAACGGTTTATTAAAAATCCCGTTGTAGTGATAATATTTCTAAATTTATTCCTCACAATTTCGATAGCTGCCCAGAGAGATGAATCAAAAACTCAGTCCGCACTGTTGCCGGTTATATTTGAGCCTCTGCCGCTGACTGAAATCCAGCCTGAAGGGTGGCTGAAAAATCAACTGCGAATCCAGGCAAACGGGCTAAGCGGTCATCTCGATGAATTCTGGCCCGACGTTGCGCAAAGCGGCTGGATTGGCGGAAAAGCCGAAGGATGGGAACGAGGGCCTTACTGGCTCGACGGCGTTGTGCCGCTGGCGTATCTCCTTGACGACAGTGCGCTTAAAGCAAAGGTAAAGCGATGGATGGATTATATCATAACCCATCAGCAGCCGGACGGGTGGCTTGGGCCGATTCAGGCAAAAGACCGCCAGGCTTATGACCCCTGGCCGATATTCATTATCCTAAAGGCGATGAGCCAATACGCCGAGGCCAGCGGAGATGCGAGGGTTGTGCCTGCGATGATGCGATGCTGCAAAAAACTTAATACGCTGTTTGACAGCAAACCATTGTTCGACTGGTCAAAACCGAGATGGGGCGATTTGGTTCTCTCAATTTACTGGCTTTATGACCGCCAGCCCGAACCGTGGCTGCTTGAGCTGGCCGCAAAGGTTCATAAACAGGGACTCGACTGGAAAGCACACTTTGCCAATTTCAAATATAAAGAGAAAATGACTCCCAAAACAATTGACTACTGCACTCACGGCGTCAACAACGCGATGGCGCTGAAGGCTTATGCTCTCTGGTATCGTCAATCACACGACCCGACCGACAGCGAAGCAGTTTTGAGGTTCATCGGCACTTTAGATAAATATCACGGCCAGGCGACCGGTATATTTACCGCCGACGAGCATTACGCAGGCTTAAATCCTTCGCAGGGCACCGAGCTTTGCTTAGTGAGCGAATATATGTTTTCAATGGAAGTCCTTTCAGGCGTTTTAGGCAGGCCTTTCTTCGGCGACAGGCTCGAACGGATAGCATTTAACAATCTGCCTGCGACATTCAAACAGGATATGTGGGCGCATCAGTTCGACCAGCAGGCAAACCAGGTTATCTGCGCTGTGAAAGAGCCTCCGATTTGGACAGTCAATTTTGCCGATTCCGGCACCTTCGGGCTTGAGCCTTGCTACGGCTGCTGCACGGCAAATATGCACCAGGCGTGGCCGAAATTCGCGGCTCATCTGTGGATGAAAAAAGATGATAAGGGAATTGCCGCTATCGCTTATGCTCCAAGTTCTGTCCAAACCAGCCTGCAGGGCGTGCCTGTCAGGATAGAGTTAAAAACAGATTATCCATTCAGCGAAAATCTGGCGTTTACTGTCCAAACAAAAAAAGCGGTAAAATTCACACTTTACCTTCGCATTCCCGAATGGACACAAGAACCTCAACTTGTGATAGGAAATGAAAAAACCATTACGCCGACGCCGGGGACTTTTCATCAGATTGAACGATTATGGACAAGCACGACAAAATTAACGCTTAAACTGCCTATGCCGGTGAAAATTCAGAGAAGATACCACGACAGCGTTTCCATTGAACGAGGCCCGATTGTTTATGTTCTGAAAATCGCCGAGAACTGGAAATATCTCAAAGGCAAACTTCCACGCGCAGACTGGGAAGTGTATCCTGCTTCGCCGTGGAATTACGCGATTGAAATAGATGTAAACGACCCTGCAAAATCATTAGTCTTCAGCGAAGGAAAAGCCGGTAATTATCCATTTTCATCAAAGTTTGCACCCATCGAAGCAGCAATCAAAGGGAAACGACTGCCGCAATGGACGATTGAAACTAACGCCGCAGGTCCTTTGCCGCAAAGTCCTGTTGAGTCTAATGAGCCGCTTGAGAACTTAACGCTCGTTCCCTACGGCTGGTCGCACCTGCGAATTACGGAATTTCCACTGTTGAAAAATTAAAATAAAAACCCCCAATATAAAATTGGGGGCTTTTGGATTTAATAAGTTAAACTGCAATTTTATTTTACAAACAAATAATATAATTTACCTTCCTGATAGGTTCTGCCTGCCAACGTGCCGGCTTTATCGCCCTGACCCATATAAACATCACATCTGCCGGCTGCCCTAATTGCGCCGCCGGTGTCCTGGTCAAGAGCAAAACCGTCATAAGGCCTGTCTGATATAACGCCGTCTTTTTCAAAGGGAATCCTTGTCGAAATAAACGCCAGGCAGGCAGGCGGGAAAATGGATTTATCCGTCGCAATGCTCCGCAGCGTTGTTACTTCTTCGTTCAAACTGCCGCGAGGCTCGCCCTTCTCTTCCATAAAGAAAACGAAACGCGGATTAAGCTGCGTGCAGGGACCGACTTCCTCAGGATGCTTTTTGAAATAAGCAATCATAGCCGATAAGCTCATCTGCTCTTTTGTTATTTTGCCCTGCTCGACCATAGCCTTAGACAGACTCTGGTAATCTTTGCCGTTGCTTGCGGTGTAACCGACGCCGAAAAGTTTGCCGTCCGGAAGTCTAATTTTTGCCGAGCCCTGAACGTGAGCGATATAAACTTCAAAGGGGTCGCCGAGCCAAACAAGCTCCAGACCTTTAAGCGAATCCGATACTTCGAGAATCTTTCTTGAAGGATACGGCTCGATTTGACCATCAGCCCCTTTTCTGCCGATTATTTCGCCTTTAGGACCTTTGACAAGGTCGGGCGGCTGTTTATAAAGCGGATACTGAAACTTTTCTGTCCGCTTTAGAGAACCGTCAAAAATCGGCGTGTAATAACCCGTGAACAGAACCGTTCCCTTATCATCGCAGCCGACAGAGATATAAACATCGAATTTCTGACGTATCGTATCGTTTAACTGACTGCCGCGCTGGCCGCTGTCAAGCAATGCGATAAATGCCTTGAGGCTTTCAACCGCCTTGTCGTGGGAAATTTCGCCATAAGGATAAAATTGCTTGCTGGAAGGCTTGGACAGGTAGTTAAGGCTTTTTTCCGCCGCTTTTTTAAGATTAAGCAGGTCGTGGCAGGCAAACGTAAAGTCCGGAATATCCTCAGGATTTGTTATCTTGCGCAGGGCAAGCTGGCCGGGCGGCAGGGGCCTGTCATACTGCGGCTTTTCTTCCAGACGCTTGACTTTTTTGGGTTTTTGACAACTGGCTGAAAATAATGCAATCAGAACGAGTTCCAAAACAAGTATTGACTTTTTCATATTACACTATCAACTTTCAAAATAAGGAATAAAGTTCGGGATTATAACCAAATCCTGCCCGGCTGCCAGCAAAATATCATCCGATTATGCCGAGACGCTTGAGTGTATTTTTTGACCATTGCATACTCTTAATCTGGGCCCAGAAAAGGAGAAGAACGACAACCAGCCATAAAACGGTAAATCGAAGAAACATTATCACGGTCGCGGTTACATTGGCCTTGTCAAAACTTTGCCAGGCCCCAAGCAGCTCTGTCTGGGTATATATCGCACCGCAGATAACATCTTTAAATAGTAATTGCCACGGAAGAATAAGAACTATTATCCAGAAAGAAACAAAAACGGCCTTGGTGATATGTCTTATTCCGCCGAGCCTGCCGACAAGCGAAACTTTCATCGCAAAAAGAAGAGATAAAGAATACAAACAGGAGCAAACAATGAGAAGGAAATTGCACGGTTTTATTACCCACGACAACTGAGAAAATTTAATCTTAAACGGAGGGATAATAATAGCTTTTGCGGGCGAAGGTGCATTTGGCTCGTTTGGCTCGTTATTGGCATCGGCGGCCAGCTCCTGCGCAGTTTTTTCTATTTTCTCATTTTTCTTCTCAATCTTTATAGCTTTTTCTTTTTCCTTTTCAGCAGTCGCGGCAAGCTGCGGAATTACGGCAACAGGCAAAGCGGCTTGCTGAACTATTTCCTTGCCCGGCATTTCAACATATTTAGTCGGCACAAGCCAGAAAATGCCCTGTAAAATCAACAGGCAAAGTAAAATGATAAAAAAGAAAAGATTTTTATTGGTTTTCAGCGTGCCGATTGCCTCAAGGCAATCAGTGGTCTCGATAAGCTGGTCCTGCTTTTTCGCGTCTTCAGCCATTTTTATCTCCTTAAAATTTCAATCATTCCTTTAAGACTTTTAGACTATTTTGTGCGGCTTCGATAGTTTTTTCAATATCCTTTTTTGTTAGAGCAGCAGAAATAAACATCGCCTCAAAGGGACTTGGGGCAAGATAAACGCCTTTTTTGAGCATTTGAACGAAAAAAGCCGCAAAAAGTCCGACATCAGCCGATTTTGCGCCGGCGAAGTCAAAAACAGGGTTTTTTGTGAAAAAACAGCTTAAAAGCGAGCCGATACGGTTTATGGTCAATGGAATTGACGCCTGTTTGGCGGCATTAAGCAACCCCTTATGAAGCAATCTTGATTTTTCTTCGAGCCGGCTATAAAAATTTTTGTTTTTTAAAATTTTTAGCGTCGCAATTGCTGCTGCGGTGGCGAGCGGATTGCCGCTTAACGTGCCGGCCTGATAAACGCTGCCGCAAGGAGCCAGCATATTCATAATTTCAGCTCTTCCGCCAACTGCAGCGCAAGGAAGACCTCCGCCGATAATTTTTCCCAAGCAGGTCAAATCCGGCCTGACTTTAAACAATTTTTGAGCGCCACCGAAGCAAAGCCTGAAACCGGTTATCACCTCGTCAAAAATCAAAAGAGATTTATTGTCGCTGCATAGCTTTCTAAGAGTTTTAAGATAACCCGGTTTTGGCAAAATGACGCCCATATTTGCGGCAACCGGCTCAATTATAAAAGCGGCGATTTTATTTTTATATTTTTCAAAAATTTTCGCTGCGGCATCAACATCATTATAATCAACAGCTAATGTCCGGGCAGAAATGGATTTCGGAATGCCGGGACAGGCAAGCATTGAATCGCTGTGGCCGTGATAGCAGCCGCCGGCCTTGACAATATAGTCTCTGCCGGTAAATGCGCGAGCAAGACGGACTGCGGTCATTACTGCTTCCGTGCCGCTGCTGACGAGACGGACTTTTTTAATCGATTCAAAAGCTCCGCAGATAATCCGGGCAAGCTCGGTTTCGGCAATAGTCGGAGCGCCGAAAGATGTTCCCTTTTGCGCAGCTCTTTTTACCGCGGCTACAACTTGTGGATGGCAATGGCCGAGGATTAAAGCTCCCCAGGAGCATACGTAATCAATATATTTATTGCCGTCGAGGTCGTAAATTTTTGAGCCTTTGCCCCCGGCGATAAAAACCGGACTTCCGCCGACGCTTTTAAACGCTCTAACAGGCGAATTTACTCCGCCGGGGATAAAACGGACAGCTTTTGTGAACTGCTTTTTGGATTTTTTAAATTCCATATTAAAGGCAATATCATAATCTTTAACTGCAAAAAGTGCAAATAGTTGCGCAAAAAAGGGTTGGTGTTTTTCTATTGCAAAGCAGCCGGGATTGCTTATACTGTAGCGTTTTAAAGTTTACCTGCAAAAGGGTTATTTAGAAGTTTTTGGAGTAATTATATGCATCCAATTAAGTGGATAAGACAGAATCAAACAAAGCTAATGGCTGTATTTGTAATCCTCATTATGATAGCATTTATAATGCCAACCCTGCTGAGTCAGCTTGCTAAGCCCCGCTCAAAAGGCCCGACAAAGGCTATGTGGTATTATGACACCGACAAGGGCATCAGCTTCAACGATATTAAAAAAGCCTCAGACGAGCTTAAAGCGCTGCGAGAGCTTTATATTGACAGGTTTTTTATCAGCCAGAGAGATTTACGATATTTGTTAGTAGGACATTTGCTGTTCCCTGAATCCGTTCAGGGAGCGGTGATAAGCGATGAATTAAAAGTAATCGTCGCACAGAACCAGCTTTATATAAGCCCGTCGCGAATAGACAACTTTTTTGAACAGGCAAGAGAAAGGCCGGAGCTTTTCTGGATACTGCTGAAAGCAGAAGCCAAAAACGCGGGATGCGCCATCTCACCGCAGCGTGCAGGAGAAATTTTGACTACGCTTATACCAAAAATTACAGACAATAAAGTCGATGCCCAGACGCTTGTAAGAATCGCAGGACAAGCCAACCAGATGACAGATGAAATGGTTGTGGCAGCTTTTGCGGACATTCTTACTATTACCAGTTACGCCAGGATAATTACCGATACGGAAGATGTTACCGATGCGGAAATGGAAAATGCCGCATCAAGAGCCATCGAAACAATAGACGCCGAATTTGTGGATTTCGACAGCGAAAAATTCATCGACAAAACGCCCCAACCCGACAAGGCTGAAATCTCCGCGCTGTTTGAAAAATACAAAGGAGACTTTCCAAACGTGATAACAGCGGAGAATCCGTGCGGCTTCGGCTACAAACAAAGACCAAGAGTCACAATCGAATATATGATAATAAAGCTCGAAGACGCAAAAAAACTTGTATCGGCGCCGACAGAAGAAGAGGCCGAAGAATTTTATCAGCAGAATATCAACCACTTTATCGAGCGGGTTCCCGAAGATGTAAATGACCCCAATTCCAAACTCATTGCCAGACAAAAAAGCTATGCTGAGGTTGCCGATAGCATCAGGAAAGGACTGTTAAATAACAGGGCAGCAACGAAAGCAAGGAAAATTCTTGATGATGCCATTGAACAGTCACAGGCCGGTCTGGAGTCGGTTAATATTGAAACCGCCTCAATTGAAGAGCTGAAGAAAAAAATCACGGACTACACTGTCGCCGCTGAAAAAATCGCCAAACAAAACAATATAAAAATATACGCGGGAAAGACCGCTCTTTTAACCGCTGAGGAAATACAGCAGGACCGCAGTCTGGGCTCGCTTATAATGCAGGCCCAGAGCAGGATGCCGATAAATATGGTAAGGCTCGCCTTTTCGATGAAACAGCTTGGCAATGAAGCAGCCGAAATTGGGCCGTTCGACCCGCCAAGACCCAAGATGTTCACCAGCATCGGGCCTTTTACGGACATCGCCGGAGCAGCCGTCGCTATGGTTCGCATTGTTAATTTTGAAAAATCGTCCGTGCCGGATTTAAACTTCAGCTATGAAAAAAATCTGCCGCAGGTTTTTGAAGACCAAGAACCAAATAAAAAAACTTTTGTTCTGAAAGAAAAAGTCAAACAGGACTGCCGAAAACTGGCTGCTTTCAAAATAGCCCGCCAAAACGCCGATGAGTTTGTTGAGCTGGCCAAAGATAAAGGGTGGGACGAAGCGATAAAAAAATTCAATTTGCTATACCCTGTCAGGGACAGCAACGAAGGCCTAAAAGCCTTTGAAATACAAAAATGGGACAGGAAGAGCAGAATTTTCCAGAGCGATTTAGAAATGATAAAATTAAGAGCGGCCCAAATGCCTGGCATGGAAAGTTTAATCAGCCAGAGGATAATCTCCGCCAAACTCGTAAACGAATTTTATTCTCTCTTTGACCCCAATGGAAGCTGGCTCGAGCTCAAAAATGTGCCGATGGTGTTTGAATTCAAGCCGCAGCTTGCCTGCTATGTGATTAAAAGCCTAAGCAGAAATCCCGCGACAACCGAAGATTATGATCAGACAAGGCAGCGGCTTGCTTACAAGGAAAATTACATACAGACTCAGAGTATGACGCTTGAACACTTTATGCCGGATAATATCTTCAAGAGATTGAATTTCAGACCTGCCGAAAAGGAACCAAATAAACCGCCGGCCGATGCAAACGGAGCAGATTTGTGAAGGATGTTACTGACGAAAAATTAAGTTTACCGGCCGTCGCATACCTTTTTCTGGTCGGCATCGCCGGCTGGTGGATACCGGGGGCGGGACACCTGATAATCGGAGAGCCTAAAAGAGCGGCCATAATATTCTTTTCAATCCTGTTTGCGTTTGTTTTGGGAATCTGGCTCGGCTCAATCGCAGTCATTGATGCAGGCACGCCGTGGTATTGGGCTCAAATGTTAAATTCACCGGCCGTTGCGTATCTTGCGCACTTGTCCGGCAGCGTATATCATCTTGATTCTTTCGGTAAACCCAGGGAAATGGGCGAAATTTATACAGCTATCGCGGGAATGCTCAATCTTTTATGTGTCGTAAATGCTGTCTATATGGCGCATTGTAAAAATACAGCTAAAAATTAATCACAGATTACGCGGATTAAATTGATTTTTTAAAGGAAATTATTTGGTTTATTTTAAAAAAAATAGTTTTGTCGCCGGTGGATTAACTGGTGATATTATTGGGGTCGCTATGGAAGTGCATCGTCAGCTTGGACCTGGATTTCTTGAAAGCGTTTACGAAGAAGCTCTTTCAGTCGAATTTGAAATTAAGGGTATTAAATTTCAAAGACAAAAGGAGTTGCCGGTTTTCTATAAAGGCAGGAATATTAAACAATTTATATGTAATTTTATTGTTGAAGATGAGGTTATCATAGAATTAAAAGCTATTAAACAAATCGGAGAAATAGACAAACTTCAAGTAATAAATTATCTCAAGGCAAGTGGTTATGAAGTTGGACTTTTGTTTAATTTTGGTGAAAAATCGCTCGAATGGAAAAGGTTAATCAACACAAAAACAACTGCGGAACAATTAAATGGAAAAGACAACACAAATATATAATAATATAAATCAGTGAAATCTGCGTAATCTGTGATAAATAGTATATGCCAATACGTTCTTGCGGGTTTTATGTCGCCTGTATATATAGGCACAACAGCAAAGGCTTTGCTTCTTGCCCTGCCGCTGATTGCGGTCATATCGATAGTCTATAAAGCCACAAAACTCGAAGAGATTAAATTAGTTTCTTTTCTGCGTGAAACCTTCCTCCTGTTCAGCTCGATACTTGTCTTTATGATTATAACAGCAGTAGTTATCTTCGTAATTATGAAGGCGGTTATAGGATAAAATTCTATTTGCTCCTTGTCTGCGGCTGTCAACTATCGACTTTTTCAATTCTTTTGTTATCATTTCTCCTATGTTCGATATTTTTGAATTTTTAAAGGGGCGGATGCTTGTAACAAGGCTTTTATTATTGGCCTCGGCGGCCGGTCTTGTCATTATCGGCATAATGATGATTTACGCATCCGGTAATCCCGCTGAATCTGTTGGACAGCAATCGGATACGGCAGCAAATCTTTGGCAGAAACAATTAATTTTTGCAGGGGCTGGTCTGGCTGGTTTTATCATTATGAATTCTTTTCATTACAGGAAACTCGGCTCAGCGAGCCTGTGGCTTTACGCGGGGATAATCATACTGCTTGCGATTTTACTTCTTGACAGGATAGTGGATTTGCCTTTTGTGCCGCTGAAAAAAGGTTCGCGCAGATGGATTGTGTTCGGCTCAATCGCGCAGTTTCAACCTTCTGAATTTTTTAAGCTGGTTTACGTTATCGCGCTGGGCTGGCATTTGCGATACAGGAGCAATTATCGTAATCTTTCGACGCTGATGCCGCCGTTTATTTTGACTTTCCTGCCGATGATGCTGATTTTGCTTGAGCCGGATTTGGGAACGGTTTTATTGATGATGCCGGTGTTTTTGACGATGCTGTTTATTGCCGGGGCAAAGACCAAGCATTTGTTTGCGATAATTGCTCTTGCCGTCCTGGCGTTTCCTGTTCTTTGGTTTCAAATGCACGATTATCAAAGAATGCGGATAAGCTCCGTGCTTTTACAGGACAGAATCGACGGCAGCGAAAGCTGGTTCAGGCAACAGGCCGAAAAGCATCATTGGTTTGCAAAGGCTCTTGGCCTCGGCTCAGAGAGAATAAGAACCTGGGATGTCGGCGAAGGTTATCAGCTTATGCGCTCCAAACTCGCGATAGCATCCGGCGGATTTTACGGCCAGGGTTTTCGCGAGGGGCCGTTTATTAAATACAAATTTTTGCCGGAAAGGCACAATGATTTTATTTTTGCACTTATTTGTCATCAATGGGGTTTCGCGGGAGCGGTATTAGTAATGGGTTTGTATGCTTTATTGATTGCCTGCGGAGTTGAAATAGCAGGTGCAAGCGCCGATTCTTTTGGCTGTTATATTGCTGCCGGACTTACTGCAATTTTCGCTATTCAGGTAGTCGTAAATGTCGGGATGACTATCGGAATTATGCCGATAACAGGAATCACACTGCCGTTCATAAGTTACGGCGGGTCAAGCCTTTTGGTTAATATTATGTCGGTCGGCCTGCTTAATAATATTGCCAGAAGAAGCTAATATGTCTATTAGCCCATAATCATACGGCTTTTTCAAGACCACCCACGCCCGCCAGTCCTTTTTGTAAATCCTTACAGGCGCAATACTTTTGACATTCTTCAGCCATAAAAGAACCGCAAATTGACTATCGGATTTGAACTGCCAATAGGCGTCCGCGCCGCAAATTAAATGATTATATTGAGTTTTTAATTGAGCGATTTTTACAGGTGTTAAATTGCTAACTTGTTTAACAGCAGAGACTTGCGCTACGGCACAAACCGGGCCGCTGGATTCTTTTAAAACTAATATATCGCCTGCGGCTGAACATCCAAACGGCGGGACGGCAGTTTTCGTCAGACGCAGCTCTACCCGTTTGCTGCCGTCGAGTATTTTGTCGAGATAATATTTTTTTAAAATAACAAGGTGATAATTTAACATAGAAGAAAAATAACCGAAAAAGGCGGTCAATCGCAAATCAAATCTTTATCTTTAGCCTTCGAAATTTTTAAGTTATAATGCCTCGTCAAATAGTTTCAGGAAAAATTGTCCATCCCGCCGGAGGCGGGCAGGCTAAGGCGGATAAATATGGAAAAATCGAGTTCGTTTTTTGATATGGTTGCGGCTTACATTACTACGCCTGCAGGATTTTTAATCATCGTCCTGCTTTCATCTTTCATACTCAACTTTTATGTTCTTTGGCGGCTGTGTGGTTTATTCAGCGTTAAAAGAGGCGTTATTTTCTGGACAGTGGTGTTTATCTGTTCTACATCTCTGTTCGGTTATCACCTGCTCCACTATCGTTTTATATATATAGCGGCAACGTGGTGGCTGGGGATTGTGTGGCTGCTGTTTTCAACGCTGCTCGTTTATGAAATTGTAAGATTATTTATTAAAATCAAGCCTTTTACAGCGGGTATCGCTGTTTTAATAATCGCCGGACTTGCGACGATATGCGCGATAATTAACGCGCAATTCGTGCACGTTAAAGAAATCGTGATACCGGGTAATGTTAATATAAATATCGTTCAGCTTTCCGATATTCATTTGGGTATGACGAGCGAAAAATTCTTTCAAAAGGTAATTGAAAGGACGAATGCGCTTGAGCCGAACCTGATAGTTATTACCGGCGATATTGTCGATATGTATAACGAGGATATACATAAATCGCTGCAAAAGCTGAAAGACCTTAAGGCTGATCCGGCTTCGCCTGTGGGCTCCGCCGCGACAGGCGTTTTTTTTGTTACCGGCAATCATGAGATGTATTCGGGGTCTGAAAGGACGGCTGAGGCGCTTATCGAGGCAAATGTTAAGGTGCTTCGCAATCAACTGGCAGACTGTAATGAAATACAAATTATAGGTATTGACGAAAGCACCGATTTGCAGGATGTCGGCTGGATAGTTGAGCGGTTAAACAGGGATAAGTCCAAATTCTGCGTTCTATTGTCTCATCGGCCTATAAGTCCAAAGGAACTTTGCAATATGGGAATCGAGCTTGGACTTTCGGGCCATCTTCACGACGGACAGATATTTCCATTTAATTATGTTGTCCGCCTATTCCAGAAATATATGGCGGGGCTTTATAAAGAGGATGGAAGTTATTTGTATGTAACAACGGGGACGGGCACCTGGGGGCCGAGGATGAGGCTCGGCTCAAGAAATGAAATAGTTCTGATAAAAATCAGAAAAACACCTTAAATTTCACTTTAATTTTTAGCTGCTACTTGTTTATCGCCAGTGGACCTGTTGTTACCGCCTTCTTCATCATTGAAAGCAGCTTTGCTGCAGCAGGTTCATTGACGGGATTGGTTTTAGCTTTATTCAGGTATGCCGCCGCATCGTCAAATTTCTTAACGCCGAAAAGCTGATAACCGACAAGCAGTTGAAGGTCTGAATTAATGTCGGCCTGCCCGCGAAGTTTTTCTATCTGATTGAGAAGAATCAGGTTGCTGGGATAGAGGAAACCTGGGAATAGTATGCGGTCGTTCTCCGGTGAATACTTGTCAATGGCTAAACGAAGCTGTTCGGCTGCTCCTGTATAATTTCCGTTGGCAAAAAGAGCCTGTGTATAAGCAAGGGGCATAAATTTGTTGGCCTGCCTGATGGCACGCTGGAAATTGTCTGCTGCCGCGGCGTAATGGCCGTCTTTAAAGGCGACTACACCGTTTTCATAGTAAATTCCAACTTCAGATTTTTGCGGTGATGCGCTTCGAGATGAAACAGAGCCGTATTGTGCAGTTGAACCTTCGGCGCCGCCATAATAATTGTAGGTGTAATTATAAGTGTTATTACTATTATTATAGGTGTTGCCTTGAGGCTGCGGAGATTGTGCCTGTGACGAATACGGAAAGTTATCGTACCGGCTCTGATAATTATCGTAGCTGGATGGATTCGGGAAATTGTCATACCGGCTGCCGGTTGAATACGGGAAATTATCATACCTGCTGTGGTAGGTATAATAATCGTTGGAGCCATAAGAATAAGGTCCAATTATAAACGGTATGCCGCCGTAAAAAGGACTAAAACGCGAGGAAAAACTCCTTCCGTGAAACCCGCCGCTGATGTGATGGCCTCCATGGCCGCCTGCCAATGAAATTCCATTTAATAACAGGATTGCCGGCAAACAAAGGACTAATAACCTCGATTTTTCTTTTAAATTTCTCATAAAGACATCCCTTTCTTTCTTCCTCGCTCTTCCTCCCAATATATATCGGAAACACTACTTTGTTTTCTTCTATTTATTTTATGTTTGTGTTGAATTGAAATTTACAAAAAACTATTGAACGCTCCATTGGAGTTAAGGGGTTGTTAATGAGTTGGTATAGTGGGGGAAAACTATATGTAGAATTTCAAATATTTTTTCGGTGGGCCGAAATGTTAAACTGGGCAATTTATGCTATTGTTTGCTCGAGCTGGGCGAGAATTTCACGGCTTGCTGCGACTTTGTTGCCGTTGGGGCTTTGCCAGTTGGCGTTTGAATTGTTCTTTAACATTTCCTCAATCTTGCGGCAGGCGAGAATCACCGTCGCGTGATTTTTATTGCCCATCAGTCTGCCAATCTCAGGGAATGACATTTGGGTATATTTTCTGGCAAGATACATACTGAACGAGCGGGCAAGGCTTACGGTCCTATCCTTTTTTGATGAATGAACATCGGCGGGGGTAATGCCGAAAAATGTCGTAACGGCTGATTCAATGTCCGAAATGTGGACTATAGGGTCGGTTCTGGAAATGTGCTCCGCGAGGACCTGTTTGGCCATTGTAAGGGAGATTTGCTCATTGCACAGCGAGGCATAAGCGACGAGCTTTAAAATCGCTCCTTCCAGCTCGCGAACGTTTGAACGGATGTTTTCCGCGATATAAGCTACGACTTTCTCATCAATTATATGATTGATTGACTGCGCCCAGCGTTCGCATATTCTGCAGCGGGTCTTAAAATCCGGCTGTTCTATTTTCACAACCATACCGGAAACGAACCTGTTTACAAGGCTTTCACAAAGCTGGCCTATCATTTTCGGATGCGCATCTGAAGCGAGGACAACTTTTTTGCCCGCCAGATTTATCGTATTAAAAGTATGCAGGAATTCCTCCTGCGTTGAAGGCTTGCTGGCCAGGAAGTGAATGTCGTCAATAGCCAACACATCCGTTTGTCGGTATCGCCTCCGAAAAGCGTCCAGCTTTTTGGTCTTCAAGGCCAGCACAAACTGATTCGTAAAGTCCTCCGCCGAGACATATAACCAACGTGCCTGCGGCTGAGTTCTGCTCATCATCCGGCAAATCCCTTGCAGCAGATGCGTTTTGCCCAGGCCGTGCCCTCCGTGAATAAATAGCGGGTTAAACGGACTTACCTCATCAGAAATTATACTCATCGCGGCGTTGTAAGCCAGTTGGTTCGACGGGCCTACCACAAAAGTTTCAAGCGTCATTTTTACCGGCCGGGACGGCTGCTGCTCAACGGACTTGCTGCGAATGCTCTTGTTCTGGGTTTTTTGGACAATCTCAGCCTGGCAGTCGAGCTGACTGCGCCGCTGATTGCCGCTAAGCTCAGGTTCTATGTTGAATGTAATCTTCTTCGCAGAGCCTGTAACCGCTGTAACCGCAGCCGTTATGTCGGCCAAAAAATGATTTTCTATCCAGTTGCCGACGAACGGATTCGGCACGCCGACTTTCAAATAATCTTCAGACAGCGTAAACCTCGTGGAGTTCCTGAACCAGATGCGAAACTTCTGCTGACCTATCTTGTTCGCAAGCACCTGGTTAATCGCGCTGATTTCATCCGTGATTGTCGTCTGCGCCGTCATAAGAATTATTTTTTCCCAATGCTGTATTAACTTTTTATTCCGAGAAACAAAAAACTAAATAGAATATATGATATGTTTTATTTAAATCAATAACCTTTTGTAAAAATTCTTTTCCACAAGTCGAAATATTTTGATTTACATAATGTTGCGAAAAACAATTTTTTGTTTTGAACAGGTTTTGCACCGCTGCAAAATGTTTTTGTGGAAAAAATGTGGATTTGTTAGGTTAAAATGGATTTTTTCAATGTCAATTTTGTTTTTTTATGATGATTGTGGCGAAGCCTCCGTCAAAATCGTAAATTTCTGCGGCTTCGGCAGGCTCACCACAGGCTGAAGGAAGAATTAAATTTTCTTTTTTAAGTGAAAATTCAGGATGTTGTTTTATAAAATTACTCACAACTTCATTATTTTCCTGATTTAAGATACTGCACGTGCTGTAACATATTTTGCCGCCGGGCTTAACTAAAGTCGCAGCGAAATTTAAAAGCTGTTTTTGAATTTGCGCAATTTCGCTTGTCTTGCCAGGATTAATTCTAAACCTGACTTCCGGCCGTCTTGCAAGCACGCCGCTGTTCGAGCAGGGAACGTCAAGCAACACAGCATCGGCACAAGATTTATAAGAAGAATCTTTAAGAAAAGTTTCATAATCTATTATCTGAACAGATGTTATGCCGAGCCTTTTTATGTTTTCGTCAAGCTTTGTCAATCTGGCATTATCGTTGTCAGTTGCGATTATAAGTCCTTTGTCTCCAATTAGTTCCGCGATTTGCGTTGTTTTTGTGCCGGGTGCTGCACAAATATCAAATATCTTCCAGCCACTCTGCGGATTTAAAAAAGGAATAACTAAAGATGAAGTTATGTCCTGAATTGTAAAAAGACCATCCTTAAAGGCTTTTAATTCTGAAATGTTGCCGGGTTTGTTTAACCTGACCATTTTATATTGTTCAACAAAGTCGCAATCTGTGTTTTGACCTTTGAAGATTTCAAAAAGCTTCTCGGCGGTTAATTTAAGTTTGTTTGCTCTGGCATAAATGGCCGGTCTGCGGTTTGATGCGAAACAAATATCGGTAGTTTTTTCATTGCCGAATTGCGACAGCCACAGTTTTACAAGCCACAGCGGCAGTGAAAAAGCATTGCTGAGATATTCTGCAAACTGCCGCATCGGGTCCGGCAAAATATCAATGTTGAATTCGCAGCCAATCTGCGGCGTAAGCGGCAGAGTTTTTTGCGGCTCGGCAATTTTCAAATCGGCTGTTTTATTTTTTATCGAGGCACATATTTTTCTCAGAATAGCATTAACAAATCCCGCTGATTTTTTTGAACCTGTTTTGTTTGCTAATTCAACCGCTTCATTGACAATTGCATAAGCAGGTTGATTTGAGAATATAAGTTCATAAACGGCAATTCTGAGGCAATTGAAAGTTTTATCAGGAATGCTGCTTTTTGGCTGGACTGAAATTTTTGTAATGAAGCTGTCGATGAATAACAAATTTCTTATCACGCCCAGAACAATATCGACTGTGCCTGCGCGATTATGAATTTTAGCGGCGTATTTTTCAATAAGCTGACTGGTATCGTGTTTTTGAGGATTAAATTTCGTTAAGACAAGCCAGGCCGCATATCGATAATCCGCCGGCGAAGATGGCATCACGAATTGTCCTCGAATGGAATAAAATAATCGCCTGCTCCGCTGCCTCTGCCGTTGAGAAACGATTTGAAATCCATCATTTTTGAGCCGTGAGGTTTAATCTCTAAAATTTTTATGCTGCCGGTGCCGCAAAGGACATTCAAATTTTCATCAATTAAACCCGCCGAATCGTTTTTGCCGGCTGGATTTGCGACCTGCGTTTTTACGATTGTAACCGGATGCTTTTTGCCGGTCTTGGCGGCGATGAAAGACGCCTGTGCAGCCGGCCAGGGCCAGAGACCCCTTACTTTATTATGAATCTGCTGTGCAGACATTAAAAAATCTATAAACCCGTCAGTTTTTTTTAATTTTGGTGCCTTGCTCGCCATTGAATTATCTTGTTTTGTATAAGTTGCCGTGCCGGCCTCGATTTTATTGATTGTCTCGATAAGCAAAGGCGCTACGAGTTTTGCAAGTTCATCGTGAATGATTTCAGCCGTATCGTTATCACCGATTTTTATCTTTGCCTGGGCGAGCATTTCGCCCGCGTCCATTTTGTCCGCAAGCGTAATAATAGTTACGCCTGTTTCTGTTTCGCCGTTGATAATTGCCCAGTTAATCGGCGCAGCTCCGCGGTATTTCGGCAGCAGTGAGCCGTGAACGTTTATTGCTCCTTTGGGAGGGATATTTATAATTTCAGGAGAAATTTTCTGGCCGAACGCAATGACCACGAGCAAATCGAGCAAAAACCTTTTGATAATCTCAACACAATTCGGGCTGTTTATGTCCTCGATAGCGGTAAATGGTATATTATTTTGCTCTGCCCATTGCTCAACGTCGTTGGCGCATAATTTTCTACCTCTGCCAGCCTGTTTTTTAGGATGAGTGATGATATGCAAAAGCTGGTGCTTAGACGCCTTTAAGGCGTTTAACGAATCAATTCCGAATTTGCCGCAGCCGCAATAAACTATTTTCATTGTTATCTCCGTATAGCCACAAAGACACTAAGACACCAAAATTTTTGTATATAATTATTTTCTTCGTATCTTCGTGTTTTTGTGCCTTGACGGCTATTTTTTTCCCTTTTGCTGCTCGTATTCTTCACGAAGCTGTTTGAGTTTTTTTCTTGCTCCGATTTTCGCGACGGCAGAAAATTTATCCGTGATTATCGTGCCGTTGAGATGGTCGCATTCGTGCTGGAAAATCCTCGCAAGCAATCCTTCCGTCTCCTCGCTGAATTCTTTGCCGTCTAATCCTTTGGCTTTGATTGAGCATTTCGTATATCTGCGGATTTTGCCCCATAAGCCCGGCAAAGACAGGCAGCCTTCTTCGATGGATTCAAGTTTGCCGGAGGGGGTAATTACAGGATTGAGATAGACCTTTGCGTTTTCTTTTGTGCCGTCCGGCGAGGCGACAAAGATTCGAAGCCCGACTCCCGCCTGCGGCCCGGCAAGGCCGACGCCTTTATACTCAACCATAATGTCTTTCATCTTGTCGGCAAGGGCGCGGATGTTATCGTCAATTTTCTCAACAGGTTTTGCAGGTTGTCCAAGCACAGGCGCTGGAAATCGGGTTATACAGCATTTATCAACGTCAAGCATTATTTGTTCCCGTTGGTTTTTCATCAAATTCATCGCCTTCGAATGTGTGGCCAAGATAGCTTTTCTTAACAAGCTCATTTTTAACTATTTCAGAAGGGTGCCCAGCTGCGATGACCTTGCCATGGTCGATAATGTAAGCCTTATCGGAAACTTCGAGCGTCCTTTCAACGTTGTGGTCCGTTATAAGGATACTTATTCCCGAAGCGACGAGCCTGCGAATCTCGCCCTGCAAATCCTCGACTGTAATCGGGTCAACGCCGCTGAAAGGCTCATCAAGCAGAATCAGCGAAGGATTAGTAACCATAGCGCGGGCGATTTCTAATTTTCGCCGTTCGCCGCCGGAAAGGAATCTTGCCTGACTGTTTGCCACCTCGTCAAGAGCGAATCTTTGTATAAGCTCATCAGCCCTTTTGTGTCGTTCCTGTGGCGTAATAGACATTATTTCAAGAATTGCCAGCAGGTTGTCGCGGACGGTCAATCGCTGAAAGACGCTCGGCTCCTGTGAAAGATAACCCATTCCGAGCCTTGCTCTTTTATACATAGGCAGGTTTGTAATATCCATTCCCTCAAAGACTACAGAACCGTCATTTGGGGTAATCATACCCATTACCATTCTGAATGTTGTAGTCTTGCCGGCCCCGTTTCTGCCCAGAAGCCCGACAATTGTCCGCTGTTCTACTGTGATTGATACCTGATTTACAACGGTTCTGCCTGAATACTTCTTTACCAGGCCGTGCGTTTCAAGAAGAGTCATATCTACCAAGGTTTTACCTTTCCGAAAAATATAATCGGCTATTATAACAGCGAACCTGCCGTCTGAAAACCATCTTTTGTAATTATACTTGCCCGCCTGGGCGGGTCTGCTCTGATTTTTTTGTTTTAAGCGTTAAAATAACGATTTCCGGCCTGCTGGCGAACCTCGCGGCGACGTTACAGCAGCCGACGCCTGTGGACGTAAAGCCGATGAGGGTTTTATATTGCCACAGGCCTTTTGCAATTTTTCCCGGCACCTTTGCGGACTTGAATAATGGCAATCCCCCCGGCAGGCAAATCTGTCCGCCGTGAGTATGGCCGGATAGAAGAAGGTTAAAGCCGCACTTTTGCGCAGATTTGTAAATTTGCGGACTGTGCGACAGGAGAATTTTAAAAGCTCCCATCGGAATACCCGCCGATGCTCGGCCAATATCGGCCGCGTCAAAAATATAACAATCATCAACGCCCGCGAGGTAAATCGTTGTCTCGTTCTGTTCAATAGCTGTATTTTCATTTATAAGCATTGTTACGCCGAGGCTTTCAAGAAAAACAGCAATTTCGTAATAATCATGATTGCCGATTATTCCGTAGGTCCTGCCGGGCTTGAGATGTTCGACAATTTTTTTCATTCCCGCTTTTGTTTTGTTCATATCGAGTATGTCGAACATGCTGTAATCGCCGCCCAGAATACAATAGTCATATTCGAGATTTTTTATAAGCTCGATTATTTTATCGACGATGTTTGCCATAAGTTCGATATGGAAATCCGAAATGAAAAGTATTCGAGAGTTTCTAAAAGCATCCGGCAGATTATCAAGTTCAACTGCAGTCTCATTGATTCTGATATTCATTGCGTTAGCAAGCCCGCGATGCTCAAGGCCGGTTACCATGAGGATAAACTCTATTACAGATGACCAGGTGCGGACGCGAAAGAGGCCTCGCCCAAAACCTTCCCGCGCATACCGATGATGTTTCTTCCTGTAGTCTTCAAGATAAAACCTGTTAGGATGAATTTTATTCATCCCGCACCTTCTTACATTCTTTTAATATATGTTTCATATTATTGTATCTTCAACTGGTTATCCTTGCGAATCTTCAAAAGTATTACTTTAATATCTGAAGGTGCGGGATTCATCGATTTAAACCTTTAATGAATTGTTGATTATGATACCTTTAAAGTGAAAAATAATCCAGATTAATCCCGTTAGAAACAAGTCCGTTAGAAAAGCAGACTTTTCTGCGGGGAAGTCGCCCCTAAGGGGCTGTCTCTAACGGGATTAAATTAAAAAGTAATTGTTGACAGCTTTTTCCTCAGGCATTAAAATAAACTTTATAAACGAGAAATTTGAAAGGTTGCTTTAAGAGCGAAAATCTTATGCTCATCCACAAGGCAACCTTTTTTATTCGCATCGCAAAAAATTTTCGTAGTTTTTTTCCCGCGGATTATTACAATATTTAAGAATTGTTTAGCCGGATTGATAAGTGCAGAAATTAGAAGATATTTTCAGATTGTTGCTGTTTATGGTTTCTTCCGCGATAGGCATTTGCGCCGTCTCACTGGCGGTTCTCGCTCCGGAATGGGAAAACCTCTACCAGCTTAACGCGGCTGTCCGGCAAACGGAGCGAAATAACCAGAAGATTGAAAGCATTATAAAAGACCATCAGATATTGACCTCGCGAATCAATGCCGACCCCAATATTCTAAGGCGAATTGCTCCGGTAACGCTTGGAGTTGACCCCTGCGAGCCTAATCAGCCGTCTGTGAAGATAACCGCCGACACGCTTGCCAGCGCAAAAGCTGTTCTTGAACAGCAGGACCAGCAAAACTCTGATAATTCTGAAATCCCGATATGGCTGGCCAGATGCACAGCAG
The DNA here is from genome assembly GCA_049518795.1 of Sedimentisphaerales bacterium. Taxonomy (GTDB): domain Bacteria; phylum Planctomycetota; class Phycisphaerae; order Sedimentisphaerales; family UBA12454; genus JAPLMW01. The sequence continues at coordinate 518,533 of JBEKRK010000002.1, forward strand.
ACGATAACCGGATAGTGCTTTTTTCAGCCGGGGCAGGGCTGATTGTGGTTTCATTTGCGTGCTTTGGAAGAAGAAAGGAAGTAAAGTAGATAAAGAAGCAAAAAAGTAAGGGAAAATTTATTTAGCCCCCGCCGCTCGGGGGGTTAGGCCGCCGCTAACAGTGGCTGCCAAATAAATATCTGAATTTTTCTTTCGCCCGTGATAACAAAAGCCGCAGTCTGATTGAAAAGAGGAGTAATCCGCAGGAAAGATTTTTATTTTCCTGCCAGGCTGTCGTCAATATCAAAAGTGCTTTTCGAGGGTTCTTCATAGAGAGATAAATTTTTGCAGCTTTGACTGCAATATCGCAATTTTTCGGTTCAATCTCAAAAGCATAATCCAAAAATTGCTCAGCTTCATCGTATTCGCCGCCAAGTGCGAGCATCTTTGCAAGGTTCAGATAATTTATGCCGTTTAAGGGTTCAAGTTCAGAAACCCTTAAAAAACAATGTATGGCATAATCTGTCTTGCCAAGCTCAGCCATCATCAGCCCGATTGAGAGCAGAATTTTGCTTTGCTGAATATCAAGTTCAAGCTCGGACGCAAGAAGTCCGAACGCCTCTTCTTTTCGTCCCTGCTGAAGCGCCAGTTGCCCAAGCCGAAATCGCGGTCCCGCCAGCCGGCAGTCAAGCTGGACAGCCCTGCAATAATATTTTTCAGCCTGTAAAAGATTTCCGCGGTTCAATTCTATTTCGCCGAGATAAAACACCGCGCCGGCATAATCAGGTTCGGTTTCTAATATCCGGTTGAATTTTTCTGCTGCACCGGCAACATCGCCGTTGTGGAGGAGAAATAATCCAAAATCGAATATGACATCTTTATCGCCTGGATTTTTTTTCAGCTCCTCAATGAAATGTCGCCAGGCCATATTGCGATTGCTGAGATTCCAATAGCCCTGTGCGATACGATAATTTATCTGCGGATGATTCGGTTCAAGATTGGCGGTTTTCTCCCAGCACCAGACAGCTTTTTTGTAATTGCCGCGAATAAAAAATAAATTGCCTATATTGTAAAAGCACAGCGGGCAGTGTTCATTTATTTGTTGAGCCTGATAGAACATCTGCTCTGCAGAATCATACTCGCCCATTTCGGTATAGGTAATTATCCGGTTGCAGTAGCAAGGCTCAAAATCCTGTCGTATTTTTTCTATCTGTGAAAATACGCTAAGAGAAAGGTCATATTGTCCGGTGCGCGTATAATCGACGGCAAGACAATTAAGAATTTCAACATCGTTTGGATTCAGGTCAAGAGCCATCTGGTATTCTTCAATAGCCTCGCTGAATCTTTCCATCGCATCGAGAGTAAGGGCCTTGTTGAAATGCCACCTGTCGTTTGTCGGATTGATATCCAGAGCTTCATTCATTACGGCAAGCGATTCGTTCATTTGGCCGTTTTCATAAAGTTCATAAGCCTTGACGGCCTTACGTTCAGCCGATGCCCACGGACTGGATTCATCATCCTGTTCAAACGGCTCAAATTCTTCGTCAAAATTCATATTTTCTCCATTTAATAGGCAGCGTCCTGCTTTAAAATTCGGTTTAAAAAAGGACATGGTTAGCCTCGAAATTCGCCTTTCACAAAAAAGTCAGTCAAAAGACGAAAATTATGTTGAACTATCGTTTTTAAGCCCTTAAAATTAAAATGGTTATGAAAAAGCCGTCTTTCCGGTATAATCCGGCAAAACCGGGACTTGGACGTTTTTCTGGAAAAAAACCGTTTTTGGTCTTATAATGTCGAACGACCTAATTGGAGTAAAAAATATGATTAAGCAGATAAAAGGAAAATTAAGTGCAGGCAAGGCGAAATTCGCGATAGTTGTCAGCAGGTTTAACGATTTTATTACATCGAAACTTCTCGATGGCGCCATTGACGCTTTGCAGCGGCACGGAGCGGCTGAAGAGCAGATTACTGTTGTTTGGGTTCCCGGCTCAATTGAGATTACTGTCGCGGCAAAAAAACTTGCCGTCGGCGGAAAATTCGATGCGATAATCTGCCTCGGCACAGTCATTCGCGGCCAGACAGGACATTATGATTATGTCTGCCAGCAGGTCAGCAGGGGAATAAGTCAGATAAACTATGATACCGGCGTTCCGACTATTTTTGGCGTTCTGACCTGCGAAACAATTGAACAGGCTATTGAAAGGGCCGGCACAAAGGCCGGCAACGCCGGCGCTGCTGCCGCAGCCGGTGCTATGGAAATGGTCGATGTTTTAAATCAGATATGATTTTGTCCGACAGCTTTTTTACAAATAAATCTAATGGATAAAAGAAGCAGAGCAAGAGAACTTGTAATGCAGGCAGCCTGCCAGCTTGATGTGCAGGGAGCCGTTGCGTTTGAAACGCTCGGCAGATTTTTTGCTGAAAACGCCGACGACAAAATCGTGCGAAACCTTGCTGAAAAATGGACACAGGGCCTTTGGCAGACTATGGCAGAGTGCGATGAGATGATTACCGCAGCGGCTGCAAAATGGGAGCTTTCAAGATTAAATCAGGTTGACAGGAATATCCTGCGGCTCGGAACGTATCAGTTAAAATACTGCACCGACATACCGGCAAAAGTGGTTATTAACGAAGCTATCGAGCTTGCCAAAAAATTCAGCGGCGAATCGTCACCAGGCTTTGTTAATGGTGTGCTTGATGCGATATACAAAAGGTTGAAAGCGGAAACAGGCAGGAATGCGTAAGATAGTGATGCTCAATCAGAAAGGCGGCGTAGGTAAAACAACATCGGTTGTCAATATCGCCGCGGCTCTTTCGCAGAACGGCGCAAAAGTCGTCGCCGCCGATTTCGACCCGCAGGCTCACCTTACTATTCATCTGGGAATCGAACCTGATAAAGTTGAGTCCGGAACATATAAGGTCCTCACCGGCGCATCGCAATTTGACGATGCTCTTATCGAGGCAAGACCAAATCTTTTTTTACTCGGCGCTAATATTCATCTTGTCGGTGCCGAGAGCGAATTAGTCAGCGTTGTCGGCAGGGAAATAATCTTCCGCGAAGCGATTGCGAAAACAAAGCAAAATTTCGATTATCTGATTATCGATTGTCCTCCTTCGCTGGGCCTTTTAACACTTAACGCTCTTGCTGCGGTACAGGAAGTTATTATTCCGCTTCAGCCGCACTTTCTCGCCCTGCAGGGATTGGGCAAACTCCTTCAAACGGTTGCGCTTGTCGGCAGGCGAATCAATCCGTCTCTTAAGGTAAGCGGCATTTTGTTGTGTATGTTTGACAGCAGAACGTCTTTGTCTGAGGAAGTTAAAAGCAATATTAACAAATTTCTCGACAGCGCCCGCGATTCCGATTGTCCCTGGCGGGATGCGCAAATCATACCGACCTTTGTCCGCAGGAATATAAAACTTGCCGAGGCCCCAAGCTACGGCAAAACAATTTTTGAATATGAACCCGCCTGCCACGGTGCTGAAGACTATCGATTGATTGCACAGCACTTGAACGGAAAAATCGGCGGCTCTGTTGCTTCAACACTATGAGAACGGCAAGATTTTTTTGCGACACAATCACTCAAAACGATACCGTTACCATTTCCGATATCCAATTCCGTCATCTTGCCAAAGTTTTAAGACTAAAACCGGGCGACTGCGTGGAATTGTTTGACGGCAAAGGAACGGTTGCCGATGCCGTTATAGAAAAAATCTCAAAAGATAGCGCCGTCCTGAAAATTCAGACAAAAAATTTATTTGAACCGAGGAGCAATAGAAGAATTATTATTGCGGCAAGTATGGCTAAAGCACAAAGGTTTGAACAGGTTGTTGAAATGTGCAGTCAGTTGGGCATAGACAGAATTATGCCGGTAATTTTCGAGCGGACAGTGAAACAGGCCGATAGTGAAATAGCCGTGAGACGATTTGAATCTATCGCTATCGAATCTGCAAAGCAGTGCGGCAGAATTTTCCTCCCGATAATAGACAAACCGTTAAGTTTTGAAAAAGCACTCGAAAATTTGCAAACTGATTATCCGCAGGCAAAAATTATCTTTGGCTCGTTGGCAGAAAATATCGAGTCAATTATAAATCTTGATTTTGGTTCGGAAGATTGTTTAGTATTTATCGGCCCGGAAGGGGGATTGACTGAAACCGAGGAAAATCTGCTAATGAAAATAAATGCAAAGCCTGTCGGGCTTACTGATACAATATTGCGGATTGAAACGGCTGCGATTGCATTTGCTTCAATCCTCGCGGCTAACAGAGCCGCGGGATAGTTCCGGGACAGATTCTCCGCATTGAATTTCGAATAATGTCGTTCCGAGGCCGGATTTATCGAAATTGAGTCCTATAAAAAACAGCGTTTTTAAAAGCATCCGTATTTTTCAATATAATTATATATTCTCATAATATCCTCATAATATCCTCTATAATATGGGCGGGAATTATTGTCAGGCACAACTTTAAATTGGAGCAGTAATGAATAAAATAAATAAGATTGCGAAAGTTACTTTCTTCTTCTGGATAATGAAGATATGCGCAACTACTCTCGGCGAAACAGCCGGGGACTTGGTTTCGATGACGATGAACGTCGGCTACGCAGTTAGTTCTATCATTCTGCTCAGTCTGTTCCTGATTTCTGTTATCGCGCAGCTTAAGTGCAAAAAGTTTCATCCTGTTCTTTTTTGGACTGTGATACTTACGACAAGCACGGCCGGCACAACAATGTCAGATTTTATGGATCGAACGCTGGGGCTTGGTTACGCGAAAGGCTCACTTATCCTGGTTACTTGTTTACTGGTAGTGCTGGCGGTCTGGCGTTTCAGCGAAAAGACATTATCCGTCAGCAATATCCGAACAACAAAGGCGGAACTTTTTTATTGGACGGCCATATTGTTTTCCAACACATTGGGGACAGCCCTGGGAGATTTTCTGGCCGATAACTCCGGCCTTGGTTTTTTAGGAGGAGCCGCTCTCATAGGGGGGCTGTTGGCATTGGTTGTCCTTGCTACCTACTTCACCCGGTTTAATCGAGTTATATTGTTCTGGATAGCTTTCGTTTTGACTCGTCCGTTTGGAGCAACCTTCGGGGACCTTCTTACAAAGCCCGTCGTAAAGGGCGGACTCAATTTCGGCACCATTGGCTCTTCCTTCATTCTCTTTTCCCTGCTCGTAGGATTCATCATTTATACAAAAATGATAGAGAAACGCGTGTTGAGTCCGGAGTTAATCGAGTGAAAGTTGTATTTGATGTCGGGTGTGTTGCCCGATACTATAAGAGTACCCTTGAGCGGTTACAAATATTTTAATAAGGAGAACAATCAATGACAAAGAAATTAATGATGGTCGCAGGGTTATGCGCAGTGGTATGCCTTCTGCTGAGCTCAACGGCGTTTGGTAAAGTAAAATCGCCAAAATCCAAATCTGCTGCAACCGCTGAAACCAAAGTGAAAGGAAAGGTAAGCGTTATAGAAAATGCCAATAATGTTGTCACTTCAGTAAAGCTCACTACGGCAAATTCAACTTATAACGTTGTACTCGATACCGTAGGACTGAAAATCGGAAACACTATGGCAGATAAAAAAATCAAGGCTACTGGAGTAGTAAGCCAGAAAGGTGACCAAAAGTGGATAGAGATCAAGAAGTTTAAGGCTGTCAAAAAAACACTAAAACACAAAAAACACAAAAAAGCTTAGCGCAGTTGACAGAATGTTCCTTGAGAAATTGTTTAATTTTTGCAAAGAATATAGAGAAAGTGATATTAAAAGCTGACAAACTAATAAAACGTTACGGACAGTTTACTGCGTTAGATAATGTCAGTTTTCAGGTAGAGAAGGGGGACATCTTCGGATTTCTTGGTCCGAATGGTGCCGGTAAAACCACCACAATACGCATACTAAGCTCTGTCTTGAAGCCTGACAGCGGCAGCGTTGAAATAGACGGGCATGATGTTTCAAAAGAGCCGGATTACATCAAATCAATAATAAATTCGCTTCCTGAATCATTCAGTTGTTATGATTGGATGAGCGCGACAGAATATCTGGAATTTTTTGCAAAGCTGTACCATAGCCATCCTGATATAAAAGAGCTGCTTAAAAGTGTGGGATTGGATCCATTAAGCAGAAAACCAACAGGAACGTATTCCCGTGGTATGAAACAACGTTTAGGTATCGCCAGATCGCTGATTAATTCTCCCCAATTGATACTATTGGATGAACCAACTAGCGGGCTGGACCCTATTGGAAGGAGAGAGATTCACGATCTTTTGATAAATATCAACAAAACAAAAAACACTACAATATTACTTTCTACTCATCTTTTGGACGATGTTGACAGGCTGTGTAATCGTATAGCGTTAATCGACAATGGAAGGATTGTCCGGGAAGGGCATCTTGAAGAGTTGAAGAAATCAGATATACAGACATATCTGATTAAGACAAAAACAAATCCGAAACATTTTTTACAACCGCCGAATATAAAAATATCAGTTGCCGATCAGGGTTATCTTGCACAATTAGATTCGGGAATAACCCTTAATTATATTTTGTCTGAGCTGATAAAAAATAAAATCGAAATACTTGAAGTCATAGAGCAAAAGAAATCATTGGAAGAATTGTTCTTCAAGTTCACCGGTAATAATAGGGAACTGTTATGAAGGAAATAATATTAAAGGAACTTAAAGGCGAATTGTTAACTCCAAGAAGTTATCTCTGGTACATTTTATCTTCCGCAATTCTTAGTGTACTCTCCTATTTGTTCCTGACTAACATAGAATTAAGCCTGTTGGACCAAAGCGCAATGCTTTTTTTCCTCATGGAAGCGGTATTGTCATTAGGCATACTGCGTTCCATAATTTATGGAAGTGATTCTTATGCAGGTGAAATCGAAAGAGGGACAATGGAGGTTTTACTTCTAACACCTGTCAGAAAAACCAGCATTGCATTCGGGAAATTTGCAGTATCTGTTATAAATTGGTTTATTTTGTTCCTTATCTCAATACCTTACCTTGTAGTCGTTGGGAAAGGTGGCCAGAATGTATCCGCCGCAATCACTTATCTTTTTATTTTGGGAACATTAATCATAATGATAATCACCAGCTTTAACATGATACTTTCAATCAAGTTAAAATCAGTCAAGAACACTGTTTTAGTCGGGATGTTGGTTTTCTTTTTATTGGGAACCGCAATTATTCTGCCACCATCGCTTAAACATTCATCTCTTGTGCGCTATCTCGATTCAATGAATCCTATTGCAGCGGCAGTAAACTCTTTTGATAGTGTTGTTATTGATAGCGAAGGTTTTGAGCTACAGGTAATTAGAATTGTTGTCATATTAATCTATTTGGCCGTAGTTATGCTATTGTTAAAAAGAACTTCGCAGAAAGACGAATTAATTGCAGGGGCACGATGAAAAAGTTGTTATTTATATTGTTATTTGCATTAATCATCTCAAGTCATACTGTTTTGGCCCAAGATAGTATAACTGTTTCAATAAAACCGAAACACATAGATGGGAAAATGGGGGAAGTTGTCGAGTTTGAAAGTAATGTTACGAATAATAGCGCTATTCCACTTAAAGGTCTCGTTGTTTATATTTCTCTAATTAAAGTAACTGAGGGCCAGGAAATCCCAATGGATTTGGAAGATTGGAGTGCACAAAAGGCAGACAAAATTGATTTGCTTAACTCTAATGATTCTGCAACAAGCAAATGGAGTATACGTTTGATCGACTCCGGCGATTATGTGGTCTATATGACTGTTGTTGATAAAAACCGGAAAACGCCGATTGTTAGCGAAATCGCAGAGCTCAAAATTGCAAGAAGACAGCAGCTTAATCCAAACAACGTTCTTCCGATTGCTTTTGGAATGCCTATATTGATAATCCTGACTTTCTTATCTGTAGGGATATACAGAAGACTAAGAAGGTAATCAAAAGTGTGTGTTCTCATAATATTCTCATAATCATCTCTGTAATATGGGCGGGTCGATTCCAGCTGCTATGGTGGCAGACGATTTTATGACAAAAATGTTTTAATAAGGAGAATTGAAATGATTAAGAAAAACCTGGTTGTGATTGGATTATGTGCTGCGGTTGCGGCAATATTGTGCGCTGCAGCCTACGCCGAGAAGGACGAAAAAGAATGCTCACTTTCGGCGGCGGCACAGGCGGCGGTAAAGACGCTTTTCCCAAATGCAAAGATTGAGAAGTGCAAGATGGATGAAGAAGAGATGAAGATGTGTGAAGTTGAGTTAAAGGCCGGCGACAAAGAAGGGGACAAAGAATCGCAGGTAAAACTTACTGACGATGGAACTGTTGCAGAAGTTGAAACGGACGAGACCATGGATGCTGTGCCGGCTGCGGTCGCACAGACCTTAAAATCACAGGGCGGTGAAGTGAAAGAGGTTAAAAAGGGAGTTACGTATGCCCAGTTAAAACTGGTAAAGCTTGATACTCCTATAACCGTCTATGAAGCGGAAATCACCAAAGACGGCGAGAAAGTCGAGATTAAGGTTGCTGCCGACGGCACAATTATAAAACAGGAAGCCGGGAAAAAAGAATGTCACAAGGAAAAACATGACGACGATGAAAAAGATGATGACAAAGACTAAATTTGTCTTTGTCTGATTTTTTTGACTGTTCAGACGCCGTCGAAATATATACAATATAAATCGACGGCGTTTTTTTTCGGATTATCACAATGCGAATATTACTTGTCGAAGATTATCCGCCTTTGCAAAAGTCTCTGGCAAAAGGATTGCGGGAGGCAGATTTTGCTGTTGACGTTAGCGGCGACGGCCAGGAGGGTCTCTGGTATGCGATGTCGAATGATTACGATGTGATAATCCTTGATATAATGCTTCCAAAACTGGATGGTCTGAGCATTTTGAAGCAGCTCAGGGCGAAAAATAAAAATAATCACATAATAATTCTTACCGCCAGGGACACGGTTGATGACCGCATAAAAGGGCTTGACCTTGGCGCCGATGATTATCTGGTTAAGCCTTTCGCATTTGAAGAGCTTATGGCAAGGCTCAGAGCATTGGTTCGCCGCAGGTATGAACACAAATCTCCGGATATAAACATTGATGACCTGCATATAGATACTGCTTCACGGAGAGTCTGGCGGGGGGATGATGAAATTATTCTCACATCGCGCGAATATATGCTTCTTGAATATCTTGCAAGGCGGGCCGGACAGGTCGTTTCACGCTCGGATATATGGGAGCATATTTACGAATTCAACTCAGAGGCATCAAGCAATGTCGTGGATGTTTATGTCGGTTATTTGCGAAAAAAAATAGAAAAAGAATCCATGCCTCCCCTGCTTCGCACGATACGGGGGCAGGGTTATATTTTAGGAACATAATATTGATGTGGTCGCTCAAATCAAGATTAATGTATGGTATGATTAGCGGCATAACAGTGCTGCTGATTGGTTTCGACCTTATTGTTTATCATACAATCAGTCACGCGATGTTCAAACAGTTTGACTCATCGCTTGAATCTGCGGCAAATATGATGTCTGCTTCGGTGGAACAGGACAATGACAAGTTGAGTTTTGAGCTTGATGTTGAAATGATGCCCGAATTTACCGGCGGCAAAAGGCCGGCCTATTATGAACTCTGGAAAGGCGACGGCACTGTTATTAGAAAATCTCCTTCTCTTGGCGGCGGTGACCTTATCAGATTTGCCTCTGCAGATATATCCCATACTTTCAAGTCATTTGTGATGAAGAACGGCCGTCCTGTCCGCGCCGTTGCGGTAAATTTTCTGCCGAAAATTGAAAATGACTCAAACACGGCGTATTCGTCGCAATCGTTTGTCCTGATAGTAGCACGGGATACCGGCAAATTGCTGTCGCAGTTGTGGTTCCTGAAATATCTTCTGTCGAGTGTTTCAGCAGGCCTCCTCGTTCTCGCTTATGTTGTTGCCCAGGTTGTAGTAAAGCAGGGTCTTTCGCCGCTCTCTGCGGTCGCAGTGCAAATCGATAACATTAGAGAAGATAACCTTAAAAGCCGTATTGCCGGCGAGAATCTGCCCGATGAAATTTTACCGATACAAAGACAGCTTAACAGCTTATTGGAACGCCTCGAAATCTCTTTTGAACGTGAAAGAGCGTTCAATACAAATGTGGCGCACGAACTGAGAACGCCATTGGCAGGCATACGGTCAATAATTGATGTAACACTTACGCGCAGCCGCGACGCTGCAGAGTATCGCTCCGCGTTATCCGAGACTCTTGAAATAGTCAATAATATGCAGACAATGGTCGCCAAACTGCTTGAGCTGGCAAGAATTGAAAATGGCCGGATGATAGCCGGTATGGAACAGATAAAATTGGCTGAGCTGGTTGATGAATGTTGGCGACCTTTTTCTGATAAGGCCGCTGCTGCCAAAATTGTTTTTGATAATCTCATCGACAAAAATTTTGTATCGAAATCGGATAAGGCGGCATTGTCGATAATATTTTCAAACCTTCTTAATAACGCTGCTGAATATACAAATCGCAGCGGCAGGATACGGGCAACCTCTCGGGAAATCGACACAGGTATCGAGATAATTTTCGAAAATACCGGCAATCAGCTTACCGAGCAGCAGGCCGAAACTGTATTTGACTGTTTCTGGCGGGGCGATTTATCGCGCAGCGGCACAGGTGTTCACTTCGGCCTTGGTCTGGCATTGGTTAAACAGCTTGTCGAACTGCTGGGCGGAAAAATTCGAGCCGAGGCCTCAAACGATTTGTTCAGCATTTATATCCGTCTGCCGTTCGTATAAAGTGTTCTTGCTGTTTCTTTCTCTACCCGCCCATTTTTTGAAACTTGCCCGTCGAAAGGTTTACAGATATAATATTGAGCGTTGAAACGGCTGCGATTGCATTTGCTTCAATCCTCGCCGCAAAAAGGGATTCAGGATAATATATGATAGAATCGGAACATACAAAAAAATCGGGACATCTTTTAGTAATCGCTTGTTTAGCTTATGCGATAATTATTTCTTTTTGGTCGCTCTCAAACCAGCCGTTGGACAATCATGAATGTCTTGTCTCGGTAACTTCCAGGGAAATGCTCCGGACTGGTAACTGGGTTTTGCCGAAATTTGACGAAGAAGTCCGCCTGCAAAAAACTCCGCTTTGCTACTGGCTTGTTGCTGCCGTAGCGGAAGTTACAGGCAAAGTCGATGAATTTTCTGCCCGTCTGCCCAGCGCCTGTTTTGCCGTTCTTTCAGTTGCGGCAATTCTTTATTTCATCTCGCAATGGCTGGGCATCGAAATCGCGGCGCTCTCTGCGGCAGTCTGGATATCTACGCTGGCATTTATCAGATACTCTCATTCCGCTAGGCCTGAAATGGCGTTATGTTCGCTTGTTACCATATCGATGCTCAGCTTTTATTCCGGATTGCTGTCGCACTCGAAGCGGCGTCGAATCTTGTTTATGCTTGTTTTCTGGATTAGTTTCGCTCTTGCGATGCTCGCCAAGGGGCCTGCGCCGCTTGTCCTCGTTATACCGCCGATTTTCTTTTATTTCGTTCTCTTTCGGCAGTGGAATAGAGTAAAAGACACTTTGCCGGTAATCGGAACGATTTTATTTCTGCTGATTGTTCTGCCCTGGCCGATAATGGTTGCCGCAAAAGCGCCGCAGGGCTGGATGTTCTGGAAGAGAGAATTTATTGACAGATTTATGGGCGATTATGCGTCAGGCCGGAAACAATTCTGGTATTATTTGATGGTTGTCTTCTTGTTTGCCGCCCCGTTTTCAGCGTTTTTGCCTTACACGTTTGTGTCGTCTTTCTATTCGATTTGGGGTAAAAAACGGCCGGCGATGTGGTATCTGTGGTTGTGGTTTATTGGAAATATTGTGATAATGACTATCTCTGGCGGAAAAAGGCAGCACTATATCCTTTCAGCGTTTCCCGCCTTCAGTATTTTAGCCGCTATCTGCCTCTATGATATGATTTTTGAGCTTAAGGCATTTAATTCAAAGCAGGTTAAATCGCTTTTTGTTGGTCATCTAATCGCAGTCGCCGCAGCAGCGGCAGGACTTTTATACTGGGCTTTTGCCAGGGAAAAATCGTTCATCTGGCCTTCAATTCATACAGCGATGGTAATATTCATAATGATTGGACTTATAGTCGTCCTGTTTATGCAGAAGCGTCCGGTTGCCGCGATGGTTCTTCTTTTTGCCGGCTGCTGTGCAATAACTATGATGGCTTTTGTTTATTTTATCGTCCCGCTCGATTTCAACATTCCCTCAAGAAGTTTTTCATTGGAAATTGGTAAAATCGTTTCGCCTGACAAGGAACTTGTTGCGTTCAATTATGTTTCTGCACGGACAATCCATTACGCAGGCAGAGGCATTCCTGAAATATTCGACCTCGCTGAAATTCGCACCCTGTATGAAAAAGGCACCTGGATTATCGCGACCGGCGATGATTATAAGAAAATAATGAATACCGGCGGGTTCGATATTGTCTTTTACAGACAATTGGCCGAGCGCCGCGGCTCAAACGATGTCGAAGGCGCCCTTTTTCACAAAACTAATGACAATTAAAAATAATTCATCCCAATTTATCAAATATTCGGCCAAATAAACAAAATAACAAAATTGGGCAAATAAGTTTCAGAGCGAGAGACAAAAAAACAAACTTAATTGTCAGTGATTCGAGTGAAAAATTTTATTGGAAAATCTATCGCATCTGAATATTATATATTTTCTTAAATTTTTTATGTCTGTCGTGACGAAATTAAATCAGATTTTATTAGAATTGATATAAAGGTTTATGTATCATTCTGTAATGTAATGCCATTGAAGGTTTCTATTAGTTTATTTGTGAGGAACAATTCGTATTTGGCAGGAAAAAGAAAAATAATATATGAGTAAAAAACTTTTAGATGAGAAATCAAAATTTTTGCCGGACAGGCCGGACGATTACTATTTGCGTATCATTGAAAATTCCAAAGATATATTGTATTTGATTGATGCTAAAACAGGCAAATTTGAGTATGTAAGTCCCTCTACAACCGATATTGGCGGTTTTACATCTCAGGAAATTATTAAAATGGGTATGGAGGGAATAAGCGAAAGAACGCATCCTGACGACCTTCGGATGGTTGAACATAAAATTAGAGATGTGCTGGCAAAGGGTTCCCTGCCTGAAAATTACAATGGTTATATTGAAATAAGGTTCAAACATAAGGATGGTCATTATCTTTGGTTCGGCATTAATAGGAATTTCTTAACTGATGGTAAAGGCCGGATTAAAGCGGTGGTCGGCAATATTCGTGATATCACGGAAACAAAACTATTGCAGGAGCAGTTGGAATCGGCTCTCGATAATTACAAAACCCTTTATAACAATGCTCGTGTGGCGTTATACAGAACGAGAATCAGCGATGGGAAAATGCTTGAATGCAATGACTTTATGGCAAAGCTCCTCGGCTATAAAAGCCGCCGGCAATGTCTGGCCCAGTGCTATACCACGAAATATGCCGACCCCGAAAGTCGCAGTGAAATGATAAAACTGCTGAAAGAAAAGGGACAGATTGATAGCTTTGAGCTGAAAGCCCGGCGGATAAACGGGGAATTACTTTGGATGAAAGTTTCATCGCGGATATATCCTGATAAAGGCTATCTGGAAGGTGCTGTTAGGAATATTACCGTTCATAAAATATTGACGCAGACCGAAGACGAAATACTCGCATTAATTATGCAGGGTAAAAGCAGCAAGGAAATGGCCTTCCAGTTAAAACGTTCCCCCCGAACCATTGAAGACCACCGGGCTCATATTATGCGAAAACTCGGGGTTAATAATATTGTCGAGTTAACAAAAAAAGCAGCGGAATTTACTATAGGCCAAAATCAATGAAACCGCTTGGTTCAGGATATGAAGAATAGTTGATATGAGTAAAAAACTTAAAGGAAAAAACGCAAAATTTTTTTCAGATGAACCATCTGATTATTATCTGTATCTTCTTGAAAGTTCCAAAGATGCATTGTATCTGATTAATGCGAAAACAGGCAAAATGGAATATGTAAGCCCCGCTATAACCATGATAATTGGTTTTACACCTCAGGAAATCATTGAAATGGACATCGCCGGAATCTATGAAAGAACACACCCCGACGACCGCTGGTTGATAGAGCGGACTAAGAACGTATTGACAGGTAAGATTCCGCCCGCATATTCTGCTTATATAGAAATAAGGTTTAAGCATAAAGCAGGTCATTATATCTGGCTGGGCATCAGCAGAAATATTATGACCGATGCCGAAGGCAGGGTTGAAGCGGTAATCGGCAATGGCCGGGACATCACGGAAACAAAACTATTGCACCAGCACTTGGAATCGGCATTGGATAATTACAAAACCTTGTATTACAACGCGCGAGTGGCGTTATATAGAACACGAATTGACGATGGCAAAATGCTTGAATGTAATGATTTTATGGCAAAGCTCCTCGGCTATAAAAGCCGCCAGCAATGTCTGGCCCAGTGCTATACCACGAAATATGCCGACCCTGAAAGTCGGAAAGAACTTATAAGACTGCTGAAAGAAAAAGGGCAGGTTGATAACTTTGAGCTGAAGGGCCGGGAGATAAACAAAGAACCGCTTTGGATAAAAGTTTCAGCGAGGATATATCCTGAAAAGGGCTATCTGGAAGGCGCTATATGGGATATTACTGCCTCTAAAATATTAACGCAGACAGAAAACAAAATACTCGAATTGATTATGCAGGGCAAAAGCAGCAGGGAGATTGCTTTTATATTAAAATGTGCCACCAGAACCATTGAAGACCACAGGGCCCATATTATGCAAAAACTGGGAGCTCATAATCTTGTCGAATTAACAAAAAAAGTAATGGATTCCGGGATAGAACTGGAGAAAAAATAGAAAAAAACTGTTTTTTGCCATTTTTGCTGGAAAATATCCTCATTATAAAGCATAAAAAAGAGTTTTCTAAAAACACAGTATTTACCACGATTGTAGGACTTTTCCCCTCTTTTTATAATTCAGTTTTGGCAAATAGGAATATCTGTAGAAGAGGCCTGCCGGTGTCGCCAAGGTGGAGGGAGCGATGGTTTTGTTGTGGAATGAAAAAACTGATTTTTATATATCAGTTTGGTTTGAATAAGGATAGATAATGTATCCGTGTCATCAAAAGCGATTACATTTAAACCGATATATTGCTTAATGTAATCTATAATGCTTAAATATTGATATATTAAATAATTCGAGGAATTTGTGATGATACTTGCAGGGAAAGCAGGTGTTTTTGATGAGAAAGAATGGAAAATACTGGTTGAGGAACTTTCGTTATCTCCCCAGCAGGGTCAGATAGTCCATCATTTATTTACAGGCGAATCCGACAAACAAATTGCGCAGGAAATGGGCTTGGCTGTGCCTACTGTTCGAACTCATATGGGCAGACTTTTTACCAAGTTTAACGTTCAGGACAGAGTTGGGCTTATTATCCATATTTTTCATCATTTCCGTAATGTCAGCAAATTAAATATCTCTCCTCCGCGGGATATTTCCGAGTCGAGAACGCGATTGTCTGATGACATTAATGGCAGCGATTCTTTCGAAATAAAATAAATTAACCGATATTTTTTATATAAAAAGGCTGTCCCAATAAATCAAGACGGCCTTTTTTATTTGCAGCTTTTTTTAAAAATTATGGCAACCTCTAAAAATTGGCAAAAATCTTTGTTTTTGCTTTAAAAATCAGCATAAAATCGAATTTTTAGAGCTATCTTTATATTTTATCGCAGGCTATGTAGTTAAAACTGATTACATAAGTGTTGTGAGACCGGCAGAAAACATAAAATTCTTTGTCATCATTTATAATGACTGTACCGTCTGAAAGCCGTTTTTTTGCTTAATATCGCAGGTGTGCTTAAAGCACCGTAGTTACCGCAGTTGCAAACGGTTTTTATAGTGTCATAATAGTGCTGTCTGCTGTATAATATACGCAGATTATAAAAGAAAACTTTAGTTTGAATGACAGGGTGCCAAAGCCTTGGTTGTTCAACCGTATTTTGGGAACGGAGAAGATGAAGAAGAAAGAAAGAGCGCGGTGGTTTTGTGCTCATAGTCAGAATGAGTATCCCCTTTTTATTTCCCTCAACATTAGCCTTCTCCATTTGAAAGCTATTTTATTAACGTATTGAAATTATTTAACATTTTTGGAGGAAGAGAGAATGAAAAAATTAGTAACAATTTGTGCAGTATTAACAATGGTTTTGGCGGTCAGTGGTGTGGTGCAGGCGACAATGCTGACTTACGCCATAGTCGACCACCCGGCCTACCAGATCGATGTGCATACGGGTTTTGTTGACAGTGTGTCGGGCACGATCATTGCCGATCCGACGACGGGTATCATCGATTCCGCCTCATTCACCATCACGGGGCAGACGGGTTCCTACACCGTCGCCAACGCCATAATCGACAACCCTTATTACATCCACATCACCCCAACACAAATCTACCTGACTTCGAGTAATCCCTCTAATCCCTATAACTACGGGTCTCTCGGCTTGAGAAACAGGACCGATGGTGGCTATCCCAACGTCGGGGTGTATTGGTACCTGCTCGGTGAGGGAGATAATCTGAGCTGGCCAACTTTGCACTATTCAGAATATAATGGGTGGTATAAATTAGGCAAAAAGGATGTTATCGCCGATTTCGGGGAGGCACTAGGCGATTCTCCTTGGGTCGTGGCGACCGTCGTTCCAGAGCCGGCGACGATTTGTCTCTTGGCTTTCGGAGCTATATCGCTTTTGAGAAAAAAATAAATTCACCGATATTTTTTATATAAAAGGCTGACCCGATTTATCAGGCCGGCCTTTTTTATTTAAACACAAAGTAATTCCTTAACTCAAAACTATTCGTTCACCTGCTCTCCTGTTCATTTACAAATCCGCCTGATGGCTTTTAAATTTTTTCTGTGAGAAGGGCTGTAATTTGGCGCATTCGGCTCTAAACTGTTTATATGAACATCGCCGCTTTGATGAATGAATTCAGCGCCGCCTAAGCTCATTCCCGTATGGGTTATCCTGTCAGAACCGAAAAACAATAAATCGCCCGCCGCGACATTAGAGAAAGTCGCGTCATAATCTACAGCCTCTCCCTCTAAAGCCTGCTGCTTCGCATCTCGCAAAAGATTGATGCCGTTTGCTCTGAATACAGTTTGTGTAAAGCCCGAACAATCACAGGCCGTGCTCGATTTGCCGCCCCACAAATAAGGAATGCCTGTCATACTTTTTGCGGTTTTAACCAGCGCGCTGCGCAATCGTTCTCCTGAAAGCCTCTTTATAGGTGCTTCAACGGCATTTTCGCTTCTCAAATATCCGGTTCGTCCGTCAGGCGTGCAAACTTTCGTCCACTCGCCTCGTTTCGCGGGCGAAGCGGGTCCGCCTTTCTGCTCTATCCGCCGCAGCAGCACATTCAGCACAACGTTTGCGACAGGCACGCTTGTCTCATCCTGCCGCGAATATATTATCCCGAATATTTTTGTGACTATTATTTTATCGCTGGTCTCCCACTGCTTCTTCGCTGCTTCATCGACACCGCAAAACGACTTGTCCGTTACCCAGCCGACATAACCGTATTCAGTTTCCACCTGATACCAGCTTGCCTCGCTCTTAATAGGCGGGCTTGCCTCGCCCTTAAGAGGCGGGTTATCTTTGCGTTTTAAGACTTTAACGACATACCCCATTATCTCCTGGTCGGCCAATTCGGCCTTGTGCGAGGGCGATTCTTTTAAATTCGCGACAGGCACACTGATTATTCCGAATTTTTCATTTCCAATATCTGGTTGTGGCGATTCAGCATCTTTACTCCCGGCCAAACCAGCCGGTAAAAAAATATTTATCAAAACTATCAGACATTCAAGTCTATTTATCATTATAGAAATAACTTAAAAGGTATATACCCGTTCGTCAATAACAATTGTTCCCGGATAACTTATTTTCCCCAACGAATCCAAAATCGGAAATCTAAAATCTAAAATTGAAAGGGGGCGGGGCGATATTCTATTTCTCTAATTTCCCCGGCATGCTGTCCCTAAATCTAGTATGCCAAGCATTATGAACTCCGTTATGGCTGGCAGCTAACGCTTGAAATAACTGGCATGTCTTCCCTGTCCAGTTAATTGATTTGTTATAGTAATAGAGGGTTTATTATTGGCCACTATAATATTGCAACCAAAGATATTCGTTGTTAGCTTTCTTTTCCGTTTTAAACCGGATATTCTCAGTGAAAGTATATGGAATAATATTATATAGTTTATACGTCACATTAACGTAAATTTCAGCATACTTTATAAAGTTTGGTGGAGCATCAATCATTTTGTTGATAAATATTGTAGTGCTTTTGTTGGGGCTGAGCTTGGGAATGTTTTTGGAGATTCCGGGTATCTTGCCAATTATATAATGGCTGTGGTTGATATCTTCCATATTGTTAAGAGTAATAGAATAATTAACATTAAAAAGAGGCAAGTGGCCATCATTTTTAATAATGAAAGGGGTGCTGAATGGCTCATAAGGATCTAATGATTCACCGGGTGAGACGGAAAGGCGGGGATAAACAAGAAAGAGAAACCCTACAATGGCTATCAAAGAAAAGAATAGCCTACACATTTTTTGAAAAATTGTTAAAGATTTTCGACTTTTTTGTTGTGATATTTGTTGGTGATGTTCTTGGCATGATAGCTGCTTGGATTTTGCTGAGGGTTTTGGTTTCTTTTTTTTAGTCATTGAATTTCTACCACTGATCATTTTATATTGCTCCGCATGACATCCAAAATACCATTGCGTCATTCATATAAGACGCTTTACCTATTTTTAATTTTCTGTTGTTGTCCGTCTTTACCCTGTGAAGTGCTCTTAGCTACTTCATCGGGGCTCGTTGCTTTTTATCGCAGTGTTTGGCATCACAAGGACGTTGAACAATTAACGCAATCGAAACGAGCTGCGCAACCTCAACCGTTCTACGCTTCATTCTATCTCCTTTATTTTCTACCATTCTTATCTTTTTGTCAAACCTTAATTTTCTCCTGTCCTCTAATCAAATAGAAGTTCCGAGTCTTAACAAAGTTTTTTGTTTCAACAAAGGCTGTTAACGTAATTGCTTTAAGGCGCAACTGCACAGCGGTAAAAAATTCAATTACAGACCCGTTGAAGTTTAACTTCAAAAAGGGGCTGTTTGAATTTTACAGTGTTCGCAGAACACCGCCTTAAAGTAATCTTGGCCGTGTAAATCAGTGTTAATCCGTGTCTGAGTTTTCTTCGTGCTCTTCGTGGTGAATAAAATCAATGAAATCCGCGTAATCAGTGTTTAACAAATAAAAACTTCGTGTCTTTGTGCCTTCGTGGCTACACTTTCCGAAAAACTGCTACGATATTTTCCACTTCGACTACGAACAAGCGATTATCGCCTTCGAAATCGACTGGTATAGCTCCTTTGGGGTTGAACAGGACTTTATCATATTTTTTCAGAGGCATCTCCGGCATAGATTCTACTTCAGCGGAGACTGCGACTATTCTGCCGGTGATGGTGGGTATTTCTATATTATCGGGGAGTTTGATACCGCCTTTAGTTACTTTTTTATCTTCATCTTTACGGATGAGGACTCTTTTGCCGACTGGTTCGACGGTTTCTATTGGTTCCGACTTAATATTATTTATATTTTTCGTTTCTTTATCCGATTGCATAAATTCCAAATTCCATAAGCCCCCAAGTTCATATTGGAGGTTTTCATCTTTCCATTTTACACAATTTCTGCGTCTTTCGCAACTCTGCTTTTGCGAGTCTGTTATTGGAAATTAAGAACCGTTTAACCATCTTTTACCTTTACTGATACCGATACCCATATCAGAAATCTTTGCTTCCTTACTTCTTCGTGCCTTAATGCCGAAGTTTACCCCGTGAGATGTCCGCCCGCAGGCGAGACTTATCTCATCGGGGTGGCTAATTTGTTTCTTGACTTTCGCCGATATATGTATTATATTACTGATTCACAGTTAACGGTTTACAGAAGTCTGTAAGCTGTTTCCTGAGACGCCCTTAAGGGGCGGTTATGGCGCTGCGGCAGGACGTAAATCCTGATGTGGCAGGTTGTTATGGCTTGTTGTCTGACAATCGGCCTTTCAGAAATGTCCCTGCCTCGCCCGATTCGCATCTGGCGAGTCGAGGCGGGCAAAAAAGCCGCGGATTGCTGGAATAACTGAATAGTTTATCAGGAGTAAAAAATGAAGAAAAACGCTTCACAGGAAAGTTCCCCCCAAAGTCCATCCACTTTACCTATCAAGACAGGTGCTGAGATTATTGTTGCTACTTTGATTGAGCAGGGCGTTGATACGATTTTCGGTTATCCCGGCGGAGTGGTTTTGCCTTTATTTGACAGGCTCTATGATGCTCCGATTAACTTTATCATTCCGCGTCACGAGCAAGGCGGCTGCCATGCTGCTGAAGGCTATGCCCGCGCCAGCGGCAAAGTCGGATGTGTTTTGACGACAAGCGGGCCCGGCGCGTGCAATCTGACTACCGGCATAGCAAATGCGATGATGGACTCCGTGCCTATAGTTGCTTTGACAGGTCAGGTAAGGACAGACCTTATCGGCAACGACGCCTTTCAGGAAGCTGATACTACCGGAGTTACAAGGTCGATAACCAAACATAATATGATTGTCAAAGATATTAAAGACCTCCAACAGTCAATACGCGAGGCATTCTATATCGCAAAAACAGGCAGGCCGGGTCCGGTTCTTATCGATATCCCAGTCGATATCGAAGTTGCCAAATACCCAATGCAGCCTTTGACGGCAATCAACCTGCCCGGCTATAAGCCTCAGGCTAAGGGTCATCTCCGCCAGATAAAAATGGCAGCGGAAGCTATAAACAAATCTCAAAAGCCCGTTGTTTACGTAGGCGGAGGCGTCATTACCGCAAATGCTTCAGGTGAGCTTCGTGCCTTTGCGATAAAGGCCAATCTGCCGGTAACGATGACGCTACTGGGGCTCGGAACTTACGACCAGACAAGAGCGGAATCATTAGATATGCTCGGAATGCACGGCACTGCTTACGCGAACTTCGCAGTTCAGGAATGCGATTTGCTAATCGCTATCGGCGCGCGTTTCGACGACCGCGTAACCGGCAAAGTCAAAACCTTTGCGCCAAACGCAAAGATAATTCATATCGATATCGACCCGAGCAGTATCAGCAAGAACATCGCTGCCGATATACCGGTTGTCGGCGACGCTAAATACATTCTTACTGAATTGACGAAGGAAGTTGTCCATAAGGACAGGAAAGAATGGTTCGATAAAATTGCGGACTGGAAAAAACGCTTTCCGCTTCGCTACGATACGAAAAGTCCGAATATCAAGCCTCAATATGTTATCGAGCAGATTTGGGAAGCGACAAAAGACAAGGCCATAATTGTTACAGGCGTCGGTCAGCATCAGATGTGGACTGCCCAGTTTTATAAACATACAAAGCCCCGGCACTTTATAACCTCCGGCGGACTTGGCACTATGGGCTACGGCCTGCCTGCGGCGATTGGCGCTCAGGTTGCTTTGCCGGATGCGCTGGTTATCGATATCGACGGCGACAGCAGCTTTAATATGACCCTGACCGAAATAAGCACCGCTGTCCAGTATGAGCTGCCGATAAAGGTCTGCATTATCAACAACGGCTATATGGGAATGGTCCGCCAATGGCAGGAACTGTTTTACAATAAGAGATATTCGAAAAGCTATCTGAAGAATCCGCCCTTTGCCGCTGTCGCAGAGGCGATTGGCGCCGCCGGCATAACCGTTGAAAAGAAAAGCGAAGTCAAATCGGCTATCGCAAAAATGCTCGCGGAAAAGAAGCCCTGCATCGTCGATTTTAAAGTTGAACGTGAAGAAAATGTCTGGCCTATGGTCGCGGCAGGAAAAAGCCTGCACGAAATGGACGGCCTGGATATATTTGAAAGTATGGCATAATAGCCACGAAGACACAAAGGCACGAAGAAAAATGATATATACCTAAAAAAACTTTGTGTCTTGGTGCCTTAGTGGCTCATAGGAAAGGTAAAACTATGAAACATATAATAAGCGCATTGGTGCAGAATAAGCCGGGAGTGCTGGCTCACGTGGCCGGGATGTTCGCGGCAAGGGCTTTTAATATCGATTCGCTCGCTGTCGGCAGGACTGACGAGCCGGCTCTTAGCAGAATGACTATAGTCGTTATCGGAGACGATAAAGTCGTAGAGCAGGTCCGCAAGCAACTGGAAAAAATAATCGACGTTGTCAAGGTTCAGGACTTCGCCATAAAAGACGTTATCGCCCACGATTTAATGCTGATGTGCGTTCACGCTCCGCCGGAGAAAAGACACGAAATCCTCGCGCTAGTCGAAATGTTCAAGGCCAAAGTCGTGGATATCGGTCAGAGATTTGTTATGGTCGAATTGGCCGATTCGGAAGAAAAACTGGAGGCCTTTATCGAGGCCTGCCGGCCTTACGGCATAAAAAATCTGGCCCGCACCGGCACCGTCGCTATGGCCGCCTTCGAGCGAACGGAAATCGCGGATAATCAATGAAAAACTTAAAAGTTAAAGCCAAAAAGTTAAAACCAAATGACGCATCGGCGGGGAAAAAATAGGTGATTTTCCTATAAATATTCCCCTTGACAAAATAAGCTTGACAATATACTTTTATTAGGCTATAATTTCGATTATAGGACTAGGATGGGATTCAAAGTTTTAATCTGAGAGCATTAATCAGTCGATATAAACTAAAACGCATTTTTGAACACTAAAATGCTAATTTTGGGTACTTTTTTGATTCAATAAACCAGAATTATAACGAATTCAATTTTTAGAAAAGGCTCAAAATATGACCTCTGATAAAACTGGGAAGGATAAGGTACCCGCTCTTGGCAAAGAGCCTCGTAATGTTTTCTCGGTGGCTCTGGCACTACTTAAAGAACTGTTAGACTCAAAAGGTCTGCACGTCAAATTGGATGCAACTGGCAATGTCGAATTTGTAATCGATGGGAAAAAATTGGATGCGATTCCCAAAGACAAATTCAAGGACGGCTTAACACGCGAGCATTTTTTAACTTTAATCCCGACAGAATTTGAATCACTTGTGAAAGTTGCAACATATCCAGATCCAACTCAAGGACTCCAAAGCGAAATACCGTCTAAAATCCTAACCGAAGTAGGCAAAGAAGAATTTTTATGGCGATTCCAGCAAGTCCAAAAAGAACTTATCCCATCAAATCTTGAAGAACGTGTTATGTTTAGGCGAACAGCTCAGGGGTTTGTCTTGCAAGACGTGAATTGGCAAGTCATGACAAAAAAACAAGACAACACGATGGGCAAACTCTCTGACATTCCATGTGGTTATCTCTCTATAATATATGCTTCACCTATGAAAGAAGAACAACCCGTGATCCGATTTCGGGCAGGAGGCTCCTCAATGGCACTACCTACAATTAGAGAGCCAAAACAATTGATGCTTGAATTGCATCAAAATGATGTAGAGGAATTGATTGAAAGTTTAAAAAATTTGCGTGATAATCTCGAGAGGATCAAAAAAACCAAATGAAAAAGTCTGTATTGGATAAATCGCGAGCCATGGAAGCCGGTTCAGAGATTCCGATTATCGGGGATTGGAAAGCGTTTATCCGAAATCAATATATACAGACACAAGGTAATACAAACCGCATTGAGCAACTTGAAACTAGAAATACTGACATTGAAGAACAATTAAAACAAATTTTTGTGTACTTACAATCGTCTGGTTGGACAACTTTGAAACCTTTGCGACAGGCATATCTTCCATGGAGTGAACTTGAAGGTACACGCGATGTTATCATTGAGTCAGAAGAATTCGGAAATCTATGGTTGGTGGAATCAGTTCATAGACAGTTAACAATACCATACCAAGAGGAACTTTCAAAAATCGCTAATCTCTTTTGCGAACTGGAAAAAGATTTCAATGATATTCTGAATCGTATCGTAAGATGCGAACTACTCGAAAAAGAATTAGCTGATTTCGAAAACTCTTTAGAAGGTGATGAAACAGAATATTTAGCTTGGTGTGTTTCACTGATAAGGGATGTCTTAGATTATAATAATGCGGAAGATTTTACCGGAACTCATTTAGGTCTCCTTAAAAAAGCGATAAAACTAATATCCGAAAAAGGTTCAAACTGTAACAAAGAAGACTATAAAAATCTTCATAAAGAGTTCTTAGAAGCCGAAATCGGTCTAATACCAACAACTCAAAAGGCTATCGAGAAATATGGACAATAACGCAACCACGGAAGATTGTTCTTCGCCATATTTCCTAGACACATCAACGCAAATAAGTAGACATTGGCACGATGAAAATACTGCTCAAAAAGTACGAGCCGACCTGTTTCGAAAGCAACTGCGTTGTTCCATTTATGTTGAACGCCAGTACCGATGTAGAGTTCTTAATGCACTGATTTTTTTTCACATTATCGTCAAAGCGGAAGAGGACATTGAGCAAGCTAAGCAACGTTTAGAAAAATGTAGACATAAAATCGCTCTCGATGATTTGGTTTATAAAGTAGGGATGAGACTGTTTAAAAAGTACAATTCTCAAAAGCCGCTTTTAAGGTATCTAAAAAAGTTAATCGAAGTTGACTGGGAAAATTTCTTTTACGATGCTGTTTCTAGATCCTTATGTGATATGACAAATTGTACTCGTGGTGCAGAAGCTCCACAAATGATTGAGCAAGGATATTATCTGCGAATTAGTAAGGAATGCCCTGAGAATTGTAAAATTTGTGAATTTTGGCAAGCGAAAAAAGACGACCTGCAAAATCTGTCCCAAATTGACGCTTCTAAGTTTACGAAAATTAATGACCCTAAAGGCACTATGAGAGAAATCCAAGCAGAAGCTGTTGCTATACTTAACGGGAAATCCCCTCATGGAGAACCATGCAGGGAAACTCTTAGTGATGCGGTAATAAGCATAGAAGCTCGAGACAGCTATCCTGGTATAACAATACATACTATGGATTCTGATTTCGAACTTCTGAAGGAAGTACTCAAAACTAAGGTAAGGCTATTTAAGGCTTAACTTATGTTTAAATTTAATTGCGATATATAGCATTTATTACAACCCAAATCAAGAAGTCACAAAGGAAGCAATTGTTTTAGTTTTACCTGTAAGTATTTCATAATTTAACCAATCTGTTGTTGCCCCTCAAAGAATCCTGACAAATTATAGCCTTAAATTGGGCGGGGGACAAGGGGAATAGCGCGGATAGCGGACAGCGTAAAGCGTATAGCGTTTAGGGGTTAAAAATCGGGGATTATTTGCAAATTTTCAGTTTATTTTGTATAATATATATGGGAGAGAGAGTTGAGCGAGTAACCCATGCAGTGGATGACTTGAGCACCGGCTTCTACGCGCACGAGGCTGGACTCGAGGGACATCGGCACGGCAGGCTCCGCATTTTTTATGCGCTCTAATATCCAACAAATCTTCATTCTACAATCTTCAATTCAATATTTGCTGTCCCCTTAAATTGGAGGTTTAGAGTTATTTAGAATTATCAGGAATTTTTGAGAATTATTAGGAATCTTTCAGTCTGTATCGTATATTATATATGAGCGGGTAAGACCTGTAATGTGCCTCGGGCAATTGACTCCGAAAGGGGCCAAAAACCCGGGGAAAGAGGGCATTACAGGGGCCGCTTTTTTTATGCGCTAAAATATTACAAATCTTCAATTCAGTTAAACTTACTCCTGTCGCTTTCGCTCCAGGCTCTGAACCTGTAGTAAAAGCAGAGGTCAAACATCCCATATTGGTCGAAAGCGCGCAAGAAAAAACTTGCGCGCTTCAAAAAAATAATAAAATTTTTCTCCTTTATTGACAGGCACTTACAAAATCACATTGGTCGAATTTTGGTCGAAATTTGCCCAAAACGCGCAAGTTTTGGCCTATATATGGAGGGACTTAGTTGCCTGAAAGGCAACTAAGATAGTCGAGAATTGAAAGTAGAAGGTGAAAAAATGAGTGAAAAGCGAAAAAAAATAGTTTTGAGTTTTAAGTTTTTAGTTTTGAGTTGAGGAATCCAATGTATTTGAAATTTCAAATTAAAGTGCCGGCTATTATTGAAAACATTATCCTCTATTTTCTCTTGCGCCACCGAAAAAAACATCACGGCTTTCCGTTCAGACGCATAAAACTAATTACAGACAAAGATATTGATGGCAAGTATCGTTATGCAATGGTTGACGCCTCTGATTATCAGAAATTATCCGAGTATAACTGGCTGTTTTGGGGAAACAAAGGGCACAGCTGTGCCGTCCGATATTACGATAATAAAATTATATATATGCACAGGGTGATTATGAATGCTCCCAAAGGCATTATTGTTGACCATAAGAACGGCAACAGCCTTGATAATACCAGGCGAAACCTGCGTTTCGCAACTGCTTCTCAAAATGCGTGCAATTGCAGGCGAAAGCAAAAAGGCAGTTCCAAGTATAGAGGAGTCCGCTTTGATAAAGACAAAAAAAGATGGCGAGCCGTGATAAGATATAATGGAGTACGCAGGCATTTAGGTTATTTCGATAATGAGAAGGATGCCGCAAGGGCATACGACGAGGCGGCGAAAATTTATCACGGCGAATTTGCGGTCCTGAATTTCCCGCCCCAGACCACAGGGGTCGGGGCTAACCGAAACCCCCAGTGAAACTGGGGGCTAAACTAAATCTACTCGTAATGCAGGGACTCAATCGGGTCCAGCCGTGAAGCCTTCCACGCCGGATAATAACCGAAAATTATTCCTACGCTGGCGGAGACGGCAAATGCCGCGATTATCGCCGGCAGCGATGTCATAGTCTTCCATTTCAGAATCATCGTTACCGCCAGCGATGCGCCATGTCCCAGGACAATGCCGGCCGCGCCGCCCAGCAGGCAGAGAATCACCGCTTCCGCAAGGAACTGGCGGTGTATATCTCTTGCACGTGCGCCTACCGCCATTCTCACCCCGATTTCCCTTGTTCGCTCCTTTACCGAAGCCAGCATAATATTCATAATTCCGACGCCGCCCACCAGCAGCGATATCATCGCTACGCACATCAGCAGGTTTGTCATCAGCTTTTGCGTCGATGCGAGCGTCCTGGATATTTCGCCAAGGTCCCGGATTCTGAAATCGTTGGGCTCGCCCGCCTCAAGGCGGTGCCGTTCGCGAAGCAGGCTCGTAACCTCGCTGATAGCCAGCGATTTTTCCTGCGGCGAGTTTGCGGATATCCAGATATCGTCAAGGTCGCAGAACCGCGTCATCTGCGGATAATCAGCCGCCTGCGCTGCGGACTGCTGCGGATAAAACTGCACCTGCTGGCAGGGATAGAGCTTGCTGAGGGAGTTTACCTTCGTGTCGGTCGGTGAGGTCGTGCTCACAGCCGCAGTCTGCCTCAGGCCGGATAGTCGGAACTTAACTGTCGTCCACGGCGCCACGACATAATCGTCCTGGTCCCTGCCCATCATATTTACACCTTTGGCGCCGAGAACGCCGACGACCTTCATCTGGACATTCCTGATGCGAATCTCTTTACCTATCGGCGAGGCACCATCGAAAAGATTTCGAACGATTGTCTGCCCGACAAGGCATACCCGCGCGCTGTTGAGCACGTCATTGTCCGTAAACGCCTTTCCCTCTGCCATATCCGCCCAGTTGCGTATATCCAGAAAAGCCGGCGTTGTGCCTAAAATGTTCTGGGGGGACCAGTTGCGGTTGGCGTAAATGATTTGCGAATGGCAGTCAACGCTGGGCGCTGCATACCGAATCGCGCTGCACTGGCGCAGTATCACATCGCAGTCCGCCGGCGTAAGCGTTACCTTGCCGCCGCCTCCCGTGCTCACACCTGCTTTAACGGCGTCGCTGGGGTCTATCTGCACGACGTTGGCGCCTATCGATTCGATGGTCTGCTGCACCGCGTAAGATGTTCCCTGCCCGATTTCCGCTATCGCGATGACCGATGCGATGCCGATGATAATTCCAAGACAGGTCAATGCAGACCGCATAATATGCCGCCGCAATGCGTGCATCGCCATTCGAAATATACGATAAAATGTATGCATTATTGATATAGGGTAGCTCTAAAAATTGCTTTTGAGCGGCAAGTAGAAGATTTTTGCTCGCCGACAAGAAAGACAAATCAGCTTTATCCGTAGATAAAGCGGCTTTCGTCTGACGCAGGCCGGCGACAAAAAGATTCGCTTGACCGCCAAAATGAATTATTAGAGGTAGCCTAAAGCATTATATCAAAAAATTCGTTGCGTTTCAATAATTGGGGAATGCCGCCGCAAAAAGATACCGCGGCGGCAGAGAAACCCATTAAATCCGCTCTGAATAGCCTTAAAACAGGTTACAACTAAAAGAATTTTGCGATATACAAACTTTTAAATTGTTGTCATTTGCACAGGTGCAGGGGTAGAATATGGATATGGAAAAGGGAGAGTTTAAACAAGTGGCGAAATGGGAGTATGACGTGAGGAAATTCAAGTCTGTCGATGAGATTCTGGATTTTGCAATAAGCCGGGAGATAGACGCCCAGGCTTTTTATATGGAATTGGCGAATATGGTAGAGAGTCCAAAGCAGGCTAAAGTCCTTTCAGATTTGGCCGCAGAAGAGGTGGAGCATAAGAAAACGCTGGAGGCTGTCAAGGCCGGCAAGAAAGAAATCGGCGACAGGGAAGTTGGAACCCTTGAGATTGTCGATTATGTAAAGGACATTATACCACATTCCAAAATGAATTATATTGACCTGCTCGTTGTGGGAATGAAAAAGGAGGAAACCTCGCGCAAGCTCTACGCTGATTTGGCGGCAACCGCACAGGAGCAGGGGCTCAAAGATATTTTCCTCAAGCTGGCCCAGGAAGAGGCTAAACACAAACTGCGATTTGAACTTGATTACGACCTGTTGAAGTTCGGAACTGCGTAATAAGCCGGGGGAGTAGGGGCAAAAATCTACTCTCGACTTTCGACTCTCGATTTTCTATTCCGGCAGGGTTCTTTTTCTATTAAAACATCACAAGTTGATGTGTTTGGCTGTTTTCAATCCCATAGCTTTTCCCGGAAAAATCGGCAAGTTTTCTCAGACTCAGCAAATTCAATATTTCCAGAGTGATTGGTCGTTTACTGTCCCACCAGATGTAAGCAGAGAAAAATTCTTTTGCTGCTTGCGACGATAATAATTCATAAAATATTTCAGCCAGCTCTTTCGACATACAACTCAAAAAATAACAGGTATCATCAAAAACAACCGTCTTGCTTTTATAAGGACCTATAAGGCGAAAACGTATATTTTTGTAAAAACCTGATATGGCGATTTTCCAGTCCGTAAAGGTATAATTACCAACACCAAAAATTGAGAATTGAGGATTATTTTGGTATATAACACTTGTTCTTCGATCTAAAAGGTTCGCATATTTTTCCAAATATTCCCATGTTTTTGGCGAATGGTGTTTTATAATACTAGTTTTCTCTCCGACAAAGTGCTGCGGCACAAGCATATAACGATTTATAGTTTTGATTTCTCCGTTAGCCAAATCAGAGCTTTTGAGCATAGGAAAAAGATAATCATTTTCCAATTCAACACGTTCGCCAAAACCGTTTATATAACAATTGCTTTCCTTTTTAAGTTCCATAACTTTGACACAGTCATGCTTTATGCCTGAACGCCATTTAAAAGGTTCATTTTTATCTGCCGTAAGATGTTTCCACTTTTCAAATGAGGCGATATCAGGAATAAGACGATTTGCCTCAAAAGCAGCAACGTGTTCAAGAGAATTAGACTCTAAATTTTTGTATACTTTGCACTGAAGAGCAGCATTTCTTTTTCCCAGTTTAACCACAAAAAAACAAGCATCCACGGCAACATCGAAATGCTGCTGTGAATTAATCTTATATATATCACTCCATTCGAGAGGTAACTGATTTTTTTGTCCATAAAGTAATACTTTTCTCGCAACGGCGGTTTTACAGAGCATTGCTAAACAGGCATTTCGATTTTTGAGAAGGTCTAAGAGGCTGATTATCATCCATTCAGATATATCAAAATTACTTTTGCCTGTAAGGGCATCCAGACCTTTCATATTTTGGAAATTTGATTTTTTTGGAAGATTTTTTCCGCCAAAGCTTCCAATTCCTGAATTAGTAACCCAAGGAGGATTACCGATGACAAGAATCGGATCCGGCATAGAAGCTATCTGTTTTTGCCAGTCAAACGAAAAAAAATCACCTTGTTTTATCTCGACCGTGATATATTTTTTAAATGACGTGATTTTATTGAGGGTTTCGGCCAGATATTCTTCTGATATGTCAAGCCCAAAACTTTGTTTTGTTGAGGTGAATATTTCCAATGCAGCGGATAAAAAACTGCCCTTACCACACGTAGGCTCAATTATCGAAGAAGGAGAAATCTTGGCATTTAGAAGCCGGCAAGCTTGTTTAGCTAAATCTTGTGGAGTCTGCCAATCTCCTAATTCTATTTTCTTTTTATTTTTTGAAATATTCATTTTTAACAAATCTTTTGAATACCTTTAACTTTCCCCGCCTCATTAATTATACGTTGATACTGAAGCCTCCATTGAAGAGCATTAGAAATAGTAAGATAGCCAATTTCAGGTGGATTTTTTATGAGGTCTTGAGCAATTGTCTCTGCCTCTATGTCAGCTACCGGCAACATTCTTTCATTTAAGAATGCGACAATATCATCCATGTTCCCTTTATTTTCAATTATCTTACGAAGTCCTGTAGTAGTCTGAAAATCACCGGTTTTCTCTTTTTCGACAAATATAGAGTGCAGAATTTTTAGCCTGCCTGTTTTGAGCCTCCCATTGTCTATTTTATCATAGACAAAAACAAGAAGAGAATAACCTAATCCAAAAATTTTTTGACGGGCAGATTTATAAGGACAGGAAGATTGAGGCTGTTTGACGCTGGTAACTTTCATATCTACATCTAATTGTGGAAAATCAATACCTGAAGCGGAATTACCTGCTAAAAAATCATATTTTGCCGACAAATACATTCTAAATTTTTGTTCAAAATAAGTACCTATGGCTTTACCGTCGGTAACCCCAAAAATAGCAGGTTCATCATGTTCTGATTCGCGAACTGCAAAATGATGAGCTTCTTCACAGAGTTTTGCCACACTTAATTTTAATTTTGCCTTCATCTGTGTAACAGGCTTACTTTAAAATAAATTTTAAAAAACCGATAAAAACGACAAAATAATACTATCAGAATAATGATAAACAAGCAATATAAAAGAAACAACCTCTAAGGGCATAAAATTCAAAATTATGAAAAATGATGGGCTGGATAGGTTAAAGATTAAAAGTTAAAAGGCAAAAATCAGCGAGAATCCGCGAAATCCGTGGTTTGAATATCAGGTAATAAATTCACTTGCAAAAGGAGCAGTTTAGGGGTAAAAATACACAAAAATAGTCAACAAATACATAATTAGGAGATTTTGAAAATGGCAAAGATATATTATCAGAAGGATGCACCGATTGGCCCGCTAAAGGGCAAAAAAGTAGCAGTAATCGGTTTCGGCAGTCAGGGACACGCTCACAGCCTTAACCTTCGCGACAGCGGTATTAAGGTCGGCGTAGCGGAATTGAAAGGCACCGATAATTACAAACTGGCACAGAAATTCGGATTCAAGCCGGGCGATATTAAGACGGCGATGAACGGAGCAAGTTTGATAATTGTAACTCTGCCGGATGAGATGCAGGCGAAAATATATGAAACGCAGATTAAGCCGAATTTAAAGCCTGGCCAGACGCTTGGCTTTTGTCACGGCTTTAATATTCATTTTAAGTATATAGTTCCGCCGAGGAATGTGAACGTTGTTATGATAGCGCCGAAGGGGCCGGGTCATTTGGTCCGCAGCGAGTTTGAAAAAGGCGGCGGAGTGCCTTGTCTTATAGCGGTCAAGCAGGATGCAACTGGCAACGCCAGGAAGATTGCGCTTGCCTGGGGCAACGGTATTGGCGGGGCGAGGGCTGGAATTATTCAGACTACCTATAAGGAGGAGACCGAGACGGATTTATTTGGCGAGCAGGTCGTTCTTTGCGGAGGTTTAACATCTCTAATTAAGGCCGGTTTTGAAACGCTTGTTAAGGCGGGTTATCAGCCGGAAATTGCGTATTTCGAGTGTTGTCATGAAGTAAAGCTCATTGTTGATTTGATATATCAGGGTGGGATGAGTTATATGAGGTATTCGATTTCGAATACGGCGGAATATGGAGATTTAACGAGAGGGCCGAAAATTATAACTGACAAAACAAGAGCGGAAATGAAGAAAATTCTGGCGGATATTCAAAGCGGAAAATTCGCCAGAGAATGGGTCGCTGAATACAGGCACGGAATGAAGAAATTCAACGCTTTGTATAAAAAAGATTATAACTGCCAGCTCGAAAATGTCGGGCGAAAACTGCGAAAAATGATGAAATGGATTAAAGCAAAAAAGGTATAGTAAGAAAATTAAAAATCAAAAACTAAAACGCAAAACTGTGGAATCCGCCTACGGCGGATGACTATTCTATAGAAAGGATTTCGTTTGAAGACTGTCAATTTTTTGCTGGTTCTGTTTATAACCTTGCCAATGATGTTTTACGCGGGCTGCGGAATAATAGAAGAGCCGCTGGAAAGAGTTAGAAAAACACCCAAACCCTACACAAAACAGATGCCAAAGGCTTATGATAAAATCCAGCTTAATCGAAGCACCAGCGCAAATGTGCTGGAGATTATAAAACAATATAAACAGGAATCGATAAGCCAAAGCGAAAGCGTTATCGCAAGCTACGGAGAAAAAAAGAAGGGTTATTCGTTCTGGATGACTATGGCTGCGTTTAACGAAGAAGACTTCACCGTAACGAGAAAATATTTTCTGGCTGTTGACGAAAAGCCGTGGTTCCTCGGCGATAAGGGGATGAGGCAGCGATTCGATACCGAAATGGTGCTCGATGAAAAGACTTTGACAGAGGCATATACAAGCGAGAATCAGAAACGCATCGCGATACTTAAAAAGGTCCTTGAAAACTTCCGTGACGATGTCGGCCAGGTTCGAAAGGAAAGCACTATTGCCGATACAGGCGGAATGATGACTAACCAGACTCTCGAAAGAATACTCTATGTTTTAAGTCAATCGCCGGCGCTTGCCGAAAGATTAGACCAGCCTACGGGATTGGATTTTGACCATCTGACACTTGGCGCAGGCCGAATAGGAATGAAACTTCAAGGCAATGTTGTTACAGTCAAGATAAGAATCGGCGTATTGTGGCAGGTCTGGAAGCAAAAATAGAAGAGGAAGTAAGGAACGTCAAACATTCAATTAAACGTCATACGGCTGCGGTTACGAAGCTCGTTATGTCTATCGTCTTGCAGTCAACGTGATTGAAACCGCAGATTACACGGATATTAGTCTCTTCATCTTTCAATAATTCATTTTTTGCAGCGAAAAAGGCTTGCATTTTCAGTTTCCTGTAGCAATCCCCTGTAGCAATCCCAAAGGAGTGACACTCGGGGATGACATAGGAGCAGCACTCGGGAATGACACTTTTTTCTTGCAATTTGAAGATAAATGAGGTATTCTATTTAAAGATAATAGATAGAAACTAACGAGTGAGGAGGACTCAATAGATGTTCGGCACATATCGAAAGGTAGTGGGGACCCCCATAGGAATTATTCTATGCTTATTTTCGATAGTTTTTGCTTATTCCGGCGGAAGCGGAGAACCAAATGACCCATATCAAATAGCGACAGTTTCCGACTGGCAGCAGTTAATGAACATGCCGGCAGATTGGAATAAATGCTTTCTCCAGACAAGCGATGTGAATTTGCAGGGTGTTGCATTGACGCCGGTCGGTAATCCAACCAATGAATTTACAGGCGTATTTGACGGTAGCGGCCATATCGTCCGCAATGCGGTTATAAATGAAAATAAACCTGGCGCCTCTTATGTCGGCTTGTTTGGTTCCGTGGGTTCCGATGGTGAGATCCGCAATTTGGGCGTAGAGAATGTTTATTCAGACGGATACGGCAATATCGGTGGTTTGGCAGGAGGCAATAATGGGAACATCTCTACTTGTTACGTCACGGGTATAGTGAACGGAGTCTTTAATAACGGCAGTCTGGCAGGAGTAAATTATGGAATCATTACCAATTGTTGTAGTGCCGGCACCGTCAATGGGGGCTTGTACCCTGGCGGCGGCGGCGGACTGGTGGGACGCAACATAGGCAGTATCAGCAACTGCTATTCGACGGCTTTCGTCATTGGTAATCAGCTTATCGGCGGTCTGGCAGGGCTGAATTACGGGACCGTCGCCGGTTGTTATGCCACAGGAACTGTCGCTGGAGACAGTTGTGTTGGCGGCTTGGTCGGAGGTAATTATGGCACACAAACCATTACGGATAGTTACGCTACCGGAAAAGTTACAGGCAATAGTTATGTCGGCGGCCTCGTAGGAGAAAATTCCTATGCCGCTATTGATGGCAGTTACTCCATCGGCCAAGTAGTTGGAAGCAGTTATGTTGGTGGTTTGGTAGGGTATAGTGATAATGCAACTGCCACGGCTTCTTTCTGGGATGTGAATACTTCCGGGCAAACAAGCAGTGCCGGCGGAGAAGGAAAAAGCACTACTGAGATGCAGGATATGAACACCTTTGTAAATGCGGGATGGGATTTTTCTTATACTGATGGAGACGAAGCTGACTGGTTTATACAAATCGATGAGTATCCGATTTTGACCTGGCAGATATCGCCTGCGGATATTTATACCGACGGCAGAAATAATTTCAGGGATTTTGCCGTGTTCGCGCAATACTGGATGAGAGAAGATTGCAGGGTATATAACGACTACTGCGACTGGGCGGACCTGAACTTTGACGGCTCTGTAGATTTCGATGACCTTATCGTGCTTATGAGCTATTGGCTGGAGTCGGGGATATATGAGTAGGTGGAAAACAGGGGAACAGGAGATCGGGAGAACAGGGGAGCAGGTGCGAAAAGGAAGTAAGGACGTAAGGAAATAAGGATGTAAGGAATAAAATCCGAAATCCTAAACTCGAAATTCGAGACAATATTAAATTACTAAAATCCGCCTGCGGCAGACAAGTTCAAATTATTTAAACGAAAACTCTCCTGTTGCTGTCGCCACGCCTGAGGCGGGCAAGCTCCAGGCTCTGTTACTCTGAATTTTTAGAGATAGCCTTTATTTTTTTTCGCCCATAAGTTTAATAATTGTCGGCTCCATAGCCTGTGCCCATATCTTATAGCCTTTTTGCTGCGGATGAAGCAAGTCAGGCATTATTTTCTTTGAAAGAGTAAAGCCATCCTTTTCGAGAAATTTGCTGTTGATATCGAGATAATAAATCCACTTATTGTCCGCTATTTTGGAGGCAAGCTCGCTTGCCTGCTCGTTTTTCTGACGCTGCGGAGACGGTTTTTCGCCTCTTGGGAAAATAGCAAGTATCAGCACTTTAGTGTTTGGCAGTTTTGTCCTGAGCTGGCAAACGATAGCCTTTATGCCGTCAGCAATCTGCTCGGCGGTGTAGTAATCGCCGTCTGAATTATTCGTTCCAATCATCAGCACAGCAAGCTTTGGGTTTATGCCGTCGATTTCGCCGTTCTGCAGCCGCCATAAAACATGCTCTGTCTTATCGCCGCTGAAACCCATATTCACAGCGTTTCGTTTCGCGTAATACTGGTCCCATACTTGTTTGCCGGGCTCTTCCCAGTAGTGCGTAATAGAATCACCAATCATTATAAGGTCAACGTTTCCTTTTTTGATTCTTTCGAGAATAGCATTATGGCGAGGCATCCACCAATCCTGGTCGTTCCTGGGTGCAGGAGTAACTGCTGCGTGGGAGCCGATATTGACATCGCAGGGATTAGTTTTGCCTGAGCATATACAGCCGCAGATAAGGATTGTTGAGCAAAATAGAGCTATCGAAATCTTTTTCATATTTTTCCTTTCAGAAATGCGTTTTTTAGCTTGCGGAGCAGATTTTTTGCTGAATATTTTCGAGCCTGCCAAAACAAAGCAGCTCGTCATTGAGCATAAATGATATTTCGGCAGGAGGGTTTGGAATCGTTTCGTGACCTCTTATAATAGCCAGAACGGTTATATCGAAACTTCTTAACTTCGAATCAATAAGCGTTTTTTCCAGTATGGGGCTGTCGGAGCAAATCGTTATTCGGGATACGCCATAGCCGCCGGTGGTTATCAAAAGCTCCTCAAACGATACTTGCTTGATTATGTCTTTTTTAAGGACAAATTTTCTAATCAGGTTTGTCAGGTGCATAGTAAAGCCATGATGAGTGAATAATTTATAAATAAACAGCAGTAGCAGGACAATAACCGCAAGATTAACCCAGGGCAGCCTTTCAGCGGGGATTAAGTCTTTGAGGAAAGGCAGCGAAATTCTTGTGCCGGCTGTTCCCGGCCTTAATGAGTTAGCAAAGGTTGCAATCATTGTTACAAGGCCGGCATTGCCGATAACTATAAGAGTCGATGCGATTTTGCGTCTTTGGGGATGCGAAACAATCAGCTCCGATTCCCTTGTAGTAAAACCGGTGCCGGAAAAACAACTTAAGGCCTGAAATTCCGCCAGCGAATGTTCAAGGCCTGTGAGCTGAAATGCAATAGCGCCGATTCGGACGACAATAAAAGAAATCAAAATAATTATAATAAAAAGTATAAGATTCATAATTGAAACTCCAAAGTCGAAAACGCCGCCGTGCCGGCGGCGGCTAAACAACCTTCGATAAAACGGGGGCCAATATGTTAAAAAAAATTCAGGCAGCGCTGTCGAGGGGCAATGGATTGGGTTTCTTCCATCCCGTCTTTTAAACCGCGCCTACGGCGGGTAAAACTTCGACCGTGCAAAGTCCTTTTTGCGGCTGCCTGAGGCGTCCATCCGTGGGCGCGTTATTTAATGAAGTGAATGCAGCTTTTTCATCCGCCTGTCGCTGCAACTGCTGCTGTGCCGAAAGTATCGCCTGTGCCTGCATAAGGACAAGAAATCTGATAAAAACAGACGGAACACAGCGGAACCCCGAAGCAAGTATTTTTTCCTCAACTATCGACGCAATGGTTCTGGCGGCGGTAATATCAAAATTATATTCAGCAACAAGGTCATTGATAATTTTTGATTTGTTCCAGGGCGCCGGCTGATGTGTAATATTTTGATGCAATTTGACGGCATCAGAAATCTGACTGATATCTGATTTTAATACTTCGACTCTTGTTCTTAAAATAGTGCGCCGGCAATGATGCTCGGCAAGATTTGCTGCGGCATCGTCAAAGCCCGTAGAAGAAAGAACAGCCTGAATTATCGAGAGAATCTCGCTGCTCGAGATTTTGTTCCTGCCGAATTTGCCGTAAAGATAAAACGTAACCGCTTCGGCAAGTTCGCTGGCAATGGAAGAGATTTCATCGGCAGGCCGGCCAAGAGCATTGACAATCGCAGCAATGACTTTCGTATGTAAGTAACTTTCCTCAGAACCATCAGCTTTTACTACCATTAGCTGCATTTTTTCAAATCCATTATTCAGAAATAAATCTCAATCGGTGAACAGCTTTGGCTGATTCACATTATCCGGCTCAGAAATAGCCTGCGAAACTTCATTAATAAAATCTCCGGCATCAGTGAACTGGCGATAAACGCTGGCGAAACGAATATACGCCACTTTATCTACAGCTCTCAAATGCCTCATAGTGCTTTCGCCGATAAATTTCGAGCTAACTTCCTTGTCGGAATGCCTGAAAATGTCTTCTTCAATCTTGTCTGCGATCTGCTGTATCTGCTCGGCGGAAACAGGTCTTTTGTAACAGGCTTTCTGCAAACCGGCAATAACCTTGTCCCTTTCATAGGGGACCCGTGAATTGTCTTTTTTAATAACGCTAAGCTTAAAACTTTCGCCGATTTTTTCGTAAGTTGTAAACCTTCTTTTGCAAGCCAGGCATTGGCGACGCCGGCGAATTACCCGGCCCGCTTCGCTCGAACGCGAGTCGATAACTCTGTCACGATTTTCCTTGCAATATGGACATTTCACAGTTCTTTTTGCCAGTAAAAGACCACAATATTTTGAATAAAAGGCATTGTAAGAGCTATATGTAGTATGTCAACAAGAAATTGTTCGGAATTTTTAATTACAGACATTTTGGGCTGTTAATAATTTTTTAGATTTGCCGCAACCAGTGGAATTTAATGGAGTAACAGCTGAAGTGATAAAAAATTCACAGGAGCATAAAGAAAGACAAGAATGGTAATGGGAAATTAATAAAATAAAAACAAAATAAAAATATTGCGTAAAAAAAGAGTCTCTGCGTCCCCTGCCGGCAGAGACCCCCATTCCATAATAAATCCCCCCAAACAAAATGGCTTCTCAGGATAGTTTGCGATCAATGCGATAAATTTTATAATCATAAGCCCAATCGAGCTTTTTAATTTCGCCTGCCCTGGTTATTCCCCCCAAGGCAGGAAGCACAAGTTAAAGGAGGAGAGAAGAAGTCAATGTTTTAAGCGATTTTTAACTTATTAAAGCATAAGAAATAAATTCGACAGATGCAAATCACGGAAGAAAATTTTTTATTTTTAATCCTGATTTATCGGGATTTTAATTACTGCCTGCCCTGGTTCATCCCCCCAAGGCAGGACACAAATAGTAGAAGGAGATAAGGAGTCCATTTTGCTATTTTACCTTCAGTCCCTCCAGAGAAAATATAAGAAATAAAGTATAAAGATGCAAATCGGAGATAATATTTTTTGCGGCAGCAAAAGATGCAGGATTGAGTGGAGATTATAGGACGTTTATATTGAAAATTTAAGATTGAAGATTTGAGGAACGCCTTCGGCGAGTTTATTTAAATCTTCAATGTTCAATCTTCATTCTTAAATTAGTATTAGCCTCTGGCCTTTGCATACCAGTCGATATCGGAGGAAAGTTTTTCCCTGGCCTCGGCGGTCATCATTGAAAATACGGGATGCGAAGAATTCCAGGAACGCTTTTTAAAATCGCCATCCCTCATTTTCTCCACTTCTGCAGCGGCATCCCTGAAGTAACTGCCGTAAATGTGCAGCGAATCAGTTATATCAACATATCTGCCGACTTTGACAGGCTTATGAATTTTTTCAGATATTTTTTCCGCAATAATTCTTTGCAAATCGGTCAGGGCATATACATTCATAAACCAGGCCTTGTATAAATCCCTGCTCCGCCAGTGAGTATTCATATTCAAAGAGAAAGAGCCATCCCCACCTTCGCGGGGACTATTTTCGAGCAATCGGCACCATATTCGCTGGAGGCAGGGCGGGTCATCAGTTTTGGTATCCGCAGTGGGCATCCAGGTAATAGCCTGAGCTCGCCTTGTATAGGCAGTTGCGGCCAGAGAGTTAATTATGTATTGAATCTGGTTGATTTTTTTGAAAGGTTTGGGCGATTTGGGATTTCTTATGTCCTCTACCGGACAATAGGCAAACAACCTTTCATGATAAGTATAAGTCCATTTTCCGGCAGCAGGGTCTATCCAGTGGTCATGAATGCCATCAATCACTTCCTGACGGTAAACTTCAAGCTCTTCGGGGCCGCCGGGAAAATTTTTGTGAATTCGCGGCTCTGCAAAAGGGTCGGCAACCGTTATCATTACGGTAGCGTCTTTGCTGGGCGGGTCGTCGGGCTTATCATACTGGGTTTTTATTTCAAGACCGTTATCCCATACAGCGAGAACCGCTGCTTCCCACGCCTCCGGCAGACAGCCGGCTTCAATGTTTATTACAGGAATGTTATTCATTTTTCCCGCCTCCATGCAAAAATAATTTTTACAATCCTAATTCCTGGTCAGTGATTTTATATTGTTCGCGATGCTCTTTTGGCACATTACGCAGAAGCATCTGCGCCTCCTGTGCATATTTTGTATTAGGATAATTCTTCATTACCTTTCTGCACCATTCGATAGGGTCTTTGTATAGGTGTGATGGGGTTTTATTGCCGATTTGAAGATAAGTTCTGGCGTATGAGAGCCATTCTTCCGCTTGATAGTCGTCGGCAGCGGAAAAGCCGTCATCAGCCTTCTGCATTACCGGAGCTACTGGAGCCGAAGCGGTGTTCACGTCGTTTGAATCTTTTTTAGGTTTTGGTGTATTGACATCGGTTTTATTTATATCGGCGGTCAAAGACTGCGATGTTGTATTTGGTTCAACAGGAGATTCGACAGGCTGAGCAGATTCAACAACAGGCTGATTCGGATGAGAGATGACTGCAGAGGACAGATTAGGTTCGTTTAAATCGGAAGAAGCGAACTCCAAAGGATTTTGCAGAATGTTCCGGATAATCATTTGCGGCAGAAAGCCGTTTGCATCGCCGACATATCTGATTGTGGAATCAGGCGCCGCAATCAAAAGCATCGGATTGTTCGTTTCGCCTATTATCGAAGCAGTTTTCTGCTGCTGGTCGGCAGAGAGCTGGAAAGTCCGGAAGGTTTGATGATTTTTGCCAAGCCAATTCACAAGATTCTTTCTTTTTTCAGGATTGTTGAGGTTAATAGCGGCAAAAGCAGCTCTTTTGTCTTTTCCAAACAGACCCTGCAATTGTGAAAATTCACCAAGTTCGTGCGGCTGCTGCCAGACAGGAGCCTGTTGTTGTCCATAAGGCTGCGGTTCAGGCTTGATGGGCAGATTAGGCTCATTTGCTTCCCTGGCAGATTTTGCTTTCTTTTCGACCGGCGCGAAATGGTCAAGCTCATTGGTGTCGATTGTCCACAATAAGGCACAAGTAAGTTTTCCGGCCGGCCTCCAGGGAGCAGAATTGGCCTCAACAGGTTCGGGATGAAGGCCAAAAATTTTGCCAAGAGGTTCTATCCTGATTGCATTTACGTCAAGTTTAATATCGTCTGTCGGCTGTTGATAAGATTGAGATTCAGAACCGGCAGAACCAGGCGGCCGTGCCGGCCGATTGTCAATGTTTTGAACTGTTAGTGCTTCAGAGGCGGACGTATAATCCTTGTAAAGCAGGGAAAGGGCAAGACGAGTTTTTACAGTATTTTGGTTATTGGGTGCAGCCTTTTGGCCTGAAGCGGCCTCTTTCATTGCCCTGTCCTGCTTGTTGTCGAAATAATAAACCCACGATGAAAAGATGTGATAAGTGCTTTTCTGCACATCGCTGACGACCTTCAGCGGGATATACTTTCTGTTTATGGCGACAGTCTTGAGAAAATTCTTAATGTCCGCTTCGGAAGGCGATTGAGCAGAATTTACATAAGACAAAATCTCTTTGTATGCGGTTTCCACAGCCGTCATAGCGTTAGGCGCTTCCTGCTCAAGCTGCTGCCTTTTTTCCTGCGGGGTTTGAACCTTTCTTTGCGATTGGGCCGGAGTGTTGAATTGCTGGGGCGGGGCAAAAACTTCGGTGCAGGCAGTAAGTAAAATAACGGCTAAAAAAACAATTTTAGACAGATTACTGAAATTTCTCATAATTTATCCGCTTTTCCCATAAAGTAACATATTATATAATACCATAATACCAGCCAAATGTTTGACCGAAAAGTCAATGATAACAAGCAAAAAGGCATTTGGCAACAGAGTATTTTTGGCGTATAATATTCATAACCTTTTGAAATACAGATGCTTATATGTTTACAGGTTTAATTGAGGCAGTTTGTAAAATCAGTTCCGCCGGCGTCAAGGCAGGCGGGATAAGGCTTGGAGTAAATCTCGGCCGGAATGTGAAATGCGGCGAAAGCATTTCTGTCAACGGAGTATGCCTGACTGTAGCCGGCCTGAAAGGAAATATTGCAGAGTTTGACATCAGCGCAGAGACGCTTTCAAAAACAACTTTAGGCGAATTAAGGGCGGGTTCAGAAATAAATACCGAAAGAGCGCTGAAAGCGGATGACAGATTCGGCGGACATTTTGTCTGCGGTCATATCGATGCAGTCGGTATTATAAAAAAAATTGAAAAAAGGGGAGATTTTTGGCAGTTTGTATTTGAAACGCCGAAAGACATTCAGGATTTTTTAATACCCAAAGGGTCAATAGCAGTCGATGGCGTCAGTCTTACAATAGCAGATATTAAAGATAATAATTTTACCATAGCGATAATACCGGCTACTTATGAAAGGACAATTTTCAAAAATTATAAACCCGGCGATTTGGTTAATATCGAAACGGATATCATCTGCAGGGCAGTGAAGAAACAGCTCGACAATATTCTGCCGGCAAAGACAGGACTTACGATTGATAAATTAAAAGAAATGGGATTTTAAAAATCAGTAAATGAACGGAAACAATAATAAAAATTCCGCCTCCGCCAAGGCTATGGCGGACAAGTTTGAAGAGCCGATAGTGGTCGGCATAACGATGGGCGAGCCATTGGGCATCGGGCCTGAGATTATCGTAAAAGCCCTTCAGGACCCGTTTGTTCGCCGCGGAGCAAAATTCATAATTTTCGGAATGGATGAATTTCTCGAATACGCCGCCGACTTTGCGGAAATCGAACCTTACTGGGGACGATGTCAGCATGAAAAGATAAGCAGAGACTTTCCGCGAAATGTCGTAGTGGCGGATTATGACGATTATTCAGTGCCAATCTGGGCAAAAGGGCCGGGCAAAGCAGGCGGCGAAGCATCGCTGCGATTCTGCATCGATGCAATCGAGGCGGCGAAAACCGGTATTATAGATGCGGTTGTAACTGCACCGATAAGCAAGGTAAGCTGGAAACAGGCAGGAGCGGAATGGCCGGGGCATACGGAATTGTTAGCGGCATTGTGCAAAAGCCCTCAAAAGGCAATGATGTTTGTCGCGGGGCCTTTGAAAATCGCATTGGCAACAATTCACGAGGCCCTTTTTGAGCTTCGCAATAAATTCACAATCGGCTGTGTCTATGAGCCGATTGATTTGCTCAATACCGCTCTGCAGGAATTTTTCGGCGTTAAAAATCCGCATATAGCGGTAGCGGCATTAAATCCGCACGCAGGCGAGGAAGGCCAGTTCGGCGATGAAGAACAGCGGATAATCAGTCCTGCAATTTTGATTGCACAGGAGATGGGTATAAACTGCTCCGGGCCATACCCTGCTGATACGCTTTTTGTCCGGGCGGCAAACGGCGAATTCGACGGCGTTGTGGCGATGTATCACGACCAAGCAATGATACCCGTTAAACTGCTTGCGTTTAAAGATGCGGTAAATGTTACTATTGGAATACCAATAATCCGCACTTCGCCGGCGCACGGAACTGCTTTTGACATCGCAGGCAAAGGTGTTGCAGATGAATCGAGTATGAAAGCAGCGATAAAACTTGCGATAGAAATGGCTAAAACGAGAAGACAGAAGCCAGAAGTCAAAATACAGAATACAGAAGCAGGAAAGTAAAAGAACATTGAACATAGAACGTCGAACATTGAACATTCAATACGACTCGTCAAACAGTTGCGGTTGCGATGCTCATTTCGTTTTACGTAATATGGTTATGTTTTAAAATAAATAAAAATAAAGGCGGAAATA
The DNA here is from genome assembly GCA_049518795.1 of Sedimentisphaerales bacterium. GTDB lineage: Bacteria > Planctomycetota > Phycisphaerae > Sedimentisphaerales > UBA12454 > JAPLMW01. The sequence continues at coordinate 562,059 of JBEKRK010000002.1, forward strand.
TAAATTTGTGAAAGTTAAGATTTGAAGTTTATAAACACTAAACAACGAGAAAAAATTCATTTTGAATTATTTCAAGAAAAATATGGCCCATTTCAAAGCTATAAACATATAGATAGCCCCGATTTCCTTGTATCTTTGAACGGTGAGATAATTGGTATTGAATTTACTGAAATTTACAAAGAGGGTAAAATTAATGGTAAGATTTTGCGAGAAGATGAGGCTATTAAGGGGGGAATTGTTGAATGGGCACGTAAAAAAGCGATAGAAGACAACATGCCGCCACTCCACGTAGCGATTATTTATTCAGGCAGTATTGATAAAAAACAGGAGACGCCAGTTAAAGAGTCCCTTTTTCAGATTGTTAAAAATAACTGTCCTAAAACAGGAGAAAGTATTACTTTTGATTTTGAGGATAATATTCCTGATATTTTCTGGTCAATTATAATATCTAATTTTAAGGGTGCTAAAAGCCATATATGGCATTATACAGAAGCTTCTTTTGTTGAAACAAATTTTTCAAAACAATTGCAGTTAATCATTGATTCTAAAGCTGAGAAGATTTCAAAATATCTTATGAAGTGTAACAAATGTTGGTTAGTAATAGTTGCGCTTGGATATAACGGTTCTTCATTTTTCGAGTTTTCAGAAGAAATGGAGAATTGTGATTATAAATCTCCATTTGAAAAAGTTTTTTTTATCAAAGCATTTAGTAAAGATTTTAAGGAACTGAAGTTGAACTAGTGTGGTTTATGCAGACGAAAACAGATATACAGAGATTACTGGCAGGGGCGGGAGTTGAGCCTAATAAACGGCTTGGACAGCATTTTCTCATCGACCTCAATCTTATGGAGCTTCTGCTCTCAAATGCAAATATCACGGAAAATGATATTGTTCTGGAAGTAGGGACCGGAACAGGGTCGCTTACCGGCGAACTTGTCCAAAGGGCCGGCAAGGTAATAGCTGTTGAATGTGACGACGTTCTTGCGGGAATAACAAAACAGCATCTTCGTAACGCGAAAAATTTCGAGATGGTAATCGCAGATGTTCTCGAAAGCAAAAATACCATCAATCACGAAGTAATTGAAAAACTTCAGGCGGCACAGCAGGAATTTTTCGGACGCGTTCTTCTTGTGGCAAACCTGCCGTATAATGTGGCCTCATCTGTAATGCTCAACCTTCTCGATGGGCCGGTTGTCGCAGATGAAATGATTGTAACAGTGCAAAAAGAGGTCGCTCATCGAATGGCAGCCGAGGCCGACAGCGATGATTACGGTGTGCTGAGCATTTTTCTTACGGCAATGGGTCAGTGCAGAGTTTTAAGGAAACTATCGCCCAAGGTGTTCTGGCCGCCGCCGCAGGTGGATTCGGCTATGGTGCGATTCGACAGGGACCCGAAAAAAGTGGCTGAAATTCATAATATCGAGCTATTTAAAGAAGTTGTAAATCTTTTTATGAACCATCGGCGGAAAATGATGAGGGCCTGCGTAAAATACGCCGAAGGCAAGCTCGCAAATGTTCATAACTGGGAGGATATTTTCACAAGGGCGTTTATCGAGCCGCATCACAGACCTGAAGAATTAAGCGCAACAGATTATGTCTCAATAGCGAACCTATGTAATGAAATGATTGGATAACGAACCCCGCCATAGTGATGGCGGGGGCTAACCTTAGATTTCAACTGTTGCGTGGCGGTGGGCGTGACATTCGATATTGACAGCGACTGGTAATGATGCGATGTGGCAGGGAGCAGTTTCAATTAAACAAGCAAGTGCGGTTGTATCGCCGCCAAGACCAGCGGGGCCGATGCCGAGAGAATTTATTTTCCTCAAAAGCTGCTTTTCCATCCCGGCATAAAACGGGTCCGGATTTTGTGAATCAAGATTTCTTATAAGAGCTTTTTTGCTTAAAAGACAGCACTGCTCGAAATTGCCGCCGAGACCGATGCCGACAACAAAAGGCGGGCAAGCATCGGCGCCTGCCTGCGAGGCAACATTTACAATCCAATCAATAATTTTTTCCTTATCGTCGGTCGGCAGAAACATTTTAAACTGACTTTTATTTTCGCAGCCGCCGCCTTTGGCCAGCAGCGTTATCCTGATTTTGTCGCCGGGGACAATCTCTGTATGAATTATCGCAGGCGTGTTTGTGCCGGTGTTTTTCCTGCCGCAGGCCTCGCGGCCTTCGAGCCGAGGGTTATTTAAAGGCTTGGCGACAACACTTTTACGCAAAAAGCCTTTTTCGTAACCATTTGCCACGCCTGCATTTATGGCATCGACAACAGTTTTGTTTTCCGGCGACAATTGGACATTAGAACCCAATTGAACAAAGACAACGGCCAGGCCTGTATCCTGACAAATTGGGATATTCCGGTCTTGTGCAATCTTGGCGTTTTCAATAAGCTGATTCAGGATTTTCTTCGCAGATGAATTTGACTCTTTTTGCTCAGCGTTTTCAAGAGCAGTCAAAACATCCTGCGGTAATTCATAGCAGCTTTTTATACTGAGCTTTTCAACTTCCGAGACAATTTTTTCAAATTGAACGGTTTTCATTTGGATTCGGCAGGCTCAGCACCGGCAATATTAACATCGAAAGTTTCATACATTGTATTGCCTTCGGCATCGGATATTTTAACAGCCAAGACGTGGCGCCCCGGTTTTAAATCAGTTATCGTTATCGTAAAATCTTCTTCCATCGTGTCGAAGATGCCGTCCTTTGGCAATGTTGAAATCCATTTTTCATTACTGTCGATTGTATAACTTAAACTTGCGATAATGCTGAAGGCATCTTTTACTTTCAGGTCCAGCACCGCCTTTTTATTTGAAACCTGAAGTTTGTGCGATTCAATAACAGGCGGGGTATTATCGACTATTACAGGGTCGCTTATTCGCGAACCCGTAAGTTTTGTGCTTTGGTCGTTGCTTAATTCGTCCGAAGCGGTAACTCTGATTTCATAGGTGCCGTCCTCGACGGTCCTGCTGTCCCATTCGAAGGTTGGTTTGTCAAGTTCGTTTTTCAATTCAATCCAGCCGCTGCGTCCTGTTTTTCTGTAGTCTATTTTATATAAGAGCTGGTCGCCGTTTTCATCTTCCGCTTTCCAGTCGATTTTGAAGATGCCGGGATTGGCCTTTTTATCCGGCTTTTCTATAGCTATTTCCAGGATTTTTGGCGCCAGATTTGGTATCGCAAAAGCTGCGGCAACTTCACGAATAACAGGTGTGGAATCGGCTGTTCCTTCGAGAATCAGTTTGTATTGGCAGAACCTGCCCAAAGGCACGGAAAGGTCGGTCGGCGTTGTTATTCTTACCGGCGCCGTCCAGTTTGAAAAGGTCGGGTCGTTGACATCTTCAACGTTTCCGCTGCGGGCGGAAAGAAGAACTTTTGTGTTCGTGGGAATATCGGCGTCAAGCTGAAGTTTGCCCCATTGCGCGGGCTGGCCGGCATCGATAAGTGCGGATTCAAAACTTCCCTTTTCGGCATACGTTGACTTGAGCATTATGAGTTTAGGAGGATTTGCAGTACAAAAATACACTTCGTTATTTGCGTTGATTATGTCTGTTACCTGAGAGGCGGTCTGGTCTTCATAGATGAGGCTTTCAATTTCAGTCTGAGGATTGATACTGAAAACCTGCGCTTTGTTGCCGGTGCCGACGAGAATTTTGCCGTTCTGCATATCAAGAGCGAAAAAGACCGCGGTGTGACTGAAAATATCGGTTACAAAGCCGTTTGGGTCGATTTTGTAGACGTGGCTTGCGGAAGATTCGCGGCCTCTTTCAAGGTTTTCCGGCGGCGGGACAGATTCCACAGGTTTGCTGTCAGGACTGGTATTTGCAATTTTAAGCGATGTTCCCCGACCAGCGACAGATGCCGATTCTTCGGATGATTCATCTTCATCCTTATTTTCCGGTCTGCCGGAAACAAACGGTTTGGGTTCCGGAGATTCTTTTAATTGTGCCTTGATTGATTTGTAAGAAGTAGCGGCTGCATATAGACTGCCTTTATTATCGAATAATAAGTCGGTAATCTCGTCTTCGCTGCTGTCGTAAAGAACTGATGTAGTTTTCTTGTCCGGTTCTATTTTATATATGAGCCCTCTTGTATCAGTGCCGGCATACAAAATCTCGTCCGAACCCATAGCAAGCGAAAGGACATTTTTGTCTTTGCATTTGTAGATAAGCTGAGGATTTTTACCTTTATTGTCGAGACGCCATATTTTGCCTTGCGGACCTGTGCCGAGAAAGATATTTCCATTTTTATCGAGTTCAATGGCGAATATATATGATGTTTCGTTCGGCTCGAAAATCGTTTCTGTTGTTTTGCCGTCGATTCGAATAAGACTGCATTTATCGCCGCTTATGCCGGCAAGGACTTTGCCCCAGGAATCAATGGCCAATTTGAAAACGTGCAGATTTTGAATGTGTTTCTCAGCGACGACCTGCGGCTCGCCTCGCTTCGCGGTCGAAGCAGGTTTATTGGGTTCGTTAGGCTCGTTTGGCTCGACAGGCTCACCACGGGCGGGCTCTTTTGTTTCTTTTGGTTTTTTCGGTATTTTTTTCTCAAGAGGGTAAATACATTCGGTTTTGCCGTCTTTGAACCTGAAGATTTTGCCATCAGGACTTGTGCCGATGTATATTGAACCGTCTCTGGCCCGCACGATTGAATTTATTACCCAGACATCGTTAAAATCCTCGCTAAGCAATTGCGTTGCCGCCGCAAGCGTGATATTGCCGCGGGAATTTATCACGGTGTCCTGTGTTTTTCCTTTTGAGAAATCGTCCATTGATTTTTGCCTGACGATTTTACTTGTAACGGCAGGGCAATTGGCGGCAAAAACGGCAACTGCCAAAATGCAAAAGAGTTTTTTCATATCGAGCCTCATTTTATGATTTTTATTGTTTTTCCACTACTATATCGATTGTCCTGTTATCAATAACAATGGTATCGAGCGGTATTGTTTTTTCGAGCCATTGGCCGGCAGGTTTTGCGACAATAGAGCGTTTTTCATTATTTAAAAGCATAGTTTTACTAAGCGGCAACTGGGGCAGCTGGGCAGTTTCAATCGCAATTCCGCCGGGAGGCAGAATAAGGATTAAGTGCAGGTCATTTCTTTTTGTATTGGCGATGCTGTTTATAATGCTAATCAGGCTCGGCAGATTTTCAGGAACATATCTGTAAGGAGCTGCTTTGATTATAAATTGGGTGTATTCTTCTGCGCCGCCGAGCAGGAGTTTGTAATTGCCTGGCTGGATATTGTCGGGAATGGTAATCGTCTGTTTGTAATTTTTCAGGCCGGTAAGATACGACTCCAGCGTTATCGAGGCTGTTATCGTCTGGCCGGGTTTTACCGTTGTATCCGATACATCGAAGCTCCATATATGGGAGATTGCCGTTTTGGGTAGGATTTTGACTTCAAAATCAAGCGAAGTTATCGCGGCCCTGTCATAAGGATTGTTCATAATAAGGGTCAGAGCACCAATGCTGTCGAAAAGATAATCTTCGAGTTTGGCATCGCTTGAGAAATTTTCCATATAGACCGGCTCGTAGCCGTCGATACCAATTTTGGCCTTGTATTGAATCGAGTGTTCAACGGGAAGGGGGCCGAGCATTTCGGCTGTTCCCGCCAGGCAGATTTTGGCCAAAAGCGGCGTGTAAAAGTGGTGCGATACAATTTGACAATCATAAGTTCGTATTTTTTCGTCGTTGAACCGTTCTACCGTCAGGCGCATAGGTATCATCGTCGCCTTTCTGCCGATAGTGCCGACAACAGCGGTTGACTCGTCGGCATATAAAGCGCCTTTAACATCGATTACCTGTCCGAATTTGAACGACCGGACAAGACCTGCCACAATGGTATGAACATAGCCGGTTGCCATAGGGACATCAATCGGGCCTTCACCTGTAAAACTATGGCCGAAACCGTAAATTTTGTTATCGACCACATCGGTAATTGTGCCGATAACGGCCAATTCGATATCGCCGTAAACAAGCGGCAAAGCAAGTATGCCGCCGGGTTTCATAGGAACATCCAAATACTCGGACAGCTTTCCTGAAGCGCCGGCTGATACCGGCAAAAGACCGGCAGATTCGAAAATGCCGGCGGAATCTACAAAGGATTCCTGAGGCAATGTAGTGGTTATCGGGCAGGGCAGCCAGCTTATGCCGGTTTTAGGAGGCTGATTATTTTTAAAGTTAATTATCTGGTTGTATGCTGTTTTAAGGTCAACAGGTTTTGAAAAATCCAGAGCAGGAGCCGGAGATGTTTTTGCCGCCGGCGTATAAGCGCCTGCCCGCAGCATTTCTTCAATGGGAGTAACGCCATAAAGCGGGTCTTTGCTGAACGTCCAGGCAAATGCAAGTGCGCCGGCAAGTCTGTTGTTTATATATACCGGCGAACCGCTGCAGCCTGCGACAGGACCTGTATGAATAAATCTTTCATCAGTCCCCATTACGAGAATCGCATTTCTGCCGGGTTCTAAACCTTTGACAACGTCCACGACCTTGAGATTAAACCTCTCAATCTCCACCCCTTTATAAACAGTCAGGCATACGGCATCCATTCCGGGCTTGATTTCATCGATAGTTATGTATCTTGTTTTGTCGATTTGGCCGGCCTGCAGCCGCGAAGGCACAAAGGCACAAAGGAAAAAAATAGAAAATAAAAAACAACATACTGTATTTACGATACTTATGCGATTGTTAATCATAAGGCTTTCCTGTGAACGTCTGTTTTGTTCCATAAAGTAGGGATTTTAGTGTATAAAACAGATATTGCAAGTTAAAAGACAAAAGACTATAATTCATTGTTTATCTATTATTAAATCCGATTTTAAAAAGGGAAAAACAAGATGAAAACAGAGCGACGTCACGAACTGGCAACGAATGAGCTTGCCGACTGGATAGTGCATTTTCCACAGTGGTTTAAGGATAACCAGACGACCATAATAGTCGGTGCGGTTGTAGTTGCAGGTCTGATTGCCTATACAATATTCTATTACAGCAGGCAAAGCAATATCGTTGAGGAAAAACAAGCGATTGCTACCGTTTTGCTTGAACAGCTCGACTATGAAAAAGATACTGTCATAGAAGGTAAAGCAGAAGGATTGGGTGTTTCAGATATCTTTCTTAACACGGCAGGAAGCCTTCAGAACGCTGCCGAGGAAACTGACAATCCGCTTATGGCTGCGCTTGATATGATTAAAAGGGCAGAGGCCCTTCGTACCGAGCTTCACTATCGTCCAAAGCCTGCCGAGCTGGATGTTCGAAAGAATCAACTTCAGCAGGCCAGAGATATTTACCAGCAGGCTCTTGAAAAAGCCAAAGGCAACCCTGATATATCAGCTATGGCTGAATACGGAACGGTGTTAAGTCTTGAAGATATGGGTGATTTTGAAGGCGCCCAAAAACTATATGAAAAAATAGCCGATACAGCGGAATATAAGGGCAGCTCTTATGCGGCAAGGGCAAAATTTCGCCAGAAAGTCCTGAGCGACTATAAAGAAAAAGTCTTTTTTGCTCAGGCGTTAAAGCCGGTTGAACAGCCTGTTGAGCCTAATGCCCGGCCAATACCGGCGCCGCTGGATTTGGAATCGCCATCGACCGATATTAATAAGACAATCCAGGATGACCTGGAAATAAATTTGCCGACTCAATAATCAGCGATGGACGAGGAAAAATTTACAGGGGAAAACTTAAACGGGTCGAATAACTCCGCTTTAGGCGAGACCTCGCCTTTGGGCGGGCAGGAATTGCTTGAGACGGAAGGCGCCGAGCATCTTTCATTGCGGGTTGGAAACAACATAACGAATCGCAGATTAGACAAATATCTCCAGGGCAGATTAAGTCAATTCAGCAGAACTACTATCCAGAAGCTGATAAAAGAGCAGGGGATAACAGTAAACGCCAAATATGTAAAGCCCAGCACCAAACTTTCGCCGGGCGACACTGTGGATTTGATTCTGCCTCCGCCGGAGATTAAGGAGATTATTCCTGAAGATATTCCATTAAATGTTATTTATGAAGATGAGGATATTCTTGTTATAAATAAGCAGGCGGACTTGATTGTTCATCCGGCAAGAGGCTTTAAAAAAGGCACGCTTGTAAATGCACTTGTTTATTACGCAAAACAACATTCAAAGCAGCTTTCGAAGGGCAGCGAGGAATTCCGCCCCGGCATAGTTCACAGGCTCGACCGCAATACTACCGGCGTCCTCGTTATCGCAAAAAATGATACTGCACACTGGCGGCTGGCAAGACAATTTGAAATGAGACAAACAAAGAAGCATTATCTTGCGATTGTGCACGGAACGCCGGAACTTTCAGCGGATTGCATAAATAAGCCGCTTGCTGTTCATCCGATAATACGCGAGAGATTTGCAGTCAGGCCGGAAATCGGCAAAGAAGCGATTACATATTATGAAGTTCTTGAAAAATTCAGGGGTTATTCACTGCTCAAGCTTGATATAAGAACCGGCAGGACACATCAAATTCGCGTTCATATGTCTTATATCAAACACCCCATAGTCGGCGATGAAATGTATGGCGGAAAAATCGTCTATCGCTGGCAGATTGAGGATAAAGAGGCCAAGCCCCAGGAGCCGCTTTTGGCAAGACCTGCTCTTCACGCCTGGCAGCTCAAATTGACGCATCCGACGACAAACAAGAAAATGACGTTTGAAGCTCCATTTCCGCAGGATATGCAGCAATTACTGGAAGAATTACGGAAATACAGAAAAACAGGCGTGTGAGTTCGTTGAGGCTATTTATTTTTGATTTTTGTATTTTTCCAAAAGCCCTTTGACCTGTATGCCATCAATTTGGCAGTTCTGGATTTTGACGTTTGACAAATTGCATTTGGTTAAACTGGAGCTGTTTAAGTCACACTCGTCGAAAATCAAGGGTCTCTGCCTGCCTTTTGGGCCTTCCGGGGGCAAACCAATGTGCTGGAATTTTGTTCCTCCCATTTGCGCGGCGGTAAATGAAACATCGCTGAAATTGATATTGTGAAAACCGGCCCCGGATAGATTTACATTATCAAATTTTGCTTTGCAAAGATTGACATTGTGAAATTCTGATTCACTCAAGTTAGCATTTTGTGCGAGATGTTTTCCGCATTTTATTGTTTCTTCCATTTCGACCTTTCTGGTTTAAAAGACAATATTTTATACAGACTGTGGCAGTTTGGCAAGATCTTCGTCCGAACAAATAAAAACCCCGCCCCCTGTGCTTTCTTGCATGCCTCTGCGATTCTCATCGCAAGATGAGGCAGCAGGCGAAAGCAAGAACAGGGGGCGGGATTGGAAATTTTGCCGAAATTAACACATATTATGCGGTTTTTCTCCTTAAAAGAGTAAGCCCTCCAAACGTTAGCAGGCAAATTGTTGCCGGTTCGGGTATAGGTTGCCAAAGGATTGCGTGACTATTGGCCCCCATGTCATCAGTTGCATAGCCGACGATGTTGCCATTTATGTCGATACCTTCGGCAAAAGAATTGGTGAAATTACCCGGCAGGAACTGGTGCAAATCAATGTAGTTCTCGGCTGAGCCGTTCCAGAGCAGGGCGTGGGCGTGGTTGCTCGTGATCTCGCCATATCCGACCTGCTGTGTGCCGTTGGTGCCGTAGGCAACAGAACCGTAGAATCCAGCAGGGGTCAAATTGACATAGCTGTCGGCGGAGCCATTCCAGAGCAGGGCCTGGCCATCGCCACATCCGACCTGCTGTGTGCCGCTGATGCTGTAGGCATAAGACTGGCTGAACCCGGTGGGATTCAAATCGACGCAAGTTTCGGCCGAGCCATTCCAGAGAAGGGCGTGGTCGTAGTGCGTAGCCGGCCAGTAGCCACTACCAACCTGTTGTGTGCCGCTGATGTCGAAGGCACGAGATTTACCGAACCCGCTGGGGTTCAAATCGACGTAATTGTCTGGGGAGCCATTCCAGAGTAGGGCGTGGTCGCCGCCGTAGCCCGTAGCCTTGCCATTGCCATAGCCGACCTGCTGTGTGCCGTTGGTGCCATAGGCATAAGAATTGTCGAAGCCATTTGGGTTCAAGTCTACGCAGCTTGCCGCACTGCCACTCCAAAGAAAGGCGTGGTCGTAGAGCGTGTAGACCGTGATTGGAACGCCTCCCCAGCCGACCTGCTGTATGCCGTTGGTGCTGTAGGCATAAGAACTACTGAACTCAATGGGGTTCAAATCGACATAGCCGGTTGCCGAGCCGTTCCAGAGCAGAGCGTGGCAGTAGTAGCCTGTGGCCGAACCAGAACCATAGCCGGCCTGCTGCGTGCCGCTGACCCCAAAAGCATAAGAGGTAGTAAATCCGCTGGGATTTAAATCTATTGCTGTGTAGGTTGTTCCCCAGGCAGGGTTTGCTGCGCCGGCTGCAAAAACCATCGCTGCGAAAAACACTAAATAGACATTCCTTCCATCTTCGCCAAGGCTTCGGCGGATAAAGTTGTGGCTTACAATTAACTTTTTCATAACTTACCTCTCCTTTTACTGTTTGTTTTTTTATTTATTGTTATTTTTTCCTTCTTGTGAAAATTAATGACCCTAAAGCCAGCAGGCAAATCGTGGCCGGTTCAGGTGTCACAACTACAGAATCGCCTCCGCTATAAGTTAAAATTGAATAGGTACAGCTCACAGTGATAGGTGCCTCGCTGGCCACCCAGGCAAAATAATCATCCATCGCAGCTTGGGCAGTAGGGAGTTCTGAAGTTACCTTCGGCCACCATGCATTTCCAGCTCCTGCATATATAATTTCATCTACCAGCGTCGTACCATTGCCGGACATGTAAACCACATCATCTGTCCCTCCTTTTTTTCTGTCTGCACCCCATGAAATGCCCCACCGATAGTAATTATAAGCCTTGCCGACAAAGTTACTCACAACCTTCAACGAATCACACGGGTCGCTGCTGTGTATCTCATACGACAGGTTTTCCAGTTTGAACTGTGTGGTCCCGTCACCATAGGCATGCAGCCCAAAATGCATTCGATTGCCATATTCGTTGTTAAATGGTGATGGAGGATCCACTTCTCCACGCCAACTCTTGAACGAGGTCACAACAATTTCTCCTGCACCAACCATATCCGGCGCCCTTTCGTAGGCTGTCGGGTCTGTTGCACGGTCTCCATTAACGCTCAATCCGTTTTCCAGTGCATACATAGACTTGGTTACGTACCCACTCCAACTGGCTGAACCGGATGCGTTCGGTGCCGAAGAGGCATAAACGTCCATTATAATCGTACCAAGACTTATTGTCTGAAAACAGGGACAAAACACCAACATTGATAAAACGGTAATTAACTTTTTCATTTGAGTTTACTCCTTTACCATTGCCACAAAGACACCAAGGCACTAAGTTTTTTAAATATATATTTTTCTTCGTGTCTTAGCGCCTTCGTGGCTAATTTTTATTATTTTTTTCTTCGAATCAGACTTAAAGCGCCAATGCCGAGCAGACAAATCGTCACCGGTTCAGGAACAGCCAAACCGCTAATACCAGTTCCGCTAATTGTTGGAGCGAAACTGCCGACAAGGGTATGTGCACCAGTCAAAAGGTCAAAGGAATATAGTTCGTTGGAACCAGGAAGCGCGGTACCGGGGCCGGAAGTTGCGAAGTAGCCCGTGTTGCCTGCAGCGGCCATACCGCCGACTGCACCAACGGTCGGACGGACTACTGCAATAAGCGAACTAACCGCTGTTACGGGGTCAATTGCGAGCAGCGAATTCGTCCCGCGATCCAGTCCGACTAACATACCGTCGCTTCTCCATGCTAATCCATTAAGGTCAGAGCCTCCGCTTATCTCCCCAATAAGGGTCGCTGCGCCCGTACCAAGGTTAATCGTAAAGAGGTTGGTATTGGCTGCAGTCGTTCCGTAAGCGGTTCCATCCGGTGCAATAACCAGGCCGCCTTCACAAACATTCTGGAGACCCAACTGGCCTACCGCCACAGTGACAGCATTGGCCGGATTGATTTTATACAAGGTCGAATTAAGCACCCCCTCGGCAACTCCGTAGAGAAAACCGTCCGCTCCAAGCTCGAGACTTCCTATGGGGCCGGTGCCGGTATTACCGATGAGCGAAAGCGATGCATTCGTCGTCGAAACCGTGTACAGATTGGAACTGTCACGGTCAATCGCGAACAGGTTGGCCATTGCTGCGGACGATATTAACAATAATGTACAACAGGTAACTACCGACAATCCATAAACATTTTTTGTTTGTACCTTCAACATAAATTCATCTCCTTTGGTTATGTTATTTTTATATTTCTATCCTTTTTTTCTGACAAGACTTAAAGCTCCCAGACCGAGCAGACAAATTGTCGTTGGTTCTGGAATCTGGTTAACTGTGCCATTGAGAATGACATTATCAACAGAGAAAGTGCCGTATGTATATGCTTCTCTGCCATATATGCGAAATTCAACGCTGCCTGTCAGTCCTGTCGGCGGGAGCAGTGAATAGGTATCGTAGTTCCACCAGCTGCTGCCTCCGATTTCAATGTTGTCCCTCATAATAGTTTCAGGATTACCCAAGTATGTTACTCTGCCTAAATTAGGGCCGGACATATTAGTGGTGCTGGCATCAAACTCGAGACCTGTTGCATCAAGGTCAAGACTCCAGCCGGGTGCAATCGCAACAGTAAAATAGAAATAATCTGAATATTCGCTGTAAGGCCAACCGCCATAGACTTGATAACCTTCTCCATATCCGCTGTGGTCGGTAAAACTAGTAGCTCCGTCGCCGACGTAGCCAAAATCACTTGCTGAAATATGGTCAGCCGGATTGCAGGGGTCAAGCGTTTCATAGTTGTAAATTCCGAAATCGTATTTGACGATTGTATTTGAAGTAGTTGCGTGCGTAAGACCGCTGACTGCTAAAATGATAACTGCTATTGTAATTAAATTTTTCATTTGAGTTTACTCCTTATTCCTTGCCACTAAGACACCAAGGCACTAAGTTTTTTAAATATATTTTTCTTCATGCCTTCGGGACTTCGTGGCTGTTTTTATTTATTTTTTCGTTCTAATCAGACTTACAGCGCCGAGGAAAAGCAGACAAATCGTCGCTGGTTCGGGAATCGGCTTAAGCAGGAAACCGCGCTGCTGGCCATTGAGATAGCCCGTTCCTGCAATCCAGCCGTTATCGTTTATTGATGTTGCGTAATCAAGAGACGTCCAGCCGGAACCTGCGGATAAATAAGATTCAAGATTAATATTGCCGCCGGAGTCAAAAAGACAGGCGTGTGAAAATCCAGAACTATCAGCGGCAAAACCGACAATCTGGCCGCTTTCGTTGATGGATAGGGCCCCGCTGAGAGTTCCGCCAAGTGTTCCAAGGTCGAGATTATTCAGCGGATTTGTCGAATCAAATAAACAGGCATGATAGTCGCCGGAACTGTTTTGAGCCTGGCCGACAATCTGGCCGCTATTGTTGTTAGATGAGGCGCTGCTGTCATTGCCGCCGAGAGTTCCGAGGTCAGTAAGATTGTCATAATAAATAAAAATGCAGGCACGTGTATTATAGGAACTGTTCATGGCCTGGCCGACAATCTGGCCGCTATCATTGATGGACGCTGCCTCGCTGTTGTATCCGTCCGTAAACGTTCCAAGGTTCATAACGGCGCCGCCGAATGCCGAGTTAAAAAAACAGGCGCGAGTATTGCCGGAACCATCTGAAGAAGAGCCGACAGGCAAGCCGTTATTGTTGATGGAATTAGCCCAGGAAAAACCATCAATACCATACAGTGACCCGAGGTTTTTATTAGTGCTGGGCGTGAGAAAAAGACAGGCACGGCCAAGAGTATGGTCCCCTCCAACTATTTGTCCGTTATTATTTATGGACTCGGCGGTGCTCCAGTGTCCTTCTTCGTTCAATGAGCCGAGGTCAGTGTTATTGCCGCCGCCTGTGGAATCAAAAAGGCAGGCTTCACCAGATATGCCTACGACCTGACCGCTATTGTTGATTGAATAAGCGGTACTGTAAGTGGAGCCCGACAAAGTTCCGAGGTTGATGATTTGATATTCAACTGCAAAGAGATTTGATGATAAAAGACATACACATACTAAACAGATTGTAATTAGAGTTTTCATGAGTTTTTCCTTTCTTCCATTAGCCACTAAGGCACCAAGACACTAAGTTTTTATACTTAATTTTTCTTCGAGCCTTTGTGTCTTTGTGGCTAATTTCTACTATTTATTTTAACGAACAAACAAAATACTCATTGTCCGGTCTTGCATACGCCCAACTTCTTCGCCTATAAAAATTTACTGAATCCGGCCGTCATACCTCCTTTCATCCTGATATGTGCCAGGAAAACAGTTTTCTCCGTCTATAGCCGCTAAGGCACCAAGGCACGAAGTTTTTATATATATTTTTCTTTGTGCCTTCGGGACTTCGTGGCTATTTTCTTATTTTTTCCCTTTTATAAATGCCAACGAACCTAAAGCCAGCAGGCAAATCGTTGCCGGTTCGGGAACATCGCTGGTGAAATTGTAGTGCACGCCATTAAAGCCATATAGCTCCATATATCCCGGCTCACCTGGATCAGGACCCTCTAACACGTCGTTCACACCGTTCCAGCCATTCTCACTTCCTTGTTCGATCACTGTCTGCACGTTGCTGAGGAACTCTGTGGGAATACCCGTGTCCGCTAAGTCATATGGTGGTTGTTCTTCTTCCCTCTCCGAGTATACGTAAACGCGACTGTCGGCGAATCTTAAAACGTCACTGATCACATAGGGGTTTTCAGGCTCCACAATGTTCACATCTCCTACGGTAACACTCGCAGGGAGATCGTAATACAAAGTAGCGTGCCCACCGACTGATGGGGCAGCTGTGCCATGTGTGAGCGAGCTCCCACCCTCAATGTAGCCTTGGCCATTCTCGTCGAAGTTGATGATGATATTACCCCATACTGCCGCTGTTAAAACACACACTAAACAAACTGTAATAAACTTTTTCATTTGAGTTTCTCCTAAAATTTATCCATAAATTTACTATTTGTGTTTTTTAATGACCCGCCTTTGGCGGGCAAACTTCTTCGCACTGCATTTTACTGAATCCGGCCGTCATACCTCCTTTCATCCTGATATGTGCCAGGGAAACAGTTTTCTCCGTCTATTGTTTATTTTTTCTTTTTATAAGTGCCAATAAGCCTATTGATAAAATTGCAATTGTCGCAGGTTCAGGAACTATCTGAATAGTTAGCGGCATTCCGGCACTTTTCTTCCAAATGAGCGATGCAGAACCTTCATCTGCTATTGCAAACAGATCATTGGACAAGGTGATTTTAATATGCGTCCAGTTCAACCCGGTTATTGTTGCAGAACCTGACCATTCGTTTGCGTCGTTTCCGTGGCCGGAATATACCGGCATAGGCGGATTAAAATTGAGGGACGCAACTTTATCAGACTCGCTACTCGCGAGGTTATGAATGGTCAGTTCTCCAAGGACGTTCACCGAGCCATCGCCCACAATATCATAATCGCCGCCTTCACTAATCTGTATTGCGGTTATCAGATACCCGGAATTGGCGGTTAAATCAAAAACAAGCGTGTCGCTGACCTCAGGATTTTCAGAGGAGTCGGCTTCAAAGTTGGTTATAGAGGAGAACGAAAACGTGTTTCCAATAATATTAGGATTGCCATACAACCCCGAATTACTGCCGCCGTTTTCCCACTTGAAAAAGGCGTTGCTGCCGTTGGGTTCATCCCAGTAAACAAAGCCATTAGCCGGGCTTGTAAAAACAAGATTATGAATAAAGATTATCGCAGCTGCCAAAATAACAAGCCTAAAAGATGTATTTTTCATTACTTCTTCTCCAAATATTTTAAAAAATTTGTTTTCTCATCCTGATTATTTCTTCTTCCGTGGATATAAATCCGCTGCTGCAGATTTAGAATATTTGTTTTTTTGCCGAATAAAGGCAATATAAAGCCGCCAAGCGTCAGCACAGCAATTGTCGCAGGCTCTGGAACATTATTATCGTAGGGGATAATCTCAAGGTCGAACGATGTCTTTTTGATAAATGAATTCGACCCCTGCTGACTTGTAGCAATAAGGTTATTGTTTAAAACAATTCGAAGATGGATCCAGCCAATATCATTAATAGCAACCCCACCGCTCCAGGGTCCGTTCCCGGTTGCCGAGATTGGCATAGATTGGTTCATCGGAACCGTTGAGCTGCGGACCTCGTATTGGCTCAAATTCGTTATGAATATCGCGGCACTGGCTGAAACCTTTCCTATGGTACTGATATCGAAAATGCCGCATTCGGCAACACTGATACCTTGAATTACGAAGTCGGTCTGAGCGAACATGTCAACCTGAAGGCGGTCCGATGTTATGGCACTTTTGCCGCTAAGGCTCTTGGCCATAAAATTAAAATCATTATCCCACGAAAAATGCAGAGTGTGCCCATCCGCAGAAAGTGTCGGATTATCAAACAGGCCTTTATCGCTTCCGCCGTTTTGCCAGTAAAAACCGTCTCCTGTGCCGCTGGCGTTTGAGTGCCAGGGTATAAGCGCGGCCTGTGCATCGCCGGCATTAAATACCGAATAAAATGGGGAAATAAATAGAATAAACAGCAATAGAAAAACTGCGCTGAAATGAGAACGTGAAATGCCCGCATAACTTCTTCTTATACTTCTCACAATAACACCTCTTCCCTTTTACTCCGCATAACTTCAACAATCCAATAACTTGCTTTTCCGTCTTCCCTGTTTTCTCTCCTGCCGAAATTTTAAAAATCGGCAAGACCGCATTTACGCAATGCGGACAATAACTCCCGATAGTGACAGATGAATTTTAAAAAGCTGGTTGTTAAACAGCACAAAGCGTAAGGCAAGCAAGATGCATATAAATAGCTTTGGTGTTTTCTCCCTATTAGCGGGTAAATGTGTGCTAAAAACGCGCGCAAAAACCTGCAAATCCCAAAATAACGCGTTTTCTCCGATTCCCTATATGTGTTTTCTCAAACTCCCGTTTTCTCTTCTACCCAATTGTTGAAATGAATTATACGATAAACGAGGTATATTTGTCAAGAGAAAAAAAAGATATTTTTAATATAAAAAGATTTTTTAAAGGAAATGCTTAAAATGGCTTTTATATGATAAAAAAACAAGGTTTTTAGGTAATTTTCTTTTTTCCTTAATGCCTTTTTCTTTTGGACGCGAGAAAAATCATACCTGACGAAAGTAGAATTGCAGTGGCCGGCTCAGGAATCAGTGTTACAGCTATAGCGTTGCTGAGAACCTTCTTTTCTATCCAGGCGCCTGAACTAAAGCCGCTTACGACAAACAGGTTATTTTCAAGCGTGATTCTGATATGGGTCCAATCCGGCCTGTTGACATCGAGATTTGTCCAAGCCTGCCATTCGCCGGCGGCATCGGCTGGAAATATTGAAGGCAAGTCAGTTTCAAGGCCGTTGCTTAATGTATCAGTAGTATCCAGATTCTCAACGGAAAGAGTGCCTGATGCTTCAACCAGGCCGTTGCCTAAAATGCCGTAATCGCCATATTCTATGATTGAAATGCTCTGGAACCTGTAGCCGGGATGAGCAATTAGTTCAAATTCCAGCGTGTCTGAAACAGTATTTTCCTGCCTGTCTAAACTTTCAGCTCTGAACAATGAAGGGAAAAACACAAAGGTATTGCCGATGGGAATTGGGTCTCCGAAAAGGCCGTTAAGACTTTGGCCGTTGGCCCAGTCAAAATAATCGGTGCTGCCATAAGGCTCGCTCCAAAGAACCGTTGCCTGGACGGATGATAATAGAAATAAAACGGAAACTACCGCGAGAAACCTTGTTTTTAGCATTAAAATCCCCATAAATATAGTATATCTTTGCGTTCAGCCGTTAAAATCGGCAAAACCCCTGAAGTTAGACTTTCAGCCCTAAAAGCTGCAATATAAATGCAACCTGACTCTTTTTACCTTTTACAAATAAAATATAATAAATAAATCAGGCAAAGTCAAAAAAGAGTGAGATTTTTCGGCTCGGGTAATTGTAAGATTAATTCAGGTTACAATAGCCCGACATAAATAGATATATCCTATTAAAATTTCAATAATTTCATTTTTTCCAACTAATTTAATTCAAAAAAACCCCTTAAAACATCCTATAAAAAGCCTGTTTTTGTGAAAATAATCGGGTTTTTCCATAAAAATTTTAGCTAAATCAATTTTTTTCTTGAATTTATATATTTTTGTGATATAATGCTATAATAGTTTGGGAGTTTGGAGAAAACATCGTATAGCGAAAGCATATTTTTTCTGTTTATATTTTTATAGTAACAGCTCTGATTTTTAAACAGATTTTATAAAAAGCGACAAAAACAATCTTTTATTTGGAGGTGTGAAATGGTAAGAAGATTAATATTATTAGCTGCTTTTTTTGTAATTTTCCTTCCTTGTCTGTCTATTGCGAATACCGATGGTCCATATACTGCATCGATTTCGAGCGCATTGACGGATTGGACAGGAACACTATCATTTCAGCAGTTTAATCCGGCTTTAGGCACATTAAATAGCGTAGAAATAGAACTGTTTGGGTCGATGGATACGGTTCTGACTGTTACTAATAATTCAGATGAAGTTTCGTCCGGCCATGCTAACACTCATCTTAAGATAACAGTTCAGGATTTGGGGCACAACCTTATTGACGCTCCGCAAATAGATATGTGGAGTCCGGATTTTGACTACGTTCTTGCTGCTTATCAGTCACTAACTTCCGGCTTGCTCACCAAAAATGACACATATTCACATTTATATACTAATTCGGTAATACTTAACGAGTTCACAGGAATCGGCAATATTGTGCTGGATGCCGGGACGTTTACAGAAACAGCTTTGTTCAACACAGGCGGAAATACAGATACGGGCCAGGTTACGCATGCATTATTAAATGGAACTGTTACATACAATTACACTGTTCCTGAACCGGCTACAATTACTTTGCTGTGTGCCGGTGCTTTTGCTCTCTTGAAAAGAAAAAGCGGCAAATAACGTCTAAGACTGATATGGGCGAACGTAAGTGTTCGCCTTTATGGATTATACAGGAATTTACTTCAAATGAATCGGCCATCAGGGCTTTTACTTAATGCAAGGTTAAAAAAATTTAAATAATTTTTATTTTTCTCTTGCATTTCTGTTTTCGTTATGATATAATACCTATCAGAATTGGGGTGTAGGTTAAGGGTTATTGTTACAAAGCGTCTTGGTGTTCATCTTAAGTTGTCTTTGTCATATTGCTTTGTTGCGCTGACTTGTCCGCCGGAGGCGGGCTTTAGTCAAATCTTTATTTTAATCGAGAGAAGAGGTTATCTGGTAGAGAATTTGCGCGCGTTTTTAAAGCGATAACAATAACTGTTTAATTTAGAAAGGGTATCAAAAAAGAGTTCTTCAAATTTTTCCGCCGACAATAGTTTGCGCTATGAGCGGGAAAAGCTGAATGAACAGGGGAATAGGAGAAACATCCATAAACCTTAAACACAGGACTAAATACTAAGCGTTTGAATTTATGCGCTGAGCGGATAGTCCGACTCGACTTCGCTCGTCGAAGTCGAATAGAAACTAAAATTGAAGGAAAACAATAATGAAAATAGACCGTTTGATAATCGTGTTATTGACGATTCTTTCAGTCGCATTTGCGACCAGTGATGCAAAAGCCAGTTATACGGTGGCGACGTTTTTCGACCCATCAAATAGCAGCAGTAATCCGCTGTTTAACGTTAATTTTACAACTCTGAAACTCACAGGTGGATGGGATGATTCCAAAACCGGCTTGACACTGCAAGTTCCTTGTACTGATCACAACTATCCTAATGCGTGGTTTAATTTAACATCGCCAACCGGAGCACCTTATATAGGTATAACAAACACATATACGTTACCGTGGGGAACAGTTGGTCAAACTGGTCCGGGCGTAGTTAAATTTTACAAGGACGGCACCTCGACAAACCCGTTGATAGTTGTTGGCTTCGACGGCGGCGTTGTATCGATGAGCAACTTTGGGGCCAGTGAACTTACCGCCAATACTGTAACAATCACGGGCTCTGAGATTTCAGGGACATTAACACAGGAAGAATTTTCTTTCAGCTTTGCCAATACAGTGTCCCTACCAAACAATGGAGGCTTTACTGCCACAGCGTCATTTACTTCATCGGCGGTTCCTGAACCGGCGACGATTGGGTTACTTTGCCTTGGTGCTTTGAAATTGGTTACAAGGAAAGGCAAGAACATAAGAGAAGGCAAATAGGATGCCTCGAGGAATCTAAAAGATAAGGAACAAAATAATGAAAAATCGTCTTATAATACTCGTCTTACTGACGCTTCTTATAATCGCATTTACGACGTTTGAGACAAGAGCCAGTTATACGGTGGCAACGTTTTTCGACCCGGCCCAGACAAATAGCAAATATCCGTTGTTTGATGTTAATTATGCAACTATGAAGCTTACCGGCGGCTGGCCTGACAGCAAAACTGGGTTGACTCTGCAAATTCCTTGGAGCGGCCATACCTTTTCAAATGCTTGGTTCGAGGTAAAACAGCCGATAGCGCTATCTGCTCCGACAATGGGTTACTGCAGCACCGGTCCCGGCGAAGTTGATTTTTACAAGGATAACACAAGCACAAATCCGTTATTGATTATCCAATTTGACTACGGCGTTATGTCTCCATCTGGCTTTGGCTCCAATGATGCATATGCTCTTGCGAATGTGAGAATCACCGGTTCCGAGATAACAGGAACGCTTTCGGATGAAGTATTTGCTTTCAGCTTTGCCAATCGGGCATATTTGCCGGGCAGTTCTAAATGGAGTGACGGATGGACCGCTACAGCGTCGTTTACTTCATCGGCGATACCTGAGCCTGCCACTATAGGGCTTCTGTGCATGGGTGGGCTGGCTATCCTTAGAAAAAAGAAACGCAGCTAAGAAAAAAAAGCAATATCTTTAATATAGGAAGGTCGGAAGGAACCGTTCCGGCCTTTTTGCGCACAGTGTGTGGATTTTGGGAGGCGTTACAGAATTATTAAGCCCGAGAACAAACTGTTATGGATAGCAAAAGGTGTATCGTCGGCGAAAAAACTGGCAAACACCTTTTTTTAGACTTCAAAACAACTTTTTTGTTATTTGCCGCTTTTACAACGACAGTCTCTATCGTTATTGCAAATCCATTAATCCAAAAACAGACCTTCTTTAGTGAAATCCCCAATTTTTCAACGTTATTAACATTCGATAAATTTAGCGCCGGCGGGACGCTTGCATCCGTTAGAATAACTATCCAATTACAGATAAATGGCGGCACACTTATCATTGACAATGACGGCGATAGCGATGTTTCCGGAACAGTTGAATTCGGCATCTTTGGAAACGCCGATTCAATCGAGGTAAACCTGCCTTTACTTGGCAGAGAAGCGTTTTGCAGTCAACCTTTTTATCTTGGTAGTAATGTAGGTGATGGAATAGGTGATTATGACCCTTCACCGCCTGATGGGATGCAATTTACAGGCGGCAGTAACAGCGGCACTGTATCAGCATTCGTTGAGGATAAGTTTTTGAATAATTATATCGGCACAGGAACATACAACATCGCCGTTGGTATTATACAATTGGTTAATTGCGACAATACAAATATTGAATATTCTATTGTAACGCCTATCACAACCAGCGGTTTTATTGAGGTGGCTTACAATGTTCCCGAACCGGCAACGATTTGCCTGCTGGCAGTTGGGGCTTGGACGCTTCTGAAAAGAAAAGGTTAATTGTGAGAGAAGATTTTGCTGAAAAAGCCCTGTTTGCCATTGTGTTTGCCGTGGACTTTTTCGAGATGCTTAAGCACCATTTCAGGCACTTCATAAGCCTTGAAGGGTTTTACGATATAATCGACAGCGCCTTTCCTGATGGCAAGGTCGATGTCTTTTGAGTCTTCCTTGGATGTGAGCATAAAGACCGGTATGTGCATTGTGTCGCCGTTGCGTTTAAGCTCTTCCAAAACCTCCATACCATCCATTTCAGGCATCATCCAGTCCAGCAGTATGACGTCAATCTTTTTGGTCTTCGCGATGTCAAGACCGTCTAAACCTGAGGCAGCGGCAAAAACCTCAAAACCTTTGTTTGAAAGGGCGTTCTGCAAAAGCGTCCTTATCATCGTGTCATCGTCAATTACTAAAATTTTTATAAGTTGCTGCATAATATCACTCTCTCTAATTAATCCGGGCTGTTTGCGATATTGACATAAATTCGCTATGGGGTTATAAAAAACGGTGCAAAATACAGCATTTAAGAGGGAGATTCTATGCCGAGTCCTATAAAGATGCAGATAAGTCTGAAATCATTTTTCGTTGATTGAAGAGAGGTTTTAGATTAAAATGCCTCCTTTTAAGGGCATTTATGACGGAAAATATTAAGACACAAGTTGAGCAGCTTAAACGCGGCACTGTTGAGATATTCAACGAAAATGAGCTTGCCGAGCGGCTTGCCGAGGCGGCAAAGGAAAAACGCCAGCTCCGAATCAAGCTTGGTATGGATCCAACCGCGCCGGATATTCATCTTGGACATACCGTTGTTATGCGAAAGATGAGGCAGTTTCAGGATATGGGGCATAAAGCCGTCCTCATTATAGGCGATTACACCGCCCGTATTGGCGACCCGACAGGACAAAATATGACAAGGCCGATTTTATCGCCTGAACAAATTGAAAAAAACGCAAAGACTTATCTTGAGCAGGCGGGGAAAATTCTCGATACTTCAAAAGATAAACTTGAAGTCCGACATAACAGCCAATGGCTCGAAAAAATGAGTCTTATGGAACTTATACAGCTTGCCGCTAAAAAAACAGTCGCGCAAATGCTTGCCAGAGACAGTTTCAAACAGAGATTACAAAATGATATTGACGTTTATACTCACGAATTTATTTACCCTCTTATGCAGGGATACGATTCTGTGGTAATAAAAAGCGACGTCGAACTTGGCGGAACAGACCAGACATTCAACAACCTTGTAGGCAGGGACATTCAGCGGGCATACGGCCAAAAGGCGCAGATTGTAATTACAATGCCTATACTTGTCGGGCTTGACGGCAAAGAAAAAATGAGCAAATCGAAAGGCAATTATATCGGCGTAACCGAAAAGCCAAAAAATATGTTCGGCAAAATAATGAGCATAAGCGACGATATGATGGAAAATTATTGGACGCTTCTGACTGATATCCCGGCCGACAAAATTAAAGAGCTTGTCAATCCGCAAAAAACGCATCCAAAACAGGCAAAGGTGCTTTTGGCCAAGACTATAATAAAGCAGTTTTATGACGAATCTGCTGCCGAGCAGGCCGCCAGTGAATTTGAAAAAGTCTTTGCGCAAAAGCAAATGCCGCAGGATATGCCTGAAGTTAAAATTTCCGCTGAACCAATAACGGCAGCGAAACTGCTTTTGGCTTGTAATCTTGTCGCAACCGGCGGCGAGGCAAAAAGGCTTATCGTCGGCGGGGGACTAACGATAAACGGCGAAAAAATAACAGACCCGAATAAAGCGATAACGCCGGCAAATGGAATGATTGTCCGCGCCGGGAAACTTAAATTTGCAAAATTAGCGGTTAATTAAATGAAACTACCTGAAATAAAAAATCCGGATAGGTATGTTGACCTTTATGTTGTTGACTTCGGCGACCATAGCGGAGTCGGTTTTACCGCTGATGAAGTTGCAGAACTGCTGGAAAGCGAGCAATTCAAAGACGTGAAAGCATATAGAATCTATAAGGCTTATCCAGACGGCAAAATGGAATTGGAAGGAGTGCCGAGCGGGATTTTCCAGCTTGAGGCGGGAATGTTTTTCTATGAGATTGAGAAAGGTGCCGCTCAAGACGATTATAAAAAACTGATAAACTCCGCTGTCGCAAACACACCGCCCATAAGAGCAAAGGTTCATCTTGCAAAATACAGCGATGAAAAATTTGTTACCGCGATAATTTTCCCTGCTGAATATAAAGACCAGTTCAGCAAATGGCTGCTTGATATTGATTATAAAACAGCCGGGCCTGCAGAAGGGGGAATTGAAGCGGCCAAGCGATATTACGCAGATAAGCCGGAGATACTAGAAAGACATCAATTATTCGGTCAACAAAAATTTGAAAGTTTGACCGGAACGGAACTTTTGGCAGCGACGAAAAAAGCGGTTGTCCGATGAGAATTGAAGATTTAAAATTGAAGATTGAAAATTACGGAATTTCTTTCTTGTTATTTATTTCTTCTTTATTCAAAAGAAAAGCAACATCAGCGGATTTGAAAAAGATGGAATTTTCGACTTCAACGCAAAAAATGGGGGTTAGTTTCACGGATAAAATGAGGGATATTTTCCGCCATAAATGGATAAAAAAAGCATAGAAATTAATTTTTTTCTTTTATTTGTTTTTGAAATTTTGTATATTCAAATTTAGTAACTTATTCATTTTCAGCGCCGAACAAGTTATTATCTTTTTAGATATTAGCTTGTTCGGCAATTTTTTAGGCGTTTTTGCCGTGGCATTTCTTGTATTTTTTGCCTGAGCCGCAGGGGCAGGGGTCGTTTCTGCCGACCTTTGGCTGCTCAAGAACTATCTGCTTAACCTTTGTCGCTTCGCCTTGCGGGGCCTGAGCCGCTGCACGCTGGCGCTCGGCCATTTCAAACTGGCTGACCTCTTCGTGTTTTGTCTGGCCTGCCTGCCAGACGTTTCTTGCCCTTGTGCCTGCCTCAAGACGAACCTTGAAAATAACATCGGTAACTTTATCCTCAACAGAGTCGAGCATCTCGCTGAACATCCTGAAGCCTTCCTGCTTGAACTCGATTTTCGGGTCTTTTTCTGCGTAAGCCCGCATAAAGATGCTTTCCTTCAAATGGTCCATCGCATACAAATGGTCTTTCCAGACGGAATCGAATATCTGCAGAAGGACGTATCGTTCAAGCTCTGTCAGCTCGCTTCGCAGGAAATCTTTACCGGCAGAAAGCAGTTTTTCCTTTGCGATTTGCTTGTCTTCAAGTTCGGCAGAGTCGATTGCCGCATTGAATCGCTGCTTTGCCCATTCGGCAAGAGAATCGGGATTTGAGCCGGCAAGTTTTTCATCAATCTCTTTTTCCAAACCTGTTTTATGATAATCTTCGCTGATTTTCATCAAATAGCTGTGAACATCGCGAGGCGAAGTGTTTTGGAGGAAAGAAGTGGATAATTCAGTGCCGAATTTTTCGTTCACCCATTTGGCAAGATTATCGAAGGCGTAAATATTCACGCTGTCGCCCCGGTAGGTTATGCTCATCGCAAATTCGATGGGGTATTCAATTTCCCGGCGGGCATATCCGGCCCGAATTTGCCCGGAAAGCTCTTGCTCGATCTGGTCGGGCTTTAAGGTTTTAAGCCGATTTGCATCGAGCCGGACAGTGAATTTGTTGCCTGCCCAGTTTACAAACGATTTAACCCCAAAATCAGGGTCGAGAAACTCAATCAGTATAGCACAATCTTTCTTATCAATCTGCTGGGCTGAAGAATCAATTAAGTTTTGCTGGATTTCTTCAGCGGTCATCTGCCTGATTTTGCTGCCGGAGAGCTGGACACTGTATGCACTCATCGCCCATTTGCACAGGTCTTCAATGTTCCAGGTGCTTTTGTCCTCATAATCTTCCAGATATTCTCCGAGCGTAACAGAGATATTATTTGCCGCTTCGTTTTTCGCGGTTTTCTTTATAAGCTCTTCGATTTGCTCAACAGTAAGGCCGTTAAGGCGTTTGGGGTTTATGTCCACGCCGAAAGTTGTTCTTGCCCATTCAGCGATACAAACATAAGGATAGCCTTCTTTGAGCATATCGACGCAGGCCTTTTCGACAACCGATTTAATCATTTCAGTTATC
Organism: Sedimentisphaerales bacterium; assembly: GCA_049518795.1. Classification (GTDB taxonomy): domain Bacteria; phylum Planctomycetota; class Phycisphaerae; order Sedimentisphaerales; family UBA12454; genus JAPLMW01. Next base: position 587,928 of record JBEKRK010000002.1, read on the forward strand.
ATTTCCTTAAGGCCTGCGCCTTCGATTATCTGTCTTCGGCGCGAATAAAAGATTTTCCTCTGATAATCCATCACCTCATCGTAATCGAGCAGGCTTTTGCGGGCTTCGAAGTTCCGCTGCTCGACTTTTTTCTGCGCCTTTTCAATGCCTTTGCTTATCCTGCCGTGCTGGATAGGCATACCCTCTTCCCAGCCGACCCAGGAAAGAGCCTTTACCGTCCATTCAGGAGAAAAGATTTTCAAAAGGTCATCTTCGAAACATAAAAAGAACTGGCTTGAGCCTGCGTCACCCTGTCTGCCGGAGCGACCACGAAGCTGATTGTCGATTCTTCTTGCCTCGTGGCGTTCTGTGCCGAGTATGTGCAGGCCGCCGATTTGAGCTACGCCGGGGCCGAGTTTAATATCCGTGCCGCGGCCTGCCATATTTGTAGCGATGGTAACATTGCCGCAGGTTTTTCCCAGCCGGTCGGTATGCTGATGGCCTGCCTTTTCGACAATAAGAGCCTCTCTTGCGTGCTGCTTTGCGTTTAAGACTTCGTGCTCTATGCCGTATTTTCTTGTGAGGGCATTGGAAATGGCCTCGCTTTTTTCGACGCTTATCGTGCCGACGAGGACCGGCCTACCGGCAGAGCTTATATCGTGAATTTCCTCGACAATAGCGTTGAATTTTTCGCCCATAGATTTGTAAATCATATCGTCAGAGTCTTGGCGAATGCAGGGCTGGTTGGTAGGAATGGTAACAACTTCGAGTTTGTATATCTGCATAAACTCATCTGCTTCAGTCGCGGCTGTTCCGGTCATTCCCGCAATCTGGTCATATAGACGGAAGAAATTCTGCAGAGTGATTGTCGCAAGGGTCTGCGATTCCTCTTTTATCGTAACATTTTCTTTGGCTTCGACAGCTTGATGAAGACCGTCCGACCATTGTCTGCCGTGCATAAGACGGCCGGTAAATTCGTCAACAATTACGACCTTACCGTCCATAACGACATAGTCTTTTTCCTTTTCAAAGACTATGTGCGCCCGCAGAGACTGCTGCAAAAGATGAGGCCAATCCATATTGGAGCCTGCAAAGAAAGAACCTACACCTGCAAGCTCCTGTGCGGCGGCCAGACCATTGCCATCGTGGTCGAAACGGACTTGCTTATGGTCGTATTCGACCTCATAATACTGCTTTGCCGCTGCAAGACGAGGTTCGAGAGATTCAATTTCCGAACGCCCCTTTTCGGAAACCTGCCGTGCTTTCTGCATACGGCCGTCGTCTTTTGCCTTCTTCGCTTCTGAAAGCTCGCCTTCGGCGTTTGCAACTGTCCTTTGTGCCGAGTCTAACTGCTGTTTTATACGGTCGTAGCCGCTTTGCATATTTATAATCTGTCTTGCGACGGCATCTGCTTTTTTATACCTGCTGACGTCATCGAAAGCGGGGCCGGAGATAATCAGCGGCGTTCGGGCCTCGTCAATGAGAATTGAGTCAACCTCATCAATGATGGCGTATTCGAGCGGCCCCTGTGCAAGCTGCTCTTTATGCAGTTTCATATTGTCGCGCAGATAGTCGAAACCGAATTCGTTATTTGTGCCGTAAGTTACATCGCAGGCATATTGAGCTTTGCGTTCATTGCCAATGGTGTCCATATCGGCCTGAATGGCGCCGACTGACAATCCCAGAGATTTGTAAATCGGGCCCATCCATTCGGAGTCGCGTTTGGCCAGATAATCGTTGACGGTAACAATATGCACCTTTCTTCCCGTAAGATAAACAAGATATGCGGCAAGAGTAGCAACAAGAGTTTTTCCTTCACCGGTCGCCATTTCAGCGATTTTGCCGTCATAGAGGACATTGCCGCCGATAAGCTGCACATCGAAATGACGCATATTAACGTTTCGCCTTGCTGCCTCGCGAACTACAGCAAAAGCTTCGGGAAGGATTTGCTGGGGACTTTCGCCCTGGGCAAGACGGTTTTTAAACCCAGCCGTTTTATCCTTTAGGGCGCTGTCGTCAAGGGTTTTTAGCTGCTCTTCAAATTCACCTGCTTCGAGAGCAATGCGCATATAGCCTTTAACGAGCCTTTCGTTGCGTGAGCCGAAAAGCTTAAGTAAAAACTTGCTTATTGTGCTGCCTGTCATAAATAAATTCTAAAAAGTTACAAAAATGTAGCATTCCAGTATCCCAGAAAAAAACAGAAAGTCAACCCCGCACCTATTTTGAAGATTCCATTAGCGCTTTTATCTGTTTTCGCCTTCTTTCCTGAAATTCCTGCTCTGACATTCGCATTTTCAGAATAAAAATAGGTACGGGGTTGCATTTAAAACACTTATTAATTATATTACATTTGCCTCTCCGCCTTTGGCCCGGCCTCGCCTTCGGCGAGAGCCGAGGCGGGCGAGACCTCGCTCGCTGGCGGGGTTGTTTGGTGAGGCCGCTAACTGATTAACTCCAGATTGACAGGTGAAGAAATGGCAGATGCTGTAACGCCCGAAATTGAAGGAATAGTGCCTGAAAAGACACCCAAAGACCCGTTTTTGACGGAATTGGCAAGGCTTGCAAAGCAGAATAACAAGATTGAGCCTGAGCTATTCGAAAAATTCGATGTCAAGCGAGGCCTTCGCAATTCGGACGGCACGGGAGTCCTTGTCGGCCTTACCGAAATCGGCGACGTCCACGGCTATATCATCAGCGAAAAAGAAAAAGTGGCCGTGGCCGGCAGGTTAAGATACCGCGGTATGGAAATAGAAGATATAGTTGCCGGCTTTCAAAAAGAAAAAAGGCACGGTTTTGAAGAGACCGCTTATCTTCTGCTGTTCGGCGAGCTGCCGAAGAAAAAAGATTTGACGAAATTTTGTCGTCTTTTAGGCAAAAACAGAGTTTTGCCGGAAGGCTTTGCCGAGAATATGATTCTTAAAGCGCCGAGCAATAATGTGATGAACAAGCTGGCGCGGAGCGTTCTGGCTGCCTATTCTTACGATAAAACGCCGGAAGAACGGTCGATAAAAAATATTCTTCGCCAGTGTATAGGATTGATTGCCCGGTTTCCGACTTTTGCCGCTTACGGCTATCAGGCCAAGTCCCATTATTATGACGGCGAGAGCCTGTATTTGCATTCTCCGGACGAAAAACTTTCAACCGCGGAAAACTTTCTGCTGATGACAAGGCCGGACAAAAAATATACGAAAACAGAAGCTGATTTGCTCGACCTTTGCCTTGTTCTGCACGCTGACCACGGCGGCGGAAACAACTCAACTTTTGTCGCTCACGTCGTTACCTCTTCGGATACCGATGTTTATTCGTCCGTTGCAGCCGCTATCGGCTCGCTGAAAGGCAATAAACACGGCGGAGCGAATATCCGGGTTATTCAAATGATGGACAATATAAAGCAGAACGTCAAAAATCTGGAAAGCGAAGGACAGGTCGCCGATTATCTGGCGAAGATTGTCAGAAAAGAGGCGTTTGACGGTTCAGGTCTGATTTATGGTTTGGGACACGCGGTTTATACAATTTCAGACCCGCGAACCGAGCTTTTGAAAAAACAGGCGGCAAGACTTGCAAAGGAAAAAGACCTTGATTGGGAGTTTGAATTTTATTCCCTGGTTGAAAGGCTGGCGCCGGCAGTTTTTCAGGAAGTCAAAAAATCTCAAAAGAAAGTTTGTCCCAATGTGGATTTTTATTCCGGTTTTGTTTACAGAATGCTCGGTATTCCTACCGAATTATATACTCCGATTTTCGCGATAGCGAGAATCGCCGGCTGGTGTGCACATATTATTGAAGAAAACGTTAGCGGCGGACGAATAATGAGACCGGCATATAAAAGCGTTGCTGAAAAAAGAGAATATATACCGACTTCAAAAAGATAATTTGAAATCTCAAATTTGAAATTTCAAATTTCAGAAGTTACCATTCGCTCGGCATAAGGGCGTCTGAAATCGGTTTTTTCCACCAGGCAGGGTCTCTTAGATACTGCTTTGTCATCATCGCTGCGTTCACGCCGTCGCCGACAGCGGTTGCGAGCTGCATAGCCGCCGCTACCCGGCAGTCGCCGGCGACAAAAACACCCGGCACTTTTGTCCGCAGAAAGCCGACATCGCATTTGATGAAGCCCGCCTCGGTAAGGTCGAGAAACCCCTTAAAAAATGAGGTATTCGGGACTGTTCCGACAAAAATAAAAATGCCGTCACAGGACACGGTATCTTGGGCTTCTGTTTGGATGTTTTTGAGCCAGACTTTTTCCACTTTTTTATCGCCTTCAATAGCGACAACGACAGTATCTAATTTTAATCTAAAATTACTGTTGGGACTATTTACCTTGTTCATTAGCTCTTCAACAAGGACTTTTGTCGCTCTGAATTCCTGCCGCCGATGAACAAGTGTCAATTCTGACGCGAATTTTGCAACGTGCAGTGATTCTTCAACAGCGGTATTTCCGCCGCCGACGGTAACAACCTTTTTGCCTTTGAAAAAAGGAGCATCGCAGATTCCGCAATAACTCACGCCGGCGCCTGCGTTTCTGAATTTATCTTCGCCCGGCACTCCGAGTTTTCGATAATCGCTGCCGCAGGCGATAATCACCGACCGGCCAACAAAACTTTCTTTATCGCAATTGACCTGTATATTGCCGTCCGCAAGACGGACAAGTTTTTTTACTTCACAGCCGAGTTTAAATTCAGCGCCGAAATTTTCCGCCTGCTTTTTCATTTTTTCAATCAAATCCGAACCTGAAATATTTTCATAGCCGGGGTAATTTTCGATTCTATCGGTATTTATTATTTGGCCGCCGGGGTAGAATTTTTCGAGGATAACTGTTCTTAATCGGTCTCTTGCGTTATAGAGCGCTGCTGCAAGGCCGGCGGGGCCTGCGCCTATGATGATGGAATCATATAAACCAGTCATTTTTTATCCCCTTAATTTTTGTTTTCTTCAAAAATATATTGCCCAATCTGCCCTAATTTTTCACGCCAATCAGGAAAAACCGAGATGAGATGCTCTTTGTCCGTTTTTTCGAGTTTATATGAAATTTTGCCGTGCACTTCGCTTTTCAGAATTTGTCCGTTTTTATCAAAGTATGTTGCCTGCCTGCCTCCATCCATACCCAAAAATTGAATATCGACAGCAAAGGAGATGTTCGGGTCAGTGTATTGCTGTTTTCGGGCCTTGGCGATAACAGCAGGTATGACTCGCCCGTCCGAAAGAAGCGTATCAACCATAACGGAATTAAAATCGCTTTGCAAAAAACTTTCAATAAGGAAATCCATCAATATATCCGGTATTATTGTCGGCGCAGAAGTAAAAGTCTGCTCGATTTTTTCACTGCGGATAGTTAATTTGTCTTCTTTGTCCAGTTCAATGCTTGTGGTTGTCTGGCGGTTAATTAAAAGGTCGCTTTGCCGGCTGACCCATTTGAAACTTTGAAGGTTCGGCTCGCCTCTCAGCAGACTTTGTTCCGCAAAAGACTGGACGCCTACTTTGAGCAGATACAAATTAGCCGCTATGAGCGACCCCCCGGTAAATCGGGGCTTATCAGTTTTGACGGCAATTGCATCGGTAGTGAAGCCGATAGGACTGTCGGTATAGTTTTGTATGAAAAAGAAGTTCTGCTGCTGTCTTTTCCTTATTAAATCAGCAAGGGTTTTATTTTTGAAGTCATTTATCAGCTTTTTTCCGTTAGCCAAAGGATTATCCGGCGTGAAAGTCGCCGAAGCGGTAAGAGACCTGAAGATTTTATCGACAAGGTTTACATCCCGCCCTTTTTGAGCTACTTCGAGCGATAACGTCCTGCCGTCAGGCAGCAGAGTTGTGGCGCTGAGCAGCAAAGTCGAGTTTTTAGAAGAGACAATCCTGGCATAATCAAAGGTGAGCTGCCCGAATTTTTCTGAACCGGTTTTTTCGATGTTTCCATCAATGTAGGCGGCTTGCTCCTCAAATCTTTCAGCGGTCGTTCTCTTGAAAGGCACAATAAAATACCGCCAGTTCACCTTCACGACGGCGTCATTGCTTATCTGCATAGCAGAGGACAGTCGAAATTCATTATCATTATATTCGAAACCATCGGTAATCACCTGGAAACCGGCGCCGGTTGGAACAGAGACCGAAACGCCGCAGCCGCCAAGCATAACCGGTTTAGAGAGTTTAAAACTTCCTCGTGATGAGACTATCAATTTTGCGATTAGAAGACCTGCCAGCAGCAGAAGCAGAAACGCGACTTTGTCGAGACCGAAACGTCTTGTTTTTTCACTATCAATCATTGTTTCCCTTTTTTTGTAGAGACCCGCCGAATAAATCGGCGAGCTAAACCTATTTGTTTTCTTTTTCGAGACTATCAGGCAAAGTCATAATAAAATCCCTGATTTCATCACGTGTTTTTCTAAAAGCGTTCATAATTACTTCTTCATCGCCTATAAGGAATGTAGGGTCCGCAAAAGGTTTGTGTATTAGCTTTCCCCTGTCATAAAAAACGGGACAGTTTTCCTTTGCATTGTCGCAGAGCGTAATCACATAATCAAAATCTATTCCGACAAGGTCGTTAATGTGTTTTGAAAATTGTTCGGAAATATCGACATCTGCCTCAGCCATTACCTTGACGGTTCTTGCGTTCAAACCAGCAGGAGCAATGCCGGCAGAGAAGGCTTCTATACAATCGCTTTTAAGCTTTCTTGCCCAGCCTTCGGCCATCTGGCTTCGGCAGGCATTACCGGTGCATAAGAATAATATTTTTAATTTTTCTTTTTTTACAGCCACAAAGACACCAAGACACAAAGTTTTATATAATAACATAAAGATACCAAGACACAAATTTTTTAATATATCAATTTTTCTTAGTGCCTTCGCCTGTCCCGCCATAGCCTTTGGCGACGGCGGATGTCTTAGTGGCTATAAATTGCGGTGGATTTTCCAGCCAGAAAACCGCTGGAAAATGCGAATTGCAGATTGTAACCCCCACAGGGGCCGTCAACATCAATTACTTCTCCTGCAAAAAACAGGCCGCTGCACAATTTCGACTGCATAGTTTCGGAGTCAATCTGTGTGATATCAATGCCGCCTCTTGTTACTGTTGCCTTTTCTATTGATTCGGTTGAAGTAATGGTAAGCCCGAGATTTTTCAGTTTGCCGACAAGTAATCTCCTGGTTTGTTTGTCTATTTGACCTGCCCCAATTTGCCCCAGCCGACCCACCAAAGGGCGAGGTCTCGCCGAAGGCGGATTTATAAGGCATATCTGCTGGGCAGCCGCTTTAGGCAAAAATTGGGACAGAACAGAAACAACATTTTGTTTGGCATTCTGGGCAAAATAATCGGCAAGTTTTTTATCGAGCTCCTGTGAGTCTATAGCGGGCAGCAAGTCAATTGAGATTTCGATTTTATTCTTATTGAGTTTATCGGTTATGAATCGACTCAAATCAAAGACGGCAGGGCCGCCGATGCCTTTATGAGTGAAAATCATCGGGCCGGATGCAGAGATTTTTTTGTTTTCAATTTTACAGCTTATCTCGACATTTGTTATTCCTACACCTGCTAAAGATGAGCAAAACTTTTCAGCAGTTACAAGCGGAACAACGCAGGCCTTCGGCTCAATGATTTTATGTCCGAAGTCCTGGGCGAATCTGAAGCCGTCGCCGGTTGAGCCAGTCTGCGGCCAGCTTACGCCGCCGGTGGCAATTATCACAGATTTTGCCTCAATGTTAAATTTTTTGGACGACACTATGAACAAATCTTTCTCTTTTTTAACGGATTGAACTTTTTTACCGTAAAAAATTTGTATTGTAGGGGCAGACCTATGTGTTTGCTCAAAGGGTGAATACGCAGGTTCGCCCCTACAGTATTTTTTAATCTCATCAAGCAGTATTCGTTTGACATCGCTTGAACGCTGGGTTTTTGGAAATACGCAGCCGTCGGCTTCTTCAATTGTTTCAAGGCCGCGGCGGCGGAAAAATTCTCTTAAACTCTGCGGCGGGAATTCATAAATGCAGTGGCGGACAAATTTGTCAAAAGGTTTGAATGCCCTGATAAATTCGTCAATTGTGCCGGTATGGGTCAGGTTGCATCTGCCTCGGCCGGTAAGCAGAAGTTTCCTGCCGGCAGTTGTGTTCGACTCGATAACAACAATTTTCGTAGGGGCAGACCTGCGTGTCTGCGCCGGGCGAACACATAGGTTCGCCCCTACATCCGCTGCGGCAGAAGCAGCCATCATGCCAGCCGGACCGGCGCCAATTATGCAAATGTCAGATTCCATTATAATACCTTTGAAAAATCGGGAGTTTAGATTAACATAGTCAGCCTTAAAAATGAAAAATAATTCTGAAAAAATTACAGTAAATGAAGGCGGGCCAAGAGAAGTTCTGAAAATTGCATTTCCGCTGATTTTAAGCACTTCAGCATACACTCTGCAGCTATTTGTGGACAGGGTATTTCTGATGTGGTATGACCGCGACGCTATGTCGGCGGCGTTTCAGGGTGGGATGCTAAACTTTGTATTTTTCAGTTTTTTCCTCGGCACTGCCACCTATGCGAATACATTTGTCTCACAATATGACGGCGCCAATATGAAAAAACGTATTGGGCCGGCTGTCTGGCAAAGCGTCTATTTTTCAATTTTTGCCGGACTTATTATGGCGAGTATCGCTTTTTTCAGCAGACAGATTATCGCTCTTGTCGGGCATCCGCCCAAAATCGCCGGTTTCGAGCTTATATATTTCAAAATCCTGTTGATTGGTTCGATGTCGGGACTGGTTAACGCTTCGCTTTCCTGCTTTCTTACCGGCAGGGGGAAAACCTGGACTGTTTTCTGGGTCGATATTTCAGGCACAATAGTGAACATTGTGCTGGATTACGTAATGATTTTCGGCAAATTCGGTTTTCCAGAATGGGGCGTCGGCGGCGCTGCGATAGCAACTGTTATCTCGAATACAACCGGCTGCGTAATTTATTTTATCATATTTTTACTGTCGGAAAACCGTAAAAATTTCGGCACAGCAATTTTCAAACCCGATACAAAACTTTTCGGCGGATTAATGAAATTCGGACTTCCCAGCGGTATGCAGTTTATGTTAGACATATTAGGCTTTACGATATTTGTGATTTTCATCGGCAGAATCGACCCTGTGTCATTCGCGGCCTCGTCGATGGCGCTTAATATTAATACTCTGGCGTTTATGCCGATGATAGGCTTTGGAATGGCAACAACCGTTCTCGTCGGCAGGGCATTGGGGGCGGATAAACCGCAAATTGCTCAAAAAGCCACTATATCGGCAGCTTATATTACATTTGCGTATATGACTGTTGTGGCGGTTGGATACTGGTTTTTGCCGCAGGTTTTTATGATTCCTTATAAGCTTCAGGCTTCCGCAGAACAGTTCGAGGCGCTCAAGCCGATTGTCGCCAGATTGCTTTGTTTTGTCGCTTTTTACTCTTTGTTCGATACTGGAAATATTATTTTTGCAGGCGCCCTTAAAGGAGCGGGAGATACGAGATTTGTTATGTGGATTTCTATTTTCTGCAACTGGTTACTAATGGTTGTGCCAAGCTGGGCTTCTGTAACATTTTTGCAGGGCAGAGCGAGGCTTTACGGTGCCTGGTTAGGATTAACATCTTATGTCTGCGTCCTGGCGATACTATTCTTTTTGCGTTTCCTTGCGGGCAAATGGAAAACAATGCGGGTGATAGAAAAAGCTCCGGTTCTGCCGGGCAAAGTTCAAACCCTGCCGACCGCCGGCATAGAATCAGTTTAAATTAAAAATTTTATGTGAATTCGATGTGGGTTTTGAATTTTTTGTCGTCTATTTGCGGGAAATCGCTGCGGAAATGAACGCCCCTGCTTTCTGTCCGGACTTCTGCTGCTTTTGCCATCATCAGGCAGACAGTCAGCATATTCTGACATTCCCAGCCGAGCGGGGAATCAAAAACCTTGTCTAAAACATACCGCTGCCAGAAACTGATAATTTCCTGAGCCTCGGCAAGCGGCTTCGCAGAACGGGTTATACCGACGTTTCGCCACATAAGCGACCTGAGAGAATTAAGCACGTCAGAAGTATCAAGCCTGCTTCTGTCGGATTTCAGAACATCGTATTTAAACTTTCTTAAACCTGTTGCGCCATTGGTTTGACTGCTTTTCTGTGAGGCCAATCGACCTGCGATTCTGCCAAAGACCAGACCTTCCAGAAGCGAATTGCTGCCAAGCCGATTTGCGCCGTGCAGGCCGGTCGAGGCGACCTCGCCGCAGGCAAGAAGGTTCGGGATATTTGTTCTTGCCTGGCCGTCTATTTTTACGCCGCCGACCATATAATGAGCGCTGGGGCGAACCGGTATCAGGTCTTTGCTTACGTCAATATCAAAACTTTCTACAAGTTCGCTGATAAGCGGAAATCGCTTTGCAAAATAATTTTTGTCAAGATGACGAATATCCAGAAAAACGTGTGTGGCATCCGTTTTGAGCATTTGAGACAGGATTGCTCTGCTTACAATATCGCGTGGAGCAAGCTCGGCGTCTTTGTGATATTCTGCCATAAAAGGATGATGATTAATGTCGCGCAGAATAGCGCCTTCGCCGCGAAGTGTCTCGGTAATCAATGCTCGCGATGCGCCTGCGATATAAAGCGTTGTTGGATGAAACTGCATAAATTCCATATCGCGCAAAACGGCGCCTGCACGAGCGGCTATCGCAAGACCATCGGCTGTTGCGACTTCGGGATTTGTTGTCTCGCGGTAAAGCCTTCCCGCTCCGCCTGTGGCGAGAATTGTAGTTTTAGCCCAGATAATTTCCGGAGTTCCCTTTTGAGTTTGACCGAGGACGCCGAGGCAGGCGTCATCTTCATTTGTAATAAGGTCAATTACGTAGTAATTTTCGACAAAGGTTATATTATCAAACTGTCTTGCTTTGTTTAAAAGAGCCTGTGCGATTGCTCTGCCGGTATTATCTCCGAGAGCATGAGCGATTCGTGCGTGGCTGTGGCCGCCTTCGAATGTGATTGAGATTGAGCCGTCCTTTTGTCTGTCGAATTCAGCGCCCCAGTCAAGCAGCTCCTTTACAAGTCCGGGTCCGTCTTTTACAACCCGTTCAACAGTTTCTTTGTTGCATATACCGCAGCCGATTGTCAGGGTGTCTTCTATGTGCGAAGCGAAAGTATCATCACTGCCGAGCACCGAAGCGATTCCGCCCTGGGCGTTGAAGGTATTGCTGTCTTCGAGAGTTTTTTTGCAGACCAGCACGACTTCGCAGCCGTTTGTTGCTGCTTCAATTGCCGCTCGAAGTCCCGCAACGCCGGAGCCGATTATCAGACAATCTGTAAATAGCTGCTGAGTGGCGGCTGTGTTTATCGGCACAAGATAACGGCGTAAATCAGGCCGTTTCAGAACTATCGATTTGTCATTCATTTTTTTATTTTCGTCCAATCAATTTTTTGCAGGGCTTTTAAAACCTTTTGGCCGATTATGAATTTTTTCATATTCGTCTTATCGTCAAAAGGCACAACGGCTATAATTTTTACCCTGCCCAGCTTTTTTATAATTTCAGCGTTAGTTTTTTCCGCAACGTCTTTAGTTTTCTCATCATAACCGTTAATTATTACCCCTGCAAGCAAAAGTCCTGCCCGCCGAACAGCGCCAATAGTTAAAAGTGTGTGATTTATTGTGCCAAGTTTCGACCTTGCGACGATTACAACGGGTAAATTAAAGGCTTTTGCAAGACTTAACACATTAACATTTTTTGTTATCGGCACTTTTATTCCGCCGATGCCTTCGATGATGACAAAATCACTTTTTTGACAGATTTGTTTATAGGCAGCGGCAATTTTTCTAAGGTCAACTTTTTTATTTTCCGCTTTTTCGCAGGCAAACGGTGCAGCAGGAACTTTAAAGGCAACTGGATTGATTATATCAAGAGCAAATTCGCTCTTGGCACAATGAGCCAAAAACTTTGCATCTTCGCTTATAAGTCTTTGTTTTATTTTTTTGCAGCCGGATGCGACAGGTTTAAATACACCAATATTTTCGCCTTTTTGTAAAAGAATTTTTGTAATCGCCCCGGCAATAAGTGTTTTTCCGACGCCGGTATCAGTGCCGGTGATAAATAATCCATTGCGTTTCGTGAAAATTAATTCCATTTTATAGGAAGATGTTTTTTAAGAAGATAATACGATTGAAGCAATCTTTTCTATAAGTTCAGCAGCCTGTTCAATATCATTTTCTGTTGATTCGTTCTCAAATTCGTCCCAACTGCCATAATCGCTTTCCATTCGATTATCAAAAATGCCTGAGTAAAATTTCCCCATTGCAACAGGTATTATGCCCGGTTTGATGAAATGTTTATTAAATAACGACATTACTCCGCTATGCTTACTGCTTGAAAGGTCTTTGCTCAATAATAATGCCGTTATAGCATAAAAACAGGCGTAATATAAACGATTAGTGCAGCCGCGAGGATGGTTGGTTTTTAGCATAATTTTTGCTTCATCGAGAGTCTCGTCAGCTCTCCTGAGCCAGTATTCAATAAGCTCTCTTTGGCCTTTTGTCATCCTATTGCCACTCCGAAACGTTGAATGTTATTATAAAGAGGTGTAGCTTTTGTAATTGGCATGTCCCATGTTGAAGTGCTTTTTATAATAGCACTGATAACAACATCATTTTTGAGGGAAATTTCATATAATAAGTCTCGGATTTGTTTTTTCTTCTGTATAGTTAGTTCTTGGTCCAACAAAATCAGCAAATCAAGGTCGGACTCGGGACCAGCAGAACCTCTTGCGTAAGAACCATATAAAACCAGTTTTGCGCCTGTTTCAATTTCATTTAAAGCGGTTTGGCATTCGGACAAAATACTCAATATGTGGGGACTTAAATCTTTTTGTTTTTCTTTTAATCTATACATAATGCACCTTTTAGTATCCGATTAGTATTATATCGGATTTTCATATTCAGGCAATAGATGTTTTGCAGGTGTAGTTGGCAATGCTTTCCTTGACATACTGTAAATAAAGTGCTTAAATACTGCGAAAATTACATACAAATTGGGATTATTCTTTTGAATGTTTTAGTTTTTAATTGCGGCAGCTCTTCGCTTAATTACAAAGTCTTTGAATTAACCGATTCCAAAGATGATAAAGTTATATTGTCCGGCAAGGCTCACCGGATAGGAGTCATCGGCACTGAATCGTCTTTTATCGAGCATAAGCTTGACGGCAAAAGTCTAAAGGTTACTGTTTCCCTTGAAAATCACAGTCAGGCTGCCAGCCTGATTATAAAATATATAAGAGAAGAGAGAAATATCGACATTGGTCTGATAGGACACCGGTTTGTCCATTCCGGCGGGTTTTTCGACAAATCCGCTTTTATCGACAGCAAGTCTCTGAAAAAACTGCGCCAATGCCTGCCTTTTGCGCCAATTCATAACCCGATTTCGCTAAATGTTATAGATGAGTCGATAAAAGCGTTTCCGCAGTTAAAGCAGTATGTTGCCTTTGACTCTGCCTTTCATTCCACTATTCCGCCCTGTGCATATACTTATCCGCTGCCGGAGAAAATCTTAAAAAAATTCAGGTTCAGGAAATACGGTTTTCACGGCCTGTCTTATCTGCATACAATGAGGGAAACTGCCCGTTTTTTGCAGACGACCCCTGAGAAATTAAAAATTGTCGCTTGTCATCTTGGAACAGGCGGCTCAAGCGTAGCCGCGATAAAAAATGGACGGTCAATTGATACATCTATGGGGTTTTCTCCGCTTACAGGTCTTGCGATGAGCACTCGCTGCGGAGATATTGACCCGATGCTGACAATATATCTGATGAGTGTTTATGGCTATCGCGCCGATGAAATGCAGGATGTGCTTGAAAGAAAAAGCGGCCTTTTGGGCGTTTCGGGCTTTTCAAGCGATATCCGGGACATAATAAATTTTACTTCCAAAGGAGAAAAAGAGCAGGCTGAACTGGCGTTGAATATGTATGTCCACCGGATTAAAAAATATATCGGCGGCTATGTGGTAATAATGGGCGGGATAGATGCACTTGTGTTTACCGACGATATCGGCGTAACTAATTGGCTGGTAAGAGAAAAGATATGCAATAATATGGATTGGTGCGGCGTTAATCTGGATGGAGAAATGAACCGCAAAACAGAGAACGCCAAAATTTGCCGGATTAACAAAAAAGACTCTAAGACAAGTATTCTTTCCATACCGCCGGATGAAGAACGAATTATTTTTCTGGAAGGAGTCAAATTACTTGAAATGTTGAAAGAGAAAAGCCGATGATTTTGCTTTTTGATAATAATATGTCGAGTTTAAGCTGGTGCAAGGCTGAGGATGGACGTTTTCATTCGGATTCGTGCGAATTTTCTCTATCTTGCTGCGATAGTATAATTAAAGATGTCGGCGGTTCGGGCAAAATCGAAGCTGTAGGTTATTTATTACGGCACAGCACAGAACTTTTTGAGGAACAAACCGTTTTACTCACGGGGCAATTGCTTGACAAGCTGCGGAACAATACCAGTTTCTTTCCTGAATACAGCGATATGACATTTAAGGTTATTGATTACTGGATAGAGAAAATGTCGAAGGCGGCGCACGTTTTAATTTCCGATACCACTTTCTTTAATAAACTGCCTGCACAAGCCGGTAATTATGCTGTTCCTTATGAACTTAGTAAAAAGGGAATAAGAAGATACGGTGGATACGGATTATTTCATTCCTGGGCGGTTGAAAATGTTTCAGCTTACGCAAAATTGCCGCTGTCAAAAATTATATCTGTTTATATCGGAGACCGGACGAATGTCGCGGCTGTGAAAGATGGAATAGCCGTGGAAACAAGCACCGGTTTTACACCTGTGGAGGGGATTTTATCTTCAACCGGCTGCGGCGATATCGACCCTACGATTGTTTTTTATCTGCAGTCAATAGGAATGACTTTTGGCCAGATAACCCATCTGCTTTCCAGCCAAAGCGGTTTTACCGCACTTATGAATCCCGTTAGAAACAAGGCATCTATGATGCCTGACGGTTGCCAAAGGCAACCTGTTTCTAACGGGATGAATAAACAGGCAAGCCTGACGGATGTTATAAACGCCGGCGCTGACGCTAAACAAGCTCTGGATATTTATCTGTATCAGGTTAAAAGATATATCGGCAGTTTTATTTCTGTGCTCGGCGGTGTTGATGCCGTTTTTTTCCTTGCGGAAAAACCTTTTCTTTATGGCACAATTATTTCACAAATCTGCCGGCAATTGGAATTTTTGGGTTTAAAATGTAACACAATCACTGAAAACAGCGATTTTTTGCAGGATTTGACAGATAATGCTTCACTTATAAAGGTTTTCAGTTTAAGCTGTAACAAATGGGAAATTATGACTCATAATATCAAACGATTGCTCGATAAGGAGAAATAGCGATGAATGACGAAAAAAGATTTCTTGTTGATGTAGGTATGAAGGATTTGCCTTTTCCGATAAGGGTGCTGTCCAGGGTCAACCCGGAAGGGCAGTTTACAATTGCCAATATTTCCGTCGATGCCCGGATAATGCAGCAGTTCGAGGCGAAATGGATTGACCAGTTCATTATTATTCTTCATCAGCACCGCGACATAATAGGCACAAAGACAATTGCGACAAATGTCTGGGATTATCTGGAGAAATTAAAAGCAAATACCGCCCAGATAACCTTCGATTACCCGTTTTTTGTTGAAAAACTTACGCCTGTATCGAAGGAAAAATGCCTTGTCAGATACTTGTGCAAATATATCGCCAAGGCTCATTCGACAGAAAAAAAAGCGCGCGTCATATTCAGAATCGCGGTGCCGTGTATTACGACATATCCGGCGTCGCATCCGGAAATGCAAAAAAGTCTTTTCGGCCAGCTCAGTATTATAGATATTGAGGTTGATTCGAAAAAGGATGTTTATCCTGAATCTATAATCGATCTTGTGGATAAACACGCGCTGGTGCCGGTTTATTCTTTTCTGACCGAAAAAGACCAGGACTTTGTTATAGACAAGATACATTCACAAAGTAAAACCAGTGTTGTTGTGATTGACGAGATAAAGGACGAGCTTGCCCGCGATAGCAATATTAACTGGTATGCGGTTCGCAGTTCTAATTTCGGAATGCTTCATTCCTATCAAACGGTAATCGGAACTGAAAAAAGTATGTGGGTGCCGTTCAGCGGTTACAGTGAAGACGTATAATTCGGTAAATCGTTTTTAATTGTGTCGTAAACGATATCGAGTAATTTTTGCAGCAAGGGCAAATCAATCGCCACCGGCGGCATTAGAACGATACAATCCGACAAAGACCGCATCATTGCTTCTTTAGGTCTCATTGCTTCGCAGACCTTTGCGCCAATCAATTCCTCGTAAGCGAATGATTCTTTAGATTTTTTATCTTTAACAATCTCAATACCTGCCATTAAGCCGCATTGACGGACATCGCCGACATAATCCAATACCGAGATTTTTTTGAGATAATCGGCAATCAAATCTATTTTTGCAGGCAGCGATTCGATTATTTTGTTTTCCTCAAAAAGTTCGAGCGAAGCAATCGCTGCGGCACAGGCTAATGCGTTGCCGGTGTAGGTATGGCCGTGAAAAAATGTCTTAAATTCTTCAGGTTCACCTAAAAAAGCGTCAAAAATCTCCTGCGTCGTAAGTGTAGCCGCCAAAGGCAGATAGCCGCCGGTAATTCCTTTTGCAAGGCACATAATATCGGGCTGGACATCTTCATTTTCGCAGGCAAACATCCTGCCCGTTCTGCCGAAACCGGTTGCGACCTCATCGGCTATCAGAAAACAATCGTATTTTTTTGTAAGGTCTCTAACGCCTTTTAAAAAACCTTTCGGATGAACAATCATTCCTGCTGCACCCTGAACCAGCGGCTCGACGATTACCGCTGCGATTTTGTCCGAATGTTTCTTTAAAAGTTCCTCGATTTTATCGAGACTAAACTGTCTGCATTGCTCGGCAGAACCATTGAAACGATACGGGAAAGGAGAAGGGGCAAAAAAAGTGTCAAAAAGCATCGGCTTAAAAATCGAATGAAATATTTCCATTCCGCCGACGCTGACTGAGCCGATTGTATCGCCGTGGTAAGATTGTCCCAATGCTATAAATTTATCTCTTTTTTGACCTTTATTATGATAATACTGGTAAGCGATTTTCAAAGCGATTTCAACGCTTGTTGCGCCGCTGTCGGAATAAAAGACTTTTTTAAGATTTTTTGGCGCAATAGCGATAAGTTTCTCGGCAAGTTCGATAGATTTTGTCTGCGCGAGACCCAAAAGGGTGCTGTGGGCAATTTTTTCAAGCTGCTTTTTTATAGCGTCATCGATTTTTTTGACTCTGTGGCCGTGAACATTACACCAAAGACTACTAACACCATCGATATAGCATCTGCCTTCGGTATCAATCAGGTAAAAGCCGTCGCCAGACTCAATAACAACCGGCTCAGAAGCCAGCCAGGCCTTCATCTGTGTAAACGGGTGCCAGAGATATTCCTTATCAAAGTTGATTAACTTTTCAGTTCCGGAATTCATTATTATTTAATACGATGAAATTTGCTGGCGTCTTTGTCTCCAAAAAGTTCCGCTTTTTTATCGGCGCCGTACTTGAGTATAAACTTTTGCAGTTCTTTCGTTGGCGCTGTAAGGACAATGCGACCATTATCATCTTCAAGGGTTTCGTGTTTTACGGCGTTCGGTTTGGATTTTAGCAGTTTGTCTGTCCCATCCGGACTCATAGAACAAAGTTTTAATATGTCTTTTGATAATTCTATCTTCATAAAAGAATGTGTGGACAAAAGATGAGATTTATAGAAATCGTTTTCCATCATATTCGGTTCGCTGGGATAAATATCCAGATACGTAGTATTTCCGAGTTTGCCGAGACCTGCGATAAATGTGCCTGATTTGTTGTCTTTGTCGATATAAATACATTCATAATATTTAGTTTTTGTCTGTTGGAACTCAAAGCGTTCATTGGGCTCAGCCGATGCCCAGGTGCCGATGAGATTTGCGTCGAAAATCAGGTCGTTTTCCGTGAAGAGCGGATGCAGGGAAGGCACGCAGCCGCCTAATATTGCAGCCAGCAGGTAAAACGCGGCGATTTTTAGCTTCGTTTTCATTTTATATCTCCTTAAAAATTGATTTGCAAAACGCGTTTAACAACGCAATTATTATAGTTATGCAGCAGGCAAATGAAAAGGACAAATTTACTGCCGAGAGGCAGGCAATGGTTAGAATCCAGCTAAAAAGCAGGGATATCACAGACCCTGCCGTTTTGCGGTCAATGGCTCAAATTCCGAGAGAAAAATTTATACCTGATGAATTTCTCGAACAAGCCTATTATGACGGCCCGTTGTCAATCGGCTGCGGCCAGACAATAAGCCAGCCTTATATTGTCGCTTTAATGACACAGGAATTGAAAGTTGATAAAGATTGTGATGTTCTCGAAATCGGAACAGGCAGCGGCTATCAGACCGCGATACTTGCCAAACTTGCCAAAGAAGTCTGGACAATCGAAAGAATAGGAAATCTTACATTAAAGGCGAGGCAGATTTTAGCTGAATTAAACATAACAAACGTGAAATTTCTCACAGGCGACGGCACAGTCGGCTGGCCTGAAAAAAAACAATCCGCCTTTGGCGAGACCTCGCCCCCGGGCGGGTTTGACAGGATAATAATTACAGCCGCGACTCCACAAATGCCCAAGCCGCTGATTGAGCAGTTGAAAACAGGCGGCCTGGCTGTTTTGCCGCAGGGAGCGGATTACGTGCAGGAGCTTATTGTAATTGAAAAAACCGCAAGCGGCTTAAAATCTAAATTCGTTTGCGGATGCAGATTTGTTAAACTTATCGGAAAGTTCGGCTACTCGGAATAAATATGACAGAAAAACCGTTGGATAATGTCAGTCTTGATATGTCGGTGCAGTTTCTAAAAGGGGTAGGGCCGGCAAGGGTGACGACTTTTGAAAAACTGGGCATAAAAAGCGTTTTCGATTTGCTCGAATATTATCCGAGAGACTGGTTCTTTGCGCCGGAGCCTGTAAAAATCGAACAAATAAAGGAAAACCAGACTGTTACTCTTGTGGGAACTGTCGAAAGCACAGATTTTCAATATTGGCGAAAACCATCATATTTTGAAGCTTATATAAACGATGATACTGGTTCGTGCAGGATTATCTGGTTTAACAGCAAATTCCTGCAGGGCAAAATTTTGCCAAGCCAAAACCTTATCGTTTGGGGAAAAATAGGCCAATATAAACATCAGCTTCAGCTTACTAATCCGAAATTTGTAATAGTCGAGGGCGATGAAATTACCGCTGACAGTTTCAGCGGGCCTGTATATCCGGCAACTGCCCAGCTTCCGGGCGGACAGATAAAAAGGATTTTCCGCAGCTCGCTTGATAAAATAGTCGAACTTGTGCCGGAGTTTTTTGACGCAGATTTTCTAAAGAAGTCAAACCTTATAGAACGCCAGAAAGCATATAAGTGGATTCACAGCCCTGAAGATGAATCGCAGGTTGATAAGGCAAAACGCAGATTGAAATATGATGAGCTGTTTTTAATGCAGGCCGCTCTGGCTCTGCGGCGGTATAAGGTAAAACATTTTGCAAAAGCAGTGCCGCTCAAATGCACCGAGCAGATTGATAAGAGAATAAGGAAACGATTTCCGTTTCTGCTCACGGAAGACCAGGACAAGGTAATCGGCGAAATTGCTGCGGATTTGGCAAAGCAAGTCCCGATGAACAGGCTGCTTCAGGGCGATGTCGGCAGCGGGAAAACAGTTGTCGCTTTATATGCCGCTCTTATCGCGGTGGCCAACAAACAGCAGGTCGCGATAATGGCTCCGACCGAAATTCTTGCCGGACAGCATTTTATAAACATTGAACGGTATCTGAAAGGCAGCGATGTCCAAAGGGTTCTTATCACAGGCGGCATAAACGGCGAAAAAAGAAAAGAAATCCTCGACGGTATTAAGTCCGGCGAAACCAATATTATTGTCGGAACAACCGCTCTTTTACAGGAGGATGTCCAATTTGCCAACTTGTCCCTTGTAATAATTGATGAGCAGCACAAATTTGGAGTTCATCAACGGGCGCAGTTAAGAAAGGATGCCGAGCCGCATTGTCTTGTTATGACGGCAACGCCCATACCGAGAACGCTTGCGATGACGGTATTCGGCGATTTGGATATATCCGTTATAAAACATTCGCCGCCGGGCAGAGGACAGGTAATAACAAGATACATTCAGCCGAAAGATTTGCCAAAGGCTTATGATTTTATCCGCGAGAGATTAAAAGCAAAAAAACAAGTTTATTTTGTTTATCCGCGAATAGTTGATAGCGAGAACGGCGATGTGAAAGCAGCAATCGCTGAATATGAGAATTTAAGCAAAAATATCTTCCCAGAATTTAACGTTGGTCTGCTGCACGGCCAAATGGCCGGCGACGATAAACAGAAAATAATGGATGATTTTCGCAAGGGGAAGATTCACTGCCTTGTCTCGACAGTTCTTATTGAAGTTGGAATAGATGTTCCCAACGCGACAATAATGGTTATCGAAGGGGCCGACAGGTTCGGCCTTGCTCAATTGCATCAGCTTCGCGGCAGAATTGCCAGAAGTCAGTCAAAGGCTTATTGCCTGCTCGTTGCGCAGGCTGAAAGCGAAACGGCAAAAAGCAGGCTCGAAATAATGACCCGCAGCAATGACGGCTTTGAAATCGCGGAGCACGACCTGAAAATTCGCGGCCCCGGCGAACTTTTAAGCTCGCGCCAGCACGGCCTGCCCGATTTGAAAATAGCCGATATTATCGATGATTTCGACCTGTTGACTCTTGCCAGAAAGGATGCTTTTGAGCTTGTAGAAAAAGACCCAATGCTCAAATCGGCTGAGCATAGAAACATAAGGGCAGAGCTTATGCGAAAGTTTGCCGACAGCCTTGGTCTGGTTGATGTGGGCTAAATTATCAAAAATTTTATATACAAGTCCTTTTTTGACAGTATGTTATGCAAAGAACATATATCAAGAAAAAATTATTTTTTTGTTTGCATATCCTACTGGTATAGGGTATAATGTTGTCCGTATATAAAAGCAGTTTGGAAGGATGAGGCAACGAAGAAGATGGTAGTGAGAGAGAAACGGATTTCAAGTTGTCCTTTCGTATCTTTGCACTTCTGATACATCCTTCCCTTTCAGCAAAAAAAATGTGATATTTTGGTTTTGGAGGAAGAGAAAATGAAGAAGTTAATTGCAATTTGTGCGGCAGTAATTTTTGTTATGGCGGTGTCCGCTGGCGCGGCAACCGTCAATTACACGGTGTCGGGCTGGGGGCCAACGCAGTTTCCCGGTCCTCTCACACCACCGGAAGACGCTCCTTGGGGCCCTGACGGTTATCCGGGCGATACGGTAGAGCTTCAAACCTACAATGGCACCCTCGATCTCACGCCGGGCACCTACGTTCAGAAGATCAACACGCTTCTCTGGACAGTAGATTACACCTATGGAGGTTCACCGGAACCTTGGCCTGATATGTTTCTCAACGACAGCCTAACTCGCAATATGACTTTAGGCGGGGTTCCTGGCGCCCTCGACCAAACTGTCAATCTCCTGGTCAATTACTGGTACGACTACCTCTCGCTTGATTCCGGGCCAACGACGACTTTCATCGTCCAAGGTTACCGAGTTGACGTTACGCCGCTTTTACTCCCAGAGAAGAAAATGAACAACTGGAGCGGCGACAATCCCTGGACTCAGTCTCCGCGAGACATAATGGCGAGATTCGACGTTATTATTCCCGAACCGGCGACAATTTGCCTGCTTGGTCTTGGTATTTTAAGCTTATTGCGGAAAAATAAATAAATCAAATTTTGTTTTTGTTTAAGAAAGTGAGGAATAATGAAGAAGTTAATTGTTGTTTGTGTAGCGATTCTGATGTTTTGCTGTACTGGTTTCGCAACAGCCGGTATAACGACCGGCGTGTATGTCGATTCGATGCCGCTGAATTTTACTTCATTGTCGGAAACAAACCCGGCAGGAATGTGGTATCAAATTGAGCATTGGGCGGCAGCGGAAAAAGCGGCTATAATGGCCGGGACGTTTGTGGATATGGCGAACGGCACCTATCCAGGCACACACACCATCTCGATCGACGATGACGTTCTTACAGTTACGGGTTCCGCCAGTGCATACGGAAAGGCGATTATGTGGTCCTTTCTTCTCAAGACCGATGAGGCTGTAAATATCCAGGTCAGAGAGGCGTGCACCTATACTTTTGTTCAAGGCGGAACGACATCCATTTGGGATGATGTTGCAGGCGCCTGGTTGGCTGGAAGCAGCACTATGGCTTGGCAATCTATCTACAACGCTAATCCTTATGGTGTAAATATACCATTGGCAGCAGGCGGCAATATTTATCAGGGGTGGTGGGAATATATGGATTCAACAAGTTCGTTGCTGCCTGATTTGACCGCTATCAATTATTACGTTGAGTATTCTACTAACCAGGGCGGCACATGGGTCCCCGGCGCATCAGGCTCAGTCAGCGTAATTCCGGAACCTGCGACGATTTGTCTGATTGGTCTTGGCGTATTAGGTTTACTGCGAAAAAAACAGTAAACAGAAAAATACAAATATTTTTGGAAGGAGTAGAGAATGAAAAAGTTTATAACAATTTGTGCAATAGCAACCGCCTTAAGTTTTGGGGTGAATATGGTCTGTGCTACTGAATTGCCTTATACCACCCCGAGCATTAACGGCGACATTACCACAATGCAGGGGTCGGGTGGAACTTTTTCCTGGACCGATAGTTCAAGTGCGGTGGGAAATTGGTCGGCAAAATTGGATTGGCCCGGAACGGGCGGATACGCCCAGGCGAGAGTCTTTCCCGCACCTGCCGGTGTTACTACCGTCAGCAGTGTTAATTCCTGGAGCTATTGGGCGAACGCACCCGAAGACTACATCCCCAACCTCAGTTTCGTATTGGACGATCCCGACATAAGCAACAACGGGCCCATCTATTCGGGAGCAGGATACGATACAGTGGTCACAATCTGGCCTGCCAATGACAGCCTCGGTAATACGTGGCTGAACTTCACAAGCAACCAGAGTCTTAGCTACATCATCTGGACCAACGCCTACAGTGGCGGCCCGGTTATGAAGACTATGACTTGGTCGGAGTTTAAGAACCCATGGTCTCAGTGGGGAAACAACTTTGATTTTTCGAATGCCGCCGTGCTCAGGATGAACATCGGCAAGGGGGTCATTGGAACAAACCAGACGATAACCGCATATGCAGACGACTTCGTCCTGAATAGTTACACCTACACTTTTGAACCTCTTCCTGAACCGGCGACGATGGTTCTATTGGCAATCGGAGCAATGGCACTTTTGAGAAAAAAACCCGCCTTTTAGAACAGCTAAAAGGCGAGGTCTCGCTGAAGGCGGATAAATAGACCGAAATACTTTTTAATAAAAGGCTGTGAATTTTTTCACAGCCTTTTTTTCAGTATTTTCTGGTTTTGGCAGAATTTGAGCTGTTGTAATTCACGAAGAAATACCGCAGAGCGTCAATTGGATGGTCGTAAATACCGTCCTTTAAAGGCAATTCTTCCGCACCTTCCTGCGGATAATGATAACACTGCATAGCCTCAATAAGCCTGCCGCAGCGAGGACTGATAACAAAATTGCTTCGTCCATCGCCGCTGCGCAAAGCCCTGCGAATAAGCTCTATTCCTTCCAATATCGAACTGCGTTTATAACGAAGTATTACGCTGGCCTTTCTTAATTGAAAAACAGGACTTGTGCCTGTAACATCATTTACGCCAGCTCCCGCAGGGTCGCAAAAAGTAGCAATAATCCGCTCTTCGCTGAAAGGTATCCTGTTTTTTATCTCGTCAGCGTGAACGTCAATCGTCTGCCTGCTTTGGACATATTCATCAATGACGCGAACAGTTCCATTTCCGTCAATCTGAATCCACAAACATACAAACGGATTGACAAAGCCAAAGTCAATCGCGCGATACAGCGGCAAAGCCGGATTATAATCGACAGACGCAATGTGCACGTCAGGCTCGAATTCCGCAAAGACAACGTTTTCAAGCGATGGCCGAAGACAAAGCATTTCAGACTCAAAGGCGGCTCTGCTGCTCCGCCGCATCTGTGCCAGAACGTCATCTATCTTCAAATAGCCTGACGCTTTTCTCGCTCTGCCCCGGCAATCGTTATTCAGCGGACATCTTGAGCAGCTTCTGTCCGGCGGACAATTTTCAATAACTTCCCAGACGCACCATTTGAAAATCGGCGTTCCGCAGGAAGAGGCCTTGCCGACAAGCTCGTGCATAATGCCGAAAGGCTGATGCATCGTGCTAAGCGATTCTATTGCACCGACAATTTCATTAGTGCTTTTGGTAACGAACTTTGCCGCTTCGAGAATCTGCCTGTCGAAAAGCTCAACCTCATCACAACGTAATTTCTGGATATGACTGCCGCGAACGGAAGCCGCCGATTGGGTGAGAACTTCGACATCTGAGCCGTTAAGGAAGCTGCATTTATTTTTATGAACAGGTTCGGAAAGAAAACCTTCAAAACCTTTTCTTAAAAATTCGAGCAGGTAATCGAACATTCTTTGAGCCTGCAATTCACTGCCGGCGAGGATTCTAACTTTACAGTCAGGCTTAAAGATACAATCCAGCAGCGTAGCAACAGCGGCCAAAAGTGTCTTTCCGCCTCCGCGGCCTGCCCAGACGACACAATCCTTTGAGATTTGAGATTTGAAATTTCAGAGAAGCAATGCTAAAGATAATCCATCGGCGTATTATGTTCAGGACAGATTTTTGCCTCGCCGATGTCAAGGCCGAGAAAGACTTTGAGATAATTTTTTAAATCGGTTCTTGTCAGCGGTCTTGTTTTTTTAAGAGTTTGGTAAAAACTATTTGCTTTTAAAAGATGCTGCGGAGATAGAATGATTGAGTTGTGCATAGTGAATTCCTTTAAGAGGTTGTAGATTTAAAATGAATTGAGTTATCAGTTATCGGTAACTCGGTTATCAGTAACCAAATATAAACTGATAACCGATAACTGAATTACCGATAACTATTTTTACTGCCAGCAGTCAGCCGGATTAGCCAGGCCGCACTGGAGCCAGGTGTCGGCTATATTTTTAAGAGTAAGATGATTTGCCTGCGAACCTGTGAAACTAGCGCCGAGCGCGACAATATCGAAGAAATCAACCTGACAATCGTGGTTCAAATCGCCTGCCGGCGGATTAGAACAGGATGAGGTATTTCCGGTCAGTGCAACGGTTACAATGGACTTGGCAGGAAGGGTTACAGACACACCTTCCTCGTATTCTCCGATGAGGGCGCAGTTTTCAGTTGCGATTGTTCTATAAATCTTTCCGCTTACGGCGTTGAAATTGCCGAGAGAACTAATGTCCAGCGTAGTAAAATTATAGGAAGGATTGATTATCACAATACTTATCTGATTATTGTTGGGACTGATATAAGCCGATATTCTCAGGTTGGGGTCTGTTGTTGAGGCTTCGATGCGCTGCCAGTTGGGGTCTGTAAAGGCAGAATAGTGCTTAAAGGCATAATAGACGGGATTGATGGTCCAGCTTGTTGGAGTGATCATAACTAAACCTTGAGGTGCACTATAGGCCAACTCCCAATACATATATGACGATGCTCCCTCAACAACGAGCGAGTTATGCATCATAAGAGCCAGATTCATAGAATCGGTGAAGGTAAGAGGAACCACATCTCCCTTTGAGAATTCTGTCTGCATCCGCGGTTTATCATTGAAAGCCGTTGCGAAGTTGGTCATAGCCGGAATATAGGCATCGGGGTTGTCCACGCCGCCGCCGCCATTATAAAGGTGATGGTCGTAGCCGTAAACCGGCGACCTGTCAATAAGGGCGTTTATGTAATCGGCCAAACTGATAAAGCCTGCTGTTTCCGGCGCCAGCATTTTGGGCGGATTCGGCAAAGTTGCAATCTTGACGGAAAAAGCGTCAAAGGCCTGGTCGTAACCTGCAACTGCACCATTCTCTGTCGGGTCAAATCTGCACGAATCCCAGGCGGCATCATAGTCGGGTTCATTTTGCATACTTACATAGTCTGGTGATATTCCCAAACTTCTGTAATAAACTATACTGTCATACCACCATTGCGCATAATCGTTATACCTGTAATTGCCGTATTCGTCTCTTGCAAGTGTTGCGTTTCCGCCGCCGTTTAGGGCGCCGTTGCTTTTGAGGTTTGCTGACGGAGCCCAGGAGCAAAGCAGAATTTTTAGTGGTCTGCCTGTTCGTGCCCTGCCTGCTGCTATTGTCTGGGCTGAATTAGTTATATAATTGTCGCCGTATCCGTAGGTATTTCTCAAGCGGAGTATGTCAAGCCCCAAATCGCCGAAGATGACATCAAAGATAGCCGGATTGTAATTGCCAAGAGCTACGATTCCATTTCCGGACCAGGTGTTAGAGGCGCCGAAGCCTTCAAGCACCTGATAGCGTATAGATGCGTCGGCCTGACCATCGACATAGAAAGGAGTATATTTGACAGTTCCATAATCGAATTTTCCGCTTGAATCGGCACATCTGCCTGTAACATACACTTCATCGCCGCTGACTGCAATCGCCGTTGCGATGTCCATTTGAGAAGCAGGGCCGTTGT
Organism: Sedimentisphaerales bacterium; assembly: GCA_049518795.1. Classification (GTDB taxonomy): domain Bacteria; phylum Planctomycetota; class Phycisphaerae; order Sedimentisphaerales; family UBA12454; genus JAPLMW01. Next base: position 614,548 of record JBEKRK010000002.1, read on the forward strand.
AACTCATCTTCCAAAACATTGTGCCATCTGGGCCATAACATATTGTAAGATAGTCCATCGAGCTGCCTTCGGTGCTTCTGCCGGCAACATAAACATTGCCCCGGCTATCGGCAGCAATCGCTTCGGTGTAATCGGTTGAATTGCCTGTGCCGTTATATCTGGAAGCCCACACCTGAGCTCCTGTTTGCGAATTATATTTCACAGTAGCTGCATCCGCACTGGTTGTGCCCTGGCTGTATCCCGTTACAGCGACATTACCGTCTGAAGTAAGAGTGATTGCATAAGACTCATCCCAGCCCCAAGCTGTGCCGGTATAGGAAGCTGTCCAGAGCAAATTGCCGTCCGGCGCATACTTGATTGTTATATAATCGGAGTCGGTCGCAGTCTCGACAGAACCGGTAACATAGGCATTGCCGGCAGAATCAACCGCTATCGCCTCCAGCAGGTCCCAGCCGTTGGCAGGGCCGTTATAAGTTTTGGCCCACAGTAAGTTTCCTGCCGATGAATATTTTAAAACCAGACAATCCTGGTCAGTGCCGATGCCTGCTGATTCTCCGCATGCATAAACATTGCCGCTTGCGTCAAGGGCAAGGCTATAAAGCGAATCATAGCCGTTTGCCGAACCATTATAGATTTTCGTCCAAGCGACATTGCCGTCAGGCGTGAACTTTACTATCAGGCAGTCTCCGTTTCTTTCGCCAATTGCATAAATATTCCTGCTTGAATCAACCGCGACATCGTAAAATATATCGTCGCCGGTGCCTGAATAATTGTATGCTTTTGCCCAGAGCTGATTTCCGGATGATGTGTATTTGACGATTATTCCGTCATAACCAGTTGTTGTGTAACTGCATCCTGCGACAACAATATCTGAATTTGCGTCAACGGCCATCGCAGTGGCATAATCAGTATAAGAACCGGGATTATTATATGTCCTTGTCCAGACAGGAGTTCCGTCGGGCGAGTATTTTATTGTAGCAAAGTCGTAATTTGTGCCTGTATTTTTCGCGTAGCCCGTAACATACACGTTGCCTGCTGAGTCGAGCGCGATATCCTGTGCATAATCAGAGCCGGTAGCGCTGCCGCTGTATTGCTGCATCCAGCAGAATTGTGCCTTGACCGAATTATCAACTGGCGGAGGCGGAACATATTGGGTAACCGCTACATTTGCGTCATCGACATAGAAATTTACGCCTATTGCCGGTCCTTCAAAATAAACATATAAGACGGATATATTTCCCGGAGCGGTCAATGTGTAATTTCCAGAAAGATAGACCCAGCCGGTGTTATTGGCTGTTCCACTGGCAACACCATCATAACTTGTTACGCCATCGACAGTTTTCTGAATGGTTATTCTCACAGTATCACTGGCTGCGTTGTTGAGTCTGACCCAGGCGGAAATTGTGCAGGAGTTTCCGTCCTTTAATTTGCCTAAAAGAGATTGCTGGAGTCCCTGCCAGGTTGCGGTTCTGTCGCTTGCCTTTCCGCTGTAAGAACCATTGCGATGTTGTTCGTTTGTATATGCGAATGTGCAGTTTCGGCGAACCCAGTTACCGTCGGCAATGTTCTCAAAGCCGGGATTTATAAGCAGGTTGGTATCGCTGTAACAAAGCGAAAACGTTGATAAAATAACTGCGAAAAACGAATAAACAGAAAATCTTCTAACGGACATTCCGTCCTCCTGATTGAAAATTGCACCGGTTAGACCGTCGATTCCTTGAATTTTCGGCAGTATCTAACACGGCTAAAAATTTATGAAGGTCCTTCTTCCTGCCTGCCTCGGCTCGACGTTGAGTCGAGACGGGTTGAAATGTCGGGGGTAAACACACAGATTCGCCCCTAATTTTCAGGTATTATACCATAGAATGGCTTAAAAATCAAGTTTTTAACCGTCAATAAGCTGCTTTTATTACAGAACTTGCACAAAATGCTGTTTTTATGGTATATTATGCTTTGCTGATAAAGATTTTTTTGTCTGGCTGGTCGAGCGGCCGCCCCCTCAGCTTCTTGCGAAGCAAGAGAGGGGGAGGAAAGTCCGGGCAGGACAGGGCACAGCGATGGCTAACGGCCACTATGAGATTTCAAATTTGAGATTTCAGAAGGAAAGTGCCACAGAAAATACACCGCCAATTTGAGATTTGAGATTTCAAATTTGAGATTGGTAAGGGTGAAAAGGTGCGGTAAGAGCGCACCGCGGTTCTGGCGACAGAACCGGCAGGGCAAACCCCGCTGCCTGCAAGACCAAGTATGCCGGTATGCTTTGCCCGAGCGTTAATCCGGCGGGTAGGTCGCTTGAGATTGTCGGCAACGGCAGTCCTTAGAGAAATGGTCGCATAAAACAGAACCCGGCTTACGGACCTGCCAGACAAAAAATTCAAAAGTGTAGAACCACGACACGGGGAATAAATTTTTTCATTTTCTTCTTTTTTTTTCGTTCGATTATAGGATAAGAAGAGGCAGATTTTCTTATAAGCAGGGATTTGGCGATGGTAAGGAAACTGGTTTTTGCAGCGTTTGTTATAGGGTTTTGTTTTTGTCCAATGCTGCGCGGAGAGGAGAAAACTGCTGATGATGCCGCTAAAAAGGTAACCGACCTCAAACATCCAACCGACTGGCTTGAACTTGGCGGAGATTTTCGTTTCCGGTTTGCGTATGATAATGCCCGCAATCTCGACAATAAAGCTTTCGGACACGAGAGAATCCAAATGCGTTTTCGCGCAAGAGTGCAGGCGAAGATAAGATTAACCGACGACCTTGACTTTAATATACGGCTTATGACAGAGCCGCGATATTATATCAGGGCTGAGGCAGAGCCGCACCATTGGGCATATAACGAGGCGCTGTTCGATAAGTTAAACCTGACATGGAGAAACGCGTTCGATTTGCCAATGACGATAGTCGCCGGCAGGCAGGAAATAATACTCGGCAGCGGCTGGCTCGTTTGTGACGGCACACCGTTAGACGGCGGCAGAACCGCTTACTTTGATGCTCTGCGATTCACATATAATATTGATTCCAACACCACGGCAGATGTCATATTGATTGACAATCACGCCGACAGCGCGAAATGGTTCAAACCCTTTAACGACAGGGACATCGACCTTTCGGAACAGGACGAGCGGGGAGCCATATTGTATTTTAACAAGAAAACCTCGAAAGATTCCGGCATTGACCTGTATTTAATTTACAAACACGACGCTCATCGAATCGTAAGCAGCGGCTCTGAAGGCGAAATTTACACACTCGGCACCAGATTCTACGGCAAATTAAACGACCACTGGCAATACAGTGCCGAATTTGCGCCGCAATTCGGGCACAAAAACGGCAAAAGTCTCGGCGCATTCGGAACAAACAATCAGTTGATTTATAATTTCAACGATGAAAAGAAAAACAGGATATATCTCGGCTACGAATATCTTTCCGGCAGCCGAGACCCCGATAAGAATTTCGACAGGGGCTGGGGACGCGTTGATACCTGGAGCTATCTATATCAGGGCAATATCGATGCCATTGACGGCAGAGCGTATGACAATTCCAATATGCACAGGATTTACACGGACTGGGCGACTAACCTTACTGAAAAGACAGAACTGAAAACCGGCTATGCGATTCTGTTTGCAGACGAGAACACCAATAAAGCCGGCACCGGCGGAATGAGCGAACACGGCAAATTACGCGGACATCTGCTCAGGACGGTGCTTTCATACAAGCCGACTAAAAACATAGAACACAAACTGGAAGGCGAAGTGTTTATCCCCGGCAATTTCTACAGCGACGACAGAAACGACGTCGCTGTGTTTTTCAGATATAATCTGATTTTTACCTGGTAGTCGTTTTCCACCGAATAATTGAAGTTGTCAGCGTCCGCCTCTGCCGCCGCCAAAACCGCCGCGTCCGCCGGGGCCTCCCGGGCCAGGCATACTTATCCCGCGCTGCTGCATTCTTGTCCGCATAGCTTCAAAAAATGCCTCGCGCTGTGCTCTTTGAAGCGGCGTTCCTCTTTCACTTCTTGCCCGCATATTCGCGGCAGTGAAATTTCTTCTGTTGCCGAATGGCTGCGGACGATTAGGGTCATTCGGCTCATTTGCATCGCGTCTGGGCGGTCGCATCCGCTCAAAATTTGTCCGCTGTGTCTGCATACGGTCAATCATCTGGTCGAGATAAGCTGTTTTCTGCTGCTCATCGGGCAGAGAAAAGTATGTGTCCATTTGATATTCCATTACCTTTTGGCCGCCTTGGCGCATATACATAAATTGCTCACGACCCGACAGCTTCTTAAACTCATCACTATCCATATAAGCCATAATCTCCTGCGGCTTTTGCTTGTCGGGATTGGGAAGGTTACTGTCATTCCATTCTCTTCTTCGCCGACCGAAATCGTCCTCTGCTCCGTTATTGCTGCCCCTAAACATATAATACAAACCGCCGGAAGCTGAAAGGCAGACGACAATTATAACGGCTGTGATAATTGCGATCTTTTTTCTGTTTGACGGCGGACGTCGAAGTGTGCCTTTATACATTATTTTTTCCTTTCCCTGTCAGCTACTAATGTGTCGGCATAAAGATACATTACCGAACCTGATTTGCCGGGAGTGCCGTGGAATGAACTATAGTCTCTCAGCAGGAATATTTCGTTTAAGCCGAAACGTTTGGCAATCCAGCTTTGGTCAATATTCTGATTGTCCAATCTCGTATTATATTCATAACTTGAGCCTTCATCAATATAATAACAATCAGCGTCTTTTTCTTCCTGCGCTCCGGTTGTGCCCAAAAATGTTGTTCCTAAAACAGTTCCTTTGTCAGCAGGGCATTTTAGGACTTTCTGGTCACCGAGATATTTGCCGATGGCGGTATAAATGGGAATCGGATTGGTGGTTATAGGTGGTTTCACATTGGGCATATTTGTGATTGTCGGCATAACGTTTTTGTTGTCGTCGAGATACATCCTGAAAGCAAGGGCGCAGGTGTGAAGATTTGATTTGCAGATGGTTTTTTTGGCAATCTTGCGGGTAGCGGCCAGTGCCGGCATAAGTATGCCCAGCAGCAGAGCGATAACCGATATTGCCACAAGCAGCTCAACTAAAGTAAACCCCGTTAGAAACAAAGCGCTCGTGTGCCTGCCCCAGCCTGTCCCTAACGGGGTTAAAATCGTTTTTCTATCTCTCATATCCATTAACCTGTTTGCGCAGTATCAAATTTGTATTCTAACCTTATTCGGTGGTTGGTTTCCAGCACAGGTAACATAAAATTCATATTTTTCTATATTATGGACGTTTAGAGGGGCTGAAATATTGCAGCAAAATGTTTTTTTAAGGCAAATTACCTATTTTAACTTCCTGTTTCTGCGGCGGATTGATTTTCCTGTGCCAAAGCAGCAAGTATTTTTGAGGCGGTGGCGGGGTCAAGGCTCGGCAGTGATTCGACAAGTTGGCCGGCATCCGTTTTTAAGAGCCGGTCATTCTGCAAATTCAGAATATCCAAACAGGCCTTTCGGCTGGTCTCCTGATTTTCGCTTTGACAAAGCTGAATCAGCTTTGTCGCTGCGAAAGATGCGTATTTTGAAAGCAAAATTTCGCTGTGCAGCTTTGACAATTTTAACCTGTCGGCAACACAATCAGAAAAATCCTTGTCTTTAAGCCAATCTTGTAAAACTGTTCGTGAGATATTGTGCTTTTGCAGGACAGCGGTTTCATCGCCGCCTGATTCAAATAAATCGTCGATAATCGCTAATTGTTCTTTTGTTAATGACATAGTGTTCTCCTTGAGAATATAGAAAGTGGAATAATGTAAAAGTTGGGGAATAATGCGGGCGACAGGAAACTGTCGCCCGCTGTGTATCATTTTAAAAACGTATTTAAATTACCTTGAGCCGCTGCCCGGCACTGTAAGCAGAATCTTAAGCGCTTCTTCGAGAGAATCTACGCTCTTATTTATTTCCTGCTTTGCCCATAATTCATCTGCCAAAGCGGCAAGGAGTTTAATATTAATTTTGAGAATCTTGCTGCGTTCCTTGACTGGCAATTTTATCGCCACCCGCGGTATCATTTGCATCGTCACCCGTTCAATTTTCATCGCATAGTTAAGGTCTTCGATTATGCCCTGCTTGATTTTAACGGTATCGGCGATGTCGCGTTTAAATATCTGCTGCTCTGTGCATTGATTGCCGTCGCAGAGAGGATAAATTGTAACACTCTTTGAAGCGGAAAAGCCTTCGTAATCGGCGTTAATAGTGCAGATTTCTTTTAACTGGTAAAGTCTTTCGGTTGATAACAGGCCGTTGGCGTCTATCAGGGCGAACTCATCAGGAACAACTGTAAGATTTGCGTCGGCTGTTATGTTTTGACGTGAGCCGTCGTCATAATGACCGATGACCCGATACTGAGTGTCAGATTCCTCAGGCACGGAATTGGGGCCGGCAATTTCGATACTTTGCAAATTCGGTTCACCTTCAGCGTAAAGCTCGGCAACTTCATTCGCGTCAAGGGCGTAATTATAAACGCGAACATCGTCAATCAGGCCGTCGAAATAATCGCTTGTTTGCGAGTCAACCAGCCAGGCGCCGATTCCCATAGGGCCGTCAGGAACGGTCGTGCCTGTGTTATAAGTAAAGGTGTTCGCAGCTCGCTGCACTCCGTCCAGATAAATACTCATTTGTGTATTATCGTAAACACAAACCACGTGATACCAGCTTCCGGCGGGCGCCGAGCCGTTAGGAGAAATGGCGTTTGTAGTGCCTTGATTAGATGACTCCGCTGCGAAATTAAAATGTCCTGATGCGGCGCCATAACCAAGCCAATATCCAAAAGTGCCGTATTGTCTGTTAACTCTCATTTTGTCGATAATCCAGCCGGAGTGCTGAGTGCCTCTCGGTTTAACCCAGCAGGAAATTGTAAAACTGCTGTTTTTGTTAAACTCTAAGGCTGCATCGTTTGCATCGCTGATTTTAACATAGTCATCTATTCCATCGAGCAGTACGGCATTGCCGAATTTGCCTGCTGTCCGGGCAGCGCCATTCATCAATGTGCCGTTATGGCTGTCGGCACTGTCATAGGCCGTCAAGTCGTTGCTTTCGTCAAATTTCCAGTGAGCGACGGGATGGTCAATGTCCGATGCCGGCTGAATCTGATAAAGCTGTGCGACCTCGCCTGCGCTAAGGGCGTAATTATAAATCCTGACATCATCAATTAAACCTTTGAAATAAGAAACTCCCACCCACGCTCCGATTGTCATATTGGAGGTTGGGTAAGTCGTGCCCGTGTCATAAGTAAATGTGCCCGTGTTGCTTAACACGCCATTGCTATAGATGCTCATCTGGGTATTATCATAAACAGCGACAATATGAGCCCATGTGTTGACAGGTACGCTAGTTGTTGAATCTATGTATGAAGCTCCTATATTGTGCGAATCAATCACGAAACGGTAAGTGTTTCTGTCGTGATCGCCCATAAAATAACCAAAACTGCCGGTTGTTCTTCCCAGTTTGGTAAGGAACCATTTGTTATCTTGTGATTTAATCCATAAAGAAATTGTAAATTTGCTGTTTTTGTTAAACTCTATTGCGGAATCATTTGCATCGCTGATTTGAACATAATCATCGACGCCATCAAGTTGCACGGCGTTGCCGAATTTACCTGCTGTTCGAGTAACGCCGTTTATTAATGTGCCGTTGCATACTCCTGCACTGTCATAAGCTGTTGTGCCGGAGCTTTCGTCAAATGTCCAGTAAGCAACCGGATGATAAATGTCCGATGCCAATGTAAAAGTGCAGAAAGTTAAAAATATCGCAACTATAATTACTGATTGAAAAGTTTTCATATTTCCTCCATTTAAAAATATTGTTTTTTTCTCCAAAACTAAGTTTTCCGTCCCTGATGCCTGTAAGCCCTATATTATACCGCCTATTTTAGCAAAAACAAGGAAAATCATCATAATATATCTTTTTAAGGGGCCTAAAACAGGCTTTTTTGAGGTGAAATCGCGGATTTTTGGGTTTAGTCGCCTTTGTATCCAAGTTCTCTTTTGACTTGAGCAAAAAACACGGCTATAGGCTTTCGGCTCCTGCCGTTTTTGGATTCGACAGCCATATTGACGATTGTTTTGAAAATCTCCGGCTCGAATTTGCCCGCAGCGATATTGTTTTTAGCCCAGCCGACAAGGTTGCGAATCGCTGTAGTATCCGATGTTGTCCTGCCTTTGAATATGCCGCAAAGTATGTCGTAAATTCTGAATCTTAGAGTTTCCAGTTCCGCGGTTGTAATCGCGGCGAGTCGAGCCGAAGACATAAGAGATTGAAATTGCGAGTCATTCGTATTCGAATGATTATTACTTTCAGTTCCTTCGCTTCGATTCATTTCGCTTCGCTTTACTTGGCGATTGTCCGGCGATCGCTGTGCAATCGCTGTGCGATGATTTCTCCATCGTTCATCATTTCCTTTAACGCCTTTTTCAGACTGGGCTTGCAAAAATTGTTTCGCTTTGTCAAGCTCGGCTATGACTCTTTTGTGCGTTATTGTGTTGTTTCTCACAATAAATTTCGGCCTGATAAATTCCCAGGCCTTTTCAAAGTTTTCGCAGTTGCAGAGATGCTTCAGGGTCTCGATATTTAAAGGCAGTCTGCCATTGTTTTCATAGAGGTAAAAAATCAGTGAGCAGTAAACGCCTCTTTCTTCAGCGTTCATAGCCTGAAAGACAAGGTCGGAAAGAAAAGCTCCCGATTCAAGCGATACATATTGTATTTTTTTGTGTCTCATATTTGCCTCCATTCTGATTTCGTTTATCGGTTACGGTTACGATGCTCGTTTCGTCTGTCGTATTACGTTTTACGTAACCGACACGAGCCGCGTAACCGCCGCCGTATTACTTTTTCTGTTAATGTGAATATAAGTATTGTTGTGCGACTGCTGTTATTGCGTTAGCTAATTTTTCAGATTTACCCGCTCCATTACTGTCGCGGCTCTGTTGCATTGCCTTTTCAAGAGCGGCCTCGACAATTTTTATCTGCTCATCATTCAAAAAGAAAACCAGCGTATTTAAAAATGCCTTCGTGTCATCTTCAGACAGCGGCAGCGATTTTGTTATGTCTTTTAGTCTTTCAATAGCTGATTTTGTGTCAGGCAGCAGTTTGGCCAATTCCTTGCTGCTGAATTTTTCAGAAAGACTCTTTATCAGCTCTGCTTTAAGACTTAGTTCATCTTTTCCGCTGAGCCTGTTTAATGTCGCAAGAAGCACTCTTGCCTGGTCGTCATCAATATTCCAGATAACGCAGTCAGCGAATGTTTCGCCAAGCTGGCGAAGGGCATCAGCCCTGTGATGGCCGTTGATGATTTGAAAATGATTTTCAGTTTCAGGATGACTGCGGACAATCAGCGGCTCATAGTTATGGGATTGTTTGATATGGCGTTTGAGTTTTTCAAACGTCTGTTTGCTCATCTTGTTGGGGTTTTCCGGATGAGGCAGCAGCTTGTCCAGAGGTATTCGAATAATTGTTGTTTGGTTTTGCATAAGGAATTCCTTTTATTTAAAATTGAAGATTGAAAATTTGAATTTGACTTATATTTTGTTATGAGGTAGAGTGAATTTATGAATGACGAGAGGTTAATTGCGTTTTTGAAGGGAACGGAAAAATGAATGATATTTATTGTTCTTCTTTATCCGGAGTATTGGCACATGGTGTCGATATGAATGCCGGTAGCGGAATAAGCCTTTTAGTCGTAATGTCTATTATTGTATTCATGCTTTTGATATGTAAAAATGATGTCAAAATGCCAAAAGGATTATTTGTTTCTTCTATAATTCCCTATGTGTTAGTATTAATTTGTATTCTTCATTTCTCCTTTGAACTTCAGATTCCCAAAATAATAGGGTATCCTTGTTTTGCGGCAGTATGTTATCCGAGTTTCTTTCTTATTTTCATATTTGGTATGGGAGGCATCTTCTTTCTGGGTGCATTTATCATAGATACATTGATTATCTTTGGGATAATAAGGCTGATTTTATATATCAAGGGCAAGATTAAAGCTAAAAATCAGGCGGTTTGATTATTTATTATAGACAGAGTTTTTAAAAGGCCGGCCATACGCCGGCCTTTTTGTTTGTCTAATTCTCATATTAACTTGTAAAAAAACAGTTTTGAGTTTTAAGTTAATTTCAAATCACAGGCGGTATTTCGCCAGAGATAGTAAACCGGCCGTTCAGACAATCTGCTGATAAAGAATTCCGTTCTTTCGAGGCTGTCGTGCATAAATCTTGCCCTTCTGCCGTAAGCGGCGAGGAAATCCGTTATCTGCTTTTCAACGAATTTCTTTGCCTTATGATTGAGACTTTGAAGTTTATTATGTGTCTTTTCGATATCGACGAGGTCAGTCTCTTCAATGCCGATTGCGCTTAGAGCCTGGCAAAGTTTAACGCTGCGCAGAGGCTGGGGGCATTCGAATTTCATCATTCCAGCTTTTTCAAAGAATGGATTGACTTTGCCCATTACCGCAAGAGCCTCGATATAAGGCATATTCAGCATCGGCATAGTTTTTTTGACGAGCTGATAGGAAAGCCCCAAAGCCCTGTATCTTGGCTCGATAACGACCCTGCTTATCGTGCGGATGTTGTTGTTTACAAGCTGCATATTAGCGTTTGCAGAGCCTAATTTTGTAAACAGTCCTTGTGTCGCGATGTTGCGAAGCTGCACAGCACAGGCAGGCATTGAATAAATGATTATGCCGACGACAGGGGCGATTTGTTCTCTCATCGGATGGGTGTCGATGATTTTGTAAACCGCCGCGATAGGTCCTGTTTGGCTTTGGCGATAATGAAAACGAGCCAATGGTTTATAATCGGCGATTGTGCCGGGAACAATCTTCAGGTATTTTTTTATTGTGCAATTCATAAGTGATTACTCCGCTATGGGATGGCTTACGCCACTCGGATTCTTGTAAATTACCTCAGCTTCGCCTGCCAGATGCTTTATGACGATTACATCCGGCAGCAAGTCAACCAGCAGGTCATCGTGTGAGCTTGCGAGGACAAAGATTTTGCCGGTTTTTGTCGCGAATTTACGCAGGTTATAGCTGATAATCGCTGCTGTTACACGGTCGAGATTGCTGCAGAACTCATCGGCGAAGATAAATTGTTTATCGCTTGTAATAGCCTTTGCTATGCGGTATCTGTATTTTTGTCCTTCACTTAAGTTGGCGGGAGAATTGAGAACGCAAAAGACATCTGTCAGACCCGCGCAGCTTAAATTTCTAAGCGTTTCAAGAACCCCGCACCTATTGTCCTGTTTCGTCCCCAACCCAAAATCATTTCGATTGCCATTTGTTGAATCAGTTGTTTCTTGGTTTTGGCACTGTGCAATAGGTGTGGGGTCGATGCAGTCAACGCAGGTTTTGTCATCGGGCAGGGGAATATCATCAATGTTGATTTTTTCACCGCCGGCAAAAGTGTTATAAAATTCTCTTAGCAGAACGCTTTTTCCGCTGCCGGAAGGGCCGGTGATGTAGGCAATTTGACCGGACGACAGTTTAATATCGCATTGATGCGTAATGGCGTTGTTTTTTAGTCTTTGAACCGTTATTCCAAAGGCTCGCAGGACGTCCGCGACTTTTTCAGTGACAGGCAGATTCCAATCGAATTTTTTGTCCGCCTTAAGCGAGACCTCGCCAAGAGGCGGGTTGGCAGATAATATTGTAATCATAAATTCCTCATTTGCCTGATAATTTTTTTTATTCTGTAAATAGATAAACCGGTATTTTCCGAGATTGCTCTTGAGCTCAATCTGTTAAGAAAGTAGTTTCTGATTGCTTCCATTTTTTCCGGCGGCACATCATTGTTCCGCGACAAGACAGCGGCAAAGTTGCCGCTGCTGATAAGCCAGGCGATTTTTTTTAGTCTCCTTGCGACGGTTGCTTCATTGACATTTGCCATTTTTGCGAGGAATCTGTAGTTCGGCGTGGTTTGAAAAAGCCTTACAAGTGTTCTTTGCTCCAGACTGAGCATATCAATCCTTGTCGTGAATACCTCGAAAAGGTCCAGAAGCTCTTTTTTGGATAAATCGTTTGTATTCATAAAAAATCCACAAATACGTTAATTAAGTTTATCATATATCTAATATATAATTATTTTAACGTTTTGTATTAAAAATGCAAGGAAAATCTGGAAAATTTTGCAAATTTTTTTATATTTTCACTAAATATCTAACAACAAAGAGGTTATAATAGGGGCGAAAACAAGAAAATTTATAAATAAGCAATTTTTTCTGAATTTTTCTTGCTCTATTATGGGACGACCATATAATCAGAATTGCTGTTGGGAGCAGTGGGAGAAACTTAAGCAAGCGGATTTTATATATAGGGAATAAGTTATGAAGACGTTATTGAGTATTATTGCAGTTTGTATTTCTATAATTATATTTTCTCCCGTATCCGCCAGCGTTGTTCCTGTGTCTGACCAGATTGCCTGGGGATGGAATGAACATAGCGACAAGGTATGTGTTGTTGAGCGGACGCAGTCAACTTTTAATTCAGGCGCGATAATAGGTGTTGATTCCGGCACAAGCGGCTTTATTAAAAAGATATGGGTTGAGGCATCGGCCCAGTCTCCGTCTGAAAACAGCTTAAACATCTGCTATCAGGCTTGCCGCATCTCATTCTCGCCGGGAAACAAACCTGTGGATGTAAACTTCAGCATTACAATGAAAACTACCGTTGACAGCGTGCTGTATTATGCTATCGGTGCTGGTTCAGTCAATCCAATTCACGTCGAGCTATTCTAAGTAAAAAGTAATATATTTATCAGCACATTAAAAAGCCCTGTTTTACAACAGGGCTTTTTTGTTTTCGATAATCCGGCGAAGGTCCATATAAATTTTGGAAAAATTAAAATATTTTTCTTCTTCAGTCCGGTAAAACAAAGCTTTGAACGCAGCACTATCAATTTCAAAAAAAAATTGTCAATTTATGGTTGACGAGGCAAAAATTTCCAAATCAAACTGCTATAATCAATATACACACAATAGGGACGGAAGATATAGGGGCGGATTCAAAGCGCTGTTAAAAGGAAAACCATAAGAAGTTTGTTTATTTGGAGAGAAAAGAATGAAGAAGTTAGCAGTAGTTTTAATTTTGGCAGGTTTGGCCTGCACAGCAAGTGCAACGATTCTTGGCACTGTAAACATTCAGAATCACAACAATAATCTTTCTGACACAGGCAATCTCTGGGGCGGCGGCCTTTCCGGCGGACTCTACTACACGGGCGTTTATTCGTGGACCAACGCAGGCGGCAGCGGTTTGGGTTTGCAGGTTCCTAATTGGGGCTTCTGTATAGAATTGACTCAGGAACCATATACCGGCTGGCAGAATGTTATTTCCCTAGATGCGGCGCCTCAGCCTGTTACGGCTGTTACGCCAATGGGACTTACCAAAACCAACTATATTCGTGAGCTTTGGGGCAGGGATTTTGACCCCACCTGGGCAACTGGCGCAAACAGACAAATGGCAGAAGCCTTCGGTGCCTGTTTATGGGAGATTGTTTATGAAACCGATCCCACCTGGGATGTTACGAGTAGTGCAGGTTTCCATGCTACAATCGAACAAGCTGCCACTGCCAATTTGTGGCTTAGCCAGTTGAATGGCGACGTGTCATATTTTGCATGGAATTTGGCCGCAACCAGTTCACCTGATGGTCAGGACTACTTAGTGCAGCTTCCTGAACCGGCAACGGTTGCTCTATTATCTCTTGGTTTACTTGCTCTGCGGAAAAGAAAATAATAATCTGATTTATTATCGCGCATAAAAAAAGCCCTGCTTTTCAACAGGGCTTTTTGTTTCTTGACTTTTGAGCTTTTCGATTTACCATTCATATACTCCTTGATTAGTAATGAATGAAAGCTGTTTTACGGCGATTAATAAAAAAAACTATTTGAAAGGGATTTCTAATGAGGAAATATCTTCTGTTTTCAGGCTGTTTATTGCTGCTGGGGGCTGCCTGCGTTGCTGTTTCGCTGCAAAACGTTGAAGTTCCGGCGATTGAAAAACCGGATTTGTCGAATCTTAAACCTTCGCCTGTTATAAAAACGATTAACAATAATACTGTCGTTATTGTTCAGGATGGCAACGAGACGACGATTTGCCTTGCCGGTGTTGATAGGCCGTCAGCAGTACAGTCTGTAAATTCCGCCGACGAGGCGGACCGATTTGTTGCTAATCTTCTGAAAGGAGAAAATATCTTTGTCTTGCCTGACCCACAGCAAAAGCAAACCGACTCGAATAGCTGTATCAGAGCTTATGTTTACCGGGTGCCGGATGGGTTATTTGTTAATGAGGAGGTCATTCGTCAGGGTTACGGCCTTGCCGCGACGAGAAGCCTCTTTAAATATATGAACCAGTTTCATCAGCTTGAGCTTTTTGCCCGGCAGGCAGGGAAAGGGATATGGGCATCTAATGAAACAATCCCATCGGGTAAGCAGACCGGCCTCGGCGGGCAAGCTTCGGCAGGCCCAATCGAGGCGAATGAACCGAATAAACAGGATGCCAAACCGCTATCTGATGTTACGCCTGCGAGCGATAATTCAAAAGTATCAGGTAATGATGATATTATTGTTTATGTTACCAAATCAGGGACTAAGTATCACAGTCTGGGCTGTCGATTTTTGGGCAAAAGTTCAATACCAATGAAGCTTAAAGAGGCAAAGGTTAAGTATTCCCCCTGTAGTGTTTGCAAGCCGCCACAGTAAAAAATCGGTGCAATTCGCCTGTCTTGCCTGTCTTAACACACGTTAGCACGATTTTAGAAAATTTATGCGCTTTTTTTGTTTTTTTACGAAACTTTGTCGAACTTATTCGTATAAACCTATATGGAACTGTAAGCGCGTGTTTACTGTTCAAAGGCGGTTGTTTATACCAATCGGCGCTTTGCGGAAAGGAGGCACGGCTATGGAAAAGGCAAGAAAACTTGCAGACATCCTTGGACGCGTTCGCGACGGCGAGGACCCGGCCAAAATAAGAGAAGAATCACGTCAACTTCTTTCAACCCTAAGACTCAGCGATATAGGAAAAGCCCAGAAATACCTTCTCGGTTCCGGCATATCACTTGACCAGCTCCGCACGCTTGTTTACGCTTTTGCCTCGATTTTAGGCGACCAGTTCGCGCTTTTGCGGGCAAATCTTGCGGCAAACCATCCGGTTCGCAGGATTCTTGCGGAGCATGAGATGTTTGAGTGTTTTCTTGCCGACCTTGCAGAGGCGAATCTTGAACTGCAGGAGACAGTGGCGATAACTGAATTAAGCAGCGAATTTCGCAAGCTGGAGCATATAGCAGGACATCTGCAGGCGATAAATGTTCATAACCAGCGGGAAGACGACCTTGTTTTTCCATCGCTGGAAAACTATCCCTGCAAAAGCATTTGTGCGGTCTTGTCGAAAGCACACTGGCGAATAAATAATATAGTCGGCAACCTGACAATGGCGGTGAATAATTTCAGGCAATTCGAGCCTGAGCAGTTCAAAATACAGATTAATGCACTTTCCTGTGCTATCGTGCCGATTGTCAGGGAGCACATTTTTCAGGAAGATAATATTCTTTATCCTGTCGCGCTGGACGTTATTGAAGAAGAAAAAATCTGGCTTCGGGTAAAACAGCTCAGTGATGAAATGGGCTATTGCGGATTTGATGCACAGCCCTGTAGTTGATTGAAGGCAAGCCCGGCTTGCAGGAGGGTGGTAACAGCAGGTTTTAACGGGCCTACGCGGCAGGCCGGGAAGATTTCAGTTTAAAGCTCCTCTTAGGGGGCGGGAGGGGCTTTTTTATATACGTAATATCTCTTGTATAAATTAGTTAAGGCGTTTTTAAGATTGCCAGTTAATGGCCTCATCAGGCACGTGGGCTAAATCGGGAGCATAAAAGTCTGCGTCAGGGAGTTTTTCAATTGCGTAGCTTGATGTAATCGCAAGGCATTTGCAGCCGGCGGCTTTGGCTGCTTTTATTCCGCTTAGAGCATCTTCAATTACAAGACAATATTTGGGGTCAACACCGATTTTTTTAGCGGCGAGCAGAAATATATCAGGAGCCGGTTTTTTATACTCGACATCTTCGCCTGCGACAACAGCGTCAAAAAGCTTTGCAGGCAGTTTGATTTCAAGCAGGTTTCCCTCGACTTTTCGCCAATCCGCACTTGAGGCAATGGCGGTTTTTTTGCCGAGACTTCGGCATTGATTGACGAAGTCTCTTGCGCCGGGCAGGGGTTTCAATTTGCCTTTTATTATTTCGAGATAAATATCATAGGTGCGTTTTTTGGCCTGCGGGATATCAACTGGAAAATTGTATTTTTCAGCAACGCCGCCGAGGAAGCGGTTTTCGCCTGTGCCGGTGAAAGGATAAAAGTCTTCAGCTGTGATTTTCAGGCCAAGCTCGGCAAACATCTGTATTGCGGCTTTCATTATAAAAGGTTCTGAATCGACCAGAACGCCGTCCATATCGAAGATTATACCCTTTGGTAATTGTATCGTGTTGTTCATTAGTTTTTCCCTATTCTATCTGCACCTAACTGGCCGCAGGCGGCTTTTATCTTGGTGCCACGGCGGTATCTTATAATCGCCTCGAACCCTGATTGCATTAGAATATCCTTGAAAGCCTTTATCCGCTCTTTTGGCGAAGGCTGGAAATTGCTGCCGGGATGAGGGTTATATTCAATAAGATTAAAACTGACATGCAAACCTCTTAGAAGCTTGATAAGTTTCTGGGCACAATCGAGACTGTCATTGATATTATCCATCATACAATATTCAATTGTTATCCTGCGTTCAGTCTTTTGCTGATAGTATTTCATAGCTTTTATTAATTCCGGCAGGGGGTATTTATTCGCGGCAGGGACAATCTGTTTTCTTAAATTGTCATCGGCGGCGTGCAGAGAAACCGCAAGACGCGGATAAATATCCTCTTCGGCAAGTTTTCTTATGCCGTCAGGCAGACCGACCGTTGAAATAGTCTGCCTGCGAATGCCGATTTTTCTGCCGGCCTGGTCTGAAAGAATCCGGACGGCCTTTAGAGTGTTATCATAATTATCCAAAGGCTCGCCCATACCCATATAAACGAGATTGTTTATTTTGCAGTTGCTGTCGGCTGAAATAGTGCCTGCCTGGTCGATGATTTCGCCGGCAGTGAGATTCCGCTCGAATTTCAGGTAACCCGTTGCGCAGAATTTACAGCCCAATCGGCAGCCGACCTGTGTTGACAGACAAATTGTTTTTCTGTCCGTTTCCTCAAGGAGGACGGATTCGATTTGCTGTCCATCGGTGGTCTCAAAAAGATATTTTACTGTGCCGTCCGGGTCGGTGAGTTTTTCGGCGATTTTAAGCTGAGAAATGAAATAGCCGTCATAGATAAGTTTAGCGCGGAGTTCTTTCGACAGGGGAGTTATAAGGTTTATATCGTTGGTATTGTGGATATGCAGAAAGCTGAATATGTATTTTGCAAAGTAGCTTTTGCCGCCTCCGCTTGGGGATGCCTTACGGCAGAGGGTTTCGACGATTTGCCGCAATTCCGAAAGCGTATTGTTTTTCAGGTCTTTATTCATAAGTCCAGTTTAGCTTAAAGTGTGTTTTTTGTCGAGATTGTAGTTTCCACAAGCAAAATAGCATTTGACCGGCAAGGCGGCTGTAAGTAGAATCTTTGCATAAGATTATGATTTTTATGGAGTTTAGTCGAAATGGACGCGAAAATTTTCAAGGCGTATGATATTCGAGGAGTTTATCCCGACCAGCTGGACGAGGACGCAGCCTGGAAGATAGGCAATGCTTCGGCGGCTTTTCTGCGGTCTATGCTTCGCGGTTATGACCGCGGACTTGCCAATCGCCAGAAATTATGTGTCGGTCATGATATGCGCAAACACAGCAGAAGTCTGGCCGACGCTTTGATTCGCGGTATGAATGCCACCGGTGCAAATGTTATTGATATCGGTATGATTGATACGCCGCAGATGTATTTTGCGATAAATCATCTCGGAACCTGCGGCGGCGTGCAGGTAACAGCTTCACACAATCCGGCTCAATACAATGGATTTAAGGTATCCGGCCTTGAGGCCAAACCCATCGGGCAGGATACCGGCCTTCAGGAAATAAAACACATCGCAACATCGCTGCTTCATACGCTGGGTGTTTCAAACGGCGGCTCGGTTGAGAAATGCGACTTGGGGAATGCATACAGGGAACACGTCCTGAAATTTCTCGACCCAAAGATAAAAAAGTTAAAAATAGTTATCGATGCATCCAATGGTATGGCGGGCAAGGCAGTGCCGCTGATTTTTGACGGTCTGGATATGGAGATTATCAAGCTGAACTTCGAGCATAAAGGAATATTTAAGCACGACCCTAATCCGCTGGTCGAAAAAAATCTTTCACAGCTCAAAAATACGGTGAAAAAACGCAAAGCAGACGTGGGCATCTGCTTTGACGGCGATGCCGACAGGCTGATGATGGTCGATGAAAAAGGGCAAAATATAAGCTGTGATTTGCTGACTGCTCTTATGGTGCCTTATTTTTTAAAAAAGGCGATGAATTCAGCGATTGTTTATGACCTGCGGAGCAGCTGGGTGGTTCGCGAAGAAATTTTAAAATACGGCGGCGTGCCGAGGCGCGAAAGAGTAGGGCATGCGTTTATGAAAAAAACGCTGCGAGTGGCTCACGCGATTTTCGGAGGCGAACTATCGGGACATTTCTATTACCGCGATAATTTTTATGCCGACTCGGGTATGATTACGCTGGTTCATATGATAAATATTTTAAGTCAATCACAGCAGTCTGTCAGCGAGCTTATTAAGCCTCTGCGAAGATATTTCGCAAGCGGGGAGATAAATTTTGCCGTTGAAGATAAGGAAGCAATGATGAAGGAGCTTCGCCGAAAGTTCAGCCAGGGAGAAATAGACGACCTCGACGGAATAACCGTGCAATTTAAGGATTGGTGGTTCAACTGCAGGCCGAGCAATACCGAATCGCTGCTTCGGCTCAATGTCGAAGCAAAGACAGAAGAACTGCTGGACAAGCAGCTTGCAGAGATGAAAAATCTTCTCGGCGAACCGGTTGAGCACTGATTTTCATGCTGCACAAATTTCCTTATAAGGGGTTTCCTTCAATTGAGCTGCCTGACGGCAGTATCGCGGGTATTTATAAACCCGCTGAATACTCACAAGATGATAATGAAAGCAAAATTTTTGAAAAAGCACTGGTAAACACAATAGGCTCAGAACCGCTCGACAGAATTGTCCAAGCCGGTATGAAAATCGTCATAGTTGTTGACGATATTACGCGCTCGACAAAAACAGAGCTTATGCTGCCGCCGGTTTTAAAGTGGCTCAAAGGGGCAAAGATAGGAAATGAGGATATTTCAATTTTTGTCGCGCTGGGGACTCATCGGCAGATGACAGAGCAGGAAATAAGGCTCAAATATACCGACGAAGCTGCTGAAAATCATCGCATTATAAATCCTGACTGGAAGAAAGGAGAGGATTATGAAACTATCGAAAAAAGCGATGATGGTTTTGAAATTAAAGTGCATAAAGAGATACTTAAAGCGGATTTTGTGATTGGGCTTGGACAGGCAGTGCCGCATATGTATGCAGGTTTCGGCGGGGGCGGGAAAATAATCAACCCCGGCTGCTGTGAAGAACAAACCATAGGACAAATGCACTGGCTTGGCCATACGGTGCCGACGGAAAAAAGATTCGGAGTCAGAGAAAACAAAGTCAGGGCTTTGATAGACGATGTTGCTATCAAGTGCGGCCTGAAATTCATATTGAATGAAGTGCCGAATCAGGACGGCACAATCGCAAAGGCATTTGCTGGAGACCCGATAAAGGCTCACAGCCAGGCCTGCCGTTTTGCCGCGGAATTATACTGCGTCAAAGTTAAACAGGGTGATATTGTCATTGCCGATTCCTATCCTGCAGATATCGACCTTTGGCAGTCTATTAAAGCGATGTATTCGGCTCACTTTGCGGTCAAAAAAGGCGGGACGTTGATATTTGTAACGCCAAGTCCGGAAAAAATAAGCTCACAGCATCCTGAAATAATAGACATAGGCTATAAATGCGGTTTTGAGCAAATAGAGAAACTTGTCGGCGCAGGTCGATTGAGCAAAGTAGTTGCGGCCAATGTGTGGGCAGGAAACGAAATTACTCAGCATTGTCAGGTTATTATTGTAAGCGGCGGAATATCCAAAAAAGAAACTCAAACAATAGGTTTTGATTGGGCAGCCAGTCCACAGCACGCTCTGGCCGAGGCGATGAAAAGACACGGCAAAGACGCAAAAATCAATGTCCTTTGCGGAGCGTCAAAAATTATCTGCCAGGTTCAGTCCTGACCGCTGGCGATTATTTATCAAACGGCATTTTGACTCCGCCGCTTGGTGTAACCTGGGTATCGCTTTGCTGTTCTATGGGTTTTTGAAGCTCTTGACCCTGTTTTCTGCAAATCATGCCTTCGGACAATTTGGAACCATCGCCCTGAACTACAGTCGCATAGGAAAAATTCTGCATAACCTTTGCAATTTTTATCGTGGCGACAGGCTCTTCAATTTTTCCGAGGGATTCTTTTGTGTCATAATCGAAAAGCTCCTGGCCTTCTTTGAGAACATCATAAATATCGGACTCGTAAATATCTTTGCCGCCTTTATTTATGATAATTACATTGTTCGGGAAAATTTTTGCTATCCTGGCCGGGTAAAGCGCACCAGTGATTTTATCAACTATTGGGGCAGTTGCCGTTTTAATCAATTCGTCGGCAAGCAACCGGTAATCAATCTTATCATCCTGCCAGTTTGGAACAAGATTTCTGACGTCCTTATCATACTGGAGCCATAAATTTACTGAATCTGAAAATTTAATTTGGCTCGTTGCTGCGCCGATAAGAGAATAATCCATTTTAAACTTGGCCTCGTGTTCATAGGTTTTTTGTCCAATGGCTTCCAGATATTTTTCGTTTGCAGAGAGATAGGCCTCATTAAGCGTTGAGGTTAGTATATAATCCGCTCCCAGAAGATTACCCAGTTTTGCCTTTTCCTCAAGAGAGGCGTCGCCGAGCAGCACCAGACCTTTTTCCTGCATAACTTTGTCGATATAGTGTCTGTCAAGAATAGTGAATTTATTTGTTTCTACCAGCTTAGTATTCAATATATGTGTGATTTCCTGCTGGATGTCTTTGTCGCTGAGTTTGATATTGCCGAAATAATACTGGCTGCTTAAAGTTGTTGGCGCAAGGACAGCTATTCTTAATCTTTCATTTTTGTCCGGCGGCTGATAGTCGTATATCCAGACTTTAAGTTTCACTTCCCACGTGTTAGGGTCGGTTTTTTTCTCTTCGAGAACCTCATAGGTTTTCACCAAAGCCCTGATAGCCGTGCTGGTGGATGTGCCTTCGGCATATATCGAAACCGCATCAAAGCCGATTTCTTTGCCGCCCGGCTTCCTTTCGATATCGGCTGAGGCGGATTCAAAATCGAACTGGTATTTGCCTGAGCCAACGTTTATTCCCTTTGCTTTCGCGACGGCCTCAAAGATTGCTTTTTTAATGGCGTCTTCCCTTGTTGAGGCAACCCCTTTGCCTTCCTGAATTATCGCTTTTTCTTTGGCAATGGCCTGTAAAGAGAATGGAAGAATCAACAATAATATTATTGTCCTTTTCATTTTGTCTGTCCTTAAACAGTTATTTTTTACCAGGCGACAGATTTATTGCTGCCGCGTTTGGCAATAAGTTTTTCTTCCTGCCAGAATCGCAGGCCGGTCTTTATGTCCGTCATTTTTAACTGGAAATAGTATTCCACCTGCTGTTTGTCTTTGTCGTAACGCAGGTTTCGCTGATAAATTTTGCCGGACAGGCTCAGTTCAGGGGAGATTATCTGGCCTTTTTGCGGCAGGGTTTCCTGCTTAAACTCTTCGCCTTTTGAGGAGTCTCTGGTTTCTCTCATATTATAGACCGTGTCGTCCCGATTGCTTTCTTTTCCGCCCACAGCGGATGTCATTACAACCTGTCCGCTATTCATCAGGTCCTGCTCGATTTTTGCGGTAAGCAGGTCGGTATCAATCCTCTGCATAGTGTCGTTTGTGACTTTGCCTGTGGAGACGACGTATCTGCTGCCGTCTTTTTTAGCGAGCGTGCCTGAACTTAGAAGCGATTGAATCATTTCGCCTGCGGCCTGGTCGAAATCTCTGTAATCAAGTGACATAACTTGCTTGCCGGTGTCGTTAGTTGTATCAACTTTTGAAACTTCCTCGCAACCGGCTAATAACAGCATTGAGAAAAATAAAAGTATCGACAGGTTTTTCATAGTTTTATCCTTTCATTATTCCGGAGTTTTTCTTGTATTCATTCTGAAATCAACAACATCTTTTGAAGGCGCAACAGCTTTAAAACGGAATGTGGTTCTTGATTTTGCGGATACAGGCATCCAGACGCTTGCTTTTGAGTCAACCGCAACGCCGTTTTTATCAAGCCAATCTATTTTGTAATCGAATCTTTTCGTATATACAGCCCGATTGTAGCCGGTTACCTGAACTTCCATAAAGCCGGCATCGTTTGTAAAGACTTTTACATCTTTTAAATCAATTCCTTCTCCTATCAGCAGGCTGAACGCTCCATATACAGGTCGGGTCAGGGCATTATTTACTAAATTATCGCTCTTTACCCCTGTGTCGAGATTGACGCGACTGTCTTTAGTTTCGCCGCAGCCGTTAAGAAGGACGGCCAATGCGGCAAAAAACAACAAAAGCAAATACTTTTTCATAGGTATCTCCTTATTAATTGTGGTTCGGTAACGGAATCGGTAACGGTAATGTCTTGTTAGCCATTGTTGTTTTTCGACAATACCCATACCAATAACAATATCCTAACTTCTTTTTTACAAAGGAATAATATTACAAACCGGTCTGGAATTTCTGTTTATAATTTTAATATATACCAGGACATTATCGCAATCCGGCAACTCAATGTCAAATGGTTGAGCGTTTAAAGGGGTAATTTTAAGCATTTTGTTCTGCGGCTTTGGAAATCTTGCAATCTGGAAGTCTTTCGGCAGCGATGTCCAGATTCGGACATCGGCGGCATTGGTCGCAAACGAATAAGCGGCAATCATTATTGAGCCGATATTTGCCGCGGCAGAATCCTGCTGGGATAAGGCATATTGCGCTACAACTTTGCCTGTTGTTGAAATTATCGCTCTGAATAAAATAGATTCGAAATCTTTTTTAAATTCGCTGTGTATTACCCTGTCCATATTACTGACAACTGCGGTGTCATAACTTTTGCCGTCAGCTTCAATTTGCAGATATGAGAAGGCAATATCCCTGTATTTAAGTTTTGGCAAAGCGATTCCTGCGTAAAGCACTCTGCTGGTTGCTACAAAAAGCGGCAGGTCAATTCTGAATTCCTCTTTGACAGGTCCAAGGCCGTTTTCAAAGACAACCCATACGGTATTTTTGAAATTTTCGTTTTTTGCAAGCAGCTCTTCCGTTTCCTTAAATTCCGCCTCTACATATTTATTCTCAGGGACAAGGCCGTAGGTCTCTTTCAGTAAATCTCTTGCGGTGGAAGGTTCGCCTGTGGCGTTAAAATACACGGAGGCCAGATAGGTTACAAAAGGATTGATATAATCTTTATAAGCCTGGTATTCATAGAGTTGGGGGTATTTGTCGTGCAGGGTTTGTTCCATTTTCGGGTCTGAGGTGGTTTGATTTACCAGATTGCCATACGGCATTTTATCAATTTGGGCTTTTCTCTCGCTAATTTCCTTTTCAAATTTTTCTTTTGTCCTTCTTTGTCTGTCAATAGCCCTGTTGAATTCGACTCTTGCCAGGTCTGGTTTGTTTTCAGACATAAAATTCAGGGCTTTATATGTATTTGCCATCACGCCGTCGTATTCTTCACCTTTGTAGGGCATAGCGTTATCATTGATGGCAATGGCGGTTACTTCATCTAAAGAGAAACGCGTATCGTAATAATGAAGGTCTTTTTCGGCGGTATCAAAATATTGAGTGCTGGAATTGAAATCCTTCAATATTCTTCTTGCTGCTGCCGCCTGAAGAGTCCAGAGAAGGTCATCGCCATCAGGATTTTTTCCTTTATGAATTTTTTTTTCAGCGTAACCCGAAGCAGAATTGAAATCCGAGGCTTCAAAATAATTATTATAGGCCAGCAACTGCTCACGCGGAGCATTACAGCCGAAAACAAACAGCAATTCTGCTGCAATAATTATTGAGAGAAAAATCCTTTTATTCATTAGATTTAGATCCACAGATTAGATTTACTTTGAACGTAAATTATACTAATATAAAAAAAGATAATACAACACAAAAAAATCCTATTGACATTTTGTATAATATCTGGATACCTTAATGCCGAAATGTTTTTTGCTGCTTGAATTATAAGTCTTTTATTTGAAAAGGGTTAAGTTTATGAGAGCTTTGTGGGTTTTAACGTTATTTGTAATGGCATTAGGACTAATTTGCAGCGGATGCGAAACCAATCCTGTAACGGGTGAAAAAGAACTCATACTTGTAAGTCCTGAACAGGAAAAATTAATGGGCGCTGAGGCATCGCAGCAGGTCGAAAAAGAACTTGGCCAGAGTGTCAAAGACCAGCAGCTTCAGAATTATATAAATTCAGTGGGGCAAGGCATTGCCCGGATAAGTCATACGCCTGATGCAGGGTTCAGTTATAAAGCTATTGATCATCAATCGGTAAACGCATTTGCTTTGCCAGGCGGTTATATTTATATCACTACAGGCTTGCTCAAAGAGCTTAACAGCGAAGCACAGCTTGCCGGTGTGCTGGCGCACGAAACAGCACACGTTACAGCAAGACACATCGCTCAGCAAATTTCGAGGGATGTCCTGATTGATGCCGGTTTGGGTGTTGTTGGTTCGCAGGCATCATCGTCAGCGATGAGAGTAGCAAATATCGTCAGACAGCTTGAAGGAATGTCTTTTACCAGAGAACAGGAAAAGCAGGCGGATGAAGTGGGTCTGGATTATTTAGTCAAGGCCGGTTACACACCTTATGGAATGATTGAAACAATGGAGATATTGCAAAGACAGAGCGGCTCCCGGACAATAGAATTTTTCTCAACACATCCGAATCCTGAAAACCGTATCGGATATCTACAGGAGGAAATTAATAAAAAAGGTTATCGCGGCGAAGGCAAAACAGGCCAAAAAGAATATGCAGATAATGTTTTAAGCAGGCTTGGAAAGTAATATTGCCGCGATAAGTGCAATACAGCCAATAGTATGCAGCAGAATTGTGGTTTTGCTCAATTTTATATAGCCTTTTTGTGCCAGCTTTTGTGCGTCCGCGTTTCTAAAACATATCGCACTAATGCCAATTATCGATATCAATAAAATTGCCGATGCAAGAGCTTTGAGATTTGCAACCGCGTATGAAACAATCAGGACACAAAGCACTGTGAGTATTACTTTGTAGAAATTAGCAGCGTTGATTATGCCAAATGTTACAACAAGAGTTTTTTTGCTGACGGCTTTATCGGCCTCAAAATCTGGAAATTCATTTGCAAAGATTACGAGGAAAATCAGAACAGTGACAATTATTCCGGGCATTATCGGCAGCAAACTGAAACTTAATGTCTGAATATAAAAAGAGCCATAGACCGGCAAAATACCGAAAAGCAAACCTATTGTTATTTCACCTGTGGTGCGATAGCCCAATTTCAGGGGCGGAGCAGTATAGGAATATCCGCCGATTATGCCGATAAGGCCGAGTGCAAGCACAAAGAGACTTTTTGTCATTATAAATATCGCAATTCCCAAGCCTGCTCCGATTGCGAAAAACGTAAGTGAGCCAATGAAGATTTCTTTAGGGCTAAGCAGATTTTTTTGAATCATTCTGCTTCCGCCTGAGAAGGGCGTTTTATTGTCGTTATGCTCATCGTTGCCGGAGATATGGTCAAAATAATCGTTGGCAATATTTGCCCCCAGATGAATTGCGACTGTTGCGCAAGTAGCGAGGAGACAAATGGTTACGTTGATTTGTCCTGTGTGTGAAAAGGCAAGGGCTGAACCGATAAGGACAGGCAGCGCGCTTGCGGTGCAGAAAGGCGCACGCAATTCTTTTAGCCACAGAGTAAATTTTGATGGTTTTGCTACAGAGTTCACAGAGGACACAGAGATAAATAATATTTTAATCTTCTTTTAGAACGATTCCATCGTATTCAAGCTCGAAACGGAGCTTATGTTTTGCTTCCTGCTGAGCAAGAGATGTAAAAAGTTTTTTTCCTGCCGAGTCCTGTGTAACAGCGGCAAGGTCGGTATATAACGCGAAGGAAGCCTTTTCTTTTTTCATCGCGAGGATGAGAGCGTCTTTATAGGCCATATTGGGAGTGGGTTTGACATCGACAGCGTAATCAGCGATTTTCAAATCAGAAATTTTCTCACTGCCTATCTTAACTTTTTTCCCCTTCTTTGCATCTTCCAATAGTTTCCTGTGTCCTTGTTCTTCGGCTGCAAAATCAAGAAAAACCTGCCTCATTTCAGGATTATTCGCCTTTGCCGCAAGGTCGGTGTAGAATTTGTAAGCTTCGATTTCGTTGTCGATTGCAAAATCAAAAATGTCGTCGAGGATACTAAATGGTTTCATTATTTCACCCTTGCGTAAAACTATCTTTATTATCTGAAATTATAAAGGATTTTGGTTGTGAGGCAATAAATAAAAAAGGCCGAGTTCAAAAGTCCATTCTGAGAAAGGCTTTAATGAGATAAAAGCCGATGGCCAAGGGATGGCACCGCCATAGCACAGCGATAACACAGCTATAGCCAAGCGAAGCGAAACGAAGCTAAGCGAAGGAAAGGTAAGTAATAATTCGAATACGAACGTTTCGCAATTTCAATCTCTTATGTCTTCGACTCGACCCGCCGCGCCAAAAAGAAAGGCCGAGCAAAACAGACTCGGCCTTATTGAATTGATTATTTTTTTAGCGTTTTTTAATTAAAGCCAAACCGCCGAAAGATAAAAGCAAAATCGTTGCCGGTTCGGGAATAGAGGCAACCCGAAACCCCAATAAATTACTCTCTTTGTACGGGTAGTCGCCGTGACTACCACCGGACGATGCGATGTCAAGGTAGGGGTAAGTGCTACTGAACGAGCCACCACGCATTCGACGATAGGGATCGGAGCTATTCACCAGATTTTCATTCCATTCATAGACGTTACCAGTCATATCGAAAGTACCATTCTGTTCCATTGTACCATTACCAACACCTACATCCCACGGTTGAGAATTTACTTTATTATAATTACTGGCAACCCCTGCAATCGGCTGAGTATCAGTTCCATTAGCAAAATCCGAATAACCGCTGTTATCCGGCTTGTAATAAGCTGCCTTGTACCATTCGTCTTCGGTTGGGATGACATAGATCGTACCATAAATTGCTTGGGCAGCTGTGCGATTGATACCGAGAAAACTACCGGGGTCTGAATTATTTCCGCTGAACTGATATGCACCTTTACTCTTGTCGCCACTGGTAAGATAGTTGCAGAACTGCAATGTCTCATACCAGCTTACGTTATTGGTCGGCTGCTGGGCTCCGGTCCAATATGCGGGATAGCTATAACCACCGTCACTGCCCGTGGGAGCACTGGCAGCGGCTGTAAAAGTGTCCCACTGAGCATTGGTTACTTCATATTTGCCGATACGGTAATTATACCCGACCGCACCATGGCTGTTACCGCTTGGATTATCAGCAGGATTTCCTGCATTTCCGATAGTTACAAAATCAATGTTAATCCCGCGTATGGTATCGGCTGAGGCAAAATTTACTGCTGCCATCACACACACGAAAACTATCAAAACTCTTGTCTTCTTCATTTTCTCTTCCTCCTAAAAATATTCTTTTCCCAAAACAAGTAGTATACCAGAAAGGTCGGGATTGTCAAGGAAAATCCGTCCCGCCTACGGCGGGCAAGCTTCGCCGCGATTTTGAAAGGCAGAGAACCCCAAAAAAATTCATAAAAGCAGAGTGTAAATATCGCATACTGGTCGAAAGCGCGCAAGAAAAAACTTGCGCGCTTAAA
The DNA here is from genome assembly GCA_049518795.1 of Sedimentisphaerales bacterium. Taxonomy (GTDB): domain Bacteria; phylum Planctomycetota; class Phycisphaerae; order Sedimentisphaerales; family UBA12454; genus JAPLMW01. The sequence continues at coordinate 642,603 of JBEKRK010000002.1, forward strand.
AAAAATTAAAAAATTTTTCTCCTTATTCCACAAGCACTTACAAAATCGCGTTGGTCGATATTTGGTCGAAATTTGCCCAAAACGCGCAAGTTTTCAGGTAATACGGAGGGACATAGTTGTCTGAAAGGCAACATAGAAAGTCGAGAATCGAATCCGCCAGAGGCGGACAAGAATAGAAAGTTGAAAGAAATTGAAGATTGCAAAGGAACAATTTAATGGCATTTGATTTTACAAATTTTAAAGGCGATGGTCTTAGTCCTGACTTTATTGACTGGCTTGTCGATGAGCAGTGGGTCGATATGCAGACTCATTTCGGCAGGCTGTGGGATTATTATCAAAATCCAATGTATTCGACAACAGGCCTGTCAGCGGCTGATGCAAAGTTAAACGAATCAGCACGCACTTATGTGCAGGCACAGGAAATGGGACTGCCGGCAAGGATTACAGGTATAAAGCGAACTGAGGCAAGCGGTCTGTTGGGCGGCAGGGCGGTCGCTGATATTGAAAGAAAGGAGGTTGTAGTTGAAAATGACATCGGCTGGCGAGTCAATGCTATGGTGGATTTTCTTTTCGGCAAAGGCATTGATGTTGTCAGCAGGGCACAGGATGGAAACAAGCGGGCTGAAATAGATAAAATTTTAAAACAGATATTCAATACCAACGGCGGGGTAAGATTCTTTCAGGATATGGCAGTGCTCGGGGCGGTTTATGGGTTTGTGGATTGTGTTGTGCGGCCGGGGCAAAAAATTATTGATTATTATACACGGAAACCGTCAGCGAAAAATTTTAATACTTCTTCTTCCTCCTCACAAACGTTCTTTGGGCAGATACTTGAAATTATCTCGGACTGCTCACTTGAACTGATTGAAGCCCCAAGGGCACTGCCTATTCTTGATGAGAAAGATTTTCGCAAAATCAATTTTTACGTTCAGCATTTTATCGAACAGAAAAATGATGTGGCGTCTGAAGGGAATTTTATCCGCAGGCTGCTTGGCGGCAAAGACAGCAGTGCGGCAAGGCAAACATCTGCGGTTACGGAAATAATTGCCCCTGACTGGTGGCAGCGATATGAAGACGAACAACTGGCTGCGGAAGGGCCGAATATTATGGGCATTGTGCCTGTTGTGCATATTCAGAATATCGCACAGCCTTTGTATTACGAGGGAATCAGCGATGTTGAACCTTTGATACCTCTTCAGGATGAACTGAATACGAGACTTAGCGACAGAGCGAGCAGAATAACATTCCAGGCGTTCAAGATGTATCTTGCTAAAGGTATTGAAGGCATTGAAAACAGGGCTGTTTCGCCGGGCAGGATGTGGTGCACGGATAATCCTGACGCAAGTATTGAACAGTTCGGCGGAGATAATGCGTCGCCAAGCGAAGATGCACATATCGCGGAAATAAGAGAAGCGTTGGATAAAACCAGCGGCGTTACGCCTGTAGTTGCAGGAGTGCTGAAAGATAAAATCGGCAATCTGACCAGCGCCATTGCCTTGCGTATGACACTGATGGGAATGCTGGCAAAGACCGACCGGAAGCATTACGTATATGGGCAGGGTCTTAAAGAAATCGCGGCGATGATAATGCATCTGCTGGATATTACGAATATTTATCCCAATACAAAAGATGAGAGAATCTTTGATGTTATTTTCCCAAGCCCTCTGCCGGAGGACACGCTTGAAAAACTCAATGAAGCGAAATTGAAACAGGAACTCGGAGTGCCTGCAGAGCAGATACTTCGGGAACTTGGTTATGAGAAAAATCCGCCTGCAGCGGATAAATTCTAAAAGAAAGGTTTTTTTGATGAGTCAGATTGACACAGAAAAGATTGAAGGCTCAGAAGAGCCGAGAAACGAAAGGCTCATAGATGTCAGCGAAGCCATTCGTTACCGTAAAAGGGCACAAAGTGCCGAGCAAAAGAGGCAGGAAACCGAACAGGAGCTTGTCGAAAGCAAAGCTGAAGTGGAAAGATTGAATAAGAATCTTTCACAGATGACTATTGAACGACAGTTAATAGAAAAGCTTGCTTCGGCAGGGGTGCGGGATTTGGAAGCTGCCGTGATTATCGGCAGAGCAAGACTCGAAGATGACAAAAAGGCTACAGCGGCAGAGGTTGTTGAGCAATTAAGAAAAGAAAAAAGTTATTTGTTTTCTGAGAGTGCGATTACTGCTTCAGCAGGAGCAAAGACCAGCGGGGTCAAAGACAAGTTGTCAGGTGCAGCAAGTGTTCTTGAACGGGCAGCTAAAAAGGCTGCCAACAGCGGCTCAAGAACAGACCTGCAGGAGTATCTGCGGGCGAGAAGAAAGTTTGTGTAGCCACTAAGGCATCCGCCGTCTCTAAAAGCTATGGCGGACAGGCAAAGACACAAAGAAATTGTAATTTAAAAAGAAAGGGATAAAAAATGGCATTTACAGGTAAAGCGACATATTCGGCAGGGATTTCACTGCCTGAAATCGCTGAAGATGTATCAGACCTTGTCGGGATTGTTTCGCCTTCTGAGGCGCCTTTGCTTGATGTGATAGGCGACTCGCTGCGCGAGGCGAAAAGCACATATCACGAATGGCTGGAAGATTCACTTGTGCCTAATAAGGATACAATCAGCGACAGCACAATTACCAATCCTGCCAGCGAGACAAGTTTTGATGTCGTAAATGGCGACAGATTCAGGGCGGGCGACCAGATTCAAATTGCAGGTTCCGAAGAGCTGATGCTGGTAACAGGTGTTAGCAGCAATACGATTACTGTTGTTCGCGGCTATGCAGGCACAACACCTGAAAATATCGCCAACGGTCAGGTGATTCATATTCTCGGCAACGCTGCGCTTGAAGGCGACGACAAACCTGCCGCAAGATTCACTAATCGCCTGCGTTGCGGCAACTACACGCAGATTTTTACTGCAGGTGTTGAGGTCAGCGGCACAAATGTAGCCGCAAGTCATCTTGGCATTGCAGACGAGATGGATTATCAGAAGGGCGAAAGACTGCGTGAACTGATTCGCGACCTTGAGAATACTGTTATCAACGGCGGTCAACCTTCGGCGAATCCGCAGGGTTCAGCTTCCGTTCGCAGGAGTATGAAAGGTATCGTTCAGAATATTGCGACGCATATTTATCGGCCTGGTGATTCGGGATTTCCTTCAGGAAACGGGCTTGATGAAGCCAAGATTAACTATGTATTGCGGCAAATATGGGAAAACAGCAGCGGCAATGTTGATTTGATTGTTGTCGGCGGCTATCAGAAACGCAAAATCAATGCGTTTTTGAGCGCAAGTAGAAGTTTTGGCCCGAATGATACGGCATATACCGATATGGTTAGCATCTATGAGAGCGATTTTGGCGTATGCAGGATTATACCCAGCAGATGGGTTCCGCAGGATGCTGTGCTGCTTCTCGATTCATCGAGGATAAGCGTGCTTCCTCTTGCCGGCAGGAGTTTTCACTTCAAGCCTCTGGCAAGCAGCGGCGATTATGAATGCGGTCAGTTAATCGGCGAATACACACTTGAGTTTAGAAATGAATCTGCGCACGGTCTAATCAGAGACCTTGCATAATTTGAAATTTTGCTTTATGGCCGGGCACGGATACTAAAAAAACAATTGCGGGAATAATAAAGGGTTAGATTATTCCGGCCCGGCCAGGCAAAAGTGAGGTAAATGATGAATAGTTTTTCAAATGATGTTGATATTTTGAGATATGAACCAAGCCTGTTTGGCGATTTACATTTTGCAAGCCAGATTTTAATAAGCGGCACAGGCGGCGAGATTGAAGGCGCAAATTTCAACGCGCCGGATGCAGATTTCAATAATGCAAAAATCGCAGCGGGAATGGTGATATATCTGCGTAGTTCAAATAATATAATTGACGGTGCTTTTGAGATTGTATCTGTGGATTCTGCTGCACAGCTTACGATTTCGGTTTTAAGGGCTGATGGACAGGATGAAACAATTGGGTTGCCGGATGCCGAAGAAGTGAGTTATAGGATTTGCAGCTATCAGCCGCAAAACAGTGAGATATTCCTGCAGCTTGCTCAGCATTTTGGATTAAGACCCGGTGTATCTGATGGCTCATATAGCGTTGATGATATTCTTGATGTTTCGGTGTTAAGGCAGGTGTCGGTTTATGGAGTTTTATCAATAGTTTTTGCAACTCTTGCCGGCAGAGCGGGAGACAACGAGGAGAATTTCTGGAAGAAAAGCAAATATTACAGGCAACTTTTTGAAAAGGCTTTGCAGAGGTGCAAAATCAGTATCGACCTCGGTGATGATGGTGTTGCTGATTCAATTCGCAGCGGTGCAAGCGTCAGATTGTTAAGGGATTAAGCTATGAAAGCCGTTCTTGATGATGAAATATTCTTTGATGAAAAGTCTTTTGAGCTTGAGATAAAAAGTTCTCAGAGGGGCATTATCCAAAGGTCGGCAACAGGTCTTGATGGGCAGGTCGGTATTGATTTGGGACTTCGTGGAAGAAAAGTTATACAGAAAGGCGAATTGCGTTCTCAGAGTCAAGATGGGCTTCGACGACAAATAGATACAATAAACGGGCTTATTGACGGCAATTTGCACACTTTAGAATGTCCCGATGGAAGATTTTTTAGAAATCTTTTGATAGAAGAATTTAAAACGGGTCCGTTAGTAAGCGGCGGGGCGCATATAAGCTGCCAATATAACATAGCATATACACAGCAGGTTTATTGAAATGAATTTAATTGGTGAAGGAATCAACAGGGTAAGAGCATTTGCGTTGCCGGCCGGAATCAGCGGTAATGGAACTGCGAATCAGCTCGCAGGTGCGGCAGTTGTCAAATGGCATTCGATTTATAGCTATATGCTGCACCAGATTTACGTTAATGGAAAATTTGCAGGCGCAACTATTGAGTCTGGCCAAAAACAATTAATAGTGCCTGTTCCACTTTCTCAGGAAACTGCTGTTAGAATAGAAGTTTTTGCTGTTGAACCCGGATATGCGGATGTTGATTTTTCAGATGAGATTAATTCAGGGCAGACGCAAACAGGGCGAGTAAGGATTGAATTCCCGCGCACGGACAATCTGCCCTTGAACGGCAGCGTAGATTATTACCTTGAAGATGAAAAACTTAACAACAGAAATATAAAAATCCAGCCGGAATTTGGAGACAAAGGCGGATTCGGATTGAGCTGCTTTGGTATAAGTGATTTTGGATATGATGGTTCTGCTGCTATAGGATTTGGTAAAGGAAGTTTTGGTTTTGGCTGGTTTGGTTTTGATGCTGATATGCTCTGCTGGCAAAGTGAGCAACTGGAAACTGGAAACTATAAAATCGACATTAAAATAACAGATAGCCGAGGAAATGAGACACAATCAATTGAGACAGAACAGATTGCAGTTATTCCTCCTGCCAGGCCTGCTGAAGGACTTGAAGTAAAATCGTTTGACAAGCAAAATGGTAAATTGGTTTTGGAAATAAAATAATTTTTAAAGAGGTTTAAAAATGGCTGAAGTTTATCCATCGAATAATGAGCTTTTAAATATTGTAAACGACGCAGAAACAGGTGTTGAATATATTACTACCGGCAAATCGCCTTATTATCTTGAGTTTCGCAAATTACTTTACAGGCTGCTGCTGGCAGTAAAACGCGGCAATGATTTACGAGTTTTTGATGAAGGCGGTCTGGATATTGGGGTAAAAAGCGGCAAGTTCTGGCTGGGAACGACACTTATAGAATATGGCGGCTCAAGCGGCAACACACTGGCCGACAACAAAAGCAGTATTTATGTTTATCTTGATTCACAAGGCAACCTTGTTACAAATGAATACAGCGGCTTTCCAAATATGCAAACTACACCGCATTTGCGTCTGGCAGTTATAACAACAAGTAACGGAGATATAACATCGATAACAGATACAAGGGGTCATCATAACTTTTACGTTCCTGTTCAGGGGGCATAGCAGAAAATGGCTATAATAGTTTATGTTGATGGCACTTTGCAGACCGGCAACAATGATGGTTCAGGCTGGGAGAATGCTTATCGGGGTTGCGGCGGTTTGCAGACAGCTCTTAATAATGTTGCCAATGGCAGCGATACAATAATCTATGTTCGTAACACTTTTTCAGTGGGGACTTATGGTTCCACGATAAGTATCTATCTTGGGGGCGATTACACAAGTAACAAGTGGCTGAAAATAATTGGTTGTGATAGTGTTACCGGGAGTCCTTTGCCGCAAGGCCAGTATGTAACGTTGGACGCAGAAGATACACTTGCCAATCATATCGTAAGTATAAGTAACGCGAATATGGTGCATATAGAAAATGTTCATTTTACGAGAGTTAATGCAATCGGAAAGGCCGGATGTTATCTGACGGCTTCATCCAGTAAATATGGATTTAACTTTGTTAACTGCAAATTCACATATTCCGATTATGGCATATATGCCTCTTCATACAACCTTCGTAATTTATATATAGGGAAATGTATATTTTTAAACAATATACTCGAAGATATTCTTTCATATTCAACATCGACTATTGTAATAAATAATTTTTTTAATTCATCTTGTCAGGCAATCAGCGCCGTTTATGGTGTCGTTATCAATGGTTGCATATTAAAGTGTACTCAAAGCAGTGGGGCTGTAGTTACTGCAAACAGCAGTTCGTCTCAGCGAGGCGAAGCTATAATTGCAAATTGCACTTTTTACTGCACCGGCACTGGCGGAATAACAGCAATAAGCTGCAATAGCTTTGTAGGTCCTGTAATTACGAATAATATAATCTATCTTGCACGGCCTGAATCTGATTATCCCATATCAGCGTCCAGAATAAGTTATGAGGATTACAACTGCACAAATGCGTCATTTAATATCTTAACAGGTTCTCATAGTTTGAATGCCACAGACCCGCAATTTGTTGATGCGGCGAATGGAAATTTCCGGCCACGGAATTCACTGGTCTTGCGATGCGGTATGCCGGACCTGGCAGGCAATCCGGCTCAAATTGGGGCTATTCAGGATAAATATCAATTTATATCAAAGGCAAAAGCTGCCAATTTCGGCAGACTTTCAATATTCAGATAGGAGTTTTTAAAATGGCAAATACAACAATAGATATTCCTTTTTATGTTACAAGAGATGGTCAGCCTTTGACGAATGCAGCGTCTGAGATGAATTTTGAATATTTGAAAACGGTCAATGGTGTTGATAAAAGCGACTTGTCTCCGGAAATTTCTGAAATCGGCGGCGGCTGGTATAAATTCAGTATTGCCTATGGCTCTGCTCCTTTTGATTCGGGGGACCTTGCCGGTGTTATCGATGCAGACAAAAACGGAAATAATTTACTTGGTAACGCAGAAAGGTATATCCCCGTTGAAGTAAGACTTGATTTTTATAGCCTCCTGCGGAGCGTCTGTAAAATGACACAGGATAAACTGACAGGCAATATGGAAATAAAGAATTCGAGTGGTAATACGATATTGAAACTTGTTATTACTGATAGTGAAAACCAAATAACAAGAGAACCGGTAAACTAATGGATGTGAAATTTTTTGACAGTCTGTTCAGTGGCGATTCTGCTAATGGTTCAAAGCTCTGTCTGGGGCTCACAGAGGGTGATTTCTGGTCTCGACCTGCAGGTGTGCAGCTATTATACCAGGGACGGGATTGTGATATTGATTTTGACAAAATAGTTATTGCATTGGGAACAGATGAAGACACCTTTGAAATATCAGCCGGCCGGCCTTTAAGCAACTCTATTTATGTTTTAAGGCGAGCTAACTGTTGTGGTGTCGAGGAAAAGACATTTTCTGCGGCAGTAAGAGTCGAATTTGACAGTTTGGGCAATTTGATTGAATATAGCTGCAATAAAATCTTTATAGCTGCTGCCGAACAAATCGAAGGCAATAAAATCCTGCTTAAATGGTTTTATCAGCCAATACATCAATCAAAAAAGATAAATAATTTTAAAATTTATTATGATAATGGCACGGGGATTATTGATTATCAGATTCCTTTGGGCAGCGTAAGCTTCAAAGGGCGAAGATTTTATCAGTTTGTTACAAATGAACTTTCGGGCAATAACTATAAGTTCTGCATCAGAACTGTTGCCGAAGATAATAGTGATAATGGTTTTACCGGTCAGATAGATATTGGACTTAACAGGCAAAATCCGAATGGCGTTTCAATACTTCAAAGCAGTGTGGTCTAATATGTCAAATAGAATAGATTTTTTCCAGCCTCAGCATAATGAATTTTTTGTCGGTTCATCTGCCGTGAGTGTTTATCTTGATGGACAATACTGCGATTTTCTTGTTCCTGAAGAGATAACATTTGCGGCAGACCCCGATTTCAATCAGGCTGTGATGAGTTATTATCCGAAAGACGGCAGCTTACTGCCTGAAGAGACGCACTCTCTTGTCGGATGCGGGCAGAAGATTGTTCTAAAATCGGTGTATGATGCCGGCGTCGGTCTTACACAGCCTGAAGAGATGCCAATATTTGCTGGTTTCGTTGATGAAATTGAGACAATAGATGCTTCAGACAAACGAAAAATAACAATTATAGCTAAGGATTATTCAACAAGACTCAGGGGGAAAATTGTTTTCGGCAGAAATGTTTGTTCAAATAGCGGGCAAACGATTTTTATTGCAGGAGCAGACACTGTTTTTAATCCGGATGGAAAACCAAACGCATCAAAACAGAATATTCTTCAAAACGGCAGAAGCTTCAGGGTTTTTTGCGCAGATGAAAGTCAAAGTGATTATTTCGACTGTGCAGAGGCCATTTATTATCTTTTATGCGAGTTTATTCCTGCTGGCCAATTGATTATCCCGTCCCTGAAGCAGCTTAAAACTTTGTTGCAAGGACGCAAAATTATTGATGTTGATGTAACAGAGCTTAATTTGATTGATGCTCTTATTCGTTGCTGCAGCCAGGCAGGTTTGAGATTTAAATTTGTTCCGAGCGTTAGTGAAACCGCACCATCTGAAGCAATTGTTTTTTTTAAGCCAGAATGCTGCAGAGAGGTCGAGCTGAATTGTCAATGGCCGGGGCAGGTTGTTGATATATCAAAAACGACTGTTGCTTCCGTAGTTGGCAGGAAAAAATTTTCGCCTGTTACGCATCGGTATATTGTTCAGGGCGACTATAGGATTTACGAAGCCACTTTTGAGTTGGTAAAAGCCTGGGACCCCACTCTTGAAGAAAATAACTATGACAGATATTCGCCTCTTACCAATGAGAATTTCAACGAAGTCAGAGACGTTTATCGCAAATGGTGTCTGAATGAGGCGGACGATTACAGCATCAGCCCCTATAACCAGGGGCCGGCGTATGATTTCTCAAAAGTATTTGAAGATGGAGTATATATTCGAAAAAGAAGGCGTTTTATGCCGACGTTGTCCTGCGGCAAAGATGGCAGTTCAATCGGCTATTATCTTGAGGTTTCTTATGCCGGCGGCAGCTATTGGTGGCCTTATATGGGCTCTTTTAAGATTTTGCTCGACCAGTGCGGTATCTGGCTCTCGGCAGAACAGCTTGATACGGATGTTTGGTTTGCAATTCAGAAAGGACTTATAAAATTCAGAATAACCGCTTCTGTTATGGCGGATGAGAGGATAAGTTTCACCATTGCTGATGGGCCGGTCAATTCTACTATTGAGGTGATTGATAAAATTATAACTCTGCCTCGAAGGTTCAAATACCAGAAAGTATCGCCGGACAGCATTTTTGTGAACGGTCCCGCGAACCAAGCAGATGATACGGCATCGCTTGTCGAATATGCCCGAGGTCTTTCGGACTCAGGCGGAATTGAAACCGAACGATTGCAGGTAAAGACAATGGTTTTAACGCCGGCCTTCAACTGTGGTGATAGAGTGATTACGAGCCCTGACAGCAGGGACATTCTCGGTGTCAAATACGATAACAGGAGTATATGCTGGCTTGAAAAGATAGAAATGGATTTTGCTAATCAGCAGACAATTCTCACAGCAGTAAGGAAAAGGAAATAAAAATGGCAGATGATTTCACCCAGAACCAGCAGCAGTTTATCGAACGTCTTTTGCGCGAAAGCTCCGGTCTGAATGAAAACGCATTTGTAACTTCCGCCGGCGGTAAAACTATTGGTTTTGTTGCTAAGGTTATCAGCAAATACAATTATAACCACTATAATGTAATAGTCGTGGAGGTCGGCGCTGCTGGCACAATTCCGATGATTATGGGTGATGTGGCCAGGGCGGTTAATGTTGCAGAGCCGTTTCTGTCGCAGGGAAATCTGTCTGCGGGCAAATATGTGATAATGTTTAAAATCGGCGAATATTATTGTTTCTATGCACCGGTGTAAAAATGGCTGAAAATGAAAATAAAATCAAACAATGGTATTTTAATAAACAAATAGATTTGTCTGTTTTGGTGCAGATAATTTTTCTTGCGGCATTGATTGTCGGCACCTGGGTCAATCTTCAAAAACAGCTTTCATTATTGCAGCACGACATAACAATGCTGCTGGAAACACAGCGGCAGTTTCAGCAGCGAATAGAGGAACTAAGCAGGACCAGCATCTGCTATGAATACCGCCTGCGCGCTATCGAAAAGCGTATGCCGGAGGCTGATATAGGCAAAGATGGTGCAATGTAAAATTCAAATCGTGGATTAAATACACTTCACAGGAAAGGAAAGGTTTTTATGAATTGGAAAACGGTTTTATCAATTATTATTATCGCTGCGGCTGTATTTGTAACAGGTTGTCAGTTTCTTTATGATTTATGGCCTGCGGACATATCGCCATTGGCGGTTAAATATGCAGGTCGAGACCCCAACGGCATCAATTTGCTTAACAGTAACATTCATACTGCTCGGAATTTGCGTAATGAGATAATAGATACCTATACCGGCGAGCAATTGCGGCTTGATTATTTGGCTAATCTCAACAAGGAAAAATATCAGCAGGTAATCGGCATTTTGGATTTATCTATAAAGCAGGCTGAGCAGGATAGACAAGCGGCGATAGGCACGCTCGATAATCCTGGCTGGTTATTGGCTGGTTTGCTCACTCTATTACCTGTCGGAACTTATGTTGCCGGCTGGCGAACTTTATGGCCGTCGCATTACACGGAAGAAGAAGTCCAGGCGTTACTCGAAAAGGCAAAAACTGAGGCGCAAATCAAAAACAGCAATGCCTGAAAAGCCGATTATTATAAGTCTTTGTCTTAAAAAAGATTGTTTATTATTCTAAAATAAGGTCTTCAGATTAACACGCAGGGAAAATAAGTCGATAATTTCCGCAAGGGATTAACTATAAAACCTTAAAAGCGGAAATGAAGACGAAAAAACAGCGAAAAGTCCTTGTTATCGATGACGGCCAAGCTAATCTTGTCCTTTTGAAGGCTCATCTTGGTGGTATGGGGCTTGTTACGCTTCTTGCTGATAATGCAGCTGATGGTTTAAGTTTAGCTGTCCAGCAGCAGCCGGATATTATTTTGCTTGATGTAATGATGCCGGACATTGACGGCTTTGAGGCGTGTAGAAGGCTCAAAACCGATGTTCGCACATCTTCAATTCCGGTCATTTTTGTTTCCGCGAAAGACCAGAGCGAAGACAAAATTTGCGGCCTTAAACTCGGTGCGATTGATTATGTAACCAAGCCTTTCAATAAGGGCGAGCTTCAGGCTCGAATCGGTATTGTGCTTCAGATGATTGAGCTGCAGGAAAGGCTTTTGCTTCTTGCCAATACTGATGAGCTTACCGGCCTTGCGAACAGGCGTCACTTTTTTGAAATTCTCGAACGTGAAATGCTGCAGGCCAAGCTCCGCGGCGGTTCAGTTGCTGTTATGATGTTCGATATCGACCATTTCAAAAATGTAAACGATAATTACGGCCATCTGAATGGCGACAGAATTTTGCAGCAGCTTGGCAAAATCCTCAACGAAAACATTTATCCTCTGGATATTGCCGCACGTTTCGGCGGAGAAGAATTTGTCATTCTTATGCCGGGGATGCCTGTCGAAATTGCCGCGCAGAGAGCGGACAAGCTCCGTCTGATAATTGATAAATATCACTGGGAAGTGTCCAATCAGCCGATATCGGTTACTTGCAGTGTAGGCATTGCTGTTTTTGACGGGGCCAACGCGGCGGATTTTTACGAACTGATAAGGAAAGCCGATGATGCGCTTTATGCCGCCAAGCATCACGGCAGGAACTGTGTTGTTTCGTATGACCAAATCAGCCCTGATGAACAAATTCAGGTGCATCAGGGTGAAGATTTCAGGGAACTGCAAACGAAAATTTCGGCATTGGCCCAGCAGATAAAATCGCAAACGCTTGGCACGATTACCGCGTTTGTCAAAGCTATTGCTGTTAAAGATGCTTTTCTTGTTAGTCACGCTGAGAATGTCAAAGCCTATTGTTTAGAAATAGCGAAGCAGATGCAGGTTTCTCAGTCTTTGATAGAACAGCTTCAAACAGCGGCGATGCTGCACGACCTTGGCAAAATCGTAATTCCAAATCATATTCTCCAAAAAACCTCGCATCTGACCGATGATGAGCGCAAAATTATCGAGCGACACCCGATTGTAAGCGCCGAAATCCTCGCTCCAATTGGATTATTCAATCAGGAAATAGTGATTATCCGCCATCATCACGAAAATTTTGACGGCACAGGCTATCCGAACGGTCTTGTCGGCAAAAATATTCCCGTTGGCTCAAGAATTCTCGCTGTTGCCGATAGTTTTGATGCAATGACCTCAATGCATGGTAATATAAGCGGCAAATTGCCCGATGATGCGCTTAATGAAATTATTAGTCTTTCCGGTGCTCAATTCGACCCCGAAGTGGTAGAAGCGTTCAGATGTGTATACGCCGAAAACCGCGATACCTGGCCTCTGTCGCAAAAACAAAAAACCAAATGCCCCGCATAATCTTTATCAAAATTATCTCGTAATGCGTTTTGTTAGTTCCACAAGTTGCTTTTGGATTTTATCGTTCGATTGTTCTAATCCAGAGATTTTATCGCAGGCATGCATTACTGTCGTATGGTCTCTGCCGCCTAAATGGCCGCCGATTTCCTCGAGACTGTGTTTGGTAAGATTTCTCGCAAGATACATACAAATTTGTCTCGGCATTGTAATACTCTGGCTGCGCCTTTTGCTTTGTAAATCTGCCGGCCGGACATCGTAATATGCGGTTACGACTTTTATAATATCAGTGATGAAAATATTTTTGCCGCCTGTTTCCTTGTCTCCCAGGGCTTTTATGGCAATATCGAGTCCGATTTCTTCGCCTGTCCCGCCTGCCAATGCGTAAAGTGTCGTCAAAGCTCCTTCCAGTTCGCGGATATTCGCCGTAACCTTTCCGGCAATATGTTCCGCGACCTCATCTGAAACTTTCATTCCGCGAAGTCTCGCCTTTTTTTGCACAATTGCTACTCTCGTCTCAAAAGTAGGAGCGTCGATTCTTGTAACAAGACCCCATTTGAATCTGCTTGTCAGTCTTTCTGGTAGCGTTGCAATCTGCCCCGGCGGTTCATCGGCGCTTAGGACAATTTGTCTTCGATTATCGTAGAGTGCGTTAAAGGTATGGAAAAATTCTTCCTGGCTTTGCTCGCGTTCTCTTAGAAATTGCACATCGTCAATTACAAGTAAATCGACCGTTCGGTAGAGGCTCTTGAATTCCGCAAGCGAGCCTGCCTCGATTGCCGCGATAAAACGGTTGACGAATTCTTCACAGCTTAGGAACTGCATTTTTGCTTTTGGAATATTATTTCGTGTTTCCCTGCAAATAGCGTGCAGCAGATGTGTTTTGCCTAATCCTGCGCTGCCGTAGATAAACAGCGGATTATATGTAATTCCCAGCGATTTACTTACTGCCACACAGCTTGCGTGAGCCAGCCGGTTGCAGGGGCCGACAACGAAATTATCGAACGTATAATCCGGATGGAGACGAGGCTCTGTTTCTGTTGCCGAAGGTTTGTTTTTCGCGCCCTTGCCGTCAGTAACGAATTTTATACTGACAAGGTGTCCGGTGATTTGTTGAGCAGCGCGCGTGAAGCTGCCGCTGCAGTTGTCCTGCAGGAAACCCGCGCTTTCAGCGTCGGGGCAGGTAATTTCAAGCAATCCGCCGCTGAAGCTCTTTATTCCAAGGTCGTCAAACCATTTGCGGCTGTTTGCCGGGTCAAGAACCTTGACCCGTTCCACAATCGCATCAAATATCTCTCTTGCATCCTGTGCCAAATTCTTCCTCACTGTCAGTTAATACAAAGAACTCATCACAAAGGGAACATCCCTGTTTATACAGTTTAAAAGATAACTCACGCCATTGAGTTGTTGAATTGATACATCATCCCTGATGACCATAGAAATTTACAGCCTCCCGATAATTTTGTCAAACGAAAAATGCGCATATCTGTTTTAATTATTGAAACTTTTTTAAATTCTTTATTTTAACTGGCTTGGCGAAGTATTTACCTTTCTGTTTTGTTTGATATAATAATAACTTTGGAATTGTTTATGGGAATTTTCACTAAAACGGTTGATTATATTAGAGGCCATCTTGGCAGGACGCGCGACAGGATTAAATCTTCTTTCCAGGCCGTTTTAACGCTTGGAAGGGACATTGACGATGAGCTTCTCGACAAACTTCAGGAAACGCTGATTAGCGATGATATTGGCGTTGAAATGACGGACAAGTTGATTTCAGACCTCAGGGAGGCTTACCGCTCAAGAAAAATCGCAAAAACCGATGACATTATTCCATTTCTTAAAAATCATATGAAAAATTACTGGCCCGCCCAGAATCGTCGCCTCAACGTTTCTTCTTCCGGCCCAACGGTAATTCTCGTCGCTGGCGTGAACGGTTCCGGCAAAACCACGAGCATCGCAAAGCTTGGTTTTACTTTGAGCCGTAATGGCGAAAAGGTAATTGTTGCCGCCTGTGATACATTTCGCGCAGCGGCGGTAGAGCAGCTTACAATTTGGGCGCAGCGCATCGGCGTTGATATTATAAAGCACCCCGGTGGCACAGACCCTGCCGCAGTTGCCTATGATGCCTGTTCTGCCGCAATTGCCAGAAATGCCAAATTTCTGATTCTCGATACTGCGGGCAGACTTCATACACAAAAAAATCTTATGAAGGAGCTTACGAAAATCCGCGATGTTGTGGCAAAACAAATTCCGACAGCTCCGCACGAAGTTCTGCTGGTTCTCGATTCCACGACAGGCCAGAACGCCATTGCCCAGGCCAAAATGTTCACCGAAGCCATCAATATCACCGGCATTTTTCTGGCAAAACTCGATGGCACTGCTCGCGGCGGAATCGTAATTGCGATTAAAGACCAGCTCGATATCCCTGTCAAATTCATAGGCCTCGGCGAAAAGCCCGAAGATATCGCTGAGTTCGACCCCGAAACTTTTGTCGAAGCTCTATTTAATTAAGAGATAAAACTGATTTGCATAAGTTGTTATTTGATAATTACTTACAAATAAAATCCCCTGTGTCATTTGCTTTTTTCGCATTTATTTGTTATAATGCACCTGTCGATTAATGAAGGCGTTTTTAAATGGCGAAAATTAGAAGTTTTTATTACACAATTTGGCTTCCGTTTACCGTTAACAAGAAACGGATATTGATTCTTGCGATAGCAACTTATATCGCTTTATGTTGATTACGCGCAGTTGCGCTCGGTGATGTTTTCTTTTGCTCATTTGGGTTTTTCTATATAATGGCCGGTTCTCAAAGGTCGGCCATTTCTTTTTTATCTCGCCTTTTGGCGGAGCGCAAATGTTTTGATTGACAAAAACCCCTCTTTTTCATACCCTTTTAACCTATTATGATTATTGTAACAGGCGCTTCTGGTTTTATAGGTTCGGCTCTTATCGCAGGCCTTAACGCAAAAGGCATTTCTGATATTCTCGCTGTTGATATCCTTGGCAAAGATGAGAAGTGGAAGAATCTGCGTAATCTGCGTTTCACCGATTATCTCGAAGCAGATGATTTTCTGGAAATAATTACCGCCGGCCGTTTTGCATTGCCGGTCGAGGTGGTTCTACATCTCGGCGCCTGCTCCTCTACAACGGAAACAGATGCCTCATATCTTATTAGGAACAATTTTGATTATTCAAAAGCCGTTGCCGCCTTTGCACTTGAAAAAAAGGCTCGTCTCGTTTACGCCTCGAGCGCAGCAACCTACGGCGACGGCTCAAAAGGCTTTAGCGATGACGAATCCAAACTCGCCGAGCTTGTGCCTTTAAATATGTATGGCTGGTCAAAACAGATGTTCGATTTATGGGCGCAAAGTAACGGTATGCTGAAAAAAATCGTCGGCTTAAAATATTTTAACGTCTTTGGCCCCAATGAATATCACAAAGCTGATATGCGGAGTTTCGTCTTAAAAGGCTTCCGGCAGATAAGCCAGACCGGCAAAGTTCGTCTTTTCAAATCTTATAATCCCCAATACGCCGATGGCCGCCAGATGAGGGATTTTCTTTATATTAAAGATGCCGTCGATATGACTCTGTTTTTCCTTGATAACAAAAAGGCTGCCGGCATTTTCAATATCGGCTCCGGCACACCTCGCACCTGGCTCGATTTGGCTAACGCCCTTTTTGCGGCGATGGGCAGAGAGCCGAATATCGAATTTATTGATATGCCCGACCAGATTCGCGACAAATACCAGTATTTTACGCAGGCCGACATAACCAAATTGCGAAAAGCCGGCTACGACAGGCAGCCGACTGGCCTCGAACTCGCCGTCAAGGATTACGTCCAAAATTATTTGAATACTGACGCTTATTTGTCTGCTTCTGCCTTCAGCAGCGTTTGAACATTAGGATTTTTGTTGTTTGAATTTGTTTCGTATTTCGATATTCGAATTTCGTATTTTCCCCTCGTAATCTATGCCGATATCGCAAAAAACAATTAGTGAATTTTTACCTGCAACACCAGAAGAGATACGCGAATTGGGCTGGTCTGGCCCTGACATAATCCTTATCACCGGCGATGCGTATGTTGACCATCCGTCTTTTGGCGTCGCCCTGATAGGAAGATGGCTTCAGAAACACGGCTTCCGCGTCGCGATTCTCGCTCAGCCGAATTGGCGAAGTGTTGATGAGTTTCGGAGCCTCGGCAAACCGCGCCTTTTTTGGGGCATATCTTCCGGCTCAATTGATTCCCGGCTAAATAATTACACCTCGCTTGGCCACAAACGCAGAGAAGACCTCTATAGTCCCGCCGGCGCAACCGGCCTTCGCCCCGACAAACCGCTTCTCGTTTACTCTGCCCGCGCAAGAGAAGCATTCAGCGATTGTCCAATAATCCTCGGCGGCCTTGAGGCAAGCCTCAAACGCCTCGTCCATTACGATTATATCGAAGACCAGTTTAAACGTTCTGTCCTTACCGACGCCAAAGCCGATTTACTCGTTTATGGTATGGGCGAACGCGCGATTCTCCAAATCGCTCGTAAACTCGATTCAGGCGCGTCTGTAAGAGAGCTTACAAATATCCGTGGCACTGCATATCCGGTTTTTAAAGATACCAAAATTCCTTCCGGCGCCGTTGAATTACCGTCTTATGAGCAGCAAAAACAAAATCCCCAGTTAGCGATGGACGCCCAGATAAAATATCAGCAGCAGGTTTCCGAGGGCGCCAAACCGGTTGTTCAGCAGCAGGACCCTGGCCTGATAGTCGTTATGCCACCTGCCGAAAATCTCGACGAAAAAACAATAGATGAAATTTACGCCCTCCCCTTTACAAGACGCTGTCACTTCAAATATGACAAGCTCGGCGGAAGGATTCCAGCTTTGGAGCCGGTGCAGTTTTCAATAACAACGCATCGCGGCTGCTTCGGCGGCTGTTCTTTCTGTTCTCTTTATTTTCATCAGGGTAAGCAAATATGCAGCCGTTCGATTGATTCGATACTCGATGAAGCGGATAGATTGAGCAAAGATAAACAATTTCGCGGCACAATAAGTGATATCGGCGGGCCAACTGCCAATATGTATGGTATGAGCTGTGCAAATGATAAGCCTTGCAAAAGGACAAGCTGCCTCTTTCCTTCGCCCTGCAAATTTCTAAAGGCCGATTTCACGCGTCTTTTAAAATTGATGGATTCTATCCTCAAATGGAAGACATCGGACAAAAGGAAAGTAAATGTTTATGTCGCCTCTGGCGTCCGCCACGATTTGGCCCTGCTCAATACCGATTACATTGAGCTGCTTACAAGCCATTTTGTCGGCGGCCATCTCAAAGTCGCTCCCGAACATTCCTGCCCGCACGTTTGCCGGCTTATGGGCAAACCCCCGATTGAAGTATTCGAGGAATTTGAAAATAGATTCTATGAGGCCTCTCGAAAGGCCGGCAAAAAGCAGTATCTCGTCCCGTATTTTATAAGTTCCCACCCCGGCTGCACTGCCGATGACGCGACGAAACTTATGGAATATCTGTTAAAAAGAAACTGGCAATTGCTTCAGGTTCAGGATTTCACGCCGGTTCCGCTTACGCTTTCGACAGCTATGTTCGTCTCCGGCAGGGATTCGAAGGGGAAAAAGATACACGTCCCCAAAGGCCGCAGCGAAAAGAAATTGCAGTTTGCTCTTTTGCAATATCAGGCGCCTGCCAATCAGAAATTACTGAAAACCTATCTCGCCTCCAGAGGCCGAAAAGATTTGATTTCAAAATTGCGAAATCAAAAACGCGGGTTTTAATAACGGTGGAATTTTAAGGGTTAGTGTTATCTATCGGCTCCGATTTTCCATACCCCCTTTTCCCGAAAAGCGGGAATTGTTTGCCTGCGGGCGGAGTTAATAAAAGCGTTAATTGATTTTTTATGCTTTCTCGAATAGTCGGATAAAGTTACTATTTCCATCCCCTCAAGATACGTGATTCTTTTATGGATTGACTCAGTTATAGCGAGGGTAATAATTTTCTCCATCGTTTTGGTGTTTTTTGAATTATGGTATTCGCTGAATGATTTGTAGTAAATTTGCTTCTCTTTATCGCGAATAATAATAGCGGGATATCCAAGATGCGCCAGTTGGCAATTGATGATGACGCGACCGATTCGGCCGTTGCCGTCGCAAAACGGATGAATCGTCTCGAAATCAAGATGATATTTGGCAATCTTATCGGCAAAGTAACTATCGTGTTTGTCGGCGTATTCCAGTGCGATTGCTTCGAGCATTCTCTCTATATGTTCCGGAGCCGGGGCTATGTGAGTTCCCACTCGCACGTATTCTCCCTTGATACGAAAACGGCCGGCGACGTCGTCGCTGATATTGGTAATCAGCATTTTGTGCAGAAGCAATATCATTTCTTTATTTAATTCTGCCTCAATGGCTTTATTTTTTATATATTCCATAACGCGGGCAAGATTTTTGGCTTCAAAAACTTCACGCACTGAAACATTGCGGGACACTTCCAAATCAAGCAATATGCGTTCGGTTTCTTTGAGCGTTAGGGTGGAATTTTCAATAGCATTCGAGTTAAAAACGCTTTCCGAAAGTTCTGATTCATCGATAATTTTAAGCAGCGACTCCTTGCCTTGCCGGAGCCTGTCGTATTCAGCCTTAAGAATTTTGATTCTGTCTTTTATAGGATTAGCTGTGGTCATTGCCGTAATATAGCAAATTAACGGCTTTTTGTCAATATTTCGTTAATTTAATCAAAAAATGAGAGCCATTAACGGTTTTTTCGGCATATTTGTTTAAATTTATCAAAAAATTTTCATTTTTCCTCTTGACAAAAATTCGCAGATTTGTTAAAATGCTTATGTTGTTAGTCAATAATCTAACAATTTAGGCTATTTAAAATCTTTAATTGTGTTCATCATCCGCCTGGTCTTTGTTTGGAAGGCCGGCAAACTTCATTGGATGATTCCCTCTTTCCTAAACGCTAAACGCTAAACCCTAAATCCTAAACCTTTCTTCATTCTTCAATAAAATTTCCTTCGTGTCTTAGAGTCGAAGTTTACCCCGTGAGATGTCCGCCCGCAGGCGAGACTATCTCATCGGGGTGGCTGTTAAATCCCCAATTTTTTCATTGAATTGTCTTACCGTCATTTTATAAACTAATTTTTCAAGGAGATAACTATGTATTTTAATTTCTGTATCAAAGTCCCCGTTTTTTTAGCACGTATTTACCTTTGGATTCTGCTGCGATACAAAAAATTCCGCTTCGGCAGTGAATTCAGATATATTCTTTTAAACAAAGACAGATTTGTAATCGTCGATGCGGCTGATTACGAAAAATTAATCAAGCATAAATGGAGTGTAAAAATTTCTACCGAGTATGCGATACGTATGGAGAAAGGTAAAACTATATATATGCACAATGAGATTATGCAGCCGCAGGCAGGTTTTATTATTGACCATAAAGACCACAATAGTCTTAATAACAGCAGAACTAACCTGCGGGCGGCGACAAGGGCTCAAAACGGCTATAACCGGAAAAAAAAGAAGGGCTGCACTTCAAAGTATAGAGGCGTTTCCTTTTTTAAAAAAACAGGTAAATGGATAGCAGCCATTATGTTCGAGGACAAGCGTATCTATTTGGGACTATTCGACAGTGAAATTGAAGCGGCCCGCGCCTACGACAATGCCGCAAAATTATACCACAAAGAGTTTGCATCTTTGAACTTTGGGTAAATCCCGCACCTATTAAACATCTGCCCCGCAGCACGTTGCGGCGAGGTTCCGCTATTCATAACCGCTTTTATTTTCTCTTGAGAAAAGTTGATTACAAAAGAAAGTATTGAATCTTTCTAATCAGTGATATAATACTTCTATGGTAGAACGTAATTACACATTATTTGACAATTTCGAATATAAAGGAATGTGGTGGTTACCTGAAAACCCAGAGAGAAAGGTTGCAGGCATACTTTCCGTTCAAAACAGGGATATAAAGCTTGATTTATTCGATTCTCTTAAACGGTCAAATTTACGTGATTATCTCAGTAGTGGAAATGAAGTTTTCAGCCCGAAAATTATCCAAGGTATCACAGATAACGGAAAGCCTTGTACGCTTCTTAATACATTTCTTGCCAATAGAAATGACAACTCTTCAGGTGTGTGTAATGAATCTTACGTAGTTAATTTTTTATTAGTCGGAAAGCTATATAATCTTACTGATGAAATAAAGTTTTCATCCGTTTCGATAAATTATACATATTTAGAAGAATGGCTTGGCTACCAGCCTTTCAAAATTAATTACAACGAGAAACCCTTAACAGCAAAATTTGAGCCTCCAGTCTTTTTTGAATTCGATATCGACAGCATCGATTCTAAAATTACTTTGAGTGGAGACCTCATCACCAGCATAGAACATTTTACATCGTTCGAATGGAATTATAGAGCATTTATAAAAGTTACTCCCAAAGATTATATGGATTACAATTGGTATTTAGAAATCATCAGCTCTATCGGAAATTTACTTACCTTGCTTACCGGTGAGCCAATTTATCCGAAGCAAATCAAGGCTTGCGGAAGTGACATTGAAATCGGAGCCGGCCAAAAAACAAAAGAGATTATTGAATTTTTTTATGGTTTGTGGGGAGATAAGTTGCCTAAAACTATTCATTGCAATGAAATGATTGCTCCTTTGCCTATACTTAAGGAACGCTTAAACATTATATTTCAAAAATGGTTTGAGAAATCGTTATTGTTAAAGCCGACTTGTGATTTGTTCTTTAGTACTTTTAGGACTAAAACCTATCAAGACGCTGTATTTCTCAATTTAGTCCAAGCAATTGAGAGTTATCACAGACGAAAGTGTAGTGGTATTTATGTTGATAAAGAGGAATACGCTAAATACGAAAAATTAATGACTGAGGCGATACCACATGAAATGCCGAAAGATTTAAAAGAGAGTTTTAGGAGGCGTTTAAGATACGGCAATGAGTACGCCTTAAGAAAACGAATTAGAGAAATCTTTAGTAATGTGCAGAAAAGTATGTTGGAACTAATTGCTAACAATACAGAAAAATTTATTGAAAAAATTGTCGATACTCGCAATTATCTAACACATTATGATAAAGAATTAGAGTCGCGATCTATCACCAAGGGAATCGATTTCTATTATGCCAATGAAAAGTTATGGTTGCTCCTTATAGTTTTGTTGCTCAAAGAACTTGATATAGAAGACAGTATAGTCGCCGATCGTATCAAGAATATAAGACGTTTTTCGGATTTGCAAAAACGAAAGGATAATTTTTTAGAATAATAAAGAACGTTTACCTATTTTTTCCCCACCCCGAATTATTTTCGCGTCGTGCCTCGGCGACTTTGCGTCATTAAATTTCCCATAGTCCCGCACCTATTTACTATTAAATTACGCCTTTATCACTACGGTATAAAAAGATAGGTGCGGGGTTAAATTTTATTGCCTTGATTTTCAAGACAGGTTTGGTATTCTATTGAAAATGAGGCTCAGTCCCGATACATCGGGATAGCTGAGCAAGGATATATAAGGTTATATGGCAAATCCCAGATAATGTTTGTTTAAACGAAAGGACATAGCTATGAACTTGTCTGCAATAGCAGTAGTAGTTGTTGTTATTGTTATAATGTTTTTCTTTGCAGGTATAAGGATTGTGCGTCCGACGCATCGCGGCCTTGTCGAAAGGCTTGGCAAATACAATTCTTTTGCAAAGCCGGGGTTTAACTGGATTATCCCCGTAATAGACAGATTAATTCAGATAAATATCACAGAGCAGATGGTGAATGCTGAAAGGCAGGAAATTATCACAAATGATAATTTGAATGCAAAAGTAGATGCCCAGGTTTATTTTAAAGTAAAAGCTGATGAAGAGAGTGTTAAAAATTCACAGTACAATGTAAATAATTATACATTTCAGATAGTGAACTTGGCCAGAACAACTCTTAGAAATATTATAGGGACATTGACTTTAAAATCTGCAAACAGTGAAAGGGATAAAATAAATGGGGATCTTCTTAGCACTCTTGCTAAAGAAACTAAAAACTGGGGCATGGAAATAGTGAGAACAGAGTTAAAAGAAATTGACCCGCCGCCGGATGTCCAGGAGACTATGAACAAAGTTGTCAAAGCAAACAATGAAAAAGTGGCTGCTTTGGATTTTGCAGATGCAATTGAGAGACAAGCTGATGGTACGAAAAGAGCTGAGATTAAAAAGGCAGAAGGCATAAGGCAGGCAAAGATTCTTGCTGCTGAGGGTGAAGCTGAGGCTATAAGGCTTGTTAATGAGGCGGCGAATAAATATTTTATTGGCAATGCTCAATTGCTAAGAAAGCTGGAGATGGTTGAAAAATCATTAAAGGATAATGCTAAGATAGTCGTTCCTACCGGCTCTGAACTTATTAACGTCATTGGCGAATTGGCAGGCATCTTGCCGGTTAAGAAATCCGAATAGCATCGGATGGCAAATGATGATGAATGTAGTCGAATTGAAGGCATTTGGAAAATCCGCAATAAACAGGGTGTGGAAAAAAGTTGTAATTGCTCTTATGGTGTGCGTTCTTGCGGTCGGGCTGCTTGCTTATAGTAAGAGGTGCACAATTATTATATGGCATTTGCAGGCAAATAAAAAAACACAGAAAATAGTCATCAATGAAATGCTCGAAAGGGCAAAACCAATAATAGAGCGAGAATTAAAAATGACTTTCCCGGAAAAAGTTTTCAAGCAAGCGGTATTAGACAGAAACGAAAAAACCAGACAGAGAGATGCCCTTGCGGATATCAGAATATTCGTCGAGTTAGGTTTTGAGAATAATTGGCTCAGATTCAAAGATGTGCATAACTTAAGTTCTATTAACGGTTGTCCTCTCAATGGATTTGAATTTGCGCTGGACTGGAACCGGGGAAATACGGAAGAAGTTTTAGCCGCATTCAATATCAGTCTCTTAAAGAGAAAAATTGATAAAATGCAGGTTAATGATAAATGCAGTTTTTTCAAGGAACTGAGAGTTTACGTCACGAAAAAAGCAAAGGAGAATTGATTTATTAGCAGGGATTTTCCATTTGCCCCGAATTATTTTCGCGCCGCCTTTTTTCATATAGTCTATACGCTATACGCTACACGCTACACGCTACACGCTATACGCTATTAAACCCAACGATAACCGATAACCGACACCGCGACGTTACCGATACCGATACCCATAACAAATATCCTTACCTCCTAATTATATATCGAACAGCTAATGATGTTCTTTTTCGCTTTAAGCTTGCCTCTCGCGCGGGCGGGCGGGTATCCCTGTGAAAAATGAAAATTCAAAGTGATGTGCCGACGGCAAGTTTACTTCGAGAGAAATTATTGCTTCAACTTTGACCCCGCGCTTTCTTGCGAAAGCAAGTGCGGGGTCAAAAATTCAGATTTGAAACCTTGTGGAAAACTTGTTTACCTAAAAGGTTGAGAATCAGAATTTAAACGGTTCGCAGAACTGCTTAGTTGAAGCTATTCTCTGTGTTTTCTGTGAGCTCTGTGGCTAAAAAAATTCGTGTCAATTCGTGTTCATTTGTGGTTAATTCTTTGTGTCTTAGTGTCTTTGTGGCTAACCTTAACAAATTTCTTTGACATCGGAACTCATTTCTGGTATAAAACAGTGTTCTAAACTTTAGAAAAACTATAACCTCTTTATTTAAAGGTATTTACAATGGCACATAAAAAGGGACAAGGCTCGACGGCTAACGGACGCGACAGCAATGCACAGTATTTGGGCATTAAGTTATATGCCGGCCAGGTTGCAAAGGCCGGAGCGATACTTGTTCGCCAGAAGGGCACTGTTTGGCATCCGGGCTTTAACGTTGGCCGTGGCAGGGACGATACGCTTTTTGCTTTAAAGCAAGGCGTTGTGCGGTTCAAGGGCAAAAGAATCTACATTGATGTGTAGTTTTTATTGTTTTTTCGATTAAAATAAGGATGGCTTTGAGCCATCCTTTTTTTATATAGTTTTATATTATCTCGTTTATATTATCTCGCCGCCGAAAACGATTTTTTTAAAAATCCCGCCTTTGACGGAATATATTTTTCGGTTTCTATCGGGAAAGATTGACTTATTGTCAATCTGGCGGAAACTTATTAATGACTAATTGGAACGACAATGTTTATAGATGAAGCGAAAATCTGGATTAAGGCCGGCGACGGCGGCAATGGCTGTATCAGTTTCCGGCGCGAAAAATATATCCCCAAAGGCGGACCAGATGGCGGAGACGGGGGAGCGGGCGGAGACGTTTGGATTGAGGCGAAAGAAGATGTGGATACGCTTTTAGATTTTGCGGGAAGACACCACTGGCGAGCGGAGAATGGAAAACCCGGAAGCGGAGCTAACTGCTCCGGTTTGGCAGGGAAGGACCTTATTATTCGCGTGCCTGTTGGCACTCAGGTTTATGACGAAGGTCTCGACGACTTGCTGCTTATAGACCTCAATAAGCCCGGAATTAAAGTAAAAATATGCCGAGGCGGCAAAGGCGGTAAAGGCAATAAGTCCTTCGCAACCTCAACGAGACAAACGCCGCGATTCGCCCAAAAAGGACAACCCGGGGCGGAAAGAAATGTCAGACTCGTCCTAAAACTGATAGCCGATATCGGGTTAGTCGGCCTGCCAAATGCGGGAAAAAGCACACTGCTGTCGCGGTGCTCCGCGGCGAGGCCAAAAATAGCCAGTTACCCATTCACTACATTAGAACCAATGCTCGGCATCGTGGAACTGAGCGATTACCGCAGATTCGTAATGGCGGATTTGCCGGGATTAATCGAAGGCGCGCATAATGGAGCAGGATTAGGCATCGACTTTCTAAAACATATAGAAAGAACCAGAATTATCGTTCATATATTAGATATTATGCCGTTAGATGGGAGCAACCCGGCCGATAATTACAAAATAATAAAAAAAGAGCTGCTTAGCTATAGCAAAGAGCTTGGCAAAAAGAAAGAGGTTATAGTTTTGAATAAAATCGACCTTGACCCGAAAGGCGAGATTTTGAAGAAAATCAAAAAGAAATTTCGCAAAAAGATATTCGCGATATCAGCGGTAACGGGAAAGGGAATTAAGGAGCTTAAGGAAGGATTGTATAAGTTAGTGCAGCAGGCAAAAAGAAGTCCTTCGACAAGGCTCAGGATAAATAAGGAAGTAGAGAAGTAAGGAAGTAGGGAAACGCCGCCGTGCCCTTCGACTTCGCCCAGGACAGGTACGCGGATTTATTAAGAGTTGAAAATGGCGGGAAAAACAGGTAAACGGGTACGGTTTATTCCTATTATTCTATTTATTATAAGGTGTAAAATACGTTATAGCAATGACGCAAAATAATCATCAACTGCTGTAATCATTTTATGGATAACATTCTTTGTTTCCTTTTCAGTTCTTTTAGTAATCTCAGTTTGTACAGCGGTTTGAAAGTTATCTGGCAATCGCTCTATTTGAATAGTTGGTCCTACTCTTTTGTCAATATACTTCCATTGCACAGCTTTTAAGCTATTAATCACATTGAAGATTCCTGCTGAATACCAATAATTGTCATCTGAAGACACTTTTGCTTCTACCTCGGTTATCTTGTTTATTACTTCTCGGAAATTAATAGGTTTTTTTAATTCAAGAGAGCACCATAGAATATAAAGATTTGTCAATGTTCTACCAGAGCAACGCTCAATGTTAAATATTTCATCGAATTTTAAGAATATGGTATCTTTTGCTTCTTTGGCCTGCGCAGGGAGGATAGGACCCTGAAAAAGTCCATCAAACTTTCCACCTAATATTTCTACTCCTTTACCGACAGCTTCGGTCTTTTCGCGAATTCCATGTATCAAAGAACGCATTTCATAGATGTTTTGCTGAAAGCTATTGTTTTGAATGAAACTGTAAATAATGACAATAATTCCAAGAGTTATTGATACTACCGTACTTGCAAAACTTACATAGTTTACAATAGCATTATCTTGGCCTACCCATGCAAAAGTTATAACTCCTAGAAGTATTATTCCAATTCCAACCAATAGACACCAGATATGTTCTCTTAAAAAGGCAGTTATTTTACTCATATTCTATATCCTTTCATTTTTATTTTGCCTTTGTCATGTCAGTTAGGAAAACTTGGAATGTTAATTGAAATTTTCACATTTCCCTGTTGATCTATATTTCCGCGAAAATGCCTTCCTTTTATATAAAGATCAACCTGATTTTCCCAATCAGTCGATTCAAATTTATCTTTATCTAGAAGAAGAGGAACACTAAATTTAAAATTAGTTCCATTAAGATTATATAAGAACGGATATTTTTCTAAATCAATAAAAGTAAGGTTTGTTGCATAATATCTAACACCCCATCTTCCTCCACCGCCCCTACCTGCTCTTAACTGTTGATATGCACCAACATCAACAAAATCAAATATGAAAGAAGCAGAACCAAGTGAGCCTGTGACATGTACCGGTTTCACAGAAAAATTTGGGTTGCCTCGCTCACCACTTGTCGTATAAAAAACAAGTCGTATTTGAAAATCTAAAGGGCTGAGTCGGAGAGATTCTTGTTCAATCTTATGTAGAATGTTATTTACATCATTTGTTGCCTTAATCGCTTGATCTTGCTTTTCAACCATATCATAGAACAATAAATAAATAGACGCTAGTCCCATCAATACTGCAGATATTGTGAAAACTCGCACCCATCGATGTGGTTTTGTTTCCTTATCCTTTTGTATAGGCCCTATTACTGACAAGACCAATGCGAGAATACCCGACAAGATTGCAATTAGTTGAGCAATTATGAACGGCCAATTACCAAAATAATTTGACATTCCTAATATTCCAAATTCTACATCGTTTATTTCTGAATTATAATATGTAGTTTTATATTTTGACTTCTAATTTTGTTGCAACCCAGTTGCTCCTCAAGGATGTCGAGGTAATTATATCGGGGAAATAGGAGGGTTGCAAGGGGAAATCCGCCAAGGGCGAGAAAATCGAACCCGCCGGCAGGCAGGCGGGCTAAATAACGAACAACGACGAACCTCCTGGGAGGCAAGGGACGAATAAAAAACGACGAACGACGAACCCCCTGGCAAGGCAAGGGGGCTAAATAACGAAATAAAGAAAAAACAAAATACAAATAAAGATTGCAACATAGAAATTTCGAATTATTATTCCTATATGCAAGAACTTATCGCATATATGGTTACATGGACAACTTACGGCACATGGCTGCAAGGCGACGAAAGAGGATATGTAAAAGACGGTGAAACACTTGAACCCAATCCAAGCCTTAAAAAATCAAACCTATTGTCTCTCGAACAACCAATAATAAAACTTACATCGCAACAAAAAAATATAGCGAGAAACGCAATCCTCGAAGAGGCAAAAAGAATCAATCATAACATCCATGCTGTCGCAGTATACTCCAACCATATACATATAGTGGCAGAAAATAACCGGATACCAATAAATCAGGCAGTGAAAAGATATAAAAATGTTGCAACGGCCGCTTTAAAAAGAACAGGGCTCAATACCAAACTGTGGACAAAAGGATTTGACAAAAGATTCTGCTTCACAGAAAAACAATTAAAACATAGAATAGAATATGTTAACAAACATAATGAAAATGAATAGAACAAAACGAACGACGAACCCCCTAGCAGGCGAGGGGGCTAAGTAAAAGAAAGTATGGACGCGAAGAAGTTTTTAAAGAGCTGGCGATGGACATTGATATTGATGGCCGCTGTGGCAGCGGGCGCGCTGCTGGGGCATATAATCGGTTCAAAAGCAGCGGGATTGAAGCCATTTGGGGATGTGTTTTTAAATCTATTGTTCACCGCTGTTGTGCCGCTTGTTTTCTTTTCCCTGTCCTCTGCAATAGCGGCAAGCTCTAATCTCAAACGCTTAGGACGTATAGCCGGTTGGATGCTTTTGGTATTTTTAATAACAGGAATAATTTCATCGTGCCTGATGCTGCTTGCGGTGAAAGTATTTGACCCTGCCGATGGGCTGACGCTAAAACTTGCCGAGCCGGCAGCGACAGAAGACAGTGGTTTATCAAGCAAAATTGTCAACACTATAACGGTAAGTGATTTTTACGGTCTGCTGAACCGCAAAAATATGCTTGCCCTGATAGTCTTTTCCATTCTGACAGGTTTTGCATCGCAGGCGGCCGGGGATAAGGGCCGAGCGTTTCGAGGGTTTTTAGTCAGCGGGTCTGAAGTGATGGGGCAGCTTATAAAAATAATAATGCTCTATGCACCGATTGGTCTTGGGGCATATTTCGCATATCTTGTTGGCGTGTTCGGCCCGCAGATTATAGGCTCATATACCCGGGTGGTCTTGCTCTACTATCCATTGTCGATTCTCTATTTCGTATTCGGGTTTTCGTTGTATGCCTTAGCCGGCGGGGGCGGTAAAGGCGTCAGAGATTTCTGGACGCACATTTGGCCGGCAGCATTGACAGCCTTCGGGACGGGAAGCAGCTTAGCTGCGCTTCCAGCAAATCTTGAAGCAGCCAGACGTATCGGTGTGCCTGAAGATGTGCGTGAGATAGTGCTTCCGCTTGGCGCAACGATTCATATGGACGGTTCGTGTTTAGCGGCGATTATGAAAATCGCGGTGCTGTTTACACTTTACGGCCGGGATTTTTCTGGGCTGGAAACTTTAGCCGGCGCTGTCGGGGTGGCGATTCTTTGCGGAGTTGTAATGAGCGGCATACCGGGCGGCGGTTTTCTCGGTGAGACTTTGATTGTATCACTCTACGGATTCGGGCCGGAGGCACTGCCTATTATTTCAATGATAGGCACTCTCGTTGATGCGCCTGCGACAATGATTAATTCTTCCGGCGATACTGTGGCGGCGATGATGGTGAACCGTTTGCTGATTGCAAATGGTAAAAAATAATGTAAAATGAGGTTTTTTAAGGTGCGGAATGAATATTGTAGCGATAGATATAGGTAATACGAATGTAACGGCAGGGCTGTTTATTGATAATACCGAAACAATGATGGAAAAAATCGGGGGCGATAACCTGGAAGAACTTGTCGCTTTTTTAAAATCATCCTGGCAGAAAATTCCGTTTGTAAAGGCAGGCAGGGACAAGGATAAAAAATCCGACCTCGGCTCGCCGAGGCGAGACAAGCACAACGGCGTTATTGTTGTCGCAAGCGTCAAGCCGGATTGGACTGAGAAAATCAGGCAGATTGTAAAAGAAGAATTGAACGAGAAAATTCTTGAGATAGGCATTGGAAAAGATGTGCCACTGCCGATGGAACTTGATGTCGATGAGCTGGCCAAGGTCGGTGTTGACAGGGTATTGTGCGCGTTCGCGGCGTTCAGCGTTATCAGCGATGCGGTTATTGTTGCTGATTTCGGCACGGCTGTAACGATTGACCTTGTTGACGAAAAAGGCGTTTTTTTAGGCGGGACGATACTGCCGGGCTTTGATATGTCTGCTGATGCGCTGCACAGGTGGACGGCGAATTTGCCGAAGATTGGCAAAGTCAAGATTCCGGGAAAACCATTCGGCAGAAATACGACTGATGCAATCAATAACGGGCTGTATTACTCGGCAATAGGAGCACTTGAAACAATTGGAAGGCTTTATTCCGAGGAGATTGGCAAATGGCCGCAGACGGTTGTTACGGGCGGAAATATGGAAATAATCAGAAGCGGCTGCGACTTTGTGGATTCATTCGTTACCGATTTAAGTGTAAAAGGTATTGTCCTTGCGTATAAAAAATTTATCGGGGAGAAAGTTTGATTTGGAATACCGCTCATTTACATTTGCGGCTCTGATGACGGCGAAGTCTGTTGCCGCAATATCGAGCATACAACTTATAGGGGAGAGTTCAGCAGATGTTTTAAAAAAGATTTTCAGACCTCTGGGGAAAAGTGTTGAATTTAATAAAGGAAATATACTGCACGGTCATATCTTTGACGGCAGCACACAGATTGACGAGGTTATAATCGGCTGCGAAGGCAAAGATTGTTTCAGTATCAATTGCCACGGCAATCCTCTTATAGTTGAAAGTATTCTTGAACTGCTCAAAAAGCAGGGTGTAAGAATTACTGAGCCGGGTGAGGTTCTTGCATTGTCAGGCAGGGAAAAGTATGGCGATAATACAATCGCGATTGAAGCAGGTATCGCAATTACACAGGCAGCAACACTCGAAGGCGCAAAGATAATACAGAAACAGGCCAAAATGGGGCTTTTGCAGACGGCAGAATGGTGGCTGAAGAATCTAAATGTGCTGGAGCTGGATGATATAAAGACGAGCGCGGAGCGGATTTTAAATGACGGCAACATAGCAAAATTATTTATAAAAGGCGCTAAAATTGTTATCGCAGGGCCGCCCAACAGCGGTAAAAGCACGCTGTTTAATTATTTGTGCGGGAAAGAAAAAGCGATAGTAACTGATATTGCAGGCACAACACGGGACTGGCTGGCCGCAAAAGTCCGGCTGAAAAAAATCGAAGTGGAATTTTTCGATACGGCAGGTCTGGATGAAACGCTCAGCGGTAAAAATGTAATTGACACTGAATCACAGAAACAGGCGGCAGAGCTTATAAAAACGGCTGATTTGGTTCTAGTAATTCTGGACATAACAAAACAAACAAAATTTAGTCTTCCAACAGAAAAAGCGATTACTGTATATAACAAGAGAGACCTGGCGAATAATTTGCTTGCGGACGGTTTGAAAATCAGCGCGAAAACAGGCAGCGGAATAAAAGAACTTATTGAAGAGATAGAGCAGACGCTTGGCGTTATGGATTTTGATATGAAAAAGACAGTCTGCTGGACGGACAGGCAGAGGAAGATTGTTGAGCAAATTGCCTCGGCAGGGGGAAACAAACAGATTGAGCAGTTAATTACAGAGTTGTTAAAAGGCTCTCTTGTTGTATAATCATAGCTTATGGCTTTACAGCAGGACAAGTTGACGCCGGCGATGAAGCAGTTTGACAGCTTCAAAAAGAAATACCCCGACTGCATTATGTTTTTCAGGATGGGGGATTTTTACGAGACTTTTTATAAAGATGCGCAAATCTGCTCGCAGGTCTGCGGGCTGACACTGACAAGCAGAAACAAAGGCGATAATCCCATACCTCTTGCGGGTGTGCCTTTTCACGCAGTTGACGGTTATCTCAAGAAAATGATTAAGGCGGGCTACAAAGTCGCGGTATGCGAACAAATCGAGAATCCAAAACTTGCACAAGGCGTTGTCAAACGAGATGTAATCCGGATTATCACGCCCGGCACGCTGACAGATGATATGCTGCTGGAAGAAAAACAGGATAATTTTCTCTGCGCGGTAAGTCTCAATAATAAAAACGCTGCAATAAGCTGGGTCGATATTTCGACAGGTCATTTTTTTGCTCGTGTTGTTCCTGAGCAGACAGTAGTTGACGAAATTTTGAGAATTTCTCCGGCGGAATGTATTTTGCCTGATGCACGCGGCGAACTTTTCGGAACTGAAATAAAAAAATTAGCGACGCAGATTGAACAGTCGGCCAAAACAGCGGTAACAATTCGGCCTGCGTGGTATTTTGAGCCTTACGATGCGTATAAGAGGCTTATTGAACAATTTGGCACAAAGACGCTTGAAGGGTTCGGCGTAAAAGACGATAATCCCGTCATTAGTCCTGCAGGCGCGGTAATCGAATATTTGAAAGAGACGCAGAAAACCGCTTTGGGGCATATTGCAAGTCTGAAACTTATCGAGCAGAAAAAATTTCTTCAGATAGACCAGACAACCCTGCGAAGTCTTGAGGTTCTTTCGACTATTCGCTCAGGAAGCGATAAAGGCTCGCTGGTAGAAAGTATTGATAAAACTCTAACCGGAATGGGCGGCAGGATGTTTCGATACTGGATGTGTATGCCTTTGTGCGATGTCGGAGCAATCGAATTAAGACAGGATGCGGTAGAAGAACTTATTGAGAAAAAAAGCGACCTTGAAAAGATTCGGGGAATTTTAAAGAATTTCGCCGACCTTGAAAGGATTGTCGCAAGGATAAGCACATTAAGAGCATCGCCAAGAGACCTTCTGGCACTTTCTCAAAGTTTGAAGAAAGCAGAGCCGTTGAAGCAACTACTTAACGGTTTTTCAGCGGATATTCTTGTTAAACTTGCAAGAGAGGCCGATTGCCTGCCGGAGCTTGCAGCGGTTCTTGAAAAAGCGGTAGAGCCGGATTGTCCAAGTCATCTTCGCGACGGCGGCGTTATAAAAACTGGCTTTAATCCCGAGCTTGATGAGCTTCGCGGCATTTTTAAAGACGCGAGGACATGGCTGGCTCAGTATCAACAAAAGGAAATTCAGCGGACAGGCATACAAAATCTGAAAGTCGGCTTTAATCAGGTTTTCGGCTATTACATTGAGATTACCAATTCTTACGCGGACAGAGTTCCGGCTGATTTCATTCGAAAACAAACAATAAAAAATGCCGAACGATATATAACGGATGAGCTTAAAAAATATGAGGAGAAAATTTTAACAGCGGGCGAAAAGAGTCTTGAACTTGAGCAAAAACTATTTGAGCAGCTTCGTGCCCAATGCGCAACCTATATCAGCAAAATCCAGCATTTAGCGGAAACTGTCGCGACTTGCGATTGTTTGCAGAGCTTTGCGCATCTTGCGGATTCAAGAAATTATACAAGACCAAAGATAACGAGCGGCAATGAGCTTAAAATCATCGATGGCAAACATCCGGTGCTTGCGGAAATTCTCAGCAGCGAATTTGTGCCGAATGATATTGAACTTGGCGCGGACAGCGGCGATGTGGTAATTATTACAGGCCCGAATATGAGCGGCAAAAGCACTTATATAAGGCAAACGGCTTTGCTTGTGCTTATGGCTCAGACGGGCAGTTTTATTCCCGCAAAGCAGGCGACAATTGGTCTTGTTGACAGGATATTTACGCGAGTCGGCGCTTCCGACGAAATCGTTCGCGGACAATCAACTTTTATGGTGGAGATGACCGAGACAGCGAATATCATCAACAACGCCACAGAAAAATCACTGGTAATTCTCGATGAGGTCGGCAGAGGCACAAGCACTTATGACGGTCTGTCTCTTGCCTGGGCGATAACGGAACACATCGCCAATAAAATAAAATGCAGAACACTTTTCGCGACACATTATCATGAGCTTACTGCTCTTGCCGAGCTTTTAGTCAATGTGAAAAACTGCAACGTCGCCGTTCGTGAATGGATGGATGAGGTTGTATTTCTTCATAAGATAGTCCCTGGCGGAACTGATAAGAGCTACGGCATACACGTCGCGAAACTTGCAGGTGTTCCGAAAACCATTCTCGAACGCAGCAAGGAGATTCTTGCCGAGCTTGAAAGGACTTTTCAAAAGGAAACTTCCGGCGATAAGCTCACAAAACAGAGGACTAAGAAGGTCGAAAAAGCTCTTCTTTTCGACCAGAAGGAAAAAGATGTGCTGGATAGATTAAAGAGCCTTGATGTTAATAATCTTACGCCAATCCAGGCTATAAATCTGCTTAACGAAATAAAGGATTTCCTGAAAAAACAATAGTTTTATTTAGGTTGAATATCTTTTATCACCATATTAAAATGGTTGTGTTATTTTTTAAGTGAGGCGAAATATGTATTGCCAAAAATGCGGTGCTGATAATCTCGAAAACGCTGCGATATGCCAGCAGTGCGGCGGGGTATTCGTTTACAGCCAGCCGACAAAAACAAGCGGTATGGCAATAACCTCGATGATTCTGGGAATAAGCGGCTTTTCAATGTTCGGCGTATTCGGAATTACCTGGATAATAGGTCTTATATTCGGAATACTTGCGCTTAACAAAATCGGCAAGTCCGGCGGAGCAGTAAAAGGCAAAGGTTTTGCAGTCACCGGCATTATAACCTCCGCCGTGGGTCTTGCACTTGTCCTGACGGTTATCGGGCTCTTTTTGTTTGTTCATTCCGCAACGATGATTTCACTGAGCAGGAAACTTAAAGCGCAAGATAATTTTGCAGCGACTACGCTGATAAACCAGAAACCAACTATAAAGGGTATTGTTAGTATAGAGGACAAATCCGCTCCGGGCAGAAATTGCGAGAACGTGTTGTTTACAGTCGATGAATCGGAAAAACAATTTTCTGCTGTTACAATGACTATGACCTGCGGGCCGAAGGGTCAGGAACCTATCAGGTTAAGCTGGCAGTTTGCAGGAAGGGAAAAACAGGCTGATATATATGATTTTACAATAATATTTCCACTCGGCGAAAATGCCGTTGGAACAAGCAAAAAGAAAATTGCTTATGACGGCACAGAACGGGTAATTTTCGAAGACGCCCGGCAGAAGATATATGTCAGGCCGGAAAAATAAAAGCTATTTGCCTTTGGCCGATTGTTTTTTCAGCGAAATTACATACAGCAGCACAAATATCGCAAAACAGATAAGACAAATCCATATTACCTGATTTTGGCTAAGCAGTTGAAATAGATAATTTTTCTGGACAGGCCAGAACGGCTTGATATCGTAATGATAAATTCCATCAATGAAAACGTGAAGCCAAACGCCTATAATGCCGGAGGCAACCATTTTGAAGGCATTAGTTTGATATGGTATTTTTACCATTTTCATAAGCCTTGTCATCAGCGGCAGGTATAGATAAGCGACAAATCCCCACATAGCGCCGAGAACTGCGCCTATTAAAAACGTATGGCAATATCTGTGTATCGGCCAGCTTTTGTCCATTAAATCGACTACCAGCACTTCAATATCTACTACCACATTTGCCAACACGAAGACCGGCAGGTCTATCCATTTGCGAAAGATATAACCCAAAAGTCCAGAAGGTCCAAAATGATAAGGCGTAATCGGCATTTGAATAGTATAGTATGTTTGATTTAAAATTTAAAATTTAATATTTAAAATTTTTCCTTATTTCCTTTTTCATTAAAAAAGAGCCCCAGATAAAATAATACGCTATTTTTGTGATTGATTCTTTGTTTTGTTTGGCAGATAATCTGTTTGTATGAAATTGAGACTGAGTGGTAAAACTATAGCGAATATGACGGCAGGGCTGGCTGTTACGCTTATGGCTTTAGGGGTAGTTTTTGTTTTCAGCGCAAGCGCAAAAATTGACTTTGAATATGACCTGTCAAAGTTTTACTCATATCCTGAATTTAAACAAGCAGGTTTTTTCCTTATCTCAATTCTGATTTTATTCGGACTATCCCTAATTAATTACCGGGTATTGGCCTTCAAAAGCGCCAGGTTAATAAGCTGGGTTTTAAACCCGGCTGTTTGGCTCGTGTTTGTAAGCATTATCCTGCTTGTAATGGTTCTGATACCCGGAATAGGTATGGAAATTAACTATGCCCGAAGATGGCTGCGAATTCCTTTAGGGCCGGCATCGTTAAATTTCCAGCCGTCGGAACTGGCGAAATGGTCGCTGGTTTTGTTTGTCCCTGCTGTCTGTGCTTTGCTTGGCGAAAAGATAAAAAAGTTCAGGAATTTTGCGATATTATGTGTTATTATCGGACTTATTGCCGGCCTTATAGTGATTGAGGATTTCGGCACGGCTATTTTTATCGTGTTTGTAAGTTTTGTGATTTTGTTTGTGGCCGGCGCCAAATGGTGGCATTTTTTAACGCCTCTGCCGATTCTGGCTATTCTATTTGCTGCGGCGATAATTACTTCTCCCGAACGGCGGGAAAGAATCAAAACCTTTATAAATCCTGATTCCAACTCGGCCCAGACATCGGGTTATCAGATAAAACAATCTCTTATAGCGATATCGACAGGCCGAATACTCGGCAAAGGACTTGGCGGCGGAATCAGCAAATACGGGCATCTGCCGGAGGACACAACTGATTTTATTTTTGCGATAATCTCCGAAGAGCTTGGCTTTGTCGGCGTTTGTTTCGTTATCCTGCTTTTTATGCTGTTTCTTATCCTTGGGATTGTCATAATCCGCAGATGCGACAACGATTTAGGCAAATTACTTGCCTTTGGGATTGTTCTTGCGATAACTGCTCAGGCGGTAATGAATCTTGGCGTTGTTACCCGGCTTTTGCCGACAAAGGGCATAGCTCTTCCTTTTGTAAGCGCAGGCGGGACCCATCTTTTTCTTACAGCCGCGGCTGTTGGCGTGCTTATGAGTATAGCGAGAAGAACTGATAATTGAAAATTGAAGATTTAAGATTGAAAATTTGAGTAATAAGGCAAGTGAAGAAGTGAGTCAGGTAAAAGGCGGTCCAAAACATATATACTTTGCAGGGGGCGGGACAGGCGGTCATATTTATCCGGCGCTTGCGGTAGCAGACGAACTATTGAAGATAGAACCGACCTGCAAAATAACCTTTTTTTGCAGTCAAAGACCCATAGATACCAGAATTCTTGGCGCAAGCGGCTTTAAGTTTGTTCCTCTGCCGGTAAGAGGTTTTTCAAAAAATCCCTTTGAGGCATTTCTATTTCTGAAGTCTCTTTTTTTCGCGAAAAAGATAGTCAAACAGACAATACTTGGCGACAATCCCGACAAAACTGTATTGTTCAGTATCGGCGGTTTTGTTTCATCGCCTGCTGTTTTTGCCGCCAATAGTTTGAAAATACCAGTAGCGATGCTGAATATTGATGCTGTGCCGGGCAAAGCGAATAAATTAGTCGCCCACTACGCCAAGGATATTTTTGTTCAATTTGAAAAGACAGCCGGTAATTTCGGGCGCAATAGCGGTAAAATTACCGTAACAGGCTGTCCGTTGCGCCGGGCTTTTTTTAATCCCGACAAAAACGCTGTTATTTCATCCTTAAATTTAAGTCCGAAAAAAAAGATTTTGTTGGTTACCGGCGCTTCGGGCGGAGCAACTAATATAAATAATATCATAAGTTTTCTTCTCAATAAGCTGGAAACCTTTGCTGCGGATTGGCAGATTGTGCATTTGACGGGAATCCAGCATTATATTGGCGTAAAGGCATCTTACAAAGATGCGAAGATAAGTCATAAAATTCTGGATTATTGTGATGATATGCCTAATTTGCTTGCCGCAGCGGACATTGTTATCGGAAGGGCCGGGGCGATGAGCGTTGCGGAATTTGCCGCGGCGCAAGTTCCTGCGATTTGCCTTCCTTATCCTTATCATCGAGACAGGCACCAAAGGCTCAATGCTCAATATCTTGTCGATGCCGGCTGCGGTATCATAGTCGATGATTTATGTGATACTGAAAAGACAGCCGCTATTTTATGGCCTGCTCTAAGTGAGATTATGGGTTCAGAAGAAAAAAGGCTCCAAATGAAGGTAAACTGTGCAAAAATAGTCAATCCGGACGCGGCAAAGCAAATCGCTTTAAAACTTTTAAATTATAAATGAGCCTTAATTTTATTTTTATTTGCAATCGCGACCGGCGAACATAAAATAGTATTAAAGCGTAAGAAAAAGAAAGCCGAATTCAGGTTAAACGTATGAGCTGCAGGGTCTTAAAAAATA
This sequence comes from Sedimentisphaerales bacterium, assembly GCA_049518795.1. Lineage (GTDB taxonomy): Bacteria > Planctomycetota > Phycisphaerae > Sedimentisphaerales > UBA12454 > JAPLMW01. Next base: position 680,941 of record JBEKRK010000002.1, read on the forward strand.
ATCTAATTTCCGCTCTTTGCCTGATTTTGTGTTCGGCAGGATTTCTATTTGCCGAACCAAACAGTATAAATACCGGTCTTGACGGCCAATTAAAAATAAATCAGTGGACTTTGTTCAACTCGACCGATGAGCAAATACGCATCGATACGGCTGTTGAGCTTTTAAAAAATCCTTCCAATGAGGCACGACAAATATTGCTCGAGGCACTTAATAATTCAGAAACAATCGCAGCCCAAACTTCAGTTTGCAAATCGCTTGGACAGTTCAGAAGTTTTCCACAGCTTATCAGCAATAAAGACGATTTTATTGTTCCTTTGATGAACATTATCAGAGGTCAGAATGCAGAAGCTGCACATCTGGCGGCAAGGGCATTGCTGATTTTTGCATACAGACAGGTTAAAAATCCTCTTGAAGATATGGCGGAAAATCCGGTTCTGCCGGTCTCGATAAGAAAAAATGCGATTTATGCCATTCAATTGTTTCCTGACAAGGAAGCCGTCTCGGAGCTGATACAGCTCGTCGATAATGAAAATGAAGAGATTGCCTCTGCTGCCGGCGAAGCGATGCAGCAATGGGTGCCTGAGATTAAGGATAAAAAATTGTGGCGGAAAACACTTAAGGATTTTGAGAACAAAAACCGAACAGACATTCTTCGTGAAAGACTGCTCACCCAGGAGCAGAAAGCGGCACGGCTTTCCGATGAAATTTCAAAATGGCAAAAGAGGTATATTTCAGCGTTAGACAGTATTTACCAGGCTACAGCGGATGAAAATGCCCGCGCCAAATTTATCGCGGAAAATCTTGCGTTCGACAATAGTTCGGTGAAATTGTGGGCAATTGAGAAGATAAATATGTGGCGTAAAAGCGGCAAGCCCCTGCCTCTTGAAGTAATTCAAAAACCTCTTGTTGTATTAATTTGCGACTCCGACCCCGCGGTCAGGCTGTCAACGGCAAAATTGCTGGGAATATTGACTAATGTGAATTCCGCAGATGCGCTTTTTGTTCAGTTAAAGGCGGAAAACAATTCCGATGTCAAAACTGAAATTCTGATTGCTCTTGCTCATGTGTGTAATTTTGCTCTTTCGCCGGGAGCTGAAGTAAAAATTAATCCGGAAATCCGCATCCAGACCCTGCGGATAGCTTCGGAATTTCTTAAGGACTCAAATCCGGTCGCGGCCGCCGAGATAATTCGTAATCTTCTTTTGCAGGACGGTCTTGAGACATCAAAGGTAAAACCTTACTTTGGAATTATAGCGGATTGTTACAGAAAGGCTGATGACAAACAGGTAAAAGCGCGTCTCCTTGAGGAAATGGCCCGTCTTTGCGGCAGCGATAGTTTTTACAAGGCTGCGGCGGGCGAAGTTTTTGTGGATATTTTCAGGCAGGCAATGGATGATCCAGATGAGCAGGTAGCAACACCGGCGGTTGTCGGTCTTATCAGGGTTGACCAGCCGGGTGCCTTCGAATTGCTCAAACAGGAAGGTTTTATAAGTCATCGAAGCGCAAAAATTCGCAGCGAGCTCATTTCTATAGCCGGCCAGATTGGCACTGTAGACGACCTTGAATGGCTTGGCTCTATAGCGATTGCCGCAGAATCCGAAGACGAGAGAAAACAGGCGGCAGACGCTATGATGAATATTTTCCAATACTGCAAGGCCGAAGATGTGTTTGGATGGGCCCGGAAATTTGCCCTTCAGGCAAAAGAGAAAAGCGATGAGTTTGTTCTGACAAGGACAAGAATTTTGTTTGAGACAGCCGAGAAAAAAGCCCAGACCGAGCAGAATGCGAAGCTTTTGTTTTCTGTTCAATATGCAATGGCAGACTTCTGTGCTGATTCGCAGTTATACGGCCTGGCAGCGAAATATTACGGCGCTCTCCTGCAGTCCGACCCCGACCCTAATCAGGCCTCTGATATAACGGCCAAATTGCTGGAGGTGCGTTTGCATTCCGGTCAGATAGAATCTGCCAAGCAGATTGTTGCCAATTATTTACTGTCTGCCGACCTTTCGCCGGATGCCGAAATGAACAAGGTTCTTGATAATTATTTTACAGCAAGCCCAAGCCCGGACTCTGCCGGTCAAACTTACCTGGCGATTGCTTCAATAAAGACTTCTGGTAATCCTCATCCTTTCTGGCAGAGGCAGCTTGAGGCCTGGAAAAAACTTGTAAAAGTTCCCTCCGGGAAACCTGCTGAGCCAAATGCTCCTGCAGAATCCAACACTCCGGCAGAGCCAAACGTTTCTGCTGATGTAAAATGAACCCCGTTTTTAAAAAATACAGGCATATTATCTGGGACTGGAACGGCACACTTTTAGATGATGCCTGGCTGTGCGTCGAAATACTAAACCGGATGCTGGAGCGGCGAGGTATGAAAACTACCAGCCTTTGCGAATATCAGATGAACTTCGATTTTCCTGTAATCGGCTATTATAAAAAACTCGGATTTAATTTTGAAAAAGAATCTTTTGACGATGTTGCGCGGGAGTATATCAATGCTTACAACTTTCATTGTCGAAAATGTCAATTAAGAAAAGGGGTTATTGGGATTATAAAACAATTCAAGGCCAAAGGTTTTTTGCAGTCTGTTCTTTCGGCATCGCAGCAGTCTTTGCTTGTGGAAGTAGTTGAATTTTTTGGATTGAAAGAATTTTTTGAAAATATCGCAGGTCTTGACGACTATTATGCTCGCAGCAAGGTTGATGCAGGCAGGAAACTGTCGGAAAATCTTGCCGTCAACGGTGAGAAGCTGCTCCTTATAGGCGATACGACACATGATTATGAGGTCGCTTGTCAGATGGGCTGCGATTGTATCCTTTTGCCGCTTGGCCATCAGTCCAAAGAAAGACTTGCAGCCTGCGGAGCGGAAGTCTGGGACAATCTCGAAGAGGCTTTTAAAACCTTATTTCAGTGCAAATAAGGATTGTGCAGTTTTTCCTCTCCGATAGTGGTAGTCTGGCCATGGCCTGGGAAAACGGTAGTATCATCAGGCAGGATTAGTAATTTTTCCCTGATATTATTAACGAGCTGCTTAAAACATTTTTGTATATCATATCCTGAAAAATCGGACTTTCCTATAGAGCCGGTAAAAAGAGTATCGCCGCTGAAAAGTATTTTGTCATCTTTATTATAAAGACAAATTCCGCCGGGTGTATGGCCGGGGGTGTGAATGAGCCGGAATCTGATGCCGGCGTATTCTATTTCTTCTTCTCTGTCGAAAAGAACATCAGCTGGTGAAGTTGTGATTTTTGTTCCTGCCAAAGATGAAAGATTACTGACAGGGTCAGTGAGCATATTCGAATCGGCCTTATGAATGCAGACCTTTATATTGTCAAAATTCTTCCGAAGCAAAGCGGCGCCGGCAATATGGTCGGCGTGGCCGTGAGTAAGAATTAGAACCTGAGGGTTAAGATTTTTTTTATTCAAAAAATCTATCAAAGGCCGAGTGTTTAAACCTGTATCGATTATAATACAATTTGGAGAATTCTTATTTTTGCGAACAACGTATGAATTGTTTTCATAAAGTCCCAAAACGAGTTTATCAATTTGCATTGCAGAGTCTCTTTTATTTAAATTTAAGAATAAAAGGAGATAATATAGCAGGATATGAAATTTTGTCAAATTCTGTTTTTTTATGAGACTAACGATGTCTTCCGTAAAAAATGGGGTTGAGTAACAGAGCTTTTTAGCCGATTTTATTTTATAAGTGCAGGCGTCCAGTGCGCCTATCAGTAATTGTTCGTTTTGAAGGACCGAAATAATGGCCAATAATGTTCGTGAGCATCTTGCTCGTGACCTTTTTAGAAGGTATGAAGGCAATCCGATACTCCAGGCAAAAGACTGGCCCTATCCGGTTAATTCTGTTTTTAATCCCGCAGCGATAAAACTTCCTGATGGCACGCTGCTGTTGGCAAGGGTAGAGGATTTGCGAGGATTTTCTCATTTAACTTTATGCAAGAGTAAGGATGGTCTTTCAAACTGGCAGATAGATGACAAACCCACGATGGAGGCCGACCACGAATCGCACGAGGAACGCTGGGGGCTGGAAGACCCGCGAATTGTCTGGCTCGAAGAACAGGGACAGTTTGCGATTACTTATGTTTCTTTTAGTGAAGGCGGGCCGCTGGTTTCGCTTGCTATAACTAAAAATTTTCACACGTTCGCCAGGATGGGTGCTATGCTTCCGCCGGAGGACAAGGATGCTTGTCTTTTCCCGCGGAGGTTTAACGGCAGATTTGCTCTTATTCACCGGCCGATAGTGCAGGGCGAAGCTCATATGTGGATTAGTATGTCGCCGGATTTGAAGCACTGGGGCGACCACAGGGTTCTTATGCGGACACGGCACGCTTTCTGGGACGGCCAGCGAATCGGTCTTGCCTGTCAGCCGATAGAGATTCCTGAAGGCTGGCTGATTTTTTATCACGGCGTCAGGGTTACCGTAGCCGGCCAGATTTACCGTATAGGCGTAGCATTGTTAGACCCTGAGGAACCGTGGAAAGTTTTGCGCAGAAGCCCGGAATGGATTTTGGGCCCGCGAGCGGATTATGAAAGAATCGGCGATGTCAGCGATGTTGTTTTTGTAACCGGCGCTACGGTAAATAAAGAAGATAATTTGCTGTATCTTTACTACGGCGCCGCGGACGACAAAATTGCTGTCGCAACGGCCAATATGGATGATGTCCGTGAGTATATAATGATGTGCCCCGAAGTAGAGGATTGATTAATCGTTTGCGTCAGCCGCTTTTTCCGACACCAAAAAATCTTTGGGTATAACTATATCAAAAACATCTCTTTTCGCCGCATTTTTTGTGTCTATTTGGGATAAATTTATTCTTATTTTCTCGTCTTCACTTGTTAATGCTGAAAAATCAAAGGGAAGAAAGTTTTTAGGGTCTATTTTTATCTCAATTTCTTTGTATGTTTTGGAAAAACCGCCGGCCTCTTTTGGTATCAAAAGTAAAGTAATTAAATCCCGCCTATTTTCCTGAATTCTGATATCAAATTGTCCGGCCAGTTCGGCAGGCCTGGCAAAACCGATAATAGGAAAATAACTTTGCACCAGCTCAAAAGGTTCGATTGGTTTTTCTTTCGCAAGCAGTTCCGACACCGCTGATTTGCTCTGGTAGTCGATTTTTGTCATTTTCCAGCCGTCAAAAATATAATCTTCTCTATATTTCTGCTCTGGTGAATCCTCCTGTTTCATTGTTGTGAAATTTATTCTAAGTGCGCAGAAATTCGCATCTTTAATGTAAAAAACTTTGCCGGTTCTGACTGTTTGCGTCTCAAATAAAGGCTGCAAATGAGTATATTCGATTTTAGAAGAAAAGTTTTTAAGGGTGTTCGCTGCCTGGTTTAATCTTTCAATAATACTGTTGACTTGTGCCCAGTCATTAGGTTCGTTTGCCCGACATAAGTTCTGGCAAAGAAGAATTAAAAGTAATATGAATTTTTTTTTCATATACGATTTATTATATCGATTATTTCAAGAAGTTTGTCAATTATAAAGTCTGCAAAAAGAGCAAACTGTTCCGGATTTTTGCCGGTTTTAATTAAAACAGCTTTAGCGCCGGCAGTTTTAGCGCTTTGCAGGTCAAACAAGTAATCTCCTACAACAAGCGTCTGCTGAGGTTTGACCCGGAAAAATTCGCAAAGTCTTTGGACTCCGAAAGGGTCAGGCTTTACAGGTCCATCGTTTCTGTCAACAATTGAGTCAAATTCTATATTATGTTTTTTGGCTACGGCAGAGGCGTTAGAACGGGTGTTTCTGGTCATAATACCTATTTTTATTTTCATTTGGCGAAGTTTTTTAAGCGTTTCGGATGCTCCGAAATTCAGTTTTGAATGTTCGATAGCAAGCTGTTCGTGTTTATACAGAATTTGTTCGGCCTTTTTTCTATCAGCAGGACTCATCTTTTCCATTTCTTCCAGCAGTGGTCCCGCATCGGCAGCAAGACCTATTTCGGAGCGAATCCTGTCAAAATCCAGATACGGCTCTGTTATCGTTCCGTCAAGGTCAAATATGACTGCTTTAATTTTCATTTAATTAACACTTATTTTTTGCCGCCTGTGGTGAGCTTGTCGAATCCACGGAGAATTTCGATAAACGCTTTTAAATTGTCGTTCATCACACGGTTCTTTCTTATTAATATGCCGGTCGGCCTTGTGAATTTTTCGTTTGAAAATGGTATTGCTTTTAACGTTCCATTTGCCAACTCATTTTTTATAGTCGTCTGGGGCATTATACTTACGCCGGTATTTATTTCTACTACCCGCTTTATAGTTTCGACATTATCAAACTCCATCACAGGTTTTACCGCGACGTTGTATCTTATAAGCAACTGGTCTATCCAGTTTCGTGTCGGCAAGTTTTGCGCAAAGGCGATAAACGGCTGGTATTGCACCATATTGATGTCGATGCTTGTTTTTTTTGCGTAAGGATGCTGCGGGCTGCACACTAAAACAAGCGGCTCGGAAACAAAATCAAAAACCTGAATATCGGGATTATTTCTTGGGGCTGCGACAAGTCCCACGTCAATTTTGCCGAGCAGCAGCCGTTTATATATCTCATCGGCGTTCAGATATTCGATATCAAGATGAACGTCAGGATGAGCAGCTATGAATTTTTTTATGTATTCCTGCAGGCTGTGCATCCCGATGCTGTAAATAGCGGCAATGCTGATTTTGCTTTTTATCGAATTTTTCAAATAATTAAGACCGCTCTGGAAGTTCTCGTATCGGCTTAATATGTCTTTACAGGTGTTATAGAATAGTTCTCCCGCTGCAGTTAAACCAAACGATTTTTTGTGACGGTTGATTAACGGCGCATTAAATGCTTTTTCGAGTTGTCCGAGCTGCTGGGAAACAGCGGATTGACTAATCATATTTTTATCAGCCGCGCGTGAAATATTTTTCAGCTCGGCTATATCGCAAAAAATTTGTAACGTTTCAATTTGCATGTTACTTGCAATAACAGATAAATTTCTGTTCTATGGCATTAGCGTAAAGATTTAGAGTTCTTCCCGGACATATTTTTGCAGGGTCGATGACTTTCAATACATTTGTCCAATTCTTCGCATCGGGAAAGATTTCAGAAAGTGCATTGGGAGAATTTTCAAAAAAGGCGGCCTTAATTTTATTATTTTGCCTGTGCGGAAGCAGTCCGAGATATAGCGTATCGCTTTCGATAAGGTCGTTGAAGAAATGAGTGCCGAGCGAAACATCTGCCGACATTTCCTTGTTCAGCATCACTATTTCGACCAGTATGCTGATAGTGTTTATTTCGGGATAAGACACCGGCACACCCAGGGAAGGCGTGCTTGTGCCCCATCTGCCAGGCCCAAGCAGCATAATTATTTTTCCCTTCTCTGTTTCGATATGGCTCAACCTTCCGATAAGCCGTGCCAGCTCATACCTGTCTGAGATTTTTAATTTTAAATACTCATCCGGTACAACATAAATAATCTGGTCGAGCATTTCCTGTCTGCTCTGGCCGATAACCGGCCCGGCGGCATCGATTATAATGTCCTGCGGTTTTATCGTTGCTGTCGGGTCTGCGGTTGCTCCTTCACCTCTCATTTCCAGAGGCCTGCACTGTAAAATATTTATTTTATGCTCCGTTTCATCCAGGAAATTAACTGTAAATTCGACATCGACAGGCACGCTGTAAACATTTTCAACAATTTTCAGCATTTCCCTCATATCTTTTGCAAAACTGGTTTTCGTCAGTAGTTTTTCAAATGTTATTGCCCAGCTGAAAATTTCTTTCTGGCCTAACTGCGCAGCTCGTTTTTCCATTTCCCTGTCCCTTGATGCGAAAAGCTCCAGCAGCAGGCCTCCATTGCCGGCTGAAACGACCTGGGCGAATGGTTTTGTAACGAACTCTCTGGCCTCGAGGTCTATGCAATCGACTTTCTGCTGAGTGTATTTTCTTGCCTGGTCGATATTTGATTCAATTCTTCTGGTTGGCGCGTTTAATGCGATGATTCTTGCGTAATCGTCGTCATTTCTGTCAACTGCTCTTGTGCCCATTCCAAAAACGAGTCTCATCATTCCTGTTTTCGGGTCTATATCTTCGCTCCAGGCGTAAGGATTAAATGATAGAGCCACGCCTGCCGCCTGCGGGAAGAAATATCTTCCGTGCGGAGCGCCTGAAACCCTTTGAATGAGCAGTCCCATAGGCTCGTCTTTTTCGAGTAAGCCCCATTTTGCGCGATACATCAGGGCATCTTCGTTCATACTGCTTGCGTAAATTTTCTGCACAGCGCTGATAAATTCTGCAAGTCTCTGCTGTCTTGTGCCCTGGTTGGCGCAGAAGAAGCTTTCGTATTTTCCGGCAAAGGCGTTTCCATAATTATCTTCGAGCAGCGAGCTTGAGCGGACGATTATTGGGCTTTGGCCGAAGTAATCGAGCATATCGCTGAACTGTTTTATGATGTATTCCGGGAAATCTCCCTGCAAAATCCTCTGCCTGCCTTCAGCAGCGCCGTCGAGAAAATTTTTGCTCGTCCGTTGTTTTTGTCTTATCCACCAGATTTTATTTCGGACAAGGTATGTATAAAAAACATCTGAACCGATGTAAAATGAATCGTGTGGTTCGAGTAATTGTTTGAATCTTTCGTCTGTCTTTTCGAGTATCGCCCTTGCAAGCAGCATACCGGCGCTTTTGCCGCCGATAAGGCCTGTGCCAATCATTCTTTTTCTTGTTTTTAAAATATCAGTGAGGTTGAGATATTTCCTGGCAATCTTCAGGATTCGTTCATCGCGGGATATAACCATTCTGACAAGCTGTTGAAATCTTTTATCGATGTCTTCATCGCTGCATTGTCCCTTATTGTGGTCTTTTAAAAGCTGTTCTGCCTCCTGGAAAGTTTTTGCCCAGATTCCGAGTCTTTCATTTGCGACATCGAGCTCCAGAGCGCCGACTTTGGAAAGTATTTCGGTAATTGTTCCGCTGTCTCGCACCGGCAAAAATTCATCGCCTTTCCAGAGATGTATCATATTCATCGTTGTTGTATATCTGCCGTCAACTTTCAAAGGATGGACATAAATGTTCTCCTTATATTTATAAACGTTGGAGATGATTTGGGCAGTCTCTAATATTGGTCGGACAGCGTGATAAGAGTGGTAGTTCCGCAGGAGCGCGAATGTGGTAACGGTTTGGGCATAGTAAAGGTAAGGGCATACCTGCATAAAAAAGTTGCCGAGCATCCTGTCGTTGCACCAGGCAGTCGCAAGCTCACTCAGGCAGTCAAACAGGTAATAATGTCCTTTTCCGAACTGGTTAATTACGCTGTGAACTTTTGTAGTGAAGGTTTCAAATCCCTGTTGCGGGTCAAGCTCAATGATGTTTGCTCCCGCCTCTTTTGTAACTAAAGGTTTGTGTTTTGCGAAGCGGAAATAGACCAATTCCCAGCCGCTGCCGATGGCGTTTTTGCAGTATGGCTCGGCGAAAGGCCAGAAATCTTCGATGGAATCGATTAGCCAGACAATATTATCACCCGGCAGAACCTGCTTAATTACGCTGTCAAACCCCGGCAAACCTGTGCTTAATTTTTCATTCGGCTTCATTATTTACCTCTAGATGACCATTTTCTCAATAAATCCGTTTTTTGTGCCTATTATAAGTAAAACTTATAATATGTATTATATATTAAAATTTGATTTATTCGTTTTTTGTTTTATTATTGGGCAAATAAGGCTTTGTTTCTTTTGTTTTCATTAAGGCTCACTATTAACATATTTTATAGTTGTTGGCAATAAAAATCTCATTTTTTTATATGGAGGTAACAAAATGTCTTCTAAAAAAGTAATTGAAAGCGTTTATGAGCTTGTTCTCAAGCGAAATCCGGGCGAGAGCGAGTTTCATCAGGCCGTCAAGGAAGTGCTTGACAGTTTGGTAACAGTTCTCGATGAAAATCCTCAGTATATTGAAGCCCGGATTCTTGAGAGGATTGTAGAGCCTGAAAGAGTGCTGATGTTCAGGGTTCCCTGGGTTGACGATAACGGCAAGGTCCAGGTCAACAGAGGTTTCCGCGTCCAGTTCAGCAGTGCCATCGGCCCATACAAAGGCGGCATCCGTTTTCACCCCAGCGTTTATCTTGGCATTATCAAGTTTCTGGGCTTTGAGCAAATCTTCAAGAACTCCCTTACCGGCCTGATGATGGGCGGCGGCAAGGGCGGCAGCGATTTTGACCCGAAAGGCAAGAGCGATAACGAAGTTATGCATTTCTGCCAGAGCTTTATGACCGAGCTTTGCAAGCATATCGGCGCTGATACCGATGTGCCTGCGGGCGATATCGGTGTTGGCGGCCGCGAGATTGGCTTTATGTTCGGCCAGTATAAGAGAATCCGCAATGAATTCACCGGCGTTCTGACCGGCAAGGGGCTTAACTGGGGCGGAAGTCTTGTCAGGACTGAAGCAACGGGCTACGGCCTCGTTTATATCGTTGACGAATTACTCAAGGAAAAAGGCGATAGTTTCAAAGGCAAAACCGTTACAGTCAGCGGTTCGGGCAACGTGGCTATTTACGCGGTTGAAAAAGTCCAGCAGCTCGGCGGCAAAGTTGTCGCGATGAGCGATTCCAACGGCTTTATTTACGACCCGCAGGGTATAAAATTAGATACCGTAAAACAGCTTAAGGAAATCGAAAGAAAGAGAATCAGGGAATACGCGGTAATCCACAAGAGCGCAAAATACACCGAGGGCTGCGCGGGAATCTGGAACGTCCAGTGCGATATAGCTCTGCCAAGTGCCACCCAGAACGAGCTTGACGCTACAGGCGCAAAGGCCCTGATAAAGAACGGCTGCAAAATCGTGGCCGAGGGCGCAAATATGCCGACCACTCCCGATGCCGCAGACCTGCTGATGGAGAATAAAGTTGCGTTCCTGCCGGGCAAAGCTGCCAACGCAGGCGGTGTCGCCGTTTCAGGCCTTGAAATGGCCCAGAACAGCCAGCGTTACGCCTGGACGTTCGAGCGTGCTGATGCCGAGCTGAAGAACATTATGGTAAATATCTACAAAAGCATCAATGAATCAGCCGAGAAATATGGCGCAAAAGGCAACTATATCATCGGCGCAAACGTCGGCGGCTTTGTCAAAGTTGCCGATTCAATGCTCGCCCATGGCGTTGTATAACATTCAAAGAACGTTAAGTTCAAGAGGGCGTTTGTCTTACGGCAAACGCCCTTTTTTGTTGTTTATCTGCTATTTTTTTATTACAATCTCCTCTTATGATGGAAGAGAGAAATCTACGTAAGGTTTTTAACCAGCACGTCGAGCTGGAGGATTTTTGGACAGGCTTTTCTGTAAAAAAAGATAAACCCGCTCAGCAACCACAGCCTCAAAATAACGATAATGATATTATCGCTCAGCTTGCTCAGGTCGCAAAAGAAGTCAATGCTTGTCGAAAATGTGACCTTGGCAATCTCCGCAAAAACGCAGTCCCCGGCGAAGGAAATCCGCACGCACAAATAGTCTTTGTCGGCGAAGGGCCGGGCGAAAATGAAGACCTTCAGGGGCGTCCCTTTGTCGGCAGGGCAGGTCAGCTTTTAGACAAAATTATCGCCGCTATGGGGTTAAAAAGAGGCGATGTTTATATATGCAATATTATAAAATGCAGGCCGCCTGAAAATCGCGAGCCGCGTCCTGAAGAAATTATAAGCTGTCTGCCGTTTCTGAAAAGACAGCTTGAGCTAATCAGGCCGAAGGTAATTGTTGCACTCGGAGCGCCTGCTGCAAAGACGCTTTTGGAAACAAACAAGCCCATCGGCCAGCTTCGCGGAAAATTTCAGGACTTTTATTTCGATGATTTTTCGCCTCCGATAAAACTTATGCCGACTTTTCATCCTGCTTATTTATTGCGTAATTATTCGCACGAAAATCGTATGAAGGTCTGGGAAGATATGAAAACCGTTTTAACCGAACTTGGTTTGCCAATACCAAAAAGGTAAGATGTCTTTATGTGTTGGATATTTATATGAGGTTTAAAAAGAATCAAATTTTAAAGTATGCTTCTTTATATGATAAAAGGTATCGCAAGGCCGATGCATTGATTGAGATAAAAATCAAGGAAGTATTGAAAAACCGTAAACTCAAATTTTTAACTCGAAACGAATTAATAAAGATAGGAAAATGGAAATCTCCAAGAACGAAAAAACACTGTTCAAATCCGGTTAATGATGATTGCACGGTAAAGTCCATTACAAAATTTAGTTTTTCGACAAGGAGCGAACGGGCAAGAATTGAATCACTTTTTGTATTCAAAGGCGTAAGTTGGCCGACAGCTTCAACAATTCTTCATTTTGCTTTTCCAAATAAGTATCCCATCCTAGATTTCAGAGTATTGGAAACTATAAGATGGAAAAAACCATCTCAATACAACTTTGTATTTTGGCAAAAATATTTCTCCCATCTACGTAAGATTGCAGCAAAGCTCAAAATGGATTTACGTGTATTGGACAAAGCTTTGTGGCAGATGTCCAAAGATAAAATTGTTTGAATAATAGAGGACAATAATGAAACAAGAAATATGTATTAATAAAAGTTCACGACATCAAAAAGTTATTGGTAATTTTGGCGAGTCTATCTTATGTAATTGGCTTTCAAGGTCTGGTTTTGAAGTGGCAATTGTCGACCATACAGGTGTCGATATAATTGCATATAACAAGAGAACAAAGAAAAGACTTGGTATCTCTGTGAAATCAAGAACGAGAACTTCTGGAAAAGAAACAGAACCCGTTAATATATTTACTAACAAAAAAAATGATAGAAATAAATTAAAAATGGCTTGTAAAGCATTTCGCTGTGAACCGTGGATTGCAGTATATGTAGAAACCGAAAAAGAAGCTGATGTCTATTTAACTAGTGTGAAAAACTACGATAAGAAATATTGGATAAAAAATAAGATTGTTGATGACTGGAAAATGTCCAAGAGTTATATAGATGAATATACTGCCGACACTAAAGTGAAACATATTAAAATTAAATTTGATAAAAGTAAATGGTGGTAATTGATAGTCGTAAATAATCAATTTTTTAATTTTAATATGTCATTTTTATTTTTTATTTTTGATATTTGATATGAAGATTACCATACATTAAGCAGAATTTTAAAATTTGTATGGTAATTTTAATTAAGTTTATAATCAGTTAAATCAGCGTGATCAGCGTTTAAATTAATTAGTGTAAATTCGTGTTCATTCGTGGTTAATTAATGGCCGTTCAGTTTATATTAGGAAGAAGCGGTTCAGGCAAGACGACGCTTTGCATAAAGCAGATTATAGAAAGTCTGCTAAATGACGCCGCCGTTTCGGCGGCTAATCCCCCGCCACAGGTGTGGGGGTTAAACAACTTGGTTTTTCTTGTGCCGGAGCAGGCTACATATCAGGCTGAAAGGGCAATCCTAAGCGACAGCAGAATAAAAGGTTATAGCAGATTGCATATCCTGTCTTTCCAGCGTCTTTGTTATCTGATTTTTGGCAAGAATCTTGCCGCAAGGCCTTTGAATGAGCAGGCAAGGGATATGATTGTCCATCGCCTCCTTTGTGAAAACGCCGAAAAGCTCAAAGTTTTTTCCTCAGCGGCGGCAAGCACCGGCTCAGCCGTCAGAATCGCGATTGTCTTAGCTGAACTTCAGCAGCACAGCAAATCGCCTGATGATGTTGATAAACTAATTGAACAGCTTAAAAGCTCTTCAGAATTAACAGCAGGCAAACTTACCGATATAAATCTTATTTATAAGCAGTATCTTGCATTTGTAGAGGGAAATTTCTTAAATAACGATAATCAGTTAAATCTTGCAAAAGATTCAGTTGAACACACGCCATTTTTGAAAGATTGCCGACTATGGGTCGATGGCTTTGCAGGCTTTACGACTTCTGAAATGCTTTTGCTGACAGAGCTTTTGAAGGTTTCTGCCTCATCAAAGATTGCCCTTTGTCTTGACCCCGGCCAGATAGATGAAGACTGGGCAGGAATATTCGAGCCGACAAAGAAAACCTATACAGACCTTCTTTCGCTTATAAAAAACTTAAATCTGTCAGTTGAAAAACCTGTTGTTTTAAAGAATAGTGTCCGCTTTAAAGATTCAAAGACGTTAGCTCATCTTGAAAAAAATGTTTTTAGTTTCGACCCTGTGCCGCCTGTTTCTGCGCAGGACAGCATAAAAATTACAGCCTGTGCGAAGACAAGGCTTGAAGTCGATTACGTTGCCCGGCAGATTTGTTCTCTTGTAAGGGACGAGAATTTTCGCTGGCGTGATATTGCGGTTATCGCCTCTGATATAGATGAGTATCGACATTACATACAGGCTGTTTTTAATGATTTTGATATTCCATTCTTTATAGACCGCAGGCGAGATTTGCAACAATACCCGGCAGTAGAATTGATAACCAGCGCATTGAGAATTGCGACAGACAGATTTACTACTAATGATGTGATAAATTATTTAAAGAGCGATTTAGTTCCTATAAGCAGGGCAGAAGTTGACAGGCTTGAAAATTATTGTTTGGCCTTTGGCGTTGATGTCAACGATTGGCTCAGGACAGACGAATGGGATTTTGCACCGGCAAAAGATAATTTCGATAATGAAGAAATCGAAAAAATACGATTAAAAGCGACGGAACATTTATTAAGTTTCAGGACTCTGCTGCAAAGTGCCGGATCAAACAATGCCGAAAAGTTTTGTGCCGCACTTTTCACCTTTTTAGATAGTTTAAATGTCAGAGGGCAGCTTGCGGACTGGACAAAGGCGGCGTTTGAAGCGAAAAAGCTTGATGAAGCTCAATTGCACCAGCAGTTTTTCGCTCAGTTTACGCAGTTAATGGACGATTTTGTTTTTATCTTTAAAAACAGTTCGCTTTCAGCAAAACAATATACCTCGATAATCGGTTCAGCGTTTAGCCAATTGACGGTAGCCTTGATCCCACCCGCCCTTGACCAGGTTCTTGTCGGCTCGATTGAAAGAAGCCGACATCCAGATTTGAAGGCTGTTTTTCTTATTGGCGCAACCCAGCAGCAGTTTCCCATTCCGATTTATTACGACAATATTCTTAACGACAGCGACCGCAAAGTTACTTCTGATGCCGGTTTTGAGTTGTCCCGCATCGGCTCGATGCAGCTTATCGAACGCAGGTATCTTGCCTATATCGCCTTTACTCGTCCGAGCCGTTTTCTGTATATTACGTATCCTTTAGCCGATGAAAAAGGTTCCGAAGTCCAGCCCAGTTTTCTCGTCAGCCAGTTAAAAACATTATTTACCGACCTGCGGGAAGAAAAATATTTCGGCAGCAACGTTTGTTTAAACAAATCCGATTTGACTGGTCTTTTGGCTTCGAGACTTGGCAGGGATAATTTATCGCCGGCAGATGATATTGACGCGAAATGTAAATGGCTGCTCGATACCGCGATAAAGGATTACGACCTTAGTAAAGTCAAATCAGCGATTGATTACAAAAATATTGCCCGGCTTGATAATTTGCCTGCGCAGAATATTCTTTCTTCAAGCGCGACGAAATTACGGTCTTTCGCAAGCTGCCCTTATCAATATTTTGCAAGGCACATCCTTGGGCTTGAGGAAAGACGGGTTTTCGAATTGGAGCCTTTCAGTCTTGGCCTTTTCTTTCACAAGGTTCTCGAATTATTATTTAACAGTTTAAAGAGTAGGAATCTGGCATTTTCTACCGCAGGGCCTGATTTGCTTGGTCAGCTTTCTGACCGCGCGGTTGAAAAACTTCTTATCGAGGATTCATTTCTGAAAAGTTTCAGTGCCAGGACTAAGCATAATAGTTTTATTATTCTTTCAGCGGCTCAGATGATTAAAAACGCGGTATTGGAATTTTCACAGATTGCCTCTGCCGGCGATTTTACGCAAATTACCGCTGAAATTGGTTTTGGCGATAAATTTGCTTTGCCTGCCGTTGAGATAGAACTGGAAAATGACAAAAAACTTTATATCGAAGGCAAAATCGACAGAATTGATATGGCTTCCAATGCAGGCAGGGATTATTGTCTGGTTATCGATTACAAGACATCGGAAACAGCGATTAACTGGCCGTTATTTTCCGCCGGTCTCGATTTGCAGCTGCCGATATATCTGCTTGCGGTAAGAAACCAGACGATTGAAGAGTATAAAAATCTCATCCCTTTAGGCGGGTTCTATTTTCATATTCAGGTATTTTCCAAATCAGCGGATTTGGGCGAAATCGGGGAAAAGGCTCAAAAGATTATTAGAAAGCCGAGAGGAATTTTCAACGGAGAATATTTTACTCTTATAGACAGCAAAACTCAAACCGGCTATAGCCCGTTTTACAGCTTCCAAATAACGCAAAAAGATGCACAATTTGGCCGATATGAATATAGTTCCCTTTTAACCGATGAGCATTATTCAGCAGTTTTGTCTTTTGCTGAAAATAAAATTAAAGAGTTCGGCCAAAAAATACTTTCCGGCGTAATTGATGTTCATCCTTACAAATACGGCAAAAAAATCGCATGCACATATTGTCCGTATAAACCACTTTGCCGGTTTGACTGGCAGATAAACGATTACGCTCCGGTAAAGGAAGTTTCAAAAACGGAAATTTTTCAGGCGATTGAATGAACTGGACTAAAGGTCAAAAACAGGCAATCGAGTCGCCCGGCGGCGATATAACAGTGGCCGCCTCGGCAGGCACCGGCAAAACGACCGTCCTTTCGCAACGGGCAGTCAGGATACTAAGCCTGTCTGATTTGTGTCCTGAGATTAGCGATATTCTCGTTTTGACTTTTACCGACGCGGCCGCGGGCGAAATGAAACAGCGGATAGCTCAGAGGTTGCGCGATGCCGCCGGCCAGACAAAAAACGCTCACCTTCGCAAACAATTGCTTATGCTCGACAGCGCCGACATAAGCACCGTTCATTCTTTCTGCAAACGTATTATTAGTCAGCATTTTCATCGTCTTGGTCTTGACCCTTCTTTCAGGGTTATGGACGCCGACGAAAGCAAACTTATAAAAGCGGAAATTCTTCAGCAGATTATCGAAGATGCCTGGCAGGATTCTTCTCTTTCGCAGGGTATGCAGCAGCTTTTGCGGGGCAGGGCGGTATCAAATCCGTCAAGCAGTTTCCTTAATTGCATTATCGCAATTAGCGACTTCCTCGACACGGTTGTTTCCCGCCAAAACTGGTTCGATAGGGCGATAATCTTAAATGATGCGATAATTTCTGCTTCTTGTGATGCTGTTAAAAATCAAAAGCAGATTATTCTCGATAAATTGCGGACTTTCAAAGAGCAGTTTGAATGGTCTTTAAAGCTCGATGAAAAAATTACTGCCGGCCACTGGAAGCCGCAGATAGAAGGCCAGTGCTTGGCTGCAATTTTATTGGCGATTGATTTTCTGGAAAAAAATAATTTCAAATCTTTTACGGAACTGCTGAACAGTTTTGATGGATTTAAATGGAATAATAAACCTAAAGATTTCGATGATGGGCTAAAGGAACTTGTTCAGTCTGCTGCGCGAAAAGCGATTGATGGTTTTAAGAATCTTTCATCATTTGCGATATTAAATCCTGATTACACTCGTCTCGTTGCAGGCGCCTGTTCTGTTCAGACGAAGGTTTTGATTGAGCTTGTCAAAAGATTTGACCGTTCCTATCAGGTCGCAAAACAGGAGCTTGACTGTTTGGATTTCGCCGACCTTGAGCGATATATGTTGAATTTGCTGTCTGAAAACTGCGATGTCGATACCGGCAGACCATCTGACATTGCGCTGCAATTGCAGAAAAAGTATAAATATATTTTTGTTGATGAGTATCAGGACATAAATTCCGTCCAGCAGAGGATAATCGACCTTCTTTCAGGCATCGCAAAAGTTTTCGTTGTCGGCGATGTAAAGCAGAGTATTTATGCCTGGCGTGGAGCAGATTGCGGCTTGTTTGTCGAGCGGCTCGGTAAAGCCGGGATTGACGAATCGAAATCCCGTGTTGATTTGAATGAAAATTTCCGCTCAAGACCGGGCATTCTGAATTTTGTCAATGAGATTTTTTCCCGGATTATGACCGAATCAATCGCCTCAGTGGATTATGATGAAAATGCCGCTTTAAGGCCTTTTAATGCTTTATCGGCAGGTATTGAGAATAAACCAGATGTTGAATTGGTTATCGTTGACGATGACCCTGCCGAAGAGCAGCAGGACGATGATGAAAATGACGAAACAGGTCTTGTTTCTTCGGAAGCGATAAATCGCAGGGCTCTTGTCGTTGCTCAGCGGATAAGGCAGCTTGTGGAGGTTGAAAAATTTCAGGTTTATGGTAGAAAAAGTGATTCTTTTCGTCCCTGCCGCTGGAGCGATTTCGTAATTTTGACGCGGGCTTTTGAGCAGCGCGCAAATAATTATGTCCAGATACTTCGCTCTGCGAATATACCGGTAATTAGCGACAGTTCCGCCGGCTATTTTGCGACCACTGAAATCAATGATATGCTTTCGTTATTGGCTTGTTTGGATAATCCCCGCCAGGATATTTCTTTTGCTTCTGTCCTGCGAAGTCCGATTTTTGGCCTTTCTGATACTGAACTTGCGAAGATAAAGTCTCATCAGAAGAACGAATCCGACTTTTATTCTCTGGTTGAATCTGTCGCGTTAAATGCTGATGATAAAAATCTGCAAAAGAAGATTTCTGATATTTTGCAGCGGCTTGATAATTGGCGCAGTCTTGCCAGACGCGGTTCGCTTGCAGATTTAATCTGGCGGATTTTCTCTGAAACAGATTATTTATCTTTTGTTTCCACACTGCCCGGCGGCTCGCAGCGAAGAGCAAATTTGCTCAAGCTTCATCATCGGGCTATACAATTTGAAAAGTTCGCTTCCAGCCTTAATTGTATCTCTCTTTCGCGGTTTGTTAATTTCCTGCAAAAGCTCCTCGACTCAGGCGGCGACTGGGCTCCGGCCGAGCCGGATAGTTCCGCCGCCAATGCTGTCCGAATAATGAGCATACACAAAAGCAAAGGTTTGGAATTTCCGATAGTTGTTCTTGCTGAGGCCAATAGGGAATTTCGATTCGGCTCTCATACCGGCGATTGTATTACCGATGGCAAAGCGACAATTGGTCTAAAGATAATTGATGAAACAAGCAGCACAAAATTGTCTTCACTCACATGGCAGGTGGTAAAAGATAAACAAAGAAAGCAAAATCTCGCGGAGGAAATGAGGATTTTGTATGTTGCGATGACTCGCGCGAAAGATAAATTGATAATCTCAGGCGCAGCCGAATCAAAAAATTGTATTCGATTATTAAATAATGCAGTTTTTTGCGGTTCTCAAAAATTACCTTCCTTTCTGATAGAAGATGCCCAAAGCGAGCTTGATTGGATTCTGCTGGCCCTCGGCACGCATAAAAAATTGATGGAACATTTTGGATTGCCGCCAGATGCGGACGGCAAAGATGATAATCTGTTTGATTTGAAGATATACAGTTCCGATGAAATTTTGCAACTTGAAAAAAAGTTTCTAAAAAAACATCCGGCTGGCAGATACGAAGAAATAAAATTGCCTCTACCCGATAAGGCGCTGCTCGAAAATATCACAAAAAATTTGAATTGGCAGTATCCCTATAAAAAAATTGCTCCCATAAAAGCAAAACAAACCGTTACATCTCTTGTGCAGCAAGGCGAGCAGTTTGTCGAGGCGGATTGCAGTTTTACGTTTGAATCATTTGAAAGACTTGCCGACAAGACTGACAGTCTCGTCATCGGCAGCGCAACTCATCTCGTCATTCAGAATATTGATTTAAAACAGATCGTTAGCGAAGGAACAATTCGTCAGACCATAACCGCTTTATTGAAAAAGGGTTATATAACAGAACCGTCGGCAGATAAAATTAATGTTTCGTCTATTCTGAAATTTTTTGATAGCGATTTAGGCAAACTGATGCTGGATAATGAAAATACTGTAATGAAAGAATGGCCGTTTACTTATGCGGCCTTTGTTGCGGATTTGTATCCTGATTTGAAAAATTGCAGGGATGAGAAAGTTATTATTCAGGGCATAGTTGATATGCTTGTTAGAACGCAGGCTGGTATCGCGGTAATTGATTTTAAAACCGACCATATCAGCTCTTCACAGGTGCAGCAGAGAAGCAAACATTATACGCCGCAGTTAAAATGGTATTGCAAGGCGGCAGGGGAGATTTTGAATGTCAAAACCATATCTGGTTATTTATATTTTCTCACACCCGGCATACCGGTAAAAATCTTTTAGTTTTATTCATTTGGTTCAATATGAATAACTATATTTACCGGCTGAGGAATTTGTCGATGCAGCTCATCTTCGAGCGATTCTGCAATTGTGTGTGCCTCTCTTATAGACAGTGTCGGTTCGACAAGAATATGAAAATCCATAAACAATTCTCTGCCGACAACTCTTGTTCGCAGCTTA
This sequence comes from Sedimentisphaerales bacterium, assembly GCA_049518795.1. Classification (GTDB taxonomy): domain Bacteria; phylum Planctomycetota; class Phycisphaerae; order Sedimentisphaerales; family UBA12454; genus JAPLMW01. The sequence goes on from JBEKRK010000002.1 coordinate 701,345, forward strand.
TGCCAGTTACGGATTTGCGGCTGTGAAGAAATAATTTGCTTTATTTGCTGACTTGTTTTTCCATCGACTCCGCGCGCCGTAAATTGCCCGATTGATTCGCCTAATATCTTAACGGCAACCCAGATAATCATCAGTCCTACAACAATAGTGGCTATCTGGTCTGCGTAAGCAAGGCCGAACATGGAAGCCACGGCTCCTATTGCTACAGCCAGAGAGCTTAAAGCATCAGAGCGATGGTCCCACGCATTGGCGTAAAGCATTGAGCTGGATAGTCTTATGGCCACTCTTTTGGTGATAACAAAGGAATATTCCTTGAGTATAATTGCGATTATAGCAACCGTCAGAACCGGATAGCCTATTTTTGTGATTTTATGTTCTACAATACTCATTATGGCTTTATAGACCATAAATCCACCGGCGCCGGCCAGGGGGATTGCGGTGAAAACTGTAATAAAATTTTCTGCCCAGCCGTGTCCGTAGGGATGGTCTTCATCGGGTTCTTTTTTGCTTATGCGGACGCCGAGAATAATTGCAAAGTCCGTTACAAGGTCTGAAAGGGAGTGAAACCCATCGGCTATCATTGCCATTGAGGATACCACGATACCCGTAATAATTTTAAATATTACGAGAGCGACATTGATAATTATCCCAAGCCATGTAACTTTCAGGATTTGTTCGAAAGCCTCGTTGTTTTTTTGCTGTTTGGACATTTATCCGCCTCCGGCAGGATTTATCAGTCTATAGCTTTTTCTATTATGGCTGTAATTTTGTCCAGGTTAGTTTGCGACTTGGCGCCTTCTTTGAATTCCGCAATCAGTCTTATAACTGGTTCTGTGTTGCTTGTTCGCAGGTGAATCCAGCCGTCGGCAAAGTCGAATCTGCATCCGTCGCTTTCATTAACCTCGGCTTTTTTGAACGTCTTTTTTGCCTGCGTAATGATTTTTTCAGCCTGTTTTTTGTCGGCATTGAATTTTTGTTTGGTCATCTCATAAGCCGGAATTTCATCTACAAACTGGCTTATTGTTTTATTTGTTTCCGCGCAAAGCTGCAGAATTAGCGCCATTCCGACAAGACTGTCCCGCACAGGCCCGACTCGCAAGTCGATAACTCCGCCGTTGCCTTCGCCGCCGATGACGCAGCCGTTTTTAATCATTGCCTGTGCTACGTTTACTTCGCCGACAGGCGTGCGTATGACTTCGCATCCTGCCTCTTTTGCTATGTCGTCAATCATTCGTGATGTTGAAAGATTTGTTGCGACTGGTCCTTTTTTATGGGTGAGCATATATTTTGTTGCCAGTGCCAGCGTGTATTCTTCTCCGATATATCTGCCTTTTTCATCGACGATTGCCAATCTGTCTCCATCCGGGTCCTGTGCAAAACCCATATTAGCACCGCTTTTTTTAACGGTATCGCAGAGCTTGCCGAGGTTTTCGGCCAATGGCTCAGGATTATGCGCAAAAAGACCCGTGGCCTGGTCGTTAATTGCTGTAAATTGACAGCCGAGGATTGAGAGCAGTTTTTTTGCTGGTCTTGCTCCCGCTCCGTTTACGCTGTCGATTACCACCCTGAATTTTTTGGGAGCTATTATACTTTTATTTACGCAGGAAAACACTCTTTTAAGATGAACAGAATCGCCGCCGGTGTTCACAGCGATTTTGCCGCACGCCTGGGAAGGCACAAAACTGAAATCTTCTTTTGTAAAAATGGTCTTGATTTTTTCAGCCATCCCGGCTGGCGGGGCGATTCCCTTGCTCGTAAGCAGTTTTATTCCGTTATATTCGATAGGGTTGTGTGAAGCGGTAATAACCACGCCGCCGTCGCATTCCAGGTGTCTGAGCATCACACCCACGGTAGGCGTAGTAACCATTGCCAAATCGGTTACATCAACGCCGACGGAGCATAATCCGCTTGCTATCGCCGTTTTGAGCATATCCCTCGAAGGCCGGCTGTCGCAGCCGATTGCAACGGAAAGTTTCTTTTTGCCTTTTGAATTTTTAAGAAATGTTCCGAATGCACAGCCGTATTTTGCTGCCGTTATTGCGTTAAGGCCTTCGCCGACAATTCCTCTCATTCCGCTGATTGATATTATTAAGTCCTTAGCCATTTTTTTTACCTTTTCCTTTACCTTTTAACTTTCTTTATATTTGTCTTGTCTTTTCAAGCACGTCCTTAAGCCTTGAGACAACCGTCTTAACCTGTTCGTCCTTGAGCAGTAGAATTTCCTGTAGTGCTTCGCCGATATACGGCAGGTATGTTTCGATATAACCCCTTTTTACCATTTCCTGCCTGATGCGTCTTTGCCTCCGCAGATACATTCCCAGTTTACGTCCGCATTCCTGGATAGCAAGTTTAATTTCTTTTACTATTTCCGGATAATGAGCGATAGCTTCTTTGCTTTCCGATGTAAAAGGCACCCATACCGATGCGATATGAACAAGCAGAATTACAGACCCCATCGGCAGGCCTCCTTTAGATTGTGACAGTCCGTAATTTCGCCAGTTTGTATCGACCGCTGCTTTATATATCGCGCAGGCTCCCTGCTGGTAAAGCAGGGGGACGCGGTTAGCGAATCTTTTAAGTTCCATTTGAGGCTGTTTATCAGGGTCGCCGTTTCCATTGTCCTGCTCGTTTTTGAATCCGTAAGCAATTGCAGCTTCGATAAGAAACGGATTGCCGCGGTAAACGGTAGGTTTTCTCGTGCAGGCTGCGTAAAATTCCGCCTCGACCGTTCTTTTCATTCCCTGTTCGAGTTCATTTTCGCCTATAGGTCCGATGCAATTCACCGGCGGCGCCATTATCTTTGTTTCATTTATAGCCGTATGCAGCAGTTCGGCTTCTTTTATGGTTAAATTTATTGGCCTGCTGTTTTTTGAAAGTTTCGCTTTTTTGCATATTTCGCCGGCAAGTCTTGAGCTTACGCGCGAAAAATCCTGATGCAGAAATGCCGAAAGCCGTTTTGCATTGCTTTCTCTTGCCATTTTATAAAGCAGTCCCAGCTCGACCCCGTAAGGATGCGGCTTAATCTCAACTGGCATAAACGGCATTTTTTTTATCTGCCGCTGGTATTTATATGTTTCACCGTCCGGAGCGTTATAAATAATCGTCGCGTGCGGATTGGCCATAGCTGTTTGAGCTATATAATCATCGACGGATTGTTTGCCTTTCTGATATTTCCCTTCGATTGTTATTATTACCTGTGTCCCTGTCGGCAAATCGAAATCGCAGGCCTCATCAAGCACAACAAGAGGCTTGTTTTTGCTTGTGTCGATTTGAACGTGATAGTGCGATGCTTTTTTTCTCCTGTCAGTTCTTGAGATTATTTGAACAGGTTCGCCGGTAGTCAGCAAACCATACATTCCTGCTGCCGATATGCCGATGCCTTGCTGGCCTCTGGACATTTTAAGGCTGTGGAATTTACTGCCGTAGAGCAGTTTTGCGAAGATATTTGGAATCTGTTTATCGACAATTCCCGGCCCGTTGTCTCTGACTATCAGGGTGAATTTCTTTTCGGAAATTTGTTTTATGGTAACTGTAACTTCAGGCAGAATATGTGCTTCTTCACAGGCGTCTAATGAGTTATCTACCGCTTCTTTAACAGCCGTGAGCAAGGCCTTTCTGGAGTTATCGAAGCCTAAAAGATGTCTGTTTTTGGCGAAGAATTCGCTTACGCTGATATCGCGCTGTTTAGCGGCCATAGACTCAGCAGTCGCTGCGGCGGCAGTTTTCACCCTTGGTTTTTCAGTAGCGCTCCTTACTGTTTTTTTATGTGCCTTCACGATTTCTTCTGGTTCTTCTACGAGTGTTTGAACTTCGCTATTACCATCAAAGTCAAAACTCATCTGGTTCTTCTTTTTGTCTTTTTTCTCTGTTTTCATATTTAGCCCGCCAAAAATGGCGGAATTCACTAAGGCCGCCGATAAATCGGCGGCCTTACTCTACATTTTTAATCGAGTTTACACAGGAAGACTTCGTTCACAAAATCAAGGTCCGCTATTTCCTTCATTGTCTTTTCATTTGGTATTGCGTCAAGGCTGACTGCCAATACCGCCTTCTTTTCCGCTGCCTTTTGACCGACACCCATAGTCTGGATATTGATTCCGCCTTTGCCCAGGACTGTCCCGACCGCTCCGATAACGCCGGGTTTATCGTCGTTAAAGATAATCATTACGTTGTCAGCGGGCGTAAGTTCGACATCAAAGCCGTTAATTTCAATAATTCGCATTATTTTATCGTTAAATACTGTTCCTGTAAAGGTGCAGGTTCCCTTTGCCGTTGTTATTTTTGCTCCGAACCCTGAAGCGACATTCTTTGCTTCCGGATTCTTTATAACGTCAATGCTGATGCCTTTTTCCTTTGCCAGTGTTGATGCGTTTACCATATTTACGGGGTCTTCGGAAAACGGCTGAAGCAAACCAATCTGGAATGAGGATGTTATCAACCCGACGCTGTGTTCCGCTATGGAGCCTCTGTATTGCAGTTCGACCTTCTTGATTTGTCCGCCTGCGATAGTGCTTACCAGCGTTCCGATTTTTTTCGCTAATGTCGCGTATGCATTCACAACAGCCGGCATCGCTCCGCCTGTTGCGGGGGCGTTGACCGCGTTTTTGATTGCTCCGGTTTTCAGATAATCGGCAAGTAATTGAGCCGCTTCGACTGCTACTTCAATCTGTGCTTCTACCGTGCTTGCTCCGAGGTGCGGCGTAACAAGACAGTTGGGGATTTTTTCGTATCTCTTGTTCTTCACCGGCGGCTCTTCAGTAAATACGTCCAATGCCGCCGCCGCGATTGTCTTGTTCTCCAATGCGTCATAGAGTGCGTCTTCGTTGATAATCCCGCCTCTGGCGCAGTTTACTATTCTTGCCGTTGGCTTCATCATCTTAAGTTGTGCTTCGCCTATCATATTGAGTGTCTGTGCGTTTTTCGGAACGTGCACTGTTATATAATCAGCTTCCTTGAAAATTCTTTCGAGATTGTCTGTAATTTCCATTCCGAGTTTTTCCGCATCAGGCGGTGTAGCGATTGGGTCGTATCCTAAAAGTTTCATATTGAAACCCGTTGCCATTTTAGCAACTGCCATTCCGATTCTGCCAAGCCCGATTATCCCGAAAGTTTTATTATTTAATTGAACGCCCATATAGCTCTTTTTGTCCCATACGCCGTTTTTCATACTGGTGCTTGCCGGCGCGATATGTCTGCACATTGCCAGCAATAGCGCCATTGTATGTTCAGCCGCGCTTAGCGTATTCCCGCCCGGCGTGTTCATTACGAGTATGCCTTTTTTCGTTGCTGTTGGCACATCTATATTATCGACGCCCGCTCCGGCGCGTGCTATGCCTTTTAGTTTGCCGGAATTTTCAAGAACCTTCGCTGTTACCTTTGTTTCGCTTCTGACGATAAGTCCGTCATATTCGCCGATAATGGAGATAAGTTCTTCCGGACTGATTGGCGTCTTTACAACCGGTTCAACGTCTTTCATTGATTTTAGAAGTTCGATGCCTTCTTTTGCGAGTTTGTCGGTAATGAGAACTTTAATCATCTTTCTTTGCTCCTTTAATTCTTTACCAGGTATAATTATCGAATTCTCTTTGTTCTTCCGCGATGCGGAAATGAGCGGCTTTACAATTATAGAAGTATCTTGTTATACAATGTGCTGTAGCGGCGCACAACTTTTCTACCGAGGTTTTTACAGTTCCCTTTTCGGTCTCTAAGCCGACAGCGATTTGCCGACAGTTATCGTTTGCATCCTGCGGCCATAGCTTATTGCTGTTTGCGTCGAACAGGCAGCTTTTCGTTATCATAGTCCCGTTGAAGAAATCTTCTTCTGCGAAGGTGCTTAAATCAAAGTCCGTTATCTGGACTGTCAGCACATATTGCGCATTGAGTTTTGATGTTATTTCAAACGGGTCGTCTCTTTTATCTTCGGGCAAAGCCATTCTGCATTTTTGAACGTCTGTATATGGAATCAGCCGTTCTTTTTTGATATTTGCTTTTTCTTCGAGTGCGGCATTTATAGCCTCTGTCAGCGTAATCCGCAGGTCCATAGGCGTTTTTATCCACGAAGGCTGGCTGATAACGACGGCTATTTTTCCTTTTGTCGCGCCCAGTTTGAATTCTGCCGGCGTTACTTTTTCTGATGCTGTTTCAGATGAGGCAACTCCGGCGACTCCGACAGGAGCCGCTGCCAGACCGCATCCCGTCCAGAACATTGCTGCTGTGGTCGCGATGATGACTGTGATTAGAATATTTTTTATTTTTTCAAACATTTTTTTACCGTAATTGTATTAACGCTCTTGCAATTGTTACCGCCCAGCCGGCTGTGAGTATTATTATAATCGTCAAAACGATATATTTTAACTGCCATAGTCTCACTGGCGGCAGGAAGGAGAAGTTTACCCCCAGGCCGGCGCTAAGTAAAGAAAAAACCCCCATTCCCGCAAGAATAATACATCCTGCCGCAGCCCCAGGCTGGATATAAAAAGCCGTTATTATTCTGCCCTCCATAAAAGCGTTTATTGCTCGCGTCCAGCCGCAAGTCGGGCAGGGCAGGCCGGTATTTCTTAGAAATGCGCAGCCTCCGGCAGGGGCTATATTTATAAAACCCTGTTTTATAAGGTAAAAAAGCACAAACAGAAAAATAGTTATCACAAAAACCCAAAGAAATGTGATTCTGTCCTGCTTCGTTGACTTATAAAACCAATTTGACTTGTTTGTCATCCTGTATTCCGTTATTATGATTTGGACTATTATATAGTTAAAAAAAGGGTTTTCAAATGCTCGATAATAAAGATTTAAGTTTTTTGTTGGAAACAGCCGTAGTTGCCGCTCGTCTTGCAGGCCAGCGGGCTATGGAGGAAATAAATTATGTAAAGGCCGTCCAGAAAGGCCCTTCTGACCTTGTAACGGAAACCGATGTTCGCTGTCAGCAGATTATCATTGATACAATCAAGCAGAATTACAGCGACCACGGTTTTTTGGCTGAGGAGGGCAAAAACAATAATCTTTTCAAGCAGCCTCCTCGCGCCGACTCAAACATCTGGTGGATAATAGACCCTATAGATGGCACGAATAATTTTGCCCATAAGATTTTGAGTTTCGCCGTTAGCATAGGAGTAATAAGCGATGGCCGGCCGGTGCTCGGCGTAATCTATGACCCTTCGACCGACTCGATGTTCACAGCCGCCGGCGATTCACCGCCTCAGTATAACACAAGAAGAATTGAAGCAAGCATGGGCGACCTTAACATTTTTGAAACCGTCGGCGTTGAAAGTTTATATTCCGATGGCGTCCCGAATTGGCTGACATTTCTTTTGAAAACTTTACGCTGCCGAAGTCTCGGCACAACGGCATTGCATCTTGCTTATGTTGCCAAAGGCTCGTTTATTGCCGCTATTATGGACAAGCCCCGCCTCTGGGACATCACAGCCGGTGCGTTTTTAGCGCAGTCTGCAGGGGCAATTGTTACAGATTGGGAAGGCAAGCCTCTTTGGCCTGTCGATATGCAAAACTATACCGGCCGGCCAATAGCAACTCTCGCCGCAAACAAAAAAGTCCACAAAAAACTTGTTGACTTAATCGCAGAAAAATAAAATTGATGGTTAGTCCCCGACCCATAGGGATTTCTATAATGAAATTAATGCCTCTGCTTGCTGGAATTTTAATTATTGCCGGAGTCTCGCTCTGTTCAGGACAAGACCCTAATTCGACAATTGAAAACACTCAAATGCCGCGTTCGCCAATCGGGTTTGTCAAAGGATTTTCCTGGGGCACTTTCGGCAGAAACGGAGAATACTCAAGCCCACAAGCCGAAGAATCCATAAAACTACTTGCCGAAACAAACGCCAACTATGTAAGCATCGTTTTCGCTATAATGATGAGGACCAAAAACAGCCCGGAAATTTTCTGGGGCAGGATGAACCCTTATATGGCATCTGACGAAGATATTAGATACGCCATTCGGCTTGCTCAAAAAAATAATCTCAATGTAATTCTCAAACCTGTGGTAAACTGCGCCGATGGCCAGTGGAGAGGGTATATAAATTTCAAAACAGTGCTGGGAAAGCCGGATTACCCGTCATGGGAATTATGGTGGAAAAATTACTCGGCTGCGATGGTTCACTATGCAAAACTGGCACAGGACACAAATTGCCGATTGTTTTGTATCGGCTGCGAAATGAACGAAACTGAAACCTTTGAATCAGACTGGCGAAAACTTGTTGCGGAAATCAGAAAAAATTACAGGGGACCGTTAACCTATAACGCCAACCACGGTCGGGAAACAAACCTTGCCTGGTGGGACGCCGTCGATATGATAGGCATCAGCGCATATTATCCTGTTGGAACGAGCAATACACAAGCCGCCCTGGCTGAAGATATGAATAATCTCGACAAAAATTCGAGCCTTGAAGAAATGAACCGAAACTGGGCGCCCATCTGCCGCCGTCTGCGCCAATTAGCCCTTAAATGGAACAGGCCTGTTTTATTTATGGAGATAGGCGTGCGCAGCGCAAAAGGGTCGTCGGCTGTGCCGTGGGAATGGTATAATGACTGGCCGTATGACGCACAGGAACAGGCAAGATACTACCAGGCTGCGCTGGAAAATTTTTGGAACGAGCCCTGGTTTGCCGGTTACGCCTGGTGGGCATGGCATTCATATCTTTACCCGAAGGAAGAAGCCGCAAGCGACAGGAGTTTCTGTCCCTACGGCAAACCGGCCGAAGATATTGTAAAAAGCTGGTATGGCAAAAAAAGATAAAATAAAAATTTTAAATTTTAAATACTTGTCCTGTGAGATGTCGCTTCGACTATCTCATCGGGATTAAATCTTCAATTTTAAATTTTTTCTCCACCCCGGATACTCATCCAAAACCTTCTGCGGCTCATAAGTATAATATCTGTATCCGCTGCGCCTTTCCCTGTCCACTTCCGCCAAAGAATAAAGAGGCACACTTCGTCTGTCGGCAAACAAAGGCCTGTGCGTTCCGAGCTCATACATTCGCGCCCATATAGGCGGTGCATTCGGGTCTTTAACGACTATCCTGTCTATTTTTGAAACCCTAAGTGGAAATCTGACTTCGGGCGCACTGATTTCTTCAACCCTGATACCGAGAATTTTGGATTCCTCGAACCATTTGACTGCCGCTTCTATTGAATTGATGATTTCCTTGCTGGGCTTGTCTATGCTCATTAAAAGAAGAACAACTCCCGCGCCTTCGCCATTGCAAATGCTCGGCAGTTCATAAGCCCTTCCCTTGGCAGGCCGAAAATCGTTTTCATCGTGCTGCTGGCACCACGACGTTAATTTTCCATTGTCAACTATCTGGCATTTTAATATGCAGTCTATTCCTTTTTCAAAAGCGATTTTTGCTTTCTGGCGCCGTTTACCATCTACGAAAGAATACTCCGGCCTGTTATCTATTATATCTTTGAGCATCTTCATTACGCCCGTCATAGCGTCGTCGTTAAACGTGATGCGTCTGCTGTAATTTTCTCTTAATGGAAAATACTGCGGCCAGCCGCCGTTTGCGTATTGCGCCGAAAGTGTAAAATCTATTCCGCGCAAAGCGGCGTCTTTATATCTTTTGTCTTTGGTGATTTTATAAGCCTTTGCTAAATACGCTATCTGCGTATATGTCGTGTGATTGTCGAATGTCGTATCGAGCGCATTTTTCGCCTTGATAAGTTTTTCTTTTTGTTCTTTGGTTAGTATCGCCTGCATATCGTAATTTTTCGGCCAGCCGCCGTTGTCTTTTTGATACAGCAGCATATTATCTGCGATTTCTCTTATTTGTGTTGGTTTATAGCGAGCCTGGTTCGGCTCGGGATTGATTATGTTATTTTCCTCGTAGATATCATACCAGTGATGTCTGCTGTCATAAAAAGCAGAAGTATCTATTTCATTCGGCTTAATCTTTGCGCAGCAGACACAGCAGAACAATAATGCTAATAAAATTGCAGTTACTTTTTTATTCATTGAAAGCTATCCGATAACAATGTCTCATACTATACTTAATTTCTTTCCGACCACAAGGCAGTTTTTCTAAAGCATAGACATTAAAGACCTTTTTTTTGTCGCCCAAACATGCAAGAAAAAACTTGCGCGCTTGAAAAAAATAAAAATTTTTTTCTCCTTATTCCACAAAGACTTACAAAATCGCATTGGTCGATTTTTGGTCGAATTTTGGCAAAAACGCGCAAGTTTTCAGGTAATACGGAGGGACTATGTTGTCTGAAAGACGACATAATCCCTCGTCAAACGGCCACGGTTACGAGGCTCGAATCGGTTACGTTGAACGTGAGACGCAAAACGAAACGAGCATCGTAACCTTAACCGAATTACGAGGTTCAATATGGAAAAAATTACTATTACTATTCCCGTTCCGAAAATTATAGTGAACATTGTTTTATTTTTTCTGTTAATATACAGAAAGAAAAAATACGGCTGTCCCTTTCGCAAAATTAAACTCACAATGGGCAAATTCACTAAAGTTGACCCTGAGGATTTCGATTATCTCAATCAGTTCAAATGGCAGGCCAGCAGAGGAAAAAGTTCATTTTATGCCTGTCGTATGATAACAGTTAATGGCAGACCCCGCCATTGTTCTATGCACAGGGTGATTATGAATGCTCCTGAAGGAATGGTTGTTGACCACAAAAATCACGATGGCCTTGACAACAGAAAGGCGAATTTAAGAATTTCTACGGTTGCGCAGAACAATTACAATAGTTTAAAAGGGTTTTATAAAGGCGCATCGAAATACCGCGGCGTCTCTTTCGATAAAAAAACAAACAAATGGCGGGCAACAATTTATTTTGAAAACAAAAAGATTCATCTTGGAATGTTTGATAATGAAAAGGATGCCGCCCGTGCTTACGATGTCGCCGCGACTGAATATCACGGCGAATTTGCCCTCCGCAACTGCGATATCTTTAAATCTGATGACTTAATTGCATACCGTAATTGAATTGCACATTAACCAGTTTTGAGCTATCGCGACAAAGTCCTTGAAATTGACTTTGCAGTCGCCGTTTATATCGCCTTGCAGCTTTTGGGCGCACACAGGCGCATTTAAAGTTATCGTTGCGCTTTGAATAATAACATTATTTACAGGAACATTGGCCATTCCGTTTTTTGTAGTTGTTGAAAGGACCGCGATGGCATCGACAATATTCATTCCGCTTACCACGTGGCCAAACACGCAGTAGCCGTAATAACTGTATGCGTTATTGGAACCATCATAAACAACCGGGTCGTAGTCCAGATTAGAAGAATTATCCGCCTGGTTGATAAAAAATTGTGATGTCGCTGAATTAGGCTCCGGCGTTCTGGCCATTGCGATAGTGCCGCGGACATTTGAAAGTCTGTTAAAGCTTTCATTGATAATTGAAGGTCCGGTTGCTTTGGGAGCAAGGTTGACATCATATCCGCCGCCCTGAATCATAAAGTTGTTTACGACCCGGTGAAAAATCAGGCCGTTGTAGAAACCGCTTTGGACATAATTGATGAAATTTGCCGTTGTAATCGGCGCCTTGTTAACGTCAAGTTCTAAAACTATATTGCCGTCCACTGCCCCTGTAATATGAAGAGTAACTTGTGGATTTACCGCTGATGAAACAGAACCCACGGCTGCTAAAATAAATAAAACAAAAAATATCTTCTTCACCATTAAACCTTCTCCATAAAAACAATATTATACCAGATTTAAGCCTAAAATTCAAGAACTAAGATTGTTACACCCTAAACCCTAAACCCTAAAAGACTTAAAAGCCCGATAAGATTCTATATTTTCTCAAATCTCCTCAATTGGCGAAAAAGCAATAAAAAAGCCGGCTGCCCCCACATTTAACGTTGGACGTTCGATGTTGAAAGTTCAGTGTTGGACGTTAATGTAAATCTTCAATCTTAAATTTTCAATTCACTTTTCGCTTTCTTGCCCTGTGAGATGCCGTTTCGGCTATCTCATCGGGGATAACGAATAACCAAATTTCCAATTTTAAATTTTAAATATTAAATATTTATTCCTCGGTGTCTCTGTGGTGAAATTCAATTAATCGTATATCCCTGTTTCCAGCCAATAATTCATAAGTTCGATAAGGTCGTAGATATCTACATCGCCGTCAAAGTCAAGGTCCGACCAGTCGCAGTAGTCGTTATATACCCTGCAATCTTCTCTCATCCAGTATTGAGAGAAAATGGCGAAATCCCTGAAGTTATTTCTGCCGTCGGTATAGATATCCGCAGGCGAAATTTGCCAGACAAGAATCGGATATTCATCGATTTGTATAAACCAGTCAGCAGGATTGCCGTCAGTATAAGAAAAATCCCAGCCCGCATTTACATAAGTATCAATATCTTGCATTTCTTCCGTGGTTTTTCCTTCTCCGCCGGCGCTTGTTGCTTGTCCGGAGGTGTTCACATCCCAGAAACAGGCGGTAACATTACCATCATTTATTCCTGCTAACCCGCCGACATAATCTGTTCCGCTGACAAATCCGGTTGAATAGCAATTACTGATACTGCCGTCATCATTATTGTATCCTGCCAGACCGCCGATATAAATATTTCCGTTGACATCGCCTATGGAATAACTTTCGCAAAGGCTGCCGCCGTTGTAATTTATTCCGCACAATCCGCCAGCATAGCTGACTCCGTTGACAGAACCGGCAAAATAACAGTCTGTGACATTACTGTCACAATTACTTCCCGCCAGCCCGCCGACGAAACCATTGCCTGTTAATATTCCGCCGGTATGACATTTTGAGATATTGCTTTTATAATTATATCCCGCCAGCCCGCCGATACAGCTGTTTCCTGTTACTATTCCGTTGGAATAACAGCGTTGTATATTTCCATTATCGTTCATTCCCGTTAAACCGCCGGCATAGACGTCTCCGCTGACTGTGCCCGTGGAATAACAATTTGTAATATTGCAAAAATAATTATATCCTGCCAGGCCGCCTGCAAACACGTTTGCATTTACCGAACCAATGGCATAGCTGTTAGTAATATTTGATACATTTAATCCGATTAATCCGCCGACCTCCGAGTCGCCGCTGACCGCTCCCCATGCAAAACAGCGGGCAACAGGTTCCTGATTTTCTCCAATCAGACCGCCGGCCTGAATGTTTCCGTCAACTGCTCCTTTTGCGTAACAATCGGTGATAGTGCCGCCGTTAAAACTCAACCCTATTAAACCGCCGGCTCCAAAATAGTCTCCCTTTATTGCGCCGAGCGCATAACAGTCGCTAACATTTCCATCATTGCATCCTATCAGACCTCCGATATTCCCGTTTCCGCTGACCTGCCCGGTAGAATAACAGCCGCTTATATTTCCTCCGGTATTCCATCCTGTCAAACCTCCGATATTGGAGAATCCGCTGACTGTGCATTCAGAATGACAGGCGGTAATAGGTCCGTTGGAATTATCCCCCGCCAGTCCGCCTGCAGAATCGTTTCCATTGACGGTGCCTGTAACATAACAATTTTCAATAGCGCAGTCTAAAGCTTTCAATCCAACAAGGCCGCCGACTTTATCACGTCCGATTATATTTACATCCTCTGCGCCAAGATTACGGATTATACCATCAACAAAAACGCCAAACAATCCGACCATATTAGAGTCAGGTTCATATATATGAGCGTTGCGGACGATATGACCGTTACCGTCGAAAACTCCCAGGAAAGGCATAAAATCTTCGTATCCCGAATCATAGCCGATCGGTATCAGCGTTACGCCCTGCAAATTCACATCGGCTGTCATAAGAAAACACTGGTTCCAATCTGCCGACGTATACATTAACTGCTGCCAGTCGGAAACTGTCGCTATTTGATATGGATTCTCTGCTGTGCCATCTCCGCCGGAATAGGCGTAAACTATCGAAAATAAATAGAAAATAATACCGGCAATTACTAACGTTCTGCGGTATGTATGAATCATATTCTTCTTGGCCTCCAATCTTAATAGAATACCATTTTTATCTTGAAATTGCAAGTAAAATCCGCCTTTTATCGCCCCCGGCGGTCTCCTCAATTTTCAATCTTCATTTTTCAATTTTAAATAGGTTCCTGCGTCCTATAACAATTTCATTCATATCCGAATGAGATTTATCCCGTTAGACCTTTTTGTTTTTGACAAGGTCCTCTAATACGCCTGTTTTTTTGCTCATTTAAATTTATGTATAAAATCAAACTGGTCTAACGGGATTAAGCAAATCGCTCAAAATGTCGATTACATAAGGAACAATATATAGGATTTAGCCAAGATTATGCCAAGGATACGAAATTTTACGGTTTTGCCGGCTTTGCCGGAAACATTGCGGCCGCTTCGTGATATCGCCCAGAATATGTTCTGGTCCTGGAATCCGGAATTTATTGAATTATTCCGCCAGATTGACCCCGAAAAATGGGAGCAGTCCGGCCACAATCCCGTCAAACTTCTCGGTATGGTCAATCAGAGCAGGTTTAACGACCTTGCTGAGAAACAGGGTTTTATCTATCAATTAAAACAGGCCCAGGAAAAACTCGAGCATTATATAAATTCCACCGGCTGGTTTGAAAAGGTATGGAACAAAACGCCAAAGCCGGTGATTGCATATTTCAGTCTCGAATTTGGCGTTCACGAATCGCTGCCGATTTACGCCGGCGGCCTCGGTATTCTTGCAGGCGACCATTTGAAAAGCGCTTCAGACCTCGGCCTGCCTCTTGTCGGTATGGGGCTGATGTATCAGAGGGGTTATTTCAGGCAGTATCTTAACGCCGACGGCTGGCAGCAGGAACGTTACGAGGACAATGACTTTTATAATATGCCCGTTGAGCTTGTGAAAAAGAAAAGCGGAAAACCCCTCACGATTAAACTTGCATTTCCCCAGCGTCAGGTTGTTGCGCAAGTCTGGAAAGTAACCGTCGGAAGAGTCCGGCTCTTTTTGCTGGATACAAATACAAGCGCAAATTCAGAAAAGGATAGATTAATAACTTCTGCCCTTTATGCCGGCGATTCCGAATTAAGAATACAGCAGGAAATTCTTATCGGCATCGGCGGTTTCAAGGCTCTTCTTATTATGGGGCTTGAGCCTTTCGTTTGTCATATGAATGAAGGACACGCTGCTTTTATGGCTCTTGAGCGTATGAGGCATTTGTCGGCTATGCGGAATTTATCTTTTGATGAGGCTCTTGAAGCAACAAGGTCGAGCAATATATTTACAGTTCATACGCCGGTTAAGGCGGGCAATGATGAGTTTAGTCCGGAGCTTATGAACAAATATTTCGGAGCGTATTTTCCGAAACTCGGAATTGAAAAGAACAAATTTCTTGCTCTTGGGAGGATTAATTCTGACAGGGACAGTGAGACTTTCAAAATGCCGGTCCTTGCGCTGCGGACAAGCATCTTTCGAAATGGCGTAAGCAAGCTTCACGGAAAGGTTTCGCGTTCTATGTGGGCTGATTTATGGCCGGCCTTGCCTGCTGCCGAAGTGCCTATTAGCTCGATTACTAACGGCATACACGCCAAGAGTTTCATTTCTTCGGAATTGAATTTGCTTTATGAAAGGTATCTTGGTTTTAACTGGAACGAGGAGATTGCCGATGAGGCTATTTGGAATAATGTTGACCAGATACCGGACGAGGAATTATGGCGGATTCATCAGAGGAGCAAGGAGAATTTGATTGGTTTTGTTCGCAGGCAGCTGAAGGCTCAGTTGCAGCGCCGCGGAACGTATCATACTGAGTTGGGCTGGGCTGAGGAGGTTCTTGACCCGGAGGCTTTGACGATTGGTTTTGCCAGAAGGTTTGCGACATACAAGAGGGGGAATTTGTTATTAAAGGATATGGAAAGGCTTATTAATCTTTTGAATAAGACTGACAAGCCTGTGCAGATTATTTTTGCCGGCAAGGCTCATCCCAATGATGAGCAGGGCAAGGAGATTATCAGGCAGATTATTCATTTTGCTTCGGGCAATGTTGTCAGGAGAAGGTTTATATTTTTGGAGGACTACAATATAGATATAGCGAGGTATCTTGTCCAGGGTGTCGATATTTGGCTTAATACTCCGCGTGTTCCGATGGAGGCCAGTGGCACCAGTGGTATGAAAGCCGCCATTAACGGCGCTTTAAACGTCAGCACTCTCGACGGCTGGTGGGCTGAAGGTTACAGCCTGAATAACGGATGGGTGATTGGAGCAGGAGAAACTTATGACGATTACGACTACCAGGATAAAGTCGAATCAGAAGCAGTATTCAACCTGTTTGAAAATGAGATAGTGCCGCTCTTTTATACACGCTCCGCTGACAACCTGCCAAGAGCATGGATACATAGAATGAAAAACTCGATAAAGTGGATAGCGCCGCGCTTCAATACCCACAGAATGGTAGCAGAATATACCAGCCGATTCTATAAACCCGCAGCCCAAACATGGCTGGCTTTCGTTGAATCAGGTATGACTAAAGCCAAAAACCTGGCCGCATGGAAAAATAAACTCAAACAGGAATGGAAAAATATCAAAATAGAAGATGTCGATGTCCAGATAAGAAACGGCAAAGCAGCCGTGCCGCTCAACGGCAACGCTGTATCACTTGCCGTCGGAGCTGAACTGCAGATAACCGCAAATGTGCGACTCGGAAACCTTACCCCAGGCGATGTCGCCGTTCAAATTTATCACGGCAGCGTCGATTTGTGGGGCAATATCAACGTAGGCAGCGTAAAAAATATGGAAAACGGCCCACAGGCTTCGACAGAAACAATCGAACAAACGAAAAAAGACGGTTTATATCAGTTCACGGGCACAATAAAATGCACGCGCAGCGGAAAATGCGGGTTCGCACTTAGAGTTGTGCCAAAACACGAAGACCTCGTCGAGCCTTACGAGCCGGGATTGATTACGTGGGAAGCAACGAACGGCAGCGTAAAATAAATAGTTGATAGTCGCTAGTTGCTGGTCTTTAGTCATTAGTTATTAATTCGCCGGTCGTTAGTTGTTTTTAACTATACTCGTATGCAGTATACTGCATACAAGCATAGAGGGTGAGGAATTTTTTTGTTGAGGATTTTTAACCGCGGATTACACGGATCCAGCCTGTTTTATCATTCAATAATCCATTTTTTGCAGCCGAAAAAGGCTTGCATTTTCAGGATAAATAAGGTATTCTATTCCGAATGGAGGCACAGAAGAAGAATATGTTTCATACATATAGCAAGATATTGGTTATTGCCGGTATTGTCTTTTGTTTATTTTCACCCGTTTTTGCCTACTCCGGCGGAAACGGCGAACCAAATGACCCATACCAAATTGCAACGGTTTCCGATTGGCAACAGTTGATGTATACCTCATCACATTGGAACAAAAATTTCATTTTGACAAACGATGTGAATTTACAGGGAGTTTATTTAATTCCAATCGGCAATTCAGGAGCCTTTGGCGGTGTTTTTGATGGTAACGGTCATACTATCAGCAATGCTGCCATCAATCGCCCGGGATTTGGAAATTCCGGCATTGGTCTGTTTCACGATGTCAATTCCGGAGGTCAAATTCGAAATTTAGGCGTCGTGGATGTCAACATAATGGGTTATGGGGGTGTAGGTGGTTTGGCAGGATATAATCGGGGCAGCATTATCGAATGTTATTCGACCGGTTTTGTCAGAAATGATTCCGGATTTTTAGCACAAGATGCAGGCGGTCTGGCAGGAAATAACGATCGCGGCAATATCAGCAATTGCTATTCGAATGCCAACGTCAGCGGTTCTTCCAATATTGGCGGGCTCGTAGGAAACAACTATGAAGGCAGTATCATCAATTGCTATTCGACAGGTTCAGTGAGCGGTTCTTCCGGTATCGGCGGACTGGCAGGATACAACAGCGGCGGAATCAGTAATTGCTATTCGACAGGCGCTGTCAACGGGACTGAATATAGTATCGGCGGGCTGGTGGGATACAATAATTCAGGCTATATCGCAAACAGTTTCTGGGATGTGGATACTTCGGGCCAAACGAGCAGCGATGGAGGAGAAGGCAAGACAACCGCTGAAATGAAAACTCTTTCAACGTTTACATCGGCAAGCTGGGATTTTATAAATGAGACAGCCAACGGCACCTGCAATTATTGGCAGATGCCGACAGGATGCTATCCTGTTCTTTCTCTTTTTAACGGCTATATTCCTTCTAAACCTTCCGGCAGCGGGACAGAGAATGACCCTTATGTCATTACCAACGCTAATGAGCTGGGAACAATCTGGTATCGCTCTAAGGCACATTATGCTCTTGCTAATAATGTTGACTTGGCCGGCATTAAATGGTCATCGGCGGTGGTGCCGGAATTTAGCGGCGGATTCGACGGAAATGGTTTTTGCGTTAAAAATCTTTTAATCAATGACGGCGGATTCTTTCTGGGACTATTTGGCCGGGTTAACAATGACGGCGGGGTAAAAAATCTTGGAGTTGAGGACTGCAACATAAATGGTGCTACTTTCGAAGAAATTAATGGTTATCCGGGTTCTTATTATGTCGGCGGCCTGGCGGGAGAAAATGTCAACGGCAGTATCACAAAATGTTATACAACCGGCTTCATTAGAGGGGGCGTCTTTGTGGGCGGAGTAATCGGATACAATTCGTATTCGCTTTTTAATAATTGCTGTTCGGCTGCAATAGTCAGCGGAAATTATGATGTTGGCGGGCTGGCAGGACAAAATTATTACGGGAATATCGACAATTGTCATGCAGTCGGCGAGGTAAACAGCCATTCTTATGCCGGCGGGCTGGTGGGAGAAAGCTATCATGGAAATATTAACAATTGCTATTCGAAAGGCATAGTCAACGGTTATTCCTGGACAGGTGGACTGTTGGGAGAAAATGATGAAGGCAACACTATAAATTGCTATTCGATTTGCAATGTCAGCGGCGCCGGTGATACAGGCGGGCTTGTGGGAGAAATCATAAATGCTAACATCATTAACTGCTATTCGATTGGCGAAGTTAATGGCGCAGAGCGTGCCAGCGGGCTGGTTGGAACTGCCCAGGGTCAAAGCAATATCTACAACTGCTATTCGGCATACGCAGTTAGAGGCACTTCCTGTGTTGGCGGACTGTTGGGGACAAATTTGGGATGTAATATTTATAACTGTTATTCGACTGGTGATGTCAACGGTTCTTCCTATATCGGCGGACTGGTGGGATACAATAACGAGGGCGGCAGTATCAGCAATAGCTATTCGAGAGGCGCAGTCAGCGGGTCTGAATATGCCGGAGGATTTGTTGGATATAATATTAGAACTATTATCAGTGAGTGCTATTCGACAGGGGCTGTCAGCGGTTTGTATTCAGGCGGATTTTTTGGATACAACTATGAAGGTGATGCTATCAGCTGTTTCTGGGACGTGAATACTTCCGGATTGACATATGGAGTGGGAAATTTATATCCAAGTCCTGCAGGTCTGACAGGAAAAACGACACAAGAAATGAAAACGCTTTCGACATATACAAACGCAGGATGGGATTTTTCTTATAATGATGGAGACGAGGCTGACTGGTTTATGCAAATCGATGAGTATCCGATTCTTGTCTGGCAGATATCGCCTGCGGATATCTATACCGATGGAAAAAATAATTTCAGAGATTTTGCAATATTCGCACAATACTGGATGAGGGAAGATTGCAGGGTATATAACGATTACTGCGACTGGTCGGATTTGAACTTTGACGGCTCTGTAGATTACGATGACCTTATCGTACTTATGAGCTATTGGCTGGAGTCGGGAATATATGAGTGAGGGGAATTGAAGATTGAAAATTTAAGATTGAAGATTTTAGAATTTCGGTATCGGTAAGGTCATGGTCCGCCAGCCCGCCAGAGGCGGGTAAAAGGCGGGTAAATGTCGGTAAAGGTAAAAGATGGTTAAACGGTTTTAAACTTCCAACCCTGGTGAGGTAGCGTAAGACACACCCCAGTGAAGTAGTTAATCCACGTCATACAAGATGGCGAGACTTGCCGGCCGCAGACGGGGTGGATTCATTTCTTTTCTCTTTTTTGCTTTCAGGGGAAAGAAGAGAAGTGAACCCGTCATATCTTTTATTGCCCTGAACAAGTGTTTATAAATCTTATTCTTTTAATAATAAGCAGTTATGGGTGGGATTTGTTTTTAATTTTTGTTTAAATTTTAGCAAATTTTTTGTTGTCAAATTGGTTAAACTTATGTATTATCTCCGCCTCAATATAAACATAAGTATTAGGATGATTTTTGAAAGGGTTTTCTATGGCAGCGAAGGTAAATGAAGAAAAATGCACGGGTTGCGAGGCGTGTGTTGACGCCTGCCCTGCTGAAGCGATAAAAATGGTTGACGGCAAAGCAATAGTGGATGCCGATACTTGCGTTGACTGCGGTGTTTGTGTTGATGAATGTCCGGTTGAAGCGATAGAGATGTAGTAGCCAGTTTAAAATTGAATAATTGAAGAATGAAGATTGTAGAATAAAAATTGGGCTAATGTGGTTATTATAGGGATAGGTATAGGTAACGTCTCGTCAAACGGTTACGGTTACGCCGCTCGTTTCGTCTGCCGTTTGACGTTTATCGTAACCGATACGAGCATCGCAACCGAGTGACGATTTACGATTCAAAGGATTGCGGCCCCATCGTCTAGGCCGGTCTAGGACACCGGGTTTTCAACCCGGCGACAGGGGTTCGAATCCCCTTGGGGCTATTTGATTTTTTTAATGCAGAGGATAGTCGATGATTACCGTTTATGTTCTACAAGGCAAAAATAAACGATACGTCGGCATAACTAACAATTTAGCTCGGCGATTGGCCGAGCACAGGTCAGGACATACTAAAAGCGCACAAATCATCGGCCAGTTCAAACTTCTGCATACTGAAGAATTCGGTGATTACATATCTGCGAGAAAAAGGGAAAAGTACCTCAAAAGCGGGCAGGGCAGAGAATTTCTTGATAAATTATACCCGGCGACAGGGTCCGCCTGCGGCGGATAAAGCAAGCCAAAGGGGCTTGTCCGCCGCAGGCGGATTCGAATCCCCTTGGGGCTATTTGATTTTTTTAATGCAGAGGATAGTCGATGATTACCGTTTATGTTCTACAAGGCAAAAATAAACGATACGTCGGCATAACTAACAATTTAGCTCGGCGATTGGCC
>JBEKRK010000003.1:0-439716 GCA_049518795.1 Sedimentisphaerales bacterium
GAGGTGATTTGGTCAGAGAAAGCCTTTTTTTCATAAAGGAATCCTTTCCATTTATGATAAATTTTATGGTTGTTATTATTAAATATCGTCATAATCTGACCAATTAGATTAGGATTTCTACAAAGCATTTTCAATTTTAATTTTTAAATATTTCTTAATGGATATCCATACTGTTTTTTTCTGTATCGCAGCAGAAAATAAACAGCAATGTTTTCGATGAATGTCGGATATGGAATTTGAAAACTGATTTTAATTCTGGACATAGTATTTCTCCTTTCAAAAATCGTGGATTTAAATTCAGGTATGGAATTATCTGATTTGAGTTTTTGTCATTATTCCCATTCGGCATAAGGACTTATATAAATTATTAACTTTTTGCCTAACTATATAAGTATTTTAACATATCATATTAAAAAAGCAAGGGGATTTTTGTAATTTTTGTTAAATTTTTTAAATATTTCATAACCACTTAACAATAAAGGGCTTGGAAACGCAAAAAAATTATCATTTTTCTTTATTTTGATTTTACATTTTTTGGGATATACTTTCCTCATCAAGGAAGAAAAATTTATGGCAAAAAAATCTACTCCCGATAAGAAGAAACAACCGCAGGCCGGCAAGCCATCATCCCTGCTCGATACGCGGGTAATCTACTGTGGCGATAACCTCGAACAATTAAAAAAATTACCCGAAAACTGCGTTGACCTTATTTATATCGACCCGCCTTTTAACTCCAACCGCAACTATGAGGTCTTCTGGGGCGAGACAAAGGAAAAACGCGCATTCGAAGACCGCCACGCCTCAACACATGCCTATATCGAATTTATGCGCCCCCGCTGCGAGCAGCTTCACCGTGTCCTGAAAAAAACCGGCAGTTTTTATTACCACTGCGACTGGCACGCCTCACACTATGTCAAAATTATGCTCGACCAAATCTTTGGTGAAAACAATTTCAAGAATGAGATTATCTGGCAACGTGTAAACGCAAAGGGAAACGTTCAACGGAAGTTCGGTGCTGTCCATGATACGATATTTTGTTACGCTGCAGAACTTGGTAAGGAGGTTTGGAACCAGCTTTATGTACCACTCGGCACTGATACCATTGAGAATACTTATCGGAATGTCGAAGAAGGGACAGGCCGAAGATACAGTCTTGACAATCTGACCGCAGCGATGCAACGAGCGTCAAAAGGACAAATATATGAATGGAAGGGTGTTCGACCACCACCAACAAGATGTTGGGTTTACGCAGAGGAGAAGATGAACGAACTTGAGAAGCAAGGCCGAATAATCTTCTCCAAGAATGGCTATCCTAGATACAAGCGCTATTTGGACGAGAATCTGGGAGAAAAGATTACTGACATTTGGACGGACATATTTCAGATTTCCCCGAAGGAATCCCTTGGTTATCCAACCCAGAAGCCGCAAGCTCTCCTTGACCGCATAATAAAAGCAAGCTCAAATGAAAACGATATTGTTCTTGATGCCTTTTGCGGCTGCGGCACAGCTCTTGTTGCCGCTGAAAATCTCGGCAGACAGTGGATTGGTATAGATATTTCGCCGACCGCCTGCCGTGTTATGGCAAAGCGTCTGCGAGATGCCTGCGGCTTGAAAGAGGATGAAAAACTCTGGCGCATCGCCCGCGGCTTTGTCGTCCGTGATTTGCCGTGGAGCGAAAAGCAACTTAGAGAAATCCCACCCTTTGAATTTGAGAACTGGGCAGTTATCGCCCTTGGCGGAGTACCGAATATCGCTAAGGTCGGCGATATGGGAATTGACGGCCGTATTTATCCTGTCTCTGCCGTGCCAAAGAAAGTCAAAGGCGAACTCGATTTTATGGATGTCTGGTATCCTATCCAGGTCAAGCAGAAGGACAAGGTTGGCAGGCCGGACATAGATTCTTTCGAGGCGGCTATGATGCGCAACGACCGGACAAAAGGCTTTTTCGTCTCGTTTGATTTTTCATCTGATGCTATGAGTGAGATACAGGCGTTTTTCAAAAAAACCGGCAAGAGTATTATTGCTTTGACGGTGAAAGATATTTTGAACGAACAGATTGCCTACAAACTGGCATGAAATAGAGAGAATCAATGAGTCTGCCTGAAAATTTAAAATCAAAATATCTACTTCGCTTTGATGAATTAATTGCCGAGGGAGAAAAAATACACAGAGATATCAAGACAACTTCTAAAACATATCCAAACGTATTTAATAGTTATAGGAACAACAAAGAAGTAACCACACACCATATTGATTGGCCGCGATTTGTTGAATGGCGGACAAAGGTATCCACACTTCTATGCAATGTTGTTCCCAATACAAACGTACAGTATAAAGCAGCTAATACTTTTCAGGAATTAGAGTCACGAAAAGACCATTTGGAATATGGTATTTCGTTTTTAAAGGCGGTTAAAGAAGATTTTAAAATCGGGATGCTTGAAAGTCTTGCCAGCCAGTGGGAAGCTGCTAATTTAGCGGAGTATATGACTCAAGCTGAACAGCTTTTGGGAGAAGGCTTTCCCGAGTTTGACCATATTCCTGCTGCTGTGCTAGCAGGAGCGGTTCTGGAAAAGGCATTGCGGGGATTATGTCAAAAATGTAATCCACCAGTTCCTATTATAGATGATAAGAAAAAGCCACGACGCCTAAACACTTTAATAGACGAATTAAAAAAGGCTGATGTATATAATGAATCAGTTGCCAAACAATTGCGAGCTTGGGCAGACATTCGCAATCATGCGGCACATGGCGAATTTGATAAATTTAAAAGAAATGATGTCGATGTGATGCTCAAAGCAATTAACTCGTTTTTAGCTAATTATGTGAAATAATAATAAATAGGGGGCGTTTACCCTATGAGATGTCTTTTGACTATCTCATCAAGGTTTTCCCTTTTTTTCGACCATCTGAATGTGCTTCTCAATTTCATGTTTGGTTGGCATCCTCACGCTAGATAAATCTACCACCCTTTCAAAAGAAGCTCTTGTTATACCGACACTCTTTTCCCATGGTTTGTCAAAAAAGTCTAAATCTGCTGGTCTTGTAAATTCAACACTTTCCGGTGAGACGCCATTAACTATCTTTAAAAAAGCTTTAACATTTTTCAACGACATCGCAATAAGAATTAGAGCATACGCCAAACCATCTGCATACCAATTTACATTTATAGGTGTCATTCTGAAATTACGGCTGGTGTTATTAAGATTACAACCATATATTATTTCTGGAATATAAAATGAACTTCCAAATTCACTACCCCCAAGTATTTTCATGTTTTCTGGAGGCACTTTTTGGCCAAATTGTTCCTCTTTGCCAAAAGCCATTGTAAAACCACCACTTCTAATACGAATTCCATGTTTAATGCCGTTATATTCATTCGAGGCATCCTTGTCTAGAAAATCATGGCTTAATCTTTGCCAAAAATTTGCAAAAAGTTTGGCTGTTTCTTGTCTGTATGTATCATCCCTCCCTAAATTATTAAATACAGCAAGGGCATACGTGTCCCAACTTAAGGGCTTTGATATCTTTAATTTTTGGAAGAATTTGCTGTGGTTATTATTCAAATCTTTTAGAATATGCTGCAGATCTACAACTTTGTATTTAGCCATCCATGCGTAAATGCAATCAGGAGCTTGTAGGGATGCACATATTAAGGAAAACAATACTTCCATTCCATGGTAGTATAATTGACGAAGAGCAATAGCCGCTCGCATCTTGTCTTGTGACTCTAGATTGGAAAAATGTATATTTGCTTGGTATTCAAAAAATCCTTCGTCCAAATTATTTATGAATTCTGTATTGCGATTTTTAACATCTAAATCCCATAAACAATAAGTCGTATCACCAACTTTGAAAACCTTATTTTTTATTTTTGTATTCATGGTTAATATATTTTTATTAGAATTTTTGCTAAAATCAAGAAAAATTAAAAAATTAAAGGGGTCAGGCACCATTTCCTGCTGAATAATTTTTATACTTGTCCGCCTCTGGCGGATTCCTCAAATTTTAAATACTTGTCCGCCATAGCCTTCGGCGACGGCGGATTAAATTTTAAATATTAAATAAACCCCGATTTTCTCTCCCTTAGGAGTCCATAGGACTGTGTTCTCTGCCTGCCCGTCCGTAGTCCCTTAGGGACGAAGGCGGGTAAATGAGCGGTCATAATCAAGGTTTAACATAGATAGCAGGGTAAACCGATAACTGATAACCTCTTTTTTGAACTGTTATCATTTATATTATCGGATATTGTCAAACAAGCAAAAAAGACTCCTTAATTCCTGTATAAAATAGGCAAGATTTCCAAAAAATAAAAAAATTTTTAAAAAATTTTATTTTATTCTTTGTCTTTTTCAGGCGTTTGACTATACTTGAAAATTCGCTTTTGGCGGAATCTATACAGGGAATCCCTTTGCATTTTCCGCCAAAGCGAGGTAATTTATTTGTTTTTAATGCTGATCACGCGGATTATTTGAAAACCGCAGCGGGTTAGAAAATATCTTTTGCCTGTAGTAGTTTTCGTAAAATAAAATTTTAAATTTTAAATACTTGTCCGCCATAGCCTTCGGCGACGGCGGATTAAATTTTAAATCAAAAATCCGCTGCTGTAGCTCAGCTGGTAGAGCGCGTCCTTGGTAAGGACGAGGTCATGGGTCCAATTCCCATCAGCAGCTAAGTTGACATATATGACCTGCTGTTTTGCGGGCTTGATTGGTCAATAACCGAAAATATCGGTTTATAAAAATAAAAGTTGGAACAGAGCCTGGAGCGAAAGCGACAGGAGAATTTTATTAAAGATACCCAAATAATTTGGAGGCTAACGAAAAATGGCTAAAGAAGTATTTGAAAGGACGAAACCGCACGTTAACGTTGGAACTATCGGTCACGTTGACCATGGCAAAACAACCTTAACTGCTGCAATGACCAAAGTAATGGAGCTTAAAGGTCTGTCGAAATTCAAAAGTTACGATGAAATCGCAAAGGCTTCTGAGGCTCATGGCCGGCGAGACGCGACTAAGATTCTTACAATTTCAACCGCCCACGTCGAATACGTAACTGAAAATCGTCATTACGCTCACGTTGACTGTCCCGGACACGCTGACTATGTAAAGAATATGATTACTGGCGCCGCTCAAATGGACGGTGCTATTCTTGTTGTCAGTGCTGTTGATGGTCCTATGCCGCAGACAAGGGAGCATATCCTTTTGGCAAGGCAGGTGAACGTGCCTAAAATCGTTGTTTTCCTCAATAAGGTTGACCTTGTTGATGACCCGGAGCTGATTGACCTTGTCGAACTGGAAATCAGGGACCTGCTCAACAAATATGAATACCCCGGCGACAAGACCCCGGTTATTCGCGGCTGCGCGATTCAGGCTATGAAAGCTACTTCGCTTGATGATCCTTCCTGCAAGCCGATTGAAGAGCTGCTTAAGGTTATGGATGAATATATTCCGATTCCTGTTAGAGAGGTTGACAAGCCATTCCTTATGCCGATTGAAGATGTGTTCAGCATTAAGGGACGCGGCACGGTTGGAACGGGAAGAGTTGAGCGCGGCGTTATTCACGTCGGCGATGAAGTTGAGATTATTGGTTTGAACAAGGAGACCCGCAAGTCAGTTGTTACTGGCGTTGAAATGTTTAATAAGACGCTGAGTGAAGGACAGGCGGGTGATAATATTGGTGCGCTTCTAAGGGGTGTTGAAAAGGATGAATTGGAACGCGGGCAGGTTATTGCTGCTCCCGGCTCGATTACTCCTCATACTAAGTTTGAAGCTGAAGTTTATGTGCTTACCAAGGATGAAGGCGGAAGGCATTCGCCTTTCTTTGCTGGCTATAAACCCCAGTTTTATTTCAGAACGACTGATGTTACAGGCGGTGTCTTGGCTATTAAGAGTCGTGAAGGAAAGCCTGCCGAGATGTGTATGCCTGGCGACAACATCGGCATGGAAGTTGAAATCATATCGCCTATAGCTATGGAAGAAGGCTTGCGTTTTGCCATTCGTGAAGGCGGCAGGACGGTTGGTGCTGGCGTTGTTACGAAAATTTTGAAATAGCTCTGAAATTTGAGATTTGAGATTACTTTATGGCTAAGGCGCAAAAAAGAGAAGATGTTTGGCTGGAGTGTTCCGAGTGCGGCAGTAGGAATTACAGAACCAATATTAGTGTTGCGCAGGGAACTCCGAAATTGGAGCTTAAGAAGTTCTGCAAAGTTGAGCGAAAGCGGACTGTTCACAAAATAAGACGTAAATAGTCCGGTAAATGACAGATATGTCTGAATTACCAGCGGATTTTGGATTGGTAGATAAATACGTTAGTGAATTTGGATTGGAAAGATTACGTTAATTTTAATGGTAGAAATTAGGAATATGTTGAAACAGGCCAGTAGCTCAATTGGCAGAGCGGCGGTCTCCAAAACCGCAGGTTGGGGGTTCGATCCCTCCCTGGCCTGCATTTAAAATTTAAGATTGTAAGATTTAAGAATTTAAAAATGCATATTGGAGACCATCGGTTGTTGATTAAGGAAGCAAAGAAGTAAGGAAATAAGGAAGTAAAGAACCTCGCCAGAGACAGGTAAACTTCGATAAAACTCGAAACAGTGAGGTAAGAAGGGATAAGAGAGTAAAAATATAGATAAAACAGAACGGGAATTCAGGGAAATAAAGAAAACAGGGAAAGAAGACAAGGGAATAAGAATATCAAGGATGTTTGATTATTATTAAAGAGAAAATAAATGCTGATTGAAAAATATAAATGGGGACAAGGAAAAACCACGCGAGTGTATACCGTTATCTCGGTTGGTATCCTGGCGGTTATAGGATGCTGGAGAGTATACCAGAAACTGACCGCTTCATTAGATGTAACCGCACCACTGGGATTGTGGACAAGCGTCCTTGTGCCATTAGCAGTATTCGGAATTATAGGACTCCTGCTCTACTGGCTTATCAATAAGCCAATCGTGGCGGATTTCCTTATAGCCGCTGAAGGCGAATTAAAAAAAGTCAGCTTCAGCTCAAAACGCGAAATAGCAGTTTCAACGTTCGTCGTCATAATCGTCGTTGTCCTAATGGCAACTATGCTGGGCCTGGCAGATTTCTGCTTCAGCCTGTTTTTCCAGAACGTCCTGGGCATATAAAGAACATTTAAAATTTGATATTTAAAATTTAAAATTTTTATGCGATGGTATGTTCTAAGAGTCGCCTCCAACAGGGAGGAACAAGTAAAAGAAGCCCTTACGAGAAAGGTAACTATCGAGGGCCTGAGTGCCGCTATCGGCAGAGTCGTTGTGCCTGTCGAACAAGTAAAACGCATCCGAGGCGGAAAACAAAGAGTCCTGAAACGAAAACTCTATCCGGGCTACGTTTTTATGGAAATCGAGCCTGATACGGATGGAAAAATAAGCGAAAAGGCGTGGTTCCTTATAAAAGAAACCATCGGAGTCGGCGATTTCGTCGGCACCGAAGGACTGCCCGTGCCTATGAGTGATAACGATGTGGCAAAAATACTGGTAGAAGTTGAAAAAGCCAGCGAACAGGCCACGGCAAATATAAAAGTCGATTTCGCAAAAGGCGATGTCGTAAAAATCAGAGAAGGAGCCTTCGAAAACTTCGAAGGCACCGTCGATTCAATCGACAGCGAACGCGGCGTAGTGAGAGTAATAGTAACAATCTTCGGAAGAAGCACGCCGTTAGATATAGAGTATTGGCAGATTGAAAAAGTGTAGCCACGAAGACACAAAGGCACGAAGAATTTAATATTTAAAATTTAATATTTAAAATTGAACCTCCAACATCGAACATTGAACGTCGAACGTTGAATGAAAAGATACGAAAGGTAAAAGATGGCGAAGAAAAAAAAGGAAATAGCGACAAAGATAAAATTACAGGCGCCCGGCGGCCAGGCGACGCCAGCGCCGCCAATCGGGCCGGCATTAGGACAACACGGCGTCAATATCGGTCAGTTCGTCCAACAATTCAACGCACAGACCAAAGACCTCAACGGGACAACAGTGCCCGTAGAAATAACCGTATATACAGATAAAAGCTTCGACTTCATTGTGAAAAGCCCGCCGGCGGCTGTGCTGCTTAAACAAGAAGCACAAGTAGCCAAAGGAAGCGGAACGCCAAATAAAGAAAAAATCGGCAAAGTAACCAAAGAACAAGTTAAAAAAATCGCTGAAAGAAAAATGAAAGACCTTAACGCCTTCACCATTGAAGAGGCATGCAAAATCGTCGAAGGCACGGCGAAAAGTATGGGAATAGAGATAATTTAATATTTAAAATTTGAATCGAGTATCGATTTTCAATCAAAATATTAAATTTTAAATATTAAATATAAAATTTTAAAAGCTTACCACGGCGGAAAGTGGGAGCGAAAAGTAAAAATCTTTTTGCGGAGTAAAATTATGAGAAAAAAAAGAAGTAAGAAGTATGTGGCAGCGGCAAAGGATTTGCCAAGCGGACCGGTGAGCGTCGCGGAAGCGGTAAAAAAAGTTAAATCTTTCCAGACAGCCAAGTTCGACCAGACTATCAACTGCGTCGCGTGGCTGGGAATCGACTCCAAACAATCAGACCAGCTTATCAGAGGGGCCGTATCACTGCCAAATGGAATCGGAAAAAGCAAAAAGGTTATCGCATTCTGCGAAGATTCAGAAATAGAAGCCGCTAAACAGGCAGGCGCTATCGAAGCAGGCAGCGATGAATTAGTAAAGAAAATTACCGGCGGCTGGACAGAATTCGACGTCGCAATCGCATCGCCAAAGGTAATGGGCAAGGTCGGCAGATTGGGAAAAGTGCTCGGACCACAAGGGAAAATGCCATCGCCTAAAAACGGAACAGTTACAGCCGACGTTCTGACGGCCATCAGGGAATTCGCAGCAGGCAAAGCGGAATTCAAAAACGACGCCGGCGGAAATGTCCATATAGTTGTAGGTAAACAGAGCTTCGAAGAAAATAAACTTGTCGAAAATATTCAGGCTTTTGTCGCCCTGATAAAGAAGATGAAACCGGCAAGCTCAAAGGGAACGTATATAAAGAAACTTACCATTTCAGCAACTATGAGCCCAGGGGTACAAGTTGACGTATCGGAAAAATAATTAATGTTAAATTTAAAATTTAATATTTAAAATATAATATTTTAGTTATCGGGTATCAGTTATCAGAAAAGGAAATAAAGAATATTCAAAAATTGAACGATTGAAAATTTTAGATAACAAATTTTCAATTTTCAATTTTAAATGAAGGACAAGATATGAGTAAACAGGTAAAACAATTATTAACGGATGAGCTGCAAAAGAAATTTACAGGCGTTAATGAATTTATCGTCGTAGATTTAACGGGAATCGACGGCATAACCAATAACCGGCTCCGCGGACAACTGCGCCAAAAAGGCATCAGCCTGACAATGGTCAGAAACGCTATGATGAGAAAGGCTATGGCCGCGATGGGAAAAGAAACGGCAGCAGACCTTTTCGCGACCGGTTCCTGCACAGTGGCCTCCGGCGGCGACAGCGTCGTCGATTTGGCAAAGGAAATTAAGGCCATCAATATCGGGAAAACTCCAATAAAATTCAGAGGCGCTTATGTCGAAGGCGCGGTTCTCGATGCAGCAGGTGCAGGTCAGCTTGCCACTATGAAAACAAGAGTCGAAATGTTAGGCGAAATCGTAATGCTTGCCAATTCGCCGGGCAGAAGAATTGCAGGAGCTATCGCAGGGCCGGCGGGAATTATCGCAGGATGCGTAAAGGCGATTGCAGAGAAAGCTGAAAAGGCAGCAGCGTAATTTAAATTTAAAATTTAATATTTAATATTTAAAATTTAAACAACTTGCTTATGCGGGTGTCCCGAAAGGGTTAAACGAAATGGCGTAATTTTGGCAGACGCGGAAGCGAAAAGTTACAGGAGTAATAAAATGGCAGATGAAACAACAAAGCAGTTTAGTGCAGAGACAAAAGAACTGGGCGACAAGATTGTCCAACTGACTCTAATGCAGGCGAAAGAATTAGGCGATTACCTGAAAGAAGTTCACGGAATCGAGCCTGCAGGCGGAGCAGTTATGATGGCAGGACCGGCAGCAGGCACAGGAGCCGGAGCGGCGGCAGAAGAAGAAAAGACCAGCTTCGACGTTATCCTCAAAGAAATCGGAGACAAGAAAATCCAGGTCATCAAAGAAGTAAGAGCCCTTACAGCCCTTGGACTGAAAGAAGCGAAGGACCTTGTGGACGGAGCTCCAAAACCGGTAAAACAGGGCATCAGCAAAGACGAAGCAGAAGCAGCAAAAAAGCAGCTTGAATCGGCTGGCGCTGTTGTTGAAATTAAATAGCCACGAAGGCACAAAGAAAAATTGATATATAGAAAAACTTTGCAGCCTTGATGTCTAATTGGAAATGTTAAAAGTCTATTTGCGGAGTATATAAATGGGCGAAAGAGCCATAAGAGATTTCGGGAAAATCGCGGCTGCAACTCAAGTTCCGAATCTTATAGAAGTTCAGCGAAACAGCTACGAAAGATTTCTACAGGCGGAAGTGCCGCAGCAGAAAAGAAAAAACATCGGACTTGAAGCTCTCTTTAAAGAGATTTTTCCGATAGAGAGCTACGACAAAACGATGAGTCTTGAATATCTCGGCTATGAGTTCGACAGGGCGCGGTATTCGCCGAATGAGTGCAGAGAACTGAGGCTTACTTACGGCTATCCTTTGAAGATAGGGTGCAGGCTTAAACGCAGCGATTCTGCCGATATAGCCGAGCAGGTTGTCTATATCGGAGAAATACCGATTATGATTGGAGGCGGAGAATTTATCATCAATGGAGCTGAACGCGTAATAGTCAATCAGCTTCACCGCTCGCCGGGCGTTGATTTCCTTATCGAAAGCAAGGAAGGCGACAGAGTTCTGCACGGCGGAAGAGTGATACCTGAACGCGGAAGCTGGATAGAAATATCCGTAACGAGAAAAGACGTTCTTATCGTCAGAATCGACCAGTCGAGCAAGATTCCGGCAACGATGTTCCTGCGAGCAATGGGCGAAGAATACGGCAGCACCGAACTAATTATACGATTGTTCTATGAAACAAAAACCATATCCGTCGATAAACTTGACCCGCTGATGTGGTCTGTCGGGCCGGTTGTCGATACGGAGTCGGGCGAAATTATCGTTGAAGCCGGCACGCAAATCGGCGACAGAGTCGGGCAAATTCAACGGGCAAACGGAATAAGCTCAGAAAGAGTTGATGGAAAAACGACTAATGTGAAGGAGATCGTTAAGGCCATTTTAGATTATGGTAAAGGAAAAAATGCTGAGCCATTTCCGGAGTTGGAAAATGATGAGCAGAGGAAGCTTATAACGTCAAATCCGCTCGCACTTGTTATAGCAGTTTGTTGTATGCGAATGGGTATAAAATCAGAAGATTCGTACAAAGCCCCCGTGGAGATTGAAAAAAAGTTTGGTTTAGCTGATGTTAAAGTTCTTGCAAAGTGTTCTAAGGAAGATTTGAAGAAGTGTATCAGCGGACAGACTGCAATCAAAGCAGCGGAGGCAATTATCGACTTCTGCAAGATAATAGATGAAAAATACGGTGGAAAGGTTGAAAAATTCTGGACTGACAGATCCGCTAAGGATGTTAAAGAAGAACTAAAGGGCATTCCAGAAATTGGCGATAAGATTGCATCACTGCTGGTTAATATTTTGCACCGCAATGCCAAGACATTGCCGTATGTAAAACCCTTCGAAGATAAGAATAATATTGATATATCAGCCGATATACATGTATGCAATGCAATGGAAAAGTTAGGTCTTATCTTTGATAGTTCCGACAAAGAAAAGGTAATTGAAAAAGCGAGAGAGCTTAATCTAAAGTATCCAGGCCAATTAGATTTTCCGTTGTGGCTGCTTGGCAGGGAACTTGGCAAAGATGCTTCTAAAAAAGAATATTTCGACAAAATATCTTTGCCGTATGAAGAACCGAAATCTGGCGGTAAGAGGAAAAAAAATGAAATTGAGGTGATTGAAAAGGTAATTGACCCGCTGGTATTAAATACACTTGCTGAAGACGATTGCGAAAGTCATCAGGAAGCACTTTTGAAACTTTACGCAAGACTAAGGCCGGGCAATCCGCCGAATATCGAAAAGGCGAAAACACTCTTCAATGAAAAGTTTTTCGACGCCAACAGGTATCGGCTGGGAAGAGTAGGAAGATTCAGGCTGAACAGGAAATTCAAGCAGGACGTCAGCGAAAGCGAAATGACGCTTCGGCCTGAAGATTTTCTCAATACGATGAAATATATCATCGGGTTGCGGAATAACCAGGGCGTCATTGACGATATCGACCATCTCGGCAACAGAAGACTCAGGACGATAGATGAGCTTGCGGCTGATGAAATCCGAAAGGGACTTTTAAAACTGCGGCGAACGGTTCAGGAACGAATGAGTATGAAAGACCCGACGCAGGTCATTCGCATCGCAGACCTTGTAAATTCGAAAAGCGTGTCGAGCAGCGTCGAATATTTCTTCGGACGCGGCGAATTGAGCCAGGTTGTTGACCAGACCAATGCTTTGAGTCAGCTTACGCACGAACGAAGACTGTCTGCGTTAGGCCCCGGCGGTCTAAACAGGAAGAGAGCGGGCTTTGAAGTTCGCGACGTTCATATCAGCCATTACGGCAGAATATGTCCGATTGAGACGCCTGAGGGAACAAATATCGGTCTTATAGCATCTTTGGCAATCTTTTCGAAAATAGACGAATACGGATTCCTGCTGACGCCATATCGAAAGGCCGAGAAGGGTAAACTTACCGGCGAAGTAGTATATTTAAGGGCAGACGAGGAAATGGAATTAACATTCTCTCCGCCGAGCGCTATAAAAAGAGGGACCGACAAACTGCAGGAAGGAATGGTTCTTGCGAGAAAGCAGGGCGAGCTTTCACAGGTTGACAGCAAGGACGTTCATTATGTCGATATATCCAGCGAGCAAATTGTCGGAGTATCGGCTGCACTGATTCCATTCCTTGAACACGATGACGCAAACAGGGCTCTGATGGGCTCGAATATGATGCGTCAGGCGGTGCCGCTATTGGCGACAGAACCGCCATTTGTGCTGACGGGAATGGAAGAACACGTTGCGAAGAATTCAAGTATGGTCGTTCGTGCCGCAAATGCTGGCGTTATAACGGCAGTCGATGCAGAAAAAATTGTTATCGACGACAGCGATATCTATGAGCTTGAAAAATTTGTGGGACTCAATGAAAGAACCTGTCTTAACCAAATGCCGTTAGTTTCCGTCGGCCAAAAGGTAAAGAAAAACGATATTATCGCAGATGGCGGCGGAAGCGGGCAGGGCATTCTGTCTTTAGGGAAAAACGTTCTTGTGGCTTTTATACCGTTCGACGGGTTCAACTTTGAGGACGCAATTCTTATAAGTGAAAGACTTGTAAGGGACGATACCTTTACGAGCATTCATATCGACGAGTTCAGCGTTGAGGTCCGCGAGACCAAGCTGGGCAGAGAAGAATTCACAAGAGATATACCGAATGTCGGCGAAAAGGCGCTGAGAAATCTCGATGAAAGCGGAGTTATTCGAGAAGGCGCACGCGTTGACGCCGGCGATATACTTGTAGGTAAGGTATCGCCAAAGAGCAAGACGGAACTTACGCCGGAAGAGAAACTGCTTCACGCAATATTCGGCAGGGCCGGCGAAGATGTCAAAAATGATTCGCTCGAAATTCCGAGCGGATATAACGGCATCGTTATCAAAACAAGCCGATTCACCAGAAAAGGAGCCGGCAGCGAAGAACAGAAAAAGGCTTACAAACAAAAGATGAAGGATTACGAAGCCGAAATGAAACAGCGGCAATGCACTATATTCAAACAAATGATAAATGAGATATCCGAAAAATTAGAAATATCCATTGTCGACCCGACAACGCGGCAGAAAGTCGGAGTCAGCGATGATAATGAGGTTATATCCGAACAGATAGAAAATTTCGATATCACGTGGGTAAAACCTGCAGCTGTTCGTCCGCAGGCACAGCCTATAGTTGATAAACATATACCGAAAATTACAGAAATCGGTCTGGAAGCGCAAACAAAATTTGAAAGAATGAAACACGGCGATGAACTGCCCAGCGGCGTTCTTGAAATGGTCAAGATTTATGTCGCTACGAAACGAACGCTGTCCATCGGCGACAAAATGGCCGGTCGGCACGGAAACAAAGGCGTTATCGCAAGAATTATGCCTGTTGAAGATATGCCGTTTCTCGAAGACGGCACTCCGATAGATATATGCCTTAACCCGCTCGGCGTGCCGAGCAGAATGAACGTCGGGCAAATCCTGGAGACACATCTCGGCTGGGCGGCTAAAGTGCTCGGCTTCGATGCCGTTACTCCCGTTTTTGCCGGCGCAACAGAAGAAGAAATCAGACAACTGCTGATCGAAACAAACGAGCACGTTCTTAAACGCCGAAAAGAACTGGCACAAAACAATATTGCACCGGCGGCAGATGAGATTTTTGCTCAAATCGGCTCTGATATGAAGACGACACTATATGACGGAAGAACAGGCGAACCATTCGAGCAGTCTGTTACCATCGGTTTCATATATATGATGAAACTGCATCATTTGGTTGACGACAAAATTCACGCCCGCTCGACCGGGCCTTACAGCCTTATCACGCAGCAGCCATTGGGCGGAAAGGCAAGAACAGGCGGCCAAAGATTCGGCGAAATGGAAGTCTGGGCGCTTGAGGCTTACGGAGCGGCTTATACGCTGCAGGAACTGCTGACGGTCAAGAGCGACGATATCGAAGGCAGAACGAAAATTTATGAATCAATGGTCAAAGGTAAAAATACGCTCGAAGCAGGCACGCCGATTTCGTTCGATGTGCTGTGCAGCGAAATACGCGGGCTCGGACTTAATATCCAGCTCGAAAAGAAACGCATAGGCGTTAAGAATTTTTAGTTCGGCGGAAATGAAAGCTTTATGAACCTGAAAACCAGGAGCAAGCTTAAATGAATGAAAGTATTTATGACAAAATAAATGATTACGGTTCGGTAAAGATAAGTCTTGCCAGTCCAAATGACATTCGAAGCTGGTCGTTCGGCGAAGTAAGAAAGCCCGAGACGATTAACTATCGAACTTACAGGCCTGAAAAAGACGGACTTTTCTGCGAACGTATCTTCGGACCAGAACGAGACTGGGAATGTTCCTGCGGAAAATACAAGGGAACAAAATTCAAAGGCATTATCTGCGACCGGTGCGGCGTAAAAGTTACGCACAGCAGAGTGCGAAGAAAACGAATGGGCCATATCAACCTCGCGGCGCCGGCAGTGCATATATGGTTCTTCAAGGCTATGCCGTCACGGCTGGGCTCGCTGTTGGCGATGAAAACAGTTGACCTTGAAAAGATTATTTACTTCCAGGATTATGTCGTTACCGATGCAGGACAAAGTCCGCTGAAGGTAAAACAGCTTCTCAACGAAGAAGAATACCGGGATTCCGGAGCCAAATACGGCAATGCGTTTAAGGCATTGATGGGCGCCGAAGCTGTCAGGGACTTATTGTCGGCTTTGGATTTGGAAAAACTGGGGGGCGAACTTAAAGCCGCTATGGCCAAAACCAGCAGCAAACAAAAAATAAGAGACCTGACGAAAAGACTTAAAATAGTCAATGCCATCAAGGCAAGTCCAAATAAGCCGGAGTGGATGGTTTTAGATGTAGTGCCGGTAATTCCGCCGGATTTGAGGCCGTTAGTTATGCTCGAAAGCGGAAACTTCGCAACAAGCGACTTAAACGACCTTTATAGGAGAATTATCAACAGAAATAACAGGCTAAAAAAACTTATGGACCTCAACGCTCCAGAGGTCATCATAAGAAATGAAAAAAGAATGCTCCAGCAGGCAGTCGATGCGCTGTTCGATAACGGCAGATGCAGAAGGCCGGTGCTGGGAAGCAATAACAGGCCGCTGAAAAGCCTGACTGATATGATAAAAGGAAAACAGGGAAGATTCAGAGAGAACCTGCTTGGCAAACGAGTCGATTATTCAGCGCGTTCGGTTATTGTCGTCGGGCCTCATCTTAAATTACATCAGTGCGGTCTGCCAAAGAAGATTGCGCTGGAATTGTTCCAGCCGTTTATCATTCGTGAACTAAAAGACAGAGGCCTTGCTGATACAATCAAGAGCGCAAAAAGAATGCTCGAACGAAGAGACGAACAAGTATGGGACATCCTCGAAAAAGTCATTCATCAGCATCCTGTTCTGCTAAATCGTGCTCCTACACTTCACAGAATGGGTATCCAGGCATTTGAGCCGGTGCTTGTCGAGGGAAACGCCATTATGCTGCATCCTCTTGTATGCAAAGGATTTAACGCGGACTTTGACGGCGACCAAATGGCGGTCCATCTGCCATTGAGCATCGAGGCACAAGTTGAGGCGCATACTCTAATTATGTCAACTAACAATATTTTCTCGCCTGCAAACGGCACTCCTATCGTCGGCCCTTCACAGGATATAGTGCTTGGGAATTATTATATCACCGCTGATCGACCGGCCCAAAAAGGCGAAGGTATGATTTTCAGAGACCCGCTCGAAGCAATCACCGCCTATGAAACGGGAAAGGTCAACATACACGCAAAGGTAAAAGTCGGACTGCCGGTGGGTAAAAAAATCTCGGCGCCGGACGGCAATGTTACTGAAAGCAGCGGCGTAATAGAAACGACGCCGGGAAGATGTATTTTCAATGAGATACTGCCGAAAGTGCTGCCGTTTTATAATTGCATAATGACCCAAAAAATGCTCAAGAAGGTTATCAATGACTGTTTTGAGCTGTCAGACGGCAGGACAAGTCTGGGACTGCTTGATGATATAAAAGATCTCGGATTCAAATACGCCACACTGGCAGGAATAAGCTTCGGTCTTATTGATTTGAGAATACCGCCTGAAAAGCAGGGAATTATCGACCGGACACAGAAGATTGTGGACCGTATTCAAAAGAACTTCAACGACGGCGTTCTGACCGAGGGCGAAAGATACAACCAGATTATCGATGCATGGACACACGCCCGTGTCGCTGTAACAAACGCAATGATTCAGGGAATGAAGAATGATACACGAGATGTAGATATTCCTGTCGATGTTCCTTTCGATGATTGGTTTAATAAGACCAGCGAAGGCCGCAGGTGGGTTGAGGAAAACCAGGATGGTCTCCGAAAGAAATATTTGGTTAAGGGAGGCGAGAGGACGGGAGGATTTGTGTTCAAGTATCTGGTTACGGAAGAAGATGGCCGAAAGCTCCGAGAAGATAAGGGTGGAACTCGTGAACTCAGTGCCCTCGAAACCAAACTTGCTTTGGAATATCCTTATAGTAGCGGCCAACCATATCCTTTATGGAACGATAAACAGGAAATGGATATGGAAACCGTAGATGAACACTGGCGAAAGAATCGTGACTTGGAGCGATATTTTAACAAGTGCAAGGATATTATCAATTCTGACGAAGGTTGGGTCGAGATTTGTAACTTAGACGAGCACAAAAATGTTCCTGATAAACAGGGAATATATATACTTCGGAGTCTTAGGAAACGGGACTCGGTATCAGGTGTCAAAGAAGGGTATATCGGCAAGGGGTCTTCTTTGCACGACAGGCTTTATATGCATTTCTGTGTTCAGTTCAAAGCCGATGTTAAGAGCTACAAAACCATTTCAGACTGTGGTGACAACCTCCTAAAGAAATGGGTGCGCAGGGAGTTAGAATATCTTCATGAGCAGGGAAAAGGTCCTAGCAGCAAAAAGCCATACCTGAATCCGATATACCTGATGAGCGATTCAGGCGCAAGAGGCAGCGTTGACCAGATTCAGCAGCTTGCCGGTATGAGAGCCCTTATGGCGAAGCCGAGCGGCGATATTATCGAGACGCCAATCAAGTCGAACTTCCGCGAAGGCCTGAGCGTTCTTGAATATTTCAGCTCGACGCACGGAGCAAGAAAAGGTCTTGCCGATACCGCTTTGAAGACAGCGGATTCAGGATACCTGACAAGGAAACTTGCAGATGTTGCTCAAAACGTTATCGTCAATATAAACGACTGCGGAACATTGCAGGGCATTACAAAGACGACCCTTTACAAGGGCGAGCAGGTAGATATGCCTTTGAGAGAACTCATTGTGGGAAGAACGGCAAGAGATAATGTCAGAAACCCGATTACCGATGAAATGATTGTTCGCGAAAATGAAGTTATTACTCCCGAGGCAGCGGAAAAGATTGAGGCGCTCGGGCTGGAATCAATCCGCGTCAGAAGCGCACTTACCTGCGATAGTCCTTTAGGGATTTGCGCAAAATGCTACGGCTGGGATTTAAGCACCGGAAGACTCGTCGAAGAAGGAATGGCGGTCGGTATTATCGGGGCACAATCCATCGGCGAGCCCGGCACACAGCTTACAATGCGGACGTTCCATACCGGCGGCATCGCGTCCCGAACGATTCTCGAAAGCGGCCAGAAATCGCCGCGAGACGGCGTTGTTCAATACCGCGAAATTAACGCTGTGCCGGTCAAACAGGAAGACGGGACAGAACAAGTTATCACACTCAAGAGAAGCGGTGAAATGGCCATCGTTGACGACAAGGGAAGGGAATATGAAAAGTTCAAAGTGCCATACGGCGCCATTATTCTTGTAAAAGACGGCCAGCAAGTCAAAGCCGGGACGAAACTATTCGGCTGGGACCCGCACAGGGTGCCGATTCTGGCAGAAGTAAGCGGAATTGTCCGGTTCGTTGACATTATAGACGGCGAAACAATGCGAGTCGAAGAAGAACGTAAAGGCCAGCACGGCAGACCTGTTGTTATAGAACACAAGGGAGACAAGCACCCTCAAATTATTATCGAAGATGAAAGCGGCAAGATTCTGGATGTTCACTACCTGCCGGCAAAGGCGAGAATCGAAGTTAATGAAGGCCAAACGGTCCAGGCCGGCCAGCTTATCGCAAGACAGCCTCGTGGCCAGGGCGGAACGCAGGACATCACAGGAGGTCTGCCGAGAGTAACGGAAATATTCGAGGCAAGAAAACCCAAAGAGCCTGCGGCTATGGCAGAAATCAGCGGCAAGGTCGAACTGAAAAGCGACAGAAGACGCGGCAAGATGACCATTATTATCCGAAGCGAGAAAATGGAAAAGGAACATCACGTTCCGCGTGACAGACATCTTAACGTTCATACCGGCGATATGGTTGAAGCCGGCGAGCCGCTGACAGACGGTCCTCTTGTGCCGCACGATATTTTAAGAATCAAAGGCGAAGAGGCCCTGCAAAGATACCTGCTGGCAGAGGTCCAAAACGTTTATCGTTCACAGAACGTAACCATCAATGACAAGCACATTGAAGTTATTCTGTCGCAAATGATGCAAAAAGTAGAAATCGATACGGTCGGCGACAGCGAATTTCTGCCGGGCGATATCGTTTCAAAATATCATTTCAGGAAATCAAGCGAAGAACTTGGCAGCAGTCTTAAGATTTCCGATGCGGGCGAGACCGAGCTTGTTGTCGGACAGGTTTACAGCAAAGCGGAAGTCGAAGCGGCCAATGAAAAGGTCGAAAGACTCGGCGGACAATCAGCCAAAGGGAAAAAACCGCGACCCGCAACGGCAAAAACTCTGCTTATGGGTATTACAAAGGCCTCGCTGCAGTCTGAAAGCTTTATCTCAGCGGCCAGCTTCCAGGAAACAACCAAGGTCTTGACTGAAGCGGCTTTAATTGGTAAAGTGGATGAATTGCTGGGACTTAAGGAAAACGTTATATTAGGCCACCTGATTCCGGCAGGCACAGCTTTCAAGCCATATCTTGAAATGACTGCTAAACATCTTGCGAAAGCTCCGCTGCCGAAAGAACTTGCGGAACTTAAGGAAACCCACGATGCCGAGGCCCAGGCTGAGGCTGCTGCAAGAGCAGCACTGGGACTGGAATAGCTTAAAAGTTAAAACTAAAAACTTAAAACTAAAGGATAAAAATGCCGACAATAAACCAGTTAGTAAAGAATGGCAGAAGACACAAAGGCAAAAAGCGTATCTCTGATATATCAGGCTCGCCGCAAAAAAAGGCTGTCTGCCTGATAGTCAGGACCCAAACGCCCAAGAAGCCCAACTCAGCGCTGCGTAAAATCGCCCGTGTCCGACTTACAAACGGAACCGAAGTTACCGCTTATATACCCGGTATCGACCATAATCTTCAGGAACACAGCACCGTCCTTATCAGGGGCGGCAGAGTCCGAGATTTGCCGGGCGTTCGTTATCATATTATCCGCGGCGTTCTCGATTCAGCGGGAGTCGCCAATAGAAAACGAAGCAGAAGCAAATACGGAGCGAAGAAAAGCTAAAAGTTAAAAGTTAAAAATTAAAAGGTAAAATAGAATGGCAAAAAAGTGGACAGCTTCACAAAAGCAATTGAAACCAGACGTCAAATACAATAGTAAACTGGTGCAGAAATTCATTAACGCTCTTATCTGGCAGGGCAAAAAAAGCGTCGCAGCCCAAATTTTCTACGATGCTATGTCAATAGCAGCCAACAGGGTAAAAGACGTTGGGCCGCTGGAGTTGTTCGAGACGGCTGTCAATAATGTGAAACCATATATCGAGGTCCGCTCAAAACGAGTCGGCGGCGCAAGCTATCAGGTCCCTATGCCTGTAAATTCAAAAAGACAGCAATCGCTTGCTTTCAGATGGATTATCGCATCGGCAAGAGGCAAAAAAGGAAAACCAATGTCAGAAAGACTTGCCGCTGAACTTATAGATGCCTACAACAAACAGGGTGGCGCTGTAACAACCCGCGAAAATATCCATAAAATGGCTGAGGCAAACAAGGCATTCGCCCATTTCGCCTGGTAATCTAAATAATAATTATAACTGCCATAGAATTTCTTTAAAAAAACTATGGCAGTTTTTTTTCAATTACATAAATTCGAAATACGAAAAATATGCCCGAGAAGCTAAATAAAATACGCAATATCGGAATAATGGCTCATATCGACGCCGGCAAGACCACTGTCTCTGAACGCATTC
Organism: Sedimentisphaerales bacterium; assembly: GCA_049518795.1. GTDB lineage: Bacteria > Planctomycetota > Phycisphaerae > Sedimentisphaerales > UBA12454 > JAPLMW01. The sequence goes on from JBEKRK010000003.1 coordinate 21,025, forward strand.
TTTATTACGCCGGCAAGACATATAAAATGGGCGAAGTGCACGAAGGCACCGCTGTTATGGACTATCTCGAAGAAGAACAACAGCGAGGCATTACCATCACAAGCGCGGCGACAACCCTTGCGTGGAACGAATGGATAATCAATCTTATCGATACGCCCGGCCACGTGGATTTTACCGCTGAGGTAGAAAGGTCGCTGCGTGTTCTCGATGCCGCGATTGCCGTCTTTGACGCATCCGAAGGCGTCCAGGCCCAGAGCGAAACTGTCTGGCGGCAGGGACAAAAATATCATCTGCCGGCATTCTGCTTCATCAACAAAATGGACAAGACCGGCGCAGACTTCGAAATGTCCGTCGCAAGCATCAAAGAAAAACTTGCTGCTCATCCTGTCTGCGTTCAAATTCCTATCGGGGCAGATGCGACTTTTGAAGGGCTTATCGACCTTATTGAAATGAAGGCCGTTTATTATAAAGCCGAAAAGCTCGGCGCAAGTTTTGAGGAAGCGGAGATACCGGAAAATCTTCTCGAACAAGCCAAAAAATATCGGCACGATTTGCTCGAAGCCCTGGCTGAATTCGATGAGCATTTAATGGATAAATACGTCCACGATAAACCTGTGGAAGAAGATTTGATTCATAAGGCTCTTAGAAAAGGGACCTGCGCAGGGAAAATTCATCCTGTCTTTGTCGGTTCCGCTCTGAAATACATCGGCGTTCAAAGGATACTTGACGGCGTCGGAAGATATTTTCCTTCGCCATTAGATAAGCCCGATATAATCGGTCATTCGCCGAAGGACAGTCAAAAAAAGATAACTGTTAAATGCGATACGCATAAAAGTCTTATTGCTCTTGCCTTCAAAATTATCGGCGATAAGCACGGTGACTTATATTTCCTAAGAATTTATCAGGGAACTCTCAAAAGCAGCACAAGGGTTCTCAACGCTAATAGAGATACCAAGGAAAACATAACAAGATTATTCAGGATGCACGCGAACAGCAGGGAAATCGTGCAATCCGCGCGTGCGGGAGATATTATTGCCTGTGTTGGACCAAAAGATACATACACGGGAGACACCCTTTGTGATTCCAAAAGTCCGATAATACTTGAAAGCATCACATTCCCTGAGACTGTTATAAGTATGTCGATTGAACCCCACAGTTCTGCTGACAGAGATAAACTATCAGAGGCACTTGCAACGTTGAGGAAAGAAGACCCGACTTTCAAATGTAAATACGATGTTGAGACCGGACAAACTATTATCAGCGGTATGGGCGAGCTGCATCTTGAAATTCTTCAGCATAAACTTGTCAGGGATTTAAAGGTAAATGTCAGAGTTGGAAAACCAAAAGTCGCATACAAAGAAGCAATAACCGCAAAGGCCGAAGCCGAAGGAAAATTTATTAAACAAACCGGCGGACACGGCCAATATGGACATATCGTTATTACTATCGAACCGTTGTTTGATGAAACCGGGCATTACAGCAAGGAAGTGGAATTTGAAAACAAGATAACTGGGGGCGTAATACCCAGAGAATATATACCAGCGGTTGAAGATGGCGTAAAGGAGGCTCTAACCAGCGGAGAGGTAAGAGGTTATCCTGTTGTCGGAGCTAAAGTTACGTTAATTGACGGCTCTTACCACGAGGTTGATTCATCCGATATAGCTTTTGAACAGGCAGCCGCTTTGGCGATTCGCAATGCTCTTAAAAAAGCCGGGCCGGTGCTGCTTGAGCCGATTATGAAACTTGAGGTTAATATACCTGAGTCCGATTATGGAGCTGTGCAGGGAAATATTATCAGCAAACGCGGAGTAATTACAGATACGAGAATCCATAGCAAAATGAGGGTTATCGACGCGAAAGTGCCGCTTGCTGAGATGTTTGGTTATTCAAGCGAATTAAGGGGTATAACCAGCGGAAGAGGCACATTTGTGATGGAGCCGGCGATTTACGAAAGAGTGCCGGAACAAATTGCGGAAAAAATACTGACAGACTATTGACCGATCTCAATTTATCTGGTATAAATCCTAACTTCCTCAGCCGTAGCGAGCCCCCTCTGCTTCTTGCGAAGCAAGAGAGGGGGCGTTCCGAGTTGGGCTGACCCGCTTCGACAGCGAGGCGAGTTCACATATCGTGACAGAACCACTATGGCAGTAAAATCCGCCTTACGGAAAATACGCGAATTTTAGTCGCAAAACCGATAAGAAGATGTAATATATCTTGTTATTTTAAATAAAAAGCAGAAAAAGTCAATTTTTATATAAAAAAGGCTTTTTTCAGTATTATTGTTGTTGCTTTTTTAACTGGAAAAAGTTATCCTCTTACGTTTTCGCCTTTGCAGGGTTGCAATGACGGTTGTAAAGAGCGGTAAAGAAAATTTGCATAAAGGCTTTTTTAGAGACTTGTTATGGCAGTAGAAACAGAAAGAATTCGTATCAGGATGGAGGCTTATGACCCCCGTGCACTGGATACTTCGGCTCGTGAAATAGTTGAGCAGGCCCGGAGAACCAACGCAAGAGTCAGCGGCCCGATTCCGCTGCCGACACGGATTGAAAGATATACCGTGCTTCGCAGTCCGCACGTCGATAAGAAAAGCCGAGACCAGTTCGAGATGCGAACACATAAGCGGCTGATTGATATCTATGAAGCAAACGCAAGGACAGTCGAGGCTTTGAACAGGCTCGTAGTGCCGGCCGGCGTGTTTGTGAAAATTAAGGCATAAAGTAAGTAAAAGAGACGTAAAGCGAAATTTTGCTTTACGTTTTTGTTTGGAATGGCAGCCACCAAGGCACGAAGACACTAAGAAAAAAGATAATAATATGATGATTCTCGGAAAAAAAGTTGGAATGACACAGATTTATGATGACGGCGGCAAAATTGTGCCGGTTACCGTCATTCAGGCAGGTCCCTGCACAATTACACAGGTCAAAAAAGAGCAAACCGACGGGTATCAGGCTATTCAATTGGGCTTTGATGAAATAAAAAAGTCCTGTCAGAACAAAGCCCAGCAGGGCCATTCAAAGAAGGCCAACGATGTTCCGAGAAGGTTTATAAGGGAATTCAGGCTCGACGGACAGTCAGGAGAATATAAACAGGGAGATAAGATTACAGTTGAAGCTCTTTCAAAGGTAAAAAAGGTCGATGTAACAGGGACAAGCAAAGGCAAGGGCTTCCAGGGCGTTATGAAAAGACACGGATTCGGCGGTATGCCGGCAAGTCACGGAACTGAAAGAAAACACCGTTCGCCCGGCTCGATTGCAAGTCACGCGACAAACAGAGGCCATTGCGGACATCCGAAAAAAGGAAAACGAATGGGCGGGCATATGGGGGATGTCAAAGTAACAAGCAAAAATCATACATTAGTAAGCGTCGATGTGGAAAAGAATCTGCTCGTAGTGAAAGGCTCAGTGCCGGGCGCTACAGGCGGTTATGTAATAGTTAAAGAAAGCAAAGGCAGTAAATAGAATCTATGATTACAGTTGCAGTTCATAACAGAGATGGGAAAGAAATCGACAACCTGAAAGTCGATGAGGCAGTGCTTGGCGGGCATATCAGGCACGCTCTGCTCAAACAGGCTATCGTGATGTATCAGGCGAATAAACGAGTTGGAACGGCAGCCACAAAGAGCAGGGGTATGGTTGAAGGCTCAACGAGAAAAATTTACCGCCAAAAAGGCACCGGCAACGCCCGTATGGGAACGGTAAGAACCAATATCCGAAGAGGCGGCGGTGTGGCATTTGCGAAAGTTGCGCGAGATTTCGGGAAAGATATGCCGAAAAAACAGAAAAGACTGGCAAGAGATTCGGCGATACTGGCCAAACTTCAGGTTGGAAATGTTGTTGTAGTCGATGAAATGAAATTCGAGCAGCCAAAGACAAAAGATTTCGTAAAAATTCTCGGAAATCTTAAAATCGACAGAAGCTGCTTAGTTACAATCAACGAGGCCGACCAGAATCTTTATAAATCCGCGAGAAATGTTCCAAAAATATCTGTAATGAAGGTCACGGACCTCAATGCGGGCGATATATGCAATAAACAGAAAGTGCTTTTTACGAAAGACGCTTTTCTTGCGTTGATTGACAGGAATAAAAAACAATGAAAAAAATGGACGACCACGAGATTGTTTTAAGGCCGCTGATAACCGAGCAGAGCACGCATCTTGCCAATGTCAGGAAAGCATACTCGTTCGAGGTGAACAAAAGAGCCAATAAGAACCAGATAAAAGGCGCCATTGAAAGACTATACAGCGTCGAGGTAATAGATGTCCGAACCGCTAATCGCAAAGGCAAGCTGCGCAGACACGGCAGGTTTATGGGTCACAAAAGCGACTGGAAAAAGGCGGTTGTCGTCCTCGATGAGCAATATCATATTGATTTGTTCTAAAATCGTCAAACGGTTACGGTTACGAAGCCCGTATCGGTTACGTCGGACGTCAGCCGTCTGACGAAACGGGCGTCGCAACTGAAAGACGTAAAACGAAAGGTAAATATGGGAATAAAAATTTATAAACCAACATCAAACGGACGGCGGAATACGTCAGTCAACGATTACGCGGAACTGACGACCGACAAGCCACAAAAGAACCTGTGCGTTCGAATTGGAAGAGCCGGCGGAAGAAACAACCTCGGAGTAACGACTTGCAGGTTCAGAGGCGGCGGTGCAAGAAGACTCTATAGAATTATCGATTTCAAACGAAATAAAGATGGGATTTCTGCGACTGTAGAATCTGTCGAATATGACCCGAACAGGAATTGTTTTATTTGTCTTATTAAATACGACGACGGCGAAAAAAGATATATCCTTGCTCCGCAGGGATTGGGAGTCGGCCAAAAGGTGCAAAGCGGAACAGATGTTGAGCCAAAGGTCGGCAACGCAATGCCGCTGGCGAATATTCCGGTCGGCGTCGAGATTCATAATATAGAAATGACAGCCGGACAGGGCGGAAAACTTGTCAGGGGCGCAGGAGTTGCCGCAAGACTAATGGCCAGAGAAGGCGACTGGGCAACGGTCATTCTGCCAAGCGGCGAAATGAGAATGCTGCGAGCCGAGTGCCGGGCAACAATCGGAACATTGAGCAATCCCGATTATCAGAATATCAAAATCGGCAAGGCCGGCAGAATGAGACATTTGGGAATCAGGCCGCACGTTCGCGGAAAAGCTCAGAACCCTGTCTCTCATCCGATGGGCGGCGGCGAAGGCAGAGCCAACGGCGGAAGACATCCCTGCTCGCCGACCGGCGTGCTTGCAAAGGGTGGAAAGACAAGAAACCCAAGAAGGGTCAGTAATAAACGAATTATACGAAGAAGAAAAAGTAATCGCGGCGAGCAATTAGTTCTGTAAAGAAAACGTAATTTGAGGCAATAAATGTCGAGATCACTTAAAAAAGGGCCGTTTGTTGACGCAAAACTTTTGCAAAAGGTTATGAGGCAGATTCAGACCGGCATCAAAGACCCTATTAAAACCTGGTCCAGACGCAGCACCATTGTTCCGGAATTTGTCGGATATACTTTCCTTATCCACAACGGAAAGACTTTCAATAAACTTTTCGTGTCCGAGGAAATGGTTGGACATAAATTGGGCGAATTTTCAATGACTCGCACATTCAGAGGCCATTCGGGCGTTAAGGAAGCAGCGGCAGCAGGCGGGCCGGCAGCAGGACCGGCAGCGACAACTGGAGCGCCGGGGGCAGCAGCACCGGCGGCACCAGCGGCTAAACCGGCAGGTGGAAAGTAAAATGTTAAGCGCAAGCAAACTTGATAATCAGATTAAGCGGCAGAAAAAGAATGTTGCTGAACTGGCCGCAGCGATGAAGCGGGCGGGAATGAGCATTCAGCAGGCGCAAAGCGCGATAGGAAACTGGCGAAAAGGATTGTTCAGGCCATTGCCGAAAAGCAGCGATATTGAAGCATTAGCTTCGGCGCTGGGAGTAGAAGTAACTGATATCTCTGAATGGAGGTCATCGTTCAGATATGCTCCGAATTCGCCTAAGAAAGCCAGGCTTGTTACGCAGCTTATCGCAGGAAGAAGCGCACAGCAGGCCCTCGACCTTCTGAAGTTCACAAGAAAAAGAGCCGCTGAAATGATTCAAAAGGCGCTCAAAAGCGCAATCGCAAACGCTGATGAGGCCGGCGCCGATGTCGAAAATCTCTATGTCTGCCAGGCCAAGATAGACAGCGCAGGCGTGAGAATGGGAACCAAAAGATACCAGGAAAAAGACAGAGGCAAAGCTTACGGAATCAGAAAAATGGCCAGTCATATTCGTATTGCCGTGACTGAGATGGAATAAAAGACGTTAAACGGTTGCGGTTGCGCAGCTCGTTACGGTTACGTTAAACGTAAAACGTAAGACGAAACGAGAATCGTAACCGATAAACGAAATATTGAAAGGTAGATATGGGTCAAAAGGTTCAGCCGATAGGTTTTAGAACCGGCATAAGACTGCCGTGGCAGAGCACATGGTTTGCTCCGAAAGCCACTTATGGTCAGATGCTGGTTGAGGACCAGAAGATTCGTGCTTATGCAGATAAAAAATATAACAAGCAGCCGCCGTTTGCCGCTGTTTCAAAGATAGAAATAGCAAGGACGAGAAACGAAGTCAAAGTTACTCTTCATACGGCCAGGCCGGGTATCGTAATCGGCCCGCGAGGCGCGGAGGTTGATAAACTAAGGCAGGACCTTGAGACGCTTATTAACAGGCAGGTCGCCATAAATGTTATTGAAATTAAAGAACCCGCTCTCGATGCGAGACTTACCGCCGAGGCTGTCGGCGAGCAGATAAAGAAACGAGTCGCATTCCGAAAAGCTATGAAGCAGCAGTGCGAGCTGGCGATGCAGGCTGGCGCAAGGGGAGTTAAAGTTATCTGCTCCGGAAGACTCGGCGGAGCTGAAATGGCAAGAAAAGAAACTCAGATGATAGGCAGCATTCCGCTGCATACTATTGACGCTGACGTTGATTATGCATCTATTGGCGCCACAACAACTTATGGAACTATCGGCATTAAAGTCTGGATTTATAAGGGTAAATACGGCCAGCAGCCCCAGCAGGAACAGGAAGACAGAAGACCGCTGCGAAGACCGAGATCTGCAAGGGGTCGGCATAGAGCCGAGTCGCAACCTGCGGAAGCTGCCGGTGAAACCAAAAAAAGCAGCGATGCGGACAGCGGTGCTGCAAAAGACCAGAAAAATACCGCCCCGGGCGGTGAGGTATAACCTATGGCAATGATGCCAAAAAGAGTTAAATACAGAAAAAGCCAAAGAGGCAAAATGAGAGGCAATGCCTGCCGGATGAATTATGTTGCCTTTGGTGAATACGGCCTGCAGTCTTTGGAGACGAGCTGGGTAACCGGCAAACAGATTGAAGCAGGCAGAGTCGCGGCAAGCCACTTTTTGGAAAGAGTCGGAAAAGTATATATCAGGATTTTCCCGCATAAGTCCATAACCAAAAAGCCGCTTGAAACGAGAATGGGTAAAGGAAAAGCGGAAGTCGAACAATGGGTTGCCTGCGTGAAGCCTGGTATGGTTATATTTGAAATCGGCGGCGTAAGCGAAGACGTTGCGAAAAGAGCCCTGGCAAGAGTTTCTCATAAGATGCCTGTAAGATGCAGACTTGTTACCAGAGGCCATACTATTTAACGGGAATTTTAATGAAAGCTAAAACAATAAGAGAAATGAGACCGGATGAATGGCAGAAAGAGCTCGAAGGCATGGAACGCCAGTTGTTCGACCTTCGGACAAGAGCCGTTACCGAAAAACTTGAAAATACACATATGCTGCGAAATATAAAACGGGATATCGCAAGACTTAAAACGGTTATCAGGGAAAGCCGAGACAAGTTAAAGGGCGAAAAATAAATGGAAGAACAGAGAAAACAAAAAAAGACGATTCGCGGCGAAGTTGTCAGCCGCAGCGGCGACAAGAGCATCAGAATAGTGCTAAATTACAAGGTTAAACATCCTGTTTACGGGAAATATGTGAACAGACGAACGAAGCTTGGCGTTCATGATGAAAAAAACGAGGCTAAAGTCGGCGATGTTATCGAAGTTGTCGAGTGCCGGCCTATGAGCAAGACAAAAAGCTGGCGTCTGCTTAAAGTTGTTCAAAAAGCAATTGAAGAAGATTAACAGTAAAGGATAAAGCGTTGATTCAGCAGGAAACATATTTGGATATTGCCGATAATTCCGGCGTCAAGCTTGCACAATGTATTCTTGTTCCCGGAATGAGCACAAGCAGAAGAGGCAAATCTACGCGTGCAACCGCCGCGGTGGGCGATATTATATGCATAGCGGTAAAAAAGGTTTTGCCGACCTGCCAGCTTGACAGGAAGAAAGTTTACAGATGTGTCATAGTCAGGACAAAAACACCTATTAGAAGAGCCGACGGCAGTTATGTCAGATTTGACAGTAACGCGGCGGTGTTAATCGATGCTGAAAACAACCCTGTAGGCACCAGAGTTTTCGGAGCGGTAGCAAGAGAATTGCGGGAAAAGAACTTTATGAAGATTGTTTCCCTCGCAAGCGAGGTTGTATAAATATGGCAAGACATATTAAAAAAGGCGATATGGTTGAAGTTATTTGCGGAGAAGGCAAAGGAACAGTCGGCAAGGTGATGCGAGTTATTCCTACGAAGAATAAAATTATGGTCGAAGGTGTGAACAGGCGCTACAGACACGTCAAGCCCAGCCGCAAATATCCGCAGGGCGGCAGAATACAGGTTGAAGAACCGCTGCATATAAGCAATGTTCTGCCGGTAAATCCGAAAACTTCAAAAGGAACAAGAGTGAAATTTATTACCGATAAAAAAGGCGCAAAAAAACGCGTCGGCCTTGATGGAACAGAAATCGGAGTAGTCAGAAAAGCGGAATAACGTCTGCAAGAAAATTTAACTATGGCAAGATTAAAAGACTTATATAAATCGAAAATTGTTCCTGCTCTGCGGGAAAAATATAACTACAAATGTATAATGGCGGTGCCGAAGATGCAAAAGATTGTTGTGTCAATGGGCGTCGGCAAAGCCACACAGGACAAGAAATTTCTTGAAACTGCCCAGCAGGATTTGATGATGCTTACCGGCCAAAAGCCGCTTGTCATCGGGGCTAAAAAAAGCGTATCTAACTTTAAGGTCCGGCAGGGAGATAAGACGGGACTGAAAGTTACGCTTCGAGGCTCGAGAATGTATGAATTTATGGACAGGCTTATCAACCTGGCGATTCCGAGAGTAAAGGACTTCAGGGGTTTGTCGGGCAAAAGTTTCGATAAAAAAGGAAATTATTCGTTCGGAATGAGCGAGCAGACTGTTTTTCCGGAGATTGACGCCGCGAAAGTAGAAAATGTTCAGGGTATGAATATAACTTTTGTTACGACTGCCAAAACAGACGACGAGGCAAGAGCCCTTTTGAAACTGTTCGGTATGCCTTTTAGGGAGCAATGATGACAACAAAGGCGCTAGTAAATAAATGTAATAAGAAGCCTAAATTCAGGACGAGAGCTTATACTCGTTGCGGAATCTGCGGCAGAAGCCGGGCAGTTTACAGAAAATTCAAAATCTGCCGGCTTTGCCTGAAAAAACTTGCCGGCGAAGGCAAGATTCCCGGACTGAAAAAGGCGAGCTGGTAAACGATAATAATCAAATTTTTTATAGGACAGGTTAAATGCATAGTGACCCGATAGCGGATATGCTTACAAGAATCAGGAATGCCGAACGAAGCGGCCATACTGACGTTAAAGTCAAGGCCTCGAAAATCTGCCGGGGTATCGCTGATGTTTTAAAAATCGAAGGCTATATCGGCGATGTTGACAAGATAGATGATGCTACGGGGCAGGGAATTCTGAAGATAACGCTTAAATACGCTCCTGATGGAACGCCTGCGATAAATGAAATTAAAAGAATAAGCAAGACCGGAAGAAGAATTTACTGCTCTGCCGACAAGCTTCCTTATGTTATGAACGGAATGGGAATTGTTATTGTTACAACCAATAAAGGCATAATGACTGATAAACAGTGCCGAGCAGAAAATCTCGGCGGTGAGATAATTTGCACGGTGAATTGATGAGCAGAATAGGGAAAAAACCAGTTGATATTACAGCCGGCGTGAAAGTCGAAATTTCAGGCCAGACTATAAAAATAACAGGCCCCAACGGGACTAATCAAATGAATTTTAATCCCAGGATTAAAGTTAAAATTGAGGGCCAGAAAGTTATAGTAGAAAATCCATTGCCGGACAGCCGGGTCGAAAAAGCTCTGCACGGAACGACAAGAGCACTGATTAATAATATGATAATCGGTGTCAGCAAAGGATACGAAAAGAAGATGGAAATTTACGGCACCGGCTACAGCGTAAAGGAACAGGGCGGAACGCTGATTGTTACAGTAGGTTTCAGTCATCCTGCTGAAATAAAAGTTCCCAAAAGCGTAAAAGTTAAAGTAGATGTGCCGGCGACAAAAGGCAATGAAACGCCGGCGAAATTTACTCTTACTGGATATGACAAGCAGGAACTCGGACATTTTGCGGCGGAGATTAAAAAAATAAGGCCGCCTGAACCTTACCAGGGCAAGGGTATTCGATTTGCCGGTGAAAGAGTTCGCAGAAAAGTCGGCAAGGCTCTTGTCAGCACAGCCGGATAATACGAAATTAATGAATGGAATTTTTTGAGATTTGCATATGCAGATTGACAGAATAAAAAAAGCAAGACTTAGAAGAAAACTGCGGGTTCACAAGAAACTGCTTGGAACACCTGAAAGGCCGCGTTTGAGCGTTTTCCGTTCGAACCGTCATATTTATGCGCAGATTATTGACGATGTGGCGGGAGTTACGCTGGCCTCGGCAAATACAAGAAGTAAATCGCTGCAGGAAGGTCTGAAAAAGACCGGAAATGTCGAAGCGGCAAAAATAGTCGGTCAGGAAATTGCCAAACAGGCAATGCAGGTCGGAATAAAAACAGTAAAGTTTGACAGAAACAGATTTAAATACCACGGCAGAGTAAAGGCGCTTGCCGATGCGGCAAGACAAGCCGGTCTGGTTTTTTAACAGGTTAGTAAATAATAACAAAGGCCGGAATTTTGGAGAAAAAAATTGGCTGAAGAATCGATAAAAAATGTAGGTCAGGAAAATCCCATCGAAGAGACCGTGATAAAGGTTTTCCGCAGCGCAAAGGTCGTCAAAGGCGGAAGAAGATTCAGCTTTAGCGCAATGGTTGCCGTCGGCGACAGGGCTGGAACAGTAGGAATCGGTTACGGAAAGGCCAGAGAAGTGCCGATGGCTGTCGATAAGGCTATTAAAGACGCAAGAAAAAATCTTCAAAAAATAGCTCTCGACGGCCAGACCATACCACATCAGATTTTCGGTAAATTCGGCGCGACAAAAATAACACTGGTGCCGGCAAGCCCGGGAACCGGCGTTATCGCAGGCTCGAGTGCGAGAGCCGTGCTGGAGTTGGCCGGCGTGCATGATGTGCTGACGAAAGTTTACGGCAGCACGGCAACCAAAAATGTTGTTAAGGCTACAATGGACGGATTGTTGAAACTTCGCACCCCGGAGTCTGTCGGGCAGCTTCGCGGAGTGGCCGTTCAGGCTGTAAAAAGGTGGTGAGACTGTAATGTTAAGTCATGAAATAACTTCAATAGTCGGCAGGAAGAAACAAATAAAAAGAGTCGGCAGAGGTCCCGGCAGCGGACACGGCAAGACCTGCGGAAGAGGAACTAAAGGCAGTTTGAGCCGGGCAGGTGCCGGCGGAAAAGTCGGTTATGAAGGCGGACAAATGCCATTGTTCAGAAGGCTTCCGAAAAGAGGCTTCAGTAATTTCAGATTTGTCCGCAGATATGAAATAATTAATGTATCGCAATTGGATAAATTTGATGACGGCTCTATAATCGACGTCAAGAGTCTGTTTAACGCAGGACTTGTAGATAGTGCAAATAGCGTAGTTAAGGTTCTCGGGGATGGAGAACTGACGAAGAAACTTGACGTTAGTGTTCAGAAATTCAGCAAGACCGCACAGGAAAAGATTTTGAGCTGCGGCGGTGTTGCAAGAGTTGTCGCATAAATTGACAGGAAGACTAAATGTTTAATGCTGCTGTAAATATTTTTAAGATTCCCGACCTGCGGAACAAGGTGCTGTTTACCATAGCGCTTTTGATTATTTACAGAATCGGGTTTAGTATATCGCTGCCGGCCATTAACCAGCGCCAGATGGAAGGCGCGGCCGCCAATCGCGACGAAAGCAGCCCAATCGGCAGGGCGCTGGAACATTTGCAGATGCTAAGCGGCGGCGAATTAAGAAGAAGCAGCTTGTTTGGGCTCGGAATTATGCCTTATATCACGGCATCTATTATCCTGATGCTGCTGGGCGAAGTTATGCCTTCGCTAAAAAAGCTCAAGGAAGAAGGTCAGACAGGCTATAAAAAAATCCAGGAATATACGCGCTATCTTACTGTGCCTATCTGTATAGTTCAGGCGATGATGTATCTGAAAGTGATGAGGAATTTCGCCTATCCGGGTCTGGAATCTTCCGCTATCATTCTTGGCACATTAGGAATGTCGGCCGGCACTATCTTTATGATGTGGCTTGGCGAGCAAATCGATGAATACGGCATAGGTAACGGCATAAGCTTATTAATTATGGCAGGTATTTTAGCGAGAATGCCCGGCACACTTACGAGGGTTTGGGAAAATACTTCGTTTACGGTAGGCGCCGGCACGGCAAGCGGCACTTACGGGCCTGCAAAGATAATGTTTTTAGTAATCGCGTTTGTATTTGTGGTTGCCGGAACAATTCTTATAACGCAGGGACAAAGAAGAATACCGATTCAGCAGGCAAAACAAATGCGTGGAATGCGGGTTTATGGCGGCCAGAGGCATTATTTGCCTCTGAGAGTTAATCACGGCGGCGTTATGCCGATTATCTTCGCGTCCAGCTTGATGCAGTTTCCGCCGATAATTGTCGGGCAATTGTTAAGTTTGGAAAGATTCAGCAGGTCGAATATTCTTGCGAATATTTATGCTGCGCTGCATCCCGGAGCATATACATATAACGTAGTTTATATTATCCTGATAATTGTGTTTTCTTATTTCTGGACTACAGTTCAATTTCAGCCGAAAGAAATGGCTAAAAATCTCCGTAATTCAGGAAGCTTCATACCGGGACTTCGGCCAGGACACAGGACCGCTGAATATCTGGAAATAGTTATGGCAAGAATTACCTTTTACGGCGCAGCCTTTTTAGCGGTTATCGCGGTTGTGCCTACTGTTATTTCTCAGATGCCCGGACTGGATATTGACTGGCAGGTCGCTTCATTTTTCGGCGGAACGGGACTTTTGATTGTAGTCAGCGTTTCTCTGGATGTAGTGCAGAGAGTCGAAGCGAACCTGATAATGCGAAACTATGAAGGTTTCAGCTCGACCGGCAGAATAAAGGGAGCCCGCGGATGGTAATTGTGCTGCTTGGTCCGCCGGGAGCGGGAAAAGGGACACAGTGCAAAAGAATTATAGAGAGATACCGGCTGGCTCATTTGTCCAGCGGAGATATTTTGAGAAGCGAAAGAGCGGCCGGAACAGAGCTGGGTAAAAAAGCTCAGCAATATATGGATAGCGGCAAACTTGTGCCGGACCATTTGATAATCGAAATGATGGTCAAGGCAATAGCCGGGGCAAATGGAAATTGCGTTCTGGACGGCTTTCCCCGCACAGTTGTGCAGGGGGCCGAATTAGATAAAGAACTGGCACGAAAAAGGGAAAAAATCAGTGCCGTCGTAAATCTCGTTATTGACGATGAGATTGTCGAAAAACGCTTATCAGGCAGAAGGAGCTGTCCGGTATGTGGCGCTGTTTATCATATTGATACGCTGAAACCAAAAATCGAAGGCTGCTGTGATAAGTGCAAAGGTCAGAAACTTGTGCAGAGGCCGGACGACAAACCGGAAGTTGTCCAGCAAAGACTTAAAACTTATCACGAGCAAACTGCCGCGGTAGTTGATTATTATAGCAACAGTGGACAGGAAATATTCGATATTCAGGCCGACGGCAAAATTGATGATATAACGGCTGAAATATTCGAGAAACTCGATAGTCTTTCAGCGGCAGCTAAATAAAAATGGCGATTACATTACGAAGTCGCAGAGAAATAGAGCTTTTAAAAAAAGCCGGCAGCGTTGTTGCCGAGGTTCTTTTAAAATTGAAAGATTGTGCTGCTGTGCAAATAAGCACTGCCGAACTAAACAGAATAGCTGAAGATGTAACAAGGCAGTGCGGAGCAATAGCGCTTTTTAAAGGCGTCAAAAATCCGTATGGGAAAAGAGCTTTTCCGGCAGCTATTTGTGCTTCGATAAATGAGCAGGTTGTGCACGGAATACCTTCGGAAAGGGTAAGACTTCAGGAAGGCGATATCCTCAGTATTGATTTCGGCGCAAGGCTCGACGGCTATTGCGGCGATGCTGCGATTACGCTGCCAATAGGCAAAATCAGCAGCGATAAACAGCGATTGGTTGATGTAACAAAAGAAATGCTCGATATCGCCATAGAGAGCAGCAAGGCCGGCGTAAAATGGAGCAGCGTTGCCGGGATGATGCAGAAATGTGCCGAATCGGCGGGCTTTTCTGTGGTTACGGAGTTTGTCGGGCACGGGATAGGCACTGAAATGCACGAAGACCCGAAAGTTCAAAATTTCGTCAATGACGACCTTTTGAAGAATGATATTGTTTTGCAGCCGGGAATGATACTTGCCGTTGAGCCGATGGTTAATATGGGCTCAAGCAGCGTAATTACATTGAACGACGGCTGGACAGTTGTTACGAAAGACAGAAAACCGTCGGCCCATTTTGAGCATACGATAGCCATTACGGAAACAGGCTGCGAAGTGCTGACAATAATTTGAAATTTGAGATTTCAAATTTGAGATTTTTTTATATATGTCTAAAAAGGATGCGATAAAAGTAGAAGGCAAAGTGCTTGAAACTTTGCCGAATGCTATGTTCAGGGTTGAACTTGAGAACGGCCATGTGATTATTGCGCACGTGTCCGGAAAAATGAGAATGCATTTTATAAGAATCCTTGCAGGCGATAAGGTAATTATCGAAATGTCGCCTTACGACCTGAGCAAGGGAAGAATAATTATGCGGCAATAGGTTTGGTGGATTATGAAAGTAAGAAGTTCAGTAAAAAGAATATGCGAAAGCTGTAAAATCGTTCGCCGAAAAGGCGTAGTTCGAGTGATTTGTCCGGTTGACCCGCGACATAAACAAAGACAAGGCTGATATTAACAGGAAAGGTAAATTATGCCTCGTATAGTTGGTATAGATATTCCTAATGAGAAAGCGATTGAAATTGCCCTTACTTATATTCACGGCATCGGAAGGTTCACCGCGAAGAAAATTTTAAAAGAAATCGGTGTTAACCTTACTACTCGTGCCGGCAAACTTACTGAAGATGAAATCAGTAAGATATCGCAGGTAATCGACCGTGATTATACTGTCGAGGGTCAGTTAAGAAGGGAAGTTGCCCAGAATATAGCACGGCTCAAAGGTATAGGCTGCTATCGTGGAATCCGGCACCGCAAAGGATTGCCTGTCAGAGGCCAGCAGACGCAAAGCAACGCCCGCACAAGAAAAGGCAAGAGAAAAACTGTCGCCGGCAAAAAAGGCGTGAAAGAATTACGTGGATAATTTTTGAGGTATTTTTAATAAATGGCTAAGGCAAAAATAAGAAGAAACGTTACAAAAGCTATTGTGCATATCAAGGCCACCTTCAACAATACCCAGATTGTAATCACTGATACAGAAGGCGACACGATTTGCTGGGATTCGGCCGGCACAGTCGGCTTTAAAGGCTCAAGGAAAAGCACACCCTTTGCAGCTCAAAGAGCGGCTGAAAAATGTGCAAATGCCGCCAAACGTTTTGGCGTTCGGGAAGTGGAAGTCCGAGTAAAAGGACCCGGCTCCGGCAGAGAATCGGCTATATCGGCGCTGCAGGCGGCCGGGCTGAGAATATCCTCCATCGAAGATGTTACGCCAATACCGCACAATGGCTGCCGACCGCCAAAAAGAAGAAGAGTATAAAAAAGTTGAAAAGTTAAAAGTAAAAAAGATAGATATAAAAGGTGAAAAATAATGGGACGTTATCTTGATTCATCCTGTAAACGGTGCAGACGAGAAGGTATGAAGCTGTTTCTCAAGGGTATTCGCTGCGAAACCAGCAAGTGCCCGATTGAAAAACGTCAGAAAAACGTTGCACCCGGTATGCACGGCTGGAGACGCGGCAGAGGCACCGATTACGGTATTCGGCTGCGTGAAAAACAAAAAGTGAAACGATATTACGGCCTGGCTGAGAGCCAGTTTATGCGATATTTCCATAAAGCGGAAAAAACAAAAGGAAATACCGGAGAAGTGCTTCTCGGTCTTCTGGAAAGAAGGCTGGATAATGTCGTTTATAAGCTGAATTTTGCCGCCTCAAGAAAAGCCGCACGGCAATTAATAACGCATGGCCATATTCGTATTAACGGCAAAAAAGTCGATGTGCCGGATTTTGTAGTAAATATCGGCGACAAAATAACTATTAAATCCTCTGAAAAAAGCAAAAAGAGGGTCAAGGCTCAGCTTGAAACAAACCCGAATTTTACGGCACAATCCTGGCTGCAGCTCGACCCGAATACGCCGTCCGCAACAGTTGTTGCTATGCCTTCAAGGCAGGATGTGCAGCTTCCTATCGAAGAACAGCTCGTAGTGGAATTCTGTTCAAGATAGTTTTTTGTGGAATTTAAGTTAAAACGCTTATATAGCGAAATATGAAATAAATTAACCGGGCGATTAGCAGATAGCGATTTTTAAATTTGCTTCCTTGGAGAGGCAAAGGCCCCTGATGGAATCGCTGAGAACAATTGCCCATAATATGGAGGCCTAAAAAATGAGAATTACCTGGAGAGGTCTGGAACTTCCTACACGTGTTGAACTGGACAAGCAGATTTCAACCGACAAATATGGTCTGTTTCGTGTCGAACCTTTTGAGCACGGATTTGGAACTACTATCGGAAACAGTTTGAGACGCGTATTGCTCTCTTCTCTGGAAGGCGCTGCCGTAACGAGCATAAAAATTGCAGGCGCAGAACACGAGTTCACCTCGCTGCCGGGCGTCAAAGAAGACGTTACAGGAATAATTCTTAACATTAAAAATATTGTTATCAGAAAAACGGTGCCGGAGCCGAAGATTGTTACCATATCGGCCCAGAAGGCAGGCGTCGTGACAGCCGGCCAGATTCAGAGTGATTCTACCGTTGAAATTATAAATAAAGACCATGTTATTGCCACTTTGACTCGTGATACAAAATTTTCGATGGAAATGATTATAAGCACCGGCAGAGGTTATTCGCCGGCCGTTGAAAGACTGGCACAAGCCGACAGATTCGAGCAGGAAATAGGCAGAATAGAAGTCGATGCAATCTACTCGCCTGTGGTTCGTGTCCGTTATAAAACTGAAGATACCCGCGTCGGACAGAAAACCAATTACGACAGATTGATTCTCGAAATATGGACAGACGGCTCAATTACGCCTGAAATGGCATTGGTTGAAGCGGGGAAGATTCTGAGAAAGCACGTAAATCCGTTTGTGCAGTATTTTGAAATCGGAGCCGAAACTGTAGAAGAAGCCGAGGCTGTTGAGGTCGAACAGGAAAAGCAAAAAGAAGATGAACAGCTTGATGAAAAGCTGAAGATGCCGATACAGGAGCTTGGCCTTAGCGTCAGGGCAAGCAATTGCCTGGAAGCAAGTCATATTGAGACGGTAGGACAATTAGTGAAAATGACCGAAGCTGATTTACTCAAACTCAGAAGTTTTGGAAAAACAAGCCTTCGTGAGATTATCAGGAAACTTGCGGATTTAGGCCTAACGCTCAGGTCAGATGTTGAATAAAGTTTTTTTGAGGTATAACTGAAATGCGTCATAGAATAGCAGGCGGACAACTTAACAGAACCAGCGCTCATAGAATCGCTATGAGAAGAAATCTCGCTGCGGCTCTCTTTGAACACGAAACAATCAGCACAACTCTGCAAAAAGCCAAACACGTAAAGAGCTTTGCTGAAAAACTTATAACCATTGCCAAAAAGGGAAATCTAACTGCCAGGCGAAGAGCAATTGCTATGCTGGGCAATCGGGCTATTGTTGAAGAGGTTGACGGAAAAGTAGAGGAAAAAGGAACAATAATTGGTAAACTTTTCAGTGATATAGCTCCTCGTTATCTCGATAGAGCAGGCGGTTACACAAGAATTATAAAGCTTGCCAAAAGAAGATTAGGAGATAACGGCCAGCTTGTTCTGCTTCAGCTTGTCGGTCAGGAATCCAAACCTGAAACGCAAAAAGGCGGCAAAAAGAAGGCTTCTAAAAAGAAGACCTCGAAAGGAGAAAAGAAGGAAAAAGCAGAGCAGCAGGAAAGAGAATTAGAATAAAATATAATAAATTAAAGTATAAAGAGGCCGAAATTGTCTGATAATGATTGTATATTCTGTAAAATCGCTGTCGGCAAGATACCTTGTCTTAAAATATATGAAGACGAAAAGGTTCTGGCGTTTCTGGATATCGGCCCTTTGAGCGATGGCCATACATTGGTTATCCCAAAAGAACACTGCACGAAAGTGCATAATAGCAATGTCGAATCACTTTCGGCGATTGCCGCGGTTTTGCCGAAAATTACCGCTGCTGTTTCTGCTGCCACAGAAGCGGATGGATATAATGTTTTGTGCAATAACGGCAGGGCAGCAGGGCAGCTTGTTGAGCATTTGCATTTTCATATAATACCGCGGAAAATCGGCGATGGCGTTTTTACTCAATGGCCTGCTGGTAAATATCCGCGGGGTAAGGCTGAAAAATTAGCTGAAAAGATTATCGCCAAACTGTAATTGAATTTATTGAAGCAGTTTGGTAGATTTATAGAAATGAATGATCGCGGGGTAGAGCAGTCTGGTAGCTCGTCGGGCTCATAACCCGGAGGTCGCAGGTTCGAATCCTGCCCCCGCTATTACGTAAGTTGCAGGGGGGCAGATAGTTAGTTCTGCTCAAATGTTTACGATTTTTGGAAGGTGTGCTGAAGGTGGCTGCCTGCACTTTTTGTGCCTTGTATTTTTGCCAGACTATTCCTGCAGGCCCTCAATAGAAATTCTGCGGTAAAATCTTCACAAAACCTTACTCGTTCCTCTTTCGGCCTTTTCTCCAATAATCTGACGGCATTATTGAATTCTTTGTCAGCCTGTTTAAATTTTTTCTGATATAAGTAAATATTGCCTAAATTATAATATGCAAGAACAATGTCAGGGTCGATATATATAACCTTTTTAAATTGTGCTTCAGCCTCTTTTAAATTACCAATTTTATATGCCAGCACACCTGACAGATAATATGCCTGGCCATGAAGATTGTCCACTTCGATTATTTTTTTCAATTCTGCCATCGCCTCATTATATTTAGCCTGGTTGGCTAGGATAGTTGCTTTAGCAAAATAAGCGCGGATACAGTTTTTATCCCAGGTTATTATTTTATCGAATAATAAAAGGGCATCCTGATAATGTTTTTCGTTAAGAAGCGTTATCGCTTTTTGGTGTAAAGACTCGATGTCTTCTTTTAGTTCGGATTTTGCAAATTTCTCCGGCTGTTTGGTTTTCTCTGTCGGAGACGGTTTTGTTTTTTCAGTAAAAAACCCTGCATCTATGTCTGTTTTTTTTATAGGAGATAATTCTTCCAGATTAATATCAGGAATGGCCATAAATGGCTCTATAACCTTTTCTTTGATTGGATGAAGCACTTTTTTATAGAGAAAAGTATTGGGAAACTCTATCGTTGTGAATTTATTAGGTATCTGCCAGAGGTTTTCCGCGTGGCCGAGAAATAAATAGCCATCCGGCCTAAGACTGCCGTAAAAATGATTGATTACCTGGTTAATTGTCTGTGAATTAAAATAAATAATCACATTTCTGCAGAAAATGATGTCTAAATTCTGCATTCCTTCCTGCGTAAATGGGCCTTTGGCTAAATTATAATATTCAAACCTGACTAATTTTTTTACGTTTTCGTTTAATATATAGTCTTTTCCAGTTTTCTTAAAATACTTGTCAAGGCACCCTTCAGGCAAATGGCCGATATCCCTTTCGCTATAGACAGCCTCTTTTGCACGGATTAAAGCATCTCTATTAATATCGGTACCTAATATGGAGATATTCCAGCTTCCATAAGAAGGAAAGGCTTCCATAATAGCTATAGCTATCGAATAAGGCTCAGTTCCTCTCGAACATCCCGCCGACCATATTTTTATAGACTTATCCATTGAATACATCTTGGCCTGGACAATCTCAGGCAGGACATACTTCATCAGCGCCTCAAATTGAGGTTCATTCCTGAAGAAATATGTTTCGCCTATTGTGATTAAATCAAAAAGGTTGCGTAACTCAAGCTTTCCATCAGGATTAAATCTCAAAAGGTTATAATATTCCTCATAAGAATGGTATTCTCGCTTTTGAATGCGTTCCCAAAGAGCAGGACATAGGGAATCAACTTTGTCCTTGTCGAAATATAATCCGCTTTCCTCGATAAGCAATTTTTGGAAAAGTTCAAATTCGCTTTCAGATAAAGCAGGGATGTCGTTCATAAGATACATAATTATTCCCTTATCTCAGAGAATTTTCCGAAGTCCTCTTTTGTTAAAACTTTCTCTGAATCCAAAAGCGTAATGACTCTTCCATTAAGATTGACTATACCCGATACATAATTATCTTCGGACTGAATTGAGGCTATCTGTGGTGAAGGCGTAATATCGTCCTGGGACAAACTTATAACCTCGCTTACATTATCCACGATAAGTCCGGTTATAAAATTTTTTATTCTGCAAATGATAATTCGCATTCTGGGATTTTCAGCCAAAGCTTTTATATTAAATTTTTTTCTTAAGTCCATTACGGCGATTATATGACCTCTCAGATTTATCACTCCTTCAACAAACGCCGGGGCATTGGGAAGAGGATGAATCTTTTGAGGCTTTAATACTTCGCGCACGCAGGAAATATCGAGGCCGAACTCCGCTGCGGATAGGTTGAATGCCAGTATCAATCTATTTTGTTTTTTTGTTGCGATTTCCACTCTCATATATTGTTCCGTAATATTTGCATAATCTTTTCGGTAATATTTTCTAATGGCAGCACGTTATCTGCAACACCCATATCTATGGCTGCCTTGGGCATACCAAAAACAGCACAGCTGTTTTCATCCTGGGCAATTGTCTGACCTTTCATCTGCTTTATAGCCTTTATTCCCATAGACCCGTCTCTGCCCATACCGGTCAGGATTACTCCAATAGCCTTTTCCTTATATACGTTAGCTACAGATTCAAGCAATATATCTCCTGATGGTCTGTGGCCATTGTAAATAGGTTCATTGCTTATATGAATTCTCCCGCCTTCTTCTACCCTCATCTGCAAATCGGTAGGAGCCATATATACAGTTCCTGCACAAATCTCTTCAGAATTCTCGGCAATCTTTACCTTAATCTGACATTCGCTATTCAGCCAGGTTATCAAACCTTCGAGAAATCCAGTTGCGATATGCTGAACAATAACTACGCCGCAAGGAAGTTTTTTTGGAAAATCTTTGAGTATTTTATGGAGCGCATTGGGGCCTCCTGTTGAGGTTGCGATAGCTATTATCCTGTCTAAAATTTCCTTTTTGGGAATTTCAAAAGGTTTTTTTATTTCATTTTTATCTGAAAAAGCGGCTAATGGATGCCTGATTACCTTAATCCCGCTTAAAAATTTTATCTTTTCAATCAAGTTTTTCCTGTATTTTTCATTTCCGGCTATTCCAGCCTGTCCTTTCTCAATAATGTCTAATGCACCATAAGAGATAGCCTTAAATGCCATACCCGTTTCAATTTCTAGGGCCGAAGCGCAAATAATCAGAATAGGAACAGGATTACGCGCCATTATTTGTTTTGTTGCTTCAAGTCCATCCATAACAGGCATATGTATATCCATAGTGATTATATTGGGCTTCAGGCAAGAGGCCATCTCAACTGCTTCTTTTCCATTATGCGCAACTCCGGTTACCATAATATGCAGGTCGGAGTTTAGTATGTCGGTCAAAACCTTACATACAGAAGGAGAATCTTCAACAATTAATACCTTTATGATGTTTTTTAAGTCAGGTTCCATTTACTATCAGCCTATCAATCTTTCAACAGCATCCAGAAGATTTGTCTGATTGAATGCTCCTTTTGCAATGTAAGCTGCAGCTCCCGCCTCGATACCGCGTCTCTTGTCCTCTTCTTTTTCTAATGCCGTTACAATTACAACCGGTATATCTTTATATGCTACATTATTGTTTAAGATCTTGCATAGTTCAAATCCATCCATCTTCGGCATTTCAATATCAGATATTACAAGGCTAAAATTGTCTTTATTAAGATTGTTAATCGCATCCAAACCATCTACTGCTGTATCAACCACATAACCATGTGCCTCAAGGATGCTCTTTTCGAGCTCTCTTGTGGTCAGGGAATCGTCAACAACTAAAATTTTTCTGTCTTTTTTCTTTTGTTTTGAAGTTAAGGTCCTGTCGGCAGCAGCGGGACACCCCAGCCGGCTTTGAGTAATCAAATCTGCTATATAAAGTATTACTACAACCTCTCCCGTTCCAAGAATGGTTGCTCCGCTTACCTTCTTGACTTTGCCCAGGTGTTTGCCTAAGTTCTTTATGAAAATTTCCTCCTGGCCGACAACCTTATCAACAATAAAACCAACCTGCTTATCTAAAGAAGATGTAAGAACGATAGATAACGTCTCGTTTGTTTTTTGCTCTTTCTCTGTTGTCTCTTTCGGCGGCAGCCCAAGAACTTCGTCCAGGCTTACCACGGGTATAATATTGTCCCGAACCTGAATCGCCATTTTCCCTTCGATAGTGGAAATATCTCCTGGTTTTACCCTTATAATCTCCTCAATTGAACCCATAGGAAAGGCAAAAAGCATATCTCTGCACTTTATCAAAAGCACCTGCATAATTGCAATTGTCAGGGGTAAAACCAGTGTGAATTTCGTCCCTTTACCCTTTTCCGTATCAAAGCTGACTTGGCCTTTTAAATTTTCTATATCGTGCCAGACAACATCAAGCCCAACGCCTCTGCCGGAGACGTCGGTGATTATCTGACTTGTGGAATAGCCATTCATAAATACAATATTTTTAATTTCTTTTTCTGTCATTTTCTCAAGGTCATTGCCCGACACGAGCCTTTTCTTTAATGCGGTTTGTTTTATCTCTTCGATGTCCATACCTCTTCCATCATCCTTTATTTCGATTATTACATTTCCGCCTTTATGAAAAGCGCTGATTTTAATTGTTCCAAAGCCCGGCTTGCCGAGTTTTTTCCTGTCGGTAGATTCTTCGATTCCATGGTCGATACAATTACGCAGGATATGCATTAAAGGCGACTTTATGCCTTCCAAAACCTTCTTATCCAGTTCTGTTTCTCCTCCTGAAATCTCAAGATTTACTTCTTTGCCCTGCTTCAATGATATATCCCTTACCATACGTGTAAAATTTTCAAATATGATGGAACAGGGAAGCATTCTCATTGCTTTCATTTTGTCCTGCAGTTTATCTATCACCGGCTCAAGATGCAGATTTTCAGTTAAAACATTATCATACAGGTTTAGAGATTCATCTTTGAGTTTTTGTATGCCGCCGGTGCATTGAGCGAGTAATTTCATAACCTCGCTATCTTCAGGATTGGTTTTAATCGTTTCGTTTAAATCGGAAATTTTTTCCTGCATCTCTCCGGCAAGTTTGGCAAGCCTTTTTGCCTGAGCGCTTTTTTGAGAAGACTTCATTTTTCGTATAACCATCTCGCCGACAAGATTAAGGAGCTGGTCCACCTTGCTTACGGGCACACGAATGTATTCCTCAATTTGAGTCACGGATTGTAAATTAACTGCTTCCGTGCCGTCCGGCTTCTTTACTTCTTTGCTTTTCTGGTTCTTATCTTCCTTAACAGCCTTTTTGTCTGCGCTATCCTGAAATATATTTTCCAGCTCTTTACAGATTTCAGAAATATCTATATCTATCTTCTCCTCGTTCACAATTTTTTCCAGAACAACTTTAATCGTGTCGAGTGCTTTAAATACTATGTCGGTGATAATGGAGCTGAATACAAGTTTTTTTTGTGCGACACGGTCGAATATATCCTCTACTCTATGAGCAATTTCCTGAATTTCAAGATATCCGAAGACGCGTGCTGAACCTTTAATAGTGTGGGCTTCTCTGTTAAGTTCCTTTATCAGCTCTAAATTTTCAGGGTGTTTCTCCAGCGCCACCAGACCATTATTTAATTTGGTCAGGTGGTCTTCGGTTTCTGCTTTAAAAATCGCAATGAAATCCCTTTTATCGGGCATATTTTTCTTTATAGTCTAACAGGAAACTTTTTATTAATTGCTTGCCGCTGCTGCGATGAGTTCTGCTTCATCTGCCTTATCTAACTTAAATTCTCCGATTACCGTCTCAAACATTTGTGATAATTTATTGAGTTCGGCTGCAGACTGAGCCATCTGTTTAGTTGAGGCGGCGAATTGTTTTGTAACAGTATCTATGCTTTTCACTGCCAGCACAACCTGTTCTGATGCACTCTTTTGCTGATTTGTAGCCAGAGAAATTTCTTTAGCTGCTTTAGCGGTATCCTGCATCATTTCCAGGCCTTTACCCACCCATTTGGTTGATTCTTCAATACCCATAATGGTAGAACTGGTCTCCGCCTGAATTTCACTGATAAATTGTCTTATCTCTCCGGTAGATTCAGAAGAACGTTCGGCAAGTTTTCTTACTTCCTGCGCGACTACCGCAAATCCTCTACCTGCCTCGCCTGCTCTGGCTGCTTCAATGGCTGCATTTAAGGCCAGGAGATTTGTCTGCTCGGCAATATCGTCAATGAGTGCGGTAATATTTCCAATCGATTGAGATTTTTCGCCCAATGATAAAATCTTTTTTGCTGTCTGGTCGATTTTCGTATTTAATTCCTGCATTCCAGCCAGAGTTCGCTCTGCCGCTTTAGTCACGCTTTCTGCGCTATCGGCAATATGCGCTGCCGTTGCAGCCAGTTCTTCAACCGTAGCTGAAACCTCAGTAACGGTGGCAGACTGTTCAGTTGCGCCTGCTGCCTGCTCTTCAGCAGTGCTCCGAATCTGCACAGCAGATGCTACAATCTGAAGTCCTGCACTGCCAATAAGAGTCTTGAACTTTGAGATTACCTGATTGATAACCTTCCCTAATTTAGCCAGGAGTTCGTTACTGGATGTTTCTGATGCTTTCACCGTCAAATCTCCGTTCGCAACTCTGCGCAGCAGTTCAAAATTCTCACGGAATCCTATAGTCAGCTCATGTGTTTGATTTACCATCTCTTCCACCAGCGTATTTAGGATATTTTCCATACGGTCTAATTCATCACCGCTATTAAAATTATCCAAGTAAGTTGCTGGAGTAAGATTTATTTTCTCGATAATTTTTCCCATAGTATCAGAAAGCGATTTAATGCGGCAGGAGGTTGTTTGGGCTACTTTTATGCCGCTGATTGTAGTCGTAAGAACACCCGTGGTGGAAATAACAACGATGCTGACCGGAGATAGCTTAAGGTATGCCAAGATGCCCAGTGACGCCATAAAAATAACTGCCACTAAAAACCAAACTCCAATTTTTTTATTAATTGTCCAGTTCACTTTCATTTGTTGCCTCCTTTTGCAACAGCATTTTCATGCTTTTTTGAAATATCAGCACAAAAACCAAAGTCTGTGCTTTCTTCGTTTAAAATTGTATTTGTATCTTTTTTTGCCGCCGCCTTCGTCTTTTACAGACAACAGGACTTTCTTAAGTCTTTTACACCAGGTACGGACGTCCTTCCCGAAAGTTAGGGTAATCAGCCACAACCTCAAGAATATCGCCGGCAGCCATTTCCGGTGATTTAGCGGCTATCTGAAGAACCGGCTTCGGACATCTAAAACCCACCGCCTTTAGTGTATATATAGCCATATTTTCCCTTAACCTTTTCGATTATCTAATCTAAACTCGTATCGGCATTTTTGGAGGTAAACTGAGGGATACTGTTCAAAACCGGCGTTATGAGGCCGAAAATGCCGTTTTTATTATATTTATGAGACGTTGAACAAACACGCAGGGTAGTTTATTGTTTTCCTCTTTGTATTCTATTTTAAAATCTTATTTACATTCAAAATTCCAATCAGCTTGTCATTTATTTTGCATTCCCCTAATAAATATTCAGCTCTTTCAGGTGTGATAGTTGTAAGGGTGGGATGAATCTCTTTTGCCGCTACTTCGATAACTTCATTTACTTCATCTACTAAAAGTCCTGTTTCTAAATCTCCTGATTCGATGACCACAAGCCTTGATTTGTCCGTCAAGTCTTCGTGCGGCAGGCCAAATTTTTTTTTAAAATCCATAACCGATAAAATGTCCCCTCTTAAATTAGCAATCCCGGCAACATTTTCAGGACTTGAAGGCAGATATGTGATTCTATCTATTATTGCAACTTCTTTTGTCTTTGTAATCTCTATTCCATACCATTCATTCGAAACCCGAAAAACCACGAGCCTGATTGTTTGTTCCTTAATTTCTTTCTTTTCGTAAAGGTCTTCCTCGTAAAGCGCTATTTTATTTTTTTCTAACATATTTTAATCTCTTATTTTTTACCATTTACGCATTTATTATTTTCTATATAACTTTTTATCTTCTCAATAAATCCTTTTTCTTCAAAAGGCACTATAATATAGCCCTCGGCGCCTGTGTCCTTCGCAATTTGAGCGATTTCCTCTTCATTCGAGGCCGACATAAATACGATTGGAATGTGCCGGGTATTTTCATCCTTTTTTAAAGCATTACAGACGTCCACTCCACTTATGCCGGGCAATCTGTAATCCAGCAAGACAAGCTGGAACGATTCTTTTTTTGCCTTCTCAACACCCTCTTCGCCGGTTTCAACAGACACTACAGCAAAACCGGCAGCTTTGAGAACCCAGCTCAACAGCGCGTTTATCGTTCGGCTATCCTGAACAATCAATATTTTGTCCATTTTTTGCTCCGAGAAATAAATTCCTCTTTTTAATTTATCAAACGGGAAGATTGTAATTATTTATCGGCAGGTTCGGCCTTGTGATTTAGAGATTTTATAATGTTTAAAGCAACAAAATACGGTGAAATTGAGCAAAAAAGATATAACAAGTCTTTTTTGATGTTTAGTTCAGCCAGTGCAGACTGAAATTGGCGAAATCCTTAAAGTTTATAATTCCATCTCCGCCTCCCCGACGTGGAGCGATATCCCGATAATCATCTTCTGTGAGCCATACCTCAGCCAGTATTAACAGGTCTTTTGTATCGGTAATTGTGTCTCTATTAAAATCAGCCTCATAAGGCAGTATTTCAGGCAGAACTACCATTTCAGTTGTAAAATGATAATCGAAATCTGGCAGGGAGCTTGTGTAAACAAGCTCGACAAAAAAAGCCGTCCAGCCGTTATCAGGCTGCGGAACATCAGCGATGTAAACTCCTCCGCCCTGGTCTTCAAGTTCTGTGCTGCTCCAATTGGCGCCGGTTGTGGAAAGTCTGAAATCTCTTGTAGTTGGGTTTGTAATTTGCCACAGATAAACAACCTGAGGAATATCCGTTGTTTCAACAGTTATGGAATCATCTTCGTTTACAGTCCAGGAAAATTGTGGTCTTGCGATATTGTTTAAAAGGGCATTGTAATAAGGAACCATACAATTGAATACATCGCTGGTTGCTCCGGTCAGATAATGGTCTGTATTCGGCACGTGCCGGAGATATTTTTCACCCACAAGACCATTGATATAAAATTGAATGTTATCACTGACAAAAAAGTCATCTCCCGATGCGTTTATAATAAATTTCGGCATTGTTAACCTGTCTTTGTATGCGTAAGGGTCAACAATACTTATTAATTCCGTCCCCCGTGGCGTATCGAACCTGTCAAAAATACCCAATTCTTCATAAGGCCATAAAGCGTCCGCCCAGAAGCCATAGGAAGCCCACTCGTGCGCAAAAGATTTTTTCATATTCAGCAAATCGCTTACAATAGGCGAAACGGCCGTAACCCTTGAATCGACCGCCGCCGCCAGCCACGCTGTCCAGCCCCTTTTAGAGCCTCCGGTTAGGACGAAGTGGTTAATGGTTCTGCTGCCGCCGGTGCTGCTGCCCACAAAACTTACAGTTGCATCCATACATTTCACTACTGATTTGACCATAGGCAGCTGTGCAGGCCAGTTGGAATCTGCGCCATCTAAATATTTGTCCCAGGTATAAGCGATTATCTCATCTTCGCTTCGATAGATTGATTCATCCAGAAAATGCAGCGGCTGATTGGGAACAGCCGTTAATATGACAATAACAGAACACGTGTTTGCAGCAAGCCATCTGTATTCAAAATCTATGCTCGGCATACCATCTGTATAATTTCCGCCGTTAATTAATATTAGTGCAGTATCTTTGGTCGGCCCAAGCGAAGTATCGGGAACTATAACTGTCATCCAGTGATTCCAGACCGTATGGTCAACCTCTGCCGGCGTTCGCCATGTTTGGGAAATAAGTCTTAAAATATACCCCTGTGTATGCGTGAACGAGTCATAAGGACTGCTGATTAAAGTATAAGAATAACACGGGTCAGCCATTGCGACATAATCATCCAGAGCTGTCGCCCGTGCAGAATAACAGATATAACTGGTCAGAAACCATAAAAGGCAAGATAAAACACACATATTTATGTTATTACGAAAGTTAAACATAGTTATTTCTTTCAATATAAAGATATGAAAAACTCTCCTTTTTTGGAATAGTTAAAACTCTCAAGAATATGTTTAAAACCATCATTAGCTTTACCAGTAATTCTCATTTTTAACTTTATTTATATTCAGGACTTACAGATAGTAGTTAACAAAAGAAAAGCCATTGACTTATAACAAGTGATATATTAAGCTCTTGCGATGAATTTACACACTGGGGAATAGTGTAATGGTAGCACGAGTGGCTCTGAACCATTTAGTCTAGGTTCGAATCCTAGTTCCCCAGCTTTGAAATTTCTTTTGGGGCAGACGGCATAAAAATTCAACTCTTTTTTATTATGTAAATTAGTTTTTCGGATATGATGGTCCAAAATGAATAGCAATAGTAGTAAAATTAAGACAAACGGCGGCAGAAAATCCCAGATGTGGGATTTTGATTATATCGGCGGCACTGCCGGAGTTATTTTTGAGAAGCTGGAAACCTCGGAAAAAGGGCTTACAGAGCAAGAGGCGGAAAAACGCCTTTCGGAATACGGTCTAAATGAGCCTGCCAGAAAAAAGAAGCGCACCATTGTTTTTCAGATTGCTTCCAAATTTATAAATCCTCTTGTAATTGTGCTTTTGATTATCGCAGGATTTTCTCTGTTTTTTGGAGAAAAGGTTAGTGCTGCTCTTGTAATAATGATGGCGATTATGAGCGTGTTTCTGTCTTTTATACAGGAATACCGTGCAGGCAGAGAGGCGGAGAGGCTCAGCGAAATGGTAAGCGCCACGGCGACTGTCTTGCGTGACGGCAAGGCCCGCGAAGTAAAAATCAGGGAAATTGTTCCCGGCGATATTGTTGATTTATTTGCGGGCGATATGATTCCTGCGGATTTGAGAATTATTTCCTGTAAAGATTTGTCTATTAACCAGTCTTCCCTGACCGGTGAGTCCTTTCCTGTGGACAAGGTCCCAACTTCGATACAAACGAAAAGTAAGTCAGCGTCCGAATTAACGAACATTGCTTTTATGGGTTCAAGTGTGGTGAGCGGGACAGGTTTTGGCGTAGTTGTAAAAACCGGTCTTGAGACCCAGTTTGGCGCACTTTCACGCAAGCTTGCCACTATGCAGATAGAGACCGGTTTCGATAAAGGAATACGTAAGTTTACCTGGCTGATGATTCGCATTATGATTATTTTAGTAATAGCTATCTTTGCCATAAATGCCTTGACTAAAGGCAATCTTATTGAGGCTCTTCTTTTCTCACTGGCAGTGGCGGTGGGACTTACACCTGAAATGCTGCCTATGCTGGTTGCGATAAATCTTTCCAAAGGCGCAATCGCGATGTCGAAAAAGAAAGTCATAGTAAAACGTCTGAATTCAATCCAGAATTTTGGCGCTATGGATGTGCTTTGCACAGATAAAACCGGAACTCTTACATTGGATAGAATCGTTCTGGAGAATCATTGCGATGTTGTAAGACAGGAAGATGAGGAGGTATTGAAGCTTGCTTATATCAGCAGTTTTTATCAGACCGGCCTTAAAAATATATTGGACAAGGCTATTCTGGAACACGAAGAATTACAGATAAAACATTATAAGAAAATCGATGAGATACCTTTTGATTTTTCCAGAAAAATGATGTCGGTAGTTGTCGAAGCCGACGGCAAACACAGAATTATTGTCAAGGGCGCTCCGGAAGAGATTTTCAAAAGGTGCACAAAATGCGAATTAAACGGCGAAATATTTGATTCAAACGAGTTAATACTTACAGATTTGAAAGAAGAATACGACAGTTTGAGCACTGATGGCTTCAGGGTTTTGGCAGTTGCGTATAAAGATATGCCAAACAATAAAGAGGTCTATTCAAAAGATGACGAGCAAAACCTGATTCTTAAGGGATATATTGCCTTTCTTGACCCTCCCAGGCCGACAGCGAAAAAAACAATAGAGACCTTAAGGTCTTTGGGAATAGAAGTTAAGGTTTTAACCGGCGATAACGAGCTGGTAGCGAAGAAGATATGCGGTGATGTCGGTATTGATGTTAAGGGGCTGGTTACCGGCGAGCAAATCGAAAAGATAGGCGACAAGGAACTCAAGGAATTGGTTAAATCCGTTTCTGTTTTTGCCCGGCTTTCGCCTTTGCAGAAAGAGCAGGTAATTCATGCTTTGCACGATAATAAGCATATTGTAGGTTATCTGGGCGATGGCATAAATGATGCGCCTGCGTTAAAAGCCTCGGATGTCGGAATATCGGTCGATAACGCCGTGGACATTGCCAAGGAATCCGCTGATGTAATTCTCCTGCAGAAAAGTCTTTTGGTTCTTAAAGACGGCGTGATGGAAGGAAGAAAAACTTTCGGTAATATTCTCAAATATATCAAAATGGGTGCAAGTTCAAATTTCGGCAATATGTTCAGTATGACAGGGGCGAGTTTATTTTTGCCGTTTTTGCCTATGCTGCCGATACAGATACTCTTAAATAATTTTCTTTACGACCTTTCACAGATTGCCATTCCTTCAGATGAAGTTGATAGCGAATATCTTTTGAAGGCAAGACCCTGGAATGTGGACTATATAAGGAAGTTTATTCTTCTTATTGGACCAATCAGTTCCATATTTGATTTTATAACCTTCGGGGTATTGTGGTATATTTTCCGTGCTAATGATTCCAATTCCCAGGCTCTTTTCCATACGGGCTGGTTTTTGGAATCTCTTTGCACCCAGACGCTGGTTATACATATTATTCGCACTGGCAAAATTCCTTTCATCGAGAGCAAGCCCAGCCAGTTTTTGTTATTTACCTCTATTTATATAGTTACCATAGGGCTGATAATACCTTTTACGCCGCTGGGGAGATACTTCAAGTTTGTCGCTCCGCCGTGGTCTTATTTTCTTGTCCTTATTCTTATTGTTACCGCTTATTTGTTCACTGTGCAGATTGTCAAAAAGTGGTTTATGAAAAAATATGGGTATGAGTAGATTCCAAGAGGTTAGGTTTTAAATTTACCCTTGCCCAGCAGGCTGATTTTTTGTATCATTTCACGTTTTCAGCATTTATTTACTATTTAGGAGTTTTAGCTAATGGCAGGTATTGAAGATATCCGGAATATAGTTTTGCTTGGACATGGCAGTGCCGGCAAGACCAGTCTGGCTGAGGCAATTTTACATAAGACTGGAAAAACAAACAGGTTAGGCACTATTGAGGAAAAGAATACCATTGCCGATTTTGATGAGGAAGAAAAGGAAAGAGGCCATTCTATACATTCGGCTCTGCTGCATACAACTCATAACGGCAAGACTATAAATCTTATTGACACCCCCGGCTATCCAGATTTCGCAGGAGCAGCACTTACTTCAATACCAGCGGTTGACTGCTGTGTGGTTGTTATCAGCGCTTCGGCGGGAATTGAGATCAATACAAGAAAATTATTTGCGGCCGCGGCAGATGCCAGCAAAGCGAGAATTATTGTTGTAAATAAAATCGATGCCGAAAACGCGGACCTGCCGGAGCTGATAAGAAATATTCAGCAGACCTTCGGAACACAATGCAGATGCGCAAATCTGCCCAACGAAGATAAACAAGCTGTAATCGAATGCATAAAAAATGCCGGTGGCGATTCGCCGGTTATGGATGTCGCAGCGGCTCATACTGAATTAATTGAAAGTGCGATTGAGGCTGACGATGCTCTGATGGAGGCATATCTTGGCGGCGAGCAGATTCCGCAGGAAAAAATCACATCTGTATTTGTCAAAGCGCTTATCGAAGGAACGATTGTTCCGATTCTCTTTACTAATGCCAGAAAAGAAGTCGGCATAGTTGAATTGCTGAATTTTATAACTGATTATGCACCATCACCGGCACAGGCGAAACCGGCAAAACTTATCGCCGGAGAAAATAAGATTGAGATTAAAGCGGACCCAGCCGGACCTCTGACCGGACTTGTGTTTAGAATCGGGCTTGACACGCGCACAAATATGAAATACGCCTCTATGAGAATCTTTAGCGGAACGCTCAAAAGCGATACTTCGATGTTCAGAAATGCCGACAGAAAAGGGATTCGGCCGGGCCACGTCCTTAAGACACAGGGCGCCGAAATCAGCGAAATTAACGCAGGTGTTGCGGGAGATATTGTAACGCTTGCTAAAATTGAAGAACTTCAAATAGGCGACCTGATTCACGACGGCAAGGCAGCGGGTAAATTTGAGATGCCGAACCTGCCGACTCCTATGTTCAGTCTTGCTCTTGAACCTGCATCGAAGGGCGATGAGCAAAAATTAGGCTCGGCGATGGAAAAACTTACCGAAGAAGATATATGTTTCAAAGTCAGCCGAGACAGGCAGACAAGAGAGCTTATTATCAGCGGGCTTGGAGATTTGCATCTTCGCGTTATGCTTTCAAAAATGATGAAGAGATTTAAACTGGCGGTAAACACCAAGCCGCCGAAAATTCCATATCGTGAGACAATTACTCAAAAAGCCGATGGACATTATCGCCACAAGAAACAGACCGGCGGAGCAGGGCAGTTCGGCGAGGTATATCTCCGTGTTGAGCCTGCACCGCGAGGTTCGGAGCCGCCTATGCAATACAGTTGGGACATTTTTGGCGGTTCAATTCCCGGCCAGTATGAAGCGCCGATTGTCAAAGGCATTCAGGAAGTTATGGACAATGGCGTTGTCGCCGGCTTTCCAATGCAGGATATCAAGGTCTCAATTTATGATGGAAAACATCATCCTGTTGACTCCAAGGAAGTCGCATTCCGCGCCGCGGGGAAAGGTGCTTTTATCGACGCGATAGAAAAGGCAAGGGCTTGTCTTCTTGAGCCGATTGTGAATATTGAAATTACGATACCTGCTGAATACGTCGGCGATATCGCGGGAGATTTGTCCAGCAAAAGAGGCCGTGTCCAGGGACAGGATATGCTTGCCGGCAATATGATGGTTATAAAGGCACAGGTTCCGCTTTCTGAAATCGCCAATTACGACAGTCAGCTCAAAAGCGTTACTGGCGGCCAGGGCAGTTATTCTATGACGCTGAGCCATTATGAAGTCGTTCCGCCGAATGTCCAGCAAATGGTTATAGCCCAATACGCAAAGCAGAAACAAATAGCGGAAGAATAATCAGCCCAAAAAGTGCAGGATAATCTTCTTGTAAAGATCAATTCCTTTTCGCAGGTCCTTTATTTCCACGTATTCGTTACGCTTGTGGCAAAGTTTCGGGCTGCCGGGGCCGAGAATAACTATAGGGGT
This sequence comes from Sedimentisphaerales bacterium, assembly GCA_049518795.1. Lineage (GTDB taxonomy): Bacteria > Planctomycetota > Phycisphaerae > Sedimentisphaerales > UBA12454 > JAPLMW01. The sequence goes on from JBEKRK010000003.1 coordinate 55,057, forward strand.
GTTTAATACAGTCAGATACGGAGCATCGGTTGTAAAAGGCACTGTTTCGGAATTTTTTATTTTCAAAAGCGGTTTTAGCTGTTTTACAAAACCGCTTGTTTCATCCGTCTGCAACGCCCCTGAATCGCGAAGGACTTTTAATTCAGCATTAAAGTGGGGATGTATTTTTGAAAGACGAACAAATATTTTGTTAATATCACCGATTAACTGTTTGTGATTTTGTCCGGGTAAAGTGCGGACATCGATACAGACGGAGCATGAATCAGGTATTATATTTGCTGCCGAGCCGCCTGTTATTTTATTTACGCTCAGGGTTGTTTTGCCGAGCAATTTATTTGTATGTGAAATTATTTTATATTTAGATAGTTCATTTAGAAATACTCTCATTGAATTAATTGCGTTTATCCCAAGCTGCGGCATTGAGCTGTGAGCGGATTTGCCTTTTGTAGTAATTTCGAGCCATATCAGTCCGCGATGGGCCGTAACAAGGTGAAAATCGGTCGGCTCCGGCACAATTATTCCGCAAAGCCGGTATTTATTTTTGAAGGTTTTCAAAAATTTTTTGACTCCGCAACTGTCTGTTTCCTCACCTGCCGTAGCAGAAAAAATTATATCGCCATTAAGTTTAATTTTTGATTTGAATATTTCGGTTATGGCGATTGCCGCCGCCGTTAATCCAGCCTTCATATCACAGGAGCCTCTGCCGGATATCCTGCCGTTACGCTCTATTGGCTTAAAATCATTTGGACTTTCTGCCGGCACAACATCAAGATGGCTGACGAATAAAAGAGCAGGTTTTTTGCCTGCGGATTTGAACCTGGCAGTGATATTTGCACGGGTTTTATTCCATACTTCAACCTTTGGTTTTATGCCCGCCGCCTGGAAAAAATTGGCCAGCACTTTAGCGCATTTGATTTCGCCGACATCGAGTGTAGATTTTGCCGCAATAAGTTTTTTCAAAAGGTCTTTCATTTGCGGCGTATTATAACATCATTAGGCAGTGTCGAAAAACAATTTCTTGAAGCGGGCAGATATAATGTTAAAATCTTGCGGATAATGACACAAATAAAAGTTTCACTTACAAAATGCAATGATTATGAGCCTGTCAATGTTCAGACTGCCTTGCTGAGACATTTCGAGCTTCTTGGCGGCATCGGAACATTTATAGCCAAAGGCGATAAGGTTTTGGTAAAGCCGAATATGATTGCCCCCAAATCTGCCTCTTGCGCTGCTCAGACTGACCCGGCCGTAATTATTGAGCTTGCAAAAATCCTTCTCGATTTCGGGGCAAAGCCGATAGTTGGCGATTCCCCTGCATGGGCAAATGCCAATGTCTGCGCAGAGACTCTTGGTATCGTAGAACCATTAAAAAAACTTGGCGTTCCGGTAAAACAGCTTCGCAGACCTGTGAAACGGACGCTCGAACATTCGGGGGCAAAAATTGGCATAAGCTCTGTTGCTCTCGATGCGGACAAGATTATAAATCTACCAAAGCTCAAGACTCATCAGCAGCTTGTGATGACTATTGCCGTTAAAAACATTTTTGGTTGTGTCAGTGGCAAGGCAAAGGCAATCTGGCATTTTAGAAGGGGGGCAGCGTTTGATGATTTCTGCACAATGCTGATAGATATTTATAAATTGCTTGCTCCTGTGCTGACGATTGTCGATGCAGTTGTCGCAATGGAAGGCCCCGGCCCGATAAATGGCAATCCCAAAAAGCTCGGCTGGCTAATCGCTTCTGCCGACCCGATGGCTATAGAGATTGTATGCTGTGATTTAATCGGTATTTCTCCTGAACAATTGCCCTTAATCAAAACAGCTCAAAAAATAGGTTTTGGCTGCACAAACAGGCAGAATATTCAAATTGTCGGCGACTCACTGCCGGCTGTGCCTGTAAAGCTTGTTCCAGCAGAATTGACTCCGCTGCGATTTGCACCGGCCAGAATCGTTAAAAGTATATTGAAGCAGATTTTTATGCTTGTAAAATCAAAACGCTGAGCTTAAAATTCTCAAAAGCAGAAAGGGAGTTTATTTTATGGAACAGCCTCGCATTGATAGAAGGAAACGGCAGCGGAGACGGGACAGAAATGTCGATACTGTTGATGGCTTGTATATCAAGCGACGAGGCCCAGACAGAAGGCAGAAAACAAGACGTGATTATCCCAGAGTTATTTATCCACTGAAGATAGCCCCTCAAGTTTTAAATATGCGGGCACAGGTTGTCGGTATTTCAGCAAAAGCTGTCAGGTTTTTCTTTTCAGATTTCGACCCGCAGATGGCGACCTTAAAGAAGGGGAGCAAAGTTAAAATTGATTTGAAATTTCATGACGGATATGTAGCTAAGACAAGCGGCATCATTTTAAGAAAGGACAAGTATCAGGAGGACAGAGACCATTTTGTCTGTCTTTTCGACAAGGAAATTCCGCCGAAAAGAATTGATAAAGAACAAACGTATCTTCTAAAAAAACTTCCTGAAATTAGCAGCGAGGACCTTGAGGATTTACCGCCAATTTTATTTTTCGATTAAATTGACATATCCAATTTACTCAATTATTATCTTATCCGATGAAAACGAATGTCAATATCCTCGGCATCGAAACAAGCTGTGATGAAACTGCTGCCGCAATAGTGCGTAATGGTTCAGAAGTTCTATCTAATGTTGTTTCCTCACAAAGTGAACTTCATCAAAAATACGGCGGCGTTGTGCCTGAAATCGCTTCGCGTGCCCATATCGAAAAAATTTATCCGATTATCGAACAGGCTATTGAACAATCAAAACTTGACAGCAGCGATATAGACGCGGTAGCGGTTGCAAACCAGCCGGGACTTACCGTTGCGCTTATAGTCGGAATAACCGCGGCAAAGACACTTGCCCTTGTATGGGGAAAGCCTTTGATAGCGATTAATCATATTCACGCTCATCTTCAGTCGGCAATGATGGAAACGAAAGATTTGCAGCTTCCTGCCGTGGCTCTCGTTGTCTCAGGCGGACATACAAGTCTGTATGATTGCGAAAATATTCTCGAACTTAAATTACTCGGCGCTAGCCTTGATGACGCCGCAGGCGAAGCTTTCGACAAAGTCGCGTCAATTTTAAATCTGCCTTACCCCGGCGGGCCGAGTATCGAAAAGGCCGCGATGGACGGAGATCCTACGGCTATTGATTTTCCCCGGACAATGCTGGCAAAAGGTTCGCTTGATTTTTCGTTCAGCGGCCTTAAAACCGCGGTTCTTTATCACTGCTGCGGCAAAGATATGAAGGGTGAAAATCGCGTCGGCAAAATGAGTAAAAAAGAAATTGCCGATATTGCGGCGTCATTCCAGGCTGCCGTTGTGGATGTTCTTATGAAAAAAACCCGGATGGCTTGCGATAAAGTCGGTGCAAACACAATCCTTCTCGGCGGCGGTGTCGCGGCCAATACCCTTTTGAGAAACGAGCTTGAAAAAATGGCGCAGCAAACCGGCAGGAAAATACTGGTTGCGCCAAGGAAATATTGCACGGATAATGCCGTTATGATAGCATCTCTTGCTTATTATAAGTATAAAGCAGGCCTTTTTGCCGATATGAAACTTGAGGCAAAAGCTGGCTGTAATGATTGAAAGGCCAATTATGCAAAGAATAACAGAAATACCAAAATTATCTGTCCGGCCGATAGATTCACACAAAGGAAGTTTCGGGAAAATTTGCATAATAGCGGGCAGTATCGGTTTTAGTGGCGCTGCGGCGATTGCGGGCAAAGCTGCGCTTCGTAGCGGTGCAGGCCTCGTCCGGCTCGCGGTGCCGCAAAGCGTTTTGCCGATTGTCGCCGCGATAGAGCCTTGTTATACGACAATTTCACTTGCCGAGGATTCTTCTGGAAAGATTAGCGTAAAAGCGGTTGATACTGTTCTCAAGGCTGTCGAGGAGAATGATATTATTGCTTTTGGGCCGGGAGTTGGCGTATCCGGCGGCGTGAAAACTGTTCTTGAAAATTTACTGCGACTTGAAGGCGTCAGGCTCATTATTGATGCTGATGGTTTGAATAATCTTGCTGCTTTAACAGATTGGCCGGGTATATGTAAGGCAAATGTAATTCTTACTCCTCATCCCGGCGAAATGAAAAGGCTTTGGGCCGGGCTTTTAAGAAAACCGATGCCGGACGACAGAGAAGCTATCGCTGTTGAATTTGCTAAAGCTTCAAAAACTGTCGTTGTTCTCAAAGGACACGGCACGATAGTTACCGATTCTGAAAAAATTTATGTTAATACAACAGGCAATCCGGGTATGGCAACGGCGGGCAGTGGCGATGTGCTTACAGGTGTTATTGCTGCTTTATATGGACAAGGGCTTGACAATTTCAATGCCTGCATATTGGGAACTTATGTTCACGGTCTTGCGGGAGATTTGGCGGCAAAGGACAAAGGTCAGATTAGTCTTATAGCCACGGATATTCTTGATTATTTGCCGGCAGCTTTCAAAACAATTTAATACCTGAATTATTAAGTCAATTCAACAGACCAGTATGCGTGGTCGAGGAATTGTTTCCAGCTATGGTATCTTTCACTGCTTAAATGAAGATGAATAGTCGGATTGCGTTTCGGTTTTATCGGCTGTCTTATAAGTTTAAGGCCGGCTTGTTTTGGCAGTCTGCCGCCTTTTTGGGCGTTGCATCCGGTGCAGGCGCAAACAAGATTTTCCCATGTTGCAGTTCCGCCGCAGCTTTTCGGGATTACATGGTCGAGAGACAGTTCTGTTGTCGGAAATTTTTTCCCGCAATACTGGCATCTGTTGCCATCGCGGGCGAAGATGTTGCGCCGGTTGAGTTTAACCTCGTTTCTTGGAAGCCGGTCATAAAACAGGAGTCTGACAATTCGCGGCACAGCTATATAGATATTGACGGTTGATATCCAGTCGTGCTCTTGCGGCTCGAATGACCTTTTTAATTTGCTGATATCGAGCCAGCTTTCAAAATCATAGTTGTAATACTGCCCCTGCTCGTAAGTTATGACTTCCGCAAGCTCCCTGAAAAGCATACACATAGCTCTTTTAACATCTATAATGCGCAGCGGCATATAATGCTTGTTCAGGACAAGCACGTTGCAGTTCAGAGCTGATTGTAATTCAGTTAAAGCCATTCCGCCTCCGGTGTCCCCAAGGGGACTCCTCGCTTAAATCATTAAGCGTTTACTTCATAAGAACTACTGATTCTGCTCGAGGACCTTTTTCGCCCTGCGTTATTTCATAAGTTACTTTGTCGCCCTGATTAAGTGTTCGAAGTCCTTTTGTCTGGAAACTCGTATGATGCACAAACACATCAGGCTGGCCGGGGGTTTCAATAAAACCATATCCCTTTTTGGGGTCAAACCATTTAATCACTCCCTCTGCCATATAAAACTCCTTTAATAATCCGCGACTTTTCTGCAGATTCCTTTAAATATTTATGATGCCGTAACAATTGATGCCGGGAAATATCTATTTCTTAATCTTAAGCCGGGGCAGGAGCATTGTCGCTTAATTTTTCCTTCATCAGTCTGCCCATCTTGAATTTAACCGTCCGCTTGGCCGGGACTTTAACCCTTTCGAGGGTTTTTGGATTTTGCGCAACCCTGGCCTCGCGTGTGCGGACCTCGAAGACTCCAAAGTCACGGAATTCAAGCCGGTTGTTCCTGCTCAACTCCAAAACAATTTCGTCAAGGAAAGACTGAACAACTCGCTTTACCACAACCCTTTTGGCTTGTGACTGTTCCGCAATCCGGTCGATTAATTCTTTCTTCGTTATTGTTGTCATAGTTTACCTCTTAGGAATTGGTTTAATGCCGTATCATGCCAAATACGTCTTTCTTAAGCTATTTATTAAGTTATCAATGCCTTGTTTACAAGCAATTGAGTCGATTATTAACAAACCGCAAACCACTATACAGCAAAGACTTCTATTCGGCAAGCACTTTTTTTCAGGATTTTTAAAGATAAAATACTGGAAAATAGTAGAAAAAGCTGGTTTTCTGCCATAGCTAAATAGTATATAAAAAAAGTGTTTTAGTTGCTTGATAGGTGTGTCAAAATCAGGAATAATTCCGTTTTTCAGATAAAAACTGGGTGAAAGGCAGTCAAATTGTCTCATAACATATTGTCAAAACAGCAGTTATGTTCTAATGTCTTTATGGCCGATATTGAGGCTCCGTTGGTGGCGGCAGCTGCGAAACCGGGCCAATTTGTTATTGTTTGTCTGTCAACGGCTTACAGTGAAAGAATTCCCCTGACTATAGCAGGGGCGGATGCAAAAAAAGGCACAATCCGTCTTATTTGGCAGGCTGTCGGCAAAAGCACAGCCGAACTTGCGGAAAAGAATGTCGGGGATATGGTGGAAAATATCCTTGGGCCGCTTGGCAAGCCGACTCATATTGAAAAATTCGGCACTGTTGTCTGCGTCGGCGGCGGAATAGGCAACGCGCCGCTCCTGCCGATAGTGACCGCGATGAAAAAAGCCGGCAACAAAGTGATAAGTATCCTCGGTGCAAGGACAAAAGAGCTTTTAATTCTCGAAAAAGATTTTGCTGCTGTAAGTGATGAACAAATTATCGTTACCGATGACGGCTCTTATGGTAAAAAGGCACTTGTAACAGAACCGCTCGAAGAAGTTTGCAAAAGAACGCCCAAGCCAAATCTTGCTGTCGCTATAGGTCCCGCAATAATGATGAAGTTCTGCTGCGGGGTAACAAAGAAATACGATGTCCCGACTGTAGTTTCACTTAATACAATTATGATTGACGGCACGGGTATGTGCGGCGGATGCCGTGTTGAAATCGGCGGACAAACAAAATTTGTCTGCGTCGATGGCCCGGAATTTGACGGCCATAAAGTTAATTTCGATTTGATGATGAAAAGAATGAACGCCTATAAAAAACAGGAAGCTCAGGCGTTGGAAGAATATAATAAACATAAATGTTTAATTGACCTTGGGGAACACCGTGAAGCAGATTGATCCACAAAAATTACTCGATGAGCTTTTACAAAAACACCGCAGCAGAACATTAAAGCCTTCGGATAGGTTTAATATCCCGCCTCAGCCGATGCCGCAGCAGGACCCTATAGAACGGCGAAAAAATGTCAATGAAGTTGCTCTCGGATTTACCGAAACTCAGGCCCGGCTTGAAGCCCTGCGATGCCTCGGCTGCAAAAACGCTCCTTGCGTTGCCGGCTGCCCGGTTATAATAAGGATAAAAGACTTCATTGCTGAAATCATAGAAGGAAATTACAAAAAAGCGCTCAATATAATCAGGGAAAGCTCGCTGCTTCCCGCCGTCTGCGGCCGCGTTTGTCCGCAGGAAGTGCAGTGCCAGCTTCCCTGCACTGTCGGCAAGAAATTCAAAAATGTTGATATGTCTGTCTCTATCGGCAGACTTGAAAGATTCGTTGCAGACTGGGGTAGAAAACAGCACGACCAGTCAACGCCGACAGTTGCAGCCGAAACCGGCAAAAAAATTGCCGTGATAGGTTCTGGGCCCGGCGGAATTGTTGCTGCTACTGAATTGAGAAAAGCAGGCCACGATGTAACAATTTTTGAAGCATTTCACAGGCCCGGCGGCGTGATGGTTTACGGTATCCCGGAATTCAGGCTTCCAAAAGCGATTGTGCAGGAGGAAATCGACCAGCTAAAAAAAATGGGTGTCCAAATTGTCTGTAATTTTGTAGTCGGTAGGACAAAAACTATAAAACAGCTTATGGAAGAAGACGGCTTTAAGGCTGTTTTCATTGGCGTTGGCGCCGGTCTGCCGGTGTTTATGGGTATCGAAGGCGAACACCTCGTTGGCGTTTACAGTGCAAATGAATACTTGACGCGCGCGAATCTGATGAAGGCTTACCAGTTCGGCAAAGGCGCCGACACGCCGATTGCAAGGTCAAAAAGAGTTGCCGTTATCGGCGGCGGAAACGTCGCAATGGATGCTGCAAGAACGGCCGTTCGGCTCGGCGCTGAAAAAGTTTATCTTGTTTACCGGCGAAGCGAAAAGGAAATGCCCGCAAGAGTTGAAGAAGTCCATCACGCAAAAGAAGAAGGCATTGAATTTCACATTCTGCAAAATCCCAAAAGAATTCTCGGCAACGGCGAAGGATTAGTAACCGGCATTGAATGTCTAAAATACAATCTTGGCGAGCCTGATTCCTCCGGCAGGCGACGGCCTATTCCTATAGAAGGTTCGGAATTTACAATTGATGTTGATGCTGTGGTTGTCGCAATCGGCAATGGCGCAAATCCTTTGATTGGCCAGACAACGCCGGGACTGAATTTAAACAAATGGGGCAATATAATTGTTGATGAGAATTGCAAGACTTCGCTCGATGGCGTTTACGCAGGCGGAGATATTGTTTTAGGCTCTGCAACAGTAATTTTAGCGATGGGCCAGGGCCGAACCGCCGCCGGCGCGATTAACGAATACCTGAAAAACAAGAAATAAACTTGCTTCATAAATTCTGATAAACACTTTTAAAGGTCTTTAGCCTGCATTTGGCGCATTTCCATTTCAATAAATCTTTTTCGTACTACGGGAAGAATAATTGAAAAAATAATTGTGCCAAGCAATCCCGGCAGCAGAAAAGAGTACCATACGTGATAGGGCTGTTTGCAAAACAGGGCTATTAGTCCTGTCATAAGCAGGGCAAGGCAAATTGTTATTATAAGTATAAAAGCGGCATAAACAAGTATCTTGTATCCCTTACGAATACAGAGTCCACAGGTACAGCCAATAATTCCTCCTGCTGCACCGACGCAGCCTCCGATTATGCCGCCGATTTTTCCTGCTGTTTGCGGGTCAAACCAGGGTTCCATAATTTGTCCTTTCATTGAGTATTTTCTTCAAACGCTTTGAGCAAAGTTTTTGCAACCGAAATTTCGAGCTTCCCATCAGCAACAAGAAGCTGAACTATTTTGTGGAATTTTGTCTTAGGTTTTTTGGAGTCGAGGATTTGCACTTTTTCTATAAGACGATTTAGCTTGATTCTTACCGTAGGATAAGAAATACCATATTGTCCGGCAACGTCTTTCAGCGACCCGGAAGCCAGCAGCAATCTCTTTATAAACTGCCAGTCTTCTTCGGATAAACTCTTAACCCATTCAGGAATTATGTTTTCCATCATAAACTCCGAACTATACTTTCATATTATGAAAATACACTTTAATTTTATTAAAGCAAGGAAAATTTTAATAATTTTAAAATTGTTTTTAATATTATTAAAAAACAGGATTTTAGATAAATATCATAAAGTTGTGTTATTAAAGGTGTTACGGCTTATTTTGGGCAAACAAAGAAATCGCCGTTAATTTGTGCAAGATGATAGTTTCCTCTTACTATTTTACCCTCAAAATTTATATGTATATTTTTGCTTATTGATTCGATTGTGCAAATTCCCTCATCGACAATTTCAACAGTTCCTTTGCCATTGTTAACGGGGCCCTGATATGTGAGGAATTTTTTGTCGTGGTTGAAAATAGGCATTGCCTTGGTTTTTTGCGATGCTAATTTTTCAGGTGGGTTTTCTAATCGCCAGGTTTTCAATTTATCTCCCAATTCAATCATCAAATCCCAGTGGGTTTCTCCCCCAATTGTATGCTTATGGATAACAAAACGTTTTGTTGCAGATGTATCCATTGTTCTCTTTCAAAAAATCCGAAGCACCAAATCCGAAATTCGAAACAATATCAAATTACCTAAATTCAAATGTTTTAAACAGTTTCGAACATTTGTGATTAGAATTTTGAATTTGTTTCGGATTTAGATATTCGGATTTCGGATTTTACGCAGCTTGCATTGCTGTTATTGCCACCGCAGCTACGATATCATCGCTATTGCAGCCGCGGGATAGGTCGTTTACAGGCTTGGCAAGTCCCTGTAGAATCGGGCCATAAGCGTTGAATCCCGCCAGTCTTTCCGTAACTTTATAACAGATATTGCCTGCTCCGAGTTCCGGGAAGATAAATACATTAGCCTGGCCTTTAAGAGGGCTGTCTGGGCATTTTTTAGCAGCGACCTTTGGCACAAAAGCGGCATCGAACTGCAATTCGCCGTCAATTAGATATTCGCTGTCAAAATCCTTTGCCAGTTTACTTTTCGCAAGCTCGGTTGCCTTTGCCATTTTTGAAGGCACTGTGCCCTGTGCGGAGCCTTTTGTCGAGTAGGACAGCATAGCGATTTTTGGCACAATGCCGAATTGTTTTGCTGTTCTTGCAGTGGAAAGTGTAATATCCGCTATCTGCTCGGCATCCGGCTCTTCGACAAGGCCGCAGTCTGCATAAAGAATTGTCATTTTACTGTTTGTCATAAAAAACATACTCGAAACGGTTTTAATGCCTTTGGCAGCCTTTATGACTTGTAAAGCAGGGCGAACGGTGTCAGCCGTTGAGTGTGTTGCGCCGGAAACGAGGCCGTCAGCCTCACCATTTTTTATCATCATTGTGCCGAAATAGACCATTTCTTTGACGGTTTTAAGTGCGCCCTCCGGCGTGACACCTTTATTTTTGCGAAGCTGATAAAATTGTTCTGCATAGTCTTTTAGTTTACCGCTGGTTTGATTATTTATGATATTTATGTCGTTTGTTTTCACCCCTATTGTTTTAAGTGCAGCACTGATTTGATTTTCATCGCCGAGGATGGTCAGTCTTGCTATTTTTCTGTCGGTGATTTTTTTTGCTGCCTCTATTGTCCTTTCATCACTGCCTTCCGGCAGGATGATGTGCTTGAAAAGAGAAGCGGCCTTTTCAAGAATCTGCCCTAAAAAATCTTTATTCGTTTCCATAATCATCCGCTTTTCAAAAATTATATGTTTAAAATGACCGAACTCAAATCGCGTCTGACAGGACTCGAACCTGTAACCTTTGGTTCCGTAGACCAATGCTCTATCCAATTGAGCTACAGACGCAAGTCTATATTTTGCAAGAGGTTACAGAAAAATACTATTTTCTGTTCTACCCCTGGATTACTTTACATTTACAGAGCTTATTTTGCAAGAATTAACATTGCAGAATCGTTGCGGCTTTTTTAAGAACGTCTTCAACCCTGTCTCCCTCGCTGATATCCAGCCAATGGACATTTTTGAAGGTTTTAAACCAGGTTCGCTGGGCCTTTGCGAATCGGCGGGTGTTGATTTTTATCTTTTCAATAGTTTTTTCGAGAGATTCTTTACCCTGTAGATAGTCAATAATTTCAGCGTAACCGATTGCGCTGCGGGCCTGCAAACTTAATGGTTTTTCTTCAGCAAGCAGACTTTTTACCTCGTCAATTAGACCGGCTTCAATCATTTTTTTTACTCTGGCGTTTATTTGCTTGTTTTCCTCGTCTTTTTCTCTTCGCAATCCAATAATTATCCAGTCGCCTTTTGGCTGCGGCAAATCGAATTGCTGCTGGAAGCTGGAAATCGGTTTTCCTGTCAGTTGATAGACTTCCAATGCTCTTATTATTCGTTTTTCATCATTACGATGGATTTTATCTGCGGCAGGGAGGTCGATAGTAGCAAGTTCCTTGTGCAATTCTTCAAGCGAGGTTTGTGCGATTCGATTTTTAAGTTCCTGACGGATTTGTTCATTAGTGCCGGGGCCTTCGAAAATTCCATATAGCATTGCCTTAATATACATTGCGCTGCCGCCGACAGCGACAACTGATTTTCCTTTTGATTCTATTTGCTTGATAGATTGTTCGGAGAGGTTCAGAAATCTATCGACGCTGAAAGGTTCGCTTGGCTCGACAACGTCAATGAGGTGAAAATTCATCTCCTTTTGTGCTTTTTTTGAAGGTTTTGCAGTTCCTATGTCCATTCTGCGATAGACTTTCATCGAGTCGATGCTGAGTATTTCGGCATCGAGTTTTTTCGCTAACTCAAAGGCTAATCTGCCTTTGCCGCCGGCGGTTACGCCCAAAATTAAAAGTCTTTTATCGTCCACAATCTATAATTGGCTGTATGAATATTGGAAAATGTGTATAATAACAGGTTTGTGAAAAAACTCCAATAGCGGGTTAAAGTGGCCCAAAATTCAGAAAAAATTGATGTTAAAACCGCACTTGAGCAGAAGGCTCAGCTTGTCAATGAAGTGATTGCTGCTGCAGTTAAGGATTTTGCCGGTGTTCCTGAAAGGCTGAGAGAGGCTATTGAATATACTCTTTCTTCGCCCGGCAAAAGGATAAGGGCAGCGGTTGTCCTGTTGTGCTGCGAGGCTGTGTCAGGCACTGTTAATAAGGATGCCGAAGTTGCTGCGGCGGCGATTGAAATGGTTCATACCTATTCGCTTGTTCACGATGATTTGCCGGCGATGGACGATGATGGTTTTCGCAGGGGCAGACCGAGCTGCCATAAGGCTTTTGATGAGGCGACCGCTATTCTTACAGGCGATGCACTTTTGACGATGGCATTTGAAATATTATCGACGAAAATCAGCAAGCCTTTAAAAGCGGTTGAAATGATAAAGACTCTTGCCGAAGCAGCAGGACCTGCCGGTATGGTTGCCGGACAGATTAGCGACCTTTCCGCCTCGACTCGCCAGACGCGAGTCGGGCGGGGCGGGCTTGCTCAAAATGGTGCAGACGTTAGTGATGATTTACATAATATTCACATTAATAAAACAGCGAAAATGTTTGCTGCTTCTGCTCTTCTGGGAGCAATAGCGGCAGACGCTTCGCCGCAGCAGAAAGATTTATTAAGCCGGTTCGGCCTTAAGTTAGGTTTGGGATTCCAGATTGCCGATGATATTCTTGATGTTTCTTCGACAAGCACGCAGCTTGGCAAAACGGCAGGCAAAGACGCAAAACAGGGAAAGCTCACATATCCGGCTATTTTCGGTCTTGAACAATCTAAAAAAAAGGCCGGCCAAATTGCCGATGAAGCTGCCCGGATTGTCGATTATTTAGGCGATAGTGCTGCGATTTTAAAGGAACTGGTCTTTGTGCTTTTATGCAGAACAAGGTAAAAATGCCATACGAAATACTTAATAAAGTTAATTCTCCATCGGATTTAAAACAGCTTTCGATAGAGGAGCTGAATAAGCTTGCTTCCGAGCTAAGGGCTTATATTACACAATCGGTCAGCCATACAGGTGGTCATCTGTCAAGTAATCTTGGAGTTGTGGAGTTGACAATCGCGATGCATTATGTTTTTGATTTCAGCTCGGATAAACTTTTGTGGGACGTCGGACATCAATGTTATGCTCATAAGATACTTACCGGCAGAAAGGAGCAATTCAAAAAATTAAGACAAAAGGACGGCATCAGCGGTTTCCCCAATCCTGATGAAAGTCCTTATGACCAGTTCGCTGTAGGTCACGCAGGCAGTTCAATTCCAACGGCGCTCGGTATTGCGATTGCATCGCAAAAGCTCGGCACAAAGGAAAAAATCGTTGCTTTTGTCGGTGATGCAAGCATTGTGAACGGCCTTAGTTTCGAGGCATTGAATAATCTCGGTCTTGTTAAAAGGCAGCTTCTTATTGTGCTGAATGATAATTCGATGGCGATAGATGCTACGCAGGGTTCTGTCGCTCAATTTCTTGCCAAAGTCCGGCTAAGCCATACTTATGAGGATTTGCGAAACAGAACCGACAGGATTCTTGAGCATCTGCCTCTCGGTAAGAAAATGGAAGATGCTCTTAAAAATTTCAAAAAAACTTTGCGTATGGCGATTACGCCAAGCAGGCTTTTTGAAAGTTTGAATATCCCATATTTCGGTCCGGTTGACGGCCACGATATTGCCTCGCTTATAAAGCTTTTTAAAGCGATATCACATCTTGATACTCCTGCGATATTTCACGTTTATACAAAAAAGGGAAGGGGATTTACTCCTGCCGATGATGACCCGACGCGGTTTCATTCGACAGGTCCATTTGAAATTAACGGAGACCAGTCCGAAAAAGACACTCAGAAAAAATCATTTACCGAGTGTTTTTCAGACTGCATAGTTGAGCTTGCCGAGGGAAATGAAAAAATAATCGCTCTTACCGCCGCGATGTCTGACGGCACAGGATTAGCGGCATTCAGGGAAAAATTTAAAGACCGTTATTATGATGTGGGCATTGCTGAATCAGCAGCAGTGGATATTGCGGCTGGTCAGGCAAAACTCGGATTGAAACCTTTTATATGTATTTACTCGACATTTTTACAGAGAAGTTTCGACCAGATATTTCAGGAAGTTGCGCTGCAAAATCTGCCGGTGGTTTTCTGCATCGACAGGGCGGGTCTTGTCGGGGCAGACGGCCCGACCCATCACGGTCTTATGGACATTGGATTTCTGAGGATGATGCCGAATATGGTGCTTATCTCGCCGGCAAACAGCATCGAGCTTAAAGGCGCCCTGAAGTTTGCCGCTGAAAGTAACTGTCCGGTAGCGATAAGATATCCAAAAGATTATGTTGACGATAGTATTTGTCCTGAAATTTTTTCGCAGCCTTGTGAGTTAGGCAAAAGCATTATATTAAGACAGGGAAAGGATAAATTAGCCTTAGTTGCGTATGGTAGTATGTCAATCGAAGCATTTAAGGCGGCAGAAATTCTTACGGTCGATAATATCGATATAATCGTTATAAACGCTCGATTCGCCAAGCCTGTTGACGAAAAAATAATTTCATTATTGGCCGATGATTTTAGTATAATAACCGTTGAAGACCATTCTGCCGCCTGCGGATTTGGTTCAGCGGTTCTTGAGGCAGCAGCAAAGGCTGGTCTTGATATGGCAAAAATTAAGGCACTCGGCATCGGTGATAAGTTTGTTCAGCCGGACAAAAGAACAGAACAGCTTAATTTCTGCGGCTTGAGTGCTGGGAAAATTGCCGAAACAGTAAAAAAGATGATGAAGACGAGTTGAAATTATGGTTAAAGAAGGACATAAACCAAAACTGATTATTTTCGGCGATGCCCGGCGGGATTTTGTAGCTGAAGCAATCGGCGACTTTACAAAATTTGCTGCCGGCAGGGCCGAGATTCTTGCTAACTGTTTTCGCGGCGATTGTGCAGACGATGTTGTCAGGGATGCGGATTTTGCGATTGTTTTCGGCGGAGATGGCACGATACTCTCGGCAGCCAGAGATTTGAGTAAGACAAGCGTGCCGGTTATAGGTGTAAATGTCGGCAGGCTCGGTTTTCTTGCCGAGTTTAGCATTGAAGAGTTAAAAAACCTTTTTGACAGGGTTACATCTGATGCCGCTCTGGTAGAGAAACGGATGATGCTTAGATGTGCCGTTACAGACGGCAGCAGGGATAAATTAAGCTCAACGGCTATAAATGATGTTGTGGTAAATGCAGGTCCTAATTATCAGATGGTGGATTTAAAAATAACGGTTGACGGGCAGAGCCTTGCGGATTGCGTCAGCGACGGCCTTATAATATCAACCCCTACCGGTTCTACAGCGTATAATCTTTCAGCAGGCGGACCTATAATCTCCGCAAATCTTTCGGCAATAGTTATTACGCCGATATGTCCGCATACACTTAGTTTCAGGCCTATTGTAATAAACGCCGAAAGTAAAATTGAAATCCATCTGCAGAAGATAAATGAAGGCACTACGGTAACGCTTGACGGTCAGATATTAAGCCTGCTCAAAAATGGCGATTTTGTTACGGTCGAAAAACACGACGGGGCGTTTCTTGTTGTCAGTAATCCGCTTCGCACTCAGTGGGATACGCTGGCAGGCAAATTAAGCTGGGCTCAAAAGCCGAAATATAAGAGAAAATAATGGAAGGTTTGCTGTGAAAAAGTTAAGCAATAAAAAATTCGTTTTTATTCTGGTTTTGATACTTTTCTGCACAAAATGTTTTGCGCTTGAAGATGAAATAGGCAATCCTGCTGCTCCGCCGAGCAGCGAACGCAGCGGCCTTATAAGGTCCCCTAATCCTATAACTACCCCCAGCGGTAATTTGACGGTAACCGGCAATGTCGGCGGAATGAATTATTTTCATGGTCTTGTTCCTTATGGTTCGCCAACGGATTTTGGAGCACCTCTGGGGTCGGAGGGTATAAGTTCGTTTCTCAGGCTTACGGCGCCGATTAGTTCCCCTACAAGGCCGCAGTTTTTGCCGCAGCCTTATTATCTGCCTTCGAGCACTGTAAGCACACTTGCTCCAAATGCACTCGGAACGACTTTGACATATCCGAGTATTCGAGCAACCGGAGGAACAGGCAACTTTGTAGAGTCACAAATACCGAAGGCTGTAAAAACGCCCGAAATATCTGCCGCTTCGCCTTTATATGATTACAGCAGGACCAGGCCGTTGAGTTATGAGCCGACGGACCTTGAACGTGCGACCAGCTTAGAACTTATGCGCAAAGAAAACAAAGAGAAATTAAGTATCGCTCTGCAGAAGGCAGGTAGGGGTTTGCACGAAATTACTGAAGAACAACAGGCTAAGGAACAGGAAGAAAATACGCTTGTTCCTCAGCCGGTTAAGCCGGCTGAACCGGCCGAACGTTTCAAACCGCTTAAGCCTTTACAGCCTGACGAGATTACCAAAGTCGAAGCACAGAAACCTGTAGAAGATGTTTATGAGCAGATGCTTGAAGAGGTTAAAAAGTCTTCAGAGCAGCAACCTCCCTCGCAGTTGCCTGGCGGGCTGAAACAGCCCGAAAAACCCGAAGAAGCCCCTTCTGAAAAAGGCGGTCTGGAGGAAATAGAAAAAGAAACTGCTAAAGCTACTGTCGAGATACACAGGAGTTTTGCGACTCAGTCAAAAGATAAATTCAATTATTATATGCGAACTGCAGAGGAATTTTTAAAAGAGGGCAAATACTATAACGCCGTTGATGCTTATACGCTTGCCAGCATATACAAGCCGGATGACCCGCTTGCTTACGCAGGAAGGTCACACGCCCTGTTTGCTTCGGGAGAATATATGAGCAGCGCATATTTTCTCGCAAGAGCGATAAATATCTTTCCGCAGTATGTCGATTTCAAAATCGACCTCAATGCTATGATACCTGACGCAAACCGTCTTGAGAGCAGGATAGAGGATATAAAAACATGGATTGAAAGGACGCAGTCGGCGGAGCTTAGTTTTCTGCTGGCGTATGTATATTATCAGCTTGATAAAAATGATTTGGCGGCAGAGGCGATAAAATTTTCTGCGGGAAAGATGCCCGACAGCGCCGCTGTAAAGGCATTGAAACAGGCAATAGAGAAAAAGTCACGGTGAGGCGCAGCCGGATGCTCCAGGACGGTTTCGACGAGGAAAAAATTTTCGGTCCAACAGGACTTTTTGCTTCTGCCTGGCCCGGATATGAGGACAGGCCTCAGCAGAGACAAATGGCAAAAGCCGTGCAGAACGCCTTAAAAGGCCATTTTCATCTTGCTGTTGAAGCGGGAACAGGAATAGGCAAAAGTTTTGCATATTTGATTCCTGCCATAGAAGCTGCAAAACAGCAGGAGTGCAGGATTCTTATAAGCACATATACAATTACACTTCAGGAACAGTTGATAAACAAGGACATTCCCTTTTTGGTTCATCTGCTGGACAATCGTTTTACGGCTTGTCTTGCAAAGGGGCGGAATAACTTCTTATGTTTGAGGAGACTTGAATTTGCCATAAGGAAGCAGCAGGGGCTGTTTGACAGCGATTCGGCTCAGCTTATGCATTTGAGTAACTGGTCAAAGCAGACTGCGGACGGCTCACTTAGTGATATTGGTTTTGTGCCGTCACCGCAAATATGGCATTCGATTATGAGCGAACACGGCAATTGTCGCGGCAGAAAGTGTCCTCATTTTAATAAATGTTTTTATTGGCGCAGCCGCAGACGGCTTGAAAACGCAGATATTATCGTGGCGAATCACGCCTTGCTTTTCAGCGACCTTATCTTAAAGCAGCAGAATGTTTCTATACTTCCTGATTATCGTTATGTGATTATTGATGAGGCCCACAATATTGAACATGTTGCCGAGGACCATTTTGGACTGGATATAAGCGACAGGCGCATATCGTTTATTTTGCAGGGATTGTATAACCAGAGGACAAAAAAGGGTCTTCTTGCAAACCCGTCTCGACTTGGCGTCGAGCCGAGGTCGGATACGCAGCATAGCGAAGCGATTAGTCTGGTAGATTCCTGCAGAACTGCCGCAAACGATTTTTTTAAATCAGTCGGACGGTGGCTTGCGGCAAATAAAGGCAACGGCAGGACGGGACCGGGTTTTGTGGCTGATTGTCTTACCGAACCGGTTAAAAAGTTAAGGCTGACTCTTTCAAAAATCGCCAAACAAACTGGAGATTTCGATGAACAATTCGAGTTCCTGCGTTTTGCCGACCTGTTGAGCGCGGTTGAGATGGATGTCCAGAATTTCCTTGCGCAAAAGAATGTTGATGATATTTACTGGGTTGAGTCGGACTTCGGCGAGCTCAGTCGAGCCAAAGAAAACAAGAGAAAAACGCTAACGCTCAAAAGCGCTCCGATAAATCCTGCACAGCACATTAAAAAGTGCCTGCTTGATAAGTTTGAGTCTATAATATTTACAAGTGCAACTCTCTGCGTTGCCTCGTCTTCGGATGATGAAGGATTCATTTTTTTTGCCGAGCGTATCGGTTTGGAAAATTTCCAGCGGTTAAAACTTGGTTCACCTTTCGATTATCAAAGGCAAGTAACGATGTATATTGAGCCTGATTTGCCTGAACCGAATGATGAAGGTTTTGCCAGGGCGGCGGCGGAAAAAGTAAAAAAATACATAAAACAGACCAGCGGCAGGGCATTTGTGCTGTTCACGAGTTTCCAGATGCTCGAAGAATTTGCCGCTTTGCTTTCCGATTGGTTCAATGAGAACGATATCGAAATGCTTGTCCACGGTTCAGGGACGAGCAGAGCAGAGCTTTTGAAGTGTTTTAAAAGCGGCACGAAAAGTGTGCTTTTTGGCACGGACAGTTTCTGGCAGGGAGTAGATGTGCCGGGAGAAGCCTTGAGTAATGTTATTATTGTCAGGCTGCCCTTTGCCGTTCCGACGCATCCGCTTGTTCAGGGCAGAATTGAATATATAAGGTCGCAGGGACATAATCCTTTTTACAGTTATCAGCTGCCGGCGGCGGTCATAAAATTTAAGCAGGGCTTCGGCAGGCTTATAAGAAGCAAAACAGATACCGGAATTGTAGTTGTGCTTGACAGCAGGATTATGCGTAAAAGCTATGGCAGTGAATTTCTGGCTGCCATTGAAAAATGCAGAATTGAAGCAACAGGCGATTAGGGGAAATCAGTTGAATGCTGCAATTCGGGCTGCTTTTTCTTCAAGAGCGATTCGCTTTTCCAGTTCTGTCTTATTTGTGCATTTCGTCATTTGCTCAAAAATTTCCCTTAATTTTTCCGCTTCACTTCGGACAACAGGCATTTTCCGTTCCCTGGCGGCGATGATAAGATTGTTTATATTTTTAGTGAAACCTGTCAGTCGTGCGTTATCGCTGTAAAGGCTTAATCTTGCAGCGGTTTCTTCAGTCAGCGATAAATCTTCTATTTGGGCGGCATCGAGAATAACGTCAATAAGCCGTGAGGCATTATTGACGAATATCGCTAATGCAGTATATAGGTTAATATCGTTTGGCCCTGCTGATTTTCGTTTTTTTACCTGATTCAAAGTAACTGTTCCCTGATTTAAATGTAATATTGTCAATAACTTAAAATAAAAAAGGCATAACCTGCTCTTTAGGGTTATGCCTTCTACTTACAAGCCTTATTGCCGTCCGTAAAGGTTTAACGGTTTTATTTTTCCTGTCTGTCAGTTATCGGCAAATTCTATGAGAACCTTAAATTTTTTTCACTTTTTTTAATAATTGCTCGAGCCGGATTCTTAACTGTCCCAGTTCCTTTGATTTGAAAGAGCTTTTAGTTTTTTCAAGAGCTCGGACAGTTGATAATAAGCCTTCAGTCAGCTCTTTCAGCCGGGGACAGTTTAAAAGATTGCATACTGTCGGTTCAGACTGTTCATTCGTAAGCATATAGGTAAGATTTTTGATATCGCTCATCGCCCAGCTTATATTTCCAAGTGTAAAATCCAGAAAGCTTTTTACAGATGCTGAAAATCCTTTATGATTTTTCTCTTTCAGCGATTCTTCGATATTCCGTATGTGTTTTTGCATGGCCGCAAGCCGCTGCTTGGTATCCGTAACAGACTGGAAAAGATTTTTTCGTTTAATTGCTTCAGCGACATTTTTTTTGAGTTCTGCAAAATCGACAGGTTTTACCATATAAGCGGTTACAGGCAGATTTACCGATTCTATTGCCGATTTCTGGGATGGAAATGCGGTAACAAGAATAACGGGCATTCCTTTTGCAATTTCCGGCAGTTTTCTAATCAGTTCAAGTTCAGGATTGCCCGGCATTTTGATGTCCGCAATTAACAAATCGTAAGAATTTTGTCTGAGTTTTTCAACTGCAGAAGGAGCATCAGGAACACAATCGCACTGGTAACCTTCTTTGCGAAGCAGTTCGCCCGTTGATTCTCGAAAAGTCTGTTCATCGTCGGCCAGCAGGATTCGTCTGGCAATTTTTTTATGTTCGGGATTAATTTTCTTTACTGTGATTTGTTCCATAGTCCATAACCTTAAATAGCCTGACCTTTTGCAGAATTTTTAGGGATATTTTTCAGAAGTTTTTCCAAAGTTGCTCTGGTTTTTGCGAGTTGTTTCGATTTATATAATTCTCTGCTGTCCTTCAAAACAGTTACAGCCTGTTCAATGCCTTCGGTTAGTTCAGCAAGCGCTTCGCATTGCACAACCTGGCATATTTGCGTTTCTTGTTTTGAGGTGTCAAGCAGGCCGATAGCCTGTTGGGCACTCTTGAAAGCCTCGTCTATTTTGATGGTGACGGATTCAAGAAAACTTTCAAAAGTCTCTTTGAATGAATTGCATTTGCCATGCTGCAGAGAGAGTTCTATATTTTCAAGCTCGCTTGTCCACTGCTGAAAGTTTTTCCTCGTTGCGGCCACTATTCTGTTAAGCTGGCTTAATTTTACGGCGTGTTTCGCTTTTTCCAGCAGTTCGGGAAAATCAACAGGTTTAACAAGGTAAGCCGCAATGGGCAGCCTGACTGCTTCTATAGCTGTTTGCTGTGATGGATATGCGGTTACGAGAATGACTTTGATTATGGGCATATTTTCAGATAGTTCTCTGATAAGCTCCAGGTTCGAATTGCCGGGCATTTTTATATCAGTAATCAGCAAATCATAAGTTTTTTTGGATAATTTATCCAGAGCTGCCGTAGAATCTTCGGCACAATCGCATTCGAAACCTTCATTGCACAGCAGTTGTGCAGTGGATTTCAGAAATGTCTGCTCATCGTCCGCTATTAAAATGCTGCCAAACAAATTTTCATTTTGCTTGTCCATGTTCCACCGGAATTGAAATATTAAAGATAGTTCCTTTATTTTTTTCGCTCCTAAAGTTAATTTCTCCATTCATCGCATTGATTATATCCTTTGTTATTGCAAGTCCCAGGCCTAAGCCGCTTTCAGGTCCGCCTAAACCTGTGGTGAAAAACGGCTCAAAAATTTTGTCCTTTATTTTTTCGTCTATGCCGGGTCCTTCGTCGCTAACAGAAATATTCAATCTGCCGTCATCGGCTGAGGCGCATATCTTTATTGTCGTATCAGAGCCCGAAGCCTGTATCGCGTTTTGAACAATATTGAAGATAACCTGTCTTAGCAGGGCATCCGAAAGAGTTACTGTGATTTTTTCACTGCAGTCAATTTGAATATTTATTTGTTTTTCCCGACAGGCGGCCTTGAGCAGTTCCACAATATCTTTTATTGTATCATAGAGCCTGAATTGGTTTACAGGAGGAGTGCCCGGCCGGTAAAGGTCAAACATCTGCCTTACAATCTGTGAAACCCGGTCAATTTCCTTTTCGATTCTGCCGACGTATTCGAAGTATTGATGATTTTGTGGAATGGCGTCTTTTACAAGCAGAAATGAATTTTTAATTCCTGCCAGTGGATTATTGATTTCGTGTGCAATCTGAGCTGCGAGCTTGCCTGCCCCTGCCAGTTTTTCGGTTTCCTGCAGAACCTTCTGGATGCGGTCTCTTTCTTCAATGGTTTTCAATAGTTGTGTATTTGTTTTTTTTAGTTCTGCAGTTCGCTGTTCGACTCTTTGTTCAAGTTCTTCGTGTGCTTTTCTTAATTCCTCTTCCGCTTGCTCGCGCTCGGTGATATCGCGAAAACTGCCCATAAGATATTTTTTGCCGCCTAAGGTAATTGGCGACGTATTAACATCTGCGTAAAAAACACTGCCGTCTTTCCTTTTTACCGGCAGGCTGTCGGCAAGCTTGATTTCTCCTCGCGCCTGTCTCTCAAACGTCTCTATGACATGCGGCAGGTCTTTTTCGGGGTGGATGTCATTTACACTAAGGCGCAATATTTCTTCTTCGGTGTATCCTAACATCTTGCATATCATTTTGTTGTGCATTTGGAATTTTCTGGTTTCTATATCTGCCAAAAGTATCCCATCAAGGGAATCGTCAAATATTGTCTTTAATCTTGCCTCAGAATCCTTTAGTGCTTGTTCCGCCTTTAATCTTTCAGTAATATCCTGACCGGTTGAAAGCAGGGCCGTTATGTTGCCATTTTTGTCTGTCAGTGTTTTGTCGAACCATTCTATATATCGAAGCCGGCCGTCTTTTGTTACGATAGGGTTAATGTTGCCTTTTGTAGGAGTGTCGATTACGGCTGTTGCGAAAAGCTTGCGGATTTTCTGTCGGTCTTCTTCGGGCAGAAAAGTGCCAAACCAGTTTTTGCCCTTTACTTCATCAAGCCGGTAGCCTGTCAGTTTTTCAAAATATGGATTGAAGGTTACAATATTTGCATCCTTGTCCATTACGAGAACGATAGTCTGAGCGGTCTCAATCAGTCTTTGCGCAAAGTCTCTCTGTTCCTTTAGTTCTTTTTTAATTTCAAGACGCTTCATTGCGTTCGCAAGATTTTTTGCGGCTGTGTGCAGGAATTCGATTTCGGATGTCGTCCATTGACGATACTCGGTGCAGTTGTCGAAACTGACAAATCCCTCCAGTTTTCCGTCGATAATTATCGGCAGGGCAAGCAGGGCTTTTATATTCAGCGACTTCCAGAAAGTCTGCTCAAAATCCGGTAAGTTGCTTGCCAGCAGACATACAGGCTTATCGGAGGCGAGAGTTTTTTCCCAATTCGGCCAGATATTTTGTATAAAGAAATTATGAGTTTTGTTTGTTACCACACTTACATTTTCATTTGCATTCCACTGTGCCCGGATGGGCATAGAGAACCCGCCGTTTTGGTCGATTTTTTTGAGAAAGACAATGACCCTGTCAGCTCCTGACGCCGGCCCTAATGCCGCAAGGAAATCTTCATATTTTATTTCCGATATTGAGTTTAAAAGTATGCCGGCGGCGGCATCGAGAGCCTCCAGATAACGCTTGTGTTTTAAAAGTTCCTGCTGGCGTTCCTTTCTTTCGGTTATATTTCTCGCTACTCCGCATATTCCTGTTGGTTTGCCGTCTTTGTTTTTCATCAGCCACGTATGACATTCTAATGTGATTTTGTTGTCGTCAGGAGTGATGTTGGCGATTTCTCCCGACCATTTATCTTCTTCGTGGGTAGTTTTGATTATTTCCTGCTGAATTGTATCTAAAGAATCGTCTATATCATAAATTTTAACTGATTGTCCGATGAGTTCGTCTTTATTTCTTTTTATCCAGTTGCATTGAGTCTGATTGACATAGGTAATTTTTCCCTCAAGGTCTGTAGCTGTAATACCGTCGCCTATTTCATCAAGAAGTTCAGACTGGAAACGAAGTTTTTCCTCGGATTGAGCCAGTTTTTTGTATGCCCTGCGTAATTCAAACCATCTTCTGAATGAAAAGACGGCTAATGCTGCTGCGGAAAATGCCGCTAAAAACAGCAGTTTATGGAGTTCCTCATGTTCTTGAGCCGGTAATGCGTGAAGCCGGCTGAAAACCCCAAGAAAATTTAATATTGAGAACAAAATCACCGCGATGGAAATTGTAATTACAAATTCTACCGTTGTTTTACCTATGGTCGGCTGTTTTCCGGCTTTCTTTGTCTCCATTCTTTAAGCCTAAAATCCTTTTATTTTGCGAAATACTCAAAATTGAACAGCTAAAACAATGTCGCATTAGTGTGTCTGGTTTCCTCGACGCTTTTCAGATAAATCAATGCTGAAAAAGCTTTCTGCTTTAGTTCCTAAACGATGAGACGATTAGGGTAGCTTTTGTTTGTTCTGTTGTCAATCCTTCTATTTAAATGAAGAATATTTTTTTAAAATATTCATAACTATGGTTTTATACAATACTTGCAAAAGGAGGTTATCTGCCTTAAATGGATTAATAAAAAAGCCTCCGTTTCTACGGAGGCTTTTTGTGAAACTTTTATCAAATCAGGGTTATTGATATCCGTCAAGCAGATGATATGTCTGCGAGTAATTTCCTACGTTGGAATTCGGCGTTGCGGAGTCCCTTGTTCTGACTCTGTAGGCGTTATTATAATTTGGACCGTCAAACGGACCTGATGTATAAGTTGGGCTTGTTATCCAGCCGCTGTCCAGGTGACTGTCGGTAACACATTCGAAATAATACTCAACCGGTGGGCTTGCGTCTGTAGCAACAGTTGCTGTCATAGTATGATACCAATAATATGGAGGGATCGCGCCCTGTATAGCATGAGGCACGGTAGCCCACGTGCTCGGGTTGAGTTCTGGAGGAGTCGTATCAGTTTGCACCGGTATATTTGGTTCATTGGACTCGTTGGGTTCCTGCCCTTCGCTCAAGGTGATAGCTGTGCGTGCAGGGGAGTATTGCGTTTCGTTGTGACTATCTGATTTATCACGGGCTTTTACCTGATAGGTGTATGCCGTGTTAGGTTCAAGGCCTGAGTCATTATATAACGTGCTGTTCTGCCAGCCGTTGCTGTCATGGCCGCCCAAACTGGTACAATGGAAATAGTATTCCACGCCGCTGATATCGCTGGCAATTTTCGCAGCCATACGAATAGAAGTTGACGATGTTGGGAAAGGCTCTGTTGCCCATTCCATTGGGTCCGGCGTTGGCGGTGTATCGTCTTCGCCTGCCACTGCATAGCCAATAACGCTCCATCCCGTTTCATTGTGCTGTGCATCTCTTGCCTTAACTTTGTAGCCATATTGTGCGCCTTTGGAAAGACCGGTGTCGGTATATGATGAACATGGATCCCAGTCGCGGTTATGACCGCTGCCGTATACACACTCGAACTTATATTGTACCTGTGAACCTGAGTTGTCCTTTGTGGTAGTTGCTCTCATTGTAATTTCAGTATCTCCTGCCGACTGCGGCTTTGTGGCCCAGGTTGATGGGTCTGGTTTTGGCGGGGTTGTTTCTGTCTGACCCCAGTTTGCGGCAAATAATGCAAAGTCTTCAAAGTCAACTTCGCCGTCTTCATTCAGGTCTCGACCATGACAGAAGTATGGGAATGAACAGTCGCTATCCATCCAGTATTGCTGGAAGAGGATAAAGTCATTTCCATCAACAATACCGTCAAAGTTAAAATCACCAAGTATTTCAGCGGTTAGCGTATAATGATAACCCATATCAACATTGGAATCAGCAACATCAAGGACATTGTCAGTTCTCGTTGTGTGTCTGTACATATCATTATAAATTGCCGTCTCGAAGCCGGCATCAACGCATTTGCTGTTTGTTGTCTGCAGCGGGTCGCCGGTTGCGATCTGGCTAAGATAGTAATCGCCAAAGTCGCCCATCTCAAACAGCGGATTTGTCAGTGTTGTGCCGGCGAGATTGTTTGTGTAATCCCAGTTAAGTATGCAGCCGTGCTCGGCGTCAACAAATACATCTGCTGCGCCGCCTTCTATGTCGCTGTAGGAAACAGTAACAGCAGCTGTTAATTTATCAGCAGCGTCGAAACCGCTTCCTATGGAGATTTCTGGTCCGCCATTATCATTATCTACTCTGTTGCTCCAGAATATACTATTGATAATCTTGGTATTTGCCTGGTAAGCACAACTCAGACCGCCGCCATAACTTGTTGCTTCATTGTGTGCTACGGTGCAGATTGACAGAGAAAGCTGCACATCCCAGTTTGCTGATATGCCTCCGCCGTCTCTGCCTGCGACGTTGTTTGTGATAAGGCAGTTGTGCATATTCGGTTCAAGTTCACCGGCGAAGTAAACTCCGCCGCCGCTTGTCGAGGCATTATTACCGTTAATTTCGCAGTCGTAGAATTTTGCCGCGCTTGATACGCAGTAAATTGCACCGCCCTGGCCGATTGGCTCGACAGCCTCATTACCGCTGAAATCGCTTTCAAAGAAAATAGAATTGCTGTCTGCCAGCACTACGGCACCGCCGAGCATTGATGTGTTGTTCCGGAAGTTGCTTCTGCTGATATGAGCAATTGAATTTTCCCAATACATACCGCCGCCTGCGCAGGCGCGGTTATTAGTAAAGGTGCAATCCTTTATAATTGGTATTGCGGTTCCTTCAGCGCAGATAGCGCCGCCATAGCTCATAACAGGGTCGTATAGGACCGCTTGTAAATTTCCTAAGGTTGCTGTATTTGGTATATTCGCGTCGGAATTTCCTACCTGGCCTCTGGTATGAGCTTCATTGTCGTTGAAATCACAGCTTGTGAATGTCGCCACGCTGCCGCTGGCCAAATAGACAGCTCCGCCGAAGGTATCGATAGCATAGTGCACTTGCGGATAAGCGAAATCATGAATGCTTCCACTTATGCCGCATACACCGCCGTATGAGTGATTGCCCTGGAAGAGGCACTTTTCAAATTGCGGTCTGCTTCCGCCCATACAATAAACCGCTCCGCCGTAACCGCTATAGTAAGCAGGGTCATTATAAGGACCGAAGTCCCAAGTGTGATAGTCTGGATTGTTTGGATTAAAATTGGGGTCGCCCCAGTTTCCGCCGTGGCCAAATCGGCCGGAGCCGTCCATACCGTTACTGCCCTGTGCAAAACAGTCTATGAACGAACAGTTTTTAAATATTGGATTACTGGTCGAATCGATAAAAGCAGCGCCGCCCCAGGCAAATCCGGCCCATCCGCCGTCGCCATAGTCTCCGGTGCCTGTGCATCCATTGCTGGCAAGTGACGAACAGTTGACAAATCGACAGTTACGGATTATCGGCGAAGCATTATTGAGCGTTAAAGTGTATGCTATAATACTCAAGCCGTTTTCACCGTCACCTGTCGGCCCATGAGCTCCCGGGAGACCACAATCAAGAATACCGTGAAACCATTGAGCATCCCGAATGGTTATACCGTCCAGAATCATATTACTATCGACATTCAGGAACCAAAAACCGTTGCCGGAAAGGGCTGTTTGAGCAACCACGCACGGGTCATCGGGATTTGTGCTCGTAATCGTAAAATTCTTATGGTTAATTACGAGTTGCCCCCAATCATAATCAGTTGCTCTCTCATAATAAGTTCCCTTGGCAAGGATAATTTTGTCGCCGTCCTTGGCATGGTTGATTGCGTCCTGTGGAGAAGTGTATTCAGCCGGAACGTATAGATTCCTCGGCTGCTCAAATGATACTGAAACATCTTTGTTGCAAATCATAACAACGTGGTTTGTGGTATTAGATGAACCGTCATCGTCTGTGCCTGTCCATTTATTTACTCGCCAGCCTGGAACGGGCAGGACGGTAAGCTTAATAGTTGTGCCCGCGTAATAATTGCCGGCCGGAGGCAAAATACTTCCGTGACCACCGAGGACTGTTGTTGTAAGCCCGAATTGTCTGGGTTTATTAGGCTCAATGTCGATATAATGGAAGCCGATATCAAGCTGTCCTGTATCGCCTTGGCTGGAAACCAAATTATTGCTGTCGGTTCTGGTGGTATAATCAGCCATATTATCATCCGGCAGGACTTTGACATTTACTGCCAAATCGCTGCCGCTATTCACAGCCGGGCTCTGGAATGTATTACCGGCTATAGTCTGGCTCAGATAATAGCCGCCGAGGTCTGACGCCAAAAATTTCGGGTCGCCGGTTACGTTATGACCGCCGGTTGCGGCATTTAGAGCTGCCAGATTAACATCCGGGCTTACACTGCCGGTATTATAAGTTTTGTTCAGGTCATAATCATAGAAATCGCCGTCGTTTTGATTGAACAGACAGTATGAAATAACCGGATCGCTGTCGATACTGCCTTCAAAGACAGCGGTTCCTTCAGTATTATCGAAAATACAGTCTTTTATTGTCGGAGAGCTTGTATAAGCGCACGATATTGCGCCGCCGACGCCGCCCGACTGGCATTTGTTTTCACTGAAAGTGCAGCTTGTTATTTGCGGCGAAGAATTGAGCGAAACGAATATCGCGCCGCCTTTTACAGCCGCACTGTTCTGGACAAACAGGCAGTTATGCACTTTCGAAGTAGTTGTGCCGGGGCCTTTAAGCATAATACCTGCGCCGCTGTAATTCGATGTATTGCCGGTAATCTGACAGTTTATGATTTCTATCGGCAGGTTCGAAACATAAGCTCCACCGCCTTCGGCAACTGTGCCGATGGCTTTGTTTTCCATAATAGTGCCGCCGTAAATCTTAACAATTGACTTATCGGAGATAAGGTGCAGACCGCCGCCGGAATTAGCTGTATTTCTGTTGACATAGCAGTCTATGAAATTGGCATCTATGTTTCTGGCCGCGATAGCACCGCCTACACCATTGGCAATGTTATCAGTAAATGCGCAATTGTTGAGATCGAGACGGCAGAGGCTGGAATCTGTCAGGCTTCCTATTGATAGGGCGCCGCCGTTGGTGTCCGCGATATTGCCGCCGAAATAGCAATCCGTTAATGCAATATTATTATTTACGCCGAACTTTATAGCGCCGCCGCCACCATAGAAAGTTTTATTGCCGGCCATATTGGTTTTAACTATTGAGATATAAGAACAATTCGGTTCGCAAAGCACAGCGCCACCATCCATAATTGAATTATTATCGATGAAGCTGCAATTATTAATATCAACCGATGAGCCTTTTTCGTAGTAGATTACACCAGCATAACCCGTGCCGGTTGATTGTCCATTGTAACCATCCTGAGCGTATGGCGGCTGGGTTGGTATTTGGCCCGGACCCTGCAAGCCGCGAGAGCCGCCGACTCCCATCGAAGCGGAGTTTGTAACAAAACTGCATCCGATTATCTTTGGTTTAGCGTCTTTTACAACGTAAATAGTGCCGCCATAGCCGTTGCCTGAACCATTTCCGCCGTTTCCGCCATCTCCGCCGAGTTTGCTGGTTGTGCCTCTTCCGCCGTTTCCGCCATCTCCGCCGATACCGCCCAAAGCAGTGCTGTTGTTGATTGTGCAATTAAGTATTGTTGGACTGCTGTCTTGGTCGCAATAAATGGCGCCGCCGTAACCGTTACCTGAGCCATTTCCGCCGTTTCCGCCGTTTCCGCCGCGAGGTCTTTGGTCATTTTGTCCCATCAGGTCGTAACCGTTAACGCCGTCGCTGCCGATACCGCCGGTAACCTGGCAATTTGAAAATACGCAATATCGAATGGTCGGACTTGTATTTTTGCCGATAAAGATGGCTCCTCCAAAGCCGTTGCCGGCCGCATCACTGCCGTTGGCGCCGTAGTCATAGGGGGCTGGTTGTGGAGCAATAGCGCCGGCAGATAAGGAGTTAATTATTGTAAGACCTTCAATAACGCAGTTGGCATCCTCGCCATTCTGAAAGATAAAGGCACGCCCCGAAAAATCGCAGTCAATAATTGTTGCCGCGACAACATTCGGGTCCAGCGGGTTTTCCGAACGTATTGTTATTGCTTTTCCCTTGAGGTCTAAACCATCAGGGCTGCTAATATAATACGGCTGGCCGTTGCCTTTTCTGAATATATAAATAGTATCGCCGTCTTCAGCCGCATCGATTGCGTCCTGAATATTTTCATACTCATCGGGAACAATCAGATTGTGCGATGCATATACAAAAGGTTCAAATCTGACTGCAACGCTATGCGACCTATTCATCACGACATTAAAGTTGCGGCTGTGCGTTTCATTAACCTGACCATCGAGAATCCAGGCAGCAACTCTGACGTTGACATCAGGAATAGCGTGAAGCGATATTGTCTTGCCAACATAAACATTATAAGTATGGCCCGGTATCCATGGCGCTTCAATTGTGCCGTTTGCATCGTTGATATCGGCCTCTATAGTTAATGTATAGCGAGGCAGTCCCTGGAAATAGTGATAACCGAGGTCAACAATTCCCATATCATATTCGCCGTCAGTTCTCGTAGTATATGTGTCGAGGCCCAGATTTGCCGCTAAATCCGAACCTATATCAAAACATGGGCTGTCGAAATTCTGCAGTGCCGCTATGCTGCTTAGATAATAACCTAATACGAAATTCGGGTCCTGGGATATATTATGGTTATCCGATATTATCCATATACCGTTGGCATCCTGCTCAAGGCCGGTTATTGTGCAGTCGGCTTCGCTATAAATCGGCACGGACGGAGATAGCAAAGCGATTGCCGCACCGACGTTCACTCTCGGTTTTGTGATTGCAACTTTTGTGTCCGTTACGGGTTTGCCCGTTATTTTTAGAAGGGTTCTAATCTGAGCAGGCGTCAGGTAGCTGCCATTTAACTGCATTGCCGCACTTTGAATCGCCGCAACAGCGCCTGCTGCGTAAGGACAGGCAGCCGATGTGCCGTTGAAATACGGATTGTAGCCGCCGCCAAGAGCCGTAGTATAAGCGTTTTCAGAAGGCGCAAAAACATCAAGTATATTAGCGGTATTTGAATAGCACGTTACCTGGTCGGGTTGTGTTTGAACAAGACAGGTCAGGGACATAAAGGCTGCATCATAAACTGCGCCGACGCTGATAACATTCGACATTGCAGCCGGCCAACGCATACCGTTAGTTTGAAATTCGTTGCCGGAAGCGGCAAGGATAGTTATGCCTGCATCGACAGCTCTTTGAGCAGATAGTGTGTAAGCCGGCGAAAATTCATCGCCTTCCTGATGAGTACTGAAGAAGTGGGGAGCGCCGCCAACCTCACCAATATATCCCCAGCTATTGCTTATTACCATAATCGGATTTGCCGGGTCGTCGTTTTTATGCGTTATGCACCAATCCCACGCGGTAAGACCCTGGTCGTCCTCTATATTCCAGCCGCCGGTGCTTGAGGCTAATTTCAGGGCATAAATTTTTGCATTATAAGCAACACCGCCGATATAATCGCCTACTGTGCCGAGTGAACCGGCAGCAATACCGGAGCAGGATGTTCCGTGTCCTTCAGCATCCATCGGGTCGCTGTCATTGTCCCCGAAGTCCCAGCCGCCAATGACTTTGCTGTTGGGGAAAGCCCCGCCGCCGAGTCTTGGATGAGTATAATCAACGCCTGTATCGGCAATAGCAATTGATAAGCCTTGGCCGTTGTAGGTTCCCCTTGTATCCATAGCGTTCATCAGCGGAATGCCCTGGGCAAGTGCAAGTTGGACAATTCTAACCGGCTCAATATGAGCGACAAGAGGATTATTAATAAGTTTATTCAGGCCTGTCAGATTAATTTGTCCGCTGAAGGCAGCGATATTTGTAAGCTTATTTCGCAATGTAAATTCGCTTGAAATCAGCGTCGAAAGAACCTGATTCTGTGTGGCTGTGATTTGGCTTCGCAATTCGCTTACCGATGCAGATGAAGACCAGTCTATTTTTTGAGCTTCTGCCGGTTCAACGAGGCTTACAATAACTTTCGCTGAGCCGGTGGAGTTGATTTGGTTATAAATATTCTGAGAATCAACAAGAACGGATGCGGTTGTTGCAGAACTTGATTCAGACTGAAGTAAGTCGAAAGCAGATATGTATCTCAGGTCGATATCGCTGTAAGTAATTGTAAGTTTAGCCGGCATATCGGTAAAAGGTCCGCCGTTGGTTAAGGCAATCTGTGAGCCGTCGTTGCCGCTGTTATTCCAGAAAATGGTATCTTTAACAATTACCTCTGCTCTGTAAGAAGCAAACAAACCACCGCCGTTGCCGTTCGCGTTTGATACGATATTATCCGCTATAGTGCAGTTAATGATTTTCGGTGCGGCAAAGTATACAGCGGCGATACCGCCGCCTTCTTCACCCGCCGTATTTGCGGTGATAAGACAGTTCTTAATGCGAGGTAGTTGAAGTTGATTAAGGAAATTATCGCCGTCGAGGCAGATGCCACCGCCCGTAATCTTTGCGAAGTTATCGGTTACAAGTGTATCGTTGATATCCGCATAAGTATCGAGGGCATATACACCGCCGCCTGTTCCAAACAATGCGCCACTGGTATCCGGATAGTATCCTGTTACAGTGCCGGCAATATTTCCACTGATAGTTGAATTACTTATTGATAAAAAGCTTTCAAGAGACAGAATACCACCGCCGCCCATTGAGATATTATTTATAAA
Organism: Sedimentisphaerales bacterium; assembly: GCA_049518795.1. GTDB lineage: Bacteria > Planctomycetota > Phycisphaerae > Sedimentisphaerales > UBA12454 > JAPLMW01. The sequence goes on from JBEKRK010000003.1 coordinate 87,409, forward strand.
ATTAGAATCAGTGATATGTATATCGCTTCCTTCGCCGTATATGCCGCCGCCTAAGGGGGCAGAGTTTTGAGTAAAATTGCATTCGTAAATATCGGAATATAATACATACCACAAGCACAAGCCGCCGCCCATACCGGTATATTCGCCGTCATAAGGGATGGTTGGGGCTATGTCAATTTGAGCGTTTATTAAAAGCAGGTAGTTGGGGTCTTCGAAATCCTGGTTGTAAGCGGTCCGGTTGCCGAAGAACAGGCAGTTATTGAAATCTGCCAAAGAAGCCGTAGAACAGAAAACGCCTGCGCCAAAGGACGGCAGCCTGTAGTTTCTCCTTGGCTGCAGTTGGTAGCCGGTTGAAGTGTAGCCTCCGATACCACTTATGCTGCCATAAACTATATTATCACTAAATGTGCAATTGATAAATTTAGAGGTGGAATTGGAATCGCAAAATACAGCGCCGCCTTTTGTCGTGAACAATTTAAGGTCGCCCTGGTTTGCGCCAGCGTCTGTTGTAAGTCCGCCGTAACCGCCCCTATTATATCTGTATTGTGTTGGGCCGCCGTTAGCGCCGTTACCGCCTATGCCGCTATAGCCTTTGCAATCGTTAATTGTGCAGTTCACAAAGACCGGATTAGAATTAAGATTGCAATATATGCCTGCTCCAAGCACTCTTCCAGGCAGATTTCCGCTACCTGCGTCGCCGTCTGTTGGACCGCTGCCGCCGTTTCCGCCGTTGCCAGATATTGCAACGCAGTTGCTTACAGTAACATTAGTAAATTTCGGACTTCCTGACCGGGCATAAACGCCGGCTCCGAATGCATTTCCGCCGGTTCCGCCGGTTCCACCGTGACCTGGATCGAAATAGTTTGGATCAGTGTGTCCCGGGCCCGGTTCCCATCTGTGCGTTGGGTCGGCAAAGCCCACGGCGCCGTCGCCAGCATTTCCGGCGTGGACGGTGCAATTTTCGATACGAACGTTTGTAATATTCGGGTCGCCTGATACAATATAGATACCTGCTCCGCCAACGTCTCCGCCGTTTCCGCCATTGCCGCCATCAGGGGTATTAGCGTCAGCGATAAGCCAGACTTTATGGCCTGCGATTCCATTATACGCATCGCTGACTGTAAGTAGACAATTTCTTATAATACAGTTTTTGACTATATGACTGCCGATAAGAGTTATTGCGCCACCAAGATTGCTAAAAGAACTGTTGCCGTTCGTGCCCGGCAGCGGATTGGGCAGCATAGGAGCCACGATTGAATTAGTGCGAAGATTTATGATAGAAATACCGTTGAGGGTGCAGACCTGCTGACCGGTGGCGCTGAGCGTAATGCCTATGGACTCACGCTCACAATCGATAACAACATTTTCGGGATGTTCAGGGTCTCCAACTATAGTGATTGCTTTATTACTGACAGAAATGCCCGGACCACTGACATAAGTGCCGGGATGAATTTGTATTGTGTCGCCGTTATTTGCCTGATTTAAGGCGTTTTGAATGCCGTTGGCGTCATCGCCAAAAACATGTATTACTCTGCTGTAATCAAGCTCAAATGTTACTGTAACAGTCTTATTGCCATTCATTAATACGGTATTTGTATTTGTATTCCAGGCTGGTTTACTATTTGCATCTCCTGCCCAGCTGCTAACGCGGTATCCTTCAGCAGGTGTTGCCGTCAGAGTAACTATTGTGCCTTCATTATATAAACCGCTTCCCGGAGTAACCGAACCCAAAGCCGGATTGGTGACATTGACGGTAAGCTGATGTTGCGGGACCGCTTCGAATTCGACAGTAATGGTCTTATCAGAATCCATAGTAACTGTGCGGCTGTTGCCATCGCCGGCAGATACATCTCCGCCCCAGGTTTTAATACGATAGCCGGAATAAGGCGCAGCTTTAAGCTGGACAATCATTCCTTCCGGATAGAAAGTTCGTTTGTTGGGGTCGATTGTGCCGTGTTGTCCGCCGACAACACTGGGAGTAAGCCGATGTGTTATCGAGTTCGGCTCAAACTGGACCGCTGCAGTAGTATTTGAATCAAGCGTTATCGAAAAACGATTTGGATTGAGGGGGTCCGGGTCATAAGCAATACAGGGGTCGTTGATGTTGAAAGTTGCCGTATTGCCTTTGAACCATTTTTTTACCACATAGCCGGGTATCGGATATGCGTTTACGTCAATGCTGCTGTGCTGGACGAAGCGCTGCGAGTTATAAAGGTCAATCGAGCCGTAGTTGGAATCGGCGGGCAAAGTTGTAAGCTCGCACATAATTATTGAGCTGAGCCTGGCGATGACGGTATGATTGGAGTCCATTGTGATAACTCTTGCCATATTTGCGTCGTTGACTTCGACGGAATCGATAATCCACTTTCCAACGTGATAATTCGGGTCCGTCACTGTTACAGGCAGATTTACTTCGGCGTAGCGTTTGTAGAGAGCAAGATTAGGGTCTTTCGCTATCGAGCCGAATTCGTTTGGTTCAACGCTAACAGTAAGAGTGCAATTGGCATCGGCAGCGGCGGAATAATGAAAACCTAAATCGACCGTTCCTGAATCAGGAACATTATCGGTTCTGGTTGTGAAAGAATTGGCTGAACCGAAAATTGCGACGGCAGTAGTTGAGCCGATGTCAATACAATTACTGTCGGTCAGTTGTCCGGCCGCTTTCTGGCTTAAATAATAATTGCCGCGCGGGCCGGGCCTGAATAATGGGTTAAAACTAATATTGTGATTGCCTGTGTCTCCATCTTCGATGCAGGAATAAGAGGAAACAGCCGAACCGTATATGTCGTCGCCGTTGTTCCAGAGGATAGAATTTATAATTGTGGAACTGCTTGAAGCATCGGCATAGATACCACCGTGGTTTGCGTCGCCTATATTGTTGGCGATTGTGCAATTCCTGATTTTAGGTGAGGATGTATCGAAGCAGTCTATAGCGCCGCCATCTAAACCAGCCGCGTTTTCTGCGATAAGACAGTTGTTCACATCAGGCGATGATTGGCTGTCGCACTCGATAGTTCCGCCGTCAAAGTCGGCAGTGTTATTTGTTATAATGCAGTTTTGAATAAGAGGTGAGGAAAAGTAGTAGCAGTCTATAGCGCCGCCGTAAACAGCGGCATTATTTTTTATAATACAGTTTTTGATTGTCGGGGAACAATTTATTTCACATTCTATTGCGCCGCCATAGTAGTTGCTGCCATTTTTGATTGTAAAACCATCTATAAACGCGTTTGATGACACGCCGTTACTGAAGTAGAAAGCCCGGCCGATATTTTTGCAGTCGATGATGCAATTTTGCGGCCCATTTTCACTTTTCAGCCTGATTGGCAAGCCCGCAATCTCAAAACCGTTCGAACTGAGCGGAGTATAATTGCCGTCAGCTACAACGATTGTATCGGTAAGGGGGTTTGAAACGGCGGCAATCGCAGCTTCAATTGTGGGATAATCCGCGGGCACATGTAGAGTCGCTGCTGCTGCGAGATTGGTTAAAAGAAATGTTACGGTTAAGCAGAAAGCAATTTTCCTGTTCATAAATTTGCTCCATTTGGACAAATTTACACAACCTTTGAAATTTTTTACCTCGAACATTTTGAAATCCTATCAAAATACATAGTTTTTGCGCAGTTTATAAACGTTTCAGGCTGGGTCGTTTTTAGGTTTGTCCTTAACCTTTGCGTCAAACTCTGCGGCCCCCGTAGCTGGTATAAGCTGCCGGCTGAGACGACAAAGCGTATTCCTTCCTTGAACCCCAAATAGTTATCGGATTTTATCAGACTTTCAATCATAATGCAAGAGAAAAATGTTGTTAATGTTCCTTTCCGATAAGCCTTTTTGTTAAAAGAACTTCCGTTATTTATTGACAGTTGTTTATTCTGCCTGTAATCTTTACCATCACTTTTTATAGTTTGCAAAAGAGGTATCGGCTTGATTAGGATTCTTTATAACTTGTTTGATTCGTTGTATTAATGGATGACTATGATAAAAATTAATGAAAATTATCTGATGCTGCAAAGCGGCTATCTTTTTCCTGAAATTTCCCGCAGAGTTAAATCTTTTTCTATAAAAAATCCCGGTGCAAAGATTATAAGACTCGGAATTGGAGATGTTACAGAGCCGCTGCCTCCTGTAATTATCGAAGCTATGCATAAAGCAGTTGAACAGATGGGCAGCAGGGAAGGTTTAAAAGGCTACGGTCCTGAGCAGGGTTATGATTTTCTGATAGATGCGATAATAGCCAATGATTACAAAAATCGAGGTGTAAGTCTTGAAAATAAAGAGGTTTTTGTCAGCGATGGCGCAAAATGCGATACCGGCAACATCCAGGAAATTTTCGGCATTGATAATATCATAGCCGTTGCAGACCCTGTGTATCCTGTTTATGTAGATACTAATGTTATGGCTGGTAGAGCCGGAAAAGCCGACAAAACAGGACGGTTTGGAGGGATAATTTATATGCCCTGCACGCCCGATAATAATTTTGTTCCTGAATTGCCCAAAGATAAAGTTGACCTGATTTATCTTTGTTTTCCCAATAATCCTACCGGTGCAGTCGCTACGAAACAGCAGCTTAAACTCTGGGTTGACTATGCAAAAAAGAGTAAAGCAATAATTTTATTCGATGCCGCTTATGAGGCGTTTATATCCGATAATACTATACCTCATTCTATATATGAGATTGAAGGAGCTAAAGAGGCCGCGATTGAATTTCGCAGTTTCAGCAAAACGGCAGGTTTTACCGGACTAAGATGTGCATATATGGTTGTGCCCAAAGAGTTGAAAGCCTGGACGAAAGACGGACAAACTATCGATGTGAATCCAATATGGAACAGAAGGCAATGCACAAAATTTAATGGGGCAAGCTACATATCGCAGGCAGCAGCGGCAGCGGTTTACACTGAGCAGGGAAGAAAACAAGTTCGCAAAATCATCGAACTTTATATGTCAAATGCCGCTCTAATTGTCGGCACACTTAAAAAAATAGGCTATGAAGTTTACGGCGGCGTTAACGCTCCATATGTCTGGCTGCAGACGGCTAACAAAATGAGTTCGTGGGAATTTTTTGACTTTTTACTCGAAAAAGCAAATGTTGTCTGCACACCCGGCAGCGGTTTCGGCGCGGCAGGCGAAGGTTTTGTTCGATTAAGCGCGTTCGGCAATCCGGCAAACGTGGCAGAGGCGATGGAACGCTTTAAAAAATTGTAAGGAAACAAATGTCCGGCGAAATAACAGCATATATCGGCCTTGGGAGTAATCTCGGCAGCAGGGAAAAAAATATAAGAAAAGCGCTCGATGCACTTGCCGCTGACAAGCATATTAAACTATTCCGAATAAGCAGCATAATAGAGACGAAACCACTTGCCGAAAAAAAACAGCGGAATTATCTCAACTGTGTCGCTGGAATCAAAACAAATTTTAAAGCGATCAGTCTCCTGAAAGTTTTAAAAAAGATTGAAGTAAAACTTGGCAGAAAAGAATCAAAAGAAAAATGGTTATCAAGAACGATCGACCTTGATATACTTTTGTTCGGCAATAAAACTATTCACAAAAAAAACCTCATCATACCGCACAGACAAATGCATTTGAGGTCGTTTGTGCTGAAGGGGCTTTGTGAAATTGACCCGCAGCTTGTTCATCCGGCGCTTAAAGATAATGTATCTATTCTTTGCAGGAGATTAAATGGCAAGGAGTTTTATTTTGATACTGATAAACCGCATCTTATTTCGATTGCGGGCGTAATCGGCGCAGGTAAAACTACTCTTGCTACGGGTTTAAGAGATATATTCGGCTTTAGACTGATAAAAGAAGCTTACGATACTAATCCGTTTTTAGCGAAGGTTTACGCTGGACAAAAGTCGCTTGCTCTTGATAGTCAATTGTATTTTCTGCTGAGCCGATGTGAGCAGTTAAGGCCTGATGGTTTTTCAACAGACAATGTTGCGGTAAGCGATTATATAATGGATAAGGAAATGATTTATGCCCGTATCTGGCTCGATTCGGTGCAGTTCGAAATATACAGAAAAATAAACGCTGTGATGAGTAAAACAGTTACCCAGCCAACAATAGCGATATATCTTAAACTTCCGCCGCAAAAGGCCCTTGAACGAATAAAACAAAGAAGCAGGCCTTATGAGCAGGGCGTTGACTTGAATTTTCTTGAAAAAATTCATATCGGCTACGAGAAACTTTTCGAGACATTTAATCGCTGTCCGGTAATAACAATAGATGCAGGTGCAGTTGATTTTCGGCGAAAAGAAGAAATAGAAGCGATTGGCAAAAAGATTAATTACTATATAGGGCTGGACTAAAAGATGGAAATTGTTAAGACGATAGAAAAAGCAAGAAAGATTATCGCAAAGGCAAAATCGGCGGGCAGGGAAATTGGATTTGTGCCGACGATGGGTGCTTTGCACGAAGGACATTTTTCGTTAATAAAAGCGGCTAAAAAGCAAACTGATTTTGTGGTTGTGAGCATTTTTGTAAATCCCACCCAATTCGGCCCCGGCGAAGACCTTGCTAAATATCCGCGACCGTTTAAAAAGGACGTAAATGCCTGCAAAAAATTGGGCGTTAATATTATTTTTGCGCCGACAGTTAAACAGATGTATCCAGAGGAAAATATTACCTGGGTTAATGTTGAAAAATTGAGTGAACCTTTGTGCGGTAAAAGCAGGCCGGGACATTTCAGAGGCGTTGCTACTGTTTGCAGCAAACTTTTCAATATTGTTCAGCCGGACATTGCATTTTTCGGCCAAAAGGATGCTCAGCAGGCGATAATTGTGCAAAGAACGGTCTCTGATTTGAATATGCCGCTAAAAATAGTTGTTTGTCCGACGATTCGTGAACAAGACGGCCTTGCGATGAGCAGCAGGAATGCGCATTTAAAACCAAAAGAGAGAAAAGATGCGGCATTATTATATGCTGCTCTTGAAGAGGCAGAATTTTTTATCAAGGCAGGAAAGAGAGAAAGCAAAATGTTAATCAGCGAGATGAAAAAGGTCCTAAAAATCAGCAGGCAGATTAAAATCGACTATGTAAAAATCGTTGATGCAAAGATGCTCGAAGAAGTTGGACGTGTCCAAGGCGAAGTTCTGATTGCTGTTGCGGTAAAAATAGGCTCAACCAGACTGATTGACAATAAGGTTGTTGATGTTTAGAATACGACAAACTTTGTTTATTAATTTTCAGGTGGAGTTATGCTAATTAAGGTTTTAAAGAGCAAGATTCATCGGGCGACGGTTACAGATGCGCTTATAGATTATCCCGGAAGCATCGGAATAGATGCGGCGCTGATGGAGGAATCCGGCATTGTGCCTTATGAACTTGTGCTCGTTGCCGATGTAACCAACGGCTCGCGTCTTGAAACGTATGTTGTGCCTGAGGCGGCAAATTCCGGCAAGATAACTATCCTCGGCGCTGCCGCGAAACTTATGAAAAAGGGAGATAAAATAATTATAATGGGTTTTGCGTATCTTGAACCTGACGAGGCAAGACACTTTGCGCCTAAAGTAATTATGGTTGACGAATTAAACGGTATTAAAGAGCCTCTATAATTATGCATCCTGAACTTTTCAGAATTCCATTTACCGAACTTACAGTCAAAAGCTACGGCGTAATGATGGTCTGCGGTTTTATCGCGGCGATATATATTATCCGCAAGCTGTCGCGCGATATGGGCGAAAACGCAGAGCATATAACGACTGCGGCCCTGTATAGCCTTATAGCAGGCGTTGCGGGCGCGAGGATTTTTTACGTCATTCATTACTGGCAGGATTTTCGCGGCAGAGGATTAATTAATGTTTTTGCCGTTTGGGACGGCGGACTGGAACTGTTGGGCGGAGTTCTTCTTGCGGTATTGGTTATAGGAATATATCTTCGCGTAAATAAACTTCCTGTCCGGCGGTATCTCGATATTCTCGGCGTTGGCTTGATGCTGGCTCTCGTTTTCGGCAGAATCGGCTGTTTTTCCAGCGGCTGCTGTTTCGGCAAGCCGACAACCTGCCCGATTGCGGTTCGTTTTCCTTACGGCTCAAATGCTTATCTGAGCCAGGTTCGCCCAGACCCTGCAAGAAACAGGGATAAACCTTATTTTGAATTGCCTGACGATTTTTTTAGTTATATACCGCAGGAGAACAGGTATTATTTAAAACCTTATGACCAATTGACGCCGCAGCAAAGATTTGAGGTTAAAGAAGGGCCGTTTCGCTGTTTGCCGGTTTGGCCGACACAGCTTATCGAATCATTCTGTGCCTTTGTGGCTACTATTTTACTTTATCTTCACCGCAAAAAGGGAATCAGACTGCAAAAAAGGGGGACAAAAGTGCCGTTCTTTTTCAAAAGCGGCGTTACTTTTTCGCTGATGTTTATTATTTACGGCACGATGCGATTCTTTATCGAATTTTTGCGAGATGATAATCCTTATGGCGCCGATGGTCTGACAGTTTCGCAGAGTTTGGGTATTGCTCTTGTGATTGGAAATATTCTGCTTATCTGGCTCTTTGCCAGAATGTCGCCAGACACTCCTTAGCTTTAGCGACGGAGTGAAACCCGATAATTTCCCATCGGAAATTAATCACAAATCGATACGTTTTTTTGACCACGGGTTTTGTAAGTATTATAAAAAGAATTTTAATTTTGAAATTTTAATGTTGAATTAGAGAACACCTCAACCTGTGTACCTTTTATTCGCGTATGGAGATAGTTAAATAGTCCCTACAGTGAATGATAAAATTTTGAGGATAATTAAAGTTTTCATCCCTTCCTTTGTTCATAGCTTTTCAATCAGGTTATAACATTCTAAAGCTTGACCTCTTTCCAATGCTAAGTTTTTAAGCTCACCTTTTATTACTTTGCCCTCTATTACCTTGAGTTCTTTTAGCAGGAGTTGTTTTTGATTATCTGATACCTTTCGTTCCTTATCTGCAATATCTTCCCATTGGCACGAAGCATTCATGGTTCGCATTGGGAATGGAATGCTAAGATCTAGTTCAACACGTATTACACCTCCATAAGGATGTTTGGCAAAGATATCTTTTTTCCGATAATCCTGTCCAAGCAATCTCAATGCGTGTGCTGTTGCGGGATGATGAATGCCAGCTGCCATAATACTTATGTACTTGTGGTCATTTTCCCGGCCTTCACGAGCGCATTTCATTTCATAGTAAGGATTAGCTGCAAATGTAAGTACTCCAAAATCAAATTGGGTATCCATGACAAGTCGTGCATACTTAGCGGCTACATATTCGTCTGGATAAGTAGGGTCATATATTCCTCCGGTAAAAAATGTCCGCATCCTTTTAGCAAGCTCATTACGTCCTTTCTCTTGGTAGGCAATCAACTGGGTATGAGTAAGTGTTCTTGCTTTGACAATAATATCTTCTATGACTTGTTCAGCATCTTTACTGTAATTGAAACGGAATACAGCAGTTTTGTTTATGAGGCGAGCCAAGTGATTAGCAGCAGGGCTACCCACAACCAAAAGATTTGTCTCAGCAAATTGTTTAATTAATTCATCATCTGGAAAAAGTAAAAAGTTTTTATCGATGTGCAGGACAATATCTGAGCATAGACCCAAGTTTAATATCCATCTGGTATCTGCAGGAGTTGCAGTATATGCACCAATGTCCGCAATGCTAATATTAGATCCCCGTTCCTCACGTTTATCACCTGAAACTACCACCAAGGGATAAAAAGCATCAGGAAAATCGTTAAGCGTACGACCAAATTTTTTAGCAGAGACTTTGTTATAGAGAGAACGTGCTTGCAAAAGACTTTCCATCGCTTCTGAAATTGATTTTTCCAATTTATTGTCTTTATCATTAAATTGTGTTTGCGACTTCAGCCGAGCCCATGCAGCGGAAAGTATCAATTCAGGAAGGCGGTCAATTATTCCAAACTCATTGGTAATAATAGCGAGAGTTTCTTCAGTTGGGATTTGGGTACCAGCCCGCATTTGACTTATATAACCTTCAGATTTTTTAATTTTCCGAGCAAATTCTTTTCCTGGAACTAAACCGATAATATCATTTAGTAGAGAATTAAGTGCCTTTGCCATAACAAATCTCCTATCGCAAAAGTTATAATGTTTTTATGTTTTTAAGCAACGAAGCCTTAAAAGATACCATGTAATTTACCAGCTACTATATTTAGTGTCAACAAAATTTCTTAAATTTTGTAAATATGCATCCAGATTTTGCTTGAAATTTAGCAAATATCTGATATGCTGCCAACTTGTTATTAATATTAAAAATCTTTATGAAGGAGCGTTTAATATGTTAAACAAGGCTGAAAAAGAAGTAAAAGGTCAAATTGTGAAAAAACTGGAAAAAGTAAAGGTGGCAAAGGAAAAAGTAGGAAGGGTGATTACTAAAAAAAGTGACGATTATGCTAATCTGGTGAAGCAGCAGGCTGAATGGGTAAATATCTTGCGGAAACTTGATTAATTTGCCTGTTGAAAGGTGTACAAATATCGAGAGTAATTGTCGTTGCTTGAACCCACAGATACATTTTTTGTCTCTATACCGATAAATTGGTACACTACTCAGCATTTTAAATTTTAATTTGCCATTTTGCTTTCGCGCCCGGCATAGTCCTCAAATCTTCGATATTCAATTTTAAATCTTCAATGAACTTTGTGCCTTGGTGCCTTTGTGGCTATCGACTATCGCCTTGTAGAGCGCATCTATCTGTTCTTTTGTGTGGTCGCACTGAACGGAAATCCTTAATCTCGCTGTTCCTGGCGCGACTGTCGGCGGACGAATCGCAACAACCAGAAATCCCTTCTCAAAAAGTTTTTTTGAAATCTCAAACGTCTTTTTATTGTCGCCAATAATCACCGGAATTATATGACTTGTGCTTTGCCCAGTATTAAGGCCGAGACTTTTTAATTTTTCTCTCAGATAATCTGCGTTTTCTTTTAATCTTTTTCTTTTGTCATTTGCATTTTTGATTATTTCAATCGCGCAAATCGCAGCAGCGGAATTTGCCGGTAGGGGAGCTGTCGTGTAGATGAACGGCCTTGCCTTATTTATCAAATAATCAATCACACATTTATCTGCCACGACAAAGCCGCCCATACAGCCTGCAGCTTTGCTTAATGTCGCGATAACTATATCAACATCGTTCAGCAAGCCCAGTTCTTCGGCGAGTCCTGCACCATTTTTGCCCAGACAGCCAAAAGCGTGAGCTTCGTCAACGATTAGAAATGCGTTATATTTTTTCTTCAGTTCGACAATTTTTTTTAAATCGGCGAAATCACCGTCCATTGAAAAAATGCTTTCGGTAACTATAAATTTGCGATTGTATTTATCAGAGGCGAGGAAGTTTTCAATCTTGTCGAACCCGCCTAAAGGCGAAGTCTCGCCAAAGGCGGATTGTGTCCGGTGATACGTTCTAAATTCCGCTTCGCTGCCTTTTGCGGCATCTATTATTGAAGCGTGGTCGAGCTTATCCAATAAAAGTAAATCGCCTTTTTGCGGAATTGTCTGCAAAACTGCAAGGTTTGTCATATAGCCGGTAGTAAAAACAAGAGCGGCTTGTTTATGAAACATTTTAGCTAATTTTTCCTCCAGTTCTATATGCGGCTGAATTGAACCGCTGATAAGCCTCGATGCACCGGAGCCGAAGCCGAATTTATCCATCGCATTTTTAGCGGCAGCGATGATTTGCGGGTTGTTTGCCAGGCTAAGGTAATTATTGCTGCAGAAAAGGACTTTTTCGATATTATTAACACGTATTACAGATTCGCAGGCGGAGTCGATATTGATAAGGGTTCTGAACAGGTTTTTTTGCTCAAGTTCATTAAGCTCGGTTTTTAGAAAATCAAAATTGTTCATTTTTTCTGATTGAATTAATCGTAATTTCTCCGATATTATAAGATAGGAACAAGCGATTTAATACCAATTTTGGGACAATTTATGGGTATTTACGACAGAGACTATTCCCGGCCGGACTATGAGGAGCAGGGAAGCCAGCCGCAATTGCAGTTCAGACTGCCGCAGCTAACGCCTGTCGTTAAGTGGCTTTTGATTCTTAATGTCGGGATATTCCTGCTGTGTATTATCGTAAAACCTGTCGGCAGATTCATTTATGAATGGTTCAGTGTTGATTCGACTTCTTTTTCCCGTTTCCCGCAGGTTTGGAGATTGATTAGTTATCAGTTTCTGCACGACCCTTCGACCCTGTGGCATTTGGCTTTGAATATGCTGGGCCTGTATTTTCTGGGGCCGACTCTTGAGCGGTTCTGGCATAGCAAGAAATTTCTCGTTTTTTATCTCGCCTGCGGCGCAGCAGGCGGAGTTTGTTACCTGCTCCTTACAGCATTGGGCATAACTGCGCCGGGTATTCTTATCGGAGCGTCCGGCGCGATACTTGGTATGCTTGCGGCCTGTGCGATTCTTTTTCCGCAATTTGTAGTTGTTTTATTTGTCTTTCCGGTTCCTATCCGTCTCGCAGCAATAATTTTTACCTTTGTTTATATAATCAGCATCTTCATAGGGGCTGTCAATGCCGGCGGCGATGCAGCGCATCTTGCAGGTATGGCAGTCGGCGCCGGATATGTATATCTTTGGCCGAGATGGAAGAACAGGCAAAAAACTGTTTCAAACAGCGACGACTGGGAGAAAAAATTCAAGGCTTACAGCGAGCTTCAAAAAGAAGTTGACAGGATTTTGGAAAAAGTGAACAGAGAGGGCATTTCGAGCCTGACCAAAAAAGAAAAAAAGATACTTGCCGAGGCTACGAAATTAGAACAAATGAAAAGCCGGTTATAAAAGCCCCTTCGATGAAGGGGCTTTTAATTTATGGTTCTGGAGTTTTTTTTAATCCCAGTCGAACTGTCCGGACTGGTTAATCAGGTCATCCAAATGCTTTTTAATAAGCTCATCTTTGTTCTTTTTGTAATTTTCAAGTTCAGCCTGGCTGCTATTGACATTCTTTTGAAGCTCTTCAAGCTTCTTTTTAAGCTCTTCATATTTGAGCTGCTTTTTCTGCAAAATCAGGTCGAACCTTTCGCTTGTTACTTCCTTCAACTGTGTCATTAGTTCCTTTTTTTGTTTTGCGTCTGTGGCTGCTTTATATTTTTCGAGGAGTTCATTTCGTTTCTGTTTAAGACCGAGGTCCTTTTTGAGCAGCTCGGCCAATGCCGGATTTGTTTGCTCGGCGTCAATAATCTCCCTGTATTTTTTCGTCTCGATAGACAATCTTCTCATATAAGCACGAGGGTCTTTTTCCTTCAAAGCGGCAAGTTCCTTTGCTGTCTGAGGTTCATTTTTTTCGAGCCAGCTTATAAGTTCAGCTTCCATATTATGAAATCTGTCGCGGAGCATTTCTCTGCCTCTCATTGGTCCGCCTTCCGTATCCTGCATAGGTCCTCCGCGATGAAACGGGCCGGGCTCAAGACCTTCCCTCGGTTCTTTATATTGCCAGGCGATTTTTCTCATTTCAACCTGGAAAAGCCGGGGGTTTTCCTGCCGCAGTTTCTCAAGTTTTTGGGCCTTGTTGGGGTCATCTGCTTTGACTTTTTCAAGAAGCTCTGCAATATAAGCTTCGTCAAATATAAATCCCAGTCTTTCCGGTGGTGCCGGTGCCTCTGTTATCGCTGGTTCAGCCTGATTGGCTTCCGCTGCATAAGCGAAAGTCGCTGCCAGAAAGAGGACAAGTATCAGCGGCAATGCCATTTTTTTGGTAACTTCCATTTTTTTATCCCTTCCAAAATGTATTTTCAGCTTCAGTTACTTCAATTTCTACCTGTTCGACCTGATCGGTAAGAATACCGTTTGTGCCGTTTCCTTCGCCATAATTTATGGCTGTCAGTTCATTTTTAAGCTGTTCTATTTCCGCCTCGAAAGATGATATACTTGTGTCAGCGTTTTGCCACGGGGATGTTTGCTGTCCATTTTGTGCAGATTGGGTTGACCTGTTTCTGTTGAAATTCGACAATATAACAGCAGAGACAATAATGATAATTGCTGCAACAGCCGCTGTTTTTAATAAAACCGTCGGCCAGTTTATTCGTTTTTGATTTTCGAGCTGATGCGCTATTTTTTGTTTTATGTCTGCGAGTGTCTGATTAGTGGGAGCCGGCGCAGGAGATTTTTCAAAAAGCGCGTCTGCGGATGCGAAATCTTTCTTTATCTGTTCGGCCTGGTCGGGCGAAAAGAATTTTGATAAAAGCTCATCAATATTTTTGTTTTTAAATTCAGTCATTGCTATTTTCCATTAACTCTCGCAGTCTTTTTAGTCCGCGATGTATCTTTGAAAGGCAGGTTCCGAGCGGTTCTTTTCGGATTTTTGCCAGTTCTTCAAAGCTCAGACCTGAATAATATCGCATAACGATAATTTCGGCTGTTTCACCGTCGAGCCTTTGAAGTTGCCGAGTCAATTTGTCAGTCAAATAGCCGTCATTTGGTGAAAACGGCGTTTCAGTTTTAATCTCTTTTGCAGCCTGATTTAGCATTTTTTCCTGTCGTTTTTTAGCCCTGATGTAGTCCGTAAAGAGATTCGAGGCCGTTTTAAAGAGCCAGGCTTCGAAGGTTTCCGGCCGGCAGGTGCTGATTTTCTCAACTATTTTTAAAAAGAGCTCACTAAGCAGTTCATTTGAGTCGTCCCTATTGCCGGTTAATCTGTAAAAATAGCCGTATAAACGACCTGAGTAGCTGTCAACTAATTGTGAAAAACCATTTTTGTCGCCTTGCTGGCATAGTTTTACAAGTTGAATAACATCATTTGAACTACTCATTTTTTGCTTTTTCATTAGTTAAGACGCCCGGCAGAAGGGCTTTATTGCATAATATTGACGAAAGTTAATTATTATTATCGACTTTTTTGATGCAGAAATATTAAGGATTTATGGACTCTGGAATTAAAAAACAATTTTCTTTACTTATATTAGCTTAGTTTCTATAATACCTCGCTTTCAAAAAGTTCATTATTTTAATTTCAGGAGTTTAAAACAGATGTATGCTGTTATAGAGCAAGGCGGTAAGCAACATAAGGTTGCACAGGGCGACCGTTTACAAATCGAATTGACTGAAGTTGCCGATGATGCAAAGACAATAGATATGAATAAGGTTTTGTTTGTTGCCGATGGCAAAGATTATAAAATTGGCACGCCTTACCTTGAAGGGGCGAAGGTAACGGGTAAATTTGCTGGGACAGCCGCCGAATCAATAGTAAAGGGCGAGAAATTATTTCCGACTCATTTCAGACGACGCAAAAACAGCAAAAAACGCACCGGCCATCGTCAGAAATATATGGAATTAACCATCGAAAAGATTACCGTCTAATCTTTTTTGTATCCCAGGTATATTTCCATTCCGCATTTTCCGCAAAGAAAGTGAACTTCATATTTCCTGTCGTCTTCATCCTGTAAAATCAGCGGCTCTGCAGGATTTTCAGAATCTGTCTGTCGGCAAAGGTTAAGCTCTTTCCTTAGGCAATACTTTGTTTTCATAACCACTTTTCCGGTTAAATCCAAACCTGATTCCGCCGCCGGCTCAATAGTCTCAACACCGTGCCGATGAAAAAAATCCTCTGCCTTTTTATTCAGCACATTGCCGGTAAAACACAAATGCTTTTGCGGGTAAGCAACATTGTTTTTTGAAATTTTTAAAGTCGAACGAGGACGATTAAACTCTCGCATTTCCAGTAGTTGCTTAATAAGCTGTCTTCTGGCATCATTTAATTGAGAAGCAGGCATAAAATACATATCCTGTGTCTCAAATTTCAAATCAGAACACTGGAAAATAGTATTTCCAAGTCTCGTAAGCTGATTGTGAAAAGCTTCTTTAGCCGTTTCTTTTTTCAGAGCTGGTTTTTTGCCGCTTTTTATTTCCACTTCTGCATTGTTCCCATCTTCATCAGTGCCTGTCAATATCAAACCATTTTCTGTTTCTTTTATTATTAAAGAAATGCTGATTTTCCGTTCAGCAGGATTATTAGTGAGCTTATGGACGAATTGGGAATCGTAATTTCGATAAATTTTTTGGCCTGCAAAAATATCTTCAATCTTTTGCGGATAAATCTTCTGTCCCTCGACACGGTTGACGGTTGTTCCAAGCAGATTTTGCTGATGGTCGAAAAAGCAAATCCCATCGCCATTATGTAATTCCTGTCTGCTATCGATTAAAAAGAAGGATTTTTCTGCTTTTTTTACAATTCCTATAAATTCGCCAATAGATTTTGGCGTATCAATCGAGCCGAAACCGGATAATTTTCTCATAAGGCCGTAGTCGGTAAATCCGCGATTGAAGGTTTTTCCCAGATTCGGCTCGAAATTCAATTTTATCGAGCCGGAGGAGCTTTTCTGAAGTTTTTTCTTTTCGAGAATTCTATCAAGTAACTGGCGATAATAAGCTGTAGCATTGACGACATAAGGAATATCTTTTAATCGGCCTTCAATTTTGAATGCACTAACACCCGCGTCAATCAATTCTTCAAGATATTCGGAAAGATTAAGGTCTTTAAGCGACAGCAGGTATCTGTCTTTAACAATGGTTTTGCCGTTTTTATCTTTAAGGCTGTAGAGCCTTCTGCACGGCTGGGCGCATTGTCCGCGGTTGCCGCTTCGTCCGCCGATAGCATAACTTAATAAGCAAAGTCCGCTTGCTCCAACGCATAATGCGCCGTGAATGAAACATTCCAGTTCGATGGTAGTTCGGCTGCGGATATGCTGAATCTCTTTAAGCGAAAGTTCTCGCGCCAATATTGCCCGGCTGAAACCAACGCCCTGCAGGAATTTGACTTTTTCGAGCGTGCAGTTATCCATCTGCGTGCTGGCAATGAGCGGTATAGGCGGCAAATCCAATTCTAATAAGCCGACATCCTGAATAATCAGCCCATCGATTCCTATTTTATATAGCTGTTTAATTATCTTCTCCGCTATCGGCAGCTCGTCATCATATAACAATATATTGAGCGTAACATAAACTTTTGTGTAATATTGATGTGCGAATTCCGTAACTTTCTGAATGTCCTCTATTGTGTTTGACGTTGCCTGGCGGGCGCCGAATCTTTCAGCGCCGATATAAACGGCATCTGCTCCGGCTTGTATTGCTGTGATTGCTGTTGAGGCGTCTTTGGCGGGCGCTAATAATTCAATCTTTCTGGTCATTGATGTTTGTTGCGGCAGGGGATTCAATTATTTTCCTGGCATATTTACGCCAGTTTGCCGAACCGTTCTGAACAAAATAATCGAATGATACATCGCCGGCAAGTTCACCCAAAAGCGTTTTGCGTTCGGTTGCGTCCGACACTTCTTCCATAATGTATTTTCGGATTGTTTCAAGCTCAGTCAGAAATTCGCCGTGCTTTTCGGTGAAGATGCCTTCGAGTTTTTGCCTGATATGTCCCGCATAAGCCGGGCTGTATCCTTCAGTGCCGATTGCTATCTGTAGGTCGCCGCGTTTGACAACGGCCGGAACAAAAAAATCGCAAAGCTCAGGGTCATCCGCCACGTTGCATAGCACCTCAAGCTGCTGGCAGTCTTTGTAAATCTGCTCATTTAGTTCTTCATCATTTGTCGCGGCAAAGGCAATTGCTGCGCCGGCGAGATAGTCTTTTGAATATTTTGCCTCGACAAATTCAGTATCCGTATTTTTACATCTGGTTTTCAGGACCTCGTCAATCTGGTCGGCGACAACAACAACACGGGCCTGTGCGTCCAGGAGGCTCAATATTTTTCTTGCGGCGACGGAGCCTCCGCCGATGACTACTGCGCGTTTTGATTTCAGATTTAAAAAGATGGGGTATTTCATAGCGATGTATATAATAGCACTTTTCGGGCCTTGCAGCAACCAATTTTGATGTGCAAAAGACGCTTTTTTGTGTAAAATACGCTTATTAAGTTGATTTTACCGGAAAATATTATGAAGAAAATAATAACTCCTTTGACTGATGAAGTAATTCGCTCTCTTAAAGCCGGCGACGAAGTATCCATAAGCGGCGTCGTTTACACGGCACGCGATGCGGCGCATAAAAGACTTTGCGAACTTATTGAAAAAAAAGAAAAATTGCCGATACCTATTGAAGGTCAGATTTTTTATTTTGTTGGTCCCACGCCTGCCCGGCCGGGAAAGGTAATTGGTTCGGCAGGACCGACGACATCGGCAAGAATGGATAATTTCTCGCCCGTTCTTTTATCCGCAGGACTGAAGGGAATGATTGGCAAAGGCTATCGCTCCGATGCTGTAAAAGATGCGCTGAAAAAATATTGTGCGGTTCATTTTGCCGCGCTCGGCGGGGCAGGGGCGCTTTTAAGCCAATATATAATATCCGCACAAGTCGTCGCGTATGAGGATTTAGGCACGGAAGCCATAAGGAAACTCCAAATCAAAGATTTCCCGGCTGTTGTAGCTTATGATTCTTTCGGAAACAGCGTTTATAAGAAAGTTGGCCAATGAAAGCGGCATTTCTCGGAATAATCGGTTCAGGCAAAAGCACATTGCTCGCAGCAGTCAGCGGCAAAAAGCTAAGTCATACCGGAGCGGCGCAGATTGAAGAAATAATTACCCCTGTGCCGGATGAAAGACTCGACTGGCTTTTTAACCACTATAAACCAAAAAAGAAAGTCAACGCAATGATAGATTGTCTTGATTTGCCGGGTCTGTCTTTTGCAGACGACCATACCAGAACTGCTGCAAAAAGACTGCTTGACCAGGTGCGGACAAGCGAGCTTCTTGTGCTGGTTATAAGAGCGTTCGACACTGCCGGCATGAAAGCGGAGCCTTTAAAAGAGCTTTCGGATTTAATGACCGAATTGCTTCTTGCAGACCTTGGGCTTGTTGAGACACGAATTGACAAGCTCCAGAAACAGCTTCATAAGCCGACAAAAGATGTAGCAAAACAAAAAGAAGAACTATCGCTTCATTTAAAGTTAAAACAGACTATCGAATCTGAAAAACCATTAAAGACGGCAATCACAACTCCACAGGAGCTTGAACTTATAAAGCCGCTCGGCTTTCTGACGTTAAAACCGGTAGTTGTCGTTTTTAATACTGCGGAAAGTAATCCCGCGCAAGCCTTTGATACCGCCGGCATTATTGATTCGTCGATACCGGTAATTTCTATCTGTGCGGAGATTGAATATGAGATAAGTCAGCTTGACGAGGCGAGCAAAGCGGAGTTTATGGAGGATTTAGGTCTGACTGAATCTGCTGCGAATAAATTTGTCCGAAGCTGTTATTCTTCACTTGGCCTGATTAACTTTTTCACAGTCGGCGATGACGAGACACGGGCCTGGCCGATAAAAGTCGGCACAACAGCGGTTGAAGCGGCAGGTAAAGTTCACAGTGATATAGCGCGCGGTTTTATACGAGCCGAGACGATGCACTTTGAGGATTTGAAAAGAATAGGCGACGAAAAAGCGGTTAAGGCCGCCGGCAAAATGCACCTTGAAGGCAAAAGCTACATCGTTCAGGACGGCGACATAATATGTTTCAGGTTTAATGTTTAAGATTAGTTTTATATGAAAGCATTAGCTTTAACAGGATTGAACCATCTCGAATTTATCGATGTTCCGGAGCCTCAGATAAAAAACGATACGGATGTGCTGCTTAAGCTCGCCGCTGCCGGGGTATGCGGCAGCGATGTCCATTATTACCAAACCGGCAGAGTAGGCGCACAGGTTGTTACTTTCCCCTATCGTATCGGACACGAATGTTCCGCGATAGTTGCTCAAATCGGCAAAGCCGTCAAAAATGTAAAAGTCGGCGATAAAGTCGTAGTTGAACCTGCTGTCTCCTGTCATAATTGCGACCAGTGCAATTTGGGCAGGGAAAATACCTGCCCAAATTTGAAATTTCTCGGCACTCCCGGCCAGGCCGACGGCTGCTTTTGCCAGTATATGGTTATGCCGCAGGAAAACTGCCTTGTAGTCGGCGATAAACTTACGCTTATTCAGGCCGCATTGTGCGAGCCTTTTACCATAGGCTTATATGCCGTAAAACAGGGACAAACCTCTCATAATGATAAAATCGCGATTCTCGGCTCAGGGTCGATAGGTTTAAGCTGTATGATTGCGGCCAGGATAAAAGGTGCCGGTAAAATTTATATGACCGATAAACTCGATTATCGTCTTGCTGTCGCTAAAAAATACGGTGCAGACTGGACAGGCAATCCCGACAAAAACGATATTGTCAGCCAGATTTGCAAAATTGAATCTGGCGGAGTTGATGCGGTTTACGAATGCGCAGGAAAGCAGAGCACTATTGACGAGGCAATTGAAATTTTGCGTCCCGGCGGGAAACTCGTCCTTGTCGGTATCCCGCGGGAGGATAGAATTTCTTTCAGTATTGATAAAATCCGTAGGAAGGAAATTACGATTATAAATATCCGCAGGCAAAACCGGACTACTAAAGATTCGATTGAACTCCTCACGGCAAAAAAAGTGAATATTGATTTTTTAGTTACTCACAAATTTAAGTTTGCCGATTCGATAAAAGCTTTTGAAATTGTCGCCGGCTACAAAGACGGCGTCCTAAAAGCAATGATTGAATTTTGATATATGTCAAATGCTGCGATAATAAGTGTTGGAAACGAGCTTTTAAACGGCAATACTGTTGATACAAACAGTAACTGGCTTTGCAGCAGGCTGATTTCTGAATCAATCCCTGTTGTTTACAGTTGTGCCATTACTGATGATATTGAGGAGATTAAAAACGCCATTAAATACGCATCTGCCAAAGCGGATATCATTTTAATTACCGGCGGTTTAGGCCCAACGGATGATGATCTGACGAGAGATGGAATTGCGAAATTTCTTGGTGTTGGACTTGAATATAAGCCGGAAATTTTTGAAAAAATTAAAAAGTTCTTTGCCGTCAGAAATTATCCGATGCCGGAAAGAAACAAAATTCAGGCATATTTTCCTGTGGGCACAAGCGAAATTGAAAATGATCTCGGCACCGCGCCGGGAATATTTTACAAGGATGGCAAAAAAATAATCGCATCGTTCCCTGGCGTGCCTTCTGAAATGAAACTTATGTTTGATAAGTCTGTTTTACCGAGGCTGAAAAAATTTGCAAGGGGTGACGTTTTAGTTGCAAGAAAAGTCAGATGTGTCGGAGCCGGCGAATCAGCGATAGCTGAAATGCTCGGCGATTTAATGAGACGCGACCGTAATCCTCTGATTAACTGCACCGTGGCCGCTGGGATTATTACTCTGCATATTATCGCACGGGCAAAGGACAAAGAAAAAGCTGCTGCATTAGCCCAGGATGATATTCAAAGGCTTCAAGGCATTCTCGGCAAACTTGTTTATGGGCTGGACGAGCAAAGTCTGGCTGAAGTTGTCGGTCAAAAACTCATAGAGGAAAACAGAACTCTCGTTGTAGCTGAATCCTGCACCGGCGGTCTAATCTCCAAAATAATTACCGATATTGCCGGTTCGAGCAGATATTTTCTCAACGGCTGGGTTACGTATAGCAATGAGTCTAAAGTATCAGAAATTGGCGTGCAAAAAGAATTGATTGAAAAATTCGGTGCGGTCAGCGGCGAGGTTGCAAAGGCAATGGCAATGGGAGCAAAGAGAAAAAGCGGCGCAGATTTCGCAATAGCCGTTACGGGAATAGCTGGCCCCGACGGCGGAACTGAACAAAAACCTGTTGGCTTGGTATATATTTCTGTAGCATACCCGGATGGTGCAATTGCGGAGAAATTTTTATTTGGCACAAGGGATAGAGATTTTATCAGACTTAGAGCTTCACAAAATGCCCTTAATTTGCTTAGATTAAGGTTGGGTATTTGATTTATTAGGCCGATATGTTATATTAGGTAAATGCGCAGAAAATCTATTTAATAAAAGATTATGGCAAAAAACCGGAGAAAATTAGGCGAAATACTCTATAAAAACGGCCTCGTCAGTAAAGAAGACATTATTGAGGCAATAAAGGAATCGCAAAAAACAAACAAAAGGCTTGGCCAGACGCTCATTGAGCACGGCAAAGTAACGGAAGATGTTATAAGCAAAGCCATTGCCGACCAATTCGGTCTTGAGTATATTGACCTCGATAAACATAACATTCCGCAAAACATTTTAAATCTCGTCCCGCAGGAGATTGTGCAGAAATACGGCGTTTTGCCTTTGAGTAAGGAAAACGGCAGATTAAAGCTTATTATCAGCGACCCCCTTGATTTGGATATGCTGGATACTCTGCGGTTTCGACTCAACAGCGAAATTGACTGCTGTATTGCAAGCCCCACAAAGATTCGCGCATTTATCGACCGCAGTGTTGATGAAGTGAGGAGCAGTATAGACGCCACTGCCGCCGAGCTTGCTGCGGAAGGTCATACGATTGAAGCGGAAATTCGTAAGGCTGAAGCTGCCGGCGAAAGCGATGACGGCCCGATTATTCGGCTGGTAAATCTGATTATTGACGAGGCAGTTCATTTGAAGGCAAGCGATATCCATATTGAGCCGATGACCGACAGGGTAAGAGTCCGCTATCGTGTTGACGGTGTTTGTTCGCAGCGCGACAATATTCCCAAGAATATGCAGGCCTCGGTAACGGCTCGTCTGAAAATTCTTTCAGGTATGGATATATCTGAACGGCGTATCCCGCAGGACGGCAGAATTCAGCGTGAAATCGACGGCAGAAAAATTGATTTTCGTGTTTCGGCTCTTCCCGGCTATCACGGCGAAAGCATCGTTCTTCGTATTTTGGAGCCGGAGTCAATCAATATTGGTATTCAGGCGCTCGGTCTCGGCGACGATGATTATCAGAAATTTATGAAGATAATCAAGAGGCCGAACGGCATATTTCTGGTAACAGGCCCAACAGGAAGCGGTAAAAGCACGACGCTTTATTCAGCTCTTAAAGAGCTTAACCGCCCGGACAAAAAGATTATTACGGCTGAAGACCCTGTCGAATACAACGTCGCGGGAATAAATCAATGTCAGGTTAAGGAGGATATAGAGTTTACATTTGCTAAAATACTGCGTTCTATGCTTCGTCAAGCTCCGAATGTGATTCTTGTCGGTGAAATTCGTGATGGTGAAGTTGCCGATATTGCAATACAGGCTGCGCTTACAGGCCATTTGGTTTTCAGCACTCTGCACACAAATGACGCCACAAGCGCTATTACCCGTTTGATAGATATGGGCGTTAAACCGTTTTTGGTCGCCAGTTCGATACAAGCTATTATGGCTCAAAGACTTGTGCGAAAAATATGCCCGAACTGCAAGGTTATTGATGAGCATCCCGACCCGCATTATCTTCGGCTGTTGAATATTACGCCGGAGGATATAAAAATAAATCCGGTGTATAAAGGCACCGGCTGCAGTAAATGCCGCAATATTGGCTACAAAGGTCGGCAGGGTATTTTTGAAGTACTTGAAATGAATAGTGAATTAAGAGAGCTTGCTTTTGCCAGGTCTTCGGCGTCAGAGCTTCGCAAGGCAGCTATTGCCAGCGGAATGAAGACATTACTTGAGGATGGCAGAGATAAGGTATTTAAAGGAATAACCACCCCGGCAGAGGTGGCGCAGCACTCTCAGGCGGAAGGTCTGGTTCTTTCATAATTGTTTTTTTGATAGGGTTTAAAAAATGGCTACGGTTCATATAGACAGGCTTCTTGAAGCCTGTATAAAGATGGGCGCTTCCGACCTTCATCTTACGGTTGGAAGACCGCCGACATTGAGAATACACGGCAGACTAAGGTCGCTCGAAACCAAAGTGCTTGAGCCTGACGATACAATCTCGCTTATGAAAAGTATCACGCCGGAGAAAAAACAGCAGGAATTGCAGGAAAGAGGCGGAACAGATTTTGGCTTTGCGTTCGGTGAACTGGCAAGGTTTAGAACTGCTGTTTTTAAACAAAAAGGCAATGTTACTCTCGTTTTGCGACTTATTCCCTATCAATTGCTGACATTCGAAGAAATCGGTCTGCCGAAAATTTGTGCAGCTCTTTGCCGTATGCCGAGAGGGCTTTTTCTTGTAACCGGCCCAACCGGCAGCGGCAAAACAACGACACTTGCAAGTATGATTAACTATATAAATGAAAACCTCGACCGGCACATAGTTACTGTTGAAGAGCCGATTGAGTATTATCATCAACATAAAAAATCGATTATAAATCAGCGAGAGGTCGGCGTTGATGTGCCGACTTTCGCTGAGGCGCTGAAAAGGGTTCTGCGGCAGGACCCTGATGTGGTTCTGGTAGGCGAGATGCGAGACCTTGAAACAATGGATAACGCAATCAGGGCGGCAGAAACCGGACACCTTGTGTTCAGTACTGTTCATACCACCGGCTGTCAGGGCACGATTAACCGTATTATCGATGCTTTTCCGGTTGACCAGCAGGAACAGATTCGTGTCCAGATGAGCACTAATCTTATCGCGGTTTTAAGCCAGGCACTCTGTCCATTGAAGGACGGCAAGGGCCGAGTGGCAGCTTATGAATTTATGGTCGTTACGCCTGCGATTGCAAACCTTATTCGTGAAAACAAGACCTTTAGGATTGAGTCAGCCATTCAAACAGGCAAGAAGCTTGGTATGCAGCTTTTGGATGACCATTTGTGGGAACTTTACGACGCTGAAAAAATCAGCCTTGAAGAAATGATTGAAAAGGCCAGACAGCCAAATGCTCTGCTCGAAAAGGCAGAGAAAAAATCCGGCTATAGAACTGAAGAAATTCGTAAAGAACTTGACGATTTCGGTCCGGTTCTCGGCGCATCAAGTTAAAATTTTTATAAAAAGTCAAGGACATTATGTATTAAGCAGATATATTAAGTCTGCAAATATAAGCTTTGTTGTTATCTTTTTTAAACCTGCGAAAATTTGGGGTTTATATTCAAAAGTTATATAATTAAGCTTCAGTATTATTGATTTTGAAGTATTTTTTATAGTGTAATAATATACTCTAAATATATTATTTTTATCATAAACCAAATGTCATTTCCATAATTTTCTTGCTATTATGGTTTTATAGACATATACTAATAATGGATGAAGAAATGAAATTGATTATTGTGTTCTTAGTTTTGGAGGTCTGATATGGCTAAAGACGTTCCAATAGAACAGTTGCGGAGCCGAACATTGGGTAGAATCCTTGTTAAAATGGGCATTTTAACAAGGGAAAAAGTCCACGAGTGTCTATCTGTAGCTAAGAAAAAAGAGGGCAAAATCTTACTCGGCCAAGTAATGCTTGAGCTTGGCGTAATCAATGACAAGCAGCTTCGCAAGGCATTGTCAGCTCAGCGGGGCATGGAGTTTGTGGAGCTGTCAGGTTCGGAATTGCCTCGCGAGGTCGTCGAACTTATACCCGCTCAAATGGCCAATGCGTATCGTGTTGTGCCTTTGGAGTATGATAAGTCACAAAACAGTATGACCGTAGCGATTGACAGTCCGGATAATTTCAAAGCTACCGATGACTTGAGCACACTGATGGGCTTTAAAGTTATGGCAAAAGTTGCTTCACCTGCCGATATTGACGAGGTTCTCAAAAAATATTATTCGAAGGATGAGGAGAGTATTAATGACCTTATTGGTAAATTAGAGCAGGATGACTTTTTGACTGAATTCCAGGGCAGGGACCAGAGTATTGACCTCAGTGAGCTTAAAGAGCTTGCGGAATCGAACCCAGTCAAGAAACTTCTTAACCTTGTTCTTCTTCAGGCTATTAAGGACAAGGCTTCGGACATTCATTTTGAGCCGTTTGAGGATGAATTCAAGATGCGATACCGTATTGACGGTGTGCTTTATGAAATGGTTCCTCCTCCCAAGCATATTGCTGTGGCCTTAAGCTCCAGAATAAAGGTTATGGCTAATCTCGATATAGCGGAAAGACGGCTGCCGCAGGACGGCAGAATTCCGCTTACCGTAGCGGGCAATCCGATTGACCTTCGTGTCAGCATTCTGCCGACGATGTTCGGCGAAAGCGTAGTGCTTCGTGTTCTCGACAGGTCTCAGCTTGATTTGAAATTAGACAAGCTCGGAATGGATGCAGACGATTTGGATATGATACACCAGTTGATAAAGAAGCCCAACGGAATATTGATTGTAACGGGGCCGACCGGCTGCGGCAAAACAACAACGCTGTATTCTGCTCTTAAAGAGCTTAATACAATCGACAGCAAGTTGATTACAACCGAAGACCCTGTCGAATACGATATTGACGGTATTATTCAGGTGCAGATGAAGCCGGACATTGGGCTTACGTTTGCAAGCTGTTTGAGGTCTATTTTACGTCAGGACCCGGACATTATAATGGTCGGCGAAATTCGCGACCTTGAGACGGCACAAATTTCCGCACAGGCATCTCTTACGGGACACCTTGTTTTTACGACACTTCACACTAACGATGCTCCCAGCGCAATAGCAAGACTTATGGACCTGGGGCTTGAACCGTTTTTGATTACAGCGACTCTCGAAGGTATTATCGCGCAGCGGCTTGTTCGCGTGATTTGTAAAAACTGCAAGGAGGCTTATGAGCCGGCCGAAGAACAGCTGATGGAGCTTGATTTGACGCCGGAAATGATACACGGCAAGACACTTTATTATGGGCGGGGCTGCGACCGGTGCAACGGAACAGGCTACAGAGGCAGAATGGGAATATTCGAAATAATGATGTTTAATGATGAGATACGCGAAATGATAATGAACCATGCTTCTACGAATGTTTTGCGCAATGCCGCCAAAAAGGTAGGAATGAGAATGCTTCGCGAAAAAGGTCTGACGGCAATATATGACGGGCTGACAACTATTGAAGAAGTCGTCAAGGAAACGGTTATGGAAGAGCAGTAAAAGATTGAACATTGAAAATTTAATATTGAAGATTTTGAATTGCGGTTTTGGTGTCGGTATCGGTAACGTCGCGTGTGTCGGTGTAAGTTTGGGTAACGTTACCGATAAACGAAAACGCCAACGAGACATTACCGTTACCTAAACCGATAAACGAAATACGAAATTTTTAAAAGGTGATTTATGCCGGTTTTTCAATATGAAGCTTTGGATTCGAAGGGCCAGGAAGTAAAAGGCCAGATTGAAGCGTTAAGCGGCGAAGAGGCGCTAAGCAAGATACGCAATATGGGATATTTCCCGACCAAGCCTCCCAAGCCGAAGGGCGGGGTTCGCGGCGAGAAAAAGGCAGAAGCTGCCAAGCCAAGGTCGCGGCGCGGCACAGGCGGCAGGGTAAAAATTAAGCAGCTTACGCAGTTCGCCCGGCAGCTTTCGACGCTTCAGGACGCAGGTCTGCCGATACTTCGTTCGCTCAGGATTCTCGAAGAGCAGCAGAAGCCCGGCACGTTTAAGCGTGTTATTAAAGCTGTGGGCGACGATATCGAAGGCGGGGCGACCTTATCGGAGGCGCTCGGCAAATTTCCGCGTGCGTTCAATAGATTGTTTGTCAATATGGTTGCGGCAGGCGAAGTCGGCGGCGTGCTCGATGTGATTCTGGCAAGGCTTGCGGACTTTATGGAAAAGGCCGCACGGCTCAAAGCCAAAGTCAAAGGCGCTATGGTGTATCCGGTTGTGGTTATGACTTTTGCGTTCGGTATGGTTTTGGTCTTGATGATAAAGGTTATTCCCAAGTTTACCGAGGTTTTGCGTGATATGACTGGCGGCGATCTGCCGGCGCTCACAAAAGGCATTATGGCTGTCAGTGACTGGATCGCGTTTCGATGGGGCTGGGCGATTATGATTGCGGTTCCAATCGCGTTTGTTTTTATATTGAAGTTTATAAAACAGTTCCCGCTCGGCAGGCTGATAGTCGATACCATTAATCTCAAAATGCCCATTGTCGGCAAACTTGTTTACAAAACGGCTGTGAGCCGCTGGACCAGAACTCTGGGAACTCTTATCAGCGCAGGCGTGCCGATACTTGAAGCTATAAACATAACTGCCGATACCGTCGGAAATGAGGTTTATGCGAATATGCTCCGCAAGGTGCACGGCGCCATTCGGCAGGGCGATACGTTCGCGAACCCGCTCAAGCAATCCAAAACCACAGACAGCATGGTAGTTAATATGGTTGACGTCGGCGAGGAAACGGGCGATATGGACAAAATGCTTGTAAAAATAGCGAACAATTTTGATGAAGAGGTGGATGTTATGGTCGGCTCCCTGATGAGCCTGCTTGAGCCGGTGATGATTGTCTGTCTCGGTGCCGTCGTCGGAACGATTGTTTTGAGCATCTTTTTACCGATGATAAAAATTATTACGTCATTGATGTAATTTAAAATTTAATATTGAAAATTTAAGATTTTTAAGAATACCTCTTAATAAATATGAAAAATCTGTGGTAAATAAGTTTTTACCGGTGAATATAAAAAATAAATATAGGAGGAATTGATTATGTTTAATGTATATCGAAAAATGTGGGCAGCGGCTGGCATTGTTCTTTGCCTGTTTAGCGCGGTTTTCGCCTATTCCGATGGAAACGGAACACCGGCCGACCCGTGTCAAATTAGGAATGTTTCCGATTGGCAGCATTTGATGAACACTCCAACAGACTGGAGTAAATATTTTATTATGACAGCAGACCTGAATCTTCAAGGCGTTACATTAACGCCTGTCGGCAATTCTACTACTACTTTTACCGGTGTCTTTGACGGCGATGGTTATGTCGTTTACAACGCGATTATAAATACACCCAGCAACACTTATGTCGGCTTGTTCGGCTGTGTCGGCAACGCCGGCCGGATTTCCTATTTAGGCGTAGAGGACGTTAATATAACCGCGCTTAGTTATGCCGGCGGTCTGGCAGGACGTAATTATGGCGGCATCGCTAAATGTTATGTTACCGGCACTGTTACCACAAGTGCTACTTATTCGGGCGGCATTGCGGGAAGGAATGATGGAAACATTATTGATTGTTATGCTACAGATTCTGTCAAAGGAAGCAGCGACGTCGGCGGCCTTGTCGGCAGCAATGGTTCATCTGTCAGCGATGTTAATACCAGCTATTCTACAGGCCTGGTAACCGGTAGCGGTTCGTATGTCGGAGGCCTTGTCGGATATAATTACGGCGATGTTATTAATTCCTTCTGGGACGTCAACACTTCCGGCAAATCGACAAGCGCCGGCGGGACTGGAAAGACAACTGCCGAAATGCATGATATAAATACGTTTCTAAATGCCCATTGGGATTTTACGACGCCGATATGGAAAATAAGCAATGGAAATTATCCAAAATTAGATTGGCAGGGAATAACCGGCGACTTTGTCAGTCCGGACGGCGTTGGCCCGGAAGACCTTGCCTTTTTTGTTCAGCGCTGGCTGGATACAAACTGCGCTGTAACTAACAATTGCAATGGAACAGATTTAAATACAGACGGCACTGTGAACTTCCTTGACTTTGCGCTCTTTGCTAATAACTGGCTTGAAGGAAAAGACTAAAAAATAAAAGAAATAATCGGTGAAATCCGTGAAATCAGTGGTTTAAAAATAGTTATTATTGAAAGGTCATAAGATGAAAACGAAAAAAAGAAAATTTGGTTTTACAATCGTTGAGCTTCTGACAGTAATGGCAATTATAGCACTTTTACTGACTATTCTCACGCCTGCCCTTCGAATGGTGCGCAGGATTGCCAAGGATACGGCTCAAAAAGCGCAGTTTCACAGTATCGATGTTGCGCTGGAAACCTACTCCGGCGAAATGGAACAGTATCCCACTTCTACTGTTCAACCTTGGGATTCGATAAATAACGAATTGGGCAATGCTCCTTATACCGTAGGCGCGCATCATTTGGCCGAAGCCCTTCTTGGCAGAGATATGCTCGGTTATGACCCGTGGTCAACCTGGGACTCAGAACAAGATGACACAACAGGCCATTATCATGATATCTATGCCAGTAAAGATAAGGGTTCAGATGATACCCAGATTTCCAAAAGTCTTGACCGCAGAAAAGGCCCTTATTTAAGTCCGGATAGTGTTGAATCATATCAGATTGCTCAATTATATACCGATACTACTCCTGGAGTCGGTGATGTTTATCCCGGCAATCTTGACAAGACCGGAAACGTTGTTTCGGGGCATTCTCCTGCCCCTGTTCTTACAGATTCCTATCTGGTTAAGACAATATCCCTGCCGAACGGCAGGCAGGTAAAGGCCGGCTCGCCGATTCTTTATTACAAGGCAAATATTAATTCGAGGATTTTTGAGAACTCCAAAAATGGAACAACTGGATCTGCTCAAACTGTATCAGATGCGTGTTCTATACAAGGTATCTACGACAGTTTTGATAATGAGGCATTGCTCAAGCTTGGCTCTGTAGCAGACCAGAGCAAAAGGCATCTTTTTGATAAGGATGAAGGCGGAGCATTAGTAGGACGAACCAAGTTTTATGATATGATAACGAATCCTACGATTACGACTCAGGTCCGGCCTTTCAACCAGACAAGCTACATTCTTATGTCGGCAGGTTACGACGGCATTTTCGGCACGCCGGACGATATTTATAACTTTAAGAACTAAACCGCGGATTACGCGGATTGCGCGGATTTAAAAAGATGTAAAGAAGTAAGGATGTAAGGAAATAAGGAACTATCTGCGTTAATCTGTGAAATCTGTGGCTGAAAATCGAAGGGTGAAAATATGAAGACCGAAACAAATAATAGCCGCAAAGACTCTGAATCGCTAAGAACAAGAAGTAATAATTTTAAAACTTCGTGTCTTGGTGTCTTAGTGGCTAAAAAGGGGTTCACTCTCGCCGAGCTTATTACCGTAGTCGTGATAATCGCAATTCTGCTGGGGATTTTAATGCCGGCCCTGTCGCAGGTAAAAAAAATAGCGCTTGAAGCCAAACAAAAGGCCCAGATTACCAGCATCGAAGTCGGCATAAATATGTATAGAAACGACTTCGGTGCATACCCGCCGTCTCACGGCACGCAGACGGCTACTGAGTCGGTTTACTACTACTGCGGCGCCCAGACCCTTACAGAAGCTATGTTCGGCTGGGATTTGCTGGGTGTTCACCAGAACTCAATCTTCAGGGCGGATGGACAAGACAACTCAGGCAATAATCTTTATCCTCCAGGCCCTAATTCGACAGAACTCAATGCCAGAAAAGAGCCTTATCTTGACAGGACGAATATCGGCGTTTTTACGCCTCGCCAGATTTTTAATCAAACCTCTTTTCCAGCTTTTCCCGGCGGTTTGGATGCGGACAGGTATGTTATTTGTGATGTTTTTTCTGCTGCAAGCAGAGAAATCAACGGAAAATCTTATAAGGTCGGCACACCCGTCCTCTATTTTCAGGCAAACCTTGCTCCTGTAAATACACAAGGGCTTATAATTGCTTCTGCACCGCCTGATAATAAGAACAATATTTATAACTATATGGATAATAATTTTCTTATAGAACTGGGAAAAATGACTAACACAACAACAGCTCATCCGCTTTATACGCCTCCCCCTTATACAGGTGAACCATTTTATAAATATATTGTTGACCCAATGATTCCTGCAGCGTCCGGAACTGTCGGAATGCCTGTTCGAAAAGATACGTTTCTTTTGATTTCAGCGGGCTTCGATGGCCTATACGGCACAAAAGATGATATATGTAATTTTAATCCGAATGTACAGTAAAAAGTAAATGAAAATACGAAGCACGAAATCCGAAATTCGAAACAATATCAAATGTTCAAAATACAAAGGTTCGAAACAGTTTTGAATTTTGGTAATTCGTATTTTGAATTTGCTTGCCCTGTGAGATGCCGCTTCGGCTATCTCTCTGGGGTTTCGGATTTCGATACTTGTCCGCCACAGCCTCGGCGACGGCGGATTCGAATTTCGAATTTAAAAACAAATTTGTGTTTATCTGTGTTTATTTGTGGCTAATTTACGGCGGAATTATGTTGAAGATGACAAACAAAAACGGCCTGACTATCGTGGAGATTCTGGTCGCTGTTACGATAATAGCGCTCCTTGCCGCAGGACTGTATTCCGTCAGCAATTATCTTGAAAAACAAGCCAAAATAAAACTTACCGAATCGACAATCGAAGCCCTTTCTGCCGCCATCGAGCAGTATCGCGATTTTAACGGACATTTTCCTTTTGTGACTGGCACAGGTTCTTATGGTCTAAGTCAGCTTCAAACAACTCTTAATGGAACCGTCGTAAATCCCACTGATTACAATGACATATATGCTTCAAGTGATGCTTTGTATTATATTTTAAATCAAGTCCCCGCAAGCAAGAAGATTATCGATAACCTGAACCGTTCGCTGGTTACAAATAAAGACTATAAAGGCACAGAATATTTTATTCTTATCAACGGTGTGAATTATCCATTGATACATATTATTGACCCGTGGAAGTGTCCGTTGAGATATACGTATAAAGATAGCGATAATTTTCCGTTAATAGAGTCAACCGGGCCGGACAGGGATTTTAATACGCCTGACGATATCAGCAGCAGATGATAAATAATTTAAAATTTAATATTGAAGATTGAAAATTTAAAATATTTAAAACCGTGTAAATCCGTGTTAATCCGTGTCTCAAAAAGTCAGTGTTAGTCAGTGTCGATATGAAAAGAGCTTTTTCCATTATTGAATTGCTTGTTGTGATGGCGGTAATCGCGTTGCTTGTAGTGATTGCGATACCTGCGATAAACGCGATGCAGAAGTCTTTCGATTCGACCGGCTCAGAATCGATGATTAGCACAGCCCTTGCCACCGCAAGAACATTAGCAATAAAAAACAACCATTACACCGGCGTCAGATTCCAAAAAGCATGGTATAAACCTTCTTCTGACCCTGCTGTTCCGCCTTACGATAACCTCAGCAAGGCCGACCAGTATATGATTTTTATAACTTACAACAGCGATAAAACAGGTCTGGATTGCGGTTTTATTGCTATGGATGGTTATAAACCTATAAAACTTCCGGAAAATATCTGTGTAATAGATAAAATTGTAAGAAATTATACTGTTAGCGTGACTCCAAGAACCTGTGGTAATCCAATAGTTGAAACAGGTTTAAGCCCAAGCGATCTTGATGATGTTACAGCAAATCTCGACCCTGCTACTGAACCCTATCTTGAACATGACAACATACACATCAGGGATACTTCAACATTTTCGATTGTTTTTTCTCCCTCGGGAAAACTTGTTACATTGGAAGTTAGATGCAGAAATAATGATAAACAAAGCAGGCCCGCATTAAATGCAGCTTCCGGTTCCGATGATAAGGTTTTTAATAGTTATTATGATATTGCTACCGGCAACGGTCAGTTTTTGCAGGATGATTATGACGATTTCGGAGTGGGCGTAGAGAATAGTCGAACAAATTTTGTTATATATGACCGGGGAAAATTTGAAAAGATGACGACAAGCACGCAGAAAATGGATTATCTAACTGGACTAAAGGCAATGAATATAAATCCCTATACCGGCGAGATTATTAAATAGAATGTAGAATATAGAACATAGAATTTAGAATAAATTAAAATAAAAATTTTCTTTGTGTCTTGGTGTCTTAGTGGCTAAGAAATTTAAACAAAGCGGTTTTTCTCTTACCGAGGTCTTGATGGCCGCAGGCATTCTTTCTATCGGTATGATGCTGGTAGCCACGATGTTTCCGGTCGCGATTTACCTGACAAGCATATCGG
This sequence comes from Sedimentisphaerales bacterium, assembly GCA_049518795.1. Taxonomy (GTDB): domain Bacteria; phylum Planctomycetota; class Phycisphaerae; order Sedimentisphaerales; family UBA12454; genus JAPLMW01. The sequence goes on from JBEKRK010000003.1 coordinate 120,949, forward strand.
TCGAAAGGACAATGGCCGCTATTGTTGCTGATGAAGCATTCGCGAAAATTCAGCTTTACGGCATTGGCACGCCTATTCTCAATATCGGCGATTATAACGATATCCCCGGCCTGACAATTGACCCCTGCGAATTTTCGTATAATCCGACACAAGCTCTAACAAATCCCCAATATTACTGGTCAGCCGTTTACAGAAAATTGAGCCCGGTGGACCCGAATTATCAGATGACGGTCTTTGTCGCCAGAAAAACAAATCCGGGACTGACGTATCCCAACCCTGGCGGTCCGTCTTATGATAGACCAAAACTTATTATGATTCAGAGTATAGTGCAACCTGATCCGAATTTCCTGGTCGTTACGGTTTATCCGCAATATGTTAATCCGCCGACAGCGATACTCGATAATGCTACCGGTAAAATATACCGCGTTATTGACAGGCAGAATACTAAGGTGAAACTTGACAGAGGCTGGGAAGATTCGACCGGCCCAGCTAATATTTGGCTTATTCCTCCGCCCGTAACCGGCGGACGAAATGCGGATATCGAAGTTTATCAGAGAATAATAAGATTTTAAGGATAGCCACAAAGGCACAAAGACACGAATAAAAATAATATATAAAAAACTTAGTGCCTTGGTGTCTTAGTGGCTAATTGATATGAAAAAAGGCTTTACTATTATCGAATTATTAGTTGCGATGGGTTTGTTTGCGGCCGTCATCGCGGCGGCGGGTATGATTTTTAATTATTCAATCGAGTCCCAGAGAACCGCCGCGGCCACTGCCGAGATTATGCGAACCCTCCGCGCAATTACCGACCAGATTGATATTGATTTCCAGAGTCTGCGAACAGATGGATATTTAATTTTATATTCAGAGCAGGTCGGCAGCGATAATTATGATGCCCTTTACTATTTCAGCACAGGCGATTATCAGTCGTGGGCAGATACTTCGACAAGATCCAACATTGCCCGAATCTTTTTAGGACACAGTCAATCGACTTATACCGGCAAAATATTGCCCGGCGATTTGGCAAGAGATATTCTTCTTTTAGTTCCGGGTTATACAGGAACGGGCAATGATGTGAAAAATATAAGTTTTGCTGAGTGTCAGGCAGCTATTACTAATCTCGAAAATCCTAATACCGCGTTTTTTACTACTGGCAGGCCGCCCGCTGGCTCCACGAATATCGGAAGTCTTTTTGCTCAAAAAGTTGGCAGTTTTAGAATTGAATGGACTAATGGAATCAGCGGAAATCGAATAAATTGGTCTTCGACAGCGATTACCTGCACGCCGACAAGTTCGAACTGGCCGAAGGCTCTTAAATTTACGTTCACGCTTTATGATTCCAAAAGGATTCTCAAAGGCGGCAGAACGTTTGAACATATAGTTTATATAGGACCGTAGCCACAAAGACACAAAGGCACTAAGAAAAGGTGATATATATTAAAAAACTTCGTGTCTTGGTGCCTTCGTGGCGCCCTTTAAAGGAGGGCAGAAAAATGATAAAAAAGATGATAAAACAATTTGAATATGACAGGCTGGGTTCTGCGTTAATTATGACCATTGTCCTGACGATAATGCTCGCTGTAATAGCCGTGATGTTTGTGGCTATTGCAAGGATGGATAGCGCAGCCACAAGCAATATTGCCGATAATAAAACCCTCGATTTAGCTGCCAAGTCAATTATAGAGCTTATCAATGGCCAACTTGTTAGCGATACACCGCCAATTGGAGGCACTTATTATGATTATCCAGATTCTCAGCATCCCTGGCTCGCAAGCAATGAGCCGTATCAAGACCCGACAGTTCCAACTAAATATTATTGGCGGCAAATAAGCGATGTGACGAATTATCTGCATCAACACTTCTATCTTACAAATAATATAGATACTGATTATCCAGGCGTCAGAGATGTAATATTAGATTATCCAGTTATAACTCTTGATGGCAGCGGTAACTTACAGGACAATTTGGCCGATGCTGATGGCGATGGTATCCTTGATTCAAAATGGATTGAACTTACGGATTTGCGAACTTCAAAAGGAAAGAAAATTTACGCCGCCGTCAGGGTAATTGACAATAGCGGAATGGTCAATGTCAATACCGCGTATCAGTTTGACCCTACCAGCGGCAGTCAAGCGAGAATTGACGGTTCAACCCAAATGCAGATAAATCTCAAAGGTCTCTTGAAGTCCAGCGATGATATTGGTAGCTTGCAAGCTGCTCGTTTAGGCTCTGCGACACTCCCCCAAAGCTGGGCTGATTATCAAAAAAAGATTATCTGGCAATACGGCCTGCCTGCGGACGGCAATTATCGTCCCTTTGATATTTCCGATGAGCTTGAATTAAGATACAGATATTGTATTGACAGTAAATTTGAAAGCCGCTTGGAAAAGGTGCTGCCTCAAACTTCTGATGCAGGCATAAACGCCGGAAGCCTTTATGATGCAGCTGGTAGCGGCCGGGGACTTGAAGAATGGCAGGCCAGAATTACAGAAACCAACAGCATAGGCATTCGCAGGCATTATTTGACAACTCTGAATCTTGACAGGATTATTGCCCCTGACGGCAATAAAATGACCAATATAAATGATGCTAATGTGAATGAATTATACAATGCCATTCTCAATAGCGGCGTTGACGCTAATACGGCCGCCCAAATGGCGGTCAATATAATTGATTATCGGGATAGCGATTCGAATGTTACTGCTTTTAATGTGGGTTCTACCACTTATTATGGTTTCGAGACCCCCTGCATTTACATTTCCGAATTAGCTTACAATAAAAGTGGCAGCAATATGTCTTACGCAATCGAACTTTATAAGCCTTATTCCGGTGATTTAGATCCTGTTGGATGGAAACTTCATAGTGACCTCACAGGCAATTATTATAATATTAACTGGTCGGGGACAAAGCAGTTTTATGTTATAAAGTGGGAGAGCCCCGGAGTTTCATTTGTTATAGATCCTTGCGCTTCAACCCAAGATGGAGGTGCTCCGGGTTCTGGCATTTTCAGTGCCGGCACTACGATTTCATTAATACGCACAGTTAAGGTTGGAGCTGCTGATATTGATATTACAGTTGATTCTTTTATTGTTCCTGTTGGTTGGTCGCCTTCAGGCAATGGTATTTATAGTCTTCAAAGAGATATTGCATCTGCAAAATGTATAAGGTGGTCGGGGATGGCGGGTATTCGGGGTTTGTGGGGCGGGATGGTCAGTGGTTCTCAAACTCTGGGATTGATTAATACCGCTATACCTCCTGATGATGGCAAATATATCCAAGCTCATCCAAAAAATGCCGCCTTCACAAATATCGGTGAGATTGGAATGATTTTCCGCAAACCGGCTTATTATCCTTATATAGGTAGCAGCGCACCTGCCGGTACAATTGGTTATGATAGCACTGCTGATGAGGAATCTGAAGTTTTTGTCGATTTGTCCCAAACGACTTATCAGCAGATTTTTAAATATCTTACCGTTATCGACCCTTATAACGCTGTTGATCGGTTAAATCCAAATCCGGCTTATTTAAATGAAACAAGAATTAAAGGCAGGATAAATATCAACACCGCCCCTGCGTATGTGTTGGCTCAATTGCCGTGGGTTTCGCTAAGAAATGACCCCGTCGGCTACAACAATGCCAATCTTGCCAATGCGATAGTTGCTTATAGAGATAAACAAAACCTTTCTCCTTCCGGCCCTGATTATAGAAGTTCAGACCCTTGTGGTTTTAGAACTATTGGCCAGCTAATGAATGTCCGTTACCCGCCTCAGGATTACCGGATTGATTATTATAGTCGTGTTTTAACTGGAGACCAGCCGGGATTTCCTGATTTAAGCGGCGGCGATGGCGCTCCGGATGATTATGAAGAGCGGGATTTAATTTTCACCCGAATCAGCGACCTTGTAACGGTTCGCAGCGATGTCTTTACCGCTTATATTTTAGTGCGTGTCTGCACAAATGTTAAAAGTGATGGGACAATTGAAGGCCCGCAGAAAAGATACATCGCAATTCTCGACAGAAGCCAAGTGGGAGACTCTCGATTTCCGGGTAATAAGGTTATAATAAGAGCCTTTCAGGTTGTGCCGGAAGCACGTTAGCCACGAAGGCACAAAGACACGAAATATATAATTAAAAAACTTAGTGCCTTGGCTTGTCCCGCCATAGCCTTTTGGCGACGGCGGATGTCTTAGTGGCTAATTTTTGAGCAGTAGTTGATGCACTATCGCGGCTATAAGCCAGGCCGCGAATGAAAAAGCCACTGTCGGCAGGATTGAAATCTGCTTTTTAAAGCACAAAAAAGCGACAATAAAGAAAAATACGGTGGGAATTATTCCCCATAAAACGCCTCTTGTGAAATCGGTCATCAGTTTAAAATCGCCGGGCCTGTCAGACCACAGCCAAAGAAGGACTATCAGCGTTGTTATCGGCGCTGTCGCTATCAGGCCCGCAAGAGCAGGCGCCTTTTTGCCGATTTGGGAGCAGAAAGTAATTATCGCAATCGTTATCAAAAGCTTGATAAGAAACTTTGTATCCATTCGTTTTCCCTTTAGAAAAAGAATCGCTGATTACGCTGATTTCACAGAAGTAATTTAGAAATAATATAATCAACGAAATCCGTGTAATCTGTGATTAAAAAAAGAATTTAGTTTAGCTTTGCCCTTAACGTTTCTGCCCTCAGGATATCTCTTTGTTCGGCGTCAAGGTTTTGGCCTTTGTTTATCTGCAGATGGGCCGGCTGGGTAAGCAGGAACAATTCGTTTATTGTATCGATTGAAATTTCCTTTATTCTGCCCATATTTACGCCCATTCGCAGGTTGCTCAGAAGGAACATTGCCTCGTGCGAGCTGATTAGTCTTGCACTTTTCAGAACGGCAAGTGCACGTGAAATTTTATCGTCGAGGATATTGACGTCTTTTACTAATAATCTGTCGCGGGCGAGTCTTTCGTATTCGACGATTTTCGGGATTATAAGGGTTTGGAAATCTTCAACAGTTTTCTCTTCGCTTATGCCTAAGGTAACCTGGTTTGAAATCTGGAAGAAGTCGCCGACCGCTTCTGTCCCTTCGCCAAACAGGCCGCGGATAGCGAGGTTCATATCCTTTGCAGCCTCAAAAAGTTTTTTAAGCTGGTCGGTCAGTTTAAGGCCGGGCAGGTGGAGCATTACTGAAACCCTGATGCCGGTGCCGAGGTTTGTCGGGCAGGCAGTCAAAAACCCAAGCTTTGGATTAAAAGCATATTCGATTTTTTTGCTGATGGCGTCGTCGATGTCGTTAATTCTCTGCCAGCATTTATCCACATTAAGACCCGCCGACAAAACAGCCAGTCTCAGATGGTCTTCTTCGTTTATCTGGGCTGCGAAAAGCTCATTTTGGGCGATTACAACGCCTCTTGGCCCTTTGCCTGCCGCCAGATGCCTGCTGATAAGCTGTCTTTCGATGAGCAAATCTCTTTCAAGTCCGCTGCCGTGTTCGATATCGATGAAGAATATATCGCCGAGCTGGTCAAGAGAAAGGATAGCCTCTTTCAGGCTCTGCAGAATCTCCTGTTTTTCTAAATTATCGCAGCGTGAAATAAATTTATGGCCGGCAAGATTACGGGCCAGTCTTATCCGTGACGATATCACAATATCAGACAGCGGTGCCTCGGAGCTGAACCATTGTGACAGTTTACTGCTTAATTCGTCTAATCTCATTGCAGCGCCTTTAACTGGTCCCGCAATTTCGCGGCAAGCTCATAATCTTCGTCCCGCACTGCCTGCTCAAGCTGCTTTTTTATATCTTCGACCCGATTTTCTTTTTCAGTTTTTATTTCTTTTACTTCTTTGGATGTCCTGCCGTCGGAAATTTTCTGCGGCACAAAACCCTGTGGAGTTTTGCCTTTATGAATCACTTTGCCGTCCTGTGCCTTTTCGATAATTGGCAGCAGGCTGTCTTCAAAAATTTCATAATCTTTCGGACAGCCCAGCAGCGCCTGTTTGCGAAACATTTCCATAGTCATACCGCAAACAGGGCAGCTTTTTTCGGTTATGTCCCGGCCTTGTTCATCTGCCTGCTGATGCGCAGCAATCAGCGAGCCTAAAAGCTCATTAAGTGAAAGCTGATTCTTTATTGTTATGCCTTCTTTTTGAGCGCAGCTTTGGCACAAATGGCTTTCTGAACGTTGCCCATCGACAATTTCTGTCAGGTGGACCGTTGCCGTCTTGATTTTACAAATCTCACAAAGCATAAGTCTTTATTTATCAATAGGTTATAATAAACTGTTTTCAGTCTGTCCTTTATTATATCGGCTATAAAATAAGTGGGCTAAACCGCCGGTTTTTCATCATATTTTGCCCGGCAGCCCGGCGTTTCTGTTACTTCTACGTATAGCAGGCTGATTCGTTTAGGCAATAGGGTTTTTACTCTATCATATATATATTTGGCGACATTCTCGGCTGAAGTATTTGTCCCTTCGAAGCATTTTAAATCTTCAAGTTTTCGACCGTCAAATTTGCAGACTATATTTTCCAAAATCTTTTTTAATTTATTAAAGTCGAAAAGCAATCCATTTTCATCGAGACCTTGTCCGCTGACAGCGGCTTCAACTATCCAGTCGTGGATATGATAGGGTTCGGTGATTGAAGCGGCTGTGATTTGATGTCCCGCTCGAAAATTTGTTGTTACGGTTATTCTATACAATTATCTCGTTCCTGTTTTATGCCTATTTCTGTAAGACGCTTTTGAAGTTTTTCATAAACCTCCTGTGGTATCAGATTTGATATGTTCCCTCCAAGTCTGGCAATTTCTCTAATCATCGTTGAGCTTGTGAAGCCGTATTGTTCGCTGGTCATAACGAAAACCGTCTCGATGCCCGCGACCGCGCGGTTGGTCATAGCAAGTTGGAATTCGTATTGAACGTCTGTCAGGTTTCGCAGGCCTCGCAGCATTGCTGTTGCTCCGACACTTGCCGCATATTCGACAGTCAGGCAGTCATAACTTTGAACGCTCACGCCCGGTATATCCGCAACCAGCGGCTTTATCATTTCGACTCGCTCATCGAGAGTAAAAAGCTGGTCTTTCAATGGACTTTTGCCGACGGCCACAATCAGCTCGTCGAAAAGTTTTATACCGCGATTGATTACGTCAAGATGGCCGTTGGTTATCGGGTCGAATGAGCCGGGAAAAACCGCTCGGACGAATTTCTTTGCCATACTTTGCCTTTCAGTTAGATTTATTAGAGATTATAACCGAAACAAACCCTGCGTCAATTATTGGCTTCGCCGCAACGGCAGAGCGCGATTATCTTATCGTAGTTTAACAGTCGCCGCCGCGGCGACGAATCTTTAATTTTTGTTTCACACCGCTTTATTACTTTCCCGACAAGTTTAAGTGCCTCTTTGGCACTTGCTGCGGAAACAAACAAACCATGCTTTTCTAAAAATAATATTTGCGGCAGTCGCCGGTATTTTTTTCGATATCCAATAGTCAATTTTGCAATTTTTTTCGCAAGCGCATATCCCGGATTTGCGTAAGGAACCCACAAAGGCGCCGGCCTTTCTCTGGCAAATAATTTTTTTAATTCAGCTTTTCCGTTTTTAGTGATTAAAAATGCGCAAACCATAATCGGATGAAGATGAATAACGTATTTGTCAAGAAAGGCGTGCAGGTTGCTTTCTATGGAAGGTTGATTTTTCTTGTCTTCACAGGCTGCGATTAATCGCTCGGCAATTTCTATTTCTCTTTTTTTCGGCGACAGTTTGGCAATTTTTTTATCGCCGATTTTTCGAACTTTTTGCAGACTTACTTTACACCAGCCTCTTTTTGTGTTCATATCTTTCAGGGCTGTTCCGCTTGTTTTTACGAACATAAATTTGCCGTTTTGTGTTTTTACGCTCGTATTTCCGCTGCTGCCCTGTGTCAAACAGTGGTCTTTACCCACCTTGCGGCTGATATAAATAAGTTCTGCAAGTGATTTATTCATCCCGCACTTTCTTTTTATTCCATTTTTTTTAAATCTATCTTAATTATACACCCTTTCGATTCTTAAAAAAATATATAAGATTCACTTGATATTTTAGAAGGTACGGGATTTACTTTATGTTCTTTATTCGATGTTCAATGTTCGACTGTTCGATATTGGATGTTCAATTAAATTTTTTTATGATAAATTTTTTCTCTGCATTCTCGGCATTCTCTGTGGTGAACGTCCTAACCTCCGATAATACTCACTAACGGTTTTGGCCTGTCAACGCCCTCGATAAATGCCGGTCTTTTCGCCCACGGCGTCAAACCCACAACACCGGTAATATCCATCCAGTGTTCCAATCGCGCCGCCGGCAGATTCCATATCATATGCAGATGGTTCGCCGGCGCGTATTGTTTATACTCGACCATACTCGCGTATTTCGGCACAACAAAAGTATGCGGCCAGGTTGCATCTGTAAGATTGCACATAGTTTTTTCAAGTTTCGCCGGCACTGCGACCGTTTCCGCTTCGTCCCAGATGAAGCTGAATTTATTATTTTTTGAGCAGTAAGCCATTCGTCCTGCGATGCCTTCGATGCCTGCTGGCGTCATAAATGTTATTGAATTTCCGCCGCCGGGGAAATAATCTTCGTTTGCCAACGGCATAGAAATTCCAGCCATAATTTTCTTTATATCCGTCCCCGGCTTTGCCGCCCAATTGAACGATGCGCTGCCGCTGTTATTACCATCGACCAATCCCTTTTTAAGCCATATTGCGCCTTTCGGCAGGTTTCTTAACCCGATTTTCGCTGCCAGAGTCTTAATTTCCCACGCCTCCCATATTTTTCTTAAGTCCATAAACAGCGGGGGGTTACCGCCGCTCAGCCACGTCATAAAAAGCATTGTTAAAAGAGCTTGGCTATCTGCTTCCGTAGCGTAAGGTATAGCTTCTTTTGGCCCGTTATGGTCGAAAGTGCTATTGAAAAGCGATTCCATTACATCTGCGACCGGCAGGGGGATTCCTCGTTTATCGCTGCCCCATTCTAATTGGCTCATAAATCCGCCGCCGACAGCGTTCAGTTCTGCCATTAAATCGCGGACTATCAAATACATAGCAAGTGATTGATTGAAACGCCTGTCGTCATCATCATTTCTCAGTTCAAGTCTTTTACCGATATGTTTATTAATCCAGTGCCGAAGTGTTTGCAGTTCAGCTTTGTTATAAGCGCCTTTTTTGAGCATATCAGCCAGCAGTTTCATATCTAATCTTGTAATTTCAATACCGAATGTCCTTCTCGTCGGTATAATATGCACCAGTGCCGTTTCCATTCCCATCGAATCATGCCCGAACAATACAATTCTTCTGCCGGCAAGGGCGACAGAAGTTACAGCGGCATAACACCAGTCGATTAAATTCTTTGCCGTCGCCGCACTCATTTTTGGATTAAGACCCGTATCAGCCCAGTTACCGACATTCAAAGCCGCTAATCTTCCATATTGGGCCAGCGCTCCGCTTAATGCGTGAGCGTAAACAACGCCCGGCTTTGACCCGCTGTTGCCGCAGGTGATATTTATTGGCGTTTGAACAGGAAATTGCTGCAATAATGAAATGGCCGTAAGCTGCGGAAATGCCCATGTATCAGGCGCGCAAATAAGGATATTAACACCTGCTTTCCTGAACTGCGCCGCTACAATATCGGCCTGCGTTTCACTGTCCACAAGCACCTGTGAATAAACGACTTGCACAGACTGGCCGTTTGGCAAAACTACCGCTCCGCTTAAACAATCGGCAACCATAGCGATAATGTTTTGTGCCCGTTTTCTGCTCACCGCGTCGATTCGCGGGTCGCAGGGAGCAAATACGCCGATCACAGCACTTCTCGGCTCGGCTTTTTTAATGTCCTCAAGACAAATAGCTTTTTTCATTTTAATTCCCTCCGGCTAAATTTAATTAAAGAGTTGATATAAGTTATGCCTGAAAAACTGTTTTTGCAAGAAAAATGACCTTGTTTAAACTCTCATTGGGATATTTAAAAATTGGTATGGGTGTCAGTATCGGTAAGGGTTCCGTCTTCGCACATTCGTGCTGCGAACAGACAAGTCGCCGCGACGCTGCGCGAAGGCAAAAGGAAAACCCCACACCTATTTTCCAATTCTGATTTGGGCGGGGGATTCGAGGACAATTTCCGGGCGGCCTTGATAGGCAGTTATAAAGCCGGTGATTTCCACGTTCTTTCCTGTGAACTGGTTCGGATTGGGGAATTTAGAAGCGTTTGAACCGAAAATTACAGCGCCAAACGGACAAGTTCTATAATCGGGGCAGAAATTTAAAAATATAGTGCCTGTTCGAGAAGTATAAGTATGGTCCACTATCCCTGTTACACAAGCGTATTTGCCGGTATAATTCGGCGCTTCAGTGAAACTTATGCGCAAGGAAGCCGGCTGCACCGGCTGGGCTGGTTTAGATGATTGTTCTCTTTCGGGGGCAGCGGGCACAGCGGCAGAAGGCGGTTTGCGGGAGAGCCAGATTGAGGCGGCAATTATTAACGCTGCAGCGATAATGGTTATGGATGTTTTGTTTTTCTCAAGTAAATCTTTCATAAAATTCTCCTTTTCTTATATGTAAGGAAATTATATGCCGGAAACGGGGCGGAAAACAATTAAAAAATAGGGTATAGAGTTTAGGGAATAGATTATCAGCGGCGTAGCTTGCCCCGTTAGATGCGCAAGTTAGCTACTTGGAAATGCTGTTGGCTATCTAACTGGGGTGTTTTCCCAGAAGACTATCTCATCGGGGTGTTTTGTTTCAACAAAGGCTGATTTTCAGCCTGTGGACAAAGCAAAACGGCTGGCACAGAAATCGCAATTTCGAGCATAGCCTTTGCTTTGAACACAAATTCCCGATTTATCGGGATTGTTGAAACAAACAGTGTTAATCCGTGTCTAAAAATAATCAATGAAATCAGCGCAATCTGCGATAAAACTTTGTGCCTTCGTGTCGAGGTTTACCCCGTGAGATGTCCGCCCGCAGGCGAGACTATCTCATCGGGGTGGCTATTTTTCAAGCTGGACAAGCTGGGGGTTCAATGTCCAATATTGGTCGAAAGCGCGCAGGAAAAAACTTGCGCGCTTGAAAAAAATAATAAAATTTTTCTCCTTATCCCGCAACGACTTACAAAATCGCATTGGTCGATTTTTGGTCGAAATTCGGCCAAAACGCGCAAGTTTTCGCCTATATATGGAGGGACATATATATTGAAAATTGAATATTTAAGATTGAAAATTTCGAGAATTATTACTGATAACCGATAACTGATAACGGAAAAATTACTGTGACAAAATTTTACTTACCAATTCCAATCCCGAAAATTATCGAAACCATCTTCGTTTATTTCCTTCTGCGATACAGGAAGAAAACCCACGGCTATCCGTTCCGCAAAATTAAACTCACAAAAGGTAAGTTCGCAAAAGTTGACCCGGAAGATTATCACAAATTAGCCCAATACGATTGGCACCTTGAAGAAAGCAAAAACAGAAAAAATTGCTATGCTGTCCAATACGAAGACAGCAGATACGTGAAAATGCACAGAGTTATTATGAACGCTCCTGCCGGCAAAATCGTTGACCATATAAACGGCGATGGCCTCGATAATACTAAACGCAATTTGCGAATCGCTACCTATGCTCAAAACTCTTATAATAAAAGACTAAAAAAGAAAGGCACCTCAAAATACAAAGGTGTATATTTTTATAAACAAACGAATAAATGGGCATCGCATATAAATTATAATAATAAGAGATTACATTTAGGTTATTTTGATAACGAACAAGACGCCGCAAGGGCTTACGACAATGCCGCGAAAATTTATCACGGCGACTTTGCAGTGCTTAATTTTCCCGATGACTCGCAAATCCAAAACTATTTAGCCCCTCGGCCTTAATCCGACGAAGCTTTAGCGAAGGCGGATGCCGAGAGGTTCGTTTATTGTGCGGGGTTCGTCAAAATCCTAAAGCCCCCAAGCTTGTCCGCCTTCGGCGGATTTATATTGGGGGTTCTCTCCACTAAAAGACCGCCTTATAAGAATATCGGTTTTTTCGGAGAAAATTGGTTGAGTTTGAAAAGAAGTTTCCTTCGACCCTGCTCAGGATGAACCATTGACAAAGAGATAAGAATGGTAGAAAATGGGGGAAATTTATCTGGAAAAAATCGCAAAAACGTTAAGAATTAATAAAGAACAATGATAGCAACCAGAGAAAAGCAGATTATAGCTAAACCATTTCTCAAATGGGCTGGAGGGAAAACACAGCTTCTTGATGAAATTGAAAAACGCTTACCTAATGGTCTTTCGACAGGAGAGATTACAACTTATATTGAACCTTTTGTTGGCGGAGGAGCTGCATTTTTTTATATTGCACAAAATTACACAAAAATAAAAAAGTTTTATCTTTACGACATTAATAACGACCTTGTTAATTGTTATAAGACGGTTCAAACGGATGTTAACTCTCTTATCAAGTCTCTTGGGAAACTAGAAGCGGAATTTTTGCCATTAAATCACAATGATAGAAAAAAGTTTTATTTGAAAATCCGCAAAGAATTTAATCAGGATAAATGCGAAAATCATAATCCTGAAACTATGGCTAAATTGATCTTTTTAAATAAAACCTGTTTCAATGGGCTTTACAGGGTAAACAGCAAAAACGAGTTTAACGTTCCTTTCGGTGATTATAAAAATCCTAAAATTTGTGACGGAAAGAATTTGTTGGCCGTTTCGGAAGTCCTGCAAAAGGCCGAAATAATTTGCGGAGATTTTACAAAAAGCAGGAAAAATATAAGTAAAAATTCTTTTATTTATTTAGACCCGCCATACAGACCACTGAATGGCACGGCGAGTTTTACCGCATATTCGAAGGACAGCTTTTCTGAAGAAGACCAGATTAGACTGGCAGAATTTTGCAAAGAAATTAAACAAATTGGAGCAAAATTTCTTTTAAGCAATTCCGATCCTAAAAATGAAAATCCAGAAGACCATTTCTTTGAAGACAATTTCAGAGGCTTCGATATTCAAAAAGTAAAGGCAAGTAGAGTTATTAACTGCAAGGCAGTTGGGCGAGGTCAAATTAGTGAACTTCTAATTACGAATTGAACGGAGTGTTTTTGTAAGCATGAAAAGACAGGAAGCAGTCAAGAGGATTCAAAAACTTATTGGGCAAGACTTGCGAAAGTTGGCAGATACATACGAAGTTACGGTTTTTCGCAATGGCAAAAAAAATAAAGGATGGGCGGGTCATGTAATAGAGAGATGTTTAGGGTTGCCGATCAATTCCTCACAATCACCCAATTTTGGGTCTTGGGAACTAAAAACTATTCCACTAAAATACTTAAAAAATGGAGAACTAACAGTAAAAGAAACAATGGCAATCACGATGATTGACCCATACAACGTAGAGCATACTGAATTTGAAAACAGTCATTTGTTGGCGAAACTAAAAAAGGCTGTTGTTGCGGCTCGTATCTGGATTAGTCAGAAAGAAGAAAGTTCTGTTTTATATAAAGTAACAACATTTGATTTGGACAACAGAGAGCTCTATGAACAGATAAAAGAGGATTATAATACTGTTCGTGATGCAATAATAAATAAAGGATTTAAGTCTTTGACCGGTAAAATGGGAGTATATGTTCAACCTCGGACAAAGGGAGCAGGTCATGGAAGCACATCTCGGGCGTTTTATGCTAGGACCGGTTTCCTTAAAAAATTTATATTTCCAGAGTTTCACATATCCAAATGAGCAAAACTAAAAGCATAGAGTATTCACCAGAGTTTACCACAGTCTGGTCTTTCCCAGAAAGAGGAAACTGGGCGACTCATAATCCGCAGTACCGCGGGAATTTTGCACCGCAGATTGCAAGAAATATCATCGAAATGTACTCAAAAAGAGGCGAAACAGTCCTTGATCCTATGGTCGGCGGCGGAACAACCATTATCGAAGCCAAGTTGCTTGTCAGGAATGCAATAGGTCTTGATATAAACCCGAAAGCGATAGAAGTAACGAAACAGGCATTAAAATTCAATCATCATCCAGCAAGCAAACAGATTGTCAAAACTGGTGATGCAAGAGATTTATCTTTTATCAAAGGCGACAGTATCGATTTAATTCTTACACATCCACCCTATATGAATATTATCAAATATTCGGACGGTCAATTTCACGGCGACCTGTCAAATATCGGCAGTATGCCAATATTCTGCGATGAAATCGAAAAAATAGCAAAAGAACTTCATAGAGTTCTAAAACCTGATAAATATTGTGCAATACTCATAGGTGATACACGTAAGAGCAGGCATTTTGTGCCGTTAGCATATAATGTTATGCAGCGGTTTTTAAAAGTTGGTTTTATTTTAAAAGAAGATGTAGTTAAAGTTCAGCATAATTGCTCATCTACAGGCCGATGGGCGCAAAAAGCACAGAATGATAAATTTTATCTTATTATGCACGAACATTTATTTGTTTTTCGCAAGGCGAAAAAAGATGAAAATTTAGGAAAAATAAAATATTCAAGTAAAATATAAAATAGAAGAGGGAAAATGAAAGCTTTATATAAGCATAAAAAGAGCGGGGATATATTCGCAATCGAGATAGACATTAGTAGTTCAAATTATTAACACAAAGGAACGACTTATGAGAATATCGGTTGAAGAGGTTTTTGAGACGGTAAGGATGACCATCGAACAGAATTTCGATATCAGGACTGTTACGCTCGGCGTCAATCTTAAAGACTGTGTCGACAGGAACCTTGCCGCTTTTAACAAAAGAATATTCAAACGGATTTCGGAGATGGGCAAACGTCTCAATAAATGTGCAGACCAGCTCGAACAAAAATACGGCATACCCATTACCAACAGGCGAATAAGTGTAACGCCGGTTGCGCTGCTTATCGAGCCGCTGCCGAGAAAAATCGCGACAGCCGTATCAGTTGCCAAAACGCTCGACAAGGCCGCGAGGTCGGCGAAAATCGACTTTATCGGCGGCTTCGGCGCGCTTGTTCATAAAGGTATGACCGCTGCGGATGAGCTTTTGATAGATTCTATTCCGCAGGCCATATCGCAGACGCAAAGATTGTGTAGTTTTTTAAATCTCGCTTCGAGCAGGGCGGGTATGAATATGACAGCCATTGAAAAGGTTGGTCATATCATTAAGGCTCTTGCCGCGAAAAGTAAAAATGGTATCGGCTGCGCCAAGCTTGCCGTTTTTGCCAATGTGCCGGAGGACAATCCTTTTATGGCTGGCGCCCATCACGGGATTGGCGAGGCGGATTTTTCATTGAATATCGGAATTTCAGGCCCCGGCGTAGTCAGGAATGTGGTTGCCAATAATCCGAAATGTGATTTGACGGCTTTGTCGGAGGTCATAAAGAGGACTGTTTTTAAGATTACGCGGGCAGGCGAGCTTATTGGCAGGGAGATTGCGAAGATGATGGATGTTGATTTTGGCATTGTTGATATTTCGCTTGCTTCGACGCCGAAAAGAGGAGATTCCGTAGCTGAAATTATTGAAGCTATGGGTGTTTCGCGGATGGGCAGGCCGGGTTCTACTGCGGCTTTAGCGATGTTGATGGACGCAGTAAAAAAAGGCGGCGGTTTTGCCTCTGGCAATGTAGGCGGATTATCGGGGACGTTTATTCCGGTAAGTGAAGATGCAGGGATGATTCGTGCAGTGCGGACGGGAGCGCTTAGTCTCGAAAAGCTCGAAGCCCTGACCAGCGTTTGCTCCGTCGGTCTTGATATGTTTGCGATTCCCGGCGACACGCCAGCAGACGTTATTAGCGCAATAATAGCAGATGAACTTGCAATCGGAGTCGTTAATAATAAGACAACCAGCGTGCGCGTTATACCAATTCCGGGCAAAAAAGCGGGGCAAATTGTCCACTTCGGAGGCCTTTTAGGGTCGGCACCAATTATGAAAATCCCGAAAAAAGCATCACCAAATTTCGTAAAACGCAAAGGTCGAATACCAGCACAAATACAGGCATTGAGAAATTAAATTTTAGGGTACAGAATGTAGGGTATAGTATGACTGTCGCAGAGGCGACTAAATAGTGACGAGTAATTTATGTGGAATATTTTTGAATATCCGTTTGCCGGGATTGGGGCGGCGATTATCGTTTTTATCGCCTTGTGGATTTTCCGAGCGGTTTGCCCCGATAAAAAACGCTGGTGGCAACTATTTATACCACTTCTAATAGTTATCGCTGCCGTCGCGGTCGCGTATTTTGTCGAAACCGATAAAGAAAAAATCCAAGGTGCAATAAACAAAGGAATCAAGGCTTTCGAACAACAAAAAATCGAGCCTATAAAAGAAATTGTCGCTGACGATTATACAGACCCATACCACAGCTCAAAAGACATAATCATCGCATACTGCCAGGCCCTCTTCCAAACGGCAACCGTCGAAAAAATAAGCATATTCAGCCGACAAATTGAAATCCAGGACGATAAAGCGACTTTTACAGTTGAAGGACTTGTAAAATTTACCGAACAAAGCGAAATTGCAAAGATGGGCAAGCCGTTTATGATTGTCAAGGCGAGATTTTATTTCCGTAAGACCATTCAAAAAAAATGGTTAATAAACAGCAGCGAAATTCTGGAGCTTGACAGACAAGCAGTAAACTGGGGGCAAATGCGCAATTAAAATTCTTAGCCACTAAGACACGAAGACACAAAGAAAAGAAGTAAGGAGATAAGGAGGCAGGGAAGTGAGGATATGTGTTATGGTGTGGGTATCGGTAACGTCACGATATCGGTAAAGGTAAAAATAGTTAAACGGTTTTAACGAACCCTGCCAAGGTATTGGCAGGGCTAACCCCCCGCCCACGGGTGGCAGGGCTAAACAGAACCATAAAATTTTATTGTTGAGTTTGAAAAGAAAAAGAGTAGAATTTTAGTAAAGCAACGAGGAGTTGCAACATAGAGACTGTAATAAAAAATAGATGATTACCTCTACCTATATTCAAAAAGAAAGAGAATAATACTGCCATGATTAAAAAAATATTTATTCAAAACTATAAAATCTTTGATCGCTTCGATCTAGAGTTGAATAGTGACTTAAATATCGTTGTTGGTGATAATGAAGTTGGGAAATCAACTATTCTTGAGGCCATCAATCTTGCCTTGACAAAAAGACTTAATGGAAAATCGATTGAGTATGAAATAACACCCTATCTGTTTAATAAAATATGTGCTAATGAATGGCTCAAGTCTATAAAAGATAGTAAGCCAATAGAATTGCCGGAAATTATTATTGAACTTTATCTAGAGGATGTCCCTAAATTGGCATCATTACGAGGAAGAATGAACTCAAAAAGGGAAGATTGTATTGGCGTGAAATTAGAAATTGTATTCGATGAAGATTATACGGAAGACTATCAAACCCTGATCGCAGACCCGTCTAAAGTACAATTAATTCCTGCAGAATTTTATAAGGTTCAATGGTATTCTTTTGCTAATAATGCAATTTCTATAAGAGGTTTACCCATTCGCTTATCGTATATTGACGCTACGACAATACGATTGCAAAGTGGTACGGATTATTATCTTCAAGATATTATTAAAACTGATCTCGACGCAAAAGAACGAGTGGGGCTCAACATTGCCTATAGGGAGTTGAAAGAACATTTTTCTAAGGAAGCTTCTATTAAGGGGATCAATGACAGACTACAAACCAAGAAGGGTGCTATTACAAATAAGAATCTTTCTATCTCAATTGATATCTCTCAGAGGTCAAATTGGGAGACAAACCTTGTGCCTCACCTGGATGATTTACCTTTTCAGCTTATTGGCAAAGGAGAACAAAATGCTCTTAAAATAATGCTTGCGCTAGAACGTAAAGGTGTTGAGTCAAATATCATTCTTATTGAAGAGCCAGAAAATCATTTGTCATTTTCTTCAATGAACACGCTGATTTCAAAAATTAAAGATAAATGTGCGGGAAAGCAAATAATTATTGCGACTCACAGTACTTATGTACTTAACAAGCTAGGGCTTGAGAGTCTGATTCTACTTCACGATAATGAAAAAGATAAAAAGATTGAGACGGCATCTTTAAGAAACCTTCCAGATGATACGCAGGATTATTTCAGAAAGTTGTCTGGTTATGATACGTTAAGGCTTGTTCTCGCGAAAAAAGCTATTTTGGTTGAGGGGCCATCAGATGAGCTTGTTGTGCAGAAAGTATATTCACAGAAACACAAAAAGCTCCCCATTGAAAAAGGGATAGATGTAATAAATGTCCGAGGATTATCATTTTCTAGATTTCTAGATATTGCAAAGGAATTGAAAAATAATGTGGTTGTAGTAACTGATAACGATGGTGATTATGCAAATAAAGTTGATGCAAAATATAAGGACTATAAAAGCCTTGCGAATATCAAAATTTGTCGGTCAGAAGATAATTCGGCACCAACGCTTGAGCCGCAACTTGTAAAGTGCAACGAATTAAAGGTTTTAAATAAGATTTTAGATAAAAATTTTACGGATAAAGGAACAATAAAAGATTATATGGAAAAGAACAAAACAGAATGTGCTTTGAAAATTTTTGAAACTAAAGAAAACATTTTATTTCCTAGTTATCTCGAAGATGCAATTAAGTAAAAACAAAATAATTATAGCCTGTGCTGGTTCTGGCAAGACAACTTATATTGTTGAAGAAGCTTTAAAGTTGAAAGACAAAAAAGTTTTAGTTATAACTTATACAAATGAAAATTTGGATCAGATTAGATCGTTTTTTATTGATAAATCTGGATACATTCCGGCAAACATAACTGTTCAGTCATGGTTTAGTTGTTTATTGCAAGAAGGCGTAAGACCATATCAAAACTACAAAACAGAAAGAAAACGGATTCGGTCAATTTACTATTTTAAAAAAGAAGATGCTGAATTAATAAAAAAATTGAGATATATAAAAGAAGAAAATGATAGTCATTATCTGACAAAGAATAATTATTTATATGAAGATAAAGTGTCTCAGTTTTTTTATAAGTGTAATGAATTATCCAAAGGTTTAGTTTTAAAAAGGTTGGGAAAAATTTATGATTATTTATTTATAGATGAGGCGCAAGATTTGGAAGGTTGGGATTATGATTTAATTGGCAATTTATTTGATTCTTCACTATCTATTGTTTTAGTAGGTGACCCAAGACAGAAAATATTGAAAACTCATCGACATTTAAAAAACAAAGGATTTGATACGGTTTTCGATTGGTTAGATAAAAAAAAGAAGAATAATTATATTTGTGAGATAAATAATGCATCATTCAGATGCAATCAATGCATATGCGATTTTGCTGACAAGTTATTCCCTCATTTGCCAAAAACGGTTTCTAAAAATTTGAGCAT
The DNA here is from genome assembly GCA_049518795.1 of Sedimentisphaerales bacterium. Taxonomy (GTDB): domain Bacteria; phylum Planctomycetota; class Phycisphaerae; order Sedimentisphaerales; family UBA12454; genus JAPLMW01. The sequence continues at coordinate 140,288 of JBEKRK010000003.1, forward strand.
AACAGGACACGATGGGATTTTTTACATTTTAGATAATGAAATAGATATCTATATGAAAACGCACCATCCAGTAATTCTTAGGTACAACAAAAAAGCGGACACCTTGGATTTTTCTGGAATTAATATTGGGATAGCTAAAGGAAGAACTTATGACAGAGTTTTAATTTTTCCTACAAATCCAATGCTTGAGTATTTAAAAACGAAAGATATATCAAAAGCTGGTGATAAGTTTAAGCTATATGTTGCTATTACGAGAGCAAGATATAGTGTGGCTTTTGTTGTAAGCGAAAATATCTGATTAAGAGATTTTGGATATGCCAGATAGAGACGTTAAGACAATTAAGGATTTAATCTTTTATCAATACGCCAAGATTATTGCGCGCAGGGCATTTTCTGCGGCGGATGGGAAAGAGGCGAAGAAATATAATTACGGGTTTGTGAAAAATACGTTTCGGGAACTGCAAAGCGGGGTCAAACAGTGGTCGGAAATAACGCGGGAGGACTGGCAACTTGTCGAGGCAGAGAAAAAATGCGCTTACTGCGGCAGTTCGGAAAATATAGTCAAAGAACATATTGTGCCAAAGTCTTTGAGAATAAAGCCGGAGTGTGAAAGCTGCGATACGATACAGGGGATACATAATCAGGTGTGGGCGTGCGGCAACTGCAATAGTTTGAAAAAAACAAAAGGATTATATGAGTTTTTCAAAGGGAAATACCCGAATGAAAAGAAATTCTACGATATGATACCGACATTGTTAGAGAAGAAATACCTTAAGACGATATTTAACTGCCACCAGTGCGCTGAAACACTCGATAAAGGCAATTTGAAAGACGAGGAAATTAACGTGCTCGATATTGATTTTATTCTTCATGGTTAGGAACCCTCAATCCCCGACCGGAGAACAATAACCCCATAACATCCGCCTTCGCCAAAAGGCTTCGTCGAGACAAGTAAAGTTAGGGGCTTTAGGATTTCATCAGGTTGTTGAAATAAGACGGGGTTTGGGATTCAAAGGTCATTAGTTTGCCGGTGGCTGGGTGCTTAAAAGAAATAGACCTGGCGTGAAGGGCAAGTCTTTTTAGGCCATCGTCAGCATTTCCATATTTTCTGTCGCCTGCAAGAGGATGGCATAAATCAGCAAAATGGACTCTTATCTGATTCTTCCTGCCGGTAAGAAGATTAACCTCTATCAGACTAAAATGCTTTGTCTCCTTTAGAACCTTGTAAGCGGTATGCGAGAGTTTGCCTTTGGCGGGGTCTTTCGTGGAATAAACAACAAAAGCTTTGTTCTCGGCCAAGTAAGAGGAAATAATTCCTTCTTTCTGCGATAGGCGGCCGTGGACTACAGCAATATATTTTTTTTGAATATCCTTCCACTGCTCCTGCAGGCGCATTTTAATTTCCTCGCTTTTTGCGAAGATAAGAACGCCGGAAGTCCACTGGTCAAGCCTGTGAACTATAAAAATTCTGTTTTTGGATTTCGGATTGCCTTTCCTGACATAATCGGTGAGGATGTAATAAGCAGTTTTTGTCTTGTTTGTTTCGGTGCCGACGGTTAATAAGCCTGCGGGTTTATCGACGACGATAATATCATCATCTTCATAAAGAATTTCCAGATTTCTGGGCAACTTGCGGTAATTTAAGTGTTTTTTATGAGCCATAATCCTATACATTTAACCGAACATCTTCGTTATTTCACGTATAATTTAAAGGAAGTAAAGAGGTAAAGAGGCAAGGAAGTAAGGAAATAACTACTCCCTAATGGTCGCGGCTGGGACGTCCTTATTTCCTTAATTCTTTACTTCCTTACATCCTTTTAGTATAATTTCTGATTATTTAAATAATCAGGAGTAAGAAAATGTGTGAAAATTGCGGATGTAACAGTGAAAAGAGCCTTAAAGACAAGGTTTCGGAAGTAATCGACGGAATCCGTCCGATGCTGCAAAATGACGGCGGCGATATAGAGCTTATAGAAATAGATGCAAATAACGCTGTAAAGGTCCGGCTTCAAGGGGCCTGCAGAGGCTGCCCGGGGGCACAAATGACGCTAAAAATGGGCGTGGAAAGACTCCTTAAGGAAAGAGTGCCGGAAGTCAAAGAAGTCATCGCTGTCAAATAAACGCTGATTGACACTGACTAAAACACGGACGGACACAGACTAAAGGCTTTTTTATTTTTATCAACTCTTATTTCTTTTCATAGAGCAGACGATAAACATATATGTACCGTCTTTCATTAGCTTTTAACTGCGTGATAAACTGATAAGGGCCAACATCGCGACCTGCGGCAAGGGGAGCAAGATTTTGCATCTTCCAGATTTTATAATAATCATCCTGCGGCACAAGCCCTATTCTCGAATCCCAGGCAACGTAAGTAATATTTTTTCTGTAACATTCCTGGACAAATTCAGCAGGCGAGTTTACATCACGAAAGCGGTCTATCGGAATAAAATAATCGGTATATTGCGGGGCCATTGACTCAAGAAGATTGGCCATTGTGCATACGAGTTTTTCGCCACTTTTGGCGTTTTGAATATACCAATCGGCGAGAAATTTAAATTCGATATCGCCTTGGCCGTTGCCCAATAAAGGCGCAACAACAAACTGATTGGAGACGATAATCAGAATCATCAGCATCAGAACAGTGACTTTTTTTAATACGTTGTTTTTATGCGCAAGAAAACAGGCGGTAAGAACAGCCAAAACAACCAATATCGAAACATACGGCAAGGATGTGCTTGCTTTGCTCATTGGGGCCAATCTCGATAAGTAACCGGACAACGCAAAAGCCCATATAAAAGCTATCATCAACAGGACGGATTGCAATAAAATTATAATGCCCTGGGGGATTTTTAAATTCTCGTTTATTAAATTCCAGAAACTCTGCAGGCCGTAAATGCAGATGAGCAAAACTATCCCAAATATCGTCGCGTAATAGCGAGGCACAAGAAACGGATATTTCGCGTGAAGCCAGAAATACGGCACAATAAACAAAAGCAGAACCAGTATCTTCCATTGGCGTTTTAAAAGGCCATATACAGAACCAAACAGGAAACTGACAAGAACAAAGAATTTGCTTAAATTCATAAGCGATTGAGCAGTATCCTGACCTGTTCCGGGAGAGGGCAAAAATAACTGATAGAACCCGACCTGCCAGAGCAAATCGGCGTTTTTTATAAAGCCGGTCTTGGCGGCAACATCGCCGACGAACTGCTGTTTGTATTCTTTTGTAAAAAACTTAAAATAATGAGTCGTCCCCATTCCCTTTTCAAGAAAAACAGTTCCCGCAAGCCACAATAAAAGCGGCGCCGAAGCAACGGCAGCAAAAATAAAAGACTGGATTCGTTCTTTTTTATCTTTCGCTTCAATCATATCCAGAACAAAGGCGCAAAGGATAAGGGCAGCTCCCTCATAGCGAACCATCGAGGTCAGAGCGGCAAGTAAATAAGCCCATTTTGACCTTATGAAGATAAGATATAATGTAGCCCAGATGAAAAACAACAGAGTCGTTTCGGCGATGGCCTCGGTCAAAAGCTGCAGGCCCCAGGGATTGATTATCGCAATAATGGCAAACCAGATTGCGGCGCGGCCGATGATTTTGCGGCCGACGAGCCATAATAAAACGGCAGTTAAAGAATGAGCGATCGAATTGAGCAGCCAGGCGCCTGTAAAATCGGGGTTTGGGCCGCCGGTGATTTTGCCGAGAGATATCTGCAATATTCCCAGCAGCGGCACTCTTTTAAAATCGGCAGGCATCTGGAAAGAGAGAATCTGCCTGCCAATCGCGGTAAAACCTGTAAAATCAGGATGCGGCACAACCTTATGCCCCCAATAAATAACAGCCTGATAGACGCCGAACGCCAGGAGCAGGAAGAATAAAAAAATCTCGGTCTGTTTTTGTTTTTTATCGTCCTGCGGTAAAATTTGGGCTATAACTTGTGCGTTTTTTTGTTTTTTCTGCTTCATAATTTATTGTCCGAAAAGTGTTCTGATTTTTTCTTCATTCGGCTGCTCAATAATACCAAATTCGGTAATAATTGCGGTTATATTTTCGGCCTCAGTTACATCGAAAGCGGGATTATAAACATTCACATCCTTTGGGGCAGTCTGGACATTCATAAAATTGGATACTTCATCAGACTGCCTTTGTTCAATAGGGATTTGACGGCCGGTTTTTAATTTTAAATCAAATGTGCTCGAAGGCGCAGCAACATAGAAAGGTATTTTGTGCGCTTTTGCCAGAACGCTTAAAGAATAAGTCCCGATTTTGTTGGCGGTATCGCCATTGGCTGCGATTCTGTCTGCGCCGACAAAACAGGCATTTATTTTGCCTTCCTTCATCAAAGCTCCCGCCATATTGTCGCAGATAAGCGTAACATCAATGCCGGCCTGCATAAGCTCCCAGGCGGTAAGTCTTGCACCCTGCAGAAGCGGCCTTGTCTCATCAACGTAAACTTTAAACTTTTTTCCTTTTCTCTGTGCTTCAAATATCGCTGCAAGAGCAGTGCCGTCCCCAGCCGTTGCCAAAGCGCCTGCATTACAATGAGTAAGAACCGCTCCATTATCAGGAATAAATATTTCGCCATTTAGACCGATTTTACGGCACATTTGGACATCCTCGTCATAAATTTTCTGCGATTCATTGAGCAGACGTTTTTTCAAATTCTCAACTGACTCGCCGGGGCTGTGCTTTGCGAAACTGCGGGCGATATTCTTCATTCTCTCTATTGCCCAGGAAAGATTGACGGCTGTTGGTCTTGATTTTGACAGGAAATCAGCTTTTTTTTCAATAAGGCCGACCGCATCGGAAAGTTTTAAACCATCGGTCTGCTGTGCCGCGAGGCAAACACCAAACGCGGCGGCTACGCCTATCGCAGGAGCCCCTCGGACAGCGAGAGTTTTTATTGCTTCATATAACTGTTCAACAGATTTACACTGTATTATGACAAATTCTGCAGGTAATCTCTTCTGGTCTATCAGTTCCAGATATCCATCTGCATCGCCAATCCATTGAAGTGTCTTAAAGGTCTTCAAATTTATTCCTTGTTCTTTTTGCCGTTCAGATATTTTTTAAGATACCGGGCAGTGTAACTTTTTTCAACCTTAATAACTTCCTCGGGCGTTCCAGCGGCGATAATCTGCCCGCCAGCCTGGCCGCCTTCGGGGCCAAGGTCGATAATGTAATCAGCAAGCTTGATTACATCAAGATTGTGCTCAATTACAATCACGGTATTGCCTAAATCGCTCAATCTCTGCAAAACGTTGAGCAGGTTATGTATATCGGCAAAATGCAGGCCCGTAGTCGGCTCATCAAGCAGATACAGCGTATGGCCTGTCGAGCTTTTGCCGAGCTCAGCGGCAAGTTTGACTCTCTGGGCCTCGCCGCCTGACAGAGTTGTCGAAGACTGGCCAAGCTGCATATAACCAAGACCAACGTCGCTCAAAGTCTTGAGCAGTTCGACAATTTTCGGGAAGCTAGCAAAAAATTTCAATGCCTCTTCGACCCGCATATCGAGAACATCTGCAATATTTTTCCCTTTATAAGTAATCTGCAAAGTCTCTGAATTATATCTTTTTCCCTTGCACTGCTGGCAGATGACGTAAACATCGGGCAGGAAGTGCATTTCGATTTTCTTTGTGCCCTGGCCCTGACAGTCTTCGCACCTGCCGCCTTTGATATTAAAACTGAATCTGCCGGGGCTGTAACCCCTGATTCTTGCTTCGCGGGTTTTCGCAAACAATTGCCTTATCAGGTCAAACAGGCCTGTATAAGTAACAGGATTGCTGCGAGGAGTTTTACCGATTGGCGACTGGTCGATTTCGATAACTTTGTCAATCTGACTTGTGCCGAGAATGTTTTTGTGCTTACCGGGCTTTAGACCGGCGTTATATAATCTTCTTTTCAGACCTTTTAAAAGAATTTCGGTAATAAGCGTGCTTTTCCCTGAGCCGGAAACACCCGTTATACAAGTAAAAGTGCCGAGCGGAAATTTAACATCTATGTTTTTTAAATTATTTTCCGCCGCTCCTTTTACTTCGAGGCAATAATTCATCCTGACTTTTCGCCTTTTAACCGGCAGCTCAATTTTTTTTCTGCCTGAAAGGTAATCGCCTGTCAGCGACTGTGGACAATTGCATATATCTTCAATACCGCCCTGCGCCACGAGACGGCCGCCGTTGTCGCCTGCGGCAGGTCCAATATCAATTATATGGTCGGCGTTTTTTATAACATCCTCATCATGCTCGACAACAATGACCGTATTGCCAATGTCGGTTAGTTTCCTTAATATGCCCAGCAGCCTTTGATTGTCCCTCCTGTGCAGGCCGATAGTCGGCTCATCAAGAACATAACAGCAGCCGACAAGGCCGCTGCCGACCTGAGTGGCAAGTCTTATTCTTTGGGCTTCGCCGCCGCTTAATGTGCCGCTCCTGCGGTCGAGGGTCAGATAACCCAGGCCGACGTCAACAAGAAATTTCAATCTCGCTTTTATCTCCTTCAAAGGCTGAACAGCTATTAAGGTTTTTTCGCCGTCGAATTTAAGATTATCAAAAAAGACCTGCGCTTCCTCGACGCTCATTTGAGCGACATCGCTGATGTTTTTGTTTCCTATCGTTACAGCAATTGCTTCCCTGCGAAGCCTTGCACCGTTACAAGTCCTACACGGCTGTTCAGACAAATAGCTATGCAGCCTTGCCTTGACATACTCGCTTGAAGTGTTCTGCCATCTTTTATCGAGATTCGGAATAACGCCTTCAAAGTAAACACCGAATTTTTTCTCGTCTTCCGGAGTTGTGCCGTGCATCAGGATTTTTGCTATTTGCGGCGGGATTTTTGAAAAAGGCATTGCCTTGTTTATCCCGAAATCCCTGCAGAACTGCACAATCATCCTGCTATAAAAGATATTCATTCTCTTGCCGCCCTTGCGCCAGGCATCAATGGCGCCGTTTTCAAGAGACAAATTCCTGTCAGGCACAATCAGGTCTTCATCAAATTCAAGTATCGTTCCCAGGCCGTCGCAGCTTCCGCAGGCCCCATAAGGGCTGTTAAAGCTGAATAGTCTCGGCGAAAGCTCTTCAAGAGAGGCCTGCGGATGCTCATCGCAGGCGAATTTTTCGCTGTAAATAATGTCTTTCCATTGACCATTGCCGCCGGTTTTCTTATCAACGCCGGACTCCTGAACCATAACAAGCACAACACTATCGCCGAACTTCAGAGTAGCTTCAATTGAATCCGCAAGCCTGATTCGCACCGTGTCTTTTATGATTAATCTGTCCACAACCGCGGCAATATCGTGTTTTTTATTCTTGTCCAGCTTAGGTAAATTTTTGATGTCGTAAATCGTTCCATCGACGCGCGCCCGCACAAAACCCTGACTTTGAATTCCTGCAAAAATATCCCTGTGCTCGCCTTTCTGGCCGCGAATTAAAGGCGCACAAATCTGAATTTTCGTTTCCGCCGGCATCGACATAATATTGTCAACAATCTGTGTGGCGTGCTGACTTGAGATTTCCTTGCCACAAATCCAGCAATGCGGTGTCCCCGCCCTTGCGAAAAGCACCCTGCAATAATCATAAATTTCCGTCGTCGTCGCCACAGTAGAACGCGGATTGCTTGCTGCGCTTCGCTGCTCAATCGCAATTGTCGGAGGAAGACCCTCAATATTCTCCACATCGGGCTTCTGCATCTGCTCAAGAAACTGCCGGGCATACGCGCTTAGCGACTCAACATATTTTCGCTGCCCTTCGGCGTATATAGTATCAAAAGCAAGCGAACTTTTTCCTGAGCCGCTGATGCCTGTGATTACGACAAATTTGTCGCGCGGAATCTCGACGTTTATATTCTTGAGATTGTGCTGACAGGCTCCGGTTATTTTTATTGATTTTTGCATTACTTTTCCCTTAGCCACCAAGACACCCCGATGAGATAGTCAAAGACATCTCACAGGGTAAACTCCGGCATGAAGTTTTTTAATTATATATATTATTCTTAGTGTCTTAGCGCCTTTGTGGCTATCAACTTACTATTTGTATCTGCTGGCCGAAAGTTCACAATAAGCCAATTTGGCTATTGTATCATAAAGGCTCAAGAAGTAAAATACATTTATTAGGGCATTTTTTATAAGTCTATGAAAACAAAGAACTTGCATAGCTGGAATATTATCCCAAAACAGGCCGTTGAGCTGCAAAAAAGCCTTGCAGGACGACTGCAGGTTCGGCCATTTACTAAAAAATTAAAAACAATCGGCGGCCTTGATTGCGCATTCACCGATGACAAGAAAAATATTATTGCCTGCGTAATAGTTATGTCGGCAAAGACTTTTGAGATTATTGAAACCTCTTATACGGTGCAGCCGGTTAATTTTCCTTACATACCCGGCCTTTTGTCATTTCGTGAAGCACCGGCCTGTCTTGCGGCTATTGAAAAATTAAAAACGACGCCTGATTGTTTTATAGTCGATGGTCAAGGAATTGCCCATCCGAGAAGGCTGGGAATCGCAAGTCATTTGGGTCTTTTTCTCGATGTCCCGACTATGGGCTGCGCTAAAAGCAGACTCATCGGAGATTTTACTCCGCCATCGTTCCGCAAAGGTTCAACAAGTCTGTTGTTGGATAAAGGAGAAATTATTGGTTCAGTTGTCCGAACCCGCAACAATGTTAAACCAGTTTTCGTTTCTGTTGGCAATAAATGCAGACTTGTGGATGCCATTAGAATTGTTCTTGACTGCTGCGTGAAATATCGACTGCCGGAGCCGAGCAGACTTGCGCATCAAATTGTTACAAGATTGAAAGTTGACCATAGAGGAAATTATAGTATTTAAGATTTGGTATTCTGCAGGATTCTCAGCTCGCTCTGAAGAATAAATTTCGTTCATTGTTCTGTGATTGTCGCAAGTCCTTTATTTTGATTTTCGAAATTTGACGTAAGTCCTTATTTTCCATTTTGAATTTATTAAAAATCTGTAAGTGATGCTCAGGCAATAACTTATATAAAAAACTCAATAAAAATTTCATTTTCCGAATCTATAAAGCGAGATTTCGTATCGGGGGGTAGTTTGATACCCCCTAAATCAAAATTTCTTGCGTTTTGACCGGTCTCGGAAACATTCAAAATTTGAGTAAAAAAGAAGGTTCGGGTTTTTAGAGCATTTTTTTCCTAGCAGTGCAGCAAAAAGCAAAATTAAATGCCGAGCGGGCTTGCGCATCAGATAGTAACGAAATTGAAAAATGAAAATTTATTTTTTAGCCACAGAGACCATCCACCTTCGCACATTCGTGCTACGGTGGACAGGCAGAGAACACAGAGATATATAAAAAATCCAAAGCACTAAATCCGAAATACGAAACAAATTCAAAATTACAATTTTCAAATGTTCAAAACGGATAAAATTTATGGCCAAATGTTTTTGGGGTTCCGCACAATCTGGGTCACAGATTTGACCATAAAATCGATTCCGGCTGCAAAACCGGAAAAATCCTAATGCCTGAAATCAGCAGTATTTATCGGCCATTACTGGAATTATTCGTTAGCATTAAGGATACGTCGGCTCTTCATCGAATTTGTCGATCAGCCCCTGAGCTTTCTTAATGTGCCACCAAAGTATAAATATGCCAAAGCCAACTGCAACAACTATACATATTATAGAGCGATAGCCAAGTGATACCTTTGGTAGTTTACTCGTGAGTAGTAGATACAACCCAACTCCAACTGATATAGCGAATAGTAACGAAAAGTAGCACACTGTGTAATTGTAGTGTTTAAAGCGGCGGTGTGGGTCATTTTTATCATGTATGCGACTTTCCCATTCTAGAGGTTTGTCAGCAAATTCTTCAACCGCTGCTAGTTTTTTTTCAATGTACCAATTATAGTGGCTTGCGCGGCGCACCCTATGAGTCTCCGCCAGCCAGATATTAAGCACATATAAAGCTGTGACAGGAAGAACAACGAGAAAAACTAATATTGCAAACTCGGAATGTGAATAATTTAATGATGTGACCCCAGCACCAACAAGTACACCCACAGATGTAAGACCGTAAGAAATTATCGTAATTCGACGCTCCAAGCACAACAATATTTCGGCTCGAATGGCTTTATATTCCTCCAAGATTATCTGTTCTCGCGATAAAGTCATTATTTCACCTTCTTTCTAATTCGCTCTTCTTAATACCCAAACTTATGACTATACGGTTTCAGACAAAATTGTTTTTTCAGCGGACATCCTATCCTGCCTACCGGAGCACGTCAAATGGAATCTTCGGGCTGTGGCAGGCTGAATATTAAAAAAACATCGGCCTTTAGCCGATTCCACAATTTTGACTTTTAAATTTTGATTTTTAAATTTCTTAATCCCATTTGTGTTCTTTGACGGATTTTAGAATTTCCTCAGCGCATTTAAGAGCGGCCAAACCTTCGGCGGCGGTTACTTCGGGACGATTATTCTTATCGGCGACGGCATTTAAAAACGCCTCCTGCTCAACTCGCAAAGGCTCCCTGTCATCTATATCAAGCTGCTCAATATGGAGCAGGTCAGGCCAGTTTATGCCGGCAAAATCAAAGTTGCCTTCCTGCTGTTTTTGCTTGACCCATTGGACAACATCTTTATTGGGGTCGGTTTTTATAACAATTCCTTCTTTTTTAAGGAAATCAAGACTTAAATATGCCTGCCTGCTGAAGACGCGGATTTTTCTTGTTGTCTTAAGGGCAAGTCTTGAGGCTGTAACATTGGCGATACAGCCATTTTCAAAGGTAATCCTTGCGTTGCAGATATCCTCGTGGTCTGCGACGACATTTACGCCGACGGCCTCAACTTTTTTCACAGGACTTTGGGCAAGGGCCAAAATAATATCGATATCGTGAATCATCACATCAAGGACAACGCCAATATCGGTTGAGCGGAACGGATAGGGACTAATTCTGACGGCTTCGATAAATTTAGGCTCAATTTTGAGCCGTTTCATCGCCTGAACGACAGGATTACATCTCTCCGAATGCCCGACTGCGACAACCACATTGTATTTTTGTGAAAGCGAAACTATTTTTTCGCCTTGCTCGGCGCTTGCGGCAAGAGGTTTTTCAATAAGTATAGGAATATTATTGCTTATGAAAAGCTCGGCAAGGTCAAGATGACTTTTTGTCGGGGCGGAAATAGTTACAGCATCGACTTTTCCCAATAATTCTTTTGCATCTGCGAAAGCTGCGCATTTATATTCTTTGGCAAGTTTTTTCGCTTTTTCCTGCTGAATATCGACAATGCCGACAAGGCTGCTTTGAGGCAGTTTGCTTAAGACTTTAGCGTGAATCTGTCCCATTTTGCCGGCGCCGACTACCGCGGTTCTAAGTTTGTTTGTTGGTGCGGCCATTAGCGGTCTTTTCTTCTAAGCGTTTCAAGGTATCTGCCGAATCGATGCTGGCTGCTTTTGATCAGTGAATCAACCATAGCCTGCACATTTTCATCGAGACCGCCTTTTGCGGCAAGTTCTTTAGCGTTTTCAAGAACCGGAGTTTTGCTCTTATACAAAAATTTAAAAGCGTCTAAAACCGCTTGCTGCTGCTGTTCATTGAGGCCTGCCCGTATCATTCCTCTTTCATTTACCAATCTGACTTCCGGCGGGTAATGGCCGCTTATAGTCACAAAAGGCGTTACATCGTGATTAAGGCCGGCCATTGCGGTTGCATAACTCCATCTGCCGACTGTAGTGAACTGATGAATTAAGACGGAGGCGCTTAGCCAGACTCCTGTTTCTATTTTACAGTGTCCGCTTACCTGAGTCATATTGCTGATAACAGTCTGGTCCTCAACCACACAATCGTGCCCTAGGTGTGCGCCCACCATGATCATATTATTATTTCCTATTCTTGTTGAGCTGTCCGCGTATATGCTCGGATGTATGGTTACTAATTCCCGGATAAGGTTTTCATCTCCAATTTCAAGCAAACCGGAATAGCTGTCGGGCTTTGCGCCAAGCATCTGAGGGTTTTTCCCGATGACGCAATTGGGATAAAAGATGTTCTTTTTCCCGATTTTAATATTTTCGCCAATTACAACATTGGCATCGAGGACGGTTTCATCGCCTATTTCTGCTCCGGCCTCGACATAGCAATGTGGCCCGATTGAAACATCTTTTCCTATTTTGGCTTTTGAATCAATTACCGCCGACGGATGTATTTTACTCATTGTTTTAATTCCTGAAAATTTGTAATAAATTTATAATTACCTATACCGCTTCTTCATCAACAAGCATAAATTTGATTTCAGCTTCTGCAACCTTTGCTCCTGCAACAATCGCCTCACATTTACATACGGCGATTTTACTGCGAATCTTTACAGCCTCAGCGGTAAGAATCAACTGGTCGCCGGGCACAACAGCCTTTCTCATTTTTACATCATCCATTCCCAGCATCAAAGCGAGCTTGCCGGTATGCTCCAGCTTCTGCGCGAAAAGCAAACCGCAAACCTGCGCCATCGCTTCAAGGACAAGCACACCGGGCATAATGGGCGTTCCGGGAAAATGACCCTGGAAAAATACTTCATTGAACGTTACGTTTTTGACGCCTCTGATAAATCTGTCGCCGTCAATTTCAATGACCTTGTCCACCAGCAGAAACGGATAGCGATGAGGCAGAATCTTTTGAATCCTTCGAATATCAAGCAGGGCATCCGTGCCGACTTTCGCTATCCTGTCGAACTGCTGGGCCTGCTCAAAGAGTTTTCTGGCAAGCTGCTGATTGAGGCTGTGGCCGCTTTTGTAAGCCACTATCCTGCCAGTAAGCCTTCTGCCGACAAGTGCGATATCGCCGATTAAATCGACAATTTTATGCCTGACACATTCATCAGGAAATCGGAAACTGTTCTTAATAGGCCCATCCGAACTGATAACCAGAATATCACGCGGACTCAAATGCGTGCCTATTCCGCGGGATTGAAACTGTTTTGCTTCAGCTTCAAGCAGAAACGTCCTTGCCGGAGCAAGATTTGCTTCAAAATATTCAGTATTCAGCGTGCAGCTAAGCATTTGCCTGCCTACGCCGGTATGCTTTGTATAATCCATATCGTAAGTAATTTCGAGAGTTTCGCCGTCGCTGGGCAGAGCATAAATTGAAGCTCCGGCCTCACTAAGACTTATCTCCTGTGAAACGGCAAATTCTTTTCTCGGCTTTGACTGCTCCGCAAAGCCGCAATCTTTTAATGCTTTGAAATATTCACCGCTGCTGCCGTCGAAGCCAGGCATTTCAGGAGCGTTTACCTCGATAAAAATATTATCAATCTCCAGTGCATTTATTGCAGCCATACAATGTTCAATCATCTCAATGGAAACCTGACCTTTCCTGATTGCAGTTCTGCGGCTGCGCTCGGCTACACTGCGAACAGTAGCTTCTATTTTGACAGGCTCATCGAGGTCTGTCCTGATAAAGACAACGCCCGTATCGACATCGGCGGGAGCAAATCTCACTTTCGCTTCCGCTCCGCTGAACATACCTCTTCCGGCAAGTTTAGCTTCTTGTGCTATTGTCTTTTGCGGCTTCAATTTGTTCGATTCTCTTTACAAGCTGTTTTAACTGTTTATTCATTTCAGGCAGTTTCTGTTTCAAAAGCACCTGTCGGAAGAATTCCTTGACGTCTATAGCCGGCGAACCGACAACCTGTTTATTCGGCCCGATATCGTTCATAACGCCGGCCTGGGCGCCTATCTGAGTGCCATCGCCGATTGTTGCGTGGTCCTTGATTCCAACCTGCCCGGCAAGAACAACACCGTTGCCCAGTTTGGTGCTGCCGGAAATACCTACCTGCGCGACAATCAGACAACATTTGCCGATTATGACATTGTGGGCAATCTGGACGAGATTATCTATTTTTGTTCCGGCGCCGATTACGGTGTTTCCGAATTTCGCCCTGTCGATGCAGCTATTTGCGCCGATTTCAACGCAATCTTCAATAATCACCCCGCCCGTATGCGGTATTTGCTGATGCTGACCATCAATAAAATAATATCCGAATCCCGTTGCTCCGATTGTGGAGTTGGCGCCGATTATACAGTTATTTCCAATACTGCAATTATGATAAATCACAACATTGTCCTCGATTCGGCAATTTGAGCCGATTATTGAATTTTCGCCGATTTTGCAGCCTGCTCCAATAACTGTCCCTGCACTGATTTTCGCTCCTTTTCTGATACAAACAAGAGGGCCTATCGAAGCAGTTTTGTCTATCGAAGCGCCTTCGTCCACGACTGCGCTTTTATGCACACCTGCTGATGGCTTATCAAGCTGCGGCATAAATTCCCGAAGCACCTTAATCAATGCCCGTTCTACATTATCAACTACAAGCAGCGGAACTTTTGAATCAGCTTTTTTACCAACGATTACGGCAGCAGCTTTACAATCGCCCATTTTTTCGAGAAGTTTTTCCTCTGCGGCAAAGGTAACGCTGTCGGGTCCGGCGGAATCAAAAGGCGCAACCCGGCAAACCTTTACATCTCCGCTGCCGATAAGCCGGGCGTTTGCTATTTTTGCAAGTTGAGCGACAGTGAATTCTTTTTGTATTTTTTCAATCATCTTCTTAGACAACTCATTGCTAATTGCTTGGTTTATTGACCTCGCTAACCACGCTTGCTGTAATATCAAAACCTGGATTATAATAAAGTAATTTATGCGTTTTAGTTGTCAAAATGAAATCTTCAGGGCTCTGAGCGCTAACCGATGAATCGGGTGCATTAAGATAATTATCGTCCCTATTCAGAATTAAATCGAGTCCTTTTTCTTTCGCTACTGACGCGATAACTTCGAGAATTTTCCTGTAGATTTTCTCTTTTTCCTGCATTTCCTTTACAGATAATTGGCGCTGATAAAATTCCTTTTGCGTATCAAGCTGCGATTGCTTCAGCATCAAAGCCTGCAGCATTTCCATATAATCCTGACTGTATTCCTTTCGTTTGCTTAAAGCCGCCTTATCGGCATCTATGGTCTCTTCAAGTTTTTTCAGCTCGGCAAATCTCTTTTCTCCCTCGGCAGCCAGTGTTTTTTCAACATCAGCCTTCATCGGGCAATTCTCAAAGACTTCCTTGACGCTTACAATGCCGATTTTTGGAGACGATGATGCTTTTTCCTTTGCCGCCTGGGAATATTCAAACGCGATAAATAACAAACCAATCACAGCTACAATTGTTACAGCGATAAAACTTTTTGTCTTCATAATCATCCTTTCCTATCAACTAAAATAGTGCGCCGACAGAGAAACTGAAAATCTGTGTCTCGTCTTCGCTACTTTTAAAGAACGGAGCCGCCAGCTCAAACCTCATAGGCACCGGCCCAAACCACTGAGGTATCATAATCTGAATACCTATGCCTGCTGAAGCCCTGATGCCGCCGCTCTCAATCATACCGGTATCAACAAAGAAAAGGGCGGAAAGCGCCTCGCTCGTCAGCGGCACGGAAACCTCTCCGCTGGCGGTTGCTAACCACCTGCTTCCAATTGGGTCACGGTCGCCGCCGCCGCGAGGACTTATGCCGCGATACTTGAAACCCCTGATGCTTCCTATGCCGCCGGCATAAAACTTTTCAAACACAGGGGCATCGCCCACAGTGCTCCCCGCAAATAATTTCGTCTCCAGCACGGTTTTTCTTCTTGCGATGTCTTCATGCAGCGTTTTATACCATCGGAATGTTCCGTCAACAATACCGAAATTATGGCTGCCGGTCACCTGTTCATAGTTCAATTCGTAATTTACGCCTTTTGTAGGTGAAAAGCGGCTGTCTGTCGTATCTCTGCCGAAACCAAGTTTAACGCCGGCCAGAAGGTTATTTCCCTTCACATCTTTAACTTCTTTCGGTGCATCATCCTTAACACTCTTTACAGCCACATTCTCGAACCGCAAGGCCAGGGTTCTATACCATCCGTTTTTCAATCTATGAATAAAACCCAGGGATGCTTTTTCTCTCTGCTCATCATAACTTTCCCGTTGCCGCTCCCAGACTGAGCCTGCAAGAGTCATAGATATGGGTTTATCTTTCAGATAAGGTTCTGTCCAGCTGATTGAAAATCTGCTCACTTGTGTGCCGGGTTCAAGCTCGATTCTTAATCGCTGCCCGGCGCCTTTGAAGGCATCCTCCGAGAAGAATTTTCGCCAGTCTTTCGGCCATTTTTTAATATCAAAATTCCTCTGCTCATATATAATCTGGCCTATTAAGCCATCGTTGCTGCTTACGCCGGCGCCAAACATAATCGAACCAGTTTTGCCTTCCTTAATTCTAACTTCAGCGTCTCTTTTATTTGGTTCGTTCACATCCACCGGCGTAATAGTAGCGCTTTCTGTATAAACATTGGTTTTTATATCTTTTTCAAGCTGTCCTTCGCCGGTTCCCCTCGCAATATCGGCGTTATACCACTCGCCGGGCTTGAATTCCTTTTCGTCAAGCACGCGCCGGACAACCTTGTCCTGCACAGTTTTATTGCCGGAGATGTTGACTTTTCCTATGCTGAACCGGCCGTCTTCCTTTATATCGAAATGAGCTATTATTTTATTATTTGGCGTAAAATGCCTGACCGACTCGACATCAACATTTATAAATCCCGCCTCTTTATAAATTCTGATTATTTCGTCCCTGTCGAATTCAGCTTTTTCATTGCTGTAAAATTTGCCTACTTTTAGCCTGAATGTTCCGGTGAGATTGGCATCGCCGAAAAATTCATTTCCCGCAAGCTCTATTTTTTCAACATCATACTGCTTGCCTTCCTCTATGGCATAAACGATTTCAACGCCTTTATTGTTATTTATATAATTTGTTTTAGCGGCGATTTTAGTATCAAGAAACCCTCGCCTGTCGTAAGCCTTTTGCAGAGCAACTATGTCGTCATCGAGGACATCCTGTTTGAAATAATTCTGAAAGACGCCGAGATTTCTCGGTTTGCTTTTGATTACATTTTTAAGCTCTCTGCTTTTAATAGCGGTATTTCCCTTGAACCCGACCTTTTTAATTTTAACTCTCTGCCCGCTACTGACCGTATAATGAAGCTGGCCTTTTTCAATGCCGGAATCGTCAAAATCGACTTTCACTAATGGGTATCCGCTTTTGTGGTAAAACTCAGTTAATTTTTCAGCGCCGGCTTTGGCCGTAAATTTATCGAGATAATCGCCTCTGCTGAAGCCTAACTGGTCGATAAGTTTTTTGTCGTCGTATTTTTTGTCGCCGCTGAAGGTTATCTGCCGAATAACGGTTTTTTCCTTTACCACAAAAATAAGCTTAACTTTTTCGCCGACCGGCTCAACGCTGTAATAAGCGAATTCAACACCTCTTAGTTCTGCAATTCTTTTTGCATCTTCCTCGGCCTCGGAGACGCTGAACAATTGTCCAGCCCTGCTCCGGGCCGTAGAAAAGATTTTTTCATTGCTGATATAGACATTGCCTCTCGTCTCTACACTATCAATTGTTTTTTCCTTTTCTGTTTCGTCAACTGCTGCGTTAACATTTGTTACGTTAACATCTGTTACATTAACGTCCGCTGCATTAACATCTGTTACGTTAGCATCTGATATATTAACGTCTATTGTATTGGTGTCCGTCATATTGATATCACCTGTCTGTGCAAAACAGCAAAATACAAAAATCAGCAAATAAGAGAAAAATGAAATTTGCGGCCACTTCCAGTGCTTAAAACAACTAATCCGCATAAAATCCCTTTCCCAAAAAAATCCTTTTACATTCCCTGCAACCTGGCCGTCTTAGAATGGTTCCTGCGCTCTGGATAGCGTATTAAACCGTGTAAACTGACTGTTAAAGTTCAGTTTTACGGTTCCTGTCGGGCCATTTCGCTGCTTTGCGATAATTATTTCCGCAACATTATCTTCTTTGTTCTGGCCGCTTTCATCTTCATGCCGGTAATAATCCTCACGATGAAGCAGCATTACAACATCGGCATCCTGTTCGATACTGCCGCTTTCGCGCAGGTCGCTCATTCTTGGCCGATGGTCTTCTCTTCCTTCAGGAGCGCGATTAAGCTGGCTCAAAACGACAACAGGAACTTCAAGCTCCCTTGCAAGAGCCTTTAAATACCTGCTCATTTCGCTTACTTCCTGCTGGCGGGACTCAACCCTTGTGCCAAGACTCATAAGCTGCAAATAATCTATAACGATACATCTAATGCCGGGATGAGCCCGCAGTCTTCTTGCCTTGCCGCGAAGCTCCAGCGGAGTAATCCCCGGCGTATCATCTATAAATATAGGTTTATTATTCATATCGTCTGCTGCGTCTTTAAGCGCCTGGAACTGCTCATCGCTTAAAAAGCCTTTCCTGACGACCTGCGAATCCACCGTCGCCCTGCTGCACAGCATACGTTCAACAAGCTGCTGCTTGCTCATTTCAAGAGAAAATATCGCGACCGGCATATCATTATCGGCGCCGATATGTTCGACGATATTCATAGCGAAACTTGTTTTGCCCATACTCGGTCTGCCTGCGATAATAATCATTTCGCCGTTTTGCAGGCCGCAAGTGTACTCATCAAGCTCTGCAAAACCTGTGGCAAGCCCCGTAACGTGATGCCCCTCTCGTTTTTCTATGCTTTCAAACGCCTGCACAAGAAGGTCTTTGATAATGACCGCTGTGCCGGTGATTTTTTTCTGTGTTACGCCGAATATTTTCTGTTCAGCCCTGTCGAGTTTGTCGCCAACGTCTCCGCCTGTGTCAAATGCATCGGTCATAACCTCGCCTGCAGCGGCGATAAGCTCTCTGAGCATCTGTTTTTCTTTTACAATCTGGACATAATGCTCAAAATTTGCGCTTGACGGCACAGATTCAGCAATTTTTGCAAGATATTCCGGCCCGCCGACCTCTTCGAGCTGATTACGCTTTTTCAGCTCATCGCGAAGAAGCACGATGTCGAAATTGCTGCCGTTTTTCTCCCATAAGGCGATAATCGCGTCAAACATCATCTGATGTTCGAGCCGATAAAACGCCTCCGTCCTGATTTTTTGAACAACGTCTCCTATACATTCAGGGTCAAGCATCATCGACCCGAGAACTGCCGCTTCGGCTTCGAGCGATTCAGGCATTGTTCTGCCCACAAGGTCGGCCTTATTGTTCTTTGGTTGTCTGTCCTTCTGAGCCATCGGCTGTTTGTGCACCTTGTCCTTCCGGTACTATCGTAACTTTTATTTTAGCAGTTACATTAGCCGTAAATTTCAATTTAACAGAGAATTGACCAACTTCCTTAATATGCTCATCAATCTGCACAACCTTATCGACTATTTCAAATCCCTGCTGTCGCAGGTTTTCAGCAATCTGGTTTTCCGTAATAGAGCCGAACAAATGTCCCTGCTCATTGGCTTTTGCCGCAAGGACAACTTCGGCGCCCTCGACTGCCTGTGCGGCCTTTTGCATTCTTTCTTCGTCAAGATTTCTCTGCACAGTCCTTTTGGCCTTTTCCTCGGCCATAGCCTTCATTTTATGCTCTGTCGGAACTGTCGCCAGTCTTTGCGGCAGCAGGAAATTTCTCGCGTAGCTTTCGTTAACTTCAACTACATCGCCATACCAGCCGAGCTTTTCAACGTCTTCACACAGTAAAACCTTCATATCCAGTGTCTCCAATAAAATCAGCTATAGCGAACAGTTACAGTCTATAAACTGTTCACTATAAACTTTTAATTCATTAACTTGTAAACGGCAGCAGCGCCATAAAACGTGCCCGCTTTATCGCCAGTTTGACCTTTCGCTGGCAGCTTGCGCAGTTTCCGCTGCGTCTGCGGGAGAAAATCTTGCCGCGGTGAGTGAGCAGCTTGCTCAACACATCCAGGTCCTTATAGTCGATGTATTTCACTTTCGACCTGCAAAATCTGCATTGATTCTGCTCTTTGACATTATCTCTGCGTTTTCTTTTTTTTGTTTGGTCTGTCTTTTTTCTTTTAAAACCTTGAGCTCTCACTTAAATTTACTCCTAAATATATCTTTATCTATATTTATATACTAAAACGGAATATCGTCTTTGCTGTTATTTTGGACATCGTTCGCCGTTCCTGCGTCTTCGGCAGGCATTTGAGAACCATCATCAGCAGGGGCGCTTTGCTCGGCAGTTCTGCCGCCGGCAGGCAGGAATTGGAAAGATTCAACTGTAACTCTATGCTTACTTCGTTTCTGTCCGTCTTGTCCTGTCCATTGGTCTAAAGTCAATCTGCCTTCAATCATCAGCGGCCTTCCTTTTTTACAGTATTTATTTATTGTTTCAGCAGGCTTGCCGAACGCCCTGCAGTCAACAAAGCAGACTTCATCTCGCTGCTGACCGTCTTGGCCTGTCCATCGGCGATTTACCGCGATTCCGAAATCCACCACGGCCGTCTGGCTTGGCAAATAAGACAACTGCGGGTCCCTGGTAAGATTGCCCATCAAAATAACCTTATTAAAATTCGCCATATTCGTTCCTTCCCTCTTAACTTAAACCGTCTTTTCCGGCTCATCAACGTCTTCATCTTCAACTTCTACTTCTTCCAGACTGCTTATGGGCGGCACTTCCTCCAGACTGCTTATGGGAGGCACTTCTACGACAACTTCTGCCGGCTTATGAACAGGTCGAGAGGCCATCATAGCAGGAGTTTCCTTTTCCATATCTTCCTTTGTTACGTGGTCGGCACGAAGAATAATTTCTCTGAGAATCCTTTCTGAAAGCTGCGAATCCCTTTCGATTGAGGAAATCTTGTCCGTCTGACTATTAAAGTAAATAAGAATATATGTGCCTCTGTTTTTACCCCTTATCATATAAGCCAAAGGCCGCTCATCCCATTTGCGCATACTGACTATTTCAGCGCCGTTGCGCTCAAAGATTTTCTTTATATGGTCATTTATGCCGTTCCAGTCGGCGGCAGCCTCTGCCGAATCTATAAGAAATAGCGCCTCATACAATCTTTTCGTTACTGTTTCCAAATCTACATCTCCTTAATAAAATTCTTATTAAGCAATTTTTTATTTTTCTGATTCTTCATTTTTATCAGCCGGCAATTTGCGGTTAAATCTGCTCATCGCCGATTCAATTCCTTCACTTATCCAGACCATCACAGCTTCCGTTGCTTCAGCTATAGCCTTATCTATTAACTTTCTTTCCGTCTCGTCAGGTCTTGAAAGCACATAGTCCCTGCCCGTCATTTCGTTTCTGATGCCTATGCCGACTCTAAGCCTGTTAAACTGGTCTGTGCCGAGTTTTTCGATAATATCGGCAAGTCCGTTATGCCCGCCGGCGGAGCCTGATGCCCTTAGCCGAATCATTCCCGGCTCAAGAGCCATATCATCCGCTATAACCAGTATCTTGCCCGCGGCTATCTTGTAAAAATTCGCAGCAGTTGCAACGACCTGGCCGCTATTATTCATAAATAAAAGCGGCTTTAACAATATTAACTTTTTATCTTCAAATTCCGCCTGGCCGAAAGCCGCTGAAAATTTTTCCTTGTTCAGCTTTATCTTCAGCCGTTTGGCCAGCAGGTCTATTGCTTCAAATCCGACATTATGCCGGGTTCCCTCGTATTCCAATCCTATATTGCCAAGACCTGCTATTAATCTTTCGTCCATCAAAAAATTTCCGGAATACCGACAGCCAAAATTTACTTCTTTTCTTTTTCTTCTTCTGTTGCTTCTTCCTCACCTTCCTTAGGTTTCCGTTCTGTAATAACTTCAGGAGCGGCTGGCTCTTCAACACCGGGAACCGCTGCTTCTTCAACAGGTGCAACAGGCAGATGGCAGGCAATAAGAAGCGCATCCGGGACGGTTATAAGTTTAACTCCCGCAGGCAGGGCAACATCGCGGGCGTGAAGCGTATCGCCGACTTTAAGACCCTTAACTGAAACATCGATTGATTCCGGAATATCCGTAACCGCGCACTCAACTTCAATATGGTCAAGATGCTCTTCCAATAGTCCGCCTTCCGTTGCTCCAACGGGTGTTCCTTTAAAGGCAAGCCGGACCTGAACCTTGACTTTCTCGCTGAGGTCAACCCTGATTAAATCCGCATGAATTATCTTTTTGCCCAGATAATCATACTGGACATCCTTGACTAAAAGTTTTTCTCTTTTTCCATCCAGCTCAACGTCAAAAAGCCTGTGGCCGTGATGAATCCCTTCCGTAAAATCGTGTTCACCAAGCACAATAGGCTGTGGTTTTTGGCCGTGTCCGTAAATAATAGCAGGAATATTTCCTGTCAGCCGCAGTTTCGCTGCTCGTTTTGAACCAAGCTCTTTTCTCGCCTGGGCCTTGAGAACAAATTCTTTCGATGCCATACTTTACCTCATTTAAAGATATATTTTAATGAAACATTGCACTTATTGATTCGTTCCTGTGAATGCGTTTTATCGCTTCGCCAAGAATTTCACTGACCGTCAGCACTTTGAGATTTTTAAGCTTTTTCACTTCGTCCTTCAGGGCGATAGTATCTGTAACAACTATTTCGTCAATCGGCGAATCTGCGATATTTTTAACCGCTTCATCGCAGAACACGGCGTGAGTTGCGCCGATGAAAATTTTATTTGCGCCCTGTTCCTTGACTAATTTCGCAGCGGAGCACATTGTGCCAGCGGTTGAAATCATATCATCGCACATCAGGACGTTTCTTCCCTCGACGGTGCCGATGATTTCGCCGCATTGAACGTCTCTGCCGTTTATTCGTCTTTTATGTATAATTGCCAAATCGCCGTTGAGATGCTGGACATATCTTGCAGCCCGTTTCATATTTCCCACGTCCGGCGAAACAATCGTTAATTTTTCAATTTTTTTGCTCTGAAAATATCCGCTCAGCACCGGCTCTGCAAAAAGATGGTCAACCGGAATATCGAAAAAGCCCTGCAATTGTGCAGCGTGAAGGTCCATAGCGAGAACTCTGTCTGCCCCGGCTGTCGTAATCAGGTTTGCGACTAATTTTGCCGTAATAGGCACTCTGCCTTCGTCTTTTCTGTCCTGCCTTGCGTAACCGAAATAAGGAATTACGGCAGTTACTCTGCTTGCACTTGCGCGTCTGAGGCAATCGAGAAAAATCAGCAATTCAATAATATTAGCATCAACCGGTTCGCTGCTGGATTGCACAATGAAACAGTCCTTGCCCCGCACATCATCCTCGCATTTTATTATTTTTTCGCCGTCCGGAAAACGTTCAATCTTGGCCCCGCCCATCGGAACTCCCAGATACTTACATATCTTTGATGTAAGTTCCGGATTGCTCGAACCGCTGAAAATCTTTATGTTTTCGCTTAGAAACATTTTAATTCCTTTTCTCTTTTTTAACCGAGTCCCTTACTTCCGTGAAAACTCCCAGAACTGTATTGTCCGCCAGAACGGCGTTGTCGCGAAGGTAAGCGAACGGTCCAATTCTGCATTTGCTTCCTATCTTTACCTGTCCGTGGATATATGTAAACGGCTCAATTATAGTATCCTGTCCGATTTGAGCGCGGGCGTCAATCCACGTATTCGGCGGGTCAACAATCGTTACGCCGTTCTTCATAAATTCTTCCTGAATTCTGCGCTGCATTATTTTTCCGGTTTCGCTTAGCTGCTGTCTGCTGTTAATACTTATCGCATCTTTGGGCGATACCGCCGTTACAGCTACAACTTTGTGTCCTGCTTTTATAATCAGCCGCAAAGCATCGGTAAGATAATATTCTTTCTTGGCGTTATCAGGTCTAATTTTATCGAGAACATCGAAAAGTATTTTATTGTTAAAGCAATAATAGCTCGGATTAACTTCTTTTATAGTCTTTTGCTGCTCATCGCAGTCTTTGTCCTCGACGATGCCCTGGATATTTCCGTAACTATCTCGAACGATTCTGCCGTAGCCGCCTGGGTCGTCAAGAACAGCCGTCGCCAAAGTTGCTGCTGCAGTTTCGCTTTTATGTTTCTCCATTAGTGTTTTGAGGGTCTCTGCCCTGATTAGCGGCCCGTCTCCACAGAGAACCAGGGTATCTCCTGCAAAATCGGCCAGATGTTTTTTACAGCACATTACCGCGTGCCCCGTGCCTTTTTGTTCTTTCTGCTCTATCCAGACAATCTTTTTGTCATTGCCGAAACTATCTATAACCTGTTCTTTGCCGTAACCGACAATTATATAGAGTTTTTCAACGCCGGCCTGTCTGCACGCATCAATTACATAAGCCAGCATTGGCCTGCCGCAGACTTCGTGCAGAACCTTGGGCAGTTTTGTGTTCATTCGACTGCTTATCCCTGCTGCCAAAATTATCGCTACTTTATCCGACATATTTACTCTATTTTAACTTTTACCTTTTTACTTTATTTAACTACCCGGCCAGGACTCGAACCTGGAATGGGAGGACCAAAACCTCCTGTGTTACCAATTACACCACCGGGTATAAGTCCTTTAAAATAAGATATTTAACGTTTAATACAGAAAATTAAAAAGGACAGTGTTTGTCCATAAACATTAAATCTTAAATTTTCAATTTTTCTGTTTTCACGGTGTCCTTTCGAGTTTGGACAGGTTGGGCCTTGTCTGAGGCTTGAGCCAGCTATGCCGTGATTCTGCCGGTCCATATTTGCCCCTTCTGACAGAAGGCTTGGGCGATACTATACTAAGTTTTATCGGCAAATCAACATTATTTTCTCGAATAAAAATGCGTTATCAGTATTAAGAATGAGGATTTTTAATTTTATCATCTTCTGCAAACAAATTGACTTATAATAAAAAGAGGTATAAAATCTTATAAAATTAAACTTCTTTAGGAGAAAATTGTGGACATAAAAGGCATTGTCCTTGCCGGCGGAACAGGGTCACGGCTGATGCCGTTGACTAAGGTTACAAACAAGCACCTGCTGGCTGTCGGCCGAAAACCGATGATTTACTATCCTGTCGAAAAACTCGTTTCGGCCGGGATTGAGGAAATTCTCATCGTTACCGGCATTGACCATATGGGCGATGTTGTAAACCTGCTCGGCTCAGGAAAAGATTTTTCCTGCCGGTTCACTTACAAAGTCCAGGACCAGGCAGGCGGTATCGCCCAGGCGCTTGCCCTTGCGGGAGGTTTCGCAAAAAACTGTGGGCTTGTGGCAATTCTCGGCGACAATATTTTCAAGGCTTCATTAAAGCCTTATCTGCAAAAATTTTCAAATCAGAAAAAAGGGGCAAGAGTCCTGCTGAAAGAGGTTGAAAATCCACAGCGTTTCGGAGTCGCTGAAATTTCAAACAATAAAGTCCTCTCAATTGTCGAAAAACCAAAAAGGCCGAAAACAAATTATGCCGTAACAGGCATATATTTTTATGACAACACCGTCTTTGACATAATCAAAACATTAAAGCCTTCCGGCCGGGGCGAACTCGAAATTACCGATGTAAATAACGCTTATATCAGCCGAAACCAGCTTGAATATGATATTCTTGCGGGCTGGTGGACGGACGCGGGAACTTTCGAATCGCTTAATACCGCAAACGAATTAGTCGTTAAGGAGCCCCCAGAATGACAAAAAATATTATCCAGCTAAAAAGAGTTTTTTCTGATGGTTCAATTATCATTACAGGTTCGGCAGGTCTGATTGAAGGCGTCAGGGTGAAACCTGCAAAGGTTCTTCCCGATGAACGCGGCAGACTTGGCGAAATCTTGAGAGCAGATGACGAAATGTTCGAAAAATTCGGCCAGGTTTACTTCACAACTACCTATCCCGGCGTTGTAAAAGCCTGGCACTGGCATAAAAAACAGTCTGACTATTTCTACGTCGCAAAAGGCACTGTGAAAGTCGCCCTATATGACCAAAGAGACGGCTCAAAAACCAAAGGCTCTGTCAATCAGATTTATATGAGTGAGCATTGTCCTGCCGTTTTAAGAATTCCGCCCGGCGTTTGCCACGGCTGGATGTGCGTAAGCAACGATGAGGCTTATATCATCAATATACCGACAGAACCTTATAATTACAGTCAGCCTGATGAATTTAGAATCCATCCTCACGATAACGACATACCTTACGACTGGACGCGAAAAGATGGATAAAATTGTCCTGCTCGGCGCAAGAGGGATGCTCGGCTCTGAAATTTACAATCTTTGCGGAAAGGATAATATAACACCTTTCGACCTGCCCGATTTTGATATCACGGATAAAAATCAGCTCGAAAAAGCCGTTGGCGATGCAAAAGTTGTAATAAATTGCGCAGCTTTCACAGACGTGGAAAAAGCAGAAAGTCAGACAGGCTTAGCGTTCAAGGTAAATGGACAAGCTGTCGGCAATCTTGCTCAAATCGCTCATAAAAAAAATATTTATGTAATTTACATAAGCACAGATTTTGTATTCGACGGCAAAAAAGAAACGCCTTATCTTGAAACCGACCAAACAAATCCTATTAACGCTTACGGTAAAAGCAAACTCGAAGGCGAAATCCTTTTAGCGAAAAACCATAATTACTATTCTATAATTCGTCTTGAGTGGACTTATGGTAAAAACGGCAATAATTTTATAAGTAAACTTATTTCGCTTTCTCGTCAAAAAAGCAGTTTAAAGGTCGTTGACGACCAGTTTGGCTCGCCGACCTGGGCACAGGAAGCGGCAAAAGTCATTTGTCAATTTATTGCTAAAAAGCCGCAGGGCATATTTCATTACGCCGCTGCAGGTTTTGCCGGCAGATATGATGTAGCAAAATTCGCCTTTGAAAAACTGAAAATCAGCGCCTCGATTATCCCCTGTAAATCGAGTGAATTTCCATCAGCAGCAGTCAGGCCGGCCAACAGCAGATTCTGCTGCGATAAAATACAATCTTTGCTTGACAAATCAATTGAATTGTGGCAAAAACCTCTTGAAAGGTATCTGAAAACGCTATGAAAAGGATTCTTGTTACAGGCGGAGCTGGCTTTATAGGCAGCAATTTCGTGAGGCTGATTCTTACAGAACAGCCTGATTGCCTCATTGTCAATCTTGACAAACTTACCTACGCGGGCAATCTCGAAAACCTTGAAGGTTTTCTCGACAATCCCAATCACGTTTTTGTCAAAGCCGATATAAATGACGGCAAAATTGTTGAGGAGCTAATCGACAAATACAAAATTCAGACGATTATAAACTTTGCCGCTGAAAGTCATGTTGACCGTTCAATCGCAGGCCCCAAAATTTTTATAGAAACCAACGTAATCGGCACGCTTACTCTGTTGCAGGCCGCCTGCGATAAAAAGATTGAACGATTCATACAGATTTCAACTGATGAAGTTTATGGCGAGCTTGGCCCAGCCGGAAAATTCACGGAAAAAACTCCTCTATCTCCCAATTCACCTTACTCGGCAAGCAAGACGGCAGCAGACCTTCTCGTGAAAGCCTTTGAGCATACCTGGGGACTTAATTATTGTATAACCCGCTGCTCGAATAATTACGGCCCGTATCAATTTCCGGAAAAAATGATTCCGCTGATGATAAACAACGCGCTCAATGACAAACCGCTTCCCGTTTATGGCGATGGCTTGAACATCCGCGACTGGATTTATGTTGAAGACCATTGCAGAGCGATATGGAAGGTCTTGATTGACGGAAAGCCGGGCGAAACCTATAACATCGGCGCATCCTGTGAGAAAACCAATATTGAAGTTGTTAAAACCTTACTAAAATTGCTTAAGAAGCCCGAATCGCTGATAACATTCGTCAAAGACCGTCCTGGCCACGACAGGCGATATGCGATGGACTCCTCAAAAATACAATTGCAGCTCGGCTGGCAGTCGCGGATAACTTTTGAAGACGGATTGAAGAAGACAATAAACTGGTATCTGCAAAATAAAAGATGGCTTGATAATGTAACGAGCGGCCAATATCAGCAATATTATCAGCAGATGTATGCCAATAGATAGAAAACATTATGCGCGACGGAAAAATTATCGTAGCGAGACTTTGGCCTAAATTCGGCGGCAACATCCCCTCCGTAATACCTGTAATCCTCGGCATAAATCCGCAAAAATACGAAACTATCGGCATCTATCTTACAAAGAACAGCGACATACCGAATCTTCTTGAACAGAACGGGAAAAAGATTTTTTTTGTAACACAAAAACCGAAGCTGCCGATAATAAGACCGATGGCTTTTTTCAAACTTGCTCAAATTCTCAAAAATCAAGGCGTTGACATTTTACATTGTCATCATCACATCTCTACGGTTTACGGCACAATCGCCGGCAGACTGGCGAAAACTCCGGTAATCCTGTCTCACGTTCACGGTTTGGGCAGAACCCGCAATATTCGAAGAAAACTTGTCAATCGTTTTATACTGCCGAAAATTGATAGAATTCTGACCGTAAGCGAGGCGGTAAAAAACGATGTCCTGCAAAATAATACTTTTTTACCATTGGTAAAGGTAATCAATCTCGGCAATTCAATAGATTATGATTATTTTGCCTCAGCTGTTTACGATAAACAAACCGTCCGCAAAAAATTTAATGTTCCACTGGATAGTTTTGTTTTCGCCACAGCTGGCAGACTCGCGGCCACCAAAGGTCAGGAGTATCTTCTTGAGGCGTTTGCCGGCGTAGTAAAAAAATTTAATAACGCTCAATTATTAATTGCCGGCGAAGGTGAATTAAAAAACGAGCTTGAAAAACAGGTCTCTTCGTTTGGTTGCAAAGCAAATATCCGTTTTCTCGGCCAGGTTGACAATATGCCGGAATTTTATCGCGCGATAGATACATTTGTCCTGCCGTCGATTGCCGAGGGTCTGCCTCGAACGCTTCTTGAAGCGATTGTCTCTGGCGTTTTCTGCATAACATCGAATGTCGGGGGTATTCCTGAAATTTTAGACAACGGCCGATTCGGCCTGCTTGTCCCGCCGAAGGATACAAACGCTCTTGCCAATGCAATGCTGGCGGCCGTAAATATGCCGCAGCAGGAAAAATCGGCTATTATTTCAGCAGCAAAAGAGCATATCAAAATAAATTACAGCCACAATTGTTTGATAAAAAAAGTTGAGAAGATTTATGATGCTCTGGTTGTAGAAAAAATCAGACATACCGGCAAAGAGGTGTATATTTTCATCGGACATGGATTCGGCGATAACCTGATGGCTACGGCTGTTATCGCCGGGATTAAAAAGGAATATCCCGACACAAGAATATTTGTCCTGACAAAAAGGCGATGGGAAGTATTTGAGAACAATCCCAATGTCGCCGCCTGCTATAATGCAAGAAAAATGATGAAAAAATTTCCAGAAATTTATAAAAAAGCGATTCTTCTCAGCGAATATACTTATGCTGATTTCAGAAACGCAAAAGAAGTAAAACATATGATAGACAGAATGTATGACCTTATCGGCATAAACGTCCAAAACCGAATATATCAGCCCGAAATTTATCTTACACAAAAAGAATTGGATTACCGACATTGTCGATTGCAGCGATTATCAAGACCTCTGGTAGCGGTTGCACCGTCCGGCAAAATAACCACCAAAATACCAAATAAGTTTTACGCTATCGAAAAATGGCTCCGGCTTGCCGCCTTGTTAAAAAAGGCGAACATCACTGTTATTCAGGTCGGCGACAAACGGGAAGGGCCTCTGCTTGAAGGAGCCAGAAACTGGCGTAATCTGGGGTATCGGAAAACAGCTTCTGTCCTGAGGCATTGTGATGCGATAATTACACACGTCAGTGGAATAATGCATCTGGCGACGGCTGTCGGCACTCCGTGTATCACAATATATGGCGGAACAGAAGACCCGTTGGTTTCAGGCTATCCGTGCAATATAAATATAACAACAGACCTGCCCTGTTCACCGTGCTGGCTTGAAAAACCCTGTGATAAGCCCGTATGCAAGGATATGCTTACTCCTGAACTCATTATGGAAAAATTGAATGAATTGTTAAATTCCCGCTAATTTGCTGTAAACCTCTACTACTTTCTTCGCCGTTTTTTCCCACGTAAACAATTTATTTCTTTCAACTCCCGCTGCTGTCAATTTTCGTCTTAATCTTTCGTCATTGGAAATCTTTCCAATTCCGCCGGCTATTGATTCCGTGCTGAACGGGTCAACATACAGTGCCGCATCGTCGGCCACTTCAGGCATTGATGAGATATTTGATGTAATTACCGCTGTTCCGCAGGCAAATGCTTCAAGAATCGGTATCCCGAATCCCTCATAAAGACTTGCAAAAATCAATGCTTTTGCGCAGCCAAACCAGGGCCGCAAATCATCAACCGTCCCCGCCCAGAAAACATCGCTGTAAAAATCGCCTTTTATTCTGTCCGAAAATTCCTTTTCTCTTTTTGGTAGTTGTCCTATTACTACAAGTATTATATTTTCCCGCAGCGATTTTTTTGCTGTCTCGAACGCCTCGACTATGCGCGATATGTTTTTTCGACTGTCTGGCGAAGATATTGCTATGAAATAATCATCTATTTGTCTTCCGAGTTTTTCTGACAAACTTCGCAGCATATTGTTTTTTTGTTCGAAGGTTATTTCAAAAGGCTCTATTTCGGTCGCGTGCGATATTATATCAACCTTGTCTTCTTTTATCCCGAATATCGAACACAAATCGTTCTTGGTCGATTGAGATACCGCCAGAAAATGGTCGGCTCTTTTAACGGCGGCCTCGAAAAAGGCGAGTTTTGATTTCGGGTACAACTGCGGCAGTTTATAGCGTCTCAAGTCGTGCACCGTCATCAGCCGTGGTTTGCTGCTGGTCGGAGGCATTAAATGATGATAGCAGTGATATACATCAAAATTTCCCGTCAAATACTGGAGCTTGGGATAATCGAAATAATTCCAGAAATTCTCCAGCCATCGCATATTAATTGTCGGCGTTCTGAACTGAAAAATCTTTTGCTTTTCGTATTCTTTTAGTTCTTCCGCTTTTGCCGCGAGTTGGCTCGAACAGAACATAATCATCTCAGGTCTTTCCTCAAGTTGTGATAAACCCTTCAGAAGTCCGATGCCGAAAGTATAAAAGCCTGAAAATTTATTCACCAGCACAGGATTAAA
Source organism: Sedimentisphaerales bacterium (assembly GCA_049518795.1). Lineage (GTDB taxonomy): Bacteria > Planctomycetota > Phycisphaerae > Sedimentisphaerales > UBA12454 > JAPLMW01. The sequence continues at coordinate 171,187 of JBEKRK010000003.1, forward strand.
ATCCATTACCACTTTTATATCCGATATTGATTTGTTTCTTTTGGCAGCAGGTCGGCTTTGCGGTTTTCGGTCCGAATAATCCTGACTTATCCAGAGTGATGGATGAAGCCGCCCTTGCGCGATGCCAAGCCATAAAATCGTTTTGAGGCTGAAATGCTGCTTTAGGGATTTTTTAAGCAGTTCACAGGCTTTGGTTTTCATTGATTCTCTTACCGCGCTGCGTGCAACCCTATAGAGTTCCTTACTCAATCTTATCATTGCCCATCTGTGAGGAATAACATTGCTTCCTCCGCCTTTAAAATAAAAATCTTCCAGCACCTTGTATTCGATGCTTCTGTTGGCAAAAGATATCTTGGAAATATTGCCGCTATGTCTTCTTCTTTTGAAAACAGGTCTCCGGAGACTGATAAAATCGTATTTAAGAGAAAGTCGAAGCCATAAATCGTAATCGGAACAAACATTTAGAGCCGGGTTAAATCCGCCGGCTTCGACCAGAATCTTTTTAGGAAAGAGCGACCCGCAGGAATGTATTAATATATCTTCAAAAAGTCGTTTTGTGATTCTTCCGTTATAGAGTCTTTTCCTTCTCCTGTGGAGTATATCTCCCTTTTCATCAATGGCGACATAAGGCCCATAAACAACGACATCTTCAGCATTATTCGGCATCGCCGCCGCCATTTGTTCAAGCGAGTCAGGGTATAAAAGGTCGTCCGAATCGAGAAATGATATGTATTTCCCATTCGCAAGCTTAATTAGTTTATTTCTCGTCGTAGCGTCGCCCTGGTTTTCCTGCCAATAATATCTGACATTAAAACCATTTTTTTCGAGCATCTCTTTTGTGCCGTCGGTCGAGCCGTCATCTACTATAACAACCTCGAAATCCTTATATGTTTGCGCAAAAACACTTTCGAGAGTTTCTTTAAGCAGATGCTCCCTGTTATAAGTCGGTATGCAAACACTTATATTAGGCAAACAGATTAACTCCGGCTTTCAATTACAAAGCACCTTAACAGAACGGCCGCATTTGGTCAAGCTATGAAATACAGAGTCTATGCGATGACTTGGCTGATTTTCTCACTGTGCTTGATGCTGAACGCTCTCTTTATAATGCCCTCAGCGGCTGGACCGACGCACTTCTTTTTACAACACATGTTCTAACAAGAACAAAGGAAGACCAAGCCCGATTGCGACTCCATAGATGTAATCAAACCAGAAAAATCTTAGAATATTGGCAGCATAAATAACGATGACCAGCGGGAAACTTATGATTGCCAGCGGATTAAGAGAAGATGCGGCCTTTTTTGCCTGCTGAAATAAAGAGGATGCGTCGCCGGTTGATGGAAACGAATGCATTCCTATCGAAACACCCAGCCAAAGAAGCGTATAAGAAAGTATATCCTCTACTCCGAATATGCGCACGGGGAAAAGTGCCGGAAAACAGATAACCATACAAAGCAGTGAATTAACGATAAATGGTCCGACCGCGACAAGAAATGTCGTTGTAAAATCCTTTGTTTCTTCGTGCACGACATATCCTGACGGATTGCCGAGCCGAAAGAAACAGACATCCAGCACGGCAACGCCTCTTATTTTGCAGAACAGCATATGCGCAAATTCATGCACGATTACACCCGGAAAAGTCAAAATAGTTATAATAAATCCTGGTATCATATTTACTCCTTTTTCGGCTCTTTCCAGCCGTTGGGAAACCGCTTCTGAAACTCGCTGCGTGTAATAATCTCACGGGAATAAAGACGATTAAGAATTCTTTGTTCGTATTCTTGGAAAGTTGGGTCTGTTTTTGATAGCGACCTTGCCTTGTCCAGCATATTGAGTGATTTTTCCTTGAATTGCTCGTCGCCTGTTACCGCAAATTTGCATGCATAAGCCGATGAAACCTGGGCACAGGCAAAACCGTCATTAGGATTTTTTTTATAATTCTCACTCGTCAGGGCTAAAAACCTGTCATAATCATTATTGTCGAAAGCCGCACCAATCGCCGCCATTGTTGTGTATTCGTCTAATATTTTATCCCAATGTTTTGATGGTAGCAATTTCCGGCACGAATTAAGTGTTGCCAGGGCTTCTGTGTAGTTGTCCCGCTGGAGAAACAGCATCCCCTTGTAAAAGCTGGCCATTCCGCGAAGTTCGCCGCTTTCCGGCACGTGATTGGACGCCGAGTTCATCATTTCCACGGCTTTTTCAAGGTCATTTCCCATAAAATACCGGAATGAATTTTTCGTTTCCACGTATGCCTTCACAAACCTGATATTCCAGACTAATACGAAAACAGCCGCGGCAATCACGCCGAAGAGAAAAGCCTTGACCCACAGCGGAAAGGGACGGTGTTTGAAAAAAGTCTCGCACTCAGGACACACAGGCAGTCCCGCAAGCAAAGGCAGTTGTTGGCTTCCATTGTCTTTCCCGCAGTTGGTGCATATTGTCAGGTCGGTTTGCTGCTTGACAGATTTGATGCCTTTTTGCTCAGAAATAATTTTTTCGCCGCAGGTTTTGCACAGCGTAATATTCTCTATCTTGAGCGTCTCATTTATTGGAAATTGCTGCCCGCACTTTTCACATTTTGCCGTTTGCATTAGTCTAATCCTTTGACAAAGACTTAACCTTGGGCTTTTTTACAATAGAATATGAAAATTGTCACTATAAAAATTTTGTTTTTTAATTTTTCTTATAACCACTTTACCAATCCCGTCTTATTTCAATAACCTGATGGAAAATTTCCGCGTCGGTTAGCCCTGCCATCACTATGGCAGAGTTTGTTTCAACTTTCAAATCTCCTTGCCCCGTGAAATGTTTACCCCGTGGGATGTGAAACTATCCCATCGGGGCCGCTTCGGCTATCTAACTGGGGTTAAATCTCTAATCTTGATTCTCTCCCTCACGTTGATTGATAATTATCAACTATCGATTTTCTATTAGATATTCTCTGTTTTCATTTAGCCGCCGCCATTCAGGGCGGCGTTTCCCCACTACCCGTCCTCACAACTTAACTCACTCCTTAACCCTTGCCTCACTACTATTACTTCTTTATCTCCTGTAAATTGATAACTGATAACCGCCTCCGCTTGGGGATGCCTTACGGCAAACGAGACATTACCTTTGCCGACGCCGCGACGTTACTGATACCGATACCCATAACAAATATCCTTACTTCCTTACTGTTCACTGTTAACTATCACTGTTGGACATATTCTATCTGCAACTCTTTTTTCTTAACAGCTTTTTTGTGGGATACAGAACATTTTGCCTATTATTTTGGACAAATTATGCCCAAATCTTTATATTTTGTTGCTGTCATAACTTCTTTTGTTATAGTAAGATATAGCCATTAAAAGTGCTTGTCAAGCCTCGAAATTTCCCATTTTAACAGCTATTTATAAAATGGTTTGCTTTTGGGTGGAGAATGCTAATAATTTTAAGGATATTTTGAACATTTTGCCGATAAGGTATTATATATGGAATAGGGAATTAAAACTGAAATCTTCTTCTTCCTCCTCCTGCGAGCAGTTCGCGTGTCTTCACCGGGCGCAACTGCTCGTTTTTTTTATTTAGATTCCTTATTTGGGGGTTTGTTATTTCAGTTTCATTATGTGTAGAATTCTTTAGTGTGGGTTCCCTTGTTTTGGATTCCTTGGTCTGGATTCCTTATTTTATCCTCTTATTATTTTAACTCAGCAAAGGAAAACAAATTAAAATTAGGAAACTAAAATAAAAATTATAAAATCAGCTTTTCTATGGTTGTCCGCGCAGAATTGGTTTTGTTATTTATCGGCCATCAACTTTTTGCAGAGGCTTTTTCCTTTTTTTGGGATTTTTTGGCGCGGCCAAGAAGCTCGTCGGCCTGCTCAATATTCTTCGGAGGCCATTGGCCTTTACTTTGAAGCTCTTTTAACTCCTCTAACTTCTTAAAACTAACTATAGTCCTGCACTTCGGAAATCTATTACATCCTAAAAATGGACCCTTCTTGCTCTGCCTTATTACAAGCTCGCCCTGCGAACATTTGTAACATTTCAAATCGGTCGGCTCGGCAGGCGGCTTGGGCGGGACAATATTGCCGGCCTTGTCGAGGCGCAGAGCCGTCTTACAGTTCGGATAATCGGAACAACCCAAAAATACGCCAAACCTGCTTCGCTTCTTTACCATCGGCTTGCCGCAGTTCGGACATTTGTGCTCCGTAACTTCATCGACAACCATCTTGCCGTTTTTATCGCAGGGAGAAGCGAATTTGCATTCCGGATAGTCTGAACAACTTAAAAACCTGCCGTTTTTGCCAAACTTGTAAACCACGGGTTTGCCGCATTTGGGACAGGTATATTCGCTGGGCTTCGTCTCGGCCTTTGCGTGCTCCATTTCTTTGCCGGCTGTTTTAAGGTCTTTGCTGAAAGGACCATAAAATTCATTCAAAACGGCTATCCAGTCGAGATGCTGCTCCTCAATCTTGTCGAGCTGCTCTTCCATATACCTCGTAAAGGCCATATCCATAATCTTCGGGAAAAATTCGTCGAGCTTTTCAGTTACAACCTCGCCAACATCAGTGGAATGAAACTGCCTGTCGAGCTGCTCGACATAACCCCTGTCCTGTATAGTGCTGATAATCGATGCGTAAGTGCTCGGGCGGCCGATGCCTTCCTTTTCAAGAGCCTTAACAAGCGAAGCCTCATTGAAACGGGCAGGAGGCTTTGTAAAATGCTGGTCAGCCTTTATGTCAATCGCCGCGACTTTGTCGCCCTGTTTTAACGAAGGCAGCTGCTGCTCGGCTGAGCCTGTCGGCCAGATTTTAGTGAAGCCGTCAAAAAGAAGTGTCCTTCCCTGTGCCTTATAACAGCATTTGCCAATGTTTGTATCAGCAGAAATTTCAAGCGTTGTTGTGTTCCATTCTGCCGCGGTCATTTGCGAAGCGACGAATCTTCGCCATATAAGCTGGTAAAGCCTGTATTGTTCGTCGGTGAGCAATTCCCTTATCTGCTCCGGCACGATGTCAACATCTGTCGGCCTGATAGCTTCGTGAGCCTGCTGGGCATTTTTGCCGGAGGAATAGTAATTCGGTTTTTCAGGAACATATTTGCTGCCGATATTGCTGCCGATATATTTTCTTGCTTCGTTAATCGCTTCGGGTGAAAGATGAGTGCTGTCGGTTCGCATATATGTAATCAAACCCAGGGCGCCCATCGAGCCGAGGTCGATACCTTCATACAACTGCTGGGCGACGCGCATTGTGCGTTTAGTCGGAAAGCCGAGACGGTTGGCAGCCGACTGCTGAAGTGTGGAAGTGATAAACGGCGGGGCGGGGCGGGAACTTGAACTTTTGACCTGAACATTATCAATAATGAATTGAGCGTCTTTCAAGGCCTGATATATTTTTTGAGCTTCCTGCGCATTATCTGCGGCAAATGTTTTGCCGGCGGTAGTGGAAAGCTCGGCTTTGAAGGCGCTATGTTTTGTCAGCCAGTCGTTTTGTTCGGCAAGTGTGGGGGCTTTAATACTCCCTGCGCTTTCGCTTGGGCTCTGAAACTGCTGCCATTGGAGCGCATAGTCTGATTTTTTGTCGAGATGATTTGTAAAGATTGCGGGGATGAGCCAATATTCGACGGGAATAAAGGCGCGTATTTCCCTTTCGCGTTCGACAATCATCTTGACGGCAACCGATTGAACTCGGCCAGCAGATAGTCCCCAGGCGATTTTTTTCCACAGCAGCGGTGAAACCTGATAACCAATGATTTTGTCGAGGATTTGCCGAGCCCGCTGGGCCATTACCTTGTCGATGTCAATTTTTCCCGGATGCGCAAATGCCTGCTCAATTGCTTTTTTTGTAATCTCGTTAAAAATTACGCGATATGTCTCATCGTCCGGCACTCCGAGCACCTGCGACAGATGCCAGGCGATTGCCTCGCCTTCCCTGTCAAGGTCTGTCGCCAGATATAATCTTTTACAGTTCTTCGCCTCGGCCTTTAAGGCGCTTACAACTTTTCTTCTGCCGGGCGTAATTTCGTAAGTCGGCTTGAAGTTGTTTTCTATATCGACGTTGAGGTCTCCTCTGGGAAGGTCCCTGATATGTCCCATCGACGCATAGACTTTGAAATCGTCGCCAAGATATTTGTTTATGGTTTTGGCCTTTGCCGGGGACTCTACGATAACGAGATTTTTTCCTGTCCTTTTGGATGCAGGAGAATTTTTTGAAACAGTTTTTTTTGTCATAAGATAAGGACAAATACAAGCCTGAACCGATATTGTCAAGGAAAAACAATTTTTATATCGGACTTGCGCGCCGACAAAAACGCTGGAATGATAGTTTTTGAACGTAATTATGCCGCAAACCGTAGTAATTATAAAGGGATACATTGTGGGAAAGGGTTGAGAATGCGCTTAGCGATGGAAATGAGAGAATGGAGCCAAAAGATGCACAACTGGGAACATAATCTGCTTTTGTCATCCGAAAGACTTATCCACAGGGAGGCATTCTGGACAATGGTGATACTTACACTCGCGGTCGTGGGCTTAATTTTATTAACCATTTTTGCCTGGAACAGCGGCGGGTCAAGACCGCATTATCCGACACCGTTTTATCCTTATATGCCGTATTAGCCTGAGGACTTTTGGTTCCTTATGAGCGTTTGAAGAATAGGGGTTAGCTTAGCAATGGCATTTCCTCGATGGGAGACTCTATTCTTTTCCTCATTGGCTAATTGCGCTACTGTTTTATTCAAAGCCGGGACAAAAAAAACCGGGTCATAGCCGAAACCATTGCTGCCAGCCTCTTTTTCGGCGATGATACCTTCCAGTTTTCCTTCTGTTTCAATCAGAACTTTTTCGGGAGAAGCTAAATATAAACAGCAAACAAATCTTGCCGTTCTTTTTTCTGTTGGAACATCTTTAAGCAGAGTTAGAACCTTCTGCATATTCTTGTGGTCGAGAAGAGTTCTGTTTTTAGGTGAACCCCCCACCGCAGGGGTGGGGGCTAAACTGAATCTTGCAGATTTCACTCCCGGTGCGCCATCAAGGGCGTCGATAACAAGTCCTGAATCATCGGCCAATGTCCAGAGGCCTGTTTGTTTTGCGTAGCCGAGGGCTTTTTTGCGGGCGTTTTCAGCAAAGGTTTTGCCATCCTCTTCGATTTCTTTGATGTTGGGAAAATCGGAAAGACTTTTCCATTCAATATCAAAATCCAGCATTTCTGATATTTCTTTCAGTTTGCCGGGATTGGTCGTGGCTACAAGTATTTTATTCATTGCGGCCATTCCTGAATCAACTTTTCTGTTTGTTCGGCATTGTGTTTCATTCGTATCCGCCAAATCAGTTCTTCAGGGCTGACTATGCGAATGTCGGATGGGAGCCGATTGGCGCACCAAATTACGGGACTGTAGCCGCGGGTTCCGCCTTTTTGAGCGGCGTCCTGCTGGTTCATATAGTTCATATTCTCGCCGTTTTCATCATTGCCGGGCGAATTTTTAAACCACGACCAGGCGTGAATGTTTACCCAATCGTATCGAGGCAGTTCATTTGCCGGCGTATCCTCAATGGTCTGACGAATTTCGCGTGCAACTTTTGCCGGTGTGCCGCAGCGGGCGCGGCTGTTCTTGTTCTCCCATATCAAATAGCGGACTGAAATCACGGGGACATCGATACCGCTATGGTCTTTAACCCAGAAAACTTTGCCGCCGCCGGCTTCATAATGGTCATATTGCCAAACAAGAATCGCAAGAAGCCCGTCGGTTTGACCTGCGAAAACCTCGTAAGCCTTCATCGCATCCGGCGAATCTATTTTGGATACATTAAAGCCGATGATGCGGGTATTATTTTTTTTCATAATAGACCAGGTTCGCTGTGCATGTTTGGCGAGCAATTCCCAGCGGTTTGGGCGCTCAATAGCGAAGAGGTCGGGGTAATAATATCCGCCGCCCCATTCTAAAAAATAATCATTAGGCGTTCGCGTGGATATCGCGTAGTCTATTGCCTCGGGATTTAATTGCGAAAGATGCGCAAAGCAGCAGGACCAGCCGAAAGGAATTTTTCCCCTGTCAGGATTGCCCCAATAATATTGACTATCGTCAGCCCGGAAAAAATTACCCTCAAGCCGATTCACATTATCGCCGTCAGAATCGATAAAACAAACAGCGCTGCGGGTGTCGTTGAAATCTATCGCTTGCGGGTCGAAACTTTTAACTTTGGATTGCTGAGTTTTTTCGCTGCCGGCCATAAGAACCGGCAGATTATTGCACCAGTCAGTGGCCGTCTGGATATGTCCCCAGCGAGAGGACAAGCCTGTCGTCCTGAATTCATCGCCGCCGTTGGAGCCGAGAACAGGCGAAAGAGGCTGGAGCCATTTCATCACCGAAGGCGTCGGCTCATCATAACCATATACGATAAAAATCTTCTGCGCAATGGCCAAATCGCGGACGTTGGTTTTTTTCGGGTCCTGTGTGCAGACAATTTTGCGATTAAATTGGTCTTTATAATTTTCGAAGCACCATTTTTGAGTTTTGTTCCGCACATCCATCAGCATATTTAATCCGTGTTTTTTGGCTTCCTGCTCGATAGTTTCGTCAACAATAACGCCTTCAAGAATCGCGGCAAGACTTGTGGCAATATTGACTGAGCAATCCATTCCGGCACGATGATCGTTGAACTCGCCTTTGGAATTGTCCAATCTATAAAGAATATAACCTTTGATGATTCCTTTTTTTGAGTAGCGGTCAATCAATTCCCAAATACCGAAAGTTCCTCGAACCTGCAATTTCGGATTATTTTTTAACAGGCGGCTAAGCCAATCCTCTACATCGATATTGTTGATATTCACCCACACCATCTCATTGCAGCGACCTTCGTTGACGGCCTTTGCGGCAAGTCCTGCGACTGACTGAGCCATCATTTCATAAGGTAAACGCGGAGAAGGAAAATCATACGGGTTTGTTTTAATAATCGCTGACGGCATAGTTTGCACAGGCCACCAGCGGTTCTCGTTCGTTGCGGCTGTCGTAATCGCAGCCGACATTATAAATGCGGCGATGCAGATTATTTTGGTGAAAGACATTTTCAGCTCAATAGCTTTTTAAGCAGCGCCCGCTGGAAATGAAGGCGGTTTTCGGCCTCGTCGAAAATAATCGAATTCGCCGATTCCATAGCCTCATCGGTTATCTCATAGCCGCGATAGGCAGGCAAACAGTGCATAATTTTGGCCTTCGGCGATTCTGCAATCAGTTTGGCATCGACCGCAAAGCCCTGAAAATCAGCGACTCTTTTTTGCTTTTCATCCTCCTGACCCATACTCACCCAGGTATCGGTGTAAATTATATTGGCATCCTTGACGGCATCGTGAGGATTATTGGTCTGGACAGTTGTGCCGGGGGCTATTTCGTTTGTGCCGGTTATCGATTTTGCGTCAAGCTCATAACCTTTCGGCGAAGCGATAACAATTTTCATGCCGAGCTTTGCGCAGCCATAGGCGAGAGAACGCGCAACGTTGTTGCCGTCGCCGATAAAAGCGATTTTAATACCTTTCAATTTTCCAAAGTGTTCGCGGATTGTCTGTATGTCGGCCATTGCCTGGCAGGGATGCGCCCAGTCGGTAAGGGCGTTTATAACGGGAATCTCTGCGTATTTGGCAAGCTCAATAACTGCTTCGTGAGAAAAGGTTCTTGCCATTATGCCGTCGGCGTAACGATCCAAAACTCGTGCCATATCTTTTAGAGGTTCGCGTTTGCCGATGCCGCCGATGTCCTCAGGCTTTACATAAATAGGATAGCCGCCAAGCTGCGACATCGCGATTTGAAAACTCAGCCGCGTCCGAAGGCTGGGCTTTTCAAAGAGCATAACCAGACTCTTGCCGGCAAGGCACAGGTCACGGTTGCCCTTTTTGTAGAATTTCTTGAGCTTGTCGCTCAAATCGAGCAATTCAAGAAGTTCATCGGTCGAACAGCTGCTTACGGAAAGAAAATCTTTCATTTGTTCATCTCCGATAAAACTTTATCAAGAATTTTAACAGCTTTATCAATCTGCTTTGCGGTAATATTCATCGGCGGCATAAATCGCAGGACGGTATCCTGAGTGCAATTTATGCGCAGGCCGGCGGTGAGACAGTTTTTTACAATTTCCACGCCGGGCGATTTTAACTGAATGCCAATCATCAGGCCTTTGCCGCGAATATGGTCTATAATACTGTATTTGGATTTTAACTTATTAAGCTTGTCCATTGTATATTTGCCCATTTCCTGAGCATTTTGAAGCATATTTTCTTCTTCAATCACCTCGATAACCGCGATTCCTGCCGCACAGGCGATACAATTACCGCCGAAAGTAGAGGCGTGAGTTCCCGGGGTAAATGAAGCAGCGATATTCGGCTTTGCCATCATAGCGCCGATAGCGACACCGCCGCCAAGAGTCTTGGCCAACGTGATTATGTCAGGCTCAATGCCGTAATGCTGGTAGCCGAACCATTTTCCTGTCCGGCCCATTCCCGTCTGGACTTCGTCAAATATCATCACGGCCTGATGTTTGTCGCAAAGCTGACGTATCGCGGACATATATTCGGGCGTGGCGACATTGATACCGCCTTCGCCCTGAATCGGCTCAATCATTACGGCTGCGACTTCATCATCAAATGCTTTTTGCAGAGCATCAACGTCATTAAACGGGACATAAACAAAGCCGGGCACAACGGGCTGAAAACTTTCAAATTTTTTCGGCTGCGCTGTGGCAGTCATAGCTCCGAACGTTCTGCCGTGAAAACTGCCGAAGGCGGTGATAAATTTGTATTTTCCCTTGGCGGTATAGATTCTGGCTAATTTCAACGCCGCTTCGTTTGCTTCTGCACCGCTGTTACAGAAAAAGCATTTGCCGCCGAAGGCGCGGTCACTGAGCATTTGTGCAAGGCGTCCCTGCAGTTCGGTATAGAACGTATTGTCCATATGCAGCAGGATTTTGGCCTGCTTCTTTATGGCCTGAACAACCTTCGGATGGCAATGGCCGATTCCGCTGACCGCCCAGCCGGGGAACATATCGAGGATTTTACCGCCGTCGCTATCTATTATATAGCAGCCTTTGCCGCGGACTATTACCTTCGGCAACCGGCTGTAATTGCCAATTACGTATTTGTCGAACAAATTGATTACTTCCTGTGTTGTCATTTTTTTGATTCTACCTTCTATATTCTATTTTTATTTAATAATTTGAGTTCCAACGCCTTCTTCGGTGTAGATTTCCAGAAGCAGCGAATGGAGAATTCTGCCGTCAATTATATGCGCCTTTTTGACGCCTCCATCAAGAGCAATCAGGCAGGCCTCAACCTTCGGCAGCATACCTGCGTTTATAATGCCGGAGTCAATCATCTGCTTTATTTGGGCTTCTGTTACGCTTTCGATTCCGCTGTCGGGGTCGTTTACGTCTTCAAGTATTCCGTTGGTGTCGCTGACGGAGACGAATTTTTCGGCTTCGACGGCAGCGGCGACTTTGCCTGCTGCGCTGTCGGCATTAACGTTTAATTTTCCGCCAGCACGGTCGATTGCCACGGGTGCAATGACGGGGATAGTCTCATTTGCGCAAAGGGTTTTCAGCAGTGTGCCGTTGACCGATTTTACTTCGCCGACAAGGCCGAGGTCAATTTTTCTGCCCTGCGGGTCGGTGTATCGCAGCGGCTCTGCAAAAAGGACGCAGCTGCTGAGCGAGTGCAGACCCATAGCGTCGCAGCCAAGCTGCTTGATAGTTTCGCAGATGAAGGCGTTTATGTCGTGCACGAGAACGTGCTCGACGATAGTCATTGTCCGCTCGTCGGTGTATCGTCTGCCGTTGACCCATTGCGGCTCAATGCCGGATTCGTTCATCGCCTTTGTTATGGCCTTTCCGCCGCCGTGGACTAGGATTGGTCTGATGCCGACGGTAGCCATAAAGACGACATCTGCCAGCAGTTTTTTGCCGAGGTCCGGGTCGTCAAGGACGCTTCCGCCGAGTTTAACGACGACAATTTTGCCGCGAAACAGGCGGATATACTCCATTGCCGCCACAAGCGCCTTTGCTTTTTCAATTGCTCTTTTCATTTTTTCTCCGAAAAATTATAGCCACAAAGGCACTAAGACACCAAGAAATATTTTAAATAAAAATACTTTGTGCCTTTGTGGCTGATTAAAGCCAACGATCGGATTCGAACCGATAACCCCCGGTTTACAAAACCGGAGCTCTACCGTTGAGCTACGTTGGCAAAGCGTATTTCGTCTTATGGTTACGAGGCTCGTTACGTCCTACGTCAAACGTTTGACGAAATAGGAAAATAAGTCTACAGAAAAAAAGATTTTTTGCAAGAAAATTAAAAAAGCTATAGTTCAAAGGTTTGGCCGGGGGAGGGAATATGGGCGTTTTTCATACCGGCTTCGAGGAGCCTTTGTGAGAAAAAGTCAAGGGCGTTCTGCTCGCCATGGACACAGAAAACATGCTCAATATGCGATGCGCCGCACCTGCTGAAATAATCCAACATCTCAAACTCATCGGCGTGGGCGCTTAAAGCGGCAATTTCCTCAACCTTTGCCATAAGCGGCAGAATAGTTCCGAAAATTTTGACTTCCTTGCGATGCTCAGCAATCCTGCGGCCAAGAGTATTTACGGCCATATAGCCGACAATCAGAATTATATTATTCGGGTTGGTTATGTTGTTTTTGAGATGGTGAAGTATCCTGCCCGCTTCGCACATTCCCGAAGCGGAAATGATAATCATCGGGCCGGACATATCATTAAGAGCCTTGGACTCCTCGACGCTTTCGGTATATCGCAAATGCTCAAAATCAAAAGGCCTTTGGCTGTTAATCAGAAATTCCACCGCGGCCGCGTCCCAGCACTCCCTGTGCTTTGCATAGACGTCAGTGGCGGCGCTGGACAGGGGCGAATCGACGAAAATAGGCAGCGGACAGATTCGGCCTTCGCTGTGTAATTTGTTGAGCAGATAGATAATGTATTGCGTCCTGCCGATGCTGAAGGCGGGGATTATCAGTTTTCCCTTTGTAGAACAAATTTCATCGACTACTTTTTTGAGCGCATCCTTGACATCTGAAGCAGGGGGGTGCCTGCGGTCGCCGTAGGTGCTTTCGGTAATCAAATAATCAATATCTTTGATAACGACAGGGTCCTTGAGAATCGGAATATCGCGGCGGCCTATGTCGCCAGTGAACATCAATTTTTTTGTTTGCCCGTTTTCCCTGAAATTTATTTCAGTAAAGGCAGAGCCGAGAATGTGGCCTGCATCGTGAAAACAGACCTCGACATTATCAAAAATTTTGAATGGGACTGAATACGGAACAGACGCCAGATGCTGCGATGCGATATCAGCGTCCTCGGTAGTATAAAGCGGCTCAAAAGGATTTTTGCCCTGATTGGCGCGCCTTTTGTTGACGAATTTAACATCGTGAATCTGGATGCGGGCGCAATCCTGAAACATTATTTTGCATAAATCGGCGGTAGCATCGGTGCAGTAAATTTTGCCTTTGTAGCCATTTTTGACGAGCGTCGGAATATTGCCGCTGTGGTCCATATGGGCGTGAGAAAGAAGCATCACGTCTATTTTAGACGGGTCAACGAGGAAATTGCGGTTCTTTTCAAAGGCTTCCTTTCGTTTGCCCTGAAACAGGCCGCAGTCAAGCAGGATATTTTTGCCGTTAATTGTAACTATGTGGGCCGAGCCGGTAACTTCGCGTGCAGCCCCGTGAAAAGTAAGTTTCATCACTTGTCCTTAAACGAAATTTTCTAATGCGGAAGTATCTTATCAGAAAAGAATGTTATTAGCCAGTCTGTTTTCCGGTAAGGCGGGATTGGGCGTAAACGAGGAGGGGGAGGGAAATAAGCTGAGAAATAACCGAAAAACTAATCAACATCACAAGCGAATAATCGTAAAGAATACCCATAAGACTGCTGCCGAGAAACCAGGTAATGCCATAGCCGGCGTTAAAAATGCCATAACCTGTGCCGCGGATTCCAAGAGGCACAATATCCGCAACAGCGGCCCTAATAATAGACTCCTGGGCTCCCATACCAATAGACCATAAAACAAGACCTACAATAATACCGAGCGGCGAATTGGAAAAAGCGAAAATCGCGAAAATAGAGGAAAGGGCAATCGCAGTCATCAGCGAAAGGAATTTTTTCTTGTCATACCATTTGCCAAATAACAGAGCGGCAACGCCGTCAACGCCCATAGCAAAGGCATAAAGCAGTGGAATCCATTTATCTGCGAAAATATCTTTTTGTTTGATATGAAACGCAATCAGCGGATAATCGGCGAAACCTGCGGCCACAAAACCTATGGCTATAAGATAGAACCAAAATGCAGCCGGTAATTTGCCATCGCCGATTTCGGCCTGTTTGCTTTCGAGTTTTTGAGGATGCGGATATTCGATTCGAGCTAAAATAAGAATGGCAATAGCCAGGCAGGCAGGGATTGCAAGAACCGCAAAGGCATAATGATATGAACCGTTGATTGCGAGGACAATCATAACAATAACAGGGCCGGTCATTGCGCCAATCTGGTCCATCGCCTCGTGAATCGCAAAGCCCCAGCCTCTGCCGACAGTTGCGGTAGCGTGTGAGAGCATTACGTCGCGGGCGGGCGTGCGAATCGACTTGCCGATTCTCTCGGTCATAATCAGGACAACGGCCATCGGCCAATGATGAGTCAACGCAAGCAGAGGAACTGCCAAAAGATTAACGACGTAACCAATAATAGTAAATGTCCAGTAACGGCGGGTTTTGTCGCTTAGAAAGCCGGAGAAAAGACGCAGGCCGTAGCCGAGCAATTCGCCAAGACCAGCCGTTATGCCGACGACAGCGCCGCTTGCGCCGAGAATGGCGAGATACGGGCCAGTCAGGCTTCTTGCCGATTCATAAGTTACATCGGCAAAGAGACTGACGAAACCGAGCAGAACGACAAATCGGACGGCACTTTTTCGATTGTTTTCCAATTGAACCATTCAACATTTTATAATATCAGAAGATACTAATAAAAGAAAGGGGCAACAAAAACTCTGGTTTTTATTTTTCATATCGGCAAATGAAGAAGGCTGTGGGTGTCAACCCACAGCCTTCTTTTTGTACCTCTGACCTTGTTTTTTTAACTTTGGGCTTATTACTTCTTTTATGCCCTGCGTTTTCTCAGCAAAGCCAATCCGCCTAAGCCGAGCAGCAAAACTGTTGTTGGCTCCGGAATAATAGTGTACGTCACATCAAAAGTGTAATCGGTCCACACCCCATCGCGGTTAGGATTCGTGCCTGGAGAATCGATTGTTAGGGCATTTACGGTCAGGGCGATGTCGGTTATTTCGTACCCGTAAAAATCAACGCTCTGGGTTGGAACAAACTTATTAAGCCACCAGCTTTCTTCCGCTCCGTTACTACTGCCACCACCTCCTGGGAAAAAAGACGCGATCCAGAGGAAGTCGTCGGTACCAGAGGTTAGCATAGAGGCAAAAAAATCAAAGTTTTCAGACGTAGCGGACGACTGGTGAAAGGTTTTACCCACATCGAAAGGTGTAACAACTTCCCAATACATCGTAAGCCCTTCATCGGAAGACCATGCAAATTCCATGCCTGTAACTATGACTGAGCCGCCCCCACCACCGCTATTGTTTATCTCACCTAACGACATCGCATAAGAGTTTAAAGTTAAACAATAATTAACGATAACTAACATTAACACAACTTTCTTTTTCATTTTAGTTTCTCCTTATTCAAAACTGTTCTTTCACAACAAAACACTCCCGATTATCTAAAACCTTTCTTGCGTCTCCTGGTTTCTTTGCATCAACACCGCGCGGACGCGGCGCAACAGGTGCGCATCTTAAGGTAATTTGAGTGTGCTCATAGTTTTCTCCTTTTCTTCAAAAATAAAATCACCCAAGACCGGATATGAAAAACTTCTCCTTCGTCAACTTTTCCCCCTTACCAAATCTTATACCTCAGTTCACGAACTGAGGTATCTATAGAATGATGTCCGGCGAGCTATCGTGCCCTTGCTGCGAATTGTTTTTTTCGATGATGTTCCTCTAAATGTAACTATAATATTACAAGTCCTAATTAACGAACGTCAACAGAAATCCCGAAAATTTTTGAAAAATACAATATATTATCGGACAAAACGATATGGTTGTTAAAGTTGGGAGAGCTTCCGGCAGTGTCAAGAAATTGCAGAAATTTTAAAAATCTTGTATCCTTAGAAGTACCGGCAGTTTACGGCCGAAGAGGCAATTCTTATATGGTGGTTATGATGAATTTAGAGTTAAGGAGTTTAATTCTTAACCGACTATGGGGCAGTATAAATCATAAAGCTTTTTATATAAAATATTTTTTCTTCAGCCAAAGGCTGACATTGACAAGGCTGATTAAAGCCGGGACTTCAACTAATGGGCCTATGACGGCGGCAAAGGCCTGGCCGGAATTAATGCCGAAAACAGCTACCGCTACGGCAATAGCCAGTTCGAAATTATTACTGGCTGCGGTGAAAGATAATGTTGCAGATTGAGCGTAATTTGCGCCTGCCTTTGCGCTGATAAAAAATGTAATGAAAAACATTACTACAAAATAAATAAGCAACGGCAGGGCGATTCGAAGCACATCAAGCGGCAGCGAAACTATAAATTGGCCCTTGAGGCTGAACATAACAACAATTGTGAAAAGAAGGGCAATCAACGTAATGGAACTAATTTTATGGGTGAATTTGGTATACCAGTCTTTGCCTTTAAGGCTAATGAGGCTAAAGCGAGTAATTATGCCTGCGATAAAGGGTATTCCAAGATAGATAAAAACGCTTTTGGCGATTTGGCCTATGCTTACGTCAACCGCCGCTCCTTTTAATCCAAGTATCGGCGGCAAAACCGTAATGAAAATATACGCATATATCGAAAAGAAAAGAACCTGAAAGATTGAGTTAAACGCGACGAGTCCGGCGGCATATTCGCTATCGCCGCCTGCGAGTTCATTCCATACAATAACCATCGCGATGCAACGGGCAAGGCCTATCAGGATAAGACCTGTCATATAGGCCGGATATCCGCGAAGAAACAAAATCGCCAGCACAAACATCAGAATCGGCCCGATGAGCCAGTTTTGTATCAGTGATAATCCCAAGACTTTGTAATTTTTGAAGACTTTGCCAAGCTCTTCATATTTTACCTTCGCCAAAGGCGGATACATCATCAGTATCAAACCAATCGCTATAGGGATATTCGTTGTGTCGTATTGAAAGATATTCCAGAATTTTACAATTGGAGGGTAAAGGAAACCAGCACCGACGCCGAGGAACATCGCAAGAAAAATCCACAGCGTCAGGAATCTGTCAAGGAATGATAGCCGTTTTGTTATGCCACTCATATTACAAATCTCCAATTTTGAATTTTAAGGGCTTACATAAAGCAGATATAAACCGCCGAGAAGAACCAATATGCCGCAGATTTTTTTCAAAATCACAGCGCCTTTTGATTTTTCGTTCCAGTTTAGATAATGCTCAACGGCCTCGGTGAAAGTGCCTGCGAAAACGATTACCGAACAGTGGCCGATGCCATAGGCAAGGAGGAGGGAAATGCCGTAAATGATATTGCTTGAGGCGACTTTGAAAGTAACGGCAAGCATCGGAGCCATATAAGCGAAAGTGCAGGGGCCGATAGCGATGCCGAAAATCAATCCTAATAAAAAAGCGGCCAAAAGACCTTTGCTTTTCATACCGATTTTTGAAGGGCCTGAAAAGGGCATTGGAAAAACATCGAGCAGATGAAGGCCGACCAGAAAGAAAATTGCTGCGACGAAATAATTGCCGAATTTGCCGACATCGCCCATTATTCGTCCGGCAGCGGCGGTGATTACGCCAATAACGCCAATCGTGATTAAAATCCCGACTGCAAATAAACTGGAAATCCAGAACGCTCTTTTTGTTGAGATTTTTCCCTGCTCATCAATAAAGCCGACAATAAGCGGGATACTTGCCAAATGGCAGGGGCTGAGCAAAATACTCAAAATGCCCCAGATAAAAGAAGCGGCAAGGGCGATTAAAGCCGCCCCTTCAACGGCGTGTGTCAGATTTTCAAATAATTGCTGCATTATTATTTAGACAGGTCAAAACCAAATTCTTTCCATTTAACAAGAATATCTTCTTTAGAAAAATATCCTTCGTGGCGGAAAAGTTCTTTGCCATCAAGGCCAAAAAATATCTGCGTGGGTATTACCCTTATAGCGTATTGCTGAGCAAAAGCAGGTTCTTTCCAGACATCGTAAAATTCGACCTGCAATTTGCTTTTATATTCTTTGTCAAGCTCTTCGAGGGCAGGCTTCATCATTTTGCAGGGGATGCATTTATCGGCGCCGAGGTCAACCAGCCGCGGCAGTTTTTTCACAGGGTCAACTACTTTGATAGTCATCTCTAAAGAACTGTGATTCGGTTCAACAGATTTTACAACCGGCTGATTTTTATTTTCAACTCGACGAAGTTCACAGGGACAGGAATTTTTAAGCAGAACAACAGCAACGACCGATGACGCGAGAATTAAAACAATAATAATTTTCCATATATTTTTCATTTGAGCAATTCCTTTAATTGTTCGATGGAAGGTAATTTGCCGGCGATTTCAACCTGACCATCAACGACAAGGGCGGGCGTAACCATAACGCCGAATTTCATTATGTCGCTTATTTTTGTAACTTTTTCAATTTCATATTCAATACCAAGCTCTTTGGCCGTTTGTTCCGCAAGCTCGGCAAGTTTTTTGCACTTCGGACAGCCTGTTCCGAGTATTTGAATTTTTCTCATTGTTTTCTTTCTAAAAAATAATATTGAAAAGATAACCGATAAGAACAATTCCTGCGGCGACGATGCCGAAAAATGTAAAAACTAATCTGGGCTTCAAAATATTTCGCAAAATAATCGCCTCCGGCAGCGATAATCCTATTACCGCCATCATAAATGCCAGAACCGTTCCCAGGGCCGCTCCTTTTTCGAGTAACGCCTTTACAATCGGTATTATGCCGGCGGCGTTTGAATACATCGGCACACCAAACAGCACGGCAAGCGGAACAGACCACCAGGCACTTTTGCCCATAAATGATGCCATAAAATCCTGCGGCACATAACCGTGAATTCCTGAGCCGACGGCTATTCCGAGGATTACGTATATCCAGACTTTTCCAACAATGTCACGGACGGCATTTAATCCGTAATTAATCCTGTCCTGCCAGGTCATAATCTGCACAGCGGTGTTTTCTGCAACCTGCGACTGAAAAACCCACTCTTCAATATATTTTTCCATGCGCAGCCTGCCGAGAATCCAGCCGGCGACTATCGCGATTAAAAGTCCGACGCCCATATACAGCGCCGCAACCTTCCAGCCGAACATTCCAAAGAGCAGCACAAGAGCAACTTCGTTTATCATAGGAGCGGCAATCAGAAATGAAAACGTTACTCCAAGAGGCACACCGGCGGTAACGAAACCTATAAATAAAGGAACTGCCGAACAGGTGCAAAAAGGCGTAACTACGCCGAGCAGGGCGGCCAGGACATTTCCCACCGTTTCTGTTTTTGAACTCAGTATTGCCCTTGTTTTTTCAGGCGTGAAAAAAGAACGGATAATTCCTATTGCGAAAATAACTATGACAAGCAGCATCAAAACCTTGGGCGTTTCAAAGACAAAAAACTCAACCGCAGAGCTTAGATGTCCGCCTTGTTCCATCTTCAACAGAGAATAGGTGAACCACCCGGCGAAGGCCGACAGGTTTGAGTAAATCAGCCACCATAATACCGCGCCGGCTACTGGCAGAACTATCCATTTAAAAACCTTTGTTTTCATAGAACCTTAAGCAATTTTTTGCTTTCACTTGCCTGCTGTTTAAGACAAGTTGTTGCGCATTCGAGAAAGTCCAGAATACATCTTGCTTTTAAGCGGTATATAACATTGAGCCCTTCTTTGCGAGATTCAAGAACGCCGCAGGAAACCATAACAGCAAGATGTCTTGATACATTTGACCGTTCCGAACCGACATATTTTGCGATATCGCAGACGCATTGCTCGCCGTCCTTTAAATAGTCGAGAATCGCGATCCGCAACGGATGAGCCAGAGCCTTCAAAACTTCGGCCTGCCTGTCATAAACAGTTTTACGTAATTTATTATCCATAATCTATTTTTATATTATGTTACTATGTGATTAGATACTCACATAATACAGTATTTGTTCGGAAGGTCAAGAACATTTTTTTAAGTTTTACACATATTCCTGAGCGCGAATGGCAAGAGCGGCGCCGCCAATTAGTATAATTCCAAAAATTCCCTGTGCATAACTGAGCGTTTCGCTAAAAACGATATGCGAAACAATCAGGATTAAAAATGGTTCAGCAAGAATAATAAGAGATGGGATTGTTGCACCTATCCGCTTTATCGCTGCGTAATAAAAAGAATGCGACAGAACAATGCTTGATATTGCGGAAATCAAAAGATAAATCCATACAGAAAAATTCATTGAAGCGCACTGCGAAACCCGTCCGAAAACAAATGCCAAAACTGCAAGACAGGGAGCAGTATATAAAGAAACTACAGCAAAACCGGCAATTGAGTCAGTTGTTTTAAAAGCGACTTTCGCAGCGGTTGTATATAGGCTCCAGGTTACAGCCCAGGACAGCGAAATAGCTATGCCGATGAGAGATGCCCTTGCGGTGAAATCCTCTTTCAGGACAATTATGCCAATCAGGCCGGCGATTGCCGCCAATGTTCCGAACCAGAAACGCTTTTTATAGAGTAAAGCCCGTTCATCAACGAAAAAAATCATCATAACAGCGGCTGTCCATAATATCTGCGATTGGCCGAGCAGGGTCATAAAAGCAGGATTGATGTAATAGAATGCCGCCGCCCAAAGACACTGTGCCAAAATGTTTGGTATTGTCGGCAAAATGGCTTTGCGCCAAATTGAGGAATCGACCTTTTTAGTTCTTATCGAAAAAACAAGAATCGGCAAAAGAACGACCATAGCTACAGCGTATCGCAGAAAATTCTGCGTCCAGAAGTCAACGTAGCCTGTAAGATATTTCAAAATCGGCGGCCCCGGCACCCAGCTAAGCACCGCAAGCACAGCGAGTATCGTTCCTGATATATTCGTTTTGGTTTTCTGTGATTCCATAAAATTTGAAGGAATTATACAAATAATAGACGCTGAAAACCATTTTTAAAATTCATTTGCAAAAACTACGGTTTTTCAATATACTTATCCGCCTATTAAACAGAAACCATTCCGCCGGAGGCGGATAAATTTAAAGGACTCAATAATGAGCGATGACAAAAAGTTCGATTTGAAAAAGGTAAAGGAAATTATAGAGCTTATGCTCGAAAACGACCTTGTGGAAGTGGAAATTGCCGAAGGCGACGATAAAATCCACCTCAAGCGTCCCGGCTCATCGGCGGTACAGATTCCTGTCGTTGCGCCGGTGCCTGTTATGGCGCCTGCTGTGCCGGTTAGCGCCGCAGGAGCTGCGCCGCAGTCTGCCGCTGATGACAAACTTGTCGTCATCAAGTCGCCCATAGTCGGCACATTTTACGCTGCGCCAAGTCCTGATTCGCCGCCTTATGTGAAAGTCGGCGACCGCGTAACGTCTGATACGGTGGTTTGCATCGTTGAAGCAATGAAGGTGATGAATGAGATAAAAGCGGAGGCGACCGGCACAATCGAAAAAGTTATGGTCGCTAACGGCCAGGCTGTCGAATTCGGCCACGTGCTTTTCAAGGTCAGGCCAGACTAAAAACGGTCTGTCAATTTTTACCGCAGGTATTTAATGTTCTCAAAAATACTCATAGCAAACAGGGGCGAAATAGCCTTAAGAATAATTCGGGCCTGCCGCGAACTGGGCATCGGAACGGTAGTTGTCTATTCCGAAGCGGACAAAGGTTCTTATTATCTTGAGCTTGCCGATGAGGCAATCTGCATCGGCCCGGCAAAGCCTGCGCTAAGTTACCTGAATATTCCCGCTATCATCAGCGCCGCTGAAGTAACCGATGTCGAGGCGATTCATCCCGGCTACGGGTTTCTTGCGGAAAACGCTCATTTTGCCGAGATTTGCAGAGACTGCGGCATAGTATTTATAGGGCCAAGGCCTGAGTCAATGAAAATGTTAGGCGACAAGGTCGCCGCAAGGAAAGTCGCCAAGGACGCTCATGTTCCCGTTGTGCCCGGCTCTGAAGATCAGATTAAAGATGAAAAAGAGGCAATAAAACTTGCCAACAAAATCGGCTATCCGGTAATAGTAAAGGCTGCGGCGGGCGGCGGAGGCAGAGGTATGCGGGTCGCTCATAACGATATTACCCTGCGAAACGCGCTTGTTACCGCAAAAACAGAGGCGGAAGCGGCATTCAAGGACGGAACAGTCTATCTTGAAAAATATATTGTCGAGCCGCGGCACGTTGAGGTGCAGGTTGTTGCCGACAAGGCAGGCAATACGCTGCATTTTTTTGAACGCGACTGCTCAATGCAGAGGCGTCATCAGAAACTTATCGAAGAATCTCCCTGCCCTGTGCTCGATGAGCATACCCGCGAAGAGCTTTGCAAAGCGGCCCTAAAAGTAATAAAAGAAGCGAAATACGAAAACGCCGCGACAGTGGAATTTCTGCTCGATAAGGATAAAAAATTCTATTTTATCGAGGTCAACACTAGGATACAAGTTGAGCATCCGGTAACAGAAATGGTTACCGGCAGAGATTTAATCAAGATGCAGCTTCAGGTCGCAGGCGGCCAGAATATAAATTTAAAACAGAGGGATATAACCCATACCGGCGTTGCGATAGAATGCCGAATAAACGCTGAAGACCCAAGCCGCAATTTCGCTCCCTGCCCGGGTAAAATTGAAAAATTTATCCTGCCCGGCGGAATGGGCGTCCGAGTCGATACGCATATTTTCCAGGGCGCAACGGTTACGCCTTATTACGATTCGATGATAGCGAAACTGATTGTGCACAGGCCGACGAGGGACGAGGCGATTACGACAATGAAGAGGGCGCTTAGGGAATTTCGGATTGGGCCGATAAAGACGACAATTCCCGCCTGCGAAAAAATCCTCTCACATAGTATGTATCTTCAAAACAAGGTCGATACGAGCTTTATTGAACAGCATCTGACTTTTTAGCCACCAAGGCACTAAGACACGAAGTTTTAATTAGTTTAACGTCCAACATCGAACGTCGAACTTCCAACATCCAATAATCGGCAATCAGTTTCGGTTACGCAATTCGTTTATCGAAAAATTTTAATTACAGATTTCACAGATTTTTTAAAATACTTGTGAAATAATTCTGATTTGCTATAGTATGACGATATGCAATACATTGTTTTAAAAAAAAGGTTAAAATGAATAACAGCGTTTTACCGTATGGGATAAGTGACCTAAAACCTGCTAAGGATTTGGATTATTGTTGTCCTATCAAAGATTGCAAGACACCGATTACTAAGTATCCCTCTAAGAAAGAACCTCGTGACTGTGAGTCGAACTACTGTGAGGAGCATAGAATATACTGCCGAAAAAACACATACATTTATGAAGAGAAAACGGACAACTTAATTACAGACATCGATTTGTTTAAAACTATATTTGATAACCCAGGCAATGTGAAATTTGATACAAAAAGAATAGGATACGAAAATTCTGAAGATGCTTTAAGCTGGAATGTTTTTGCGACCCTAAAGAAAGCGAATGAATTAAAAAATATAGCTTCTTTAATCACCGGCAAATCATATAAGGAGGAACCGGAGTTGATATTATGGGGTTATAATTTAAATTCGCCGGACAAGCCGATCAATGAGTTAGAAATTTTTAGAAAAAAATACGAATTTGAAATACGAGTCCAAACCGAGCCCGATATTATTTTAAATACCGCAAAAGAGGTTTTCTTAATTGAAGCTAAATTTTGCTCTCCAAATTCAAGAAAAGACATATCTGTTTGGAAAGATAAAGAAGTCGATAGAATAACTAAAACGCCATACAAATCTTATAAAGAACGTTATGGGGATTTAATAGATGAAACCTTAAATACAGATATTATTGAAGTGCAAAACGAATTCTGCTCCCAATTAATAAGGTATGCATTATATGCTAATGCTGCTTATGGGGATAAGACCTGTTACATTGTGAATCTTTTACCCAAAATGCATAAGGAGATTAATTCAATAGAAGGGGAATTTAAACCTTATCTCAAAAAACACACATTTAAAACTATAAGTTGGGAAGACATATACAAGAAACTTGCGGACTTAAAAAACAGAGCAGAAATCGATTTGTTGAAAAGTTATTTGCAGGAAAAAACCGCCAACTTAAAAAAAGCATTTAAGGACATTCCATCTACTATCGCTTAATTCAGTATTCTCTGATTACTTCTCAAGTGCAATCATATCCTCGTAAGACTGCCGTTTGCGAATGGTTTTGAAATTTTTGCCGTCAACAAGCACCTCTGCAGGTAAGGGCCTTGCATTGTAATTGCTGGCCATTGTAAAGCCATAGGCGCCTGCGGTAAATACCGCTAATAAATCGCCGCGATTGACTGGCGGAATGGCCCTGTCTTTAGCGAAAAAGTCTGTTGCTTCACAGATTGGGCCGACGATGTCAGCAAACTCCAGGCCTTTTATATCGAGCTTTTCAGTTCTTTTTACATAAGAAAATCTGTCTTCAACCTTCGCCGGCCAGATGAAATGAAAAGCCTCGTAGAGACTGGGCCTGATTAAATCATTCATTCCCGCATCGACTATGACGAATTTCTTATTGCCGCCCTGTTTGAGATATAAGACTTTCGTAAGCAGTATCCCGGCATTTGCCATAATGCTTTTGCCGGGTTCGAGAACGAGTTTTAAATCTTTACCCTTCAGTAGCGGGACAATTCCTTTTGCGTAATCGGCGGCTGACGGCACTGTATCAGTCTGATAATCTGCGCCATACCCGCCGCCTAAATCGAGCATTTCAATTTTAAAGCCTTTGCCGCGAAGAGTATCGATAAGCGGCAAAACTTTTTCAGTCGCTAATCGGTATGGGTCGATTGTCCTGCCGCCGGAGCCGAGGTGGACGTGAATTGCGCATAAGCGGACATAATCGTTTTTGCCGTATTGCTCGAAAAATTTTAGTGCGCGCTCAATATCAACACCGAACTTTGTTTCCTTTTTGCCGGTGGTAATGTATTTGTGAGTTTTAGGGTCAACGTCAGGATTGACTCTCAATGCCGCTTTTGTTTGGACACCGGCCTGTTTGGCAAGTTTTACGAGATTTTCAAATTCAGCTTCCGATTCGATATTGAAATAACCAATGCCGGCTTTAAGCGAGGCAATAATTTCCTCATCGGTTTTGCCGACGCCGGCAAAGACGACTTTTTTCATATCGGCGTCAACCTGCTGAGCGCGGGAAAGTTCACCGCCGCTGACAATATCGAAGCCGCTATTGAGGCCGGCGAAGATTTTAAGGATATTGATGTTACCTGCCGCTTTGATTGAATAACAGATTGTCGTATCGAGGGCGGCAAAGGCGGTTTTGATTTTTTCGTAGTGGTCGAGGATTGTCGCCTTGCTGTAAATATAGACAGGGGTGCCGACAGAAGCGGCAATATTTTCAATATCGACGTCTTCCGCAAATAATCTGCCGTTTTTATAATTAAATGAATCCATATTTTTAACCACGGATTACACGGATTTCACGGATTACTGTAAATCATTCTTTTATATTCAAGGGATTTTGCGCCAAAATTCAGCAAAAGACCCACTTCAAGGCCGCTGGTTTTCAAGTAATTCAATAATTGGGCCTGTTCAATTTCAGTAATTCTTTTAATAGCTTTTAATTCCACAATAACTAAACCGCCAACAACAAAATCGCAAATAAATTCCTTTGCGAATATTCCTTTATATGAGACTTCAAAAGTTTTTTGTCTTTCAAACGGTATCTTTCTTATATTAAATTCGATAGCAAGAGCTTCTTCATATACATTTTCCCAAAAACCAGTTCCAAGAATGCTATGAACCTCCATAGCAGCGCCAAGGATTTTTCCAGTCAAAGCGCTGTGAACAAGTTTGTCTTCAGTTACATTCATATTTTTAAGAATCCGCGGAATCTGCGTAATCCGCGGTTTTTTTTAGCCAGTTAAACCAGTTTTTCATACCTTTTGCAATTTTAGCAGATATTTCGAAGATTTTCAAATCTTTATTCAGCTTTAAAGCATCTTTTTTAACTCTTTTAATATCAAAATCCAGGTGGGGAAGAAGGTCGATTTTGTTTATCAAAAGGACATCGGCCTGTGCGAAGGCCTTTGGATACTTTGCACATTTGTCATCGCCT
Organism: Sedimentisphaerales bacterium; assembly: GCA_049518795.1. GTDB lineage: Bacteria > Planctomycetota > Phycisphaerae > Sedimentisphaerales > UBA12454 > JAPLMW01. The sequence goes on from JBEKRK010000003.1 coordinate 197,497, forward strand.
TCAGCTACAGAAAGAACTACCACTCTTGCAGTTTCGCCGAGGTCGAAATCGGAAGGACAAACAAGATTGCCCACGTTCTCTATCACAATGATATCAAGCCCGCCTTTGGCGAGGCCTCGCACACGTGCGGGATTATCAGTGTCGAGTTTGTGCAGGGCATTGGTAATCTGCTCAGCGTTCAGGTGGCAGGCGCCTTTTGTTTCAATTTGTATGGCAGGGATGCCGGCTGCGAGGATTCTTTCGGAATCGAATTTGGTATAAAGGTCGCCTTCAATCACACCAATCCTGATTTTGTCCTTTAATGCTTTGGCGGTTTGTTCAAGTATGGTTGTTTTGCCGCTTCCGGGCGAAGAAATCATATTGATACAGGTAAGGTTTTTCTTTTTAAAAAATTTCCTGTTCGCCGCGGCGAAATCTTCGTTTTTGGCAAGAATCTTTTTGTTTAACTTTATTTTCATCATTTTTCCTCAAATTCTATTTCTTCCAGCAGGAGGGGGGCGTCTTCGCCGATTGAAAAATCGCTTTTGCCGCATTTCGGACACTGCGGATTATACAAATCGAATTCAAATTCGTTTTTGCAGTTTCGGCAATTGCCTTTTAACGGAATATGTTTTATTTTAAGTTTCGCTCCCCTGCAAATAGTATCCGTTGCGGCAATCTCGAAGGCAAACTGCATCGCCTCATCGTTAATCGCATTTATCTGGCCGCAGCTAATAACTATGCGGGTTACCTTACCTGTTTTGGTTTTCGTCTGGGCAAGGACTGTTTCGATGATATTTTCAGCAATCATCGCTTCGTGCATCAGCAAATCCTCGGCAATTCTCTGCCGTAAGGCATCTGCACAATGCGTCTGCCTTTTATCATTGTTACCATCTCGACAAGCGGCTCGCCGCTTTGAATGACTTGGCCAATTATGGCCGCGTTTTTTCCTATCTCGCAGCTTTGACAGATTTCAAGGCACTTTTGAGCCTTTTGCGATGAAACCACAATTACGGCTTTTCCCTCATTTGCGATATCTAAAATATCAAAGCCCAGCATATCCGCCGCCGCTTTGGCAGTCGGATGGACAGGAATTTGACTTTCCTGTATTTCGATACCTGAATTTGTCTGATTGACAATCTCGTTTAAAGTTGCGGCCAGTCCGCCGCGGGTCGGGTCGCGCATAAATTTTATGTCTTCGCCAAGTTCTTCGATAACTTTAGAACAGATTTGGGCGACGGAAGCGCAGTCGCTTTTGAGGTCGGATTCGAATTTCATTCCTTCCCTTTGCGACATAATTGTCATACCGTGGTCGCCGATTGTGCCGGTGATGATAATTTTATCGCCTGCTGCAATCCTTTCAAATCCGACATCGGCCTTCGGCAGTTTTAATCCTATTCCGGAAGTGTTAATGAAAATCTTGTCGGCTGAACCTGCCTCGACGACTTTTGTATCGCCGCAGACAATTTCGACATTATCCTGTTTTGCCGTTTTTGCGGCGCTGTGCAGGACTTTCCGCAGGACTTGTAATTCCAGACCTTCCTCAATGATAAGAGACAGGCTAAGAACGAGCGGTTTTGAACCGCTGACGGCAAGGTCGTTTATTGTGCCGCAGACGGCGAGTTTGCCTATATCTCCGCCGTTAAAAAACAACGGCTTTACTACGAAACTATCGGTGGTAAAGCAGATATCTGTTTGTCCGATTTGCAGTTCTGCCGAATCCATAAGTTTACTTAATGTGTAATTTCCGAGGGCCGAGATGATTTCATTACGGATAAGCTGGTCTGTTAATCTGCCGCCTCCGCCGTGAGCGAGCAAAATTTTGTCGTTGTCAGCCGCCATTATTTTTGTCCTCTCGCCTTTGGCGAAGTCTCGCCTTTAGGCGGATTTTTGCGTGTGTATTTGAACCACGCGGCACAGGCGCCTTCGCTGCTTACCATACAGGGGCCTACGGGTGTATCAGGAGTGCAATTTGTTGCAAACAGGCCGCAGTCGGGCGGGTCCATCAAACCGCAGAGGACCTCGCCGCAGCAGCAGCCGGTAAGGTCCTGCTCAGGTATGAATTTAATGCCAAGCTGTTTTTCAGCATCCAAACTGCTGAATTTTTCCTTGAGTTTCAGGGTGCTTTTTTTAATCTCGCCCAGACCCCGCCAATAGCCATCAGAAATATCGAAAGTATCATTTATTATTTTTTGCGCGGTTTTGTTTCCTTGCGGCGTTACGGCAGCCTGATATACCGAGCCGAGCTGAGGTTCGTTTTCAGCAAGCTGTCTGCATATTTCGGAAATCGCCTCGATTATCTGCATCGGCTCAAAACCGGCAACAACACAGGGTTTTTGAAATTGCTCAACAATCGGCAAATAAGCATCGCAGCCGATAATTACGCTTACGTGGCCTGGACAAATAAATGCGTCTATCCTGTGATTTTTGGTGGTCAAAAGTGCAGCCATTGCGGGCACGACAAGTTTATGATTGCTGAAGATGAAAATATTTTTAATTCCCTGCTGCAGCGATTCATTTGCCAGAACCGCTGTTGCCGGAGCGGTTGTTTCGAAACCTACCGCGATGAAAAGGATTTTTTTATCGGGATTTTGTTTCGCAAGTTTTAAAACGTCCTCTGTGCTTAAAATTATTTTTATATTTTCTCTGTGTGTTTTCTGCTCTAATGAGCCGTTTCTGCCGGGGACGCGAATCATATCGCCGTAAGTTGCGATTATAATATCGTCTCTGTCCGCAAATGTCAGTATTGCATCGATATATCCCTGGTCGGTAATGCAAACAGGACAGCCGGGGCCGCTTAAAAGTTTTAATCCTTCCGGAAAGGCGCTTCTCAGACCAGCCCGGAAAATGCTTACCGTATGGGTTCCACAGACTTCCATTATGTTTACGGTTCGGCCAAGCGCCTTTTGTGCTCTTGCTATATTGGTATATGCAGTATTTATTTTATCAAGCATAGTTTATCCTGAAACTCTTTTATTGGTTTTGGAAAAGTTATCCAGTTCCTCCAGAAGCACCCAGATTTTCTTTGCTTCTTCTTCATCGAGAACTGTTATCGCAAACCCGGCGTGAATCAGCACGATGTCTCCGATTTTCGCATCCGGCACAAGTGTAGTCTTTACCTGAATGCGATTGCCGATTGCATCTGCAATTGCCTCATCGCCTTTTAATTCGATTATACGAGCAGGAACAGCTAAACACATATTTAATCCTGTTTTTTAGATTTTTTTGCCGCTATTGCAGCTTGTCCCAATGAAATACAGCCATCATTGGCGGGCAGGAGCCGGTTAAATAATACTCTAAATCCATCGTTTTGCAACAGTTCAATTAACCTTTCAGAGAGAAATCTGTTGCAGAACACGCCGCCGCTTATCGCAGCGGTTTTTATGCCGGTTTTGTCCTGTGCCTGTTTTGCCAGTGTAAGGAAAAATTTAGCAATAGTATTATGAAACTTTGCCGAAATAATGCTTCTATCAACTCCGGCCGTCCTGTCAGCTATTATTCCTTTAAGCATATCGCCTATTTCAATCGCAGCAGGCCGATTTTCTTTTTTTAACGCAAATGGGTAATATCCGGTAACTTTTTTTTCTGCAATTGCCTCAAGAGCCATCGGAAGCTGTGCCTCGAAGCGGTTGTAATTTCCAAGACCGCAAAGAGCACTAACGCAATCGAACAATCTGCCAAGACTCGATGTCGCAATAGTATTGATATTTTTTTCGATTTGCTGCCGGATAGATTCTCTTTTTTTTATGTCCGGCTCGATTTCATTAAGTATTTTTTCAGGAACAGAAATATTATATTTTTTCATTAATCCCATTATCGGCCTGATAGCCTCTTTGGAAGCCAAATCTCCGCCGGCAAGAGGGTAATAAGCCAAATGGCCAAAGCGTTGAAAATCATCCAGCGAGGCAATCAGACATTCGCAGCCCCAGATTGCACCGTCTAAGCCGTATCCTGTGCCGTCTGCGACAATGCCGATGACTTTTTCGTCAAGGTTGTGTTCGGCCAGGACAGAAGCGATGTGTGCCCAGTGATGCTGAACTTCAACGAGTTTATCTTTTTTCAGTTTTTTTGCGTATTGACTTGAAAAATAATTTGGATGCAAATCACAGGCGATTATGGAAGGATTGGCTTCAAGGAGTTTTTTGAGATGTTCCATCGATTGTATCCAGTGTTTATAAACGCTCGCGTCTTCCATATCGCCAATATGTTCACTGGGTATAAAGCGGTTCTGCTTTACGAAACAGAAGGTATTTTTCAAGTCTGCTCCCGTTGCTAATATATCAGCCGAGCTGAAATTTTTTAGAACTATCGACTGCGGCACAAATCCTCTTGACCGGCGAAGCGGAACAGGCTCATTTTTAATAATATGCACAACCGAATCGTCAACCTGGCGATAAATTTCCCTGTTGTGCATCAAAAACGCGTCAGCGATGCCTGCGAGCTTTTCAAGAGCCTGGCTGTCTTTGCAAATCAAAGGCTCATCAGCGATATTGCCGCTGGTCATCACCAGTGCGTTAAACTTTTTTTCAGCAAATATAAGATGATGCAAAGGCGTATAGGGCAGCATAAAACCCAGAGTCTTTATGTCTATGGCAACAGATGGTGCAATTGTATTTGGTTCTTTCTTTGGCAAAAGGACAATAGGCGCCTGCGGACTTTTCAAAATCGCTTCCGCAGTTTTGTCAACATAAACAAATTGACGTATTTTATCGACATCAGCCGCCATCAACGCAAATGGCTTGTAATCGCGCATTTTGCGCCGGCGAAGCATATTTACAGCCTTATCATTTTCGCCGTCGCAGGCAAGGTGAAAACCGCCAAGCCCTTTGATAGCGACAATTTTTCCTGCCGATAAAAGTCGAACTGTCTCCTGAATAACTTTATCTGAATTATTTTCGATTTCTCTGCCTTTATTATCGCAAAGTCTTATTTTTGGTCCACATACAGGGCAGGCAACAGGCTGGGCGTGAAAGCGTCTGTCTGCCGGATTTTCATATTGTTCTCTGCACCTTTCGCACATTATGAAATCAGCCATTGTTGTATTTGGCCGGTCGTAGGGTATCGTTTTTATTATTGAATATCTTGGCCCACAATTTGTGCAGTTAATAAAAGGATAGCGGTAACGAAAATCATTTTTATCGAACAATTCAGCCAGACAATCTTTGCAGGTTGCGATATCAGCGGTAATTTCCGTGCTTACTGTTCCGCCTGTTACGCTTTGTTTTATCTCGAAAGATTTATCTGAAGTAACCGGAGCAATTTCAGCGATATTTATTGAGGTGATTTTTAAAAGCGGTATTTCTCTGCCGCCCCCTTTTAATTTGTCGATAAAATTTTCTATATTATTGCTGCCGCCCTGAATTTCTATTATTACTCCTTCCGTATAATTGTAAACAAATCCTGTCAAATTCAGCTCCGCCGCAAGTCTATAGACAAAAGGCCGAAAGCCGATTCCCTGCACCTGTCCCTGGACCGTTATTTTTTTTCTTATTATAGGCATTGGATTATTCTATCTCTGTCTGGTGAGGCAGATTTTCAAGAGGACAGCCCTCGCATCTGGCCTTTGGCCTGCAAAACTCTTTGCCGGTGCGGACAAGCAGGGCGTGATACTCGTTAAAAACCTGAACATTATTGTCGAGATTATCTTCAAAAAGACTCCGAAGCTCTTCATAGCCGCACTGCGGCTCAATCAGCAAATGCCTCGTTGCTATCCTGTATGCATAGGCATCAACCACAAAAACAGGTCTGTCAAAAGCATAAAGCAGAATCGAATCTGCTGTTTCGGGGCCGATGCCGTTTATCTGCAAAAGTTCCTGGCGAAGATTTTCAGTATGAATTGACTCTATTTCTGAAAGCAAGCCGTTATGCTCTTCAAAGAGCCATTTCAGAAAGGCCTTTAGTCTTTTTGCCTTTATGTTGTAATAGCCGGCAGGCCTGATAAGCTCCGCCAGCTGTTCCTGCGGCAGCGAATAAAGTTTATCAAGGCTCATTACCGATGCTTTTTTCAGATTCAGTATGGCTTTTTCGACATTCTGCCAGTTGGTGTTCTGGGTCAGGATTGCTCCTGTAATAATTTCATCCTTAGTTTCGCCCGGCCACCAGCGCTGCGGACCGAACCGCTCGAATAACAATTCATAAATCTGTTGTAACGTTTGTCCTGTCATAATAGTTCTACATTCTACATTTTATATTCTATTAGTCAAAAATGGATTTTGTTTTGTATTTTTTACATTTTTGGGTTAAACTTTCACGGCAATGGCACAAAAAAAGTCAGATGAAGCTGAAAAACAAAAGCCTAATGGGACTGTCCTGGCAGAAACCGGGTATTTTGCCAGGACGTCCCGGCCGGTTTACGCGCTTATTTTTCTTCTGCCGTTTATAATCACTTACGAAATTCTTGTTCTTTTAGTCAATCCGCAGCTTCTGACCGAGCCTGTCAGCAATATCCGCGGTGCGGTAGTGTCTTTTGTCTGGGTGCAGAACTTTCTGTATTATGTCGGTATGGATACGAAAAGCGCCTGGCTGTTTGCGCCCGTTTTCGTAATGCTGACGCTTTTGATACTTCAGCTTTTTTCAAGGCAGAGCTGGAAAATCAAATTCAGTGATTTATTCATTATGGTAATTGAATGCCTTGTTTTGGCGGTGCCTCTAATCGTTTTAGCACTTGTTCTTAACAGGGGAGCAAATGCGCCAGCCAACAGTGTCCGCTTATTGTATGACAGCGGCAGCCATAATATGGCAATGAACCTGCTGACCGGCATTGGCGCAGGGATTTATGAAGAATTAATTTTCAGACTGATTCTTATAAGTATTTCAATGATGTTTTTTGAAACGATTCTTGGCGTTCGCAGGATGAAAGCTATCGTTATTTCGGTGATTATTTCTTCCGTTCTTTTCAGCCTTCATCATCATTTTGTATTTCTAAACGGCCAATTCGCCGTTTCGGAAAAGTTCACCGTAATTCCCTTCGCTTTTAGAACGATTGCCGGCGTTTTCTTTGCCGTTATTTTCGCCGCTCGCGGATTTGGCATCACCGCAGGCACTCACTCTTTTTACGATATAATCGCTACACTCATTAACGCCTGGCTGTCAGGCTAATAAAAAAGGCGAAAATAATTTCGTCTATTTGACTTTTTATAAAAAAAAGCGATTTTTTTTCAAATCCTTATTGCCGTTCATATCTGGACTTGTGTTATAATCGTCCCATAATACCGTAAAACTGCATTATCAGTATTATAAACGGCCTTGAATTGGAAAGCCATTTGTGGTAAAATGACGCTATAAGAAATAGTCAGCTTTTTAATGTTTATATAGGTTTTGAATGGAACTTCCGAACACGAATGTTGTTGTCAGTGAATTGACCTTCACGCTTTACCAGCGCCCGCTTCATCCGGAGCTTTTCTGTATTTATGAAAAACGAACAATAAAGACCGACAAATATGAAGCTCTAATCTGGGCGACGGGCGGCTCGCACGTCGTTAGCGTTTTTACGAATGACCTTTGTCTTTCGGAGCTTATAAGTTCGCCGACGCAGCTTCTGCCGCGTCGCGGCCTGATTGAAAGATTCAGATTTACCGGCCAGAGAAATCATAAATGCACGCTTGCCAAGGGGCTAAGCTATATGACTGATTTCCAGGTCGAGAAGATGAGTCCTAATCTCTATCGTCAGAGTCATATCGACCTTGAAAGATTCGCCCGCAACCACGGCATGTTCGTAAAATTTCCCAAGCTTGCCATCGGCGGCCTCGAGCCTTTCAGCTATATTGACTTCGAGGCAAGAAGGGATGAATTGCACATTCACGCTTTTCACGCTTATCCCGACCAGGTTACAATTATAAAAACGCAGTCCCTCTTTGATATGCACTAAATGGAAAATGTCATTCCCGCGAAAGCGGGAATCTAAAAATATTTAGCCCCCTCGCTTGCTTCGCAAGAAGCAGAGGGGGTTTTCTTTTTTCGGTTAGCCTCGTCAACACATTGACGGGGTTCAGAGCCGCGAATGCCTGTCCCGCCATAGCCCTTGGCGACGGCGGATTAATGAGCGGTGTATTAAATTGTTTAGCCGTCGCCGGCACGGCGACGATTACCTCGTCAATTACCTTTGCCTTTTACTATCTCTATCTCTTCCGGCGTTAAATCGTATAATTCATAAACAAGTTTATCTATCGGCCTATTTTGGTTCAAACTTCCGGCATCCCAAACTTTTTTCTCCATTGGTTCAGCTCGAGGATTTCCTCACTTGATTTTGTTGTTTTACATATCTGCCAAAATTGCTGGTTTCGTTCGGGTTCATTCAACCAGTAACTATCCTTTACTATGAGATCGAGAATGTGGTCGATGTCTTTTTCGATGGGTTTGCCTCCACAGGTACCTTCTATATATAGTGTTGTAACATATTCGGCACCGAAAGAACATGCACGGAAAAGTTCCTCTGTTGCGTCATAAAGACTTCGGATTTCTGATACCTTTACCCCATCAGGCTCAATAAGGTGGTTTTGCTCGTCAAAGAGTCGGTGTGCAATTGTTTTATCACGTATGTCGGTAATTTTTTTGCGAATGTTTTCTGTGGTCTGGTCGAACTTGACTTCTTTAAGGTTTTGGGAATATTCTACTTTTTCTGAATCCTGTAGCCACTCGTGAACATTACCCACAAACTTGGGGAGTGTGTGCTCGTCTTTTTTGCATGTTTTTTTTACTATCGTATGAATGTTGATTGTTAAGATATCGAGAAAGTTCCAATAAACAGACGTCCAGAAAATATTTTCGTTAGGTGAGTAAAAACGATGAAATGGAAAAGATTGTATTTTTTCGAGAATAGCTATAGTGGTGTTTGTTTCAACTAATCGGTGCCAGATCTTCTTATGAAGTTCCTTATATTGCTGAACAAATTCAGGTTTTAGAACGTCTTCTGGTTTTTTGTCATCAATATCCATACTTTATTTTGCGGATTCCTCAACAATTTTTATTTCTTCTTCCATAAGGCCTTGCCGGTCTTTGTACTCTGCTCTGAACCACACCTCATTTAAAATCCTTATCGGCTTCTTTTGCTGCTGTATTGTCATCAGCTTCCTTTTCTTTTTTTATTGGTAAGTAAAATATAGCCAGCAAACCTTCTTCACTGAACTTGTTATATTGTAAAGACATCCCAACATCCTTAATGCCTTTCGGGTAAGCACCGCCCCAGAACCACCGTTCAATATATTTATTTAGCTGGTCTCCTTCGCCATAATAAGCAAATATGGCATCTTTAAGATATTGAAAATTTGAATATCCTTTTGTGGAAATCATTACGCTATCAAAACGACCCTTATAACAGTTATAAGTTAATCTACTTAACTCGGCACGGCCAATAAACAGTTTGTCGTCTACACGTTTATAAAATGCTGTCTCTGCTTTTTTATCTTCTTCTATCAATATCATATTAGGGTCATTCATATCTTTGATATTTACTCCCCATTTCAAGCCTCGAAATCCGCTCCATTTATTCGAGTCATCAGAGTCTACAGCATTGCGTGTTTTGTTTTGGGGCAGTAAGGCTCTTAACCGCTCATTTTCTTTTATTTGTTCGGCTAATTGTTTTTTAAGGTCGTTGAAAGCGTCTGTGATTTTCGTAAGTCTTTTTTCCTGCGATTTTATAACTCGTTCTAATTGTTTAATTCTTTCCTGACAATCGACTGTGGTGTTAGTGTCCGATACTACTGTGTTATTGGAATCTGACACTATTGTATTGTTAGAATCTGTTGCCGTTTTCCCGACTGCGCAAATTAAGAAAATTATCGAAATTGCAAAAATCTTTTTCATATTTCATCCGCCTTTTCTATTTTTGATTTTTAATTTTCCGTTGCTGCTTCTTTACCCCGTGAGATTTACCCTGTGAAGTGCTTCTCTATCTAATGAAGAGTTCAAAATACCTATTGAGAAGCTACTTCATCGGGGTGGCCTCTTGGGCTATCTCATCGGGGCTCGATGCTTGTCCGCCTCCGGCAGTTTTTTACGTTAACCGCAAGACAATGGTCGAAACGAGCTGCGCACTTGTCTCGCCATAGCTTATAGCGACGGCGGAACCGCAACCGTTCTACGCTTCATCCTATCTCCTTCATTCTCTACCGGCCAGCTCTCTTTGTCAAATCTTCTTTTTTACCTATCCCCTGTCCCCTATACGCTATACGCTATTTCTTTTTCTTTTCAAACTCAACCAAAATAATTTTATAGTTTTGTTTAGCCCCCACCGGAGTTTACCCCGTGAGACCTGCCCCGTGAGATGTGAAACTATCTCATCGGGGTCAGCCTGTGGACAAAGCAAAATGGTAAGTATAAGGAATTCTTTTGCTTTAAGGTGCAATTGCGCAGCGGTAAAAAATTCAATTACAGACCCGTTGAAGTTTAACTTCAAAAAGGGGCTGTTTGAATTTTACAGTGTTCGTAGAACACCACCTTAAAGCAAACCTTTAGTGTCCTTCGTGTCGGAGCCTGCCCCCGCGCAGGCGGGGGTGGTGAAAAAACCGTGTTAATCTGTGCAAATCCGTGTCTGAAACTCGGTGTTCTCCTTTCCTCTGTGGCTCGGTGATGAATTAAAAATCATTTAATCAGCGTAATCAGTGATTAAGAGCATTAGAGGTTCTTAGAAAACGCTGACCTTGATACCTTTTTCGCTGGTTTTCTGGAAGGTCTTTTTCATCTTCTCAATCGCTGCCTTCAATTCTTCGCTGCTGTCAACCAGATTATTGTAGAGTTTATCGTCATTAATAAGTTTTCCTACGGTGCCTTCGCCGCTGTTGATTTTGTTAATCGTCCTGCGCAGCTCGATAAGCGTTTCGCCAAGCTCTTCGCTGGTCTGCATAACCGAATCCGAAACAGAGGCCAGCTTTTCTTTTCCTGTCTGGGAAAACTCTTTTATCTCCTGAAGCGTTGTAATGGATTCTTCCGTAGCCTTGGAAAGGTTTGCCAGCGATTTTTTAAGGTTCTGCTGATTGTTTGCGTCACCGACTACAACATTGAGATTGTCCATCAAAGTTGCAGCCTTCCCGAAAAAGGTATCGATTTTGTCCTGCAATTCCTCCGGCAGTATTTCGCTTCCTCCCCCGCTTTCACCCTGGAGAGTTACCCCCGGCTGGAGAAATTTCTGCACTTCGTCCGCGACTAAAGGCGCAGAACTTAATTCTATGTAGCTGCTGCCCATGCCTCGTTTGCCAAGCTTGACTGTGACGTTGGCTGGGATATTATCATATTTTCTATCTATTGCCATTTCAACAGTTACTTGAGGAGTTAATCTGCCGTCTTTATCCTTAAACAGCGTCGGCGGTTCAACTTTCGTTACAAGTCCTATTTGATAGCCGCAATATCTTATCGGCGTATTTTCCTGAACGCCGGGTGCGAATGGAAATCTGACATTTATCGTATAGGATGTGAATTTTGTTACCGCTACGGGCAGCTCGCCGAAAAGGAAAACCATATAAGCAAAGACGAGAACGCCTACGATTACAAAAGCGCCGACAATCATATTCCGTTTGTTCTGCAGGTAGTCATAGTCACTCATAAGTCAATCCTTTATATTGCCCTTAAGAATAAAAAATCAAAAATTAAATATAAAAATTAAGGATTCGCCTTCGGCGAAACTATTTTAAATAAAAAATAGTATTCCACATTTTTTATTTTCTATATTTTATTTTTCATATTATTAATGCTGCCTTCGAGGAATAATTCCCTTATCGCTCGAAGCGGATAACCCGATTTATTGAGTTTATTTATAAGTTTTATCCTGTCCACAGCCCCGGCGTCAAAGAGTCTTCTGTTCGTTTTACTCACAGCCGTCGGTTTTATCAGGCCGACCATTATATAATATTGGAGCGATTGTGTCGAAATACCGGCAAGTTTCGCTGCTTTTCCTATAGATATTAACTTGTCTTTCGCCTTCATCCCGCACCTTCTTTTTGTACAATTTTTGTTAAAGCCTTTTATAATTTCATTGTTTTTCAGCTATTTAAAAGACGGCCGAGATATATAGAATTTAGAAGGTGCGGGATTCATAGTCAACTATATTTTAACCACGGATTCCGCGGATTTCACTGTTTTTTTATTTCAGCAATTTCAGCGTAATCTGTGTACCAGTCCTGAGCTGGTCGAAGGAATCCGCGGTTTACAGCGGCGGGCCTGCCCGCCGAAGGTTTACCGAAGGCGGATCAAATCCGCCACGGCTGAAGGGATGGCATCGCAGAATACGTTTTACCGCCATATAACTGCCTTTGACTGCGCCGAATTGCCGGACCGCTTCAATAGCGTATTCGCTGCAACTTGGCACAAACCTGCATTGGCCGCCAAGAAACAATCCCAAGCTTGACTGGTAAAGCCTGATTGCAAAAATTATTGTCTCTTTAGCCATTCCTTATACCCTTTTTCGGCAAGTTTCATAAAGCCTTGTCGGACTTCGTTTAGAGTGATTTTCTTTATCCCGTTAGAGGTAGGCTGCCTGCAGGCCGTCAAGCCTAAGGCTTTACCTCTAACGGGATTTATATCAGAATTTTCCATTTTAGACAATGATGAAGAATAAACCGCAACGTAATCAAAAGTGCCTTTGATTTCGTATTGGCTCAGCCGAAAGGCCTCCCTGGCAAGTCTTTTGAGCCTGTTCCTGATGACGGCAGGGCGTATTTTCGCACTTATGGAAACGGCAAATCTTGCTTTGCCGACATCGTTAGGGGCGATGTATAACGTCATTAAGTCGTTTTTGGCAAATAGTTTATAGTCAAAAACCCTCCTGAAATCGGGTTTTGAAGCCAGCTTAGCGGATTTTGGAAACTTATATTTGGACATTCCAAATATTAAAACCTGAACCCCCTTATTATGCCAGATTTTATTGTATATCGCTTTTTTCGTTATGTGGAGTTAGCAACTCGGTTATCATTCCCTGTAGCAACCCAAAGTAGCAGCACTCAGGAATGACATTGTTATCGGTTATCGGATAATTTTGCGTTAATTGCGGCCTTTTAGCCGGTTTTACACTGTAATAGGAGCAATAGTTACCGCTTGACCGAAGCTGCCGGAATACGTAAAAAAAAGAAAAAAACTTTAAAAAAAGACTTGAACAAATATAACAAAATTGTTATATTATGAAAAGGTAAAGGATTACAAATGCCCAAGACGGAATTAAGAGCGTTTAGAAAAGATGACGGAACGACACCTCTGGCTGAATGGTTAAACGACTTACCAAAGAAGGCAAGACGAAATTGTATCGTTAAAATCGAACGATTAAAAAATATGGGCTTTCAGCTTCGCAGACCGGACTGCGATTATTTGCGGGACGGAATATATGAGTTGAGGGCGAAATATGGAACTGTAAATTACAGGATTTTGTATGCTTTTGCGGGCAAAAACATTGCTTTGCTTTCACACGGCTGCACAAAAGAAAAATCTGTTCCACAAATAGAAATTGAACGAGCTATAAGAAACCTCGCTCAATATAAAAAGGAGCCTTACAAGTATTCCTGCGAAAGGATATAGAACTATGAGAAAAAACAAAGAAAAAATTGACCTTGTCGAATCACTTAAACGGCGATACATCAAAACTAAAAGACAACAAATTGCTTATGAAAAGTCTTATAAGGACGCTGAGATTGCCTCTAAAATTTATGAGTTAAGACAACAGGCCGGACTTACCCAAAAGCAACTTGCCAAACTTATAGGGACAAAACAGCCTGTTATAAGCCGTCTTGAAGAGGCAGATTACAGAGGCCACAGTCTTGAAATGCTCCGCAGGATTGCCGCCGCCCTGCATTGCAGACTTGAAGTAAATATCGTTCCCGATACTGCATCTCATAGAAGGCATTACGCTCATATCGGGTAAAAGAAATTTTGCGTTAATTGCGGCCAGGAAAAAGGTGCTTACAAGGACAACGATTTGATTGTATAGGGCATATAGGCGTGTCGGCAGGCCGCAAAGCCGCCTCAAATAACTGAGCAATGTCCCGTGTTACGCAAACAGAACTTTCCCTTTCAGAATACTATCATCAATTTGTCTTTCGAAGACCATTTCCTTTTGCTCATAACTGTTACCTCCGTTAAGAAATATTACCATAATTCTGGTCATTCCTTAATGGGGAGCAGTATAATAATAATTATTAAAATTTGCATTATTTCTAAAATTCCCATTTTCCTGCTCTCCTAAAATTTATATCCAAAAAATGCTTGTAACACTTAACCCATTATTACAATTAGTGTTATATACATTAAATTCCAGTGTAATTATATTACTGCCTCTACTTGCGTAAGGTATGACATATAATTGGTTTGTCTCTACTACTGTATCGGCTCATTAAGAGGCTTACTTAACTTGTGGTATGCTTGAGGGTAGGCCACAAGGCCGCAGGGGATATATGTATAAAGGCAGAAATAAATACTCAGCTTGTCAAGTCAAGAAATCTAACTGCGTTTTCTTCTCAATATCAAACCACCTAAGCCGAGCAGTGAAAGCGTGGCGGGTTCCGGAATGGAGGCAATGCGGAAGCCAATCTGGCTTTGGTTGTATGGAGTTGTGCTTAGACGCATTGATGACATTAGATAGGATGCTGATGACCTGCAATTACCGCCACGGATAATTCTGCGACCTTCTATATCCAACCCTTCGGTCCACTCATCACGATTACCCATCATATCAAATGTTCCATTTTGCTCCATTGCTCCAGAACCTACAGCCCAGTACTGTCCATAACCAGCGTTATAATTCGTTTCGATACCTGCTATTGGAGCAACATTTGTGCCATTAGCAAAAATTGAATAACCGCTGCCATCAGGTTTGTAATACGCTGCCTTGTACCATTCATCTTCAGAGGGCAGAAAGTATGCGACACCATAGGTCGAACCGGCTAATTGGTGGTCCATAATTTCGACAGAACTTCCTGAAATATTATAAACTCCAATATCTTTATTTCCTGTTGTCAGGTAATTGCAAAAACGGGCAGCATCGAACCATGAAACATAATATACTGGCATGTCTCCACTGCCAAAGCCAGTATTAAATCCTCCTACTGCAGATGCCGTTTGATATTGATGGGCAGTTACTTCATACTTGCCGATACGGTAATTGTAACTGACCGCACCGTACAAACTACCAGTTGCAGGGTCAGTCGCATTACCTGGATTGCCGATAGTTACAAAATCAATATTAATTCCTCGTATGATGTCAGCCGATGCGAAATTCACTACTGCCATCATACACACAATAACTGCCAAAACTCCTATTTTTTTCATTTTCCTCTTCCTTCCAAAAAATTGTTAATGTATTTTGATTAGGGCAGGAGAACTTTGGGTATGCGTAAAGAAATGCAACTTCTTATTCATCTTCTCCGACCTCCTATAGAATGGATTAAACAACACATAAATTATATATCTTTCCTGCTGAAAATCAAGGGAAAAACAGTTTTTAAATATGCGGGTTTTTGTGGTAAAATAGCACAAAAATTAAGATTTATCCGCCTTCGTCCCACCTATGGTGTCTCAAAGGGACTGAGGGACTACGGCGGACAAGTCGGGAAGCCCCCGTTCTTGCTTTCGCAAGAAAGCACGAGGGCAAGCGGTTTGAGCAGCGTTGTTCAGGCCGACCCGAAAAGGACAGGTGAAAAATGACAGAATCAGAAAACTACAAGTTAGTCAAATCAAAGGACCCGCATAAAAAAAATGAAGTATGGCAACCTGAGGCACTTTCTGAATCGGCAACAATCATCCACCCATTCAACAAGCTGGTCAAATCAAAAAACCCTCATAATAAAGCTAAAGTATGGAGACCTCAGACATTTTTTGAATATCAAGCATTAGCGATTTTGATAGAAATAACAAAAACAATTAAAGGTAAAAGTTCAATGGAATTTCTGGCACTTTATTCGGTAAATGCCTTTTCCATGGCTCTTAAACTCGTTTGGGCAATCAGAATATTTAATGCACGAAGCAAATGTCGTCCGGATGGGAAAAAGGTGGTTACTGTATACGAAAATGGAAAATTGTTTTTAGACAGAGAGATAAATTATGAAGTTTGTTATCCTTGGGTTTTTTACTGCGCTCAGCTTTGGGCTTTATGGGATAAAATGTGTAAAATTTGGGAATCTTGCGCTGCAACAACAAATCTTTACGAGGCATTGAAATGGCCTGAAGAAGCCACGACTGTTTTTAGCTCCTCAGGAATGTCAGCTTTAGAGGCAATGCATTCATTTACAAAAAATATTATTGATATTACATTCTCTTATCTGGATAGTTGTGAGAACCAAAACCTAACAGCTGATTTAATTACATTTGAACCTAAAGAACACCCCATAATAAAAAAATGGTGGGAAGATTTACAAAAACGTTTTGAGGGTATTCTGCCGGAAAGTACATGGCCTCTTGCCTTATTACAAAGAGAGATAAACCTAACACAGACGAAAGTAATGCATGAATTTGAGGTTGCACGAAAAAATCAAGATGGAAAAAGTTCAACGAATTTGACCGATACAGAGCAAAACAAGGGGAATGCGGGGGAAACAAAAACCATAGCAAAGAAACTGAAAAAACCAATATCAGACAAAGCAGCAGCGGTCTATGAACTTCTTAAAACCCTACCAGAACACAGAGGATTAACTGGCCATAAAATAATAAAAGAACTATCCAAACAAAACATCTTTATAGACCAAAGCACTTTGACAAAAAATATTATTCCTATTTTGAAAAAAGACTACAATGTTAAGAATAAACCACGCATAGGCTATTACATCGCAAAATAACAGACCGCAGATAATCCGCATATAATCCCTGTATGCGCTGCATACATTTTCGCCCATATTGTTTAATTTATGGGGTATGAAAGATAAATTTGTAATAAACATAAATATATTTAGGGATATTCAAGCCGGAAATCTACAGATTGGAAATCATACTTCCATTCATAAACACCCTAAGATAAGAACCATCGGCATAATTGGCGTTATTGCGGCGTTGCTTACAATTTTCCATCTATTGGGATGGCTTGAACCGATTAGGGCGTTTATCTATAAAATATTGCTGCACAGGTGAAGGGTATCTTTAAAAATGTCATTATTTCAAAAACGACAAAAACAAGACGCCGCAAGCGGCGTCTTTCCCCCGGCACCCATCCTTCGTCCCCTATGGACTACGGAGGGCAGGCAGGTGCGGGGGCTAAACACTAAACAGAGGGATTTGCCGGACGGGCAGGGCGGCTGATAGAATTTCTCAATGCGATATTATTCTGCTGCGAGGCTCTATCGTCATTATAAAGCTGCTGTTTGATTTTCTCGAGGTCGGCGTTTAACAGCAGATGTTTAAACGTTTTGAATTTAAAATATTCAAAATTCAGCCTTGCATAATCTTCCTCGCCATTCTGCAAGACAAACTTGTCCCTTGCCATAGCGGCAAGGATTAAACCTTCATCCGTGAACGGCGCCCTGAAAGTAAGACGTTTGCCATCTCTTTGCATAAACTCGGCATTATAATATTTATGAATGTTCTTCGGATATTTAGGAGTGCCTTTGACTTTCTTTGCAGAAACTCCGTAAAAGCCTGTGGTATTTCTACATTTGATATTTAAACTGTTCTGACGAAAGTCGGTCACCCTTAATTTACACCTTCGATTGTCTAATTTGCAGCCGTTGATATGGTCAACAACCTGGCCGGGCTGAGCATTCAATACAAAATGAGAAAGCGCCTGACGTTTTAAGGGTTTATGGCTGGTGAAAATATAAACATATCCCAGTTTGTCAATATTGACGTGCATATTAAATTTTTTGTGAGGGAATTCAGGATTTGTATTTATAATTTTGGCGTAAATATCAGGGTCAAGTTTGATTAATTGATTCTTTACTTTCAATATCCGGTAATTAATGCCACTCATTTTTGCCATTTTCGTATCCCTTAATCATAAAAGTTACGTCAATTTTTCAAGGCCTGCCGACCACTTTTTTGGAGCAAACCTTGAGTTTTCGTATATTATATCAAAAATTTATTAAATGTAAAGTAAATATTTAACTTTTTTTGCAAAAATTTTCTTATGTTATTAAACTCTTTTTTGACAATGATTTAGGCATCTGCACAAGTAATTTAATTTTTTTTAAAAATTTCTCTTGACAATTAGTTAGTATATGTATAGTTTATATATTAACAATTTAATTATGAAAGATTATCGATGGCACTTAAAGAAGAATTAAAGTTAAAAAAAGGATTCAGCATTGTGGAACACGAGACGGCATTGAATGTTTATTTTACCGCTGCCTGTCTTAAAAAACGTGCCGATGTCTTTTTTAGAACCTTCGGCCTGACTGATGTCCAGTTCAACGTTATGATGCTTCTTGTTTATCAGACCGGCCCTGAAGGCGGTCTGAGCCAGGCCCAGTTAAGCGATATGATGCTCGTCAACCGCGCCAATGTTACGACATTGATAGACAGGATGGAGAAAGCAGGGCTTGTTGTTCGGACAAGCGATTCAGCAGACAGGCGGACAAATATAATCAAACTTACCGCCAAAGGTAAAAACCTTTATACGAAAGCCGAACCGGACTACGACCAGCAGATAAAAAAGATGATGGCCGGTCTGAATCAATCGGAACAGAAAAAACTTATATCAACACTTGAGAAAGTAAGAGCCGACCTTAAAGGATAATTGTAGAATCAGTAAAAATCTTAAATTTTTTTGTTGGAATAGTTAATGTATTAACAATATATATTTTAACAGTAAAGGAGAAAAAAATGGAAACAAAAGCTCTTCAAATAAGGAACGCTGTTTTCTGGGTGCTGGTTGTATTTTTTGCCGCACTGGTCGCCGGCATCGGCATGGCTAACCGGTGGAGGTTTTGGGGGCATAAGAGGCCTCTTTTAGCTGTTATCGCGGTTGTCTTTTGCGCTCTTGCGGTAGCACTTGTTGTTCTGACTTTGAAACTAAAAGAGCCGCTCATACGGAAAATATTTTTCATATTGACCGGCGCCTCAGCTGTGGGTATTCCAATCTGTGGCATTCTGCATAATCTGGTTTATGGCCTGTTCTATCATGGAAAAGCTGGGGAGGACGAGGTCGTTTTTTTCATCCTGGCTGTTCTCGTCTGCCCTGCATTGTTCGTTATCGGTATGCTGGGAAGCATTGTGCTTTTAATTTACGGCAGTTTGAGAAAAAAGACCGGATGATATAATAATATTAACGAATTATTGAAGGGAGAACAAAAATGGTTAAAGAAAAAATTACAATTAGTTTGATTATTGCTGCATCTATGCTGTGGGCAACACTGCTGCCGGCGGGAGCAAGCTCTGATACGAATTCAGTGCAGGCTCAGCGTCTTGCCGAACTAAAGAAATGCGACCCGAATAATGTATCGATTGTTCTGCTGCCGGTGCAAGTTTGGCGCAAACATCCTATGGTTACAAGCCGTATAGTTGCCGACGTTCTCGGTTCGGTATGCGAATCGTATGGAATGAACAATCTCGATGCGCTCGATGCGGAATTTACTCCGCCTGCCGATGTTACATGGGAGCAGATGCCGGTGCATCTGGCTGAATTTCTGAAGAAGAACCCGCCAAAGAACGAATATGTTCTCTACGCACAGTATCTTGGCGACCCAAATGGCGGACCGACCGAAATTCGTTTTGTAGTAACCGATGCGGTGGGCAATTTAGTGCTTAGCGACCGTCAGACTGACAAAGATGAGGATTTCAAGCGGATAGTGCTCGGTGACCCGGACGCAATGGGGTGTTCCGCGCTTGTAGCGGAACGGCTGTTTTCTCGACTCGGCTGGCAAAAGGTCGAAGGGGAACCACACGGGAAATTCGCGCGTAAATGGGCCCAGGCGTCCGGAACACCAAGCGAAGAGGAACAAGCGGCTATGGGACAACGTGCGGCAAAACTGAAAGCCGATATAAAGACGGCGCAGATTGCTATTTATTCTACGTGTATCGGCGAAGAGCGTAATACCAAAAGTGCAGCCCATCTGGCTTTGCTGGCTGCCCAGCAGATTGGCTGCAAGACAACAGAGGTGAATAAGCCCGTCTCTTTCCAGCGTCAGTCGACCGGTAACGAACAGAAACTTCTATGGGATTTGGCGCGGGCGTTTCGCGACTATCTGCGTGCAAATCCGGCCGATTCCAATTACGCGATGCTGGCGGAGTATTTTGCTAATCCTGCCGGCGGGCAGGTTGGTGCGGTGCACTTTGTCATCTGCGAGAAATCAGGCAACTGGGTGTTCGTCGATTTCCAGAACAACACACACGAAGATTTCCAGCGAATTGCGCCAAAGAGCATCGAAGACTGCGACCGGTTAGCTGTTGAACGCCTTGCGAAACGACTTAAGTAAGTTTAAGATTTGAAAAAGCAAAAGCCAATACCGGCAGAAAGGATTTAGAGTTATGAAAGGCGACATATTTCTTACGCAGGTTTTGAGCAAGCCGCCTTTTTCGAAGATGCATCCGAAAGTAGCGGCCTTCTTTAAAGACTATCTGTCAAACGAGAAGGTTATGAAGTTCAACGAGTATTTTGTTATGAACACCCACTTTCCACCTTATCCCAGCAGTGCGTTCGACAATTTTGCGGAGCACATCAGTGAAATGGGTTATTCGGCAAAAAGACGGCTGTTTTCGGTGACATTAGCAGTCACCAACAGATGCAATTACCACTGCTGGCATTGCTATAATGCCGGCAGAAGCCAGCGCGATATGCCATTGTCCACCCTGAAAGATATTGCCGGCCAGCTTCAGGAACTCGGAGTGGTGCAGATAACATTAACCGGAGGCGAACCATTGCTCAGAGCAGACCTTGAAGATATCGCAGAGGCCTTTGATGAAAGCACCTGCCTGACTCTGAATACGACCGGCGACCAATTAACCGCCCAGCGCGCCCGCGCCCTTTATGATGCCGGGATTTTCAGCGTCGGCATCAGCATTGACTCCACCGATGCGGCTGAACATAACCGAATGCGCGGCAAAGAAGGAGCCTTTCAGACCGCTCTCGATGCTCTTGGGTTAGTTGCCGACAGCGGCTTGTATCCTTATGTCATAGCCGTAGCAACCCACGATTTCCTCCAGCCCGACCGGTTCTGGCAGTTTATCAGATTCGCATCCAGGTCCGGGGCATTGGAGGTGCACTTACTCGAGCCAAGCCCCACAGGAAGACTGGCCGGCCACAACGATGTAGTTCTCAATGAAGCTGACAGACAGCTCCTGCTCAAGTATCAAAAGGAAGTTGCCCGGGATGACAGCCTGCCGATTCTGTCCTGTTTTCTTTATCTTGAGTCGCCGCAGGCTTTTGGATGCGGGGCCGGACTTACTCATCTGTATATTGACGGAAGCGGAGAGGTTTGCCCCTGTAATTTCGTTCCTCTTTCATTCGGAAATATTAGTAAAGAGCCGCTGGTTGGCATTCTCGACAGAATGGGCTGTTTCTTCTGCAAGCCAAGACCAAATTGCCTGGGAAAGGTCCTGTCTGAGCATATACAAAGTGAGCACTTGCCTCTCGACCCGGCTGCGTCCGCCGAAATATGCAGACAGCACCTGCCGAGCATTCATCCGGTGCCACGGTATTTTCAGATTCGCTCCGAGGCCGGCGAAGAAGTCGGCAGCAGAGAACTTCGGTCTGCGTATGACCGGATTCATCAGGATTACGACCAGTTCTGGCTCAAAGAAGCTGCAAAGCCGATAATCGACCTTGTTGCGAAAATTCCATTCACAAAGCTTGAAAATGTTTTTGAGGCAGGCTGCGGGACGGGTTTTGCTACGGTTCTGATTGCTAAAAAGCTTAAGGACTCCGCGAGCATCACCGCTGTTGACATTTCAGAAGGTATGCTGGCTCAAGCTCATGAAAGAGTCGGCGCAGCCGGACTCGACAATGTTAGTTTCATCGCCGGTGATGCGCTCGATATTCTCAGCAGCAAAGGGCCGTTTGATATGGTATTCTCGAGCTGGGTGCTGGGATACATACCTGTGGAGCCATTTCTTGCCGCTGCCGGTCGTGCTCTTCGGGCATCCGGCATTATTGCGTTTGTTGTTCACAAGGAAAATTCCCCCCGTGAGCCGCTGGAGATATTCGGCCGGCTTATCGCCCGGGACCCATCCGTGCTGCAGAAGCGTGTGGCATTTGACTTTCCGCGCGATATGAATCACGTGCGCCAATTACTGTCCGCTGGATTTGAAATTCTGCATCTTTGGGACGGCAAGATTGTATTTCGCTACGATACGCCCGAGGAGGTATTGGAGCACCTCCTTAAGTCCGGCGCCGGAACAGCTTTCTATGATGCTATCGACCCGAAAAGACGCGAGCAGTTAAAGGGAGAATTTATCGAGACTATCGCCGGCGGGAAACATCCTGCCGGCCACGAAGTCATCCATGATTATATTTGTTGTATTGCAAGACGGAAGGGAGAATAATAAAAAATTGGATATGAAAGGAACGATTATGAATACTGAACATACTTTTATCGGATGGCGTTTTGGATTACGGTGGGTGTTGCCTATGATTCGCGGGCGTAAATTTCTGACTTTGTAAATCGCGGCAGCTAAGTTAATGTTATATGAGAAATGTCGGCAAGAAAACAATGTAGAAAAGAACAAGAAAGGAGTTTCACAATGTTATTTATGTTGAGTTACAAAGCGTATCCAGGCAAAGGTGCAGAGGCACTTCGCCTGCGACAGAAATGGCAGGAAAAGTACTCTGAAGCATTCCGCAAGCGGGTCAACGTCATCCACGAGTTTGTTGATCCATCTGCGCTTGTAGGTTGTTTGCTGCTTGAAATGGATGACCAGAACCATTTTGCCAGCCTGTTATCGATTCAGACTGTCTTCGGTGATGCAGTTGAATTCAAACTGCATCCGGTCATCGACATACACATGGCATTGAAAGCAGGCGTGGAAGAACCGGCAGGGCTGCTGTAAGGCTGCCGACTCTGGCTGTTTGTGTATGGATTAGCCTCGGCCATTGTGTATATAGGCCCGTTGCAATTGGCGAAAGTTTAGGTACGCTGCCGTTACTGGTCTTTTCGAAGCTTTAGACTTGCCGGTATCCTGTATCTAATTTGTTGGTCCCTAAAACGTGTTTTAAAGAAAAATGTCGGATAATACAATAATATTTACGAATTATTGAAAGTAGAGAAATATGGTTAAGTTTATTCCAAAAACTGTTTTGGGCAAATGGTCGGTCGCATTGATTGTGATATTCTTTTTATTGGCAGTAGTATTGAAGATTTTTTTTATTTCCGGCCAGTGGGCCAGTGATACGGTAAAGCTCCTTGCCAGCGGCATTACGGCTGTTGTTGGGGTAGGCGCTTTTTTTACAGGGATTATTGGTGTTATAAAGAGCAAGGAAGGAGCCATTCTTGTTTTCTTGTCCACTGTGATAGGTTTTCTTGTCCTGATGTTTTTAATACCCTGTCTTGGTGAAGCTGTGTCAGGGGTCGTTGGATACTTCGAGGGGCCGACTCCCATCCCGCAGGACAAGCAGGCATTCGTGGGAGTATGGAAGTCCGAATCAGGATTTCAGCTTGAGATTAAGGCCGAAGGATTGGCGAACATCAGGCAAATTGCAGACCATAATAAGCCGGACTGCAAAGCGCTGAACATCGGGGTTGCGCCGCAGGACATCGAAGGAATGCGGGTAAAATTCACAGGCGATAACGGTCTCGAAGTCGTCTCGCCGGGCAATTATGGAAAAGTGTATCATATTGACCGAACCCCGTTTGTTGAAGACGGACGGGCCAGGATGGTATTAAATGGTGTAACATTTACGAAAGACTAACTCGACTTTAAAGAAAGGTGCCGGATGATATGCCGCTATTTTGATTCGGTTGAAAAATACCTGGACTTTTACGGTCTTGAAGCCGACGGACACAAATTTGTGCCGTTTAAGTCAAACGGCTTTGAATTGGCAGGACAATTATTTAAGCCTAAAGAATACAAAGCAACAGTTGTCATTCTTCACGGCTATCTGGGACATTACGGGACGTTTGGCAAATATACCAAACATCTGCTTGAGACTGGTTTCGCAGTTGCTGCTTATGACCTGCCCGGCCACGGTCTGTCGAGCGGCGAGCCGGCAGTGATTGACGATTTTTCACAATATAGTGATTCACTTGGCGATTTTTTAAAAATTGTCAGGTCGCATCTTAACGGCCCATATCATATAATCGGACACAGCAGCGGTGCTGCGGTAATAGTGGATTATCTGCTTGAAGGCAGGCCCGCCTCGCCCGACTTGCGCTTGCCTCGCGGCGAAGCCGAGGGTCTGGCGAGTCGAGGCGGGGAAGATTGCTTTGATAAAGTGGTTTTAGCTGCGCCCTTAGTGCGCTGCTGGTTATGGTCTATGACTAAAATCGGGTATAAAATATATCATCCTTTCGCAAAAAATATTTTTAGAGTTTTTTGGAACCTTTCATCAGATAAGGATTATTTTAGATTTGTTAAATACAGAGATCCGCTGCAGGGCAGGAAAGTTTCTCTAAACTGGGTCAAGGCTTTATTTAAATGGAATGAAAAAATAAATAACGCACAGAAGATAAATAAACCTATTCTCGTTATACAGGGAACAAACGATGCAACAGTAGCGTGGAAATATAATCTGAAATTTATTCAGTCTAAATTCAGCAGGGCTGAAATAGAACTGGTTGAAAATGCCCAGCACGAATTATTTAACGAATCGGCCTATTTACGCAAAAAGGTGTTTTCCCTGATACGCAGCTATCTTGAAAATTAGGAATTAGCGATTAAATTACTATAGCGGAGGTTTATAAGATGAATTCTGAGGCAAAAAATGGACTTGGAACATCTTTTGGCTGGCTCAACGTAACGCAGTTTCTCGGCGCACTTAACGATAATATTTTCAAGCTGCTGACAGTCCTGTTTCTAATCAAACTGCAGGGGAAAGAGGCCGCAAGCAATATAACGGCGCTTGCCGGAGCGGTTTTTGTGCTGCCGTTTTTATTTTTTATGGCGACTGCCGGCAAACTGGCCGACCGTTTCAGCAAAAGGAATATTATCGTTTGTGCCAAGGTTGCGGAAGTTGTGGTAATGACAATCGGGTGCACAGCGTTCTTATCACGAAGCATGTTTGGCTTATATTGTGTGTTGTTCCTGATGGCGTCTCACAGCACGTTTTTTGCTCCTGCCAAGTATGGAATTATTCCGGAATTAGTTAAAAGCCAGCAGCTTTCGCGGGCAAACGGTCTGCTGGAGGCATTGACGTATCTGGCTATTGTAATAGGAACAGCGATGGGGCCGTTGCTATCGCAGATTACAGGCGGAAGATTTGCGTTGATGGGAACGGCTTGCATCTTAATCGCAGTTTTAGGATTAGCGGCAAGTTTGCTGATTGAGCCGACGGCTGCAGCCGGTGCCGCCAGGCCGGCATCGGTGTTTTTCCTGCAGGATATCTGGCGAACAATACGGGACATTCGTCGCGACAGAGACCTGCTGCTGGCCGTCATTGCATCAGCATATTTTTTGCTGATTGGCGGTTTCATTTATTCAAACATCCTTCCTTACGGCATAAAACATCTGGGCCTCAGTGAAGCGGAAAGCAGTTATTTATTTGTTGTTGGAGCGATAGGTATTGGAGCCGGTTCTTTCTGGGCAGGCAGGCTTTCAGGCCGGAATGTGGAATTCGGAGTTGTGCCGCTGGGTGCGATAGGACTGACTTTTGCATCGGTCGGCCTTGGATTTATACCGGCTTTATATCCTACTATTGTGCTGGCTTTCGTAATGGGAGTAAGTGCCGGTCTGTTTATTGTTCCTATTAATACGTTTATTCAGCTTGCCAGTCCGCCGCAGCAGCGGGGCCAAATCCTTGCGGCATCGGCCTTTTTGGGCTGGGTAGGCGTGCTTTTAGCTTCAGGCCTGATTTATCTCTTTGCCGGCATCTGGGGACTATCGGCAGGGCAGATGTTTATGATTCTTGGCATAATAACGTTAGTGCCGACTATCATAACGATAATATTACTGCCCGATTTTCTGGTTCGTTTTTTGTTTGTGCTGCTCACTCGTTTGTGCTACCGGATTAAAGTAAGTGGCATTGAAAATATTCCTACTGACAAAGGGGCTCTGCTGGTCAGCAATCACGTATCGTGGGTGGATGCGCTGCTTATCGGGGCTACTCAGCAGCGGCGAATCCGTTTTATTATGGAAAAGCGTTTTTATAACAAGCGGTGGCTGCGGCCGATTTGCAAACTGATGAAGGCGATTCCTATATCCGCTTCCGACCCGCCCAAAAAGATTGTTGCCTCGCTGAAAGAGGCCCGCCAGGCTATGGACGATGGATTTATGGTATGTATTTTTGCCGAGGGCACGATAACCCGTAGCGGAATGATGTCCGGATTCAAAAACGGAATCGAATGGATAGTCAAAGGCACTTCTTATGAAATTATTCCTGTATATCTCGGCGGACTATGGGGCAGCATTTTCAGTTACTATAGCGGCAAAGTATTATCAATGCTGCCTAAGAAATTTCCGTATCCGGTCTCAATTCATTTTGGTTCTCCGTTGCCTGCCGGCTCATCGGTAAACCAGATAAGACAAAAAGTAACCGAGCTTTCCTGCGATTATTATGACACTTTGAAATCGCCGAAGCGGTCATTGGCGTATAATTTTGTTAAAACAGCCCGGAAAAACTGGCGCAGACGCTGTATTACAGATTCAACCGGCAGACGCCTCAATTACGGTCAAACTCTTATAAGTGCGGTAGTGCTTGCCGAAATAATAAAAAAACGGACAGGAGCTGATAATAAGATAGGAATACTTCTGCCGCCGTCGGCAGGCGGAGCGCTGGTTAATATAGCGGCGGTCGTATCAGGCAGAGTTCCGGTAAACCTGAACTATACCGTTGGTCAGGAAACAAGAGGTTTTGCTGTCGAACAGTGCGGTATCAAATGCGTTATCTCGTCCCGCAAATTTATAGAAAAGGCGGGAATTTCAGATACATTTAGCAATATCGTTTTTCTCGAAGATATTGCGGCACAAATCAGTCTCAAGACAAAAATTAAGGCGTATTTGAAATCGCGATTTTTGCCAATATCGTTATTGACTGAAAGATTGCACCATCAGGGCGATGATTTGGCGGCGGTTATTTTTTCTTCCGGCAGCAGCGGCAGGCCTAAAGGAGTGATGCTCAGTCATCATAATATTATTTCGAATATCGAAGCCGTGCGGATGGTTGTCCGGATAAGGTCGGACGATAATCTCTGCGGCGTTTTACCGTTTTTCCATTCTTTCGGATTTAACTGCGGCCTGTGGCTGCCTCTTATCAGCGGCGTTTCAGTCAGCTTCGTTGCCAATCCGCTCGATGCGCCGGCTGTCGGACAAAGCGTGCGCGAAAATCGCTCGACTATTTTATTTACGCCGCCGACGTTTCTCCTGAGTTATATCAGGCGAGCAAATCGAGAGGATTTTTCCAGTCTTCGGCTGGTGGTGGGCGGCGCAGAGAAACTCAAAAAGCGGTTGGCTGATATGTTTGAAGAAAAATTCGGGATTCGGCCGCTGGAAGGTTACGGGGCCACTGAGCTTTCGCCGGTAGTGGCGTTAAATATTCCGGATGTCGAAGCCGACGGCGTTTATCAGGTGGGCAATAAAGAAGGTTCCGTTGGACGAGCGATTCCGGGTGTGGCGGCAAAAATAGTAAGCATTGAAACTAAAGAGCCTTTATCTATTGGCCAGGAAGGTTTGCTCCTGATAAAAGGGCCGAATGTTATGCCTGGTTACCTGAGTCCCGTTAGAGGCAAGGAATCGGAGATTCCCGATGGCCGCCAAAGGCGGCCTGTCTCTAACGGGATGAATATGGAGGATAAAACCAGCGAAGTTATAAAAGACGGCTGGTATGATACCGGCGATGTCGCGAAAATCGACGCGGATGGTTTTATAACGATTACAGACAGGCTCTCGCGTTTCAGTAAAATCGGAGGCGAAATGGTTTCTCATATCGCCGTTGAGTATGTTTTGTTCGATGCTCTCGGCACAAGTGAGCAGCTCATTGCCGTAACAGCCGTGCCGGACGAAAAGAAAGGCGAAGAGCTTATCGTTTTGTATCTTCCGCAGGCAGCCGATGCCGATAAATTATATGATATTATCTCTAAAAGTGATTTGCCGAACATAAGCAAACCGAAACGCGATAATTATATAGCAATAGAATCAATGCCGACCCTCGGCTCCGGCAAATTAAATGTTGTAAAACTTAAAGAAATCGCCTTATCAGCCAAAAAGCCCAACAATATTGCTTAACGAATCTGAAAAAATACGTCAGGAAGTGTTTTCGCAGATAAACAATTACCTATCAGGAGAATAAAAATGTTTCCTTATATATGGTTGCCGCATTTTTTAGTAGGTCCAAATACATATTTTATCTTTCCGCCCATTGCGATAATTGTTGGGATATATATTGCAGTGCGATGGTGGATTTATTCTAAACTTAAAAATGGCATAGCAATAAAAACAGGCATAGTAACATCTGCGATAATTGGCATAGGTTTCATTTGTTGGATGCTTTACGTTATCAGAACATCATGCTCTTCCACGGCTTCCATTGGGTATATCTTTCTGCCTTATTACACTTTTTTAGTTTGCGCAGCGACATATTTAATTAGCTGGGCTGTTGCAACAATAATACTATTCTTTTGTGTTCGGACAGGAAAGATACAAGAATCCAAACAAAAGAAATGGTCTATTTATGTGGCGTTAATTATTATAGTTTTATTCGGATTCTGGTCGTTCAAAGTTACTGCTCGGAAACTGTTATTAGAAAAGGCGTATGGCGTTACATCTGAATCTGAATTAGTTAAACTTTATAACAAAGCGGTGTCGAGAGAAGATATTGACCTCTTGGCAGAACTGGTAAAGAATCCAAATACATCGGAAAAACTTCTAAGGCAAATTTACTATTCTATTCCGGAGTCAACATTTAAGTACCCAGGCTCGCAATACAGTCCGGTTTTTTTCCAATTAGCAAAAAACAAAAAAACTCCGTCGGACATATTAGAACCTCTGAGCGAGAAAAGAGAGGGCGAAAGAATCTTTATAGCAACAAATCCTAATACTCCTATCATTGTTCTTGAAAGATTATCTGAAGACAAAAATTATATGGTTCGCTTGGATGTTTGCGAAAACCCGAATGTTACGAGAGAAATTTTAATTAAACTTAGAAACGATCCTGAAAAAATTGTTAGAAACTATGCAAATAGCCACTTGAATCTCAGTAATCATCCAGATAAGTAAACAAATCGGGTTTACTTTGTGTTAATTTGTGTTCATTCGTGGTTAATTTTTTCGTGTCTTGGTGCCTTTGTGGCTATCGGCTTTCAAGGTCTAACGGCGAAACGTAATCGCCGAATTGTTTACCTGCCGCTTCGAGACGTTTTTTCTGCTCGGCCAAAACCTTGAATACCTCAGCCGGCGCCTCGGTAACGTTATCGTGATGGAATTTCTCAACGCGCTCTATCTTGGCAAGGTTCTCTTTTATGCGGATTGTGAACTGACTTATATAATCCTGTTCGGTATAGTCCTTTTTGAGGACTTCTTTGAATAACTTTTTAAGGTCTTCATAGCAGGGGATTAAACCTGTCGGAGCGACCATACAGCCTGCTTCGTTATGGATTCTAAGCTCCATCCACTTTACCCAGACGTGCTTGTCGCGGATGCCGTTGACAAATTTGCCGGCATTGTCGCGCAAAAAGTAATTTACGCCGAAGACCAGCGGCGGTTTTTTGAAATTTTTGCCGAAGTCCAGATTGTTTTTGACATATTTGCCCAGCGAGATAGCGACAAAATCCTGAATGCTCATCAGGTTAATCTCCGGCACACCTTCCTTGCCGACGGTTGCGAAAGTCGTTTCGGTTTCCAGCGATGCTCCGTAGGCGATAATCCCATGTTCCCAGTCGAAGCCCTGCTGGCAGGGCACATAAGATTTCGCATCACGTCCACCATACATAATGCCGGCAAGTTCCACTCCTTTGGGGTTTTCCAATTCCGAATCGCAATTTTTAAGTGCGTGAAGCGCGACAGCGTATCGTGCGTTCTTATGCGCTAATGGAATTTCGTTGCCTTTCGCGTCTTTTTTGCCTTTATACCAGGCTCCTGAGAAATTTTCGCCGTCATCAGGCGTATCGATTCCCATACCGAGCCAATAAGGTTTTCCATCTTTTATCAGCACGTTGGAGAAAATCACTTCACCCGGCTTTGTAAGCATTTCCCATATTGCCGGGTCGTCTTTGGCCGTAACATTCTGGATAATTCCGAATATTCCGGCTTCAGCATTTGCGGCCATACATTTGCCGTTCACTGCGCGGAAAAATGCGATGTCATCGCCGAGGATTTTTTCGCCCGGCAGCATAGCCGTTGATGTTTTGCCGCAGGCGCTTGGAAAAGCCCCGGCAAGGTAAGTCTTTCTTCCGCTTTTGCCGTTGATTCCGGCAAGGAACATATGTTCAGCCAGCCAGCTTTCGCGGTCAGCTTTGCGGATTGTCAGTCGCAGCGCAAGTTTTTTTAGTCCTATCGTATTTCCGCCGTATTGTGTATTGACGCTGTAAACGGTGTCGGTGGTGTAGTCGATATATATTCGTTTTTTGTCGGATTCGACGCTGACCATACGTTCATCGACTTTGCCGGATGAGTGCAGAGTCGCGAAAAATTTCGCCTTTGCTCCTAATCGTTTAAATTCTTCATAGCCTAAACGATACAGCAGGTTCATACTATGGGAGACGTAGAATGAATCGGTGCATTCGACACAGGGGATGCTGAAATCCGAATTAGTTGGCCCCAGTGTCATAAAGCGGACAATCATTATTCGGCCTTTCATTACTCCTGCCATCAGGCCGCGGATTTCAACCAGGCCTTCTTCTCTTTTTATCTGGTTAAGCGCCTTGCTCAATGTATCGTTTTCGGGAACAAGGTATTTTGTAACTTCTCTGTCGCGTCCCTGGTCTTCCATTCCATCAAAGTGGATAGTATGTCCCTTGATTTTCAGTGGACGCTCTTCGCCGGTTGCTATGGCCTGCTTGCGGGTATATTCGATATCTTCCGGCTTGTCTGTAGAGACAAAGACGCTTGCCGGTTTTGTTAGCTCAATGGAATCAGCCACAAACTGGTAGAGCTTATCGTTTGAGATAGCCGTTAATTTGTTAAAATTGTCTTTATCTAATTTTTCCTGTAAAAACTGTTTGGCATTTTGCACAGCCATAGTGCCTCCGACCTTTAAAAAATGGGTTATTTCTGTGGTTTTTGCGGATAATCTTCTATCGGGACGTGCAAAAACCGACAAATCCTAAAAGTTTTGGAGGTGAAAGTCAAATATTTTGTGAATATTTTTTTATCTGGGGTATTTAAGTCCGGTAACAGGTTTTCATAAATCGGCCAAACCGGCAAAACCGTCCGAAGTGATGTAATCGCATTGATTTTTAATATTTATGTATCCTGAATCTCTAATTTATTATAAGACTAAATCATAATGAATTGTGGATGTTAAAATCTTTTATATTTTTTTATTTTTTCTCTTGACATATTATCGGGGCTGTGGTATTTTTTAGTATATAATAAGAAGTGCTAAAGGATTGGGCAAATAATCATAAATATTTGAATGCCATTATAATTTGTAACTTTTTATCATATCTTTTTTAAGCCCATCTTTTTCAGCTTCCTTTTTATATTGTTTTGAGTTTAAGCAGCTGCTGTTTAGCTGTGATTTTAGCGGTTATTTTGGAAAATTATGTGAAAAAAATCTGCTTTTCGGCCGAAATAGTTATTAACTTAGAGAGATTTGCATCGCACCGACCGAAGACCGAATAGTGCAATAGTTGTTCTTATAAATTATGTTTTGTTGCCGAAGCTGCGATTTTTGCGAATCTCTCGGTAGCTTGAAAGGGTGAATTTATGGAAGGGAAAAATATGAAAAAGAAAGGTTTTACGCTTGTTGAGTTGCTGGTTGTTATCGCTATTATCGCGATGTTGCTTGCCATTCTGATGCCTGCTTTAGCCAAAGTCAGGACGCTTGCCCAGCGTCTTATGTGCGGCACGAATGTGGGAGGTATTGGCAAGGCTATGATGACTTATGCTTCGGATGACAAATATGAGTCATATCCTGTTGCAGGGCCTGGCTCAACGATTCAGGATTTAGGCGCTAGTGCTAATGCCGAGTGTTCCTGGCATTGGAACTGCAAGGATTCTCCCGGCAGTACCTCGATTCAGAACGCTACCCCCTATACATCTACTATCAGTGCATGTCTTTATCTTCTTATTAAATTTGCTGACGTTCCTCCTGAACAGTTTCTCTGCCCGGGTGGTGAGGAAAAGAAGTTTGAGCTTGTCAACTATAAAACTGATACATATCCAGGTATAAGTTCTTTCACAGATGTTTGGGATTTCGGCTCTTGGAAAGACACACAAACAAATTATTCTCGTAAATGGGGTCATAACAGCTATAGTTATCAGCAGCCTTTGCCTCTCAGTACGACACAAACTCCATATACTAAGCCTCATCCTATTTCGGCCACATCGGCACCTGTTTGTATAGTTCTTGCCGACCGCAGTCCGTATTGGATGGATGATACTTATCATACTCAGATAGTTAACAATATGAACGATACTACTACGGCACCTATATGGGACACAGTTAAAAATGAGATAAGCAAAGATTATGGGTATCGGGCGAACTCGTTTCAGCATAATCAAGATGGACAGAACGTTCTGTATGCTGATCAGCACGTAAAGTTTGAAAAGCTATTTAATGCGGGTGTTGATAAAGACAATATATATACAACGTGGAATTACGCTTCTTCCGATACCGCATTTAGCACTAAGAGCACTACTGACCAGGCAAAAATAAAACAAATGCATGGTGGAATCGCTCCGAGCCGCACTATGGACGTTGGCAATTTTTCGCAGGATGATGCAGACACTTATCTCATCCAGGATTTTATAACTAAGCAATAAAAAAACAGACTGTAATCAGGCTGCAGTCGTTGCCAGCCTTTTGCCTATGCGGTGAAAGGCTGGTTTTTTTATTGTTTTTTCTTATCATCTAAATCCATTGCAAAATAAACCTTTTTCCATTAGAATCACTATTTTTGGTTAATTAGGAGTTAAAGTGTCGCCAAAAACGCTTACTTACAAAATCCTTGAAAAGCACCTTGTCCAAGGCCGGATGGGAAAAAATATGCCAATTGGCATAAGAATCGACCAGACCTTAACGCAGGATGCCACCGGCACAACAGCTTTTTTACTGTTTGAGTCTATGGGCAAAGAGAGGGTAGAAACCGACTTATCCGTAAGCTACATTGACCATAATATGAGCCAGTTCGGCCCGGAGAACCATAACGACCATCTTTATCTTCAAAGTATAGCTGCCAAAACCGGCGTGTTTTTCTCCCGCCCAGGCAATGGAATTTGTCACCAGGTTCATCTTGAGCGTTTCGGCAGGCCCGGTTCTACTCTTTTGGGCAGCGATTCTCATACGCCAACCTGCGGCGGTATCGGAATGATTGCTATAGGTGCCGGCGGTCTTGATGTCGCTGTCGCAATGGCCGGCGGAGCATTTTATCTTGCCTGTCCAAAAGTTATAGGCGTCCGGCTCACAGGAAAACTGCCCGATTGGATTTCGGCTAAAGATATAATCTTAAAAATTCTCAGCATCCTCACAACCAAAGGCAATATTGGCTCAGTCATAGAATATTTCGGTTCTGGAATTACAAATTTAACAGTGCCGCAAAGGGCAACAATTACAAATATGGGCGCAGAACTCGGCGTAACGACAAGCATTTTTCCATCCGACCAGCAAACGCAAAAATTCCTCGCTGCCCAAAACAGAGAAAAAGACTATCAGTCATTAGCTGCTGATGACGATTGCGAATACGACCAAATAATCGAAATAGACTTATCAACTCTTGAACCGCTTGTTTCCGCTTCACCTTCGCCGGACAATATAAAGACTGTCCAATCTCTCGAAGGAACAAAGGTCAATCAGGTTATCGTCGGAAGCTGCACAAATTCAAGTTTTACCGACCTGATGATGATTGCCAGTATTTTAAAAGGGAAAACAATACATCCGGCAGTGGAATTTGCCGTTGCTCCCGGCAGCAGACAAGTCTTGAATATGCTCGCGGCTAACGGCGCTTTGGCGGACATTATTGCAGCCGGGGCAAGAATTCTCGAAACTGCCTGCGGCCCCTGCATCGGTCTTGGTTTTTCGCCTGCGGACAATACAGTAACTGTTCGGACATTCAACAGAAATTTTGCCGGCAGAACCGGCACAAAAAATGACAGCGTCCTTCTTGCAAGTCCTGAAGTTGCGGCGATTGCCGCATTGAAAGGCGAGATTACAGACCCTCGCAAAGCGGGAATCAAATATCCGAAAATCCAAATGCCGGAAAGATTCGCTATTGACGATAATATGATTCAAAAGCCTCTGCCGCCTGCGGAAGCGAAAAAAACGATAGTCTGCCGAGGCTCGACAATCGTTGTTCCCGAATCCGCGGTAAAACTGCCGGATAGTCTCAGGGGAAAAGTCCTTTTAAAATGCGGCGATAAAATTACCACAGACCATATTATGCCGGCAGGTGCGTTTTTAAAGTATCGCTCGAATGTGCCGGAGTATTCGAAATATGTTTTTAACAGTTTTAATGAGCCGGGTAAACCGACATTTGCTCAAAAAGCCCTTGAACTGAAGAAAAAAGGAATCGCCGGTATTGTCCTCGCGTCTGAAAGTTACGGACAGGGTTCGAGCCGGGAACACGCTGCACTTTGTCCGATGTATTTAGGTATTCGTATGATAATCGCAAAAAGTATCGAGCGCATTCACAAAGCAAATCTGATTAACTTCTGCATTTTGCCTGTAGAATTTGAAAATCCGGCTGATTATGAAAAAATAAACGCCGATGATGAGCTTGAAGTGAAAAATCTTAATGCCGCTATAAGATCGGCAGATTTTATCAACGTTAAGAACAAAACTCACAGCAGCGAGTTCAGATGTAAATTGAATCTTTCAGCCAGAGACAGGCAGCTTCTTCTTGCCGGCGGTTTGCTCAATTTTACAAAACAGTGTAAATCCGTGTAAATCCGTGTCTAATGAAAAACAGTGTAAATCTGTGTCAGGAAAAATCGTAACAATTTTCGGCACAAGCAACGCCAAAGACGGCGATGAAGTTTTTAATCTTGCCTTTGAGCTTGGCAGATTGTGCGCACTGGCAGGTTTCACAATTGCCAACGGCGGTTATGGCGGAACAATGCTTGCCGCTGCAAAAGGGGCGAAACAATCCGGCGGGAAAACAGTCGGTATTACCTGCTCGGCCTTTGGCAGAAAAGGGCCGAACGAATTTATAACGGAAAATATTGTTACAGAAAACCTTACCAAAAGAGTGGCAAAACTCATCGAAATTGGCGATGCATACATTGTATTACCCGGCTCAACAGGAACATTGCTTGAGCTTGCCGAGATTTGGGAGCGGACAAACAAAGGCTTTGTAAATCCGCCGAAACCGATTATACTGCTGACGGATTTTTTCAGGCCGCTGCTTGAAATTATCGCTGCTTTTGATAAAAACAGCCTTGAATTTATCACTATTGCCGGGACACCTGCGCAGGTTGTTGAAATTTTGCTCGCCGCGATGTCGCGTCGCAGCGGGAAGGAACGAATTTGATATGAAACGCTTTTTACTGATAATTCTCTTTTTGATTTCCGCCGCTAATGCCGCTAATGAACCCAATGCCCCTCACAGGATAATCGCTCTTCAGGATGGTTTTATGATTGACGGTTTTGACGGCAGAATTTCGACAAAAGGAAACTTATGCTATTTTTCACCTTTCGAATCTTTAACGGACGGCAGGGGTTCTCTTTCTGCCGGAACTGAAGTCCGGATTCTTCCTTCGAGTATGCTTGAAAAATTGTCCGCAGCGCTAACCGGAAAAAGCAAAAATTTCCGTATCTGGGGCAAATTTACAAAATACCAGAACGTAAATTTTATTTATCTTTCATATTTTCTTCCCGTAGCGGAGGTCAATCAGCCGTCGGCAGAAGAAATGGAATCTACCGACCCGAATGAAGAAAAAATTATTCCCGATGACGTTTTGGCTTTGCTGCGGCCCAAGCGTATTATAAATCTTGCCGAGATTAGCAGGCCGTTATCAACTGAATCGGATGCTATCATCTCCGACAGGACAGGTTTTCTTAAAAGAAAAGGACAGGATTATTATTTTGCTTTCGATGCGCTTGGCAGAAAAATCGATTCGCTTTCTCTGCCGCTGCTTAATTGTCAGGCGCTTGAGGATATAGCAAAGCTGCAGAGTCTTACAGTTGAACCTTTGCGGTTCACGATTTCTGCTATCGTAACGGTTTATAAAGGCAAAAATTATATGCTGCTTCAGCGTGCAGAAAGGGCATATAACCACGGCAATTTCTCAAAATAATATGAAGAAAGAACTGCAAAAAATAATCATTTCTTACGCATCGGGAAATTTCGAGAAACTTCTCGAAGATTACCGAGGCCGGTTAAAAAATATGGCAATATTCAGCCCGGACGACAAACGAACAAAAATAGTCTGGCAGATTATTAAAGAAATTGATGCTGATACTGATGAAAAAGCGGACAAGGCTGTTATAAAATATACCAAAAAATTCGATGGCGTTGATTTAACGCCGGACAAAATTAAGGTTTCATCGAAAGAACTATACGCTGCCCGCAAGCAGCTTGATAAAAAACTTCTAAAATCAATAAGGCAATCTATCGCGAACGTCCGAAAGTATCAGAAGGATATATTTATTCCTAAAAAAGATAGATTCTGTAAAAATGGAACTGGAATTAAATATAAGCCGCTCAAAAGTGTAGGCGTATATGTGCCTGCCGGAACAGCTCCGCTTCCATCGACAGTAATTATGACCGCTGTGCCTGCCCATGTTGCGGGGGTGAAAAAAATAGTTGTTGTTTCACCGCCTCGATATAAAGGTGATATTCACCCTGTTATAAAAGCTGTTTGCTGTGAGCTTGGAATTACAGAAGTCTATCGTATCGGCGGCATACAGGCGATTGCTGCTCTTGCCTCGAAACATGGAACGATACCATTAGTGGATAAAATTGTCGGGCCGGGCAATCAATGGGTTCAGACAGCCAAAAAGACCGTTTCACCGGATTACGTTGCAATAGATGCTATTGATGGCCCGAGCGAGGTATTAATAATTGCCGACGATTCGGCCAATCCCGCTTGGGTTGCTGCTGATATGCTTAGTCAGGCTGAACACAATATCGGCTGCGGAATTGTTTTTACGACTTCAAAAGTTCTTGTCGGCAAAATATTAAAACAGCTTGAAATCCAGATACCCAAACTCCACAGGTCGAAGGAAACCTGGGGCTGCATCAAGAAATACAGCCGAATTGTTCTTTTCAAAAACGCAACAGACCTGATTAAATGGTCTAATGAATTTGCACCGGAGCATTTGCAGATTCAATGCGGCAAAAGGAGCAGCCAGATTGCTGAAAAAATCGAAAATGCGGGAGCAATCTTTGTTGGCGAATACTCGCCGGTAGCTGTTGGAGATTACTGGGCAGGGCCCAGTCATACATTGCCGACAGGCGGCTGCGCAAGATTTTCAAGTGCGCTGACCAGTAATGACTTTATAAAATCAATAAGTATTATCGAATATGATAAACAAAAATTGAAGAAAAATACCGATGACATTATCCGTCTTGCGCAGGCTGAAGGTCTTGACGCCCACGCGAACAGCGTCAAAATAAGATTTAAAAGGGATTGACATAATTTAATCTAAGATAATAGTGGGGAAAATGAATAGCGACAAAAAGTTCACTCAATTTGCCCTTGTTCGTGAAATGATGCAGACGCCGGATATTCTTCGCCGTTTCAATCTCAAAAATGCTGACGAGGTTATCGGCTCAATTCTACAGAAGAAAAAAGTATTTTTCACTGGTGAAGGCTCAAGCAGAATTTTCCCTGTGAAAAATGCGATATATTGTGCAAGAAGAGCGGGATACGATTTGAATCTTGCAACCGAAGGCGGCCTCCAGGCGTGCTGTTATGATTTGTCGGATTTTGTTGTCTTCGGCGCTTCTTACAGCGGCCGGACAAAAGAGGATATCCGTCTTTTTGAAAGACTGAAAAATGTAGGGCACAAACATCTTTATGCTCTTACCGCCAATCAGAACACAAAGCTCGAATCTCTTGCAAATCAGACATTCATATTAAGCTGCGGCAGGGAAGATGCCGTGGCCGCGACAAAAAGTGTTGTCGAGCAGGCATTGTTTTATCAGTCTCTGTTGGCTGCGACACAAAATATAAATATCGGCAAAAAGCTCGCGCAGCTTGCCGATGCGTTTTGCCGGGTTCTTACGATGCCGATAGACCAAAAAATCATAAACGCGATAGCGTCAGCCGGCACAATTTATTTTGCCGGCCGAAACGACGGCGTCGCTGAAGAGCTTACGCTCAAGACAAACGAAATCACCCGAAAAAAGAGCGATTATCTCGAAGGCACTTACGCGGTTCATGGGATTGAGGAGGTAATGAATCCCGATGATGTAGTTATTCTTATTGACCCGTTCAGAAGTGAGCTTGATAAGATAAAACAGGTGTTGGTTGATGCCATTGGCCTGAAGGTTTTTGCCCTCTGCGATGAGGACACAATTTTCCCGACGATAAAAGTTCCCGACATAGGCGAGTTTGCCAATTACGTTTATCTTGCCGCCGGCTGGAACATACTTGTTGAGGCCGGCGTTTCCCTTGGCATAAATCTTGATAAGTCGCAGCGGGCAAGAAAAGTCGGAAACGAATTTTTGGGACAATAGCCTTACAATAAGTCTTTAGAAGCTCCCATCTTAGGGGGCTTTTTTTATTTGCGAAAGTCTCTGGTATCGGGTATATTTCATCATAAACTGTGAAGCAGGACACGGGTTTAAAAATTATGCAATTATTACCTGTAAAATTGCTGTTCAGTCCTTTAAGAATTGCCTTTCTGATATTCTGGTTCTATCTCTGTATGTATCTGATTCAGCGTTTTCAGTATAGTCCCATAATACCCAAAAAATTAAAATCCGGTATGAATGTTTTGATGTTGTTTTTTGCTCCGTTTGTTATTTTGATTTTTATTATGGCTGAAGCGGCACAGAGGATACAGGACCACAGCATATCTTTTTTTGAAGCTGTTAAAAGGGCTTTCGGCAAAGCTGTTCAGGTTGTGGATTTGAGTCATTTTGCAGGTGCCCGCGGCAAGAGTTCCATAATTCTGCTTGATGCGCTCGGCAGGAATCTCTTTGAGGTCTATGGCGCAAAAGACAATAAGCTGGACAAAAACATACTTGAGCATACTCATCGAATAATATCGACGGCGGTAGAGCAGCTTGCCAGCGATATTTTGATAGACCCTGTCAGCAGCGATAATTATGTAGTTCGTTATCGAGTTGATGGCGTATTAAGGGCCGCTGAAGAAGTTGCCTTTAAGCAATGCACTGCGATTGTCAACAGTATCAAGGCTGTTTCCGGTTTGGATATTGGCGAAAGACGCCGTCCGCAGGATGGTGCTTTTGTTGCCAAAACTTCCGATGGCGATATCTCCTTTCGTGTGGCAAGCGCCGGCGTTCTGCACGGCGAGAAACTTTCGATAAGAATCCTTAATCAGGCATCCGCGCAGTATTCTCTTGCCGACCTCGGTATGGACGACAAATATCAGAAGCTCGTAAGGGATGCGATTATGCATCAATCCGGGATGATTCTTGTCTGCGGCCCGACCGGTAGCGGAAAAAGCACGTCGATGCAGGCTATGCTTCGCGAAATTGATTTTTATACGCGGAATGTCATAACTATCGAAGACCCTATAGAATATGTTTTGCCGCAGGCCAGTCAGATTGAAATTAATCCCAAGGCAGGCATTACTTTTGCAAATGCGTTGCGAAGCGTTCTCCGTCAGAATCCCGATGTGATATTTGTCGGCGAAATCCGTGACGAGGAAACTGCCTCAACGGCGCTTGGTGCCTCGCAGACAGGTCATCTTGTTTTTGCGACCCTCCACAGCAGCAGTAACGCCGCCGCTGTGGTTCGTCTGATGGATTTGAACATTAAGCCGCTGCTTATTTCATCTGCGGTTGATTTGATAATATCGCAGAGACTTGTTCGCAAGCTTTGTCCCGAATGTAAAGCTCCCGATGTTCTCGAGGGAACTGAGTTTGAAAAATTCAGAGAGAAAAACGTCGCCGGCAAACTAATGAGGGCGACAGGCTGCGGTGTTTGCGGCGATACAGGATATAAGGGCAGAATTGCAATCTTTGATATTATGGTTCTTGACGACGAGATTAAGTCTCAGATTCTTTCGCCCGATTTTTCCGTGAGCAAATTCAAGAATGTCGGCGATGACCGGTATAGAACGAATTTAAAAAAGCAGGCCCTTAGACTTGCTCTTGAAGGGATTACCTCTATTGAGGAGGTAAAAAGGGTAACTTCAAATTTAGGATAATTAAATGCCGAACCTGATAATAATAGCTGTTGGTCTTGTTTTTGCCCTTATCGGCTACAGGAAAACCTGGTATCCGAGCTGGACCTGCCTTTTTAATTTACTTATCGCTGTTTACGTAAGCATAATGATAGCCCCGCAGGTTGTTGACAAAATCCCGCTTATCAGGAGTTACCTTGACGATTATTCTTATGCTGTTTTTGCTTTGGCAGTTGCTGTTGTTATTTTTGTTGTTATGAATCTCTTTTCTTTCAGATATTTTACTTCGGCAAGCACTGTGCCTTTCCCGAAGATTTTAGATAGTGTAGGCGCCGCGGTTCTTGGTTTCCTGACTGGTTCTCTTATTGTCGGGTTTTTGCTTTTTCTAATAACAATAACGCCGCTTTCGCATTATTCATTCGTCAAATCCGTTGCACAAGGCAAACAGCCGGATGCCTGCGGCAACTATGTCGTGATAGCTTCTTGCAGCTTGGTTCACGATATTTCTCTTCAGCCCATTCCGGACGCTATTGAGAAACAGTTGGAGTTGATTATAAATGGCTGGAATGAATCTGTTGGAAAAGCAAAAGACACTAATAATCTCCCCGACAGCAATACTATCGAACCGCCAAAATCGACCGGCGCCGATTAGTTCAGGGTGGTTAACCCCCGGACCTGCTTGTCCCGCCATAGCTTTGCGACGGCGGATTTCAGTGGGGGGTCAGAGCCGCGAATGTAAATGAGCGGTATATTTCTTCCCCGGTTTCATCAACGGGTTATTTTACCGGCCAGCCGTCGTAGGCGGCCATTACCTCGCCTGTTCTCCTGCTCATGCGGGGTCACTCTGGGCATATTTGTCAACCTTAAACCATTCATATCTAGGTTACACTAAGAACCGAAGTAGTGAATGGGCTTTTCCAAAAACCAAATCGCGACATTCTTTCGCCTGGCCCAAGGTTATTGATGTACTGTGTGCCGCTCCGTTTCTGAACGACTCAATGAATCGCCCCCAGTCTTTGATGAATTCGCTTTCCAAAAGGCAAGCTGCCTTCTTGTGTTTCCGCAGGTGAGCAACGAGCATTCCCAATACCGGGGCTGGTTTAACTTCCTGCCGAACGCGCAATAGTATATGCCACATTGCCCCCATAGTAAGGCTCTTATCTTCGGAGAGAAACGTCCTCAACTCCCTGATAGTGCGTTCGACACCGCGCTGCTCTGATGGTGAGAGCGGAATCGGGCCAAAATCACATTTATAGATGCTTTCATTAGCCGCAAGGTCGTCTCGACGCAGGGATTCTCTGAATGATTCGAAGAATTTCTTGTGGATATGGCACTCCAGCGCCTTTGCGTACTCAATCACAACAGGCGCATAATCTGCATTTCCTGCATCCAGTCTTTCGAGTTCTTTGAGAAGGATTTCGCCGGTACTCAAGAACCGTCTCACTTCGTCATCCAGATGGTCCCATTTTTCTCCGAACAGCTCTATAATATCTTCTAACTGGGCATCCCAACCAGTGTCCGGGGCGTATTTGGATTCCAGCATTCTTAATTCATGAGTAGTCTGATTGCGGAAGATATCCATGTATTCAGCGGGGTCTGTCGGAGATTTTGCTTCGCATTCCTGTCTCGCATGCTGCGCCGCACTCATTGCTCTATTAATATCGCTAAGTCCGAGTGTGTACAAGATAGACTCGACATCCACTGAGACTTTTTGCCGGATCGCTACCTCTTCAATAAAGAACTTCATAGCAAGCTTGACGGCATCTTCGCCTATTTCCAGTCGATCATCGGACTTTGTAAAGTATGAAAAAAGGGTTAAGGCTCCGGCCAGTTTTATTGCATTCTGACGGACGCGAACACTGAACAGAATATCACTCTTAATCTGCGCTAGTACCAGCTCTTGTGCTTTTTCTAATGCATGAAAGAACGTATCGCGCAAGACAATCGTCTTCTTCTTGAACCGCTCTTTGACTAATGGATGCTCTGTTTGAATGGCATAAACAAGCGTTAGATGATCTCTTATTTCTTTGGCATAGTGCATCCGCAGCCTGCCCATAGCCAATTCTCTTTGATTGCGGGATAATTCCCTAAGACGCTGCTTGGTCATACGATGCATACGCACCAGCATTCTATCTTCTATGGCGTTGAAATTCGGATCTGCTACGGTAACACGGTATCCGATATTTTTACTTACATCAGTATTGTAATTTGTCGAAAAAAAGCAGCTGAATTGATAGGGTCCAATCGTCTCCACCTTGGTTTCGTAACGAATTTTCCCCTGTTCCAATGCTAATTTGAGAGGTTCGACCATACCTTTATAACGAAACCAGTCATTAAATTCGGTCACCACAAAATTAAATCGTTTTCCTTGGTAGGCTTCTCCAATCCTGATGAAATTTGCCGGAGTCATACCTCCGCAGTATCTGTTCAAACCCGGTAATCCATGAGCGCGTACATTCTTTGTTTCATCGCCCAGCATCAAATCTTTGACAGAAAAAGTTTTACCAGTGCCGGGAGCGCCAAATAAGGCTAAATGGAAACCTGTATTGCCCGCCTTCGTCCCTTCCGGATTGATTATCTCCGTTGCAGTCATTCCGTATTGGTGAGTTAAAGCCAGCAAAACATCGAAATACAGCATCGGCCCAAAAAGCTCTTCCAGATAATGAGTAACCAAAGTGATACTCATCTTTTCACGGCCGAATTCCAATGTCTCGTCAAGCCGATTATCAAGCACATCACGAAGGTATTCTTCGAACTCTTTTTCCATCTGCTGCACAAAAGCCAACTCCGCTTGTGCAGCCTCGGAATTGATAACAGGCAGCTCCTGACTGCCTGGCGAAGCTAATACGCGCCGCAGAAGTGAAACCATTTCTGCATAAAGTGCGTATGTCGTTACGTCCTTTGCGGTACCGGGCAGTTTTCGAATAAGCTTAAAACCCAGCAAGCTATCCAGCGTATTTCTCCAACGTCTGAATCTCGCTTTGATTACTGTAAAATCGGCTTTGAATCCCGGCTGATTAAGGAAATACTCAAGCACTTCTCGAGCTTCTCTTTCAGCCGTAAGGCATTGCAGGATATCAAGCTCTAACTGGTTCCAGACATTTCCCGTTCGGAGAGTTCCGTTCTGAATGGTATAATACTGCCCGAAATAATTGTCGGGAAAAGTTGCCGGAGGTTTCATATTCATTCCCAGCATATTTCGAGTTGTGCCGTTTATGGCCTCCATAAACTTTTCTTCGCTCAGGCTGTTTGCGTATGATTGTGCCTGAATAATGCTCATATTTAAACATAATTGCAGAAGGTCGCGCCGTTCCTGTAATTGGTCTGGAGACAGATTCATTATTGCCCCCCGTTGATAAAGTGTTTTATCTTCTCAATGTCAACCGCTGCATCCGGGTGTCGGATATCCAAATCCTCAAGATAGATATACCCGATTTTCTTGTGCAATCCGTCTTTTCGGTTAGCCGGAGACCCAAGTTTATTGCGCACCTCGTTGCCGCGCGATTTTGGCACAACTATATATAATTCAATCTCTGACTCCGGCGCAGCGGTCAATAAATTTCTGAATCTGTCAATCCCGCTGGTAATAGTGGTCGTTCTTTCAACTTCAAACGCGGCCACAATACCCTTGCCCCCATTGTGCCACAAAACATCTATCTGTTCGATAATATCACGCGCAGCTTTCGGCATTCCCTTAACCTGCTGCGGCAAATCGTCACATTTACGAAATTCAGCATATTTCATCTGCTCCGTCTTGCCGATATGAGCCTTTAATTTCCGCAATCCCGCCATTTCCACTAATCTGGCAATCGCCAAATCATGGTCCGATTCCTCAGTTGTGGCAAGATCATATTTAACATCTCCTTTCATTTCTGAAAATAGCTTCTCTCGGTCGATATCTTCCTTTAGTTTCCAGACCTTTCGACCCGCTTTGCCCTTGCTTACCTTGCCCGCTGCAGCTTG
This sequence comes from Sedimentisphaerales bacterium, assembly GCA_049518795.1. Lineage (GTDB taxonomy): Bacteria > Planctomycetota > Phycisphaerae > Sedimentisphaerales > UBA12454 > JAPLMW01. The sequence goes on from JBEKRK010000003.1 coordinate 241,835, forward strand.
TGAAATCGGCATTAACATGGCTATGCTGCCTAAAACCTGCTGAATTTCCCGTGCTTCGGCCATATTGGAATTTATCAGGTTTTCGTAAATGGTATTAAGAATATCATCCTGCGTCGCAAATCCCCGTGAGTAGAGCAATCGTCGTATTAGATACTCAATCCTTGCTTCCACCGGCACAAAGTCTAACTCTTCATAAGATGCTTTATAGTGCTGCCTGCTGTATTCTTCAAGTGCCTGCTTCAATTCGTCGCCGGGACTTGCTTTCAGACGCCATTTGCCATCTTTTTCCTCGAAATTATTGCTTAAGTACGGAACAAGCTCTTTTTCGCCTATCTTGTCTAAAAGATTACTGTTAAGTAGCCAAGGCATCAGTTTCATATAAATCAGTGATAATGACGCCTCTTTGTGATGAAGAACTGCCTCCGCTGCCAGTCGCTCAATCTGTTTCCCTAACTCAGCATGCTCAATCTGCTTGAAAGTCGGTTCTGTCGCCACCTTCTGAAACGACAGAATAAAATCGCCAAGCATCGAACCGCTTCGTCGGGTCTGGATTGTTTGCGTGTAGTTGGCGACCGGTGGCTGATAAATCATCCCATCGTGTTCGGCAAGTCTGAAACCCGCATCATGCGCAGCCAAGTGGATAGCATTCCAAACCTTGAATTCCTTATTGTGAAATGTCATTACCATCCACCGACCGGGCTTCAATACGCGATGACATTCACGGAATACTTCGTAAAGCAGCGTTCTATATTCAGCAAGACCTTTTTTATGTTCTTTGCTCACTACTGCTTCTTTCGTATCATCAATCAGACCATTCCGCCCAAGAATCCCGCCGACCCATGCCCAATAGAAGTTGCACAATTCTGCATAAAGAACGTTGTTTCCGTATGGCGGATCCGTAATCACAACATCGACCGAATTATCAGTTAAGGGCAGCTTTGTAGAACTCCCAGTCCAAATGAATGCTGTGCCTGTGCTCTGTAGTTCTTCGTAGGTCTTTCCCGTCACGCACTTATTACCAATTTCTTTTTTGGAATATTCTTTGCCAGTTCTCACCGATCGAAGTCGATTTTTCCAAGCCTCCCAAACATTTACCTCTAAATGTATTTCAGGTAACCAATATGTTGCGCTAGCCCATTCTAATGGTTTGTCACCACGCCAAGCTTCATTTCGACATACCATTCGGTTGGTGAATCTGAGAGAACCGCTGAAAATTAAACAGAGAACACCTTTAATTTCCTCAGCTATGTTCATTGATTTTATAAATGTTGCGAGAAGTGCATTTGCCAAAATATTTCGAGCTGTGAAGAATTGATCGAAACGTTTAATATGTGCATTATATGGTCGCCTTAAGTCCCACCAATCAGGCATCTCCAAAGATGGATGCCACAGATTTTCTTGCTTAATCCGTTCTTGATAACTTGTTTTAACAGAATGCGCAAGTTCAACATCTTTCTCCGTTGGCGGGAACTCGCCTTTGTGACGGCACTTTGGACAAATAACATGAACGCCTATCAATATGTCGTCAAGACGCTTGCACTCTGACGGACGCCACTCGGCCTTGCACCCCTTGTGGTAGCATCGGTAATTGCCCGCTGATACGCCTGCGATCTTCTCACCCTTTCCCACTCGTTCGGCCTTATGAAGCTCTACTGTCTTACTGCATTCCTTGCATTCAACAACGTTACTCCATTCAAACCAGTCCGCCGGGATTTTCTCGCCGCACTTCGGACAATTGGTCATATACAATTCTTCAATTTTTGTGCGGCAAGCTTGTTCGACTTGCTCAAAGGCAGTTTTGAGTTCATTAAGATCAACATCAATTACTTCCATGCGGGTGATGAACGTAGCCAAAGGATTTATATCTACGCCGATGACTTTTCGTCCGAGTCGTAGTCCTTCGACGACAGTAACGCCGCCGCCGCAAAATGGGTCAAGGATTATACTTCCCGGATTGGAGTAATGCTCAATAAGAGACCGAAAAACGCTCCATGGCCGCCTTGCAAAATACCTGTGCATCTTGTAAACCGGCGTATGGGGTTTGGCAACCACAGCATGGTCGATAGGTTTCAGGTTGTCCAAATCCTTCAAATTTTCCGACATTCCTTTGAACTCCGCCTCAAAAAATTGGAATTTTGGCTGATTTTATCTCTTTTCCCCTCTGAAATCCATATCTTTCTTGTCGCGTCGTAGTCCCTCAGGGACGAAGACAGACGGCCGTTTCCTAAACTTAAAACTAAAATTTCAAAATGGCGTAAGCCATCCCTAAGCGGACTAAAAACTATTTCACAAATATGTCTGTCACTCTGCGCCACAGAGTCATCTGTGTTTAAGAGCAAATTCTTTACCGTGGCTCATAATAATCGATTCTTGATAAAAAATTCAAAACTTTTATATCTTCCTGTTTCCTGATAACTTATAACCGATAACCTCTTTCTATCCTCTAACCCCTTATAAATCAAACACTTTTATCCTGCTATCGACCGCAATCGAGGGGCGTAACCGCATAGCCGTGTTTTGTTTCAACAAAGGCTGTTTCAGCCTGTGAGAAAAGCAAACTGGCTGGCGCAAAAACCATGTTTTGAGCAAAGCCTTTACTTTGAACACTAAGAACTCCGCTTTGCGGAGGACTTGTTGAAACAAACCGTGAAAATCCGTATCTGAAAAAAATCTCTGTGGTCTCCTGTCCTCTGGGGCTGATTTTTATTCGTGCCTTTATGCCTTAGTGGCTGCGTAATTTTTCTCATAATACCTTGCAAAATAAGAAGTTATGAAGTTATACTTAATTGCCCAAAAATAATTTTACCAAATTTTCTAATTTTACCTATTTTAACTAAAGATTTTAAATTCACCTTCCCGATATTTATTATAGATTACCTATTTTAACATTTTATCTGCTATATTAAAAAGGGTAATTTAGGAAACTGTTGGCAAGGCAATGGATTGGGTTTTATTTTTTTAACATCGTTTGGAGACTGACAAATGATAGACAAGATTTTTTTGCAGCAATATCTTGGTGCTCTTTTGACAGGCGATAGAAGGCAGTGCAGGGGCATAATTGAGGAAATTCTTCACCGAAACAGTGCCTCGATAGTCAGCGTTTATAGCGATTGTATCTGGCCCATTATGATGGAAATTGATACACTTTATCGCGAAGAGAGAATCACCTCCGCTCAGGAAAATCTTGCTGCCCGCATAAACCGCACTATAGTTGACCAGCTCCAGAACAAACTCCCGCGTCAGCCGAGGATAGAAAAAAAAGTTGTAGTCTGCAGCTCAATGCGTGAAACAAACGAGCTTGGCGGACAAATGATAGTTGATATGTTCGAAAGCGCAGGCTGGGATGTGAGATTTCTCGGCGGCGGTTTAGGCAATGACGATGTCCTTGCTTTCGTGCACGAATTTCGCCCGGATTTTCTCGTAATTTACGGCACTCAGCCCGCCGAGGCCGCGGAAATTCGCAGCATAATCGACCGGATAAGAGAAATTAACGCGCTGCCGCAGATGAAAATAATGCTTTCCGGCGGCGTGTTCGGCAGGGCCGATGGCTTGTGGGAAGAAATCGGAGCAGACCTTTTTGCCAAAGACGCTATTGAGGCTGTCCGGCTTGCTTGTGATGAAAGCCGGACGGGGTATCAGCCGGTAAGGACGATTAACCAGCGTAAAAGAAAACAGTTGGCAATATCCTCTCAGGATAGTTTGGATAACGATTTATAACCCCTAACCAAGAGATGAAAAATAAGAGGAGAAACCGCTGCAAAACAGCGGTTTTTTTTGCGCCTGAAATTTAACCGCGGATTCCACGGATTTTCACAGATTTTTTAATCTATCCTTAACAAAACCGGTGCCTAAATGTCCTGTATTGGTCGAAATCGCCTCTGCCTATCCCTGCCTACGCAGGGATAAACTCTGGGGTGAACTCCAGAAAAAACCCGCTGTCGCCAAGGGCTGTGGCGGGCAAGCTTGCGAATTTAAGATGACGGGCTATCCCGTAAAAACCCCAGTAAAAGTGGGGTGTAAATGTCCCATATTGGTCGAAAGCGCGCAAGAAAAAACTTGCGCGCCTGAAAAAAATAATAAAATTTTTCTCCTTTATTGACAGGCACTTACAAAATCGCGTTGGTCGAACTTTGGTCGAAATTCGACCAAAACGCCCCGATGAGATAAGTCTCGCCTGCGGGCGGACATCTCACGGGGTAAACTCCAGTTTTAAACTAAAATAAATAAAGAAATATTTTAAAGAAAATCTTTTTTTTGTTTGACATTTGTTACGCCATTTGATAAAATATTCATACAGTTAGGTAAAAAGTTAATATTTTAACGTAAGTTCCTATTCCGCACGGGAATAGAACAAAGCAAATCTGGATATTCCCTGTAGAAATTCAAAGAAGTGCATTCTCGGGAATGACATTTTCCTTTAATTATCCCTTTTTTGAAGAGGAAATACTATGTCCTAAATGAGTGAAAAGTTAAAAACGAAAAGTGATAAGTGATAAATGAAAATTGATCCCCGCAGTTTCCTTGCAGAAACTAAGCGCGGGGATATTAAAGCGGAGACAAAAATGTATTTAAAATTTCAAATTAAAATTCCGGCAATTATCGAAAATGTCGTTGTCTATTTTCTGCTGCGATACAGAAAGAAAAAATTCGGCTATCCATTCCGCAAGATTAAACTTATTGGCGGAAAGTCCGCCGAGGCAAGGCTCGGCGAGACAAACCTTGCTGCGGCAAAGTTTGCAAAAGTTGACCCGGAAGATTATCCGGAATTATCTAAATATCCATGGCAGCTTGTGGAAAGCGGAATGGGAAAAGGCGTATTATACGCCGGCTGCGTTGATGGATGGAAAATTTTATATATGCACAGAGTGATTATGAAAGGGCCAGAAGGCAAAGTTATCGACCACAGGAACCGCAACGGCCTTGATAACACAAAAAGAAATTTGCGAATTGCGACACATTCTCAAAACAGCTTCAACAGGCCAACAGGCAAAAGCGGCAGTTCCAGATACAGGGGAGTATGTTATCGTAAAAGAGGGAAAAAATGGGAGGCATCTATATTTTACAATGGAACGTATAAATATTTAGGAAGATTCGAGAATGAAGAAGATGCGGCAAGGGCTCACGATGAGGCGGCAAAAATATATCATGGAGAGTTTGCAGTTTTGAATTTTCCCTAACCGCCAACATAAAGTTGGCGGCTTGTGGATAAGATAACTAATAATTGATCAAATTTCGAATGGTTTTAACATTGTTCAAAAATTAAATTCTAATCATTAGGATTCATGAATAAAGTTGTAAGAGCTTTCAAAATTTCCATCATTTTTCATCCTAAAAACGCCGTTTAATATCAAACGATTAAAAAATTTGTCATCCCCTCCTAATTTTCTCTTCTCTCCAAGCATTACCCATATTATGTCGAGCTCATTCTGATCCAAAAATAGTCTTAAATGCTGCTTCTTAAGCAGAAAAGAAGTTGGCCCTCCATATTCTACGATAGGGTTAACAGCAATTACTATGTCATTATTATCAAACCACTGTCCTTCTTTTCCTTTCCAAGACAACTGCATACTTTCTGCAAGCCTTTGTGCCGGCAATGTAATATTTAGGCTATTCATAATTGAGCAGTCTCGCCCTGATTCCCGGTAATAATTATCTGTTGTCAAAGCTACGTCTACAGGCAAAGAATGCCAACGAGATTCATTCTTAATCCAAACATCCCTGCCATAATACGGGGTATTAAAATATTTAAAAGCTGGTGACCAATAAAATTCACCAAAAAACAGCGATGTGGTTCCATTACCTTTTTCAGGCAACCATCTCCCCATAAAATTCTGTGTTTTTGCCCATTCAAATAACTTGTCCGAATCTTTTTTTCGAACCAAATAGGAATGAAAAAAGAACCATATATTTTTTCTGGCAATTTTGTATTTATCTTCTTCTGGAGGATATGGCTCTTCAAGGTTAAAATGACAATCCAAATTTAACCACTTTGCTTCATGGGAATCAGTAACTTCTATGATTTTTTCAAAGTTAGGCAAGTCATCTTTACTTCGAATCCAATCCACATCATTTTCAAATCTTTTCCATGAATTGCAACTATATGTAAACCACCAATATTTCCCATTATCCGGGATCTTTCTTTTGACAAATGAAGGGTCAATATCCCTATAATATCTCTGCCAAGGCCCTAAATATTTATCATCTTCTTCAAAACCATCGCCATACTCATAATTATCACTTAGTCTTGCCAAGAATTCATGCAATGCTATCCAGCGGTATTTCTGTGATATCATTTCAGGCTTATTTTCACTATGATAATCATAATCATTTAATCTTTGACGCATTTCATCAAACTCATAATGCAATTTGGGGCTCCAACCTAATTCTAAAATCCTGTTGAAGATATATGCCTCAATGAAATCTTTGCTGAATGGGTCATATTCAGTTGCATTAATATTATGTAAATAAGACGAAAATTCTTCATACTGCTTCCTTTTATTTTCGTCTAAAGATGCTAAAAATAGTTTTTCTGCATTATTAACCTCTTCTTCGCTTATATCCTCACCGATTTCTATTTTCTTATCTGGAATCCCAAATCCTTTTATTATTAACCTTAGCTTTTTTGAACTCAAATCCTTATAGCTATTAAATGCTTTTTTTTGTTCATCCGTTAAAGAATAAATAAACATTTCATATTTTTCTTTTCGTGAAACTTTTTTAGGTTCGCCGCGTCTCCGAGAAGACCATCCTGTATGTTCTATATAATGTTTATTAAAATCTGAGTAATCATTTGTTACAATCCAGTATAAACGATGCAGGGCTTTTGACTCCAAGGTTTCATTATCTTTAGCTGGGGCATGACAATATTTACTCTCTAATTCATTTTTAGCCGGAAAATCCTCTCGCCATTCACTCTTATAAGGAGGCCTGATTTTCTTAATATTGCATTTAATTGTAAGCTTATAATGCAATGCCAATTCAATAATATTTCGGGCATAATCTCTAAGAAGAATATGTACCGGCGGGCAGCCTTTCTTGAAAATAGTATCGTAAACATACTGAGCCAAATCTTGTAATGATTTTATATCCAACGTACGCATCGCACAACCATAAGCAACAGCGTATAATCTTTCAGAAACATAAGGGTCATTAACTTTTTCGAAATCCGCTAATAATCTTTTAATTAAATAAATTTTGTTGGTTAGCAGGTTAACCATGGCCTTGGTTGACCAATCCCTTAAATAACGCTGGGAAGTAGTCAAAAACCAAGCAAGCATCTTTGCAACCAAATAGATTGATTCATCATCAATTCGGCTTTTATCCTCATCTGACAATGCCCAATCAATCAGCCGGTCAATTGCTCCTTTCTCGCCCACATGATAAAAAATATAGATAGACCAAGAAGCATCTCTTTCAGCTAATGGGTATTTCATTAAATAAGTATGGGTAAAATGTGTGTTATATGGGTGTTCCTTTATTGATGAAACGGTAATTAAAGTTTCAAAGAGTGAATTAAGTCCCTCCTTGCTTTTCAAACAACTGTTAATACACTTTAAAGTAGATTCATATATTTTTTCTGGGTCTCGCCAAACTATGCTATCAAAAAATGCTTCTGTAATTGCACTATTTCCCTTCAGATGCGGCACATAATCCATTAGCTCATGACCAAATATTTCCGGCACCTGAATAGATAAAGCTTCTATTAATCCTTTATTCAAGTAGCAAGCAGAAGAATCCTTAAAAATAATTTTTAGATTTTCATTGGCTTGGAAGGATTTAGCCGGATCTTTAACATCAATAAAATTGGAAACATAATGTTTTGCAGTAAGATGATCAGAAAAACGTTCATAAGATAAACGAAAAACTTCTTTATACTCATTTTCAATGTAGTACATATCTTTATTGATTACCTGTTCTGATTCTAAATATCCAAGAAGTTTTGAAAATCCCTTTTCAAGAGGCACATCCTTCATAATTGCCTGAATCTCTTCAAAAAACAAATAAGGCCTGTTTTTTTTGATAAAAGACTCCACTATTAAGTCTATTGCTTTGTGGATAGGCCTTGTTCTTTTGTCATAGTCTATATATTCAACTGATGATAATTTTCTATTTACCGAATCAATAAAGAAACTGTATATTCTTGATAGGCCACTATAGCCGCGTGGAAATTTTCTTATTTCATAATTTTTTAAGCTTTGACAAATTATTTTAAGAAACTGCGGGTTGGAAAATTCAGGGTTCAATAAAGGTATTGAGGGATATTCAATTTTGTAAAACTCAAAAAAGCTTTTTACTGCTTTGTATTCTGCGCCTTCAAAGCCATGATGCTCAATAATAGTTACTTTGTCCGAATTCTTCATGTTTTCCGGAATTAAGTAATCATAATAAGAACCGCGGACACTGACAACTAAGCCAATCCATGGATATCTATTAATAGCAGTAAACATGCCTGCTAAGTGTTTAATCCACAATTCTTTCGGCCTGGATTCATTTATAGCATCAATCATAATCAATGCTTTGGAATTTGACGCTTCCCCTACTGTATTCAACATGCCTAAAAATTCCTCTTTGCCGTTAGCTTGGACATGGAGTTGCTTAATTATCTGAATCTGAGGTTCGTCATCAGTAAAATTCTCTCCCAATAAAAGAACCGTTGGATATTCATTTTCCACTCTTTTTCTCGCCACATCGCATAACAAATGAGTCTTACCTGTACCTGCTTTGCCTGTTAATATCATATTCGGATAAACAGATAATGGTAAAAATTCACTCTCAATATATGGATACAATTCACCCAATTTGTCATAAGCATTTCGCAAATAATAAATCCAGCTATCATATTTATCGGAACGGTAATATGAATCATCACCATGCCCGGACTTCTTTTGTTCTTCGTGTTTCCTTTCTCTCATTTCCGATTCACAATTCCAAAGAAGATCTTTAACGATTCGGGCAAGTTGCTTTACAAGTCCAACATCAAGGAGTGAATTTGCAGAACTTGCAAATTCAAAAAACATCCTAAAAAATTCTTCACTCTTATTTTGTATTCCTCCAATCTTATTTAAAAACTCAGTCTCGCCATAATGAACATTTAAAACTGCCCTTTTAAATTCACCTAATCTTTTTAATAGCTGATTATGAAAAATGTCAGTCCTTCCTAATGCTTCAAAATATTTGGCAATATCTAATTCAATGTTTAATTCTTTAGTATACCTGGGGCCGACATTAGCAATAATATCATCAATATTTTCTTTCATCCTTTTAAAACTTAAGATGTCTTTGTTAAACCAATATAGCAATTTACCCCGGTGTTGCTCCCTCATTAATCTGTCTGCTATTTCGCTTGTGCCCCAATAATCAAATTCAATGTCGCGATTGCTTTTTTGTTTAATTGCATTAGACCATTTTGACTTATAATCATTCCATTTTTTTATGCTTTTATCATTAAGGTCAACGGCACAACAAACTATAAATTTTATAAGTTTCGGATGGCTTACCAAGGCATTATCAAGAGATTTTTTTATATTCCCCCATTGAGAAGCAGTGGGCTGAGAAGTAAAGAATTTTGCCTGCCACCCAATCTGTCCACCATTTTTTAAGTCCCAATATCCCTCAATGCCTCCATCAGGAGCTTCCTTTTTCATGAATTTTACCCCGTCAGAAATTGATTCTGCACGTGCTAACTGGCAACAAATTTCCTCAAATGCCAGGTTTTTACTATTCTTCCAAGGCCTTAATTTTGACCAATCCATGCTTAAACTTTCCTGTATTAAAATATATTTTATCTGTTCTATTCTCTATAGGCTCGGTCTTTTTGTCAATAACACAATTACGGACTGACCCCCTAACCCTCGAGGGTAAACTCCAAGTTGGGGGCTTTCGGATAAAATTATAAAAAAACCCGACTTTGAAGTCGGGTTTGTTAGATTCCATATCGGTCTATTTAATTTTTCTTAAAATGCTTTTTTAAGGACGCTGAGCCAGTTTTGATAAGCTGTCTTATACAGCGGCACAAGTTTTTTGTCCGGCTCGATTTTTTTCGTGCTCTTTAACCCCTCAAACGCCTTTGAGCAATCTTTATAAAAGCCAAGTCCTATCCCAGCGCCTCTTGCCGCGCCTGCAGAGCCATCGGTATTATAAAGCTCGACAACCGATTCGCTGACGCAGGAGAAAGCCTGGCCGAACAATGGACTGAGGAACATATTTGCGTTGCCTGCGCGGATTTTTTTGGCCTTGACGCCGACGCTGCCCATTATTTCAAGGCCGTAGTTAAGGGCAAAAACGATGCCTTCCTGAGCGGCCCTTAGAAGATGGGCTCTGCTGTGGACGTTGAAGCTCATATTATGGATTGAGGCCCCGATATTGCGATTTTCGAGGGTTCGTTCTGCGCCGTTGCCATAAGGAAGGATAGCAAGGCCTGCCGAGCCGACGGGCGATTTTGCAGCCAGTGCATCCATTTCCTTATAATCATTTGTGCCGGTATTGTGTTTGAGCCAGCTATTGAGGATTCCGGTGCCGTTGAGGCAAAGCAAAACGCCGTATCTCGGTTTTTTGCTTGTATGATTGACGTGAACAAAGGTATTGACTCTCGATTTCGGGTCGAACTTCGTCTTCTCCGTAATTCCATAAACAACCCCCGATGTTCCGGCGGTGGCGGCGACTTCGCCGGGGTTGAGAACATTCAAAGATAAAGCATTATTAGGCTGGTCGCCGGCACGATAGGTAACCAATGTGCCGGCTTTCAAGCCAAGCTCCCTGGCGGCCTGGGCCGTCAATTCGCCCTGAACCGAAAATGTCGGCACAACATCAGCGACAAAGTCCTGCGGAATTTTATAATACTTCATCACTAAATCAGCTAATCCCTGCTTGGCGAAATCCCACATTATCCCTTCAGAAAGTCCCGAAGGCGTGGTCTTTATCTCGCCAGTCAACTTCATCGCAATGTAATCGCCCGGCAGCATCATCTTGTAAATTTTCGAGAAAACCTTCGGCTCATTGTCCTCGACCCATTTGAGCTTGGACGCGGTGAAATTGCCCGGCGAATTCAAGAGGTGCGCCAGACACTTTTTCTCGCCGATAGCCTTCATCGCTTTTTGTCCGATTTCAACAGCCCTGCTGTCACACCAGATAATAGCGTCTCTTAAAACCTCTTTGTTTTTGTCAACCAAAACAAGGCCGTGCATTTGATATGAAATGCCGATAGCCTGTATATCCGCCGCGTCAATGTGCTTTGAAGCCAATATTTCAGCGACGGCTTTTTTTGCATTGTCCCACCAGGTTTGAGGCTTTTGCTCAGCCCAGCCGGATTTTTTAGCGATAATTTCAAGCTCTTTTTTTGGACTTGTTGCTGAGGCTAAAACTTTGCCTGTATTTGCTTCAAGAAGCGAAGCCTTTACCGATGAACTGCCGATATCGAATCCTAATAGATACATTTTTTCGTTCCTTTAACAATAAAATTTAATATTGAATTATTACACGTTAATCACATTAGAGGGCGTAATAATAATCATTTACAGTCAACTTTGCAACAATAAAAGAGGCTTGCATTGGAACAGGCAACGAACATGGCATATCAGCGAGCTATCTTGAAAATCAATTATCAGATTTGGGATAAGAGCTAACGAAGCCAGTCCCGTTAGAGACACATCCTAAGGATGTCGGTCATCGCGGATGACCTGTCTCTAACGGGACCAGTCGTTGAGATTTTTTGCGAGAATTACAACGTCTCGTTTCTGAAGAATATGCTGCACGATAGCGGGTGGAATTTTAAACTTTGTCAAAGCAGCCTCGACCTGTTTCCATAGCTTTTCTTTTTTTGCAGGGTCCTGTTCGAGATAAATTTTGCCTACAAGCTCCTGCAATTTCGACAGGGAGATTTTATCCAAATTCTCATAATAATCCTTTATGACCTTTTTCTGATAACCTGAAAATTCCTTGCCCATAAGTCTTCCTTAATATATCGCATTGTATAGCAAGAACTTACAATATGTCAACCATCGGCTTGAGACTATAAAACCCTTTAAAACCGCATTTTATCGGACTTTAAATTTATTATGGCCATTATCAGTATTATTATAAAGGTTTTTTCTGGATTTAGCCGACCTTACAGCTATAATTTCTTTCTTAACAGGATGTTAATTTAAAAAAAAGCAGGTATGCGGCATAATTATTTAATTTTTCTTTTGATAGTTTTTTTGACTGCTGGAAGTTTGGCGGCGTCTGGGCCGGGGCAGGGAGAATTATTTGGGGCAGAAGATTTACATCTAAAAGGTAAAACATTAATCAGCTATCAAAATTCCGACACTGAAAATATTCTTGCTTTCACAGATGGATTTGAACTTTCAATCGGCGACAATCTCCTCAAAAGCGATAAGGCCATTGTATGGCTTGACAGTCAGACAGAGGAATACCGAGGCACTGTCAGTGTAAATTACAAAGTTAAAGTATATCTTGCGGGAAAAGTTTCAGTCGATAGAGGAGCAGGCTCGCAAACAAGCGGACTGGAAGTAAATAAAAATGTTGTCTCTGGCGTGGAGTCGATGGTTGCGAATTTTACGGTGTCCGGCGAAATTTTCGCTACCGCCGAAAACAGAACCATTGAGGATTTCCGCACAACAAAACTCTATCACGATGCCCTTGTCGCTACAGGTCAGATACAGCCGACGCCTGTGGAGAAACCACAGACCGTCCAGAAAGAAGAACCAGTAGTTAGTCAAAACGAAGAAAAACAAGAAGTTAGTCAGAATGAGGAAAAGCAGGAAGTTATTCAAAACGCTCAAGAACCAAACGCTGTTAAAAAAGAGGGAAAAATATCTGCGGCGGGGAAAACAAAAAAGACAGCAGCGGCACAGAAAACTCAAAGACCGGCTGCTGTTAAAGATGCTAACGAAGGTAAAAAAACCAAGCAGGGGTTTATGTCAACATTTTTTGGAGCGGGCGGTGAGCAGGCAAAACCTGTTCCGCAGGCTCCTGTGCCAAAGATTCAATATCCTTTCGGTATAAGCGGGCTCGGCACTGAACCGGTGAAAATAACGAATGAAACTTTGCCTGACGGAACAAACATCGCGACGATACTAAGCAGGTTTTATCTCTGGCAGAAACAGAATGAGCAGGGAGTCTTATTGGAATTTCAGGCTGACAGCGCGGTTATTTTTTTCAATCGCAATTCAAGCGGCGGTTCGAGCGGTTCCGGAGGTCTTCTTGCGGGCAATAGCGTAAAGGCAGTTTATTTCCGCGGCAATATAATAATGACTGAAGGCCAGCGAACCATACGCTCCGATGAGACCTATTATGATTTTCAGAGGAGACAGGCTCTTGTTATAAACGCTGTAATGCGCAACTATGACCCCCAAAGAGGCATACCAATATATTTGAAAGCAGCCAGGCTCAGGCAGATTGCGGAGGATAAATTCTATGCTAAGGATGTTACGCTTACCAATAGCGAGTTTTATGTTCCGCGCATTTCAGCGACTGCATCAGAAGTTTTCGTAACGGACACAACGGCTATTGACCAGAAGACCGGCGAATTGGGCAGACAGAGTTTAGATGCCGATATGCGAAATGTAAAACTGAAACTCGATAACAGGACGGTTTTCTGGTGGCCAAGACTCCGAGGCAATCTTGAAGGTTCCGATATCCCGATAAGGAGCATAAAAATAAGCCAAGACAAGACTTTCGGCACAGCGATTGAAACCGAATGGTATCTTGCAAAGGTTCTCGGCCTTCGCGAGTCGAAAGGCGTTGATTCGAGGCTTATGATTGATTCTTACTCAAAACGCGGCACAGGAGTAGGCGCCGATATTACATACAAAAGGGAAACTTATTTTGGCAATATTAACGGTTATATAATTAACGATGAAGGTAAAGACGACCTCGGCAGAGCCAGGCAGGACATTCAGCCTCCCAGAACGTTAAGAGGTATGTTGAATTTCCAGCACAGACAATTTTTGCCTGAACACTGGCAGCTTACCCTGGAATCCAGTTATATTTCAGATGAATATTATCTCGAATCTTTTCATCGTGAGGAATATTTTGGCGGCAGAGGTCAGGAAACTCTTGCGCATTTGAAATGGACCAAGGACAATGAAGGTTTTGCGATTCTCGCCAAATGGCGAATAAATAATTTTGCCGATGAGCTTGAAGAGTTTCCTTCGGCCCAGTATCACCGGACAGGGCAGTCGCTTTTTAACGATAAATTTACGTTATACAGCGACAGCTCGCTCGGCAGGTATCGTCAGCGAATCGGCGAAAATCATACCCTGAACGTTTCGCAGGAATATTTTACGTTTGGAACGACCCGAAACGAGCTGGATTTTCCGCTTAAATTTTCCCGCGGCAATATTGTTCCGTATATAGCCGGCACTTACGGCTATGACGACAGATACGGTTTTGACCGGGCAGCGGCTATCGGCGAAGGCACGGGTTCGCAGGCCGGCGAGAAAAATGTTTTCATCGGCGAATTCGGCACAAGGGCATCAACTCAATTCTGGAAGATGTATAATGTTCGTTCGAGATTCTGGGATGTCAACGGCATTCGCCATATCGTAAAGCCGTATGTGAATGCGGCTGTTTTTGCTGAAAGTTCCGATGTTGTCAAGCAGAAGAATACGTATAGTTTCGGCGTTTTACAGCGATGGCAGACCAAACGCGGGGTCGGCGAAAAGAGCAGGATTCTCGACTGGATGCGGCTGAATGTGGAATATACAATGGTCAGCGACAAAAATTCACAGATAAAGAGACCTGACAAGACCGTCTGGAACAAACCTTTTGTGCCGCTTTCAGCCACTTTAGCGCCGGCTATCTTCAACGGCGATTTAGACACTACCTTCAGAACTTTCGACCTCTTCGGTCCGCAGACAGATAGTGTAAATGCCGATTATATTTGGCGTATAAGCGACACAACAGCTATTCTGAGCGACCTCAATTATGACACGACAAACAACAAGCTTGAGCAGTTCAATATAGGATATTCTCACCTTTGCTGGCCGAATCTGAGCTATTATTTAGGTTATCGATATTTGAGAGATATAACGGTTGATGAGAAAAAAGGTTCGAAGGCTGTTACCTTTGCCATAACATATAAACTTAATCCTCGCTATACGATTTCTTACGGCTGGCAGTATGATTTCGGAATGGGCGGACTCCTCTACAACGAATTCAGTCTTATCAGACGATATCACAGACTCTATTACGCTTTAACTTATAGGGCAGACCGCACTCTTGACAACACCGCGATAGTCCTTAGTATATGGCCGGAAGGAGTCCGTGAACTGTCTTTAGGCTCAAGAAGATATATGGGTCTGGATTCGCCTGAACACCGCAGCGGTTACTAAAAATCGAAGCGGGAAAATCTCGACAATCCGGGACGGCTACTTAACTATACGTAAATGCAGAGTTTATCTATATTTATGGAAGGAATGTAAAAGATGGCATTAGTTGATACGAAAAAAATGTTCAAAATGGCCTATAAAAACGGCTATGCAATCGGGGCTTTCAATGTCAACAATATGGAGATTACACAGGGCATTATCAGCGC
The DNA here is from genome assembly GCA_049518795.1 of Sedimentisphaerales bacterium. Taxonomy (GTDB): domain Bacteria; phylum Planctomycetota; class Phycisphaerae; order Sedimentisphaerales; family UBA12454; genus JAPLMW01. Next base: position 257,370 of record JBEKRK010000003.1, read on the forward strand.
TGTCGCTGAAAAAAAGGCACCGCTGATTTTTCAGATTTCCAGAGGGGCCAGAAAATATGCATCAATGAGCTATCTGAGGGCAATTATTGACGTTACAGTTGCAGAAAATCCTGATATTCCAATCTGTATGCATCTCGACCACGGCGATACGTTTGAAATCTGCAAACAATGTGTCGATGACGGCTTTACTTCCGTAATGATTGACGCATCGCATCATCCTTTCGAGGAGAATATCAAGATAACAAAACAGGTTGTTGAATATGCTCACGCACGAAACGTTGTCGTTGAGGCAGAACTTGGTCAGCTTGGCGGCATTGAAGAGGATGTCAAGGGCATTAGTCATGACGATGTTGCAAGTCATCTTACAGACCCCGACCAGGCTATTGAGTTTGTTCAGAAAAGCGGCTGCGATTCCCTTGTCGTTGCCTGCGGAACAAGCCACGGCGCTTACAAGTTCAAGTCCGAACCCAAGATAGCTTTCGACGTAATACAAAAGGTTGCAGACAAATTGCCGGGATTTCCTCTTGTAATGCACGGCTCAAGCAGCGTTCTGAAGGAATTTAAAGACCTCATTAATAAATACGGCGGCAAAATGCCAGATGCTATGGGAGTTCCGGAGTCAGCCATATCGAAGGCTGCGAAAATGGCAGTCTGCAAAGTCAATATCGATACCGACCTTCGTATGGCAATGACGGCGAAAATACGGCAGGTATTTGCCGAAAAGCCCGGCGAGTTTGACCCGCGAAATTATCTCGGCCCGGCACGAGACGCTATCAAGGCGATGGTTTCCCATAAGCTGGATGTTCTGGGCTGCAGCGGCAAAGCGAAAGAGTGTCTGTAAAAAATTTAAAATTGAAAATTTAAGATTGAAGATTTATTTAGCGGCGGGGGCTAAATGTAACAATTCTCCAATCCGTAATTTTCAATCTTTTTTTGTCCTGATTTAGATTAAAAAGAAAGCAGTAAATGAAGAAAAACATAATAGTTTTTTTTGTATTATTATCTATTATAGTCCCTGTTCCTGCTGCCGTGGCGATGTTGAAGCCTGCGAAGGTTTTGCAGACACAGACAGAATCATCTGTGCAGCCGACGGACAGCAACACATCTGAGCTGATAAAATCAGCCGTGCAGGAAATCTGCGACGGCAATTTCATTGTTGCCGGGCAGATATTAAGCAAAACAGACGCAAATAATCCAAATATTTCCGCACTTTCCAGCGTAATCTCGCAATATAAGAAAATTGAAAGTGTAAAACAACAATCGCAAAAAAAGTCTTTTGATGAGCAGTTTGCCGAACTCGAAAAATTCAAGGCTGCTGCCGATAAAAATGAGCCTAACCTGCTGGAAGTATTTCCTGCGATTATCAAGGCTGATGAATTAGCGACTGATGAGCAGAAAAAACAGATTCTGTCCGATAAATTTGTTCAGAAGACCATCGAAAGAGCACGGAAAACGGCCGGCGAATTCGAATCAAAAGGCAACTGGCTTAATTCGCTTATTTATTGTTACAGCTGGCTTTCGGCTCTTTACGAAGAAGATAAGACAATACAGGATAAAAAAAAGGGACTGGAGGAAAAGCTGCTGATAGAGGCTTCATTAGCGGACAATTCCTGCGAAGCGTGTTCCGACCGCTTTCAGAAGGTAAAACCCCAGATGTTCACCCGCAGCCTTGATGTTCTTGAATACGGGTATGTTGAACCTTTTTACTACAGCGATATGGCTGATAAGGTATTTGACCGCTGCCGCAATCTTGCGGATGTTCTGCAGTTTAGCGACAGCAACAAAAGCCCTGTTACAGTTTCAGCCGATTCTCCGCAGGAAATTCTGCCGGACTCTGCCGGCGGCAAAGTTACGATAACCTTTTTAAAAGACAAATTGCCTGAGTTTGCTGCAGGACTTGATTCATTAAGGAAAAAATACAGTTCAGAACCTACCGGCATGAATAAAGACCAGTTCACCAAATTGTTCGAAGAAGTTCAGGCTTTGAATTTGTCAACGATAAATCTGCCTGAGCAGATAATAGTCTGGCATTTTTCCGAGGCGGCATTATCCGCGCTCGACCCGCATACTATGATTGTTTGGCCGAAAGAGAAAGAGGATTTTGAGAAAAGTATGACCAATGAATTTTCCGGCATCGGCGTAGAAATCTCAAAAGCAGACGGCTTGCTGCGGGCGGCAAGTCTATTGCCCGACACTCCCGCGTATTATTCAGGTATGGATGCCGGAGATATAATAGAGGCAATCAACGGCGAAAGCACAAGAGATATGCCGATTACCTGCGCGGTAAGCAAAATCACAGGCCCTGCGGGCACAAAGGTTGTGCTTACAGTTCGCAGTTCGACTGAAGAAAAAGTGCGAACAATAGAAATTACGAGGGCGAAAATCGTTGTCCCTACCATTCGCGGCTGGCGCAGAAATGATTCGGGCGATTGGCAGTATTTTGTCGATGAAAAAGAAAAAATCGGCTATGTCCGCGCTACGAATTTTTCCGCATCCACATCTGCCGACCTCAATAGAGTTCTGAATATTCTTGAATCGACTGGGATGAGGGCGTTAATCCTTGATTTGAGGTTTAATACGGGCGGTTTTCTCAAAAGCGCCGTGGAAATAGCCGATATGTTTATAGAAAACGGCGTCATTGTCAGCACTCAGCCGAGAATCGGCCCTCAAAGCTGGGAGGTTGCGCATAAAAAAGGGACTCATCCGAATTATCCTATTGTGATACTTATTAACGGCGGTTCTGCAAGCGCCTCTGAGATTGTCGCAGGCGCGCTTGCGGACAATACTTACCGCCGGGCAACTCTTGTGGGTCAGCAAAGCTACGGCAAAGGCAGCGTTCAAACGATAAGCGACTATCCAGGCGACGGAGCGGAAATAAAATTCACGATGGCTTATTATCATCTGCCCGACGGCAGAAAAGTCAGCGACCGCGCATCAGCAGAGAAAAAAGGCAGAAAAGACTGGGGAATAATCCCCAATGTTAAAGTCGAGATGTCTAATGAAGAACTCAAAAAACTGATTGACGTTGAAAAAGACAATGACGTGCTTGTCGCAGCGAACCGCAATAAGAGCAGGTCAAAATTGAAAAAACATAATTTGGCCGAGACACTGCAGGCAGACCCTCAGCTTGCCGTTGCGGTTCTTGTATCAAAAGCAAAATTGATTGAGGCAGGGCTTCAATAATGAGCGAACCACAGGATGCAAATAAACTTGAACAGCAAAGAAGAGAAAAACTTGAGCGAATAAAACAGCTCGGAATCGACCCTTACGGCCAGCGAATAGATAATGTCGAATCGACACAATCGGTCAGAATAAAATTCGATGAAAAAAAAGAGGGACAAAAGGCAGCCTGCGCGGGCAGAATAGTTCTTCTTCGCGATATAGGCAAATTGATATTTATGACTCTGCGCGACAGCAGCGGAACAATTCAGCTCGGCCTGAGCAAAAAGCTGCTGGAGCAGCAATGGGAGCTGATAAAACTTTTTGACCTCGGCGATATAATTTGTGCCGAAGGGCAGCTTGGCCTGACAAAAACAGGCGAGCTTACAATATGGGTCGAGAAAGTAACGATACTTTCGAAATCGCTTTTGCAGCCGCCGGAGAAGTTTCACGGCCTTGCCGATGTTGACCTTCGCTATCGCAGGCGATATGTCGATATGTGGGCAAACCCCGATTGTTTGGAGAAATTCAAAAAACGAATTGCAATAATATCGACGATTCGCGCCTTTCTGCAGGAAAGGGGATTTTGCGAAGTTGAGACCCCGATGATGCAGGCGATACCCGGCGGGGCGGCGGCAAAACCGTTTATCACGCATCACAACGCACTCGATATAGATTTATATTTGCGGATTGCGCCGGAATTGTTTTTGAAAAGACTGCTCGTAGGCGGAATGGAAAAGGTTTTTGAGATAAACCGCAATTTCCGCAACGAAGGTTTAAGCCCCCGGCATAATCCTGAATTTACAATGATGGAAATTTATCAGGCTTACGCGGATTATAATATAATGATGGAGCTAACCGAGGAGCTTGTCAGCTTGCTTGTTGAAAAACATTGCGGCGGGGTAAAATTGCAGTATGGCGATAAACAGATAGATTACAGCCGGCCGTGGAAAAAGGCTTCTTACGGCGAGTTGCTCAAAGAATACGGCGGATGCGAAATTGGCGATATCCAATCGATTCGCAAAAAAGCCAAATCGCTTGGTGTGGAAGAAGCTCAAAAAGCAGATGAGATTGTTATAAATGAGCTTTTTGAATTAACTGTGGAAAAAAATCTCATTAATCCGACTTTTGTAATCGATTATCCTGCGGCACTGTGTCCGCTGACAAAACGAAGCAAGGCTAATCCTGAATATGCCGAGAGGTTCGAGCTTTATATAGGCACGATGGAAATAGCAAACGCTTATACCGAGCTGAACGACCCGCAGGTGCAGTATGAAAACTTCGTATCGCAGCTTAAAGGCGAGAATGAAGGTGAGGACACATTCAGAAGTCTTGATGAAGATTTTATAACTGCGCTCAAATACGGTATGCCGCCTGCAGGCGGATTGGGTATCGGTATTGACAGGCTTATAATGCTGCTTACGAACGCAGCGAGTATAAGGGATGTGATTTTGTTCCCACTTTTAAAGCCAGAAAAATAAATAAGATTGAAAATTGAACGTTCAATGTTCTTAAAGGAAAACGATAAATGCTGAAGTTTTTCCTTGCACTTCGATACTTAAAAAAGAAAAAAATTGTCTTTCTCAGTATCGTCGCCGTTGCCCTGTCGACTGCGCTATTGGTTACTGTCGCAAGTCTGTTTACGGCATTTATCAAGGCGGTCGAATCCAGCTCGGCCGATTATCTTGGCGATATAGTTCTTGACCCGCCGCAGGAAATTTACCACAGCGATGAGCTTGCTGACAGACTTAGCAGCGAAAAGGAAATTGCCGCTGCAAGCGCAGTCCTCTCAACTAACGGCCTTATCCATTTCGGACCCGGCAATGTAAAAGCCGTAAGTATCTGGGGCATAGATTTGCCGAGCCGATGTAAAGTTACGGATATGAAAAACAATCTCATTAAGCAAGGAGACAATCCTTCAGTTCCGCAATTCGATAATGAAGATAAAACAGTAATACCTGTATTTGTCGGCATCGGTCTGCTTGCTGAGCCGGACGACAAAACCGATGAATACGACTTGGCTTATGTTAAAAGTTTTATCGGCGATGATGCCGTTGTAACAGTCGGAAGTGCCCAGGGAAAATCGCAGGCCAATGAACTACGAAGCCGATCGGCAAAAGTAAGAATCAGTGATGTCGTTCGCACTTCAGTTTATGATATAGATAAAAGATTTATCTTTATGCCGATAGACAGATTGGCGGAAATTTTAAACAAACAGAATCCAAAGCCGGCTGATATTATTCATATAAAATGCGCAGCAGGTTACAATCCGGAGCAGACTGTTTCCGTTGTTCGCAGGATTTGGACGGAATTTGCCGGGCAAAGACTTAACTGGCCGACGTATTTTGCCGCTGATGCAGAGATTATGACTTCAGTTGCCAGGCAGAGCCAATATACCGCTGAGCTTCGCAAACAGATGGGTGTGCTGCTGGTGATATTCGGAGTTATAAGTGCAGGCGTGATTGTGCTTGTTTTTTGTATTTTCTATATGATAGTTGCCGGCAAACTTAAGGACCTTGCGATAATCAAATCCGTCGGCGGCTCAGCATTTACCTCGGCTTCAATCTTTCTGATTTTCGGTCTTTTCACAGGCCTGCTCGGCGCATCGATAGGTATTGGTATTGGATATGCGATTACGCATTATGTGAACGCAATGGAACGATGGATTAGTCTTTTCTTCGGCCTTAAACTATGGAGCAGCAGTATTTATATGTTCAGCCGGATACCGAATAATTTTAACTGGTTCTGGGCCTGGCGGTTTTTCGGAGCGGCTGTTGCAGCTTCTGTGCTTGGTGCGCTGCTGCCGGCGATTGCTGCTGCTAGAACTTTTCCGGCAAAAATATTAAGATACGAATAGAATGTTCGATATAATTTTACCAATTAGATTTTTTCTGCGTCGCAGGATAACAATTCTTGCCGTTCTTGCCGTTGCGCTGTGTGTTTTTACTGTTGTAGTTGTAATGACGGTGATGAACGGCCTTGTAACCGATTTTACGAATATGAACCACACATTTTTTTCCGATTGCATTATTTCAACCGAATCGCTTGTCGGGTTTGGCCTTTATGATGAGTTTATGGCTCGTCTTGAAAAGACCGGTTTTGTCGAATCTGTTGCGCCGGTGATAAATACATTCGGTCTTGTTGAGTCGCAATCGTCGGGCAAAAATGCCGCGCTCGATTTAATGGGCATAGATATAGACCGGCAAATTAAAACGACGAATTTTGCTGATTCTCTTTATTATCGAAAAAATGCGCCGCGGCTTGCCTTTGTGCCTTTGTATGATGCCAATCTGCCCGGCTGCGTTCTTGGAGTCGATTTACTTGTCGAAAGGCAAAAGTCCGGACAATACAGACAATTGAATTTTTTGCCGGCGTGGTCTTATCTTGTTACCTGTTTTCCTCTGACGCCAAAGGGTGCTCTTTCAAAAACCGGCACTGGGCTTTCCGCGAATTCAAAAAGATTTTTCTACAGCGATAACAGCAATTCCGGCCTTGCAAAAATCGACAGCACCGTTGTTTATCTTCCGTATAATTTGCTGCAAACTCTTTGCGGAATGGATGCAGGCGCAAAAAGAACGAGCTCAATCTTGATAAAATTTAAAAATGGCTGCGACATCGGCCTTTGCACGGAAAAAGTATCTCTTCTCTGGCAGGATTTTGTAAAAGAAAAAAGCAATTTTGCTTATGCCGGATTGTTTAATACGGTTCGCGTTCAGGACTGGAAGACTTATCGAAGAGGAACTATCGCCCCAATGGAAAAGGAGCAAACAATGCTGATTTTACTATTTGCGCTTGTGGGTCTAATTACGGTCTTTATTATTTTCGTGATTTTCTATATGATTATAAACCGCAAGAGCAAGGACATAGGCATTCTCAAGAGTCTTGGCGTCTCAAAATTCGGCGTCCTACGAGTTTTTATGAGACTGGCTTTGCTGATTGGCCTTATTGGCGCGGCAGTCGGAATTTTATTTGCACTTGTTTTTCTTGCGAATATAAACAGGCTTGAAGGCTGGCTTTTTGACAAATTTGGTTTTCAGATGTGGAACAGGGAAATTTACGCGATAGGCGAGATACCGCACAAGATTGTGCCGCTTTTACTGGCGGCTGTTGCAGCCTGTGCTGTTGCGGCCTGTCTGCTGGGCGCTCTTTTGCCGACGCTCAAAATTTCAGGCCAAAAATGTGTTGATGTTCTTCGGGTGAACCAGTTATGACGGACAAAAATAATTGCATATTAAGCTGTAACGATATTTGTAAATCCTATCAGATGGGAGCGATTCGGCTTGACGTCCTCAAAGGCGTAAGTCTGTCGGTTAATCGCGGCGAATTTGTCGCCGTCAGGGGCGCTTCAGGCAGCGGCAAAAGCACGCTTTTGCATATCCTCGGCGCTCTCGATACGCCCGATAAAGGCGATGTTTTTTTCGAGGGTCAGGGACTTGCCGGTTTTTCAGGCAGGAAAATCAATGAATTCAGGAATAAAAAAATTGGGTTTGTATTTCAGTTTTATCATTTACTTGACGAATTAACAGTGTTGGAAAATGTCCTGCTGGCGAAGATGGCTGGCACATCAGCAATAAGCTGGCTTTTCGGCTCTGATTCGGCCAAAAAACGTGCCCGCCGGCTTCTCGACGAGATGGGATTATCGGAAAGGGTTCGGCACAGGCCTTTTCAGCTTTCCGGCGGCGAACGGCAGAGAGTTGCTATCGCAAGGGCGCTGATGAATGAGCCTCAAATCGTTCTTGCCGATGAGCCGACAGGAAACCTTGACTCTGAAACTGGAAATGGTATCCTGAAGGTCTTTGAAAAGCTGCACAGTCAGGGCCAAACGGTTGTAATGGTTACGCACGATGAGCGGATTGCCGCCAAAGCCCAGCGGGTGATAAAGCTTGCCGATGGCAGAGTATCGGCAGGTTAAAAATATCGGAGTTTTTTATGGCGTTGAAAATATGGCTTAACGGTTCTCTTGTTGACGAATCGAACGCTAAGATAAGCGTTTTCGACCACGGTCTGCTCTATGGCGACGGCGTCTTTGAGGGCATTCGTGTTTACAGTTCGAAGATTTTCGAGCTTGATGCGCATCTGAATAGGCTTTATGAATCGGCAAAAGTCCTGAGGCTGAATATCGGTATGACGCCGCAGGAGCTTGGCGATGTTACTGTCGAGACCGTTAAGGCGAACAATGTTGTTAATGGATATATTCGTCTTGTCGTTACCCGCGGCATCGGTTCGCTGGGCATCAATCCGTTTACCTGTGAAAAGCCGCAGGTTTTTATCATTGCAGATAGTATTCAGTTATATCCTGCGGAACTTTGCGAAGCGGGTATCAGGGTTATCAGCGCCTGCACGATTCGCAATCATCCGCTTGCGATACCGCCGCAGGTAAAAAGCCTTAATTATCTCAACAACATACTGGCTAAAATCGAGGCTCTCGATGCCGGCGTGCCTGAAGCGATTATGTTCAATCACGAAGGTTTCGTTGCCGAAGCTACCGGCGATAATGTCTTCATCATAAAGAACGCCGTTTGCTATGCTCCTCCGATACAGGCAGGTTCGCTTGAGGGTGTTACCAGGGCTGTTGTTATGCGTCTTGCAAAACGTGAAGGAATCGAAACTGTCGAAAAGAACCTGACACGCTTTGACCTTTACGTTGCCGATGAATTATTCCTTACCGGCACGGCTGCTGAGGTTGTCGGTGTTGTTGAAATTGACGGCAGACCGATTTCCGGCGGCAAACCCGGAAAGATTACGCAGCTTCTGCGCAAAAAATTCTTCGATTATGCTCATGGCCGCTCAAAATAAAATGGCCATACAAAATTTATTGCCGGTTCGCCCGCGTCTTATAGCAGATGAGCTTGTTAAGGTGAACGATTTTTTTAATTCGCAGCTCGATTGTTCTGATGACAGGCTTGCGCCTTTTATGGATTATCTCAAAGAACGGCAGGGCAAGATGCTCCGCGCTTCCTTTGTCCTTCTTGCTGGCAAATTGTTCAGCCCTGCTGCTGAACTTCATATCAAAATCGCCGGCATAGTTGAGATGATACACGCCGCGACGCTTCTGCACGATGATGTAATTGATAATGCCGCGCATCGCAGGCATCTGGCCACAGCAAATAATCTGTGGGGCAGTAATTTAGCAGTCTTGATGGGTGATTATCTTTTAAGCAGGACTTTTGTGGCGGTCGCGTCTCTGCAAAGAGACGATATCAATCGGCTGCTTACTGAAACTGCCGTGAAAGTCTGCCGCGGCGAAATGCTCCAGAACGCCTGTCGTGGTGATTTCAGCATTGGTATCGAAGAGTATCTCGACATAATTGAAAAAAAGACCGCGATTTTTTTTGCCAATTGCTGCAAACTTGGCGCAATGGCGTCTAATGCCGATGAGCAATCCGCAGAACGTTTATATAAATTCGGCCTTAATTTCGGTATGTCTTTTCAGATTATTGATGACCTTGTTGATATTCTCATCGCCGAAAGCCAAACAGGCAAAACCGCCGGCACAGACCGTTTGACCGGCACGCTGACGCTGCCGGTTATTCACGCCTTCGGCGTTCTTGATTCTAAAGCAAAAAGCGAACTTCTCGATGCGTTTGACAATGAGCAGGCGGACATAAATCATATCATATCAATTCTGCACAAATCAAAGAGCATTGACTATGCGAAATCCCGCGCACAGGAGTATCTTGCGAAAACTATTTCGATTCTTGATTATTTCGGCTGTCACCCCGCCGCTCAGGAATTGAAAAATCTGGTTTTTTCCGTAACAAATCAGACGGAGCCGCTAAAACACGAAGGCGCGAAGTAATACTGGATATTAAATTTTGAGTAATTATAATGCTTTGTGTCGAAGTTTACCCCGTGAGATGTCCTTGACTATCTCATCGGGGTGCCTTTGTGGCTAATTGTTTTTTTGGAGATACAAAAATGAATCCCGTTAGACCTTGTTGGCTTTATATCCCATTTAGCATACTAAAAATAGGAAATTTTAACCGTTTTTACGCCTATGAAAGGAGGTCTAATGGGATGAAAACGAAATTCTTTAATTTAATTCTGGCGATTCTTTTTATTTGTCCCTGTCTTTTGGCGGCCAAAGAGCCTGCGCAGGAAGGCAATTCCGTAGCGGTAACCGTTTATAACAACAATTTTGGCGTAGTTAAGGAGCGTCGTCCCATATCTTTTGACAAAGGCCTCAACACGATAAAATTTACCGATGTTGCATCGGCGATAGAGCCGGCCAGCGTGAGTTTTCAATGCCTCAGCGCTCCGGGCAAAATTTCTATCCTCGAACAGAATTATGAATATGACCTTGTAAACACATTCAGTCTCCTTAATCGTTATATCGACAAGGCCGTCAATATCTCAATCAAAGGCAGCGGAGCCGACAAAGGAAAAGAAATTGACGGCGTTCTTATGGCTTCAAGAGACAATAATCTTATCCTTAAAAACGACAATGGACAGTTGGAAATAATCAGCGAGGGTAGCGTTGAAAATATTTCACTGGCGCAGCTTCCTGAGGGGTTGGTTACCAGGCCGACGCTTGTCTGGCTTGCTCAATCCGAAACAGCCGGCAAAGAAAACTGTCAGGTTACATATACCACTTCTGATATTAGCTGGAACGCGGACTATTCAGCGATTCTGAACGCCGCTGAGAACGCCCTCGATATCAGCGGCTGGGTAACAATCGACAATAAAAGCGGCGCAGCTTACAAAGACGCAAAAATTAAACTTATCGCAGGCGATGTCAGACGAGTTGAGGCACCCCGGCCGATGAGAGTAATGGCCGGCTTAAAATATGATATGGCTGCCGAGGCCCTGGCTTTTGAGGAAAAGGCTTTTATGGAGTATCACATTTATACATTGCAGCGCAGCAGCACTATAAATAATAACGAGGTTAAGCAGATTGAGTTTATAACTCCCGCTCAAAACGTTCCCGCAAAAAAGATATATCTTTATGAGCGGAGTAAAAACGACAAAAAAGTTCAGGTGAAATTCGAGTTTGAGAACAAAAAGGAAAACGGCCTTGGCATTGCTCTGCCAAAAGGCAAAGTTCGGGTCTTTAAGAAAGATACTGATGGGATGCTCGCCCCGTTAGAGACAGCCCCTAAGGGGCGTCGAGGCGTCTCAGATGCCTTGTCTCTAACGGGGCTTGAATTTGTCGGCGAGGATTTAATCGACCATACGCCTAAGGATGAAAAATTATCGCTTTATATAGGCGATGCATTCGATATCGCAGTTGAGCACAAACTTGTTGACAGTAAGGTTGCCGAGCGTTATCGCTGGGAGAAGCACTCGATTGAGATGCGAAACCGCAAGGATTCGCCGGTTACTGTTTTCGTCGATGAAAAATTTCCCCCCTGGGTCAACTGGAAAATCGATGAATCGAACAAGCCTTATGTAAAGAAGGATGCGAATACCGCTCGCTTTACAGTTGATATTGCCGCCGATGCCAATGCGACTGTAGAATATTCCGCAACGCAGAAATGGTAAAAAATATTTACCCCCGCGATTAGTTTTGCCCCCACAGCTTCTTGCGAAGCAAGAGTGGGGGCAAAACTGCGGGGGTCGTCATTCCCGAGTGCTGCTCCTTTGGGCTTGCTACAGGGGATTGCTACAGGGAATCAATTTTCAACTTTCTACTTTCGATTTTCTATTCTATGTGTGATATTGATGCGCATAAAAAAAGCGGCCCCTGTAATGCCCTCTTCCCCCGGGTTTTTGGCCCCTTTCGGAATCAATTGCCCGAGGCACATTACAGGTCTTACCCGCTCATATATAATATACGATACAGACTGAAAAATTCCTAATAATTCTCAAAAATTCCTGATAATTCTAAATAACTCTAAACCCCCAATTTCAGACCTAAAAACCATAGCTTTTCCCGGTTTTTTGTATATTATCGCGTCGAAGTTTTAGCGAAGTTTACCCGCCTTTGGTGGGCGGGAATCTGTGTTTTTTTGTTTGGAATAATATTGTCTTAATTTTTTTTCAAAAATTACCCATCCCATTTGTCTTTGAACCTCTGATATATCCGCTGTCAAAAGTTCGAATAGAAGTTCTCCAATTTCTTCAAGATTTTGCCGGTTTCCTAATAATTCTTTTTGCATGTTATTGACTCCAAATGAAAATAAAAATCATTCTCAAATATTTGAAGCCAATATAGAGTCTGGAATACATTTGTCCAAACGGCAGAGACGCTTATGTCACTTTTTACACGTTTTCTGTCGCTTTTTCTGTCACTTTAGTAGGGGTAGGCTTGCTATATGATCACGATAACTTTGCCAATTTGCGATGAGGTCTTCTGCCTGATAATATTTTGCTTTTCCTGTACTCCATTTTTCGTCTATACATTTTGGAAGTTGAATATTTCCCTTCATATGTTCATTATTTAGGCATTTTCGCCAATGCGCCAAACGTCTTGGCATAGGATCTTTGCAATTGCAATAAGTTTTTATAAAAGCTCTGAGAGTTATTGGTTTTTTTTGAATCGTGGTTTTCCTAGACTGCAAGAAATCGTAAAATGTGTAATATTCCCAATTTTGAATTTTAGACTTTTCTCCTAATTCTTTACACATTTCAAACTTGCAATAGGCAAGTAATTGAGAAGCAAGTTTATTCAAGTTGAATATTATTTCTTTGTTGTGTTCAACAAACTCAATAAAATCTGAAATGCTTCGGAACGCTTCTTGATAATCTGCTAAAGTTAATTCATCATTTTTCTTGATGAGTAGCTTTGGGTTAGGATTTGCAAAAATACCACGAAAATATCTATCAGATCCGTAATATTTATCAAATGCTTTCATATATTCTATATCGCCATGAAAGCCCAAAGAAACTTCATAAAAGAGAAAGGCTTCATCGCTTTTAGGACGAACGGTTTCAAGCAAACCAATGCCCTCTAATATTAAAGCATAGATTTCAGGGTTTTCTTGTCTGAAAGTTGAAATTCGTTTGTGATTGTAATATATTTTTGAAAGCAGATTGCATAATTCACCTCTAAACTCGCCAAAGTCCTCACTAATAGAATAACTTATCATTTCGTACAACTCAATCTTTTTACATTTAGGGCTATATTCCTTGTGCATTGTCTTATATTCATTAATGTAATCAGAATTGTATGCTGAAAGTTCCTCGGCTGTCCCTTGGAATTCATAAGCAATTTCCGCTATCATTCCCAGAGAATCTATATCATAGGCAAATGGATCATAATGCATTTTTTACCTCATAAACAGTATACTATTTATTTTCTACCGCCTGTGTCTTTTTGTCAAATCTTCTTTTCGCCAGATACCCTATACCAAATACTTCAAGAATCCGCGTAATCCGCGAAATCCGCGGTTAAAAACGGTGCCGTAACCGTGTTTTGTTTCAACTCCTTAGAGTCCATAGGACAAGGGCCGTTATATTTTTGCTTTAAGGCAAACTTATAGAACGGCAGTGTTATTGCTTCAACTTTGACGACTTTTCGGCAAAAATTCAGATTTCCAAACCTCGTGGGAAACTTTATCCCTTAGGGATTGTTTACCAAAGAGGTTAGAAATTTGAATTTAAGCTGTTCCGCAGAAATGCCTTAGTTGAAGCAATCAGTGTTAATGTTGTCATCCTCGCGAAGGCGGGGACCGTGTCCAAAATCTCTGCCTGTCCCGCCATAGCTTTTAGCGACGGCGGAACCGTAACCGTATGACGTTTAATTGGATGTTCAAAGTTCAATTGTTCGATGTTGGACGTTATTTTTTTTAGAATTTTGAATTTGCTTAGGATTTAGGGTTTAGTGCTTAGGACTTTATTCTGTCTCCTGTATTCTGATTTCTGTGTTCTTTTTCCCTCTAAACCCTATACCCTAAACCCTAATCTTTACGAGGCCTTCGTGCCTGCAGCGGGCAAGTGTCGTGAAGAGAACATTACCTTTGCCTGGCCGACGAGATAAAAGCTGCCTGTAATGCAGAGGAGGTCTTCTTTGCTGATAGCGCTCGAAGCGATTCTAATGGCTTCACTGAGGCTCATTGCGGTCTGACACATCTTACCGCAGATTTCCGTGTATATATCGGCGAGGTCCTGCGGATACATCGCCTTTGGCGAATTGCTGCGGGTAAATATCACTTTGTCCGCCCCATACTGAAGCTGTTCAAGCATTCCGCGGACATCTTTGTCCTGCCCGCAGCCGAAAATCATTATCATCGAATCGTAAGGTATATGCTGACCGATAGCGCAAATCAATGCCTTGATGCTTGCCGCATTATGCGCAGCATCAATCAGAATTCTTGGGTCATTATGGATTATCTCCATTCTGCCCGGCATCTTTATATCTTTAAGACCTTCGATAGCTTTATTATCGTCAATTTTATACCCACTGGCCTTGAGCGAATCGAGCATCGCTATGGCAAGGCCGCAGTTTAGTGCCTGATGTTCGCCCGGCAGAGGCACTTTTAAATGTTCGAATTTGCTCGTCGGCGTTGTCAGGCATATTCTCGTATGCGGCCCGTGTTCGCGCGAAGATTCGAATCGATACGAAAAATCTATGTCTTTGCCGGTTACCGTAAGCGGTGCTTTTGCCGCCAGCGCTGCTTTTTTAATCTCTTTCATAGCGGCAGGGTCCTGCGCAACAGTTACGACAGGAACACCTTTCTTTATAATACCGGCTTTTTCTCTTGCTATGCAGTCAATCGTATTGCCCAGCAGGTTCTGATGGTCGATGCTGATGCTGGTTATTCCGACAACAGCTGGTTCTATAACATTTGTGCTGTCTAATCTGCCGCCCAGACCGGTTTCTATCACGGCGATATCGACTTTTTTATCGACAAAATACATAAACGCCATCGCAGTGAAAATCTCAAAAAACGTAGGCATATTAGCAGTATCTTTGGCCATTTTTTCAACCGGTGCGTAAATACGGTTAATCAGACCCAAAAGCTCGGAATCGGAGATATTTCTTCCGTTAATCGCTATTCGTTCGTGTAAATCGACAACGTGTGGCGAAGTATAAAGCCCGACGTGGTAACCGTTTGCCTCCAACATCCGAGCAAGCATCGTCGCTGTTGACCCTTTTCCCTTTGTGCCGGCAATATGAGCTGTTGCCAGCTTCTTATGCGGATTGCCTAAAAGCGAAAGCAGCTTTTCCATACGTTCAAGGCTGAACGTAGTAACATTGTAGCGCAGGCGGGTCTGCTTTTCATAGTCCGTCCGGCTGAACAAATATTCAAGACCCTGTTTTATGTTCTTGAACTGTTTTGCCAGCTTGACCTTTTCGACTTTAGACGAGGCTTTAGCCGCTTTCTTAATTGTATCTGTTTTCACAGCCATAACCCCTTAAAATAGCAATATAATAGCCATAAGTCAATTTAATCATATTTTTAATAAATAACAGAATTTTAAATCCATTTTTATCTGTTTATATAAGTCTATATTTTTGAAATAATTATGTATAAATAATATGTTTGGATTTTTTTGTTTTTGGGATAGATATTTTAGGACGTTGCAACTCCAAATCTACTATCGAACTGTTACTTTTTTCTTTCATATCAGCGATTTTCTATTGCTTTTGATGCTAAATCGGATAAAAAAGGGACACAATTTTCCTTCTTTTTATGAGGCTGCAGTGGAAGGCAACTCAGCAAATATACGAAATTGGCTCAAACTTGTTCGAGCCCAGGGTGTCGGTTCGACCATTTTTATCAGACTATTGAAGCATTTTGGCTCGGTAGAGGCGGCACTTGGCGCAAGTGCCGGCGAACTTGCAAAGGTCGAGGACATCGGCCAAAAAACGGCGGAGGAAATCTGCCGAACAAGAGATAAATTTGATGTTGAAAAGGAAATTGCCCTTGCTGAAAAGCTCGGCGTGTGGATTATAAACATTGAAGATGACCGTTTCCCTGTCCTGCTGAAGAAAATCTACGACCCGCCTCCGGTTCTTTATATTAAAGGCACTCTCGAAAAATCAGACAGCTTCGCAATCGCAATTGTCGGCTCGCGCAGATGCAGCTATTATGGAAGCGAGCAGGCTTCACGATTCGCTCATTTGCTTGCGAGCATCGGTGTTACAATAGTATCTGGTATGGCAAGAGGCATTGACAGCGCAGCACACAGCGGCGCTTTGAGTGCAAACGGCAGAACTTTTGCCGTGCAGGGCTGCGGCTTAGCGAGGATATTTCCGCCTGAAAACAAGCAGCTTTTTGAAAAAATCTCTCAAAACGGCGCCTGCATAAGCGAACTGCCCCTTGAATATGAACCATTGGCGGAAAATTTTCCGCCTCGAAACAGAATTATCGCAGGTCTTTCGCTTGCCGTAATCGTTGTTGAGGCAATGTCTCGTTCGGGCGCTCTGATAACCGCAAGGGCGGCTCTCGAAAACGATAGAGAGGTAATGGCCATTCCCGGCAAGGTTGATTCGCCTCTTTCAAAAGGGCCGCATAGTCTAATCAAGCAGGGAGCTAAACTTATTGAATCCGTCGAGGATGTAATTGAGGCATTTGAGTATCTGCAAAACGATTTTAAGGAATATGTTTCACAGTCCACAGGCAAATCCATTCAGAATGTTGAAAAATCTCTCTTTGATGTTTCGCAGTTGAATTTAACCGATGTTGAGAGAAAGATGTTTGATTGTCTCAATAATGAACCTGTCCATATCGAGCAGATAATAACTCAAACCGGCATTTCAGCTGGCAAGGTCAACGCTGCTTTGGTTTCTCTGCGATTAAAAGGAATTGTAAAGCAGTTGCCTGCGGATTACTTCGTGAAAAGATAATTTTTAATCGCTGAGAACGCGGATTTTGGGAAATCGGGCTTTCTTGCTTTATACCGACAGATGTGGGATATTATAAGGAAACAATATAATCAGTTATTAGGTGCGTTTTCTTTTATGGATAACTTTAGTAAATATTAATCAAAGCTGAAAGCTAGTGGCATGGCATCAAAAACAACAAAATATGACCTAACGGAAGCCACAGACTACTTAGGTTTTGAGTCGCTTTGTCATGATCTTATGTCACGTGAAGGCTACAAATCCATCCAGCCGCTTGGCGGAACCGGTGACAAGGGTAGAGATGCCATTCACTTCGATAAATCGACATCTATTTCGACGGTGTTTGCATACAGCGTTAGAAAAGATTGGGAAAGCAAACTAAACGAGGATCTGGAAAAGGTACGTCGTTATGCACATAAATGCGATCTGTTTGTATTTGTTTTCACTTCTCGAATATCGGCGAGAAAATTCGACGAGAAAAAGAGAGCAGTTAAGCAAACGTATGGATGGGAGCTAGATATATATGATCTGGAACGAATTTCAACGCTTATAGATAACCACCACCTAGACTTGATAAGCCTTCACCCAAATATATTTCATATTTCTTCAAGAATAATTGGCTTTAAGCCCTGTCAGGATTTTGATCCAAAGCAATATGCTGGCTATATGCTTGGATTGCACGAATTGTGGGTTGAACAATACACTCCACTATTAGCCGAACACAGAGAAATCGATACATTTGTGGGACTGCAAGGTGAAACAGAGATTTTGTCAAAAGTTCCAGTTGTTGATATACCTGAAAAAGGTCGAATATCTATGTTGCTGGGTGAATCTGGAGCTGGAAAAACCACCTCTTTGTGGGAAATTGTAGTACGGTTTTGTCACTTGTTGACCGAGGATGGCAATGCTAGCGTACCAGTTTTATTTAGCCTAAAGAGCTGGTCGCCTACAAAGAAGTGTCGTGAACTTTTACAAGAGCAGTTTTCATTGTTGGACATACCTGAATCAGTTATTGAGCAGCATCTTAAGCGTGGTTCTTTCCTTTTACTTATAGATGGTTTCAATGAAGTTCTGGGGGCAAATAATACAGAATGTTATTTGGATATTGCTAATTTTATATCAGCCTACCGAAATAATAGTTATGTAATTGCATGTAGAAGTTCTGATTTCAATGCGAATTTAATTCCGACCGAAGAATGCAGACCACCTTTGCCAGATATCAATATATATGAGATCTGTCGTTTAGACAGGAAACAGGTAATTGAATATTCAAACTCATACTTTGCTAAATATTCAATGTCATCAGAGGAGTTTTTTGATCGCCTTCATATCCATGATGATGATGTCTGGGAAGATATTACTGAATCTGTTCAGCTGACTCGAATTCCATTATATCTGCAAATATATTTAGATGTATTTCGTCAAACTAGTCGTCTACCAGACGGTAGGGTAATGTTACTTAAATCGCTTGTTGATCGAATTCTAGATCGTGAGGGTGCTCGTAGAAATATTGGTGTGGATAAACTCGCAAATGAATACCTATTGGGTGGATTATCTTTTCGGTCAACCGAATCAGGTTATTCAATGAGATTTCCAGAACGTTATGCACATAAACAAATAATAGAAATACTGGAGATACTAAAAACTCGCGGAATTATCACAGCCGCAGTAACTTTCGGTGAAATATGGCGAGGTATATTATCAGCTAATTTCATCAAGTCAGTAAATGGGCATTCTGTTGAATGGCTGCATCAACTTATTCGTGATTATTTCCTCGGTGTTGAGTATGCTCGAATTTTGGACGAAGTTGATGAAACTCAACTGAGATGCTTAACACAACGATTGATGAACAAGGTATGGGATACGGCCTACACAATTGCACTAGGTTTGCTAGATGAACGGAGTGGTGCCACTTTTCTTTGGTTGTTGATAAATGCAAGTGAAGAAAATGCCAGAAGAGCTTTTGAGAACCAAACAGAGTCTGTTCGCACAGCACTTATTAACAATTTAGTATGTAACATACTGGAAAAAGGAGACTACGATACAAAGAAATTAAAAACCATATCACGTGCTCTCCCTTACCCAGAGGTTGTAGAAGGGCTAGACTCCCAATTTGACTCTACTAGCAGTGATGAGATGCGTGCCTTGCTAATTGAAGCTATCTCAGAAATGGTTATAGAGCACTATCCTAAACTTTGTTCATCCGATAAATATTTATGGTCTGCATTATATGAAGCTAGAAGTCAGGAAACAAAGAAAGCAGTTCAAAGAAGCGAAGAACTACTAAGAAAGTATCTAAGAAATAAGAATGAAATTGTTAGCTTCTATGCAGTGAAAGGCTTATGGGAGCATGATCGACCTGCTGCAGTAGCTCAACTTAAAGAGCTTAAGCTTAGCACAAACCCAATGGTCATTTCAAGGGTTAACGATCTGATTTACGAGTGGGGAATTGATTAACGAGTCATTGGTACAGCCCACCATTTATTTAATCGAAGTGCGGGACAGGCGAATCAAAATTATTTTTTGAGGTTTTTCATAAAACCAAATTCGAGCTGGGAATTTGCGCTGCACTTTGTTTTGTATTTTTTTAAATCCTCGTTTAACAAAATACTCCTGAAAGGCTCATATTGCCAGCAGGGGAAATTAAGAGGGGCATACTCCTCCTCGCCGGCCTGCAGGACAAATCTGTCACGCGCAAAAGCGGCTATAACTCTATTAGCGGGACTATCCGGCAGTTGAAACCGCAGTTCTTTTCCATCGGCCGCTAAAAACCTTCCCGTACAATAAGCTCTTTTGCCCGGATGTTTGATGAAAACGCCAAAAAAGCCGGTTCCATTAATACATTTTTTGTTCAGATTATTCTGCCTTTTTGTTACTAAACGCAATTGGCTTCTTCGGTTGTCAAGAGGGTCCCTGTTTTTATGGTCAACAATCTGCCCCTTTTTTGCGTTCATTACGAACCGGGCGAGCGGAACATAACGCGAAGGCTTTTTGCCGATAACAATAACCGGATAACCATCCAAAGATATATATACCGAAGTAATGTTGCCATTATATTTTCTGTTAGGCGGGTTACGCTGGGTGTTAAAGATTTTACGATAAATATCGGGGTCAACTTTGATAATCCTGCCCTGGACTTTGAACATCAGATAATCGATTTTTCGTTTGGGTAATGGCATAAACAAGACCCTAAAATAGTTAAATAATCACATAATTTATGCCAATATTATACCATATTCAAATTAAAATGCAAGGTAAAAACAATAAATTTGCAAAAAAAATTTGCCTTTATTCAAATTGAAATTTAAGGTGATAAATTGAGGTTATAAGTTTATTTCGGAAAAAAATTTGCCTTTATCCAGTTGAAATTCAGCGCAAGATGAGCAATTATGAGGAAAACTAATAATGTTGCGCCTCCTACGTGAAACGTTTCAAAAGCCCAGGCCGGCAGTTTCGGACCAAGCGAACCAGTTACAATCTGGTTAATAATCAAAAGTCCCAGAACCGGATTTAGAATCTTAAGCACAGTAGTTTTTTTCATTTTTGTCTCCCTCAGACAAAAACTGTTTTTTTTATTCTCAAAAGTTTAAAGCCGCTTTCAGGGTCGGTCTCTCTTTTAGCGTCAATGCCTGTTATTTCGATAATCGTTACTTCAAGGATTAAAAATATACTTGCTCCGCCGCGGGGACAGCCGACTATGTGGTTATCGCCTCTGCCTAACCCAGCGTGCAGGTGTAATTTCGGTTTGCCTGCGTCGTCGCAGTAGATTGTGCCTACGCCGAGTGTTTCGCCCGGCCCTTCGAATTTTTTAAAATCGGCCTCAATTTTCGGCGTTTCAGTTTTAGGGCCGACGACAACGTCAGCTTTTCTGATTCCACCTGTTATCAGCACCGCCGCGGATTTTATTTTCTCTTTTTCAGCGATTGATTCGATGGATTCATAAAGCTCCTCGCCTTCGAAAAGCCTTGCAGCGATTATTCTGCCCGTTTTGCCGACTGCATATTCCATAAATGTCTCCAATAGAAACGATATTAAATATAAAGAATAAAAATGAAAAAATACAGATAAAAATTAGAGATGACAAATTTGAACGTGATGCGGCGAAATGCAAAATTTTTTATTTTTGATTTTAAATAATTGCTATTGCCTGATTTATTGTCTTTGCAATCTCGGCAGTATCTAATGTCTTTGTTATGCAGAAGTCATACCCCTTGTTCAGAACGTTCTGTGCTTCATTCTGTTTTAAACCCTCGGCGAGCGCAACTACTTTTGTGGTCCCCAAATCAGGATTTTTCCTGACGTTTTTGCATATATGGTCGGCATCAATATCGGATGCCATTAAGTCTATTAGAATCACATGGGGCACGAATTTCTGGGCGATGAGTCCTGCGTCAAAACCGCTGTTTGCAATTTCCACGCCGAACGAAGGATTTTTACGCAAAGATTCGGCAAGGGTATTTGCCATTTGCCAGTCGCTGTCGATTAACAGTATTCTAACCTTGTCGTGTTCGAGCTGGCCGGTCGGCATATTATGCATTTTCATAAAGCGAATGAGTTCAGCCGCAGGAATTCTCCTGTCTCTGCCGCCGGGGATTCGATAGCCTTTCAGTTGGCCTGTGTCGAACCATTTGGTTACCGTCCGCGGAGCAACCTTGCAAATCTGAGCAACCTGACCGGTCGTCAGAATATCTTTTCTCTTATTGTTATTGTTATTATTATTCATAAAATCTCTATGGACTTTAATGCTATCTGTTTTTTCGACTTAAAAACTACCCAATTTAACAAAGAATTTATTTTTTGCCGATTGAACGGCCAAAATCTCTTCAAATTAGACATAGTCCGATAATTTTGTATATCCGGCAAAACCACTAAATATGTGAAGCTCCACAGCCTTTCGGCCATAGATACTTCACATACTTAATGCATCGTTTGTCAAAACAGGCTTCTTCCCAACCCTCGGCGAGAAGTTTTCCACTTTTTGCACTCGTTTTATGACCTTTATCCGCCCCCAAGCGGCTAAATTTTTTTCAGAAACCTGTTGACAAATAGTTCTAATTACTATATAGTAGCAATTACTATTTTGTTCATAGGTTTTGATTAAATTATTTCAGATTAAGATTGATTACATTAATTTAAGGCAGTTTGAAGTTGAAGGAATTTGAAAATAACCTTATAAAGTTATATAACTGCTGTAAAAAGCATAAGTTAAAGATAACTCCTCAGCGTGTTGAGGTTTACAAAGCCCTTGTCGCGTCCAGCGACCACCCATCCGCAGAGACAGTTTATGAGAAGGTCAGGCAGGTTTTGCCGAATGTTTCGCTGGATACCGTCAACAGGACGCTGAATACATTAAATGAAATTGGCGCTGCTTTTATTGTTGAGGGCAGCGGCGATGTGAAACGTTTCGATGGGAATCTGGAAACTCATCAGCATTTTAAATGTATAAAGTGTAAAAAGATTTTTGACTTTCATCACGATGGCTTTGAGAATATAACTTCGCCAGACAAATTAAAGCAGGAATTCAGGGTGTTAAAGACTACAGTTTATGTTGAGGGATTATGCCGACCGTGTTTCGAGAAGGGACAAGTTTAGTTTTAAACAAGTAATTGCGAAGCGGTTTTCAGGGATATTCCTGTGTTTAAATAAAGAAAATAACGTTAAATTAAATTGACTTACGGAGGTAAACTATGGACTTAAAAGGCAGGCAGACAGAAAAGAATTTGCTTACAGCATTTGCCGGTGAATCACAGGCTCGAAACAGATATACATATTTTGCTTCAGCCGCGAAGAAAGAAGGTTTCGAGCAGATATCGGCGATTTTCACTGAAACGTCGGAGCAGGAAAAGGAGCACGCAAAAAGAGAATTTAAGTTCCTGCAGGGCGGAGAGGTCGAAATTCAAGCGGCCTTTCCGGCTGGTGTAATCGGCTCAACGCTGGAAAATCTTAAAGCGGCGGCAGCGGGTGAAAATTACGAAACGATGCAAATGTATCCTGATTTCGCTAAGGTTGCCGATAAGGAAGGCTTTACGGAAATAGCAAAGGTCTTTCGAGCCATTGCGGTTGCTGAAAAGAGACACCGCGACAGATATTTGAAGCTTGCCGACAATATTGAAGCAACCAGAGTATTCAGACGTGAAAAACCCGTTCGATGGGTCTGCAGAAACTGCGGTTATGTTTCCGAAGGCAAAGAGGCGCTTGATAACTGCCCGGCCTGTGCCCATCCTATGGCGTATGCGGAAATTGAAGCAGCGAACTTTTAAAATTCAAGGGGTGTGTTATGCCTGAGAGAAAAGGATTGGTAACAATGAAAGGCAAACCCATTGTGCTTTTGGGTAATGCCGTCAAGGTCGGCGACAAGGCGCCGGACTTTGAAGTCGTCGCGAAAGACCTTTCTACTGTTAAATTTTCTTCTTTCGCTGGAAAAATCTGCATCATCTCCTGTGTCCCTTCGCTTGATACGAGCGTCTGCGATATTATGACGCGAAGATTCAATGAAGAAGCTGTTAAACTCGGCGATGATGTTGTGGTTCTGGCGATTAGTATGGATTTGCCTTTCGGCCAGAACAGATGGTGTATTGCCGCGGATGTGAAAAATGTCTATGTTTTCAGCGACCACAGAACGGCATCCTTCGGTCAGGCGTATGGTGTGCTTATTAAAGATTTAAGGCTTCTGGCAAGAGCGGTTTTTGTCGTTGACAGAGAGAGAATTGTTCGTTACGAGAATATAGTGCCGGAGTTATCTCACGAGCCGGACTATGATGAAGTCCTCGAAGCAGTAAAAAAACTCTTGTAATTTTATAAAATGGGTTTATGAAGGCTGACTATGAGACAGGTAAAACCGGATATATTCGAGGTCGGTGCGATTGACTGGGACAGGCGGCTCTTCGATGAGCTTATTCCTCTGCCGGACGGCACAAGCTACAATGCTTATCTTATAAAGGGCAGCGAAAAAACCGCTCTGATTGATACAGTTGACCCTACCAAAACAGAAACACTTATAATAAACCTCGCCGAGGCGGGGATTGAAAAAATTGATTATCTCATCTCGCACCACGCCGAGCAGGACCACTCAGGCTCAATACCGGCTGTTCTTGAAATCTATCCCGATGCGAAAGTTGTTACAAACGAAAAATGCAAAAATATGCTCATCGACCTGATGGGCATTGACGAGCAGAGATTTATTGTTATCGAAGATGGTCAGGAACTTTCGCTCGGAAACAAAACTCTTAAATTTGTATTTACACCGTGGGTGCATTGGCCGGAAACAATGGTAACATATCTGGCCGAAGATAAAATCCTGTTCTCCTGTGACTTTTTCGGCTCGCATCTGGCGACAAGTGATTTATTCGTTACAGACAAAGCAAGGGTTAATGAGTGCGCAAAGTGGTATTATGCTGAAATAATGATGCCGTTCAGAGGCCCGATTGAAAAGAATCTCGAAAAAATAAAAAATCTCGATATTAAAATCATTGCGCCGAGCCACGGCCCGTTATATAATGAGCCGGAGTTTATCATCGACGCCTACAAAAAATGGATAAACGACGATGTCGAAAATAAAGTTATTGTCGCTTATGTCTCAATGCACGGCAGCACAAGGAAAATGGTTGAGCATCTTGTTGAATCGCTTATGGCAAAGGGTATCGGTGTTCAGCAATTTAACCTCGTTGGCGGTGATATAGGCAGACTTGCCGTCGAGACGGTCGATGCCGCCGGAATTGTATTGGCAAGTCCAACGGTTCTTACAGGTGCTCATCCTGCGGCAGCTTATGCGGCGTTTTTAGTTAATGCCCTGCGGCCCAAGACGAAATATCTCGCCGTTATCGGCTCGTTCGGCTGGGGCGGCAGAATGGTCGAGCAGTTAAAGGGACTGCTGGCCAACAGCAAGGCTGAAATACTTGAGCCGGTCATCATAAAAGGAGAACCGAAAAAACAGGATTTCAAACAGCTTGATGAGCTGGCTGAAAAAATAGCGGGAAAGCATAAAGAACTGAAAAAATGAGAAAGGGGCGGTTATGGCAAAGAAACTTGAAATTTATAAATGTATGATATGCGGCAATATCGTTGAAGTCACTCACGGCGGCGACGGCGAACTTGTCTGCTGCGGCCAGCCGATGAAGCTTTTTGTGGAAAATACCACGGATGCGGCGAAGGAAAAGCACGTGCCGGTGATTGAGAAAATCGACGGCGGCTACAGAGTCAAAATCGGCTCCGTTCCTCATCCGATGGAAGAAAAGCATTACATCGAATGGATTGAGCTGATTGCCGATGGAAAGGCATACAGGGAGTTTTTGTCGCCCGGCCAGAAGCCGGAAGCGGTTTTTAAAATAGATGCCGCGAAAGTCATCGCAAGGGAGTATTGTAATATCCACGGCCTGTGGAAGGCATAATTCGGAAGGGAAATAGTTATGATAAGCGAAAAAATAGTTAAAGCGTTGAATGACCAGATAAACGCTGAATTATATTCGGCGTATCTGTATCTCGCTATGTCTGCGGATTTTCAGTCTAAAAATCTTGAAGGTTTTGCCAACTGGATGAAGGTGCAGACTCAGGAGGAAATGGTTCATGCGATGAAATTTTTTG
Source organism: Sedimentisphaerales bacterium (assembly GCA_049518795.1). Taxonomy (GTDB): domain Bacteria; phylum Planctomycetota; class Phycisphaerae; order Sedimentisphaerales; family UBA12454; genus JAPLMW01. The sequence continues at coordinate 282,838 of JBEKRK010000003.1, forward strand.
ATTTTATCGTTGAACGAATCGGCAAAGTCGAGCTTGAGGCAATACAAAAGCCGCCGGTTAATTGGCCTTCACCGCTGGCCATGTTTGAGGCCGCTTACAAGCACGAACAGCTTGTAACCGACAGGATACACAAGCTCGTTGAGCTTGCCCAGGGCGCCAAGGACCACGCCACGGAAAGTTTCCTTAAATGGTTTGTCGATGAGCAGGTCGAGGAAGAGGCCAGCACCGACAAAATTGTCCAGCAATTAAAACTTGTTAAGGATTCGACCGGCAGTTTGCTGATAATAGACCACCAGCTTGCCAAGCGGACATTCAATCCGCCGGCAAAATAATATTGACCGGCTGTTGTAAAAGGATTTTATGGAAACCGGCAAAATTGACTTAGAGGCTCTGTTTCAGCTAAATTACGGGATGTATATAGTCAGCTCCACAAAGGCTGATGCCGTTAACGGCTGTATCGCCAATACTGTTTTTCAGTTAACTCCTGAACCGCCGGTTATTGCGGTCAGCATCAGCAAGGAAAACCTTACGCACGAATTTATAATCAGCAGCGGTTTTTTTGCCGCTTCGGTGCTTGCTGAAGATGCGCCTGTGAAGTTTACTGGAATGTTTGGCTTCCGCTCCGGAAGAGATATAGATAAATTCAAACAGACAGCTTTTAAAAGGGGCGTAACAGGCTGTCCGATTGTGCTTGAGAACACTACCGGCTATGTTGAGGCAGAGGTTATCAATACGGTTGATGTCGGAAGCCATACGTTGTTTATAGGCAAAGTTATTGCTTGTGAGCAGTTCAACAACGGCAAAATCGCTATGACTTATAATTATTACCGCGACGTCAAGGGCGGCAGAACACCAAGAACAGCAGCGACTTATCAAATAAAGAAATCTTTAAAACCCGCTTCGCCGCGAGGCGAGCAGGAAAAACAGAAAACAACCATTTCAAAAGGAGACAAAGCTATGAAATATAAATGTCTTATGTGCGGTTATATTTACGACCCTGAAAAGGGCGACCCGGATAACGATATTGAGCCCGGCACGGATTTTGAGGATTTGCCGGATACCTGGGTTTGTCCCGAATGCGGCGCGGCGAAGGACGAATTCGAGCCGGTAAGCTCGGAAGATTAGAAGACATTGAAAATGGAGCATATTCGTCCATCAGTTGCCGATGAGCAGATGTTTTGCGTTGAGTCGCAGGCTCCGCTGTGCGGGCTTGTTGTTTTCGGCGCTTCCGGCGATTTAACGAAAAGGAAGCTTATTCCCGCGATTGCCAATCTTCTTAAAAAAGGATTGTTGCAGGAGGATTTTTTCTTTCTCGGCTGCGGCAGAAAAAAACTCACCGATGATGATTTCAGGAAAATAGCCGCCGAGGCCGTTAAAGGTATTTTGCCGGCCCCTGAAAAATTTTTGAATAACTTTTATTATACAAGCGGCGATTATGCCGACCGGCAGTTTTACAGCGATATCAAACAAAGGCTTTCTGATTTGGACAAGAAGACCGGAAAGAATTTCGGCAGAATTTTTTATCTTTCTCTGCCGCCGCAGTTATATCCGGATGTAGTGGAAAATCTCGGACTGGCAGGTCTCAATAAATCCCCAAACGATGCTTTTGCCCGGCTGGTTGTTGAAAAACCGTTCGGCAGAGATTTGCATAGCGCCGTCAGTCTTAATAATGGTATTAGCAAATGGTTCAGCGAAGAACAGATTTACAGGATGGACCACTATCTCGGCAAGGAAACGGTGCAGAATATTTTATTGTTCCGTTTTGCCAACTCGATTTTTGAGCCGGTATGGAACAGGAATTACATCGACCATATTCAGATTACGATAGCGGAATCAATCGGCATCGAAGGGCGGGGCGGTTATTACGATAATAGCGGGGCGTTGCGCGATATCTTTGTCAATCATATTTTGAGTATGCTCTCGCTTGTTGCGATGGAGCCGCCGGCTTCATTTGAAGCTGAGCATATCAGGGATGAAAAGGTAAAACTTCTGCGAAGTATCAGGCCGTTTAATCTTCAGCCGTGGAATGAGGATATTATCAGGGGACAATATACTGCCGGCACAATTGACGGCAACCCTGTTTCTGCCTACCGGCAGGAGGCTGATGTTGAGAAAAATTCAAAAACTGAAACTTATGTTGCCGCGAGGCTTTTTATCGATAATTGGCGATGGCGGGGCGTGCCGTTCTATTTGCGGACGGGAAAACGGCTTGCCCGGCGTATTACGGAAATTGCCGTAACTTTTAAAAAGGTGCCTCACTTGTTATTCGCTTCGGCTGGAATAAAAGATTTACCTGCCAATATTCTCATATTGAAAATCCAGCCGCAGGAAGGCATTAGTCTTTTCTTTGAGGCGAAAAGGCCGGGCTCGAAACTGTGTTTCGGCACTCTCAAAATGGATTTTAATTATACTGAAATTTTCGGCTCTGAGCCGCCGGATGCTTATCAGCGGCTTTTGCTTGATTGTATGCTTGGCGACCAGACTCTTTTTACAAGAATTGACGATGTGAAGCTTGCCTGGGGTCTTGTTGACGATTTGCTTAAAGCCTGGCAGCGGGAAGATGGCGAGCCATATTTTTATCCGGCTGGAAGTGAAACTTTTTCTGCTGCTGATGACCTTATTCAAAAAGATGGCAAAAATTGGCGGAAAATTTCCTAACAAAAGCAATAAAAGGTATAGATATATTATATATCCAAATATGCTTCAAGCTGTTTTTAGTCCATTTCCCCTATTTTGGACTAATTTTTAAATAATTTTTTATAATTTTTTCGTAATTTTTATAGGACTAAAAAGGCATTAAATAGCCATAAAATTACCCATCTTTAAAGTCCAAAATCACCATTTTCAGCATTAATATCAACATTTTTTTAATTTTTCTCTTGCTTTTTAAATTGAGGGATGGTAATATAGTCAGTGAAAATTGTAACCGTCATATCTGCCTATATGGCAGAAAGGAGGTGTTGATTTAGGAGAAAGATTCGCAGACCAGGCGAACCTTCCGAGTCTGGTTGTAGATTTTACATCATAGCTTGTTGGGTTTCTTTCAGGCAAAATGGTGATGAAAGATGGAAGGAAATAAGAAACCAAAGCTTCGCTGGGTGTGAGTCCCGGCGAGAAAGAAAAAAAGAGAATTGTTTTTAATGAGGTAAAAAATGAAGAAGCTGATTTTAGTTTTAGCGATTTTGGCTGTCGCTTCCCCTGTGTTTGCATTGAGTGTTGATCTTGTCAGGCAGGGAGCGACAAACAAAGTTGATATTACCTACAGCGCCGCAGACGCGTGTAATTTACCGCGGGCGTTTGCATTGGTCATTGACGTTAGCGGCGGCAAAGCCGACGTCTGTGAGGTTACCAACTACAAGCAGGGCGTAAGCACCTCAACGAACAGAGGCTTCGGCATCTATCCGGCCACAATTGTTATTGAGGCCAACGGTGTTGTAGATAGCAATGGCAACCCGATTGCCAGTTCAGGTGATCCGTTACCGGCTAACGCAGACCAGACTCTGCCGAGCAATAAGCTTGTTCTTGAGTTCGGTTCGTTGTATGCCCCTGTGCATGACGGGGCCAATTCGCCGGCTGTAAGCGGCACTCTTTGCACGCTGACTGTTGATTGCAACCAGCAGACAACAGACCCTGTTCTCACAATGACAGGTGAAACCACCTATCGCGGCGGCGTAGTCCTTGAAGACGGCAGTACCTTTGCTGTCAGCAAGACACTGACTATGACCAGCCTCTGTGCTGCGGCAGAGTGTTTCTCGAATTCGGACCCGAAGTATGCTCAATGGCTGCTTCAGGGCAAACCCAAAGCCTGGTGCTGCCTGCATCAAAGGGATGGCGACGCAACTGGTGATGGCTCAGTAAGTGGTAGCGACCTGATTAGGCTGAAAGCCTCTTACGGCCTGTCATTTGGACAGGTGGGCTATGACTGTAGAGCAGACTTTACCCATGACGGTGCGGTCAGTGGCCCTGACCTGATTAGGCTTAAGAGCAATTATGGTACCAACTATGGTGTTGCCTGCCAGTCAGATTGGAAAGATGATTGCGGCCCGAATCCGTAATCAAAAATTGTTAGTAATGTAAAAAAGATGAAATGTTTAACATTTGGATATAGTATTTTTGTAAGGAGGTTTTAATATGAAGAAGTTTTTAAGTTTAGTTTTAGTTTTGGCTCTATGTGGTCTTGTCAGCGCAGATTTGCTGGACCTCAAGGTTGCCAGTCGCGGACCGTCAGAAACGGGCACCACAACCATTACTGGAGTGAAGGATATTACAATTAATCCTTCCGAGTGGCTCGACCTGAACATTTACTGGACTGGTACAACGGGTTATAAACTTGCAACAGTGTCAGTGCTGCTCACAGTTACAGGCCCGGGTAGTATTGACCTGTTCACTCAACATTTGACATCTGAAGATGAGGATCCGACAATGCAGTTGACAGAACCGGCCAACGCATGGGATCCGGACTTGAGATGGATTAACGTGCTCACAGCAGGCAAGAGCATCATCCTTGATTACAGTATGGCCAGTGGTATTTCAGGTAACGGCAACGCGAAAATTGCATTGGACCATATTATGTTCCATTGCGATGGCGGTGGCGATGTTATCATCACAATGGTGAATACTACAAACAGCCATGCCATGAACACCCTCGAGTACCAAGTAGCTAATCCAGATAACCAGTTTGTCCCGAACTTTGGTGGTCCTGTGACTATTCACCAGATTCCAGAGCCGGCAACAATTGCGTTACTCTGCCTTGGCGGTCTTCTTCTCAGGAAGAAAAGATAAGCCACAAGAGCTTATAGTTTGAAAAGAAAAGGGGCTGATTTTTATCGGCCCCTTTTTTTTGTAGCCACAAAGGCACTAAGACACTAAAATTGCTATATTATAATAATATTTTTGCACTTTATGGAAAAAGTAAAACAGTTCGACAAATTATCCGACAAAGAAGAGTTAATTGCTACACAAATAATGGATATAGCTTATGCAGTTCATAAGACGCTTGGCCCCGGCTTGCTGGAAAGGATTTATGAGACCTGTTTTTGCTACGAACTTTCCAAAAGAGGCCTTTCATATCAGCGGCAGATAGAAATTCCCATAAAATATGATAATATTGTATTTGACGAAGGTCTTCGGCTGGATGTTCTTGTTGAAGGATTGATTATTTGCGAATTAAAGGCTGTTGAGCAAAATAACGCATTATGGGAAGCTCAGCTTTTAAGCTATTTGAGGCTCACCGGCAAAAGACTGGGATTTCTGATTAATTTTGATGTTCCGCTAATCAAACAGGGGATAAAAAGAATAATTTTATAATAATAGCCACTAAGGCCCAAAGCCACAAAGTCTTATATATATCATTTTTTATTCGTGCCTTTGTGACTTGGTGGCTACAAAATTTTTTTATTTTTCTCTTGCATTCCTTTTTCTGATATGGTATAATACCCTCAATTAATCAGCCAAAGGTTTATATATAGGGGTGGCTGACGAGTTGGGGCAGAGAAAAGTTATTGCTGCAGGAAAAATATATTTTTCCCTTGCATTTATCTTTGAGATATGTTATAATACGCTTACTTAAATGGGGTAGAGAAAAGTTATTGCAACGTATAGTTTTGAATTTTTAGTTCTAAGTTCTTAGTTTTGAATTGTGGATTTTGTTATCCATTAACTCAAAACTCAAAATTAAAAACTCATAACTGATTGTGGTAGCTCTTTCAAAAATTTTATTCACCGTAGCCACCAAGACCCCAAGACACGAAGTAAATATATAATAATTAAAATTTGGTGTCTTAGTGGCTAAATGGGGTTCGAGAAAACACATTAATTTATACAACTTTGTGTCTTAGTGTCTTTGTGGCTATTCGTAGGCTTTAAAACGCGCATTCGCTGCGAGGCGCAAACGCGGCGAAAAAACGTTTACCACCTTCGTGCCTTAGTGCCTTGGTGGCTAAAGTAAGTAGTTAACCTTTTTATTTTTTGGAGACCGAACAATGTTGAAAAAAATGTTTGTATTAATTTTATTTTTGGCGGTAAGTTCTGTGTATGCAGGAACGCTTGATTTGCAGATAGCCAGCCGCGGGCCGAGCGAGACAGGCACTACTTCTATTACTCCGGTGAAATCTGTTTCAGTTAATCCTTCTGAATGGCTCGACCTGAATATTTACTACACTGGCGTGACGGGCTTTAGACTTGCAACATTGTCGACGCTAATCACAGTTACAGGCCCGGGTTCTATTGACCTGGTAACTGAACATAAAACATCTAACGATGATGACCCCACAATGCAGTTGACAGAGCCGAGCAGTGCATGGGATTCTGACTTGAGGTGGATTACCGCGGTTACACCAGGCAAGAAGTTTATCCTTGATTACAGTATGGCCAATGGTATTAATGGTAACGGCGCAGCGAAAATTGCGTTGGACCATCTTATGTTCCATTGCGATGGCATCGGTACCGTTACTATCACAATGGAGAATACTACAAACAGCCACGCCATGAACAGCCTCGAGTACCAAATATCTCTTCCAGATAATCAGAATGTCCCGACCTTTGGTGGTCCTGTTACGATAACCCAGATTCCGGAGCCAGCGACAATGATTCTTCTTGCTGTCGGCGGACTTGCACTTAGAAGATTTAGAAAATAGTTCCAATTTGATACATCGTGGAATTTCAAACAGGCAGGGCTTTTATTTGGCCTTGCCTGTTTTTTTGTTTTTGTAGGGTGTAGGGTGTAGGGGATAGGGATTACTTCATTTACTTCTTTATCCTTGCCTTACAGTTCTATCTCTTTATAATTAGAATTTAGGATTTAGGAAAACGTTCATCATTCTATACCCTAAACCCTATTCCTATAACCTAAAATTGAAAGGCTTAAAAAATGGAGACCAAAAAACTTAAAAGTTTTAAAGAACTCATAGTCTGGCAGAAAGCTTATAAACTCGTTTTAGAAATTTATAAACTAACCTATTTCTTTCCTAAGAACGAAACTTATGGATTGGTTCAACAAATCAGACGAGCGGCAATTTCAATACCTTCGAATATAGCTGAAGGATATGGCAGAAAACACAGAACTGACTATCACAGGTTTCTGTCTATGGCTTATGGCTCGTTGCTGGAACTTGAAACTCAATATATGCTGTCAACGGATTTAAGCTATGCTAAACGAAGTGAAATCATCGATGGTTTGATAAAAGAAGTCGGTAGTATGTCTTATCGTATAATGAATCCGATACAAAATTAATGAAAGTAGATGATTATAGTTTTACTATGCTCTATACCCTAAACCCTATCCCCTATATCCTAAAGGAATTAAATATGAACAGAATAGTTTTTATCTGTTTTTATGCAGTGTTTTTGTGCATTTACACAGGATGCGTGCCGCGGGGCGACCGTGTCGCAACGGGCGATTCGCAGAAAAAAGGCAGCATAGCTGAAAAAAAAGTCGAGTTGCAGTCAAAATCAGGCGACAATTCATTTTCGGCCTTTCTGGCTGGAAAATGGAAGGCAAAAGACTCGGATGATTGCAAATGGGAATTTACTTTTGAAAAAGATGGAACAATTTCCGCAATGCGGAATTTTATGGGCACGTATGTCAGGGTTTCCCAGGGCATCGGCTATGAGCACTATGCTTCTGATGCAAATGTGGAGGCGGCCTGTGTTCTGGGGCCTGTAGATGTCCTTTTCGACCCTCAAAGCAGGGTGCTGACGGTCAAGGTTGTTACGGATTATTTTATGTTTCATATCTATAGCGGGATGGTAGAGGGCAGCAGTGTTGACAAATTTTCGGGCACTGTCTCACAGGATGGTTCAACCTGGAACGCCGAATGGCAAGACTTTTCACGTATGCTTGATGGCCCGCCTATGGATTTTAACAATCCATTGATAAATCAAGTTGTTTTTTACAAGGTCAGAGAAAAGGTCAGAGAAGAAGATAGTAAATAAAGTAAAAAACAGAAAAGTCTTGACAATTTATAGGGATTATAAGTATAATCACCTTAGAAAGTGGATGTTAAAAGGCCTGTTTAAGGCCTTGAAAAAACAGTTTCCTTAACGGTGAAAATAAAAAAGATTTAGCCGCTTTTTTAGGAGGATAGAGATGAAGAAATTATTGATTACAATTCTGGTTTTCAGTATTACCCCTCTTTGCAGTGCGATGCACTGGACGATAGGTTCTTCCAGCGGCTGGTCCGGAACGCCTGCGATTATCACCATAGCAGACCCTAATAAAAATGCAGTTACAGCAGAGGGGCTTGGTGACCCCCGGGTATGTATGGCTCAGACCTTCAAGATTTTACCGGGAATGAGTTTAAAGTTAGACAAAGTCGCTATATGGCAGGATGGCAGTCCGCCGACGCAGAATCCTTATACTTTGCGTCTCGTTGACCTTGGCACTACAGACCCGACATTTCAAGGCGGCGGTTCGCAAACTTATCCCGCCGGCACTGATTTGTGGGGTTCAGCTATGACTTTTACATTTGATGTAACGACTTCGAAAAGCGCTCTGGAGTTTGATTTCGAGAACGAAGAAGAACTGATGCTCACGACCGGCCATTTCTATGCCTTTGAGATTACTGCTCCTACTTCAATCGGCGGAATCTATTGGTATCGTGCAAGTCTGGCCGGCAGCAGTTATACAAATGGCGCTATGTTTGTGGATACTACGACTACTACCCCCGGCACTCGAGACCAGCTTTACAAGGGGACTAATGGTTGCGATTTAGCTATGGCGGTTTATCTTGTTCCCGAGCCGGCAACCCTTATTTTGTTTGCCATTGGCGGCTGGGTCGCCCTGAATAGAAAAAAATGACGTGCTGGTTTGTCTGTGGTTATTATTTCCAACTGGCTTTCCACAGCCAGTTATCAGCGAACACGGCAAAGTCTGCGAAATCTATAAAGCCGTCCTTATATAAATCACCCGGCAGGTCGTTGCCTTCTGTGAGCCAGTAGTTTGTTATATAGGTCAGGTCAGAATAATCCACAATGCCATCGAGGTTAAAATCAGCCTGGTTTGTTATTACTTCATCGGCGCCAATGTCCACTGTAGAGTCAAATATTCTTTGTTCCAGGTCGATATCTGTAGTAAGTTGCGCAGGAACAGAGTTGTTATCACCGACGTTCACACAGGGTGACTTAGGCAGTATATGATAATTTCCTGCTGCAAAAAAGTCATCATTTGTATCTAACGGCGTATTTGCATCGTCCCAGTAACCGGCATCAACAAAATTAGGGTCTGCACTTATATTGCCGTTTACCCCTGTCTGGTCAGGCAGGGCGCCGGTGTAATTGCCGTCATTGTTATCATACAGGTCATTGCATATTAAATACGGATTACCCGGATGATTGGCGTCATTATAGCAGTACAGGCCACTTCCTCTTCTGGTATAAGCAATAATATTATTTGCTAATAATGGGCTGGAAGATTTATCGCAGTATATTCCGCCGCCTTGTGTTGCTGAATTGCCGACAATTGTGTTATTGATTATATTAGGACGGCAGTAATGAACTTGTATGGCGCCCGCGTAATCCGTGGCACAGTTACCCAGAAATAAATTATTTAATATGTTAATGGATAGACCACTTATAAATACGCCGCCTGCCCATATTGCCCTGTTGGAAACTATCGTGTTGTGTAATAGATTAACTGTGCCGGTGTTTCCTGAATAACACAGACCTCCTCCTGTGTCTGTCGCGGTATTATAGGCGATGAAGTTTTTTTCTATTAAGGGCTGGCTGTATATATCGCAGAAAATACCCCCGGCATAAGTGGCAGTATTATTTATTACCTTATTATCTATAATGTGCGCTGCTGCGCTTGAACTCCAAAGATATATACCTCCGCCTTTATAGAAGGCGTAATTGTTCGTAATAATATTTCTGGTTATGACAATAGCAGTATAGCACCATATACCGCCTGCGTGGCCGTTAGTTGCGTTTCCGCCGGTTATTGTAAAGCCCTGCAGACTTGCATTGGCATCCTGACCGCCTGCAATGGTTACCGCCGTGCCGGTTTGATTGGCGTCTATTATTGTTTTCTCTGCCGTTTCCCACTCGTCGGGATGTGATGAGCTGAGAATAATATTATGGCTGCCGAAATTAATTCTTTCATAATAATGGCCGGGAGCGACAATTATCGTATTGCCGTTGTTGGAATCATCAATTGCGCTTTGGATAGATGTGTATTTGTTGCCGCTCGAAATGTTCCATACGGGCCAGGCCTCATCTGCTCCGATGTCGATGAACTGTCCGATTTTTCGCGGCTCTCCATCGAAATCCGTCAGGCCCTGATATGGGAAATTCGGGTCGCCGGCGTTTATGCATTTACTATAGCAGCTTAAGTGATAATCATTACTATCGGCATCGACAAAATTAGGGTCGGCGGATATATTGCCGTTCAGACCGGTTTGGTCTGAAATAGCCGGACCGTAATTTCCCATTGTATGTCCCCAGACGTCATTATATGAAAGCATTGGCTGTGAATTTGAATCCTGAAGGACATATATACCGTATCCTGTTCCGTTATTGGTTATGACATTATGTTTTATTATTGGACTGGCTCCGTATTCGCAATGAATGCCGCCTGAGGATGGTTCCGCAGAATTATTTGCAATTGTATTGTTTTGTATGCTGGGCGAACTGCTTACGCAAAGAATGCCGGCTCCTCCGAAGTTGTCTGTTATAAAATTGGTGGTTATTGTCGGCAGACTGTCCCACATCACTGCGATGCCGGCCCCTCTGCTGGAAGTGTTATAGCGAATAGTATTTTTCTCTATATATGGGCTTGAATAATAATAGACATATATACCGCCGCCGCCGAATGTCCCCGCCTTATTATATTCTATTTTATTGTTATAAATGGCGGGACTTGACGTGTAGGTAACGTGAATTCCTCCGCCAAGCATTGAGTTATTGTCGATAATATGGTTGTTTTCTATTGTTCCGTTGCTCCACTGCCGCAGATGTATTCCGCCGCCGTAGGAATAAGCATGATTGTTCTCGATTAGATTGTTTGTAATATTTGCATCAACGCCCTGGAAGCAGACTATAGCACCGCCGTCGCCGTGCCACTCGACCGGATAATTATTGTCTGGCGGCGAAAAATTTAGGTCGAAAGAAGCAGTATTGTTTGAGAAGCTATTATATGAAATAATCGGTTTTATGTGCACCGTTGGATTGGAAGGGTCATTTGGGTTCACTGGGTCGCCGAATATATAAATTCCGCCGCCGAGGTCAGCGATATTGTCAGCAAAGACATTTTTCGTAATTGTCGGCTGTGACATATTATAGCAGAGCACTCCGCCTCCGCAGCGGTTCCAGCGTTTACCCTGGAATTTCCAAGATGTTGTCAGCCACGAACCGCTGCCGCCTGTGATTGTGAAGCCTTCAAGAACAGATGTGCTGGTTTCGCCGCTTTTGAATGTAACAACCGAAGCGGAATTTATATCAGCAGGGCGATTGCCGTCAAGAATTGTAGCAGCGACAATATTCGGGTCGTTTGGATCGGTTGAGCGGACGGTTATAGCTTTGCCTGAAAAGTTTATATTTTCAAAATATCTGCCGGGCGCGACGATTATAGTATCGCCGTTTATGGCGGAGTTAATTGCCTGCTGAATGGACGGATACCCTTCGCTGGGAACGTTCAAAACGTTAGCCAAACACCCCGCTGTAAGCAGCAGCAAAATGCAAATCGAATATATACGCATCTTCTCTCCCTGAGACCTTTTATATAAATAATAACAAAAAAATAACAAAAAAGCAATAAGAATAAAGATAACTTGTTGTGTGTAAGTGAGTTACGGCACGACAGAAAGTCCAAAAATCAGGTGTGTTTTTGGGGCAATTTAGTAATTGGTATTACTTAGTGTCTTGGTGTCTTTGTGGCTATTTGCCGTCTTTGATAAGTTTATATTCGACGCTGTCAACCAGTGCCTGCCAGCTTGCCTCGATGATATTTTCCGATACGCCGACCGTCCCCCATATTGCGTCTTTGTCCCGCGTTTCGATGATGACTCTTGTAATAGCCGCTGTTGCCGCTGCGGGGTTCACTATCCGGACTTTGTAATCAATCAGGTGCATTTCGCGGATCTTTGGATAGAACCTTTCGAGCGATTTGCACATCGCGCTGTAAAGCGCATCGACAGGCCCATCACCTTCGCTGACGGTATGTTCGCTCTGGTTATTTACAATCAGCTTGATTGTTGCCTGGCTTACCATTTTTCCCGCGAAATTTTTTTCAACCGTTACATGAAATTTCTCTAACTTGAAAAACGGCTTATATGTTCCCATTATTTTTTTGACTAGCAGCTCAAAACTTGCCTCTGCAGCCTCGAACTGATAGCCCTTGTTTTCGAGCTCCTGCACCTCGTTAAGTATTTTCTGGGCAAGCTGTTTGTCCTGCGCGATATTTGCCTTTTCCAATTTCGCAAGGATATTCGCCTTGCCGGAAAGTTCTGAAATAAGAAATCGCCTTTCATTTCCGACAACAGCAGGGTCGATATGCTCATAAGTCTTTTTGTTTTTACGCAGCGCATCGACGTGCAAACCGCCTTTATGCGCAAATGCGCTTTCGCCCACATAAGGCATATTCGTAACCGCCGGCAGGTTTGCAATCTCGAACAAAAACCGCGATGTTTCAGTGAGCATTTTTATTTTATCCGCGCCTAGAACTTCAAAGCCCATCTTCAGTGCAAGGTTCGGGATAATTGTGCACAAATTCGCGTTGCCGCATCTTTCGCCCATCCCGTTTATTGTGCCTTGAACCTGCCTTGCTCCCGCCTGCACCGCGGCAAGTGAATTTGCGACCGCGCAATCCGTATCATTGTGGCAGTGAATACCGAGCGATACTTTGCCGAATTTTTGCTTTACAGCTTTTGTTATTTCATAAACTTCATTCGGCAGACATCCGCCGTTGGTCTCGCACAGCGCGATTGTATCAGCTTTGGCGTCAATTACCGCGGCGATAACTTTCAGCACATATTCGGGATTTCTTTTGAAGCCATCGAAAAAATGTTCCGCATCGAAGATTACTTCAAGCCCTTTGCTTTTCATATATTCTACCGACTCGGCGCAAATTGTAATATTTTCTTCAAGACTGCATCGCAAAACTTCCGTAACGTGCAGGTCCCAGCATTTACCGACAAGCGTTGCCACAGGCGTCTTGCAAGCCAGAATTGCATTAAGTGATGCGTCGGTTTGGCAGGTCGCATCTGCTCTGCGGGTATTGCCGAACCCCGCTATTTTGGCAGGCGACAAATTGAAGTTTGCTGCTTCCAAAAAGAACTGCATTTCTTTCGGGTTGCTCGATGCGTATCCGCCCTCGATATAATCGAAGCCGAGCTTGCTTAAGTGCTTTGCAATTAAGAGCTTATCGTCTAATGAAAAGCTGATTCCCTCAGCTTGCATTCCATCGCGTAGAGTGGTGTCATATATCTTTATTTTTTCCATATCTGGATTTTATTTATCCTGACCTTAAAAGTAAAGTTAAAATGTCTAACGCTCCATTGGATAAACAAGTTTCCATTGTTTGCGAATCTTATCCATAGTTTTCATAATCGCCGCACTTGTTTTCAAAGGCATAATCGGACATTCCGTCTTACCTTCTCTAAGGCAATTCATAACCTCTGCCGCCTCGAAGCTCCAGCCGTTGCCAAGCCTCTTGTATGCAAATTCTTTTTCCTCATTTTCGCTTGTCTTTAAAATAATTTTATCCGGATTCCAGAACATCGATGGTATTTTTATATGGCCTTCAGTTCCATAAATAAACGCATCATTAATTGCCCCTGTTCGAAGCGAACAGGTAAGAATTGCCGTTTCGCCGTTTTCATAGCCGAATATCGTTGAGGATTGCTCATCGACTCCGCTTTCGCCAATATGCGCCATACTGCTGATTTTCTTTGGGCTTTTGCCGAATATCTTATATGCAAGCGCGATATTATAAATGCCCAAATCCAATAATGCCCCGCCTCCAAGCTGCGGATTAAAGAATCTGTCCCTTGCGTCCAATGCGCGCCTCATACAGATATTCGATTGAACCAGCCGGACTTCGCCGATATCGCCGTCCACAATAAGCTCGCAGGCCTTTGCAAGAGCCGGAAAGAAATACATCCACATCGCTTCCATAAGGAACAGTTTATTTTTCTTTGCACAGGCAATCATTTCGCGGACTTCTTTGCTGTTCATCGCAAGCGGCTTTTCGCACAATACCGGCTTGCCGGCGTTCAGGCAGCTAATAGTTTCATTTTTATGCATCGGGTGCGGCGTGGCTATATATATGATATCAACGTCTTTATCGGCAGCTATTGCTTCTATGCCGGCATATCGGCGGGGGACATTGAATTCGTCGCCGAACTTATCAGCAGATTCTTTTGTGCGGGATGAAACAGCGGCAATTTCAGCGTCTGCCAGCGCGCCAAGTCCTTCTGCAAATTTCTGTGCCATCCATCCGGTGCTTACAATCCCCCATCTTATCTTTTGGGACATTAATATTCCTTTCTATGTATCGCCCCAATTATAATCGATTTTTTTGCTATTTTCAATCTTTGGAATAATGGTCGAATTAGCCCCAGGACCTGTGCCGGAGGGGCGGGGTTTGTGTCGTCTCCTCAAAGAATCGGGGAGCAGACCCAAAAATGTATTTGGCAAATCATAGAAATGGAACTGCCTTTATTTCTTGTCCACGGCTTTCTTGGTATCGTCGGCGGCATCTTTGACGGCGTCGTCGGTCTTCTGGGCGGCTTTATCCACCGCTTTGCCGGCTTTCTCCAGTGGGCCTTTTTTCTTGCAGCCGGCGAAACCCAGCACGGCTATCGCCAAAAGCACGAGTAACAGTTGCTTTAGAATCTGAATCTTTTTCATCTTTAGTTCCTTTCCGAAAAATTGTTAACGCCATTATAATGCCTTTTGGTTCGGCAGAAAACGGTTGTTTTTTTAAAAAATCTTTTTTTGTATGTCATTGTCTATAAACGACTTAAGACAAAGGGGAATATTTTTGGGAATATTTTTCTGGACAAAAGTCAGGTTTTGCATTAGTCTTAGATAAGTAAAAGGATTTATAAGTTTAATAAAAGGATATGAAAAATGGAACAGAAACAGTTATTTCCAGATACTGCTTCAAAGAAAATAGCTGAGCAGACGTTTAAGAATTATTTTGAAGATTTTTCAGATTGTATTCAACATGGAGGGTGGAGTAAATGGGAAGATATTTTAAGAAAAGCTCCTGACGCATGTAAGTCGCTAAGATCATCCACCATAGCATCAATTATATTTGATAATACTATTGAACGTATGAGAAAAATATTCAAAAAATACGAGCCAGAAGTCATAATATATGATGACAAAATTCTGGGATTTCCTGTTTTAGATTTCAGGGGAAAATTTCTGGTTCGATTCAAAAAGCTACGGGATGATTTTAAACCAAGCAATGTAAAAACGGACAGACAAAAGGGGCTCAATCAGCAACTACTTACATCTGATGGTATTCCTTGGGTCAGTGACGGTGCAACGTGGGTAACCGTTGGATACCGCCTTAATCAAAAGGAAGACAAAATAAAAGACATATCCATTGTATGCTGGAAAGGTGAATCTTTGGATTGGCATATAGAGTTACCATTGTTACAATCGTCTATCTCAGAGCAACCTGTTAACTTGAAAACGACAAAGATTAAGCTGAAAGCACAAACCCAACAGAAGCGTAAAAAAGCTTGAAATTTAAAATTTTAAACATATTATTTTGAGCTTGTAATTGCGGATTCTTTTTAGGGAAAAAGTATGGAAAAAAATATTAATCCTAATATGTTTCAACTTGCGCGCGAATCTAGAGGATTGACACAAAAAGACCTTTCTGAATGCTCAGGAATTTCGCAAGGATTTGTATCTAAGTTTGAAAAAGGACAAAAAGGTATATCAGATTTGCAGCTCTCTAAAATCTGTAAGATTCTTGATTATCCAGAATCATTCTTTTTTCAAGAAGGTTCTCTTTTTGGATTAGGTATTGGTACAGTATATCATAGAAAAAGAAAAATTATTCCGGTACAGAAATTAAAATTAATACAAGCCGAAATTAGCCGTTATATTTTATTACTTCCAAAAATCATGGATAATGTTGAATTTGAAACTCCAAATCAATTTTGTAATTTAGACATAGATGATTATGATGGAAATGCAGCAGTAATTGCAAATTATGTTCGTGCTCAATGGCATATTCCATTAGGCCCAATTGATAATATGATTGAAGTTGTGGAAAAAGTTGCAGGTGTTGTGATTCTTTGTGATTTTGGAGGAACAAATTTTGATGCAGCAAGTGTATGGCTTAAAGAAAAAGGCCTTCCACCTTTCTTTTTTATGAATAGAAAAGTTTCGACTGATCGCCTACGATTTACTTTGGCTCATGAACTTGGACATCTCATTATGCATACAATGCCTAATCCCCAAATGGAAGAGCAGGCTAATATTTTTGCTTCAGAGTTTTTAATGCCCAGAGAAGAAATATCAGAAGATTTAAATCCTTTTTCTCTTAAACGCGTAATCCGTTTAAAATTAAAATGGAAGGTTTCGATCGCTGCTTTAATAAAACGTGCTTTTGATCTCAAAGTAATTAATGAATCACAATATAAATATTACTTTAGTCAATTGAGTGCCGCAGGATATCGAAAAGTAGAACCTTTTGAAATAGAAAAAGAAGAACCTCAATTATTGAAACGTCTTATAAGTTTTTATAGAAACAACCTTCATTACTCCGATCAAGAATTACAGAAAACTCTACTTATTAACTCTAATGATTTTAGGTCTATGTTTTTATCAATGCCTAATATTCGCGTAAGTAGAGCTGGATAATAGCAATTTATTTTCTGTGGTTCTGTAGAAAAAATAATTCAATTAATCCGCTAAATCTGTGTGGCTTTGTGGCTATAAATAAAAAAAGCCCTGTCGAGGAATTGACAGGGCTTTAATTTTCAACAGTTATACCTATGTAACGAAAGCGTCTGACTTGCCCCCGCGCTTAGTTTCTGCAAAGAAACTGCGGGGGGTCTTGGATATTCCTTTAGAAAGGAGGTGATCCAGCCGCAGGTTCCCCTACGGCTACCTTGTTACGACTTAGCGCCAGTCACCGAACTTACCGTGGGCAGTTACTTCCCTTGCGGGTTAGTAAGCTGACTTTGAGTATTTCCGGCTCCCATCGCTTGACGGGCGGTGTGTACAAGGCTCAGGAACACATTCACCGTGACATAGCTGATTCACGATTACTAGCGATTCCAACTTCATGAGGGCGAATTGCAGCCCTCAATCCGGACTGAGACGAGTTTTATGCGATTTGCTCCACCTTGCGGTCTTGCGTCGCTTTGTACCCGCCATTGTAGCACGTGTGTTGCCCTGGGCATAAAGGCCATGAGGACTTGACGTCATCCCCACCTTCCTCCGGTTTAACACCGGCGGTCCTGTTAGAGTCCCCGGCTTGAGCCGCTGGTAACTAACAGCAAGGGTTTCGTTCGTTATGGGACTTAACCCGACATCTCACGACACGAACTGACGACAGCCATGCAGCACCTGTGAAAGTTTCACCCTTGCGGGCAGCCTACTCTGTTTCCAGAAAGGCATCCAACCATGTCAAACCCAGGTAAGGTTCTGCGCGTTGCTTCGAATTGAACCACATGCTCCACCGCTTGTGTGAGCCCCCGTCAATTCCTTTGAGTTTTAGCCTTGCGACCGTACTCCCCAGGCGGCCTACTTAACACTTTTGCTACGGTCTTGAAAATGTCAGAATTTCCAACACCTAGTAGGCATCGTTTACAGCGTGGACTACCGGGGTATCTAATCCCGTTCGCTCCCCACGCTTTCGTGTCTCAGCGTCAGAATAAACCTAGTGCCCCGTCTTCACCACAGGCGTTCCTCTTGATATCTACGCATTTCACCGCTCCACCAAGAGTTCCAGGCACCCCTGTTTACCTCAAGAAAAGTAGTTTGCCAAGCCGTTCCTCGTTTGAGACGAGGGATTTCACAAAACACACACTTTTCCGCCTACACACGCTTTAAGCCCAGTGATTCCGAACAACGCTTGCCATCTCTGTATTACCGCGGCTGCTGGCACAGAGTTAGCCATGACTTCCTTTGGGCTAGATCAATCCGAAGACTTTCATAGCCCTGACAGTAGTTTACATTCCGAAGAACTTCATCCTACACGCGGCGTCGCTGGGTCAGGCTTGCGCCCATTGCCCAATATTCGTTACTGCAGCCCTCCGTGGAGGTCCGGGCAGTGTCTCAGTCCCGATGTGGCGGGCCGACCTCTCAGCCCCGCTACCCGTCAAAGCCTTGGTGAGCCATTACCTCGCCAACAAGCTGATAGGAAACAGGCCGCTCTCAGACCGATGAATCGTTGGTTATCTTCCATTCGAAAAATAACATTATCTGGTATTATCGCCCCTTTCGGTAGTTAGCCTTGCGGCTAACGGCGCTATTCCAGAGTCCAAGGTACGTTACCTGCCTATTCCTCACCCTTTCGCCACTAACTACACAGTAAAGCATAGTCCGTTCGACTTGCATGTCTTAGCCACGCCGCCAGCGTTCGTTCTGAGCCAGGATCAAACTCTTCAAGTTTGTCTGTATTCTCAGTCCATAATAGTTTGATTTCTCAAACCAAAACGGACAGGAATTGTTAATAGGCTCAACACATTTCGCTTATATACGCATCGAAAGTGTTGAAAAAAAATGCGACTTGCCTATTGCAAGCCACACACCAATTTTAAAGCATTCGCCAAAGATTGCGTCAACCTTCGACAAAGCCACACTTTCGCTGCATCGTGGTACAACTGTTTTAACTTTTAAAAGAGCCCTGCTTCGCTAAAGCTACGCAGGGCAGGCGCCCCAGAACTTTAACAAAGCTTTCGGCCTTAATATCTAAGGACAAAAAACAGCGGTCGAGACGCCAATCGTAGCGACAACTCGTCCGCTGTCTGAGTCCAACATGATAATACGTTTTTAAGAATGAGTCAATATATATTTTTATAATAATTTTGGTTTTTCGTAACATCTTTACAAAGAACGAGTTATAGCCACAAAGACACTAAGACACTAAGACACCAAGAAAAAGAAGAATTAACCACGAATAAACACGAATGAACACGAATCTATCTCACCACAAAGCCACAGAGAGCACAGAGCGGCACAGAGGTTTCTGTTTCAGCGGCAATTAAAATTGCCCTAAATTCAAAAGCCAAGCCCTGCTTACAAGTAACACTTGACGCCGGCTTGCCATTTTGAATTTTAGGCTGCGCCTTTTGCTGAAACAAAAAACGTAAACTAATTAAACATTAAAGAGAGAAAGAAGATTACAAAGGACAAAATGTTTTGTATTTTCGACAAAAAGAGGATATAATTTTAATTCAGAATTCAGTTATCGTTCCCTGCAGCAAGCCCAAGGAGCAGCATTCGGGAATGACAATGTTATCGGTTATCAGTAATACATAGAATACAGAACACAGAATACAGGAGGCAGAATAAAAATTTTAAAAGTGAACTTCCAACATCGAGCAATCGAACATCCAACGTTGAATGCGGAGCCGCCAAAGGCGGGAGATATTAAAATTGAGGTAAGGACGTGAATGGAAAACAGATATTCGTAGGAAGACAAGAGGAACTTGAAGAGTTCAAGAAAGTTCTCGAAAATCCACAAGGACAAGCCGTTTTAGTCATAGGACAAGTAGGTATGGGAAAAACATTCCTTGTCAATAAAATGGCACAAATCGCACAGGAACATCCAGACCTCAAATGCGGCTGTGTGAGATACGAAGTAACTCCTACCGATTCTGTCGATTCTACAATGGCCTTAATGATGGATAATGCTTTTGAGGCAGCGGCCACAGAAGCCGGGAGTTTTGATAATGTGCCGGAGAGAAGAAAACAGTGGATGGCATTGTTAAAAACAATTGTTCCCAAAGGTGATAAAATAGCTGAACTTATCGATAGTCTTCGCAGAGACCCTGCAAAAAATACAAGAGACCAATTTCTCGAAAGACTAAATTTGATTTCAAAGAAAATGCCGAAAAACGGGCGGGCAATATTCATAATCGACCCGGAAAAATATATGCAGGAGAAAAGCGACCAATCGTGGGCAATTGTGGTTAAGCAATTGCCGGAGAAGATAAAATTTGTATTCGCACAACGAAATGAAGATATGCTGGTTGATAGCGAAGTATTCAACGAGTTAAAGAATGTGGTTCGTATTCCAGAAAAACATCTTGATGTGCTTGATGAGTTAAGCGTTGATGAATTGATAGGATTGGAATCGGCGAATATTAAATATCCGATTAGTGAAATAAAAAAGGTAATCTCCGGCCATGACGGGCATCCTTATGCTATTGGGGCGGCTTTGGGACTATTGAAGGCAGGAGTAAAGTTAGAAAAACTGCCCAAAAGGCCGGAGCCGAAAAAATTTGCAGAGATGCAATGGAAGGAGATATGCAAAAGAAGTGAAGAAGCAATTAGATTATTCAGGGCATACGCAATTTTAGAGGTAGGTGTGCCAAATGAAATAATAGAATATGTAAGCGGATTAAATTCTTACCAAATTCAGCATTTATTAGCAGATAATTATCTTAAAGGGTTATTGCGAGAGGAAGGAGAAGGAAAAAGGATTTATCATTCGATATTAACTGACTACATACTCGGACAAATGAACGATGAAGAAAAGAAAAAATATCATAAACAAGCGGTGAAAATTTACAGGGGGAAATTAAAAAAGGCAAAAGAAGAACAAATTAAGCCGGATGAATTGGCGGCAATAAGACTATCTGAACACGTTCTTGCTGCTGAAGGAAACGATACTTTTGTAGATGTATTCATTAATGAATGCACAAAACCGTTATTTAACTTAGGCACATTTGATAGTTATATTAATCTATCTCATCGTGCATTGAAAATGGTAGAAAAAGACTCGGAAGACGAGACGATGCTTTTAGGCAATTTGAGCAATGTTTATTTAATACGTGGCGAATTGAACGAGGCAGAGAAAATGTATAAAGAGGTATTATTGATAGATGAAAAATTTGACCGCCTCGAAGGAATGGCAAATCAGTATGGCAACTTAGGTAATCTTTATATTACTCGCAACGATTTGCATAAAGCAGAGGAAATGTATATTAAGGTACTTGAAATAGAAAAAAAACTTGGTCGATTGAACAGCATAGCAAAAGCTTGCGGTAGTCTTAGCATTATTTATCGGCAACGTGGAGATTTGGATGAAGCCGAGAAGATGTGTAAAACGGCACTATCGATAAATGAAAAATTTAAACACCTTGAAGGAATAGCAATTGGTTATAGTAATCTTGGCGCAATTTATCAAAAACGCGGCGAATTAGATAAGGCTGCTGAAATATATAAAAAGGCTTTGGCGATAAATGAAAAACTTGGCAAACTTGAAGGAATGGCATATGGGTATGGCAATCTCGGTCTTATATATCAGATGCGCGGGGATTTGAATGAGGCCGAGAAAATGTATAAAAAGTCGCTGCAAATAAATAACAAAATAGGCAGGCTTCCAGGAATTGCAGCAGATTATTACAATTTAGGTGGTTTGTACAAGATGCGTAGTGATTTTAAAAATGCGAAAGAATATTGGATAAAGGCACGAGATTTGTATCAGAAAATTGGGATAATTAATGAGGTAAAAGAATTGCAGGGGCTAATAGACGGATTGAAAATTTAAAATTGAATATTTAAAATTTGATATCAGTTAAAAAAGAGCACAAGAACACAAGAGCATAAGTTAGAGTGATTTAAAATTGAAGAATGAATCCGCCAGTCCGCCTGAGGCGGGTAAATCTTAATTTTGAGTTGAATAGACCGCTGAAGGCGGATTGAAAATTTAAGATTTAATCCCGATGAGATAGCTTCCGCCAACGGGCGGGCATCTCACAGGACAAGTATTTAAAATTTAAGATTTTAGAAATGAGGTGCGTATGTTTATTTTATTAGGGATTGGCAAAGGTGCCTGGGCCGTTATTGCAGTGGTTACTTTAATTGTGATTTTAATTGCTGCAACAGCAATAAAGAAGAAAATGTATCCTGAGAAGATGGATAAGCCATGGAAAAAAGTGTGAAAATCCACCAGCCACAAAGGCACCAAGACACCAAGTCCTTGGGACTCCTAACGGAGAACATTGAATGAAAAACGGCCGATACAGCGAATTGAAAATTTAATAGCCACAAAGACTCAAAGACACAAAGGAAATTGAATCCGTCTTCGCCAAGGGCTTCCGTCTTCGTTAAAACTTCGACGAGACAAGTCGACGCGACGCTTCGCGGATTGAAAATTTGAAGAATCCGCCGAAGGCGGATAAAAATTGAGAAAGAATAACGCCACCCTGAATGGCGGCGGCTAAACCATACTTTCCTGTCGCGTTTAAGTTCTCCTGTTGTTATCGCTCCAGGCTCTGTTTCTGGGATTATATCCAATTAATTCATTTCGGATAGTTTTTAACCCTAATAAAAAAGCAAAAATAAAGATTTATGCAATAAGCAGCCGATGATAGACGTCTTATAATTAGTTGAAATTGAAATTATTAACCTTTTTCGGAGATGTAATTATGAAATCGAAACTAACATTATTGATGTGTGCGGCTGCGGTTATCTCTGTAAGCACTGCGGCGTTTGCCTTAAATTCGGGACATCAATTCAGACACAGGTGGTTCGGGCAGGACGCTAATCAGCCTGCAGGACAAGAGCCAAACCAGCCGGGACACAGGCAGGGCCTGCAGAAAATGATGGCTAAAAGAGAGGCACGTTTAGAAAAAATGATAGACGAGCTGAACCAGATTCGCCAAACAGCACAAAGCGAAAACGCTACCAAAACAGTCGCGGCATTAGATAAGATGATTGAGAAATTGCAGGCAGCAGAAGATAAAATGAAGAATTTCACAAGCGATGCAAATCAGCCGCCAAGAGGCCATAGATTCCATAGAGGCGGCGGAAAAGGGCAGCAATCAGACCCTAATCAGGCATAAAAACTAATCGCTGAGGATTGTCAGAAAAAGTTGAAAGGCCCGGCAGAAAAACTGCCGGGCCTTTTTTTGTTTGTGACACCCCTTGATAAATCAAGGGGCTAAATATGGCGAAAATGGGGTAAAAGTGGGGGGCTAAACAAACGGCGAAAAGGAGACAAAAAACTGGAAAAAGCGTTTAATACGGCAAATTCCATCTATTTAACTCTTGACAGAATCAATGACTTATGATATCCTGTTTTGCTGATATGATTGAGGTATGAGAGGTATGGTTAAGAAAGTATTAGAGGCTGCTGTTGTGGTAATACTCTTGGTATCCCTGTCTTGTAAAGCAAATACGTGTTTTTCCGATGATTTCGAATATGGCAATATAAACAACTGGACAATTTCCACAACCGGCAATGCAACGGTTTCAGTTTCAGAAGAAAAAATTGTCAGCCCGCCTTACAGCATCGAGGTCAATTCGACCGGATACTACAGAGCTACGGCTGTTTCGCCTGCTTATGCACTGGACATTTCAAAGGACTACGAAGTGTCGTTTGATTTTTTAGTGCCGAATGTGAACAATAGTCTTTTCGAGGTCTTTAACAACAGCCAAATCTATCTTGCAATCAGCAGTGCAACTACTTTAAGCTGCTATGTGCCGCCGGGAACGGCGATGCCTATAGAGACGCTGCAGCCGAATTACTGGTATAGGATAGAACTTAAAGTTCACCCGCTTACAAATAGTTATGACGTTTATATCGATAATGAATTCAGAATGACCTGTCCGTTCTGGATTCGTCCGGGTTTTGAAAATACCTTTAGAATAGGAGACAGTTACGACGGCTCGACGAACCGAGGACAGGGATATTGGGACAACTTTGTAATTACGCAGACGAAAGATTCCGACACAGACGGCATTGTCGACGATAATGATAACTGTCCGATGGTAGTTAATCCGGACCAAACAGATTCAGACCACGACGGCGTGGGCGACTTGTGCGACCAGTGTCCGCAGACGGCCCCTTATTCAAAAGTGGATGAATTCGGCTGTCCTTTCGGCGTGATTAGCGCCGACTTCGACGGCGACGGCGATGTTGATTTAAAAGACTTCGCGCTCTTCGCGTCCTGCTGGCTGACTGAGCCCGGCAGAGTCGGCTGGAATTCGGCCTGCGATATCAGCGTTCCGGCCGATTATCACGTGGATTCAAAGGATATGTCCGTAATGGCTAATAACTGGCTGGATGCCTCTGAAAGGTTCGCCATACTTGTCTGCGGAGTTACCGACAGCTGGATGGTTACGGCTGTCGAACAGGCGTATCATACAGTCGCCGGCACGCTGAATTATGACAGCGACCACATTTACTTTGTGGCTCCGAACATATACGACTACAACGGCATTCATTATTATGGCAACGGCGGCTCTGTATCCAAGGCAAATATTCAGAATGCAATCAGCGATGTGGCGGGTAAAAGCGGCAGCGACGACAGCGTGTTTATTTATATTATAACGCACGGCGACCAGAACGGCCTGTCTAATCCATTGATGTCCGGTGTCGAATTAGATACGGCAGTTGACGCGATAAACTGCAAACAAATGGTCATCACTTATGACTCCTGTTACGGAGAAAACATAATAGCTGATTTAAACGGCCATAACGGCGTTCCTCATAAAAAAAGAATCATAATCACTTCCACCCGCACAGGCAGCGAAATGTATTCTGCAAATAACCTTCCCCCCGACCCGTGCACTGATGCATATTATTATCCGCACGGCAGAGACAACAACGATGATGAGCCGATGAACGGCTCCGACCCGAATCCGTGGGATGAGGGCGCCGAGTTCAGCAGCGGATTCTTTGAGGCTTTCTATCTGACGAGCTGGCAATGGACAGGTAACTGGATAGGGTGGCTGTGCACGCATTCAGGACTCTGCTCAGGCTCATATATTCCCGCCGGTCCACCGAGCTGGTATTCAAGAATGGATATCAACCATCCTCTCGTCGCAGACCGCAGCAAAAACAACCTTATCTCGGTGTATGAGGCGTTCGTCTATGCCTGCTGCGTGGACGAAGATAACCCGACCCTGCCTTTCTATGATGCATTGCACCCCGCCGGCTGTCAAAATCATTATTATCGCCCAGGATATTCCGCTGAGCCGAAAATCTGGAGCGCTTACGCCGGTGGAGATGCCAACGGTATTGACCCCAGTAACACCTATTTGAACTAATTGTTTTACGATGCGGTTTCTGGATTTTGTGCTGCCGGCATCACGGTATTCTTTATATAACCTCAAAATCCTCGCGAGTTATTTGCCGGTTGCCTCCATAAAGTGATTCAATGAAAAAAACAATTGCCAAAGAAAAAAGGATTTGAATTTTGCCAATTAAGAAGCGATAATAACTTATATTCAGGATTAATAAATTTTAAAGGAGTAAAAAATGGCGAAACAGAAAAGACAAAAAAAGACAAGCATAGCAGAATACATCGAAAAGATAAGCTCACGGATTTTCGACAGAGTAAAAGAAGAACTTGAAAAATCATTTAGAATGACGCCCTCCGGCAATATAAAGAAAATAAAGAAGATACTGCCGGGTCTGAAGAAACAAGTCCAAAAGAAAATAAAAGAGGAGTTAAAAAGGTCGTTTAGGGTAATGCCTGTTGGCAAGGCAAAAAAAGGGAAAAGTAAAAAGTGAATCCGTCTTCGCCAAGGGCTTCGCCGCGACGCTGCGCGAAAGTTGAAAAAAGAAAGAAATAGAGCAGTTGAACGAAATTTAAAATTTAAGATTTTTAAATTTCGGTATTGGTAACGGTCCGCCAGAGGCGGATAAATATCGGTAACGTCTTGTTAGGCGTTATTGGTTTTAGGCAACGTTACCCAAACCGAACACGCGACCTTACCAAATACCCATACCGGTAACAATATCTTTACTTATTCGGTAATTTTGTAAACGTGGTCGCCTTTGCGGACACGGTCGGCAACTTTTATGCCGATAGAATCGCCTGCTTTGGCCTCTGTAACATTTGCGTTGTTGACCTGCAGCGAGGCAACGATCATTTCAAGCTCGGTAGTATGACCTTTAATTTTGATTTTATCGCCGACTTTCAAAGGAGCTGTTAATTCAATGCCCGCAACAACCGGACGCGCAAAAAAGTCCGAAACTTTTCCAATAATCTCCTCAGTCATTTTTAGTTCCTTTCAAATTAAAGTTTTTTTTGCATTATCAGACAATACAAAAGACCAAGAAATTTAGTTTGACAATCCTTAAATAACGATTGCCCTGCGAGGGCCTTAAAACTTTCCTGAGTGTAAAACGGCTCTTCAAAACTGTGGAGCCAAAAGAGCGTAGTTTTTAAACTGCCGAATTGGCGTTTGCAGTCATCAAGCACTGATTGAGGCGTATCTTTAACAAGGTCGTAAACAATCGCAAAGCCATTGTTTTTAAGAATGCGCCAAATTTCATTGAGGCCTTTGGCCGGCTCTTTCCAGTGATGAATAGAAGCGGTGCTTATGACTATATCGAAGCTGTTATCGGGGCAGGGGATACTGGAGGCGTTGCCTTCCTTAATCTCGATTGACGCCGCTTTGGCGGTATTTTCTTTCGCCTTTGTTACCATTGCGGACGAAGAATCAATGCCGACAAGCTGAAACTGTGGCGATTTCTGGTGAATTTTTAACAGCAGCCAGGCTGGTCCTGTGCCGATGTCCAAAAGGCATCCAGCTTTACAATACTGCAATATGTCTTCAGCGACCATTTCATAGTGCCGCTGGAATATGGCCGATGAACTTATTGAATTATAGAATACCGAGGCCGGCCAGGGGATTGATTCGGGATGAATGCGCTTGAAAAATCTGCCGATTAGTGACTGATTAGCCATTGTAAATTTTCCTGTTTTGTTTTAGGATATTATCCCTGCATTTTTAAGAGATGGCAAGCGAAATTTTCAAGTGGACAAGGAGGCAAAATGCGGCTGATAGTTAAAAAGGGGGACGATTTGGTAAGCGAATTTGAGTTTTCCAGCGGGCCGATATATATCGGCAGGCAGAAAGACAGCCAGGTTTTACTGCCGGACAAGGCGGTATCACGGCAGCACGCGGTTCTTTATGCCACGACCCAGGGAAAATGGATTGTTGAAGACCTGGACACGGCCAATAAAACATATCTGAATAATGAGGAGATTCACAAGGCAGAGGTAAAAAACGGCGACGTGCTGAAAATATCGGACTTCCAAATTGAAATCCACATCGACTAATCCGTCTGCGGCGGATAAACAGGATATGTTTTAGCTAATCAGCGGAATCACAAAATAAAGCACCGATAGGACGGTTATCAACCACATTGTCGGTTTGATATCCGTAATTTTTCCTGCGATAATCTTAAGCAGGGTAAACGAAATGAAACCGAATGCCAGACCTGTGCTGATGCTGTAACTGAGCGCTATCATAATGATTATGATAAACGCAGGAAAGGCGTTTTCCATATTAGTGAAATCTATTCTTTTAATTTCCTTAATCATAAAAAGGCCGACCATTATCAGGGCAGGCGCCGTTGCGTATTTAGGGACAATGCCAACAACAGGCACAAAAAGCATTGCGATTAAAAATAAAATTCCAGTAACGACAGAAGTCAGGCCCGTTCTGCCGCCTTCTTCGATACCTGCAGCCGATTCGATATATGAAGTTGTAGTTGAGGTTCCCATTACGGCGCCGAACATTGTAGCTGCTGCATCTATGGTGAGAAGCCTGTCGAGCTCTTTTATTTTTCCATCTTTGTCGGCCATTTTTGCCTCGCTGCAGCAGGCTACAAGAGTGCCGATACTGTCGAACATATCCATAAACATCAGTGCGAAGATGCTGCCGAAGAGGCTCCATTTGAGGGCGCCGAGGATGTCAAGTTTTAACGCGACGGCGGCGATACTTATATCAGCAGATATAAAAGACGGCGGCCTGTTTATTTTGCCGAAAATAAGCGCAAGAACAGTAGAGAAAATTATTCCTATCAGCAACGAACCTTTGATTTTTTTCATTTCGAGAAAAATCATTACGGCCAGTCCGGCAAGACCTGTCATTATTGTTGGACTCAAATTCGCGGCCTGGACCAGCGTTTGGGGATGGGTGATTACTATGCCGAGGTTTTGCAGGCCGATAAACGTGATAAACAGGCCAATGCCGACTGATATAGCCGAAATCAGAGAAGGGGGAATTGCTTCAACAAGTTTTTTTCGAAGACCTATAAGCGTAAGAATCAAAAAGAACAGGCCCGACAAAAACACAACACCCAGTGCGGTCTGCCAGTTTATTTTCTGGGTAACTACAAGCGTATATGCAAAAAATGCGTTAAGTCCCATTCCGGGGGCCATTGCTATCGGGGCATCGGCAACGAAGCCTGTTACGATTGTTGCGATGGCGGTTACGAGGCAGGTAACCGCTATAAGAGCGGGCTTATCCATACCGGCCTCGGCCAAAATCGCAGGGTTAACAAAGATAATATATGCCATTGTCAAAAAAGTTGTGGCACCTGCGATTATTTCGGCTTTTACAGAGGAACTTCGTTCCTGAAGTCTGAAAAGTCTGTTCGGCATTTTCTTACTCCTTTAAGAAAGATATACTATTGCGCTATTTCAGCTCGTTGTGATGGTGCTTTATCGTTTCGCCGGCAACCATATAAATAATGTCCTCAGCGATATTGGATGCGTGGTCGCAAATTCGCTCCAGATGACGGGCTATCAGCAGCAGCGGCACCGCGCGGTTTGCGGTGCTGGCGTCGCGAAGCATATAATCATTAAGCAGCTCTGCGCAGATTTTGTTGCGGAGCTGGTCCGCCTGCGTGTCGGATGCCACGA
This sequence comes from Sedimentisphaerales bacterium, assembly GCA_049518795.1. GTDB lineage: Bacteria > Planctomycetota > Phycisphaerae > Sedimentisphaerales > UBA12454 > JAPLMW01. The sequence continues at coordinate 311,640 of JBEKRK010000003.1, forward strand.
CCTGTTTTGCCAAAGCAATATCTTTTTTGACAAAGGAGTCTATCGAATCGCGCACCATTTTTTGCGCTATGTCGGACAGCATCGGAATGTCGATAAGGGGTTTGAGGATAGGTTTGTCGGCAATCTCCAGAACCCGCTGGGCCATATCGACGGCCAAATCCGCGATGCGCTCAAGCTCGGCATTGAGCTTCATTCCCGTAGCGATAAAGCGAAGATCAGTCGCCATCGGCTGATAACAGGCGATTAAATCTATGCATTTCTCGTCGATGGTCAGCTCCAGCTCATCAATTTGACTGTCATCGTTAATGACGTTCTGGGCCTGGACCTTATCGCGGTTTTTCAATGCCTCGATGGATTTGGAAATCGCCTGGCGGACAAGCCCGCTCATTTTCAGGATATCCTTGTGCAGCTCTTTTAATTCTACGTCCAAATGTCTTTCCATAATAAACTCCTAACCGTATTTTCCGGTAATGTAATCGTCGGTGCGTTTGTCTTTCGGATTTGTGAATATATCTGTTGTCCGGCCGAATTCGACCAGCTCGCCCAGCAGCATAAAACCGGTTTCATCCGAAACACGAGCGGCCTGCTGCATATTATGGGTTACGATTATTATAGTATAATTCTGCTTGAGTTTGTGCATTAATTCTTCGATTCTGGCGGTTGACTGCGGGTCGAGGGCCGAACAGGGTTCGTCCATAAGAAGCACTTCGGGCTTTACAGCAGCGAGGCGGGCAATGCAGAGCCTCTGTCTCTGTTCCAGAGAAAGGGTAAAAGCGGATTTATTAAGCTTGTCCTTTAATTGGTCCCACAGGTCAACCTGTTTCAGACTTCGCTCTATTATTGCATCCAGCACGCGTTTGCCCGGTGCTTTGTGAATTTTAAGGCCAAAGGCGATGTTTTCATAAATAGACAGCGGGAACGGATTGGGCCTCTGGAAAACCATTCCCACCTTTTTTCGTAAGGCCATCAGGTCTGTTTTTTTATCGAAGATATTTTCGCCGTCAACCAGAATTTGACCCGATGTCCGTATGCCTTCAATCAAATCATTCATCCGGTTAAAGGTGCGCAGCAGCGTTGATTTTCCACAACCGGATGGGCCTATTATCGCGGTAATTCTGTTTTTCCTGAAGGAAGCATTGATGTTTTTCAGAGCCTGAAAATCGCCATACCAAAGATTCAAATTTTCAACCTGTATGCTGTGCATTATCCGAATTTTCCTCTGATATAGTCGTCAGTCCGTTTGTCAGCCGGCGTAGTAAATATCTTATCTGTTTTATCCACTTCGATTAGTTCTCCGCTCAGGAAGAACGCGGTGCTGTCGCCTACGCGGGCGGCCTGTTTGACATTATTGGTAACTAAAACAATCGCATAATCCTGTTTTAACTTTACCATCGCATCTTCAACTTTTGCTGTTGATATCGGGTCAAGACCGGAACAAGGCTCATCGAATAAAATTACCTCCGGCTCAACGGCCAGCGTTCTTGCGATGCAGAGCCTTTGCTGCTGACCGCCGGAGAGTTTAAATGCCGAGGTTTTAAGTCTGTCTTTTACTTCATCCCAAAGATAGGCTTTCTGAAGAGCCTGCTGGACAATCTCGTTTAGCTTTTTTTTGTTTTTTATTCCGTGCATTCTTGGGCCGTAAGCGATGTTGTCGAAGACAGACAGCGGCAGCGGCAGCGGCAGGGCGAAAACCATACCGATTTTTTTACGCAAAAGCTCGATATTCATTTTCATAATATCTTTATTATCGAATTCCACCCGGCCGGTCATTTTAAAATTTGTCTCAAGCTCGTTGAGGCGGTTAAGCATTCTTAGAAACGTTGTTTTTCCGCTGTTGGCAGGGCCGATGACGCTTAAAATTTCGTTGGCGTAAATCTTTATATTCAGGTTCTTCAATGCCTGGACATCGCCAAACCAGATATTTAAATTTTTTATATCTATCTTGGTAGTTACCACTTTTTTTGTTTCCTGAATTGATAGCGGATTATGATAGCTATAAGGTTCATAAACAAAACAAGGAACAAAAGAACAAGGGCCGTGCCGTATCTTACTTTTTCATCGACGTTAGGCACCTGAGTTGAGATAACGTAAAGATGATAGGGCAGGGCCATAGCCTGGTCGAATATGGACTTGGGAAGCTGAGGCAGATAAAAAGCAGCGACGGTAAATAAAATAGGCGCCGTTTCGCCCGCCGCTCTTCCCAATCCCAGTATCGTTCCGGTCAATATTCCGGGAATGGCATTGGGCAAAACGGTGTGGCGAATTGTCTGCCATTTGCTTGCGCCCAAAGACAGGCTCGCCTCGCGGAATGAATAAGGAACACTTTCGAGAGCCTCGCGTGATGTAGTGATAATAACAGGCAAAATCATAATTCCTAAAGTGAGCGAGCCGGAGAGGATTGACGTGCCGAATTTGAAAAAGACGACAAAAATCGCCAGGCCAAATAAGCCGTAAACGACTGAAGGCACACCGGCTAAATTGACAATCGCAAGCTTGATTATCCTTGTTAAATAGTTGTCTTTGGCGTATTCACTGAGGTAAATCGCCGCAAGCAACCCTACCGGCAGAGCGAAAATGATTGCGCCTAAAACAAGATAAATTGTTCCAACAATGGCGGGGAAAATTCCTCCTGCCCGCATTCCCTGCCGAGGAACATCAGTTAAAAACTGCCAGCTTATCGCGGCGAATCCTTTTTGAATGATAATAACGACAACCAGGCCGACCGGCACGACGATAAGCATCGTTGCGAGGAACAAAAAGAAAAACGCTATCTTTTCTGTTCTTCTGGAGTTTTTCATTTTCTTTTGTGCAGAAAAATATCGGCGGTAACATTAATAGCGAAACTTATGATAAATAAGACAATACCTATGGCGAATAGCGCGAAATAATGCTCGCTTCCAACGACCGCTTCTCCCATTTCCGCAGCGATTGTCGCGGTCAAGGTCCTGACCGGCTGTAAAATACTGTGCGGAATAATAGCGGCGTTTCCGGTAATCATCATAACAGCCATTGTTTCGCCGATGACCCTGCCGATGCCGAGCATAACGGCCGCTAAGATTCCGCTCGATGCTGCAGGGAGCATAACCCGCCAAATTGTCTGCCAATTTGTTGCACCAAGCGCCAAGGCGCCTTCCTTATATGATTTAGGCACAGAATAAAGGGCGTCCTCCGCGATGGAAACAATCGTCGGCATTGCCATAAAGGCGAGCATAATCGAGCCGGAAAGTGCGGTAAGTCCCGTTGGAAGATGGAAAATATTTTTGACCCACGGCACTAATGTTACCATACCGATAAAGCCAAGAACGACACTGGGGATTGCGGCGAGAAGCTCGATTCCGGCTTTGAGAATTTCTTTCAGCTTAAGCGGGGCGACCTCCGCGATATAAATGGCACAAGCCACGCCGATTGGGACGGAGATTGCCGCTGCGCCAAGCGTAACCAGCAGCGAGCCGAGAATCAGCGGGAGGATGCCGAGCTGCGGCGGTTCAGAAATCGGGTACCATTTGCTGCCAAGGAGGAATTTTGCGGGGGTTTCAATTTTGAATAACGCGAACCCTTCTTTTAAAAGGAACAGGAAAATCAAAAGGACAAAAAATATGCAGGCCAATCCGCATAAGAGGATTAGCTTTTCAATCAGAAATTCCTTAAACTTACGCATCCCGTTAGACCTTTTTAGCATCCTGTTAGGCTTTTTACATCCTGTTAGACCTTATTTTCTAATTAAAGCATTTGTATAAATTTGAAACAGGTCTAACGGGACGCATAGTCCCTTATTTAACGACAGGCACAAAATCCGTTTTTACGACAATATCCTGACCTTCTTTGGAAAGGGCATAATCCACAAATTTCTTTACCAGTCCCTGCGGCCGGCCATTTGTATAAAGCAGCAGCGGGCGCGAAATGGGATATTTTCCGCTTATCACATTTTCAATTGTCGGGACTTCAAATTCAGAATTGGGGTCTTTTGCTATCGACAAAGCTTTTTGTTTATTGCTAATGTAACCCATTCCGTAATAACCAATAGCATCCGGATTGCCTGCTACTTCATCGGCGATTGCCTGTGAAGAAGGCAGCATAAGAGCCGATGTCGCAAACTCGGCGGTGGAAGCAGGGTCGTTTCTTCTTAAAACGTGCTCTTTAAAATAGACGTGGGTGCCGGAATTCACCTCTCTTGAAAGGATAACGATTTGACTATCCTGTCCGCCTAATTGTTTCCAGTTTGTGATTTTGCCTGTAAAAACGTCCGCTAATTGGTCGAGAGTAAGCTTGCTTACTGGATTTTTCGGATTGACGACTACCGCAAGACCATCGAGAGCGACTTTTATTTCACAAGGGTCAATTCCCTTCTGTTTTGCCAGGTCAATTTCCTTGTTTTTGATATTTCTTGAGCTCATCGCGATATCGCAGGTGCCGCTGATAAGTGCGGATAGTCCTGTGCCGGAGCCGCCGCCGGTTACAGAGATGAAATCCTGAGAGTTTTGTTCCATATATTTTTCAGCCCAGGCCTGGCCGAGATTTACCATAGTGTCCGAGCCTTTAATCTGGACAAAATTCTTATTACTCGCTGCTGAGACTAATGTTACAAGCAGCAAAACGGTCAGGATTGAATACAATTTCTTCTTCATTTATAATTCCTTTCCCTTTAAGGATATATATTAACAGTCCCCTAATAATAGTCTAATAATCCCGCGTTATTCTAAAGTTTTTTTGGGGACAATCAATAAAAAAATGACTTAAATGAGGCTTAAATTCCGAATTTTGTGATATGGCAAAATCGATTCGGAAAGAGTCGGTAAGTTTAGGAAAAATAATGCTATTTTTCGTAAATTAAACGCATTCCTCTTCAATATCACACATATTGAAAATCATTTCGTCGAAGTAGTGTAATGCGTTTTGCCAGTAAGATTCGCTGGTTTGCGGTCTGAGCCGCAGGGCATCCTGTATCGAATCGGCAAGATAAACGCACGCCGGCAGGTTTTCCCCTGCAACATCCGAAAGGTCGTCAAGGGTAACTTCCCACCACGTTCCGGCATATTTTTCATAAAGCAGACGCACCATTTCCTGCTCATCGAAACCGAAATCCATTGGGTTGTAATCAAGTCCGAGAAGTTTGCTTATCGACGCGGGCTGCCCCTCACAATACTGAAGTAACTGTTCAAACATAAATACTTTTTTCTGATTCATTTTGACCTCCCTTTATGAGATTTCAAATTTGAAATTTCAGATTACAGGAGGATTTTAGGCGGGAAATGTTAAAAAGATATTTTGAGAATGTTATTTTTTTATTTATAATCTTTCATTTTGTGCCGGACAATCCGGCCTTCAACCATATAAATCACATCCTCGGCTATATTCGTAGCGTGGTCGGCTATCCGCTCCAAATGGCGGGAAACAGACAGCAATTGAATCAGAGGCGCTATTTGCTGAGGATGAGCAAGGATTGATTTCTGCACTTTTTGATACATTTCGCGATTCATAACATCGATTGTATCATCACTGCCGCGGACTTCCTGCGCAAGGGCGATGTCCAGATTAACAAGAGCGTCGATGCTTTTTTTCAACATTGACTGCGCCACATCTGCCATACCGGAAAAATCGAAAGATATGTCGGGTTTCGGCTGTGTTGCCAGAAAGACTGCCCGCTGGGCTATATTAACTGCCAAATCGCCGATTCGCTCAAGGTCATTATTGATTTTCAGTATAGCGATAATAAATCGCAGGTCTATGGCGACCGGCTGATGCAAAGCAAGGGTCTTGAGACATTCCTCCTCAACCTCAACTTCCTGCCGGTCTATCACTATGTCATTGTCTATTACTTTTTGAGCCAGAACGCTGTCCCTTTGCTCTATGGCGATGGCGGCTTCATGAACGGCAGACTCAACCTGAGCGCTTAAATTAAGTATGCTCTTTTTTAAATTTTCTATTTCTCTCTGCAAATGTTTTGGCATATTAACCGAATCTCCCTGTAATGTAATCTTCTGTTTGTTTATTGGACGGGTTGCTGAATATTTTTGAAGTCAAATCATATTCTATCAATTCGCCGAGACAGAAAAACGCAGTCCTGTCGCTGACGCGAGCGGCCTGCTGCATATTATGAGTAACTATAACGATTGTATAAGATTTTTGAAGCTGGACAATGAGGTCTTCTATTTTACCCGTGGCCAGCGGGTCAAGCGCGGAACAGGGTTCGTCCATCAGTATTATACTGGGCTGTGTCGCCAGGGCGCGGGCGATGCAAAGTCGCTGCTGCTGGCCGCCGGACAAGGCAAGGGCCGACTTTTTAAGGTCGTCTTTAACCTCTTCCCAAAGAGCGGCGGATTTAAGACTTCCTTCGACAATGTTTTCAAGCTCGGAATGTTTTCTTACGCCCTGTAATCCCGGGCCATACGCGACATTATCGAAAATGCTTTTGGGAAAAGGGTTCGGCTTTTGAAAAACCATTCCTATATGCTGGCGAAGATTGATGAGATTGACTTTTTTGTCGTAAATATCCTGATTATATACCATTAACCGGCCTTCACTGCGGGTATGAGGAATGAGGTCGTTCATCCTGTTAATGCTTCGCAGGAACGTGCTTTTGCCGCAGCCGCTGGGCCCGATTACGGCAGTTACGCAGCAGGGATATATATTCATATTTATATCTTTTACGCCTATCCTGTCGCCATAATAAAAACTAAAATTCTCCGCGACGATAGCTACAGGCGATGTCTCGTCAATAGAAGAAGCTGGTTTCGACAGGTTTTTTATCCCTGAGATTTTAATCGTTTGTTTGTTGTCCGTTTTATTCATTTCCTGAATCAAGTCCTGCATTTTTAATGTCCGTGAAGTTTTTTGAAGAGTCGAGAACGCAAAATAATCGCCGAGGTATTCAGACAAAGGACTAATAGGACAAGAGTTGCGACCATTCCATATTGATTATGCGGGACCATCGCGGCAAGACGGTCGCCGACTGCCATATCGTAGCTGCCGTAAGAAAGAGTCCTGGTAGTATGAAAAATCGACGATGGAAGCGGCCCAAGTGCAACTGCGCCTGTAAAAAGAATCGGGGCGGTTTCGCCGGCCACACGGCTGAGACTCAATATTATGCCTGTAAGGATGCCGGGCATCGCGGCAGGCAGTGTTACAGACATAAAGGTTTTAAATTTACTTGCCCCCAAAGCAAGCGAGGCTTCCTTGTAAGTAAACGGCACAGCTTTTATCGCCTCTTCGCTTGCGCGAATCATCACAGGAAGGGTCAATATGCTCAATGTCAGAGAGGCGGTGAGAATGCAGGGTTTGGAGACAAAACCAAAAGCCGGCAGAAGAAACAGCACAAAAAACGCCAAGCCGAACAATCCGAAAATAATGCTCGGCACTCCCGCCAGAGAATTTATGCACATCCGAATTATTTTGATTACGAGGTTATCAGAAGCACATTCAGCCAAATACGCGGCTGAGACAATTCCAAACGGTATAACGAAAAGCATACTCAAAAGGGTCAGCAGCAGCGTTCCGAGAATCTCCGGCCCAACGCCGCCGAAGTAATGGCCGGGCGTGCTGTCATCGATAAAATACTGCCAGTAAAATTGCCATTTTGGTTTAAGCATTTTTTCGAGATTATTTTTTATATAATCAAAGAGCGGTTCAATTTCGGTGCCGGCAAATTCCTTTGCGCGTTCTGTCCTGATTTTTACAAGAAACTTTCCCTCTTGTTGTGGAACCCACTGCTCTTTCCAGAGAAGATTATCCATAAGTTTTTCCGCCAAATCCCAGCGTGTTGCGCCGAATTGGTTCATAGCGGTAGCGGGCAAAGATTTTCCGGGAGGCGGCCCCAAAAGCAGAGTCAGCAAATCTTCCATCTCGTCAGCGGCAGCGATATACTGGCGATGTTTGGCCAAATCGATTTTTTCCGCCGACTTTTGAAAATCCCCGGCTATCCTGAAAAAATCCCCGGCAGAGGTGCCTTTAAATCTTTCGTCATCGGCATATCCCATTACAAAGCCGATACATTCGGCGATTTTGGCTTTGTCAGTGCTGGCGAAAGCGGTCTGGAGCCTGTCGCGAATTTCTTTTAGCGATGAACGTATCTCGGTATATTGCTGCGGCGTTAATTCTTTATAACTAAGTTCCTGCCCGCAATCGCGGTATATTTTTCTGACCTGCTCTGTAAGAGATTCGGTGTCAATGCCGCTTTTAAATTTGTCTATAGCGTCATATGCCTTTTGCCGCACAGGAGCGATTTCGCTTATTTCCGCGGTTAGCTTCGCTTCAGTGCCGCGGTTAAACAGAGACATCTGCATTTTGCGAAATTCGATAGTATCCCTGAATACAACCGCGTTTGTCCCCCTCGATAGTATCGGTCCAAGTATCAGCAGCAGTAAAATTACAATGATGAACACCACCGCCCAGGTTAAGGCGGTGAATATATTATCCAAAATGGAACGTGCAATAACTTTCATTTAGACGTTCCTGTTTTTTTTACAGCCCCTGCCAGAAAATATTCACTAAGCACGTTCAGGCATAAAGTCATAACCAGCAAAAGCAGCCCGATTGCAAAAAGCGCCCTGTAATGGTCACAGCCTTTCGCCGTTTCGCCCATATCGCCTGCAATCGTAGCCGTCATCGTGCGAATTGACCCGGACAAATCCCACCACGGATGAGGGATACGGGTGGCATTGCCTGAAGCCATCCAAACAACCATAGTCTCACCTACGGCCCTCATCATTCCAAGTATGATTGCGGCGATAATGCCGCTGTGTGCGGCGGGAATAACCACTTTAAAAATCGTTTCCATTCGCGTTGCGCCGAGGCCGTAAGAAGCCTCTCTCAGCTCTCTGCCGACAGCGGATATTGAATCCTGTGCGACGCTTACTATCGTGGGAAGCGCCATTACCGCCAGCACAAATGAGGCATTCAGGGCGTTTACTCCCGTGGTAAATCCTAATTTTCTCTGCATCCACGGCGCCAGAACCATAACGGCAAAAAAACCATAAGCCACGGATGGTATCGCGGCAAGAAGCTCTATTACCGGCTTTACAATGGTTTGCACCTTAAAGGAAACAATATCGCTGAGAAACACGGCAGCAAGAAGTCCCGTCGGCACGGAAAAAAGCAGGGCAGTAATAGTTACATAAAATGAACCGACTATTAAGGCTAATGCGCCAAACTGCGGTTTTTCAGCCTGCGGATACCAGCCTGTGTTTGTCAGAAACTCGGTCAACCTGAACTTTTGAAGAAAAGGGAGCGATTCCCTGACGATAAAAAAGAAAATCAAAAGAACCGATAAAACAGATATGCAGGTTATAAGAAAAAGGATTGTCCGTCCGATATGAAGACTTAGAAAGTTGCCCAATCCTTGTCTGTAATTAAGAACCAACGGCTGATGTTTGAAATCAGCCGTTGGCAAAAAAACCTGGTTTATTTTACTATAATTCATTTATTACGGCTATTAGTAGTGAGTTACAGGGACGAATCCTTTGGCATTGATAATTTCCTGACCCTTTTCGCTGAGGTAGAATGTGCAGAAATTATAGCTCAGCGAGCCGAGTTCCGGGAAACCGTTTGTGAACAGGAATAACGGTCTTGATAATGAATATGTGCCATTGGTAATAGTTTCTTTGGACGGCATAATACCATTTACTTTCAGACCTTTCACTTCCGCGTCAAGGAATCCTATTCCCACATATCCGATTGCCCCGGGTGTGGTTTTAACGCGGGCGTGGACCTGCGGATTGGAGCTGACATATTCGATGCCGGCATCCATTTTGACCTTTTTCATCACGAAATTGTCGAACGTTTCATAAGTTCCCGAAGAAGTGTCCCGGCTGATTGCGACAATCGGCATATCAGGGCCGCCCAGCTCTTTCCAGTTTTTTATTTTGCCGATATATATATCGTGGATTTGCTGGATGCTCAGTTCTGTAACCGGATTGGAAGGATGAACAATCATACAAACACCGTCCAGCGCTATCGTGTGGGCAACCGGCATAACGCCTTTATCTACGGCTGCGGTAAATTCTTCGAGCTTCATAAACCGGCTCATCATTGCGATGTCGCAGCGTTTGTCAATAAGGGCCGCTGCGCCGTTACCGCTTCCATTTTTGGTCACTGTGATTTTAATGTCGGGATAAGTCTTGTTAAAAGCCTCAGTGAACGCATCGCATATTGGGCCAACTGTTGTTGACCCTTCAATTTGCAGTGCTTTATCAGCCGCTTTCAACGCCGTTGTCAAAACCAGAGCCAGTATTACCAGTCCGCATACAACTAACTTTCTCATTTTTGGTCTCCTTATTAAATTTATTATACTGTAAGTTCCTATTGTTATAATTTTGTTAAGGAAGTATTAATATTTTGTTAAACTCTTCCTACCAGGTAAATACAAGGGTGTATCTAAAAAAGACAGCAGTATCGTTTTTGTCATCGTTATAATAATTGCCGGGGAAGAAAAATTCCCCTTCGAATCTGTGCTCTAAATTTTTACTGACCTTATATTTAAGCATCAGCTTGGCAAGCTGTCCGCGGAAATGGCCGCTCTTGCTGAGACCTGTGGTGCCACCTGTTTTATTTAAGTTATCATCAGCGAAAAGCAGATGATAACCGCAAAGCAGTTCAGTCTTTTCTGTTAGTTTTCTTGAAAATTCGAGATAAGGCCTGTGCAGGTTGGAGCTTTCATACGCTCTGCCGTCAATCGTATCAATATTGCCCTGATACAACGAACTCCAGGTATCTAATCGCCCCCAGCCTTTGTCGAAATACTTATCGGGGTCTTTGTTTCCGGAAAGATATTCGTAGCCGAAAGTGAGTTTGCTTTCTTTTTCATCGTTGAAATTGTAAATCAACTGGTCGTTTGTTCCGAAGGCGCCGAGGTCTTTGCCGTTTTTGTGTCCGAACTGAGGCGCAAATTCCATACTGTATTGCCAGCGGTCGTTCAATCTGCCATAGAATCTTGTGCCGATGGTATAAATTTCACCTTCCGAACCGCTGCTTATGACTCGATGGGTATCGTGTTTGTAAATGAAATATAAATCCCTGCCGCTGTCTTTTCCTGTCTTTTGCGCCAGATAAATTATAGCGCCCTGCTCGTCCTGTTCTGAAATGTCGATATCCCTGTCGTTAAATGGATGGAGCCATTTGGCAGTGTCAGCGTGATTGTCAATCAATATAATGTCCGCAGTAATGTTTGGGTCAAAATTATATGTAAATCGTAAAGCGTCGAAGTAACCGGTTCTGCTGCCGTCCAGCGGTGTGCCGTCACAAACAAGCCAGCCGCTGCCGAGGATTATATCCTGCCTGCCGGCGACTATCGTCAGCGGCAAATCGAAGGCATTTCGCCAGGTCAGGTTGAACTTATCGAACAGCGCCTCGTTATACGACCACTTGTGCAGCTCGGCCGCAGCTTCGATATAATATCGCGGCTCTGTCATAAGCCGGATATTAAAGTCAAGGTCGTCGGTTAATTTTATCTTTGCTTGCACCCTCGCGCGGAGCCGCAACTGGCTCCTGTCGTGCCCAAGGGCTTTATTGTCGAGTTTGCGGTTATTATCATAAATATACCGGAAACGAAAATCTCCACCAAGCTCGAGCCAGTCGGTTGGATGTTTAAGGTCAAATTTAGGTTCATTGGCGTCGGATAGAGACGGGGAAGCCTTTAAAGTTTGACAGAAACATACCACTGCAACGCACGGTAACAATACACAGATCAATCCTTTTTTCATTAACCACCTCCATATAAAAAAAAGCGTCCAGTATTAACTCTAATGTCATTTATTAAAGTTATGTTTAGAACATATTAAGAATAATTGTTAGAATTGTGTTAGTTTGAGGTTATATTTTAATTAGATTTGATTAATAAAACCGTTAAAGGTGATATTATCAGTGCAAAAAAAGGCAGGTGCATTTTTATGAATGCACCTGCACGCCTTCTTCCTCGCTCAACTGGACGCTTACATTATTTGATTACCAGTTTTGCGATAATGTTGCGAAATCGACAAAATCAACTCTGCCGCTGTGGTCATAATCCATACCTCCGCACCACGATGGCGCCGAGCAGGTCTGGAGCCAATATTCCGCGAATTGAGATAAAAGAGCTGAGTGATACATACTGAGGTCGTCAGCAGTAACATAGCCGTCACCGTTAATATCGCCTTGAGCCCAGCCTTTGCCGTAGCCTGAACCCATATTGGCAAGTATAATATTCCTGTCATTGGCATCAACTTTGCCGTCGAGATTGACATCGCCATAGTTAGTGCCGAGAATATTCTGCACGACTATATCGACATCCTCGCTGTCAACAACCAAATCGCCATTCATATCGCAGCTAAGGTCCATCCAGGCAGCATCATCGAGGTTATTCCAGTTCAGAACATTTGAACGGACATTCGGATTGATTGAAGGTGTCTGGCCGAGAGCCTCGGCCTTTAAGCCGCCTCGCAGCACTTTGTATATATAGTCGATGTCCTTTGCATTGATAACCCCGTCAGCCGTTGGATTTGCGCCGGGTGTTGCATTAACATCGCCGGCAATGTCTGCCTTTGACCAGCCTGAATTCGGCTCATAAGCTCTGCCTGTTGCAAGAGTAGTGCCGAAGTAATTTCCATTGCCGCCGGTGGTCGCATCCGCCTGGTCAACTTTAGCAAAACCAGCGCTGCGATTGAGCTTTCCAGTAGCGGGGTCAATCGCCAGACCATCTGCGAAATATCTTACGTCTTTGGCAATGAAATTGCCGTCGCCGTCGAAGTCGCCGATGACTTCCGGAATGACATAATCGCCGACCTGTCCGCCTTTATAGCCGCCATTATCGACATTTTGTTCAAAAGCACGCGGATTCTTAACAGCTTGGACCAGCTTGGCTATATCGTTCATATTGCGTTTGTGCTTCTCCGTGCCTGCATAATTAAAATCGCCCATAATTTTATTTCGCTCTGAAAGCTCGACACCACTATTAACGACATTGCCGCCGCTATCGGTATATGAACCTGTTGTGCTGCCATCGCTGTATCTGTCCCCGCCGGTAAGAGCCGCTCTGACCGGTGTCATACCGGACGGTTTAACAGAACCGAAAGCGGGAATCGGTGTAACGCTAAGTTCGTGCGGGCTATTTCTGATAAAATTCTGCAGACTCTGATTAAGATTGACATTAGGAACAAAAGAAGTCGGGTTAAGCTTGTCCGGCAGAGCGTCAATAGCCGACGTAAGGAAATAATTAAAGGCCATATACTCGCCGGGCATATTATAATTTGCGTTAAGACCCGGAGAGTTGACGAAATCCCGGATACTGGCAGTTATATTGTTAATGTAGGCAGCGGCGTAAGGATTTGACATTGTATAGGTTGCGCAAGGGTCAGGACTTCCGACAGTTACAAATGTTTCATTGCCGCCGATTCGCCAGCCGGTATTGGGGTCGTTGTTGTCGAGAATGTTATCAAGAGTTGCGCGGACATATACCGTTCCGCCGACGTTTTTGACGCTGCAAATTTCATATTTGCCGCCTCTGGCATCCTCATTTGAACGGCTTGCGCCGCAAAGGCCGGTATAACCAATACCAAGACGCCTATATTGGATGGCATTTTCCATTATGCCGGAACCGCCGCAATTATTGATTCGATGGTTTTTGCTGAGTTTTGTTGTTGCAACGGCATCATCTTCAGCATCAAATTTGGCGCCAACATTGTCGCCTCTTCCAAAGCTTGGGTCAACTCCCAGCGTATTCATTGCCCCATTACGAGTGCCGGAACCGCTATCACGTGTTGCCGCTGCGAGGTTTTCGCCGTTAGGCATACGACCTGTCACGAATAAATGTTTCAACTCATCTGCCGAGATGTTTCCATCAGGAATTCCAACTCCCTGATTGGCAATAATCGAAATGGGAACCCATGCTATTTCTGAGTCAAATACGGTATTGGCATCCGGTGAAGAGACATTGGTATTAAGATTACCGAGACTTTTTAATTGATTTGACTGTGCCCCTGTCCAGGACTTTTGGGGATTGCGGCCATAACCAGCCTGCTGCGGCTTTTTGTTCCATTGAGCATCAGTCGCAGAACCTGCATATACGAACCAGTTTGTCGGAACATCCATTACAGCAATATCAATATTACAGGGGTCAACAGGGCAGCCACCCGGCAGGCAGGGGTCTGCATTTCCGTTAAGAACGCCTGTAACCGCCCAATCAACGCGGTTAACTACACCGCGCTCCGATGGAACCGTCAAATCGGTAAACTGACAAGGGTCTGCACTATGCCAGGTTACGAGGTCGGATAGTCCGTTTCCTGAGCCGACGCCTCGATATAACACCGCCCAATAAGTTGACCATCCAGAAGTCGTGTAAGTTGTTGCGAGCTGATCAACATAAGGGGGTGTGTAAGGATTGTAACCATAGTTTCCATCGTTATCGACATCAATATAATCATTCGTTGAAGCCGGGGCACGGAAGAAATCCACAAACAGCGTTGCACCGCTGATGTTCACCTGATGCACAGGGGGTTGCTGAATGGAAGCGAAAAGATCGCTCGCCAAAACAGCGACCGTCATCAAAAATATCACAAAACCAGATTTTTTCAGAAACATCTTCATTTTACTTTCTTACCTCCTTTGCGATAATTCCATTATTATTTATTAAACTAACAATACTTTGTAACCGTCACAGGTATTATCTTTATTGGATAACGCATCCAATATATTTGTTGACGTTATTATCTTCAGCCGGCTGTATTATTTTAGGACTTCATTGCTTCCTGTTATGCTGTAGAACTTATTGCCCCATTCGCGTTTTTGCATTGTTTCGAGAATGGTTTTCCTTGCGACGTGTCCATCGCAATACACGAAATTGGCACAGCCGCCGTATTCTTTTGTTTGTCCTGGCCCTGCGTGATGCCTTCCCACAGCGTTAATGGGGTGGCCGCAACCGCCATCGAGAAGGTCGGAGTTGTTTTCGACTTCAACGAGCGGTCTTATGCCGTATAAGCGTGCCGAAGAATCGCCGTAGACATAACCAGGTGTATTGAGCGGCGGTTCATAAACGGCATTACCTATATATCCGGTGCCGATATGCGAGAACGCCAGAACCGGTCGATGGCTCTTGCTTAGAAAACCACCGCCTTGCTGAACGCCGATAGCAGTCCAATTGCTGTTAAATTCCGTTGCAAGGATAAGCGAACTTGGATTCCTGATTTCGTCGGCACGAACAAATCGATTTACTCTTTGACCGCCGGAAAGGTCGGGAGTAAACTTATTGCGTGGAATAATTGCAGCATTTGCGGTAACTGATATCCGCGGCGCCTGTTTATCAGTAAGATTATTCGGCTGACCCTGACCGTTCTGGTCCAGTTGGTTGTTTTCCCAATCCTCTTGTTTAGAGCCTGGATTAGTCCGTGGGGCTCCGCCTCTTGTCATAGATGGACAGCTAAAAGCCTCGGCCTTGCATTTACCTGAATTAAACAAATACCACGACCAATGAAGATAACCATAAGGATGGGCTGGGTCCTGATGTTCAATGCTGTAGCCGCCTTTATCGTTTGAAGGATAGAGATAAGATGCGGGGAAATAATAAAATTCTGCCGTATAGGCGAGCATACCCAGGCCCAGACCTTTCTTATTGGCTCCACAAGTTACAGCCTGAGCCGATTTTTTTGCTTTGTTCAGGCTGGGCATTAATATACCCAGCAGCATTGCAATAATAGAAATAACCACAAGCAGCTCAACAAGAGTAAACGCCTTACGATGCATTTTTTTCAGTCCTTTTCTTAAACGAGCGTCCATTTGATTTAAACCTCCAAAAAATTGGTTTTCCTGTTTTTACGACCCGGCATTGCTTCACAGCCGGTTTTGAAAGAAGGCAAAATTTCCGAGCTTTTGAGGAGGTATGGTAAATGAACGTGTTTAGAAATGTATTAGAATGATGTTAAAATTTGAATAAATTCGGATATTTTCAGGCGGTTGGCCCGCCTCGACTCGCCGGACGTGAGTCGGGCGAGGCGGGCAGATGAATTGTAAAGCTGCTGCCGCTGCCGGGCGAGCTTTCAACCGTAACATTTCCGCCGTGGACGTTTGATATGTGTTTTACGATTGCAAGCCCCAATCCTGTTCCGCCCAGTTTCCTGCTGCGGGCCTTGTCAACAACGTAAAATCTCTCGAATATGCGCGGAAGATGCTGCCTTTCTATTCCACAGCCCTGATCGATAACCTTAATGACAATATCATTCGGCGTTTTTTGGGCATTTACTATTACGGTGCTGTTTTCCGGGCTGTATTTAACGGCGTTGTCTATAAGATTGATGACGGCTTGTTCTACCAGTGCGGAATTTATCTTTGCTGTTATTTCTTCACTGCAGACAAGCTCGACAGTTATACTTTTTTGCTCCGCTTTGACTTTCGACAGTTCAATGGCAGAGGCAAGGACAGGCTTTAAATGGTGTTCTTCGAAGGATAATTTTCTTTTCTCATCGTCTTCTTCGAGCCGTGAGAGAGCCAAAAGATCGTTTATTATGGCATCGAGCCTTTCGGAATGTTTTGCGATAATATTCAGGAAACGGCGAACCTGAACAGGGTCTTTTACTACTCCCTCAAGCAGCGTTTCTACAAATCCCTTGATTGATGTGATGGGAGTCTTAAGCTCGTGTGAAACGTTTGCAACGAAATCACTTCTGATTTCTTCGAGTTGGCGGATTCTCGTGATATCATGCAGAACAATTACAGCCCCCGTTTTTTGTTCTTTACTGTCAGTTAGAGCAGTCCCGTGCAGACGCAGAAAATGACCGCCGTTGTTTGTCAGGGAAATATCGGCTTCTGCGGGCTGTTTTTCAGTAAGAGTATTTTTAACAAATTCGATAAATTGCGGATTTCGAACAATCTCTTCAATATTTTTTCCGTGCGCATCTGTTTTGTTGATTTTGAGCAGCTCGGCAGCCGCATTATTGATGCTGACAATATGCCCTTCATAGTCAACAGCCAGAACTCCTTCAATCATACTTGAAAGAATTGCCTGCGTTTCGTTTTTGTCCCTTGTTATTGTCTCGATTCTGCCGGCCAGTTGCTGAGCCATTTCGTTCAGTGTATATGCAAGTTCCGCCAGTTCAGTCGTATCCGGAATAGCCAACCTGTGCTCAAAATCGCCTGAAGCGAAATTCTGGGCAGTTTCTGTCATTTGCTCTATTGGACGAGTTAATCTTTTGGAAACAACCCAGCTTGCCGCGGCGGAACAGACCGCTATGACTATCCCTGTCCACAGAATTTTTTTATGAAGATTCGTCAATTCATTATCTATTATGGTTACAGGCACGGAGGTTCTGACTACGGCAAGGGTTTTATTGTCCTGTCTTATAGGAATCGCCAGATACATCATTTTTTTGCCCAGCGTATCGCTGAACCGGACTGATTTGCCCAAATCGCCTTTGAGTGCTGTTTTGAATTCGGCCCTGTCGCTGTGGTTTTCCATTATTGCCGGGTTTTTATCGGAATCGCCGATTACCCGACCATCGGGCAAAATAATTGTGATACGCGATGCGCCCGCTGCGCCAAGAGATTTACAAACCATCTCAATTTCGGAAAAGCTGCCGGATTTTATCATCGGCTCAATTTGATACTTAATAATCCGCGCCCGTATATTGAGGTCGTTTGCGATCTGATTGTAGTAGAATATGCGGAAAAAATGCGATGTATATAATACGGCAGCCAAAAGCACGGCAACGATAATAATCAAAAAGACGGGATAAAGATGCCAGATTAATCTTTTTTTACCCATTGCTTAGTCTCTAAAGCGATATCCCACGCCTCTGACAGTTTCTATATATTTGCCGGTTGGGCCGAGCTTTTTACGCAGCGATACAATCTGGACATCTACCGCCCGGTCGGTAACAAGGTAATCTTCGCCGCGAATAGAATCGACAATTTGATACCGCGTGAAAACCAGCCCCGGCCTTTTGGCCAACGTATAGAGAATATTAAACTCTGTAAAAGTAAGCTCCACAGGCTTGTTTTTAATCAGGACTTCACGGCGTGCCGGGTCTATAATTAATTCGTGGATTTTGACAGGTGCTTTTTCCAAATTACGAGCAATATTTCTCTGCAGAATCCTCCTGACTCTGGCAACCAGGACTTTTGGACTGAATGGCTTGGTGATGTAGTCCTGAGCTCCTAATTCCAAACCCGTTATGATATCAGCTTCCTCGCTTTTGGCTGTGAGCATTATTACGGGAATGTTTACTGTTTTGGTATCGCCTTTGAGCCTTTTGCAGACTTCAAGACCGTCAATGCCGGGCAGCATAAGGTCTAAAATAATCAAATCAGGCAGTTTGCCCCGCGCCTTTGTGAGAGCTTCTTCGCCGGAAACCGCGGCATCAATTTTGTAGCCGTTCTTTTCAAGATTGAACCGCAGCAGCTCAAGGACATCTTCCTCATCATCCACAATTAAAATATTTTCTTTTGGCATAAATGACTATTGTTCTTTTAAGTATTTATTGTTTAATAATATACAGTCTTTGTTAGCTAATTGTTAGAATTATATTAGAATTGTGTTAATTTGTAAGGGAAAATTTATGAGCAAAAGAGTTCTTGTCGCAGTAGCCGATGGGACTGAGGAATTAGAAGCAATAGCAATAATCGATTGTCTAAGACGTGCAGGGGCGAATTTGACGGTTGCTTCTGTCGCCAAGCTTGGGATAACGACCGCCAGAAAAGTTAAAATTGTCGCTGATTGCTTGATAAGTGATTGTATTAACAATAGTTATGACATAATTATTCTGCCGGGCGGAACGAAAGGCGCCGAAAATCTTCGCGATAGCAAAGAACTTGTTGAGATGCTTAAAAAACAAAAAGATTCACCCAGATTTTATGCTGCTATTTGCGCATCGCCGGCAGTCGTGCTTGAACATCACGGCTTATTGACGGATAAAAAGGCGACCTGTTTTCCGGCTCTGGCCGACAAACTATCTAATAAACAGGCGATAAATCAAAGGGTTGTTGTTGATGGAAATTGCATTACTTCACAAGGGCCGGGAACGGCTTTGGAATTTTCATTAAAATTAGTTGAACTTTTGTTTGGCAGACAGAAAAGCGAGGAATTAGCCAAAGTTATGCTGGTAAAATAATGAGGGATTTAGAAGAGCTTTTTGAGGGACTTTCAAAGTCGAAATTCAGGAACGGTTTTAAACTTAAACCTGCTGATATAGAATATATTAACAAAAGGGGAATGGCGATTATTGAGCAGCACGCCAGAGATTTTATTACCGTGCGTCTGGCTCCTGCGGAGCCAAAAAATGACGGAAAACAAACGCCGATGAGGAGGCATCCTGTTTTTATCGCCCAGCACGCGACTGCAACCTGCTGCCGAAGCGGCCTTGCCAAATGGCACAAAATAACTTTGCATAAACCTTTAAGCCAATCTGAAATAGAATATGTCGTTTCGATTATAATTATCTGGATTAAAAATCAGATTGACTTATGCCAACCAATGGTATAAAATAACCTGTTTTCATAAAAGGGATTAAAACACATCCTGATTATTGACTAATCTTCCGCCGCAGGCGGATAAATTTTGAGAGTTTTTATGTATTCAAATTATATTCGTAATGTAGCGATAATCGCCCACGTTGACCACGGCAAGACGACGCTGGTGGACAGGCTCCTGTATCAGTCCGGAATGTTCCGGACAGAGGAGCTTGACAAGCTGGCCGGCAGCGAGCACGACTTGATTATGGACTCGAATCCTATCGAGCGCGAGCGGGGCATAACAATCCTGAGCAAAAATTGCGCAATTTACTACACCAACAGCAAAGGCGTAGAATATAAAATTAACATAATCGATACACCCGGCCATGCTGATTTCGGCGGCGAAGTCGAGCGCGTCCTGAAAATGGCCGATGGCGTCCTGCTTTTAGTCGATGCTTTTGAAGGGCCTATGCCGCAGACAAGATTTGTTTTGACCAAGGCACTTGAGAATAAATTAAAACCTATTGTAGTAGTCAACAAGATAGACCGTGAAAACAGCCGGCCGCACGAAGTTGTCAACGAGATATTTGATTTGCTTGTTCAGCTCGGTGCTAACGATGATGCCCTTGATTTTCCCGTTATTTACGCATCCGCAAGGCAGGGCTGGGCATCTACCGACCCCGATAAAAAAACCAATAATATGCAGATAGTATTCAAGACCATCATAAAAAATGTCCCCCCTCCAAAGGCCAATCCTGATGCTCCGCTGCAAATGCTTGTTACAAGTCTTGAATATTCGGATTACGTCGGCAAAATCGCCGTCGGCAGGGTTTTTGCCGGCCAAATTAGCGAAGGCCAAAATGTTACGGTAATTGACGCTAATAATATACATACTCGGCAAAAAGTTATGCAGGTTCATTTGTTTGACGGCCTAAGTCGAAAGCAGGTGCCTGTCGTTTTAGCAGGCGATATATGCGCGGTATCAGGTCTTGACCCTGTGGATATCGGCAATACCATCGCCTGTGCAGACAATCCTTCGAGGCTTGCCGTTATTGCCGTTGATGAGCCCACGATGTCAATGACGTTCAGGGTCAACGATGGGCCTTTTGCCGGCAGAGACGGCAAATATGTTACAAGCAGACAGATTGGCGAAAGGCTTGAAAAAGAGCTTCAGCATAACGTCGCATTGAGAGTAGCGCCCGGCCAAACGCCGGAAGAATTTATTGTTTCGGGCAGGGGACTTATGCATCTTGGAATACTGCTGGAAAATATGCGGCGCGAAGGATTTGAAGTTTGTGTCGGTAAGCCGGAAGTGATTTTGAAGGTAGTGGACGGCATACATCACGAGCCGATAGAACTTCTTGCGATTGATTGTCCCTTCGATTGCCAAAGCGCAGTGATGAGTCTTCTTGGCGAACGGCGCAGCGAGGTGGTTAAAATGGACGCCAAAAGCGGCGCAAGCGATTTTATCCATATGGAATTTCTTATTCCTTCCCGCGGCCTGTTTGGCCTGCACGCAAGGATGATGAACGCGACGCAGGGCAAGGCGATTATGCATCATTCATTTGAAAAATACGAGCCGATGCGAGGCTCGATACCCCAGCGAAAATCAGGTGTTATGATAGCGACCACTACAGGTCCGGTTACGGCTTACGCGCTTGATGCTTTATATGACAGGGGTATCTTTTTTGTTGAGCCGGGTGAAATCGTTTATGAAGGCCAGGTTGTCGGCGAACACTGCAAGGATAATGATATACCTGTAAATGTTGCCAAGGCCAAGCAACTCACCAATATGCGCGCGGCCGGCAAAGACGATGCGGCACAGATTCGACCTGCAAGAAAGATGAGTCTTGAGCTGGCAATGGAGTATATACAGGCCGATGAGCTTGTTGAGGTTTGTCCTAATTCGATTCGTATCCGCAAGAGATTCCTGAAAGAAGAAGACCGCCGCAGGGCCGCCCGCAAAAATTCAAAGTAATAAGCTATTTTACTTCAATTCCAGTGGCATAAAAATTATAATTTGCCGGTTATGGACATAAAAGCTCAAAGGGAGCATAGAGAACGCGAGCATTTTTTTAACGCAGCCAAAGCGGTGGCGATAATAACGCTGATTTCGCGGATATTCGGGTTTTTCCGCGATATGGCTGTCACATCGCTTGGTGCAACCCGCTATAATGACGCCTTTGGCCTGGCGTTTAAGATTCCTAATCTCTTCAGACGTCTTTTTGGCGAAGGAGCGCTTGCGTCTGCATTTGTGCCGGTTTTCACTGATGTGCACGAAAAGGATGGCGCCCCCAAGGCCCGTCTGCTGCTGGCCAACGCAATGGCAATATTGGCGGTTTATCTGGCGGCGCTGCTCGTTATCGGCGAGCTGATATTTTTCCTTTATTCGCTTGTGCCGGGGCCCAAAGACCGCAGCTTTCTAATGCTCCTTGCGATGATTATGTTTCCCTATATGTTTACTGTTTGCCTGCTTGCGCTGTGTTCAGCAGCGCTTAATGCAAGAGGGCATTTTATATTTCCGGCTCTTGCCCCGGTAATATTCAATATCATAGGCATTGTCGCGGCCTGGTGGATTGCGCCTGTTTTAAAAGAAAGTCTGCCCCACCAGCTTATCCTTGTAGCATTCAGCGTTGTAGTGGCCGGCGTTGTGCAATTGGTTGCGGTAATATGGCTTCTGAAAAAAAGCGGCCTTTATCATCGTCCCCGTCTGTTTCCTATAGAACCCGGCATCAGGCAGATAATCAGGCTTGTTACGCCGATGACTATAGGTCTGGGCTTTTTGCAGCTATCGGAATTCTTACAGGATGTCATTGCCTGGACTCTTACGGTAACGAAAGAATCTTCAGCTCTTCATCTTTTCGGCTGGATTATTCCCTGCCCTTTAAGAGAAGGAGTAATTGTGCGAGTTGGCGCCGCCCGCGCTTTTTATCAATTTCCGATGGGCGTATTGGCTATTTCTCTGGGCGTTGCAGTGTTTCCGTTACTTAGCCGGTATGCTTCCCGCGGCGATATTCCCAATCTCCGCAGCAGCGTCAACCGTGCAATTCGTATTTCGCTGATGGAAGGACTTGCAACCGGCGCAGGGCTTTTCATATTAGCCGAGCCTATTATGATGATTTATGCGCGGCGCAAATTTACTGTTGCGGACGCTATGCAGGCCGCTTTTGTATTGAAGATGTATGTTTTGGGAATGTGGGCGTATTGCAGTTATCAAATTCTCGCAAGGGCGTTTTACGCCTGCAAGGACACTAAAACGCCTCTTAAAGTTTCCTGCATTTTGTCGGTTATTAATTTACTTCTTCTGCTGTCTCTTATTTGGCTGCCGTCTATCGGCCCCGGCGCTTTTGGTCTTTCGACATCGCTAACTTTTGCGGCTAATGTGATGATTCTGATATATATATTGCGAAGACGTTTGGGGCTTCTCGGCGGCCGCAAAATCGCCGCCAGTTTTGCAAGGACAGTTATCGCCTGTATCGCAATGGCGGCAGTAGTATATCCTTTAAAATGGTATATGAAAGATATGAGTATCCTGTTTATTATCGGCCTGTGTGTTCCTGCGGGGGCCGGCGTTTTTATATTTATTCTCTGGCTGCTGAAAGCGCCTGAAATAGGGGAATTCCTGGGCGGAATGAAAACAGATAGTTAATTCTGATTGCAAAAACGTTTATTCAGAGCGTAGAAATACCATTTCAGGTATTTCGGCATCCAGTTGAATATTTTAAATTTGGATTGTCCTGCCCGGCGGTCTGTCCAGATGCAGGGCAATTCGGTAATTTTATAACCTGAAAAATGAGCTTTAACGACAATTTCCATACCAATTTCGAAGCCTTTATTGCTCTGGATGTCGATATTATCAACCATAGATTTTCTATAGAGCTTAAAGCTGTTAGTTATATCGTAAACCGGCAGTCCGGCGAAGTATTTAAGGGTCCATCCTGCTGTGCGGGACAGCAATTTTTTGAAAAATGGCCCGCCGATTTGTTTTCCGCCTTTCATATATCTGGAGCCGCAGACAATATCGTAACCGTCTGTCATCAACTGACACATTCTGTCAACAACGGAGTAATCATCTGAGAGGTCTGCCATTGTAACAAGTAAATAGTCTTCGAGTGCGTTGCGGAGTCCTGTATTGATGGCATTGGCTACGCCGCGAGATGAATTTTTTAGTAATTCTATAGGCAGACCTTCCTGCTGCATTTTTTTTATGACCGGCAAAGTGTTGTCCTCGTCAAAGTCATAAACAATATAAATTCTGTGAGAAGTTTTTACCATCTGTTCTATGACATTTATGGTTGGCTGTATGTTGTCTCCTTCATTATAAACAGGAATGATTATGCCCAGAGGCCGCTCCAATTCAAAAACCTCCGATTTTGATTTGGTTACTTATCCAGGGGATAATCTCATCGAGGGCCTGGTCCAAAGTGGTTTTGCATTCAATATTAAGGATTTTCCCGGCTTTTTCAGTAGAGGGGACTCTCTTCTGGACATCGTATTCGAAAGGTTTGTCGCTTATATGCCTGAAGGGTTTATCGCCGTTTATCTTTTTCCAGATTGTCCGGGCAAGTTCCAGCACAGTGGTGGATACATTGGTTGAAATATTGAAGTCGTCATTGAGCGACTTTTCATTTTCGATGCAGGTGCGTATTCCTGCCGCAAGGTCGCCTGCGTAAGTATAATGACGAATCTGGTTGCCTTTTCCTAAAATATGGACAGGGTCCTGGCCTTTGAGTATTTTATGCACAAGGTCGGGAACAACATGGCTCATTGCAAGTTTAATATTGCCGGAGAATATCTCCCTTTCCATCAGCGCTTTTTTCTCCCCTATGCCTATCGCATTGAAAGGCCGAATTATCGTAAAGGGGAGTTTGTATTGCTCGAAGGCACCTTTGGCGAAATATTCGCAGGCCAATTTCTGGAAGCCGTAAGTTGACAGGGGAGGCGGACATTTAAACTGCTCTCCTTCAGGGGTAGGAAATTTTTTTGTGCTTTCAAAAACCATTGAGGAGGAAATTACGTTTATTTTTTTAAATTTTTTGTTTTTGAATGCCCATATCGCGGCATCGAAAGTAGAAGCTATGATTCTTTCGTTTTCGGCAAGAAGGTCATAAGCCAGTTCGTGGAAGAGCGTTATTCCGCCGATAATTGCCGCCAGGGCGACAATCTGGTCGCAGTCCGCTATCAATTTTTTCATCAGCTCAACGTCTTTAGCGTCGCCTTCTGTGAATTTATAGCGTGGATGATTATCATAACTTTTTACGGTTTTGCCGTATTTTGAGTAATTGTCGATTCCGATGATTTCGTGCCCGTGTTCAAGAAGTTCCTGTATCAGGTATCCTCCGATAAAGCCTGCCGAGCCTGTAACAAGAATTTTCATTTTAGAATGCACCTCCGCCACCGAAGAAATTCCAGATGTCAACAATGGTCTTCGATGCAAAATCGAGTTTGAGTTTTTTGTATTCTGAATGCGGCGCCCCAAGAATAATAATGTCGGATTTTTCTATCAGCAATTCCTGCGGCACAAGCGTGCCGTCTTTTACGAACGGGTCGCTGCAGAGAACTCGTCCGGCTTCGATAGCAAGGATTTTTTTCAATTTGTATGAGAGTGACTCTCGTGAATCGTCGCTGTCGCCTTTGAAGGCCATTCCGAGTATGCCGGCGGTTTTTGTTTTGAGGTTATGCTTTTCCTTTAGTTTCTGAACGATAAAATTGGGCATTCCTTCATTTATAAGCATTGCGGCATGACCGAGGAAAAAACTGTTGTTTGCGAATGCTGCCAATTGCATAGTGTCTTTGAGCAGGCACGGCCCGGCAGCAAAACCTGCCTTTGCAAAGCCTTTGATTCTCGGATAGTCTTTTGTTGCAGCGTCATATATTCTGTAAAAATCGAGATTGTTCTGGGTTGCAATTTGATAAAATTGATTTGACATAGCAAATTGCAGATACCTCCACACATTCGTATATAATTTTGCAAGCTCCGCTTCGATAGGCTTTAGAGGTATAGTCTGCGTTGTCAGGTTCAAGAATAGTTCGTTTGCTTCGAGAAGACTGTCTTCGTCAAAAGAAGAGATTATCTGGGGAAGACTTCTTATTTCCTCTATCGCCTTGCCCTCGGCTATTCTTTCAGGACAGAAAGAAACACGGGTTTTTTTGCCGTTTTGTCTCAGCAATTCCTGAACTTTTTCTGTAGTCCCCGGGTAAACAGTGCTTCTGATGATTATGTGCTGCCGGTCGTCTAACAGCGCAAATATTTCTTCAAAGAAATTTTTAAAGAGGGCAAATTGCGGATTAAGATGCTCGTCAATTGGCGTTCCTATTGTCAGGATAACAAAATGGCTTTGAGATATTACGTTTTTATCAGAACTGATAAACAGGGTTTTGTTGATTGTTTCGCCAAGGGGCTTTTCTGCTCCGGCCTCTCCAAATGGCATCCGGCCTTTTGATACCAGCTCAATTGCATTCTGGTTTATATCATAAAGGATTACTTTTTTTCCTGCTTTGGCAAATGAAATGCCCAGCGGCAGGCCGATATGTCCGAGGCCTCCGATGATACATATATCATAAGAAAATTTTTTCATAAACTATCTGGTTATATGAGGTCTTCAAAAGACCTGATTAAAAATGATTTTGAGCAAAAAGTAAAGCCAAAATTTTGATAAAAAAGTGGTCAATGGGTCTGATTTGACTGCTTTATTATCGGTATTATGAAAGAATCGACCTTTGCGGCGTGTTTCACTTCCAAAGCGGGGGATTACTTCCTGTTGAGAGGCTCGGAATTTTTGTCTGATGGTGTATCGTTCGGCGAATCTGCGGATTGCCTGCCGAGGCGGGCGAACATTTGTTTGATGTCAAAGGCACCTCTGATAGAGACGTAAATGGTGATGGTGGAGTACCATACGATGACGGCCGCGACAATACCCAGCCAGAACCAGTGATGAATTATTGTTGATATATTAAGCATATTTTTGACCTCGCGGTATTTAAGTTTTAATTTGCTGTTTCATTCCGCTGCTGCCGGGCTTAAGCAGGGAGCCGATAATCATAGCAGCAGCAGCGGCGGCGTAGGTGCCAATGTTGACCCAGGCATCGCCGATGTGATATGCCGCCCACCCGGCCGTCTTAGGCAGGCCGTTTTCAATCAATGATTGGCCCGCGGCATCAAGCACGGGAACTTTAACAAAGAGGTTGAGGGACAGAGCCAGCACAGGCATAACGGCACCGGCAACGATAGCGGCGATGGCGCCCCAGTTGTTGGCGCGCTTCCAGTAGCAGCAGGCAATGAGCAGTATAGACATACTCGCAAGATAGATATTGCCGGTGGTCTGGAGGTATTCCCAGAGGTTGCCTTCGAGTTTATACCAAAGGCCCCAGAACAGCAGGAACACCCCTATCATTGCGACGATAAAACGGTTGACGATAATGCCTTTTTTTTCAGACCAGGGATGGCGGCGGAAAGGGGCAAGAATGTCGTTGTAGATGACAGAGCCCCAGGTAAGCATATAGGATGAGTCGGTGGACATATCGGCGGCGAGCATAGCAGCGATTAGGATGCCCATCATGCCCATCGGCACCACGGTGCTGAGATAAAGCGGCATTGCGAATAGCGAGATGTTCTGCTCGCCCATAGTTTTGGCGATTCCGGACAGGACATCGGGAGTAACGGCAGCGGATGTGAGAGCAGCGATGCCCCAAATGCCGGGGATGACCCAGCGGCATACAAAGAAGAAGGCGGTACCTGTATAAACTTTTTGGCCGGTGCGGGTGTCCTTTGCCGCCAGCAGGCGGGCGATGCAGGTTTGCCAGGTGAGGACTGCGGCGGTATTGGTCAGGAGATTTGAAAGAACAAATTGCCAGCCCAGGTCGTTATTAAGGAAGGGGTTGAAGCCGCCGGGACCAAAGTGCTGGTGAACTGTGGTTATCAGACTGGTCCAGCCGACTTTGCTGAGGATAAATATAGTAACGACTAAAAGCCCAACACTCATAACGACAAACTGGAGGTAGTCTGTCACCAGCACAGAGAGCATACCGCCGAGAACGGTATAAACAGTAACGCCAACGAGGAGGACAGTCATAGCGATTTCGAGATAACCGGGATTCATTCCGCAGCAGACGACAAGGAATTGTCCGCCAACGCGGAGGAAGACGCCCATATTCAAGAGGCCGCCGAGGACGATGACGACGCCGGCCAGCCAGCGGACTAATCCGCCGTATCGCTCCTCGAACATCTCAGGGATGGTCATTACGCCGGCGTCGCGCAGGGGTTTGACACAAAAGCCTGTATAGCCGACCACGAACATAGCAACAGCCGAACAAATTCCGGGAATCGCACCGGTAAAGCCGCGTGTATATCCGGCCTGAGCGGTGTACATACAGGTAACAATACCGAACTCAGTGGCAGCAAGAGAGGCGATGCCAAGATAAACGTTCATTTCGCGTCCGGCGACAATGAAGTGTTCGACCTTACCGACATATTTGCGAACCATAATGCCGGCAATCATCGTGGCCAGGATATAAAGTCCTACGATACTACCGTCTATTGACCAGGAAAAATGAGTCATAAGAATATATGCCTCATCTTACGGCTTAATTCTGCTGAAAGCAAAGATTTATTCCCTTGTTGATGGACTATAAACAGTTCTTGAAAGAAAGGAAATCAACGGTAAGATGGTTTTTAAAGAAGCTGATGGTTTATCGAATGTTATTAGCGGGACAGATATTATGACTTCAAAACAGAGGGTCTTGGCGGCGATAAATCATAAACAGCCGGACAGAACACCCATTACCTTTGATGCGGAGAAGGAAGTCTATCAGGCCCTTTATAAATATTTCAGTGTCCGGAGCAAAGAGGCGCTATTCGACAGATTAAACGTTGATACCTGGATGATGCTGCCCAAAGGATTCGAGCCTGAGCCGATAGAAGGGACGAAAGAAAAACAGTCCATCTGGGGCTATAAAACAACGGTTACAGGCTACTCCGGCGGAACTTACGATGAAATCTGTTACAATCCGCTCGCAGGCAAAGACAGCATTGAAGATATAAGAAAGTGGAAGGCTCCCGCCTTGGAGCAGCTGGACTTTTCCCATTTCCTTACCGAAGCTGAATACCACAAAGACAGGGGTATAATCGGTGTTTTCACCTGGGGTGCATATTTTATCGCGGCTTATGTCAGGGGAATGGAAAATCTGTTTATGGATTTTGCACTGCGAAAAGATTACGCCCGCCGCCTGATAAATAAAATCGCGGAAAGTTCTATGATGTTTCTCGATGAAATGCTGACGAATTATGGTAACGGCATAGATATTGTTTATATGGCGGATGACTACTGCTCGCAGCAGGGTCCGCTTTTCAGTCCGCAGACTTTCAGGGAATTTGTAATGCCGTATTTGACGAAAGTGGTGGAAAAGACTCATTCGCACAACAAAAAATTTCTGCTGCATTGCTGCGGGGCGGTCCGCCCTCTGCTGCCGATGATTATTGATGCCGGCGTTGATATGCTTGAGCCGATACAGATTCGGGCAAACGGGATGGACCCGACGGGACTGAAAAAAGATTTCGGCAGAGACCTTTGTTTTTATGGCGGTGTCGATTTGCAAAAAATCCTGTGTAAATCAACTCCCCGGCAGGTCAGTGACGAAGTTAAGAGGTTAATCGATATACTCGGCAAAGAGGGCGGTTATATAATCGGCCCCGGCCACACATATATCCAGATTGATGCGCCGCTGGAAAATATAATCGCAATGTATGAAACTGCTTATTCTTACGGATAAGTTTTTAAGAGAATACGATTAAGCAAATTTTTTTAAACAGCCAAACTGGGGCTGCGGCGGCAAAACGCCGCAGCCCTTAGTTTGACAATAATCATCTGTAGCAAAATTTATTTACTGCGTCTAATCAGTCCTAAACCGCCGAGAACCAATAAGGTCATCGTTGCCGGTTCTGGAATTATCAGCGGGGTCGGCATCGTAGCAGTGCCTATCCAACCGCCCATTCCAGCAACTTCATCACTTGTCAAAGCGTGATCCCATACCGCTGCTGTGCCAACGAGTCCCCACATATCTTCCCAATCATTGTCTGCGAAAAGATTGAATCGATCCGGATACAGAGAGAATCTGTCGTCAACACCCTGGCCTGCGCCATGCAGAAACTGTACACCGTCAACATACACATCGAAGAAGCTGCTGTTGTCAACGGACCAAACGATTCTGTGCCATGTAGAGGGGTCAAAGGTCATTGTTGAATAACCAACATCGCCTACGCCGATGGTGCCATCAGGAGCTATCCACAGGTCGCCGTCGCTGTCACGACCATCCCATGAAGTCTGAAACAGGCTGTTCCAGCCGCTCTGTGTTTGGCAATAATCAATGGCAACTGTGTACTGATTGACATAGTCGCCACCGCCGTTAGCGTGTAAGCCGGGATTGACCTGAAGGTAACCATAACTCTGCTCCTGAACGATACCATTGTCGCTATAAAGCGTGTGTTGTGCTTCCGTCCCTATGTCAGTCCAGGGACCCGTCATCCAGGTACTGGCCTCATCGACGCTTACAAGGTCTGTGCCTACAGTCGCCTTCAATCTATCCGCGCTGGTTTGGAACCGCCACAGACCGGTTAGCCCAGCGGGGACATTTACCGCGGCAGTCGCCACACCGGCCACTGCCAAAACCAACAAACATACTACAACTTTCTTCATCTTCTAATCCTCCAAAAAAAGGTTAATAAAAATTTACTAAACTTTATAGTTTAGATTAAACGCATTTTTAAAACTGCCCTTCAAACATCCAATAGTTGGCAAACTCAGCCATATCTTTCATATTTATTATTTTATTACTTCTGTCAACAAGGTCATATTTCGAACTCTGTCCTGAGACAAGCCATTCATTCGCCAGTTCAGCAAGGTCGACCGCGTCAACATTTTTGTCCATATTAAAATCGGACAACGCAAAATGTATTGTATCAATTATACCGAAAGAACTGCCATCAAGATTATACGCGTGCTGTATCAAATTAAGCTCTGTGCCATCAATTTGAACTTCAGTCCAGCCGTGTATTTCACCGCCACCATCATTCACATCCGGAATGTCCTGCTTGCCGCCGACAGTCATAAAAGGCCAGTCTGTCGTAGTCGTACGATCTTCGATAATATCAAGATAGCAGCAGCAGCCGGTGATTACATAGAATGTGCCGCCATAGAATGTGCCGTTGAATGTGCCATAGAGCATTCCGCGTTCATACTCGTGGACATGCCCGCTAAAGCACATTTGAACATTATACTGATTCATCAGCGGCACAAGATATGTCTGCATCAGGCTGCTGCCGTCAAACCATCGCTCACTATATGGCGGAACGTGAATGAATAAAAACCGCCAGGTCGCATTCTGCGCATCGTCTGATGAGAGGTCCTGTTGTATCCAATCCAAAGGCAGAGAATTTACACCAGCCCCACCATCCGGCGTCATAGTTTCTTCTACTTTTACACAGTCTGAATAATCAATACAGGTAAAGTGAGTGTTGCCATAATTGAATGAAAAACTATGCATACCACTGTTCTGTATGACTTTGTGTACAAGGCTGGTTGACGGCTCATCGTGATTGCCAAAAGCGACGAAGACCGGTTTTTGTTTGCCGAGAATGTTGCAGACATACGGTCTAAACGCACTAACATAAAGGCTATAGGATGAATCATCAACAACATCACCAACAGACACAGCGACATCGGTCATTGAGGCCATATCTGTAAACATCGCACTGCTGCACTCCGGATGTGGAGTGTCACCTATTAGTCTTCTGGCTACCATCTGACTGTCGCCCCAGACAGCAAAACTGAAAGGTGTTTGTTCATCGGGGGCGGTTTCGAACACGGCATCGGTGCCTGTGGTTGAGCCGTTGCGTGCTCTGAAATGATAAGTCGTATCCGGAGAGAGGCCTGTGATTCTGACTTTACAGATATAAACGGTAGAACCGCCGGTAGAACCGGCGTTGATACAGAGGCCGTTTGTATTATTGCCGTAAGAGGAAGTCAGCCCCCAGTCAACCGTAGGATTGACTATGCGGTCGGTCTCCCAGCAAATAGTCATCGCGGTTTGACTTACGTTTTGCAGATACGGCTGCGATTTGAACACGCCTGCTGCATCACCCGAAACCGTAACGTTATAAAACTCCGACCACTGGCCGACCGCTCCCTCGCTGTCGCGGGACCTTGCCCGAACCGCATAAACGCCGAGCACGGGCCAACTATGCGAAACGTTATAATTTGTGCCGGAAGCCTGTAAAACAGACCAATCCGAAATTCCGTTGCCCCAGTCGATTTGATAG
Source organism: Sedimentisphaerales bacterium (assembly GCA_049518795.1). Taxonomy (GTDB): domain Bacteria; phylum Planctomycetota; class Phycisphaerae; order Sedimentisphaerales; family UBA12454; genus JAPLMW01. Next base: position 343,354 of record JBEKRK010000003.1, read on the forward strand.
CTGACGTAGTTTGCTTCAGCATCGGTGGAAACGAAAGTATATACTGTGCTTGTGTCGGTAGAAACAGAATTAGCGCCGGCTATCGAAGGAGCTATCGGTGCCGTGTTGCCGGCGACTACCCGCTTAAATTCCCACGAAAGGTCGTCAAAAAATGCGTCGCAGTCTGTCCCGTTCATCCGCTGCGTAAGCAGGCGGTATTTAACAGAACGAGTTCCCGACGGCAGTATAAATCCGTTGGCATCCGGAAGAACTAATTGTGTCCAGTTGACTGAATTCGGCCCCTCAATCCAGTTGCTGTCTGTTGTTGCCAGTATTACATTTGAATTATTTCTGTATTCCACAATTATACGGCCTTTATCGCCGTCTCCGCCGCCGAGAAAACCAGCCACGTTTGCGGCAATTTGGCCGTTATCAATATCAGCCGCTATATATCCAATGTTGATTATCTGGCTCATTTCGCCGTGTCCGGAGCGGCCGGACGTGAAATAATAGTTGTTTGTTCTCGGCCAATGCCAGTCTGTTCTGTCTGTCGCCTGCCAGTCGTTGCCGTCTGTGATTGTCCAGTCCGTTAATTCATCCTCGCCGGACGGGTTCTTAATCAGATTTATTCCGGTCTTACTATTGGCGTCTATTGCAATAGCAGTATAAACTGTGCCAAGTTCGCTCACCTCTGCATCCGACAGGGCTTGTCCCCAGATTGCTAAATTAGTGCATTCAATCGGATAATCTTCGCCGTTATCGTCCGCGAAGAATAAAATCTGCGTGTCAAGCGAGAATCTTCCGTCTCTTGGCTGGACGGTGCCATTCTTCCACGGGTGACCGTCTACATAAATTACGTAAAAATTCATATTACTGCAGGATATTACAATTCGATACCAGGTTTCGCCGTTGATTTTGTTCCTGGTATATCCTGTGTCGCCGACCCCTATCGTTCTGTCGGGTGCGATAAAGCAATCGCCGTCATTACTGTTATCAACATTTGTCTGGTATAATGAAACCCATTGGCCGATGCTGCTGGTCGGAACTTTTACGTCCATCAATACGGTCCAGTTATTGACATACTCGCCGCCGCCATTTGGGGCTATACCGTGTGTGCATCTGTAGTAGCTTGTAAGCGGGTCTAATACCGCACCGTCGTTTGAGTCAATGCCCGCGACGGCAGAATGAGGGCCTGACTCGATTAAGTCTGTGCCTAAAGTAGCGTTTGTCAGATTATCAGGGTCGTTGAACTCCCACCAGCCGACAGGTGTCGGATAGCTCGCCAAGGCACAGCACCCTATTGCTGCAATGATAATAAAACAAGCAATCTTCAGTTTTCTTACCTTCTCCAAAATTCTTTTCTTCCTTACAGATAACTGTAAATAACCAAATCAATTTCAAAAAGTATTATCGGCTCACCTGCGGCGGATTAACTGCCGCCGCAGGTGTCCGGAAACTATTACCAGTCAGTAGCGCCAGTAGAGTCCATGAATGAGGACTTAAGCCAGTTTTCGGCCATAATCGCAAAATCCGCGAAATTAACAATACCGTCTCCATCAAGATCAGCCGCATACAAGTCCATCAGACTGGCGTGATAGGTGTTATACGGGCCTAATACATCATACTGCACACCAGAAGAGATATTAGCTGACTGCGAACCGCCCGGAATCATTCTCTTTTGAGTTGACAGATAAACATCACTGAAAACATATTCAGGCCTATAAGATGCGCCGCCGGTCCCGCGAATTCTTACATACATACTGGTATCCGAAGATGTCGCCGTATAGGAAGTGCCGATAATCTGCCAGTTCGAACTGGGCGTTCCGCGATCAGAATTACTGCCGCTAATATCACCTGTTGCTGGAACATTGGCCTCAGCAACTTTTACATAGCTTGGATTACCGCTGGAAATCGCATTGTAGATAACCGTGCCGTCTGTTACACCGGCAGGGATTCTCCAAAGCTCAACACGGATTTTAGGAGCGGGATTTGGCCAGTTCACGCCGTTGCCATCAGCCGCCGGCAGGAGATAAGAACTGCTGTCCACGCCGCAGGCCGCGTCAAGATAATATGTCGTGCCTGAATTCAATGCCCCGACAACCTGACCCAAAACAAAGTCATTGTTGACGTAAACGACTATATCGTTCAGACCCGGTGTCGGAATCGGGGGGCCATAAAAGGCGCTTGCCCAGATACCGGCCTTATTGTTCGTATCATAACCTGATGGAACTTCATATATCCAACCCGGAAAAGCAGCAGGTGTACCGGTGATAAACCATGCGCCATAGTTGTCGGACGTGGTAAGGCTGGTATACAGAGATGGTAGCAATGACTGAATAACCGACAGGTCTTCAAATCCGCCGTTAGTCAGCAGGTTCTGACGCTTTTCAGGCCATTCATTTGGAACAGTTGTGCCAAGATAGGCATAACCGATATACATATTGCCCGCCTGAGAATAATACTCTGTATAAGTGTTGTCATAAGAGAAACTAATCTTTATCGGCTTGCCGTTATCTGCGATTGTGGCAGTATATGTGCCGTACAACGCACGCCATTTGCTCATAGACAACCTGCGTGTGAAAGTAGCCTTGACAACATTATCGACCGAAATCGTCATTGTGGCGGTATCTTTCCAGCCATACCAGGGACCATCGTTACCTGGATACCAGGTCATAACATATCCCATAGCGTAATAGGTCTGGCCTGAAACTGCGTTAACGGAAGCGGTCTGAGACAATACGCCGTTCGTGTCGCCTGCATTCATATCCGTTGTGAAAGCCGAGACATCACCACCGATAGGAACAATTGTACGCGCTTCAGTCCAATTGGTATAATTAAGTCCGCCTCGCTTAGCGGTACGCCACAAGCCATAATTACCTGTTCCGGTAAATGACCAGCCGGTCGGGTTCATTACTATGTTGGCATCATCTGCCATGCCAACCACATCGGCATCAGCCGTGAAGTCGCCATTGGTAAGCAATCCACCGCTTCTCGGATCAAGAGTATTGTTAATGAGCCATTCGTCTGCCAAAAACTTAAGGTCTTTCTTGTTAACAACGGTGTCTTTGTTGAGATCTGCATCATAGAAATTAGCATACCGGTCACTAATCGGACTAAGCTCATCAATGTAAAGCACCGTATTGGCATCGCCGCCGACAACGGAAGCTTCAAACCAGTGACATGTAGTCCACCAATTGCCGCCAAGAGAGCCGCCTATAGTAGGTGCTTTAGGAAGCAAGAACCTAAATTCCTGCCACTGGTGATCTACGCCGCTGAGGGGCATATCCACTTCGCCAATAAGTGTCAGCACATTCGGTTCTGTCAGCGGAACCCATTCATTAGGAATTGGGCTATATGTATAGACTCTTACACGGAACGTGCAGCCCTGGGTATGGACGCCGGCTACACGCGCGTAAGTTTTCCAATAAGGCTTGTCTTCCCAGCCTATAGCTCTTGTTGGGGAAGGATCGTAAGGCTGGAACCAGTGGTTTTCCTGACAAATCGCAATGCCTGGTGTAGTGTATGCCGCAATCTTGGCAATATTCGAGTCAACCCCGCTCCAGGAAGGACTTATCCACTCTACGCCATGCGTTGCCACGTTCGTAGGAGGATAAGTATCAGGCACGTAGATTGTGTTATTGTCAAGAATCTCGGGATACCATTTGTTCCACTCCCACGTGGCTGATCGGGTGCCGGGCATAATTGCCGCATCACTAAACCAGAATGCCTCAGCCATCCATATAGTATTGGCATCATTATGCGTCAGATGCACATCCCAGTTGAAGGCAGAAGACCATAGAGTTCTTGCTCCACCGCTGTTCCAGGACATGTCACCTTCTAACTTGTAATTCACGGGCGGCAGCGGCGCCTCGGGAGCGTGGTCCGTAACCGTAAGAGGAGTTGCGGTGTTGTTGGCCAGCTTGATAATCTCTGAAGAAGGCAGGTAGGAGCCGGCCCATATAGCAACATCATCAAGGTCTCCTACAAAATATCCGCTTCCGTCAGACATAGCAGCGATGAAGAAATCTGATGTCGCGGTGGCGATTGCACTTGTCGGAGCCGCGATAGCGAGAGTAAGATAACCGTTGACGTATTTTCTAAAATAATTACCGTCATACGACAGGGCCAGATGATACCAGATTCCGGTATAATTCTGTTCATCAGTTTCATATCCTAAGTCCAGCTGCCAGGCAGCGGTTGACTCGGACCAGAAATAATCAACACCGCTAATTCCACTGAGATTTGGGTCTGCCGCAAGTTCGGCATCATAGGCGTTAGTATAAACGAGCCGCCGCCAATCACCGGTTGGTGATCGTAGAATCCAGTCTGCAGTTTGATCACTTCTGACCCACATGGAAATAGTAAACGCTCCGCCAAGACTGGCAAGGGCGTCGGATGTGCCAATATCAACAAATACTCTATTGGAATTTGCACTGCTGGTAGTGGTTGCGTTAAATTGTAAAGCTTCATTTCCGTCATGGCCGGTTATCCACAGAGGCAAAGATCCGCTCCCGTTCTTTTGCAGAATGCCGGTTTTGCCATGACCAGAGGAATCGGCAGCACTTGTGCCGCTGCCTTCATTGAAGTTCCAGTACCCCGCCAACTGCCCGAATGATGGTACAGCCATCAACAAAACAACCGTAATAATCACTAATCTCTTAATCATTTTTCCATCCTCCGAAAAAAGTTAGCATCTACAAATTACCGTTAAAAATACACAACACTCACTATATTCGTATCCGTTATAAAGCTGTTACACTCAAAACAGACATCATAGCCGCTATCGTCGTCCCGTTATTACCAGATATTCTGCCGTTCGTGTCCAATATAGGGTCTTCCATACTCGAGATAGGCGTCATACCCGGCCCGACCCTTTACAGTTTTGACATGTCCATCAACATAAAGAGCGTTTGCGAATCCTTCGTCTCTATGGCTTTTACTGACATTGTGATAGGTCGCAAAGTTAGATAGAGCACCATCAGGCCAAGTTTTAAGTGCGCTTAACCACAGGTCATTTTTACCAATAGCCATTGAACTGTATATCTTATTGTCATCGCAGGTTCTTTTCGGGTGGCTATCACGATCATCCGGATTGCCAATTGTCCACATATTTTCTTCGGAAAAAGCAAAGCATTGAGCCGGTCGCTTAACCATAGTCAGTTTTAATGAGGGTTCCGTGACCAGCGTAGGGTCTGCTAAATAGCTTGGCCAGTCAAGGCCGAGCCAGCGGTTCATTGAATAGCTATACACAGGATTGAACGGCAGTTTGGGATCATGACCCCGGTCCGGAGGCATACCCGGGAGAACTTGGCCCTCTCCTGTGTTGTAGCATTTCTTATCGGCCATCGCAATACCTCTGAAGGTTGGACACATATGAACATTTATGTTCTTCAGATATGGCCAAAGAGACCCATCCGGCGGATCCACGTCGTAGTGCCACCTGCATCCCTGAGGAATGATGCCAAACCTGGGTACAGGTTTGAAGATAGTCTTCATTGAGTAAAGCCATGAAAAGCTGAAAGGCGCTTTATCTGAATTTTCCTGAGCATACATACACAAAGCAGGTCCGTAATTTTTCAAATTCGTTCCACATATAATCGTCTGTGTCCTGCCGCGGACCATGTTCAACGCGGGAACCATTATCGCTAATAGCAGCGCTATGATAGAGATAACCACAAGCAACTCTACAAGCGTAAAACCCCTTTTATGATCGTGCATCAGCAAAAGCACACTCCTTGAATTATCTACATATAATTTGCCACGAACAAATATACGAATATATATAATTTTTCACATTATACTTCAGTGTTGTATTGTAGTATTATTTGTTATGTTTGTCAACAACTATTATCTTGCACAAAAGTTTGTGCAACAATAATCCTGAAATACAAAAAAGGGAATATTATGGGGCTAATTGCAAAAGAAAAAAACAATGGTAAAATATACAATGAAAACAGATAAATTCGTATTTTTATTGAATATATTCAAAAATATCGAAAGATGCGTAAAAATATCAAAAAAATGCGTAAAAATATCAAATGTTGATTTATAAATAAACAAGATATACAATGTTTTGTTTTATTCGGCTATAAAAAATGCGAAATACAACACCAGTAACCTTGAAAAAAATTGCTCATCTCGCAGGAGTAGATATCTCTGTGGTATCCAGAGTTCTCAACGGAAAGGCCGACCAATACAGAATCAGCCAGCAATGCCAGGAAAAAGTGAAAAAAGTAGCCGCAGAGCTTGGATATATACCAAATGCTTATGCGGTTGGAATGAAAACCGGCGAATTTCATTGCGTAGCCCTGCTCCAAAGCGGTGTGGCAGGGAAAAGTTATCTGCCGGAAAAATTATTAAACGAAATACACCGAAACCTTGAAAAGGGAGATATGCATCTTTTGCTGGCTAATATTCCGGAGCAGGTAACTTGCGACCAGGACATACCCAAGATATTCCGCTCCCTGATGGCCGATGGATTGATTATGAACTATTATCAGGACTTGCCGCCAAGAATCAAAAAAGTCATAGAAAACACTTCTATGCCGATAGTCTGGATGAACGACAAAATGCAATACGATTCCGTATATCCGGACAGTTTTTCCGCGGCCCAAAAAGCTACCGAATACCTGATAAAATTAGGGCATAAAAGAATCAGCTACTGCAATGTCTATTTCAATGACCTTAAGGCCGATGCACATTACAGCGTTTCTGAAAGACGCGGCGGTTATGCCTGCGCGATGAAAAACGCTTCGCTCGAAGTGCTGGATATTACGCCGCATTACAAGGTCGATGACTCAATGGAAAAACAGACACAGTTGTTTCGTTCTGTGCTCGAAAAAAAAGACAGACCCACCGCAATGCTGTTTTACTGGTCAAATTCCATACCAGCCCTGCTGCTGACAGCATCATCTATGAATCTGCGCATACCCGAGGACCTGTCAATTATCACCTTTGCGGGAGAAACACATCAAAGAATGGGTTTACCCGCTACCGCGATGCTCGAACCGGAAACAGAGATGGCCAGAGAGACCGTTGCAATGCTGACAAAAAAAATGCAAACAGGCCAGCAAAACACACCATCAGTAAGACTGGATTATCATTTCCTGGATATGAAAACCTGCGCAAGAGTGCCGGAGAGCAGCCGCAAAGGATAAAACAGCATAATTTTATTTTTATTAATTTAATCGGCAGCTGCAGGTGTCGGCAATGATGTATCATCGCCGTTCTGCCCATCGTTCCACTGGAGAGGCGCAAGATAAACTCCGCCTTGGCCCCAGCCGCAATGGCTTACATACCATTGACCGTCAATATCGCGTATAACTTCGACCGCGTGTGCTTTTATAATTGGAACCTGCTTTTCATAGGTCCATTTAAAAGGGTTTGTGCTGCGATAAACTGTTGTCGTTATATAACTATCGCCCGGGCCAATAAACAAATAATAATATTTTCCGCGGCGTATCACCTGCGGCGATTCGGTATTGCCGCCCCATGTGCCGATGCCGGGGTCGGTATATACGACCTTTTTGTCAGACCAGTGAATAAGGTCTTTGCTTGTAACGGCAGCAACAATATGATTTCCGCCTTCGGGTTTGCTCGTTGCGGTATAATACATTACCCATTTGTCTTTGAGTCTAAGGATGAAAGGGTCGCGGGCATCATAGCCGTCCACGACCATAGGATTGGCCGGGTGCCGCTGCCAGTCGTAAAGATTTTTGGAAGTCGCCAGATGAATCTTATACTTGCTGTGGTCGTTATCGCCGGCACAATAATACATATAATAGAGACCGTTGTGAAATATCACGTGCGGCGCCCAAAGATGCTTTTCCCGAAAGTTCGGGTCAGCAGAAAGGGCAAACGGTTCTTTTTTCCAGGGGCTTTGAGTAAGTTTTGCCGCTGTCGCATGGGCAAATTTTACTTCATCAGCAGAACCGGCAGGCTCGCTTTTAGTTATGCCGTAAAGATGCCATATCCCATCTTTGCCTCTTATAAAACAATGGTCGTTTATGTACCATTTTTCTTTTTCTCCGACAGAAGGGTTATAAATGAGCTGGAATTCTCCGACGGTAATCTCCGCAGCATTGCAGAAACATGCGGAAATAAGATAAAACAATATAATATTATACAGTCTCATATTTTCGGCATTCCTAAAGGCAATCTACTTCTTATACATTTACCATAGAAAATACACGTAAGTCAACAAAAAGACATAGAAAATTAAAACAGCTCTTGAAAGAAAGGAAATTAACTGTAAAGTGGTTAAAGCAGGGAAATTAAAAAATGTATAATAAGATAAAATCAGCTATCGCGTTGTCTTTGATATTTGCCGCAGGCCTGACGGCTCAGGATGTCAAGCCTGACGCGAATGATAAATATTATGCAGATGTTAAAACCTGTCTTGATAATCTAATTAAATACGGCAGAGACAATTATGGACCGGTTAAAACACCGCTGTTTGTGAGCATCCTTGATGTGAATTCGAGAACCTGTCCGCAGAATCCTTTGCCGCTGGACGAAAATTGGCGGGTTATACGCAGGGAACGAAGAAATCCCGCGGGCGCAAATCTGTTCACAGACCAGCCGTTGATAAACGTAATGTTTCTGATGTCGCAATTGTCCGGCGATAAGATGTATTCAAAGGCGGCCAGGGAATATATAAAATACTATTTAAAAAATCTTATCGACAAAAAGGGCTTGTTCTGGTGGGGCGGCCACAGACATTACGACGTATTCGAAGACAAAATGACCGGCCATTTATTAAACTGGCACGAAATACACGGCGGAATAGAAATTCAATGGGAAATACTTTGGCAGGTAAATCCCAAAGCGGTAAAAAAAGAAATAGAAGCTATCTGGCAGTGGCACGTCATAAATAAAGAAACAGGCGAAACAAACCGTCACGATGATGGTAAAATCGGCTGCGATTTTCCGCTGACCGCCGGCAGTATGATTGAGGCCTTTGCATTTTTATACACAAAAACGGAAGATAAAATCTGGCTCGACAGAGCAAAGCTGCTTGCGAATTATTTCTGGAATTTACGCGATAAAAATACCAGTCTTATCGCAGAACGGCCGAATGCCGGTAGCGGCAGATTTGACGGGACTACGTTTGCCACCGATATAAGCGGGCCCTATTGCCACAGTCTTTTAAATGCATATCTGCTTACAAAGGAAGATATGTTCAAAGAGCAGGCGATAGCCTATCTGGCCGCTTACAACAAATACGGTTTCGACAAGGAAAGCGGGAAGTTCTGGGGTGCGTTAAAACTCGACGGCAGTCCGATACCTGGCCCGCGACTGCCGGCTTCGCCGGAGCCGGAACAGTTCGGAAACGCGCAGCAATACGCCCAGTATGAGCCGAGAGGTCATCTCGATTTGTGGGAGCCTTATATTCTCGGCAGTGAATTTCCGATTGAAACGGCACAGTGCTATGCCTTTGTGTATCGTCTGACAAAAGACCCCAATATGCTGATTGCGGCCGAGCGTTTTGCAAACTGGATTGAAAAAACTCCAACAAATACAAACGAAACGGAAATCTCGTGGTATGCCGAGTACACAAAAACTTACGGTAAAGAAGGCACTTATGCTGATAAATACGGCAGGACAATATCGTTCTTTATAGATATGAATGCTCTGACAGGCCGGCAGAAGTATTTACAGCTTGCACAAAAATTTGCTGATGAAGCGATTGAGAAATTATATGTAAACGGATTATTCAAGGGACATCCTGCTAAACCGTATTACGAGGCAATTGATGGCGTAGGCAACCTGCTGTATGCTTTAGTGGAGATGGACTATGCGTTAAGAGGGAAATTGCAGCAGGTCAATCCTGATAACTGGTAAAATGGCTGAGCCTGGCAGCGGCAGGAAAATGTGGTTACAGGATGAAAAGTGAGCGAAAATTTTCATATAAATTTTCACAGTGAGGGTAATTTTTAGGGTAAATTTTGAGGTAGGAAAATAGTCATAAGTCTTTGCTGGATAAAAAAATGCGAGCGAGAGGAGTTGAACCTCCACATCCTTTCGGACACAAGGTTCTAAGCCTTGCGCGTATGCCAGTTCCGCCACGCTCGCATTACAGTAGCCACAAAGACACTAAGGCACTAAGTTTTTTAAGTTAATAATTTGTATTTCTTCGTGTCTTGGTGTCTTCGTGGCTATTTTTCTTTTTCCTGCGATATTTCTTCGATTTTCTTTTCAGCCTTTTGCAGAATAGCCCGGCAGTGTTTTATAAGTTCCATTCCCTGCTCATACTGGGTCAGGCTCTGTTCTAATGAAACCTGGCCGTCCTCGATTTTGGACACTATATCGGTCAGTTTCTTTATCGCCTGCTCGAAGGACAGTTTGCTTATATCGCTGTTATTTTCTTTCTTTTCAGCCATAGTATCTGTATTTTACATTTTAATGGTTATTTTGCAAGAATTTATCTATTCTTTAGAAGCTTTATGTAATGGAAAGGAATCGCCTAAATGATGGAACAATATGAGAAAACGATTGAAAAAATCGGCCATTTTCGCTGGGTTATTTGCGGGCTTCTGTTTCTCGCCGCCACCATCAACTACATTGACCGTAATATAGTCGGTATATTAAAACCTACTATTTTAACCTGGCCGGGATGGTCGGAATCGTATTATGGGTTGGTTATTTCTTTTTTTCAGCTTGCTTATGCCCTGATGATGCTCGCTGCCGGAGCGTTTATTGACCGGATAGGCATCCGCAGAGGATTGCTGATTGCCGTCGTTTGGTGGAGTTTCGCGGCGGCGGGACACGCGATTTCGGGAACTGTTTTTTCTTTCACAATCTGGCGAATAATGCTGGGAATCGGCGAAGCGGCCAACTTTCCTGCTTCCATCAAGGCCGTTGCTGAATGGTTTCCCAAAAAGGAACGCGCCCTGGCAACCGGTATTTTCAACGCGGGAACGAATATAGGTGCGATGACAACACCTTATCTCGTTGCATTTATTCTCTCGACGCTGGGCAGCTGGAGATGGGCTTTCATTACGACGGGGATTCTGGGTTTCTTCTGGGCTATCCTGTGGATCCTTATTTACAGGCGTCCGGAAGAGCATCCGCGACTTTCGAAAAAGGAGCTGGCTTATATCCAAAGTGGACCTCCGGAGAGAACCGAAAAAATGCCGTGGTTGCCTCTGCTAAAATTAAGACAGACATGGGCTTTTGTAATCGGGAAATTTATGACGGACCCCATTTGGTGGGTCTGGCTGTTCTGGGTCCCCGGATTCTTATATAAAAAATTTGGCGTGGATATTAAATCTATGGGTGGAGCGCTTATTGTGATTTATGTAATGGCCGACATCGGCTCTATTGGCGGCGGCTGGCTTTCAGGGGTATTTATTAAAAATGGATGGTCGGTCAATGCAGCCAGAAAAACAGCTATGTTTATTTGTGCCCTGTCAGTATTACCCGTTATCTATGCATCTATAACAGCTGATAAATGGGTGTCGGTATTATTAATTGGATTGGCCTGTGGCGCTCATCAGGGCTGGTCCGCAAACCTCTTTACGTTCTCATCGGATATATTTCCAAAACGCGCAGTTGGTTCGGTAGTCGGCATTGGCGGAGCAGCCGGAGGAATGGGCGGTTTTTTCATCGCCAATCTTGTAGGTTCGATTTTAAATAATAATGCGAACAATTATTTACCCATATTTATCATTGCAGGCACAAGTTATTTGGTGGTATTACTATTTATTCATCTTTTAGTGCCTAATATAGAACCGGTCCAGATATAATATTATTAATCTTCTTTTATCGTGGATTGTTCGCCGTTAATTTTCACATTTTCCAGAACAAGATTTTTGACATTACTGATTATATCGGGACTTTCAACATTTTCGAACGTGCAGTTTTTAAGACAAACATCCGTTATCGGCGAACGCTCATAACCCTGAAGAAACAGTGCGTATTTACTTTTTTTGCTGGTAACGTTTTCCACATTGACGTTTCGAACCTTCGGCGTAAATTTCCCGCTGTCGCCTTCTCCGTATAAGAAATAGATATGCAGTATCGACTCTTTCACCTGCCCGACGGTAACGTTTCTCATATAAACATTTTCTATAAAGCCGCCCCGGACCGAATTTGTTTTAAGTCTCAATGCCCGGTCGAGCTGCGGGTCGTCCATTATGCAGTTTTCAGTAAAGACATTTCTGACGCCTCCGGTCATTTCGCTGCCGATAGCCACGCCGGCATGCCCCGCTTTTATCTGGCAGTTGCGGATTATGATATTTTCGCTTGGCACATTTACTCGTCTGCCGTCGTTATTTCTGCCAGATTTTATTGCTATGCAATCGTCACCCGTGTTGAAATAACAGCCTTCGATAAAGACATCTTTGCACGATTCGGGGTCGCATCCGTCGTTGTTTGGCCCAAGGCCGTCAACTCGGACATTTCTGACGGTGATATTTTGCGAAAGCACAGGATGAATATGCCAGAAAGGCCCGTTTCTGATTGTGATTCCTTCTATGAGAATATTTTTACACATCACCGGCTCAATCATACTTGGTCTCAGCGTTTTGCCGCCGAACTGCCTGTTTTTGACCGCCGCACTTTCCTGTCCCTGCTTAAAAAGTAATTCGCGGTCTTCGCGGATTTTTTTCCATCCCCACCATTTGGCGCCTTGTCCGTCAAGCGTTCCCTTGCCGGTTATCGCGATGTTCTTTTGTTTATAAGCGTAAATCAAAGCTGAATAATTCATACATTCGACGCCTTCCCAGCGGGTAAATACTGCCGGCAGATACGCATTAGGGTCGGTTGAAAATTTAATAACCGCGCCCTCTGAAACGAACAGGTTGACATTGCTTTTCAGGTGAATAGCGCCGCTCAGGAATGCTCCTGCCGGCACTACGACTCTGCCTCCGCCTGCTTCATTGGCGGCTTTTATCGCTTTTTTGAACGCTTCTGTGCAGTCTGTGTTTCCGTCCGCGACCGCGCCGTAATCGGTAATATTAAAATCTCTGTCTGGAAATGCCGGGGCTTTAATCCTATGCAGTATCCTGGGAACTTGCTCCCAGCCGCCGTTTGCCTGACAGACAGCTGACGCCAAAAGAATAAGACAAACTAATACGAAGTATTTAGTTTTGTATGCCGTGTTCATCCGTGTCATTATTTTATCTTTTCGTTACCTTACTTTCAATCGCTTTTTCGTTTGCAAGTTCGGTGATTAATAAATCGCCGATGTTTACGTCTGCAGGGTTCGTTACGACTTTTCCGGTAATTGCGTTTTTGGCGATGCTGTAGCCGCGGTTTAGAACGCTTTTGGGATTGCAGGCCGCAAGTTTGGCTGCCTGCGTTTCAATCCGCATTCTGGCGTTTGTCCAAATCCGGTTCACTTTTTCAGCGATTACTCCTGTCGCGGCGTTTAATGAGGATTTTTTATCTGACAGGATTTTATGAGGCTCGATTTTTAAAATTTGCTCGAAATATGTTTGCAATAATTTGCGGATATTAAGGACTGCCAGTTGTGCCGACTCGGCAAGATTATTTCCAATCTCATCGAGCGTTTGTTCTTTGTTTTGAATAATGACAAGCGGGTTGCGAAATACCGCCGCTGCGAGAATCGTTTTGAGTTTCTGCCCGCACAATTTAAGTATGGATTCCGTATTTTGTTGAATCCTTTTGCCTGCAGAATCTACCTGCTGCGATACTTCTTTAATGTCCGGCACAGCTATTACGCCCGCCTTTGTCGGTGTTGAGGCTCGTGCATCGGCGACAAAATCAGCGATTGTCCAATCGACTTCGTGCCCGACTGCGCTTATAACAGGAATTTCCGATGCGAAAATTGCCCTTGCGGCAATTTCTTCGTTAAACGCCCACAAATCCTCCATTGACCCGCCGCCGCGCCCGATAATCAGGACATCTAATTTTAACGCGGCGTTTCTCCTGTTGATGTCTTTTATTGCAAAAGCGATTTTTTGCCCCGCTCCTTCGCCCTGCACCGGAACATCGTAAAGAAAAAGTTTCGCTACCGGCCATCGATTATAAATGCTGTCAACAATATCGTGCAGTGCCGCGCCCGATTTACTGGTAAGTATGCCGATTCTAAAAGGATATTTCGGCAGCGGTTTTTTGTGTTCTTCTCTGAAAAGCCCTTCGGCTTCGAGCCTTTTTTTCATTTGCTCGAATGCGAGTTGCAGCACACCCATACCTGCCGGCATCATCGAATCGGCATAAAACTGGTATTTCCCTTGCGGCGGATAAACATCTATATGACCTTTTGCCAGGACTGCCAGGCCGTTTTCCGGCTTGAATTTCAGTTTGACAAAATCGCTGCCCCACATCACAGCCGGCAGGATTGAATTTTCGTCTTTTAAATCGAAATAGCAGTGTCCGCTGGAATGTCTCTTAAAACCGCTTATTTCGCCGGTGATTGTAAGCTGCCCCGGCAGCGAATTTTCAAGGCTCGCTTTTATCAGAGACGTAATCTGGCTGACGGTATAGATTCTTGGTTTGGACTTCGGCTGTTTATCAGGATTTTTTTCAGAAAATAACGATAGTTCTTCCATAAAAGCCAATTATAAAAGAAGGGACTGCAGATTTCAATTGATAAAAGAAAGAGGCAGATTTATAGGACCTGCCTCCTTGTGTTTCATAAGCTCTTTATAGGCTTATCTCTTCCTGAGCAGCAGACCGCCAAGGCAGAGTAATGCAATTGTTGCCGGCTCTGGAACATCCTGTATAGTAACGGGACCACCAAAGTCCGGGACAGGAAAATTATGTGGATTAGGTGGTTGGTACTCAATGGTGTTCATAGCGTGGCTGTTTGTAGTATTCGCCATTGTGATAGTAACGATACCTATGCCATCTAGATGGAACATAATATGGTCCAATACAATTTGCTCTGTGTCGTTGCCTGTAACACCGTTAAGCATGCTGTAATCAAGGATGATTCTCTTGCCCGGTGTGAGCACATTAATCCACCTCAAGTCAGGATCCCATGCGTTGCTTGGTTCTGTCAACTGCATTGTGGGGTCCTCATCTTCAGATGTCAAATGTTGAGTGACCAGGTCAATGCTGCCGGGGCCAGTAACTGTGAGCAGCACCGACACTGTTGCAAGTTTCCAATCCGTCGCACCAGTCCAGTAAATGTTCAGGTCGAGCCACTCGGAAGGATAAATCGCAATTTCCTTCGCTGGAGTAATGCTCGTGGTGCCCGTCTCTGACCTCCCTTTGCTGGCAATCTTGAGGTCCAAAAGACCTGCGCTAACCACACCACATAGAGCCAAAATCAATACTAAACTTAACAACTTCTTCATATTCCACCTCGTAAAAGATATAAGAAAATTATCTCCTTAAATTATACTAACATTGTCCAGATAAAGTCAAGCAGAAACCAAATTGTTCAGGAAATATATAATGATTGTAAGTCTTTGAAGTTGAATATGTTATAATCTTGTCAGGGGGGTGTATTACTCAAACCCATTATTATAGTCCGGCTTACTGCTCAATCCATAAAAAAAAGCCGTGAGCCTTATCGGCCCACGGCCTTGAAATCGTACTTTAAAGTCCTTTCGCTTTTTAATTACGGATCCAGACCACATTTATCCTTCGAATCCGCCTGGCAGGCAACGCCATAGTTGATACCATAATTGCTCTTAAGCCTAATCAGGTCAGGGCCACTGACCGCACCGTCATGGGTAAAGTCTGCTCTACAGTCATAGCCCACCTGTCCAAATGACAGGCCGTAAGAGGCTTTCAGCCTAATCAGGTCGCTGCCACTTACTGAGCCATCGCCCGTTGCATCACCATCTCTTTGATGCAGACAACACCAGGCCGGGGGCATGCCTTGAAGCACCCATTGAGCATACTTCGGGTCCGAACACGAGAAGCACCCACAATTACTACAAGCAGCAAAATCCAGTGTTTTGCTAATAGCAAATGTAGTGCGGTTTTCAAGGACTACGCCGCCGCGATAAGTCGTCTCACCTTTTACCGTGATTGGAACGTTACCTGATGCGCCATTGCAATCAATTGTCAATGAACAAAGATTGCCGTCTACAGCCGGCGAATTTGTCCCATCATGGACAGGTGCATAGAGAGAACCAAATTCAAGAACAATGTTTCTGCTCGGTACAACCTGGTCTGCGCCGGCGGGTAACGGGTCGCTGTCACTCGCTACCGGAGTTCCCCAACCTGTTACGGTTCCATTGGCCTCAATAGCAATTGTGGCTGGATAGATGCCGTAGCCTCTACTTGCTGAGGTGCTTTCACCGGTCGTCTTGTAGTCAGAAACCACAGTGATGACGGCCGTAGGAGAATTAACGTTTATGACCAATGCGAATGCCCGCGGCAAATTACACGGGTCTGCACCTGTGTAGCGAACATCAACTTTATTTGTCGTTCCCTGCCTGACAAGATTAATATCCAGCGCAAACGCCGGTGCAGCGACAACCAAAATCGCTAAAACTAAAATCAGCTTCTTCATTTTTTACCTAACTTACCTTAACTAATCCAGAATATAGACATAATACCGCGCTTATACATAAATGTCAAGTTAAAAAATGATTTGTTGGGGATATAAAGCGTTTAAATATAAGATATTATGTTTATTTATTGATTGTGGATTTGTCTTATTCGAAGCCGTTATTGTAATTCAGCTTGCCGTCATCGCTGTCATAACCGGCAGGATTGAATTTTCGTCTTTAAGGTCAAAGTAGCAGTGTCCGCTGGAGTGCCTCTTAAAACCGCTTATTTCGCCGGTGATTGTGAGTTGCCCCGGCAGCGAATTTTCCAGGCTCACTTTTATCAGCGACGTAATCTGACGGACGGTATAGATTTTCTTCTTTGGCGGATTTGTTTCTTTTGTGGCTGTTCAAATAGATTGTCTTTCATAGAAGTGATTATAAATCTGTTTTGCGGTTCAATCCATAAAAAAGCCGTGAGCCTTATCGGCCCACGGCTTTGAAAGAGTTATAATTCACATTTGCTTTTCAATTACGGGTTCGGACCGCAATTATTCTTCCAGTCATCCCGGCAGGCAGAACCATAGTTGTTACCATAATTGCTCTTAAGCCTAATCAGGTCAGGGCCACTGACCGTACCGTCATGGGTAAAGTCTGCTCTACAGTCATAGCCCGGAGTTCCATATGCCCGGCCGTAAGAGGCTTTCAGTATAATCAGGTCGCTGCCACTTACTGAGCCATCGCCCGTTGCATCACCTTTACTCTGCCATGGACAACACCATGCGAATGGTTTGCCTTGAAGCAGCCACTGAGCATATGCAGGGTCCGTATTTGGGAAACACTCAGTAATTGGAGTGAAGTAATAATCTTCGGTCTCGCCATATAAATAACCGTTGGCAGGACCTGAGCCGCCATCACCTACATAACCACCGCCGCTCACCCACGGTTGTTCAGACAGCGTAATTCGCATCCAGATTTCTTTCGAGGTGCTGAAGGGATGCCATGGTCGAAATTGAGGTGTGGTAATCGTATTCAGCCCCACAGCAAGCGAGCCCGCTGGCAATAGCTGGTTTTGAACAGCCCATTCAGGTGCGATGTTTGTGCCGCAGGTCATAGTGTCGTCCCAATCGCCGTCGCGGTTCCAGTCGAACCAGACGTTAACATACAAATTCACATCTGTTCTGACAGCGTTTACACGGTATTGAAAAGATGTGAGGCAGCAATGGAACAGTGTCAGCGGCATACCCAGAACGCCGTCGTCGGCTCCATCCTGGTCAGGCGTATTGGTTAGTGGGATGATATTATTTGTTGGATCCTGGTCGGGACCAATATCAGCCTCGTTCTCGAGAGTTACATTTGGTCCAAGCCACGCCACAGCCTTTGGCTGCCAGTGAATTGGTCCATAAGGCGGTAAGCCGGTAGGGTCGAGATACACCGTCGGATAATGTGCAGCTATGCCTGACGGATAGGTGGTCATTATTGCTCCGAAGTTGTTGCTGCTGTCAGGCGCATCGCCGAGGTCGTGTTCAGGCAAATTGCACGGTATATTTCCGTCAATGGCGAAAGCAAGGTCTATCGAGTTTGGACACAACGGATGTCCCGGCGGATATCTTAATTCCTGCCATATACCTATATATGGTTCACCTCCCATTGTCCAGACGGCATCGTCGTTCCAGTGATTAATGGACGATTTCCAGCCGAACTCTGCTGAGGCGGTAGGATTCGGATGTGCCTGAACGTCAAGCCAGTAAACTATAGGCTTGTTTGGCTCACCCTTCTGGCAGAAGGCCTCGGCTTCAGGAATATGAAATACATATTTCCAGCAAACGTGGTCGCCCGGAAAGATATACTGATTGTAAGAGGAGTCAAACCAGCCCTCATCTATATTCTGCTTTTCAATTGAAACTTCACTCGGCAGGAAAGTTCCGTGCCACAAAACGTCGTTTGGCATACTATAACCGGTTGAACCTTGGCTGGCCGGAATATCAGAATGAATACTCAATGTGAAAGGCACATTACTTACCCCTTCTTGTGGCAGGGTGTCATACTTCCACGAACCCCAGACCGTTATGTCGGTAATCAGGGTTGATTTGTTACATTCAAAATCGTCCGCCAGTATCAAAGGTTCTGTTGCTTTTACGTCCACACCGTTAGTGCTCAAATCAGGTCTTTGCAGCCATTTTGCAGGGGGATAATTAGGCTCCACATTAGGCTCCTGACCGCCAGTAATCACAAATGCAAAGTCTATTGGTATAGTCGAGTTCGGTTCGTATAATGGTTGCCATACCGGCCCCGGCGTATACCTAACCACCGCGGCGTCCATAAAGTGATTTAGCGATGTCTTCCAGCCAACGCGGGATGTAGATGGTGTCGTCGTCTGTATTCTTAGCGACAGCCAGTAAATCTGCCCCTCTACCTGAGGAAACGCATTCTGTATGTTTTTGATGTTGACCTGGTAGTAGCTGGTATGGTCGTTCGGATAGAGTAGCGGCTGGCTGGTCGAGCCTGTCGGAATCCAGTAGCCTTGGTGTCCATTTGGGTCGATAAGCCTTATGCTGAAGTCATAGATAGTTTGGAACCAGAGTTGTTGAGCCGGCTTGCTGGGTATGTTTGGGTCATTGTTGTAGATTTTTACCTGGATGTTTGAGATTGTGCCGACAACGTCGCCTTTCCATGAAATCCAGAAGTGGATGTCGTTTACGTCGCCGGTCTGGCTGCACTTCCAGTCGTCGGCAAGTTCGTATGGCCGCAGGTCAATATCCCAGCCGGTTGGGTTCGGCATCTGTGGGAAGTGCATTTTATAAGGGTCGCCCTGATCCCAGTCAGCGTACATCACTGGTGCCAAACAAAGAATTGAAACAATTACGAAAACAATTTTTTTTAATTCTGTCCTCATTTTCCATTCTCCAAAAATTTTCTTATTTTTTTACGAAAGATTTATTATTAACTGTCTGGCCATAAGCCGAAACAGACAGATTATCCCTGAAAAAAATAAAGCGGAATTTCCTAATGCGGTTTGTGCAACCCCACATCCATACGACCATCCTGTTATCTCCCTGCTCTTCAGCATTTCCTCCAATCCCTTATACTAATTATCATCCATTCGAAAAGGGACAAGAAATAAAGCAAGTTAATCTGCTATGTTATGCCGTTAAATGCAAAATGTCAAGAATTTTCTTGTTTTATGGTGGGATTTGGCAGTTTTTATAAGACCTTTAATTTGAAGTGGTTGTGATTACTTTGGTTTATTTACTAAAATTTGTCTTATCCCGGATTTCCTAAGTAAATCCGTGCAAAGAAATGGGATTTTGATAGTATAGAGCTTATGAATGCCGTTCAAACCAATTTTGAATGTTCTGATTTGGAGAACCCAATGGGTGAAACAAGCAAGGATGCTCTGAGAGTCAGTTTTGACCCAAAATTGAAGCTCGAATTTCATGGGACAAAGGTTACCAGTGATGCTGGTCTATTGGCCTACAGAGAGCTTGATGATGTCTCGGAGGCTCGCCAATGAACACTAACCGCCAGCGCATCCGAAAGAGCCTGCTGGCTCTCATGTTCGTCGTCTTCCAGTACAGGCTTTTCCATCTTTTCTTATCACCTGTACTGGCGGTCGTGGCAGCCTCCCAAGGCGTCATCAACGGCAGTATGATGATTTATGCACTACTGTTCCTAAGTGCGATCTTTTTTGGTCGAGCTTGGTGCGGCTGGCTCTGTCCCGGGGCCGCGATCAATGAAGCGTGCGCCATGATCGTCCGCAAACGATGCAGGGGAGGAAGAGGCAACATGATCAAATACATGCTGTTCGCCGTTTTGGCTGGTCTGATTGGCTTCATGGCATATCGGGCCGGCGGATTCCATGCAGTTGACCCTTTCTACGGCATGGATCGGAGGTCCCACCTACAGGACATTCTGCTGTTAGTCGGGGCAGTGGCGATCATTGTCCCGCTCGCCCTGTGCTTCGGTCGATTCGCGAACTGCCATTACTTATGCTGGGGAGTGCCGATCATGATCATCGGAACAAAGATCAAGAATACAATCGGATGGCCTTCCCTGCATTTGACCGCCAACCCTGCAGCCTGCAAGGATTGCGGTAATTGCGATCAACACTGTCCCATGAGATTGCCCGTCGCAGCGATGGTGCAAAGAGGGAACCTGCAGAACGCCGAGTGCGTTCTGTGTGGAAACTGCGTCGATCACTGTCGGGCCGGTGCCATTCGATATGCTTTTGGGGTGCCGAAGAGAACCCGATCGTAATTGTGCGCCATGAAGATACGAAGTCGCAGAAGGCAGTGCCTGGAAACGTTTCTTATCCACTAGAAGTAAAATGAAATAATTAAAATCGCCTTTGGCTGGGGGTGAAGGCATAGAGGAAAAGGGTATGAGAGGAAAGTAACATCTATTGCACGCAATCCACACTTATTCAAACCCGTTGTTATAATCCGGCTTGCCGTCATCGCTGTCGTAGCCGGCTGAATCTGACTTTTCGTCTTTGAATTCGAATCTGCTGATTTTTTCCGCTTTTTTACTATTACTGTCAACGCTTACTATAATGCCGTTTAATCGGACGTCTTCGGTTGCGATTTCAAATGGGCAGGGCATTTGTGTCCTGAAATTTTTCAGCACTGGCTCGATTTTTCTGCCGAGCACCGAATGATGCGCTCCTGTCATTCCGATATCGGTTATATAAGCGGTGCCTTTCGGCAGAATTTTTTCATCAGCTGTAACAACGTGCGTATGTGTCCCGAAAACGCAGCTTACTCTGCCGTCAAGGTAGTAGCCCATAGAAATTTTTTCGCTTGTCGCCTCTGCGTGCATATCGACAAAAATAATGTCCGCCTGTTTTTCGAGCTTCGGCAAAAGTGCATCGATGCAGTCATAAGGGCTGTCCGCCGGCTTCATAAAAATTCTGCCGATAATCGGCACAGCGGCAACAATTGGCCCTTTTTCAGTTTTGCATATCGCGAAATTTTTACCTGCTGCGTAACCCGAAAAGTTTGCCGGCCTTGCGATGTTATCGTTGCTTTCGAGAACTGGTATTATCGCCTTTTTTTTGTAGGTATGGTCGCCCAGCGTAATAAGATTGACGCCGTATCGCAGTAATTTTTCATAAATCTGTGATGTAAGTCCCGACCCGCCCGCGGCGTTTTCGGCATTTGCGATTACGCAGTCTATTTTGTGTTCGTCTATAATCGCGCCGAGATTATCAGCCAGGATTTTTTTCCCCGGCCTGCCCACTATATCGCCTATGCAAAGGATATTCAGTTTCATTAACTTCGCTATTCAATATTCATTATTTAATATTCTTCGTGTCTTCGTGCCTTCGCCTGTCCGCCATAGTCTTTGGCGACGGCGGATGGCTATTTTACTTCGCGTATTCAACACAGCGGAGTTCTCTTAGCAGCGTTACTTTTATTTCGCCCGGATAGGTTAGTTCTTCTTCGACTTTATTGGCTATATCGCGGGCCATTTTTGTTGCGCTGCCGTCATCGACGTTCTGTGCGTCAACTATAACGCGTATTTCCCTGCCTGCCTGTATGGCGTAGCAGTTTTCAACGCCCTGAAACTGTTTTGCGATTTCTTCAAGTTTTTCGAGCCGTTTGATATATCTTTCGAGTGTTTCGCGTCTTGCTCCCGGCCTTGATGCGCTGATTGCGTCAGCCGCTGCGATTAAAGGCGTGTAAGGATTGTCCGCAGGAATATCGCCGTGATGGGCCGCCACTGCGTTAAGAATTATAGGCGACTCGTTAAATCTTTTGAGGTAATTTGCCCCGATTTCCGGATGCCCGCCTTCAACTTCGTGGTCCATTGCTTTTCCGATATCGTGCAGGAATCCCGCTCGTCTTGCGATTGACCCGTCGAGTCCGAGTTCATCGGCCATTACTTGCGCCAGAAATGCAACTTCTATGCTGTGCCGCAGAACGTTCTGTCCGTAGCTGGTCCTGAAATGCAGCGTTCCTATTTCCATAAGGATTTTATTATTAAGGCCTCGCACATCCGCTTCGACCGATGCCTCTTTTCCTATTTGCAGGACTTTTGCAACGACGTCTTTTTTGGTCTGTGCGACGAGTTCTTCGATTCTGCTCGGATGTATTCTGCCGTCCTGTATAAGTCTTTCCATTGATTGTCTTGCGACTTCTCTTCGTATTGGGTTGAAGCTGCTGACGACTATAACACCAGGCGTATCGTCAACAATAACATCGACGCCGGTTGCCTTTTCGAATGACCGGATATTTCTGCCTTCTCTTCCGATGATTCTGCCTTTCATATCGTCGCTTGGAATATCGATTGTCGAGACGGTAACTTCGCAGGTTTGCTCTGCGGCGAATCTCTGGATAGCAGAGCTTATGATTTCCCTGCTTTTTTCCTCGGAAATTTCCTGAGCTTCTTCTGTTTTCCGCTGGATGACGGCGTTCATCTCATGTTCGCATTCGTCTTCGATTTTTTTCAGCAGGAGTTGTTTCGCCTCTTCTGCGCTCATTGCGGTGATTTTAAGAAGCTGGTTCTTCTGCTGAGCGATAATACTGCCGATTTCTTTTTCACGTTCATCTAACTGATGAGAACGCTGCTTAAGGTTATTGTCTGTCTGTTGAAGCGATTTTTCGCGTTGGCTGAGCAATTCGTTTTGTTTATCGATTGCGTCCTCGTGCTTGGTTAATCGTCTTTCTGCCTCGCGAAGCTCGGCTTTTGCCTGGTTGATTTCAGCGGTAAATTCCTCTTTTTTCTTTAGTGCTTCAGCCGTTGCCTCAATCTGAGCGGCCTTGATTATTTCTTCCGCATCCCTCTTTGCCTGTTCCTTCTGCAGGGCGAGTCTTTTATCAAGACTGCTCTGTCTTAATACTCCGAAAATCTTGCCGGCCGCAAATGCCAGAACTGCTCCTGCTGCGATGCCTATTGCCGCTATAACAGCGCTGGTTTGACCGGAAAGCTCTGCTAATGTCCACATCTTTTGCGCCTTTCCTGTTCGTTGTCTATTCGAATATAAATTTTGGTCATTAGAACGGATAACGCAGGCAGAAGGGCCCCTGAAGCTACAAAAGAAATGCTAAAAAAGTGAGAAATCCTTTTCAGAAAACTGGTTTTTAAGGCTTGTCCTAATCGGGTTTTTTATAGACCCTCTTACGCAGCCGTTTTCTAACTGGAAATTGCTGTAAATTAATTTTCAATTGTTTACAAACCATAGTTCTGAATTATTGAATTTCTTTTTTATCCGCCGAAGCGGATTCACTGATTTACAAAGCTCTTCGACTTGAGAACCCCGAAAACTTGCCCGCTTGGGTTGCCCTCGGGACCTCTATCGCCGAATCAGCCTGCTCTCAGTGCTTTTGTAACTTTAAAAACTCATAGCAGGGCTTTTGCCCTTGCCTTTGCGATATTATCCGTCGCAAACCACACAGTTTGCTAAATCGCTAACAATCCTATAATACGCTAATTATCGGCTTTAGGCAAGCCAAAATAAGATATTTGTTAAATTTTTGATAATTTGTTGTTTTTAAACATTTTACGGCCCAAAATAATTACAGGCCGTTTTTGTCTTTTTTATGTAGGGCCTGTTATTTGTAATGTCATTCCCGAGATTTTGCTTCGTTTGAGCTTCTACAGGGAATCCAGACCCGTTTTTATTTTTTTTCTGTTTATTTATAAACGATTAATTGTTATTTTAATTTTGGATTTTCTATATCTTCTATCTTCTATCTTCTACCTTCTACCTCCTACCTCCTGCTTTCCATCTTTTGCCTTTCGCCCGGAAGTTTTTGGCATTATACTCAAACTAACAAGCTCAATCGCATAGTCAGGTCTTTATATGGGAAATCCTATGAAATATATAAGCTGGAAAATACGGATAAAAGATACATATATGCATCTTCTGATTATACTCGTATCCTCGTTTTTAATATCGCCGTTTATATCGCATTCTCGCGGCAGCACACGAATTCCGGTCTTATCGTTTATACTTCTGGTCGGCATCATATTTACATTCAGGACGCTGAACTTGCGCAGAAGAATATTCCTGACAGTGCTGTCAATCGGTTCAGCGTGGTATTTGTGCGAGCTGATGCTTGGTTTATTTATCCATGGCGACCTCAGGGATGATTTGCGTATGGTTTCCCTGACAATGTATTGCCTCTTTCTGATGGCCACAATTGTGCTGCTGGTTCATAAGATGTTTTCAGTCACAGAAGTTACAGGCGATACGATAATGGGCGGCATTAGTGTTTATCTGCTTTTGGGGTTTTTATGGGCGACATTTTATACCATCATATATTTATTTGACCCTAACGCTTTTCATTTCTCCGAGCAGGCCGGCAGGGCGAGTATTTTTTATTTCAGTTTTGCCACGCTTACCACGTTGGGCTTTGGCGATATCTATCCTATCAACAGGCTGGCGATGTCGCTTGTAACTCTGGAGGTGGTAGCTGGCCAGATGTATCTTGCGATTTTTATTTCAAGGCTCGTTGGCCTGCATCTCGTCAAAAAATCCCGATGATTTTGTTTACTTCATCGAAAATGAAACTATTTAGAGTTAGCCCTGCCCGTGAAAGATTGTCAATCTCTCGCACCCGCTTCGCTGATAACCGATAACCAAATATTAAATTTTCCATCTTAAATTCCCAATCCTCTATACTTGTATGCAGTATACTGCATACAAGTATAGTTAAAAACAACTACAACCAGCGACTAACTACTAACGACTAATAAGTTAATCTGCGCAAACTTTAACGACTTTAGCGAATGTATGACCATTTTCTCATTTTTTGCCTTGTGTCGGAGCCTGTCCGCCATAGATTTATCGAAGGTGGATGTCTTAGTGGCTAAAATTCGTGAATAAAATCACAAAATACAACTTGACAATTACTACAAAATGAAATAATATTCCTAAAATTGACATCTCAAGGCATTTAATCTTTTCTTTTTTCTCAAAAATATAAATTTATTAGTTCTTATTGAAGGGCGGAAAAATGTCAACTCGGAGCAAGATATTGCGGCTGTCGCGGTATAAAAACGCCGCTATAAGGCTCAAATCCTTAAATTTCGTCAAAGTTTTTAGCGACAATTTGGGAGATGCAACGGGGGTCACTGCTTCTCAGGTTCGAAAGGATTTCTCGATTTTCGGCATCGCCGGAAATCGCAGAGGCGGCTATCAGATTGACGAGCTTTTAACTCAGCTTAATAAAGTCCTGGGCAAGGATGAACAGCAGAAATTCATCGTTGTCGGCGTCGGAAATCTCGGCAGGGCACTAATCAACTACCCCGGCTTTGCGAAAAGCGAAATCAAAATCGTGGCAGGCTTCGATATCGACCCTTCCAAATACAACCGCAAAGCCGATGCCCCCGTCCTGCCAATGGACGAATTGGCAGGCTTCGTAAAAGCAAATGGGGTTACACTTGCGATTATCTCCGTTCCCGACTTTGCGGCTCAGGAGGCATTTGAAAAACTTATAAAAGCAGGCATTAAAGGCGTTCTTAACTTTGCGCCTATCCGTTTAAAAAGCGATGACAAAGTAATAGTCCATAACCTCAATCTTGAAACTGAATTCGAAAACCTCATCTATTTCGTAAATACAAAGACAAGCCCGGCAGAGTAGAACAAACGTTATACGGCTGCGGTTGCGATGCTCGTTACGTCAATCGTTTTGCGTTTAGCGTAAACATAAAAAGCTACGCCGCGAGGCGGATAAATTTTGTCGTTGAGTTTGGGAAGAAAAGAGATATAATTTTCAGTGTAGATTTATTAAAAAGGAGACTTGAAAATGAAATGTCCCGTATGTAACGCCGAGATGGTGAAAAAGGACTTCGGTGTCGAAGTTGACGTTTGTGAGAATGGATGTAAGGGAATATGGTTCGATCAGGGCGAACTAAGAGAGCTGGATGAGAATAATGAAGGTTTAGGTGCGGCACTCGAAGAGGCACTCCGGTCTCCCCGAAATAATCAGGGTCAAAGAGGCCAGATTAAATGTCCAAAGTGCGATATTCCTATGCACACACATAAATACGAGAGGGCGAAAGAAGTAAATGTTGACGAGTGCTATAACTGCGGCGGTTTCTTTTTAGATTCCGGAGAACTTACCGAAATCCGAAATAACTATATGAGCGATGCAGAAGTTGACACATACGTCAAGCAGCTCCTGGACGCAAGTCCGGATTATCAGGAAATGAAAGAAGATTTGGCAAAAGAAGAAAGCCGGGCACAAGCCATCCAGGCATTCACAAGATTTATGACCGTAAATTATTGGCGTAAAAAATTTATATAAATGAACTGAATCCGCCCGGCAAATCGTTTCCGTTGACCCCGCACCTTCAGTTAATTAAAATTCGAATATTTGAAGGTGCAGGGTTGAGTTTGAAAAGAAAAAGAGATAGAATAAAAACCGGGCACAATTAGAATCGGATAAGATATGAACAAACTTTGTATCTTCGTTGGCATGACAGTCTTTGGCTGGATTGGATGGTGGATAGGATACAGATTTGGATTAATGACCGGCATCGTGGTTAGCGGCATCGGCAGTATAGTTGGAGTCTACGCAGGCTGGCGTATCAACCGCGATTACCTAAACTGAATCAAGTTAAAAATTAAAAGTGAAAAATGCTAACCAAAACCATAAAATTATTTCTGTTGAGTTTGAAAAGAAAAAGATAAAAGATAGAATTTTGTTAATCGCAGACTACGCTGATTCCATTGATTTTTTTAATTTTTATAACGCAACATTAGCACATAAAAAAGGCCGGTTTTTTAACCGGCCTTCCCTTTAATTGATATATAGGTTGAGGGTTAATACTCTTCTAACCCTTCAACAGCCTTTCTGAATTCCTGATATTCCTCTTGTGTCATAACCCCTTTTAACTCATCACTGAGCCATAATTCGTCAAGCCAATTGACAAGTTTATCAATATCGACGGCCTGCTCAACTTCAAACGCTGCCGATTCCTGTTCCTGCATCGACATCATCATTTCACCACCACCGCCGCCAGAGTTTTCAGCAAAATATGCCCCTTGGCCGCCAAGGCCTTCAAAATCGGAAGGTGTAAGCCAATGAGCAGAAAATATTCTTAAATCATTAATATCAATTTTGTTATCGTGAGAAAAATCGCATAGATAATTGTAATTAGGTTCGCCCGAAGATAACCTCCAGGTTCTGGCGAAAATGACAAAATCGTAAAAATCCACAAAATGGTCCTGATTTAAATCCCAAGGACAAAACTCATCAGCGCCGATGTCAATCCTTAAATTTCCATCGCTGTTGCCGTCCATTACTCTCTCTTCACCATCAATATCAACTTCAGATGAAGAACTGAAACACGGGTCGCCTCTGTCAATGCAAGGCGAAGAACTTTGCAAATGATAATCATCTGCATCAGCGTCTCTAAAGCACGGGTCGCTGCTTATATTACCCTGACTCTGACCGCTGCTCCAATCGCCCCCGCCCTGAATACAGCAGTAATTTACACTATCAAAATAGCCGGACAAATTATTACCCCAAACAATGTTACCGTTTAAATTCAGGACGCCGTAGGAAACGCTGTAGATACCATCATAGGAATTATTAACTATGGTATTATTTCTGATTACAACGAACGATGGATTCAGATTCACAGCTATGCCTGTTCCGTTACGATAGATTATATTATTTATTATATTTGCATTAGAATTTGATAAAGATATGCCGGTGTTTGAAGCGTTCAGTATTTTACAGTGACTTATTGTCGGATGGGCATTACCACTATCGCAGTATATTCCGTTATCGCGGCCGATTATCGCAAGGCCGTTGATTATGCTGTTATTATCGTTCGTCAGACAGATTACCGCGACCCCCGTTGAACCATAAATTCTCGTCTTATCCACAACCGACCAGTCATTCGGGGCCCGGCTTCTAAGTGTTACAGTCTTGTTGCAATCAACGTTTTCGCCGTAACAACCTTCATAAACTACTATTACATCATTATTATTTGCCTCATTAATCGCAGACTGGATGCGCTTGTATTGTTTATTATTCTGCGTTTCGTTATAAACGTTTAAATCATAAACATAGAGAGGCTCCGGCATATTTTTATTGTCAATCGAGCCGATTCCAAGTTTGCCGTATTCTCCCCGACCCCATACCCATGCCCTGCCGAATCTGTCAACTGCAAGACCGTGCCAGTAGCCTGCCGATATAGCAACAATATTCGAAAGGGGCGAATTCGGGTCATCGGGGTTCTGCAAACCCGCTTTTACCCGAACAGGAGTCAGAGAACTGTTATAATTTCCTATTCCAAGCTGGCCGTAATCATTGTTGCCCCATGTCCATACACAACCATTGACATCGAGAGCCATACAATAGTTTTCACCCGCTGATATGGAAATGATGTCTTGTAATAAAGACGAGGTGGAATGGTTCGGGTCCTGCTGACCTGCTTTAACAATGACAGGAAAGGCTCTACTATAGTTTGTCGTCCCATCGCCAAGCCTTCCATCGTAATTACGGCCCCACGTATAAACCCTGCCTTTGCAGTTAGGGTCGTTGGCATCGATTTTTTCCAGAGCCATACAGTGGTCCCAGCCTGCGGAGATTGCAACGATGTTTTGCAGATAGTTTACGTTATTGACACCGTGAACTTTAACCGGAACGGAACACATATCACTTACAACATCATTTATTCCGAGCTTACCGTAAGTATTATCGCCCCAGGTATAGACAAAACCGTTGACATCCAGCGCCATTGAATGTTCTTCACCTGCCGAAACGGCGATAATGTTTCGCAGACCATTGGCATCATTATTTACGCCGTGGACCCTAACAGGTGAAGTATTAAAATCACCTGATTTACCATTTCCGAGCTGACCAAGATTGTTGATTCCCCATGACCAGGCAAAATGGCTGGCATCAACAGCTAAAGAATGTTTCCCGCTCCTACCTGCCGCAATGCATATAATATTTTCAAGAAAATTACCGTCTGTGTTCATTTCGCCATCACGAACCTGAACAGGAGTTGCTGAATATGCAGGTAGCTCACCAATTCCAAGCTGTCCGACACTATTATCGCCGAATGCGAGAACGTGATGATTTGCATCCAAAGCAAGTGAGTGAGTCCAGCCGGCTGAAATTGCAATAATATTTTGCAGATAATTGACATCATTAACACCGTGAACCTGAACAGGGACAACCCTGTTTGTCTGCGTATTATCGCCAAGCTGATACTGGCCATTATAGCCGCAGCTATATACGTTGTTTGAATTGGTCAGGATAAGGGTATGGAACTCACCGCCGGAGACCTTTGCGACAGGAATATACACAAGTTCCGCTATGGATATGTCTGGAATGGAAAAAATTACAGAGCAAAATACTATGATGACTTTTCTACAATCCATTGCATTTCTCCTCGATTAAGATTTTCTTAATTTACAAACTATAATACCAAAAGCTAACAATAATAATGTTGTTGGCTCAGGTATAAGCATAACAGAAGTAATATCAGCTCGTAGCAGATAGTCCCAACCCCGCGGACCGGTAATTGACAAACCATAATCCATATTCCAGTCATCAAGATTTGGCGCCGTTGTCGGCAGAGCATCACTCGAAAGGGCTGTGCCGGTCGAATCTGTAATCTGCCAAACAATCGTGTCTATCGAAGTGCCATTTGGAAGTGGGGAATTGTTGTAACTAATGAAATTATATATGTCTCCAAAACTAGGATAATTATCCCCTATACCAACTTTGAAACGAATATTATTAGGGTTGGTCTGGAAAATAAAATTATTGATAGTAACCGACACGCCACAGGGTGTATTGTAATGCCAGTAAACTCCTGCACTAGGATCAAGTGGTTCTGAATCAGGCGTTGATGTGTCGTATGTATAAGTTCCTGTTACAGTGTCGCCCCACTGTATTTGTCCGCCGAAGACATTTTGCGGGTCATCGGCACGGATAATTTTTCCGGTAAGCCCGATGGTAATTAAATCAGCCTGAACAGGCAGACAGATACAACACAGCAGAATAGCCGCAAGAACTGAAATCCTTATTTTCAACAGCCTCGTTTTCATAACTTCCTACTCCTTAACCTTTGAACAAACTTTTGCTGTGAGTTTTGTCCGTTTATATTATATCAAATTTTTAATACCAAAAACAAGTAAAATAATCAATAATGGCCTCTTTGTCCTAAGTCCTTACACTTAAAGAGATTATCAGACACAATAAAACCGTGTAAATCCGCATAATCTGTATCGAGTTTTACTCGACAAACGCGCAACCCCGCACCAATTCATTATACCGTAACGATAATAGAAGTAATTGAATAGCAAATTGGTGCGGGACAAGCAGGGTTAAACAGCAACTTGTTTGCGGTAATCGCGGAGGAGATTGAGATGCTTTTTCTCCTCCTCAATAACAGCCTTTATAACGTCAGCATCACTTCTAAAATCGGCAGTCATATTTCCATAATAGGCAACAGCATCCATTTCCATCTGTATAGCCATTGTCAGAATCTTGGCTGTATCGCCGCCTATCGCGACCTCACGGACTTTGTCAGCGGTCGGCAGAATCAGTTTGTAAAAATTGCCGGCAGCGGCGGTAATCTGTTCTTCAGTCATCTTCGGGCCGCGCTGGTCGGCAGGCAGCGCATTTCGCATATTCTCAAAGGTCTGCAGGTGCCTTAGCTCCTCAGCGGCAAGCCTCGCTGCCAGGGCCGAGACCTCCGGATTATCACTGCCTTCGGCAAGAGATTGATAAAACGTCAGGCCGCGCTGTTCCATCAGCATTGCGACCTGTAGGGCGTAATCAGATGAATTTTTCATTTTCGTATCCCCTAAATTTTTGATGAATTATACCCTTAGATTAATTGGAAGCAAAAGGAAAAACCCGCCGTGAAAATAGAGGTTCAATGTCCTATATTGGTCGAAAGCGCGCAAGAAAAAACTTGCGCGCTTAAAAAAAATAATAAAATTTTTCTCCTTATCCCACAACGACTTACAAAATCGCATTGGTCGACTTTTGGTCGAAATTTGCCCAAAACGCGCAAGTTTTCAGGTAATACGGGGGGACATATATATTGAAAATTGAATATTTAAGATTGAAAATTTACAGAATTATTACTGATAACTGATAACCGATAACTGATAACGGAAAATTAACTATGTCAAAAATTCATTTTACAATCCCGTATCCAACTTTCATCGAAAGCATCATCGTTTATTTTCTGCTTCGCTACAGGAAGAAAAAATATGGTTATCCATTCAGGTTGATAAAATTAGCAAAAAACCGATATGCCAAAGTTGACCCTGAAGATTATCATAAATTAATCGGATATGATTGGCATTTTTTTGAATCCACTAATAAGAATTATTATGCTTTCAGACTCGATAATAGAAATATCATATATATGCACAGAGTGATTATGAACGCGCCCAAAGGCACTATTATCGACCATAAAGACGGTAATGGCCTTAATAATGTTAAAAGTAATCTGCGTTTCGCAACGCATTCACAAAACACCTGCAATAGCAGACGAGCAAAGAATAAAAGTTCGAAATACAGAGGAGTCCGGCGACGAAAAGAACGCCACAAATGGCACGCCTTTATAACATATAACAATAAAGAAATGCATCTGGGATATTTCGATAACGAAGAAGACGCCGCAAGGGCGTATGACAATGCTGCAAGGATTTACCATGGTGACTTCGCTGTCCTGAACTTCCCAAATGAATCTGAAACCAAAATCATTTGCATAAAAGGAAGTTTACCCCGTGAAGTGTCGTTGGGTTCTTCCTTGAGGTATCTTAAAGACTACTTCACCGGGGCAGTTTTGAACTTCGGAAATTTAGCCCCCGCCACTTGTGGCGGGGCAGGCCGCCGCGAGCGGCGGCCGCTAAATAATATCCTTACATCTTTACATCCTTATTTCCTTGCTTCCTTAAACCTGCTTGACGCCAAGATTCTATTGTTTATAATTTTACTCTTATGTATTTTCATAAAAGTAACGGTGGAGACTGATATGATAAAGATAAATGAGCTGCGAAAAAGGTTCGGGCCTATTGTAGCCGTCGATGGCGTGTCCTTTGAAGTTCAAAAAGGGCAGGTGCTTGGCTTTCTTGGCCCCAACGGCGCGGGCAAAAGCACAGTGATGAGGATGCTTGCCTGTTTTCTTCGGCCTGACAGCGGAACCGCTCAGGTCTGCGGGTTCGATATCCTGAAAAATCCAATCGAGGTCCGCCGGAATATCGGATACCTTGCTGAAAATGTGCCTGCGTATAATGAAATGACTATTGGGGCGTTTTTGAATTTTGTCTGCGATGTCCGGGAGCTGGCGGGACAAAAAAGAAAAGAAGCGCTCGATAAAGTTGTTTCGATGTGTCATATCGAATCGGTATATCATCAGAGTATTGAAACGCTGTCGAAGGGTTATAAAAGAAGGGTAGGTCTTGCACAGGCTTTGATACACGACCCGCCGGTGCTGATTCTCGATGAGCCGACAGATGGACTTGACCCGAACCAAAAGTTCGAGGTTCGCCAGTTAATCAGCAGAATGGCGAAAGACAAATGTATTGTTGTATCAACGCACATTCTTGAGGAAGTTGAGGGTGTTTGCGACAGGGCGATAATAATCGCCCGCGGCAAAATCCTGGCGGATTCAACACCGGAGGAACTTAAAACTAAATATCACGGAACACTCGATGAAGTGTTCAGAAAAATAACGGCGCATAAGGTTGCGTAGCTTTATAGCCACGAAGACACAAAGGCACGAAGATTAAAAGATATAGAATATAAAAAAAAATTATGGAAGTTACAGGAAAGCAATTCGATAAATTATCCGAAAAAGAAGAATTTGTGGCTACGCAAATAGTAGATGCGGCATACAAGGTTCATAGTAATCTTGGGCCTGGATTATTAGAAAAAGTTTATGAAACCTGCTTCTGCCATGAACTTTCAAAAAGAAAGCTTTCTTTTCAGCGGCAGGTGAATATCCCTGTCATTTATGACGGTATATGTTTTGATGAAGGTTTACGGCTGGATATTTTTGTTGAAGATTTGGTTATCTGCGAATTGAAAGCGGTAGAGCAGAATAATAAATTATGGGAAGCACAACTTTTGAGTTATTTAAAACTGACTGGGAAAAGACTTGGTTTTTTGATTAATTTCAATGTGCCTGTAATTATGAGAGGCATTAAAAGAATAATTTTATAAAAAAAATGAAGATACTAAGAAAAATATATATACAAAAAACTTTGTGTCTTGGTGTCTTAGTGGCTAAAAAAAGGAATAAAAGATGACAGGTTTTAAAGCGGTATTTAAAAGGGAATTCAAGTCGTATTTCACAACGCCTCTGGCGTATGTGTTTCTTGTGGTCTTTTTGTTTTTCTCAGGATACCTGACGTTTAAAGAAGGTTTCTTCGAGACTCGGCAGGCGGATTTGACGGCGTTTTTTGTCAATATGCCTTTGCTGTTTGTTTTTCTCGTCCCTGCGGCTGCGATGAGGCTTTGGGCTGAGGAAAGAAAGACCGGTTCGATTGAATTGTTGTTCACGCTGCCGATTACGGTGAAGCAGGCGGTTTTAGGGAAGTTTTTCGCGGCGTGGGTATTTCTTATTGTGGCGATGGCGCTGACTTTTCCGATGGTGATAACGGTTTATTTTTTAGGCAGGCCGGATTTGGGACTGATTTTGACAGGATATTTGGCGAGTATCCTGATGGCCGGCGGATTTCTTGCGATTGGATGTTTCTTTTCCGCGATAAGCAATAATCAGGTAATCAGCTTTGTTTTGTCGGTGGTGGCGTGCGCGATACTTGTTTTTACCGGTATGCCTTCGACAATGAATTATTTTTCCACGTTTCTGCCTGCGGGGCTTGTTGAAAGTATAGGGCAAATGAGTTTTCAGGAGCATTTTGATTCTTTGCAAAGAGGCGTGCTCGAATTCAGGGATTTAAGCTATTTTATTCTTCTTATTGCAGGCTGGCTAATGGCGTGTGGGATTGTTCTTGAAGAAAGGAAGGCAGGCTAATGAATCCCGTTAGACCTTATTGGATTTATGTATGTGCTTTAAAATATGATAAGGCAATAATTATTTTATACCGTTTTACAGCCAAGAAAGGGGGTCTAACGGGATGAATCGGACAATCAGGATAATTATAGGTGTAATATTTATTTTGATTATCACTTTTTGTCTAATCAGTGTAGGCCAAAATATCGGCAAAGGCTTGAAAGTCGATGTAACCAGGCAGCGGCTTTACACGCTAAGCGACGGCACAAAAGCGATTTTAGGCAAACTCAACCAGCCGATAACAATGAAACTTTATTACGCCAAGACAGCGGCGATGAAGGGGCCGGACCAGATTAGGTATTTTAATAATTATTATGAGTTTGTGAAATCACTGCTGGAAGAGTATGTGGCGGCATCGAATGGAATGGTAAAACTTGAGATTATCGACCCCCGGCCATATTCGGACGATGAGGTCGCGGCGATGAGATACGGACTAAAAAGATTCCTTATTACCGAAGATGAAAGCTTCTTCTTCGGGCTGGTTGTAAAAACAGAGTTCGGCGTAGAAAAAGTTATCCCGATATTTTCGCCGAACAGGCAAAATTTTGTCGAATACGATATCAGTTACCTGATTGATACGGCGATAACGAGGCAGAAGAAAAGAGTGGGAATACTAAGCTCGCTGCCAATGATGGGCGATGAAATGAGTCCCTATATGGCAAGAATGATGCGAATGCAGGGACAACAGCCAAGGCCGGCGTGGTCATTTGTCGAGCAGTTAAAGCAACAATATGAAGTAAAAAGCATACCGACTGATGTCAATGAGATAAAAAATGTGGATATTCTGATGGTAGTTCATCCGAAAGATTTTTCTGAGCAGACCCTGTTCGCAATCGACCAGTTTGTTCTCAAAGGCGGCAGGACAATCGTTCTGGTTGACCCATACTGCGTTTCTGATTTGCCGAACCGAGAGCAAATGCAAATGGGAATCGAACATAATCCAAGCTCTGATTTGAATAAACTACTTGTCAACTGGGGACTGGAAATGCCTAAAGATACCTTCGCAGGCGATAAACAATTAGCTCACGAGGCTGAACTCAAAGAAGGACAGGGGCCTCAAAAGATAATAGGCTTTCTGGATTTGACGCCGGAATGCTTCAACCACGATAATGTCATAACATCGCAGCTAAACGATGTGAAATTTCTGTTTAGCGGAGTGCTGCGCGAAACAGTAATAAATGATAAGGAACTTAAAGAAAGAAATATCCAGCGAACGCCATTAGTAATGACAACGGCAAAAGGAAACAGCTGGACGGTCGAGAACCAGCTCGAACTTATGATGTTCGATGCAGACAAACTTATGAAAAAATTTACGGAAGGCACAAAACCTGTCGTGATGGCTTACGAGGTTACCGGCAGATTCAAAAGCGCTTTTCCGAAAGGCATAGATATCGAGGTTGAACTGCCGGCGGATAAAAATGAGCCGAACGCGCCGAAAACGAAAAGAGAACATATCGCAGGCCTGACGGAAGCGAAGGACAATTGTGCGGTAGTTATTTTTGCGGATGCTGATTTTATAGGCGACCAGGTAGCCTATAACAAAAATATGTTCTTCGGCACGATTATCGTCGGCGATAACAGCGCGCTTGCACTCAATGCCGTCGAAGATTTGGGCGGGTCAAATGAACTGATTTCAATCCGGTCGCGCGGGAATTTCAGAAGGCCTTTCGAGGTTGTCGATAAAATAGAGGCTGAAGCGGAAGCACAGACCGCCCAGCAGGAAGAAAAAATCAATACCGAAATCGCAGGATTTGAAAATGAACTGCAATCGATTCTGTCCTCTTCAAAACAGGGGCAGGAAGAAATTGTCGGCAGCTCCATACTGCAGAAGAAAAACGAGCTTGAGCTGAAAATCCGCGAGGCGAAAAAGGAGCTCCAGCATATAAAAAAGGACAGGCGGCAGCGTATCGAGTCGCTTGGCAACAGACTGAGAAACTTTAATATGCTCACGGCGCCGGCGATAATCCTGATTATCACTATAGTCCTGGGAATACAAAGAAGCGCAAGGAAAAGACGGTATATAAGCCATGCGAGCGACGCGTAGCGACCCCGATGAGATAGCCCCTGATGAGATAGCCGAAACGGCATCTCACAGGGTAAACTGGCATCTCACGGGGCAAGCTCCGCCACGAAGGCACAAAGACACAAAATAGTTTTGAGTTCTTAGTTTTGAGTTATGGAATAGCGTTTAGCGTATAGGGGATAGGTAAAAAAGAAGTTTTGACCCCGCACCAATTCATTATACCGTAGTGATAATAGACATAATTGAATAGCAAATAAGTGCGGGGTTGACAAAGAGATAAGAATGGTAGAGAATGGACACGGATAAACGCTGTGTTTTTAAGACCCCGATGAGATAGCCGAAGCGTCATCTCACGGGGCAGGCACGGATTAACACGGATATTTTTAGACACGGCTTTTGAGTTATGAAAATAGATGGTCAAGTTTTAGATTTGTTTGTTGATTTAGAAAAAGAGCCATACAACTGGCAGAAAGATATTATCATCAACAAATCCAAACTGTTGGAGAAAATAGAAGAAGTCAACCAAACAGATAATTTCAATTTATTAAAACGCGGAATTTCTTTTATTAAATCTGTAATCAATTTCCCCAGAAGTGATAAAGAAGGGTTAGTAAATATAGACCAAAATGGCGACACTATGGTTTTAAAAAAGGAACCCCTTCTTGAAGAGTTGAATCAAATCGATGAATCTCAGACAATTGAAAGGGCAAAATACTATCTTGAGAGACTTAAAAAGGGAATAAGCGTTATAAA
The DNA here is from genome assembly GCA_049518795.1 of Sedimentisphaerales bacterium. Classification (GTDB taxonomy): domain Bacteria; phylum Planctomycetota; class Phycisphaerae; order Sedimentisphaerales; family UBA12454; genus JAPLMW01. The sequence goes on from JBEKRK010000003.1 coordinate 380,530, forward strand.
AACAAGTAGAATTAATGATATAAATCTCAACCGTTGGAAACAATAATCAAGGAAGGTGAAAAACAGACATGGAAAGGAGCATTGATTATTTAGAGCAAAAATTCAGAGTTAGATATTTTCTTGATATTGATGTTAGAAAAGAAGAAGTAGACCTCAGAACAGGAGAAGGACATGAAATAATGTCAGGAGACATTAAAGGAGTTATGATATTTTCTCCTGAAGAGGATTTGCTAGGAAGTTTTGATTTCATTGATATTGATAATGATGAAGCAATCAAAAAAATAATAGAAGAACATTATTAAGGCAAGGGTAACAATAATGCTTAAGAAAATAATGACTTACTCTGAGGCAATTGAAAAGGTTCTATTAGATAATAATTACTTTGCCCCTCTCAAGAAGATTTATAGGGAAATAAATAAATATCGCCCGCTAACCGGAAAGACCCCATTTAATACTATTCAAGAGAGGGTGCAGAGAGACCCTCGATTTACCAAGATTGGATTAGGGGTATACGCTTTGACCGAATATTTAAATCAACTTCCAAGAGTTCCAGATGCAAAAACTAAACAGGAAAAAGAAAATCGTGTTCATTTTTCTGTCATCGGAATGCTTCTAGAGATAGGTAATACAGAGGGTTATGAGACATATTCACCAAATAAAAATGCAATATTTGAAAATAAGACACTTTCTTCACTTATGACAGTAGATTCTTGTCCGGAATTTACATTTCAACAACTTATTGGAAGGATAAAATTTATCGATGTTTTATGGTTTAATGATAGAGCTTTCCCCAAGTTTGCTTTTGAAGTACAAACGACACCTCAATTTCGTGATATTTTCGTTAAATATGCAGACTTGGTAGATTTTTATACAACATTTTATACGATTAGTCGATTAGAATATAAGCATAAGTATGAAAGGGAACTTTCTAGGCCGATATTTAAAGAGATTCGAAAAAGATGCTTCTTTAAATCTTTTGAACAAGTTGACAATCTGTATTTAAAATCATTAGAAAAAGCAAAAATCTCTGCTGAATTTTTTGCTTAATGGACTAAAGCTGGAAATTGAAAAGAAATTTTGATTTGGTCTTTTCAAAAATAGATGAATTTTTCAACAAAGAAAAGGTGTCTTCTGCCGATGAAGTGGTTTTTAGTTTTGCGAAAAAAACTTATACGGCAGTTTCAAAAGTTTTGTTAATTTCCCAATGAAGTGATAATCTAAATAAGGAGAAAGATAGAAGCCTTATATCGTCATAAGAGCGATGCGTAATTCGCCGAAGGCGAATTAGAACAGGTGAACAGGTGAACAGTGGAACAGTGGAACAGGTGAAATACTGAAATTGGAGCTGGTAAATGAGTAATAAAAAACTTATAGTTTTAGGCGTTCTGGCGGCAGCGGCAATTGCCGGCGCGGTTTTAGTTTCACAAATGTCACACAGAAGCAAACAATCGCCGGCAGGGCAGGGCAGCAACCTTATACAGGGACTCGACCCGGCAGGTATCGCACAAATTACGATAGGCCCCTTAGGGGCAGGCAAAGGAGAACAAATTGTTCTGAAACGAAAAGATAAAAACTTTGTCGTCGTAAATAAAAGCTATTATCCCGCATCGAACAGGGCAATAAACGACCTGATTGCAAGCTGCCTTGATATTCGAATTGTCGAACTCTATACACAGGATGAGAAAAATTTTAAAGACCTCGGCGTAACCGAAGAAACAGGCGCAAATGTTGTTAAATTTTTCGATTCAAACGGGAAAATTATTACGGGCGTTATCACCGGCCTGACACGCGAAAAAGACGGTATGGCTTACGGCAGACTCGTCAATGATAATAAGGTATATGTAATTTATAATACGCCGGCGGTGATAGAGACGCCGATAGAATACGTTGAACAGGGGCTTGTATCCGTCGATAAGGCCAATATCGAAAGCGTTATAGTCTCAACTCCCAAAACGGCTTATACCCTGATTGGCGAAGCTAACGGCACAGAAGTTAAATTAAAAGAACTGCCGGCAGGGAAAAAAGAGAAGAAACAGGAGTGCGCAATGGTTTTCGATGCGATTGCAAATTTGAGATTCGACGATGTCAATGCTGCAACGGAAACGGCATATCTGGATTTCAACCAAAGATGGACCTGCCAATTGAAAGATTCAACTTTATACACAATTGAAATCGCACAAGACGGCTCGAAAACTTTTGCAAAATGCAGCGTAGATTTTTTGGATAAAACACAAGTAACAAAAGAACAAGGCGTTGAATCGCAGGAAGAACTCAAAAAGAAAGAGGCCAAACTGCTTGCGAAAGACAAGGCCATTAAATTTAAGAACACCTGCGAAGGCTGGGTTTATCATTTGCCGGAGTATGAGGCTAAAAGTTTGATAAAGCCGATGGCGGAACTTATTGAGGATGAAAAGCCGGCAGATGCAAATGAGCCAAAGGACAAGGGATGATTTAAAATTTAAGATTTAATATTTAAAATTTAACCACAAATTTTATAGGAATTTGGGTCACTTCATTGTTCAATAATTCATTTTTTGCAGCGAAAAAGGCTTGCATTTTGTAGATAAAGAGTGTATCCTATTGGTTTGAACATTTGAGGGTAATAATGAGGCAGGGAGATAAATTTCTGTTTTGCACACACCGCAAAGCGGCAGTAATTGCCGGTATTGTATTCTGTTTATTTTCCACTGTTTTCGCCTATTCCGGAGGAAGCGGAGAACCAAATAACCCATACCAGATTGCGACCGTTTCTGACTGGCAGCAGTTAATGAATACGCCGGATGATTGGAACCAATGTTTTCTTTTGACAAACGATATAGATTTGCAGGGTGTAGCACTAACGCCAATTGGGAACTACAATCAATACAACGTCGGTATACTCTTTAATGGTGTTTTTGATGGTGGTAGCCATATAATCCGCAATATAAATATAAATATGTCTGGCGGTTATAATATCAGCTTGTTCGGTTCTGTAAGCGGACAGATTCACGACTTAGGCGTAGAAGATGTCAATATAAATGGGTTCTATAGCGTAGGCGGCTTAGTGGGTTATAATAGAGGCACCATCACTTCTTGTTATGCCACAGGAATAGTTACCGCAATGAGTCACAAAATTGGCGGTCTGGTGGGATGGAACAGTCAAGGCACTATCAGCGATTGTTACGCGACCTGTGCGGTTACAGGAAACATTTGTCCTGATGTTGGAGGCTTAGTGGGAGAGAATAGAGGAGGTACTATCGCCGGCAGTTATGCTACGGGAGCGGTTACTGGAGGCGAATCCGTTGGTGGCTTGGTTGGATTGAATAATTATGCATATAAAGATGCCATCATTTCCGGTTGTTACACCACTGGAATAGTCATTGGAAACGGTTATGTTGGCGGTCTGGTGGGAGGTAATGGAGGCCAAACTCACTCTACTAACTATCGGGGCATAATCTCCGATTGTTACACCACTGGAATAGTCATTGGGGGCAATCGTGCTGGCGGTCTGGTGGGAGGTAATTCTTATAACTCTAACGGCTATTCCAACATTGTCAGCAATTGTTATTCAATGGGTTCGGTCAGCGGTTTTGCTTGCATAGGGGGGTTGGTAGGTGAACATAGCGGCATTATCAGTAATTGCTATTCGATGGGAACGGTCAGTGGTTCTGAAGAAGTCGGCGGGCTGGTGGCATTCAATAACAACGGCAATATCAGTTATTGTTATTCAATGGGTTCGGTCAGTGGGAATTCTCAAATCGGCGGGCTGGTCGGATCTAATTTTCTCGGCAGTGTTGTCAGCAGTTTTTGGGATGTGAATACATCGGGGCAAGCTACAAGTGCCGGCGGAGAAGGAAAAACTACAGAGGAAATGCAAACGCTTTCAACATTTACATCGGCAGGCTGGGATTTTTCTTATACTGATGGTAACCCTGCGGAATGGTTTGGACAAATCGATGAGTATCCGATTTTAACCTGGCAGATATCGCCTGCGGATATTTATACCGACGGCAGGAATAACTTCAGAGATTTTGCCGTTTTCGCTCAATATTGGCTGAGAGAAGATTGCAGGGTATATAACGATTACTGCGACTGGGCGGATTTAAACTTCGACGGCTCTGTAGATTACGATGACCTTATCGAGCTTATGAGCTATTGGCTGGAAAGTGGAATATACGAGTAAGGGGGATTGAAGATTGAAAAATGAAAATTGAAGATTTATCAGAATATCAGGAAATCAGGTTATCAGGCAGCGGATATCAGGATATCAGGGTTCAGGATGAAAAAAGTAAATGAGTAGATGGGTGAATGAGGGGTTGATTTTTGCATACATCCCGTTAGACCGGATTGGTTTTATTTAAATTTTTTAAATGTGCGAAAGGACAGACAGATTGTTTAGCTGCCTTACAAACTGAAAGAAGGTCTAACGGGATACAAAAATGTAGGGATTTAAGGGATTTTTAGTTGTTGATTTTGAAAATAAGACAGAGTAAAATAAAAAATTTATTATATTTACCAAATAGTATTCGCCGCGGTGCGACATTTTTTGTGATTGCAGGGATTTTGAATTATTGTGTATTTTAACGTTTAGAAGCCTGTCGCATAAATGCCGCGTCGCAACGGGAAGGCAAAGTGTGAAAGAACAATTAATACTGTTACTCGCCGTTTTCGTTCCAACCTTTGGAGCGATACTCCTGCCATTGATAAATAAGATATCAAGCGCCGTAAGGCATCCCATAGCGGATCCGGCAAGGAACATCTTTGCGCTAAGCTTCGTTATAATATCATTCGTATTGACGCTTTCCCTTTTGCCGACTGTTTTTGGCTTCGGCGAGCTCAGTCGAGCCGGCGGGCAAATAATAACGGCACAAGTATTTTCCGGCAATATGGGAAATTTCACATTCCTTGCCGACAAATTGGCAGTATTTATGGCATTGGTGGCTGCTTTGATAACAACCGTAATTGTTTTCTATTCCTTCGGTTATATCAGCCATTACGAAAACCAGAATGAATATTACCTGATGGTTGTGCTGTTTTTCGGCGCAATGATAGGGCTGGTTTTCTCATCTAATCTTATATCCCTATATATATTCTGGGAAATAACGGCAATAACGAGCTGGCGATTAATCGGATTTTTCCGCGGCAAACTGCAAGTGCTGCGAGCAGACAAGGCTTTCCTTGTAACAGTGTTCGGCTCGGTTCTGATGCTCGTCGGATTTATCAGTATTTATCAGCAATACGGCTCGTTTGATTTGGCGGTTTTGAAAAACAGTCATATATCCAACGTGGCGGTTGCGCTGATTCTGGCCGGCATACTTTCCAAGTCGGCGACCCTTCCGCTGCATACGTGGCTGCCGGATGCCGGCGTTGCTCCATCGCCTGTTACCGCTTTGCTTCACGCGGCACTCTTAGTGAAAATCGGCGTTTATGTTTATGCTCGGTTATTTATCGCCAATTTTGAAATCGACCCATTCTGGCATACCGTTGTGCCTGTTGTTGCGGCGGCAAGCTCGCTTATATCGGCAGGTGCGGCAATGGTCGAAACAGACCTCAAGCGAATTATCGCATACAGCACAATAAGCCAAATCGGATTTATCTTTCTCGGCCTTGCAATCGGCAACGAAATCGGCGTTGCGGGCGCGCTATTGTTTATTCTTATGCACGGACTTGCAAAAGGCGGCCTGTTCCTTTGCGCAGGAATTATCGAACACGGCACAGGCACTAAAGATATTACGAAGATGGGCGGACTGATTAAAACGATGCCGATTACCGCAATAGCATTTTTATTCTGTGCTTTTTCTGTAATGGGTATTCCGCCGTTCGGAGGATTCTTCAGCAAATATATGGTTATGACGGCTGCGACACAAAACGGACAGGTTTGGATTTCATACATCTTCCTTGTCGGAGCCGTAATGACGGTTATATACCTGTTTAGAGTTTTTAATCTTGTATTTATGGGGCAGGAAAAAATCGAGGCCCACAAAGAAGGTTCGCCTACGATGGTAATCAGCGTTGCGACTTTAGCGGTGCTTTCATTGGCGGCCGGTATCCTGATTTACTTCCCGTTTCAACTGGCGCAATCAGCAATTCAACAATTGCCGGGGATAGTGAGATAATTTAAAATTTAATATTTAAAATTTAAAATTTAACGACTAACGACTAATGATTAATATGATATTACTGCCAATAATTATTCCAGTGGTTGCCGCTCTGGCAATAGTGATTATGCCGCGCATCAGGAGTGCAATCGCTTTGATTGGCACTTTCTTGAATCTGGCTGTAGCAATCGTTTTGTTCAAACAGGAATTGACTTATTCGCTGCCGTGGGCTGGTTACGGAATGGAATTTATCCTTCGCCTGTATCATTTCAGCGCATTTATACTTCTGGCGACTGCGGGGTTTGCGTTCCTATTTATGCTTTACAGCAGTTCGTTTATGAGAGGCAAAGAAAAACTCAATCAATTTTACTGCTATTTGTTAATATCCGTTACGATGGTTAACGGCGCGGTTTTGGCGGACAATCTTGTTTTGATGCTGTTTTTCTGGGAAGGACTTTTGCTGACGCTGTTTGGGCTGATTGCCCTTGGCGGCAAAGAGGCGTTTAAAACCGCGACCAAGGCGTTTATCATTGTCGGCATTTCCGATTTGTGCCTGATGATTGGTATAGGTATTACAGCGTATCTGACTAAGACGCTGACGATATCGCAAATTCACGTGCAGACGGGCGCATTGGGAAGTGCGGCATTCATATTTTTGATGATTGGGGCGATTTCAAAGGCAGGCTCAATGCCGTTTCATACGTGGATTCCAGACGCGGCTGTTGACGCTCCGCTGCCGTTTATGGCGTTTCTGCCAGCGTCGCTTGAAAAACTGCTTGGGATTTATCTGCTTGCGAGAATTTCGCTGGATATGTTCAAACTCAGCGCGGATTCGTGGCTGAGTATCCTGCTTATGATAATCGGCTCTGTTACTATTGTGCTGGCGGTGATGATGGCGCTGATACAAAAAGATTATAAGAGGCTGCTTTCATATCACGCAATCAGCCAGGTCGGGTATATGGTCATGGGAATCGGGACTTGTCTGCCGATAGGAATTATCGGCGGACTGTTTCATATGATTAATCACGCGATGTATAAAAGCTGTCTGTTTCTTACGGCTGGTTCTGTTGAGAGACAGGCAGGCACTACGAGTTTGGATAAGCTGGGCAGGTTATGGGTGAAGATGCCTGTAACGTTTGTCTGCTTCTTTATCGCGGCGGCTTCCATCAGCGGCGTTCCGCCTTTCAACGGATTTTTCTCGAAAGAAATGGTTTATAGCGGGGCATTGCAGAGAGGGACAATATTTTATCTTGCGGCTGTTGTCGGCTCATTCTTTACGGCGGCGTCGTTTTTGAAACTTGGACACGCGGCGTTTTTCAGCAAAGAAAGTCCGGCGGATGAAAAAGTAAAAGAGTCGCCCTGGCCGATGCTTGTGCCAATGATAGTTATCGCTTCGCTTTGCGTGTTCTTCGGCGTATATAATAGTTTTCCGTTAAAGAATTTTATCGAGCCGATATTAGGGGGAGAAATACACGAAGAAGGCACCAGCCATATACTGATAATAATTACTGTGCTTGTAATATTCGGAGCGATTTTGCATCATCTCCTTGCCGCCAAGGTCGCAGGAAGCGGTTATAAAGCTCTGAACCATATTCGCAACGCTCCGATTTTAAACTGGATTTACGATAAAGCTGAAAAAAGATTTTTCGACCCTTACGATATAGTCCTGGCAATTGTCAAAGGAGCTTCAAAGGCGTTATTTGTAATTGACAGGATTGTAGATAAGTTTTACCAGGGCTTGTCGGCGGGATTGGCTATGCTGCTGAGCAGGGCTGTGTCAAAGGCTCAAACCGGCAATTATTCTTTTTACGTTATCTGGGTGCTTGCCGGGACTATAGCGGTTTTAATTATGTTATTGAAACAGGTATAAATAAATGCTTTCATCATTTTTATTAGTGCCTTTGCTTTTTTTGATAATACTTAATCTTCCGCTGAAGATTATGCAGAAGATTGCGTTCTGGTGCGCGATGCTTTTGGTAGCCGGGCAGGCATACCTGGTTTTGGCCCATCCGGCAGGATTTTGGGACAGGACTGATGACTGGGCGAATTTCTTTAAATTAAAATTGTTCGCAGACAACCTGACTTATGTGCTGCTTCTTTCAATCGGTATCGTAGTGTTCACTTCTCTTTTTGTGGCATGGCAGACAATCGAAGAGCCGAAACGGAGGATGAATTTTGTAAGCCTGATGCTTATTGCCCTTATCGGAATGAACGGCACGGTTCTGCTGACGGACATTTTTTCGCTGTATGTTTTTCTGGAAGTTACAGCTGTTGCCTCTTTTATTCTGATAGCGTTTCAATGCGATTTAAAGGCGCTCGAAGGAGCGTTTAAATATATAATTCTCTCGGCTCTGGCGACGATGCTGATACTTGCGGCTATTGCTGCGTTAATGCTGTTTTCAGGCGACAGTTCCTTTGCCTCTGTCAGCGAAGCGGTCAAAAACAATAATGGAAATGTTATTATTGTCTCGGCTATAGCGGTATTTTTGTGCGGGCTTTTTGTAAAAGCGGGTTTAGTTCCTTTTCATGCCTGGCTGCCTGACGCACATTCAGCGGCGCCAACGGCGGTATCGATATTTTTGTCCGGCGTGCAGATTAAGGCGTTAGGTGCATATACTATAATACGACTCGTTACATCGGTATTCGGCTGGACAAATTCTATCTCGAATTTACTTTTACTGGCAGGAGTGGTTTCGATTGTTATTGGCGCTTTTGGAGCGCTGGCGCAGCACGATTTCAAAAGAATGCTCGCCTACTCGAGCGTCAGCAATATGGGATATATCATTTTGGGTTTCGGATGCGGCTCGCCGATTGGAATCGCAGGCGCGATATTCCATATGTTCAATCATTCTGTATTCAAGTCTCTTTTGTTCACCAATGCGGCGGCTGTTTATAACGAGACGCACACAACCGATATGGACCAGATGGGCGGGCTGGGAGCGAAAATGCCAATCAGCAACGCAACTTCATTAGTCGGTATTTTATCTGCGGCGGGCGTTCCGCCGACCGCGGGCTTCTGGAGCAAGCTGATAATCATTATGGCCCTGTGGCAGGGCGAACATTACGTTTATGTAACAGTCGCGATACTTGTCGCTGTTTTAACTCTTGCCTATCTGCTTGTGATTCAGCGGAAGGTATTCTTCGGGATTCTGCCGGAGCATCTGCAAAATACCAAAGAAGCAGGAATAGGAATAGTTCTGCCTGCGGTCATTCTGGCTGCAATTATTATAGGCGTTGGATTATTTTTCCCGGTGATGTTCAACAGCTTTATGATTCCAATCGACAACTTTTTGAAATAGATATTTGATGAATAATGATATGGTTTTAAATTCTGTTCTTGTCGTAACGCTGGTTATCGCGGCGGTTTATACAGTGATGACGCCGCGGCTGATTCACTCGGCGATAGGACTTGCGATAGCAAGCGCGATACTGGCGATAATAATATTTAAGCTCGCTTCGTCTCTTGCGGCTGTTTTTGAATTGTCGGTCTGTGCCGGGCTTATATCCGCTATATTTATCAGCACAATTAGTCTTACAGGCCGGATTACGCCGGAAGAACTAACAGAAAGGCAAAAGGAGCATTTCCGGAAATTCGGTGTTTTGCCTGTAATTGTTATCCTGGTGTTTGTGACTTTAACAATAATTCATCATATAAATCCCAATCTCCTAACCTTAAATTTACCCGCACCTCCGGCGGAAAATAACGTAAATATAATATTATGGGGGTCCAGATTCCTGGATCTTTTCGGACAGATTGTAGTCCTGCTCGCCGGAGCGTTTGGGGTTGTAACCTTCTTTAGGGAGAAATAATGACTGGCGATATGTCTCAAATGTTCTGGATGTATAGCGTAGGTATATTTCTTTTGTTTATCGCGGGACTTTACTGCGTTCTGGCGACGTTTAACCTTATTCGTGCGGTTATCGGCATTGAACTGATGATTAAAGCTGTAACGCTGTTCATTATTTTAGCCGGCTATATAACCGGCAGGACGGGTTTGGCACAGACATTCGCGATAACACTTATCGTAATCGAAGTGGTTATTATGGTGGTTGCGATGGGTGTAATTATTAACGTATATAAACATAATAAAACACTTGATGTCAGAACAATTAGAAATATGAAGGGTTAAAGATGGGAAATAACCTGTTATTATCACCGCCGATTACGTTTATTATAATTCTGGGTGCGGTTTTTTGCATATCGGCAGTGCTGGCAAAGCTGGCATTTCGGCCGCAGAAGAAAGTTGAGGGGCTGACCAAGCCTTATGCCTGCGGCGAAGAAATAACAAACTATATGATTCAGCCGAACTACAGCCAGTTTTTCCCGTTCGTATATTATTTTACGATATTACACGTGGTCGCGCTTATGATTTCCGCAGTGCCGGCAGAGTCAATAGCGACGCGTCTAATAGCAATTATTTATATCGTCGGCGCCGTTGTCGGCCTGACGGTTTTATACAGGAGGTAGGCTGGAGTGGCTTTACTTAAAAAAATAGTTACCTGGGCAAGAATCAAATCGCCGTGGATAATTCATTTCAATACCGGGGCCTGCAACGCCTGCGATATTGAAATTATAGCGTCATTGACGCCGACTTTCGATATTGAGCGTTTCGGCATTCTTTTGAAAGGGACGCCACGACACGCAGATGTTCTTGTCTGCTCAGGGCCGGTTACCAGACAGATAAAAGACAGGCTGATTAGAATCTATGAGCAGATGCCGGAGCCGAAGTTCGTAGTAGCGGTCGGCACCTGTGCCTGCTCGGGCGGAGTTTTTAAAAGCTGTTATAATGTCAAAGGGGGCATTAATGAGGTAATACCTGTTTCCGTTTTCATTCCCGGCTGTCCGGCAAGTCCCAAGGCGATTATCGATGGGGTTGTCAAACTGCTGGCAAGCCTGGAGGAAACCCCTGTGGCGGCGAAAGGGTAATTTATATGTCAGAAGAAAATGAGATAAAATCGCAATTAGTCGAGAAATTCGGATTTTTAAACGAGACGACAATTCCAAGGGCGAGACGTCTGTTTGCCGATGTTCCGCTGGGGAAATTTTCCGAAGTATTCGATTACGCGGTGAAACAAATGAAATTTTCGATTCTCTGCACTATAACCGGACTCGACGAGGGGGCATCGCTGGGTTTTATTTATCACCTTGCCCGTCCGAGCGGTATTGTGCTGAATTTACATACGAAGGCGCCTAAAGAAAAACCGGTAATTAAAACAGTTACCGGTTATTTTCCGGCAGCGGACGCTTATGAAAGAGAACTTGCAGATTTGCTTGGCGCCAAGGTAGAGGGGCTGCCGGAGGGTAACAGGTATCCTTTGCCTGATGACTGGCCTGCAGGTCAATATCCTCTTCGCAAGGATTGGAAAGTTGAAATGCTTGATGGGAAGGGGGCGAACGAAAATGCCACATCGTAATTTTAAAATTCCGATTGGGCCGCAGCACCCGGCACTTAAAGAGCCGGAGTGTTTCCAGATTGTGCTGAACGGCGAAAAAATCACGTCTTCCGGCGTGCGATTAGGCTATAATCACCGCGGCATCGAAAAAGCCTGCGAGCAGCAGACGTATATACAGGATATGTATCTGCTCGAACGGGTCTGCGGCATTTGTTCACATTCACACGCGACCTGTTTTATACAGGCGGTTGAGGAAATTGCGGGACTGGAAGTGCCCAAACGCGCACTTTACATTCGCACGCTGATTGCCGAGCTTGAAAGAATACACAGCCATCTGCTGTGGCTCGGTGTCGCAGGACACGAAGTTGGTTTCGATACGCTTTTGATGTATACCTGGCGGGACCGCGAGGTTGTGATGGATTTGCTTGCGATGCTGACCGGCAACCGCGTCAACTACGGTATGAATACTATCGGGGGCGTCCGACGCGATATAACGGCAGAGCAGATACCGCAGATATTAAAGGCGGTCGATATCCTCGAAGAACGAACGAAATATTATATACAAATTGCCACTGAGGAAATAACTTTTATAAAACGCCTTTCAAATGTCGGGGTTGTGGCTTATGAAGACGCTATCCGGCTCGGAGCGGTCGGGCCGACTGCCCGTGCATCAGGTGTTGAAAGAGATGTCCGGCACGACGACCCTTACGCGGCTTATGGAGAACTTTCATTTAATGTAATAACGGACAAGCATTGCGACGTTTACGGCAGGGCGGTCGTCCGCGTCGGCGAACTTATGGAGTCATATAAAATGATTCGCCAGCTTTTGGCGAATATGCCCGAAGGGCCAATTACCGTGAAGGCGCCGCGGAAAATCAAACCCGGCCAGGCATTCAGCCGGTATGAAGCGCCGAGAGGCGAAGACGTTCATTATGTTCAGGCAAACGGCACCGATAAGCCTGAACGCGTAAAAGTAAGGGCCCCGACGCTGGCAAACGTGCAGGCGGTTAGTCATATGCTTAAAGACGGCTATCTTGCGGATTTGCCGATTGTGATAGCGGCGATTGACCCGTGTTTTTCCTGCACAGACAGGATGATAGCTGTTTGTGATGAAAATAAATCGCCTGAGATTTTGACCTGGCCTGCTTTACGGCAGCGGAGCATCGAATGGCATCGCAGCAGGGGCATTGATTTTTCGCAATTGAACAGAGAATTTAAGATACCGCAAGGGACATAAACTGATGGATACATTGTTAAATATTTTAATATTTCCGGGATTTTTATTTGTCTGCCTGTTTGGTATGGTGATGGAGTATGTTGACCGCAAACTCTGCGCGAGACTTCAAAACAGGATAGGCCCGCCGTGGTTTCAGCCTTTGGCGGATTTTATCAAACTTGTCGCCAAGGCGAATATGATTCCCGAATATGCCGACCCGACGATTTTTACTTTTATGCCTGTTCTGGCTCTGGCCGCGACGACCACAGCATTTTTATATGTGCCAATCTGGCAGCAGCAGGCATTGCTGTCATTTAAAGGCGATGTTATTGTTGTGCTTTATTTGCTGACGATTCCAACATTTACATTTTTCCTCGGCGGCTGGTATGCCAGAGGGCCTTTTTCAATGATAGGAGCAGCGCGTTCAATTACGCAACTATTCGCTTACGAGATTCCTTTATTTTTAAGTGTTCTTGCCCCCGCAATGCTGGCCAATACATGGTCATTAGGCGAAATAACCGTATTTTTCAGTAAACATCCGTGGCTTATATTATTCAATATTGTAGGGTTTGTCGTGGCACTGATTTCGCTTTTAGGCAAATTGGAAAAAGTGCCATTCGATATACCTGAAGCTGAAACTGAAATTGTGGCCGGCAGTTTTTCAGAATACAGCGGGAAATTATTGGCTATTTTCAGGCTGTCAATGGATGTCGAGCTTGTTGTTGTTTCATCGGTAGTGTCGGCGGTATTTCTGCCGTTCGGATTAAACTACGGTTTCGCCGCAGGATTTGCGCTTTATATAGTCAAGGTTTTGTTCATAGTATCGCTTTTGTCTTTGCTTCGTAACGTATTTGCGCGTTTGCGAATCGACCAGATGATAAATTTCTGCTGGAAATATCTTGCTCCTATTGCCCTGCTGCAGCTTGTTGCCGACCTTATACTGAAAGGAGCAGTTAAATTATGATAAGACCCGGCAGAATGATTGTTCAGGTGCTGCGTTCGATTTTTAAAAAGCCGGCGACCACAAAATATCCGTATGTAAAGACTGAAATGCCGGATAAATTTCGCGGCAAGCTCAAATACTATCCCGAAAAGTGCATAGGCTGTATGCTGTGTATGAAGGATTGTCCCTCCGATGCGATAGTCATCAAAAAAATCGGCGAGAAAAAATATATAGCCGAAATAGACCTGTCCAGGTGCATATACTGCGGGCAGTGCGTAGATACCTGTCCCAAAGATGCGCTCGAATCCACGAAGGAGTTCGAATTAGCCAAAGTCGATAAAAAAGAATTAAAAGTGGTGCTCGGTGCAGGAACTGGCGAAGACATTAAGGCGAAAACTTGATAATGCCGAAAGAGTCGCCATCCTTGGCATAGGTTCAGACCTCCGAGGCGACGACATCGCCGGTATCAGCGTCGTTGAACAAACAGAAAAACTGACAAAATCCAAAACAGCATTGCCTCAGGTAAAGTTTTTTATTGGCGCAACAGCCCCTGAAAACCTGACCGGCGAAATAAAAAGGTTTCAGCCTTCTCATCTTATAATTATAGATTCGATTTATTCGAATGCTCCGCCCGGCCAGGTCATCGTAATGGACGTGCCGGAGATTGAGAAAGTTTCATTCTTTACGCACAAACTGCCCATTAAACTAATGATTGATTATCTTCTGCAATTCTGCAAATGCCGTGTTATAATTATCGGTATTCAGCCCAAGGATATTGCTGTTGGCAGCCCTGTGTCGAAGGAAGTGAGTGGGGCGGTAAAAAACCTCAGCAAAACAATCGCCGAAATACTTTGCAAAGAAAAAGGGTAAATTACTTTAAGGAAAGGTTCGTTATGTGCAGGAAGCAATTTGTTTTTTTGGCTCTTGTTTTATTTGCGTCTGCTGCTTATGCGGAGATAAAACTGCCGGCGATAATCTCTGATAATATGGTTCTTCAGGCACAGACCAAAGTGCCAATATGGGGCTGGGCAGAAGCGCAAAGCGAAATTAAAGTAACCTGCTCGTGGAGTCCGACAGAATATACTGCTCATTCGGACAGTAACGGCAGATGGCTGGTTAAAGTGGACACGCCCAAAAGCGGCGGAAAATATGAGATAACCATAACCTGCGGGCAGGAAAGCAAAACAATAAATAATATCCTTATAGGCGAGGTTTGGCTCTGTTCGGGACAATCGAATATGGAATGGCTTGTAATGCAGGCAAACAACGCTGAAAAAGAAATTTCCGAAGCTACGTATCCCGATATACGCCTTTTTAAAGTTCAGGAAGGAACGTCTAAGGAGCCTGTTGATGATTGCAACGGCCAATGGAAAGTCTGCAGTCCTAAAAGCGCTGCCAAGTTCAGCGCGGTCGGCTATTTCTTCGGCAGAGAAATTTATAAGAGATTGAACGTGCCGGTCGGGCTTATCAATTCATCATTCGGCGGAACGCCGGCGGAGGCGTGGACAAGAAGGGAAATTCTTGAAAATAACGACGACCTGAAAAGATATCCTGAAAGAGACGCGATAATTGAAAAGCAAAGGGGAAAATACGAGCGGCGATATGACCAAATGCTTGAACAGTGGCAAAAAGATGTTAACGCCGCCCAGGCGAGCGGGGCAAAGCCGCCCAAAAAGCCGCGTGGGCCTCAGGAGCTTGAAGAAAAATTTAAGTGCTCAAGATTGTATAACGTTATGATTCATCCGCTGATTCCTTTTGCGATAAAAGGCGTTATATGGTATCAGGGCGAGGGAAATGTCGATAAGGCTTTTCCATATAGAAAATTGTTTCCGGCGATGATTAAAAGCTGGAGAGAAGAATGGAAACAAGGCGATTTTCCGTTTTATTACGTTCAGCTTGCATCCTTTGGAGTCGATATGAAAAAAACACCTGCCGGCCTGCCGAATCTGGAAGTTCCGACGAATTCAAAATGGGCGGAGCTTCGCGAAGGACAGCTTATGACGCTGTCTTTGCCGAATACCGGAATGGCGGTCGCAATGGATGTCGGCGAAATTGATACTATTCATCCGAAAAACAAACAGGATGTCGGGAAACGCCTTGCACTATGGGCATTGGCGAAGACTTATGGTTTTAAAAATATTGTTTATTCAGGGCCGCTGTATAAAAAGATGGAAATCGAAGGCGATAAAGCAAGAATCTTTTTCGAGCAGACAGGCTCAGGCCTTATGGTAAAAGGAAATTCGCTTAAAGGTTTTGCGATAGCCGGCGCGGACGAGAAATTCGTCTGGGCGGATGCGAAAATTGACGGCGATACGGTTCTGGTATGGTCGAAACAGGTTAAAAATCCGACAGCAGTCCGGTATGGATGGGCGGACTGGATTGATTGCAATCTTTATAACAAGGAAGGTCTGCCGGCGGCGACTTTCAGGACGGACAATTTTCCGGCTATGACAAAATAGCAAGCCGGCCGCCACGGGACGTTGCGTAGAAATCACTTCTGTTTTTACGAATCGACCGTTATAATATTGCCTTATGGCAAATAGTATTGCAGAAAAAATTCCCGCGACACAATATGCGGTCCAATTAACAGGTGCAGATGAGCTTTGTGTTAATTCAAAAAAACAAGTTTATCGCCCCGGCCCTTATGGAATACTTGCAAGAGTCGAAGCTGTAGGACTTTGCTTTTCCGATTTGAAGCTGCTTAAGCAATTTGACCTTCACGCTCGGAAAGGGGCGATAATTTCAGGTATAGATAAAGAGATTTTGAGCGAAATTCCATCGTATAAACCCGGGAAAATGCCGACAGTGCCGGGGCACGAGGCCTGCTGTGTTATTGTAGCAGTCGGAGAAAAAGTCATACATCATTTTGTCGGTCAGCGAGTGCTTGTTGAAACAGATTACCGCTGGCTGAAAACAACAGGTTCAAACGCGACATTCGGCTATAATTTCGAAGGCGCATTGCAGCAATTTGTCTTACTGGATGAGCGAATTATCACCGAGCCACAAAGCGGCGAAAGTTTTCTTATTCCGGTAAATGCCGGACTTAGCGTTTCGGCTGTTGCATTGGTTGAGCCCTGGGCCTGCGTGGAAAGTTCATACAGCACGCCTGAAAGAAATTTCATAAAACCACAGGGAAAACTGCTTGTGGTCGCCGACAGAGGCTGTGAAATATGCGGGATAAGCGAGAGTTTTTCTGTCAAAGGCAAACCATCTTCTGTTTACGCTGTTTGTCCCGACGGGTCGCAATATGACGAAATAAAACGGCTTGATATTGTAACAAGAAAAATCGACAACTTTGATAATGTTCCGGCCGAAGGTTTTGACGATATTATCTATTTTGGTTCTCAGAAAAATATTATTGAGATACTTAACGACAAATTGGCTACAGGCGGCATAATCAATATTGTTCTGGCGGGCAATAAAATATCAGACGATGTTTCGGTCGGCATTGGAAGAATACATTACAGCAATACCCGCTGGATTGGCACGACCGGCAAAAATGGGGCAGAATCTTACGAAAACATACCTCAAAACGGCGAGATACGGAATGGAGAAAAAATAAATATAATCGGCGCCGCAGGGCCGATGGGGCAAATGCATACCATTCGGCTTATCAGTTTAGGTAAAAAAGATATTTCGATTACAGCCTCTGATACCGACAGCGGCAGATTATCTGTTCTTGAAGAAAAAATAAAAATGGTTAAACAGAAAAATCCGGTCGATTTAGAAATTGTCAATCCTGAAAAGAATGCCGGCGCCGGCCAATCCAGCTATTTTGCGATTATGGCGCCATCGGCGGCCCTGGTTGCGGAGTCTGTTAAAAACGGGGGAAATAGGGCATTGATAAATATATTTGCCGGAATTCCGGTAAATGTTAAACATAAAATCGATTTGAATCTTTACATAGAAAAAAGATTGTTTATGTTTGGAACAAGCGGCTCAAGACTTGAAGATATGAAATCTGTTTTAAAGAAAGTTACCGGCGGCCAATTGGACACGAATTTGTCCGTCGATGCAGTCAGCGGAATGGCTGGCGCAGTTGCCGGCATCAGGGTGGTTGAAAAAAGGTCCGTTACGGGTAAAATTATCGTTTATCCGGGACTTACCCAAATGCCGTTAATACTTCTTGCGGATATGCGAAAATATTATCCCGCGGCGGCTGATAAGCTAAACGGGAACTTGTGGACAAAAGATGCTGAAAAAGAGCTTTTGACCGCGGCGGTTTAATTAAGGGCTGACTATGCTGATATACGGACTGATAGCGATAGTAATTATGCTGTTCTTTAACGCGGTATTTGCCGCTTATGAAATGGGGCTTGCCTCGGTATCCGCGGCCAGGCTTCAGGTGCTGCTTGATGAAAAGAAAAGAGGCTCGGCTGAAGCGGTATATATGAAAAGCAGGATGGAAGCGAGCCTTGCGGTTATCCAGCTTGGGATGACGCTTGTGGGCGCACTGGCAGCGGCAACGGGCGGTATTGGAATTGAGGAGCGGTTAAGCCCGTATCTGGTGGAGACCTTCAGGATGCCTGAATTCCTTGCCAGCATATTGTCTCTTGTCTTTTTAATTATACCTTTTACATTCATTGTCATAGTGTTTGTAGAGCTTGTTCCAAAGATGCTGGCGATGAACAACAAAGAGCTTGTAGTTTTAAGGCTTTCTCCATTTATGAAGCGTCTTTCGGTGATTGCCGACCCTGTTGTTTCGGTTATCGAGGCCGTTGTTAAATGGCTGGTAAGGATTATTACAAAGCTAAGCCCGGCCGAGAGCAGAGACAGGATACACGGATTTAGTGATTTCAGAGCGGCTGTTTCGCTTGCCCGCGCTTCAAAACTTCTAAGCGCCCGTGAAGAAAAAATTGTTCTGTCGAGCGCTCTTTTAGCCAAGCGGCCGGTAAAAGACATACTTATCCCCGCCCAGGATATTACTATGATTTGGATGGAATGCAGTCTTATGGAGGCCCTTATCAAAGCGCATCTCGATATGCATACAAGATTTCCCGTTTGCAGAAATCAGGATGCCCCGCAATCGATCGAAGGATACGTTAATTTCAAGGATATCGTATATACCCTCAAGGCGAGTCCAGCGGCGCCTTCATTGAAATCCATAACGAGGTCAATAAACAAAATTAACGGTGACACTTCCATATCGCAGGCATTGGAAATAATGATACAGGGCAAACTTCACATTGCTCTTGTCGTTTCCGGCGACGGAAAGATTTCGGGAATGGTAACGCTGGAGGATATTCTTGAGGAGCTTGTCGGCGAAATAGAAGATGAATTTGATTATCTTCCCGCGCATATTCAACCCTGCGGCTCGGCCTGGATTATGGGAGGCGGATTGCCGATGACGAGGGTATTTTCAACTATCGGCCTTAAAGGCGAAGACAATTTTAAGGATTCGAGGGTGCCGACGCTTAGCGAATGGTGCATACAGAAGGCCAGTCATCCGCTTGAAGGAGGGGAAATAATCGAAAGCGATAACATTAGAGTTGTAGTCCGCAAATTCAGAAGGAAAAAGGTATCCGAAGCCCTGGTGGGTTTGCATTGACTATTTCAGGATTCTTCGAGGATTTTTTTCAGAAGCGTATTTTTTCTTGTTTCGTGCTGGTATTGCAGCGATGAAGAGGGGAGCTTACTGAGTCTTTTTTGACCTCTTTCAAGAAGATGTTCGATTTTTTCTCTTGTCTGGCCCTGACAAACAGCCTCTGTTGCTATAATATTTATCATATTCGAGCTGACAAGGGCAAAGCCGCCGTCTATAAGAGCAAGTTTCGTATTTCCATTATTATTTTCTTCCAGCTCAGCGCCGGGGAGTTTTATTTCCATAATGCCCAGACCCAGCTCGCATAACATCGGCATATGATTATACAGGATTCCTCTGCTGCCGTCGTGTGCGATAAATGTAACCTCGATACTTTGGCAGTCTAAAAGTCTTCCTGCCGGCGAGACGATAACACATCTAAAATTTTTTTCGCCGTTTGACATATCCGTTACTTTTGTCTCCCTGTCAGAAGGGCTGCCTTTTCGGCAGCGTCTTCAACCGTTCCGACATACATAAAAGCCTCTTCGGGCAAATGGTCCCATTTACCCTGGCATATCTGTTTGCAGCTTTCAATCGTATCCTTTTTTTCCACATATTTGCCTTCCAGCCCTATGAACTGGCGCGTTACCAAGAACGGCTGGGAGAAAAACCTTTCGATTTTCCTTGCTCGCGCGACTATTATCTGATCTTCCTGGCTGAGCTCAGATACGCCAAGAATGGCGATAATATCCTGAAGGTCGTGGTATCGCTGCAGGTATTCGAGAGTGGTCTGGGCGACGTTGTAATGCTCGTCTCCGACAATATTCGGGCTGAGTATCCGCGAAGTGCTTTCCAGCGGGTCAACGGCCGGGTAGATGCCTTTTTGCGTGATAGAGCGTTTCAGAACGACAAACGAATCCAGATGTGAAAATGTTGTTGCTGGCGCAGGGTCGGTTAAATCATCAGCGGGAACATATATTGCTTGCACAGATGTAATTGAACCTGACTTTGTCGAGGTTATTCTCTCCTGCAATTGTCCCATCTCGGTTGCAAGCGTCGGCTGATAACCAACTGCCGACGGGATACGACCCAACAAAGCGGATACTTCCGAACCCGCCTGCGAAAACCTGAAAATATTATCAATAAAGAGCAGCGTATCGCCGACTCCGCTTTCACAAAAATATTCTGCCTGCGTCATTGCCGTCAGTCCCACCCTCAATCTTGCTCCCGGCGGTTCGTTCATCTGGCCGAAAACCAGGCAGGTATGCTTCAAAACAGTATCATCGGCATCGCCTATTCGAGTGTGCTGCATTTCCAGCCACAGGTCGTTGCCTTCGCGTGTTCTTTCGCCTATACCCGCAAAGACAGAATAGCCGCCGTGCTTTGTGGCAATTCTGGCGATAAGCTCTTGAATGATGACCGTTTTTCCGACGCCGGCACCGCCGAACAGGCCGGTTTTGCCACCTCGGACAAAAGGACAAAGAAGGTCAATTACCTTTATGCCGGTCTCAAACATTTCAGTTTTGGCGGAAAGTTCCGCCAGTTTTGGAGGCAGACGGTGTATAGGTTTTTTTTCGGCAGTATTGATAGGTCCAAGACCGTCGATTGGTTCGCCCAGCAGATTCATAACTCTGCCTAAAGTTTCCCTGCCAACCGGCACCATAAGAGCGGAGCCGGTATCGAAAACATCCATACCGCGGCGAAGTCCCAGTGTGCTGCCCAGGGCGATGGCGCGAATTTTGCCGTCGCCGAGATGCTGCTGCACTTCGCCATATAATTTCTTATTATTGTCGCAGGGTATTTCGAGCGCGTTATACACTGCAGGGATAGCCTGCGATTCAAACTTGGCGTCAAAAACACTGCCGATTACCTGAGTAAGTTTCCCTTTGTTCATCGTAGGTCTCCGGTTCCGCTGATTATGTCCAGTAATTCGCTCGTTATCTGGCCTTGTCTTGCGCGATTGTAGTCGTTGGTAAGCTCTTTGGTCATATCTTCGGCATTTTCGGTGGCGTTTCTCATAGCTATCATTCGTGCAAGATGTTCACTCAAAGCTGCATCCATAAGACAGGTTTCGATGGACGAGCGCATAATTATTCTTGCGAGACTTTTGATGATTTCAGAAGCCGAAGGGGAGAGATAGAAATCTTCAAAAGTATATTTCCACGGCCAAATGATTGTAGAACGGATAGTCAAATCGCTTATCAGCTCCGTCAAAGGCAAAATAGACAGTGTTTCAGGCCGCTGACTCGATGCCGAATAATACCGCATATAAACTATGCCGAAGCGGTTGATTAGCCCGGCCATATATTGTTCAATAAAATAATTAGCTATTTCATCAAGCTGGCCGGAAGCAAGAATTTCATCGGTGTTGCTGTATTTTTTTTGCAGCTTTATGCGATGATAATTAAACGTATTTATAAGTCTGCTTTCTGCAGCATATATGTCCAGCTCTTTGCCGAGCAGGGAGGCGTTTTGGATGTTGGCATCGACAATGCGATATATCTGGTCGTTGTATGAACCGCATAAACCGCGGGTTGAGCCTATGGCAAAGATTGCCATTCGTCCGGACTTATTCTCCCTTAAAAGAGGATGGTCTATCGGCTTTTGCGGCGTGGTAAGCAGATAACCAATTTGTGCAAGGGCGTTATGATATTCAACAGCGGCCTTTCTTCTGTTATGATAAGCCTTGTATTTGGCGGTCGATATCATTTCCATTGTTCGTGTTACACGACCAATGTTATTAACCGCCTTGAGGCGCCGTTGTATTTGTCTTGTGCCTGCCATTATTTATTTATTGTTTTAAAAGTTTTTATCGCTTCGATAAGTTTGCCTGCGAGTTCGTCGGACAATTTTAATGTCTGATTAATTTCAGCAATATAATCGCTGTGTTCTTTACCAAGCCATTTGAGGAATGAGTCTGCAAATTTGCTTATGTTTTCGACAGGAATATCGTCTAAAAGACCGCTTGAGCCTGCAAAGATTGTGATTACCTGCTCGCTGACGGTAACGGGCGCAAATTGAGGCTGCTTGAGAAGCTCGACCATTCGGCTTCCCCTGTCAATCCGGGCCTGTGCAGCAGAATCAAGTTCTGTGCCAAGCCTTGCAAAATCCAGCAATTCGTTATAAGCCGCAAGGTCTAATCTTAATTTGGCAGCAACTTTTTTCATTGCGTCCACCTGAGCATTGCCGCCTACACGGCTGACGCTGGTGCCGACATCAATGGCCGGCCTTATGCCGGACAAAAAGAGGTCTCTCTTTAAATAAATCTGCCCATCGGTAATCGAAATTACATTTGTAGGGATATAAGATGAAAGCTGTTCTTCGAGAGTTTCTACTATCGGTAGGGCGGTCAGAGAGCCGCCGCCGCGTTTTTCTGAAAGGCAGGCGCTGCGTTCAAGCAGCCGGCTGTGAAGATAAAATATGTCGCCGGGATATGCTTCTCTGCCCGGAGGCCGCCTTAAAACAAGGCTTAATTGGCGATACGCTACGGCGTGCTTGCTCAAATCATCGTAAACGCATAGCGTATCCTGATGATGTTCATACATAAAATATTCTGCCAGAGCGCAGCCGACATAAGGGGCAATATACTGAGTTGATGCGCTGTCGGCTGCGGCCGCGGCAATCACCGTGGTATATTTCATCGCGCCATATTTGCGGAGAGTCTCCACTACTTCGGCTATTGTGGAATCCTTCTGGCCGATGGCTACGTAAATACATATTACGTTTTTGTCGTGCTGGTTTATTATCGTATCGAGTGCAATAGCGGTTTTGCCGGTTTTGCGGTCGCCAATTATAAGCTCGCGCTGTCCGCGGCCTATGGGAATCATCGAATCGACGCTTTTAATGCCGGTCTGCAGAGGCTTTTTGACCGGTTGCCGCTGCGCGACACCCGGTGCATCGGACTCAACAAGTCTTGTTGCGGCTGCTTTTATCGGCGGGCCGCCATCCAGCGGCTCGCAAAGCGGATTAATGACTCTGCCAAGCAAACTATGGCCGACAGGCACGGAAAGCAGTTGTCCGGTCGAGTAAACATCCGAGCCTTCTTTTACTTTTGTATAATCGCCGTAAATTACCGCCCCGATTGAGCCTTCCTCAAGATTGAATATTTCACCTTTGACGTGATTTTCAAATAACAACATTTCACCGGCCATTGCGTTTTCAAGGCCGTAAACGCGAGCGATGCCGTCGCCGATTTCGACAACTCGTCCGACTGTGGAGGTATCGAGTTTGTTTTTATACCGACTGATTTCTTCCTTTAAGATGCTGCTTATTTCAGTTATGTCAGGTTTCATAAATTTTTCCGCGATTTTTGCCCCTCGTCATTATGGTTTCAACAGCTTGGTGCAATCTGTTTCTTATGGAATTGTCAATAACCTTGTCATTATAACGGATAACGGCCCCGCCTAATATCGAAGAGTCAACCTTTACTTCAAGTGTTATATCTTTGTTGTTCATTGCGGCAGCGAGAGCGGTTTTAACCGCTTCTAATTCACTGCGGCCGAGAGCCTGCGATACTGTAAGTTGAATATTGAAGAAATTGAGGCTATCCTGATACAGCTTTTCATATTTTTCAATGATATAAGGCAATAGAGATATTCGATTATGGGCCAATACAGTTTTAAGGAAATTCAGCGTTAAATTTTCGAAGCCGGCGCAGATTTTTTGAATCAAACGCTGTTTTTGTTCAAATTCAAAATTCGGCGATGTCATAAAAATCAGAAAATCTTTTTCAGCGGTTATCAAATTTGCCAGGACGTTTAAATCTTTTTGAACAGTATCGACCAGCCGCTCCTGCCCGGCGAGCTCGAAGAGCGTTTGAGAGTAAACCTGTGCTGTATTGCCCATTGTGCCTATCAGAGTCATTTTTGTTTTCCCGACATTTCCTGATGAAGTTTCGATATTGCTTCGTCAATAAGCCGTTTATTATCGTCGGTTGTTACAGAACGACCGAGTATTTCACGATTGAGCAGCAGAAGCATATCGCTTGTCTGCTGCCATAACTGCTCGGAAGCTATGTCTCTTGCGTGGTTGATTTCCGCGATAGCCCTTTCTTTCATCGCCATAGCTTCTTTGCCGGCTTTTTCGATAATCTCTTTTTCCGCCTGCGTCGCATGTCTGGCTGCTTTTTCGATTATTTCCTGGCTCTGCTGTTTGTAATCGTCAAGCAGCTTTTCAGCCTTTATTTGGGCATTTTCGGCCTGAGATAAATGATGCCTTATGTGTTCCTCCCGTGCTTTTAAATTATTCAGGAGAGGTTTCCAGGCCACTTTGGTTAAAACAAGCAGCAACACTACAAAGGCAATTATCGCCCATATCGCGTCAGCCAGAGTTCCGTTGAAAATGCCTTCCTGACCGGCCGGAGTTTGATTTTCAGAGCCGATAGCAAAAGCGCAGGCAAAAAAGATTATCAGAGATGTTATTAAAATTCTGTTCCGCATTTTATTTTAAGTTTTTTATTTTGCCCAGAAAACTGCCAAAAAACAAATCAGCAGCGCAAAAAATGTGATGCCTTCAATCAGAGCGGCTGCAATAACCATAGTGGAAAACATCTGTCCGCCGGCTTCGGGCTGGCGGGCCATTGATTCCACCGCGCTGCTGCCGATTCTGCTGATGCCGAAAGCGGCGCCTGCGATAATCAGACCGCAGCTTACAGCTGCGCCGATAAATGCATAAGCGCTGCTGTCTGAAGTCAGGGCCAATACTATTGGTGCTAAATTTTCCATAGACTTTTGACCTCCAAAAATTTAATGTTCCGATGTTATCGAAAAACTTATAAAAAGCGTCGAAAGAAACGCGAATATATACGCCTGCACGAATGCCACAAGCAATTCGAGAAAAGACAGCGCTACGGCGGCAATAATTGCCGCCAGTGCCACACCGTAATTTTTGAAGACAATTATCAAAGCCATAAAAGTTGCCAATACCATATGTCCGGCAAGCATATTCGCAAAAAGACGAATAGCCAAGGCAAACGGTCGGACAAATGCGCTTATGATTTCAAGAAGATAAATAATCGGTATCATCGGCCAGGGCACCGGCGGGGCGAAGTGAGTTATATAAGACAATAGGCCCTGTTTTTTTATGCCCGCGATATGCACTGTGAAAAAGGTAGTTGCGGCTAAACCGCCGGTAATCCAGATATTTGCAGTCGCTGAGCCTGCAAGATGATTTGGTTTTCCGGTTATCAGGTAAATAAACGCATCCAAGGGAATCAGGCCGAGCAGGTTAAGACACAGAACGAAAAAGAATATCGTCCAGATAAAATAAATATACCGGTCGGTAAAATCACCGAGGACAGGCTTTGCCATTTTATCGCGCAAAAAGACGCATACAGACTCGATTAGGTTTTGAATACCTTTTGGAACAAGTCCTTTAGGCCGCATCGCGATAGTCAGTAACAATAATAATATTACTGCTGCAAGAGCAACCATAAACATGTGATTGCTGACGACAATATTATAATGACCAATCGAAAAAGTGAAAATCGGGACAGGTGTAATCGGCTTGAGAGGGTTAAACTCGACTTGACTGAGCTCGCCGAAGTCAGCTAAAGTAAAACTATATAATGTTGCAGCAGTCATATTTTTTTGCCGTTTGCAAGGGATAAAATTATCAAAACCTCAACGGTTATCATTGGTAGATAAAATACAGCCAGCCATAAAACAAAGTATAATACACTAATCTGCGTTAAAAACAATATGCTTGCGGTTCCTAAGAGCATAATTACCAGCCTGAGAGCTATTGAAAATATAGCGCAACTGCTTGATACGGCTGATGTTAAATAAACGCTTCGAATGACCGGCAATATACTCACTATGCCTGAAAAACCAACCAATACAAGCGCCAGCAGGCAGCTTTTCAATACCGCTTGTCCGAGAAGAACCGCTGATATAATCGCAAGGACAAAAATTGCTGCCAAAGCAAATAAATAACGGCCGTTTCGTTTGATAGTGGTCAAAAGCATTATTTTCGCCGATTATCCATTGTCTGTTTAATGACCAGATATAACATTCCAATAAAACTTATAAAGAAACCCGCCAGTAAAAAATAAGGACTTGTGTTAAGGGCGGTATCAACCTTGTAGCCGATATAGCAGAAAACCGCTATTACACCGCCGAATTCAGTTCCGAAACCAAGCCATTTGGCATAAGCCGGTGTTTTTTTCTGCTCAGATGTCTGCTGCGACATCACAGACTCCTTTAATTATAGACAACGGATAAACTATAGCGGTTAAGACTTGAAAAAGCAAGAACTTGTGCAGGGTTACTGACTTTTTTTATAATATTCAGCCTCGTGGTCGGAGAGTTTTTTTTCTTTAATCATAGTATCAATCTTCTGAATATCGACGTCTCGCGGCTGACCCCAGGACTTTGGTATTGTGTTGTCGTTGCCCGGCTGCGATACGGCAGGAATTGGTTTCAATACAGGCATCGCTGCCGCTGAATTGGTTGTGTGAAACTTATCTATATAAATAACTGATATGAAAATTGCATATATTGATACAATAACCAGTAAATATTTTGCTGCCGGGCCGGCTGCTTGCTGTGATTTTATTGGAGACAGGGAGGGTTTAAGATAATACCGGCACCTGTCGCAGTAAATGCAGTCCATATTGTCTTTTGCGGTAAGGCCGAATTCGCATCGGCCGAAAATTTTAGCGGGGATAATCTTTTTGAGTATTATCAGATTATTGAACAGCGATAAAAACGCTCCGACAGGACAAAGATACCTGCACCAGAAGCGTCTGTAAAAAACAGAACCGGTAACAGCAAGTATTATTATTACAAAAATTATAGAAGTATGCGAAATTTTAAGATTAAAAGCCGCGATTAGCGGGTCCGGCGTCAGGGTTTGTTTGCTGCGGGACAGGAAAAATACCATTACCATAATGAAGAGCATTATATATTTTACGAATCTTGCCTTTCGCATTTTTTCATAAGAGACAGGCCGTTTAAATTTATCCGGAATAATATAACTGAGTAATTCCTGTGCCGCACCGAATGGACAAAGATAGCCGCAATACATATTGCCAAAAAGCAAAATCAGAAGCGGAACACCTGCTATAAGCAGGAAAACGCCTGATAACTGAAAATTGCTTATTTGCCCCGACAGCAGAGGGATAATATGCTCGCTGGAATATTGTGTATTAAGAACAAAGCCGCCGATGACAAGATTGAACACAAGAACAATCAATCTGCTCCAGAAATTGCCTTTGTAAATGACCCAAAGAGAGAAGATAACTGCTGTCAGAAGATAAAGTCCGCGACGGTCGGGCAGAAGATTATTTTTTGCGGCAGAAACAGCTACATTTTTACTAATCGCTTCATCGGCGAATTTTTTGCTTGCGGTCTCAATAGCCGAGACAATGGCGGTAGCGCTTATTGTCGCCCCTGTGGTTGTATCGACATCACTAAGCGCCCCAGACCGGAAAAGCTGATGTCCTTTTAATTTTCCGAACCAGTCTGTCAGCATTGCCAGATAAGAGGGGGTCTCATTGGAACGGATTATTTGAAAGTTTATTAGTTTTCCGGTTGTGTCGGTATAAACAGCGAGATTTATTTTCCCGCCAAAGCCCTGAACCTCGGGTGCTAAATTTTCGGTGCTGAAAATGTAGCCTGCCAATTTCCCTTTTGTTTCATAAACATTGAAATAGTTTATTTTTCCCGAAGCGGATTGCGCAGGTTTGATGCGAAGCTCTCCTGCCAGAGTCTTTGCTGTGTCCCGGGGCAAAAAAGGATTGGTCCGAACCGCCGAATATGAAAGTAAATTTGAGCAAATAATTACACAAGCTGCTATACCGAACA
The DNA here is from genome assembly GCA_049518795.1 of Sedimentisphaerales bacterium. Lineage (GTDB taxonomy): Bacteria > Planctomycetota > Phycisphaerae > Sedimentisphaerales > UBA12454 > JAPLMW01. Next base: position 408,485 of record JBEKRK010000003.1, read on the forward strand.
AGGCGTAGCCGGCTTTTCGGAAATTCAGGGTATCAGCGGCGAACACTGATGTTTTTTTAAATGACTGAAACAAGGCTGCCGGCAAGTTTGCTAAAATAAGTGCAATAAAAATAAATATTGTTCCATTTGCACCGAGCACCGGCATAAGGACAAGACCTGTTATCAGGCTGCCAGCCGATGCACCGATATGGTCTGCCAATTCAAGTTTGCCGCCGGCAAGACCTGTTTCAATGCCGCTTTCAGCCAATTGTCCAGCGGCGATTGGAAAATACGCACCGCTGCACAGGCCGCACAGGAAGAAAACGAGCGCGAAATTTTGATGTGTCCAGAAAACGACGGTTAAATGAGTAACCGCGATAAGTAGTATCGCGTGAGCCGCGATTACTATAAACAATTTTCGATATGAACGTCCCGGGATGTATCTAATCAAAGCGGCGCCAATAGACAGGCCAATCATAAACAAAGAGGAAATAACTCCTATATACAGATACAGTGAGCCGAATATTGTCTGATATATATACATCAGCACAATTACTGTGCCGATTCCGAGCCAGCCGGCTGAGAAAACCAGAAAACTGCTGTCGAAATCCGCTTTCGGCGAGACCTCGCCCCCGGGCGGGCTCGAATTGCTATTCTGTTTTTTCGTGCGGACGATATAGAAAAGCCGCAAAATAACAAAAACAAAAACCGGAACCAGAAAAACGCCAATACCTGCCAGCGCAAGGAGTTTTACAATCCTTGTAACCGGTGCTCCGGATTGTTTTGCGGCAAGCAGGAGACTATACAGATTAGCAAGTGGTTTTGAATCTGTATTTATAAGCAAATCCTGCGGTAAATCTGCGCTATTGTAACCTGCTATCGCAGCGGCGGCGCGGTCGGGCAGATAAATGGAAAGCAGAGCAGCAGGCGCGAGAATAGTTTCGGCATTTTTTATTTTTGCGAAACGCCTCTGTAAAATATCAGGCTCGCCCGTAAGATTATCACTGTCAGAGGCCAAGAAAAACGTATCGTCGCCGGGCGTCAAAACCAGATGTGAAAAAACCTTTTCGAGCGTGCGTTTTGTCGAGGCGCCCAAATCAATCATTTCTGTCCCCATAATATTTTCGCCGCCGGTAATCCGGACAGCTAAAACGCCACTTGGCGACATTGATTTTTTAAGCTGCCCGTAAAATTCCAAAGTGAAATAACGATTCAAAACCGAACTGGTTGCTGAAGGCAGATTGATTATCACAATATCGTATAGATTTTTCGATTTTTCCAGTTGGCTGCGAATGTCGCCTGCAGAGATAGACAATCGCTTGTCATTGATTTTGAAATTCGCAGGCAGGAAACTATCAACTTTTTGCGCATATTGACTGTCGCTGTGCGTCCAGACTATCTGTTCTATCTGCGGCAGCGAGAGAAATTCATAACAAAGGCCGAGTCCTGAGCCGATAACTAATATTTTTTTGGCGTCCGGTTTTTGAGATAGGGCAATTGCCGCGATTCGACCATTTCCGGCCTTGTCGGGTAAAGCCTCGCAGGTGCTGCCCTGACTGACAACGACCCACTGATTGCGATATGTTCCGTAAAGATATTCAGCCTGAGCGGTCTGAAACGAACCTGCCAAGGCATCAGCAGGCAGCAATTTAGTCCATTTTACGGTCTGAATATAATGATTAAGACGTTTATCGATGCCGCCGGCAAGACACAATAAGATGCTTATGCAAATTAGAGAAGGAAAAACAAGGTTGCGCGCTTTTATGTGGATAATAAATACTGCAAAAGAAATAATAAATGCCAGCAGGAAGAAAATGGTTATGGAATGGACGCCGAGGCTGAGCAGAATAGTTGTGCCGATACCGCCGAGAAAGCTGCCTGCCGCTTCGAGGATATAAACATTCGAAACGGGAAATAAACTATCCCGCTCAATCCATCGGCAGGCAAGCGGAAAAAATATGCCGGTGATAACGCTGACCGGAGCATTGACAAGCAGCGATAAAAACACCATTTGGCGAATTGACAGCAATGTGTAGGAGCCGACGCCTGCGATTTGCCGCCCCTGGACAATTAAAATCAGCTCAAGCACAAAGGCAGGAATATAAATCAGGAATAAAAGGTCGATATTTTCAAGCAGCCGGTGCGTAATTTTGGAAGGGTGGTATGCAAGTATTGCTCCCAAACCAATCCAGAAAAGCCACGATGCGAAAAACAGGCCGACGCTGATATCATTGCCTTCGAATGCCGTGATGAATTCGCGAAAAAGCAGGGTCTGTGCGGCAATAGTGAAAAGACCATAACAAAATATTAAAAAGCCGCGGGCAAATTTCATTTTTCAGCTTCGCCAAAAACCTCAGCCTGGAATACGAGAAAACTTGCGCCTTCTTTCCAGCCGTCGGGCGGCAGGCCGGCTTTTAAAGACAAATTTTGCAGCATTTCATCTCTGCTCCATTTTTGCTCCGGCGCTACCTGCGGCAGAAAAACGGCACGATAACCATTCTTCTCCAAAACAACGCCGTCAATTCCAATCCTGATTTCCTGATACGAAGCGATAGGTTTCGGCACAGTCAAAGCGGATATTTCAATCGTAATATCTTTTAATTCGTCTTTGCCGACAGGATTAAATCGCGGGTCATTTACCGCAGCGTTGACTGCGTTGGAAATGACGGATTTATACAAAGGCTGCCGGGGGAAAATATCGCCGATGCAGCCTCTCAACTGATGATTTTCGTTAAGAGTAACAAACGCGGCTCGCGGCTCTTTCAATCGCTCGCTGATACCACTGTCCTGCACTTCCAGCATTTCGTGCTTGTCAAGATAATAAACGATTGATTTCCTGGCAAAATCCAAAAGCTGTTTTTTATCTTCTTCGGTCAATTGCGTAGAAGTGGTTTCCTGTTTAGCCGGCGAAGATTTCGACTCGACTGAGCTCGCCGAAGTCTGCCACTTACCGGAGAAAGCGATAGCAAAGTAGCTGACGGAATTAGTAAAGTCGCCTGTCAATTGGCCCGATGTAGCGTAGTTTATTAAATGAGCCTGCGCTGTCTTATCGAGCATCGAAAGCAGTATCGCAATCGGAACATAGCCGCAGATTGTCGCGCCGGTTTTTTCTCTGTATTCGATAAAGCCGCTGCTGTCTAACTTCTCGATATATTTATATGCGCCCATATCGAGGTTTTTAAGGCCTTCCTGCACGTTTTTCTTAAAAGGCACATAACCGTAGTCAGGGCCGTAATGGACAAAATCCGAGCTTGCGATTACCAGCGTATCTTTATCAATCAGACTGTTAAGAATCGAAGCGGCTTTGGTTATCGTTTGCATCGAGCATTGGCCGGCGACGATAAGCACAACTTTAAAATCCTTTTGCGCATATTGCAGCAGGGGGACTTCTATTTGAGTGCTGTGCTCCGGCAGATTTGCCTGCGGGATTACCTGAAATTGCGGATGCTCCAGAAGTTTTTTGACAAATTCAGTGTCAATCTCAACCTGCCCCATCGGCGTCTGATATACCGTTTCCTGCGGAATGCTTAGCACATCCTCCATCGGCATATGATGTGAAGGGCCTATGACTATAATTCTTTTATACTGTCTGCCGAGGCTCTGGATTCCCATAGCAGCGGTTCGGCCGGAATACTGGTAACCCGCGTGAGGCAAAATCAGCGCGATAATATCTTTGTCAGGCTTAATATCAGATTTTTGAAAAAGCTGACCGACTTCTTTTTTAAGCTCATTTGCATCTGCCGGATACCATCGGCCTGCTAATGTCGAATTAAATACGGTTTGTTTTTCGGTTGCCGCATAAGCTGCGGCAAGAAGTAAACCCGTGATGATGAGAACAAAAATTTTATATTCTTTTTGCATTTTAACCTCTCCATTTTCCTTGTGTGAAAATATTTGGTAATTGTTTTAAACTGCCTGGATATTTATTATGCCGAATGGCTCGGATAAATCCTCGCGGCAAAACTTTTTCAGTTAAAACAAACGCGCCGATTGTTATTGCCGCGGCTGTTTTGAAAACAGATTGAAAAAATTCTCTTCGTGTCATTTCCAGACTCCGTAAATTTTTTCGCCGCAATCCGGACAGCACCCTTCTTTGAGCCGGTTTTGCAAAACAGTAAAGCCGCTGCGTTCAATCAGCAGCCTTTTGCAGCCGGGACAATAAGTATTCTGTCCGGTTTCGCTGGCGATATTGCCGATATAGACGTATTTCATTCCTTCGGCCATTGCTATCTGCCGGGCGGTATCGAGCGTTTCCGCTGAAGTCGGAGGCAGGTATCGCATTTTGTATTGCGGATAAAACTGCGAAAAATGCAATGGCGTCTCGCCGCCAAGATTTGCCTTTACCCATTGAACGAGTGCGCGAATTTGTTCGGGCTTGTCGTTAAGAGTCGGAATAACAAGGTTTATAACTTCAAGATGAACGCCGCTTGCCTTTGTCAAAACCAAACTGTCTAAAACAGGTTTTAAAGTTGCGGAGCAATTTTCCCTGTAAAAATCGTCGGAAATTGATTTCAGGTCTATCCTCGCCGCGTCCACATATTGCAAAAGTTCTTTCCAGGGTTCTTTATTTATGTATCCTGCTGTAACGAGGATATTGCGGACACCGGCGGCCTTTGCCAGCTTTGAAGTGTCTAAAGTGTATTCATAATAAATAACCGGGTCGGTATAGGTATAGGCTAACGATGTGCACCGGTTGGTTTTGGCAAGCTCAACGAGTTTTTCAGGCGGGCAGAAAACAGCCTCGCTGTCTTCGGGGTTTGCCTGTGAGATTTCCCAGTTCTGGCAGTTCTTGCAGTGAAGATTACAGCCGACAGTTGCTAATGAAAATGTGCTGCTACCGGGCAGGAAATGAAAACAAGGCTTCTTCTCTACCGGGTCTATGTGCATCGAGCAGGGATAGGAATACACAACCGTCCGCAGAACGCCGTCAACATTTATTCTTACCCGGCATTCGCCGCTCTGCCCCGGCTTGATAAGGCACTGTTTCGGACATAACTGGCATTGAATATTCAATTTGAGTTTCGTTTAGATTGTGAAAAAACTGTATCGTTTAAGGTTTGAAAAGTCAATAGTTTATAGGATTAAATACGGTTGCAGGTCATCTTTGGTTGATTTTTTTTAAAAAAAGCCGGGACCAGAAACAAGTCTCAGTCCCGGCTTCAATTCCATATTCACATAATTACTTCTTTTTGCGGGCAAGCAGCAGTCCGCCAATACCCAGCAGTGTCATCGTCGCCGGCTCAGGAATTATGTTGATAGAACCGGCAAAGTCAGTCACCGACACAGGGCCAGCATCGCTATACACACCCCAATCCACTCCGAACGTTCCGCTGAAATCGTCGTTTTCATGAGCAAAGGTCAGCTCGGAAATTCCCAGAGCCGCATCAGAATTTACCATCAGGGAGAATGTGAACAATGTTCCAGAAGCATCATCAGCCAGGTCTTCTCCATCGGTAGGATAAGGTTGATGAGTGATAGGGTCGAATCCATATTCGAATGCACTGATGCGCAATGTGCCCGGGACTTCTGCGGCACCGATTATAGAAAAGGCGTGTGTGAGTAAATTGCCTTGATTAAGCAGATACTCTGGCGGGGTGGCCACGAATGTAAATACACTGCTGTCATACATAATGATTAAATCAAAGGTTTCCATAGTAAAGCCCGGCGAGACAGACATATCAACCGATACGTCCACCGTTGAACCACGAGTCGCGTTTAACATATCAGGCATTAATGATACAGATGTCGCTGATGTGGTTGAGATGATACTTACAGAGATGAACAATACAAATAAACTCTCTAATCTTCTTCTTGCCATTTTTCCTACCTCCCGTAACAGGCGTTTTTTGTCTTCTAAGCAAAAAACGCGATTCTAATGTTTTGTTCCTATCCGAATATTAAGTTACTAGCTTAATAGATATACTATCACTAAATATTTTTATTTATCAAGATTTTTTGCTCAGATTTTTGTATTCATTTTTAATAATTAGGACAAAAAGAGTCTTGTTGTGCCTGTAATTTTCAATTGTTTCAGATTTTGGTTGTTCAGAAGCTGGAATTTACTATTATTATGCAAGCTTTTGTAAGTTTTTTAAATCAAGATAAAACTAATATTGAAAGTCCAAAAAATGCACCACAATAAACCAAATTGTCCCGGCAAAGCAAGATACCTCGCCGGCAAAAGGATTCTGCCAAAAGCTATCGACAAAAACACTAATATCGAACAGCTAATCGACAGTCTCGACGCCTATAACGGCGGAAGATTAAGAGCCGCCTGTCACCTGCTTCGCGACAAATATTCGCAGGATGATGTTACAATCGGATTGAGTCTTGCCGGCGCTTTAACTCCTGCCGGACTTGGCCCTTCAACGGTAATTCCTCTTATGAACCACGGCTTTGTCGATTGGTTAGTAGCTACCGGCGCAAATATGTATCACGATGTCCATTATGCCTTTAACCTGCCGATGTTCCGCGGCAGCCATAATGTCGATGACGCAGACCTGAAAGCAAAAGGCGTAACAAGAATCTATGATATCCTCTTCGACTATGAAGATGTCCTTATGGAAACAGACCGCCGCCTGCGTGAGATTCTCATCAGACCTGAATTTCAGAAAGAGATGGGAACCCGTGAATTTTATCACCACCTCGGCAAAATACTCAGTGACCTTGAACAGAAAAATAACCTCGGCCAGGTAAGTATCCTCGCCGCTGCCTATCGCAACGGCATTCCTGTTTTTACATCATCGCCGGGCGACTCAACTATCGGTATGAACGTGGCGGGTATCGAACTTCTCGCTGAAGCTTCGGGCTTGTTGGATAAATTCAAATTGAAGATAAATCCGAGTATTGATGTCAACGATTCGACAGCGATTATCTTAAACGCCAAAAGATATGAAAAAGGCAAAACAGGCGTAATCCTCATCGGCGGCGGAAGCCCGAAGAATTTTATGCTCCAGACCGAGCCGCAGATTCAGGAAGTTTTGATGATACCCGAAGTCGGGCAGGACTACGATATTAACATAACTGACGCAAGACCTGATACAGGCGGGCTTTCCGGCGCGCCGCCGAGCGAAGCGGCAAGCTGGGGCAAAATAGACCCGACAAAATTAGAAGAAACCGTAACCGCCTATTTGGATGTAACGGTGGCGTTCCCGATAATGACAGCCTACACAATCCAAACCACTAAACCCAAGAGATTAAAGAGGTTATATGACAGAGGCGATGAACTGCATAAGAAGCTCATCGAATCTTACCTTGAAAACAATAAGGAAATTGAAAAAATTAAAGGCTTAATAAAGAAGCTGTAATTTTACACGGACGGACACTGACTTAAACACTGACTGGCACTGAAAAACGTCCGCCGAAGGCGGGTAAGTTTTGTTGATATTAGTATAATAGGAGGATAAAATTACTGGGAATAAGAGTGTTGTATGATTATATAAAACGGCGATTGTTCTTATTTTATTTATAATTTTGAGGATTGCAGATGACTTTGAAAAAAGGAAGCATAATAGTAATGATAGCATTATGGGTTCTTCTGTTTTGTTTGTCTTTTGCGGTAAATATTGGAGGGTATCACAAAATATGGCTTATTATGCTATCCGGGGTTAATGCCGTATCTCAAGCAGCTCTGGCAGGAGTTATCTTTAAACGAATGATATTTCCCCGGCCCAATCTCATATATTGGTGTCTTGGAAGCGTAATTTTTAGTTCAGCACAGATATTCGGAACTTTTTTGCCTTTATTAAGAACGAATTTAGATTTTGACAAGTTATTAGTTCTTTTCCTGCTGCACATCGGCTTGGCGATTGTATTTTTGATGTGCTGTTTAATAGCCTCGTTAGTATTCAATATTGATGAAGATGAATAAAGATATAGGATAAACCCCAGTTAGATAGCTAACGCATCTAACGGGGCAGGTCTCACAGGGCAGGCGGGGCAAGTAAAGTAAAATGCGTAGGCAAAAAGTGTGGTTTTTAAATGAGATTATTTCGGTTGAGTTTGGAAAAAGAAAAAGTATAATTTAAATCTGCAGCGAGGGAGCGGCAGCGGTGAGATTAAAATTAACCTGTTCATATTTATTCATTTATCCTAATTTATTCGGAGGTATTGTTTATGGCTGGAGAACGATGTGTTAATTGTGGAGAAGTACACGGAATGTTGCCCAGTGTTGTTAACAAGTGGCATCGTTGTACGAGATGCGGAGCGATTTACTGTCCAGACTGCGGCAGGGCATTGCCAGGGAAAAGCTCGGCCCTTAGCGGTGAAAGGATGTGCAATATTTCATTTGGTGGTGACCGGCCTTGTGGTGGACGGACAGTTCTGTTCTAATGTTTCATTGCATAATCGGTTGATAAACGAAAATGAGCATGTGAGAAATAAACACAAGGGAGAATTTTGTTATGCATGTGGATAGGAATATACTCTCTGCCGATGGCGGGATTCCGAATGATTTTATTGAAATAGTTGACCTTGTGGAGAAAGCTACTAAAGACAAGCGAATTAATTGGGTCGAAGACCCGCCTGGAAGCGAAAAGATAATAATCCGCTTCGAGAGGTTCCAAATAGCTCTGTGGTTAGAAGAGGTCGAAGCCCCTGACTTATCTGAAGTTAACGTATGGGGGACAGTGTTCTTTGAAGTCCAATCCAATGAAGGTCATCCGGTCGGTGGTATTTGTGTTAACCTCTATGTTGGGAACCCGACTCTTGTCGGGAAGCGATTGGATAAATTGTATTATGACGCTTTTACACAAGCTCGGAATCTTAATAACGCTCTGAAGCAGATTGAACAAGAGTTAAGAAACAAGTAAGGTGTAATAGGGCAGTTGAAAAGTTTTTGGATTGATTGCCGAAATTGGAAAAGATATTTTGTTGATACTAGTATAATGGCAGAATAAAATTGGGGGAAAATTTTAGAAAAAATGGCAAAGAAAAACCCAAAATCAACCGTTAAGAAACCACGTTTAAAACACATCGTTTGTAAACCATGTTGGGAATTGAAGTACTGCCCCTATGGACCACTTGTAGAGTTTTTCCCTTTGCCCGCTGACGATATAACAACTGCTATGGTTCGGAGAAGTTACAAAAGCTGGATTGATGCTATTAAAGAAGGACGACTTAAAACTCACAGGAGAATTTATGAAGCTATTGAAAAGATATTGTGCCTTAAACCCGATCGTTGGGGATGGATAAAGCAGTTTCAAACCGAAGAATTGCAATGTTCAATTTTTGGGCACATTTGTCCAGTTTTTTTATCTGCAGAACCTTTAACGGAAACAAAGGAAAGAAGAAGGCGTTCTAGATCTATCCCACGTGACGTTATGTTAAAAGTCATTCGTAGAGATGGACAAATATGCCAAGGTTGTTTTCAACCAGTTCCAGACTTGGAAGTAGAATTTGACCATATTATCCCTTATTCTAAGGGAGGGGCTTCCACCGCCGATAACCTACGGCTTTTATGTACCATTTGTAATAGACAAAAGAGAGATTCACTTAAAGAGTTTCTCTCAACTAATCCTCTTGATCATCTTTATGAAATTCAGCAACAAAAACGTAAGAAGAGAAAAAAATTACCAAATAACTGAACTAAGAAATTGATCCTGACAAAGTATTGACAGGGCTAACCGTATTTCACTTGATTATAAGGCAATCCCATATTATTGTTATTGCAAATAAAGTGGACAATTACCCCCACAGTTTTGCCGGCGGCCTGCTGCCTCATCCTGCGATGAGAATCGCAGAGGCAAGGCAAAACTAAGCGCGGGGGCATCAGTGAAAGGGAATAGATGAAGGAAAATCTTGTAAAATTAGCGAAAAAATATGGGACGCCGTTGTTTATTATCGACCACGATAAAATCAGGGAGAATTTCCGCACTTTTAAGAAAAATCTGCCCAAAGTCCAGGCTTATTACGCGGTAAAGGCAAACTCAAATCAGGAAATAATCAAAACACTGTTTAAAGAAGGCTCAAGCTTCGACGTCGCTTCCTATAATGAATTCATACAGATATACGACCAGATAAGGAGTTTTAGAAAAAAAGACAAGGACTTCTTCATCTGGGACAAAATTATCTTCTCCAACACTATCAAAGACAGGCATACCTTAAAAAAGATAAAGAAATACAAGCCTTTGGTTACTTATGACAACGCAGATGAGGTAAAAAAGATAAAAGCATATTGCCCGACGGCAGGATTAGTTTTGCGTTTGAAAGTGCCTGACAACGGCTCGCAGGTGGAGCTAAGCTCAAAATTCGGCGCTGAGCCGGGTGAGGCGCTGGATTTGATAAATTTAGCGTTCGATAATGGGTTGACTGTTGAAGGTCTGAGCTTTCACGTTGGGAGCCAATGCACAAATTTCGATAATTACAGTTCCGCGCTGCATATTGTCTCTGATGTTTTTCAGACCTGCCGAAAAAAAGGATACAATACGAGAATAGTCGATATCGGCGGCGGATTTCCTGTGCCTTACGATTCGCAGGTGCCGAGATTCGAGCAGCTTGCGGAAATAATCGCTTCCGAATGCGCCAGACTGTTTCCCGAAGGTGTAGAGCTTATAGCCGAGCCGGGAAGGTTTATGGTGGCAACGGCCGCGACGTTAGTTTCGGAAATAATAGGCAAGGCCCGGCGGGACGGCAAAATCTTCTATCATATAAACGACGGCGTATATCATACGTTCTCAGGCATTGTTTTCGACCATTGGCAGCCGAACTTTAAGGCTTTTAAACGCGGCAAAACAGAAGTTTGTGCCGTTGTCGGGCCGACGTGCGATAGTTTCGATAAGATTTCCGTTTCGGAGCAATTGCCGGGCAATCTGCAAATCGGCGATTTCCTCTGCACGGTAAATATCGGGGCTTACAGCACCGCTTCGACAACGAAGTTCAACGGCTTTGATGGAGCGAGGATACTGCATATAAATAATTGAGTCGCTAGTTGTTAGTCGCTAATTGCTGGTTATTAGGCGATGATTAGTTTTTTTGAGAATAGTAAAATGAGAAAAGTTGGTTTTGCGTTATTTTTGCTGCTGAATTTTTTGTCAATCGTTTCGGCGGAGGTGCAGACTAATATTGAATATGGAAAAGTGGGCGATGAAACTCTGCTTCTTGACGCTTGTTCGCCGGCAGGCGTCGGGCCGTTTGCGGCGGTTATAATCGTTCACGGCGGAGGCTGGAGCGACGGCGATAAACAGCAGGATATTGATGTGCTTTTTAAGCCTTTGACCGACGCTAATTTCGTATGGTTTTCCATCAATTATCGTCTTGCGCCTAAAAGTCATTGGCCTGCGTGTTTCGAAGATGTTAAACAAGCGATTCGATGGGTAAAGGCAAACGCGGCCAGGTTCAAAGCCGACCCGAACCGCATAGCGATAATCGGATACTCGGCGGGCGGGCAGATTGTGACTCTTGCGGCTGTGACAGCGGATAAGGATACGGCTGTGCGGGCGGTTGTCGGTTTGGCGCCGCCGACGGATTTAGTGTTGGATTCACTTCGGCGGGGCGGGGTGTCCACCTATTTGATGAACCTGTTTGACTTCGAGGGGTCTGAAAGCAATTCGCTGGAGATACTTTGGAACTGTTCGCCAATAAATCACCTCAAGCCCGGGTTACCTCCGTTTTTGCTGGTGCACGGCACAGCGGATAAATCGGTTTCATATCAGCAGTCTTTGAATTTTAAAACAAGGCTTGAAGATGTCGGGGGTAAATGCGATATTATTACGATAAAAGGTGCCGGGCATAAAATAACAGAATGGAGCAATTTCGATGCCTGCTGGACAAAGAAAATAACTGACTGGCTGACGGTAGTTTTATATGCAATTTGAGCATTTTGGAATAAACGTGCCGGACGCGGCGGCGATGGCGCAGTGGTATGTCAAGAACTGCAATATGAAGATTGTCCGCGCCATACCTAAGCCGAGCCAGACGCATTTTCTTGCCGACGGAAAGGGCAGGGTTTGTATCGAGATATATACGAATCCGAACGCTCCTATCCCTGATTATGTCTCGCAGGTGCCGCTGGTTTTTCATATTGCTTTTGCGGCTGACCCGGCAGCGATGAAGGATAAACTTATCGCGGCGGGGGCAGCGGTCTTTGAAGAAATAAATTTAGACGACGGCTCTCATATAATAACGTTTCGCGACCCGTGGGGCGTGCCGTTTCAGTTGTGTAAAAGAACAAAACCGTTTTAAGGAGTTAAAATGGAAACACGTTATTCTGCCGATTCTGTTCGTTTTGAAAGAATGAATACCGAAGAAATAAGAGATACATTCCTCATAAAGACTCTTTTTGCGCCTGATAAGATAGAACTGGTTTATCTCTTTGACGACAGGGCGATAGTCGGCTCGGCCGTGCCGGGCAAAGGCGCGCTGAAATTAGAGGCGGGCGAGCAGTTAGCCAGTAAATATTTTGCCGAAAGGCGCGAATTGGGCGTTTTTAATATCGGTGATGCGGGAATTATCACCGTTGACGGCAGAAAATTTGAGCTTGGGTTTAAAGACCTGCTTTATATAGGAAAGGGCAGCAGGGATATTCAGTTTGAAAGCGCAAACGCGTTAAAACCGGCAAAGTTTTATATCGTCAGTTATCCGGCCCACGCCTCATATCCTTTAACATTCGCCAGACAATCCGATGTTCAGCCGGTCAGTATCGGCAGCGACGCAGAGGCCAATAAGAGAACCATATATAAATACGTTCATCCGGCGGGAATCAAAAGCTGTCAGCTTGTTATGGGTGCTACCTTCCTTGCTCCGAACAGCGTCTGGAACACTATGCCGGCTCATACTCATATCAGAAGGACTGAGATTTATATGTATTTCGCGATGGAGCAGGATTCGGTTGTGTTTCATTTTATGGGTAAGCCCGACCAGACGCGGCACATTGTCGTTCGCAATCAGCAGGTAGTATTTGCGCCGAGCTGGTCGATTCACAGCGGGGCGGGCCTGAAAAATTACAGTTTTATCTGGGCAATGGGCGGCGAAAATCAGGAATTTACCGATATGCAGGGCTTTTCGATAGACGTTATAAAATAATAGCCACGAAGACACTAAGACACAAAGAAAAGTAGATATAATATATAAAAAAACTTAGTGCCTTCGTGCCTTAGTGGCTAAATTCGGAGGTAAAAAATGATTTTAGATAAATTCAAACTCGACGGCAAAGTTGCGATAGTAACAGGTTCTGCAAGAGGGCTTGGCAGGGCGATGGCGGAAGGTTTAGCCGAGACCGGCGCTGGTTTAGCTCTTGTCGACATTCTCGATATGAAGGATACGCAGAAGCAGATTGAAAAACTTGGCAGGCGATGTGTAACGATAAAGGCGGATTTAAGCTCAAAGGACTGCGTCGAGGAGATTGTGAATTCCACGGTCGAAAAGCTTGGCGGGATTGATATTCTGGTGAACAACGCGGGCATAATCCGCAGGGCGCCGTTTGTTGAATTTTCCGAAAAGGACTGGGACGATGTGATGAATATCAATATCAGAACGCTCTTCTTTTTGAGCCAGGCGGTTGCGAAAGTGTTTATCAGGCAGGGCAGGGGCGGCAAAATTATCAATACCGCTTCCCTTTTGAGCTTTCAGGGCGGCATTCTTGTGCCGTCTTACGCGGCTTCCAAAAGCGCAGTAGCGGGTTTGACGAAACTGATGGCCAATGAATTGGCCGGGCAAAATATAAATGTCAATGCCATAGCGCCGGGCTATATGGCTACCGATAATACTGCCGCTCTCAGGCAGGATGCTGTGCGGAGCAAGGCTATTCTCGACAGGATTCCTGCGGGCCGATGGGGCAATCCTGACGACCTTAAAGGAATTGTTGTTTTTCTTGCTTCCGAGGCGGCTTCGTATTTACAAGGCTCAATAATTCCCGTTGATGGCGGCTGGCTGGCACGATAAAATGATATATATGTTCAGAAAACTTGCCTTTGCGTTATGTGCAATATCAATTTTGATTATTGCGCAGGTTAGTTTGGCCGGAAATAAAATCCCGCACCTGCAAAAACAGGCTAATGTCACTCAGCTTATAGTGGATGACAAACCGTTTTTGATTCTTGGCGGTGAATTAGGCAATTCCAACGCATCAAGTCTCGATTATATGAAGCCCATCTGGCCCAAACTGGTTCAAATGAATCTTAATACTGTTCTTGCGCCTGTTTACTGGGACTTAATCGAACCGCAGGAAGGTAAATTTGATTGGACGCTTGTTGACGGCTTGATAACCGGCGCAAGGCAGCACAACCTGCGTCTGGTTTTACTGTGGTTTGGAAGCTGGAAAAACAGTATGTCCTGTTATGTCCCGGCGTGGGTAAAAACCAATCAGCAGCGATTCCCGCGGGCCAGACCCCAAAACGGTCAGGCTATGGAGATTCTTTCTGCCTTCGATAATGAAAACTGTCAAGTCGATGCGCAGGCTTTCGCGGCTCTTATGAGGCACATTCGCAAAATAGACGGCGACAAACATACGGTTATTATGGTGCAGGTAGAAAATGAAGTTGGAATGCTCCAGGACGCCAGAGATTACAGCGATTCCGCTAACAAAGCATTCAACCTGCCGGTGCCGAAAGAGTTGATAGATTGCCTCCATAAAAATGAGGGAAATTGGGAAGCGGTTTTCGGCAAGGGTATTGCAACAGATGAAATTTTTATGGCCTGGTATTATGCGCGTTATATTAATCAGGTGGCCGCGGCAGGCAAGGCTGAATATCCTCTGCCGATGTTTGTGAACGCTGCACTGATACGTTCAGGTTATAAACCCGGCCAATATCCCAGTGCCGGGCCGCTGCCGCATTTGTTCGATATCTGGCGGGCTGCTGCGCCGCAAATTGATTTCTTTGCGCCGGATATTTACTTCGATTTTGTGGATTGGTGTCAAAAATATCATCAGGATTCAAACCCGCTGTTCATACCGGAAACGGGCAGGGATTTGCACAGTGAAATTAACGTGTTTTACGTTATTGGAAAATATGATGCGATGGGATTCTGTCCATTTTCGATTGAATCAGCTCCCGACCCCGTCAATGCGCCGATTTCCAAAAGTTATGAAGTTCTTTCTCAGTTAGCTCCTTTGATTCTGGAAAAGCAGGGCAGCGGCCAAATGACAGGCGTATTGCTGGACAAGGAAAACCAGACTCAGGAGGTAAATCTAGGAGAATATACGCTGAAAATTTCTCATGGTTATACGTTTAAATGGACGCCGAGGCCTGCCGGTGTTGAGACCTGGCCGTTGGCGGGGGGGATTATCATTTCTGCAGGCCCTGATGAGTACGTGATTGCCGGCACAGGCCTGATTGTAACGTTTGCTGCAAATCCGCCTTCAGAACAGATTGCTGGAATAGTCGCTATTGAGGAAGGGAAATATGTAAATGGCTGCTGGGTCAGCGGCCGCCGATTGAACGGCGACGAAAATCACCAGGGCAGGCATCTGAATCTGCCTTTCGGCAGGTTCGGCATACAGCGTGTCAAGTTGTATAATTATCACTGAAAAAAATTATTTACTTGTGTTTTTGTTTTTCAGTCGCTGCCTCGAGGGCGTTTCGTACGGCTGTGTAATTAGGCTCGATTTGAAGCGCCTGATTGAAGTGGACAATCGCCTCGTCGAATTTGCCTTCGTCAGCCAGGGCGTAGCCGAGATTGGCCTGGGCGGCGGCAAAGTCAGGTTTTATTCGCACGGCTTCGTTTAAATATTTGACGGCTTCATCGAGTTTACCCTGCCTGCCAAGTGTATTGCCCAGCGCATTAAGGATGTTCGGCTCGCCCGGCTTAAGCTCAAGAGCTTTGCGGTATTCGGCGGCGGCCTGGTCGAATTTTTTCTGCTGAAAGAACACTGCGCCGAGATTTTTGTGGGCAGTAGCATTTCGCGGCTCAATAAGCAGAACTTTTTCATATTCTTTTGCTGCTTCTTCCAGTTTGCCGCTTTTTGCCAAAACGAATCCAATATTAGAATACAGTTCAACATCGGGCGATAATTGAAGGGCTTTCTGGTACATCGAAAGAGCTTCATCGAATTTGCCTTTGGCTGCCAGGACCTCACCGAAATGGATATAACTGATTGCGCTGCGGGGGCTTATTTCGATTGCTTTTTTATAATAGCCCATAGCTTCGTCAATCTTTCCTGCTTTCATCAGTGCCGAGCCAAGGCCATTGAGAGCATTGGTGTAGTTGGGCTTGATTCGCAGCGCTTCGGTATTATGCCATATTGCTTCTTCGATGCGGCCCTGCTCGAGGAGCATATCCGTTATACAATAGTGTGCCTCATAGTTATTTTCAGTTACTTTCAGTGCGTGCTCGCAAAGCGTTATGGTGTTTTTCCAGTATCGCTGCTGGATGTGTGCCAGCACAGCCAGTGCGGATAAAACCGTCAATGAGAATGCCCAGAGCGAAATCTTCCGATACAGCCATTTTCCGAGCAGCTCAGGCAAACCCCACGCGATGATAATGAACAGACCCGTCAAAGTGATATAACTGTAGCGGTCGGCCATAGCCTGACTGCCGACTTGGACAAAACCAATGACGGGCACAAGTGTGCCGAGATACCAAAACCAGCCCACGGCGAGGTATCGGTGTTTTTTACAGGCCCGCAATATTAAAATTGTTGCGACCAGCAGAACAGCAGCAGATATTCCGGCAAAAAAACCCGAAACATCCCGGCAGGGATGCGGATAAAAAAATGCTAATCGGGCAGGCCAAATCATCTTGATAATATATTGTATATAAGAGATAAAGGCATTGTAGATGCAAATCTTTAAAGCCTCTGGAGAAAATCCGGCAAGATTCGCTACTGCTTTGCCTTCTTTCTGGACGATGAAAGTAATTATGCACGACGCGATGACCATTGCAAACAGCGGAATCTTCTCAATGAGTAGATGCGGCAGCGAACGCTTCGTATTGAGCCTCTCCAACGGCCAATAATCCAAAAGCAAAAGCACAAAAGGCAGGGTAACCAGCATAGGCTTTGACATCGAACCGAGAGCGAAAAATACAACTACTAGCAGATAACGGCTGATTTTGGGGCGACCGACAAAACTAACATAAGCCCACATTGTAAGTATCCAGAAAAAAATACTTAGGACGTCCTTGCGTTCAGAGACCCAGGCAACGGATTCGACGTGGAGCGGATGAAGGGCAAATAGAGCTGCTACAAATGCGCTCTGCCAAAGCGTTTGTGTCATTTGTTTTAAAACAATAAACAGGAGCAGGGTATTTGCAATGTGAAAAACCAGGTTAGTGATGTGATAACCGCCGGCGTTAGAGCCGAAGAACTGCCAGTCCAGCATAAGGGAAAGCCAGGTTAAAGGAAGCCAGTTGGCAGCGTAACCGGTAGTGAAAGCCCATTTGACAGTTGAGAAAGTGAGGCCTGCCTGGATGTGCCGATTTTCATAAACATATTCAGGGTCATCATAATTAACGAAATCATAAGTCCAAACCTGATAATAAACTGCTATGGCAGCAAGCACCAAGGCCGCGCAAATCCAAAGTGTATGAAAATAATTGAGGTTATAATGGTTTTTGTTCACGTTTCTCTCGATATATGTAAAAAGTTTTAGCCATAGTGATAATTCTATAACTTAGGTTTATATTTTAAACAATACAGAAATCAAAGATTTACCCACAGTGTGCTTCACCGGCCCAAGAGCCGCGATATCTGCAAAAAAATTATCAGTCCAAGAAAGGGACCGATTTGCTGTGATATATCCTTCACTGTAGCCTTTAAAACCGGCTAAATTACGTATTGAGGACTTGAAACATCCTGTATTGTTAATTTTGTATATCTTTAATAATTATCGCTTTATGGGGTGACATACGGGATTTTTTACAATTATTCTCCAAAAAAATGGAAAAAGCGCAAAAAAAAGCTTGACGTGTCTGCACATGATATGGTATTATAAAATCGACGGTTACGTGCTCTTTAGTTACTTGAGTGTATCAAGTTAAGTTTGTGGGTGTTGACAAGTCCCCCATTTGGAGGAGGACAGAATCAATCCCAAAAGAATGTATAAGACAGGCTCCAGGTGCAGTCAGAATCTGGGTGTCCGTCGATGGCATTCAATGTTGTTAATGAATGTAACGTAAAACTAAAAGAAGAAGTTTACTAAAAAATCCTTAATTTTTTAAGGAGGAGTAAATTATGAAAAAATTTATTGTTTTGTTAGTTGTAGCAGTTTTGACCGTGCCAGCATGGGCAGATTATAAGAGTACTATCCTGGCCGATAACCCCCTGTCATTCTGGGAGTTTGAAGATGCTTCAAGTGCTGATGGTGCTCCGTGCGCCGATACCGTAGGCATTTCGAACGGCATATATAAAAACAGAGGCGCAACCGCCACTGGCTTACCTGATATTTCACTGGTGGCAGGGGTGCCAGGCACCGGAGGCAAAGCAGCTTACTTTAACGGCACTGGCGCCAGCGGTAACGGTAATTTCGTCGATGTTCCGGATAGCAGTTACACCGTCCCCCCCTATAGGCTGGAGAGCTCAACAACCTGCTCCATAGAATTTTGGGAGAAGGCTAACCCCACTGCGAGTGAGACTTATGCCCGTTTCATTTCGCACGCAGCCGGTGGTACTGGTAACTACTGGGTTGGCATGACTAGCACTGGAGCTAATGCCGGTCAGCCGTTCGTCGGTGTTCCCGGTACTACCTGGTACGCATGGCCGCCAATTCTCGCCAATAATCTGTGGCACCTGGTCGATGTAGTTTACACTAATGACGGCACAAATACGACGGCGACTTTGTATATTGACGCCCTCAACAGAGGAAGCAGCACGCACGCAGGCCTTCTGACACCACCCGGTGCGTGGCAGGACCTCATGATCGGCGCCGAGAATCACCAGACGTATGCTTTCAATGGTTTAGTAGGCGCAATGGACGAAGTCGCTTACTATGCTTACGCCCTCGATCAGACTAAAGTTACGGCCCACTTTGATGCTATTCCAGAACCGGCAACAATTACTCTGCTTTGCTTAGGCGGACTGGCTCTTCTTAAGAAGAGAAGCTAATTCGCAGCTAACTTATTTAGCTAATGTTAATTAAAATTAAGTGCCCCTTTCTGCTATAGGAAGGGGCATTTATATTGAAAGTTTTTGGAGGAAGTTATATGAAAAAGTTAATTTTTTGTTTTGTATTAGTTGCAGCTTTGAGCGTGACGGTATATGGTGGTATGATTCCCACCAATACTGGCCAAAACGTAGCTTGGACCCCTACGCCGACAATTGCGACAGAGGCTCTTCCCAGCACCCCGGGTACGGGTGAGAGCTTTGTTAATGGTGTTATTAGTGAGACATTTACTGTCCTGTCAGGCATGCAGACGAAGTTGGACAAGATTGCCATAACCATTGCTGGCGCTGGTGACCCTACCACTCCGTATACCCTGCGTCTTTTGGATTTGGGTGACCTGTCTGGCGCAGCTCCGGCTTACAAACCGGCTACCTACAATGATGGTGTCGACCTGTGGGGTGGTACTATTTCATGGACCTTCAATGGTACAGCGCGGGCAGTCGTGGAGTTCGATTTAACGGGCGCAGATGAGAAAGTGCTCACTGTTGGTCACACTTATGCGTTTGAGCTTACTGGCGGCCCCAATGGCAATTTCTTCTGGTATCGCGGAGGCGATGATTATGCGTACGGCTGCATGTACGATCAATCAGCTACCGCTGGTGTACGAGATTACATACCGAGAGGTGCCCCACGTACTGCTGGTACGGCCATATATCTGATTCCTGAGCCGGCGACAATTACTCTGCTTTGCTTAGGCGGACTGGCTCTTCTCAGGAAGCGCAGCTAATTCGCAGCTAACGTATTTAGCTAAGGTTAATTGAAATTAAGTGCCCCTTTCTGCTATAGGAAGGGGCATTTATATTGAAAGTTTTTGGAGGAAGAGTATGAAAAAATTGATTTTTTGTCTTATATTAGCTGCAGCATTTGCGATGAATGCTTCGGCGACGACTACGGGGACTTTTACGGGACCGTTAACGAACGCGATTCTGTCGGTGGACCTCAACGGCGGTACTACCAGCAACGATTGTCCCACTGAGGGCTGGAACGGGTCAAAAACCACCCCCGTTTTGAACGCAGACCCCTACGGTGTAACATGGTCACCATGGGGCGGCCCGACCAACACCTGCGGCGATGGGACCGCTTTGCCGTCTGGTACCGGCGTTAGCAGTATTTCCAAAACTTTTGGAACAAAAAAAGTTACAATCAGTTTGCCTGGAAATTTAGCAAAATACGCTTCAGGTTATATGAATTCAAGAGACCGCGGAAGTCCAACTCCCAACTACAATACTGACAACGATATGTTCCGGGACCTTCTCTACGTCGGCGGCAGCTCCAAACAGAGCAACAACTATATGCAGATTGACGTCAACGGACTAACTCCAGGCATGCAGTATCAACTCGCTCTTTATTCCTATGATTGGCAAAATGCCAAAACAGTGAACTGGACGGCGACCGCCCCGATAAATTCGGAGGGATGGGTCGCAACTAACGGTAATTTTACGGCTCCGGCGGATGAGCAGACGATTACGTGGACAAGTGGTGGCGCCAGGCCGGCTCCGGCAGTATTTACGTTAACCGCAAATAGCAGCGGTGTTGTTACTGTATGGGGCTGGGGCGGCGACGGCATCACCGGTCATAACAGCGCTGATACCACCTATATTAATGGTTTTCAGATTACTCCTGAGCCTGCAACAATGACTTTACTCTGCTTGGGTGGACTGGCTCTTCTCAGGAAGCGCAGCTAATTCGCAGCTAACGTTATTTAGCTAATTAAAAATTAAGCGTTCCTTTCTAGGAAGGGACGTTTTTTTTGCGCGGTGTTCCGGGGCACTGTCGTTCTTTATGGAGGTTATGGGTTAATCCGAACTTTGGCGGCTACCGTATTTTGCCCTGTTTGGCTAGTACTCTCGCGAGGTTGTCCGCGGCGGGTTTATAATCCGGTTGCAGCGTTAACGCCTTCCTGTAATTTGTTTCCGCCAGGGTGAGATTGCCCTTTAATTCGTATGCTCTGCCTAACTCATTGTACATCTGGTGCATATTGGGCCAGTCATTTCTCTCCTCCAGTACCTCGGTAAAACAAGTGATAGCCTCGTCGAGTTTTCCCTGTTCCAAAAGCGCCGTGCAAATGTTCTTTCGCGCAGGTAGATATTCCGGGTAAATACGGGCGGCTTCCTTAAAGTGCCGGATTCCCTCATCAAATTGTCCCTGCGTGCAAAGATACGAGCCGTAGTTACAGTGCATAACGAAGTTGTTTTTTGTAACAGCAACCGCTCTACCAAACAGGGTGAGGCTGTCCCGCCAGTAACCCACCTGAATCCGCGTCAATAGCACCATAGCAATTAATACCGCGGCTGCTCCTGATACCAATATCGTTTTTGAATAACGCATCTTCGAGAATATTTCATCTGCACCCCAGGCTATGACAAGAAACACGCCTATCGACGGCAGATAGGCGTATCGGTCGGCCATAATCTGTTCTCCTGACTGCACCAGCCCAATCACCGGCACTAATGTTCCCAGATACCACAAAAGCCCAACGACCAGCCATGGTCGCCCGCGCCTCCATAAGACCAGTAACACCGTCACGCCCATAACCGCCAGCACCGCGGCATCTATCGTCATTTTCTCCGGAAACGGATACAGAACCGCCAGGTCCTTTGGATAAAGCATTTTCGCAATGTAGTTAGAGTAGCTGCCCATCGCGTTTATTACCCGCATACGCAAAGGCCAAAACTCCAGGCTCTTCACCGCCCCTGCTCGTTGCTGTGCGACGAAGGTAACGATACTCAGAACTGCCGACAGCGCAAACAGGGGGACTTTCTCCGTCACTAACCATCCCACCGATGCTTTTTGCAGGGACGGCGCATTTGGTGTGGTTTCGGACAGCTTTGTATTTTCAATTTGACGCCCCCATTTGACTCTGTCAAGGGGCCAATAGTCCAGAAGGAGCAATGCAAATGGAAGGGTTACGACAACCGGCTTGGTCATAATACACAAACCATAGACGCCGCAAAGCAATGTGTATCGTCCGGTACCCGGTCGCTTTGTGTACCAGATATAAACGGCCATTGTGAGAAACCAGAAAAGACCACTGAGCACCGTCTTTCGCTCTGCTGCCCAGGCAACCGACTCCACCTGAAGCGGGTGCAGGGCGAAGGCCGCAGCCACAAATGCGCTTGGCCACACCGCACCCGTCATCTTCGAGAGCAGCAAAAACAAAAGCAAACTGTTTGCGATGTGAATAAGCAGGCTTGTTATATGATGGCCCAGCGGATTAAGCCCGTAGATTTCGCAGTCCAGCATATGGCTGAGCGTGGTTAAGGGATGCCACATATGGTAATGGTATTTCGTAAACGCCCAGATTACAGAATCTCGTGTTGTTCCCTCGCGTACGTTAGGGTTTTCGGTGATGTACTTGTCGTCATCATAGCCGACGAATTCATTGTGCCGTATCGGCTCATAAGCAATTAAAATTGTTACTATAAGAGCCAGGCTAATCAGAAAAATAGTGAATTTGTCGGATATTCGCTGGGCCATTTGAATTTTCGTTTCTTATTACCTTTCAATTTATAGAATATAATAGAAGCAGAGGAAATTTTCTACCTGCTTACTCTTTTTTAAACTCAATATTCTACTTTGTCAAGCATACTATTTTTTCAGGGGCGGTGTTCAGATATTTGCCGTAAGGCATCTCAAAGCGGATTTTTATTGCTCATTGAATGTAAAGATGTTATATTAATTAAGTAAATGGCTTTTAATATGCAGTTGCTGAGGGTGTTCAAAACTCAAAATGGCGTAAGCCATCCCATAACGGACTTAAAACGCAAAACTCAAAACTTATACGCGGGATTCACATTAGTTTAATTGCTGGTCGTAATTTCAATAATTGCACGGCTGCTGGCCGTTCTGATACCGAGTTTAAGCAAAGCCAGAGAGGTGGCCTACCGCGTAATATGCGGTCACCATCTGAAGGATTTTGGCACGGCAAATACCGCATATTCAGTTACCTGCCCCGGTTTTTTTCTTCCTGTGGAATATTTAGATCCGAACCCCAAAGGAGCAACCCACAAATTCTCGAGTAGTTATGACGATATAAGATGGCTGCATAACAGGCTTTTTAAGAGTTATCTTAATTACGATTCGTATCCTAAGGATAAAAAAAATGCGCCTAAACCAGGTAGTGCGCAATGGAACGGATATAACGGTTCTTATAATATGCCCAAGGCCATTCTTTGTCCGACCGACAGAATAAGCACAGACTGGTTGAACTGTTTAAGTAACGTATTGGTCAGTTACGGATATAATTCTACAGATTTCCCCATTAATTGGAGCGGTGGAGCCCCAGAAAACGATTATATGGGTTATAAGGTTTCTGATGTGAGGCAGCCTTCCGCAAAGCTTATTTTTATCGATACTATTGACTGGTGGACGGGCTGGTCCGGAGCAGATTACAGAAGAGGATGGGACAAGCGTCATCAAATGAATATCGGTGCGTATAGAGGTCAGGGTGAAGCTCGAGGAAAGGGATGGCCTGATGTCTATGGCCCGGTAATTTATCGTCATAGTGAAGGCGCTAATTGCGTATTTTATGACGGCCATATTAAGTATATGAAAAAACAGGAAATTTACAATCCTCCCCGCAGCTTTAGTATGTGGTCAGCTAACCAGTAAAAAACTGTGAGCGGCTCAAATTTGTGTGAAAATTGGTATCCGAAATTCTAATACCGATACCGTTACCTAAAATTCTCTACCAGTTAGGCGTGCAGTTTGAATTCTGCGGGTCATTGCACAGCATCCACTGCTGGGCAAAAGCCTTAAAATCAAGGAAATTGACAATCCCATCGACAGGTTTGAAATCGGCACCATTGCAGTTATTTGAGCTGCCGCAGTTGGTGCTGAGCCAATTGTCTGCGAATATATCGAGGTCTTTGAAATCAACATAGCAATCTTTGTTTAGGTCTGACGGCAAAGCTGAACCGGCAGTCTGGACGCCGTTGCAATCTGTGGGTGCTGCCAGGCAGATTGTTGTTATTGACTGATGCGGAAGAAACAGCCGGGATGACTTATTGAATGTCCCGATGTATGCAAAGTTCGCATCCGATTTGGTTTGATACACCGCAGAGCCGGCTGGATAAAAATTGTTCAGTGAAAGCGACAAATTAATATCGACGGCGGGTGAGACGTTAAGAATTACGACCGTCAGGTTCGAATCATCGGGGCTTTTGAAGGCTGTTATGCGCAGTCCGTTGGAATCGGTCGATGCCCCGACGCGATACCAGTTTGGGTCGGTAAACGCTGCGTAGTGTTTGAAGGCATAATAAACAGGATTGATAATATAACTTGGGCTCGGCCCCCACGGCTGAATAAGCGTTACGAGTCCTTCGTTATCCCCCCAATATAAATCCCAGTAGAAATATGAGCACACGCCTTCATAGACAAAACTGTTATAAATATGAAGCGCGGTATTCATTGCCGCGGTGAAGTCAACCATATTGCCGTCTAATTTTGCATACTCGGTTTGGAACAGAGGCTTGTAGCCGTATCGAGCGCCGTAGCCCTGCATTCGCAGAATGAAATCATCAGGCGAATCGAAGCTGCCGTCACTGTAAAGATGGTGAGCGAAACCGTAAACGTGATTAGCGTCTATAAAAGAATTATTATACGCTTTGGAAGCACCAAGACCCGTCGCTTCCGAGGCAAGTATTTTTGGCATATTCGGGCCGAATCTTGAATACAGTTTCTGATAAACCGCTTCACAGGCCTTGTCGTGGCCGGCATAATTGGAATCTTCAGTGGGAAGAAATTTGCAGGATTCATAAGTGGTTTCATAGTCCGGCTCGTTTTGCATACCGATATAATCAGCGTGTATGCCGTTGCTTTCATAGGCCGAAACGCTGTCGGCCCACCAGTTGCCGTAAGCGTCATACACATAAACTCCGTTGGGCTCTTTTTTAAGTGTGCCGGGCTGCGGAAAGCCGTTGACATCGTTATTTCTTTTTAGGCTTGCCGGCGGCGACCAGGCGGAAAGCAGAATTTTCAAAGACGGGTTTCGGCTCTTGGCTGCCTGGACAATTTGCTTTGTGTTTGATATATAATCGTTTGTTTCACTGCCCAGATTATAACAGTTTCGGACCCTGTAAATGTCAAGACCCAGTTGACTAAAGAGGATATCATAAAGAGTATTTTTACTGGGATGAGCGACAAGCCAGTTTTCATACCAGGCGCCTGCGGCCCCGAAACCTTCCAGTTTCTGATAAACGGCCGCGAAATTCACCTCGGCTGTCGCATTGGGACTGGGCGTCGGCGGCTCGTAAAGCACTGCATTTACGTCATCGAGATAGTAATTAACCTCAGCCGCGGGACCTTCGAAGTAAAGGAGCAAAGTCGTTAATGTCCCGCTGACGGTAAGGGTATATGAGCCTGATAACGGCGCCCATTCGTTATTGAATCCGGCTGTCCAGCATACCGGAGAATAACTGGTGCCGCTGTCGTCAACTTTCTTTATGGTTGCTGCTATTGTGTCGCCATTGCCTGAAGCATTTTCGAGTCTCATCCAGCCGGTGATATTGTAAGTTTTGCCCGCTGCCATTTTCCCCAATAGCGACTGGCTGATTCCCTGCCAGGTTGCGGTTCTGTTGGATGCATAGCCGCTGCGGCTGCCGCTATGATATATAGTCGCTGATGTTGTGAAGCTGCAGCCCATTGCTGACCAACCGGTGGTTCCGGATTCGAAGCCGGGATTTGTAAGCAGATTAGTGTCGCCAAAACAAGGCGATATTACCAAACTCGCCGCCCAAAGCAAGGCTGTGCTGAAATATTTCAACATATTTTCAAACTTCCTGAATTTAATTTTTTCAGTTAGTTACAATTGGCATCCCGCGGGTTGTTGCACCGCATCCAATCAGAAGCAAAGTCGCTGAAATCCAGGAAATTGACAGTGCCGTCTCTCGGCACAAAATCAGCGCCGCCGCAGTAATCCGGCGAAGTGCATCCGGTATCGAGCCAATGGTCAGCCATAATTTTAAGGTCCTTGGAGTCAACGTAGCAATCTTTATTGAGGTCTGCCGGCATACCATAGCCTCCGGCCTGAACCGTGGCACAGGTTGGCATAGCCTTGAGGACAAAGCCGATAATCACCTGGCGGTTTACAGTTCCGGAGTAAGTAGCGCTTGGCGTTTCGGCAGCGCCTGTCGCGGGTTTATAGCCGGTTACGCCGGTAATCCCTGTTGACCCCCCGGCTTGCTGGTCGTTGCCTTCAGTGAAGCTGTTATTCAGCGTGTAAGAACCGGGCTGGCCGCAGGTAGCGCCGAGAATAGCCATATCGCCTTCGCTTGTGGCAAGTGCCGTCGTTGTAATTGGATTTGGGGTGCTGCTTATTGTCCCGTTGCCGGCGGTTGCTCCGATGGAATTTGTCTCATTAATGTTTACAAAAAATGCACTGGAATAAGCGACGGAACTGGTAGTAGCGCTCCAGGTTGGAGTAAAAGTGCTGCCGCTTGCAAGGGCGATATTCGGCTCTTTGAGAATAAACGCGGCCACGTAATTGCCGTAACCGCCGCTGGTAATGGCATTGTAGTCAATAATTTTGGTCATTGGCTGTCCGCCATAAGTTACGGAAGTCAAAGTTGGCGCGCCGGTGGTTGATTCCTCGTGAGCGATGAAAATCAAAGCGCGGTTACTTCCGCTTTCTACAGCGTGAGTTGTGCCTGTAACCCACGAGCCGATGATGTTAACATCTGTCGGCGGCGCCGGAGTAGTTGCCGATAAAGTGTTTGACCAGCCCGTCTCATTGAGGGTTGGAACGGCGCTGTCGCGAGCCTTGACCCTGAATGAATACTGAGTCAAAGGCGTAAGGCCGGTTGCCAAATAAGTCGGGCTTGACTGCCAGCCGCTGCTTTTGCTGCCATCGTTGGTGCATTCAAAATAATACTGCACAGGAGGAGATGTAGTATCGGTGGCAGTAGTTGCCGTCATTGTGATTGTTGTTGAGCCGGTTGCCGTCGGAACAGAAGCCCAAGTCATTAGATTCGGTGTCGGAGGATCAGTGTCCGGCGGGTCGGTTGTTGCAGACTGCGTGCCTGACCAGCCCGTTTGATTCTGAGCAGGGGAGTTGTCTCGAGCCTTGACCCTGAATGTATATAATGTTGAAGGATTGAGGCCGGTAGCTACATAAGTCTGGCTTGTTTGCCATGTGCTATTGGCCTCGCCGTGATTAGTGCATTCGAAGTAATACCGCACAGGCGGGCTATTGTCCGTTGCGGTTGTTGCCGTCATTGTAATTGAGTATGGCCCCGTTGCCGCAGGCACTGAAGCCCAGGTCATCGGGTTCGGTGTTGGAGCATTGACGTCCGGCGGGCCGCTGTAGAAACCGGTATTAAGCACGAATTCCTCGGTTCCCGTTCCCGGTTCGAGTTCTATTGTGTGTATTTCTGTATTAGGCTCGCCGGGCTTGCTGAGCGTTATTTCATAAGTGCCGTGAAATCCTCTGAAACCTGTTATACCTGACGCATTGGTGTAATTAGCGTCTTCTGTCGTCCATTCATCCATTAAATCTTCGTATTTCTGGCCGGCTGCGTTTAAAACGCCGCTGGAGCTTACAAGCCCCCATTGGCCGCTGGCACGCCAGGTATGGCCGACCATAAAGCCCCACATAACTATTCCAATGACATTGGGGTCGCTATATACTATACGATAGAAATTTTCCACATCGGATGCCCGCGTGGAATCACTTGTGGTGTCTGAATCGAATTCGGTAGCCATAATCGGCAGTCCCAGCGTTCCCAGCGGTTTAAGAACACTGTTCCAGTATTGCTGGGCCTGTGAATCGCCAAAGCCTCCACTAATATGCGCCTGAATGCCGATGCCGTGAATTGTCGCCCCAAGGCTTTGCAGGTTAATAACTCGATTTATATATGACGTTTCATCGAAGCCGCCGAATGAATTTCCGTTGTATTCGTTCATAAACAGCAGGCAATTTGGATCAACCCCATGTGCCCGGATGAACATATTGGCTCTGCCCTGCTCGCCAAGGCAGGAGCCGTAGAAATCATTGTTTAACATTTCATTGTCAACGTCCCATTGCTCGAATTCATTTCTGAAATGAGCTACTCCATGGTCGATACGCTCGTTGACTTGGGTCTGCATATCTGAGCAGCCGAGAGACTGGACCCAGGATGGAACTGAAGAAGTCTGCTCCCAAAAAAGGCAATGGCCTCGCATATGAATGCCGTTAGTGTGGCAAAAATTGTAGATATAATCCGCTTGCGTATAGGTTTCATTGTCCTTGGATGGTTCATTGGCGGGCCATTTTGATTCGTTTTCACATACCGCGTAGTTGAAATGGTCTTTAACGAAATTTTGATAAGTGGTATTGCCGCTGGTGTCCGAATAATTCAAACACGTGCCGAATTTGAATCGATGTCCAACCTGCACTATTTGGACGTTAACGTCGGAGACAGGCTGTCCATTAGAGCCGAGAACCGTAATTTCGGCGTTCCTCTTGCGTATCTGTTCGATTCTGGCGTTGGCATCGGTTTTCCAGTCGGCATAAGACGATGATACTAAAATTACCGTCAAAAACAAACATGCATACTTCTTAACAAACATCTTCCTAACCTACCTTCCTTTTATAAATGTGCCACTAAAAGCTCATTAGTCCGGTGCGCAACCCTTATTTTCGTAGCGATTACCGGTTATTCCTTATTCCGAGGTTTTCTGTCCTTTGGTAATTTATTGACATATTGACCTTATCTTTTTGCAGGGACGTTTGGCTCGGTCGGCTTGTTTGGTTCGGCAGCGGGTGCGGCTGTAGCGGATAGGCTGGATACGCTAACGTCATCCACATAGAAATTTATGCCCGCGGGAGGGCCTTCGAAGTAAATATCCAAAACTGACGGTGTTCCCATAACACTCAAAGTAAAAGTTCCCGACACCTCCACCCAGTTGCTGTCGGTGGCGTCTGTATTGGCTATATTAGTATATTTGGTTCCCTGGTCGTCCTTTTGCTCAATTGATACAATGACGCGGGCGCTGACAGAATTTTCGAGTCTGACCCAGCCGGAAATCTTGTAAGTTTCCCCGGCCTTCATTTTGTTTGAAAGAGATTGCTTGATTCCCTGCCAGTTATCCGTCCTGTCGCTTGCTTTTCCGCATTGCTGGCCGCTGTGTTTTTGTTCGGTTGTTATTTCTAACTTGGCGCCGCGGCCGCCCCAGGCGGTAGAATTACTATCTTCAAAGCCTGGATTTGCAATCAGGTTTGTTTCGCCGAAGCAACTCAAGCTCAAGCAAGCTACAAAAAACAACACTGCACTCAAATACTTTGACATTTTTTTGTTCTCCTTAACTAAATTATAATTTGATTATAGTATAACGGGTTTATCCCCAGAAATCAAGGTTTTTTGCAGTTTTATAGGATTTTTCTGAAAAAATAAGAATAAAAGCGCAATCTCTTTTTTAGCGCTGAAAAACCGTGTTATCAGTATTACTGAAGGGATTAATGCCAAAAAATTAAAACGATTTGGTCTGCGAATATGTTTTTCTATCTTTAACCTGCCTCCATTTCGAGTTGCCTAAATTGCTGGCAAAAATTCACCTTTTTTTGAAGATACCGCCGATATAGCGACTAACTCATTCAAATTCAAGTGAGAAAAGTGAATTAGAATGAATAATTTACCGGCTTCCTAATCATATAATTATTATAGCCGATGTTATTAGATAGGTCAAGAACCGTTGAAGAAAATAAACATATATTTAGTGCCGGGGTCAGGAAACTTTAAAGGAAATAAACATCCAAATAAACAAGTATTTTAGGGCATAAAAGACATATATTAACTTCTTCTAATGGCTGTGCTGGCGATTTTTAAAAAATTCATAGCTGTAGTCCCAAAAAATAGAAAAAATAAATAAAAAACCTTGACTTTTTTCCCTGATGCTGATAATTTATGCAAGGTAAGTAAACGTTTACTTGTTTTTAAGAATGTCAGGGATATGGCATAACACAAGTATGAGATATGAGATATTTTGGAAATGGCTGAAAATAATTCGGTACCCAGGGTAAAAGAAGTGGCAGTTCGTAGTGGAGTCAGCGAGGCTACAGTCAGCCGTGTATTAAACGGCAACTACAAGCACGGTTTCTCTGTAAGGGATGAAGTTCGTCAGCGGATTACCGAAGCGGCTGACGCTTTAGGTTATCGTCCCAACCTCGCGGCCAAAAATCTTGTCAAGCGTCAAACCAAAATGGTGGCAATTCTCGGCAGCAATATTGTCATAGGCTGGCCGGGCAACATATATCAGGAAATTGTCAATACCCTTGTGAAAACCCTTCGTGTTCGCGGCTATGATGTTTGTATTACCGTTCCGAGTTTGGAAAAGGATGAAACGGAACTGCCGAATTGGAAAGTGGATGGAGTAATAGTGCTTCAGGAATGTTCGGCCAGAACGATTGAGCAAATGGAAAAGACCAATCTGTCATATGTGGTCATTAACGGCGTCGGCGGCTCAAAATGTTCTTCGGTTATTCCTGATGATATTGAGGCTACCAGGCGGGCGATAAGTTATCTGGCGGACATCGGACATCGTCGTATAGCTTATGCAGGTCCTACTTCCAGCCACAAGAAACACAGGAGTATCGATGACCGTCATAATACATATCTTTCTGTGTTGGCAGAGTATAATTTCGAGCCGATTCCGGGGCACGATACCGTTTTTCGCTCAGCTCCTGCGTTTCTGACTTCGGCAGTGCTGGAAAATCACGCGACGGCTATTCTCGCGTATGACCACGTAGAAGCGCTGAAAATTCTCCACGGCGCTCATGTGCTTAATATTCAGATACCGAAACAGGTTAGTTTAATGTGTTTTAATGATGAGTATCTGTGCAGTATTGTTACACCTTCGCTTACTTCCATTGGTATGTCGCTGAAGCAAATAGGCAGAATAGCGGCTGAGAAGCTGCTCAGGCATATCGAGTCGCCTCGGGATAATCATCCTGAGTGCATAAAGCTTTCGCAGGATTTGATAATACGGGATTCTACTTCACCGCCGCCAAAACAGTAATTTTTCTGTCTTTTAAAGGGTATATATGCCAGTGAGGCTGGTTATAAAAATAAACTGGATGTAAAAAAGGATAGCAAATGATAAAGAGAAAAAACGAATTAATTTTAGGAGGCGTCAAGATGAAAAAGAAATTACTAGTAGTTATTTTATTTTGTCTCGGCATTTCCGCGACGGCCGGGGCAGTAGAGGTTATAAATATAGACCTCAATGTCGATGGTGATGCCAATG
>JBEKRK010000004.1:0-325343 GCA_049518795.1 Sedimentisphaerales bacterium
CGCAAATGGCTTTGGCATGGGTGTTAAGAGATAAACGGGTGACATCGGCGTTAATTGGCGCAAGCAGGGTTGAACAAATCGAGGATAATGTCACAACTCTAAAAAATCTTCAGTTCACGGACCAGGAATTGGCTCAAATAGACGCTGTCTTGAAATAAATGATTGCAAGCGTGGCGGTTCAACATATATTATAACCGTCCGAAAGTTTTGTTAATATTCTGTGAGAAATTCAATATGGCATTGCATGAACAAAGATTTACGCTTAACAAGTTAAAATCGAGACTAAAAGTTATTGAATCACAGGTAGTCCGTAGCCTTCAGCTGATAGGGCAGTTCAGGTTTTTTGAGCATAAGGATGCCTCAGAAAATCCATTCGTTGCTGTTGACTTCGATGATTCCGGCTGGCAGACGATAACGCCGCCGGCTTATTGGAGAGAATATAAAACAGCTTGCGGCGAACAATAATCAGATTAAATTTAATATAAAACCTTTCCAAATTTTGACATTAAGGATTGTTCCAAAGTGATAAACATATTTTTTTGTAAGATGTTATAAAAAAATTCTTCGTTGAGGGGTTAGTTGCGAGGCGTCCTGCGGAGAGCCCTTTCGTTATGGAACTATTTCCTGTCACGCGATAAAACTCTGGCAAAAGAGGTTTTTGCTTCTGCCTTTAGAAAAATAAACTGTTCAGTCGGTTCTGTGGATTACATGGCGGCTGAAGCGGTTTGTCCGAACGGCATACAAATCGGTAAGCTAATGACCTAGGCACAGAGCCTACTGGCATAAGAAAATCAGACTGGCGATACAAGCTGTAAAAACTAATTGCTGTACCATTGCTGCGCGCAAATCGCGAAATCGGCGAAATTAACTGTGCCGTTCGTGGTAAGGTCTGCCTCGATGCAATTTACGTCGCTGGTGCATATCTCGAGCCAGTAATCTAAAAGAAGAGCCAAATCGCTGAAACTCACCTGACCATCATCGTCATAATCGCAGAGCGCAAGCAGCGTTGTTTTATCGCGCAGTATGCCCAGATACAGCATACCATAACCGTTATAATAAAGGCCGTCCGTATAGTAACCGCTGTTGCTGTCCTGATTGGTGGGTGCTGCCGGCGTTACAGGCTCAATCTGCGTGTCCTCGTGCCACTCATTCCAGGATGTAATCATAATCATATCCCTGTCAGCAATCGCCTTTACTCTGTCGAGCATACCTGAAAAAAGCGTTCCAAAAGCGTAAGTCTCATTATAAAGCTTTCTTGATGTTGGTGTATGGCCGGACCTTACGCCTCTATCATTAAATCCCGGTGTCGTACCCGGAATGAAATCTCTATTGATGCCATGAACTTTAGTTCGCCACGCACTATAGTTAGTCTGCAGGGTGTTCAATGCAGAATCCGTAGCAAAATGGCCCGCCCCAAGATTGCCATACACATCATAATTGGTGACAGCATCCATTAAGCTTACCCTGCTGCTTTTATAAGAGCTGGAATTGCCCCAAACCTCATCGCCGACGATATATACGGTGTAGCCCTTGTTAGTTGCGGCGTTGCGGAGATTGGTGATATAAGTTGTGAGATTTGCATCGCTCATCGCCCTGGTTACATAAATGAAAACCACAGGCTTGTTGTCGATTCGAAAGTATCCAGGCCGATTGAAATAGTTGTCGCAAAGATAATTTGTCTCGGCGGCAATATTAGAAGGTGTGATAACAGGTTCGAGAAAAACGGCCAGCTTGATATCGCCGCGGTCGGGATGGTCGAACATGCGGTTTTGGATGACGCTGTTCTCGACGCTGCCGGAACCCCAATAACTTGTAACGAAAAAATTTATGCCGGCGTATCTGGCCCATTTATAATGCTGACTTATCACAGCAGGATTCCATTGATTGTACCAGCCTAATTCCGGCGTCTGCTGAGGATTTAAATAATATATAAGGGTACTGCTTCCCAATGGAAGACTGCCGTGGAAATTGTTGCTGTTATACCATGGATAATAGTAAGCCCCAACAAAATAGTCTTTATCCGCTACAGCAAATGCCAAAGCTGGAAAGATAAAAAACATCCATGCTAAAATGAAACCCCATTTTAGCCTATTCATTAATCACCCTTTTCCGAATTTATCACAGCAACCCCAAAAACTGTCGTAAGTATTATATAGCATATAGCTATGAATTGCAAGCGAAAATAGATGCCCGCGAATGGCAAATACGGGGATAGCCGCACTGCGATGTGGTACTGTCTCAGGCAGGGATAACGATAAATTCAAACAAATGGGGCTTACTCCGGTAGCAGCCCAAACGGCAAAAGTTCCCGTAATTCAGGAATGTATTATGTATTATGAATGCCGCGTAGTACACAGAAACGATGTTGTTCCTGGCACTCTCGATGAAGAAATTATCAGCAGTACATATTATGCGAGAAAGCAAATGTGTGAACTGCTGGAGAATAAATTACTGGGAAAAGAAAGCCCAGAAGCAAAAAAGTTGGAAAAAATCAGGAAACATAAAGACAGAAGAAGGCGGAGAATAGAAGGAAAAGACAAAAGGTAAAAAAGATTGTAAATGTACCTGATGATGTTTATGTTTTAATGGTTGTTCCAATATGGTATCCTGCTTCAAAAGCAGCTTTTGGGAAAGTTTCCGGGCGTAAAGCTCTTAAAGAGATTTGTTTCTATGAAGAGTATGGACACAAACAATAGAAAGTATTTGTTTAAGCCTCGTCGTGTACTGGGCAGAACAAATTTTATGGCTACACAGCTTGGTATCGGTGATATTGCCGATAGGAATGTTACTATTGATGAGTGTGTAGCAACGGTACGCCGAGCACTTGATACTGGGCTTAATGTGATTGATACAGCACCCCGTAGGGTCTCAAAAGTCGTCCGAACCTAAGATTTTAGAAAATAAAAACTTACAGTTGGTATTTTTAGCTATACACAGAGAGAAACTGTTCATTTATAAAAAAGAGGATGGCAAATTTGGTGGGTATTTGTGAAGCTATTTACCTTTTGATTTCTGTGCGGAACCGGCTCAATTTTAGATTGCGTAAGCTGCCTTCTGCACCAAAATTTGCACCAAAGCTTCTTCTTTGGTGCTTCTTTAGTTCTTCTTTAGTTCTGCTTTAGTTTCATAAGTCTTTTTCTGTCCTGTTGTAACATCTTATCTTACAAATAGTTACAAAAGCCCATAATCGGACTGTCGATCCGAAGGTTGTGGGTTCGAGCCCCATCGGCCTCGTTACTTAAGTTATTAATTTGCAAGTTCTTACGATTGTAGATTTTTTTGACATATATTCCCATTGTTTTTACTCTCGGACAAAAAAGTCCGAGGGTCGGCTAAAACAATTCTTCAAAAATGTTATGTTATCCCCAAAATGCGAGTTTGAGTTTCCCTTCGAGTCCAGTGATAACATAGATCATTAATTGAGTACATGAACTCTCCCGGACTAAATGACTAATTATATTTTCGAAATATACCTGTTTTGTTCAAAGTCTTCTTCATCGCCATAGAACAAGTGTGTGTGTCTTGAGATTCGGATTGTCAATCCGGCATTCAGCAATTGCTTTTAACATCGGCCAAGAAGGCCGAGGGTAGAGAACACTTTGACAGAGAGGGTCAGTTGGTTTTTCCCGAAGGTTGTGGGTTCGAGCCCCTTCGCCGAGACGCCGAGTTTTTGGGCAGTGTCTTTTAAAGAATAGCCTTGCTCGGTTACGAGTCTGGCCGCCTGTAATTTGAAATCTTTACTGTAATGTTTGTACTGTACCATCTCGGACACTCCTTTCTCCGCCTTCGGCGGATAAAGCTGGGAGGCATTATAACCTCCCGCCGAGTGTCCGTCATTCGTTTAGCACCTCAAGGCGTCCTGCGGAGAGTCCCTTCGGGATTACTCAAGAGGTTGCAAGTTCGAATCTTGTTGGCTCCATTTGCTGGTGTCAGCCCTCTTTATAGTTTCAATTGTTAGAACAATTCAAATGTGCCGGAAAGCCGGATGTCTCTTGAATTGCTTCCAACCTTTACTTCAAATACTCCCGGTTCGGCATACCATCGACTGTTTGCGGTATCGTAGTAAGATAATGCACTTTTATCGAGAGTGAATAATACCTGCTTATGTTCGCCCGGCTGCAAATAAATCTTTTTAAATGACTTGAGTTCTTTGGGAGGCCGCGGCACTGAGCTTGCGATGTCGGAGATATAAAGCTGTACAACTTCGCTACCTGCTCTTTGGCCGGTGTTTTCCACTTCCAGCGAGACCGTGAAATTGTCATTTGCCGCCAGAGAATTGGTGTCGATAGAGAGATTGCTGTACGCAAATGTCGTGTATGATAAACCGTAGCCAAATGGGAACAGCGGCTCGACATTTGCATGGTCGTAGTAGCGATAGCCGACGAAAATGCCTTCGGTGTAAACATTGCCCGGATAGTTTGAATAGCAGGGGCTGTCCTGCCACTGTTTGATAAATGTTACAGGCAATTTGCCGGATGGGTTTTCTTTGCCAAAGAGTATGTTCGCGACCGCGTTGCCGCACTCCTGCCCCGGATACCACGCCTGCATTACAGCCGGTACGTTATTATCATCTATCCAACTGCTCATACCCACTTGCGGACCGCTGAAAATGACCACGATTGTGTTGGGATTAACCGCCGCGACAGCTTGTATCAGCTGTATCTGGCTGGTTGGCAGGTCCATTACGGCTTTGTCACTGCCTTCGCCTTCGAGATCGCTCGAAAGTCCGACAAAGAGAATGGCGACATTGGCGGCAGATGCTTTGTTGACTGCTTCTGCGAGAAGGTCATTGAGATGGCAGGATAATTTTGCGACGGCTGAGCCGGCATTTTCATAGTACTCGATTATCAAGTCATTCTGCTGACCTGCGGTTAATTGAACACTTACCGAAGTATATCTTACCGCATGGTCTGTCCAGTCGTTGATGAGCGGTTGGCCGTTAAGGTAAAGCCTGAACCCATCGTCGGTGTTCATACCTATTTCATAAAGGCCGCTCGTCGGGACAACAAGTTTGCCTGTCCATCTTACGCTGAAGTTATCAGCGTTTATTCCGGAGCCGGGAGAACCGCCTGACCAGTCGAAGTTCACGGTTGCATCGACGCGAGTTAAGACCGGCGTACCCTGCAGGGTCATATTATTGAAGTATTCCGCATTCAGGCCGTGGCCGCTCATATCCAGAACATACAAATATGATGGGTCGATAGCAAGCGGGCTGGAGTTATTCAGAAGCGAGCCGGCACAGTTGGTTATGGTGATATTAGGCCCTGCCATATTTTGTAATCCCTGCAGCGGAGATACAGAATAGTACGGACTGACGATAGAACTTCCGCCTCCGCCGGTTCTGGCTTCGTAAAGATTTGGGCCGATAGCCGCGATAGTAGCGCTCGAATTACTGTCTAAGGGCAATATAGACCTTTCGTTTTTCAGCAGAACTATTCCCGCCGTTCCCTCTTTCAGGGCGAGTTGATTATGTTCCGAGAGCATTTCATCTATGCCGTCCCACGCTTCCGTGGTCATACCGCTTTTATATATTGCCCTGAGCACTCTGCGGACTTTATCGTTGATGGTATTTTCGTTTACATCGCCGTTGTTCACTGCCGCCAGCAGTTGTCCGTAGTCCCAGAAGCCTCCTGAAGGCATCTCAACATCAAGCCCGTTATTTGCGGTTCCTGCGATACTGTGAACGGCTCCCCAGTCTGAAACGACAAATCCCTTGAAACCCCATTCATCTTTTAATACGGTTTGCAGAAGATAGCTGTTCTCGGTGCAGTGATAGCCGTTGACTTTATTATATGCCGCCATAACAGCCCATACCCCGGCTTCGACAACAGAAGCCTTGAAGGCGGGCAGATATATTTCGTGCAGAGCACGCTGGTCCACCTGAATATTTATATCACCGCGTTCATATTCCTGATTATTGCAGGCGTAGTGTTTGGCACAGGCAATGGCTTTTTTGGATTGCACTCCTTCGATATACGCGACAGCCATTCTGGAATTGAGGAATGGGTCTTCGCCGAAAGTTTCAAAATTTCTTCCGCCTTGCGGGACTCTGACTATATTCATACACGGAGCGAGAATCATATTTCTGCCCTTGTTGCGCAATTCTGTGGCGATTGCCTGGCCGACTTGTTTGGCCAGATCGGTATCCCAGCTTGCTGACAGCGCTATGCTTGCCGCAAATGCTGTTGCGGTGCCAGTTCTGACCCCGACAGGCCCATCTGACATACGCACACTCGGAATTCCCAATCGACCGATGGCTGGCAGGTCCATTGCGGTTTCGCCGTGGATAAGTTTGATTTTTTCTTCAAGCGTCATCTGGCTTATAAGAAACTCAATCTGCCCATCAATGACGGTGCCAGATGTATCATTATAGCATCTGTCTGTTGAATTAATCTGCACTTCCCAGATTGAATTTCCCCATTCGGTTGCACGCTTTATACAGGATATTTTGATATAACGTGCATAAGTCGGCGTAAAAACAATATTGTCCACCGCGCCGTCTCCGGTAGTCGTGTGGAAAACTACTGTCCAATTCAAATTGTCCTGCGACAGCATAATATAGTATTCTGACGTGTAAGCGGTTTCCCAATAAATTTTTACCCCCTGCAGTTGTCTGATTTCCCCCATATCTACAGTAAGCCACTGTCCGTCATTAAAGCTGCTGGACCATCGTGTCATAAAATTGCCGTCTATGGCTCTATCCGGCGAGGTATCGGAATTTTCCTGACTTGACGCGGTTGCGGTAAAATGGCTGCATTCCCTGTAGAGCCACTCCTCTGCAAGCTTATTAAAATCCAGCATATCCACAGTGCCATCGCCATCGGCATCGCCGTTGGTAAATTGCTGAACATTATCGAGCCAGTATTCGCACATTACCGCCAAGTCGCCAAAGTTGACAATTTTGTTGTTTGTAAAGTCTGCCGGCATATGCTGCGCTGATGCGCAGCATACAATGCACAACACTATTGCGGACAAGACAAATCTCAGACCTGGAAATTTCATATATTTAGCGTGCCTTTGCACTATAAACAGTTGTCTGGGAACGGGTTGCATCTCTCAGACTATCGTATAACTATATTTCGAAATTCAACCCTGCCGACTCGGCATCTATTATACTTAAACATCATGAACAATAAAACGCCATTTTGCGGACAGTTTTCACCATTTTGCGACAAAAAGATCCGCTCTGCCGCCAAAATGATTTTTTAGAGGTATCCTTAAGGAAGGAATTTTTAACAGAAACTGTTGAATATTATTTTGATTATCGTACTTGAAGCCAATCTGAAGCTATTTTTGCAAAATCGACAAAATTATAATCTGTCAGCCAGTTTTCAACTACAACTACTAAATCATTAATATCAACGCGACAATTATTATCCAAATCGCCACCCAAATTACACCATGAAAGAACGTTGCTCGGGATAGGCTGTTTATTTATTGTTGGTCCGGCATAACTTACTCTCAAATCTTCAGCACCGGCAGCTTCAAAATAACCAACAATTATTAGATGTTTGCCGGTATGCAATTCGATTGAACCTTCTACATCGCCGTCCATACCATGCAGCCCATCATTATTAACTACAAGTATGCCGTCTATATAAAGTCGGCTGCCATCGTCTGAGTCAGTGTAGAAAAAATAAATTCCATCGGCAGGAATATCGATATATCCGGTAAAACGTATGGCGAAGTAATCGTCTCTGTTTCTTGGAGTAAGCTGGAAATTTGATATCTGTCCGGATTTGATTGCTGTCAAATTTTCAAAATTCGGTATCGATGACCATGAACCCTCATAGTAGTCATACTTAAGCCCCTGCGAAACCGGCGGCATTTCAACACGAACGATATCTACAGAAGGATAGCTCAAAATAATATCTGACTCCGAATCAATTCCGGCCATAAGTGTAAAATAGCCATAAGAAATGTCGGGCAGGGAAAACTCGTATAGTCCCTGAGTATTTGTGATACCGGAAATAGCGGTACTTGACCACATATCTTTAGCGGTCTGGTTAACTCCAAGACGTATAGTTTTAGCCGGAACGGGGTTGTTATTTGAATCAGTAACAGAAACAGCGGCATGATATGTATCGCCCCCTTTAAGCTCTCCGGCATCTCTGGCGATACTAACGGTATATGAGGTCTGGTTGCCAATAATTATGTCGCGATTTTTTGCGGCCAGAGTGTTTCCCGTTTCATCTTTTGCGCATATAGTAAGCGTTTTAATTCCTGTAGAGTTATTATCAGGAACAATGCTGCATTGCCACCAATAGGTTCCCGTTTTTGTTAAGTTATATGTTCTGCCTTCAAAAACAGCCTCGACTGAATGAGTTCGGTCGGATCCATAGACTTCTACAGGTATTGTTGTTGTATACGCCTGATTATTTTTAGGATTAACAATAATTGCCTCAAAATATTCCTTAAAGTCATAATAAATAGCTCGCGGTTCGTTTCTATAGCTGTCTATCTCTCCTCCATTTGGAATTATACCGAACCATTGGTTGTCTCCTATGACCTCTTGTCCAAAAGCCCGCCATGTAAAAAAGAACGAACCTGTCGCACCGGCATTAACCTGTTTATCAAGAAGTTCCATCATTGCTTCGCTAAATCCGGCCTCTCCTCTTGAAACATTCCATCCATATTCACTGATAATAAAAGGCTTATCCGCGGCATATTCTCTTTTGAACCATTCGAGATATTTTTGATAGCCCAGAGAGTTTTCGGCCGGACAAAAAGGGTATAAATTTAATGAAACACAGTCGAATACGGAGTAATCAAGAAAAGCTGCAGGCGGAAACGACGCCATAGAAAGAAAAATATCTGGTTTTACTCCACGAGCGACTTCAATAAGTTCGTTGTAAAAACTGGTAATAGCCTCCTCGCCCTGGTTGTAAATGCCGCCATCCGATTTATGTATCTGGGGTTCATTATCTATTATGTAATACAAGATGTTATTATGTGGCGAGGAATATCCAACAACATTTTCGGTGTCATTTTTAATGTTGTCGATGACATTTCTATCTTTGTATTCATAGGAAAAGCACAGGTGGTTAGCACCTTGCATAACCATAAGCCCATGCTGCCTTGCGAGTTCAAGTTCTTCAGGCATTAACCATGAACGTATGGTGTTGAAACCCGCTTCTTTTATTTTACGGAACTCATAATCCAGTACCTCCAGTGAGGAACGTCCGGCATCATGGTTTTCAAAAAAACATACGCCTTTTACGAAAAATTTTTCTCCGTTCACATAGAACCAGTCACCCTGTTTCTCTACGGCAGTGTCAACTGGCAGACCGCTGGATAACCTTAAATTGTCAAAATATACGGTTCCTGAAGAAACAGGCATACCCTCAAAAAGCAAAGCGGCAATATGATTCAGCGAAGTCTGGGTGCAGGTTGAAACATCGAAGCTGAGGGTGTACCATTGGCCGGCGGTTGGCGGTACGGAAATACCCTGATGCCAGCCAAAAATATCATCCCATACGCCGACAAGCGAAGGCGAGAGCTGGGTTGTCATATAAACGTCAACAAGTATTTGGTCTTTGTCGGATAAATTGAATGTAAATCCCGTCCATTGGTGCTTAACTTCCACCTTGCCATCCGATTCTCCTGTCCAGGTAGCCTTTAGGACATAACTGCCCTGCGTGGCAGCAGGTGCGCCGCCGGTACCACCCTGTACTTTCGTGAGCGTCATTCCTGTATCAGGTGAACTGAGGGTAAGATTTGTTTCTGATGTCTCATAACCGGCAAGCAGCGTCTCAGAGGCAAATAACGGCGAAACCATAGTAGTCATTAGAACAACAAAAAACAATCTTCTATACACCTGGTAAACCTCCTTGATAAATATTATCAAACTTACCCCAATTATCAGATAATTCCATGCATTATGAAACACCATTTTGCGGCGGCTATCATCCATTTTACGACGTTTATTTTGAGAAACCTTCACAGGTCGCAAGATGGTTGAAAGTATCTGCAAAATGGTATTTTTTTTAAAAAGGTACTTCTTAAAACAAAACAACATCAAAAAAGAGGGATAAAAACGCAAAAAAGCAAAACTAAGCGAACAAAATGTGGTATAATACCGGGGGACAGCGGTTTTAGGGATATTCAGAGATGCTAAAGACAAGATTGAGTATATTATGCTTATTTTGCGGGATAATCCCGGCCTGGTTTGCGGCGCCGGTTTGCGCAGATAACGGCTTGAATTATAAATACTATAAAGGCTCCTGGGATTGGCTGCCGAACTTCGAGATACTAACGCCAAAAACAGAGGGGCAAGTCGCTAACTTTTATTTGAGTCCTCGACAGCAGAATGATTTTTTTGCCTTCCGTTTTAACGGCTATATTGAAGTGCCATCCGCCGGTATGTACACTTTCTACACCAATTCTGATGACGGCAGTAATTTGTATATCGGAAAGAGCCTTGTGGTTAATAACGACGGCCTGCATGGAATGCTGGAAAAAAATGGCTCTATTTATCTTTTGGCAGGCAAGCATCCAATTACGGTTACTTACTTTGAAAAAGACGGCAGTGAAAATTTGATTGTAAGCTACGCAGGGCCGGGAATATCCAAAAGACAAATCCCCGACGAAGTCCTCTTTAAGAGCTGTCTGCCCGGTGATTTAAATGGAGACGGCCAGATTGACCTGCATGATTTTGCTGTGCTTGGGCAGAATTGGCTGAACGGCTATGACATTTACGACCTGGAACAAATGCGCAGCAACTGGCTCAAAGGCAAGGTGAACGTAGAGGTCAAAGACGGGCGGTATTATGTTGACGGACGCAGGTTTTTTGTCAAAGGTATAGGTTATGAGCCAGGCACGAGACCCGGGCAATACCCATGGGCGAGGACGTTTGAGCCGGAAGTTATAGTGTTTGATATGAATCGAATCATTGATGCCGGCTACAATACGATAAGGATATGGTCGTCTTTGACAGAAGAAGAACTTGCGCTAATCGACAGTATGGGGCTTAAAATTGTGTTTGGGATATGGGTGGACTCGGCTGGCGACTACGGAGACCCCAACTTTATAATAAACTCCGAAAATACTGTCAGAAATACACTAAGTTATTCAAAAAAATACAACTCCATCATCGCTTATCTGATTATGAATGAGCCTACGACCGAACAAGTATATCAGGGCGGCGCTGCCGATTTAGTAAATCTGTGGACAGGAATAAAAACAATAATAAATGAAGAGCATCCCGGCGTGCCGGTCTCTTTTTCCAATACGAATGTCGGCGATTACATAAATATGAACATCTTTGATATGTCGGCATATAATCTATATATGTACGGCGGCGCAACTGTTAAGCATACGCTGGGCTATGACGGATTTCTGGCTTATTTTAGAAGCCTGGCTCCCCAAAACCCGCTTATAGTAACGGAATACGGCCTTTCTGTGTCTCCGGCAGGACCGGGAAATTACGGATATGGAGGCAATTCTCTGCAGGAGCAGCAGGATGGGGTACTGAATATGTATCGTAAACTTATCGACAGCGGCGCCGGGGGCGGATGCGTTTTTACATATTTAGACGGCTGGTGGAAAAATAACGAAATACCAAATGACGCGGATACACATGAGCCGGATGCAGAAGAGTGGTTCGGCCTGTGTGGAATCAATGACGCGAATTCAGACCCAAATGGCACACCAAGACCTGTCTGGTATGCAATGAAACAATATAATACGGCCATAATAACATCTCCCAAAAATGGTCAAATATACAATACCGAAATACCATTGGAATTCTTTCTCAACGAAGAAGTGAAAAAGATAAAAATAAGCGCCGATGCCAATATATTGTATGAACGCGTGGTTGATGATACATACATCGAAGATACCCTGAACTTAAATATCGCCGATGATAAAAAAGATATGAATTTAAAATTTGAATTTTTTAATAACGCTGATGAAGTATTAAAAACAGAAAACATAATCTGCCTGGCTACGACGAGCCAAATCACATTGCCTACATTGCAGATGACTGTTCCCATCGAAAATCTGAATGGCAATTCTGTTTGTCCCATTAGTATCATTGTGGAAAATAATTCTAATTTTGTAATAAAAGACAATACGGCTGATTACGCTTTTTATCCTCATTTGGGCTGGGACGGAGGAGAAGAAAGAGCCAGAGCATTGACCTTCATAAGCAACAGAGCGGAATTCTCTGATAGCTACTCAAT
Organism: Sedimentisphaerales bacterium; assembly: GCA_049518795.1. Lineage (GTDB taxonomy): Bacteria > Planctomycetota > Phycisphaerae > Sedimentisphaerales > UBA12454 > JAPLMW01. The sequence continues at coordinate 12,183 of JBEKRK010000004.1, forward strand.
TCCTCCGGAGTCAGTAATGCTGACGGTTTCTGCGGGGGTTACAATAAAATACGGAGAGTTTGAAAAACGCTTGTATGCCCTGAAAATGATTCAAAGAGGAAATTGGGCAAACCCCATCTGCCAGGAAGCAATTGTTCAGCCGTAGTATAAATACCGGCTGGCGCAGAAGCAGGAGTTTGTGAATTCCAGCAAATTAACTTTACCATTGCCGTTGGCATAGCCATCCTTAATGATAAATCCGTCAATCAAAGAGTCTTCTGCACCTGAGTTTCCAATTTCACCGCAGGCGGCGGATTAGTATAGAAAGCAATGTGAATACCCAAAATGGTGAGGGTTTTTTAAATCCTCACCCTTTTATTTTTGTTTAAAAGTAATCTTTTCGATGACGATAATTCCTGATTTTGCTTTTGTATTCTGGTTTGTATAGAACCAGGGTTTTGGCCATAGTTTTATCGTTAATTTATTAACCGCGTCAGGTTTGGCTAACATTCCCAGTATCGACGAGTCGGGAATATTGAATTCCTTCATTTCAGGCAATAAGGAGTCTATGTATGTGTATTGAGATTGTCCCTGGTCATCATATAAGTAAAGCCTGATTCCGCCCAAAGCATCTTTTGACCTGCCGCAGCATTTAATTTGAATACTATCAAGATTTCTGAGGTCTATTTGCGGAAAGGTGATGTCTGTATTAATTTCGCTGCTTTGCTCGTCTCCTGTCGTAAAATCGATAACCAGACCTTCGGCAGTAAATTTAGAGTCAACTTTACTACCCCCGGCAGCATTTGAATTTAAGATACATCCGTCAGGATGTTTCATATCAAGAACAAAGTTTGAGGGCTTTTGCTGCGATAAAGGTTGGGGTTCTGACGCATCACGTTTTGCCCATTTTTCCGGGAGATTTGGGTCCTGCGCAAGCCGTGTTCCCAATAATTTAAAACCATTTTTGACTAATGGGTCGTTTGTAAAAGATTTTCGAATCATACCTTGTTCAAGGAAATTAGTTAAAGATAAAAATATCATTGCCTGGTCCAGCGAGAGGTATCTGTCATCGGCTTTTCCTGTTATCAGGTCTATAGAATCGCGAAAACCATAATTGGCGGCATCGGTGGTTAAAGGTTTTCGCAATCCTATGGCGTCAAGTCTGCGTAAATTTTCGATTACGTGACGCGGATAATATTCTATCACCAGCGCCGAAGCGTGAGGTGTAACAATCCACCACGGCAGAAATCCTCCTTCGGTATAGCCTTTGCCGGGTATATTGCAATTCGACCATCCCCATACTTTAAGGCCGCGGTCCTGAGACCGGCGTATCTGATGCCAGGCGAAATCAGCGATGGAATTTCCCATTTCTTTTGTTGCGGGGGAGTCTAAAAACATCGCGTCCATTGCCTGCATAAAAAGTCCGCCGAACCAATAGCCCGGTTCGTAAAAAGTGAGGGCGTCGGCGTGGATTTTATTGCATTTTGCCTTGTCCCATATCTCTGCGGGCGCAGAACCGCTTGCTATCATATAAAACATAACCAGCCGGCAATCTGAAGCCAGCCAGAAATTTCCGAGACCTATAAGTTTGTCATTTTTCAGGTCGTAGCCCCAATATGTATTGCCGCTTGCGGTATCGAACAGTCTGCCCCATTGCACGCGCTGAATCAATGGGGAGGCCTTATCGGCTATTTCAGGGAAGAATTGACGAACAAGTATCAGGCCGGTAATAAGTTTGTTGAAATCCGATACAGCCATAACGCCATCGGGCATTTTTGTATTGCCGCCGACATCAATCCAGTTGTATAAAAAGCCATTGCGCGATTCGATTTTTTCAAGCGATTCGATTATTTTATGTATGCGCTGCAGCGCATCAGTTCTTGTGATAAAGCCCATTTTTTGTGCCGGGCCGATAGCGGCAAGATATAATCCGATATTTGTTGTGTTTGTATTGCCGCCGGCGTTCTGAGAATCGGTTGGAAATCCTGTTTCTTTGGCAAGGTGACTGTCTAAATATGCCCAGGTTTCTTTAAGAATTTGACGCAGATACTGCTCATCCTGTTTAGAACAAACGGAATTGCCAAATACACTCCCGCAAACCATCGCCATAATCAGTCCAAGAATGCATAAGATTTTTCTTCTCATAAAATAATCCTTGTTTATATATTTTCAGTAGTAAATAACCACTCGAGAGGGAATATCGTCAATCAGCGCCTCATCAGGCGTAAAAGATGTTATTGTTTTTCCATCGGCCACAACACTTTTAATCGGTGCTGCCAATGGCGATTTCAATACAACCTTAACGGGCGAAACCTTGTTTTTTGTCTGGATGTCAACGATTACGCTATTGTCAGTTTTTTGCATCAACATACTGAATATGCAATAATATGTTGGGAAATTTCTGATGGCAATCGGCTCTTTTTCCTTCAGCCACTCTTCAGGTATCCCTGCGCCAATAACGAGCGTTGTATCCGCATTCTGTTCATATACAAACATCGTCCTTACGGCGTTTATATAACTTGAGCCGACCCATGTATGAGGCATATCACCGATAAATTTAGATTCATTGGGGTCCCGCCAGACGACTTCTGCCCAGTGATTCCAGCTCAGAGGCCGGCGGTCTTTAAGGAAATAGTTAAGCAGGTCATTAGCTCTTTCCCTGTCTCCCATAAGGATGAACGCACTGATAATGCGAATTTCATAAGGCGTATAGTCTTTCCATTCTATTTTGCCGTCCCGTCGTTTGGTGAAATGGTCAAAATATTTATCGAAGGTATTATTCAGGAATGGCTGCGGTATGCGATTCAGTTCATCACAGGGGAATATGCCGATGGCCGTTGATGTTGCATCAAAGTCGCCAAGCTCGACACAGCCAGGAATATAGTTAATTCCCTTGTTCGCTATCGCCTTCCGCATCGAGGCGTACAGATTCCTTTGAGATTCTTCGAGATGTTTAGCCCATTTCCCTGCAAGTTGTTTTTCGCCGAGCGCATTGGCTATCTCCACCGCGTCTTTTAGTCCTTTTATGATATAGAAGTTATCCCAGTACGAGTGCATCGGTTTGGCGGAATATCCTTCGTGGCTGATGGATTCCGGCACTAATCCGTAACATGCCTGCTGCTCCGGAGTTCCTGAAAGATAAAGTTCTGTCTTGCGTTCATTGTGCAGAGATTCTATGTATTCGACAGCTTTAATAATTTTTGGGAACATCTTTTGTAAATGCGCCTTGTCATGCATAAATCGAAAGTATTCCGCCGTTACATAAATGAATTGCCCCGTGCTGTCGTACTCATTAACCGGGTCTGCTCCTCGCCAATCGACCACGCAGGGTATTTTGCCGTTTGGGTACTGATACCCGGCATACCAGTCGATAAATTCACGCACTTCCGCAAAGTTTCCGGTTCGCAGAAGCGCTGCTGATGTATAAGAGGCATCACGAATCCATGAACGGTCATACGTCCTGGCGCCAGGCTGAATAGCGGCGCCGTTTCGACAAATGAGGATATATCCGATGTTCGTCTTGAGAGTCTGAACAATCTGCTGCGCCGACGCAGGAAGCGTGATATCGATTTTGTCGAGCTTGCCTTGCCATAATATTTTTGCGTCATCGAATGTTCGTCTGGCAAAAGCCATTCGCTCGTCCGCAACTACCTGCTGTAATTGAGATGCGCCATCGAACGGTGCTTCAAAAACTATGTCAACATACTGTTTCGGTTCCAGCTTAAAGTTGTATCCTAAAGCCGCAGAGCCAAGACCAGTTTGGTCAGAAATGTTGCTGCTGGCGGGCGTTTTTGAGGAGGTTAGATATTCAGTGATATCTCCATCTGCGAATTCCGCCGCGATAAACCTGTCCGGTTTTACCAGCGGCACTATTGACCTGTCGTCAACAGAGACTTTGTCTCCGTCAAAATTGATGTTTTTTATTTTAGTTGTGCCGCCGACGAGATTTAGCTGCTGCGATGGCGGAAGTACCTGAAAAGGCCTTATTGCCAGAAAAAATGTGCCGCGGACTGTCCGCTCAGTCGGATTCGAAACCCGATAGTTCGAGAAAAGAGAATACGCTCCCGGTTTTCCTGCTGCCCATGCCGTAACTTTAAGCTCAATGTCTTTGTGCTGCCAGACAACCGATGGAATCGGCAGATAGCCGTTCTCCAGCGACTGAGCCGTCGAAACATCAGCCCATGTAATAAGATGATTGTTGACAAACAGAAACGGCTCAATAGAAAATCCTGCCTTGTCGATTTCGATTGCGCCCTCCTGGTTTATGAGTGCTTTTTTGCTGTTTCCTTCCGGCCCTACAACCGTCCAATATGTCTGTTTTTTATCGAAATACTTCGGGAAATGTCCGCCAGGAGCATCGGCGGCAATTCTTTCATACAGTTTGTTCAGTGTGGAGCTTGCATCTGTCGGTATTGCCTCAAGCGAACAGATGCCGTAATATTTTTCGGGGCCTGCGTTCATAATTAGCTTGAGGTATCTCGATTCACACTCGCCGAGATAGATATAGTCCCTGTGGCCGTTTCCATTTCGTACGTGAAAAACCGTGTTGAAATTCTGACCATCGTTTGAAGTCAGCACCTGATAATCTGCCGCATAAGCATCGTCCCAGTTGATGACTATGCTGTCATATTCCGCGGCTTTTTTAAAATCGAGCAAAAACCACTGGCATTTGCCCGGACTGCTTCGCCATACCGTCTGTTGATTGCCGTCAATCGCATTTTCAGGACTCGCGTTTTTCGCAGCAGAGGAGGCGGCAGCGACAGGAAGTACGTTGTTATTTGATTTGTCGATAGGCTCTATGGTTAAATTGTCTATGTATATTGAACCTTTGCCGCCTTTGCCTGCTGAAACGACAAATTCGATGCGGTCGAGTTTCCTGAGCGGGCTGTTGTCAGTCCCCCAGGCAAAGGAAATGTTGCGTTTCCTGATGACTGTTTTCTGCCAGTCGTGCGGAAACTCCACATTAACCTTTTTGTTCCACCATACATTATCGTTTGAATCCAAAAGTTTGAACTCAAAATCGTTGACCGGAGAATCAGCCCGCAGGTAAAAAGTAAAACGGTAGTTGTCGGGCAGACTGATGGGAATACGTTTTTGAATGATTGCATAGCCTGCACCGGCGACAAAGTTGAAATCGAGCCGTATTGCGTTGCCGCTGAAACCCTTATCAGAGGCGATGTTGAGCGTAACACCGTCGGAAACAATTATCTTCCAACCCCCAGGCGTTTCAAAATCATCAAGCATCTGCTCCTGAGCATTTGTTTTTCCGGTTGAAAAAACTGTAAAAAACATCAGGAAAGAAATGCACAGTAATACACGATTGACAGGTATCATATCGAACTCCTTTTTTAAAGTTTTCCGCTCCGTCAGAATATCTTTATTGTGATTGGGTCTGCTGCCTTACTATGGGCGTAATATATTTTTACTTTTCGTGAAGATTGTTCAAATGGTATCGATTTATCATTTAGCAAAACGTTTTTTATTGTTCTCGTAGTATCCAGACAAATCTGCCCAGGTGTATTCTCATTGCCGCTGACTTCTATGTTTATTCCGCAGTCAGTCGCTTCAATGTTCACAATCTCGGAAGTTGTATTTACAATCGTAAAATTCTCCGACACCGGCATATCAAATGCCAGCACAAGCCCGCTGAACGCCGGCAGGAAAAATTGTCCACCGAAGTTTGTTTTCGTTGTAATCGCCTGATTATGGTAATTCAGCATAAAAAAGTATCCGCCGCCGTTTTTATGCAGGCGTGTGCGGGTTATAATCAAAGGATTATCGCAGGTGATTGGGCCTTTGAAATTTATATCGAGACTTAAATGCTGCCATGCCTGTTTGTGAGCAACGGCCTGATATATAAAACCTGTTCCCAAAATTGCGGCTGAACCTTTTTGGCAATTGACTTTGAAGCCGCAGGGTTTTCCGTCGCGCGTCAATGCGATAACTTGCCCCTGCTTAGCGTTGAAAGTTTCAATATAACTGATTGCGTGTAACTCTTCGTTTGTCTGTGTCCAGCTAATCATTCCATCGGAATTATCGAGTATCTGGTCGGAGCTTACGCCCAGACCATCGGCAAGCACAGTGCACGGTTTGGCGTTAAGGTCAAGTTTTGGTAAAGTCGGAAAGCAAATCAGATGGCCGCCGCGGCGAACATATTCCAATAATGTTTGCTGACTGTCTGCGTCCATCTGTTCTGTACAAGTAGCCCATATCTGTTTGTAACGGTCGAGTTGAGCTGCATCGGTGTTTGTAATATCAACAGCGTCAAACTCCTGATTGTCCATAGCGAGAAGTTTGCCGAGACCGTCAAAGAGCAGTTCATCCGTAACCATTCGAGGGTCGAGCCGGCACTGAATAAACGAGTGGTTATCGAGATTTTCGCCGGTAAACAAAGGGCAGGTAAATTCACGATAATAATATGGCGGATAAAACGCCAAGGCCTGCAAGGCTTTATTCTGACTGTCGCAAAGTCTTTGACCGTGAGTTTTTATTAGGCTGCTGATATGCTGGATTACAGGATAGTTTTCGGAGGGTTCGCCGAGGACGTTTAGCGGTGTTTGAAGATAAAAAGATGAATCGTAAATGCCCCAGCCGGGCGGATTTTGGCCTTGGCTGAACATATAATAATTCATAGCGACGGCGCCGTTTGCCAGGCAAGCTTTATAAAACAGTTCCATTTCGTTTGGATAAACGCGTACGTTTGCCTCGCGGGTGCCGGCCTGAAGCTCGGCAACATAAGTCGGTCCGCGATTACCCTGCAGGGCTTTCGTGAACGCGTTAATTAATCTGTCGTCGTGAAAATTGCGATATGACGGATTTTCCGGAATATGGTCAACGCCAAGCAGAATATCGGGATAGAGCCGTGATAATTTATGATACATCGACAGGCATACGGGCATACCTTTGGCTCTGCTATAGACCCAGCCGGGGACGTTGTGAAAGAGCGGGACATTTACTTTGCGTTGACGTATTTCTTTTATAAGCCAGCCAATATAATCTGCATAAAAGTCGCGATGAAAACTCTCCCAATCTCGATAGGATAAATGGTCTGCTCTTGAGGTGGTTCGTCCTGCCGGAGCTTTGACCTTGCCGAAATCAAGATAATTCGTGCCGTAGTGTTTGTTTAATACGGCGATATCTCCATAGAGAGTATGCAAATAGTTATGATATGCCAGCAAAGAATGAGAGCTGTAATCACCACAGCCGTTGAGCCACTGGAACAGGCCGACTTCATTGCAGACCTGCACCAAAGCTATCGGGCCGCCGCTGGAAAGCTGATTTGCGGCGATAAGCGGCATTACGGTGTCGTACCATTGCATTACTTTTTGTTTGTAATCGGGATGTGTCAGGCAGGTATATTTGACAGGATAAGGTTTACCTTTTGAATCACAGGCCAGGGCATCGGGATAGTTTTCGAAAAACCATCGTGGGATTCCGTGCATAGCCAGTTCAGCAAGAATGTATGGGCCGGGCTTGAGAATAAGATTCAATTCCATTTTTTTGCAAAGTTCGATGAACTGCTCGAAATTGAGGTTTGAAGCGTACTTTCCCTGAAAATCAGGCTGACCTTCGATTTGTTCGTGCAGAGACCACGGCACATAAGATGAGACTGTATTTAAGCCGGCCTGTTTTATAAGCTGCAAGTGTTTGGACCACAGCTCGGCATCGATGCGAAAGTAGTGCATCTCCCCGCTTAAAATAAAATAGCTTTGGCTGTTGCGTTGAAAAGACTGGTCGTTGAAAGACAATCCGCAAGTCTGTTGCTGTTTTTGTTTTAGTGCCAATGGTGTCAATTTTTTATCTCCTGAAGTTTTAATTCTGTTCCTGCAGGGACGGCAAAGCCGTTCGGCGGCAGTTTAGTGTAATTTAATTTAAGTATAACTTTGCCGTTCGTATCGCGTTTGATATTATAACTGATTGGTCCCCACAATGTTTGCAAATTCCTGACAGATACTCCACTATCAAGCCATTTGTCGGGTATCGCTGCGGCAAGTACCAGTCTGCCGCGGTCTTCATATACGAGCATATCTCGAATAGAATTAATCAACTCCGCGCCGACCCAAGTGTGCGGCATATCGCCTATATAACTGGGTGTGCGAAGGTCGCCGTGCACAACCTCGGCCAAATGGTTCCAAGCGGCAGGTCTCACACCGTCCTGCACAAAGAAATCGAGCAATATTCGAGCATCTTCACTTCTGCCCATACGAATCAGAGCCCCGATGTTGCGAACTTCATAAGGCGTATATGAGCTTCGTTTTCCGACCGGCTGCGAAGCTCGCTGACTACATTCCCGGACATATCTATCGTATGTCGCCTTGAGAGCGTCGGGGGGAAGAATGTCGCGCTCGTCGTCAATCATAATTCCGACAGATGTCGATGTCGGGTCAAAATCGCCAAGCTCCGCACAGGCCGGCAGTGTTTTGAGATTATCACGGCGGCGAACTCTATCCATTGATTCGAGCAGCGATTTACGCAGGTCTTTTTCCAGCCCGGCCAGCCAGATTGCATCTTCTTTATAACCCAGCCGAAGGGCGATTGTTTGAGCATCGGCAAGACCCCTTAAGGCGAAAAAGTCATCCCAATAGCTATGCTTTGCAGGGAAATAACCTTCGTGACTGTTAGACTGTGGCAGGATTCCTTCGTATTCGGTGCCTTTATATTTTTCAGTAAGTCGCTGGTTTCGCAGGTTCTCCATATATTTCATCGCCGCTTTTAATTTCGGCCAGCATTGTTTTGCGATATTATTATCATCGGTGATTTCCACAACCTGACGGACAAGAAACACATATTCCCCGAACGAATCATATTCACCCCAGTTGCCTGCGAATCCGGCCATATTGCCGGTCTTTGTTTCCACGATAAAAGGCACAAATCCGTCATCTTTAATTAATGGTGTGAACCATTGCAGATATTTTTTGCCGAAGTCAACAAGCCCAAACCGCATCATTGCCGTTGCGCTGATTGCCCCGTCCCGTATCCATGAACTATTATAATTTCGCGAGCCGGGCTGTATCGCCGGGCCGTCGGCGTTAATTAACAGATACGCCAGGTTTGAGCGAACTATATTAACAAGTTTTTTATCCGGGATATTTATGTCCCAGTCGCCGATGAGTTTTTGCCACGAAAGCATTGATTTATCTGTTTGTTCGTTAAAAAATGTTTCGTAATCTCCAGTTATACTTACATCAGCGTTATCCGTATTCGGATAAACAGCCACAATGCATTTCGATTGTCCCGGAGCGAGATTACAATCATACCTTGCACCTGCAGAAACTATACCATCAGGCGACGAAACGGAATCGCCGGCTGTTTTTCTTTCGACAAGACATTCTATTATGTCAACCGAATCAGCCGTCGGCTTCTGACTATATGTCGAAACAAAATCAGGTGCCGGATAAAAACTTGCCGCCTGTTTATCATTAAGCGTCAGGCTGCTGTTCTTCCATTGTGCCTGTTTGATTTCCGAAAACCCGCCGAATTGCCACGGTGGATTAATCTGCAAAGGTCTCGCCGCAAAAAGCAGCGAAATATCTCGTTTGCCCATGGTAGTATTTGTGAGTTTATAAAGCACCAGCGTAGTATCAGGCTCTATTGTATTTGCGGTGATATTTAAATTTATACCGTTGCCTTTCCAGTTTACCGCAGGGATCGGCATCCAGCTCTTGGCTAACGACTGCTGAAGTTCAAAATTTTTCGCACTCAGCAGTTTGCCGTCAACGAGTATCGCCGGTATCACGCTGAAACATCGAAGCCCCGTCTCCACTCCGCCGTATTCATCTAACAGCGATTCGTTAAAACTCCCCGGCAAACCCGTAATCGTCCAGAATGTCTGCTGCCGTCTCAGCCAGTCCGGCAGAACTCCCGCAGGCAGCCGCTGTGCAAGCATCTCAAAATGCCTCACCGATGTCCACGCTTCACTTGCTCCCTTTATCTGAATATCACAAATTCCGACAGGCTCACTATTGCTGCCGTCAAACACAAGCCGCAGTTTTTCTGCGGATACAGCTTTAAAAAACAAATCTTCAGTTTTGGCCTGACCTGCCTTTTTGTTCGTAATTGTTTCCCACTGTCCATCTTTTTGCGTCAGTGCCTGGATTTTACACGCAGCCGAATGCAAACCTGCCCAGTTGATTTGCAGTCCGCCGACATCAAATTTCTTCGGAAATATAATTTCCAAAGTCGCATTCGCGTCAGTTTGTCCCGCCGTCCATACAGTTTTATCGTTGCCGTCAAGAACAGCATTGGCATCCGTACCAGCCGCGCACGAAGATGCGCTCGCAAAAATCTGATTTTCTTTCCCTAATATCTCAATTTCCCATATTGAATATCCCCAGCCTGTGCCGCGTTTATGCCCGACGAAGCGAATAGATTTGGTTTTTCGCAAGCCGAAATAAATCTCATCGACGCCGCCATCGCCGAATTGCACCTTGCTCGCAGTTTCCCATTTGCCATCAGGCCGGAGTACTTGAATCTCATAATCTCTGCCGTAAGCGGTTTCCCAGTGCAGTCTGAGGCCGACTAATTCTGTGGGCGTGTTAAAATCCATCTGCAGCCATTCATTATCATTTGCATTACTGGACCAGCGAGTGTCCATTTTGCCATCCATTGCCATAGCCGCGGTCTGTTCTTTCTGCTCGGAACTGGCGGAAAGAGTCGCGATTGGCGAGCAGGAGGCTGCCGTCGATGTGATTTCATTTTCGCTCAAAACTTCGATTTTGTCGAAGAAAACCGTGCCGTTATCGTTTGGATACCCATTGACCACAAGGGCAAACTCCCTTAAGGCCTCTGTATCGATTTGTTTTTTGGCATCTTCAAGATTGAATTCAATTTGAGCCCAGTTGCCGGCGGGACTGATGTCGGAGCCGATTAAATGTGCGCCTTTATTGCCATCATGAAGCCAGAGGTTCAGTTTCGGACAACCGGCATTGGCGGGAACTGCCGCGAGAATACGAATTTTCTGCCAAGAGGAGATATTAATAGGTGTTATAGGGAAATATTTCAGTTCCACACCATCGCTATCGCCTTGCCATTTCAACATTATCGCTTGGTTGGCTTTTATAGCAGGTCCTTGAGTCTGGCAGGGTGCCTTTATTAATTCAAAATGACCTTGAATGTTGGCTGGTTTCCACTTTTGCAGACTTTGATTACTGTCAAAATCCTCAAATAAATACCACTGGTCGGCTAATGCGAAAGAAGAAAAGAAGGCTAATAATAAGACAAAAGTAGATATTCTCATAACAGTATTCTCTCTTTGCTTTAAATTAGCTAAATATAAAAACGTTTTCACGAAGTACATTTTTCTTAAAAACCCTCAAAAAGTCAAGTAAAAAAGCCATAATATCACGGGAATTTATAAATTAAAACCGTATTTTAAAATTAAAATAGGTTAAAAAACCGCATTATTATATTAAGAATGCGGTTTTTTGGGGACGTATAAGATTATAAAATTAAAATACCCATTTTAACGTAACAAACTTGCTTATAGTCGTGTAAAAATATACAGAATCGCTTGTAAGCCCCATCCACGGCGGTGTATAGGGGTAGTCAGTGAATTTTGGATTTTTTGGCAATTTTTTAAACCGGTTCTATTGCACCCGTTGTCCCCCAAAAGCACGTTTTTTGAACGAAAAGCCGCAATTTCGTATATCTGTTCCAAAACGGGTAATCACGTATAAAAAATTATCTTGACAAAAATTGGGAAAAAATGTAAAAAGGTTTTTATGGCATTAGACGTATTTTAGCCTGATAATTAAGTAAATATGTGAGGATATCCTAATGGTAACAGAAACAGGCAGTATAACCATTCATAATGTCGCAAAAATGGCGGGTGTTTCAATTTCCACAGTATCAAGGGTTGTAAACGGTTTAGGGCGGGTTGCGCCTGAGACGCGACGTAAAGTTGAAACAGCTATTCGCCGTTTGGATTTTCACCCTAATAGCCGGGCGCAGGCACTAAGCAGAAAACGGACTGATACGATAGGTCTGATTGTCCCGGATTTTGAGGGCCAGTATTTTTCGATGCTGATGGAAGGCTCACATGAAGAAGCACAAGTCAATGGCGTTCATATAATGGTATTGAAGGCCAAAGGATCAGATGCTCAGATAGAAGCTGTCAGGCGACTGTGTTCGGAAGGGCGAACCGATGGTGTGATACTTATGCTTTCTGAATTATACGATGAAGTGCTTGAAGGGGTAGGAGATATCAATGGGCCATTGGTAATTCTGGACAGAGATGTGAATCTCTGGAGACTTGATAATGTGCTTCTGGACAACCGGCTCGGAGCTTTTGAAGCGACGAAACATTTTATCGATGTGCACAAAATCACAAATGTGTTTTTTGTCGGCGGTTCCAAAAGCAATCTTGATACTACCGCGCGAGCCCAGGGGTTTGCTGATGCGCTGATGTCAATAAAATTGAACGCAGAAGGCAAACAGTTCTTCGGCAATAGTTACAGTTATGACGAGGGTTATCGTCTTGCAGTAGAAAAGATATATCCTCTAATCGAGTCCCAGGAGCATTATGGCGTTGTAGCGGCAAATGACGATATCGCGTGCGGCATCATTGATGCCCTGATGGATAAGGGAATCAGGGTTCCTGAGCAGGTTGGAGTTACCGGATTTGATGATTCGGATATCGCGATGCACCGGAGGCCGAAGATTACTACAATGCATATCCCAACTAAAGAAATAGGCCGGCTGGCGGTTAGAATGATTTTGAACCGTTTGGCAGACCGGGTTTCAGAACCTGCGAAAGTTATATTGAAAGCTCGGCTTATAGTGCGTGAATCGTGCGGCTGCGGCAAACATAACAACCGAATTTCCGGAGACAAGAGTGTCCAGTAGAATGAATAGTCCTGTTTTTTTTATAGCAAGTGTTTTGTTTCCATGCGGGCTTTGCTGTGCTTCGTTAACAGCGGAAGACGAACGTTTGCTGGAAGAAATCAGCAGGGCGTCATTTCAGTTTTTCTGGAACGAGGCAAATTCTGTTTCCGGCCTTGTGCGGGACGTGACAGATAAGGATATATGCAGTGTCGCATCATTAGGATTTGGATTGGCTGCGCTGCCGATAGGAGTCGAGCGAGGTTATGTATCTTATGAAGCGGCGAAAAACAGGGCGTTAAATGCTCTGCGGACTTTGGAAAAATCCAACGCACATTACAAGGGAATATTTTGTCATTTCATCGATTTGGCAAATGGTAATACGACGAAATCAGGCTATGAGAACTCTGCTTCAACAGTGGATACGGCTTTGCTGATGGCAGGTGCGATTGTGGCCGGCGAATATTTTGGCGGCGAAGTTCGATTGTCAGCGGAACGTATTTTTGCCCGTGCGGACTGGGCGGCGTTTGTTAATCCTGCCAATGGACAAGTTTTTATGGCCTGGGATATGAACGGACCGGGCAAATTTGAAAAACAAACATGGGACTGGTATTCGGATGAAACTCTTTTGATATCACTGCTGGGTCAGTCGTCGCCGAATTCTGAATATCGTTTGCGTCCTGAAACAATGACAAATTGGAACCGTCCAGTTGGAAAATACAAAAACGGCCAACCATTTATTTATACGTATCCCGGCACGTTGTTTACATATATATTCGCGCATTGTTTTTATGATTTTCGCCGAACAGGCGTTGATTCGCTCGGCGTTGACTGGTACGAGAACACCTGCCGTGCGGTTAAGGCTAATCGCGACTGGTGCCGTGACCATTCATTTGAATATGCAAGTTACGGTAAAAATCTTTGGGGGATCACAGCCGGTAGCGGTCCAAATAACGAATATTTAGTGCTGGGTCATCCGCCTCGCGGGGCAAAAGATAACCAGGGACAATATGGCACGCTGCATCCTTATGGCGCAGGAATGTCTGTACCATTTGTTCCTGACGATGCGATTGCAGCATTGCGGGAGATGCGCAACCTTAAAATAGACGGCAGGCCGATATGGCAATCCTGCGAAGACAGCGGTTATGGCTTTTGGGATGGTTTTAATATTGATAAGCATTGGATTTCAGACCAGGTAATCGGCATTGACCAGGGATCGATGCTTTTAATGATAGAAAATTCCCGCAGCGGACTAATCTGGAAACTGATGATGCAAAACAACAATGTTCGGCAGGGTCTTGTCCGCAGCGGCTTCAAAGGTATTAAAGCAGGAAATTAGATGAGTTTAAAAGACGACATATTGATTGACAAGCAGCAGATTCATAACATGAGAAATTCTGCCGGGCTGGAATTCGCCATATTAGAAAACGGAAGTATAAAAAGTATCGAGAAGGGGGCGGTGCAGATAAACCTTATTCAGGGCTCTCCGCTTGAACCGGGATGCTGCAATTTGTATCTGAGAAAAAGAGGGGATAGAATTGTTGCTGTTTCATTGTTAGGACCTAAAGGACCCGGTAATCATATTATTAATGAAAATATTTATGAAGTTAAGGGAGAATTTGAAGGCGTAATATTTTCCTGCAGGTTGTTACTTGCGAAAAAAGATAGTTCGTGGCTGTGGGATGTGCGAATCGAAAACGTAAACGGCAAAAGGCAGGAGTTTGACCTTCTGTATGTTCAGGATGTCGGCCTGACTTGTGCCGATGGAAATGAGAAAAATGAATTATATATAAGTCAATATGTTGATTATACGCCGCTTTGGCACAAAGAACACGGCCATATCGTCTGCTGCAGACAAAATGAGCATGGCCCGAATAGTATTCCATGGCTTGCGCTGGGGTCGATTTCTAAAACAAATAGTTTTTCAACGGATGGAATACAATTTTATGGGCTGGCCTACAAGGAAACAGGAGTTGCGCGAAGCTTGTCGTCATCTGAGCTTGCAGGATTGTGCCAGCAGGAGTTTGCGGTTGTCGCGCTGCAGGAAAAGCCGTTTGTTTTGGAGCCAGGGCAAATCCGTAATCTTGGATTCTTCGGCATTTTCTGCGAAAATCATATCGCACCAACCACATCAGATGATATCAAAATGATTGATACAAAGCTTGGACAGATTAAGAAACTTTCTGACCTGCCTTGGTCTGATGGATATGATTATGAGGAGCCGAGCAGAAGTTTGTTCACGGAGTCATCGCTGTTTGCTTCCGAAGACCTTACAGAGGATGAACTGAATATTTTGTTCGGAACGGAACGAAGGCATAGTGAGTTTTTAAAAGGAGAACTGCTTTCTTTCTTTTACGGTGAAAATAAGCACGTTGTATTGCGAGGCAAAGAGCTCCGGGCGAATCGGCCTCATGGGCACATAATGAAAACAGGAACCGGTTTGACGCCGGATGAGACAAATATGAGTTTCACCGCTTATATGTTTGGTGTATTCCAGTCTCATATTACCCAGGGCAATGTTAATTTCAACCGGTTTTTAACCTTGAATTCCAATCTTTTGAATATACCCCGTCATACAGGACAGCGGATTTTTGTCCGGCAAAACGGAGAGTATTATCAATTAGGAATACCATCGGCTTTTGAAATGTTGCTTAACGAATGCAGATGGATTTATAAGCAGGGCGATTTGATATTTGAAGTTCTTTCTCAGGCGGCGCCCGATAAAGCGGAAATTATATTAAAAATACAGGTCCTTCAGGGCTGCCGGCCGGATTGGATTATTTCCAATCAGCTCGTAGCTGAGCATAACTGGAGCCTTGAGCAGCAGCAGAATAATGGTGATAGAATTCTCAAATTTGTTCCAGACAAAAAAAGCAAACTGGCTCAAAATTATCCCGACGGCTTTTTTAGTGTTCGGCTGGAGAATTCCAAGGTGATTAAACAAACAGGGAGAGATGAATTGCTTTTTGCTGATGGGAAAAGCAGGGGACTGAACTTTTTGACGATTGAATTGACAGCAGCGAAAGAGTTTGCGATGCGGATTTGCGGAGGGCTTGTCGAGCAAACTAAATCGCAAAATCAGAAAACTAATCATAAAATAAAACTCCTGTCAAACGGGGAAACTTCCGGGATAAATGAAATAATTGAAATTCTGCCGTGGTTTGTTCACAATTCGCAGATTCATTATCTTGCGCCTCATGGTCTCGAACAGTATGGCGGGGCGGCATGGGGCACCCGCGATGTATGCCAGGGCGCGGTAGAGATGTTATTGAGTCTTGAGCATTATTCTACTGTAAAAAATATTCTCTCTATCGTTTTCTCAAATCAGAATATCGATGGCAGCTGGCCGCAGTGGTGGATGTTTGACAGATATAGGAATATCAGGTATCCGGAGTCTCACGGGGATGTGATTTTCTGGCCGATTCTGGCAGTCAGCGAGTATATTCGCAGCTGCGGCGATTATCATTTCCTCGACGAGGAATTACCTTTCTACAATGAAAACGGGCCGAAACGAGCGGAACGTGCCACCATATATGAACATATTCTCAAGGCTATAGAAAATGTTAAAAGCAACCGTTTCGCCCCAGGTACAGTGCTGGTAAATTATGATGGAGGCGACTGGAATGACTCGATGCAGCCGGCCAATCAGGAATTGAAAAAACGTTTGATTAGTTCCTGGACGGTAATCTTAAGTTATCAGGCTTTCAGAAGTTTCGCGGAAGTCTGCCGCAAGGCAGGACGTATTAAGACGGCTGATGAACTTGATAAGTTATGCGATTCGATTCAGAACGATTTTAATCATTTCCTGATTAAAGATGGTGTTGTAACAGGTTTCGGTATTGTTAATCAGAAAGGTGGTATTGATTTACTTGTTCATCCATCTGATTCAACGATAGGAATTCATTACAGTCTTCTGCCGATGACACGCGGCATAATAAGCGGGATATTTACGCCGGAGCAGGCAAAATTACATTCAGAAATAATAGAGCAGCGATTGAAAGGGCCTGACGGGGCCAGATTGATGGACAACTCTCCAGAATATAATGGAGGATTGCAGCATTACTTTAAGCGTGCGGAAAGCTGTCCTTACTTTGGACGCGAAATTGGTCTTATGTACACTCACGCTCATTTACGTTACGCAGAGGCGATGGCTCGATTGGGCCGTGCAGATGCATTTGTCAAAGCGTTACGACAAGTTGTGCCTATCGGCATACAGGAAATAATTCCGCAGGCGGACATACGACAGTCCAATTGTTACTACAGCAGTTCAGATGCAGGCTTTTCGAGTCGTTATGAGGCCAACAAGCGATATGAAGAATTGAAATCTGGCAAAATAGTTTTAAAAGGCGGATGGCGAATATATTCCAGCGGACCGGGCATATTTGTAAGAAATGTAATGTCGAATCTTCTGGGGATACGTCATAGCTGCGGCCATACTATTTTTGACCCGGTGCTGTCGAAAGAACTTGATGGTTTGACTTCACAGATGGAATTGTGCGGCCGCGATGTTAAGTTTACTTATTGTGTCAGCGGCGATGGAAGAGGAGTCAGAAGAATTGAAATTAACGGCGAAGATTTCGAATTTGGCAGAGAGCCTAATCCGTACCGTTTGGGAGGCGCTGTCATTGAAGATACAAAATTGAAAACGGCTCTGAATAAAAATAACAATACGATAAAGATTAGTCTTTAACAGGGATGAATTAAAGCGAGAAAATATGACTGAAACGAAACATCACATAACCGCCAAGGAAGACAGAATTCCTGTGGCCCAGAAGATAGGATTCGGCCTGGGAGCAATGTCTATTAATGTGGCCGTTAATTCGCTGGGGAATCTGGCGCTGCTTATTTACAACACCGGCCTGGGTGTTAGTCCTATTCTTCTGGGTATCGCGCAGAGTACACCGAGATTATGGGATGCCTTTAATGACCCGATTGTCGGCAATTTATCGGATAATACGCGTTCGAGGTTTGGCAGAAGAAGGCCGTTTATATTTGTCGGAGCCATTGCTTTGGGCGTAACTTTTGCGCTGTTATGGACGGCGTCCAAGGGGTGGAGCGAATATGCAACATTCAGTTATTTTCTGTTAATGTCTTTGCTATTCTACACCTCCGCTGCTGTTTATGATATTCCCCGCGGGGCGTTGGGCTATGAAATGACCGATGATTATCATGAGCGGACAAGATTATTCGCCTATGCCAGTTTTCTGATAAATGTCGGCGCTCTTACTACTCCATGGCTCTACTTTGTAGCAACACGAAAAATGTTCAAGGATGAAGTAGAAGGTATGAAGTATGTAGGCCTTGTTATGGGAGGTCTGATACTTTTGGGAGGCATTGTTTGTGTTTTGCTATGCAAAGAGCGCAAGGTTGAACAGGTAAAACATCAGGAGAAGGTCAAACTCTGGAGCAGTGTTGTTATGACCTGCAAAAATCGTTCATTTAGATGGCTGCTGGTGATAGTTGTTCCTGTAACAATAGGTTTTTATTTTGTCAACGGCTTCAGTCAGTTCATAATGCTGTATTATGTTTACGGCGGCGATAAGCCAACCGCTTCGATTCTTATGGGATGGTGCGGAACGTTATGGGCAACGCTTTCTCTGCCAGGCGTTTTTCTGATGACATGGATGGCTACGCGCCTGGGCAAGTCAAAAACAGTTATGATATTTCTTATTATTATGGCGGTCGGCAATTCTCTTAAGATTGTTTGTTACAGCAAAATACATCCCTGGCTGGTATTGATTCCGACGGCATCTTTGTCTTTGGGAATGCTTGTGTTGTTTTCGCTGGTTTATGCGATGCTTGCAGATATATGCGATGAGGATGAACTTGTGACAGGTAAACGCAGAGAGGGAAGTTATCAGGCGGTTTACAACTGGTGGTGGAAAATTGGAATATCTGCAGGGCTTCTTGTGTCAGGCATTCTTCTCAGGGCGACCGGTTTTAATGAAAAGCTTGCGGTGCAATCCGATTCAACGCTGTTTTGGCTGAGGTTCTGGGAAATAGGTCTGCCGGCAGTAATGTGCTTTTTCAGCGCGTTTTTGCTGACAAAGTATCCTCTTACGGAACAGCGCGCTTACGAAATTAAGGATTTACTCGAAAAGCGAAGGCTTGCAGCGGCCGAAGCCGCTGTTGTTTAGCAGGAAAATAAATAAAGATTTTAAATGTGTGATTTGCCTAAAATAATTCTGGCGATTGAAAGCTATAGGGCTTACGACAGGGAGCTTTTGAAAGGTATATCTCAATATGCCAAACAAAATGGTCACTGGCTGTTTTTCCATGAGACGGATGATGTTAACAAGTCTTTATCAGATATCGAAAAAATAAAGCCGGATGGTGTGGTTGTGAGAGTATCCAAAAACTCAAGAGCCATGGGGAAAATACCTGATAGTTTGCCCTGTATTGTTTTAGGTACAGGAACCGTTTACGACGGTCGGATAAATATTATTGGAAATTCTGAAAAAATAGGCCAGATGGCGGCGGAGTATTTGTTGTCATTAGGATTTAAAGAATTCGGGTTCTGCGGCACGAATCATGCCGTCTGGTCGTGTGAAAGGGCGGCAAGTTTTACAAGAGCCATTCAAAATGCCGGTTTCGATGTCAATTACTACTCCTGTCCCGACAAAGCAAAAACTGTTTTCGCAAGAGAGTTAACAGCAATAATAGAGTGGATAGAATCACTGCCTAAACCAATCGGGATAATGGCAAGCAACGATGACAGAGGACTTCAGATATTAGAGGCCTGCAAAGCTGCAGATCTTGATGTTCCGGGGCAGGTTGCTGTGCTTGGTGTCGATAACGATGTTGTGAACTGCGAGCTTGCAATACCGCCGCTATCCAGCATCACCCTGAATACTATAAAAGCAGGTTACGAGGCAGCCAGACTTTTGGATAGAATGATGCGAAAAGGCGCGGGGTGTAAATGTGAAAAAATAATAGTAGAGCCTACTCATATAGTAACCCGGCAGTCAACGAGTGTGCTTGCGGTGTCGGATATTGTTGTGGCAAAGGCACTCGATTTTATAAGAAACAATGTGAATAAACAAACTCAGGTAAGCGATGTCGCCGAATCGGTTTCAGTTTCCCGAAGGGAGCTTGAAAGGCGATTTAAGAAAAATCTGAACAGCTCAATTCATCAGGAGATTAAGTTGGCTAAGGTACGATTAATTACAAAAATGCTTCTTGAAACATCGGATACTATCTCGGAGATTGCGGCTAATCTGGGTTTTGTGGATGTAAACCACATTGCCCGATATTTCAGAGATGTTGAAGGTATTAGTCCCGTAGAATACAGGAAAAAAAACCTATGTACTGTTTAATTAAGGGAAAATATTTGTTATTGATGATTATGTTGGCAGCAGCCGCGACAGCATCAGCCTCGGAAGTTACCGTTGTAAGTTATGAGCCTTCAGAAACAAATCTGACCCTCAGTTCACCTGATACAGGAATGACGCTTACGAAAGTACAGGGTGGTACCGGCGGCGCACCGGCTGCCACGCAGGGCAGTTATGTCCTAAAGGCAGCCTGGACAGGAGAAACCGACCGCAAAGTCGAAATCCGCCACAGCGGTTTGAGCTACAATTTGGCCGGATTTGACAAAGCCCTTGTCGATGTTTTTATACCGACTGGAGCAGCTTTATTCAAGTCAACGGGACTTATCGGTATCTGGAGTGATAACTGGGTGCCGGGCAACTGGAGCCGCGGCGATATCGTGCCGACTGAAAATAACAGATGGTTCACAATTGAAATGAATATAAGCTCATTTGACCCTGGATTGTTGGACCACATCTCTGCTCTCGTT
Source organism: Sedimentisphaerales bacterium (assembly GCA_049518795.1). Classification (GTDB taxonomy): domain Bacteria; phylum Planctomycetota; class Phycisphaerae; order Sedimentisphaerales; family UBA12454; genus JAPLMW01. The sequence goes on from JBEKRK010000004.1 coordinate 32,779, forward strand.
TTTGAAAATTATGGCGCAGACAACGGCACGGTGTATGTTGACAACATAAGACTGATTGGGAGCGAACCTAACGAACCCAACGGCCTGATTGCGACCGGCCACGACAGCAGAATAGATTTGCGCTGGAACCCCGTAACAGGAGTAGGTGGCTATAATATCTATCGTGCCAATTCCGCAACAGGTCCTTTCACAAAAATAAATACATCTCTCGATGATATTGCCGTCTACAGCGACTTTCTCGGAACAAACGGCTCGACAAAATACTATTATGTGGTTTCCGTCGTCGGCGGCATTGAATCCAGTCCATCTGATGTTGTTTCCGCCGCAACTTATGCTATGAGCGATGAGCAGCTTTTGACATCCATTCAGGAAGCGACGTTCAGATATTTCTGGGATTTTGGCCATTCGGTAAGCGGACTGGCAAGAGAAAGTTATAATTCCGGTCAGGGCGACAATACTTGCGCTATTGGCGGTTCGGGTATGGGGTTAATGGCTATTTGTGTCGGTGCCGAGCGTGGATTTGTTGCCAGAGCGGATGCTGCACAGCGCGTCCTGAAGATACTGACTTTTCTGGATGAAAAAACACCCCGTTATCACGGAGCCTGGTCGCATTGGGTTAATGGGGCTACCGGCGCAACGATTCCATTTGGCACGTACGATGACGGAGGAGACATCGTTGAAACCTCTTATTTAGCGCAGGGAATGCTCACCGTTCGGCAATACTTCGATTCTAATGATACTGTAGAAACTCAGATTCGCAGTAAAGCCACAGCCCTTTGGGAGGGGGTAGACTGGTATTGGTATCTGCGTCGTTCGGATCCGGGGTACGAAACCAACCAAAACATTTACTGGCACTGGTCGCCGAACTACGGTTGGATTATGAATTTTGCTATCTATGGCTACAACGAATGTATGATTACATATTTGCTGGCAATCGCTTCGCCGACGCACCCAATACCCGCTTCCTGCTACTACAACGGCTGGACCGGCAGCAGCTACAAAAACGGCAGCAGATATTACGGTTATACGCAATGGGTAGGCGGGTTTGAATTACCGATGTTCTTCACTCATTATACCCATCTTGGATTTGACCCTCGCGACAAAAACGACAATTACTGCAATTATTTCGAGAACAGCCGAAACATCGCGCTAATCGACCACGCCTACTGCATCGCTAACCCAAAAGGTTTTACAGGATACAGCGATTTGGTCTGGGGACTTACCGCAAGCAATAATCCATGGGGCTATGGCGCACAGGCGCCGGGCAGTCCCGATAACGGCACTATTACTCCAACCGCCGCTCTAAGTTCGATGCCTTATACGCCGACCGAATCAATCGCGACACTGAAACATTTTTACCATACCTATGGCAACAACGTATGGGGACCGTTTGGTTTTGTTGATGCCTTTAATCTGGGACAAAACTGGTTTGCTCCGGGTTATATTGCCATTGACCAGGGGCCGATTATAGTAATGATTGAAAACTACCGCACTCAGTTGTGCTGGGATTTGTTTATGGCCAACCCGGAAATAGCGCCAATGCTCGAAAGCATCGGCTGGGCAACAAGAACCGACAACGGGCTCAATTACGAGTATTACGAGGGAACGTGGAATTCGCTGCCTGATTTTGATTCTCTCACACCGACCGCAACAGGTGCTGCCCACAACTTTGATATTGGCCTGCGACAGCAGGACGATTATTTCGCATTCCGTTTCACTGGTTACATAAAGGTGCCAGCGGATAGCAACTATACATTCTATACTAATTCTGACGACGGCAGCAAATTATACATCGACGGTGCTCTTGTCGTGAACAACGACGGCCTGCATGGAACGCAGGACAGAAGCGGCATTGTCAGTCTTGCCGCCGGAAAACATCTGATTGTTGTTACCTATTTTGAAAAAGACGGTTCTCAGGATTTGACTGTCAGCTTCGCCGGCCCGGGAATCTCCAAAAAACAAATTCCGGTAAACCTGTTGTTCAGATGTAACTTCCCCGGCGATTTTAGCGGCGACTGTCACGTCAATATGGACGATTTGAATATATTAGCCGCAAACTGGCTTAACGACTATAATTTTATTGATTTTTCACAAATGGCGGCCGATTGGCAGAAATAAGAACGATAATTTTGAAATGTTTTTAGGGAATAGAATTATGAGAAAGAATAAAGGTTTCACGTTAGTGGAATTGCTGGTGGTGATTTCGATTATTGCTATGCTGCTGGCGGTTCTTATACCCGCGATGAGAAAAGCACAGGAACAGGCCAGGTTTGTTGTCTGTAAGAACAACTTTAAAACTTACGGCCTTGCCATTGCAATGTATCTTCAGTCGAACGACGGCAGTTTCCCCCATCCGAATTATTGTATGTATCGCAACAATACTTTTGATGCATCGCATCCTTGGCAGTGTCGCTGGCATGACAACGGCGTTACGCCTAATGGGCCGCTTTGGCCGTATATTAGGGATAAGAACATAAGTTACTGTCCGACTTTTGCTCGGATTGCCAGAATAGATGGGCAATCGCATTTGGGCCACGTTGCCAGTATCCCCATTAATCCGCAGTTCACATACAGCGTGAACGGTTTTCTTAGTAACGGAAATGACGACCCTACATTGTACGGAGAGGACTGGTTGCCAAACACTCAACCTGGGCCCTATCGAATGCCTAAAATCACCAACATAAAACGTCCTTCTGAAGTAATGTTTCTCACTGAGGAAAACTTCTGGACTATGAATACAGGTAGAGAAAGAACATCACCTATAAACCGTCACGTCACCGTTAATGGTACTGTCATTAACCTGAGCTATTTTGGCCTTAACGATATGTTTTTTATGCCGGATAAGTATGGCGGCCAACTCGCTGGTAATAAGAATGGTGATTGTATGGCTACATTTCACAAGGCTACAGATTCCCTCTTTCTCAATGGTGTCAGCAGTATCCTCTTTAACGATGGCCACGTTGGGGTGGAAAAAGCGTATGACGCCCAAACTACTGCCGATACAGTACGCAGAAGTTGGCAATTGGCCACAGGTAAAAGCGACTGATTCAAAAGGGAAGAAAAAATTATATGAAAATATCAGCTAACATATTTTTTGTTTTGATAATCGCGGCAATTGCCTGTGATTTTGCCTTTGCTGCAGCAGAGCCCGCCAAAGGCTTTATTTCCGTCTGTGCCTGGTATATTCTAGCTAAAAATAAATTTAATCCTATGACATTGGAAAGATATTTAATAATATAGGTTATTTGGTCGCAAAATGGTTGAAAATATCCGCAAAATGGTGTTCTTTTGGACTTGCAGGATTGGTAAAATTGAGTTGCGAAAACGTTTTGACAGAGAAACAGACATGTGTATTGCCCGACTAAGTGTTTGGCCGGGTTGTAAATAAAGTACTTTATATTTTGGAGGACAGAAAAATGAAGAAGTTAATGTATGTTATGTTATGTGTCGGCTTGGGCATGGTTCTGTGTGGAACTGCTCAGGCAAACCTGCTGGTCGATCCCGGCTTTGAGGGTGCGGTTTTTAGCGGAGACATCCCTCTCCCTTGGATCGCCGTACCCCCTTTCCCCGGCGCTACGGTAGGTGCTGAAACATGGGCCGCTCGCACCGGTACGTACGGTATGGCAGTTTATTGGTGGAGCAATGGTGGAACAGGCTCATTTTACCAGGATGTTGCGGTTAGTGCAGGTACATCCTACGACTACTCGATATATACTAGGAGGGACCCTGGTGTGCTTGCGGGCATCGTAGAGATGAAGATTGAGTGGTATGGTGACGAACTTCTTGGGACAACATCACTGGATATTACCGGTTTGATCCCCCCTGAGCCGAGTCCTTGGGTCCAGGTGAGTCTTATTGGCGAAGCTCCAGCGGGAGCTGATGTGGCTCGCGTTATGATTAGTGCAACCGCTGTCGATAAAGCCCTGAAGTTTGATGATTCCTTCTTTGACATCATTCCAGAACCAGCAACAATGGCTCTGTTAGGGTTAGGCAGTTTGTTCCTTGCCAGACGCAGGAAGTAATTGATTTTTGAATTGCTCTGGGGCGCTCAGTTATAAAAAATTGAGCGCCCTGTCTTTGCCATATTAAGAATAAGGAAAGGATAGATTATGAACAAAAAGATTTTACTTATGGCATTGGTTCTATGCCTGATTGCCGGTAGCAATCTCCTGGCTGCCAACCTTTTGCTCAACCCGGGTTTTGAGGATACAAATGGGATTATGGGGCAGTTTAATAAGTCAGGAACGGTAATTGTCAACTGGGTACAATGGGGTAGTACAAATGGCTGGTATCATAACGATATTGGTAAGGTACGGGGTTTGAGAGCAGTAAAATTATGGATGAGTGATACCGCGACATACCAGGATTTTGTTCCCAGTGTAGGTAGTGTTTACGATGTTAACGTTTACGCCTATTCTAGCTCAACCGATCCACCCGTTAACGGCGGTCTTAAGGGCCTAAATGGTATTCTTATGGTTCAATGGCTTGATAGTACAAAGACGGTCGAAAAGGGTACCCAAATAATTGGGTATTTTTATGGAAGAGCCGATCCTAATCATGGAAGCGATCCTCTTGATACCTGGAAACTTATTTCTGGTATGTGCACTCCCTCTGCAGGAACGGCTTATGGCAGAGTATGGTTGAAACTTGTGGATACTAATACTGCAGCCACATTAGGCTCCCTTAATTGGGACGATGTATCAGTTATACAAAACCTGTATACGGCATCGAATCCAAATCCGACAAATGGCAGTACCGTAGATTCTTCCGCACCCGTAACCCTTAGCTGGACTCGTCCTGCTCCTCGCCATCAGGGTCCCATTACTTGCGATGTATGGTTTGGTACTGACCCCTGTATGCCTGGGACGAACACAAAAATTGTCAGCAAACAGGCTGCTGATTCTAATCTTGTTGGAATGTTGGCCTCAAGTACGGATTACTATTGGAGAGTTGACTGCTACGATCCGAATGATGGTTCAGGCAATGAAGTCAAAACCAATGGTATGCCCTGGGCTTTCACCACAAAGAATCAACCGCCGACAGTCGATGCCGGCGACAAGCAGGCAGTGTGGCTGGCATCCGGCTCAGCTACAGTCGCAATGGATGCCGTAGTTACCGATGATGGTTTCCCGCTTATTCCCGGATATTTGACATATAGCTGGACAAAAGTCAGTGGTCCTGGGACTCCCACATTCAGCCCCAGCAATACGGTTAAGGATCCGAACGTTACTTTCACCACAGCTGGTGATTACATACTGTGTCTGACCGTCAGCGATGGTCAGTATGATGCCAACGATACCGTGAAGATCAGAGTTTATGCCCAGGGCTACACCGGCCTTGTCGCTTACTGGAAACTTGATGCTAACGCTACTGATTCTTCCGGCAACCACCACGATGGCACAGTGTACAAAAATGGCGTTCCCTACGGAACCCCTGTCTGGACTACAGGCCAGGTAAACGGCGCAATCGAACTTGACGGCGACAACGAGTATGTAAGCCCCGACGATGAAGGTTGGGCTGACTTTACTGAAGAGATGACGGTTTCTGCCTGGATAAAATGTACCTTTACCAAGCCTTGGGAGGCTATCGTCACCAAGGGCGATTCAAGCTGGAGACTCTTTAGAGACAGTGCCAATGGTGATTCAAACAATGCCAGCTTCACCCTCAATGACATTGGTCCTGTTGTCTCAGGCAGCACTGGAGACGTTGGTGATAACCGGTGGCATCAGGTTGTCGGTACACTTGACGGCGTACATCAGTGCATTTATGTTGACGGCATTCTGGCTGCATCAGTTAGAGTTCCCGAAGGCTCCACAATAGCCCTTAACAACAACTATGTTGACATAGGTGAGGACGACGAACATGAGAGCGAAGGACGTTCGTTTAAAGGCCTCATCGACGAAGTCAGAATTTACGAAATTGGCCTGCCCGCTAATATGGTTCTTCAACAGTTTATCGCCGATGGCGGACATGACAGTTGCGGCCGGACATATTTGCCTGGCGATATGAACAAAGACTGCTATATCAACTTTGCCGATTTTGCGATATTTGCCGAAAGCTGGTTGCATTGCAACGATGTGACTAATTTGCATTGCCAGTAATTGAAAAAGTCATCGAATAACGATGATTGATACTAATTAGCGATTGGGGTGTCTGGCTCAAATAGTTAGACGCCCCAGTTTTGCTGTATAGATAACGGCAGTATTAAAATGAAAAAAGCTTTTTTTGCACTCATTATAGTTTCGATATTTGCACTAAATCTCAGTATGGTTTCGCCGTTATTTGCGTCCGAGACACTGCTTGCCGGTTATGAAACATCAGAAACAAATCTTACCCTCAGTTCACCTGATACAGGAATGACACTCACGAAAGTACTGGGTGGTACCGGCGGCGCACCGGCTGCCACGCAGGGCAGTTATGTCCTCAAGGCGACCTGGACAGGGGAAACTGATGGCAAGGTGGAAATTAAACACCAATGGACAGGATTTACCTTTAATTTATCCGACAAAGACCAAATACTTGTTGACGTTTATATGACAACCCAGCTCTCGCCTTCGCTTGTCGGCGTATGGGATGATATTTTTGGCTGGCATCCGGGCGCTTCCGTACCGCCAAACGCCGGCCAATGGTACACCCTCAGGTTCAATGTTTCCGGCTGCACCCAGACTGCCCTGAATCATATTTCCGCTTTGATTTTTGAGGGTATGGCTGTTTCTTCCGGAACAATATATTTTGACAATTTAAGGCTGGCATCATTCAAACCGCAATCTCCGGTTGCAACAGGCCACGACCGCAGAATTGATTTGACCTGGCAGCCTGTAATAGATTCCGATTTGCAGGGTTATAATATCTATCGTGCAAATTCCGTCCCCGGAACTTTCACAAAAATAAATACATCTCTCGATGATATTGCCGTCTACAGCGACTTTCTCGGAACAAACGGCTCGACAAAATACTATTACATTACTTCAGTGGTCGGCGGCATTGAATCGCGCCCGTCCGACACCGTTTCCGCCGCAACTTACGCGATGACCGATGAGCAGCTCCTCACATCAATTCAGCAGGCGACTTTCAGATATTGCTGGGACTTTGCCCATCCCGACAGCGGAATGATTCGCGAAAGATTCGCCTCGTACGACCGACAAACCGTTACCACAGGCGGCTCAGGCTTTGGCCTGATGAACATCGTCGTCGGCGTTGAACGCGGCTGGATTACAAGAACCGAGGCTGCCGAACGTGTCCTTAAAATGGTCAGCTTCCTTCAGGATACGGCAACACGCTATCACGGCGCTTGGTCTCACTGGATGGATGGTACAACCGGCGTATCTATTGCTGCCGATCACGATTCCAACGGCAACCCGATTATAAGCGGCGATATTGTCGAAACTTCCTATATGATTGAAGGTATGCTCGTCGCTCGACAGTATTTCGATGCAAATAACCCGACAGAAAACGAAATCCGCTCCCGCATAAATCAGCTCTACGGAGAAGTCGAATGGGACTGGTATCGCAGAGCCTCTGATACCGATGGCAAACATTTGTATTGGTTCTGGTCGCCTACCAGCGGCTGGGAGGGCAGTTTCGCATTCGGCGGCGCAGAAGTTATGATTACTTATATCCTCGCAATTGCCTCGCCTGCGCATTCTATTCCCGCTTCCTGTTATTACACAGGCTTTGGCTTAGGCGGCAGCTACAAAAATGGAAACAGATACTTCGGCTATACCCAGTGGGTCAGCGCCTATGAAACACCGATGTTCTGGACGCATTACTCATTCCTTGGTTTCGACCCTCGCGACAAAAACGACAATTACTGCAATTATTTCGAGAACAGCAGAAACATCGCGCTAATCGACCACGCCTATTGCATCGCCAACCCAAAAGGTTATACAGGATACAGCAGCCTGGTCTGGGGGCTTACCGCAAGCTATAATCCATGGGGTTACGCTGCTCACGCTCCGGGCGCTTCCGACAACGGCACTATTACTCCGACCGCCGCGTTAAGCTCTATGCCTTACACGCCGACCGAATCAATCGCCACTATGAAATATCTGTATTATAATTATGGCAGCAGTTTATGGGGTCCTTTGGGCTTTTACGATGCTTTCAATTTAGGGCAAAGCTGGTATTGCGATGACTACCTCGCCATCGACCAGGGTACGATTGTTCCGATGATTGAAAATTACCGCACAGGGCTTTGCTGGGATTTATTTATGGCAAATCCCGAAATATGGCAGATGCTTGAGAGCATCGGCTGGGCGACCAGAGCCGACAATGGCTTGAATTATAAATATTACGAAGGCACCTGGACTTCGCTGCCCAATTTTGATTCCCTCACTCCGACGGCAACTGGAATTGCCCACAATTTTGATATTGGCCTGCGCCAGCGGGACGATTATTTCGCTATGCGTTTCACAGGCTATTTTGACGTGAACTCGGAGGGTGGATATACTTTCTATCTCTCCTCCGACGATGGCAGCAAGTTATATATCGACGGCGCTCTTCTTATCAACAACGATGGCTGGCACAGTGTGCAGGAAAAGAGCGGCTACAAATATCTCCTCACCGGCAAACATTCAATTACTGTCGATTATTTCGAATACGATGGCGATAATGTATTGCTTGTAAGTTATGCAGGCCCCGGTATAACAAAGACACAGATGCCTGTGAATATCCTGTTCAGGTGTGATTTGGAAGGGGACTTTACCGGCGACTGTCACGTCAATATGGACGATTTGAATGTATTAGCTGCAAACTGGCTTAACGACTATAATTTTATTGAATTTTCAACAATGGCTGCAAATTGGATGGAATGAGCAAAGCGTATAGCCTTACACATTTACTTATACCTTTTTAAATCGCAAAGTTGTCAATAGTTAATCCAAATAATTATATATGTGTCCTATGCAAAAATTCATCTGGTGAAAAAATCAGTCATTTTTGAAACCTTGTAAGAGACGGTTGCTTGTTCACAAGTTTACTTTGATATTAGGTGGTGTCAAAAAAGTGTCAATCACCACTGTATAATCACTTGTAACCCTCGTTTTTGTTCAAAAACCGCATTCTAACTTACTGTGAATACTGATGTTATGAAGCGAGTACCAAACTGTCGATCCGAAGGTTGTGGGTTCGAGCCCCTGCGGGATTTACAGCGGATTATTACTGGTGAGCCAATCCTCAGCGAGTTTGCCTAAATCTTCAAAATTAACAATGTTGTTACCATCAATATCTGCTCTGCCGAGACAGGTGCCCTGATCTAGCCATCGCTCCACTAATTCCGCAAGGTCCCGCATATCAACGACACAATCACCGGTAATATCGCCGGCAAGACGCAACGGTGATGCCTGAACCTGGGCACATGTAGTAAAACTTGTATTGGTCTTGTAATCAACCACAACATTGTTAATAAGTTTCTTGTTGCCATTTATGGTTACCTGACCGCCTGTCGGTGCAAGAACAATCACCACTGCAGAATCAGCTCCGATATCAAAATTCGTCACTCCGCTGACACCGGTCTTCAGAAAAGTCTGCGAAACGGTGTCGTACAAATCGACAGGGCAGGTGCCCACATCGATCTGCACACTTTGCGATGTGCTGTATGGATTATAATATAGATATGTCGGATAAGCCTGTGCATGATAATAATCAGTTGCAAGCAAATCAAGCTGAAGAATTTTTTCTACGTTTGTCGTCTCAACTATTGCCCCCAGCATCCCGACATGCGATGCGCCATACAACGCAAAATTTGTTGCCAAGCCGGAGTCAATTCCATTGCCAAATCCATCGCCCGTCGCATACGGCCTCACCGCAGGCAAATAGGTAAGAATATACATAATATTGATATGAAGTATGTCATTGGATGTGCCGCTGGTTGTAGGATTTGTGTCCTTAGCCATTATATACAGTGTGCCGCTAAGACCTGAAGGCAGGGGATAACTGTAAGAAACATCGTCGGATATATTGGTCACCGTGAACATCGTTGTATAAGGGCCTGCGAACGAGGTGGCATAGTAAAAGACAAAACCGCTGTCTATGTCGCCGTAATCATGATAGTGCCCCTTCAACTTGAACGAATGGCTTGAGCCTGGCGTAACATTAAATTGCCAGACATGCTCGAGCTTATCGACACTACCTACTGTTACTTCCCTAAGCATTTCATATACATTATCATTACCAAATGTGTATGTGTAATCACCTGCATATACCGTGCCATAAGGATTGCTGTAATCGGAGACGGCTTTCTCGTATATCGTTGTAACTTGTTTCCGCAGACCTTCATAGGCGATACAGCTGCAGGGGTCGTATATAGATGCCCAGCCGTTATCCGACTGATGATTGGCATCAAGGCCGCTGGCGTAGAATAAGCGGGCGGCATTGGCGGCATTAAGAATCCATTTTCCGATAGCTCTTGCATAATCCTGATTATACCGCGGTATTGGCGCCAAGGCTGCCGGCCATTGAAATGTATTCATCGCAAAGGCATATCCGCCTGTTCCGCCGTAGCCGCCGGTATCGGTAACAGAACCCACAAGACCATCACAGTCATATCCGCCCCAGGCAACATCGGCAATCACACCCCAGCCATATCGCGCATCCGATGCGGTACTCGGATCAAAGCACCAGTTTAATATTTTATTAAGATTATAGCTTGTTCCAACTTCCGCATTCATTCTCGCTGCGGTATAGGCGCCATACGGCAGCAATACCTCATAAAGCGGACTTAGGCTGCGTTCCTGAAGATACTCTATACCCCATTTTGCGCCGTTCAAATGCTGTGATGCGCCCCATTTCACATACGCCATATATTCGAGCCACGCATAACCGGCAGCCGCATCCGGCTCCTTCCATTGGCCGTTGTCATAAGGAGCCATTGTGTCAAAATTAAAGGCCGTATGCGTAAAATTCGGCACCGCCCACGGCGATATGCTCCCGCCCATAGCCACCTCGGCATCATACATCCTGTCGGCCATACTGTACATCAGCGTTTCCATTGAACCCGTACCGGGATACTTTGCCAGCAACTGACAAAACAAAAGAGGAGGAAATACTTCATACCAGAAAGTCTGTCCCGATTGGGTCGAAGTGTAATTGAGTACCATATCTTCGCCGTTTGTCAGATTGTAGTACTGCTGTTCCATCAGGGCGAAGTTGTAATACTGCTCCGTAGCGGCAACAAATTGATTGCTCTTATCGATTCCCGCCAGCGCTCCGCCTAATACAGCCCCCAGACAATTTATGGCCTCATGGGAGCCCCCGCTGTGCATCGAAGGATGCCCTATATAGGACGGCATCCCAAACGTATTCCATGAATAATTTTTCCACTGGGTATCCCACCATACTATCGGATATGTTTGCCACCATAAATCTTCTGACGATGTCGTGCGGGTAAAACTGAAAACGTACTCATCATAATCCCTGGCCACCTGCTTCCAGTCGCGCATCAGATACGGCACAGGCATATTCGGCATCAACTCGACCCGTGGTATATTGATTTGCGCTGCTATCGCAACACCAGTATAGACTGCTACCGCCAGCATTACGACGATAATTACCAAATATGAATTCTTCATCTACATCCTCCACCGCGATTATCTATTAGGTGGTGGATCCAACTGGCGTTTGCCTGGAATTGGCACCCATAAGGCAAGGAGAGCCGTTGCCTGTTCCGATTGTTTAGTACGGTGTGGCCATATTTCTTTCTTCGACATCCACTTTGTATGGCCATCATAGAAAGCGATATTAGCGCCTTGACTATGCCTGTATGCCGCCTTATCCCATTCCCCATGTCCCATCACATCACCCACCATGTCCCAGTTTGGACTACCGGGATGACCGGGAGTACCGCTCAGATAATCAGACCCATCCATACACGCTGCAAACCACGCTCCATCTATAAAGAAAATCTTTTCGGCAGGTCTTACCACATTCGATACCTTTATGTGATGCGCCAATCCAGGCCCGGGTACGTATCTATACCAGGAGCGACCAATCCCATAGAGACACTCTGCGTTCATAGCATAGCTCGTGCCTTGCACCCTACCGGTGAAAGGATCTGCTAAAAGACCGCCATTAGCAACTGTCCGCTTGTCTGTGGGACACTTGTATTCTTTGGGCAACGTGTCAACGGCCGTATAACCTTGATCTTCTTCCGTATTAACTCTGCCCTTCATGCCCATTATCTTCACAAACAGCGGATCCTTGAACCAGAGCGTATCATTCGGATCAAGCCCATTGAGTATGGGAACATGATAGCCATCGGAGTCTTGCGAAAAGGCTAAATCTGCCGTAGCCATCGTTTTCTCATTATTCGCACAGATAATTCTCCTGGCCTGTTCGCGAGCCTTGTTCAGCGCTGGCACGAGAATCGATAATAACATTGCTATTATCGCAATTACAACCAGCAATTCGACAAGGGTAAATCCTTTTATTTTTCTCATACTGCACCTTTATTAACCACAATATTACGGTAACAGCGGCATCTTCTTTAAGATGCCGCCGTCATCACCGTTTAAAATTCATCAGGCGCTCTGAACTTTAAAAGAAGCGTCTGTTTGCCGATTGCTTCTTCTTACTCTGATAACCATTCCTGGGCTAATTTGGCAAGGTCTATCGTATTTACCGTGCCATCAATCACAATATCCGCTCCATTGCAGAAATCATCGAGATTGTTACAGCCGTTGTTGGACCACTCTTCTGCAAACTGTGCGTAATCTTTAAAATTCACGGCACAATCGCCGTTGAGGTCGGCAGCCGAACATACCAGCCGAACATCAATGCTGTAGATGTCCCTGCCGCTTGGCTCACCATTACTTAACCATGCCACGCCTTTTTCGGTTGTCCACGGCGCCAACTCATCCTCAGTATCGCAAAGACGCGGGTCGCAGCCGAAGATATAACCCGAACCCGGTTTGGCAGTGACAGCGGCGGCAAGGCCGCCCTGGGGCAGACGCCAGTTGTCTATGCGGCTATCCAGATCGCTCCACTTTATCTTTGCCTCTATGACACGACTGCCTAATGTCCCGCTTGTCGCCACGGAGCCATTAGCTATGGCAGCGAGATCACAGCCGCCTTCGTCACTCCACCTGCCGTTGGTCAGGGGATACATAAGGTCTGTCCGCCCTGTCGAGCTCAGTCCAAGGAATAAGTAAAAGCTGATATGTGAAGCTATGCCTGGGTACCGGTTATTTGTAAAGTCGAAAAACAGCGAAAGACTGTCATACCATTCTGTCGCGCCGAGATAAGGATTATCAAAGTCAGCACGATTTGCTGCTTCAGTGGCAATTCCATCACCGGGCTGTTCCTGCACTAATATATAGAGGTAATTGGGGTCCCATGCAAGACGATACTTAACATGGAGATTGCCGTTGGGATCCGGAACTGCTTGAAGGTCAAAATCGACGACATCACTGTCAACAAGGTTCGCCCAGTCTGCCGGATTGCCGTCCACGGTAATCGGGGTAAAAGTTCTCTCGGCATTGACAATTCTCGCTTCGCTCAGGGCCTTAACAGCCGGTTCAAACCGAAAATCATCCAAATAAATCTGGTTGCCACCGCGATCCCAACATTCCGTCCATATCTCCATTGATAAAATCGCATCCTTGCGGACTTCGTTAGGTGAAATAGTAGTAGTATCATTACCTGTCCTATTCCAAAGAAACTCATCAAGCCTGGCTACAATCTTATTCCAACCTGGACTCAACGTCAGCGGCACCCTGAAACGCCCCAGATTCCACTCAGCGTCATGCAAAATAATCTCCTTGAGTTTTGAATCAAGGACTTTGTCTGTCCACAACCACACCGTAATAGCCCAGTCGTTATAATCATTAGTAAAATCTAAAGCTGGAATAAAATACAAGCTTGGGCAAATGTCCGGTTTAGCTGTTCCATATACCCTAAAATCAATCATCATTGAACCAGTGCCTTCGTGAAAGTTGGCGTCGCTCTGAACCATAACACCGCTGCCACGGAGCTCATCCCACAAATCATTGACAATATTATCGCACGAAGCTATCTGATACGGCCTGGCAATAGGAGCAGGAGCAAGCTCAAGCCGTAAATTATCCATATAAATCGGGTTGCCTATGAGATAATTGGGATTACAACTCACGAAGAGCCCTATTTTGGTGATCTTATTCCACTCGACGACTCCGGGTTTTATAAGAGGAGCACCGACGCCTTTCCCGGCCGTCCACATAAAGTTCCTAAATGGAGCTATCACCTTATTCCAGCCAACGTACTTAAGAGGCGGCACAGTGAAACTGCCAATATGCTGCGAGGCGCCAACGGTAGAGTCATACAAAACAACATTCTGGAGTCTTGAACTCCCAGTTTGAGACCTTGAGTCATTGACCTCCGCGCTCCATACCCACAGCGTAATAGCCTGGGTCTGATAATTAACATCTAAAACCGGGCTAAAAGTCCTGTCTACCTCAATCTGCTTATGTATATTGAGTATTGGAGGCGTAAAATTAATCTTCATCGAGCCAGTGCCTTCGTTCACCTCGCCGGGAGGCGCCTGAAGCATACGCCCCGTCGGCAACCCCGTCGTACCAGTGTCAACCCAGCGCGTATTCGGATCAAACGGTGCATTAATATCATTAATATCATCCATCGAATCAAGCTGACCAATCGGCGTCGCTGCAAACGCAGGCATCAAAAAAACCGCTATAACAATAAATGATATATAACATAATATTTTCGATAATTTCATTTGCTATCTCCTATAATAATATTCCAATAATAATATTCCAACTCCAATGCCTTGTCTGCATACACCGCTAACCTTTCCGCTTTCATTCGTTTATTGATTCCTGTAATAATAATGTTCTCCCTGTCATTCCCGCGAACGCGGGAATCCAGAGTTTTAAAGCCGTTCAAGGCTTTAAAACCCACCATGACCGAAACATTACTTTTACAGTTTTCAATAGCTCATTTAGTTTATAGGCATACTTTCCTTGTTCCCCAAAGAGCCATCTCTTACGCAACAACTGCGCTTCACTTAATAGAATCCGGCGGCGGCGTTTTTATCGTGCCGCCGCCGAATATTTACTTACACCATTAGGCTCTGCGTCTCTTTAGCATCGCCAGTGCGCCAAGTGCAAGCAACGACATAGTTGCCGGCTCTGGAATCAGCCGAAAATCATCGACGTAAACCGACGATCCGGTAACAGGATCAGCTATCCAATCGGGAGCATCACCCTTCCATGAGCTGAACCAGAACTTGACCTCATTTATTGCACTCCAATCAAATCCTGCGTCTGGAACGAAACTCGTCAATGGTGCACTCACACAGGTCCACCCACCAACTGGATCAGATTCGTTATAGTTCTCCACCTGGAAAAGCGCCCGTTTGCCCGGCGAATAGATCTGAAGCTCGCGAAGGCGTTCAGGGGCAACAACTCCGTCAACTGTTCCAGCCGTCCACATGCAGAATGTGAACGCCAGGGTGGGGTCGGGCACATAGGGATTAAACCCGTCAGAAAGGTCGGGCATATCCGGGGCATATAGACCCACGTCGAAATACCCAGCTATTTCACGATCCCACTGACTTCCGGCGGGCTGTCCGCTGTAATCAATTCGCATTGAGCCATCCTGGATGGCAGCACCGGGGGCGCTAACAGCCGAGTCCTGCAGGTAGCCACTGCCTTCATTTGCGAACGGAGGCGAACGCAGGTCAACCCAGCGTCCAGGTATTCCAGTCCGTGCCGGTGGCGGGTCGGTGGTGCCACTTACTAGAGCCCCCAGGGTCATCTGATCCAACACCAAATCAGCCTGCACCACTGGTGCCAAAACAACAGTTGCTAAAAAAATCATCAAAACTACATTCAACTTCTTCATAACTCATTCCTCCAAAAATTAAACAACAATGCTCACAGTAACCACACGGCTTCCTGCGAAACACTTAAAATTCTGTTTCCAATACAAAACACCTGATTCTCCCTAACAGCGAGGCGGTGCGACAGTTCCCATATCCTCATACTCTGCGGGAATCAATATATGACGAGTTTTAATTTTAGGATTTAGCATAAGCTCCGTAGCTAAATCCACCATGGCCTGGCCCATTTCATTCCAGTTGACCACCATCGTGGAAATCGGCTCAAAACCCATTATGCCGGGTATCCTGTGCTGACCGTCGTATCCAATAAGGCTCACATCCTCCGGCACTCTAAAGCCCTTTTCACGCAAAACCATCCGCAAAACGTGAGCGATTAAATCATTAGCAGCCACAACAGCCGTCGGCATAGGGTTTAAGTTAGTAACACATTCTGCGAGCTGCCTTAAATCGGCCAGGACTTCTTCATGCGTGCTTGGCGTATAATCATTTTTTGAGCAGTCCTTGGCGGCAATCAGGCCATCGTAACTAAGGCCTGCATTAGTCATACCTATCATATAGCCGTTTTGACGCTGGTGTAAATTGTAGGTGCGCTGTGGATAGTCCTCGTGGCGGCACATAAAAGCAATGCGTTTGTGACCTAATGCGGCAAGAATTTCAACCGCCCTTGAAGTAGCGGTGATGTTATCGCTGTTAACAGTGCTCCACTTTGATTCCGGTATATTGTTGTCTCCCAGCACAATCGGTATTCCGGATTCAGACAGTGCCTTGTAAGTCTCAGGCATAATACGTCCGAAAACCAGTATGACGCCTGCCTTATCATATGGAAAACGTCGTAAATCCTCAGTTGACCGAACAGTGAAAAAGCCTGAATACTGTCCTCTATCCTGCAAAGAGCTGCTAACTGAGGAAAAAATTGCATTGTAGTTCCAAAGGCCCTCAAAGCATGAAAGACAGAACACCTTCTTCTCAGATACCTGAACATGCATCTTAACAAGAATACGGTCCTTCTCCTCTTTGCTAAGGTATCCCTGGTGAAAACAGTGATTAAGAATGCGTTTGGCGGTTGCCAAAGATGCTACTCCCCGCCCATAATTACCATTAAGAGTCCTCGACACCGTTGCTGGGGAAATAGACAACTCTGTCGCAATTTTCCTCACCTTGACGGCCGTTGACATTTTTAGCCTCCTATTGTTCGATTTAACTTATTATCAAATCATCAATCGATATGGTATATCTTATAACAGAGAATTGTTTACTTGTCAATAATAATTTATGCAACATTTATTTATTTTTTGTTTATATCAGTATTTACTATGTCGATATGCAACACTATTAAGATGAAATTAAAAGTCATAACCACTTTTAAGACAAAGAGTTATGTAATTATTATCGGACAATTGGCCGCCCGTGTGTTTACTGTTTTCGTGAAACAATTCATTTTTTTCACTTGACAACTTAATATAAGTGTCTATCATAAGTACATAAGTATATAAAGAACTATTAATTACAGTTATATGGCAATTTCAAAGGAAGATAAATTATGATGATTTGTTCCTCCAGGGTAAAGGTAACAAGACTAAACAACGGAGAACCAATCATCCTGCCTACCTCAAACTGGTGGGAAGATGGTGTAACATTCAATCCTGCTGTGCTGTTTCTTGAAAGATCACCTCAAAATGACCCCATAATCAGGAATCTCCTTGGTACGGACAGCATTAAAGATTCTCGAATTAAAGATGGAGTGGTTATAGTTTATTATCGTGCCAGGCCCTCAAAAGAGACTGACCTCAAAAGACCATTTAGCAGGTCTTTTTGCGGGGTAGCTGTCTGTACACCCGAGCTGCAATTGATTCATAGACATAATGACCCAATAATCCTTCCCGGAAATGATGAAAGTGATTATGACTATGTTGGCGTAGAAGATGGAAGACTACACTGTTCCGATGATACTTACTATTATCTTTATTGCGGTGTTAGTTTTTCACCCAATCCCCGGCCGGATTGGCCTGTAAAAGCCCAATTATGTTTGGCGAAATCCAAAGATCTCCTGAATTGGGAAAAACTTGGTCCCATTCCCGGCAGTATCGGCACAGAGGAAAACAACAATAAAGATGGTGTATTCTTTCCGGGAAAAATAGATGGACATTATTTTATGCTGCATAGACCCTGTGTTGATACCAATTATTCGAAGTATGCAATCGCTTTAGCAATGAGCAGCAGCATTGAAGGTATATGGAATGATTTAGGAATAATAGAAAGCGCTTCTCAGGAACCTGAAATCGCAAAACATACCTGGGTAGGTGCCGGGGCCGTTCCAATTGCTCTCGGCAATAAGAGATATCTTGTCATCTACCACAGGGGGTATGTATTAAATTCCAGTGAAAAGTGGTATAATTTAGATGCGGCCATTTTCAACTTTAACAGATTCGACCCAGCCGACCCGGCCGGAATCATTGAAAAACGTCTTGAGCGAATCCTCGTTCCTGAAACGCCTCACGAACGCATAACTATAAACAGGAACGGTATTGCCAACGTTGTTTTCACTTGCGGCTGCTATGAATACAACAGTTATATCTATATTCTGTATGGCGGCGCCGACTGCTGCACTCTCGCTGCAAAGGTCAAAAAAGATACGCTGCTGGATGCGATAGAAAACTCAGAAGAAGTTTCTCTCGGAAGGACCGTATAGAAAACGCCGACCTCTATTTTGAGTTGTAACCGATCAGGCATAGGAGATTAGGATTTGACAATACTTGATTACGGAATTATCGTTGCATACCTGCTTTTTTCGTTAATTATCGGAATAGTCTATTCCCGCAAAGCATCTCAAAGCCCGGAACATTACTTTCTGGGTGGTCGCTCACTTCCATGGTGGATGATCAGCATCTCGCTGATGGCCACCAGTTTTGCATCTGACACCCCGCTGGTCGTTACCGAAATCACCCGACAGTTCGGCCTCCAGAGAATGTGGTGGGTCTTTGCCGCAGTACTTGCGTTAATAGTTGGTATCTTTCTTTTTTCTCGTCTCTGGCGGAGATCGGCTATTATTACCGACGCGGAATTTTACGAATTCCGTTACGACGGCAAATCGGCCGCTTTTCTCAGAGGATTTCGTGCCTTTTATTCCGGAATCATACAAAACCTTGTCGTAATCGCCTGGGTTACGTTTGCTATGAGCAACATCATTACAATTATGACACCCCTGAATAAAGTCTGGGCTGTCGGGACCTGTATAGTTGTCGCCCTGATTTACACTGTGTTCTCCGGCTTTTATGGCGTTGTAATCACCGATGTTGTGCAGTTTTTTATCGCTTCAGGCTCGATGATAATACTGGCCTTTATTGCAGTCTATAAAGCAGGCGGCCTTCATAGCGTCCTAACCACTATCGCCGCAACACAAGGTTATGAGAAAACGCTTTCTATTTTTCCCGATTTTAAACACTTCGACTTAGATATGCTCAAACTGATGATTTACGCCTTAGTCCTCTGGTGGGCTGATGCCGGCGGGTATAATATGCAGCGAATAAGCGGCTGCAGAAATGAGCGGCATGCCGTGCTTGCGACTCTTTTCTATGCCATTTTTCAATCCATCCGTCCCTGGATGTGGATACCCGTTGCTCTTGTTTCCATTGTTCTGTTTCCACGTCTGACAGGCACACAAACAGATACTCAGGCCTACCCATTAGTCGCAAATATGTATCTCGGCATCGGTTTAAAGGGTTTGCTTGTGAGTGGTTTTCTGGCTGCGTTTATGTCCACAATCACCACGCAGCTCAACTGGGGAGCTTCGTATATTATGACCGATGTCTATAAGCGATTTATCAGAAAAGACGCTTCGCATCGCCGATATATGATTGTTACGAGAATCGTAGTGGTTGTGCTGATGGTCTGTGCCGCAGGCATCGTTCCACTGTTGAAATCGGTTACGGCAGCATGGGAATTCCTCGCATTCCTGACGGTTGGGAGCGGCATTATATGCGTGGCTCGCTGGTTCTGGTGGCGTATAAATGCCTATACTGAAATCACTGCACTGGTTCTTGGCCTGGTTGCCGGGCTGTCCAATCCTTTTATTTCCAACTCTGTGGTCATATTTGGTTATCCGTGGCAGGATATGCCATTTGAAGTTAAGATAGCCTTACTAACCGGCATCATAATACCTATAAGCATATTAGTTACCTTTTTGACGCCTACGGTGTCCAAAGAAAAACTTGAGGCATTCTACCGAAAGGTCCGTCCCGGCGGTTTCTGGGGCATTGTAAGCAAAGAGGCGCGTAATCTGCCCGGCAAAGCCCTGAATGCCGGCACATTTATAGATGTCATCGGCGGTATCCTGTTATGTTACGGCCTCTCACTTGGCATTGGTTATTCAATCCTGCTGAAATTCACAAAGGCCTCTATTTGTTTTGCTCTGGCTGCTCTTGGGGCAATAATAGTATATAGATGGTTTAAGCAAGAAGTCAAAGTGCTGCAGGAGTCGAAGATATTTTCCCCATCGCAGGACTCGGCACAGGAACAAATTCTTACAGATTAACAAGGCAAATATGGCAGACATCGCGAACAGATTTAAAAATAATCCTATTCTTGTTCCCGCTGCAGTTCGCCCGAGCCATGCGGGGCTTAAGGTTGAATGCCTGTTAAATCCGGGAGCTTTTGAATACAAAGGCAAGATATGGCTTTTAATGCGAGTTGCGGAGAGGCCGGAGCAGAAAGAAGGCAGAATAAGCTTTCCTGTGCTGGATAATGGAGAAATCAGGATTCTCGAATTTGACAAGGCAGACCCTCATCTGAACTGTTCGGACCCAAGAGTAATCATATATAAAGGACATGGGTATCTGACTACATTGTCGCATTTAAGACTGGCGCACAGCAAGGACGGAAATAACTTCACCGTCGTTGACGACAAACCCTTATTTGGACAAGGCAGCCTTGAATCGTATGGCATTGAGGATTGCAGAATTGCCGGAATCGAAGGGAAATACTATCTGACTTATACCGCCGTTTCAAATTACGGATACGGCGTCGGATTGATGAGCACGTCTGACTGGACGAATTTTAACAGGTACGGTATGATAATTTCAGGCCCAAATAAAGACTGTGCTTTATTTGAGGAAAAGATAAACGGCAGATACTGCTGCCTGCACCGTCCGAATATGTCCGTTATCGGCGGCAATTATATCTGGCTCGCCGAATCAAACGACCTGCAATACTGGGGCGGACACAAATGTGTAGCCGGAACCCGAGACGGTATGTGGGACAGCGAAAGAATTGGAGCCGGCGCTTCTCCGATAAAAACGAAAAAAGGCTGGCTTGAGATTTATCACGGCGCGGACACGAATCACAGATATTGTCTTGGTGCGATGCTTCTTGATTTGAACGACCCGGCCAGAGTTCTGGCACGTTCACAAGAGCCTATTATGGAGCCGATAACAGACTATGAGAAGAATGGCTTTTTTGGAAATGTTATCTTTACCAACGGCCATATTGTTAAAGGCGATGCCATTACGATATACTATGGCGCTTCGGATAAAGTAATATGCAAAGCCGAACTTTCAATAAATGATATTCTTGACTCGTTAAAAATTTAGCTTTTTAAGGACATAATTTAATGACTGCTAAATCTTTTGCGGTATTGATGCTTATCGGCTCTTTGGCCTTTATAAGCTGTTCTAATGCCGGAATGACCCCGCAGATAAACATTCCGAGGATAGACCAGATGCCCGACTTTCCGCAGCCTTATCGTATGAGAGACTGGAATAAAACAGCAAAAGATTTTGATAAATTTATCTTTGATACCGAAAAAAAGGGAGAATTCCTACCGCTTGCAAAATTTGAAACTCTGCAAAACAACGCGGACAAAAAAATTCTTATAATACCTTCGTATGTCGGCATCAACAGGAGCGGAACAGAGGCCATCGTCTGTCTTGGAGCCATCAGCAGCAGATTGATAACAGGTTTAGACAAAAAATATCTGGATATTTTCCCGAACTATTTTACCGATGACCAGAAACTTTATCTGAACAGGATTAACGATAAAACCGGCCAAACTTTCTGGTATGAAATGTTTCCCAGCGTGCTGTTTTACAGAACATACTATTTCTATCCTGAATCCGAAACAATGCAAAAACAGTTTTATCTTACCGCAGACCAGTGGCAAAAAGCCTGTGTGGCAATGGGAGGTAAGACAAACCCATGGCAGGAGCCGAATTTTGATTATACCGCCTTTAACTTTTCGACAATGAAGCCATTTGATAATACCGTCTGGAAAGAGGCGGATGCAGCCGCTGCAGTGGCATGGATTGAATATATGGCTTATGTCAAAAGCCCGGACAATGAATCAAAAACAAAATATCTTAACGCCGCAAAATGGGGCATGGATTATCTTCAACAGTCTAAAACAAACCCTTATTACGAAGTTCTTATGCCGCTGGGGGCATATACAGCCGCAAGAATGAATGCGGAAATCGGCACAAATTATAACGTGGAAAAATTTGTCAACTGGTGTTTCGACGGAAGCAACTGGAGAAAATGGGGAGCTACAACAGGCAGGTGGGGCGGTGTTGATTGCGCAGGACTAATTGGAAGCGTAACAGATAAAGACAATATGTACGGCTTTACGATGAATACCTTTGATGTCGCAGCCTCGCTTGTGCCGCTGGTCAGATACGATGAGAGATTTGCCAAGGCTATCGGCAAATGGATGCTTAACGCCGCAAACAGCGCAAGACTCTTTTATCCTGATGGACTGGATGCGAACCAGCAGACAGACTACGAATGGTCTAAAAATAATGACCCGCAATCCTGTATCGCCTATGAAGGCCTTCGTCAGCGGTATCTTGAAATTGACAGGATTGTTGCTGATATCGAAACCGTCAAAGGTAAAATAACGTCAGGAGACTATACAGCGGCTATCGGGACAAACAAAATTTACGAGTGTATAGAAGAGGACCAGCAGGATAGTCTCGAACATATCTGGAAAGTGCAACTAAGCAAAACGGACAGGCATATTCTGAACTTTGTAGGCAAAACTGATAACCCCGGAGACGGCGAAAGTTTCCAATTCAGCTATTCTTTACAAATTACAGGGCCGTATAAACCGCTGTTTGAATTCAGTTCTGAAACCAATGCTCACAAAGCCGCTGAGATTCAGACGGAGGCGGAAACGATTTATCTCAAAGTTACTGATACAAAAAAAGCTGCCCCTTCGTGCAAGTCTGATAGAATATATATTGATGACATCTGGATAGAGTCGCTTAGCGACAAATCCCCTTACGCGACAGGTGATGCCAAAAAAAACGGCTGGGCCAAAACGAACCTCGGAATATACGGCTCATCTTATGCGGGGATATTCGGCGGTATCATCCGAAAGACAAACATAGAAGGCATTCTCCGGCTTGATTGTCTGGCGACTGACTTCTATCACAGCCCGGCTTATCCGACTTATTTGTATTACAATCCTTTTCCGAAAGAGCAGAAGGTCATTATCGAACTCGGGGCAGAAACAAAAGATATTTATGAATCAATCGGCAATAAATTTATAAGCACATCTGTTACGGGAAAAACATTTATTGATTTGGCGCCAAAATCGGCGGCAGTTATAATTATATGTCCTGCCAATGGCAAAATTAAATATGACGGCAAAAAAACGCTGATTAACGGCGTAGTCGTCGATTATACAAAAGGAAGATAAAGATGAAATCATATCTAAAAATTCTTTTTTCAGTTCTGTTAACAGGGCTGATGACTTCATGTTTTGCAGAGGAGGTGCAACTTGAATCTTTCGACAACTTTGCAGTTAGCGGCTGGTATGATACTCGGGGGACCGGCCTGGTTGAACAGGCAGTGATTCCTGCCCCTGTCACAGAAGGGACAGGCTCAATGCGCATACATTTTGAAAACAGACCGGCAGGTGTCTGGGATGTTGTGCCGCGCAAACTCTATCCCGGCAAAATCAATCTTGCGCCAATTGCCGATAAGGCGCTGAGTTTCTGGGTCTGGTCTGATTTGGCGGGTTCATCTCGCGTTGTTCAATTGATAATATATCAGGATGAGGTCAGCAAGACTGCAAGATTCGCTGTTCCCCCTGCATCAGAAACCGGCTGGCGAAAGGTTATCTGCCCAATTTCGGAATTCTTTTATTACCCGCCCGATGGAGATGTGCCCGTTGACGACTTCTCTCAAATCGACGCCATTGATTTCTGGTGCAGTGCGTGGCCCAGCGGCGGCAATTCTATCTACATTGATGACCTGCAAATTATATCGGATAGTCAATATACCCTGCCGCGGGTTGAAGAGATGTCCAATGAACCATCACCCTATCTTATGCGGGACTGGCATAAAGTAACCGAAGGATATGTGGACTACGTGCTTGATAATACCAAAACCGGTTCTTATTTGCCCTTATCGTCATGGATTACGTCCGGGCCGTGGGCCGGTATGTTTAATATGTCATCCTATGTGGGACGCAACATTGAATCCAGTGAGGCAATCAATGCTCTGGCTCTAATCGTTAGCGGAACTCTGGCAGGATATGATATGAGTAATTATAATGGTCATGATCCGGTAACAGGTGCAGCTAATATGTACTACTGCGCATCGCAGCAGATGTGCGGCAATAATGGAGGCGGCTGTGGTAATACCGAATTCTGGTATAAGATGCTTCCTGCGATTTTCATGGTTCAGATTGCCGATTTGTACCCGGACAAGGGAGGACTTCCAAATAAGGTAAATGCTATAGCGAACAAGCTATATAATGCTTCTGTAGTAATGGGCGGCAAAAAAGACCCATGGACCATTCCAAATTATAACCATTACAGTTTCAACTTCAGCACGATGCAACCTATCGATAACGGTCAATGGGTCGAGTCAGACTCGGCTGCGGCTTTTGCGTGGATTAGTTACATGGCATACACTAAGTCCGGGGATTCAAATCATCTAACAGCAGCCGACTGGGGCATGTCTTATCTTTCCGATGTGGTGCCCATAGACCAGAATCCCCATTACGAAGTAATGCTGCAATATGGCCCGATTACGGCAGCGAGGATGAATGCGGAACTTGGAAGGTCTTATGACCTCGATAAACTGCTCTACTGGTGCTCTGGATATGTTACCCATCTGGATACATATAGTTACAGGGTCGGCTGGGGCATGATAAGCAGCAGTGCCTGGGGGGGCTATGATTGCGATGGACTTGTCGGAAGCGTTACGGACGGCAGCGGATATGCGTTTGCGATGAATACGTTTCAGTCAGCAGGTGCAACTATTCCGGTCGTCCGTTATAACAGTAGTTATGCCAGGACGATTGGTAAATGGATGTTAAATCTGGCCAACGCCGCGAGATTGTTTTACCCATCCTATCTGGATGCAAATCACCAGTATTACAATGCCTGGAATTGGGCAATATCGCAGGGGTATGACCCTAACTCATATATCGCCTATGAGGGTCTGCGCCGCTACAAAGTGGAAAATGGAGTTATGGATACATCGGTCTCGCCGTATGCGACAGGCGATAATGCGCTAAGGCTGGGTCTTTATGGTTCTTCAAGCGTTGGATATCTCGGCGGTATTGTTCGCACAACAAATGTCGAGAAAATCCTGCAGTGGGATTGTTTGAAGACGGACTTTTATCATGACACAGCCTATCCCACCTATCTATACTTCAATCCTTATGATACGCCCAAAACGGTTAGTATTGATGCAGGAAGTGACTGTGTGGACTTGTATGATACCGTCAGTCAGACATTTCTCAAGACCGATACCAGCGGTATAACCGACTTTAACATTCCCGCAGATTCTGCGGTGGTGATTGTCCTCGCTCCGGCGGGAGGTACAGTTACGATTGAAGACAACAAGAAACTAATAAATGGTGTGGTAGTTGATTACAGCACTAATTTATCTTTTACCAGTTGCGCCGAGATAACGGCCTCGCCTCAACGATTAAAAGGCGACTTGGACGGCGACTGCTTGGTAGGAATGATCGACTTGCAGATGTTTGTTGATAAGTGGCTTAGCAATTCATCC
Organism: Sedimentisphaerales bacterium; assembly: GCA_049518795.1. Lineage (GTDB taxonomy): Bacteria > Planctomycetota > Phycisphaerae > Sedimentisphaerales > UBA12454 > JAPLMW01. Next base: position 58,628 of record JBEKRK010000004.1, read on the forward strand.
GGCCAATGTGCAAACGCTGACATAAACCGTGATGGCGACATTAATTTCGATGACTTTGCGATAATTGCGGCAGACTGGCTGCAAAGTTTTAGCTTTTGATTAAATGGTAATGATAAATTTATGACTTTATTTTTTATTTAGAGGAATATTACTAATGAAAAAAACGAAAATTTTATTACTGTCCATATTATTTTTGTATGTATTCAGTACGACCGATGCCGCTGAATCATCGGATATAAAAAGTGTTTCGCTTCGAGTTGACGGCAATAAAACATCCGGTTTTTACGTAACCATTCTTGCGGGCAAAACGGCCATCAATAACCAATCCAAATGCGGGGAGTTTTCCGCCTGGTTTCAAAATGCCGAAGCAAGTGTAAAGGACGCTGTAGAAAACTGGAAAGCAACTGAATGGAAAGGTAATGCCTCACATATTGAGCTCAGCGGCAAGGTTACACTGAAATACGTTGTTGACCTGTGGATAACTGTTACTTATGACGTGATAAACGAACACGTTATTCGCAAACGAATAGATTTTTACCAGGCCGATATGCCGGTTATATTCCTGAAGATAACCAACCGTATCGAACCGGCAATCACGCCGGAAAACTATTGGAGTTTCGATCAGCCGGATTGCAAAGGCGGTTATTTGCGAGACCTCTTTCCCGCTATCGGCTATAGAACCTCTGACAGCCTGACCATTGGTCTTTTGGCTGATGCGGGTTTTAAAAATCATTACACTCGTATATTCCGCAGACGGCCGGAAATAAACACAGAAGGCGGCTTAACAGACCTCAAAGAATTGCCGGATGCCCGACTCTTTGAAATATGCCTGCCAAAAGAACGAGCAATCGGCAATCACTATATCAGTCAGACCTTTGGCGAAATTCTTTACAAGGATGAAACATCGACACAGGGACAACCGACCGAAATTCGAGAAAATTTTAAAATCTTTGGCCAATGCCGGGCGACTGTAAAAAATGGAAAATTTCACATAACCGGCACCGCTGAACAGAAAGGCCATGGCGGAATATCTCTACCGATAATTATAGATGAAGAGGGATTTTACACAATTAGTTTTAAATACCGTTCTTCCGACAAACTGGCCACACGGCTGTGGATGATGGATAAGAATAGAGATATCTTGAAAGAACTGGCTCTAACCTTTGATGCAATTCCAGAATCAAAAGACTGGGCAGTTTTTGAGAAAGATTTTTGTATAGTAAATGCTTTGGGCTGTCCGATTGAGTTATTTATATCCCGTGACTGGAATAACAAAACCGGCAAATATAATTTCGAGTTTAAAAATCTCGAACTCCACCGCAATAAAACAGCCTCAAAGCCATTCGACCGGCTGAAAATCGGCCGGAAACTCGAAAAAACAGTTTTCATTTTCGTCGATGACAAACTCAAAAATACGATGCACGATTTGCGTCTGGCCTCACAAATCTATTTGGCCGAGGGACTTGGTTTTAAAGGAGGCCAAACTGAAAAAGTTTTTTATGCAACACTAATGTCTTTGTTGTGGATTACTGAACCGTTTGATTTTCAGCCGCATTCTGTACCCAGCATTTATTACGCTCCGGATATGTATAACCGCGACAGCGCATATTCCTTATGGGCATGCTACAACCGCGAATTGAATGAGAAAATTTTTCTGCGGTGGGGCGATTCGCAGGGACCTGACGGAGCAATCAGCACCATTATTACTCCGCAAATGGGCGCTATCGAAAAGAAATCGAATGAAGCCACGCCTGAATGGCTGATGTGGGCATTGCTCAACAGACGGCGTTATAACACCACGCTGCCGATGGAGCGCGTTACGAAGGCTGCGCAATATTGCATGGATACCTTCGACCCGGACAGGGACGGAATCTGCCGGGCAAAATTTGTAATGGGAATGAATGACATTGTTGATTATCCCAACTGGACAGAAGACCTTGCCATCAATCAGGGCGTTTGGGCGGTAACCCTGCGGGTTATAAAAGAATTGAATATCCCGGGAATCAGCGAAACTATATCAGAAGAATACATCGAAAAAGCCGAAGAGGCTTACCGGAGCTATTACAATCCCGACAAAAAGCTGTTCTGTCCTAAACATTCAGTCGATGATGTGATATGTTTAGACATCTTTCATCCGGAGTATATGTCTTTATGGCTGTTCGGACGAAAAATACTTACCGATGAAATGGTTATAAACACACTTGAAAAAATACCTATGTTCTGGCCGCGTGAAGATGCGCCATTTGCGGAGGAAGGCAAAAAAGGAGTTGTCGCCCCTGTCTCAATCTGGCTGAAAAAAGATGCCCCGAATGGCTGGAGTTACTTTACTGATAAATACTATCCTGTGATGAATGAAGAATTCGGCAGGACATACGCCAACCACGCCTGTGATGGGATGTATTACAACGGAGGCAGTTGGCTGCGCCCTGAGATATTGGCTTATGCTGCCGGTAAGATGCACGGCTGGAAAAAAGCCGATGCGAGAATCGCAAATCGCCTCTGGGCTGAAATCAATCTGCGATATGATTTCCCCACAAGTCAGGAATATCTGGCTACCACGGCGGAAAACGTGGATAAATGTTATCATCGCGTATTTTGCTGGAATGTGTTCGCTCTTCAGGCATTGGAAATGATTGGTCAGAGAACACCGCAAATGGATCCTGATTATACGGTAGGTAAATAGTTTGTTTAAGGAGTTTTTTCGGTGCACAAATTAGCCTTTATCGATATCGTAATAGTTATTCTGTATCTGGCTGGTACTTTGGTTATGGGTTTTCTTCTCGGTAGCAGGCAGAAAACCAGTGAGGATTATTTTCTTGCCGGCCGCAAGTTAAAGTGGTGGATGATCGGGTTTTCTATGGTTGCAACGGACATCGGCTCGCTGGAGCTGGTGGGAGTAGCCGGTGGCGCTTATGTGTATGGTATGGTGCTGGCCAATTTTGACTGGATTGCTTGTACAGTATCGATGATTATCGCAGCATTTATATTTATTCCTTTCTATTGGAAAGCCGGCGTCTATACCATTCCGGAGTATCTGGGCCGACGCTATAACAGCGGCGTTTATGTGTTGACTGCGATAATCTGGGGTTTGTTTATGGTGGCAAACCTTGGGCTGCTTCTGTGGGCAGCAGCAAAGACAATAAATGTGGTGGTAGGCTGGCCGATACCGCTGGCTATAGCAATAACGGCGGGTGTGGTGGGAATTTATACTTTTTCCGGCGGCCTGGCGGCAGTGGTATACACCGACGTATTGCAGTGCATTATATTGATTATAGGCAGTATTGTGCTGCTGGCAGTGGGATTGGTCAAAATAGGCGGTATCGAGGGGCTGGTGCATAAGGTTTCGCTATTGCCGTCTAATAATGAGTATTATCTCAGACTGGTTTTGCCGGCGGACACGAAGACGCCTTTCTCATGGTCAAGCAGTGCTGTTCGGCCTTGGCTTTGTGCTGGGGCCGGCCTACTGGGCAGGCAATCAGGTAATAGTGCAAAGATGCCTGGGAGCGAGCAGTCAGCATGAGGTGAAAAAGTCGGTTATTTTTGGCGCGTCCCTGAAAATAATTTTTCCGATTCTGATGGTGGTTCCCGGTATAATCGGTTTTATCCTGTATCCGAAACTAAAATCGGGCGATGACGTTTATGCGACGATGCTGTGTAATTTATTGCCGAAGGGGGTGTTCGGCATAGTGTTCACAGGCTTTCTGGCGGCGTTTATGAGTACTGTGGACTCTTATCTGAACTCGGCGGCAACACTGTGGACTATGGATATTTATAAACGTTATATCAAAAAAGAGGCTACCCCGCGTCATCTGATGGTTGTTGGTAAAATATTAACGGTTATCTTTATTGTATTAGCAGCCTATCTGGCGCCGATGACTACCAAATTCAGCGGTATATTCAATGCACTGCAAACTCTGCTCTCGATATTCCAGGGGCCGACATTGGCGATACTGCTGCTGGGTATGGTCTGGAAACGGGCTAACAGCCCGGGCGCAATAGCAGGACTGGTAGTCGGAGTTCTTACCAGTTCCACGCTGTTCTGGGTACAGGCGGATATTTTTCAGGCGGGAGACCCCTACCTTTATATAGCCTGGTGGTCGTTCCTGATGGCAGTAGTTGTGACTGTAGTGGTGAGTCTGTGTACCAGAGCCCAATTGGAAGAAAAGATTAAAAACCTGATGTTCAGTAAAGAAAGTTAAAAGCTATGAAAGAAATGATAATTTCGATATTAAAGCCTGTAGCGGAATTTTGTTTTGAACTTGTGAACAAGGTGACGCCGGATATGGCGCTAATAATTTATGTGGTTTTGATGGCGTTGCTGGCGTTATGGGTGATGACATTGAAGCAGGAAGGAGTACGTGAGGACGGGGGTGGCCGATATAGATTTTGGCAGGATTTACGAACCGGGGCGGTGGTTATTCTGCTGTTGCAGATAATTATCTATCTGATATTCCGCTGATATATTCGGGTGAGGAACGAACCGTTTATTGAATCTGCGTCATTTTTGCGTCAGTCGCCAGTTGTAACTGGCTTGTAAGTCTCACTTAGGTTCACTTGTCAATCACATGTAACCCTCATTTTTGCTTAAAAACACGCATATAAGTCATTGTTGAATATGGGCTTATGGAGCACCTATCGGACTGTCGATCCGAAGGTTGTGGGTTCGAGCCCCTTCGGGTATAATTAACACAGGAACGTTAGGTAACTTGTATAATTAATATAGAATAGTAATTAGCTATGAAATATAAATACACATTTTTTCTAGTTCTGTTTATTACAGGAATAATTGGTAAAATCTCTGCTCAGACTCAAAAGCAAGATTTCCAGCCCAACTTTACATCATTGGAGAAGTCGAACCCTGTACCTGAGTGGTTCAAAGATGCTAAGTTTGGTATATATTTCCACTGGGGAGTATACTCTGTTCCGGCATTTTCAAACGAATGGTATCCTCGCAACATGTATATCAAAGGATCTTTAGAAAATAAGCACCATGCAGAGATTTATGGCGACGTGTCTCAATGGCCATACAGAAACTTCATTACAGGAGCGAAGGACAAGCAAGGTAATTTTGTACAGTTTGCACCGAAGCTCAAGTCTGAAGGCGGTAAATTCGATCCTGAAGAATGGGCGCAATTATTTGCTGATGCAGGAGCCAAATTTGCCGGCCCGGTGGCCGAGCACCACGACGGCTTCTCGATGTGGGCAAGTAAGGTTAATCCCTGGAACGCAAAAGATATGGGACCGAAACTTGATTTGGTAGGTTTGTTAACGGATGCCATCCGCTCAAAAAATATGAGAATAATTCTTTCCATGCATCATGCATACAATATCACCGGATATTATGAACCTGTGCCTAAAACAAACGATCCAAAGCTTCAAATGCTTTACGGTCAGCAAGGAAAAGAAAAAAACGAAGCCTTTTGGTTAAGTAAGCATAAGGAAATTATCGATAACTATAAACCCGATATCATTTACCAGGATTTTAACCTTCGGGCTATTTCAGAACCTGTTCTTTTACAATTTTTAGCTTATTACTACAATAAAGCTGCTGAATGGAATAAAGAAGTAGTAGCCACATATAAGGATGCACTAAACACTAAATGTGCAGTTCTCGATTATGAGCGCGGCGGTCCCATCGACATTACTGAAAATTACTGGCTTACAGATGATGCAATCAGTTCCTCAAGCTGGTGCTACACCGAAGGAATCGGATATTATTCAAAAAAACAGATACTCCATGCTTTTATCGACAGAATAAGTAAAAATGGGAATATGCTTCTCAACATTTCTCCAAAATCTGACGGTACAATACCTCAGGAACAAAAGGACGTTTTGTTAGCCATGGGTGCATGGCTCAAAAAATATGGTGAAGCGGTGTACGCAACACGTGCCTGGGAAAAATATGGGGAAGGCCCTACAAAAATGGGAGCCGCCTATGGAATTATGACGGCTCCGACCGCAGGAACTGCCAAAGACGTTCGCTATACCAGGTCGAAAGATAACACGACACTTTACGCAATTTTGCTCGGCTGGGAAAACGGCCAGAAAGAAGTAATTCTCAAATCATTATCTTCTGACAGAATCGATTGCAAAAACCTGAAATCCGTTGAACTTATCAATGGCGAAGCCGGAAAATATCTGCCATTAGCTTTCAAGAAAGATACGGAAGGATTAATCGTTAGTCTGCCCGAACGCTCTTTCGAAGACCCGGCATACGTTTTAAAACTTAGATTTGAAGACAAAATTCCAAAACTCGACAAGTATGCCGACCTTAACTGTGAGCCGCATTATTATCTTGTCCCGGGCGATAACACAGGCAGTCCGGTGCTTGGTTCAGATTTGTCATTGACCGGTAAAAGAAAAAACATTGCAAACCAATGGAAGTTGGAACCTGCAGGTAAGGGTTTTTATAAAATCCTAAACCGTGAAAATAGTAAAAAGGTATTCGAGTGTAATATTTCTGGTCATGACCTTATAATTTCAAATTTTACCGGTAATAACAACCAATTTTGGAAAATCGAAGACGCATATAATGGATTATTCAAAATTTCAAATAAACAATTCCCGAACTTCATTTTATCCGTAAACACTCCGCTTGCTGAAGGGAATAAAGCAGGCTTAATCAACTCAGAAAATGGTTCATTCTTTGGATGGAGGCTCATGGAGGTTTGCGAGGTGAAACAGGAAGCATACAAACCAAATACTATTCCTGGATCAATTGAAGCAGAAGACTTCGATACTGGTTGCCCTGGCGAAGCTTACTATGACAGAGACGAAATTAATGAAGGTGGCCAATACCGGCCCCAAGAAGGTGTGGATATTGAGAAGTGTACTGCAGGTGGTTACAATGTAGGTTGGACCCATACCGGAGATTGGATGGCATATACAGTTACTGTGAGTAAATCTGCAACGTACCAGATCTCATTCTATATAGCGTCATCATACGACAGTGGAAAGCTACATCTCGAATGTGATGGCGCAGACAAAACGGGGATTATTTCAATTCCAAATACCGCAGGATTTCAAAACTGGGAAGTTATAAAAAGGACAATAAAACTTGATGCCGGTCAGCATTTGCTGAAGCTGGTTGTTGATGGTGATTATTTTAACCTTGATAAAATGGTTTTTGAAGAAATAAAACGATGAATTGTTTGAGCCGCAGATGACACAGAGATGAAGAGGGTATCAGAAAATCAGGAATTAGGGGGAAGGACATCAGGAGAGCGGGGTATCAGGAAAAGATGAATTGTGCGGTGTGGTCGATAGGCCGCAATTGCTGTTGTCCACAGGATAAATTTCCGAAAGCCGCGATGAGGAGACGTACAGTGTTATGCAGTCCTGCAAGGGACAAAGTAGAATAAAAATAGCATCCGAACTGCAGGCAGCATGAACGAATTAGTCGTTAGTGAATTTTCGATAGTCGATAGTACAAAAGGAGAATCCGGAAAGTAAACATCAGAAGTTGGTCAGGTCGAATTCCATTTCAAATCATAGATTTTTGCTGATTAAGTAGGAGCATATCAATATTTGATCTGAAAAGCGGTGTCAAAATAGTGTCAATCGCCACTAGTAAGTGCCGCCTGAGTCCACTTGTAAGTCTGTTCTGGTTCTATTTGTAACCCTCGTTTTTGCCTAAAAAACGCATTGTAAGCTGCTGTAAATACTGATTTTATGGAGCGAATATCAGTCTGTCGATCCGAAGGTTGCCGGTTCGAGCCCCATCGGGCTTTCCACTATCCATATGACAGAGAGATTGGCTCCTTCATCGTTCAGTCCATCCTTGATACACGTGAGCGACTTACCCGCGACATAGAGGCTCTCTCTACGGACTCTCTTCTGAGAAAAATCCTGCGAGCTATGCAGGCTGCCTGTCGCAAGTTTCTGGATGAGAATCAATCCCCAAGCGCAGGTTATGGTGGGCCGTATCAGGCTCAACTCCTCTGCACACTGGGTGAGTTGCGAGCCCTATTTGGAATCCACATCGCTCGGATTGCTTTCGCATATGATCTGGAAGTGGATGCGCGTTTGGGAGATATACTACCTCCTAAGCCTGAACAAGAGTCTAACAAAAGTCACAACACGAACTCGGGAGATTCAGATGCCTAACATATCGCTGCAACGGTCCCTTCGAGACACCATCTACCCTTTGAAGCCTGACAAAAAAGCCAATCAATGCACAAATTCAAAACCGATCCGCAGCCTTTTTGACAATGGCCTTTAAAGCCTTTCGATCACTTTCGATTGCTGAAAACACAAAAAGTTAAAAGCTGAGGAGATTGCCGGCCGGTGAGGGGGAAACTGAGAGCTACTGAGCCGGAGCGATTGCTCGAGCACATCAGCCTTCTTGTGGAGACATACGATACCAAGCGTTTTTTCATCGTTGATGATCTTTTTAGCCAGCAACGTGACGAAACTATAAGACTCTGTAGGATGCTGGCGGATTACCAGTTCCGTTTAAAAAATCTAACGACTAAACCACAAAATAAACACGTAAAAAAAGATTTCAGGAAATTACGTAATGTTTCCAACAAACAGATATTAGATTAGGGGATATCCTAGGATTTTCTCATAGGCGGATAAATACCCTGCAACCATATTGCTTAGGTCCCACTTATTCCTGGTTTCTTTCATTATTCTTTTTGCCTGTCTTTCCCATTCTTTAGGTTTTTTTCTGAAATACCTATGGTTCTGTACAGTTGTTTCCAATCCCCACCACAATCCGCTGGAGTCATAATCCCTGAAAAGCACACCATTGCCAATATCTTTAGGCGATCCTAACTTCTTAAGCCTTAAAGACACAATCTTATCGTGAAAGCCCCCGGTATCGCGGTTTGTTGCTGTTGCCCCAAAAAGATTTCCTATCACATCTATCTGTCCAAATGGCTCATACAATGAAGCCCCGAAAACATCACTTGCAGCGGCATAGCCCAACATGCTAAGGTCGTTATCGAAGGGCCGGTATACGATTTTCCCGCCAGATGCGCAAGCAATTCTTCCGAGTACCTCTGCGTGGGTCTTATCATCTCCTACAGGATTGCCAACAATTGCTATCTGAACATCCAGATGTTCTATTACAAATTTCAAGGCAATATCTTCAAGAAGCTCCACCCCTTTTTGCATTTGGTCCAACCGAGAGGGCCAATACAAAAGGATCGCATCAGGATTAACTTTTAGGCCGGTTTTCTTCTGAAACTTGATTAAATTAAGTTTTTTTGCTTCTATTACATTATCAGCTATTCCATATTTCTTCGCAAGGCCTGGTTTATCAATATCAGGATTTTCAATCTGGTTTTCCGGGTACATCGCGGGGGAAATCCCATTAGGTATTGCCAATACGCTGCCATATCGATACTTTGCCTTGGTCTCCTGCCTTACACTCCAAGGGATGAACTGCCTGTCAAGAAAATAGTCCTGCGTTGTCTCCTCCAGAAATCTCGTACCCACATAGCTGACCAGGGTTGCGCTTTTTACGGCAGTCGCCTGACAATCCACGCATTCCCTGCCCTGGTCATTCGAAAAGTATATGTCGTTCCAAAGCTCACCTAAATTCACTCCGTGAAACATCTCCAGTGGTATGTGGCCCGTATGGGTATTATGAACTGTGTGGAGCAATGGAATCTTTCTCAATTTGGCGAATGCTGTTATAATTCCACCCGCCATCCAGTCGTGCGTATGAATAATCCCTCTTCCTTCGTGTTTTGAAATTATTTCTCTTATTAGAGAATGCCTTATTTTCCTCTGAAATTCTGCGGCTGTCACCCGTGGATCCCCGTCATAAGCGCTCATATAATTTTCGAATAAAGAGGAATCGACTGTCTTGATATTATCACGAGGCAAGTGATATAATTTTTGTATATACTCCTCCTTGCCCATTCCGGATTTTTCCATAAACTTTCTTTTTAGATTAAGCGTGATAACGTAAGTCAATATCCCCTTCTCGGAAAGACCTTTGCATAAAGCAGCGACTACCTCCCCCATTCCACCACTCTTACCTGAGACATATTTTGCAAAATCTCCCATTCCTTCGGTTGGCAATCTATCGGTCTCGGGGCTTATTATTATAACAGGGATTCTTTCAGTTTTCTTTAGTATGCCGAAGTTCTCTGTCGATTTTTCCAACCCCCATATCTTGTCTGTTATAATCCTAACCGCTTCTCCTATTGAGTCATAAGGGCTAAAATACGAATGCACCGCATGGTCTGAACCGGTACTCTCATGGAGAAAGTAGAGTTGGTCAGAGATTGTCAAATGCCTCCATTTCGTTAATAATTCCCCTCCGGTCTTCTTGGTTTTTTTCTCCAAGCTTTTAATGCGGGAAAAAAGCTCTTGCTGTGTTCTATTTCCTAACCAGCCAAAAGTGTCTCTTGTGGCATCTGCCCAGGAAGAAGTGGATAAGCCGTGAATATCTACAATTGGGCAGTCGGCGTCATTAAACAATTCGGCAACCTCGCTTGGATTTGCCACTTTTACGTTGCTGTGTTCTGCCAACATTCTGGGCAAAGTTTTCCAAAATTCAAATATGCCTTTATCTTCCCATATGTGCTCGCCAATATGCTCGTAGTCGTACCCTAACAGAACTGCCTCACCATCAATTTGTGCAATGCTCCACGCATAATGCTCCGCGGAAATCGGCGTATGGGGAAATCTGTATGCAACATCATCGCTCAACTCCCTGTTTCTGGGAATAACAATTAAATTACTCCCTTTTGCCCGAAATATTGCGTTGGGAGATATAAGCTTTCCGTCCTTTAAGCCATACATATCATCTCTTTTCTCGCAAAGCATTGCTCTAAAGCCCATATCTGCAACAACATCTGCAATCTCATTATTGTACATCAGTTCGGTATTTCTGAATGAACTGGGTTTTATCCCAAAAATCTCTTCCATCTTCACCATGTGTAGGGAAACTTGGTCTCTGAATTCCAATCTTTCAGGGTCGTCAAACAAGCTGACAAGGGAGTGATAATATGTTTCTTCGAGGAATTCAACCTGGCTTTTCTGTTTGCCGGCGTCAAACAATTCCTGCAGACACCTGATTACTTCAGGCTTATACATTTGAGCCTGTTCCAGGAATGTTCCGGACATACTGAATGTAATCTTGAACCCGGGGTTATCTGCTATTAACTCTGTAAACATTCTTGTGGCAGGCAGATAATTTTTTTCTGAGACCTTTTCAAATATTTCCCTGTTGTTGTCATCCCAAAGAAATTTGTCTCTGTCAGGGTGCAGCCGGAACGGCTGATGCAGTTGGAAGTAAAATGTCGCTAATGCCATTTTCCACTCAATCTTTTCAACTGATAATTACCTAATAAGCAACCAATAGATAGCTTTGTGCTCTTTTTCAATGCCATCCCGAATCCATTGTGTTGCGCTGCTCCTGTTTATTGTATCGTTTCTTTATGAGGCTATTTCACTGTTGTTCCGCCTGCTATTGGCAAAATGGAATGCGGTGCAACGCTGGCCATAACAATAAATAGCCCAAAACCAACTGGTTCATTAAGCCAATGATTTGTATGGCTAATAGTGATTATAATCCATTTGCCAATGATTTACAAAATAATAGGTCCAATTCAAACCAACCCTGGCTGGATGTGCTTTGTTTAGGAGTAGACTCATGGAGTATGCATAACCGCACTTATTCCGCAAGGTCATCAGTAAAGCCAAATCCAGTCGGGTGATTTGAGGTAGGCTCTGTGCCGTACATCCGCAACGTATTGCAAATATGAGCCTTGCTGCGCTCTTTTCCCTAAAGAGCTCTGATACGCTCGGCCCAAAATCGTTTGTTTTGGGCGGAAATAGGAGTTTGCATGCCCGCTTTCAAAAAAAATATCGTAAAAAGGTACAAAATCTCAAAAATTATCTTGACTTGCGTTAAGGAACTGATAACCTTACATTATCATCATCTTGTTTCCAGAGGCTTATTCTTAGTGTTAAGCATTATCACTCGTGTTTCCCAGCTTGCAGCCGTTAGTTACCCATAGTCTACCTATAGTAAGGAAAGTCTTGCCGCTGTGAAAGTTACACAGGGCCCCAGGGCAAAAGCGATGACAATGGCCGAGATTGAGCAAAAGGCTATATCGCTAGGTATTCAGCCATGCCAAATGAATAAAACTGAACTTATTCACTCTATATAGAGGGCTGAGGGGCAACACTTCTTGCTTTGGAACGTCAAAGAGCCAGTGCCCTTACACTGACTGCTGCTTTATGGCGGATTGTCTGGAAATTTAAAAGTCGGCATAGAAGATGCCACGCATTGGGATTTGTTATTAGAAAAGCCATCACGGTTAGGGCATTGAGACCCTAACTTTACATAAAAGGGCTCGTATAAAACATCGGCTAGGCTTGGCTGCTACGATCCGGTCGCATCATGTTAGCGGCGCAATCTGTCGATGCGCTATAGCAGGAGGTGAGTACCTCAAACATAACTGATAGAAAATTGATTTAATGAAGAATTTGTATGATAAACTCAAACGTTACATGGATAGACGAGCATGCACCTGAGTTGAAGGGCAAGATTCTGGCGACTCTTTCTATGGAAGGTTGTATACCTGAGTTGAAAGAAGATGCCCGCGAAGCGAACACCAAAGGTGGTCTGGGAATATACTTCGGCGATAAGCTCGAAGGTCTTAACGCGATAGGGATGGACAGAGCTTTTGGTTGCATGCCCCTTTATAGTAAGCGACTGGTCCAGTCAATCAGAGGTGGGAGGCAGCATATTGAATATAGAGATGTTTCTTATAAGGACCAGCCGATTAGGCATGTCATGGACAAGAGGGGAAAGCCCCTGCAATTCGATATTTGGGGTTGGGATGAGAAGAACACCGCCCGAGAGCGGCAATACCATGTAGATGTATATAGTATAAGCCGCGGAGGGACACCCCTTCACGTCTTCTATTGCCCTGAGGTATTTGACATCCTTTACCCGGACCATAAGACGCATCCAGGTCACGGCATGGAACATCGCTTCCTGCAAGATACTGTTTTTGGTGAATGCGTCTACGAGCTGTTCAAAAGCATGAGGATTGTGCCTGACATCCTACACCTCAACGAAGGCCATGTTGCCGATGGTGCCGCAATAGTAAAGGGCGACAAAGCCTTTGATAGGACAGCTGTAGCCTATACAAACCACACGGTTGTCCCAGCGGGCCTGGAGAAATTCTGCATCGGTGAACTTGTTGGCGGCGATGTCGCAAGAGTGCGTTACGCAATGAGGTTCCCCGGCCAGAGCTGGCAGAGGTTATGGAGAAAATTTGTGGTAGTGAAGGATGGCCGGCTGTTCATAGACTTCTCCAGGGGTGCGCTTGAAATATGTGATACTGCAAATGGGGTAAGCAACGAGCATGCTGACGCCATGCAGACCCTATTCCAGTGTTATGACAGAGGGATAGAGGCCATACTCAACGGCTCCGGTGACTCATGGGTAATGAACGAACTGCTGGAAATGGAACTCAAGGGCATCGAACCCAGCAAAGAAATCTTTCTGCGAATAGGCACAGAAGGCAAAGCATTGTCTTTAGCTGAAGTCAAAAAGAGAACGGCCGGCATGACCAACAAAAGCGGCCAAACCATCCGCAAAGAAGGCATTACCCTGAACCCTAACTTGCTGACCGTATGGATGGTAAGGAGAATGGTGAAATACAAGAGCCAGCTCCCCATTCTGAAAGACATTATCCATATTATGTGTGCGGATAGGGATGACGAAGTTGACACCATCTGGGGCAGGATAAATGGCCTGGGCATGCAGGTTGTTGTAGGTGGGATCGCACCGGAAGGGTCCAATGAAGAGGGATGGATAGAAGAGTTCGTTGGCTGGATGCAAAGGCCTGAGCTAAAGGGGAGGTTTGTTTATGTGCCGAATTCAGATACTATTCTTCTCAGAATGCAGGCCATCGGCGCCGACATATGTATCAACTGTCCACTGCCGGGGAAAGAGGCCTGTGGTACTTCGGACCAGCGTTCCGCAAGGAACGGGGGGATAAACATCGCCACACAAAGTGGTGGCCCCCCCGAATACATTAGAGAAGGCAGAAACGGAATTCTGGTCGGCCCATATGAAAACAATGAGGATTTTTACAGGAGAGCACCAAAGGACATTCTGGATAAGCTCAAAGAATTGTCTGAGATATACTACAACGAGGACAAGAACGACCGCTTATGGCTGGACATGAAGCTGGAATCATATCTGGCAAGTCCAAATGTGACTGCTATTGCAATGGAACAAAGGTATACCGACATGTATGTCCAGGCGCTCCATGCAAGGAAAGATATCATCCATAGCAGGGACCAGGGACGCCATAAAACGCCTGAAACTGAAGAGCATACAAACATTATGCTCAGACTGCAAGAAGCGGTGCATGATTTCCTGTATCGTGACGCTGCACTGAAGGGTTGGACTGTCATTGCCGGCTCGCCGTATTTCGACCAAAGACAGGGCGGCCAGCTTTACAACTGGGGAAGGGACACTATGGTTGCGCTTCCCGGTCTTTGCCTTGAAAGGGAAAGGTTTGATATGTTCAGGGATGTCATGAAGAACTATCTGAGGTTTGTCAAGCATGGCATCCTTCCCAATATTGTCGGCGATGGCTCCGGGCCAAGGTATAACAGCATCGACTCGTCTTTGTGGCTGCTCTGGGCAATGGGCAAGTACCTTAATCGCACACACGATTACGCCTTTCTGGCTGCAATGGTTGACAGGAAATTCCCCCAGAACGAAACAGCCACTGTCCAGAATATACTGGAAGAAATCATAAATACATACCGGCACGGCATAGAGTTTGAGGATAGGTGGCAAGAGGATGGCAATGAGAAATCCCAGACAATAAGCATCCGTATGGACAGTGACTGCCTCATTTCAGCAGGTAATGAGAACACTCAGCTGACCTGGATGGATGTGAAACCCAGGGGCTGCGGACCAGTTACGAGCCGCCACGGTAAAGCAGTTGAAATAAACGCGCTTTGGTACAATGCCTTGAAAGTGATGGATGGTATACAAAAGCGCAAAGGCGGCAAAAACGGAGAATATGTACAGCTGGCGGAGAAGGTGAAATCCGGTTTTATGAAGTTCTGGAACCATGAAGCCAGCTGCCTTTACGATACTATTGACGGGGACCCCGAACAGGGCAGGAAGATAAGGCCCAACCAGGTCTTTGCAGTGGCCTTTGGGTTGCTGGATTCCGACAAGAGCCGGGCTGTTATGAACAAGGCAAGGGAAGAACTGCTTACGCCTTTTGGCTTGCGCACGCTCGCGCTGCATGACAGGGATTACTGCTCCGTTCACAACAACGAATACTCCTACCACCAGGGAACCATCTGGCCGTGGCTTATTGGCGGCTTTATTGAGGGCTGCATAGTTGCTTACGGCAGAGAAGAATCGCTTAGAATCCTGGATGGTATAGGTTACTTTAGCACTCTTTCAGAAATACTGGAAGAATTCAAATCCATACCTGAAATATTTGACGGCAACTGCCAGTCGGTTTACGCGCCTATGAACAGAGAAGGATGTAAATCCCAAGCATGGAGCGTGGCAGAATCATTACGTGGGTTGTCATTACTACTTTCCCCACGTGATGATTCACAGGATGCAAAGCAAAAGGTTGTCAGCAGCAAGGTTATCTATGAGATGGTTGTTAGGGACTATCATGATGCTGAAAACCACATACCTGGTCTTTCTGCCGCTTCGGAAGAACTGCCATTCCTGGCAAAGTTGGGGGTCGAATATGTCTATCTTCTCGGCTTGATGAAACATACCGGCAACCCCTTTAGTATAGTGGAGCCGTTTGATATTGATGAGAGCGCCGGCAGTTTTGCGGATTTGGATAATTTCATATCTGTTGCTCATGCGCTGGGATTAAAGGTCGTTGCTGACTGGATGGCAAATCAGCATGTCTCCAAAAACAGCCCCCTATGCAAGGCTCATCCTGATTGGTTCCTATATACGGATGCTAAAGACGGTGATTATTTTGCCGGCAAAGGCATGCTGTTATGTAGGGGCAGGGATATGCAGGGCAATGAGAAGAACCTTGCCTTGGTTTCAGCAACTGATGAAGTCCCTTTAAGAAGTTTCCCTCGACGTTGGAGCTCCCTTGCCCAGCCTGACCTTTCGCATCCCCAGGTCAGGAAACATGGGCTTGATATAGGCCGTTTCTGGCTGGCTAAAGGACTGGACGGTTTCCGCATCGATGCTGCACTTTCCACGTTCCCAGACAAGATAAAGGAAAATTGGGGACTGGATGTCGAGGACAACCTGACACGCTTGTTCATAGAAAACGTACGCAGTATTAAACCGGATTGCTTCATTATGTTTGAGGGCTTTGAAAGGTTGGAAGAGCTCCTGCAGCTTGCTGATAACCAAAACTGCGCAGTGTATAACTGGCAGCCAAGGAATCTTGCTACCGACGCCCTTAAAGACCCGGGCAAGCTCCCAATGTTAATATCGTACTTAAAAAAGCTTGAACATATGCAGCAAATTCGGGACAACCTGGTAAACCTGGGGCCGGAACACGACGCTTTTGATTTTGAAGACCCATGGGCAAAACTCTGTTACAGGGACAGATTATTGATGCATTTCATGTACAGCTTTATGCCAGGATACGTGCTGGTCTTTAATGGCGATGTATTTGGCAAGCAACACCATTACAAGCTAGACCCGGCTAAAACATCCCCTGCACCAAGGGTTGCCGATGCCGATAACGGCAAAAAGGAAACATCGCGAAGGCTCTTTGGCCTCCGTAAAGAGTATCCGCAATTAGTTGAAGGGGACTATAAGGTCTTAGAGAATGATGAGCACGATGTGATCTGTCTGGCCCGCTTTGACGAGAGCGAGATTGTGATCGGCGTAATCAACCCCAATTTAGGTGCCAAAGAAGTGGTGTTTTCTCTTAATGACATCATAGACGGCCGGGTAAATCCATCAGATATCAAACATGCCCATTATACACAGGATGTTGCCCTTCTTAAGAATGAAGCAAAGGGCTGGATCAGCGAAATAAGAGACAACCTGCCGGCAGAAAGGTTGCTCCGGGAAGGGTTATACGTGGGAATCGACCCAATGTCATGCAAGGTTATCAGGCTGCGCCTGAATATGTGATAGAATACATTATGGATTATCAAGGCGGCTGTGTCCCTCCCGAAAATTCTGTACTTGTTTAAAATCAACTTTTAACCAAAAACAGTGTTATAATCCCCTGTCAATACAGGAGTTAAAATGCAAATATCAGACTGTCTATCCGAAGATTGAGGGTTCGAGCCCCTTCGCCATGAGGTGATTGCTGCAGCATGCATTATTTTACTCAAGAAGGTCAAAGAAAAGGACGTGTCCTATGCAAAAATTCATCCAGCCATATAAGTCATTTATTTTTGAAACTTTGTAAGTCGTAATGGTTCAAAAGTCAATTGGGTTTGAAGTTTTTTTAGTCAAGGCGTTCTTGTCTTTAAGCGGTGTCAAAAAAGTGTCAGTCGCCAATGTTTTGCCACTATAAGTTAAGTTGTTAAGAATTTGTGAACCCGTAGCGTCTCAAAAGTCATCCGAACCTAAGATTTTAGGAAATAAAAGCTTACAGTTGGTATCTTTAACAAAATTAGTCGTTTATTAAGCTGATTTTAGCTATAATGCTCCGACTTTTTACTGTTGAATGCTTTATCCGGAGCATAAAATCAGAGTGCCTTAATAAAATGCTTATATTTGGCGAAGCTCATTTGCGACATATTCTATCTGAATACATAATCCACTATCCATACTGAGCGACCTCATGGGCGGAGGGCTGCCTGATGGCCCGGACGACTTTTGAAGCGCTTCTAACGGCGGCTATTAGCATATTTTTGTTAGGATGGTTAAAGGGTCGCTAGAATTTGAAAGTAGTTTCCTTGAGAGTGTGCGGGGAGAAATCAGCCGAATAAAAGGGTTGAAATGGAAGAGATTTGATATGGTTCTTACTGGAAATGGGTTAATCCGAGTCTTCAATTTGCAACAAAATTTGCAACAGCTATGTACGTTTAGGCTACTGCCAGCCTTCGGTTCGGCTTCGGCCAGCATTCATAAGTTATTTTAGTGTAATTATTAATCGTTTATTTACAAGCACTTACAAAACCCTCAATCGGACTGTCGATCCGAAGGTTGAGGGTTCGAGCCCCTTGGGGCGCCAGAATTTTTAAGTGCCTGTAGTATAACGGCCTTGTGCTTGAGTTGTCAATGGCCGGATAACGGCAAAAAAAACATAATATAAGTAATTGACCGGAAAGAAATTATGTCTGACTTTTTGCCAAAGATGAAATGAAAATCTGCCTGCTGTAACTGACATCACCAGCGGTCCGCACCGCCAAGTTGTTTGACGATAATCGTCAAACTTATTATAATTGTGAAAACCAACGGCAAGCCTAAATGTCGCGACGCAGTAAATTTGTTCAAATTAGAACCGATATTGCACAATAGTAGAAGTGATGGAATTGCAATGTTCCCGAATAAAAACATTTTTATGAATGTATCTAGGCGTTTTGCTATACGGATCCTTACCTCGGCAGCTCTGTTTTACCAGAGCGTTACGCGCAATATGGCCGGCGAAGGGTTATGCAAGTTGATGAAACCGGTAAGCTGTTATCCCAATAACCGAACCTCCTGCAACCAAACATTTATGAAAACCCTGACTCTTATCCTGATTCTGGCGGCGGTGTTCACCGCCGTGGCTCAAGACACAAACGCGCCACAGGTGCGCCCGGAAAATAGCCGCGGTGAACCGCGAGGATTTGACGGACCAATCGTGCTGAAGGATGATGATAAACCCGCGTTTCCCGAGCCGCCGGCTGGCTTCGATGTGAAGCGCGACAACATTCCGCACGGGCAGTTGGAGATGATCGAATACGACTCGAAGACCGTCGGCACGAGACGCCGAATGCAGGTTTACACGCCGCCCGGCTACACGAAGGACAAGAAGTATCCCGTTCTCTACTTGTTGCACGGAATCGGCGGTGATGAAACCGAGTGGCAGCGGTTTGCGACGCCGAACATCCTGCTCGACAACCTCATCGCTGACGGCAAAGCCGTGCCGATGATCATTGTGATGCCCAACGGTCGCGCGCAGAAGAACGACCGCGCCGAGGGGGACATCTTTGCCGCCGCGCCGGCGTTCGCCCATTTCGAGCGTGATCTGCTGGAGGACGTCATCCCCACGATTGGGTCACGTTACAGCACCTACACAAACCGGGAAAACCGTGCCTTGGCCGGGCTTTCGATGGGCGGCGGGCAGTCGTTGAACTTCGGGCTCGCGCACCTCAACACGTTTGCGTGGGTGGGCGGCTTTTCCTCCGCGCCGAACACGAAGCCGCCGGCCCAACTCCTGCCCGATCCCGAGGCGGCAAAGCAGTTGAAACTGCTCTGGCTTTCGTGCGGCAACAAGGATGGCCTGATCTTCATCAGCCAGGGTGTGCATGCCTACCTCAAGGAAAAGAAAGTCCCTCACATATGGCACGTGGACAGCCACGGACACGATGCGCCGGAATGGAAACAGGCGCTGTATTACTTTGTGCAGCAGTTGTTTCACTGACCCGCCGGTTTGGTCTGTGGTTTACCCCATTCCACACTTGCAAAGCTGACACCCTCCATCGCGTCTGACTGGTGGCTGCACGCAAGTGCCCACATCACCAGCGGCAACGGCGCGGCGATGAAGTTGTTGAATTATGGATTACATGAGCTGATGAGTTGCACCAAAATCTGCACCAACGATGTACGGTTGGCTCTCGGTTAGGTGCAGCAAAACATCGTCTTGTAAAGGCAAGAAAATAAATATGAAAAAAAGAATTTTTCGATATAATCTAGACAGGTGGATCTAAAGGTGAAGACATACATTCGGTAAATTTGAAGGAAAAGCAAATATGGTTATAAGGCACAAATATCTTCAATTTTCTTTAATTTCGATAATGGTGCTTATTATAAATGGTTCTGTTTGCGCTTTTGAAAAAAGATCTGACGGCATTGTTGTTCCCGTAGATGACGGTCTGCTGTTTATCCAGGTTTGCGCTAAGGATGTCGTGCGTGTTGCTTTTGCGAAGGACTGCCGATTTTTAGACACCCCCAGTTTGGCGGTCGAAAACAGACCGACTTTGCATAAAGGTTGGAACCTTCAATCAACAGAGCAAGATGCAATTATAATTACAGATGCGCTGCAGGTGCGGATCAATCTGAAAACAGGCCGGGTGTCATTTTTTGATGCCGATGGTAAAATTATCCTGACTGAACTTGCCAATGGCCGGAAGATGGAACCCGCAATTGTACAGGGAGATAAAACTTTTCATATTTGCCAGCAGTGGGAGCCGCAAGATGAATCTCTTTATGGTCTTGGCCAGCACCAGCTCGGCCTGATGGATATTAAAGATTACGATTTGCAGTTGTGGCAGCATAATGGAACTGTGATTGTGCCGTTTTTGGTTTCCAGCAAAGGGTATGGGATTTTTTGGGATAATATGTCGTATAGCAAGTTCGGAGATGTTCGTGAGTTTGAGCCGATACCAGCTAAACAGCTCTATGACACAAAGGAGAAACAGGGCGGAGTTACTGTTACTTATTTTTCAGATGGAGAATTTGAAAAAGATATATTCTGCGGCGTAAGCCGGGAAATCGGGATACAATTGCCGAAAATGGGCGCGAGGCCTAATAATCTGATACATCCCGGTTTGCCGCCATATGGCGCCGTTAGTATTCTATGGGAAGGAGAAATT
This sequence comes from Sedimentisphaerales bacterium, assembly GCA_049518795.1. Lineage (GTDB taxonomy): Bacteria > Planctomycetota > Phycisphaerae > Sedimentisphaerales > UBA12454 > JAPLMW01. The sequence goes on from JBEKRK010000004.1 coordinate 79,334, forward strand.
GAACTGATAGCTAGTGGCTATTATTTATTTGAGAGTTTTTCCGATAATGGCGTAAAAATCTGGATTGACGGCAAATTGATAATTCAGGATTGGTGGCAGGCATGGCTGCCTTACGCGAATACCGCAAAGGTTTTTCTCGACGCAAATCGGCGATATAAAATTCGTGTTGAATGGGTGCGCAACCAAAATGGAAATTATATGAGCCTTTTATGGAAAACACCTTCGGATAATAAAGCAACTTCATTATGGTCGGAAGTTGGAGAAAGAATCGACTATTATTTTGTTTATGGGCCTCAAATTGACAAGGTCATAGCGGGTTATCGAAAAATAACCGGCAAGGCTCCGATGCTGCCGGTTTGGGCTTATGGTTTCTGGCAGTCGCGTCAGCGATATAAAACAGCCGATGACAGTTTGGAAGTATTGGAAGGTTTCCGTTCCAGAAAAATTCCGATTGATAATATAGTGCAGGACTGGTTTTACTGGAAAGAAGATGGATGGGGTTCACATCAGTTCGACCCCCAAAGATTTCCAGATGTTAAAAAATGGATTGATGCGATTCACGATAAGTATAATGCCCGCCTGATGATTTCGGTTTGGGGAAAGTTCTATACCACGACAGAAAATTTCGAAGAAATGAATTTCAAGGGTTTTCTTTATCAGCCGCCTCTCTGGGAAGAGCTGCAGGATTGGATGAAACATCAGTTTACTGTTTATGATGCTTTCAATTCGCGGGCGCGAAAACTGTTTTGGTCTCAAATTTGGCGCCAGTCTTATGCCGCGAAAATCGATTCGTGGTGGATGGATGCAACCGAACCTGAACTTGCCTCTGCGCCGGAAATTCAGCAGCAAAAAATGAGGATGAATCCAACTGCTTTAGGCGTCAGTACGCGTGTATTGAATGGTTATTCGCTGATGAACAGCAAGGGTATTTATGAAGGCCAGCGTTCGTCAGCTCCGAAACGTCGAGTATGTATCCTGACCCGCTCGGCGTTTGCTGGCCAGCAGAGATATGCTGCTGCGACATGGTCGGGTGATGTTCCATCAACCTGGGAAGCTATGAGAAAGCAGATTACCGCAGGTCTGGGCTTTTCAATTTCAGGCATACCTTACTGGTCGATGGATATTGGCGGTTTTACTTGGCCGCCGCGGTTTGCTCCTGACAAATCAATGACTCCGGAGGCACAGGAAGAATGGCGGGAACTCAACGCTCGCTGGATTCAGTTCGGTACGTTTGTTCCGATGATGCGAAGTCACGGCGAAGGGCAGCTTCGCGAAATGTTTAATATCGCACCGGAGAATCATCCTGCTTATCAGGCGATGCTTGCTTATGATAAGCTTCGATATCGACTGCTGCCGTATATTTATTCATTGGCTGGCATAGTTACACAAGACGATTATACGATAATGCGGCCACTGGTTATGGACTTTAGAGAAGATAAAAATGTTTTAAATATCGGTGATGAATTTATGTTCGGGCCGGCTTTACTTATATGTCCTGTAACTGAATATAAGGCAAGAAGCCGCAAAGTTTATCTGCCGGCAGGCGGCGGTTGGTATGAGCTGAAAACGGGCCGATATTTTAATGGCGGGCAGACAATTGACGCAAACGCACCTTATTCAGATATTCCAATTTTTGTCAAAGAAGGTTCAATTATTCCTTATGGACCTGATATTCAATACACGACTGAAAAACCCATGCAAGCAATTCGCTTATTTGTTTATGCAGGCAAAAATGGACAGTTTAATATTTATGAGGATGAAGGTATCAATTATAATTATGAAAAAGGTGCTTACAGCATTATACCTTTGAAGTACGATGAAACTTCAAAGACTTTAACGATAGGTAATCGCAAGGGTAAATTTTCCAGTATGCTGAAAGAAAGAACATTCGAAATTATCCGCGTAAGCAGAGATAATTGCGTCGGGCTTGATTTTGAAAGAGCTGCGGATCAGACTGTAAAATATAATGGTAAAGGACTTATAGTTAGGTAAATGGATAGTGAGATGAAAAAATACATTTTCAGTTTTGTTTTGATTTCATTGTTTGTTTTTTCAGCATCAGCCAATAGCAAACCTTTATCTTTTTTTGATAAGCAGGCCAAAGAGCTGCTTTCAAAAATGACTTTGGAAGAAAAAATCGGTCAAATGACTCAGGCTGAACATGGTGGACTTAAAGATATAAATGATGTAGAGAAGTATTATCTCGGCTCCATTTTCAGTGGCGGCAGTTCCAACCCTGAAAATGACAGCGACCTCGCGGCTTGGACAGACCTTTATGATACTTATCAGAAACACGCTCTTAAAACCCGGCTTGGCATCCCGCTTCTTTACGGCATTGACGTTGTCCACGGACATAATAAAGTATTAGGCGCGGTAATTTTTCCTCACAATATAGGGCTTGGCTGTACGAGGAACCCCAAACTTATTGAAAAAATTGCTCGTGTTACCGCGATTGAAGTTCGAGCAACAGGCATTAACTGGACATTTTCGCCCTGCGTAACGGTTCCACAGGATATTCGGTGGGGCAGAACTTATGAAGGCTTTTCAGAAAACCCAGAACTTGTAAAACTGCTTGGCGAAGCCGGAGTGCGCGGTTATCAGGGGACTGATTTGAGTAATCCACTTTCGATTTTAGCTTGCGCAAAACATTATGTCGGCGACGGTGGAACAAAGTTTGGCTCATCTGAAAAAACAGAAATGCTTGATCAGGGGGATACGCGAGTTGATGAGGCAACTTTGCGAAAAGTCCATCTATTGCCTTATATAGCAGCTATTCGAGCGAGTGTTGGCTCTATTATGCCTTCGTACAGCAGTTTCAACGGCGTAAAATGTTCCGCAAGCAAACATTTACTTACTGAAATTCTCAAAGAAGAATTAGGATTTGAGGGTTTCTTGATTTCTGACTATGATGCGATTAGGCAAATAAATCCTGATTATAAAACCGCTGTTGAAATATCGGTCAACGCAGGTATGGATATGGCTATGGAGCCAGAAAGTTATCGTGAATTTTTTACAACACTCAAGGAATTAGTTGAGCAGGGCAAAGTTCCGATGTCGCGCATCAACGATGCCGTAGCTCGAATTCTGCGAGTAAAATTTGCTATGGGACTTATGGATAAAAGCCGTTCTGTTTTTGCCGATAGAAGTCTGCATAAACAATTCGGCTCAGCCGAACATAGAGAAATCGCAAGACAAGCAGTCAGACAATCACTCGTTTTGCTTAAAAACGAGAAGAATACTTTGCCGATATCAAAGAAAATTGCGAGTATTAGTGTCGCCGGCAAAAATGCTGATGATATAGGCAATCAATGTGGCGGCTGGACGATACAATGGCAAGGTAAAAGCGGAAATGTAACAACAGATGGTACTACGATTCTAAAAGCCATTAAAAATACTGTATCTGCTGATACAAAAGTAACTTTTTCTAAAGATGGAACAAATACGACAGGTGCGAATATCGGCATCGTTGTAGTTGGGGAAACACCTTATGCTGAAGGCAGGGGGGATATTGCCGAACCAGTACTTGCCGAAGAGGATATCGAAGCTGTTAAGAATATGAAAAAGGCGGACATTCCTGTAGTTGTGATTCTTATTTCCGGCAGGCCCTTAGTTATCAATGATGTGCTTAGGCAGGCTGATGCGTTTATTGCAGCCTGGCTGCCGGGAACGGAGGGTCAGGGTATTGCTGATGTTTTATTCGGTGATTACAAGCCAACCGGAAAACTTTCGTTCTCCTGGCCGCAGTCAATTTCACAGATTCCGATTGGTGCCGGTAAGGGCGAACCGCTTTTTGCATACGGTTACGGCCTGACATACTAAGCGTCTGACGCCAGCAAAAATGGCACAGTTTGAGGCATTTGGTTAAGAGAGAGATTGAGTTGAAGGTTACCCTATGCAATATAACTTGTCCTATGCAAAAATTCATCTAGCCTATAATTCAGTTATTTTTGAACCCTTTTAGGGGAGGTTTGCTCATTCAGACGTGTATATTGGCTGGTTTACAGAAGATTTCTCTTGGTTGGAATATAATTTTTAACCAATTTTTACAGTTAGGATGGACATTCTCCGTGTTACTTGGAGATCAGAGCTTAATTTCCGTTTAAGCAACTCTGCTGTAAACGTGATGCAGACCACCGAGGATTGGCTTGCTTACGATTCTACCTTTTATCTGAACGGGTCTGTGTTCAGGTGAGTCTTTATCAAGTGACATATGTGTTCTACTGATATTGTAATAATCATAGATGTATTCATTCAGAACGTTGTAAAGATGTTTCTCATTGAGTATTATCATATGGTCCAGACATTCCCGACGAAGTGTGCCGATTGCTCTTTCACAAACCGGATTTTGCCAGGGTGAATGAGGAGTGGTGGGCGTGTCCTCTAAACCAAATCTCTTTATGTGCATCTTAAAATCTTCGCTAAATATTTTGTCATTATCCCTAATGACATATTTTGTAGTTTCATCAAAGGCAAAAGCTTCTCTGAGTTGTTGAACCACCCATTGAGAACAAGGATTTGATGTAATTGCAAAATGCATTATTTTTCGTCTGTCATGAGAAATAGCAACAAATACGTATATTGCCTTGAAGAAGATTGTTCGTGCAACAAACAGGTCAATTCCGGCAATATGCTTTGCGTGGTTTATTAAGAATGTAAGCCAGCTCTGTCTTTTTGAACTGTCAGGTTTGATTTTGAGCATATATTTTTTCACAGTGTTATCGCATACATTATAGCCGAGTTTGACGAGTTCACCTTGAATACGCTGATGTGTCCATATTGGATTTTCTCTTTGAAGTTTACGGATGAGTTTAATCGATTCCCAATCGATTAATGGCCTCCCTGTTCTTCGGGATTTCCATCACCAAAAAAACTTAAAGCCCCTTTTGTGCCAGCCGATTAAAGTTTCTGGCTTGACAATAATCAATGCTGATTTCCAGTCATTCCATAATTTTGAAATCCAGATGAGTATGATTCTGTCGATATTTTTTAGTTTTGGTTTTTTTGTTTTCCTTTTTAGAATGATGATTTGCTGCCTTAATAAGAGATTCTCAAGAATTAAATTATGTCTATTCTTGAATAATAACCTAATAAATTCAAAAAGAAGTATAACAAGATTTTTCAAAATAATTACTCCTAAAGATTCTATGTAAAATAAGTGTTCCAAAACGAATTGAACAATTTATGTAAGTCTTTGGGATTTAACAAGCCAAAAGTTGGAGATCGGAGATCACCATGCGAACGTGACGATGCTGTGTCCAGGTGCGATGTAAGCAAAGAAGTTGCCGTCCGCCTCGACCTGGAATGATTGTTCTGTTTGATTCCTGTTGAAAACAACCAGCGAGGTCCGGCCGTTGGGCAAGGTGAAGGCGACGATGTCCATGCTGCCGGGGTCAGCGCCTTTGAAGGAAGCCGCGATGTGCTTCGAGCCGGGGCGGGCGGCACAAGACATCTGGGCCAGACCATAGAACTCGCGCTCGAACTTCGCTTCCTGGTAGTTGCCGGTTTGAATCACCACCAACCCTGCTGCTTCGGAATCGGGGCGTGGGGTGGGCCCGAACTTGTCGTTGAGCGCAAGGTTCCACTCCGCACTCGCCTGACACCAGTTTTGTGGACCGCCCATCCAACTGTGAGCCATGCCCCAGTTCACATCACCCCACCAGCCGCCTCGGTTCTTGCCCCAGCCACCATGCTCGGTACAGAGGATTTCCTTGTCGGGAAACCTCTGATGCAGGGTGTTGTAGGTCTTGGCCATGAGGTTGGCGTCGCCGTAGTAACAGTGCCAGGCGCTTCCGGCGATATACTTGTCTGCCGTGGGATTCGAGAAAATTTTGGTCACGCTCTCCAAAGGGTCCATTTTGGCGTCGCCGCGAATGACCTTCCGGTCGCCGGGATGCAATCCCCAGTTGTGGTCGTGGACGAAGATTTTCGTTTTCAGCCTCTTGGCTGCGAGTTTGGGACCCAGAAGGCTGACGAGTCTGATTTGGTCATCCTCATTCATTCGCATGCAGGGATACGCAGCGGCATCGAATTGCGGTTCATTCTGCAGCGTGACGCCCCAGATATCAATGCCCTCCGCCTGGTATTGTTCGATGAATTTCACGAAGTAGTCGGCATACGCCTCGAAACATTCGGGTCTGAGTTTGCAGGTGGCGCCAGCGGCTTTGTCCAGCTCCGAGATTCCCGCCAGCTTGCCATTGGTCTTCATCCACGCCGGGGCGCTCCACGGCGAGCCGAGAATCCGGATCTCTGGATTCAGCTGCAGCGCGTCCTTGAGCACGGGAATGATGTACAGCCTGTCGTGAGCGATCGAAAAGTGGCTCAGATCCGGCGATCGTACATCGCAGTAAGTGTAGTAAGTGGCGCTGGCCGTATAGTCGGAGGCGCCCATGGGTAGCCGCAGGAAGCTGAAGCCCGCGCCTTTGGTCGACGAGAACAGCTTCTCCATGGTGTACTCGTATAGTTGTAGGTTCTTCCGCTTCAGATTCATGAGCACCCAAGCGGACGAATCCGTCATGGCCGCTCCATGTCCGTACATCGTCTGGAAGGTCTTGGTTCGATACACGGCAATCTTCACCGGACGGCCTGGGTCCGCCGCAGTCAAAGGAATGGAATCCTGCCGAAGCAGTGTGAAGTTGTCATCCTGGTGGACGCCGTTCTGGACGTACTTGGCGTCGCCGTCATCCACTTTAGTCAGGACGACGGTTACCTCACTACCCTGCAGCGGTGTGGTGCATAGGGCCATTATCCCGGCAACCACGACACAAGTAGTTTGCAGCAGTCGGTTACTACGCATCAGCGAGTCGCTCCTAAAAGGGTTCCAGCCCTTGCAATATTCGTCAAACGCCACTGAGCACTCCAATTCCACAATGATATAAAAATATTCCTTGAATTACAATAGTCCAGAGTATTTTTTGCAAAATTCGTTGCCAATTCCTCCAGAATCCACATCTTTAGCCTTAAAAATACTGTTAAGGCGTGATTTTTTGCAGACCTCGTAGGGTCTCAAAATTCGTCTGATCTTAAAATTGCCCCAAATAAAAGTTTGCAGCAGGCAACGTTTAGTAAAATGAGTTGATTGTCTAAACTGTTCCAATTTAATGACACAATTTGTTGCTCGGAAGATGCCGAGTTTAGTTCAAAATCTTCGTCCTATCCGCAAAACAAGTGTGCCTTGAGCATCGGATTGTCAATCCAGCGGTTGCTGGTTTGAGCCCCTTCGGATGCCGGTCATATCCAGCATTATCCGGTTTCATACGTAGGACATTATCCTAAAGATAGATGCATTTGCAACAGGGCAGAGGGTGAGAGAATGTAAAAGGTCTTGACAAAGGCTATCCCGATGACCAAACTTATATGCCGGTTTTACGCATAATTTTTGTTCGGAAGATTCTGAAATCATCTTTTTTGGAGAACAAATCATGAAACTGGAAGTAACTCGTGTTGATATATGGATTGTGGGCATCAAGGACCGCCCCGGTGGCCTAGTTGAAAAGCTTGAGCCCCTTGCCCAGGCAAGTGCCAATCTTGAATTTCTCCTTGCTCGCCGTTCACCTGAAAAGCCCGGTAGAGGTGTGGTATTTGTTACACCTGTCAGAGGTGCTGCACAAGAGAAAGCAGCCAAGCAAGCCGGCTTCAAAAAAGCCAAATCTCTATGTGGGCTGCGGGTTGCCTGTGTTGACAAACCTGGTCTTGCTGTCAAATTGGTCCGACTAATCTCTGATGCCGGCATCAATCTGCGAGGCCTTTCGGGAGCAGCAATTGGCAAACGTGCCATATTTCACCTGGCCTTCGACTCAGTTGCCGATGCCAACAAAGCTGCGCGTTGCCTGAAGCAAATCTGACAATATCTAATGGTGGCTCTGCTAGTGGCGTTGTAGTCAGATTTCAGTGCCCTTTGGTACTGCTGACTTCATTGCCTTCGGATTTGAGTTGGAAAGTATCACAGCGTAGTTAGGCTTAAGGCGGGGGGTGAGTATTCCGATGTTAGGCGATGACATCATATTCATATTTACTCAAGAATATTAGCAAACAAGACACTCGAGGATTTGCGGAGTAACAATCCATTCGATTTGCCATTTGTTTCCTTCGCCGCGGGACAGGCATACGATACCTGCGTTTTTGAACTCAATGATCTCTTTGATTTCTGAACCGGTTAAAAGCAACGAGGCAAGCTTGCCTAAAAAGGGCAAGTGGCCAACGATCATAATGTCGTATCCGCTTTGTGTAAGGTCATCTGCTATTTTCATGACGTCGTCGTTCGGACCTATATCATCTCTTTTAATAATTTGGGATTTTACGGATATTGCTTTTGCGAGTATTTCTGCGGTTTGTTCCGCCCGTTTTTTACCGCTGTGCCATAAGAAATCCACGAATAAATTCAAAGGCCTGATGAAATTGCAAACTTTTTGAAGCTCTTTGTAAGCTTCTTCGCTTAGCGGCTGTACCGGGTCGATTTCCTTTGACACCGCTTTTGCGTGCTGGACAAGATATAACTTCATTCTTTCTTTTCCTTCCAAATAATTTAACTTAATACAACTTTTTTCAGCAGGTAAGGTGTAAAGCCGCTGCGAGGTTTTCACATCCTTTTGATAATTCGTTTAAGCGATGTACTGCTTTTGCAGTATCAAGTATTTCGAATCTGATATTATGCTTTTTTAAAATCTTTTGTGTCTCATCTGGCACGTCCATCATTGCAGATGCCCCACAGCCGATAATCAAAACCGATGGACTAGCTTGAAGAATATCTTCAATGTCTTCGGGCAAAAGCGAATGTCCCTGCTTTCGCCACCAGTTTGGATGGACAACGCCGTGAATAATCTTGATGTCGTTGTCATAGACTGAGCCGTTTATGATGATTTTTCCGAACTGATATGAATCGATATGCATATTGCTTTATCCTCCAATAGTTTCAATACTGTTCACACTGTCGATCCGAAGGTTGAGGGTTCGAGCCCCTTCGGCCTCGTTTTGTAAAACCTTGTGAGTGAATAACTTGCGAGGTTTTTGTTTTTGGATACATCTCATAGAGAACCATGGTGCAACAGATTTTGCAACAGAATTGACTTTAATTATTCAGCTCAACGTTAATCTTGTAATAACAATTTGTACCTCGGGCGAGAAAGCCGAAGGTACCTCAAAGATTGAAGGTTTGAATCCTTTCGAGATGTAGGAAGGGCTTTAGCCCATCAGTCTCTTAACATTTAACCCCCGCCGATCCCGTTGGAAAAAAGTCAGATTAAGTAAATTTATTATCTGACAGCATTGTCAATGTCTGACTTCAACTTCGTTTTTTACTTTTCCTTCAGCCACTCTTGAGCCATTGCGTAGAGGTCTTCTAAGTCAACAATCCCGTCTCCCCACGGCGGTGCAATATCAGCAGAAGGGGTACCAGGTGTTTGTCGCCATTGACCGCCTAAAATCGCAAAGTCAACAAAGTTCACAATACCGTCTTCGTAAAGGTCGGCTGAGTTTTTAAATAAATAAAGGTCAATGGAATTAGCCATCGCCTGATAACCCGCCGGATTGAGGTGCAGATAGTCGTTTTGATAGAGGTATGCCGCGTTCAGCTTGTTAGGATCCGCAGGGTCGCTCACCGCCGGGTTAAAGTCAATGACTCCGTCGTACTGACCGCTGGTCCTTATCCAATCGTTAACTGCTAAGCGCACGGCCTCATGTGCAGTTGTATAATAACCATTTCCTTTAAAAGGCGTTATCGGCACTCCATATATCCGGAGGCCTGCGGCATGGGCCTTGGTTATGAACGTCTGATATGCGGAAATTATACTGCTGGCTGATGTACCGCCGCCAATGTCATTAACCCCCTCAAAAACTATCACCCAGCGCACCCCGGGTTGACCGGTCACATCATGGTCAAAACGCGTTAGCGCCGACGGCCCCAGCCCGCCGTATAACCCATTGCCGCCGATTCCCTGGTTTATTACGCCGACCTTCGCGGTGCTCGGGTCTGCATGCAGCCGGGCGGCAAAATCATCGGGCCACCGGTCGTTGCCGTTGGTAGTCGTTCCCCTGCCGTCGGTAATCGAATCTCCCAGCGTTACAACACATCCGTAGGAATCATCTAACCACAAATCAATCCTGCTCAAAATATACCAATGCTCTGGTGAAGCCGCTGGCGTCAAACTGGCCGCACTCACTACGTTGCCGGTTTGCATATAGGAGTTGGTCCTCGAGCCCGGATGCCCTGTGACACTCGTTGACGACGCCGACCCGAAATAAATACTTACCGCCAGGTTGCTCAATGGTGTTACATCGAAATCCACAGCGTCCGAATAAATTTCCTGTCCCGCGTTAATGGTTACCGATGATGACCCGCTAAACGTAAGTGCCGTATCGGTTGCCGTATTTATCGAACTGCCGCCCGCTGACGCCGCTATATGGGCGGAATTAATTGTTACCGCGCCGGACGAATACTTATTGGAAAACTGCACCCGTATTCTGCTCCCTCCCAGGGTTGCGTGCACAACCTGACGCAGCGTATTATTGGCTAATCCCGGCGAAGGCGGAACGTTTCCGGGTTCCACCAGTTGCTGGCCGGTCGCCCATGTGCCTATCCAGCACTCTGTCGCAGATGCCGTATGTGAGGTACAAGAAAGATTCAGTATTAAAAGAACAAGTCCTGCTATACTCGATTTTCTAAATATTCTCATTTTTATTTCCATCTCTTTTCAACTATTAAAAATACCCTTCAATCTGCTGGCTTTCCTGCTGTCAGATTGTATTCAATAGAACTCTAAAACCGCTGGTTTTCTTAATCCGTAATTTCCCATTTATCCATCACATAATCAACTTGAACTATTATATCATATTTTACCCGAAGGCTATCCAGATTAACCCAGATAGCAATTTTAATTAGTTTCTTCTCAAATAGTTCGTCAAAAAGTTCGTCAATTTGCAGTGGTTACTGAGTTGTTAGTCACTTGTATGCTCACTTGTTAACCACTTGTAATCCACTTTTTGGCTTAAAAAACGCATTTTAAGCCCTTGTCAACACAACACTTACAACTGGCACCTCGGACTGTCGATCCGAAGGTTGTGGGTTCGAGCCCCATCGGCCTCGTTTCTTTTAAGTAAATGGCTGACAAGCAGTTATGTTCGTTGGCCTTTTTTGTTTTCATCGAAAAAACCCTCATTTTTGGCAGAGTGGGTCAAAAGTGGGTCAGTCAGGTTGTTTTCCAGTATTTTTTTCTGAACCAGCCTCGCTCTATCTAAATCAGTTTCTTCAACAGCAAGATAATACAGCCTTGTGGTTTTAATATCGCTATGCCCTGCTAACTTCTGGACCACATGAATTGGAAGGGCCTTTGCCCAGTTAGTAATGCACGAACGACGAAGGTCATGTAACGAGAATTCCTTTACATTGCTGCGGCGACAAAGAGCTTTTAGCCTTCTCAGGAGGTTATTGACCAAGCCGCAGTTTTAAGCCCATGTCTTATCGGTTATTCGCAACAGGATGTGTTTCAATCGGGCGGCACTTATGAAAACATAGGAGCTGCCTCGTAGGGTCTCAAAAGTCATCCGATCCGAAGGTTGAAGGTTCGAGCCCCTTCGGCCTCGTTAAGGGAGCCGTTCTAAAATAAGGACTTACGGACGATTATTTTTGGACACATCTTATACTGCAATAGTTTTTTGACAGATTTTCGCCAGAGACCGGGGTTGTTGCAAAATTTAAGTGATTAGATAGTTTCATAACCTTAGTAATTTTCAGACCAGCGTAGAACCAGGTAGTCCTAACAACAAATACTTTTGTCAGACCAGGTTTTAATGCCTTGTAAATCAGATATTTACAATGTAATAATTTTGCGTCAGGATTAAACCTGAGATTTCAGAAATTATTTGAAAAAGGGACAACAATACTTTCTAATTTAATGATATTATTTCTTCAAGAATAGTGTTAGTGTCGAAAAGCGGCAAGCAATATCAGGTTTAAAGATACAATATGTTAAAACGACATGCAGTATTTGTGACTTTGTTTCGTATGGTCTGCGACAGTTGTATGGTCGCTTGTATCTGGCTTTTTGTTTTCTATTTTAGATTCATGTCAGGATTACTTGCCACATCTAAGGGAATACCAGATTTCAAAAGACATCTGACATTGACTTTTCCGATAGTCCTGATTTGCTTTCTGAGTTGTCTGTTTACCGGCCTATATAAGCCTAAAAGAACACAAGGCATATTTTTTCAGCTTGTAGGCATTTGCAAAACAAGTCTCTATAGCGGGCTCTTTGTATTGGTGTTTTTTTACTATCTTCAGGATGTTCCATATTCACGCAAGCTACTGGCTATATTCATAGTTATGTTATTTATAGGCTTGTTCTTTTCGCACTTGTTCGCAATGGCAATGATACGGCGACTGCGTGCGAAGGGACACAACCTAAGGTATTATGCTGTAATAGGGACCGGCCAAAAAGGTCAGCAACTTGTCCATGACATCGAGCAGACAGGATGGCTGGGATTAAGATGTGCCTTTTTTGTGGACAATGAACCGAATTGCATTGGCACCGAATTGCTGGGAGCGCCTGTATATGGTCCTGTTGAGAAACTGACTGAATTGGTCAAAATTAAAACGGTGGACGAAGTTTACCTTACCTTAAGTGGAAATGAGGCGCAAAAAGCATACCCAATTCTCAAGGCCGTTCAATCTTTAGGCATAACGGTGCGCATTATTCCGGACTGGGGCGACTTAGCTTCGATAAGCGCTATCACCGTTATAAACGTAGGTTCTAATATTCTATTTTCTGCGGCAGATTCGCCACTGAATGGTGTTAACATAATATTAAAAGAAGTTTTTGATCGTGTTGTTGCTCTGGTATTATTGGCAGTATTCGCGGCGCCGATGTCAGTCGTAGCTGTTTTAATCAAGCTGACAAGTAAGGGGCCGGTGTTTTATAAACAAACACGAGTTGGGATGGATAAAAAGGAATTCGAGATAATCAAATTTCGGACAATGACAGTGGATGCCGAAACCGGTCCTCAATGGACCAAACATAATGATACCAGGCGTACGTTTATTGGGGTATGGCTGCGACGCATCAGTCTTGACGAGCTTCCTCAGCTTATAAATGTATTAAATGGTCAAATGAGCCTGGTCGGTCCGAGGCCGGAACGTCCGGTTTACGAAAAGCAATTCTCTGAAGAATATAAAGATTATATGCTTAGACATAAGGTTAAAGCAGGTATGACCGGCTGGGCACAGGTGCATGATTTACGCGGGGACACATCTCTTAGAAAAAGGTTGTTATACGACATGTATTATGTCAGAAATTGGTCCTGGATGTTGGATATATGGATTTTGCTGCGGACACCGTGGCATATTATAAAAGGTAAAAACGCATACTAAAAATGATTTTTGAACGATCAGCCAAAAATAGGGATTTTATCAACATTTCAATATTGCTGATAGCAACATTATGTATCGGCATATATCTGATTGCTACAACTGTCATAATAGCTAAAGATGGTGTAACTTTTATAGAATATGCCAGGAAGCTTGAAATTGCTCCTGTTGAAACGATGTTGAATGAAGCTCAGCATCCTGGTTATCCGTGGCTAATCATTATGGTATATAAAGTTACGAGTTTTTTATGTAAAAATACTTCGGTGTTTAGCTGGATTTACTGTGCTCAAAGTGTAACTTTGCTATCCAGGCTTATCACCATAGCCATCCTTTACTATATAGGTAAAAAATTATCAGGTTCCTGGTTGAGTTTTTGGGCGATATTGATTTTTATCGTATTGCCTAAGCCTGCCGAATACGGCAGCGATGTTCTTAGTGACTGGCCGCACCTTTGTTTTTTAACGGCAGGTTTATTGTTAATATTAAATGGGGCTTCAAATAAAAGATTCTGGCTGTTTGGTTTTGCCGGACTTGCCAGCGGCATGGGATATCTTATTCGGCCTGAGTGTGTCCAGTTGATTGTGTTAGGCAGTTTGTGGCTTGGACTGCAATTGGTTTGGCATAAACGAATTATAAACAGAGGTAAAGCTCTATGCGCAATATGTTTACTGATTGCGGGTTTTTTAGTAACAGCCGGACCATATATGAAATTAAAAGGGTCAATATTTCCAAAAAAAAACGTTGATTTGTTCACACAAGAATTTCGGCAGATAGAAATTTCTGAAAAATCAAATCGAATCATGTTCGCATCGCAATTTGCAGGATCGGATATTCCTAAAGCTTTTGGCAAACTTGGCCAAAATATTGGTGAAACGCTGATGTGGTTTTTTGTTCCAGCCTTGTTGATAGGTATGCACACATGGTTTAAAACGCGAAAATGGTATGAGACGGAAACTTTTTTAGCAGGTGCTCTTATAATTTTAAACGTGTTCTTAATGGTGTGTCTATATTGCAGATACAGGTATATGAGTTACAGACATATCTTGCCATTACTAATACTTTTAGTTTTTTATGTGCCTATTGGTTTACAGGAGTTGGCAATCTGGTTTCGACACATATTTTCCAGAGATGCAGATTCTATTTCTGTTACGGGTCGAAACGAAAAATTCTGGTTTCTGATTCTGTTTTTTATTGGTTTTTTCGTATGTGTTCCCAAATTGTTCATGCCTATACGTATGGAAAAGCAAGGCCATAGAGCAACCGCAAAGTGGCTTGGAGCCAATACTGATAATACGGACATAGTAGCTGTGCCTGATATACGCATTGCTTTTTATGCTCAGCGGGAAGGGGTGGTCTATGAGAAGGATGATATTCCGTCCAATGCCGTATATGTTGTGAGAATAATATCGAAGAACGCGCAGAATGAAACGGCCTTGACATGGCTGTTAGGTGACGTAGTATACGAGTATATTAATAAGGGTGGGGAAAGTATAAATGTAATTATAAGAAGAAAGTAAACATTCCTTAACTTTGTGAAACAATCAAAAAACAAAAATGTTCGACTTGCTGTCATCAGTGACTGGCTGACCGGAATGCGCGGCGGTGAACGTTGTCTGGAAGCTGCCTGTCAGCTTTATCCTGAAGCGGACATCTTCACTCTGGTGCATATACCGGGTTCGGTTTCATGTGAAATCGAATCGCATAACATATATACATCATATATTCAGAAACTGCCCGGTCCAATAAATAACTTCCGAAGATATTTACCGCTCTTTCCCAGTGCAATCAGGAATTTTGATCTGAGTGATTACGATATGGTCTTGAGTTTCAGTCACTGTGTAGCTAAAGGTGTCAAATGCCCATCGAAAACGCCGCATATATGTTACTGTTTTACTCCAATGCGGTATGCATGGGAATTAAGGAATGAATATCTGAAAAAATTTGGTTTTCCAAAACGTATTCTTGCAGGCCTGGCACTGAATTATCTTAAATCCTGGGACTATCGTATTTCTTCAAATGTTACACATTTTATTGCCTGCAGTAAATGTGTTCAAGACAGGATAAAAAAATCATACGGCCGAAACTCTGATATCATCTATCCGCCGGTTGATTGCGGCCGTTTTAATCTTTCAACAGAAGACAACGGCTATTATCTTGTTCTCTCGGCCCTTGTCCCATATAAGCGTATCGACCTTGCAGTAGAGGCTTTTCGTGATTTTGACCGAGATTTGCTGATAATAGGCAGTGGCCCGGAATTGGAGTGTCTTAAAAACAACACAGGCAAGAATATACATTTCCTCGATAATCTGGATGATAATCAGGTTTCGCAATATCTGCAAAAATGCACAGCTTTGATATTTCCCGGTCTTGAGGATTTTGGAATTGTCCCGTTAGAAGCTCAGGCTTGTGGAAAAGGGGTTATTGCCTATGGCAAAGGCGGAGTTACTGAAACTGTTCTGCCATTAAATGATATTTCTAACAACACTGCTCCTACCGGAATATTCTTTTATGAACAAACTCCAATAGCTTTAAAACAAGCCATTATTGAGTTTGAAGAGAAACGCGATAAGATCTCTCCTTTAAATTGTCGTCAGAATGCTATCAGGTTTGACCTGCCAATTTTTAAAGAGAGGTTGAATGATTATATCCTTCCCATAATAGCTAAAACTCAACAGGTCGGGTCAAAGTCTTGAAATATCTCCTGAGGACGAGGACTGAAAAATGAAAGTAAAAGAACTATAAAAACAATTATTAGTTTAAATGTGAGCAATTCTTATTCAAAGGTTTTGGCAAAATGGGCAATTCAGGGGTTATAAACAAAGATACTTAAAGGGGTTGCATAATAGTTTCTCTATTATATTGGCTGTATTATAGGCTATTAATTGACAGATAAGTATATTTGCGGCTAAAATACCTGTTTTGTTTATAAAAAAGTCATAAGTAATTAAAGAGTAATGGTTATAATTTTTTCTCTTTAAAGAAATTCTTCACTGTAACCAACAGGGACGGAGTTCGTCGGGAGTTTAGACGAAGTCAGGCAAGGGGCAGGATGAAATTTGACGTTACAGTCCAATTGTTCAATTTTTTAAGACGCATCTACGCCTATCGTTCAATAATAATTGCAATGACGATACGCGAGATTCAAAGCCGCTATGCCGGCACACTTGGGGGTCTATTGTGGTCGGTAATAAATCCTTTAATGATGATATTGGTCTATTGGTTTGTGTTTTCAGTGGGATTTAAAATTCGACCGGCCGGTAACATTCCTTTTATCGTGGTATTTTTGTGTGGTTTAATACCATGGCTGACGTTTTCTGAGACATTGGCTACGAGTGCAAATGCGCTGAACGCTAATGTTCATCTGGTTACGAAGACAGTTTTTCCAACCGAGATACTTCCATTGGTATATTTATTAGCAAGTCTTATCACTCATTGTATTATGCTAATCATATTATTCATAGTCTTATTGATAAATAAGATTTCTCTATCTGTATATAATTTCCAGTTCCTGTATTATCTTTTTGCTTTGTCGATATTCAGCCTTGGGCTTAGCTGGATTATTTCTGCTGCAAATGTTTTCTGGAAAGATGTAGGACACAGTCTTGGTGTCATTCTTAATATTTGGTTTTGGTTTACTCCCATAGTATGGCCTATTGAGATGATACCCCAAGAATATCGATATGTTGTTAAGCTAAACCCTGTCTATTATGTGATTGAGGGCTTTCAGTCTTCTTTTATTTATCATGCCCCTATTTGGCATAATTACCGTCTGGGTATTTATTTCTGGGCTGTGTGCATATCTATATTGGCGGCAGGTGCTTTCACTTTTAAGAAATTAAAACCGGAATTTGCAGAAGTTTTATGATAATGGAATCAATTGCGATATCCGTTCGGAATGTTTCAAAAAAGTTCAAGCTTTTTAATTCTCCTAAGGAGCGTTTTCTGGAGGCCTTTCATCCTTTTAACAAAAAGTACCATCGTGAATTCTGGGCACTCAAAGATATCAATTTTGAGATAAAAAAAGGAACAACCGTAGGCATAATAGGCAGAAATGGCTCAGGCAAGTCCACACTTTTGCAAATTCTCTGTTCGATTTTAAAACCTACGACCGGAACTGTTGCGGTTAACGGAAGGGTTTCTGCACTTCTTTCCCTGGGTGCCGGTTTTAACCCGGAATTTACCGGTCGCCAGAACGCGATTATGAATGGAGCCTTGATGGGGTTTTCGGACAAAGAGATGAAAAAACGTCTGCCTGAGATTGAGGCTTTTGCCGATATCGGAGAATTCATTGACCAACCAATGAAAATTTATTCCTCTGGAATGTCTGTGCGATTGGCTTTTGCCGCAGCTATAAATGTTAACCCTGATATTCTCATCATTGATGAGGCTCTGGCCGTAGGCGATGCGAAGTTTCAGCATAAATGTTTTCAGAAATTTCATGAGTTTCAGAACGCCGGCATAACCATCATATTTGTAAGCCACAATACCGATGCGGTTATCAGACATTGCGATACGGCTATTTTACTTGAAAGAGGTGAAATTGTAGAGATAGGCGAACCAAAAGTAATTACTAATTATTACCTTGATTTACTTTTTACAGGGAAAATCTCAAACTATCAGTTTTTGCCGGTTTTAGTTGAAGAAGGATACAAAGGCTTTAACATTGTTCATTATAAAACAAAGTATTATGCAGTTTTACAATCCGCAGGTCCCATAGATTTTGTCCATTTAGAGGATGATTATTTAGGATCTCTTATTGCAGAGAACAAAATTGTTGTTGCTATATCATTCGAAGAAGCAAAACAGCTCGTTGACCAAATTGCTCCACAAAATGATGTTTCTTTAAATCAAAGTGCTGAAGTAGTTCCTGCCCAACCAAAAACAACAGAATTAGATAAATTTTTTGAAGAAATACCATCGGTTGACAATTGTCTTAATAGAAAAAGTTATAACAAAAACGAGTATCGTTTTGGAGATAAACGCGCTGAAATTATAGATTATTTAATTGTTTATGGAGACCGATATGACCCTGTGGCTGTGCAATCTGGTGATTGGGTCGATATTTATTCAAAAACTAAATTTTATAAGGTGATTGAGTCTCCGATATTTAGTTTTGGTGTAAGAACCATCGATGGCATGGTTGTCTATGCGAGCAATACCTGGTTTGGCAAGGTCGATGTTAGTCCAGTTAGTGAAAATGAAATCGTGATATTCAAATTTTCTGTGAGATTAAATTTAATAGGTGGAGATTATTTTATTGGTTTGGATTGTTCCGAGAAAGTTGATGGGAAAATAGTTCATATAGATCGTCGTTCAGGAATCAGTCACATTAAGATTGGAGAAAAAAATATTTTTGGCGGCTTGGTATCGCTTGAAACGGTTTTTCAGGAAGTTTTAAGGAAAAAAGGAACAAGGATTTTAAAGTGACGAAATCTCATAAGTATGGCGGCTTTATATGGGCCGAAGACCCTAAAAGATTTCTGGAAGTTGCTCGTAAAGAGGGTTGGCAAGAGGCACTTAAAAGTGTGCAGCAAGAAAATGCGCCTAATAAATTACAAGAAGCATTAGCACCTAATCGTTTAGCCTGGCTTAATCTTGTTGATATTAGTTCTCCTACAAAAGTCTTGGACATTGGTACTGGAACCGGCGGTATAGCATGTCAGTTGGCCAAAAAGTGTTCTGTTGTGGCTATAGATAGTTCGTCAGTTGATGTTGAGTTTCTAAAAATACGGGCCAAGCAGGACAATCTTCGCCATCTTAAAGTTTTTCTCGCTGATGCGGTGAAGCTACCGTTTGGTAGAAATCAGTTTGATTTAGCAATAATGAATGGTGTTTTAGAATGGATTCCAACAGGCCAAACCAACAAAGATCCGCGAGAGGTGCAGCTTCGAGCGCTGAAAGAAGTCCGCCGCGTACTAAAACCAGAAGGCAAATTTATGCTTGGAATAGAGAATAGATACTACTTGGGTTATTTTTTAGGAATTCCTGAGCCTCATGTTGATATGAAGTATATTTCGATTATGGATAGAGAGGAGGCTGAAAAATTATCTAAAAATGTGCGAGGTATGCCTTTTCTTGAATATACCTATTCAAAACAAGAATATGAAGAACTTCTCAAGGAAGCTGGTTTTAAACATATTGAAGCTTATTGGTTGTATCCGGATTATCGACTTCCTCAATATATGATACCTTTAGATAACACAAATGCAGTAAAATTTTTTGTGGAGGAACTTTTAACACCTGATGATTATAACAATAACGTATTTTATTCAATTTATCAATTTTATAAATTTTGCAGTCCCCAAATCATCAGCGATTTTATTGGTCATTATGGATTTTTGTGTTATTAATTTGTGATGAAGTTTTAGATGATTTCTCAATTAATTAAGTATATACGTGACCATGCTATCTCTTGGCCGGTTAAACTGAATGTTGATGGTCAAATCACACCATTATTTAGGTTTAATAAAGAAGCCAATGGTATTGTAGAAAGTGAACAGATTGGGGTAATAATTTTTTGGTTTAGTGAAGGGAAACGTAATCCTTGCCTAGTAACCAAAGTTGCAGATAATTCTCTATCGGTAGAATATATAAAAGCCTGTGCAAAACGCCAGCAAGAAATAAATAAAAAGGTAGGCGTTCCTATTTTTCAAACCATTTACGATGTTGCCGAAGTTTGTGATCACTCTGTAATCTTTCAAGAGGCAATTAATATACCAACCTATGAAATGGAGTTGAAAAGAGCTATCTGTGGACCTTCTGGAAATCTTTCTACTCTTAGGTGGGTCATTAAGCGTCATTTTAAAGAAATTAGTTTTCTTTTTAATCATTTAAAAAAGTTTGATGTATCTAAGAAGTTTCTACAGTGGGGTAATTGGGCATATCAACTTGGAAAAGATTTTAGGAATAATTACGACTTAAAATTAGATTTTGTTACTGATGATGGTCTGGATAGGATGAGAAAAGAAATAAATTCAATGGCTTTACAAAAGAATTACGTGCTGACAGACCATTATTGTGCAAATTATTTTGCGGGACCACGGGTTGTTGATCAGATTGATAAAACATTACCTAAACGGATGAGTAATGAACCCGGGATAATAGATGTATTTAGATTTATAATTGCTTATTTCAGAACTTCTCCCCTAAACGCAGTCTATAAAGACTGGTTAGACGCTATAGCATTTTCTATTATAGATAAGGATCGTTTGATTATGACGGGATTACCGCTGCGAGATTTACTCCGTGATATTGGACTCAATTTGAATGAACCTAGGAAAATTTGGGCATTGGTTATGGTGAGTTTTTTCCTTCGCGTCATGGACGAACTTACATTTCATAAACAGAACATCTTTATAATCTCACGTCTTAAAAATGAATTTGAACAATCCACAAAAAGATTGGTCGAAATTCAAGATTTAATTGAGAACAGTAAAGATTTTGATTTTTCATCTATTCTTCAGGCTGAAGAAGCTTTTATTCCTCCAAGTAAGCTCATTTCTACTTATAATTTGGAACAGCCCCCTCATTTAATTGAAGAAGGCTGCAAGGGGTTTAATATCGTTCTGTATAGAAATAAATATTATGCGATATCCCAGGATATTGGAACTGTGGATTTGACTAAGTTAAAAGCCAGTGAACTTAAGGAATACCAGATTTCTGGTAAGTGTTTCGTTGAGGATTCATTAAAGCAGCTAAGGTCTGTTGTGAATTATAACTTGCCTGAATTAGTGGAAGAGGGGTACAGAGGGTTTAATATCGTTGGATACAAAGATAAGTTTTATGCTGTATCCCAGCTTCTTGGGACTGTGGATTTGACTAAGTTAAAAGCCAGTGAACTTAAGGAGTACCAGATTTCTGGTAAGTGTTTCGTTGAGGATTCATTAAAGCAGCTAAGGTCTGTTGTGAATTATAACTTGCCTGAATTAGTGGATGAGGGGTACAGAGGGTTTAATATCGTTGGATACAAAGATAAGTTTTATGCTGTATCCCAGCTTCTTGGGCCTGTGGATTTTACGGTAGATAGCGTAAATAGAAAAAATAAGGATTCAGAATGGTTTGTTGGTGATTCATATAATCAAGTAAAGAATCTTGTGAATCAGGTTCAGGATAACCTGGTAAAAGAAAAGCTTGATGAAGCAGAATCGATGACGGCGTTTTTGAAAAAGGAATCTGCTGCTCGTACCGAGGAGCTTGCCGGTTTAAGAAGCGAACTGGAAAGGGAACGGAAAGAGTCCGAGACCCGAGCCGGGGAAATAGATGCTCTAAAAATTGAGCTGGAAAAAACTCAGAGAGAATTTGCATTACGCACTAAGGAGCTTGCCGGTTTAAGAAGCGAACTGGAAAAGACACGGAAGGAGTCTGATACCCGAGCCGGGGAGATAGATGCTCTAAAAATTGAGCTGGAAAAAACTCAGAGAGAATTTGCATTACGCACTAAGGAGCTTGCCGGTTTAAGAAGTGAACTGGAAAAGACACGGAAGGAGTCTGATACCCGAGCCGGGGAGATAGATGCTCTAAAAATTGAGCTGGAAAAAACTCAGAGAGAATTTGCATTACGCACTAAGGAGCTTGCCGGTTTAAGAAGTGAACTGGAAAAGACACGGAAGGAGTCTGATACCCGAGCCGGGGAGATAGATGCTCTAAAAATTGAGCTGGAAAAAACTCAGAGAGAATTTGCATTACGCACTGAGGAGCTTGCCGGTTTAAGAAGCGAATTGGAAAAGACCATTAGTGAATCCGAAACCCGTGCCGGGGAGATTAGCGTCCAAAAAATTGAGTTGAAAAAAACCCGGCAGGAAATTCTATCGCTTACCCGTGAGCTTACCGGTTTAAGAAGCGAACTGGAAAAGACACGGGAAGAGTCTGATGCCCGAGATAGGGAGATAGATGCTCTAAAAATTGAGATGGGGAAAACCATAGCAGAAAAAGAGTCAATAATTGAAATTTTAGACAGGGAGTATAGAAATTATCAGTTAAAATACAAAAGTCTGGCTGAGGATTTTAAAATACAATCTGATTATTTAGGTGATGTCCGGAACAGGCTTTCGAATATTCAGTCAAGCGGTGTTTTGAGATTGGTATTTTGTGGGTTGAAGAATAAATTAGGCGACAGGAATGAAATTAGTTATCCAGGTAAAAACCGCATAGCAGAGTGATTATGGAAGTTTTATTTGAAAACAAGCAGATAACTAATCCGAAAGTGAGTGTTATTCTTCTCGACTGGTCATGCCGGGAAAGTTTCCATTGTCTGGACTATCTGAACAAACAGACGATATCAAGGCAGTCCTATGAGATTATATGGATTGAGTATTACACTCGAAAAGCCGCAGAAATTGAGGCTAAGCTCAAAAATGGCAGCAAATCGCCGATTATAGACCAGTGGATAATGCTTGGTATGCCTGAGAATCTTTATTACCACAAGCATCTAATGTATAATATCGGCATTGTTAAAAGTCGGGGGGATATTGTTGTTATCTGCGATTCAGACGCGATTTATGAGCCGAGTTTTGTAGAGAGTATCATACAAGCGTTCCAGACAGACCCGAATATTGTCCTGCATCTTGATCAGGTGCGAAATACAAACAAAAAGTTTTATCCTTTCTCTTATCCATCAGCGAAAAAATTGCTTAAAAAAGGTTGCGTAAATTTCCGAAAGGGCAAAACAACAGGGCTTTGGGACGATAAAGACCCCCTGCATAGTCGTAACTATGGTGCATGTATGGCGGCTTTACGCAATGACCTCATTAGTGTCGGCGGAGCGGATGAGCATATAGATTTTCTGGGGCATGTCTGCGGGCCGTATGATATGACTTTTCGCCTTAGAAATTTTGGCAGAAGGGAAATATGGCATGAAAAGGAATTTCTTTATCATACCTGGCACCCCGGGCAATCCGGCGATGGAAATTATGTGGGCCCTCATGACGGGAAACTTCTGTCTGTGACGGCTCTGGAGGTCCTCAATAGCGGGCGGATACATCCTCTTGTCGAGAATGAGGCCGTCCGGATATTGCGTACGGAAGAAAAATTTGCGGACAAAACGCTGAAGGAAAAACTGATAAACCCGTTATATATCCAGCTTTTTAATCGCGATGAAATATTACGAGAAGGAAAGATGCATCTCTGGAATGATCATGAATTAATCAGACATTACAGGGATTTTAACATTATTCGATACAAAAACAAATTTTACGGCGTTCCGGCCTTTCTGGAGCTTTGCGGCATAGGCAAGGAAATGGCGATGGAAACGGAGGAAAAAAATCACCCGACAATAATAAGCGGCGAAAACGTGCGTTCCATTGTCAGGCAGATAAAAAAGTTTGATACATCGTCACTGGCACCGAAAATTATCGGCTATTATGAAGACTTTAAAATAATCCGCTACGGCAGACGTATTTATGGCATTCTCATAAAAATGCCGGGCGACATAAATTTTCACGATTTGCAAAGCCGCTCTAAGGTCAATGCCTTTGCAGCAGATACGGTTGAGGATGTAAAAAAACTGATTGATGGTGCCAAGCAGTCGTTGTATTATCCGACTCTTCTGGATACTTATAAAGAATGCAATATTATCAAGTATCTGGGCAGGATATACGGCATCCCACGTGGATGGGGCAAAGTGGATTTGTTTGACCCCAAGCAGCTTCGCAGAATAGAAACTCTTTCCGCAGATACCGTCGAGGCGGTTAAGAAGATAATCGATTCGTCGGATCGGTCTATATATTGTCCGATTCTTCTGGATACTTATAAAGAATACAATATTATCAAGTATCTGGGCAGGATATACGGCATCCCACACAGATGGGGCAAAGTGGATTTGTTTGACCCCGAGCAACTTTGCAGAATGGAAACTCTTTCCGCAGATACCATCGAGGCGGTTAAAAGGCTGATAGACAAGACCAGCCGATCTATGTATTTGCCGATAGTGCTGGATACATATAAAGGGTACAATGTTGTTGAATATCAGGGCAAAGTATACGGCGTCCCGCGCAATTTGGGCAAAGTGGATTTTATGAAAGAATCGGAAAGATTGCAGCCCGGAATACTTTGTGAGGATACGCAGCAGAAACTCATCTCTCGGATAGATAATATATTTTTACTCGAAAATTATGAACATTATAATATCGTCTCATTTCGGTCTGACGTATATGGTGTGCCGGAGGAATTTGGGCCGGCCGAATCAATTTGCGGTTTATGGTTTAGTTTACCCGGCGTTTTGGCGGGCAGGAACTGTAATGAAGTAAAAAAACTTATCCGTTCAGCCAATCGCCTGTCTGATGAGCCGTTTTTGCTTTGTGAATACAAAAATTATAACGTAGTAAGATATAATAATTGTCATTATGCAGTTCCTCATTCAATCGGTAATGTTGACTTCAGTAATAGAGAGGAGCAGTTGCATCCGGAGATTATTTCAGCCGACAACCAAAACCAGCTTCAAGTTCAAATTGACAAACTCGAGAAAACTGTGCCAATCGAGTATGCAGGCTGGCTGCCTTCATTCAGTAAGTTTGGAAATTGCGGCTCTCATCCGCAGTTTGCACACATTAAAACGCCGCCGGAGGGTTACAGATTTACTTATTTCCGACCCGGCTCAAATGATAAAATCGTCAAAAAAACATTTCGGCAATGGATAGCATTTTTTGTTAAACGGCTGCTGCTTCTAACCGCCGTTTTTAAACTTGTCGTGTCAGCGTGGTCTAAAGGGGCAAAATGGCATTATATTTATCATTTTCTTAAAACGAGAGATATCAAACTGCAGCTTTTGATTCCGAGAAAAAGAAAGTTGCTTTTTCTGCCGAGCGTTCCATACATACTGGGGCAGCATCCATGGGTTATTGAGATAGAAGACCCAATCTCGCTATTGTTTCCATTTGTACATAACGGCCATACCTGTTCGGAGAATTTTCATAAATCGCCGTATTTGCCCGTGTTTAAGGCCTTGTTTGAGTCAAAAAGCTGTAAAGCGATTATTACGCATGTAAAATCGACAGCAGAAAGTCTGCCAAAACTGTTTCAGAGCACCAAACTTGCCTCAAAGGTTAAACATGTTCCTCTTGGAGTTAAATTGCCTAAGGTTTATCACGAAGCAGAAAAAGAAGACGGTAAGGTCAGAATTTTGTTCAACAATTCCTGGCATCAGGACTCCCGAAACTTCTTTATACGGGGCGGACTTGATGTGCTTGCCGCATTCGATAGGCTTCACAAAAATTACCCTAATGTGCTTTTGACATTGAGGACGTCTTTGCCTTCCATGAACCCTCGCTATATGAGGATTATTGAGCAGAACCATATCGGGGTCATAGACCGCTTTCTGCCTGACCAGGAATGGGAAACACTAATGATAAATTCCGATATCTATTTATTGCCCTCCGACAGGATACATGTTGTTTCAATACTGGAGGCTATGTCTTATGGTTTAGCGGTGGTGGCCAGCGACGGCTGGGGGGTGCAGGACTATGTTGAGCATAGACGCAACGGCATGGTTGTTAAAGGCCGTTACGGGAAGGTAACATGGATGGATGATGAGAGCGGTATGCTGTGTGAAAACTATGCAATTATGCAAAGAGAAGACCCATATGTAATTGATAATATGGTTGAGATATTATCTTCTTTGGTTAAAGATAAGCAATTGCGATGCCGTCTTGGCCGGCAGGCAAGAGAAGACGTGAAAGATAAATACAATCTGGAAAACTGGAATAACGGCCTGAAGCAGGTTTTTGACCAGATTTTTAGTGCAGATATAAAGATATGAAAGTTCTAAATTACGATATTGTCTTAAAGACCGTGCCGAAAAATGGTCGCAATACAGATTATGATAATATCCGTATTCATAAGAAGCACAATCCCTCAAATCCTCCTAAGGTATCTATTATATTGCTGGACTGGTCCTGCCGGGAGCGATTTAATACCTTAGACTGGCTTGGGAAGCAGGATGTTTCAAGGGACAATTATGAATTGATATGGGTAGAACTTTATAACAGGATTATTCCGGAAGCGTTTGAGAAGGCAGATACGTTTATTACATGCGGTCATCGCGGGATATATAATAAGCACGTAGGTTATAATATCGGGCTTTTGAATTCCAACGGCCAGATTATTGTAGTATGCGACAGTGATGCGGTATACCCGCCGGACTTTGTGTCGTCTGTGCTGAAGTCTTTTTATCCGGATAATTCCATAACACCTCAACCTCTGGTGTTGATGCATTATGAATTAAGGACCTCTTTTCCGTATCCGGATAATCTCAGGAGTGCCGATGAACTTAAAGATGAAAAGTGGCAGTGGTGGCCGGTGAACCCCAATGCAGGCGCGTGTATGTCGGTAAGGAAAAAGGACGCTGTTCGATTCGGAGGGTTTGACGAGCATAAAACATTTAACGGCTATCTATGCGGGCCTTACGATTTGGGCTGGAGGCTGGTTAATGCCGGTATTCCGGAGCGATGGCACGATATGTCCACGGTTCTTTGGCACTTTGCTCATCCGGATCCTGTCGGGGTTAACGGGATAATTCCCACATTGAAACTGATGCGTGAAAGTACTCATCCGCATGTTGATTTGCATGCCCTTGCAGCGGTAGAAGCATTAAGTACGGGACGGTTCCAGCCGTTGAAAGAAAACCCGGAGATTTTCAGGCTGCGAATGAAAGATCGTCAAATAGGAACGGAATTTGAGAAAAAATATGCTGTAATGACTGGACAGAAAGGGTTTTCACAATGGCAGGTTTTTCGCTTAAGAATTTCAATGTTTTTTGATATGGTATGGACGGCCGTTGGGGAAAATATTTATCATGTATTACGCGCCGTTGCCAAAAGATTGCTCAGCGAAAAACAAATAGAATATGTCCGCTATATAAAACGCAGATGGTTTATTGGCAGAGACGCTAATGAGCCCTTCCTTGTGAACTCTTACAAAAACTTCAATATAATTCTGTATCATAATACGGTTTATGGCCTGCCACAGTCTATAGGTCCGGTGGACTTCCGTGATGAAAAGCAAATAACTCATCCGGCAATTGTAAAGGGCAATACTATTCGAAAGGTTAAGAGGCTTATCAATAAGGCAGATCCGTCTGTTCTTATACCCAGACTGGAAAAATCCTACAGGGGGTATAATATTGTAAAGTATCGAAAATTAATATTTGCAATTCCACAGAGCATCGGACATGTCGATTTAAACAATGAAAAACGGACTAATAATCCGGATATATTGCAGAGTCATTCTAACAGCCAAATCAAAAAACTAATAGATAGGCATATATCTTCTTTAGAATCAGAAAGCAGGCCAAGAAAGAGCTGAAACCGGCATTTAGTAAACGAGGGAAGTTTTTACTATGGTTAAACGTTATAATATTTACAAGAGTTGGTTTGCAGAAGTCCGAAGGTACATTATAAAATATCAATATGTTATTCTTTTTTTGTTTTTCTCCGTCGGGTATTTTTTATGGCGATATATAGGCTTTGACTTTATTGTCTGGGATGATACAGCAAGCGCTTCTTTTAATCTTTTTGCTAACAATGCTTATTACTCGCTTGATGGCGGTAATATTTTAATAAGAACATTGAAAGATGTTTTTGGCAATATCCAGGGAGATGGTTATCGTCCGCTTTGCGCATTAATAAAAATTATTGGAATAGCATACTATACCAACCCGGCAATGACACCTGTCCCATTCATTTTAATCAATGCTCTTATAAATGGTTTATTAGCCGCCGTGTATTTCAGGTTTGCCCTTCATTTTGTCAGGACGCCTCTTGCGGCGCTGCTGGCCGTTATTTTATTTCTATTTTCAACTCCTTTTCTTTCGGGAGCGTTGATTACCTTTTCAGGCAACCAAGGTGTTGTTCCTTTATTTATTTGTGCGGGACTGTTGTGTTATTACAAGATTGTTGAACAGAAAAGGCCGAAATTGCTTTGGTTGACACTTTTAATTTTTATCATGCTATTAGGACCATTATATCGGGAATTTATTGGTCTGCTGCCAATACTAATTATGATTTCGGAAATTCAAAGGTCGCGTTATTCATCATCCATTATGTTTATAGCGTTTTTGTTTTTTTTGCATGCTTTGTTTCCAACCGCACTTGTAAAATGGACGCTCTTTCCCAACCTTCGCATACTTCCGGTTTTTGCCATGGGAAACCTTGGAGATTTTTTGCGCCGCGGAATAGGAGAAGGAAACTTTTTGCACGCCTTAGTCTCAACTATCGCGCATTTGCATTGGAGGATTTTTATTGATATTGTCAGCATTTATCCTCCGACAGCTTTCGTCCTGTTTTTTTTGGTTTGGTGGCTGAAATTCAGGCGAGATGGAAAATCAGCTATCGATAGTAATACTACTTTCCTGATTATATTTTTCTTTTTGTCATTCCTGCCTTTTTTAAAAATATTTAATGAGCAGGTTCACCTTTTGTATTCTTTGGTTCCTATGTCTATATTACTGGCGGCGGCAGTGGAAAATATATGGTTCATGACGGCTAATCTGAGGTATTTTCGTCAGGGAGTTAAGAATATTCTTGTTTTGATAATTGTTATGATCGTTGCCGATCATACTCTCAATGTATATGTGGTTCGCAAAGTCACGGATGATATATATAAGGGTATTATGGAGTCTGCAGATTGGTTTCTTCAAAATGTCCCAAAGGGGACACCTGTAATCACCAATGCCCATCATCTTGAAGATGTCCGTTTCTATAGCAGAGGGCATATTGAACCGTGGGGAGCTCCAGGAGGCATTCCTGACCAGCGGAGATGGATGCATAACGCATCCGATCTCCAGAAATTACTTGACGAAAACAGGGGACGGAATGTCTATTTTTTTGATGTGCAAATCAAAGAAACGCCAGGCCAGCGTGGTTTGGGACGAACTCTCTTCTATGTCAGGGATAAGAATGTTGAAATGGAAGACCTGGGAATTTTACATACTACACAATCTCGTTATCCTTTTCTGGATCCACTCAAATATCTAATTCCGATAGGACAAATGACATGGCCTGGACCTCCTGATTTGGAATTTGATTTTTACAGGGGGCCTGCTCTGGATGGAACGCCATTTCACAGAGAGGTATATGCTATGTATCATATTTATAAAGCAACCAGTGATAAGGTAATTGATTTTTCAGAGTATCCGCCGAAATTGGTGGAAGAGAACTATTATGGATTTAATTTGGTTTCATTCCGCAATCGCATCTACGCGATTCCACAGCCGGAAGGAGCGTTCGAACTGGAACGGGTTGAAAAGGGAGATTACAGCCGTTCGTTCCAGAGCGACAGTGTCGATGAGGTAAAAAGAGCGATTAGTCAGGCATACGGACAGGATGAGACAGAAGCTGTAAAGACAGTAGAGTATCCGCCGAAATTGGTGGAAGAGAATTATTATGGATTTAATCTGGTTTTATTTCGCGGTCGTATTTATGCGATTCCACAGCCGGAGGGAGCATTCGAACTGGAACGGGTTGAAAAGGGAGGTTACAGCCGTTCGTTCCAGGGTGACAGTGTCGATGAGGTAAAAAGAGCAATTAGTCAGGCATACAGACAGGATAAAGCAAAGGCTGCGAAGACAATAGAATCTCCGCCGCGATTGGTGGAAGAGAACTATTATGGATTTAATTTGGTTTCATTCCGCAATCGCATCTACGCGATTCCACAGCCGGAAGGGGCGTTTGAACTTGAACGGGTTAAAAAGGGAGGTTACAGCCGTTCGTTCCAGGGCGACAGTATCGAAAAAGTAAAAAAAGCGATAGATAAGACAAGATAGCCTCTTGTAATATCATTTATCATATTTGGCGGACAGAGGATACATGGCTTTTTCGATAATTAAAAAAGGATTTTTGTTCTCGCTTGACAGAGAGCGCTACGCTATATTAGGACAGGTATAAGAAATGAAAGTGATGCTAATAAATTCTCTTCCCAAAGACGGCGCATACGCGACAGCTAAATGGGATACGGCACAAGAGGACATAGGGGCTTTTCCTCCAATAGGTCTCAGTTATTTAGCAGGCTATCTTGTTAAATACACTAATCATTATGTCAAAATACTGGATGCTGTAGCTGAGCGGCTTGATTATCCGCAGATTGAGAAGCGTATCTTGGAATTTAAACCCGATATCGTTGGATCTACAATATTTACGCCAACTTTTTATGGCAATTTAATGCTTGCACGTCTTGTTAAGCGGATTCTTCCAAACTGTTATGTTTGTATGGGCGGTGTCCAGCATATAAGAATGTTTTTGAATGAAACTTTATCTCATCCCGAGATTGACTTTGTTGTGCGGGGTGAAGGTGAAATAATCTTTGCCAATCTTCTTAATGCCCTGGAGAATGGAAATCGATTATCTTCAGTTGACGGTATAAGTTTTAAAGAAAATGGCAGAATAGTTTCTTGTGGCGAAGAAGGTTATATCAAGAATATTAATGAATTGCCGGCACCGGCTTTTGATATTATGCCGCTTGACTTATACAGAAACATTATAGGTACCGGTAAAACTGTTGGGACAGTTTCAACATCCAGAGGCTGTCCATATCAATGCACTTTCTGCGATCGCCCCTATAGAACCTTCAGGGTTTACAATATTGAGAGAATTATCTCTGAAATGCAGTATTTTTATAATAAGGGGGTAAGGGAGTTTATGTTTTTCGATGATATGTTTAACATAACTCCCAAGAGAGTTATGGATATAAGCGATGCGATACTTGCAACGTTTTCGGATATAGCCTGGGCATTTCGCGGCAGGGCAGACCAGGTAACAAAAGAGATGGCTATAAAAGCCAAAAAGGCAGGCTGTATCCAGATGATGTTTGGATTAGAGGTTACAACAGATGAACATTTAAGGATGATTAAAAAACAGATTACTACTAAACAGTTAATTGACAGTGTGGCCATTTGTAAAAAGGCAGGTATCAGCACAAGCAGCAACTATATTATTGGGTTCCCTTTTCACAAAAGTCGCAGGGATGTTTTGGATGTAATCGATTTTGCTATTAAGTGTGGTAGTAATTATGCCCAGTTTAACATACTTTTACCGTATGCAGGGACAGAGGTTTATAATGAAGGCGTAAAAAAGGGAATCCTTCCTCCGAACTTTTGGAGTGATTATGTGTCTAATCCTGAGCCTAATGCATATATTCCCATCTGGGATGAATATCTAAGCAGAGAAGAGCTTAGTGATTTATTAAAGATGTGTTACCAAAAGTTTTATCTGCGTCCCTCTAAGATGTTGGAAGGTGCGCTTAATATAAGAAGCATACCTCAATTAAAAATGAGGATTAAAGGAATGCTGACAGTGATGGGTGTTATCGGAGGATATAATAGAGAGAATGTTTCTTAAAAATATTTGTAACAGGGAGGTAATAGTATGGAAAAACAGTTGCATAGTATAATTATACCGGTATATAACTCTAAAGAGATATTAGAGACTTTGGTTGAGAAAGTATCCAATATTATGAGGGAAGCAGATTTACACTTTGAGATAGTTTTTGTAGATGACGGCAGTCATGATAATTCATTTGAAGAAATAAAACGATTAGCTTCCATCCATAGTGTTATTCGCGGATTTAGGTTGTCGCGGAACTTTGGC
This sequence comes from Sedimentisphaerales bacterium, assembly GCA_049518795.1. Taxonomy (GTDB): domain Bacteria; phylum Planctomycetota; class Phycisphaerae; order Sedimentisphaerales; family UBA12454; genus JAPLMW01. Next base: position 111,260 of record JBEKRK010000004.1, read on the forward strand.
CATCAGGCAGCCTTAATGGTAGGGCTGCAGGAAAGTCGTGGTGAATTGGTTGCGATTATGGATGATGACCTTCAGGACCCTCCGGAGCTATTGCCAAAATTATTTCAAACAGTAAACGATGATGTGGATATTGCTTATGGTGTCCGAAAAAAGCGTAAAGAAGGTATTTTAAAAAGGTTCTTGTACTTTGTTTTTTACAGAATATTGAAATTTTTGTCCCATATCGATATTCCTCTTGATGCCGGCGATTTTTGCGCCATGAAACGATGCGTTGTTAATGTCTTGCTGCAACTCAGGGAGGCAAATCCATTTCTAAGAGGTATTAGGGCATGGATCGGATTTAAGCAAGTTGGAGTGGAATATGAACGGGCTGTTCGTCATAAAGGCAAATCCGGTTATAGCCTGAGGGGATATATAAATCTGGCGATAACAGGATTAATTATGTTTTCCTATATCCCTTTACGTATTGCGACATACCTGGGAATTTTTGCAGCGGGCATTTCATTCCTGTATGCCATAGTTATTATTACTTACTGGATATTTATCCCGTTTAATGTTCCAGGATATCTATCTCTTGTTGCTATCATAACATTGCTCGGAGGTGTGCAGCTTATCTCTATTGGGATTATAGGCGAGTATATTGCACGGTTAAATGATAATGTCAGAAAATGGCCTGTTGCAATAGTAGCTGAAACAACACAACAAATAAAGGTTGCCAATGAATATACTTGTATTGGGCGGTGACGGTTTTATAGGGTCTTATTTTGCTGATAAGGCTGTTTCACTTGGGCACAAAGTGACCGTATTTGATCGTTTTCCTTATAATGTTTCTAAGAATTTAGAAAGTCAGCGGGGGAAAGTCCGCTTTATAAATGGTGAATTTGCAAATCGAAAACAGTTAGCAGCGGCACTTCAAAATCAGACAGTAGTATACCATTTTATATGTGCAACGACCCCGGTTACAAGCTGGCAAGATCCTTTTATTGAAATTGAAACTAATCTGAGGAGCTCTATACAACTTGGCGAGTTGGCGGCTATTGCAGGTGTAAAGAAGATAGTTTTTTCTTCTTCAGGTGGTACAATTTATGGCCGGCAAAAAACTGTGATTAAAGAGAATACGCTGCCGTGTCCTTTCAATCCGTATGGTATTGCTAAATTGGCGACAGAACACTTCTTAAACTATTTTAGAGAACATAGAGGTGTAGCAGTTGATATTTATCGTGTAGGTAATGCATATGGCCCTCGTCAGCCTATGGATTCTCCTCAGGGAGTTATTGCAGTCTGGATGGGTAGGATACTGAACAATGATAAAATAGAGGTTTATGGAGATGCTAACACCGTTCGTGACTATGTTTATGTTGAAGATATAGCTCATCTCTTTACTCATTCGCTTAACGATATCGAATCTTCAGATATTTACAATTTGGGTTCAGGCCAAGGTGTTTCCGTACTTAAGCTTTTAGAGGTTTTTCGTACTGTAATAGATAAGCCGTTTAAGTATAAAATATTTTCCCGTCGAAAATGTGATAATACCAGTGTCATTTTAGATAGTTCAAAACTGTTGTCTTTTTTTCCAGGATTTAAATTCCAAAAAATAGAAGATAAGATTAGGGATACCTGGTTGTATGTAAAAGAGCAGCATAGTAATAAAAAACCATTGAAGTCCGCAAAAAGAGTAATGACCAGCCTTACTCGAAGCCCAATGCCTGTCAAAGGATTTTAAAACCCTGACGGCAAGTTAGCTGGATGAGCAGTAAATGATTTATAAAGCAGATTTTGACAAACACTCTCATACTTACAGAGAAACACTAAAATATAGTTTGAGACTGTTTGGAGGAGACGATAAACTTTTTGATTTATTGAAAATAAGCTGTATAAAAAGGTGGGTAATAAGAGATAATAATGCGTATGACATATTGGACTTTGGTTGTGGCGTTGGCAAGTTAACAGGATTATTGGCAAAGGATTTTCGTCGGTCCAGAGTAGTTGGATATGATATCTCTAAGGAATCCATAGCAGTAGCTGAAGAAGAAAATGCAGGATTAAAAAATATTCATTTTATTAATGAATTTACAAATGAGCAGAAGTATGATTTTATAATAGTAGCTAATGTGTTTCATCATATTGATTCTAAGCAGCGAGTAGATACGTTGTGCACAATGAAACAACTTTTAAAGTCGGGGGGAAAAATTGTTATTCTTGAACATAATCCTTTTAACCCATTTACGCGTTATATTGTAAATATATGCCCTTTTGATATAGATGTAAGGCTTATATGGCTTCGCAATTTTATAAAATTAGCTAATATAAGTAATCTCAGAGTTGAGCTAAGAAGCTATGTTCTCTTTTTCCCGTGGCAGTCGGGTGTATTCAGAACGATGGAAAGGGTTTTGGGACGTATCCCTTTGGGGGCGCAATATATGCTTATACTTAGTAAATAAATGGAGATATAATAATGATTAAAGATAAGCCAAATATGTTGACATTTAAAGCGATATTATTTCTACTTCTGATATTTTTGCTGGAGTGGTTTTTATTTAAAGCATTTGTGGGACGCGAAGTGGCGTGGTCGCCTTTTCTAAATGGGGACGCGAACTGGTATTTGGGCCATAGCTATATTGTATTTGATTCCATTATAAAAGAAGGGAGAATTCCTCCCGAGTTTTTTAACGATCCAGCCGGCATTATGGTGCTGTTAGTTTCGTCGGTTTTGTATCTTTTTTTTGGGACATCCAGGTTAGTTGCCTTGTCGACAAATTTCATTTTTTATCTCCTCTGGCAGGGAATTTTATTTTATGCAATTCGGTATATAAGTAAGTCATGGTTACTCGCTTTTGTCATATTGGGTTTATGCATGACCGCAGCTGTGCCGTTTCAGGTAAATAGCAATTATATGCTCAATATTACGGAATATCAGCGAGAGTTTGTTGTGTTCTGTCTTTTTGGTATTTTTATCACGATGGTTTTATTTTCTGATACATTCCTCAATAAGAAATGGTCTATATGGGCAGGGCTTGTTGCGGGCTTTATGGTTAGCTTCCGGTATAATGTGCTATTTCATATTCTGGGGATATATTTTGTCACGCTCATAACATTTTTTTTCATATTATTAACAAAACGTAAACGAGATGAGATGACAGCCTTATATATGACTCGCATTGTGAATGTGATGCTTTCCTTTTTGTTCGTGGGCGCGGTCTGCGGTTATCCTTTGTATCGTGCCAGATACGCCCTTTATAATCATTATTTTGTTGGGAAAATAGTCGGTCCTAAAAACGAAAGCTTTATCCAATTATATCAGCAGGGAGTAAAAGATCTGTGGCAGCAAATTATATATTATCCGAGAATTATTTTGTATAGCGGCCTGGGTTTATTTTTTATTAAAACCGCTGTAATAATAGGCGTGTTGCTTTTGTTTATTGTTGTGATGAATAGACTCTTGCGAACTCGTCCGACGGCAATGCGCAATGCTGAAAGAGTGCCAAATAGTTTGCCTTTCAGCGTTCCCGTTTTCTATTGGTTTCTACTTATCTGTGTTTCTGTTCCATTATCTTTGCTGAGCACCTATCCGGTCCGCAGCGGAAATGTCGGTATTCTTATCGCCGCACCATGTATAATGTTTATATGTATCTTCTTTGCTCATCTGTATAGCAGGTGCGCTATTTTCAATAAACTATTGTCGCAAGTTGCTATCGTCATGGTTGTAGTAGCGTTAGTATCGGGAATGCTATATCAGATAAAATGCTATTCTCTTGTTTCTATATCTTCGCGCAATCGCAGCGACTATTTAGAGGTGGCGAGAATGTATGATGATATAATTACTATATCTAAAAAAGAGGGTATTAAAACTCCCGGGATTTCCGTAAATTTCACAGAGAATTACGTTTTAGGATGTGGGGAAGCTATTACAGCATATCAGTATGAACATGCAGGAGAACTTTTCAGGATAAAGGCAAAATTGGGTAGCGATATCGGGAAGAAAATCGAACCGGATGAAGCGATTGAACTTATTCAAGGAAGTGACTTTATGCTGTTAGATGCAGGCGAGGAAATTCAAGGACAACAAGATACAGTCAAACGTGAATTATTATCCCAGAATCTAGCTGAATACCCATTTTCAAAATCCATGATTATCTTAAAGCCCATTGTTAGAAAGTTTGTGGAAGGCAGTTTTTTGCAAAAAGGATGTTATCAGATATTCAATCGGGAAGTTGAACTGTATATAAATAAAAATATAGAATTTAGACCGATTGCAATTCGTGCTTCTTCGCAAATGAATAAGCACTATTCTGCCGATACTATTTTGGATGCATCCTCTGCAATTTGGCATTCAGAGAATACCCCTGTCTATCCTCAATGGATTGAATTTGAGTTTAAATTTCCTGTTATTATAAATAATATTTTGATACTATGCCAGGTAGGCGCTCCGGAACGTGCGCCTTCTGATTTTTATTTACAGGGGCAGTTTGAGAACGGCCAGTGGCTTAATCTGCTCAAGGTAAACAGTGCCCCTTTTAAAGCCGGTAATGAATCAATATCCTGGCCGATAGAAAACGTTCATGCATTTAAACATTATAGGCTGTATATAACAAAGAATAACGGTGCAAATGATTTGCTGACAATACAACAGATTAGATTTGGTTATGCTGATAACAAAAAGAAGTAGTCTATAGTGTTTTTATCTTTGTCCAACCCATCTGTTTATTTGTTATACCAGGGAATGCTCGGCGCCAAAAGAGCTCGCCGACAAGCGGTAGAGGAATATGTGCGTCCTTTACGGGGACAGCGTGTTCTTGATATTGGTTGTGGACCGGGATATGTCAGTGAATATTTTGAAGGAGTGGACTATATAGGGTTTGATACGGATAAAGCATACATAGATTATGCTAATAGAAAATATGGTCGTCGCGGCAGTTTCTTTTGTCAGGAATTTGATGATACAGTCGGTAGCCGGCTTGAGCCTTTCGACATAGTTATGATGAATGGTTTGTTACACCATTTGCAGGATGGCATTGCTGTAGAGCTTTTGCAGAGAGTAAAGCGTGTCCTAAAGCCGGGAGGAAAACTTGTCACATTGGATTGTTATTATGTAAGAGGTCAAAATTTTATTGTCAGAAAACTGCTGCAATTGGATAGAGGCAAGTATATTCGCCAAGAGAAAGATTATATCAAACTTGTGTCTGGAGTGTTTGATACGGTAACTGCACATATTCGGAATGATTTAATGTTTATACCTTATCCCCTTATTGTTATGCAAATTTCATAAGAAATAGATGGTATGAGTAAATTGTTAAATTATATAAAAAATAGAGAAATAGTTTTGTTGACTCGTCCCCCAAAACGGGTCCAATTTTAATTACAATGAGATAAAAATTATATTTTAAGGAGAATGCGATGAAAAATGGACTCGAAACAAAAGTATTAATTATTGTTTTTTTATGTATGTTGGTTCTGCTGACCAGTTGCAAGGAAAAAACAGAGAAAGAGAAGTATACTCCCTCCCCAAAACCGTCTATATCTACTGAAAATATGGAATTCAGACCGATTGCAATTCGCGCCTCTTCGCAAATGGATAATCATTATACTGCCGATACTATTTTAGAAACATCCTCTGCGATTTGGCATTCAGGGGTTAACCCTATTTATCCTCAATGGCTTGAGTTTGAATATGAATCACCCGTTGTTATAAACCACATTTCGATACTATGTCAGATAGGAGCTCCGAAACGCGCACCTTCAGATTTTTATTTTCAAGGACAGATTAAAGATAGCAAATGGCTTAATCTGCTCGATGTAAACAATGCTGCTTTCAAAGATGGTGATGAATTAAAATCTTGGCCGATAGAAAACACTCGTGCATTTAAGTGTTATAGGCTATACATAACAGAAAACAATGGTGCGAATGATTTGCTTACAATACAACAGATTGGTTTTGGTTATGCCGATAATAAAAAGAAGTAATTTTTAAGCCTCAACTATAAGGACCTGTTTTGCAGTTTCAGAATAGAACGCATTTCATAATCTCCTAAGCGTTATGATAAGGCAAGCAATGTGAAAGAACGCTTTATAGACTGTAATATCATGATCTCAGCGGACAACAAGGCGGCGGTTATTTCCAAACTACGAAAAAGCCTGCTCAACTTTCCACCGTTTTTTGTACCGCCTCAACTTGTGGCCATTATAATACTTGTGTTTCTTATTGTTGCTCCGATACGGACAAATCACAGAATAAAACAGGAGAGCCTATGAAAATTACATTGTTAGTGCCGACTCTTAATGAAATAGATGGCATGCGGGCTATTATGCCGCGGATAAAAAGAAACTGGTGTGATCAGATTATAGTTCTTGATGGTGGTTCTACAGATGGAACTATAGAATACGTTAAAGAACAAGGATATGAAATCTATATACAGAAGCGAAGAGGATTCAGACACGCTTATACTGAGGCCCTGCCTTTGATTAAGGGAGATGTTGTGATCACTTTTAGCCCGGACGGCAATAGCATACCCGAATTGATTCCTGCCTTAATAAGTAAAATTAAAGAAGGTTATGATATGGTTATAGTTTCGAGATATTTTAATGGCGCAAAAAGCGAAGACGATGATGTTATCACAGCTTTTGGCAACTGGCTCTTTACTAAGACGGTCAATTTTCTTTACGGGTCGCATTATACAGATGTTATGGTGATTTTTCGTGCGTACCAAACACAGCTTATTTATGATCTTGCTCTAAATAAAAAAGAAGCCTATGTGGTTCCTGAGAAACTATTTAGATGTTGTTTAAGTTGGGAACCCCTGCTTTCCGTAAGAGCTGCCAAGAGAAAATTGAAAGTTGGTGAGATACCCGGCGACGAGCCGCCGCGTATAGGCGGCGCAAGGAAACTTAAAGTATGGAAATGGGGTGCAGGTTATTATTTCCAGTTTTTTAGGGAATTATTTTTTTGGGATTAATGCAAAATTATGCTTAAAGAAGTTTTTTGTGCTGTCTGTCAAAGTAAAGATTATCGGATGAAATATCCGGAATGTATTAATTATGCCGGGATCGATTTTTCGCCCAGACGCCGTCCCTCTAAAAACCATTGCAGGATAGTGCAATGTAACAAGTGCGGTTTAATATATGCAGACCCTATACTCAATGATGATTATATTCTGCAACTGTATCGAGACAGCACTTTTATTAATGAAATCCAAGTGGAGCTTATGGCTGAGGATTATTTAGACCAGCTAAAGAGAGCTGGTTCGTTAATGGATAATAAAGATAATTTGTTGGAAATAGGCTGTGGCAATGGCTGTTTTCTAAAGAAGGCCAAAGAGTTTGGATTTAAGAATGTATATGGTGTAGAGCCGTGTAAGAATTCCGTTGAACAGGCGGATCAAGAAGTGAAAAGAAATATTGTCAATGATGTTTTTTATGAAGGGCTGTATAAAGATAATTTTTTTGATCTTGTTTGTGTTATACAGGTATTTGATCATTTAATAGATCCAAATGATGTTTTAAGAAATATTTACAGAGTAACAAAAGAGGACGGGTATATATTGGTCATAAGTCATAATGTCAAATTTATTTTAACCAAAATATTAGGTGAAAAATCTCCAATGTATGACATTGAACATATTTATCTTTTTGACAAGATTACTATAAGAAAATTACTCGAAAAACACGGGTTTCAAGTAATCTATGTTGAGGATATAATGAGCAGATATACTATAAGCCACGTTTTAAAAATGTTTCCTTTGCCTGGTTTTATTAAAAATTTTCTAATGAATGTAACAAGTCGCTTGGGGATTGCCGACAAAAGAATAAAAATTATGGGTGGGAATATGGTTGCACTTGCTAAAAAATAAATGAAGTTATTATTTAAAAATTATAAAATATGAGAATAGCATTATTATTTCCTCGCTGGACTGTTGTATTTGGACAATTTTCGAGGCTTGCGCAAAAAACGTCTGGTTTTCCACCCCTTAATATAGCAATTTTAGCTGCAATAGCTGAAAAAGCAGGACATAAAGTTCAAATTATTGACGGTGAAATAGAAGGATTGGAAAATCAGGAGATTGTAAACCGCGTGAAAGATTTTTCTCCGGACCTTATAGGTATTACCGGCACTACGCCCATGTTTCATTTGGCGGTGAAGCTGGCTAAAGAATTAAAGCGGCAGATGGATGTTCCGATCATGGCTGGAGGGCATCATGTAACGCTTTTTAAAGAAAAAATATTTGAAGAGTGTTTTGATTATTTCTTTGTAAGCGAAGCGGAAAAAACTTTCGCAGATTTCCTGGAACAGTATGATGGGAAAAAGAATTTGGCTAATGTCTCAGGGTTATTATTTCGCCAAAAAGGCGAAAATATTTTTACCGGATATCCTGAACTTACAAAAGACCTTGACGCTGTTCCATTTCCCGCCAGACATCTTCTGAAAAACGAAATGTATAAGCTGGGAACTTTACGTGGAACTCTGAATTATACGTCTATTATGACCACACGCGGCTGTCCGTTTCATTGTATCTATTGTTCCAATAGCATATACGGCAGTAAAGTCAGAAGAAGATCAATTGAAAATGTGATGAGTGAAATCGAGCATGTTGTTAATGATTTGGGCATTAGACACTTTTATTTTATAGAAGATGTCTTGACATTAAGCAGGAAATACAGCCTAAGTCTGTGTAATGAGATTGATAAACGCAGGCTTAAAATTACTTTCGAAGGAAGCACGCGTGCTAACCTTATGGATGAGGAGCTGACGGAGCGTTTGGTCAATAGTGGATTGATTCGCATAAGTTTCGGCCTTGAAACAGCAGACCCTGAAGTATTGAGGATAATCAAAAAGGAAGTTCCTCTTGAAAGTTATATCGAGGCAAATAAACTTACAAATAAGTATGGTATCGAAACTATAAATTCTGTAATGCTCGGTCTTCCGGGGGAGAATAGAGCCAGTGTTGACAAGACAATTTCATTTTTGCGCAAAGCAAAGGATATTCATCATACTACATATAGCATTGCCATGCCTTATCCAGGCACGGAATTTTATGAGATGGCGAAAAAAGGAGAACACGGTCTTAAACTTCATACGGAGGATTTCTCAAAATATCAACGTTATGGCAATGCAGTTCTTTCTGTAAATGATATGACCCCGGAAGATATTCTGAGACTTCAGAAGATAGGTTTATTAAAGATATATCTGACGTCATGGAGAATATGGCCTATGCTCAAGAGAGTTAAACTGACTTCTCTCTTATGCCCGTTTTTTGCAGCAATTTGGGCGGTAACAACAGGGCTTTTTAGAAAGAAAGTAGTCAGTTGAGGATTGACACATTTATGAATATTTTGTTTGAAAATAAAATTAATGTTTCATTAGAGATAAGCATTAGCTGAAATTAAAATTTCAGTCGAATGATTTTCAGATGTTATTTGAATTACAGGCTGCTTTAGATAGGAGGGTTGTAGATTATAACCCCGATTATTTTAAAGGATAAGTCTTGGAAAATTTTATAAGTTTTTTGCTGCTTAATGGAAAACACGGCATCGATAATATTTATGCGTATATAGATCCGGGTTTGGGAAGTGTTATAATCCAGGTAGTTATAGCTGCTGTGCTTGGTTTCTCGTATGTAATTAAAGCAAATTTTAAGAGGATAATAAGTTTCTTTAGAAGTTCATTCCGCAAGTAAGAGTATGATAAATAAAATTGATACTGGAATAAAAAGTTCGTTCAGAGACCCCAGCGGATTTACCTTTGTATATAATGGCCTTATATATCGGCAGGTAAACTTAATATATAAACAGCACTACGATTATTTAATGAGTTCAGGCCTTTATAAGGCTTTGTCAAATTCCGGGTTATTAATTCCACATAGCGAAAATAATTTAATTGTTAATGAGCCTGATAATTGCTATAAAACTATTCAGCCTGAATCAGTTCCATTTATTTCATACCCTTATGAGTGGAGTTTCAGCCAGTTAAAACATGCTGCATTGACTACCCTTGAAATCCAGCGAACAGCTTTGAATTTTGGCATGACCTTAAAAGACGCCAGCGCATATAATATTCAATTTAGAAACGGCAAGCCCATTTTTATTGATACACTTTCTTTTGAAATCTATAAGGAAGGGTCTCCTTGGGTTGCCTATAAGCAGTTTTGCCAGCATTTTCTTGCTCCTTTGGGGCTGATGAGCTATACGGATATTCGTTTAAATCAGCTATTAAGAATTTATATAGATGGCATACCTTTAGATTTGGCAGACAAGCTGTTGCCGTTTCGCGCTTATTTCAGATTTTCGCTGCTTGCTCATATTTATCTTCACGCCAAAAGCCAGAAGCATTTTGGCAATAAGGAGGTTGATATAAATAAACATAAGATATCACGGCTGTCTCTTCTTGGCCTTATAGATAACTTAATGTGTGCTGTTAAAGGATTAAACTGGAAACCTAAAGGCACAGAATGGGCTGATTATTATGAAAATAGCAATTATTCTGAAGAAGCGATGGAGTATAAAAAACAAATCTTGACTAATTTCTTGGATAAAATTAATCCTAAAAGTGTATGGGATTTCGGCGCAAATAGAGGAATGTTCAGCCGTATAGCAAGCAATAGAGGGCTAATGACTATTTCCTTTGATGCTGATAACGCTGCCGTGGAAAGGAATTACCTTGAATGTGTAGAGAAAAGTGAAACCAATATTTTGCCTTTATTGCTTGATTTAACTAATCCAACCTCAGCTGTAGGCTGGGATAATGAGGAGAGGATGTCTTTGAGAGAACGCGGACCGGCGGACGTGGTAATGGCTTTAGCTTTAGTTCATCATTTAGCAATTTCTAATAACATGCCCTTTAAAAAACTGGCTGAGTTTTTTAGTAAATACGGTAATTGGCTAATTATTGAGTTCATTCCCAAAAATGACAGTAATGCTAAATGGTTATTGAAAACAAGAGAAGATATCTTTTCGGATTATACAGAAACAAATTTTAGAGAAGAATTTAATAAATTTTTTCAAATAGTTGAAAGCGTAAAAATAAAAGATTCTGAGAGAATAGTTTATCTGATGAAGAATAGAGGGATAAAATGATTAGCACAGAGTTTCGTAAAAAAGTGTTTATATCCTTTGCGGTTGCGTTATTTTTTGCGTCGACATTATTTTTATTTGGCCCATATCGTTCATTTTTAAATAATATTACAGAGTTTCATATAAGTTTTTATAAGACATGCGGGTATTTTATTATGTTGGCGGCACTGGCATTTTTTGTTTTGTTTGGTTTGATGTTATTGAGCATGAAAAAATCTTACTACCAGAAGGTCATTTCTGTCCTTTTTGTTTTATCAGTATTAATTTGGCTGCAGGGAAATGTATTGGTCTGGAATTACGGCGTTATGGATGGTTCCGGCATATTGTTTAACAAAAACTTCGGTTACGGAGTAATTGAGGTTTTTATCTGGATATTGCTGATATCGGCCTCATTTTATTTTTCTTCCTTTATCTATAAGATTGCCCGTATAGTAAGTATATTGTTAATTTTGACGCAGATTATATGCCTGGTATATGAAAGAGCCCGTTTGCCGTATGATATAAGCTGGATGGATAAATATCTGGATACTCACAGCAAATCTTTTTACAGGTATTCAGAAGATAAAAATGTGGTCGTTCTTTTACTCGACGGGTTTCCATCGTTTATTTTTCAGGAAATAATCGAAGAAGACCCGGCATACAGGAAAATTTTTGATGGCTTTACATACTATCGCAATTCTTTATCAGGCTATCCAAATACCAGAGCTTCCATCGCAAATATACTTACCGGGCATTTCTATAAGAATTCTGAGCCTTTCCCTATCTTTATAGAAAATGTTTTTGAGCACAATTCTCTACCTAAAGTTTTATTAGACAATGGATATCAAGTTGATGCGTTAGAAGAAAATACTTTTATTTGTTGTCCGGATGTTTTTTCCAATTGCGTGTCAGATAAATTTTCTCAGGAAGATATATTGGCCGAGTTTTTTATCTTGAATAAAATAACCCTTTTTCGGCATTCCCCTCATTTTGTAAAGAAACATTCTAATCTTGTTTTTCCGGGTAAGTTTTTTGATAAAGATGCGATTAATCGAATGGATCTTATAATTAATCGATTTTATATTGATGGTAATAAGCCCGTATTTAAATTTTATCACTTGGCTTCGCCGCACCCTCCGATTTTATTTAACGAGAAACTCCAACGCATGAATTTGGAGGTTAATAGAGAAAATTTTGTCCGATATGCAAAAGGCAGTTTAAATATTGCAAAAATGTTTATAGATAAATTAATAGACTCGGAAATTTATGATAATACCCTGATTTTTATAATCAGTGATCATGGCTATGACTGGCCGATGAAAAAGAATGGAAAATATGAAACTCCAAAAGTTGACGCAAGGGCGCTGCCCCTTGTTTTAGTTAAGCCGTTTAGTTCTCGCGGAAAATTAATGGTCTCTGATGCGCCTGTGCATCTGCAGGATATTCCTGCAACCGTAATGTCAGCTTTGAATCTCAAGGAGAATGTTCCCGGAGTATCTATTTTTGAATTGAAAGATTCAAATTCGCGTGAGCGTCTCTATTTGCAATATACATCCATTAACGATAATGATGCCGAAAAGATTATGTATATGGTGCCTCTTTATGAATATATCGTGCGTGGGTTCAGTTGGGCAAATGAATCCTGGCAAATGAGCGGGAAAACATTTATGCCGGCAGGCAATGATTCTGAAAATCAGACCAATATGGTGATAACTGCTGATAAGTTCAATATTAATTCCCCGCCGGAATTTGTTAATAGAAACAGCCCCACTCTTTTTTGGGAAGCCGGTGGTGGATATCCTTATTGGATAAAGTTTGAGTTTACTTCTGGACCTAAAAAAATTAATAAGTATGCGCTAAAGACGGGAATTCACGATGGGGCTGCCGGGGAAATGCCGAAAGATTGGTTGTTTCAAGGCTCTAACGATGGGATTAATTGGGTTACTTTAGATGTTAGGCAGAAACAGATAAATTGGGAAAAAAACGAGGAAAGAACTTACAATGTTAAAAATAAAGAATCCTATAATTGCTACAGACTTTATTTTGTGCAGGGGAATCGCCCTGATCACATAAGGATATATGAGATATCTCTGAAATAATAGGCGGCAATTTCAAGAGCTATTGATAAGATTGATGATAAAAAATAATGTTATAAATTCATAGGTTATGCAAGTTCTATTTGAACATAAAAGTCAAACTTCACCAAAGCTGAGCATCGTCCTTGTTGACTGGTCGTGCCGGGATAGCTTTCATATACTTGATTATTTGAATAAGCAGGCAGTATCTCGCGAGCAATACGAAATCATTTGGATAGAATATTACAATAGGCGTTCCCAAGAGATAGAAAGAGCATTAGCGGAATGTGAGCGACAGGGTAAACCGCCAGTGGTTGATAAGTGGATAATTATGGATATGCCGGATGATACCTATTATCATAAACACTTAATGTATAATGTTGGTATTGTAGCCAGTCTGGGTAAGATTGTATGTGTTTGTGACTCTGATGCTATTGTTGGTCCGACATTTGTGGAAAGTATTATAAACACGTTTGAAAAAAATAACGGAATTGTCCTGCATCTCGATGAGGTTAGAAATATCAATAAAAGATTTTATCCCTTTAATTATCCTTCTAGAGAAGAAATTATAAACAGTGGCTGTATAAATTTTAAGGATGGCAAAACTACCGGCCTTCTTGATGAGACAGACCCCATTCATACGCGCAATTATGGTGCTTGTATGTGTGCTTTGCGCCGGGACTTGATAGATATCGGAGGGGCAGATGAGCATGAAGCCTATTTCGGCCATATCTGTGGGCCTTATGACATGACATTTCGATTGGTCAACGCCGGTAAAAGGGAAATTTGGCACCAGAAAGAATTTCTTTACCATACTTGGCATCCCGGGATGGATGGCATTGATAATTATCTTGGCCCTCATGATGGCAACAATATGTCTATTATCGCACTGGAGACAAGAAGCTCCGGACGCGTATTGCCTTTGGTAGAAAATCCTGCGATAAAAATTTGCCGCACCGCCTGCGAAACGATCTTATATGATTCTCTGCTGGCACAATGTATTCCTGAACTTGAGATAGTAGGCTGGAAACGTGTTTCTACCGGACCGTTAAATGGCGAGTATCAGGCGATACCAAAATCGACAAACAAGACAAGCAAATATGTTTTTTTGTTGCTGAGAATATTGGTTGTTTCAACAGGCCTTGTTTTGGTGGCAATCTGGCTTAACGGCGATCAGCGGTGGAATAAGCTTCTGTCGATATTTCGCCGGATGAGTCCGCTTGTTTTTGGAGCAACATTTGGAATTTTTGTTGTTGGTCAAATAATATTGGCTTTTCGGTGGTGGCTATTGCTTAGAACTCAATCAATTATTATAAGTTTTTTTACAGTGGTGAAACTATATTTTATAGGTTTATTCTACAATAATTTTATGCCAGGTTCAGTAGGGGGGGATTTAATTCGTGCCTGGTATGTTACACAGAATACTAATAAGAGATTTAAGGCCGCATTAAGCGTGCTTGTTGACCGTGTAATCGGATTATTCAGCATTTTGCTGATGGCGTCTTTTTTCTATATCGTTTTCCTTACATCGGAAGATAGAAGAAAAATTAGTGAAGAGAATTTTGTCAGGATTGTTGGCAACCATAGTAATATTTTACTTTGGTTTGTTATTGTGGCGTTGGTTGTTTCAGCTTTAGCTTTTATATTTAAATCCGGCAGGATAATATTCGGAAAAATATTTTCAAAAATTTATTTCTATAGTGCCGAAACTTTAAAGAAACTATACGATGCAATTGTGATTTATTGCAGTAAGCCATTGGCTATTATTGCGGCGTTTGGCTTGACGTTTTTTCTGCTGGTACTGACGATTACAGGATTTTGGATTCTTGGCAGAAATATTGGAATCAAAGTCGGCTTGGAATATTATTATGTGTTTTTTACATTGACATGGGTATTAGGTTCAGTGCCAATTAGTATTGGCGGTGTAGTAGTAGTAGAGGGATTATTGGCATATATGTTCATTAATTTTGCCGGTGTAGAACCAGAAGCGGCGTTAGCGTTGGCGTTATGCCAGCGAGTTTTTCTGATGCTTTCTTCATTAGCGGGGGCGGTTATACATATTTCCGGCAGGCATCTGCCGAAAAAGTTTTCTATTGACTTTAGGGATAAGGCATATTAGTTTATTTGTAAATATGGGTTTTCTGCTTTAAGATTGTAGGGCGGGAATTTTTATATTGGGAAGCACTCAAAATATTTTTGCAGGCATTTTAGTAGTAAACTTTGCACTATATAAAGCTATCGTTTCGTTGATAATTAAGCAAATCTGGAGCAAGATAATACAGCCCGCTAAAGATGAAAACCAGGGGATGAAAAAAACCGTATTTTTTAAATTTCAATTGTTTTTTAGATTCATTTACAGAATGTTTGAAAACAATATTTATACAGTGGAATTGTGTAAACGGTCACTTAAAAAACTTAGCTCTAAAGGCGTGGAAGAAATAGCTGTATATGGAACAGATTTTACAGCGAAAATTTTATGTATAATCATAAAACAAATGCCGTTGAAAATACTGGGTATATACGATAAAGTCAAAACGGGCGGTAAATTTCTGCAGTATAATGTTCTTCCATATCAATCGCTGGCGGGATTCAAAGGGAAAATTGTCATAGCTTCTTTGTCAGAAAGTCTGGAAAGAGCTTTAGAGCTTAGGGAAATAGGCATTAAAGATGACAATATTATTAAATTGCGGTAAAAGAAGAATATGAAAGAAGACAAAGCTGTTTTATTGAATCTTTATATGACTACCTCCAGGATTAGAAAAGTGCAGATGAAAATCGAGGAGCTTTACCACGAGGATGAGATGAAGACCCCCGTGCATTTATGTATAGGTCAGGAAGCAATTGCCGCGGCGATATGTGCAAACTTGAAAAAAGAAGATTATGTATTCAGTAATCACCGTGGCCACGGCCACTATATTGCAAAGGGAGGAAATCTGAAAGCGATGATTGCTGAACTGTATTGCAGGGAAACAGGATGCTCGCGAGGCAGAGGAGGGTCGATGCATTTGATTGATACTTCGGTTGGCTTAATGGGGTCTTCTTCTATTGTCGGTGGCGGCATACCGTTGGCTGTTGGTGCTGCAATGGGTTCTGCTTTTAAAAAAAACAACAGAGTTTCCGTGGTGTTTTTTGGTGACGCCGCGTCTGAGGAGGGCGTGTTATATGAGAGCATGAATTTTGCTGCTTTGAAAAAACTGCCGGTTGTATTTGTATGCGAGAATAACTTTTATTCAGTGTTTTCTCATCAAACCGCAAGACAGGCTGTTACAGATATAACCACTCGCCCCAAAGCTTTTGGGATACCCGCATATAAAATCGATGGCAGGGATGTTATAGATGCTTATAATAAATCGAAAGAGGCTGTTTGTATGGCTCGTTCAGGCAAAGGACCTGTTTTTATTGAGGCTTGTGCCTATCGATGGCGCGGACATGCCGGACCGGGAGATAGCTTAAAGAATCAGTATAGAAAATATGACGAATGGCAGGAGTGGATTAATTGTTGTCCTCTCGAAAAATATGAACGGGTTCTGTTGGAAGATGGAATTTTGACGAAAGAAAAAATAAAGAAAATCAATGAAGCCATAGACGCTGAAATTAGTGATGCCTTTGTTTTTGCTCAGAAAAGCCCGTTGCCTAAAAAAAGTGAACTAACAAAATATCTTTATAGTTGATAACATGCCTTGGACAAAAATTTCAATTGAAAAACAGGAGCTTGGCTTTGATGAACACGCTGACCATGAGGTAAGAAAAATAACGTTTTCTGAAGCTCTCAGAGAGGGGCTTGATCAGGCTTTGGCCAGAGACATGAACGTATTTGTTATGGGGCAGGGTGTGGATGATCCCAGTGGTATGTTCGGAATTACTTTAGACTTACATAAAAAATATGGAGGTGAACGAGTTTTTGATACACCGCTTTCAGAAAATGCCCTTACCGGCATAGCTGTTGGTGCGGCGTTGGCAGGGATGCGTCCTGTTTATTTGCATAACCGCCCGGATTTTTTGTTGTTAGCAATGGATCAGATTGTAAACCATGCTTCAAAATGGAGTTATATGTTTGGGGGCAAGCTTAAAGTCCCATTAGTCATTATGGCGGTTATTGGAAGAGGGTGGGGGTCGGCTGCCCAGCATTCCCAGTCGCTTCATGGGTTATTTATGCACATACCCGGTTTAAAACTTGTTATGCCCAGCACGGCTTATGACGCTAAAGGCTTATTGGTAACCAGCATTGTCGATAATAATCCGGTGATTTTTATAGAGCATCGCTGGCTCTTTAAACATTCAAGTTATGTTCCGGAAGAACTTTATTCTATACCTTTTGGTAAAGGGGTTGTGCGAAAACAAGGCAAAGATGTTACTATTGTTGGGATTTCCTACATGGTTATTGAAGCTCTTCGTGCGGCTGAAAAACTGGAAAAAGAGGGATATAATGTGGAAATTATTGACCCAAGAACCCTAAAACCGCTTGATGAAGAGATTATTCTTGATTCTGTAAAAAAGACAGGTCGTCTGCTTATTATTGATACGGATTGGATAACAGGTGGAGTAGGAGCTGAAATTGCTGCTATCGTAGCGGAAAAAGGATTCAATTATTTAAAAGCACCAATCAAGCGAATTGGTTGGCCGGATATACCCATACCAGCCAGTTATGTTTTAGAAGAAGCATTTTATCCCGGGGTGGAAGAAATTATTAACGCTGTAAAGGAGATAGTAAAGTGAGAATTTTAGTTACAGGCGCGGCCGGCTACATTGGTTCTGTTCTTTGTCCTGAATTATTGAAAAAAGGTTATGAGATAGTCGCCATTGATAATTTTATGTATAACCAGACATCATTATTGGATAGCTGCTTTTATGAAAAACTGACTATTATTCGCGGCGATACGCGTGATGAAAAACTTATGTCTAAACATATAAAGAATGCCGATGTTATACTGCCTTTGGCTTGTTTAACAGGGGCACCGATTTGTATGAAAGACCCTATTGCGGCTCGGACTGTAATTCTGGACGCAATAAAAATGATATTGAGTTTATGCAGTAAAGAACAAAGGGTAATTTATCCAACAACCAACAGCGGGTATGGCATAGGCCAGAAAGGCAACTTTTGCGACGAAAATACCCCTTTAAATCCGATTTCCTTATATGGCCGATTGAAAACGGAGGCAGAAAAAGCCATTCTTGATGCCGGTAACAGCATTACGTTGAGGCTGGCAACCGTTTTTGGCGCAAGCCCCAGAATGCGTCTGGACCTTCTGGTTAATGATTTCACTTATAGAGCGGTATATGACCGCTTTATAGTTCTTTTCGAGGCGCACTTTAAGCGGAATTATATTCATATTCGTGATATTGCCAGAGTATTCATTCATTGTCTGGATAATTTTGAAAATATGAAAAATGAGCCGTATAACGTCGGACTAAGCGACTGTAATATAAGTAAACGCCAATTATGTGAAGAAATCAAGAAATTTGTGCCGGAATTTCATATTTTCGAATCAGAAATAGGGCAGGATCCTGACAAAAGGGATTATATTGTCAGTAATGAAAAAATAGAATTGACAAGATTTAAGCCCAAATATAATCTACAGTTCGGCATAAATGAACTGATAAAAGCGTATAATGTTTTAAAAAGAAATCAATATGGGAATGTTTAGATGTTTGTAGTATAAAAACAGCGTTAGCATAAGGAGATCAATGGAATGATCATTAGCAGGACTCCGTATCGTATTTCGTTTTTTGGCGGCGGGACAGATTATCCGGACTGGTATAGGGAAAATGGAGGAGCTGTTTTAGCAACAACTATTGACAAGTATTGCTATATTTCATGCAGATATTTGCCGCCTTTTTTTGAGCATAAACACAGGATTGTCTATTCAAAGGTGGAGAATGTAAAGAGCATTTCTCAAATTGAACATCCTTCTGTGAGAGCAGCGCTTCAATATATGGGTATTAGAAGCGGTATAGAAATACATCATGATGGCGATTTGCCCGCAAGGACCGGACTTGGTTCCAGTTCTTCCTTTACCGTTGGCATGTTGCATAGTTTTTATGCCCTAAAAGGGTTGATGCCGACTAAGTTGTGTCTGGCCAAGGAAGCAATCCATATAGAGCGCGATATTCTTGAGGAAAATGTGGGTTCGCAGGACCAGGTTCTGGCAGCTTTCGGTGGTTTTAAAAAAGTTGCCTTTAGCGGCGATGATGACATCAAGCTGACGCCTATAATAATGGCTCCCAGCAGACTACGGGAACTGAACGACCATATAATGCTTATTTTTACAGGATTTTCCCGGTTTGCTTCCAGTATCGCAAAGAGTCAGATAGAAAATATCCATAAGAAGAAGTTTGAATTGGCGGACATGTATAGCATGGTAGATGAGGCAATAGAAATACTTGTCAATGGCAGAGATATTAAAGATTTCGGGAAATTACTTCATGAATCATGGAAATTAAAACGGAGTTTGACTGACCAAATATCTACTTCCCAAATAGATAATATTTATGAAGCCGCTCGCAAAGCAGGAGCTATAGGGGGGAAATTGCTGGGAGCAGGAGGAGGTGGTTTTATGATATTTTTTGCTGAGCCTGATAAGCAAAGGATGATAAAAAATTCTTTAAAAGATTTTCTATTTGTCCCTTTTAAATTTGAAACTTCAGGCAGTGAAGTTATTTTTCATAGTGTCTCTTATGAACCTGATGATATTGAGATTCAACCAATTACTTTTGGCAAGTCAATGGGGGCACAGGAAAAAACTGAGACTAAAATAGTTGATGTCAAAACGAAATCGGGAGACACAGTTCAGGAAACAAGCAAAGTTTGACGGTAATTAAACGGGGGTAAAAGTGATAGTTCTGCTGATAAATACCTGGAAGAGCAAGTAATGAAATGGCTGGTTTTAACACTGAATATATAGATGTGGTTATCCTGTGCGGCGGCATGGGAACAAGATTAAGGACTGTTGTTGACGACAAACCTAAGCCTATGGCAGAAATAGATAAGCGTCCTTTTATTGACATATTAATTGGATATGTTTCTGCTTTCGGATTTCAGCGGTTTATTCTTTGTGCAGGTTATAAAGCTGAATCAATACAGGAATATTATAAAAGCAAAAAATACGGGGTTGAAATACTGATATCAAAAGAGCAGGAACTTCTGGGAACCGGAGGTGCTGTTAAGAATGCCCGGTTTTTGATTGGCAGCAATCCATTTTTGGTTCTAAATGGTGACTCATTTCTTGATGTTGATTTGTGCGAGTTTGTTGAGTTTCATCTGGGGAAAAAAGCTCTTTTATCTATTGCTTTAATTAATACCAGGGACGCAAAGAGTTATGGCTCAATCGAAATTGACAGTTCAGGCAGGATTGTGGAATTCTGTGAGAAAAAAGAAGAGAGCAGGGAAAGCTTAATCAATGCAGGGATTTACCTTTTTAATCGTGAAGTTTTATCATTAATGCCAGGCGGCAGAAAATTTTCTCTTGAATATGATTTTTTCCCAAAGATTGTTAATAAAGAGATATATGGATATTTAACAGATGGAATATTCATTGATATTGGCACTCCGGAACGATACACCAAAGCAAAACAGCTATTGAAAGATTTTAGCACTATTAAGATACCAAATAAGAAAGTGGCTTATGGGGGAAAATCCTGATCTTTTGTTAATCAACCCCGGAGGCGGTGGAAAGTTGTATGGAGATCTTAGGAAATCTTTCGCAGCAATAGAGCCTCCTGTATGGGCGGCATTACTCGCCGCGGTTGTGCGTCAAAAAGGATTTTCAGTTAAAATAATAGATGCCGAAGCAGAAAATTATTCTGATTCACATATAATTAAACAAATTGCTGAATATGCGCCTGGCCTGGTGGTCATTGGTGCTGTTGGCTCAAACCCTTCTGCATCTTCTACTCCCAAGATGGTGCCTGCAGGAAGGTTGTTAAATGCCATTAAAAACAGCTTGCCAAATACCCGAACGGCTCTTTATGGTATTCATCCTTCTGCACTTGCAAAAGAGACGCTTAACCAGGAGAAGGTTGATTTTGTATTTAAAGGAGAATGTTTTTACACAATTGTAAAATTGCTGGAGGAATTGAATTCAGAAGCTGAAAAGAAAAATTATGATATAGAAGGTCTTTGGTATAAGAAAAACGGTATAGTTGCTGAAAATGGGTGGGGCAAACTGGTTGAAGATATTGATCAATTACCGTTTGCCGCCTGGGATATGCTTCCTATGAATAAGTATAGGGCGCATAACTGGCATTGTTTTGAAAATCTAAATGAAAGACAGCCTTATGCAGTTTTATATACCAGCTTCGGGTGTCCTTATAGCTGCCGGTTTTGTAACATTAAAGCCAATTATAACGGCAAATCAGGTATTCGTTTTCGCAGTCCGGAGAAGGTTGTCAAAGAAATAGATTTTCTTGTGAATAAATACAAGGTCAGAAACATAAAATTTGCGGATGAGATATTTGTCTTGAAGGAATCGCGTGTAATAAAAATCTGTGATTTGCTTATCCAGCGTGGTTATGATTTGAACATCTGGGCATATACGAGGATAGATACCATAAATGAAAGATTACTGAAAAAGATGAAGGAAGCAGGAATAACCTGGCTTGCCTTTGGTATCGAGTCGGCCAGCAGCAAAGTTCGCGACGGTGTTATAAAAGGCAAGTTTGGGCCGGATATGATAAGACGGGCCATTAAAATGACGCATAATGCAGGCATTCATATTGTTGCGAATTTTATACTGGGTCTTCCTGAAGATAATGTTCAGACGATGCAGGAAACGCTGGATATGGCAAAGGAATTAAATTGTGAATACACCAACTTTTATACAACTATGGCCTATCCTGGCTCTCAACTATATGAAGATATGGTTCAGCAGGGTATTGATTTACCTGCCAACTGGCTTAGTTACGCACAGTTCAGTGAAGAGACTTTACCTTTATCGACTAATTACCTATCGAGTTCGGATATTCTGCGTTTTCGTGACAGAGCTTTTGAGGAATATCACAGCAGTTCCGGATATTTGCGTATGATGGATGAAGAATTTGGTTCGAATGTTGTAGAGCATATTAAAAACATGCTTAGTTATAAAATTAATAGAAAGTATACTTGATGGTAAAGAATTTCTCTTTAATACTACCGACGCGAGGCCGCCCATATTTAGTTAAGAGATTACTTGATAGTATAATAGAAACTACTTCTAATCTCGACTTACTTGAACTTGTCTTGTGTGTAGATGTGGATGATACCGAAAGTTGTCAAATTTCCCATCCATTGCTTTCCATCAAGAAAGTTATAGTTCCGCGAGGAGCTGCGGGGATGGGTGATATTTTCAAGCTTTGTTATGATAAAAACACCTCGCGTTATATGATATTGATAAATGATGACATAATATTTCGCACAAATAACTGGGATATCAAAGTATTGGAAGCTTTCTCTCATTTCCCGGATGATTTGGCGCTTGTTTATCCAAATGATCTTTATTATGGGAAAAAACTTTCTTCGTTTCCTGTGATGTCTCGAACAGTGTGTGACTTAATGGGCGGAATATGTCCCTGCGGTTACAGAAATCATGCGATAGATTCTCACATCTTTGATATTTTTGGGAGGCTGGCTGCTCTTGGATATGAGAGACGTAAGTATTTGCCGGAAGTTATATTCGAACACATGCATTATGGTGTGACTTTAGCATCATACGAGGGAAATTTTTGTCCGGACCATTCAGAGGATCAATCATTATACTTGTCTTTTGCGGAGAACCGTCAGCAAATTGCAGTTAAAATGGCTCAGTATATACAATCGTATCCTGAGAAAAAATTCTCCCCTTCACGACCATCCGTCTCTGTTATAATGTGCGTTTCCGATAATTTGTCGAAATCTGCTATAACTTGTTTGGAAGCCATCTATGAGGATAATGAATACAAACGGTTAGACTACGAAATAATTATTATCTCTAATAATTTGCCGAATAAAAATGAAATTTCATCGCTTCCTAAGGATTTAAAACGCAGAATAAAAATGGTATGTTATAGGGATGAGAGCACTGCCAAAATTTTGCACAAAGCGGCTACGGTATCGAATAAAGATTATCTCGTCTTTCTTAATGATGGATGTCTGCCGAGAAGCGGCTGGCTCCAGGCATTGATGGAAGCTGCCGCAAGCGACCAGGTTGGTGTTGTTGGCTCAAAATGGATAAATCCGCGAAATGGACGGATAGAACATATTGGCTTAAGCTTTTTTCAGGATAATGAGTTTGTCAGGGAGACTTGTCTCTATAAAGGTTTTCCACCAGGCCATCCTGTGGTTAACAGAACAAGAGAATTTCAAGCTGTTAAAATACCGGGTATGCTTGTAAAAAAAGATACTTTTTTGCAATTGAATAGTTTTGATGAAAGTCTTATTGGATTAGAACATTTAGATTTATGCCTTAAGATACGAGAATTAGGCAAAAGTGTTCTTTATGCACCGCAAGCAAGTCTTTATTGCAATTGTCAGGAAATTATAGGAAAAGACACGAGTAATTCCATTAACCTGGAGAATTTACAACTAAAATTAAAAACTCGGGTCAAATGTGATTTGGAAAAACAGCTTGCTGAAGATGGTTTTACGCTTTGTTCGACACCACAAGGCCGTTGTATAAGTCCACGCCGACAAGGAGAAAAAGATATAATAACTGCCGCTTCTTATCAAGACAATAATTTATCGGGTTTATTTCTATTGGAGAAAACGAATGAAAGTTCCATTCGGAACAATATCAATAACAGAACAGTCTAAAAGTCTAATCAGCAGTATACTTGTTTCCGGTCGTGTTTCCAGCGGGAAATACGTTCGTGAATTTGAACAGAAATTTGCGGAATTGACCGGGACTAAGGAGGCGGTGGCATTAAGCAGTGGAGCGGATGCAGACGCTTTGGCTCTGGCGGTTTTGTATGATTTTGGAGCTAAACGGGATGATGAGATTATTATTCCAGCATTATCATTTGTTGCTACTGGAAACGCGGTGTTGCAGGCGGGATTTAAGCCGGTATTTGTAGATGTAGAGAAAGAGACTTTAAACATCGATCCAAAACAGATTGAAAAGGTAATAAGTGAAAAGACCAAAGCAATAATGCCGGTTCATCTTATGGGCAAACCTGCAAAAATGGATGAGATAAAAAAAATAGCCGGGAAACATAATTTGTTTGTTATCGAAGATGCAGCCGAGGCACATGGTAGTGTTTATAAGGGAAAGAACATCGGAACTATCGGTGATATGGCAGCTTATAGTCTGTATCTTGCTCATATTATTACAACAATTGAAGGTGGAATAGTAACTACAAACAACGAGGAATTTGCTGAGATATTAAGATCATTAAGGTGTCATGGCCGGGCCTGCAAGTGTAAGGTCTGTGTTGTAAATACCACTTCTGGTTATTGCCAGAAACGATTTAAGCAAGGCAGAGATGTAAGATTTGTTTTTGAAAGAGTAGGCTATTCCTGCAAGATGAACGAGATAGAAGCGGCTATTGGCATTGGCAGTCTTGGTATGTATGAGGAAATTATAAACAAGAGAAGATATAATTTACTTGCAATGATGGAAAAATTCGGCAAATTCAGTGAGTATATTACTACGATTAGTGAAGAAAAGGATGAGAAGATAGGTCCGCATGCATTTCCTATGATTGTTCGGGAAAAAGCTCCATTTACCAGGAATCAGCTGACCGATTATCTGGATAAAAATGGAATTGACACTCGTGATTTATTTACTTCTATGCCTACCCAGTGTCCCGGCTTTTCCTTTCTTGGCTACAAATTGGGCGATTTCCCCAATGCTGAATATATTGGCAACAATGGCATACACATCGGAGTCCATCAGGATTTAGCTGATAAGCATATAAACTATTTTATTGATACAGTAGAAAAGTTTTTGGAACTACACGTAAAATAAATATGAGCAAAGAAGCTTCAATATATGTTGCCGGCCATACAGGCCTTGTCGGCTCTGCAATTATTAGGGAGTTGAAATCACAAGGATATAAGAACGTTCTGACCAGAACGCATAAGGAATTAGAATTGACAGACAGGGAAAAGGTAGAAAATTTTTTTGCGAAAGAAAGACCTGAATATGTATTTTTAGCTGCGGCAAAAGTAGGCGGGATTTATGCCAATGGTGTTTATCCGGCCGAATTCATTTATCAAAATCTTATGATACAATCAAATATAATTGATTTATCCTATAAATATAAAGTTAAAAAACTCCTTTTTTTAGCCAGTTCCTGCATTTACCCTAAAGACTGTAAGCAGCCGATGAAGGAGGAGTATCTTTTAACAGGGACTCTTGAGCCGACAAATGAGGCTTTTGCAATAGCAAAACTTGCTGGAATAAAAATGTGTCAGGCCTATAATCGCCAGTATGGAACAAATTTTATATCTGTTATTCCTGCTAATGTTTACGGTTTAAATAACCATTTTGACCAAAACGCTCACGTCGTTTCTTCTCTTATCAGGAACTTTCACGAAGCAAAGCTGAGGAACCTTGAAAGTGTTACAATATGGGGTAGTGGAAAACCTGAAAGAGAGTTTCTATATGCGGATGATATTGCGAATGCATGTCTTTTTCTTATGGATAATTATGATTCCAGTGAAGTTATAAATGTGGGTACCGGTATTGAAACATCAGTAAAAGACTTAGCTGAATTGCTAAAACAAATAACCGGTTTTGATGGAAGAATAACTTACGATGCAAACAAACCGGATGGGAATTTAAGAAGATTTTTAGATTCAGGTAAAATAAAAGCGATGGGTTGGAAACCTCGAATATCACTAAATACAGGCCTTAAGCTTGTCTGCGAGGCATTTGGCGAGGAGCATTAAAAGGAAGCAAAAGTTGTGTTGAATTGGGGGTTGTAAGTTACATTTCATTTTTTTCTTGGACCATATTGGTAAAAAGCACCCAAAAGAGGACAGCGTTTAGCTGTCTTATGCAAAAATTCATTTGGCAGAGAAATTTAGTTGTTTTTGACATCTTGCAGGTGCGTATACTCATTCACGAATTTATATTGCTCGTATGGTCTCAAAAGTCATCTGATTGTAACTTACTTGTAAGTCTCACTTAAGTTCACTTGTCAATCACATGTAACCCTAATTTTTGCTCAAAAACACGCATATAAGTAATTGTCAAATAAGGCATTATGGAGTATTTACGAGCCTGTTAATTCGAAGATTGAGGATTGAGGGTTCGAACCACTTCGCTATCTGATTTTTGAATTTTAGCCGGCCTTGCGTGAACTAAGTTTGTGCCTTAAAGCTTCCATATACAGATAAAAGACCGGTGTTATGTAAAGCGTCAGGGTTTGCGAAAATAACAGGCCGCCAACAACGGCAAGTCCTAAAGGTCTTCTTGATTCAGCGCCTGCGCCAAAGCCCATCGCAATCGGCAGGCCGGCCATCAAAGCGGCCATTGTGGTCATCATAATCGGACGAAATCTTATCAGACAGGCCTCAAAAATAGCATCGTGCGGATTTTTACCTTCTGTTCGCTGGGCCTCAATCGCAAAGTCAATCATCATAATGCCGTTTTTCTTGACCAGGCCGACAAGCATAATAATTCCGACAAAGGCATAGATGGAAAGCTCTGTCTTGAAGATTAGCAGCGTAAGCAGTGCGCCAAAACCGGCAAATGGAAGTGCTGAAAGAATAGTAATAGGATGGATAAAGCTTTCATACAAAATGCCAAGCACAAGATAAATGACGAGAATCGCCAGCACCAGCAATAGGCCAAGTCCCTGCAAAGATGAACGGAATGCGGCAGCGGTTCCCTGAAAACTTGTATTAATCGTGGCAGGCAGGGTGCTTTTCGCCAGCTGGTCAATCGCATTGGCCGCATCGCCGAGAGATACGCCAGGTTTTAAATTGAATGATATTGTAACCGCGGGCAATTGGCCCTGATGATTAATTGAAAGCGGGCCTACGCCGGTAGTGAAATTGGCCACGGCGTTGAGCGGGATGAGCTTGCCGGTGGTGTCTGAACGGACGTAAAGCATACTTAAAACGGAAGGGTCGAGCTGATATTCAGGAAGCAATTCCGTAATGACGAGGTATTGATTATCGGGTGCAAGTATGGTCGAGACCTGCCCGGAGCTGTAAGCGTAAGATAAAGCTGTTTCGATTTGCTCGGCAGTAACGCCGAGGGTCGCGGCCTTGTCGCGCTGGATTTCGATATTGACTTTAGGATTTGTAATTTGCATATCGCTTGTAACATCCTGGAAGCCGGGCAGAGCCTGAATTTTCTGCTCCATAATCGCGGCATATTTATATAACGCCGCAGTGTCGGGCGTTTGAAGCGTGTATTGATACTGGCTTTTCGACATTCGGCCGCCTAACTGGATTGTCGGGGGGTTCTGCAAATAAACTTTAATGCCGGGCACGGCGGCTAAACTCTGGCGCCATTTTTGAATCAATTCATCGACTGAAAACTCGCGCTGCGATTTTGGTTTGAGGCGGAGAAATACCATACCGGTATTTCCGCCGGAACTGCCGCGAGAGCCTGCGCTTGACATAAACGATTCGATTTCAGGCATTTTCTGCAGGACAGAGTTAATCGCCTGCTGGTGCTCGAACATTGATTTGTAGGAAATGCCCTGCGGGCCTTCGGTAGAGCCGAAAATCTGGGCGCGGTCTTCGCTGGGCAAAAAGCCTTTCGGAAGCCAGATAAACAGGAAAACAGTCCCTGCCAGAATAATTGCCGAGAAAACCATTGAGCTTCGTTTATTTACAAGCACCCATCGAAGCGTTCGCTCGTAAAAGTCGAGCATAATTTTGTAAATCCGCTCGGAATATTCGAAAGCCCTGCTGTGATGCATCTCCTGCGGCGGACGCAGGTATCGGCTGCAAAGCATAGGCGTTAGTGAAAGCGCGACAAAACCGGAGACGAGAACGGCCATACCGATAGTAACAGCGAATTCTCGAAAGAGCCTTCCTATAAGGCCGCCCATAAAAATAATCGGGATAAATACCGCTGCAAGAGACAATGTCATACTTACGATTGTAAAACTGATTTCTTTTGCACCGTCGATTGCGGCTATTAATTTTGTTTTGCCCATTTCCATATGGCGGACGATATTTTCGAGCATAACGATAGCATCATCGACGACGAAACCGACGGAAAGCGTTAGCGCCATCAGCGACAAATTATCAAGGCTGTAACCGAGCAATTGCATAACTATAAATGTTCCGACAATCGCCATCGGCAGAGCGAGACTGGGAATGATGGTAGCGGAAACGTTGCGAAGGAATATAAAGATAACAAGCACCACAAGAACCAGCGTCAGCAATAATGTAAATTGAACATCGCTGACGGATTCTTTAATTGGAATCGAGCGGTCAATTAAAAGCTCGACAGAAACGGAAGCGGGCAATTGCTGGCCGAAAGTTGACAGCAACTCCTTGACTGCATTTGCGACCTCGACGGTGTTAGTGCCGGGCTGACGCTGAATCGCAAGAACTATCGAACGTTTCTCCGAGTTGGCATCGACATACCAAGCGGCGACTTTATCGTTTTCGACGCTGTCCATTACGCGGGCAATTTTATCGAGGCGAACGGGCGAACCGTTTCGATACGCGACGATTAACGGGCGATAGGCCTGGGCGTCGTTTAACTGGCCGGTGGCTTCGACAGTAAATGCGCGATGAGCGCCGTATAAAACGCCGGTCGGCAAATTTACGTTGCCTCTTTGAATCGCGGCAACGGCTTCGCTGATGCCCATTCCAAGACGTGACAGAATCATCGGGTCGAATTGAATGCGAACGGCGTATTTTTGCGAGCCGTAAACCTGAACCTGTGCTACGCCGCTTACCATTGAAATTCGCTGGGCCATTAATGTTTCGCCGTATTCATCAAGTTTGGATAACGGCAGGGTCGGACTTGTTAATGCAACGATTAGAATCGGCTGGTCGGCGGGATTTACCTTTTGATAACTGGGCGGACTGGGCATATCCTGCGGCAATCGGCGCTGAGCCTGCGCGATGGCGGCCTGGACATCCTGAGCGGCGGCGTCAATGTTGCGGTTAAGATTAAACTGAAGCGTTATCTGTGTGCTGCCTAATGCGCTGATGGAACTCATCGAATCGATGCCGGCGATTGTGGAGAATTGCTTTTCCAGGGGCGTGGCGATCGCCGCGGCCATTGTCTCCGGACTTGCTCCGGGTAGCGATGCTGAAACCTGGATAGTTGGAAAATCGACGTTCGGCAAATCGCTGACCGGAAGCAGGCGAAACGCCGCGACGCCGAAAATCAGTATGCCCGACATAACGAGCGTTGTCATTATCGGGCGATTGATAAACAGTGATGTGAAATTCATCCCGTTAGACCTCCTTTAATTTGTCCAACCCGCATAAAAATATGTCCATCTTTTCGCGCATTAAAAGGTATTATATAAAATAAACCGGGTCTAACGGGATTCATTGACGCACTGCCTCGCTATTTGAGGATTGTTTTATCTGCACTTTTGCGCCCGGCGACAAACGAAGGTGGCCGTCGGTTACGACTGTTTCCTGCGGCTCGATTCCTTTAACAACTGTTTGGCCGTCGAGCGCTCTTTGGGGTGTAACAGGCCTCATTTCGACAGTCTGGTTCGGTTTGATTACATAAACGAATTGGCCGTTCTGGCTGTTCTGCACCGCCTGGGATGGAACCAGCACGGCGTTTTTTTCGACGCTGAGAACGAGGCGAACCTGGACGAATTGGCCGGGCCAGAAATAATGGTTCTTGTTAGGCAGCGTGGCGCGAAGTTTAATCGTGCCTGTTTCCTCCCGAACGGCGTTGTCCAAAAAGGTCAGCGTTCCTTCGCGTGCCTCGTCAGGTTTGTTCGGCATATGCACTAAAGTTTTCAAATTGCCTTTCGCCATCTCCTGACGAACTAATTCAAGCTCCTGCTCGGTAACGGTAAAGTCGACATAAATCGGGTCTAATCGATGTATGGTTAAAAGGACTGCGCCGACATCATTACCGGAGTTATTTGCGATTACCACGTTGCCGGCATCAACGCATCTCTGCCCCGCTCTGCCGTCAATTGGGGAATGGATATAACAATAATCAAGGTTTGTCTGCGCAACCTGAATCGCGGCCTGGTCAGCCTGAATTTTTGCCTCGCCGACAATTACGGCATTTTGTTTTATATCGTAGCCTTCTTTGGACATCGCGCCTGTTGGAAGAAGTCCCTTGGCGCGTTCGTATTCGGATTTTGCCAGCTCAAGCGCGGCCTTGCTTTGCACCAGACTTGCCTGTGCCTGCTTGAGGGCGGCCTCATAAGGCCTCGGATCGATAGTGAACAGCAGGTCGCCTTTTTTTACATCTGCACCATCGGTGAAATTTATATCTACGATTTGGCCGGAGGCCTGAGCACGAATCGCTACGATTTCGTATGCGGCGCAGGAACCGATTTCGTCGATATATACCGGAACGTCCTGTGATACCGCTTTTGCCGCCGTTACCCAAACAGCCGGCTGTTCAACAGGGTCCTGCTTTTTTACTCTGCAGCCAAAAAATATCAATCCAATCAGCAGTAATATAATCGTCAGGCTGATAATTTTAAGCTTCATATTTATATCCCATTATTTCTTTTTTTCTGAAATTGGTTGTGCCATAGAATTCGGTTCATCATCCCAGCCGCCCCCAAGGGCTTTGTAAAGCGAAACCATATCAGTTGACAAATTCTTGGTGCTCTGCACAAGAGAATCCTCGGAAGCATAGAGAGAACGCTGCGCATCAAGGACACTGAGGAATTCGGTTTGTCCCTCAGCATAAAGCTGGGTAGCCAGGTCAACGGCTTTTTTGTTTGCGACAACGGTATCCTGAAGGGCCTTGTTGCGCTGCAGTTCCTTGGAATATGCCACAAGCGAGTTTTCAACATCCTGCAGTGCCGTGAGAACCGCGGCTTGATAAGTAAGCTTTGCCTGCTCGGTCAGCTCTTCTTGAACTCGGATATTGGCGTGGACTTTGTCGGCGTTGAAAATTTGCCAGTCTATTGAAGGACCCATTGACCAGAATCCATATCGGGAATTTACCAATCCGTGTAAGGAAGTGCTGGTTTGATAACCCGCTGAGCCGGTTAAACTGAACTTTGGAAATAAATCCGCCGTGGCTACGCCGATTTGTGCGGTCGCGGAGTGTATTTGAGCTTCAGCCTTTCGGATATCGGGACGCCGGCGGAGCAAATCGGATGGAAGTTCTGCCGGCAAAGCGGGCGGGGCAGGGGGAATCGCGGATGTTGGCGATAATTCTGCCAGCAAAGCCGCAGGTTCGCGGCCAAGCAGGATGCTTAGACTATAAATACTCTGCTGAGCGAAAGTTTCCAGCGTCGGAATCTGTGAGGCGGTAGTTCCCACCTGCGCATCGCCATTGGCGACATCAAGAGCGCTGACCAGGCCGCTGTTAAACCGCTGGCGAGTCAGCTCGGCGGTGTGCTGCTGAGCTTTGAGATTTTCCTGGGCGATTACAATTCTCTGCTGGTATCCGCGAAGCTCGATATAGTTATTCGCAACTTCGCCGCAAAGTATTACCAGCACATCTCTCTGGTCTTCAACGGCAACCTGAATATCAGCCTGGGCTGATTCAACGTTGCGCCGAATGCCGCCGAATATGTCCAATTCCCAGGCGGCATCCAAACCTGCTACCCACAAATCATTCCGAGTCCCCGCAGCAGTTGCAGTGCCTGCGGATTGGCTGCGAGTGTATGAACCCACAGCGTCAACTGTCGGCCATAATCCTGAGGACACAAATCTGCGTGCCGCGCGAGCCTGGCGAAGCCTTGACTCGGCCTGTTTTAAATCCAGGTTCGATTTTACAGCCCTGTCTATCAAGGAAGCAAGATTAGGGTCGTTAAATGCCGTCCACCAGTGGACAAGGTCCATAGCGGCCGTGTTTTGGTCGGCCGTGCCGGTCCAGGCGGATGGCACCGATGTCTGCGGCGGGTGGTAATTCGGCCCAACCATACACCCATCCACGAAAAGGATAAATGCGAAAAGAATTATCAATAACGATTTCGAACAATTGTGAATTTTATTCATAGTGCAATGCCTCAATAGGGTCTAAACGTGATGCTTTCCACGCGGGATAGTATCCGAAAATTATGCCTACACTTACGGAGACTATAACCGCTACGATAATGGCGGTTGGCGAGGTTTTAACCGGCCAACGCAGAAAAACTCCTATCAGATATGAGCCGCCGTGTCCTATGAGGATTCCTATTGTTCCTCCTATAAAACACAAAACTACGGCTTCAACAAGAAATTGTCTTAATATATCGCGTGCCCGTGCTCCGACCGACATTCGCAATCCGATCTCGTGAGTGCGTTCGGTAACGGAAACGAGCATTATATTCATAATTCCGACCCCGCCGACAATCAGGGAAATAAGTGCGACGCACAAAAGCAGATTAGTCATCAAAGTCGTTGTCGAAGTAAAAGTCTTGACCATCTCGGTCATATCCCGGATGCTGAAATCGTTCGGCTCGCCGGGCCCAAGACGATGGCGTTCTCTCAATGCAGCGGTCATTTGGCTCAGAGCTGCCGGTATGTCTTTATCGGATTTTGCAGTGGTCAAAATCTGGTCCACATTGGTAAATCGCACCGGCTGCGGCGTATCGGCGGCCTGTGTTGCCGATTGTTCAGGATACAATCCGAGACTGCTGCTTGGATAAGTTTGACTAAGCGTATTGACGGAAGTGGATGTGCTTGAGCTTGTGCTGCTTTGGTTGACATTGGTCAGCGTAGAACCGGAGACCCGGTATTTAATAGTCGTCCACGGAGCAAGCACAATATCGTCCTGGTCCATTCCCATCATATTGGCCCCTTTGGCGGTCAGCACGCCGACTACTTTAAACGATACGTTTTTGATTCGCACTTCTTTGCCGATGGGAGAATGTCCCTCGAATAACTCGCGAACGAGTGTCTGGCCTATGAGACATACTTTATTGGCGTTGCGGACATCTTTATCGGTGAAAGCATCTCCTTCGGCCAGTTCTGCCCAGCTTCGTATATCGAGATATGCTGGCGAACAGCCAAAAATAGAGAACGGCACCCAGTTTTTGCTGCCGTAAACCACCTGTGTTCGAGCTCTAACGATTGGAGATGCGTAGTCAACGGCAGGGCATTGCTGGATAATAGCTTCGCAATCCTGCGGAGTCAGCGTCATAACGCTTCCTTCTCCGAAGCTTACGCCGCCGCTGGCCGCTGTGCCGGGCTGAATCATTATCATATTTGAGCCCATACTTGCGATTGATTTCTGAATCGCTTCTGAAGCTCCGTTGCCTATCTCCATCATAGCGATTACCGCCGCGATGCCGATAATTATGCCTAATGTCGTCAGGGTGGCTCGCATCGGATTGCGGCGAAGTGCTCGCAGTGCTATTTGTATCGTGCGATAAACCTTCATCCCGTTAGACCTCCTTTAATTGTGCAGCCAGCATAGAATATGTCTGTCTTTTCGCACATTAAAACAGATATATAAAACCAAACAGGTCTAACGGGATTCATTTCGCATCTCCTCCGCTCGTTATCTTCTGCGATGAATCGGTTGTTTTGCCGTCCACAATTTGGCCGTCGTGAATTTGTATTATCCTTTTTGCGTGATGAGCGATATTGATATCGTGTGTAACGATGATAACGGTTATACCCTGTTCTTCGTGGAGCTGTCTGAATAGGTGCAGGACTTCCTCGCTCGTATGCGAATCCAGGTTGCCTGTCGGCTCATCGGCAAGGAGAATCGATGGTTTATTTATCAGCGCCCTGGCGATAGCGACTCTTTGCTGCTGTCCGCCGGAAAGCTGCGATGGTTCGTGATGTATCCTGTCCTCAAGCCCAATAAGTTTAAGCATTTCTGCTGCCCTTTGATGTGCCTGACGTTCAGGCAGGTGTTCTTCGCTGTATGATAACGGCATCATTACGTTATCTAATGCGCTGGTGCGGGGCAGCAGGTTGAAATTCTGGAACACAAAACCAATCCTGTGATTTCGCAGATTTGCTCGTTCATCGGGAGACAGGCGTGAAATTTCCTGCCCGTCAAGCAGGTATTCTCCTGAAGTAGGCCTGTCGAGACATCCGAGGATATTCATAAGAGTGCTTTTACCTGAGCCGGAAGCGCCCATTAACGCGACAAGCTCTCCCTGTGCGATAGATAGCGTCACTCCTTTAAGCGCAGGCACTGCCACTTCTCCTATGTGATACGTTTTGTATAAATTTCGTAATTCAATTAGCTGCATATTTTTTGTCCCGCTGATTTTACTGGCTGCGGGTTCTCCTTATCTGTGGAACAAATGGGTTGGTTGTGCCGGTATTGGCTGTTGTTTGCTGCTGTTCGCCGGTAATAATCTCAAGGCCTTCTTTAATTTCGCTGCCTTCAATCTCTGTCATTGTGCCGTCGTTTAGGCCGGTGCGCACTTTAATTGGTTTGACATAATTTCCTTCCTGTATCCAGAGAATGCCATGCTGATTATGGTTATTCGAGTTCTGAGATTCTCTGTTTTGATTTGCGTCCTTGTGAGAGGCTTTCTGAAGAAACTCAGGAGCGATTTGCGCAGGTTTAGGCGACCAGCGCAGGGCCGCATTTGGTATTTGCAGAACGTTGCTGCGGTGTGACGTTTCAAACTTCGCATTGGCGGTAAGATAAGGCAGAAGTTTCCCATCGGAATTATCTGTAACTACCTCCACGGTATATGTAACGACGTTTTGTGTCATCATTGCGTTTAAGCGAATCTTGCCGACCGCGCCTTTGAATGTTTGTCCCGGATACGCATCGACCGTGAACGTTACCGGCTGGTCAGGATGAATATTGCCGATATCAGCTTCGTTGACCGATGTCCAAACCTGCATACGTTTAAGGTCTTTGGCAAGCAGGAAAAGGCTCGGTGCGTTCAGGCTCGATACCACTGTTTGTCCGATGTTCACTCTGCGGTCGATTATGACGCCTTTTACCGGCGATTTGATTACGCAGTAATCGAGATTTCTTTTGGCCCTGGAGAGAGTCGCTTCGGCAATTGCTACATTTGCCTTGGCTATATCGTAAGCGGACTTATAAGCATCGTAGCTGCTTTCGGCCAGTGCTTCTGATGGCCCCAGTTTTTGAGCGCGGGCCCAGTCTCGTTCGGCCTGATACAGTTTCGCCTTTGCCTGCTCTAATTGAGCCGCCGCCAGCGCCCTATCTGTGGCATAAAGCGAATCGTCGATTACAGCCAGAATCGTGCCTTCTTCCACGACTGACCCGTAATCGACGGTATTACCGTCTTTATCCTTGCCGAAAGAATTGATTATGCCGGCAACCTGGGCGCCGATGTCCACCAGTTCTTCAGGCTCTACTGTTCCTGTTGATTGTATTGTCGCTATCAGGTCTCCTCTTGTTATTGGAACAGTTCGATATGAAATCGTTTTATTATTGCTTTTGTAACTATAGCTTACAAAAGCAATTACGACCACTATCGCTATAACGCCAATCAATTTTTTTGACAGAATATGCTTCATAAATTTACCTTCCTTTTATTATTTTCGTCCTTGTATATACGCACTATCTGCGGGAAATTCCTATATTATTAGTATAACAAAGAAAGATTTGGTAACGCCAAAATCTCGTTTTTTCTTGTTTTTTATCGGAATTTAGGAGTGTTTTTTACCTCTATTTCTTTCGGTTTTTTAATTTTTCTCTCATAGTCTGAAAATCTGTGTTCCAGCGTTCAAATTGTTCTGGAGTAAGAACCTCTTTCATCTCCGCAATTACGATTTGAAAGTAAGCATCGTGTTTTTTGTCCATTTCTTCATTGTCTGATTTTCTCTGCTCAAAGGCCTTATTTATAATCTCCTCTACTCGTTTTGTTTGCTGCTGGTTCAGTCCGTATTTTTCGGTTATTTGCTTTGTTATCGCGGTAGCGTCTTTGTGCTTATGGCTTATCCGGATTATGTTATTCTTTGCCGGCGGGATTGTCCCGCCCGCTCCGGTGAATGATTACTTTTTTATATATGAAGCATCGGATGGTCAATCCGGTGTTCATGAAGATTGCATCGGTTCAATTTCTTTTTTGTGAGCTTGCGGTATTTTGAATTGGTTGTAAGTTGTTGTTTTCTATAGACTTGTCATCAGTGCAATCAGGGCTGTCGATCCGAAGGTTGAGGGTTCGAGCCCCTTCGCCATCTGAAGTCTGCCCAAAGCATCCTCAAAATTCTTGATAAAAGCCGGTCTAATAGTTATAATTCTATGTTTGTTATGTAAAAGAAGGCATTATGAAAACCAGCAGAGTAAGCAGGGCGATTCAAATCCTGACTGCATTGCAATCGGGACAAACTTATGGGGTTGGGGATTTGGCCGAAATCTTGAGGATAAGCAAACGAATGGTTTTCAGGGACTTAAGCGAGCTTCGAAAAGTGGGGGTACCGTGCAATTTTGACCGTAAGAACCGTTGTTATAAAATAGACCAGAAATTTTTCCTTTCAGCGCCAAATTTGGATGATAAAGAGGCACTTGGTTTGCTAATGCTTGCGCATAAAGCAAGAAATCATATCCATTTTCCATTTAAGGATTCAGCGCTCAGTGCCGCGCTTAAAATAGAAAATGACCTGCCTGAAAGAACAAAACGATTTTGCAGTACCGCCCTTGAAAGGATTTCCATAAAGGCCGACCCTCAGGAAAGATTGGATTTACTTGACAGGAAATTTATACAATTATTAGAGGCTATTTTAAACAAGCAAATTGTTACCATTCATTATTGTGATTATGTAGTCGTAGAACGGGAAAATATGGTAATTAACCTGCACCCATATCATCTGATGTATAATAATTATACGTGGTATGTGCTGGGCAAAAAAGAATCCAATAAAGAAATCTGCATTTTAAAGCTCAATCACATCAGAGAACTTCATACATTGAATAAATGCTTCATTGAGGATGAAAAGTTTGATTTGTCAGAGTATATCGGCCGTGCGTGGTCAATGGTGCCAGAAGGCAGACTTTATAATGTCAAGCTGCGGTTTCTGCCTGAGATTGCTCACAATGTTGCTGATGTTCAATGGCACAGCACACAAACGGTTACTTTTCAGGATGATGGTTCGGCGATTATGGAATTCCGTGTTGATGGACTTAATGAAATAACTTGGTGGGTCTTGAGTTATGGTGACCGAGTACAGGTTCTCGCACCTGCAGCATTGCGGCAAAGAGTTATAGAAATAGCCCAAAATATGGTCAGACAAAATACCTGAGAGATAATCTGCTTGATGAGGTTGAAACTACTATGATTGAGACTGGAGGATTGTTCTGAGTACGGCTACTGGCAATCGAGCACATGATGTGCATATTGCGGCAGAGATTTTTAGCAAATATGGGGACTTTATTCGCGGTGTTATTCGATATAAAGTCGGTGATGAAAACTGCGTGGATGATTTGTTCCAATGTTTCTTTCTCTCTCTTGTTTACAGACCGCCTTCCGGGAACGTCAAAAACATCAAGGGTTATCTTTATAGGGCGATAATGAATGATATTATTGATAATAGGCGTCAGATAGAAAGGTATCACGGTTTAATGCGTGGATATGCTGAGTATATTAATTATTTTGAATCCGGAGATAGTCCGGAGAACACTTTGATTGATACAGAAGAAATGAATAAAATGCTTAAGTGTATTGAAACACAGTTACAGCGTAATGAAGCCAAGGCTGTAATTTTACGATATAAAAGTGAATACAAGATTAAAGAAATTGCAGCAGCAATGGGTATAAACAATATAGCGGCGTGGAGATATGTTTCAAATGGTGTGCGAAAAATCAAGCGGCTTTTGAGAAAAGACCAGTTACAATGATTGCTCATAATTTTAATCCGTTATGCAAAGAAGCCGAGCTGTATTATTATGACTTTCTTACAAATGAAGGCCAAAAGCTTATTCCAGAACCTATTATTAACCATATTAATAGTTGCCAATACTGTTGTGAACAAATTAATCAACTTAAAGACATATTATTGCAAGTTGAAGATTACCCTGACTTAGAACAAGAGCAGATTAATCTTGCTGCTATTACTTGGCTTAAACTTCACTTTGCTTATATTGGCAAACCTGTGAGCTGTGAGACTGTAAAGCCGTTTCTGCCCGGTTTTTTGGAGCCTGCCCTTGAAATTAAGATACCAACACCAATAACGGTGCATATAGATAATTGTCAGCAATGCCAGGAAGATTTAGAGGTAATTCGAAAACTAAATCTTGGCAGTAAGCAGTTATACAGATTAAGCCGGCTGTTTGCTGATAAGGGTGGTGAAGATAATGTTAGCTGCTCACAAGCACAGACTGCTGTCTTAACAGTTGCATCAATGATTTTTGAGGGAACAACCGAAGAAGTCTTAAAACATTTATGTGTTTGTTCCGACTGCCGCAAAGTACTATATCAGTGCAGGGAAACTATTCGCAGTGAATCTTTGAGTAACCAGTCAGAACGAAAGGATTTTCCGTGTGAAGGAGTTTCCTCAAGTGATATTTTTGACTATGCGGTGCCATACGGACTTGATCCTGCCGGAGACCCGTATGCCAAATTTCGACAGTCACTTACCTCTCATATATGCTCCTGCCCAACGTGTCTGGCTAAAACGCAGCAGTTGCACAGTACCATTTTTGGAATTGCCGAACGGGCTGAGTCTGGGATTGCTACAATATACCACATAGACGAATCTGCCAAAACTAAGATTGTCAAATCCGATGACATTTATGCGGGTTTTCCAATAAGGGTAGAAGTAACCAGATGCGAAGATGAAATAAAGGCTGAGCAGCCGGCCTCAACTATCAATATCACCCCAAAGCAAAAAGTATCAGCAATGAATATCAGGCCGTTGTTTAAAATTGCTACTGCAGCAGCTGCGGTTATATTAATAGCAACTGCATTATTCCTGACTATACCAGCTGCAAAAGCAATTACGCTCGAAAGTATCTATAAGGCTGTTGAAAAAGTCAAAAGTGTCTATATCTCGAAGCTTGTCCCCGGCGAGACAGGGCCTACGCAGGAGAAATGGGTGTCGCGAACGTTAAATATCTATATGACCAAAACTGCGAAACAATACGTTTTGTGGGATGTTGCCAGTGGTGTAACGAAGGTAAAGTATTTGGATACCGGCGCAGTCGAGACAGCTCAGTTAACTGCTGAGGACATCGTTGGTATCGAGAAAAAAATGGGCGGTTCTTTGGGGCTAACGCCATTTTATGATATATCCGACGTTCCTGAAGATGCTGATTGGAGTCGTGTATCTGACAAAGATTTAGAAGCTGCTGTCAAAGGCATTGGAATATATGATTTGACATGGACCGAAAGAGCTTACGATGGCTCTACCGTGTTTAAGAAGTGGCGGTTTTTTGTAAACGCCAAAGCAGATCTTCCTCAAAAAATCGAAATTTATCAAATTTTGCCCACCGATACCGAATATATTTTGATATCGTTGATGATGGTTGAATATTTAAGTGACAGCGAAATGCTGGAAGTTGTTAAAGGGGCGTCTTTTTAGAACAGAGGCATTTCATTTCGGCACCCAAAGCGGATTTTTATTTTTATAACCATCATCAGTTTTTTCAACAAACAAGTCATCAGCTTTTGTGTGACTCACATGACCATCGATAAATCCGA
Source organism: Sedimentisphaerales bacterium (assembly GCA_049518795.1). Taxonomy (GTDB): domain Bacteria; phylum Planctomycetota; class Phycisphaerae; order Sedimentisphaerales; family UBA12454; genus JAPLMW01. The sequence goes on from JBEKRK010000004.1 coordinate 150,976, forward strand.
TATTGACGGTTTTGTTTGGGTGCCGGCCATATATAGCGTCCTGTTCCTGACCGGGCCATAGCTTCCTGTTTTTGTTGATTTTCAAACCAGGAATATAAGCAGTATCTTCAATTATGTTATTGCCAAGAATAACAGGAGGGCTATCTGTTACATGCCACCAGCTTATCAGGCTGTAACCGCTGTCAACAATAAGCAACGTTTCGCCTGGACGTGGTATGTTACTGCTGCGTAAAGGTGTTCCTTTAAATTCATCTCCGCCGGATATGACTTGCGAACTTCTGCATATAGAATGATTGACACCATAATTGCCACAGAGAACATCATTTTTGAGCAGGAGATTGCTTAGCCGTTTGGAAGGACACTGGACAACCTGTTCTTTCTTATCAGCCTTTTTATAGAAACCCTCGATAAAATTGAACCACCACCATCCCGGCCTATCAGGAGGGTTGAAGCCGGGATAGCCGCCGGGGGGTTCGTCTTGAAAAGGTTGCTTATCAAAACCGTAAGGCAGGATTTGGTTTTCCGTTTCGTAACTAAATAGACCGCACAGCAACTGTTTGATATTCGAATCGCAAACGGCGGCTTCGGCCTGTTGCCTGGAACGCCGCAACACCGGGGTAAATATAGCCATTAAAAGTGCAATTATAAAAACCACTACGATTAATTCAGCAAGTGTAAATGAGGGTTGTTTCATAGTTGCTTATTGTATGGTTTTTTCTTTGTGAATCAATAGAACTTCATTAAAAAGACGGTTAAGATTCCTTTCCTAACCGCCTTCTTAGAATTACTTATAAACAAATTTACGCACACGCCTGCATATAATAAACTGTCCATTCACCTGTGACTGTACAAGCAAAAGGGTAATAAGGGTCTTCTATACAGGGGGATTTTTCGTACCTGACCATCTTGGTCTGTGAACAACTACCGCTCTCGGCAACTCCACAACCCCAGCGTTCGTAGAATACCGTGCAATTGCCTCCGCATTCTCCGCCAACATAGTCGCAGAATATTACATTATATGTCTGACGCAGTACGTTGCATTGATAGCCGGAGGCACCTGTTATATTACTAAGCTCGCTTTCGTCGATTTCAGTAAATTCGCCTTTAATAACATTGTTGGAAATCAAAAGAGCTGCACCCTCGGCCCAGTCCATTGGAAAGAAGTCGATATCTGTGCGGTAGTAAAATCTATTGCTGGCCAAATCTATCGTCCAGACATACTTATCATCGATTGTTTCGAGAACAACAAAATGCTTTTTGCCGGGGATATGCAAAATTGCTTTACAGCCATTCAGGTTCTTTAAAGTTTTAATATTGGTCTTGACGGCACGGCAATAAAGGCCCAGACTTTGTGCAAATTGTTTTATTTGATAAAGGTTTGTTTCTTGATTAGGCTCATTTACTAACTCGGCAAGCTGCTGGTCGGTAATATCTTTGCCAAATTGCGAGACTACATATTTTAGTGCTGCTGTTGCACAATTTTGTTTCTGTGTTTCTTCGTTTACGGCATATTCCAATCTTTTGGCTAAAAGCAAGGTTGTGTCGGTTGTCTGTGAGTAGCGATACATCTCCGGCTTATGTTTATTAAAAACAGAATGTTCTATCAAGGCATCAGCCTTATAACTGACATTAAATTCATAACTTTGAGGAATATTGGCATCTATGCTGGTAATATCCCACAAATCACGGGTTAATAGTTTATTTGTCTCTGGTTTGTATCCCTCAATTAAAACAGTAAAAGGAATCCAATTATTAGATATTTGCTGATAATTAGAATATTGCCTTGAGTTAACCATGTTGCCAAACTTATTTATTATACAGGATAGTACCGCATAATTTTTTTGGGGGTCAAGTACAAAAAGCATTTGCGAGCCATCTGAATTGTTAAGTGTCAATTGTATCTGTGTTTGGCCATCGGCCTGTTTTTCGACGGCGGAGGATTCAGCGGCAGAAAGATTCTCGTATGTGTAATAGCCGTATCCCCAGGGAATAAGTCCGGCAGTTAAAGGACCATTTACATTATGCGGGGTCTTGCCTGTTGAGTCAATGATTGCGTGATTACCGGGCAGAAAATAAGTAGTATATTTTTCACCATCCCATGCGAATATACGCCTTGCGTTCCAGTTCAGGTCAAACTGGTCGGTCATAAAATTTTCTGCTAAGTTTTTATCTGGTTTTACTGAGTCTACACGTGAATCAACATTGATTTCCCAATAGAATCTTTCCCCATCAAATTTCACAATTACTGATGAATTCATCGTGTATTCATTGGATAGCTTATGACGAACGTTAAATGGTATTGCATCAAGCTTCATTTTTTGCGTATCTTCAGTTAATTCTCGCTTATTAGAGTTTTTTTGATATTCTGTAGTCTCTTTGTTAATTTGATTGTTAATCTCATTAGTATCTGTTGTTTTTGGTGCTCTGTATTCCTCGTGGACGGCCTGAATCGTGCCTGCCGGTATCCAGGTCTTTTTCGGCTGATCTGTCAGTTGTTTAAAAATTTGCAAAATCTCCGTTCTGTCCAACAGCCTATCCGCGAAAGTGACACAACTAACCGATAATAAAAGAACACTCATCAATGTAAAATGTTTTGTTTTCATAACCCTTTCCTCCTTTTTCTACATAAAAGTAAATTATCCTGGGTATAAACGTCAGATACCTACCCACCTCTATATAGCGTTTCTGGATTAGGGAATTTTCATTTTTTGAAAAATTTTTGAGGAAAAGCTTAAAACGGTGCGAGAAAAGTTATATTAAAACTGGAAATAAACTGAGGAGAAGATAAAACCGATTGTTAATATTCAGTTCTCTCAAGCCAATACTGGCAAAACAACATTAAGTCATTGACATCAACGCTGCCGTTGATGTCAAGGTCAGTTCCATCACACCAGTTCGGGGCATTACAGTTTGTTTCCAGCCAGTGGGATGCAAAAATTGCGTAATCGTGAAAATCAACTATGGTATTATTATTGAAGTCGCGTGTGCGGACATGGTGAAAAATAAGAGTATGAACCGGCTCATTTTCATTCACGTCGAAGTCGTAGAATGCAATATTGCAGTCGCCTATGTTTAAAGCATTATAGTCGAGAATGAACCAGTCAGCCGCATTTGGTTCGTCACCTCCATAAAGCTCAAACCCGTAACCATAAGATACTGTGCTCCATACAGCAGCATTCTCACCCGCATCAGGCAAACGAGAACCAGGGTACTCGAAGCCATCGTAACCTCTGCCATATAAACACCCGCGATTTAACATGTCTTCTTCTTCCACACCCAAAGCACCACCATACCAATACTCGGCAATGTTCGAATCGACAATAATCGTCAGCCTGGTTCCAACCATAATATCCTGATATACATAAGGAATATTGGGATCGACTAACGCGAGCGGTGTGTTACCATCAGACAAAAATACCATTGTCGAGATATTGCTTATACCCATCGGAGCTACGCCAAGAGTTAATACTAATACTATAAGTATCAATTTTCCCCATGATTTAGTATTTTCGCACGGAAAGATAGTATCAGTATGAGTAGTATGCGCGGTTAGAATTAACTTTTGAAAAAAGGCTGGAATGTTTTGATTGTCATTCATTACAATACCCCTGAAGATAAACAACATCGGTTTATACCAGTTTAGTCGCACAAGTCAAGAAAAAACATATCAATGGCACCCAGCAGCATGTTTTCAACTGATGCTTCTCCATCATCAAATACAACAATCCTTACGTTAGAGAGGCTTTCAGCTTATTTAATAACCATTTTAATGTTGCTTTCCATTCTTTCAAGACAGTTTTTTATTTTCAAATCAGTTCAGTAACTTTTTTGCAGGCATCTTGAAAAACCGTATAGTTATTCTATCCTTGAACATCTTCGGGTAATAGGTGAAGACCATTAAACCGGTAATATCCTGTCGAAAATCGCCTTTCCATACTTCCAATAAGTCATTTTGGTCTTCGACAATTTTAGATATAAAGATGCCGTTCCTCGCATTGGGACAAACAAGCGGATATGCCTGAAATTTATTCTTATCTGGAACAAAAAACGCGACATAAGTATCCAAAGGAGGCTTAAACAGGAGCTTTCGTGCTAATCCCAGCAGGTTGTTCTCAATATATATTTTTGCAAAAAGTAATTCATTGTTAAGTTCGGGCAGGTGGATTATTTGTTTAAACTTCGCAACAACAGTTATCTCCTTTCCTTCGTCTGTGCCGGCAGATGATTTTTTCCGCAGGACAATGAAATTTGCATCCACAGCGAAAGGCTCATATTCCTGCAGGAGTGTCCTGAATGTTGCCGGCTCATCGGAAACCGCATATCTGGCATTGAGCGAGCCGAGAGCATACAATATATATTCAGGCGCTGAATCTGATTGGAAATGTTTTGCATTAAGCGAATCGAGATATTCAGTATATGTGAATAAGATTGGAATACCGGTCTCGGATGCCATTTAAAATCATAAGCCTCTGTAATCGCGATATCAGTTGGGAAAACGTCCATCGTATGTCCTGAAAGTATTCTAACTGTTTCAGCTTTTAAAGGAAAATATTGCTTAATCTGCATTTTAACTTTTGCTGTTTGCTCCTCTGCGCCGATACCTCTGAATAGATTAAAACATAGCTGCAGTTTTTCTAATTTTGTTTTAATGCCTATAGGTATATATAGATTTTGAAAAGAAGGTATGCCTAACAATATTATATTTAAAACGCATAGACAAAACATAAAAGAAATAAATAGTAAGACAAAATATCTGACAATTTTGGCATCTGCAAAAGGTCTTAAAAAAAATAATCCGAACAACAGCAGCCACATTGAATGAAAATAAATTAAATGTGAGATATCAAGTCTTACGAATCCGAGTTTATAGCTTGAAAAAAGCAATCCGAGGATTAGCAAAAGAAAAATAATTTCGAGACGTCTTTTTTTGAATACGCAATAGCAGAATAAACTTATATATGAAATCCATGCAAATATGGCAGATAAACAGTATTTTTTCAGGTATTCGCCTTGTATTGCCATTGCATCATTATAGCCGCTTGCAATTTCCCAGCATCCATACAAATAAGTAAAAATTGCTTTAGGCGACCCAATCAGCAGCAGACCCAGTGTGCTAAATGAAACCAGAAAAACAATCAGGAAAACGGCAGTTTCTTTGACTCTTTTATCTTTGAGTAAGATACACAGAAAAACAAACCCTGTGATGCCGCCTGTCAATGCGGCAGAAAACTTGATAAAAGGCAATACGCTGCAAAGAAACGCTAAACCTGATAACCCAATCAGATTCCCTTTTGAGAGAATATAAAGATAGCTGAAAATGAAAAGTGATACCAATAATTCGAAATCACGGCCTGGACGCCAATTCAGCATACCATTGAAAATAGTTATAAAAACCACCGCGAAAACGACTGTTTTCACAAGGTTAGCCTTCATTTTTCTTAAGAATAATGAACAAGCAAAAACAAGCAGTGCATAGATAGCCAGTGTATATAAAGCGGAATATGCCCATAAAGTTTTGTTGATAAATATTGGAACTGTAAGAAATCCAAGAGGCCCATAAGTAAATACAATATCTCTGCCATAAATCAGACCCTCCTCGGCGGCCTTGTGCAAACCAACATACCAGGAATAGTCAACATTGCTGCTGACATCAATGATTAAAGGAGGGAATGTAAGGATAATTACATAAATAAGCACCGCGACTTGGAATTTTGGCAGGGCTTTATCGTCAGAATTTATTAAAAAATTAGCGATAGATTTTATCATTGAACAAGCCCAGGATTAGTTCATTCCTAAGAAACATTATTAAATGCGAAGATAAGTAAAAAGTAAAGACTAAGTTTTTTGACCTATATACTTGCAACAATGCCTGAATAAGATTTTTTTGGCTTATGTTGAGGCTGCGCTGATTTCAAAACGATGTCAAAGTAGTGTCAAGCACCACTGAATAATCACTTGTAACCCTTGTTTTGAGTAAAAAATGTATTCTAAGTCGCTGTGAACATTGATGTTATGGGGCGAGCATTGTTCAGTTGAGTGACTTACGAGTTATCATTTAAGGATTTATTGTGTCTAAAATATACTCTACGCCTATTTGCACCAAAATTTGACTTACGGTTTTTTTCCTGTTGTTTTGAAAGCATTTTGCAGCAGTTTCTGGCTGACCTGATGGCGAAGTGGGCAGCATAAATTTTAATCATAGAATGTAACGCCATTCGTTTGGCAATTCATAACTATCGACTTGAAAAATCCAAAAAACCATTGATTTCTGGGTAATGAATGTGTATAAGAATGCTTTCACAGCTTAAAATGAATTAACGGCATAAGCTATATTAGGACGATAATCATCTCCTTGTCATAGCAGGAGGCTAATAATGACAAATTCAGACAATGATGACTTAAATAAACAAGCTACTGGTAGTAAAGTTCAAAAAGAAGCAGATGTCTATGAAGACGAAATTAACCTGATTGATTATTTCTTAATTCTCTGGAAACGCAGATTCTTTATTCTAACAGAGTGGGCATTACCAGCGTTAGTAATCGGATTGGTTTTTTCCCATCCTCCCACATATTACAAAACAACCTGTTGCAGTATCAATCTGGATGAAAAAAACTATAAAATACTGCTTAACTGATTCTATATTTGCAGTTTTTTTATTTGAAGACATTGAAGGAAATAAGGTTCGGGCTTCATAGCGGGAAAGTTTCCAACCGACCAAACAAAGACATAAATGATGAATGGCAAGCAAATAGTTGCAGCCGACGAGGACGGAGTTTAATTATAATGGCAAGGAAAGCTTTCATAACAGGAATCATCGGCCAGGACGGTTCATATCTTGAACAAATGAGCATAATCCCTATACTGCGTATCGTTTAGCATCCTTGCGTGTAGAGTGGAAAGCCTGCTTGATAGAATAAGAAATTCCGTTATGAATAAAATTGCGCGGATGTTGTCTTGATGTTTCAAAGGCAAAAAAATACGGCTTTGAAGCTAAAAAAGATTTTGACCGGGGCCTTAAAGAAACAATAGACTGGTATATCAAAAATAAGCGAAAAAGTTTAAGACGGCAGAAAATAATTTAGTGAAACACATTTCGGATTTTATAAAACAGGGCAGTTTGATTTTTTTAGCTGTCGGTATTTTTAATTTTCTCAACTTATTGTATCAGGTTTTTATGGCACGGAATTTGAGCCCGGCAAGTTATGGCATATTAAATTCTCTTTTTTCTATACTGATGCTTGTATCTATTCCCAGCGGGACTCTGCAGACTGTAGTTACGAAATTTGTATCAGGTTTCTATGCGGTTAAAGACTATGAAAAAATAAATATTTTATTGTTTTCTTTTGTAAAGAAGACTTTTATTTTTGGTATATTTATTTTAATCATTTTAAGTGCTGCCAGCAGGAGCATTTCATCATTTCTTCGAATCGATTCTGCGATACTAATAATAATTTTAGGAGTGATAATATTATTTTCGATTATTTCTCCTCTTATTCAGGGGGTTTTACAGGGTCTGCAAAGATTCGGGCGCATAGGCTTTATAATCATATCGGACGGCAGCATCAAATTACTCCTCGGCATTATTTTTGTCAGTGCAGGCTTCGGAATCACAGGGGCTATGAGTGCATTGGCCATTTCTGTATTTACTACTCTTGTGCTGTCCTCGATTGTACTTTTTTATGCATTGCCAAAATCGGCTCAATCCGTTAATCCCGACGCAGTTAGCATTCCCAGGATTTATAGATATTTTTACGCGGTGGTAACGGTTTATTTGTGTTTTATGGCCCTTACAAATATTGACGTGCTGCTTGTGAAACATTTTTTTGAGCCTTTAGAGGCCGGATATTATTCGATATCGCAAATGGTGGGAAAGATAATTTTGTTTTTGCCGGTTGCTATAACGCTTGTAATGTTTCCAAAAACTTCCGAGTTTCATACGCAGGCAAAAGACACTTTAAGTCTGCTAAAAAAAAGTTTGCTGTATGTTGGAATTTTATGCGGTTTTACCTCTGTAATATGCCTTCTCTTCCCGGGGTTGATAATAAGGATTTTGTCAGGCCAGGAACATTCGGACTGCATCCCGCTGGCAAGGATTTTTTCAATAACAATGTTTTTTTTCGCTCTTTTGTATGTGCTGCTCTTTTATCATCTCTCAATCCATTATACGGGTTTTATCTATTCTCTGTTATTATTTACAATTCTTCAAATTGTAATGATTGTCCTCTTTCATCAAAGACTTCCGCAGGTTCTTTATATTATGTGCGGTAACGCTGTGCTACTTTTTCTGATTAATTTGTATCTTGCTTTTAAACGGAAGAATTCCTATGTTGCCGATGGTATCGGTTGTAATTCCTAACTGGAACGGCAGGAAATATCTTAATGACTGCATAACTTCTCTCAGGGGGCAGTCGCATAATAATCTTGAGATAATCGTGGTAGATAACGCTTCAGAGGACGATTCTGTCGAGTTCCTGCAAAAAAATTTTCCCGAAGTTATCGTTATAAAGCACAGCAAGAACCTTGGATTCGGGGGAGCAAACAATACAGGCATAAGAACCGCTCACGGTAAATATATAATGATGCTGAATAACGATACCAGGCTGGAGCCAAAATGTGTTGAGGAATTGATAAAGCCAATCGAAAAAAATGAACGGTATGGCGCCTGCGCTTCCAAAATATTATTGCAATATGAAGATAATATCCTTGATGTCGCGGGCATAGCTGTTTGTTTGGATGGCTTGTCTATCGGCAGGGGACGGCTTGAAAGCGGCGATAAGTTTAATCAGGAAGAGGAAGTATTTTTCGCCAGCGATTGCGGCTGTTTGTATAAAAAAGAAATGCTGGACGATATTGGTCTGACTAACGAAATTTATGACGAGGATTTTTTCGCTTATGCAGATGAAACCGATATGGGCTGGAGGGCACAGCTTGCCGGCTGGAAATGTATTTATAGTCCTCAGGCTGTTGTTCATCATTATCATTCTGCAAGTTCAGGCAGCTATTCGTCTTTCAAGGCTTTTTTAGTAGAACGCAACAGAATCTGGGTCGCTGTTAAGTCTTTTCCTCTTTCCATTTTGTTTTTGGGAATATTTTATACTTTTTTGAGGTATTTCTATCAGGCATTTGGCGCTCTCACCGGCAAAGGAGCTGCGGGAAGATTTACGAAAGAAGCTAATAAATTTAAACTTATAATCATATTAATAAAGGCAAATATCTCTGCATTTTTAGGTTTGCCTAAAATGCTTAAAAAGAGAAAAGAGATTATGAAGAAAAAAAGAATATCCAACAGGGGAATTTATACATTATTTAAGAAATTTGGCATTAGCGCAAGAGAAATAGCTTTGAAAGAATAAGGAAGATATAGAAATAATACCTATCTTTAAACCATGTTATGGAGAGGAAGAATTAGAAGCCTTAAAGAAGCCTTTTAAGACGGGCTGGATTGGATAGAGACGCCAACGGTCAAAAGTTATGCTATAAGCGCTTGTCATAATTATGTTATTAAGACCGAAGAAAGAGACAGACTAAATATCTACCTTCAGGGAAAAGGGATTTCTACTGGCGTCCATTACATACCTAATAATCATTATGAGATATACAAGAACCGCAGGGGCCAAACGCCTGTTTGTGAAGAAGTTTGGGAAAAATTGCTTACGCTGCCTTTGTTTCCAGATTTAACGGATGACCAGGCAGATATGATTATAGAAAAAATCAGAAGCTTTAGGGCATAAAGATATGGAGCACATAAAATGTGATCTCTGCAATTCTGATGAAACAAAGTTTTTATTTTCTAAAAAAGATAAATTCAGATTATCAGATTGCGATTTTCAGGTTGTACAATGTCAGAAATGCGGATTGATTTATGTCAATCCCAGACCTTCTCAGGATGAAATAGCCGGATTTTATCCCGAAACATATTCATGGAAAAAAACGTTAACTGCAGAATCTAAAATTACAAAAATAGTAAGAAGATTGGAAGAATTATACAGATATCATTTATTGAAATATGAAGCATTAAAAGTCGTCAAAATAATTAAAAAAAAACCCGGAAAATTACTGGATATTGGCTGCGGAACTGGCGACAGGCTTGATGTTTTCAGGCGAATAGGTTTTGATACTTATGGTGTGGAGATATCTTCATCGGCTGAATTTGCAAGGGAGCATTATGGATTAAATGTCAAACAGGGAGATTTGTTTGATGCAAATTATCCAAGTTCTTTTTTCGATATCATTACGCTTCATAATGTTTTGGAACATACTCACAGCCCACAAAAAATTATCAGAGAATTATACAGGATACTAAAAGAGGACGGCATCGCAGTTATTCAGGTTCCTAATACAAATTGTATTCAGTTTAAATTGTTTAAGGAAAAATGGGCCGCGGTAGATGTGCCAAGAGATTTATATTATTTCAATATTCCTTTATTAGAGAAGTCTCTGGAAAAAGAGAATTTTAATGTTGTAAAGGTTGACCATTTTAATAGTTTGTGGCATCCCCCGACCATGGTCATTACACTATTTCCCACTCTTGACCCACAAAAAGCCTGGACAGATGAAAAAAAAGGAGGAAGGCCTTTGTTAAGGAGACTTCTTTGGATATTTTGGACAATTGCGATTGCTCCCGTTGTGTTTTTGGAAAGTTTGGCAAAAAGAGAAGCTGTGTTTACTATATACGCTAAAAGGATTAATTAGATGTTTGGGAAAATAATAAGGTTTTTATATTTTGATTTTGGTTTTAAATTAAGATATTTATTCTGGAAATTTATTATTACGTCCTCCGGCGGCAAGATCGGCAGAAATGTAAAAATGTATGAGAGCGTGAGAATATCCTGCAGTCATTGTGACGCTGTAAATATTGGGAGTAATGTCAGAATACTGCGCAATGTTACTATAAGCACTTCGGGGGCAGGAAAGGTTTCAATAGGAGATAATGTTCATATTGGTGAAGGTACAATAATTTATAGCGATAAAGACATTACGATAAAAAACAATGTGGTAATTGGCCCATATAATGTTATTGTCGATTTTGACCATATTTATAAAGACCTGGATGTACCCATAATTCTACAGGGGCATAACGCAAAAAGTGTTCTAATTGAGGAAGATGTCTGGATATCATCTCATTGTATTATAATTAAAGGAACTACCATTGGAAAAGGTTCCGTAATAGGAGCGGCTACGGTTGTAAATAAAGATATACCGCCCTATAGTGTGGCCTGCGGTGTTCCAGCGAGGGTAATAAAGAAGAGAGGAACGAATTGAGCATAAATAGAAAGTTAGTTATTCTGATTCTGATTACGTCTTTTGTTTTAATAGCGGCTGGTCTTACTTGCGGGCCATCATTGGGAGATGAAGTATATCATTATCGATTTGCTAAAGATATTTTTAATTCGGGAAAACGTGTTGCTTTTGACCCTTTATACGGCAGCGGAAATCCTCCAGGTTATTTTTATAATAGCGAACCTCTTTGGCATATACTATTAGCTTCTCTATGGAGATTATTTGGTAATATCTATTTTCCTGTCGCTCAATTTTACCACACTATCTATTATGCGATGTTGATATTATTCACATATTTACTTGGAAAGGAACTTTACGGACAAAAGCAGGGATTATATTCTGCCTTGATTATAGCAACAGTTCCTGTTGTTGTTGCCTTTGGTGTATTATTTTATTTGGATATTCCAGCTACATGTCTGAGTACATTATGTTTATTTCTAATTATTAAAAGGAAATATTTGTGGTCAGGAATAGTATTAGGATTAATGTATTTAACAAAAAGAAATACCTGTTTTTTTGCTCCCGCTTTTCTTTTACTATTGTTTTATCAGACTGAAAACATCGTTAGGGGAAAGATTAAAAATTGCTTCTATTTTTTTGTACCGGCTTTCTTGTTTATAATACCTGATTTTTTATGGCGGGAAAATAATCTAAAATCAACAATAATGGTAAATGGTCGGGAAGTTGTGGTGCCGAGTGCGAGTGGCGGTGCTTTTGAAGGTATAAAACATAGACTTGCATTGAAGGATTGGAGCTTCAGGACCAGTGAGTATTTAAATTCATCTCTATTTCATCCGGGGGATATAGTTAAATATTTTGGGATTGTTTTATTAATCGCATTGGTGGTATATGCAGTATTTAAGCTGTATGAGAAGAAAGACCTGATATTATGGGTGCCAATTATATGTTTTTTCCTATTTTTCTGTTATATATTTTATCCTGGTTCTGATATAAGATATCTCTTGCCCATAGTGCCTTTACTTGCTATTTTGTCTTCAAAAGCAATCGAATGTTTCAAAGTGAAATGGTTAAGTTATATAATCATTTTTTTATGTTTTTCGCAATTTATCAGCACTGTTTTGTTTGTAAGAATAAACAGGCAAATTCCAAAAGATATCGAGGATGGCTTTACTTATTTAAAGAATAATACTTCAGAAGACGCTCTTATCGTATATCCCGAATATATTATGATCGAAAAAACAAATCGTCGATTTGCCTGGGCAGGCAATCTTCCTGAAGTGCTGCAAAATCTTTTTTGGAGCAAAGATGATAATGAGATTAAAGACTCGCTTAAATCTTTTAATGTTAATTTCATCGCGATAAAAAAATCTCGTGTTTATGATGATTCCAAAGTTCACTATTTTGGCGGTTATCCGAAATCTTTTGTAGAAAGGCTGCCTTCTTTTGATTTCGTTAAATTGGTTTTTGAAAATAAAGAAATGAGCATTTGGAAAGTTGAATAGTTTTAAATTTTATGAAGATAGCATTAGTTAATCCGCGTATTGAAGCTTATTCAAGCACTTTGCCGCCGTTAGGCCTATTGTACATAGGTGCTGTTTTGGAAAAAGAAGGCTTCGAGGTGCGTATTTTTGACCCTCTTCCGGACAATGACCAGGATATAAAGAAAATTGTCAGTTTTCAGCCTGACATCATTGGTATGAGCATTCTTACTACCTATGTAGATAGAGCTAAGCATATAATTTCAATCTGTAAGGAGCATTTAAAGTCCAGTGTGTTGATCATAGGCGGCATTCATCCCACAGCTCTTCCCGAAGAATCCTTGGACTTTTTCGATGCCGATTATGTTGTAATTGGCGAAGGCGAAATTACAATGAAAGAGCTATGTTTCAGGCTAAAAAATAAACAAAGCTTGCAGGGATTGGAAGGCATTGCTTATCGCGAAAATGGTTTGATAATCAAAACGGCCCCCAGAATGCCGGTTCAGAATTTAGATGAATTACCTTTTCCAGCCAGACACTTGATTGATTTTGAGAAATATTTAATTCCTCCGGGAGTGATAAGGGGGTATTGGAGTGAAAGATGCACTTCTTTAATGACAAGCAGAGGATGCCCTTTTCAATGCATCTGGTGCGGGACCCAAACTATTTTTGGGCATAAAGTTCGCCGGCGATCGGTAGATAATGTTATTGAAGAAATAGAATTATTGCTAAAAAATTACAAAATTGACTCAATTTGGTTCATCGATGACACATTTACACTGGATGAAAAATGGCTTCTGGAGTTTTGTGATAAATTGTTGAGAAAAGGAATAAATTTAAAATGGGGCTGCCAGGCTCATGTTAGAACTATCAACGAAAAAATAGTCGATGCAATGAAAAAAGCAGGATTGGTTCAATTGGATATTGGAGTTGAAAGCGGTTCTGAAAAAGTGCTTCGGATACTGAAAAAAAACTCTACACAGGATGCGATAAAAAAGGCTTTTAGTATAACGAAAAAAGCGGGCATAAGAAGAATGGCGACGTTTATGTTTGGAAATCCAGGAGAAGAAATCGACGATATCAGGCAAACATTTAAATTAGCAAAGGAAATAAAACCAGATTTTGTAAGTTCTTTTTTCCTGACTCCTTTTCCTGGAACAGAGTTAATGGAGATGGCCCAAAAAAATAATTGGCTGACCAGCGATGATTATTCAACCGGCGGCTTAAAGAAAATGCCGATGTTGGAAATAAACTTTTCTATGCAAGAACTTCGTAAAATTAGAAAGAGGTTCCAGCGGCAGTTTTTAATTACTAATTTCCTGAAAATTTTCCTGAACTTTAACTATTTATCCAAGATGCTCAGGCTTGTTTTTCATTATCCCAGAGGAATCATCAGCGGTATTAACGCTTTTTCCAAAACCTGGGTTTTTGACGATTTCGTGTTTGCTTTTCTGGTATATTATGCCAAACAAAAACAAAAATAAAACTGTCAAGGTTGCAGTAATTTGCTCTCCGGGAGGTCATCTTGAGCAGGCCTTATTAGTTCTTGAGGCTTTTAAAGATTGTGAGCTTATCCTTGTATCTTACGATTTTCCTACATTGAAGGGCTTTCAACATCCAAATATAGAAAAAGTTTACTGCTTAAGGTATTTCGGAGACTCTTATATACGAGTTTTTGTGACTTTGTTGTTCAGCTGTTTTTCCTATATCCGGATATTCTTAAAGGAAAGGCCGCAGGTGATTTTTTCCACAGGCTCCGAAATCGCGATACCCGCTTTTTATATAGGGAAGTTCTTATTCGGAATCAAACTGATTTATTTAGAGACGATTTTGAGGATGCGTTACCCAACTATTGCGGCAAAATTTGTCTACCGGATTTCCGACCTCTTTCTGGTTCAATGGGAATCTTTGCTTTCAAAGTTTGGCAATAAGGCAAAATATGCGGGGAAGATATTATGATATTAGTAACAGTCGGTCATAAAGAATTTGATAGGTTAATCAAAAAGATGGATGAATTGGTGAATAAAATTGATGATGAAGTAGTAATGCAAATTGGCGACAGGCCAAAATATGTTCCTAAGAATTCAAAATGCTTTCGTTTTCTGACACGTGAAGAGATAGATAATTATTATCGGGAAGCAGATTTGATAATCTCGCATTGTTCTGTTGGCGTTCTATTAAGAGCCCAAAAGTATTTTAAGCCAATAATAGTGGTTCCTCGACAGTATGCTCTCAAGGAACATGTTGATGATCATCAGGTTGAGTTTGCTGACATGTTAATAGAACAAAATAATATTCAGGGAATAAATTTTATCTTCGATATTGATGAGCTGGGCGATACAATAGAACGTATGTTGCAAGACAAAAAAGGTTTTGCTATGAAAACATTCGGAGAAAGAGAGTGTTTAATAAATACTTTAAAAGATTTCGTATTTGATTTATATAAACCTACGGAGAAATATTAGAGCTATGAATACAAGAATAAAAACTCGTATGTCGTATTATCTCTCGATGAATGATTATGAAGCCAAAAGGTACACATTCATAGAGAGCTTTTTTAAAGGCGTCGAAGGGAAGCTTTTAGATATAGGTTGCCACAAAGGAGGGTTAAAACATTATCTACAAGGCAATATCGAATATTATGGTATAGATGGATTAGATGAGAAGTTTAAAAATTATATGCAGGTGGATTTAAACGATAAAGTTCTTCCTTATCCCGACAAATTCTTTGATGCTATAAATTGTTCAGCAGTTTTAGAGCATCTGTTTTATCCTTATGAGATATTGTGTGAGGCGAAAAGGGTGTTAAAGAATAACGGGTCAATTCTCGTAGCACTTCCTAATGACAAAGGCCTAAGTGTGTTATTTTCGTATTTCTTTCTTTCAATAGAATCTTATGACGATAGTATTGCGCAGCATCATTGGAGGTTTAGTATAGAAACCGCGCGCGAGTTTTTTGAAAAAGAATTTAGGATAGTTAAAGAAGCTCCGGAGTTTGGGCCGCTTTTCAGAAAATATTTGCCTTTCTTGAAATTTAAAGGTTTTTGTACTGAATGGTTTATGCTGGGTGTAAAAAAATAAGATATTAAGAAATGAATTTAGCTAAAAAAATATTGATAATTATTCCCGCTTATAACGAAGCCAATGCCGTAGGAAAAGTTATTAATAAGACCTGGCAAATCCTTCCTTTCGCCGACATCCTGGTGGTAAACGACGGTTCCATTGACGCTACCTCAGAGATTTCCAGGCAGGAAGGCGCTATGGTGCTGGATTTGCCGTATAATTTGGGAATCGGCGGCGCAATGCAGACAGGTTACAAATTCGCTTACAGAAGGGGCTACGATTTAGCTGTCCAGTGCGATGGTGACGGCCAGCATCATCCATCGCAAATCAAGTCTCTTATCGATACTCTCATAAATGATAATGTTGATGTTGTAATTGGTTCAAGATATTTAGGCACAAGAAAATTCCGCTCTTCTATCGCCCGCAGGGCAGGTATGTTTGTGTTTAGCAAAGTGATTTCGCTGATAGTGAGACAAAGACTAACAGATACTACATCCGGCTTTAGAGCTGTTAACAGGCCGGTAATTGAAAGCTTTTCACATTATTATCCCTGCGATTATCCAGAGCCTGAGGCAATCGTCCTGCTTCATCGCGAAGGCTTTAGCATTAAAGAAATCGCGGTAAGTATGAGCTCTCGCAAAAACGGAGATTCATCAATAACCATTTCAAAGTCTGTTTATTATATGTTAAAAGTATTGATAGCGATTTTTATAGATTTGTGCAAGGAAATTCCTTACAGGAAATCTTAAAGGAGAGCACGCCTATGCTGAAAATCCAGATTATAATTGGTTCCATCAGCGTTCTTGTATTGATTGTGGTTTTTGAACTTATAAGAAGAAGAAAACTCAAAGAGGAATACTCCCTTTTATGGCTTTTAAGCGGACTGGTTATCCTGATAATCAGCATCTTTCCCGATTTGCTGAATATTATCTCAAATGTTTTGGGAATGTATTATTTAACTTCTCTATTTGTAATTTCTTTCCTTTTTTTGCTGCTGATAGTTTTGCATTTTTCGACAGTTCTTTCACAGCTTTCAGAGAAAAATAAGGAATTGACACAGGAGTTAAGCATTCTAGATTTTAAGTTGAAGGAGTTAGATAAACGATTCCATGAGCTAATCGGAAAAAGAGAATGAGATTACTTAATAAAAATAAAGAAATATTAGTTTTGTTTTTAGTTGCCCTCGCTTTGAGGATGTTTTTGGCATTGACTGCCCGTGGCATTGCCACAGATGGTTGTTCCTATGCGTTGCTTGCTAAGGAAATCGCCAGTGGGAACTTTCGTGAAGTATTTAGTTCCATTTTGCCTCCGCTTTTCCCTGCATTTGCCGCAGGCGCTTCATATATTTTTCGGGATTTTGAACTCTCCGGCAGGATAGTTTCTTGTCTTTTCGGTTCGTTGGCGGTCTTTCCTCTATTTTTTTTGGCTAAAAATATCTTTGATAAAAAAATAGCCTTGATAACTGTATTGTTTTTTGTTGTCCATCCTTACCTTTCCCAGGTTTCAGGCGAGGTTTTGACAGAAGCGCTTTACTGTTTTCTTGTAACATCTATAGCTTCTCTTTCTTGGATAGCTATTCAGAGAAGAAAAATGGCTCTTTTCTTGGTGGTCGGATTGTTGCTATCATTAGCCTTTTTGACGCGATTTGAAGGATTTTTCTTGATTTTTCCCGTACTTGGGTGGATTTGGTTGACGAATCTCCTTGAAATCAGAACTGAAATTAAGTGGAAGTTCATAAGTAGTTTCTCTTGTCTGGTTATGTTTATTATACCTTTATCCCCTTACTTATTCTTTGTCCATCAGGAGACAGGAAAATGGCAATTGACTACTCGCCAGCAGCAGTATGAAGATGCTTACTTCAAATCAAGCACTGATGAACGGACGCCTCTTCAAGTAACCGGGTCATTATTAAAATTTAAAATTGTTCAGAATATACCTCAAATCCCATTTTGCGTGGCGAAGGCGTATTATCCCGCATTTTTATTGCCTCTCTTTTTTGGCTTAGTCAGGCGAAAAAGAATTAAAGAGTTTAAAGTTGGAGAGGCCTACATTTTATCATTTATTCTGATTAGAATTACCGAGTTGATAATTTTTGCGGGAATAATCGTTAGATATTTTTATGCCTTTGTTCCCATGGCATTATGTTGGGCAGGAACAGGATTTTGGGAAATCGATTATCGTTTACAAGAGAAATATAAGGATAAGAATCTATGTATCGGCGAAGACGGCATAAGTCGCTATTCTGTAATGATTTTAGTTGTAATTATGGCCGTATGCCTCCCAATAGGGCTAAGGCCGATAGAGGGACATCGAGCTATTCAAAAAGAGGTCGGTTTCTGGCTCAGACAAAACGCCGGAAAAAAGGATTTTGTTATAGTCGCCTCGTCACCGCAGGAATCCTTTTACGCCGGAGCCAAATGGCAGGAATTAAAAGGCAGTGATTATTCCGATATTATTAATAACGCCAGAAAAACAGAGACGGACTTTGTTATTGTCGATAAAAAAACTGATGACAGACATCCCGATTTTAGAAAATCTATAAAGCCTGAGGATTTGGAAGTCTTCACGAGGAAATTTGAGGACAGCAGCAGAAAAATTGTTATTTACAAACTAAAAAAATAATAATTTGAAAAAATACGAGCGAGAAGAGTTGAACCACCGAGTCCTTTCGATCACAAGGTTCTAAGCTATACCCTGAATATTCAGAATGAGTTTTTAATTCAAATATTGAGGGTGAATATCCGAAAACTCCTAAAAAATACATACTCCGAAGTTGATTTTCACTTTTTTCCCACAGTGAAACAAGGGGTATTCTTTTTAAGGCAGGAAGCGTAGAAACTATTTACCTTTAAAATAAAAACACTTAAAAATAGTTTATTTCATCCACCTTTCAGCTAATAAAGCAAAGTCAAGAAAGTTTACAACACCATCAGCCGGAATAGGAGCAATAATGGGACAGATTATAATTGACATTGAAGACTAACGGACTTACACTAACTTAAACACGGACGGATACTGATATAAGGAAGATAAAAATGTCAATGAAAGCAAAAACTCAAAATTTAAAACTCAGAACTCAAAACTTCTTAGTGCCTTTGTGTCTTTGTGGCTGCATTCTGCTTTTTGCTGGCTGCCAGGAAAAGGCTAAATTGCCGAAATCTCCAAAGGCTTCGAAGCCGCTCGTAGGAGCCAAAGCAGAGCAGAGCGAAGTTACAATTAAACGCGAGAATGAAAAACTAAAGGCTGAAAACCAGCAGCTTGAGGAACAGATTAAAACTCTAACAGGCATTGACAGACTGGCAAGAACCGAGGCGATTTCGACTATTACATCAATCGAACTTACCAATCGCTGCGGCATTTACGATAAAAAAAGCGATGACAGCAACAGCACAGAAAAGAAAAAGATGCTGATTGTTTACCTGCGGCCGATAGACGATATGGGCGACTGCATAAAGGCGGCAGGGGCGCTAAAAATCGACCTATGGAATTTAGATGCCAAACCGGACGAGGCACTTCTAAAAAGCTGGCAGCTTGAACCGAAAAACCTGAGGAAAAAATGGTCAGGCTCACTTTTAACGAGTTATTACAAACTGCAATTCGACGTAAATTCAGTCCTGACCGGCAAAGAAAAAGAGCTTACACTAAAAGCCGAATTTACAGATTACCTTACAGGCAAAATCCTCAAAGCACAGCAGGTTATAAATAGCCGCTAAGACACATCGATAATGCGTTATTTTTCTTGTCTTTTGCTCGCAGTTCAGCCATAATAATCATCACAAAAACTGTTAATCAAATGAACAATTATCTAAGGAGAAATATGATGAATAGGAAAATGTTTTCAGTTGTTGTATTGTTGGTAACTGTTCTGCTTTCCTGGACGATTCAAAGTTTGGCTCAGGATGTTAATGCCCCGGCAAAAGATGCCAACGCGGCAGTTGTAACAGAACCTAAACCTATTGAACTTCCCAAGCCGCAGATGGAAGGCGGCAAGCCGTTAATGCAGGCTCTGAAAGACAGAAAAACCTTGCGCGAATTCAGCAGCGAAAAACTGCCGATGCAGGTTCTTTCAAATATGCTCTGGGCGGCAGACGGAATCAACCGGCCTGATGGAAAACGCACCGCGCCAACCGCGATGAATAAACAGGAAATCGATGTTTACATCGCTCTCGAACAAGGCCTTTATCTTTATGACGCTAAGGCAAATACGCTTGTTCCTGTTCTTATGGAAGATGTCCGGGCCGCAACAGGGAAACAGCCGTTTGTGAAAGATGCGCCGGTAAATCTTGTTTTTGTGGCTGACTACGCGAAAATGGCCGGTATGCCCGATGAAGCGAAGGATTTTTACGCGGCTACCGATACAGGTTTTATCAGCCAGAATGTTTACCTCTTCTGTGCGTCCGAAGGATTGGCTACCGTTGTCCGCGGCTATGTTGACAAAGACATCTGTGCAAAGGCTATGAAACTGCGTGCTGACCAGAAGGTCATCCTTGCACAGACCGTTGGGTATCCGAAAAAATAATTTATCTACCACGAAGACACAAAGGCACGAAGTATTTTAAATTATATTTTTCTTAGTGCCTTAGTGTCTTAGTGGCTAAAAAATATGGAAAAGATGCTTAATAAAATCATTTGCGGCGATTGTGTAGAGATACTCAACGGAATTAAAACACCGTTTGCGGATTTAATTTTCGCCGACCCGCCTTTCAATATAGGCCGAAAATACGACAGCTATAACGACAAACAGCAGAAACAAAATTATATCGACTGGACAAGACAGTGGATGACGGCCTGCAATAAAGTTTTAAAGCCGACAGGCTCATTTTATATCGCTATCGGCGATGATTACGCGGCGTATGTCAAAATGATAGCCGAGGATGAATTGAAACTGTTCACCCGCAACTGGATTATCTGGCATTACACCTTTGGCCAGCAGACAAAAAACAAATTCGCTCGTTCACACACTAATATTCTTTATTTCGTCAAAGATAAAAAGAATTTCACATTCAATGATTTCGCTGTCCGAACGCCGTCGGACAGACAGCTTATTTATAAGGATAAAAGGGCAAATTCTGTCGGCAAGATGCCTGACGATGTCTGGAATTGTTTTTCGCGTGTATGCGGCACATTCAAAGAACGCCAAAACTGGCATCCGTGCCAGATGCCGGAGTTGCTGCTTGCCAGAATTATCGCGGCAAGCTCAAACAAAGGTGATTGCCTCCTTGACCCTCTTGTCGGCTCCGGCACAACGGCTGTTGTTGCCGCCAAATACGGCAGAAATTATTGCGGGATTGATATTTCACAAAGTTATGTGAAAAATACTATAGAAAGAATCGCTCAAATAAAAAAACGAACCAAGCCCTGCGAAAACCTGTATTTCAACCCAATGGAAATTGACGAAATAAAAAGGCTTTTTGTCGAAACAGGATTAAACAGAAGTGGGCTTCTCGAAAACGAAAAATTGCTGGAGATTTTTGCGAATCAATTCGCGGTAAGAATGAATAATCATAAAAAATATGATACAGGGCAGTTAGCTTCCGTTATTAAGGATTTTGTCGGTTGGGACAAGAGAAGCTGAAAAATCTACAGGCTATAGGCTGTTTTGTCGCAAGTGCGATTTTACTGACGGTCATTCAGCCGCCGTTTAATATTTCATTTCTGGCGTGGATTGCCCTTGTGCCGTTTGTCCTCGGCTGTCTAATCAGTAAAAAAACCTGGCCGATAGTTTTATTTGCATATCTTATATCGCTTGTTTACTGGCTGGGTAATCTTTACTGGATGATACTTGTAACGGTTCCGGGAGGAATTGCGTTTTGCATTTATATGGCGGTTTACTGGCCTATACTTGCGGTATGTCTGCGTTATTGTGCGCAAAGAAGAGTGCCATTGTGGCTTACGCTGCCGATTCTTGTTGTTGGCGCAGAGGCGTTTCAGGGATTGTGTTTCAGAGGTTTTGGCTGGCGGTATCTGGGACACAGCCAATATGCCAATATTACAATTATCCAGATTGCGGATTTATTCGGCGCAGGAGGGGTAAGTTTTCTTGTTGCTATGGTCAGCGGCCTGATTGCTGATTTAGTCCCCGCCACTTGCGGCGGGGTTAGGCCGCCGCGAACGGCGGCCGCTAAATTTGTTGGTATTATTCTTACGATTTTCGTTGTAATCGCAGTGTTTTTTTACGGCCGATACAGAATAAATCAGTCAGCGGGTTTTCTTGTGGAGGGGCCGAAAATCGGGGTAGTGCAGTCCAATGTTCCGGTAGTGGCCAGTAAAGACAGCGAACCGCCTGAAACATCTTTCCTGAATATGCTTATTGACAGCAGAGATTGTTTGCAAACTGCGGCACCTGTGATGATTATCTGGCCTGAGACGATGGTCGAGGCTGTGCTTAGCGATAGTTATCTGAAATACGCATCTGATGACGATGCGGCGAAAATATTTCACAATGCCCTTTTGCGGCATTCGAGCGAAGGCGTTTATCTTCTTGTCGGAGCGTTTGCGGGAGATGCGGGAAAAATAGATGACAAGATTGAACTTAAAACGAGTTATAATACCGCTTTTTTGTATGAGCCGAACCAGCCCCAGAGACGCCAGCAATACAGCAAAATTCATCTTGTGCCGTTCGGCGAATATATTCCTTTTAAGGATACGCTGCCGTTTTTGAATAAGTTTCTTATAATGCTTACGCCTTATGATTATGATTACACAATAAATGCCGGCCGGGAATATACCGTTTTTAAAATGAAGGCTGACGATAAGACATATCGGTTTGGCGTGATGATTTGTTACGAGGACACGGTGCCTAAGATTGCCCGGAAATTAACACTCGATAATAGCAAAACCAAACAGGTTGACTGGCTTGTCAATATAAGCAATGACGGCTGGTTCGTTAGCGAGAGAAAAGGAAAAATCAAGCCAACGACCGAGCTTGGCCAGCATACGGCGATTTGTGTTTTTCGGGCGGTAGAAAATCGTGTTCCTGTGGTTCGCAGTGTAAATACCGGCATAAGCTGTTATATAGATTCGCTTGGCAGGATACATAATGGATATATTAGCGGCACTATTGCCAAACAGGCGTTCGACAGGGTATGCCAAAGAGGCTGGTTTGCTGACAGGGTTCTTATCGACAAAAGGATTACGATTTTCAGCCAAACAGGCCAGAACCTGGAAATCACTTGCGGCGTATGTTTGATTTTTACCGCTTTTGTGTCGATATATAAAAATATAAAACATAATTCTAAAAAACAGGATGTGAAATTATAATGAAATTTAAAATTTCTATATCTTTTTTGGTTATAATCTCTTTATTTACAAATTGTTACGGCACAGAGGCAGAAACTGTAAAAAGTCTTGTCCCCGAGGCGGAAAAGATTGTTTCAGCTGGATTGGCCAGTCCGCAGGGCATAATTCGCAGCAATGCCATTGAGGTAGTCTCATCGAGCAAAAAAATGAAATTTGTGCCTGAA
The DNA here is from genome assembly GCA_049518795.1 of Sedimentisphaerales bacterium. Classification (GTDB taxonomy): domain Bacteria; phylum Planctomycetota; class Phycisphaerae; order Sedimentisphaerales; family UBA12454; genus JAPLMW01. The sequence continues at coordinate 174,222 of JBEKRK010000004.1, forward strand.
ATTGTCCGGCTTTTGAATGATAATTTAGTGCCTGTCAGGTTTGCCGCAGCAGTTGCGATAGGAGATATCGAGTATAAAGGTGCGGAAATTCAGATACGGCAGCTTTCTAATGACCCTGACATAAATGTCCGAATAGCAACGGCTTATGCGCTGTGCAAGCTTGGGGAAATGAAATATCTTGTCATTATTCAAAAAGCGGCTGATATTAATGATGATACTGTCAAGGCTAACGCTGCGATGCTGATGGGAAAGCTCAAAAGCACAGATTCGCTGCCGATTCTCTACCGTCTTAAAGATAGCAAAGAATCGAGTGATGCTGTGGCTTACAATGCTACAGAGGCAATTGCCAGAATAGGAGATGCAAAGATATACCAGAGAATCTGGACAATGCTCATAAGTGTTTATGCAGACGATAGATGTATGGGTATTTATGCTATGGGAGCGCTTGGCGGAACTCAGGGGGTTAATACTATTTTGACGATGCTTGATGACGATATTCCGCAGGTCCGGCTTGCAGCGGCTGAGCAGCTCGGCACTTTAGGCGATAAAAGCGGTCAATTTGTTGTTTTGGATTATCTGTCCAGCCGGGTGGAGCTGGATAAATCAATGGCTGAGAGTTGTAACCGGCTTGCAGCACTGGCGATAGGGCAGATTGGCACGGAAAAATTAGTCCAATATCTGCCTAAATTGCTTAAAAACAGTTCCCCGGCCGTTCAGCTTGCGGCTGCGAAGAGCGTTTTTATCCTCGCAGGGCACGATTAAAAGCGGTAAAAAAAACTTGACCTTGCTGCGATATAGTCTTAAAATCCCCTAAGATAAATTACTTATAGTTTTGTAAAATAAACGGGTTAATGGTCGGATAGTTTTAACAACCAGCCAGCGAAAGGAGCCTGTTTTGAGCACGCTCACAAAGATTTTGATAGTTTTATTGTCGCTGTTTTCTCTTTTTCTGTGCGGAACTATTGTAACTTATGTCTGCACAGCTAAAAATTACAAAGTCGCTTATGAAGAGTTGGAAAGGGATTTGGCTGCTACGCGAGAAAAGAATAAAGGTTATCAGCAGCAGCTTGCGGATAAGGAACATCAGATGAACGAGAATTCCAGCAGGCTCGAATCTGAAATAGCCGACCTCAAGGCGGAGAAAACCAAAACCGAGCAGGATTTGAAAGATATTCAGCTTGCAAAAACCACACTTGAGGAAAAAGTCCAGAGTCTGACTTCATCGGCTCTGGAGACGGAAAAAACTGTAGGGGGTATGGCGGAATCTCTTAAAAATACAAGAGAAGAGCTTGACCAGGCAAGGGCTGAAGGGGTAAAGCTATCCAAAAATCTCAGCGATATAACGGCAAGTCTTGAGGAAAAAATGGCCCAGCTTCAATCTGTTGACGCGGAAAAGAAAAGACTGCTCGAAGAAAAAACGAAGCTTGAACAGCAGCTTGGCGGAAAAAAAGGTGCAGCAGTTACTACAGAGCCGGTTACTACAGTGCCGGATTCTGCAGCAAAAGCTGTTGAAATGCCGGCGGCGACAAGTGCAGCCCTGCAGGGAGCGATTACTGCCGTTGATGGTCCTCTCGTAACTCTTTCAATAGGAAGTGCAGACGGCGTTGCGAAGGATATGATATTTCATATTATCCGCAATGATTCGTTTATTTGCGATGTAAAAATAACCGATGTGGATACCGAAACTTCGGCAGGAACCACGCAGCTTGTCCAGCAGCCGCCGAAGGTCGGCGATACAGCTTCTACAACGTGGTAATTTTAAATAACAGGAATCAAAATGAACGGCAAAGTGAAGGCATCGAGTAATCTTTATACTGCTCTTTTGGCTTTTGCCTGTGGAGTTGTCGCGGCAACGGCTGGGTTTGTCGCTTATAAATGCTGGTTTATTTACGAAACGCTTTTTAAAATTGGCAATGTTCGTTAATTGGCTCGATAATGGAAATTTATCGAGGATGTTTTTTGGAAAGGATTTGACGTGTTACTAGACCCGATACTGAGTTGGTTTAGTATGGATATGGGTATCGACCTTGGGACCTGTAATACGCTTGTCTGTGTCAGGAACGAAGGCATCGTCCTCAATGAGCCAAGTGTAGTTGCCGTTCGCAAAGGAACGAACATTGTTCTAAATAACGGCGAAGCAGTCGGACTTGTCGCAAGAGAAATGCTCGGCAAAACGCCGGGGAGTATTTCGGCAATTCGGCCGCTCAAAGACGGCGTAATCAGCGATTTTGAAATTACCGAAGCGATGCTGAGCTATTTTATCCGAAAAGTCCACGGCAAACGCGGACGCTGGATAAGGCCTCGCGTAGTTATTGCTGTGCCGAGCGGAATTACCGCTGTTGAAAGACGGGCCGTTATCGATAGCGCCGAAAGAGCGGGAGCGAGAAAAGTTTATCTTGTTAATGAACCAATGGCTGCGGGTATCGGGGCTGGACTTCCGATTACCGAGCCGACCGCGTCTATGATTGTCGATATTGGCGGAGGCACAACGGAAGTCGCGATAATGAGCCTTGCCGATATAAGCACCTGCGAATCCATTCGCATCGGTGGCGACGATATGGACGAGGCGATAATCAGTCATCTCAAACGCACATACAATCTTCTTATCGGCGAGCCGCGGGCAGAGCAGGTTAAGATTCAGCTCGGTTCAGCCGCTCCGCTTGAGCAGGAATTAACAATGGAAATTGCCGGCAGGGACACAATATCGGGACTGCCGAGAAAAATAGTCATAACCAGTGAGGAAATCCGTGAAGCGCTCAAGGAGCCGATTAGCGGAATTATCGAAGCGGTTACGAGGACGCTTGAAAGGGCTGAGCCGGAGCTTGCTGCCGACCTTATCGACAATGGAATGCATATTTGCGGAGGCGGCTCACTGCTTCGAGGCATAGATAAAACTCTTGCAAACGCGACTGGATTGACCGTTAAAAGGGTCGATGAGCCGATGACCTGCGTCGCCAGAGGCACAAGCGTCTATATCGAAAACCTCGAATTGTGGAAAGACACAATGGACCATAGCGGCTATGGCTGGGAATAGAGGACTGCGGGTTTGAATTAAATGGCACGGGCAAAATTCAGACCGTCAAAACTTACGCTTTTCACCGGTCTTCTTCTAATTGGAATTATTCTGCTGCTGATTCCGCAGAATATTACGTCCAAACTTAATTTTGCGTTTTTCGATATTTTCGGATTTTTTTTGAACATCGGCTCATCTGCCGCTTATCAGCAGAAAATTCAGACTGATTTGCCTGATGCTGTTTCCCGCCGCGAATATAATAAACTTGAGGTTGCTTATGAAAATCTTCAATCGCAGTTTCAGGAGCAAAAAAAGCAAATCGACCTGCTTAGCCGAATCAGGATGACCGAGCCTGACCCTGCAACGGGACTTGTGCTTGCCAAAGTTGTCAATCGCAGGAAAAATGAATTCATCATAAATCGCGGCTCTGCCGACGGCCTTGTGAAAGGCCAGTTTGTGCTTGGCGATAATGCCGTTATCGGCTGTATTGAGGATGTTTCAAAGGATATATCGAGCGTTAAGCTGATTAGCAGTTCGGCTTGTAAGCTGCACGTTAAGATATCCGCGCCGGACGTCAATTCTTATTTCAACGGCACGATTCAGGGCGACGACAAAGACGCTGCAAGGATTCTCAATGTCCCTAAAAAATATAAGCTGAAGGAAGGTTATTACATATATGCGGCACCGAGCCCCGGTATTCTGCAAAGTCCGCGGATTATTGGCAGGATATCCAAATGCACTATCGATGAAACTAATCCGGTTCTTTGGGCGATAAAAGTCAAGCCCGCCTATGACTTTGATGATATAACGGATGTGGCTGTAATTGTTATTAAAGCGGAGTTGAAGTGATGGGATGAAATGGTGGCGGTTTACATTGGTGATATTAGTTGTTGCTTGTCTCCAGGCGAGTGCGGCGATGGAGCTTTTCTCGCTGACTAACCTGCGAATCAAGCCCGATGTGCTTTTGATACTGCTTGTTTATTTTGCGGTTTATTGTGACAGCTACGATGCGGTTATAATTTCGTTTGCCATCGGTTTCGCTGCGGATATTACGGGAATGGTTTTAGGCCCGCATCTTATAAGTTTTGGGATTATCGGTTCAGTGATAGCTCATATTAGGAAATTAATTCTTCTTAAAAGCACCGGCCAGCAGGCAATGGCAATTTTGGCGGCGGCAATTTTGACCGGGACGATTGCTTTGCTTCTTACACAGATGAAGGCTTCCGAGCTTATAAAGACGGGTCTTTTTGAAATTTTTGCTGTCGGACTTTATTCCGCGATTTTGTGGTTTTTGATAAAATGGCCGGTGGTAAAAATCGGCAAGTGGCTCGGCGTAGGAGCCCATCGGTTCGGTTTAAAAGCTGACGGCAGAGTGTAAGATGTCCGGCAGGCGGCTGAAGATATTTGCGTTTTTATGTTTCCTGCTTACATCGCTGTGCGTTGCAAGGCTTGCCTTTATCCAGCTTAATCCCCGTTCGGTATGGCAAAGCCAGCTTGAGAAAATTTACGCCTCCAGGAGTAAAGAGCTTCCGTCACTTCGCGGCAAAATTCTCGACAGAAATGGCAAAATTCTCGCGACGGATGAGGCCAGGTTTGCCCTCTGCATAGATTACCAGTTCGCCAGATTGCTCGACGAGCGATTCTGGAAAGTGCAGTTGCTGCGGGCGTTGAATGACGGAGAAAATGCTGAAAACGCAGGCGAAAAAATCCGTAAAAAATTCACAGACGATTTCAATACCTTAAATCAAATTATTTATAAATGCGCACAATTTAAAAATTTGTCTCCTGATGATATCAAAACGCAAATCAGCGAACAGATAAATGAGCCGATATGGCAGTTGAGATATTATCTTGCCGGGAAACGAAAATATCCGCAGCAGGATTTTGAAACTGCCGAGCCGGATGCTGACCAGCGGCTTTTACTTGCTGCGGAGGTTGATGTAGCTGAAATGCATCAGCCGCAGGAATTATTCAGGCTTGAAAATGATGATGATGTCCTTGCCGCCCAGCTTAAATTTATTGATACCCCCGGCATTGAAGTTCAGCCACGTGCGGAAAGAATTTATCCGTATAAAAATTCAGCCGCTCAGCTTATCGGCTGGGTCAGGCCGGCTGCGCCGACAGACAATCAGGATGTAAACGACGAATCAGAAAGATATTTGTTTGGCGAAACCATCGGCTTTTGCGGGGTTGAAAATGTCCTTGAATCGTCCCTCAGGGGCTGCAGGGGCAGGGTTGTTTATGATGCGGATAAGGAAATATTGAGTAAAACGGAAACCCGTTTTGGCAGCGATGTCAGATTAACTATTGATATTGAGCTGCAGCAGAAAATCGAAAATTTACTGAAAAACAGGAACCTGAATCCGGGCTTTGGAAGCCCGGCCGCAATAGTAATTATAGATGTGAATTCGACGGATATAATTGCCTCCGTGTCTATGCCCGATTTTGATTTGAACAAGGCCAGATGGGATTATTCAAAACTTCTTGCTGATGGTAATGCACCCGTTGTCAACCGTGTTATCGAAAGGCATTATCCGCCCGGCTCATCGGCAAAGCCCATAATCCTCGCAGCTGCCCTGGCGGAAAATATAATCACCGGTGAGGAGATAATTTCTTGTCCTTCTCATCCGGCGCCGGCAGGCTGGCCGAACTGCTGGATTTTAAAAACTCTCGGCTACGGCCACGATGAGCAGTGGGCTTACGAAGGCGGCAACAAGGCAAGAAACGCATTAAAGGGAAGCTGCAATGTTTATTTTTCGCGGCTTGCTGACAGGGTTCCGCCGGGGAGTCTTCAAAAATGGCTGTTCAATTTCGGCTTCGGCAGAGATGCGATGCCTCCGCTGGGGGATGGCTTACGCCAGAATTTCAGACAGACTCCCGGAATTATTTCGAGCAGCATTCCGAAAGGGGACGATTTGTCTCTTGAGCAATTGCCCGGCATTGATTCTGCTGAAAGAAGATTCTTCGGCATTGGTCAGGGCAACTTCAGAGCCAATGCGCTGCAGGTCGCAAACGCGTTCGCGGCTTTTGCAAGGGGGGGAATTTTTAGAAAGGCAAGGATTATTACTTCAGCGCCGGCCGGTGCAAGTTATAAACTCGGCCTTTCTGAAAATGCCTTATCTGTTATTTATGATGGAATGCACGCGGTAGTCAATGAAGATGGTGGCACCGCGCACAAGCAATTTGCAGACAGCGGCTTTGAGGAAAAGGGCATAAAAGTTTTCGGCAAGACCGGCTCGACTGAAAAACCTTATCACGCCTGGTTTGCCGGTTTTGCCAAAGACAGTTTCGGTAATTCGGTGGCTTTTGCGGTTCTTGTCGAAGGCGGCCAGCACGGCGCAAGCGACGCAGGCCCGATTGCAAGAGATTTACTGAGCTTCTGTATTGAATTAGGCTATCTAAAATAAATGGAATCTGATAACCGATAACAATCTTCAATCTTCAATCGTTATTCTTCCTTCTTCAATTTTTCAATTTTCAGGTAGGTCAAAGTTTTTTCGAGGATTTCTTTGGCGACAGGCGCTGCGACAGCTCCGCCTGCGTAGCCTTTGCCGAGACTTTTATTTGGTTTTCTGATGGAGACCGTAACGACAATTGCCGGGTTGTCCACCGGGGCGCCGCCGATAAAAGATGCGACATAATTTTGCTCATCATAAGTGCCGCCTGCGTTTGCGATGTTGGCGGTGCCGGTTTTGCCCCAGACCTGCCAGTTTTGCAGCGCGGCGCTTTTGCCTGTGCCGATTTTGACGACATCGACCATTGCCTTTGAGACCAGCCACTGTGCCGTTTTACCGCTTATGACATAACTGCTCGTAGGCGAGGGTTCTATTAGTTCGACTTTTTTACCCGCGTTGCGAACAATGGCTTTTACAATATGGGGTTTTATAGTTCTGCCGCCGTTGGCAATAGTGCAATAGGCACAGGCCATTTGTATTGCGGTTACCGATATTTCGTGACCGAACGGCACTCTCGCAATGCTGTAACCCGTCCAGTGATTAAGATTCCATACCACTCCCGGCTCTTCGCCCGGCAGGTCAATGCCTGTTTTCCTGCCGAAGCCGAAAAGTTTTACGCCTTCGTGAAGTTTCGCTGCTCCCATTTTCTGGCCGATTTTTGCCATTCCGATATTGCTCGAATGCGCGAGGATTTCGCTGATAGTAAGAGTTCCGTAGCCTCCGTCGTGGTATTCACCGATTGTGCCGAAACCCTTGCCGCTGTAGTGGCCGTTTTCGCAGAAGATAGAATCATCCGGATTGATTGAGCCTGTTTCAAGACCCCAGGCAGCGACCACCGGCTTAAAGATGCTGCCCGGCTCGTAAGGGTCGCAGAGTATATGATTACCGAGACTTTTCGCGTCCACATCTTTAAGGTTTGTCGGGTCGAAGTCCGGCAAAGAGACCATTGAAAGAATTGCGCCGCTGCACGGGTCCATAACGAGTGCGACCGCTGACTCGGCCTCGAAGGCTTTAAACTGTTTCAAAAGGGCGGAATGTGTGAATTCCTGAATTGTCGAGTCGATTGTCGTTATTATATCCGAGCCATCCTCTGCGAAGGATTCATACTTGCCAAGCCGGACAGGTCTTCTTGCCGCGTCTGCAAAAAAACTGCTTCGTCCTATCGAGCCGCTGAGCTGTTTATTATATTTTAATTCCAGTCCTGCAAGTCCCTCCTGTTCTGTTCCGACGAAACCTACCGCGTGAACGGCGGCATTGCCGAGAGGATAAAATCGTTTCCATCCGCTTTCGATGCCGATGCCGTCAATTTTAAGCAGTTGTTTTCTCTGCTCATCTGTAAGTTTGGCGTCGATAAGTATAGGCGCATAGCCGGGATTTCGACCGGTGAGAATTAGTTTGGATATTTCTACAGGGCCTATGCCGATGATTGCCGAGACGTCTTTTGCAGTTTTTTTAAGGTCGATAATTGCATTGGGTTCGGCAAAAACGGTATCAACTTTATAACTTGCCGCAAGGATTTTGCCCTTGCAGTCGAGAATTGCGCCTCTGCGCGGTTTTTCAAGAAAACCTGTTCTTTGGGCCTTTGCCGAGATTTCTGAATAATAATCCGCCTTGTAATATTGAAGATAAAAGCAGCGTGTCGCAACGCCTGTTAGACCCGCTGCGATAAATATAAGTATTATAAAAGCAGTTTTATATCGCATAATTCAATATCCTAAAGCCCCCAACTTTATGTTGGGGGTTTTTATTTCGCGGTTAGCCCCGCCAACACTTTGGCGGGGTCATTCCCGCGAAGGCGGGAATCCATTTATATTTTGCTGCGTATTTTACTGATGGTTTTCCTCCGTTTTTATTTTATTTTTGATTGCTTCGGAAACGGAAGCGGGATTGATTAGGGATTCAAGATGCAATTGTTGTTGCCAGAGCTCTTGTTTGAGTCTTGTCTGTTTTGCCTGCCCTGTGCGGAATTGATAAAAAGCGCTGTTTTGTAGTCTTCGCAGATAAATCGTCGCCAAAAAGACAAAACACAGGACGAGAACTATAAAAATGTAACGAAAAATGGTCACACTTCTAGCGCAAAGGAAGTTTTAATTTCATACCGACCTCAAGTTTCTCAGGGTCGCTAAGTATGGACTGGTTTAACTGGATTATTTCATTAAATCTGTTGCCGTTGCCCAATTGCTTCTGGGCTATTTGCCAGAGACTGTCAGATTCTTTCACAACATATTGTCGATATTGCTCTTGGGCTGGCTGAGCTTTAGCGGTTTGCGGAGACGTAATTTTTGAAACCTTTTCAGCAGCCTTTTCGAAAAGACCTGTCTTTAAGAGCGTATTTGCCTTATTTTCAATCGGCGGTATGACTAATTTCTGTCCGACTTGGATAGCATTGATTGAGGAGAGTTTGTCCTTGTTTGCGTTATAGATTTTTTCGATTGAGGCAGGCTTTTTGCCGATTTCAGGACCATACATTTTTTGTGCGATTTCCGCCAGGCTGTCTCCCGGGCAAACGACATAAGTTATGCCTGATTCCGGCTGTTCCGCCGGTTTTGCGGCGGGTTTGACCTCGACAAATTCTTTCTTAATGGCGTTGGCATCGATTGCATCTGTTGTTTTTACGGCATCCTTGGCTGCGGGCAGAAGAGCCTGGTATCGCGTTTCGGCAGGGCTGTTGAGGTCCATTTTGGGAGCTTCGGTTAGAACGCTTATTGCAGGTTTATGGCTCAGGACAGGTGCGATATTCCTGCTTGGCCCCACAAGCGCCGGCTGCTGCTCTTTATAATGATTCACATAAGTAGCGGTATCCGCCTCTTTATTGCTCTTATTTAGAAAAGCCGGAAGGCCGTTAATTACGAATGTTATGGCGACGATAAAAACAAGTGCTAAAAGTAATCCGATTTTTGCGTCCGTTGTCATTTGCAAAACTCCATTTTCAAATTTTGACAGCCATCCTTAATTTTGCACTTCGGCAGCGCGGGTTTTCCTGTATTTCCGCAGCGGAAGCGGTTACCGGTTTCTTTGTAATAATATCGTAGATGCCTGCCGCCTTATTTTGTCTGAAGTTCATTTTTACGATTCTGTCTTCGAGACTATGAAAGCTGATAACTGCTATTTTGCCGCCTTTTCCCAGTAAATTTAGTGCAGCCGAAAGCAGCTTTTCAAGATTTTCAAGTTCGCTATTTACTGCGATTCTCAACGCCTGAAAAGTTTTCGTTGCCGGATGAATCCTGCTCTTGCGCGACTTCGGGCTGCATTTCAGACAATTGCATATTATATTAACAAGTTCGCCTGTTGTATCTATTTTTTTCTTCTGCCTGTATAAAATGATGGAACGGGCAATCTTCCTTGACGCCCGTTCCTGTCCATAATTGTATATCAGGTCAGCCAATCCTTTCTCGTCCTTGTTGTTGACAATATCAGCGGCTGTAACCTCAAGCCTGTCATCCAGCCGCATATCGAGCTTCATATCTTCGTTAAAGCTCAGGCCTTTATTCTTATCTGCCAGTTGAGCCGAGCAAACGCCCAAATCGGCAAAAATCAAATCCGCCTTTTCTATGCCGTTTTGCCGCAGCGATTCAGCGATATTCGCGAAATTCTCCCGTATAAGCAGAACCTTGCAAGGCAGGGAAGCCAAATTATCCCTTGCGATTTTAAGACAATTGCTATCAACATCTAACCCGACGATAATTCCGTCTTTGCTGAGGGATTTTGCGAAGATTTTGCTGTGTCCGCCGTAACCTATTGTGGTATCTGCAACAACGGCATTTTCTTTCAGGCTTATTCCGGCAGCGAATTGAGCTAATACAGGTATATGTTCTAAATCTGCCGGCGTATTATTCACTTTTAAATACCTCTTAATACAACCAGCTTTGGCTTGCCGCTAACTGACGGCAAGTTTCATTTCCTGTTCAGCCAGTTCCTGCACGAAAGGCGAGAACTCGACATCGACAAGAGACCGATGAAGTTTGCGGACATTTTCGAGCTTTTCCACAAGGATATTTATCGAAGCGAATGTCTGTTCATCGGTTGCCTTTTCGCCGGTAAGGCTGTCGAGGACAATTTTGCAGTGGTCTTTTTCCCTATTAAACATAAACCTTCTCCTTAAAGTTCTTTACTTTGTTTTTGCAGGATAGCCTGTCTTGCCTGCATTGTTTGCTGCTGAAATTGCTTGAAATTGTCTGAAACGTATTTGTCCCAGTCTCCGCTGTTCCACAGTTCTATATGGTCTCGAATCCCGACAAGGGTGAGGTTGTTTCGCAGATTTGCGCGTTTTCTTAGTTTTTCGGTTATTAATAATCTGCCGTGTTTGTCTAATTCGACCTTATTTGCAAGAGCGAAGCTCATTCGCTCGAAGACTACAGCCTCATCGGGAGCCGCCATCCCTGGCGACTCGCCGAGAGCAAACTGTCTGAAGTATTTTTCGGGATATAGACTTAGCACTCCATTTGGCCCGATTGTAAGATAAAAATTACTTCCGTGTTCGTCGCAGTCTATCTGACCGCGGAGTTTGTTGGAGATGAAAACTCTGCCTTTTTCATCAATGGTGCCTTCGTATTCGCCTGTTAGTAAAAGCATATTTTTTGTCCCACTTTACTATCAAAATGTTACTTGATAGTTAAAACGTTACCAGTTTCTACCACTATCTCCCACTTTGGTCAAACAAAAAAACAAAATATCTTAAAAATTTTTAAAATTTTCTTATAGGACTTAAAATTTGATTTGTCAGCAAAGTCGTTTTATTTTGCCTATATTAACACAGAGACTTGTTTTTAAAGCGGGTGATGAGAATCGAACTCACATGGCCAGCTTGGAAGGCTGGAGCTTTGCCATTAAGCTACACCCGCTTTATTGTTAGAATTTTAATCTGGGGCTAAAATTCTGTCAAATATAGAGTTTTATTTATGAATGCAAAATCGTTGTTTAATTACAAAAAGGTTGTTAAAATATTTTACTTGTAATAATTTTCATAAACAAAGGTTTAAGATATGGATCCCATTAGACTTGTTGGGATTTATAGATATTTTGGATATTGAAAAAAACAGGAATTATTTTATGTTAATTATATACCTGAAAGGAAGTCTAACGGGATGGATTTAACGGAACTTGCACAATCAGCTAAAAAGTCAGCTATTCGTCTGGCGGCGGTTAATACTGAGCGCAAAAATAGTGCCCTTAAGGCTGTTGCGCACGCATTGAGGCAAAATGCCGCGGAGATTATCAAGGCAAATGACCAGGATGTCGAAAAGGCCAAAGATGAAAGAATACCTCTTGCTCTGCTCAAAAGGCTCAAGTTCGGCGAAAACAAAATTAATGACGTATGCAGCGGCATTGAAGACCTTATAAATCTTGATGACCCGGTCGGAAAAACTCTTTATGCAATGCAGATGGATAAAGGCCTTGAGGTTTACAAGGTTAGTTGTCCCATCGGTGTAATCGGCGTTATTTTTGAATCCCGCCCTGATGCTCTTGTGCAGATTTCAACGCTTTGTCTCAAGAGCGGCAATGCCTGTTTGCTCAAAGGCGGCATAGAAGCGGCAAATACAAATAATATACTTGCTGAGGTTATTCACGACTCAAGCGTAAAGGCAGGTTTACCTGATAACTGGATTCAGCTTTTGCAGACCCGTGCTGACGTTCAGGCGATGCTCAGTATGGATAAGTTTATAGACCTGCTTATCCCGCGAGGCTCGAATCAATTTGTGCGTTTCATTATGGACAATACCAATATACCCGTCCTCGGCCACGCCGACGGCCTCTGCCACGTTTACGTTGACAATCAGGCCGATATAGATATGGCGGTGAAAATTACGGTTGATTCCAAAACGCAGTATGTCGCGGTGTGCAATGCGGCGGAAACACTTCTGGTTCATAAGGATATTGCCGAAAGGTTTCTGCCTGAAATAAAAAAAGTTCTCCAGGCCAAAGGAATCGAGCTTCGCGGCTGTGAAAAGACAAGAAAGATTATAGACATAAAACCCGCTAATGAAATAGATTGGCGAACGGAATATCTTGCCGAGATACTGTCGATAAGAACGGTTGATTCACTCGATGAGGCCATAGACCATATAAATACTTACGGCTCGCATCATACCGATACGATTGTTACGCAAAGCCGCACCGCAGCCGCCGAATTTTTGGAGCTTGTCGATTCCGCTAATGTTTTTCTTAATGCCAGCACGCGTTTCAGCGATGGTTTCCGTTACGGTCTCGGTGCGGAAGTCGGCATAAGCACAAGCAAAATCCACGCTCGCGGCCCTGTCGGACTTGAAGGTCTGGTTATATATAAATGGAAGCTCATCGGCTCCGGACAAATCGTCGCCGACTACTGCGGCCCGAACGCAAAACAATTTAAACACAAAAAATTGAAAAAAGAATTTCATTTATAATGCGGAACTTTACCAGCTCCAAACGGATAGCCGTCAAAATCGGCACTAATACTCTCAGCAAAGATAACGCCATTGACAGCGTTTTTCTCCGGTCCATTGCCGAGCAGATTGCCGCTCTTATCAAAGCAGGCCGGCAGGTCGTTTTGATAACTTCCGGAGCAATCGGAATGGGCGCGGGTCAATTGAAAATCGCAAGTCCCGTAACGGATATAAAAATGCGCCAGGCCTGTGCCGCCGTCGGACAACCTCTGCTTATGACCGAATACAGAAAGGCGTTCAATAAATTCGGCCTTACCTGTGCTCAGGTGCTTTTGACCGCGGAGGTGCTGAACAATCGCCAGACATATTTGAATTTGAAAAATGCCATTGAGACGCTTTTAAATCTTGGCGTTGTGCCTGTCCTTAACGAAAATGACTGCGTCGCGACGGATGAAATCGGTTCAGCCTTCGGCGATAATGATAAATTAAGCGCTCTTGTCGCCAGCAAGCTCGACGCTGATGTTTTGATACTGCTGAGCGATATAGACGCCTTGTATGACAAAGACCCTCGAAAATTTGACGATGCAAAACCAGTAAAAGCTGTTTATGAGATTACCGATGCGATTATAAAAAGCGCAGGCTCCCGCGGCAGTCCATTCGCTACCGGCGGTATGAAAAGCAAGATTGAAGCCGCTAAAATTGCCTCGAATGCAGGCTGTCGGATTGTCCTTGCCGATGGCAGAGTAAAGGATTGTTTAACAAAGATAATCGCCGGCGACGATATCGGCACAGTTTTTATGCCGAAACGTAAATTAAGCAATCGTCTTCGCTGGCTTTTAAATAGTGCTCCGGCCGGGACGATTACGATAGATGACGGGGCGGTTGAAGCCGTAAAGAAGAAAAAATCTCTGCTGCCGAAAGGAATAAAGACTGTTATCGGCAATTTTGATTCTGGCGATGTGGTCCTGCTTAATTCATTCGCCAAAACGGTTACTCATTTCAGCAGTGAGGAATTAAGAAAGATTGCTGGCAAGCACTCAAGCGAAATAAAAGATATTCTCGGCCCCGGCAAAAAAGACGTTGTCGCAACGCCCGAAAACATAGTTCTCATTGATTATTAAAATAATTCGTGTATATTCGTGTTTATTCGTGGTTAATTTCTTTGTGTCTTAGTGTCTTTGTGGCTACGACGCCGGAGTGGCGGAACTGGCAGACGCGCTGGATTCAAAATCCAGTCCGGTTCACCCCGGGTGTGGGTTCGACTCCCACCTTCGGCAGTAACAACAGTTACTACAGAAATACTTCTTCAATTGACTTCCAGCAGAAAAAAGTGGCAGTATAACAGAACCGGACGGAAATTATGAACTTTTTGGAATTGGCAAATAAAAGGTATAGTGTAAGGAATTACAGAGAAACCTCTGTTTCTCGTGAAAATATTGCCAGGTGTATCGAGGCTGCCAGACTTGCTCCGTCTGCCTGTAACTCTCAGCCCTGGAAATTTATTGTAGTGGATGAACCTGGAATTAAAACCAATGTTGCTAAGGCTGCCTTTGAAGGCATATTAGACTTTAATCATTTTGCATTTAAAGCTCCTGTTTTAATTTTAATCGTTTCTCAGCGTCAAAAATTACTTGCAAAGTTTGGAGGCATAGTCAAAAGAAAGAACTTCAGTCTTATGGATATAGGCATTGCGGCAGAGCATTTCTGCCTCCAGGCTGCAGAGCAAGGCCTGGGAACCTGTATACTTGGCTGGTTCAACGAGAAAAAAGTCAAGAAAATACTCGGCATCCCAAAGAATAAAAGATTAGAGCTTATGATTTCTGTTGGTTTATCTGCTGATAAAAAAATTCCGGATAAAATACGAAAAAGCTCGGAAGAAATTATATCTTACAATAAATATTTATAACTTTGAAATTGACGAAACAAGGCTCAACACCCCGTATGGGTTCGACTCCCACCTTCGGCATTTTGATAACCGATAACGATTTACTCGACCTTACCGATACCGTATTTTAAAATTTTAAATCTTAAATTTTAAATATTAAATTTTTTCACGCTACCGCCGTGGCTTCTTCTTCCTGCTGCGGCTCATAAGAATCGAATTTCACGCTTATTTTTTTGCTGACGCCTTTCTGCTGCATTGTAATGCCGAAAAGCATATCCGCGATGCTCATAGTCCGTTTGGCGTGCGTGATTATGATAAATTGTGAATTCTTTTTGAATTCCTGAACAATCAGGTTAAATCTTTCGTTGTTTGCCTCATCCAGTGCAGCGTCAACTTCGTCTAAGAAGCAGAACGGCGATGGCTTGGTTTTAAATATCGCAAACAGCAGGGCGATAGCTGTCATTGTTTTTTCGCCGCCGCTCAGTAAGCTGATACTCCTTGTCTCTTTGCCCGGCGGACGAGCCATAACCTCTATACCGCTTTCAAGAATATCTTCAGGCTGTTCGAGTATAATGTCTGCTTTGCCGCCGCCGAACAATTTTCTGAAAACTTCCTGAAAATTCGTTCTTATCTGCTCAAAAGTTATTGCGAATTTATCAATAGATTCTTTGTTGAGTCGATTTATCAATTGCAGGAGCTGCTCTTTGCTTTTATTGAGGTCGTCTATCTGACTTGTTAAAAAGTCGTTTCTTTTTTCAAGCTCATCCTGCTGCTCGATTGCGTCAACATTGACGTTGCCTAACCTTTCGATTTTGCCCCGCAAATCGGCAATCTCGTCTCTGACCGCGTCCCAGTTTATTTCCTCTTGCTTATAATTTTGATACGCAGCCGCCAGATCCATCTGCAGTTCTTCCGTAACTCGCTGAATGAGGTCTGTTAGTTTTACTTCAAATTGAGATAGTTCCAGTTTTATCTGATGAATCTCTTCATCGAGCAGACTTTGCTCCTGTCTTTTAAGTTTTAAGACTTCGCCAAGTTCGCTTTGCTCCTTGAGCATCTGTTCGACCTGTTCGTGAAGAGCGATACTTTGATTACTTGTCGTTTCTTTTTGTCCGAAAAGCTCTGATATTTCTGTTTCGATACCTTGTATGTCTTTTTGTGATTGCTTAATTTGTTCGCCGCAGGCGGTTATATTATTTTGCGATTGAATAAGAGCGGTCTTGCCGTTTTGAATCTGGTTTTCAAGACTTGTTATTTGCTGTGCCGTTGCCTTTTTCTGCTCCTGTCCCTGTCCCAGCGCGACTTTCAATTCTGTTAGCTCATTTACGCTTGTTTCCAGTGTTTGTTTCTTTTCCGCCAGGCTTTTTTCGAGCTGTCCGATTTTTTCGCTTCGCTGTGCGTTAACGGCTTCAAGCTCGCCAAGCTGCTGCTTTGATGCGTATTCGTTTTGAACAGTTTCGGAAATTGCTTTGTCAAGCTGCTGAATTTCACCTGCAAGAATCGGCTGCTCATCGGTCAGGCGTTTAATATTTTGTTCAACTACGTTCAGGTCGGTAGTTACATTTGTCTTTTCGGTATTTGCTTCATATACGCTGGTTCTGAAATCCTTGCAGAGTTTTTCCAAATGTTCGTTTTGCCTTGTGTCGCTGTCTAATTTTTCTTCTAACTGTTTTATATTCGCGCAGGTTTGGTCAAGCTCCTGTTTCAATTGGACAAGTCTGCTCTTGCGTGAAATCAGGCCTATCGCTTTTCCTATAGGTCCTGCCGAAATACTGCCGTCGCAATTAAGTATTGCTCCCGTTATTGTAACAAAGCTGTAGCCTTGTGTGCAAAATTGTGCTAATTCAAGAGCCTTTTCGATTGATTCGACAATTACAGTTTTGCCCAAAAGATTCCAGGCCAATGGTGCATATTGCGGCTCGAAACTCACAAATTCTACAGCCCTGTTCAGATTTCCAAAATTATTGCAATCGCTGAATGGCTCTATTTTATCTGTGCGGATGAATTTTACTCTTCCCTGTGATTGGCTTAATAATTCTTTGTCGTTTATAAGCAAATCGGTATCGCTGACAATTACCGCGTCGGTTCTGCCTTCTAATGCCGCTTCGATTGCGGCAGCATATTGTGGCTCTGCCTTAATTACATCAGCGACGATGCCTCTTACATAAGGCTTATGAAGATTGAGTATTTCGCGCACGGCCTTGTCGATTCCCTGTTGTTTATTTTCCATTTCTGCAAGAACTGCCGTTTCGCTTTGCACTGCGCTTCTTTGTTCCCTTGCTCTTGCGATGGTGTAGTTTGTTTGTGCCGCGTTTTCGCTGATGGATTTTATTTGCTCTCTTTTCTCTTCGAGTTTGCTTTGGAGTTCTGAAATGACCTTATTTATATCGTCTAATCTTGCCTGGTTTTCTGCCCGAAGGCCGAGCAATTCTTCGAGTTGCTGCTGGCTTTGCGATACTTTGCCGCTGAGTCGGTCTTTTTGGCCGTGCAGATTATTGCGGTAAACCGTTGTGCTCTGGATTGCGTTATGAAGTTGTGCCGTGCGTCGGACAATGTCGATAATGCCGCTCTTTTCATCCTCTAATTCGTTTTCAAGTTCGCCGCAGCTGATGTTTATGTCTCTTATGTGCTGCTGAATATTTTCAAGCTGTTCGGATTTTTCAACGATTATTTTTTCTATTTTGTAGCTGTCTATTTGGCATTGTTTAAGTTGTTTTTCGAATTCCGAAAGCTGTTCTTTTAATTTTTCACTTTGCTGTTGTTCTGTAACGTTTCGATTTTCGAGTTCTTCGATTTTTTTATGCAGGAATTCTATATGCTGTTGTTGTTGTTCGATTTTGCTTGTTATTGAAACGAGGGAATTATCGCAGCGGTTGATTTCATTTTCTTTTTCAATGATTTCAGCGGCTAAATTGCTCAGTTTTGCGTCCTTTTCTGCGACCTCTGCCGCGATTTGCGCAAACTGGTTTTGCCGTTCGGCCAGGTTTTTATTTTTCTCATCTGATTCTTGTTTAATCTGGTGGTATTGAGCTAATGAAAAATTGACTCGTAGTTCTTTGAGTCTTTGGCTGTATTGGAGGTAATTTCTCGCTTTTCCTGCCTGTAATTTTATACTGCGAAGTTGTTTTTGCACTTCGCCTACAATATCAGCTAATCTGAGTAGATTTTGTTCTGTTCTTTCTAATTTATTTAGTGCCTCTTTTTTTTGTGCTTTATATTTACTTATTCCCGCCGCTTCTTCGAAGATAATTCTCCTGTCCACCTTCGACGCCGTCAGCAATTGTGCAATTTGTCCCTGCTCAATGATCGAATATGCTCGGACGCCGACACCGGTGTCCATAAAGAGTTCGCGAATGTCCCTCATCCGGCAAATCTTATTGTTAATCAAATACTCGCTCTCGCCGCTGCGATATAATCTCCGCGTTATCATCAAATCGTTCTGCTCAAGACCAAGCGAACTTGCCTGACTAAAATGCAAACTAACCTCAGCCATTCCCATAGATTTACGAGCTGCTGAACCACTAAAAATCACATCAGCCATCATCCCGGAACGCAAACTCTTGGTGCTCTGCTCACCTAAAACCCATTTCAAGGCGTCAACAACATTGCTCTTGCCGCAGCCATTTGGGCCTACTATAGATGTAATCTGCTGATTAAAATTGAACTCCGTCTTGTCAGCGAAACTCTTGAATCCATCCAAAACAATTTTTTCAAGCCTCAAAGCAAGCCTCCATACTTCATTTAGTTATTAGTTTTTAGTCCTTAGTTGATAGTTACTTGCTGTAACTATTTAATTTACAAAGAGATATAATAACTCAAAACTTAAAACTCAAAATTAAAAACTATATGTATTATCGGTCTAAAACGTTAAAAATCGTTAAAAAATAGCGTTTTTACATACCAAATACTGAGTTCTGAGTTCTGAATACTGATTTCTGATTAAAAATACCACATTTTTTGGCAAGTTTAAATAGGAAAAATAGGAAATTTAGCAGTTGGGCGGTATTTAGTATAAATCCCCCTATTTATTCACAAAAACAGGATTTTCCTTGACAAGCGGAGAACAATCGCTTATTCTTATAATGCCTTCTTAATGCTGGTATGGTAGTCTGTAGCGGCGTAAAATGAAATGAATGGAAAAAGTTAGGGAGTGAGAAGATGATTAAGAGAAAACACATTTGGGGTATAGGTCTTACCTTTTTAATCGCTGTCATATTTTTCCCCGTTGCGGCCATAGGCCAACCTGTAACGATAGGATGGCAGGTTACGGGAAGCGGCACCTTTAGTGGTACTATCACAACCGACTTGGATTGGGTCGATATTTGCGCTCATCCTGATTGTGATTATTACTGGAACATGCAGGAACACATGGACCCGATTGTGTTGGGAGGAGGTGACATTGCAACTATTTACGGCGTAGAAATTGGAATAGGACTAGGAGATCCTTATATTGATTTCGGCTTTGCTGCGCATGCCGGCAAAAATAGTCCTACACATTTTTTATTCACTTCAGATCTGCTGCTTATTAACCCGGCACTGAGTAATGCGGAGGGTTATGCCTGGGCAAACGCAAATCCTGGACGTTACGACACGATTACGGCCGGTGATTTCAATGGTAAGGTTTACCGCGCTGAATACAACGGTTCTCAGGTATTCGCAGATTTGGTCGCCGCTCCTATTATTTTCCCTGGTGGTTCTGACTCTGCTGGGTCCCCATCCACACCAATACCAATATCCGGTCAAGTATCAAGTATGCAAGTGCAGTGGGGTCTTACTATATCCGCCGGCGGCCAGGCAAGCGGCACCAGCGACTTTACAATAATACCTGAACCTGCGACAATCGCGTTGCTGGGCCTGGGCGGTTTTGGTCTGTTGCGAAAACGCTCTTAATTTAAATTACCATTATTGGTATTGGAAGCTATCGGTGTGTGCGACTGACCGTCATCGGTAATTTGGTTATCTGTTTTTTTAGCCACAGAGTTCTGGAGAACACCCCGATGAGATAGCCGAAACGGCATCTCACGGGGTAAACTTCGATTTTTTTTAAGACACGGATTAACACTGTTTGTTTCAACAAGCCCTCCGATAAGCCGGAGTCCTTTGTGTTCAAAGCAAAGGCTTTGCTCAAAATGCGATTTTTGTGCCAGCCGATTTGCTTTGTCCACGGGCTGTAAAATCAGCCTTGCTGAAACGAAAAAATATACAATTACACTTTAAGAAGCAAGAAAGGAAGAAAACGCGGCGGGGTTTTCTTTTTCAGTTTTTGAAACAGCCCAACTGTTACTAGTTTATTCATTTTATTTTCGCGGGGAAGTTTTTCGGAGAGCCAATGGGTGCTAATTATTTCCCGGTTTATTACTATTTATTAAACCTTACAGAAGATTAACATAGTTATACTTAGAATGGAAATACTTTCGTACAAGTGTTATGCTTCCATTGTTTTTAAAGAATTTATTGTGGTAATATTTAGGATCTTTTCTCTGTTCTATGATATACACAGCTAATGTCTCTTTGATTATTTTGTAGAAATCATGAATTCTACTTGTATCTCCATCCAGACTTTCTATTACTGACAATATCGCATCTTTATCTCGTTCAACATCTGATCCATTATTCTTTAGAAAGTCTTTCAAAAGATTTAGCATGAAATACTCGCTGTGAAGCAAAAAGTCATACCTATAAATTTTATTCCTTTTACTCTTCGATTGATCTTCGACTTTCTTATATTCTTTACGGTATTTCTTCTTAAGAATCTCAATATACTTGAGGAGCTTCCAAGAAAGCAGTAGTTTTTCTGGAAGTATATCGCCTTTTAAATTGAATATATCATCATAGAAACCACTTGGGTCTTTTATAAATATCCGACCTTTTTCGCTCTTTGCCTCGGCGGGCTTATCTAAATATATTGCTAAAAATGCTTGCGCCGAATTTTCATTACTGATTATTCTGTTTTTATAATCAGATCCCAACAATTTTTTCTTTTCTTCTTTTGTTGGACATAGTGAGTCAATCTCTCCTCTTTTTCTTTCGTAAAAATAATTAGATGTGTCCCGCAACACCGTTTGAATTTTAATTTGAACTTCATCGTTCGAACATAAGTCTCTGAGTCGTATGGCATTCTGCGAGTTTGTATATAAAGTGACATTATCGGTAAATTCTCTGTCACTGGACTCAATGGCCTTAATAAGGACTTCTATTTCATCGCTAAGCTTCCCATCTTGGTACGCCTCATGTAAAGCATATGTCGTCTGAGCTCCATTTATTATTTGCGCATTAAGTAGATTAATTACATTCCCCCTTTTCGTTTCATGGATCTGTTTGCAAACAATGGTAATGCCATTGTTAAAATACCAAAAATCCTTTCCTCTTGCCGAACTTTTAGCAGTGTCAAGAATTTGTCTATTGATCCCTTTAGAACGAATTCCCAACGAATATCTAACATTTTGTTGAAAAATCCTTTCCCTGTTATCGTTGTATATTTTGGCAATCTCCTTGCCTTTACATGTGAAAACCCGAGATTTAATGGGTATATCTTTCCTTAGAAGGTCTGTAATAACCTCGAAAGAAATTTTTTCAGGTGGCGCTGCCACCATAGTGAGGTATCGTTCCTCGTAGAATTTTATCAATTTATCAAAGTCAAATATCAATGTCTCTGTTCCAAGTTTTGTTGCAATATCGTCAAGAAATTTAGTGCTTTTGGGTTGTTTCTTCAAAGTGAGAATTAAGAGCGAGGTCTTGTAACCCGCCGTTTTGTCTAATTCATGATATTCATCTACTAAGTTCTCCAACTCAGGTGTTATCTCTCCCTTGTATGCTCCCTTTATTAGGAATTGTACTCCCAGCGAAAACAACTTCACATCGTTTTCGGGAAGATTCTTTTGAGATCCTTTGAAGTTGCTGACGGTCTTTGCAGTGACAAAAAATAGTTTGTAGTTTCTCTGGTCTACCAGAATGGCGTCCACCCCTTCGGCCTTGCTATCCACCACAATTCTTTCTTTAACATCCTCCGGGTCCAATCCTAAGTTATTCTCGGCAAACCACAAAATCAAGGCATCATGGACACTGTCCAAACCATGTCTCTCTTTTACATTTTCAAGCAGTTTTTGAAATCGTTCAAAAAAATCTTTGTTTTTCATTCCTATAGTTCTCCACGATTAAGTAAATAATTTAATCCCTTCATGGGAAATCTTTTTGTTATGTTCTATCCATAGCAACTCCTACATAGTTGCCCCTCAAGAAGTCGGGGGAATTATATCAGGGAAATGGGCGGGAAACAACAAAACAATTCTGAGAAAAACTGAGTTTTCCTGCACTATAAAAAAAGGGCTATTAGCGTTTTTTTCTCAACATCACTACACCCAAGCTGAGCAGTAAAAGCGTTGCTGGTTCGGGGACGGAGGCAACACGAAACCCCACAGTGGGGTCCTCGTTGTACGTGGTGACGTAGCTCCGAGTGGACGAGATGAGGTAGTAGCCGGGGCCGCCGTTGGTGTTGTACGACCCACCGCGGATACCGTGATAGGAGGAATCGATAAGAGTTTCGTTCCACTCCCAGACATTGCCCATCATATCAAACGTGCCGTTCTGCTCGACTGTACCAGTACCTACATTCCAGGGAGAATCGATAACCTCGTTATAATTCGATTGCACGCTGGCAATAGGAGCGGTATCTGTGCCATTGGCATAGAGGGAATAACCGCTGCCATCGGGCTTGAAATAAGCTGCCTTATACCATTCATCTTCGGTAGGAATAACATAAGCAATGCCAAAAGAAGAAATAGCCGAAGCACGGTTAACTGTAATACTGCCGTTTGTATGAAGCTGATAAGCCCCAAGGCTCTTGTTGCCGCTGGTAAGATAGTTGCAGAACTGGGCGGCTTCATACCAGCTTACACGATTGGTGGGCACGTCTGTGCCAGTCCAGTAGGCGCTTTGATCATAAGCATAGCTCGGATTGCCGGTCGGAGCGCCGGCAACAGTTGTAAAGGCATTCCACTGGGCATTGGTTACTTCATATTTGCCGATACGATAATTGTAACTAACTGCACCGCACCCGTAAGGATTTGCTAAAGGTTGCCCCCACTCATCTGTTCCAGTTCTGGTGTCTCCCACATTCCCCGCATGGCCGATAGTTACAAAATCAATGTTAATCCCTCGTATTGTATCAGCAGAAGTAATATTCATTGCTGCCAGAAAACATACGAAAACTATCAAAACTCTTACATTTTTCATTTTCTCTTCCTCCTAAAAAAATTACGTTGCCACAAAGGCACCAAGACACGAAGAAAATAGATGTAAGGAAATAAGGATTTAAGGAATGCCTTCGACAGTTTCTTCTTGCCTCTTTCCTTTTTCTAAATAAATAACATACCAGAAAGGTCGGGATTGTCAAGAGAAAAGCAGCCACGAAGACACAAAGACACTAAGGAAGTGAGGCAAAAGGTAAAGTAAAGAGGCAGAAAAACCCAGAAAAGATTCACAAAAGCAGAGTGTAAATATCGCATATTGGTCGAAAGCGCCCCGATGAGATAGCCGTTATTGGAAAACACCCCAGTTAGATAGTTTAAGCATATTCAAGTAGATAACTGACACATCTAACGGGGTAAATCTCACGGGGTAAACTCCAGAAAAAACCCGTCATCATCTGTGGAAGAATTCTTAGCGAAAGTAGAGTGAAAATGTCATATATTGGTTGAAATTGCGCAAGTTTTAACTTGCGCGCTTGAAAAAAATAATAAAATTTTTCTCCTTATCCCGCAAAGACTTACAAAATCGCATTGGTCGAACTTTGGTCGAAATTCGACCAAAACGCGCAAGTTTTGGCCTATATATGGAGGGACTTATATATTGAAAATTGAAGATTTAAGATTTAAGATTGAAAATTTAGAGAATTAACTAAAAGCGGAGAAATTTACTATGTCAAAAATTCATTTTTACATCCCGATTCCAACATTCATCGAAAGCATCATCGTTTATTATCTATTACGATACCGCAAAAAACATTACGGCTATCCATTTCGAAGAATCAAACTGATTCGAACAAATCGAAAGGCAAAGCCCCTCTTTGCTTTTGTTGACCCTGATGATTTCTATAAAATTAATCAGTTCAAGTGGTTTCTTTATAGAAGAAAAACTAAAAGGTGTTATGCGGTTAGATTAGATGAAGTCAGCCTTATCTATATGCACAGAGAAATTATGAATGCTCCTGCTGGCACAATCGTTGACCATAAAGACCGCAATGCCCTCAATAATACCAAACAAAATCTGCGTTTCGCGACGAATTCACAAAATGCCGCTAATGCAGATAAACTAAAGAAGGGCACTTCAAAATATAAAGGTGTTTCCAAGGCAAAAGGGCGAAATAAGTGGCAGGCCTCTATAAAACATAAAGGAAAATGTATTTATTTAGGAAGTTTCGAAAATGAAGAAGAGGCCGGGAGGGCGTATGATGAGGCGGCGAAAAAATACCACGGGGAATTTGCAGTGCTGAATTTTGAAGATAGCCACGAAGGCACGAAGACACTAAGTAAGGAAGTAATGAGGTAAAGAGGTAAGGAAAGAAATCCGAAATTCGAAATACAACAATTCAAATTAATTAAACAAAACCCCCAGTGAAACTGGGGGTTGAATAGACGAAAAAATTATTGTCTTTTAATTATTTCTTTGGATGGTGCGGGTTTTTTGGGCTGCGGCTGCGGCAGTTTTGGCTGCGTCTGCTGTTGCGGCAGTTGTGCCAGCGGCGTCAATGGGCCGGCGATGAATTCGGCTTTGACCGCTCCCTTTTCGCACATCTTCTTCAGCAATTCAGCTATCTGCGAATATGGAATGCCTAAGCCGACCCTTTCTTTATCATTTTCAGGAGAGGGTTCGCTGCCGAGGAATTTAATCACATCGGCGAGTTTGTAACTTGTTTTTAACGGCCCCATCAATTCGCCTGTAATCGGATGCTTTCGCATTACTGAAATGTGGTTTGGGTCTTCCGGCAGAGAATTTATAATAATATAGCCGTCGTCGGATTCGATGAATATGTCTTTTTCGCATTCGATTGGAGCGCCGAAGAGAACGATTCGAGGCTCATCTTTTCTTGAGACAAAGACTGTTTTTGGCGACATTTGAATTACCTGGTCAATGTAAAAATCCTGCGCAACGGCAGTCTGAATAATCGAAGAGTCATTGTATTTGGCCAGATATTTATAAGCGGTATATCTGGTATTAAAATCGCTGTCGCCCACAAGCCGGCCCATAATCGCGATAACGTCCTGCTTTTCAGCGGTTTCGCCGATAGCTTTTATTGCAGCAATACGGAATGGCGATGTCGAATCCTGGGCGAAATCTCTCAAATATTTCAAGGCTCTGTCGTCGCCGATGTTGAAAAGGCATCTTGCGGCGATGAACTTTGTAAGCGAATCCTGGCTTTCGAGCAGCGGCAGCAGTCTGGCGACGACTGGTTTGCCGACAGCTTCAAGGCCTATTTCAGCTTTATCCTTTTCCTCAGCAGGGTTCGACGAGCTCACCGCAGGCGGTGCGGATTTCAATTTTTCTATGAGTTCGTTTATGTGATTATTTTCAGATTGAGCGGTTTTGCCGATATAAAGCGCTCGAACAAGCTCAATAAATCTGATTTTTCTTTCTTTGAATTTTTCCGGCAAATTAAGATAGATTATGCTTTCGGAAGCTGCGTTTGCAGTGTCTCTGTCGAATCGCGCATTTATGCGGTCTCTAATGACTGCAGCGGTGCGAAAATCGGGAGTTAAAATTGCCAGCACAATCTGATGTTCCTGAAGGACTTTGCCGCCGCCGAGCACGTATCCTGTTCGCTGGTCGGGTTTTGCCGGCGCAACGTTGTCGATGTAAACTGTTCCGGCAGCAAGGGCAAGCGTTTTTGAGGTTGTAATTGCTTCTTCAACTCTGCTGACGAGCTTTAAATCAGTGGTATAGAGTCTGCCGCCTTCGAGAGAGGTGGTCTCTGTGTTAGGCAGGGCCTGGACTCTGACATCGAAAGAATCCTGCGGAACAGCTGCTGGGGGTATGAAACCTTCGACGAGCACAACAGCGGTATCCTTGCTGTTAATCAATGTATCGGGATCGACAGTGCGCTTCTGGCCGACCTGGGCCAAAATGAACTGGCGCAGATAGTCTCTGACGGCAGGCGGGCATTCGGACGAACCCGTGCCGGAAAGGCCGACCACGAGTCCTATGCCCTTGACAGGTATGGGATTAAAGGCAAAGGCTTCGACAAGCTCGCCGATGGTTTTGTCGAATTGTTCCTGCTGAGGGGTTGAGGCGAGTTTATCTTTTTTGCTCTTCTTTTGGCCTTGGCAGCCGAAGAGCAGAAGCATTAGAACCGCGATAATGAAAATTTTGTAAATATTATATGTTTTCATACCATTCCCTTAATCAAAGGCACAGCCGAGTGAAATAATATTACTGATAAACGGCATAGTCAAGCAATTAAGCGGCTGGAGAGACTATCGTCCAATTATGGTAATTTGTATAGAATTTAGCGGTTTTATCGAATATTTTTACGAATAAAGTTTGGATTGAAGGGAACTTAAGCTGCTTTCCGATGTCAAAGTATGTGTAGTAATTTTGTCGATTGTGAGGAATTTCTGCTGAAATGGCAAAAACGCTGAGAATTACGACGATTTTAGCGGCTCTGGCAGCTTTGGGGCTTATTATTCTCATTGCCTCGAAGGGCATAGCCTCGAACAAGGAGATTGATAAATTTCTTGCTTCGCCGGGAATTGCAGAACAAATGCAGAGCGGCTCCGGCGGTAAAAGCCCTGTTGAGCAGGAGACACCTTTGATTCGTCAGGCCAAGACCTTCGCATTACGCATCAATCCACCACCACCAGAACCAGTAAAAACTCAACCAGCGCCGCAGGAAGCGATTCACCCAAAAGTAGAAATAAGCGCTAAATTTAAACTTGTCGGGACCAGTTATCATACCGGCGATGAAGAAAATTCGTGGGCCTTGATTGATGAGGTCGGCAAAGGCTGGCATTGGGTCAATCAAGGCGAAAAAGTGGGATATTTAGTGATTGAAAAAATAGGCGATGGAGTTGTGTTAATTCGTGATGGCAACAATACTTATGAGCTTGCCGCTGAAAGGACGGAAAAACCAAACTATGTTAAGTCTTTCTCAGGTTCCGATGCGGCTGAAAGAACTATTCCCGACTGGCAAGGTAAGAAAATCGCTGTAAAAGAAACGGTATCAGAAGACAAAACCAGCACCAGCAGCACTGAAAACGCGCAATCTGAACCAGCAGAAGACCCAAATATTGTCAAAAAACAAGTTCAGGAAAGTATAAACTGGGTAAAGCAACTTCAGGAAAATCCTGGATCGGCCGGTATGACAAAAGAAGAAGCCAACGAACTCGGAAACCTCGGCGAATTTCTTAAAACCATTGAAGCACAACTGCCGGCTGAGGCCAATGAGCCCAATACCGGTGCAAAGCCAGGAGAGCCGAAAGATAATAATGAACCCCGCGTCGCCATGCCGGCTAAACAACCTCCTGTCGCTGTCGCTCCAGGCTCTGTTGGGGCTAACCAAGATTCTAATAGCCCTCGCATAAATCGGCCAGTTCCAGACCCAAATCAGGCTGGGCAAAATATCGGGCCAAGAGGACTTAGAAGAATAAAGCGAACAAGATAAAAGATATAAAGAAAATCGTCAAAGTCCACAGGGATGAATCACAAAAAGGCAGGGAGGAATAAATATAAAACTTTATTTTTAAGCATTTTATGCCATTTTGTCCGATAAAACATATAAATATAAATAGTTTAAATAGAATGAGTAACCGGGTGAATAAACACTTGTGCCAAAAGGAGTTAAAAAACCGGCAACGGGTGATATTGTCGGTTTTATTAATGTTTGCAATTGCGCCGATAAGCAACCTCTGCGCAGCAGTATCGGAACAGCCGGCTGCAACAGCCGGGCAAGATTCACAACAGGCGATTCGGGTCAGGGTTTTTACACTCCGCAATATTACCACCCAGCAGACAAAAGATTATCTGCAATCAGCCAAGATTGCAGATACAATTCTTGCAATACCCGGCACAAATGCTATTTCCGTAACCGGAAACGCTGAAGAACTTGTTTATGCCACTACCGTTATCAAACTTGTAGATGCCAATGATAAGTTCGATGTCCGGTTTCTTGATATCCCGCCGGGTAAAGAAGCACCTGTTAGCGGGAAAATTGAAAAAGAATTAGGACAAGGATACTCAATCGGCACACTAATGGACGGTCCTTCCGGCGTCGGAGTTATAAAAGCAATAGTTGCTCCATATAAAGATAAACTGCTTATTATCGCTCCCGAAGAACAATCAAATAAAATTGCAGAAGCAGTTCAAAAAACTTTAGTCGAAAAATCTGAGGCAGAACCCAATCAGCAAAGTTTAAAGACGAGTTCAGAGCAGGCAAGCTCACCACAGGCGGTGTTTACAAAAGAGCCAATTGTTATTGAGCCAAATGCGACCAAGACTGCTGCGGTCAGCCCGGAACCGAATCGGCCAAAAGCCGAAGATGACGATATGTTAGGCGGATTTATAAATGAGCTTACAGAAACGGCAAAACCAGAAAAAGCTAAAGCTGAAAGAGAAGCCGCCTTAGCCAAGGCAGCGGCTGAAAAGGGCGCAAAAGCTGAAGCTGAAAAAAAGCAGCCTGCACAAATCCCTGCTGAAGAACCTGCGACTGGGCAGGCAGAAGAGACAATCCAGGACCAAACACAAAAAGAGCCAAACGCAATACAGGCAGAAAAACAAATTGAGGAAAAGAAACAACAGGCGGCTAAAATAAAGAAGAAATTTTCAAACAAATCGCAGCAAACTGTTTTACCTGCCGAGCAAGAACAGCAGGAATTGCCTGGAGAAACTGATGATATAGTTCCAGTTCCGGCTGAATTGAAAGTCATGCCGGATGTTGATATTCCAAACGGTGATGAGCTGCTCGAACTTAATCTGCCTGAAAAACTCGACCTTGTCGCACTTATCGACCTTGTCGGGAAATATCTGAATCTAAACTATCTGTATGACGAAACAAAGGTAACGGGAAGCGTAACAATCAAGGTTCAGGGCAGATTGAGAGTTCGGGAACTATATAATCTGCTTGAATCGGTGCTGAAATTCCGCGGCTTTGCAATGAGCAGAAAAGGAAGATTAGTAACCATCGTTCCGACTGCTGAGGCACTGGACCAGGACCCGACTTTTGCCGAGCGCAGCAAGGCGGGCGATGTTTTTACGACAAGCGTTTTTCATCTAAAATACATAACAACCGCAACGGCGAAAAAGCTGCTGGGAGAAATGAAACTCGGTTCAAGCATAACCGAAATACCCGAAATCGGCACGCTTGTTATAACCGAATACTCTTTCAGAATGCAGAGAATAGAAGATTTACTGTCTCTTGTCGATGTGCCGGGGCCTCCAAGGGAATTTAAATTACGAATTTTAAATTACACGATAGCAGAAGTTCTTGTGCCGAAGATACAGGCCCTTGCCGAACAGCTCGGGACTGTGGATGTTACAGTCGGCACTTCTGCGGCACAAACACCGACACCGGGCGTATCGCCTCGTATTCGGCGTCCGCAGCCGGTCGTGCAGCCGCAGCCGCAACAGCCGGGCGAGGCAGCCACCAAAAAGACAGGCGTATTTCTCGACTTTGACAAACGAACAAACCGGATTCTTATGATAGGTCTTACCAATGAGTTAGCGGCCGTCGAACAGATAATCGATACGCTGGACGTTCCGCAGCAGGACCTGAGAGTCATCAGAGAATATGAGATACAGTATGTAGATATTGATAAGGTTGTCTCGGCATTGGGAGAGTTTGGCATAATAGTAGTCAGCGGCGGCGGCGCCACTATCGGACCACAAACAGTAATAAGGCCCGGCCCCGAACAACCACAGCAGCCGACTGTAGCGCCTGCTATCCAAACAACAACGTCCCCGGGAGGCGCACAGCAGGCATTAGTTTCGCTTGACCAGCCTCAGGTGGTTAAGCTTGAATCAACAAATTCGCTGCTTATAAACGCAACACCAGAACAGCAAATCCAGATTGCACGTATTATTTCGTATATCGACCGTGAACCGATTGAGGCAGCGATACCTTACAGGATATACAGGCTCGAGAATCAGGAGCCGGAGGCGCTGGCAGAAGTCCTTAACAATCTTATACAAAAAACGGTCAAGGACAAAGAAGGCAAAATTCAACAGACAATAAAATATACCGAAGAAAACATAGCTATAGTTCCCGACAAGAACACGTTTTCGCTGATAGTCTATGCGAGCAAAAAGAACCAGGAGTGGATAGGCAATCTTATTAAAAGTCTGGACAGGCGCAGGCCGCAGGTGCTGATAGATGTTTCGCTGGTCGAGATTACACGGGATGATGATTTCAACTATGATTTGAGCCTTGTGGCCAATGCCAAACGTCTGGTAACGGGAAATCTCGCAGTTACAGGCAGCCAACTGCTTACAACAGCCTCCGGCAGCCATCTTGAGGGCGGCTTTGACCTGACAGATAGTACAGGAGCCAATCTCGGAGCAGTAAAAGGCTTTTACAGCAATGACAGGATTCAGGCCTTGCTGACACTTATAGACAAAAAAAGTTACGGCAGGATTCTTGCCAAGCCGAAGGTGCTGGTTAACGATAACGAACAGGGCGATATTGTGACAACAGAGAGAACATACGTAAGCAGCACAACAAATGTGTATCCCACAGCCACCAGCGGTCAGACCCCAGTTCCCGTTACAACTCAAGTGTGGACGCCTTATGAAGCAAAGATTGAACTTAAGATTACACCGCAAATAAGCGAAGGCGAATTGCTTCGACTCGAAATTGTTATGACACGCGAAGATTTTGAAAATCTTGCGAAGGCAAAAGCGGCAGGTTCTCCACCGGATTATGCGACGAGCAATGTCAATACCATCGTTACAGTTCCGGATGGAAGCACTATAATACTTGGAGGGTTAACAAAACTTAATCAGACGAAAGCCGGCAGTAAAGTGCCATTGCTGGGGGATATCCCCGTTGCCGGGGCTTTATTCCGCACCGTATCAAAAGTTGCTTCAGACAGCAAACTCTATATTTTTGTCAAGGCTAATATTCTCCGGCCGGAACAGACTATCGGACTTAGTCAGCTTAAGAATATTTCGAAGTCGAATAAGGTTGAATTTGAAAGGTCAGAATCGGAATTTCAGAAACATCAGGAGTTTCCAGGAATAAAGCCGGAACCCCTGCAACCGGAAAAAGTGCTCGAACAGGAAGTTGAAGAAGTAAATGAGCCTAAGGTGGTTTCCAAAAAATAGAAAGACCCCCGGTAAAACGTGGGGCTAAATAAGTAACCATAATTTTGATTTTCTTTTATAGATATGCAGTTAAATGAAAGATTTATTGATAAAAACGGCCCAAAGGACTGGAATAGCTGATGCAGAGACAATTGCGAAATATCTTGAGCAGAATGCGGACAGCCCGCAGCGACTTGATGAGCTTCTGCTGGTCTGTCCACAACTAACAGAAGAGACAGTTCTGAAGCTGTTTGCCGAGGTTTTAAAAATAGAATTTCTGTCTGAAATCAATCCGGCAGATGTGCCGAAGCAATTTGTAGAAAATGTTCCGGCCGCTTATGTTCAGCATCATTATTTAATAGGAATCAAAAATCAACCGGACGATGCCGAAATTACAGTAATCCTGTCCAAACCTTTCGATACCGATGCCGCGGACAATATTTCAAGGCTGACTAAACAGCCTGTAAATATCGCCCTTGCCACGAGAACCACTATAACAGCAGCAATAGATATCGCTTACGAGCAGAAGTCGACCGTTATAGATGAAGTTGCCGAGGAGCTGGATTCGCAGAATCTCGACCAGCTTGTAAATGAAGTGGCAACCGCAGACGACCTGTTAGACGTAGTAAATCGCCCGCCTGTTATCAGGCTTGTCAACGATATTCTCTTCCGCGCACTGCAATTGAGGGCGAGCGATATTCATATTCATCCTTATGAAGGAAAAATTCAAATTCGTTACAGGATTGACGGTATTTTATACGATACGCTCAGCCTGAACCGAAACGTTCTGCCGCTTGTCGTTTCGCGTATAAAGGTTATGGCGGGAATGGACATCGCGGAAAGAAGAATGCCGCAGGATGGAAGGTCATCAGTAAGAGTCGGCAACCGCGAAATCGATATTCGTGTCAGCACTGTGCCGACAAGCTACGGCGAAAGATGCGTATTGAGATTGTTAGATAAAAGCACCGGTATTTACAGCCTTACCGAACTCGGAATGTGGGAAGACGACCTTAAAATGTTCGATTCACTGCTTGACCGCTCACACGGCGTAATCTTTGTTACGGGGCCTACCGGCAGCGGAAAAAGCACGACGCTTTACGCTTCTCTGAACAGGATGAACGCCGTTGAAAAAAATATCATTACTATAGAAGACCCGATAGAATATCAGCTCGGAGGAATAAGCCAGATGCAGGTTGCGACGAAAAAAGGAATGACCTTCGTAACCGCACTGCGACACGTTTTGCGGCAGGACCCCGATGTGATAATGGTCGGCGAGGTTCGCGATGAGGAAACGGCAAGAATGGCGATACAATCATCGCTGACAGGCCATCTTGTATTCAGCACGCTGCATACCAACGATTCGGCAGGAGCAATAAGCAGGCTTTTGGACCTCGGCGTCGAGCCTTACCTTGTAAGCTCGTCGCTGATAGCAGTGCTTGCCCAAAGATTAGTGCGAAAGACCTGTCCAGAATGTAAGGCGAAATACGAGCCGAAAGAAAATGAACTGAAAGAACTGGACATAAGCGGCAGCGGAGAATTTTATTTGGGAGCCGGGTGCAGCAAATGCTTTAACACCGGCTACAAAGGCAGAACGGGAATATATGAGCTTATGATGATTGATGAGGAAATCCGCGAAATGATTCATCAGCGTCAAACGGCAGGCCAAATAAAGCAAAAAGCAATCGAAAAGGGTCTCCAGAGCCTTCGAATGGACGGAGCGAGAAAAGTTTTGGCAGGAGTAACGACGATTGCGGAAGTGTTAAGGGTGACGCAGGCAGATTTATGAAATTTAATATTTTATATTTAATATTTAAAATTTTAGGAATAATGAAATGCTGCCTTCTAAGAATTTGTTAACGTCCGAAAAGTTGAAAGTAAGAACTAATGAATTTGCGCATAGATGCGTGAAGTTTGCAATTGCTCTGGAAGGGACAAAATTAGGCAATCATATATCAGGACAGTTAATAAGGTGCTCAACATCTGTGGCCGCAAATTACAGAGCCAGTTGTCTGGCGCAATCAAGATCTCATTTCAGGTCAAAACTTAGTATAGTCCTTGAAGAATCAGATGAAAGTTTGTTCTGGATTGAGTTTGCAGTTGCGGAAAAATTAATTAGAGAAAGTAAGGTTAAAAATCTTATTAAAGAAGCTCAGGAACTTACAGCTATATTTTATTCGGCAAAAAAACCCTTAGTATAAAAAAATGATGAATATTTTTAAATTTTAAATATTAAATATTAAATTTTTATGCCTCGATATTCATATACAGCATTAGCGGGCGGCGGGAAAACCGTGAAGGGAACGGTTACCGCGGAGAGTCCGTATTCTGCCAGAAAACAGCTCCGCTCGCGGGGTATTCATGCGACAGATGTAAAACCGGTGTCAGTTGAAAGCGAAGTCAAAAGCGGCCTATTGGGCTTTTTCGGCAAAACAAAAAAAACGCATATAATCGAATTTACAAAACAGATGTCCATCCTGCTCAATTCCGAGATAAAGCTTACCGAGGCCCTTTCGGTAATGGTCGAGCAAATCTCGGATGCGCGTTTTAAAAATGTAATTACCGATATCCGCGACAGAGTTGTAACCGGCGAGGCACTGGCTGATGCGATGGGCGACTATAGCGAATATTTCGATATTATATATGTAAGTATGATTAAAGTCGGCGAAGCTACCGGCACACTTGGAAAGACGATGTCAACGATTTCCGATTTTATGCAGAAAAGACAGCGAATCGAAGCAAAATTAATAACGGCAATGATTTACCCGATGTGCCTTGTTACAGTGGGTATGGCGGCTATTATCTTCCTGGTAACATTTGTGCTGCCAAAAATAATAGTTCAGCTTCAAAAAGCGAGAATGCAGCTGCCGATGATTACAAAAATGCTGATGGCTGTAAGCTATGCTCTCATACATTACTGGTATGCGTTTTTGGCGGTGATTTTCATCGTTGTTTTTGTCATTCGAAAATTTCTTAAAAGTGAAAAGGGCAGATATATGCGGGACAGGGCAATGCTGTCGATACCGATATTCGGGCCTTTGATAAAACAGAGAGTTGTTTCCCGTTTTGCTTCCACTTTGTCAACCCTGCTCGGCTCAGGTCTGAGTATGGCTGAATCACTTAAAGTTGTTGCTGAAGTTACAGGCAATGTTATTATGGTTGATGCGGTCAGAAAAGCACGGGACAGAATACTTTCAGGCGCGGATATCGCAACGCCTTTAAAAGAAAGCGGCGTAATCAGCCCTGCAATCGCACATATGGTTGCCGTCGGCGAAAAAAGCGGCGAGCTTACGAATATGCTGCGAAATATAAGCGAAAATCTGGAGGCATCCTCGGACATCGTTATTGAAAGATTAAGCGCCGCCCTTGAGCCGCTTATCATTGTTGTTATGGCATTCTTCGTGCTGATTATCGCGCTGGCGGCGCTGCTGCCGATTTTAAGATTCTCGGCGGGCAATTTTTAAATTGAAAACAAAATTTTTTGGAAAAGGGTTTTTAAAATGATACAAAAAAATAAAAATAGAAAAGGGTTTACGCTTGTTGAAATTATGGCCGTAGTTATTATCATCGGTCTGCTTGCTACAATCGCGGCAGTGAACTTTCTGGGGCAGACGGACAAGGCCCGCGTTATCACAACAAAGGCCAATCTGAAAATGCTCCATCACGCAGTCGCTCAGTTTAAAATGGATACCGGCAGATACCCGACACAGGAAGAAGGACTTAACGTTCTGATTGAAAAGCCCACGGATGTTACGAATTATCAGGAAGGCGGGTATCTCGATTCTACAACAGTTCCAAAAGACGCCTGGGGGCACGATTTCATATATGTTGCTTATCCTGAGAGCGGTAAACCTTATGTAATTATCAGCAACGGGGCCGACGGCCAGGAAGGCGGCGAAGGCTACGATACCGACCTTTACAGCACTGATGCAGAATGACAAATGAACCGTTATTGCTCAAATCATTTGCCGATGCGCAGTGCCGCCAGAAGAGGGGCGGTGCTTGCGGAAATCATTATGGTGCTTTTCATTGTAGCAATGTTCACGATGCTGGCGATGATGAATCTAACGGATGTGCTGAGCAGGAACAGCTTCAAAGGCAGGGCGGACGACCTTGTGAAACTTTTTCAAATGGCGGCGACAAGCGCAGCAGAGACCGGAAAAAGATATGAAATAATTATAAATTTTAATCAGAATTCTTATACGCTTCGGGAAATTACGACCGGTCTTGTCGCTGTCGAGGATATAAAAGAAGAAGAAATTATCCAGACAGGTCAGTTCAACGACCGTTTTCAACTGTCTTATGTGATATTCGACGACGGCGACTGGACAAACGAAGCGCCGGCGCTGTTTCGTGTCGGAAAAACCGGCTGGCAATACGGCGGAAAAATCGTTGTCGCCAATGAAGACGGACAATTGTATTCAATTGTAATCAACAGATTGAGCCGAATGATAAATATTGTTGACGGCGATGTGGAAATTCTTGTTCCGAAAAGCGAAGATGAAATTGGTTTTTAAAAAAAATTGTCGAAAAGCGTTTACACTGATTGAAGTTACCGTTGCGCTGATTGTGCTCGGTATGATAGCGGCAACGGTGCTTGTCATAATCAACAGGGCAATGGATACGGTTGTTCTATGGCAGAATAAAATGCAGGCATTTGAAATAGCCAGGGAAAATATGGAGAAGATTCTTTCGCAGCCAACCGTTACAGATATAGTTGAATACGGAGCAAGTGAGACAAACCCCGATATAACCTGGGAAACGACAGTGGAATCGTTTTATGAGCCGGTAACGAACAATATGTGGATGCGGGCTGTTTGCGATGCAAAGTTTGTCGATAGCGAGGGTCAGGAACAAAAAATCGAGCTTACACACTGGCTTACCAGCCTAAGCAAAGACCAGATTGAAAAGATACTTGAACAGAGACAAAGAGAAAGCGAATACCAGGCAACAATGGGTGAGCCGTCTGAAGATGTAGGACAGCAGGGACGATTGTCATCTGGACAACAAGCTAAACGCTTGCTGGCAGATCAGATGCAGCAGCATGCAGATCAAATGCAGCAGCAGGCAGAGCAGAAGCAGCAAGAGGCAAAGCAGAAGCAGCAACAGGCAAAGCAGATGCAGCAGCAGGCAGAGCAAATGCCGCAGCAGCAGGCAGAGCAGATGCGGCAGCAAGCAGAACAGATGCAGCAACAGGCAGAGCAGGCACAGCAGCAGGCTAAGCAGGCGCAGCAGCAGGCAGAACAGATGCAGCAGCAGGCGGATCAGATGCAACAACAGGCAGATCAAAGTCAGCAGGATACCGACAAAGACTCGGCCTGGAAGGAAGTGGAGAAATATATTGGTCCGCCGCCGGCAGGTTATAACAGCTGGAAGGATGTACCATCGGATGATTTCTGGGTAGCCATGATGAAGTGGTTCAGAAAGAAATGAGACAAAACAGTAAAAAAAAGTGTTGTTTGTCGAGCCAAATATCAGGTTTTACACTTGCCGAGGCCATAGTAACTCTTGCGATAGCTGCGGTAATTATGGTAACAGCAATGGGCATATACACAGGAGTAAAACGAGCTGAAGCCGCGATAAATAAGCGGCTGGAAAGCGGATTTACCGCTACAGAAATACTTCAAAGAATTACTGAAGATATTGACAGACTTGCTCTGCCCAGCTCCGATGTAACACTAACCATAAAAAACAAGATAGAAGAGGGCGGATATAAAAGCTCCCAGATGATAATTGAAAGCAAGATTTATGACAAAGACAATAAGCCTCAAACTTTTGAAAAAATCGTCTGGCAGAGTCATCCCGACGCCGATGCAAATGGTCTTGTAATTTACCGCGCTCACAGCGGATATACCCTCGAAGACAAGATGCTCGATGAACCAAAGGAAAAATACGAAAGAGAGAGATATATTCCCATAAGCAGCGGCGTTACTCTCTTTTCCATAACGGCAGGGGCCGACAGCAATGACAGCAATACAAACCAAGCCTGGAACAGCCAGAACTTACCGCCATCGGTCAAAGTTTCAATATCTTATGCCCCGCCGCAGCAGGATATAACGGGCAATATAACTGTGCCTCAGGAAGAGATAAAAACAAGAGCCATCGTTATCAACCGATTCCGGGAAATACCCTATCAGTTTGTATATAAGCAATTTGCCGATGCGAATCGAATTTCGGATGTGAACGACCAGAATACGCCGGCGGAGCCAAATGCGGTTGAAAAGCCTAAAGAACCCAACGGAATATCAGAAAGGACAAATGAACGGCGAAGAGAATAGAATTTGTTTTCGCACAAGCCGCAGCGGTATGGCACTGATACTTGTGATAGTTGTGCTTGTGGTGCTTACAGCTATAGTATATAGAATCAGCTCCTCTATCAGCCAATGGAAGCACAGGCAGCAGTATATAATTGATTACCAGACTGCACGATACGGCTGCGAATCAGGATTAAAATACGCACTAACAACAATCAGCCAGCTTACGCCTGCTTATGTTTCAAGGCCAAACGAGCCGGACTTTTCAGACCTTTTCAATATGAGCGATAAGGAATACAAACTTATGATGGAGGATTGGGCCCGACAACTCGGAACAGAAATTGACGCAAATAATCTCAACAAGAGTGATTATGACTCAAAGTTTATGGATTTCAGCTCGTTGTTTAAAACCGGTGACGCCAACAATCCCGGCGGAACAGACAGCAATCAGCTTATAGATTTTAATACTTTTTCCGGATGGAATGAAGCCAATGTTCCCCAGGAGCCCAATAAGCTGGTTGTTCGCGGACCTTATGGACCGCCCTGGCCTTTTGTAGTCGAACCTGTTGAAATTGAATTTGGCAACGCCCGCGTAAAAATAGAAATTATAGATGAAAATGCCAAACTGCCTTTGTGCTGGGGCATCGCTTCCGACCCTAATATGACAAGAGAAGGAAAAGCCGCCATTATGACTTTCTGCGAATGGATGCAGATGGAACCAAATAAGATTGAGCCTTTGCTGGCACAACTGAATGCTATAAAGGAAATAAAACCATTCAGCATGAATTTAAAGCCTGTAGTAACAGCAACACAGCAGATAATACCTTCCGGCAGCACAGGAGAGCAAATAATAGATACTCCTCGAAGAAGGACAAGCCGCAGAGCCAGGGAACGCCAGAGAACCAGAATCATACAGGATACCAGACCCGATATAGGACATACTATGGATTTTGCAAAGCTGATGCACAGCCCAATGATTGACCTTGAAGAGCTTGCCAAGCCGGTTAATGGGGATGAAAACCGTTCAGAATCGGCGCTTAAATATATCAGTCTCTGGGGCACAACGCAGGTGAATGTAAATACAGCGCCAAGACAGGTGCTTGAAGCGGCATTTACCTTCGGCGGAGATGCGAAAGAAATCGCAGATGAGATAATAAAATTGAGAAAGGAAAAACCATTTTCTGATATCGATGATATCAAGAAAAGGCTTTTCGATAAAAGCGCCTCTATTGAAAAAGCAAAAAATTTTATAACTACTCAAAGCGATTTTTTTACAATCCGGGCAACAGCAACAAGCGGCGTGGCCAAGGTCAGTGCATCGGCAGGTATAAAAAAAGAAAAAGGGGGAAGTACCCAAAAAATAGGTATAATTATCGAATAATATTGGAGTAGTAGCAATTGGAACAGAACAGGTGTCTGGGTATATACGTTGAGCAGGACAAGGCTACGGTTGTTCTTGCAGCAAAAGCCGGCGGCCGGATTGAGATTGCCGAGCAGTTTTGCGTTGCTGTCCCCGAACCTCAGCAGTCTTTCAGTTTTGCCCAAACCGCAAAGGATATTGCCGCTGCCTGTCAGGAAAAACAGCTTGTTTTTACAGATATCGCCGTTGCTGTCGATTGCAGATTCTACAGGCAGCAGACTTTACATTCCGAATTCACCGACCAAAAACAAATCGGCCAGACAATAAAATTCGACGCCGAAGAGGCGCTTGCTATAAATGCCGCCGAAGCAGCCGTTGCATTTGAACTGGCGGCAAAAGGTCTGTCCGGCTCTGAAGTTTCAGTCTTTGCCGTGCAGGCAGAAATAATGTCGGAAATAATACTTGCACTGCAGAATAATAAGCTTGACCCCATTAGTGTTGAGCCGGATTCGATATGCCTTAGAAGAATTGTCCAGCAGGTGTCCCAGCCGGGCAGCGATGCAAAGCCGATATGGGCGGCGCTATCGCAGAACAAATGTTTTATAATTTCACCGGCGCCGCAATCCGGCAATGCCGCCGTCAGGGCTTTTCTTACAGGCTCCGGCTCAAACAGGAACACATCTCTGGCCAGGGAAATTATTCTCACGATAGCATCAAATGCCGCTGCGCAGCAGGCTGGGAAAATACGGATTTTCGATTCCCAGTCAACCATCAATTTGGCCGCTCTCGGTCAGCAAACGGGTTTAACAGCCGAAGTTTTTGACCCGTCGGAAATAATTGCGACAAAACCGCAGGAGCAAACCAGCTGCGACAGGCTTGATGTGATTATAGCCGCCGGCGCCGCAGCAGGGGCGCTTGTTAAAGGCGAAAAAGTTGACTTTCGGCCGTTTTTCCTCCCCTTCCAGGGCAAAAAGGCGGCATTTGAAAAAACCGTTAAAGTGCTTAGCATAAGTTTGGCATCGCTGTTTATCGTGTTGGGCGTGTTTTTCTATCTACAATATTACAGAGTGAACAGCTACAGAAATCGCTTAGAGAAAAAATTCCGTTCTGAATATACTATCGCAATGACGGGAGCGAAATTCACCAAAAGCTCGGAGGCGGTCAGAAGGCTAAAAAGCGAAATAAACAGAATAAAAGACGTTAAAAGCGGAGTTTTAAGCTCTACAGGCGAGGATTCTGTTGAGGCGAAACTCGCATATCTGTTTGAGGCCCTTAATAGTGTGCCGCCGGGAATTGACATTGAGATTGAAAAAATTACCATTACCACGACAACAATGACTGTTACCGGTAATACGAGCAACCGAGGGTATCTTGAAGTTTTCGGCGCTGTTGACAGACATCCAAAACTTAAAAGAGGACCATCAACTTATCAGGCAAAAGAGAATAGAGATTATTTCAGACTAACTATTGAAACGAAACAGTAATATGGATTTTAAAGATTTTTATAAAAAGCCGATTTTTTATTATGTGCTTGTGCCTTTGCTGCTGGCTGTCTGGCCGCTATGGCTTTTTGTTTTTGGTCTGCCGGGCGCAAAAGACAACTACAGAAAAGAAGTGCAGGATTATAATGAAGCGGAAAAACTCATAGGCCAGATACTCGGCGAGCTTGACCCGCAAAGACTTGATTACGCAAAAGCCAAGAAAGCCACAGACCAGTTCGATTATGTAACCGCAATCGACCAGGTAACCAGATTCTGCGGTATAGCG
This sequence comes from Sedimentisphaerales bacterium, assembly GCA_049518795.1. Classification (GTDB taxonomy): domain Bacteria; phylum Planctomycetota; class Phycisphaerae; order Sedimentisphaerales; family UBA12454; genus JAPLMW01. The sequence continues at coordinate 214,602 of JBEKRK010000004.1, forward strand.
CCTAATAATTATAAGCTAAGCTCAGGTTCTGTCAGAGCAATGAAAGGCGGCCAAAAAGGCCAGGATGCGGCAGTGGCTATCGATAAAATAGATATCGAAAGGTTTGCCAAATTCCTGTCCGTAATACGTATGCGCTGGGTGAATCTGCAATGCACTAATATTACGCTTGCCAAGCTCAAAGGCGAAAAAGACGCCTGGAAAGCAGATGTGAGGTTTATGTATTATCAGTAGGATTGAAAATTTAATATTTAATATTTTAAATTTTATATTTTAAATATCTTTACTTCGTTTTTAAATTGACTTTCGCCCCATTTTTCCCTAATATATCATCCTTAATCCAAAAATATTAGATTCCAGAGGTATTATGACTAAAGGAAAAACAGAGCTTAAACGCCGGCCATTTATGCTGATTATCCGCGACGGCTGGGGCTATAACCCCAATCCGGCAGAAGACGCCTATAATTCAATAAAACAGGCTAAAACGCCAACAGACGATATGCTTATGAGCCAATATCCCAATTGCATTATCCATACGAGCGGCGAAGACGTCGGTCTGCCTGCCGGCACTATGGGAAACAGCGAAGTCGGACATCAAAACCTCGGAGCCGGAAGAATCGTTGACCAGGAATCGGTGAGAATCAGCAAGGCTATCCACGACGGCTCTTTCTTTAAAAATGAACAGATTGGCAAACTGATAGATTTTATCAGGGAGCATAACGGCAAACTGCATCTTCTGGGTCTTTGCAGCGATATTGGCGTGCATTCATTTCTGGAACATCTCTACGGCCTGCTTGAGCTTGCGAAAAGAAATAACCTTACAAAGGTTTTCCTGCACGCTTTTACCGACGGCAGGGATTCTCCGCCGGACAGCGGCAAAAGCTATCTTTTGCGGATAGAAGATAAAATGGCTGAAATCGGGGTTGGCAAAATCGCAACTATAATGGGGCGTTTCTACGCGATGGACAGGGACAGCCGATGGGAAAGAGTGCAGAGGGCGTATGATTGTATGACGCTGTGCAAAGGCGGCAGGGCGAAAAGCGCTCGCCAGGCAATGGAGCAAAGTTATCAGAAAAATGTAACTGACGAATTTGTCGAGCCGGTTTGCATTGTCGATGAAGAAGACCAGCCCAGGGCGAAAATCGAGGATGGTGATGGGATTATCTTTTTTAATTTCCGAGGCGACAGGCCCAGAGAAATCACACGAGCATTTGTCGATGACGCTTTTACGGGATTTACCAGAACGGCAAGGCCGAAGGTTTATTACCTGTGTATGACGGAATATGACGCAACGATTCCGGCGCCGGTTATCTTTCCCAAGCCGCCGAAGATGAAAAATATCGCAGCGGCCTATTTCAGCGATTTAGGATTAAAGCAGTTTAAATGTGCCGAAACAGAGAAATATGCACACGTTACGTTTTTCTTTAATGATTATACCGAAAAACCGTTCCCCGGCGAAGACAGGCAGATTGTGCCGTCGCCAAGAGTCCGGACTTATGATTTAAAGCCTGAGATGAGTGCGTTTGAGGTCTGCGATGTTGTCCTGCAAAGACTTGATATGAATAAATATGATGTAATAGTGATAAATTTCGCCAATCCCGATATGGTGGGTCATACCGGAATTCTCGAAGCTGCGGTAAAGGCTGCCGAAGTAGTTGACCAGTGTGTCGGCAAAATTCTTGATAAGGTAAAACAGCTTGGCGGGGCGGCGATTATTACCGCAGACCACGGCAATTTCGAGAAGATGCGTGATGAAAACGGCGGGCCGCATACGGCTCATACAGTAGGCGATGTGCCGCTGATTATTTTCGATGAGCTTAATAAAAATAAAAAGCTGCGCAATGACGGCAGGCTTGCCGATGTTATGCCTACACTTTTGGAAATGATGGAACTGCCTCAGCCTGTGGAAATGACAGGGGAAAGTTTGTTTGCCGATTAAAATATTTTGCCTGCCGGAGGTGTCGTAATGGGCAGAATAAAGGTCCTTGACCAGAATATGGTAAATATGATTGCCGCCGGCGAGGTTATTGAACGACCCGCCAGCGTAGTCAAAGAGCTTGTCGAAAACAGCATCGACGCAGGCGCAACCGAAATAAATATCCATATCGAAGAAGGGGGAATAAAGCTTATCCGCGTAGTCGATAACGGCTGCGGAATGGATGAAGGCGACCTGTCTCTTGCATTCGAGTCGCACGCGACAAGCAAACTTAAAGCCATCGCTGATTTACTCAATATCTCCACTATGGGTTTTCGCGGCGAGGCCCTTGCAAGTATTGCCGCTGTGGCAAAAGTTTCTGTAACAAGCAGACCTGCGGATTCAATGATAGCAAACAAGATTGAAATTGATTGCGGCGTTAAAAATGAAGTCCAGCCGTGCAGTGCAAATACCGGCACAACTATTGAAGTGCGGAATATCTTTTACAAACTTCCGGCAAGGAGAAAATTCCTGCGAACTGCAAATACGGAAATGACTCACATCATCGAGCAGTTCACAAGAATTGCTCTTGCTCATACAGATATTTCTATGGGCTTGTTTCATAATGACAGGGAGCTTTACAGGTTACCGGCAGGTTCGGGAAAAAGAGAGCGAATCGCAAAATTGTTTTCTGCCGAGCTTGCCGAGGCCTTGCTTGAGCTGCAAAGCACAGAGCGAAACCTGAAACTTACCGCATTTCTTTGCAAGCCTGAAAACGGCAGGGCAAATACCAAATTTCAGTATTTTTTTCTCAACGGCAGATTTATCCGCGATAAATTTATCTCTGCCGCGGTCAGAGAGGCGTATCGCGGGATGATTGAGCCGGATAAATTTCCGGTAGTTTTTCTTTTCCTGCAAATGCCTTCCCAAAGCTTCGATGTGAACGTCCATCCGACAAAAATAGAGGTCAGGTTCGACGATTCAAATCTAGTTTATTCGCAGATTCTTGCCCTTATACGCGAGAAACTGCTGTCGATGGACCTTGATGTTCAGGCAAAACTGCCAAAGGGCAGTGTGCCCGCATCTTCGGAAAGTCAGGAAGTGAAACAGTCTATAGCTGGTGCAATGGCTGCTTTTTTCAGTCAAAACAGGCAGGGCGAAGCCGGGCAAAGGGGTTTTGATTTTTCAAAAATCGCCCAAAAAAGTGATTCGATTGTTACTGAGCAGCGAGAGAGATTTTATGATATTCCTGTTTCACAGGTCGAGACTGAAACGCCGCAGTATCTTCAAATTCACGACAGCTACATAGTAGCCCAGACTGAAGACGGCTTTTTAATTATCGACCAGCACGCGCTGCACGAGAGAATTATATATGAAGATTTGTGCAGACGGCTTGCATCCGACAGCGGCGACAAACTCGAATCTCAAAAACTGCTTGTGCCTGAAAGTTTTGAATTGACTGACGCCGGCGCGCAAATACTGGCAGCAAATAAAAATTTGCTTGAGCGTCTCGGAATGGAGCTTGAACCTTTTGGGCCGGGAATCTGGGCGGTGCAGTCTTTTCCAAGTCTTTTAAACGGCGTTAAACCCGTTGAATTCATTATAGATATGCTGGATGTGCTTACAGACAGTGTGGGGAAAGTCGATTCAGAACGGCTATTGCATAAAATTCTTGATTTGGCGGCTTGCAAAGCGGCTGTCAAAGCGGGGCAAAAACTAAGCCACGCTGAAATCAGTAATCTATTGGCCGATAAAAACGCCATTGAGAGGGTCAGCCGGTGTCCGCACGGCAGGCCGACCGCTATAAAGTTTAGTCTTGCCGAACTTGAAAAACAATTTAAAAGAACGTAATTAAGTGCTTGTCAATAAGGGGGTTATGATTATATTTTAAATAGCTTGCAATCAGATTATTACCTTACTATATTATTGGCTCTTAAAACAGAAGCATATTTAGCCGATAAAGGACAAAGGCCGTTAGGATTGGCTTATGTTTAAAAGAATTATTAACTGGCGAAAACAAGCAATGAAAAAGAAGGACGAGACAAAAAAGAAACCGACCTTGAGCGTTCGTCGCAGCGTGAATACACCTTCGCGTGAAGTGTCTAAGAAAGCAACTCCGTCCGTAAAGAAGAAACCTGCTCCAATATATACAAAAACAAGCGAATATCTTACAGAGCAGGATGTTGAGCATTATAAACAGCTTCTGCTTGACAAGATGCGGGAAATTGTCGGCGATGTAAATTCAATAGAGGATGAAGCCCTGAAAAAATCAAGACTCGATGCCAGCGGCGACCTTTCAAGTATGCCGATACATATGGCTGATATAGGCACAGATAATTATGAGCAGGAATTTTCCCTGAATCTGCTCGATGGCGAAAGAAAAATGCTTCGCGATATTATTGAGGCTCTGCAGAAGATTGATGAAGGCATTTATGGTATATGCGAGATTACCGGCAGAGGAATTTCAAAGGACAGGCTTGAGGCAAGACCCTGGGCAAGATTCTGCATTGAATATGCAAAACTCGTCGAAAAGGGAATCGTCAGAGAAGGCGAACCTGTGCCAGAAGGCATTGAACTGGACTAAATAATTCTACTATATGCGTCTTACTATGCCCGTTTCATTATTGCAGCGGGCTTTTTTATTTTTTATAATATAGACCGTGAAAAGACATTGTCCAATTTGCGGCAAAAAGATTGACAAACCGGCAAAAGATAAAAAACAGACCGCTAATACCTCGGATTTTTTCCCGTTCTGCTCAGAAAGATGCAAACTAATTGACCTTAACGCCTGGTTTGAAAGTAAATATGTTATCTCTAACCCCATTGAGGAGCGGAAAAATAATAAGCCGGATGAGCCGGAAAATATGTTGAAATAGAGACTTAAGAGAGATAATATTACCGGGAATCGTTTTGAAAGGATTATAAGATGACCGAACAAAAGAGCTTGGCTGAATGCTGCAGCAGCCTTCTGTTTTTAGATATTTTCAAGACATTTCGGATAGCAATTCAGCCTGCGAGACTAATAACCGCTTTTTTGGCACTGGCAATTGTATTTATTGCCGGCTGGCTAATGGACTTCAGCAAAACAGTCGTTGTTTCAGGCAAAATCACAAGCAATCAGCTAAGAAGCACGGCACTAATATCGGCGGTGGATTGGCCGACCGAACTGCACTGTTTTGTCAGCGACCCGCAACAAATGGATAATTTTAAAAATAGGTATAAAAGCAGAACTGAAAAACAGGGTGTTTTTAAGGTCTGGTCGAACTTCTGCCTGGCAAGGTTCAACGAGGCTGCCTCTTCTTTGGTAATGCTGAATTTTAATACTTTTATCGCATCCGTAATGGGGTGCGTTGCGGCCTGTATATGGGCTTTAAAATATCATACTATATACAGTATTATTTTTCTTTTAATCGCGATGGTAATGTTTTCCATAGCGGGCGGTGCTCTCTGCAGAGGCGCTGCGCTGCAATTCTCGAAGAATGAAAAGCCCGGCATAACTCAATGCCTGAGATTTGCTTTTAGAAAATTTATTTCGCTTTTCTTCGCCCCGGTTGCACCAATAATACTGATTATATTTTTAGGGGTATTGGGCATCTTATCGTTCGGACTGCTGACAAATATTCCCTGGGCAGGCGAACTTATATTGGCGTTGTTTGTAATGATAGTATTGCTTGCAGGCGGTCTGATTGCCCTTGCGATATTTGGCATCGGCGGCGGCGTCAATCTTATGTTTGGCGCGATTGCTTATGAGAATTCCGACGCTTTCGATGCCGTAAACAGGTCGTGGCGGTATGCTTATAACAGGCCGTGGCGGCTCGGTTTTTATACTTTTCTCGCCGCCTTTTACGGCTCAATCTGTTATTTATTTGTAAATCTTTTCGCCTTTTTGACGCTTGCGGTAAGCAGAGCGTTTCTATCGGTTATTATATGGACTAAGGGCGGCAAGGCCGAGCTGACAAACAAGCTGGATGTTCTGTGGCCGAAAACGGAATTTTTCGATTTGACCGGAGGCAGTGTTGAGATATCAAAAAGACTGACCGAATCCATTGCAGCCGTTGTTATAAATCTGGAAGTGCTTGTTATCGCGGGTCTGGTTCTTGCTTTTGTTGTAAGTTTTTATTTTACAGTCAGCACAATTATTTATTGTTTATTAAGAAATAAAATCGATAATGTTGCTCTTGATAATGTCTTTATGGAATCTGAACAAATGAAGCAGCCTGCCGAGGTTAAAGACCTTCAGCAGCCGGAGTAATATAGCTTAATTTTTGGAAATAATTATGGTCGAAAAACCTCAGAATACCCCCAATCCCAAAGAGCCCGATACAGAGATAAATCCAAAACAGTTGGTACCTGGATTTCTGAGATATCGAAAACTAATGATAATGATTGTGCATCTTGCAGTTTTCGCAATAAGCCTGATGATGGCTTTTCTGCTTATTTACAATATGCAGTTTCAGCGCGAATGGTTTTTGGTCCAGTATCCGAGGCTTCTAATATTTTTCATAATTATAAAGCTGATTGTGTTCGGCTTTTTCAGGCAATTTCAGGGCTGGTGGCGGTTTGTAAGTATTTCAGACCTCCTGTCGATAGTAAAGGCTTCTCTTGTCAGCACGCTGATTTTAGTCATTTTATGGTTCAGTATTCTGACAATCGAACCTATAAGAATGAAATTGCAGGAATTTACTACTGTCAGCCAGGCCGTTTTTATCCTCGATATGTTTGCAACCATTGTCCTGCTTGGCGGTACGCGTATGGCTGTGCGGCTTTATCATGAAGAATTTCTTACTGAAGCAGGAGGCAAGCTGAAAAGATTTCTTATTGTAGGCGCTGGTAACGCCGGCGAAGCGCTACTGAGAGAGCTTCACCGTATGCAGGTCGAACAATATGATGTAATCGGCTTTATTGATGATGACCCTGCAAAACAGGGTATGGAGATTCACGGTATTCCTGTTCTTGGCAAAGTTGACCAGTTGCCGCAAATCTGTAAAAAGGAAGATATTGAGGAAATTGCTATTGCTATGCCCAGCGCCACGGCAAAGCAGCTTAGGGGGGTAGTTCAGATTTGCGAAGGCGCAAAGGTCCGGTTCAGAACTGTTCCGTCAGTTGCCGATATCGCAAGCGGCAGATACCGCGTTTCACAGATTCGTGATGTTGACATTAACGACCTTCTGGGCCGTGAGGCAATACAGCTTGACCTTGATATTATCGAGCAGTATCTCAAAAACAAAGTTATTCTTGTAACAGGCGCAGGCGGTTCCATCGGCTCGGAAATGTGCAGGCAGGTCTGTAACTTTAAGCCAAAGCTCCTGTTGCTTGTCGAACAGGCAGAAAACGTGTTGTTCTTTATTGAAAAAGAACTTCGCAAAAGTTTTCCGAATGTTGCTATGGAAAATCTTATATGCGATATAACTGACAAAAAAAGAGTGGAGCAGATTTTTGAAAAATTCAGGCCGGAAGTCGTAATTCATGCTGCTGCTCATAAACATGTGCCTTTGATGGAAGCCAATTGCGGCGAGGCAATAAAGAACAATATTGTCGGAACAAGAATAGTCGCTGACGCTGCAGATAAATATGGCGCCGGCGACTTTGTAATGATAAGCACGGACAAAGCTGTAAACCCGACGAGTATTATGGGTTCTTCCAAACGCATCGCTGAGATGTATATTCAGGACCTTAACAGAACCAGTAAAACGCATTTCGTAACAGTCAGGTTCGGTAACGTTCTTGGCTCAAATGGTTCTGTAGTGCCGATATTTAAAAATCAGATTGCGACCGGCGGGCCTGTAACTGTAACGCACCCGGAAATGAAAAGATATTTTATGACAATACCGGAGGCGTCTCAGCTTGTTCTTCAGGCGGCTGCTATGGGTGAAGGAAGCGAGATTTTTGTGCTCGATATGGGCGAGCCTGTCAAAATTGTTGACCTTGCAAAAGAGCTTATTACGCTCAGCGGCTTTAGGCCCGGCGAAGATATAGAGATAGTCTTTACCGGTATCAGGCCGGGAGAGAAACTTTTCGAAGAATTATCCATCGCAGGCGAAGATATGATGCCTACCCGCCATAATAAAATCGGTATCTGGAAAAACAGACTTCCCTATACCAGAGAGCAGCTTCACCAGATGATAGATAACCTTGTTGCGCTGGCAGATACTCAGGATTATGTGCAGATTGTCTCTACGATAAAGCAGATTGTTCCTGAATATATAGGTGATAAGGTTAATAAAAATTGATAGGTAACAAAAAAAGCGCATAAAAAAAACCCGTCTCTGATGAACGGGTTTTTTGTTATCTATGATTCGTTAAGAATTTTGCTTTTGTTCGTCACGCGGATGGGCGCTGTCATAAACTTCTTTCAGCTTCTTTGTGGTAAGATGCGTATAAATCTGGGTTGTCGAAAGCGATTGATGACCTAAAAGCTCCTGGACGCTTCGCAGGTCTGCACCGTTATTAAGCATATGGGTCGCAAAGCTGTGCCTTAGCGTATGCGGACTGATTGAAGGGTCAAGGCCGGCTATTTTAAGGTATTTGTCCATTTTTCTTCTGACACTTCTTGTGCTGAGTCTCTTGCCGTGCTTGTTTACAAACAGGACTTTGGGGTCGAAATTGCTGTTATTCTGCGCCCTTTTGTTACGAAATTCCATATAATGCTGTATTGCCTGAAGGGCGGATGAGCCAATAGGAGTCAGTCTTTCTTTTTTGCCTTTGCCCCTGATATGCAGCACTTCGCTGAGAAAATCAATATCTTCGATATTTAAAGCGACCAGTTCGCTTACCCTGACGCCAGTGCTATAGAGGGTTTCCATTATCGCACGGTCTCTTGCACCAAGCCAGTTGTTGGTCGGCGGCGCATCAAGCAGTTTCTTGACCTGGTCGTATTCGAGAAATTTCGGCAGTTTCTTGTCCTGCTTTGGAGTTCTGACAGCCATTACTGGATTGGCGCTCAAATGTCCTCGTTTTACGAGGAATTTGTAGAAACTTCTTAGTGTCGCAAGTTTTCTTGCGGTTGTTGATTTCGAATATTGCTTGTCGTTCAGAACTGCCATAAATGCCCGAACAGTATCAGTCGTTATGGATAAGAGAATCTGTTCGATTCTCGTTTCAGTCTGTGTTGCAACGGAACCGTCCGTTTTATCGTTGCCGGCCCAGCTGCCTGCTGAATGGTCGCTTTCGCCGCTCAGGTATTGGCAGAACTGTTCAAGGTCGGCGCTGTAACACTTAGCCGTGTGTTCGGAGAAATGCTTCTCAAATTTCAGGTAATCCAGAAACTCATGAATAATCGGACAATTTTCCATTTTATTATCTCCAAACCGTCATATTAAACAATGCTAAATTTCAAAAGACTCGGCAATTTCCGATGCAGGGTCTTTTAATAATCTGTCGGCTTCACTTATAAGCGACTGAACAAGTTTGAAACTCAAAACAGCAGCATCGAACCAGTCGAAACTGGTTCTGCTGTCGGACGCCTGAGAAATCAGGGCTTCAAGAAGCGAATCTTCGCAGCCGGCCTGATAACGGAATATGTATTTTTCAGAACCTTTTCTGAGAACAAGTTGTCTTAAATTATGCTTCAATCGTTCACTTCATCTTTCGATATGGTTATCGGCCTAAACAGCCAGACCGATAACCAGATTTTTAAAATTTTTCAAAAATTAACTGTTTTATCGCGCAGTTATATATAGAGGTTATCGGCCAAAAATTGTTATTTTCTTTAGTAAGCAACCCCAAAAGATTTTAAATAAGTGCTTTTATTTTAAGGGTGTTAGCTTGATTTGTTGAAAGACTAAATAATATCAGTATTACTAAGGCTAAAAGGACTTTCAAGGTCTGTTTTTAAGCTAATTTTTTGCTATTTCGTGAATTTTTTTGCAGATTTTCAAGAGTTTTTCAACCCATTCGATAGGCATAATGGAAGCTGCATCGGATTTGGCGTTTTTGGGGTCTGTATGCACTTCAAGAAACAGGCCGTCGGCTCCGGCAGCGACAGCAGCTTTTGCCAGGATTGGAGCCATCTCTCTTGCTCCAGCCGAGGAATTGCCAAGCCCGCCGGGCTGCTGAGTGCTGTGAGTAGCGTCAAAAATGACAGGACAGCCAAGTTTTTTCATAGCGGCTATTGCAGTCATATCATTTACAAGACGGTTATAGCCGAAAAATGTGCCGCGTTCAGTAAGCATTATCTTTTTATTACCTGTCGAACGAATTTTTTCGACAGCATTTTTCATCTCATCAGGAGACATAAATTGTCCTTTTTTGATATTGACTGGTTTGCCGGTTTTTCCACAGGCGATTAGCAAATCCGTCTGTCTGCACAGAAAAGCCGGTATCTGCAAACAGTCAACAACTTCTGCCACTGCTGATACCTGATGAATTTCGTGAATATCCGTCAGAATCGTAAGTGCCGTTTTTTGTTTTACTTTTGCCAGAATCTCCAGACCTTTTTGCAGGCCGGGACCGCGGAAACTTTTGATACTGCTGCGATTGGCCTTATCGAAACTTGCCTTGAAAATTATCGGTATGCCTGTCTTTTTGCTAATCTTGAGCAATTTGTCTGCGATATTCAGACAGATTTTTTCAGTTTCGATAACACAGGGGCCTGCTATAACAAATAATTTGCCATTTGGTTCAATTTTTATATTTTCTATTCTAAACATAAATTATTTTCCCGATTTATTCGAATAATCTAAATATTCTTCTTCTCATTCCGATAGGCTTGGCCTTTGGCGGCACAAGGACTTTAACAGCCTGCGGAATAATAGTTACTTCAAGCGGCAAATCCGGGCCGGGGTCGCCGTCAAGCTCAGTTTTCAAAGGACTATCAGAATATATTTTAAATTTTTTACATTGTTTATAAATAACATTTTTGCTTTTATGAAGACATTTCAGCAGGGTCAGGATAGCGTGTTCCAGGAGAACGACTTTGCCGGGGCATCTGCATATACAGACATCGAGCAGCCCGTCGCCAAAATCGGCTAAATGCATTATCGGCAGTCCTATGGCATATCGAGATATATTGCCAAAGATTACGATACCCCGGTCTGAAAAAATTATTTCGTTGTCTGCTTCAATAGTTATGCTGGGAAAATCATAGCTCCAGAAAGTTTGCCAGATAGGCCATAAGTAATGAAGCTGAGTGATATTTCCCTTTCTTTGGTCGTCAACGAGTTTTACAACTTCGCCGTCAAAGCCGACGCCACCGACCGATGTGAAAAATTTGTCATTTGCTTTTCCTAAATCCAGCGGTCTTAGTATTTGTGCCTCAAATGTGCTTATCGCACATTTAAGCGTGGTTTTGTAACCAAGCTCGTTAGCCAGCAGGTTTTCAGTGCCGCAAGGCAGAATCATCAGCGGTTTATCGCTGCCTTCAAGACCCTCAACCGCTTCTCTGATTGTGCCGTCGCCGCCGGCGACTATGACCATTGAACAATCGTATTTTACGGCCGCCTCTGCCGCCAGAGTTTTCGCATGAGACAAAGACTCGGTATGGTCAATCTTTGTTTTAAGGCCTTTCTGCTGCAAATATTCGAGAAACTTTTTTACCATCAGCTTGTTGCTGGTGGCACCGGCTTTGGTATTTATTATCAGCGCAATATAACCGTTTTTGGGGTTCATTATTTTGTGTCGAATGTTATTTTTCTTTTTTTTGTACCGGTTTTTTTAATTGCTTCTTCCATAAGATGAGCGTAACTTTGCGGCGTATGCTGAATTGCTTCCAGACCGAGTCGTTTTTGAGCATCCTCAATCACCAAATCACTTGGGCCTTCAATCTCTACGAATTTGCCCAGCAGCGGCAATTCATCCAGCGCAATTTTACAGCCGAGAAAGTCCCACAGGCTTCTTTTCTTCTCAAAGGTAAGTTTTTCCTTGTAGCCAAGATGCTGAAAAATGTACGCAAGCTCTTCTGCTTTTTCAACCTTTAGGCCGATTTCCCGGCGGGTCTTAAATCGATGATTTTCTCTTGCGCCTTTATATGTCAATTCTATTATTTCGCCGTGGTTTTTATGCTTTCTTATTCGCAGGCAGCGGTCGGAATTGACCAGCGAATCTTCCGAATCGTCGTAATAAGAATCAGTCTGCAAAAAATCGCCTTCAAACTCGGCGCCCAATTGCGCCAGTTTCTGCGCTATTGGCTCAAGACTATCAACTTTTAATTTCAGCTCTATTTCAAGCATTTTGTTAGCCTGTAACAATATTGACTAATCTGGATTTTATTACGATTATCTTTTTTATTTCCCTGCCCGCGATGACAGAAGCGACTTTTTCACAGGCAAGAGCCTTTTGTTTTATTTCTTCTTCGTCAGCATCGGCAGAAACGGTAATCTTATCCTTGATTTTCCCCAAAACCTGGACTGCAAGCTCAATCTCTTTTTCTTTTGCGAGTTTTTCATCGAACTTCGGCCAGTTTTCGTAAGCAAGCGTATTTTGATGCCCGAGTCTTTGCCAAAGCTCCTCTGCGATATGCGGCGCAAAAGGCGCCAGAACAAGCACAAATGTTGCTATTGCCTTTTTGGGTTTTGCTTCGAGCCTGCTAATATGATTTACAAAAATCATCATCTGGCTTATTGCAGTATTAAAACGGAAATTTTCAATGTCCAGCGTAACCTTCTTTATTGTCTGGTGGAGCAATCGCTGAGTATCCTCATCTGGTTCAATATCTTTTATATTACTGTCCTCGTCGGTAACAGCTCGCCAAAGTTTATTTAAAAACCTGTGAACACCTTCGACGCTCCGCGTGCTCCAGGGCTTTACTGCTTCCAGCGGCCCCATAAACATTTCATAAAGCCTCATCGAGTCAGCGCCGTAATCGGCAATAACCTTGTCGGGATTTACGACGTTGCCTCTGGACTTGCTCATCTTCTGATTGTCTTCGCCTAAAATCATTCCCTGATTGATAAGCTTTTTAAACGGCTCCGGAGTGCTTACATAGCCCAAATCGTAAAGCAGTTTGTGCCAGAACCGCGAATAAAGCAGATGAAGCACCGCGTGTTCAGCTCCGCCGATATATAAATCAACCGGCATCCAGTAATTTTCTTTTTTCTTGTCCCAGCCGGCGATGTCATTTTGAGAATCGAGATAACGCAGATAATACCAGCAGCTTCCGGCCCACTGCGGCATTGTATTTGTCTCGCGTTTTGCTTTCCTGCCGTCAGGCAATGTTACATTTAGCCAGTTGCCGATTTTTGCCAGTGGCGATTCACCCGTGCCGGAAGGCTTGAAACTATCAGCCTGCGGCAGGACAAGCGGCAAATCTTTTTCGTCAATCGCGATTGTGCTTCCATCTTCGCAATGTAAAAGCGGGAACGGCTCGCCCCAGTATCGCTGTCTGCTGAATAGCCAGTCTCGCAGCTTATAATTTACAGCTTTTTTGCCAAGCCTTTTTTCTTCAAGCCATTGTGTGATTTTTTCTTTAAATTTTGATGTCGCCAAGCCGGTAAATCTTCCGCTGTTTATAGCGATTCCATCGCCGATAAAGCAATATTCACCTTTTTCAACTTGCTGGGCGATTGTTTTATTATTTGGCTCGACAACCGGAATAATCTTAAGGTTAAATTTTTTGGCGAATTCAAAATCCCGCTCATCATGGGCAGGAACGCTCATAATAGCGCCTGTGCCGTAGCTTATAAGAACATAATCGCTAATCCAGATTGGAGTTTTTTCATCATTTACCGGATTGATTGCGAAAGCCCCTGTAAATACGCCGGTTTTTTCTTTCGCGAGGTCTGTCCTGTCGAGGTCGCTTTTGCTTTGAGCGAGTTTTTTATATTCTTCGACAGCTTTTTTCTGTCCGGCTGTCATAATTTCATCGACAAGCGGATGTTCCGGAGCGAGAACCATATAAGTCGCTCCAAAAAGCGTGTCAGGACGGGTAGTAAAGACTGTTATTATCTCGTCGAACCCATCGACTTTAAAATCGACTTCAGCGCCGATGCTTTTGCCGATCCAATCGGTTTGAAGTTTTTTTATAGATTCCGGCCAATCGACGAATTTCAAATCATCCTGCAACCTGTCTGCATATTTCGTAATCCGCAGCATCCATTGGCGCATCGGTTTTCTGATGACAGGGTAGCCTCCGCGTTCGCTTATGCCGCCGATGACTTCCTCGTTTGCTAATACCGTCCCTAATTCTGGACACCAATTTACCGGAACTTCGTCTTCATAAGCAAGCCGGTGTTCATTTATGAACCTTTCTTTTTCCTGCTGGCTTAGCTCTAACCATTTTTTTGCGCCAGCAGGTTCACCGGTAATGAGCGGCGCGACGCTGGCAGAAACAACTTCGCCGTCCAGACCGATGTATAGCTTTCCGGCTTCCAGTTTCTTTATCAGTTCGGAAATTGGTTTTGCCTTTTGCTCGGTTTCATCGAAATAGCTGTTAAAGAACTTCAGGAAAATCCACTGCGTCCATTTGTAATATTTCGGGTCTGTAGTATCGACTTGCCTGTCCCAATCGTAGGAGAAGCCGAGCGATTTAATCTGCCGCCGCATATTTTCAATATTTTGCTGAGTTGTTTTGGCAGGGTGAGTGCCTGTCTGAACAGCGTATTGCTCTGCCGGCAAACCAAAGGCGTCCCAGCCCATTGGGTGCAGGACATTAAAGCCTTTCATCCTTTTGAAGCGAGCGACTATGTCGCTTGCTGTATAACCTTCAGGGTGTCCGACGTGCAGGCCTTGTGCCGATGGATACGGAAACATATCCAGCACATAGTATTTAGGTCTGGATATGTCGCAGTCCTTAGCGGCAAAAGTCTTATTGTCTTCCCAGAACTTTTGCCACTTTTTCTCTATTTCATTGAAGTTATAAAATCCCTTGTTTTCTTCCATAGTTTTTATAGTCCTGAATGAGGGCAGGTTCTGCCTGATGGGCAGGTATGACATTTTGAGGCTGCCGGTTCTTTGACAAAACCCGAAAAGGTTGAAAATTGCTTTGTAAGGTTTTTGCCGCCGCAGGCGGTGCAGGTATGGCCGGCTTTCAAGTCAGCCTTTTCCAGAAATTCGCTTACTTTGCCGCAATCAGCACATTTATATTCAAAAATAGGCATAAAATCCTTTAAAATTAGGGTTTTAAGGCTTAAAAACAAAACAGTATATCTCTTTAATTTGACTGAAGCAAGGAAAAGATTGACGAAACAGGGTTTTGTATATCCAAAACCACAAAATAAAAAGTGAGATTTGACGGCCAAAGGCAGGTAAAGTATATTATAATCTGTCGCGAGTGGGCATCTTGGTAGGGAACAGCAAAATGAAAGTTATAAGTCAACCTGAGAAAGTGAAGTAGAATTGTGACGTTTCAGCATTGTCCGGACTATGGCGGTATTCTTGACGACCCGCACAAAATAGCACAATTCATCAACGAGCGAATCAGCAGCAAGTTGGATTGGTACCGGAAAAACTTGAAGAACTACGAAGGCAGGAAATGGCCGACGTGGCAGCGTAAAGTTATTGAGGTGTTTTACGAGGGAAATCTCGGCATCCTTATCCCTCAACACGGTGAGGTGCTAAGTGAGGAAGGCGATGAACTGATAATTAAGTGGCAATCTCCTTGTCCAATCCTGCGGTGTTGTCAAAAGCTCGGTCTGGCTACAAGTCACGTTTGCAGCACACTCTACCATGTTCAGTATCAGGTATTATTGTCCCTGATTGTTCCCGGCGCCTTTTTTGCAAGGGATTACGGC
The DNA here is from genome assembly GCA_049518795.1 of Sedimentisphaerales bacterium. Taxonomy (GTDB): domain Bacteria; phylum Planctomycetota; class Phycisphaerae; order Sedimentisphaerales; family UBA12454; genus JAPLMW01. The sequence goes on from JBEKRK010000004.1 coordinate 230,178, forward strand.
CGATTGCGGCCGGACGGAAGCTCTTGCATTGAGATAATCATTTGCAGACCTGATGTTGAGCTATTATCAAGAAAAGGAACTGAGGCACAGTAGTTTTACTGATTTTGAATCAGCCTATGAAAATCCGCTTCAGGTGCCTGCATAGATATTTTCTGCCGGGGTTTTACCCCCGATGCAGATTAAAGCACTTTCCTTTTTCGCATTTCTGTCTTATTATGGTTTTATGTCTAAAAAAATCCTGATACTTAATGGGAGTCCTAAAAAGGATGGAAACACTTCTGCGATGGTAGATTGGTTCAGCCAGGGCGCTCATTCAAAAGGAGCTGATGTTAAAGTTGTCCGCACAGCTTATCTTAAATATAAATCCCTTGGCTGTATATCCTGCCGAAAGTGCCAGACAATCGACAAATACGAATGCTGCATTGATGATGATGCAAAACCTGTTTTAGTCAAAATGGCCGAGGTCGATGTGATTGTAATGGCTACGCCGCTTTATTTTTTCGGCGCAAGCGCACAGCTTAAACTTATTTTCGACAGGATGTTTTCACTTTATAAATGGGACAATGACGCCGGAACGATGCAAACACCATTAAAAGGAAAGACTCTTGTTCTGCTGGCAAGCGCGTTTGAGGATGTAGGTCTGGATGCCCTTGAAAAACCTTTTGCATTAACGGCGGAATATACCGGTATGGAATTCGAGTCTGTTCTTGCCGCAAACGCAGGCGTTTCAGGCAAGATTGCGAAAAAACGCCCCGATATTCGTGAAAAAGTTATATCGCTGGGTATAAAGACAGCACAATAAATCATGGTTTAAAGGAGAACACTGTGAAAAAGGGGGAAATCTTACTTGGTTTTCAAGTAGTTTTGTTTGCAGCCGTTATGGTTTTTGTTTCGTTCTGTTCGGCGATGACACCTTATGGAAATGTCGGCTGCGACAGATCGTTCGACGGCGAACTAATCAGCTATTCTGTATTCGGCGGCGGCGATGTAACGCTGGTGTTTGTTCACGGCTGGAGCTGCGACAGCAGGTATTGGCGAGAGCAAATACCGTATTTTGCCAAAAAATATAGGGTTGTCGTTCTTGATTTGGCCGGGCACGGCAATTCCAGTCAGACCCGGGAGGTATATTCACTTGAAAGCTTCGGGCAGGATGTCCGAGCGGTAGTTGAAGAACTCGACGCGAAGAAAGTGATTCTCATCGGCCATTCGATGGGCGGCGGTGTTATCGCAGAAGCGGCAAAATTGATGCCGAATCGTGTCATAGGTCTTATCGGCGTTGATACTCTGCAAAACGTGGAGGATTCTATGAGCAGGGAGGATGTTGCGCGAATAGTTGACGGCTTCAAAAAAGACTTTAAAAGCGAAGTCAGGGCGTTTGTTGAGCCGATGCTGCCGAAGGATGTTAATCCAGAACTAAAAAAATGGATTATCGACGACATATCGTCGGAGCCGCCGAATATTGCTATAAGCGCGTTTGAAGAATACATTACGAAATTTGATAATAAGGCAATGGCTAATACATTCAGGGAAATTAAGGCTCCGGTGAGATGTGTTAATGCCGACCTTTGGCCTACCAGTGTCGAAGTTAATCGCCGTTATATGTCGTCTTTCGATGTTACGATAATAAAAGGCGCCGGGCATTTTGTTATGTTAGAGCGGCCGGATGAGTTTAATAAGCTGCTTAATCGCAGCATTAAAGAGATAATAAGAAAAAATTGAAATGAGCGAAATTAAGGAGAACCAAAATGGGGCTTATAAATAAATTGGTAGAGTTTTTGGTTGGAAGGTCAAAAAAAGAGCATAGTGTACTGTTGCGAATGGTGGCAACGCTGATTGGTGCGGCGGTGTTTATGGCAGGAATACCGGCGATTGTCTTTTGGGTTGGCAGGGGTTCTGCAGAAACACTGTTGCTGCCGAATAATGCGTCTAAGATAATTTCAATTGTCTGTTTTGTTTTCGGCATCCCCTGGATGCTGTCTGCTGTTTTCTGGCAGCTTATTTGCGGAAAAGGAACGCCGGTGCCGGTTGTCCCAACTAAACAATTTTTGCAAAACGGGCCATATCGATACGTTCGCAACCTGATGATACTCGGATTTTTTCTGTATCTTCTTGGTTGGACTTTCCTGTTCAATAATAGCGGCGCCTTTTTGACAGTAGCGGTTATTATCTCATTTTTGCTCTTGGAACTTAAACTTATAGAGGAACCGGAACTTGAAAAACGTTTCGGCGATGCCTATAGAGAATACAAAAAAGAAATTCCTTTTATGCTGCCGCGGTGGAAAAAATTATGACAAAAGTGCCGATTCGTAAAGGAAAATACTGGGTTTATATCGTTAGGTGTAAAGACGGGACATATTATACAGGGTACACTAATAACCTGGAAAAACGTATTGCTTTACATAATAACGGCAATGGGGCAAAATATCTTAGAAATAAATTACCGGTAATATTGGTTTATGCCAAAGAATACCGGTATTATAAGAGTGCTTTACATAGAGAAAGAAATATTAAGAAATTAACTCGTCAACAAAAAGAAGAACTTATAAGAATTTATGAAATCAACAATCAATGTAATTGTGGCACCGATGTTTAGGTTTTCAGAAAAACGAAGAGGTAACCCATGATAAGGTTTTCAAAGGATTCTTTGGGTGCTCCCGCAGTTTTGCTTTGGCAAAACCATACGCGGGAGCAACCGTGTTTAGGTTTGCACAAAAAACAAAGGAAATAAGAAATGAAAATTTTTGTGCAAACCTACGGTTGTCAAATGAACAAGCTTGACACCAATCTGGTTGTCAATTCATTTATGCAGTCGGGTTTTGAGCTAACAGAAGAGCCGATGCAGGCTAATGTTGTTCTTATCAATACCTGTTCCGTGCGTAATCATGCTGAAGAAAGAGTTTTATCGTTATTGGGGTATTTGAAACATATCAAAAAAACCCAGCCTGAAATGATTGTTGCCGTATTCGGCTGTATGGCTCAGAGATTAAAAGAAGATTTGCTCAACCACGCGGCGGTTAATATTGTTTGCGGGCCGCTGCAGATACCCGAACTTGTCCATCTTGTAAATAAGGCTATTGAGCAAAGAATAAAATTAACTGCTATTAGCAGCGATATCAGGCACAAACCTTCGCAGGAGCAATTAGCAGGTCTTGACGATTTTGAATTATCTTATGACTCAGCCCAGGATAATCTTCCCGCACAGGTGTTCGTTCGTGTTATGCACGGCTGCGACAAGTTCTGTTCTTATTGTGTTGTTCCCTATGTCCGCGGGCCGGAGGTTTCGCGCTCTCCTGAAAAAATTATCGTTCAGATTAAAAAACTTGCAGATGCCGGCGTTAAACAGGTAACGCTGCTTGGTCAAACAGTAAATTCATACAAATATAACGATATTTCATTTGCAGATTTACTTTACGAAATAAGCAAAATCAACGGCATTGAGTGGATTAAATTTGTTACAGGGTATCCGAAAGATTTTGATGAAAAAATTTTCAAGGCAATGGCTGATTTGCCGAAGGTCTGCCGGTATCTGCATATTCCTGCTCAGAGCGGCTCGGATAAAATCTTAAAGGCGATGAACAGGCATTACACCTGCTCCGAATATCTTGACTTGCTGCAAAGAGCAAGGGAAATTGTGCCTGATATTGCAGTGGCAGGCGATTTTATTGTCGGTTTTCCGGGTGAGACAGAGAAAGATTTCCAGAAAAGCGTTGAGCTTGTCCAAAAAGCCCAATATAAAAACTGTTTTATCTTCAAATATTCGCCCCGTCCCGGCACAAGAGCGGAAGATAAGCTCGCCGATGACGTTCCGATGGAGGTAAAAAAGCAAAGAAACACTGAACTTTTGCTGGTGCAGAGCCAAATCAGTGAAAAATTGAACAAAACCTTCATAGGCAAAACTGTGAAAGTTCTCGTTGAAGGTGCAAGCGGAAAATCGCATCTCGATAATGCCGACAAAAAGGAATATCCTCAGTTAATCGGCAGAACCGGCGGCGATTATATTGTAGTTTTTAATGGCCCGGAAAACTTAGCAGGGCGGTTTGTTAATGTTCAAATCAATCGAACAAGTGCATTAACACTGTTTGGGGATTTAGCTGGTTAATTTAACCTGTTTTTTTCTCCCAGTTTTCTTCGGCCTCAGGTCGGCGAAGATAAAACGGCACAAGGCCGACAGGGTCGCAGAATTTTCCTTCTGCAGCCATTTGTGAACCGATTTTGAAGACATTACCTGCCCTTGGCGACCAGTATTTTTTGTCGAGTATTCTGATATTGGCAGTCTCGAATTTTTTAGCGTAGTAAAGCAGGCCTTCGCCCAGCAGCCATATCGGTTCGTCGTCAAATTTTTCCTTAAATTGTTCAGTGGTCATCATACAATCCGGCAAAATTTTTTCCCAGGTTTCTTTTTTTCTTTCAAAGGCTGCGATAAAGAATTGCTCTCTTTTTGCGTCAATGACCGTAGCAATTTTTCTGATGCTGCTGTCATCGACATTCAGAGCCATAGCATCGCTGGTCTTCACAGCGACAATTTTGCTTTGTGCCGCAAGAGCCATCATTTTTGCTGCTGTTACTGAAATTCTTATGCCGGTAAAACTGCCGGGGCCGATAGAAATGTAGATATGACTTATCTGGTTAGCCTTTTTCCCATATTTATCAAGAAGTTCAATGATAGTGTCAAATAATTCTGTGCTGTGTCGAAGAGGTGCCAAAAAAAAATTTTCGTCCGATAATTTATTATTGCAGCCAACGGCTACAGAACCGAGTCTGCCTGATGTTTCCAGTGCCAGTGCAAAAGATTTGTATGTAATCTCTGATTTTGTCATAAGTTCGGATAAAATAGTGAATTATCTGATAAATCTAATTACCGGATTAGCCATTTTTTTTAATTTTTTACTCATAATTTATTGCTGAGAACCGATAACTATTATCGACAATAGTAATGGATTTTACTGCGAAAATCCATTTCTGGAAATAATAACTGTTGAAAAAGTTAAAATTTTATGTTAAAATACGTAATCTTAGCAACAGTCGTAAATCAGTGGATTATGTTAAAACCGGACAGTTGCAGAAGAACATTTTTGGGCGGCGTTTATTGAATTTAATATTAACAGGAGACAGCCAGTGGCTATTGCTATATTAAGAACAAGGTTGTCATTAGGAATTATATTGGCAATCTTGTTAGTTTGTATGCCGGCAGTTTCACTTAGCTTCGCTGCTGATGAAAAGGACGCTAAGGTGCAAACTTTCAGGCAAATGGGCAAACAACTGCTTGATGTAGGTTACGAGCAGTATCGGCGCGGTATGATGGACAACGCAAAAGAGACTCTCGGCAAAGCAGCCGCGTATAGAGAGTATCTTAGCGTTTCCGATGCGAGCAAATTGGATTCGCTTCTCGAAAAATTGCGTTCTGTGCCGGCTCGTGACGCCAATCAGGTTCCCGAACAGAATATTGAACAGCCGGTGCCGGCACAAAAGGCAAAACCGGTTATTGTTGAGCGGCCGGTTGCTGAGGCTAATCAGTTGCCGGTTATTACACCACAAACAGAGATTCGTCCGGAATCTGTTACTCCTGCTGCTCCTGCTCCACAGAAGGTTGATACTGGTGTAAATGTTCAGACGCTGCCGCAGCAGACTCAGCAGGAAATTCCTTCTGAGGAGAAAATAAAGGAAAATTATATTGAGGTTGTCAAACAAAGGCAGCGAATTCAGCAAAGCTACACAAAGGCTGTTGTAAACGAAGCCCTTGCAAAAGCAAAAGAATACAGCGATAAGGAAGATTTTATTAAGGCGAAAGATGAAATCTCCCGTGCATTGGGAGTAATTGAGAAAAATAAGCTTTTACTTGGCGATGCAGATTATTCTCAATATAAATCCTCTCTGCAGCAGCTCTTGGATCAGGTAAATACGCGTCAGACTGAAGTTAATCGCGTCAAAGCTGAAACGGCTCAAACCGAGGCACGAACAACGCAGGAAAAACTACGCACTCAACAGGCTACCGACAGGCAAAAAAGAATTCAAGACCTTCTTGCAAGCTCAGCGGAATTCCAGGAACAGCAAAGATATGAAGAAGCCCTGGCACAGCTTGAGACACTTTTAGCCATTGACCCCCTTAACAAAACTGCATTGAGAAACAAGCAGATGCTCGAGGATATAATCAATCTGCGCAGGCAGATCGAGACGAAAAAAGAAATTGGAAAAGGAGAAGAGGACGTTTTGTATGATACACAGAAATCGATGATTCCGCATGCGAGCCTGTTTAGTCTGCCGAGAAACTGGCAGGATATAGCCGCAAGGAAAGCAAAAATAATAAGCGGTCTTGCTCCTGCCGATGCCGCAGTTTATAAACAGCTCGAGTCAATAGTTGATTTAAGCGCTCTTACCCCTGATACGCCGTTTAGCGAAGCTATCGAGACAATCAGGACTTCTGTTGAACCGCCGCTGAAAATCTTTGTCCTTTGGAAAGACCTTGAGGAGAATGCCTACATTGAGCCTGATACTGTTATAGGTATGCAGGGACTGGGCGGTATAATGTTGAGGAAAGGTCTGGAAGACCTTCTTCGTTCGGTATCAGGGGGTGTTGCGACAGTAAGATTTGTTGTTAAAGACGGAGTCATAACAGTAGCAACGACAGCCTCACTTCCGCCTACATTAGTTACGCATGTTTATGATATTACAGAACTTATTGGTGCGCCGGCCAATTATCGTATTCAATTGGGAACGACCACAGGAGGAGTTACTCAGACGGCAGTTACGGACACTGCTGCCGTTGTTGAGGCCAGGGCTGCTGCCATAATGCAGATGATACAGGAAACCATTGAGCCGCTGAGCTGGTTAGCCACTGGCGGCGAGGGCACTATCAGCCTTCACGGAAACGGCGGCATAGGCAATTACAGACTTGTTATAAGTCAAACTCCTCAGATTCACGAACAAATTCAGAAATTACTTATGGAAGATTTACGTGAATCGCTCGGCCAGCAGGTATCTATAGAAACCAGATTTCTGTTTGTTACGGAAAATTTTCTTGAGGATATTGGTTTGGGTATCAGCAGGATTACTGTTCCGCCTGGAAAAATTAACAGCAACATTGGCGGAATGATTTTTGATATGGGTTCGTATGAAAGCGCTTTGCCGCAAGGAACACTTGTCCCGGGCAGTCTGGGAGGGGGGGCAACAACATCGTATGCAACCGAGCTTCTTGGCGGTGTCCAGATTGGTTCCGTGCTTGACGATTTAACTGTTTCATTCTTCTTGAAGGCAACGCAGGTACACAGAGATGCAAAAATGGTTACTGCTCCGAGGATTACTGTCCTGAGCGGTGAAGCGGCTTACATAAGAGTAACCAAAGACGTTGCTTATGTTTCGAGTTATTCATTTGAGGATATAACACTCGCGGGTGAAAGCCAGCCGAGCAGGGTTCTTGCCACCCCATCAACTCAGACCACTACTGGTGGTGTTGTGCTGAATGTGGTCCCAACAATAACTGCCGACAAAAAATATGTTATTCTTCAAATTAACACCAGCTACACGAGAGCCACCCTTACCGATTTTCAAATGCCAGCGACAACTGGTCAGGAATTTACCATTCAGCTTCCCACGCTGGAAGTTTCCGAGGTTCAAACTCGTGTAAGTGTGCCGGACAGCGGCACATTGCTGATAGGAGGTCAGAAAATCGGTGCTGAAAACAACGCGGAGGCAGGTGTGCCGGGTGTTTCAAAAGTGCCTCTGATAGGAAGGCTTTTCAGTCATCGCAGCAAGGTTGAAGACCAGGATATCCTGCTGGTATTAGTAAAGCCGACTATTATTTTGCAGGAAGAAAAAGAGCGGGAATTTTTTGCTCCGCTTGAATAATAAATTTGAAAAATCTTAAGAAATTCAAAAGGTCGACGCTTGTCGGCCTTTTTTTGTTTTATTTCTCAAATTTCTGCTTTATTGCCTGATAGCCGTAGTGCATCAGCAGATTATCCAGAATAATCATAGCTGTATAATTTTCCGCAACCGGCCAGATTCTTGCCACAATTGTCGGGTCTCGCCGGGTAATCGCAGCTAAAGTTTTATTCTCAAGCGTGTATTTATCAATCGTCCGCTGTTGTTTGTCGATTGTCGGAGTCGGTTTTACAGCAAGTCGTATGATTATATCCTGTCCTGTTGAAAGTCCGCCGGTTATCCCGCCTGCATTGTTGGATTCAAATATTACTTTGCCTTTTTCAGCATGCATCTGGTCATTATCCTGCGAGCCGGTCATATCTTTTACCGCAAACCCCGCGCCGATTTCGATGCCTTTTACCGCGCCGATTCCAAGCATTTTGCCCAGTTCGCCGTCGAGCTTGTCGAATATCGGTTCTCCAAGCCCCACTGGCACACCTTTTACAATAACTTCCACGACGCCGCCGGCAGAATCGCCGCCTGCGGAAATTTTGTTGCAAGCCCGGACCATTTCTTCTGCCGTTGCTATGTCGGGACAATTAAGAACAGGATGAACGCCATACTTTTCTGTTATTTTTTTTGCGTCTTGTTTAGGGGCCTTATCGCGGATTTTATCGATTTCTTTTTCAATTTCCGCAAAGACCGCCATTTTTTCAAGAAATCGCATTTCGCCTGTTATTCTGCCTTTTACATAAATTTCCTGATAAAACGGGTCAAGGTCGCGGCGCATCTTTTTATAGTTCTGCGTATGTTTGAGAGCTTTTGCGCTGTCGATATTGCCGCAGCGGACGGATGCGAGTTCCTTTACATACGCGAAAACTTCAATGCCGCATTTTTGGAGCACTTTTTTGGCGATATGACCTGCTGCCACAATGGTCGAGGAATATCTTCCGCTGAATATTCCTGCCCCGATAGCATCATCAGCCGGCCCATATTTTATAGAGGATGCGTAAGAAGCGTGTCCCGGCCGGGGTGTGCGGTTAGTGTCCTGATACTGCTTGATATGCTCAAAATGCCTGTCGAGATTTGGAATAAGAATGGTCAATGGTGTGCCGTTGGTAAGGCCTTTATTTTTTGCGTTTTCAACGGTATCAGCGGCATTGATACCTGTATAAATTATCGGCAAATCCGGCTCTTTGCGGGGCGAGCTAAGTTCATCGGCTCCCGGCTTTCGCAAAAGCAAATCGCCGTAGATTTCCTGCTCGGTTATCGCCATAGCAGGGGGGTGACCCTGTATTACAGAGGTCAGTCCATCCTGATATGACCCGCCGGCGACAGTTACCTGAAACAGCCTTCCAAAATGACAGCCTAACATAGGTTCTCCTATTTATGTTAAAGATTCAAATATAGGAGTATAAACGGATACAGACTGTCTTTCAAGACTAAACTGTTATTGTTTTCGTCTCCTCATTTGTCAGGCACGCAAGTCCCGTCTTGGCAACTGCCAGGTATGCCGCCCGATGTGCACGGAGTGCCGTTAGGCTTGTTCATAATTATGAGGTAGCCGTATATACATAGAGCTGTCTGGCATGGATTTATGTCGTAAGAGGTATTTTCATCAATCATACCATTGCAGTTGTTGTCTATGCCGTCACATACTTCCTCTTCGCTCGGATTAATGCCTGCATTGTAATCATCGCAATCTGTATTATCTGAAACGTATCCCGGCGGTTGCGTGATTGATTGAACGCTTATTTTTGGATTTCCATAGCCATCTTTGTCAGCATCGCGATACCATGTTTTCATTTCCATAAGCAAAGGCCAATTGTCGGGACAGTTACTAAGCCACACATCGACGAAAAGTTTAAAGTCTGTAAAGTCAACTGCTTCGCTATGGTCTAAATCGGCAGGCAATCCGAAGCCGCTTTGGAGCCAATATTCTGCGAATATGTTGAATTTTTCAAAATCGACAAGACACAAAGGTCCGCGGGGCGGCCAATTGGACGGGCATGGCCAAAGCCAGAAATCGGTTAAAAGTTTAAGGTCATTAAAGTCAACAGTTCCATTTTTGTCCAAATCTGCTGGCAGGCCGGTCCCGCTTTCAAGCCAATGATTGGCAAAGACTGCAAAATCATAGAAATTTACGATACACGAATACTCGCCGGATTCTTCTATCCGCTCTGCAATAGCGATTTTGCCTAAGCAGAGAATAATTATAAGAATTGAAATTTTAAAGATTTTTGTGCTCATTTTTTTTCCCTCCTAAAAATGTGTTATCTAATGACGCGCACAGCACACACAAGAATCAGACGTGTTGCTTAATCAGAACATAAGTGCCGCACACATATTTTCACCGGTTTATTTATGGCTGATAATAGTTTCTAAAAAGATAGAATTTATCGTCTATATCTGAAAAAGTCAAGAAAAAAAATGAAAAAAGTGCTAATGAGTTTGTGCCGAAGAGAGCCTATTTTGTATTCCTATTTATAGGTTTTGCCGGTAAAATGCGTATATGAGTGATGTCACGCTTATTTTGGCAGCCATCGAGCGAGGCGATGTTCGTGCGGTGGATGAACTTTTCCCGTTGGTCTATCAGGAACTGCGTCAGCTTGCCGCTCAGCGGATGCGTAAAGAATCGCCCGGCCAAACACTGCAGGCTACTGCATTAGTCCACGAGGCCTACCTGCGTCTTGTAGGCTCACAGGAACAGAAATGGAGCGGCAGAGGCCATTTCTTCGCGGCAGCGGCTGAAGCTATGCGCCGGATTCTTATTGATAATGCACGTCGCAAAAAGAGTCTGAAACGCGGCGGCAGCCGAAAGCGAATTGACCTTGATGAGGCAGTTGCAACAGGCGATGACAAAACGTCTTTGGATGACCTTGTTGCCCTGGATGAGGCTCTTGAGAAACTCTCGAAGAAAGACAAAGCTAAAGCTGATTTGGTTAAACTCCGTTATTTTGCCGGTTTAACCAATGAACAGGCAGCGGAAGTTTTGGGCATCTCTCCCTCCACAGTTGACCGCTATTGGGCTTATGCCCGTTCCTGGCTGCGTTTAGAGATGGCAAAAGGTAACCAGACAGCGCGAGGCTGAAAACCGTTTTTTGAAAATTTTTCGTTTTTTATGAGGCTTTTCATCTCTGTTTCTCGCATTGTTATAGTAGTGGAACACATATATAAGGAGTTATCCAATGTGTGCCGAGCATAAAAAAAACGAAGAAGCGATTTTCAATGAAGCAATCGGGATAAAATCCGATGCTGAACGGGCTGCTTTCATCAAATCAGCTTGCGGAGATGACACCACTCTGCTGGCTCGAATAGAAGCCTTGCTCAAGGTTCACTTTGCAGACAAAAGCTTTCTCAAGTCGCCGCCGGCCGGTATAGCCGGCACGCTTGATGCTGGGCCTCTGACCGAAGCTCCCGGTATGAGTATCGGCCGGTATAAGCTGCTTCAGTTGATAGGTGAAGGCGGCTTCGGCGTCGTTTATATGGCCGAACAGCAGGAGCCTATCCGCCGCAAAGTCGCATTGAAAATTATTAAGCTGGGTATGGATACCAAACAGGTCATCGCTCGTTTTGAAGCCGAACGTCAGGCCTTAGCGATGATGGACCATCCTAACATTGCCAGAGTGCTCGATGCCGGGGCAACTGATACAGGCCGGCCCTACTTTGTAATGGAACTGGTAAAGGGTATTCCTATTACCGAGTATTGCGATAAAAATAACCTCGACACACGGCGGCGGCTGGAGCTGTTTATCGATGTATGCAAAGCCGTTCAGCACGCTCATCAAAAAGGAATCATCCATCGGGACATCAAGCCTTCGAATGTTATGATTATGCTGCATGATGGTAAACCTGTGCCAAAGATAATCGACTTTGGCATCGCTAAGGCGACCCAGCAGCGTCTCACCGAAAAAACGCTCTTCACCGAATACCGGCAGTTCATAGGCACGCCGGAGTATATGAGTCCTGAACAGGCAGAGATGAGCGGGCTGGATATTGACACGCGCAGCGATATTTACTCGCTGGGTGTTTTGCTTTATGAGCTTCTCACCAGCACCACGCCGTTTGAATCTGGTAAGCTTCGCATCGTTGCTTATGATGAAATCCGCAGAATCATTCGTGAGGATGAGCCGCCCAGGCCGTCAACGCGATTAAGCACTCTCGGTAATGCCCTGACCGATATTGCCAGGCACCGCGATGCTTAGCCGGGTGAGTTGCGCAAAATCGTCCGCGGCGACCTGGACTGGGTTGCGATGAAGGCGATGGAGAAGGACCGCACCCGCCGGTACGAAACAGCCAATGAACTGGCAACGGATATCGAACGGCATCTGAATGATGAACCGGTTTCGGCCAGCCCACCGAGCGTGAGGTACCGACTGCATAAGTTTGTCCGCCGTCATAAAACTGGTGTGGCAGCCGGGTTATTGGTCACGGTGGCGATAGTGGCAGGCCTGGTGGTTAGCACAACGATGTACTTTCAGACCGAGCAGGCACGCGCCGAAGCGGAGCGACAAGCGATGATATCACAAGCTGTGAACGAGTTCCTCAACAATGACCTTCTTGCATCGGTTGACCCGGACAGAGCCAAGGGTCGGGAAGTAACCGTCATGGAGGTTCTGGACGCCGCCGCGAAGAAGCTCGAAGGCAAATTCAAGGACGCACCGTCTATTGAGGCATCGATACGTAATACGCTGGGGACGACATACTTGAATTTAGGCAAGTACAAAGCGGCCGAGCCACACTTAGAGCGTGCGCTTGAGCTCCGTCGAGGTCAGTTCGGCGGGGAACATCCGGATACGCTGAAGTCCATGGCCGACTTGGGCGTGCTGTACGAACGTCAGGGCCGTTTCAAAGAGGCAGAGCTCCTGTTAGTCAAGGCGCTGGAGGGCAGACGCCGCGTGCTTGGTGAGGAACATCAAGACACGCTGTGGTCCATGACCGGGCTGGGCTGGTTGTACAGCAGGCAGTTACGCTACAACGAGGCGGAGCCGCTGTGGGTCAAAACGCTGGAAATCCGGCGGCGCGTATTGGGTGAGGAACATCCAGACACGCTGAATTCCATGGGCAACTTGGGCTGGCTGTACGAATATCAGGGCCGTTACAACGAGGCGGAGCCGCTGTTAGTCAAGGCGCTGGAGGGCAATCGCCGCGTCCTGGGTGAGGAACATTCAGAAACCCTGTGGTCTATGAGTAACCTGGGCTTGATGTACGAATATCAGGGCCGTTACAAAGAGGCAGAGCCCCTGTATGTCAAGTTGCTGGAAATCCGGCGGCGCGTACTGGGTGAGGAACATCCAGACACGCTGAATTCCATGAACATCTTGGGCTGGCTATACTACAAGGAGGGCCGTTACAATGAGGCAGAGCCGCTGCATGTCAAGGTGCTGGAAATCCGGCGGCGCATATGGGGCGAGGAAAATTTAGAAACGCTGGACTCTATGTTTAGCTTGGGCTGGCAGTACGAACATCAGGGCCGTTACAGCGAGGCGGAGCCATTGTTAGTCAAGCCGCTGGAAATCCGGCGGCGCATACTTGGCGAGGAACATTTAGACACCCTGTGGTCCATGGACCAGTTGGGGACGCTGTACGTCCGTCAGGGCCGTTACAAGGAGGCAGAACCGCTGTTCGTCAAGGCGCTGGAAATCCGACAGCGCGTATTGGATGAGAAGAATCCGGCCGCGTTGGATGGACTTGCCTGGTTGCAGGCAACTTGCCCAGTGGCTGAGTTACGTAATGGCACCAAGGCGATTGAGTACGCCACAAAAGCCTGTAAACTGACGAATTGGAAGAATGCCAGCTACATCAATACCCTTGCGGCCGCTTATGCAGAGGCCGGCGATTTCGGCTCTGCCATCAAGTGGCAGAAAGAAGCTATTAACTTATTGACTGAAAAAGAACCCGCCGAGTGGCGAGCCGAGTTCGACGAGCGGCTTAAACTATACCAGTCGGGCAAGCCCTATCGTGAAAGTCCATAAGAAAGCAAGTAAATTTGAAGTAGATTTTTATCATAGGAGTTGATATGGCGTCCTTAATCGTAATATCAGGAAAACAAACAGGCCAGTTTCTCCCGCTTGGTCAGCGGACAAGCGTGATTGGCAGAGCAGAATCGCTTCCGCTCCAGATACTGGACGATATGGTTTCACGCAAACACTTCAGAATACGGTTCGATAAGGGCACAGTGAAATACTATGCTGAAGATATGCGCAGCAAACACGGGACGTTTATCAATGCGCATAGAATTACACAGGAGACGGTTCTGGCTGAGGACGATGAGATTCAAATTGGGCAAACGAAAATGCTGTTTACTGAGAAAGATTTTGAATCGCAGGAAAATGCTCTGATGCACTGGAAAAAAGTGGGTGAGAAGTTACGACCGACCTATAACGGATAAACAAACTCAGATTTGTAAGAATAGCCGGTTTGAATTGGGAGTATGTATCTATTTTTTATAGAAAACTTCAAATCTTTCCCAGAAATCCGGGAATGACTTGGCAACGCAGGTCTCGTTTTCTATAAATGGATAATTAGACTACAAGAGTATAAATAGAAAGGCGAGTTTGTTAAGATAAATTTATATCTGCTCCCAGTTGTTTCATCAGTTTGACATAATCCGGGAATGTTACGTTCATCGCTTCTGCAGTGTCGATTGTAGAGGGCTGTTCAATAGCCATTGCCGCAAGGGAAAGAGCCATAACAATCCTGTGGTCGCCTCTGCCGTCCAGATTTGCCGATTTGAGTTTGCTTTGGTGAACAATCAAGCCGTCAGGTAACTCCTTAACCTTTGCCCCCAGTTTGGTCAGTTCTTCTGCCATACATTTTATCCGGTCGGTTTCTTTTTTTCGAGCCTGCGGGACATTTAAAAATTTTGTCGTTCCCTCGGCGAACGCTGCCGTAACGGCCATAGCCGGCAGGGCGTCAGGTGTTCTGTTCATATCAATTTCAATACCTTTAAGCTGACTTGATTTTATATGAACGCCGGCTGGAGTAACTTCGATTTTAGCGCCCATCCGTTTAAGATAATCAACGACAGCCTTGTCGGGCTGACTATCTGAAAAATCAAGGCCGGTAATTGTTATGTCCGCATCAAGTATCGCGGCGGCACAGAGGAAGAATGTTGCGCTTGAAAAGTCCGCCGGTATCTGCCTGTCGAAGGCATTGTACTGCTGGCCGCCTTTAATTTTGAATCGGCTCATTTGTTGATTTTCGTATTTAATATTCTGCCAATCGAGCCAGTCGAAAGTCATTTTTACGTAATCAGGTTCATTGAGCAGCGGCACAATGATTTCGGTATCTTTTTGTGCCAGCGGTGTAGCAAGCAGAAGACTGCTTAAATACTGACTGCTGAAGCATTCGATAGTGGTTTTGCCGCCGATAAGCCGTCCTTCTATTTCGGCAGGAGCAGAACCGTTGTTTTTCAGACATCTTGCCTTCGCTCCAAGGTCATTCAGTGAATCGAGTAAAGGTTTCAGCGGCCTTGTCTGTATTTGCGCATCGCCGGTGAAGGTTATTTTCTGCCCTTTTGGAGCAAGTGCGGCTGAGCCGACAGCCAATCGTAATGTTGTGCCGGAGTTGCCTACATCAATGATTTTATCAGGAACTTTTAAGTTTCCCGAAGTGCCCGTGATTTTCCAGCAGTTTTTATCTGCGCAGTCTATTTTAGCGCCGAGCAGGCGGTAACAATTGACGGCGCTTATTGTGTCGTCTGAAATCAGGGGATTTCTGACAAGACTTTGCCCCTTTGCGAGAGAGGCAATTGCCGCCGCGCGTATGGTATGCGATTTGGACGCGGGAATAGCGATAATGCCGCGAAGTCGAGATTTTTTTGCCAGCAGTTTCATTTTTTATTGGTGCCGATAGATTTCCCAGCCCAGATAATTACCGAGCGCTTCGGCAATGGCATCAGCCTTGGAGCTTATATTGGCTGCGACGTGATGCTCGAATCCAGCCTTGCAGATGTATTGTAAAAGGGTCTGGAGATTATTAACCTTCATTATGCCGTAGCCGCCGAATGTGTTGAGCTTGTCCGCTGTAAATTCGCCCTGGCCCGTGTAGCTGGTGATTATTCCCGCGGCATCGTCCGTTGTAACTCTGCAGAAGGTCGTCTTGTTTGGCGCGATTTTGCCGACGATTGTGCCGAAAGTGTTTTGTTTTCCGACGGAGCCTGCAATGATTGCCTGATAATCCATCTTTGACGATTTGAAAAACGATTTAGGCAAATTGCTGCAATGGAATAAAACGCATTTGTCAGGATTGTTTGCGTAGTTGTTGTTCCAGTCCAATAGTGCGCTTGGGCTTCCGCTTGCAAGCTGCAGGATATACATCGCAAGTAATCCTGTAATATCGACCTCGCAGGCGCTCGGCAGAAGTCCCTGACTCATCATACTCATAATCGTGCAGGGCACTACGCCGAAAAATTCCTCAACGCTTGTCCAGCATTGAATCGCTGTCCCCGCAAGGTTAAGGTCTTTAACCCAGCTATCGACAACGTAGGCAAATTTTGCCATTTTCAAAATCGCGTTATTAGGAACCATTTTTGTTGAAGTGTATTTTTTTATGGCGGCCAGTTTGTCTTTTACGATTTTGTCGTTGTCTTTTAATTTTTCGATTCTGCCGAAGACTTCCGACAAATCGAGCGTTTCAACTGATATGCCGGAAAGTTCGAGCAATTTTTCGCTAAAGCGAACGGTGTTGAATGCTCCCGTTCTTGCGCCTATAGCTCCGAACCGGACGTTTTTAAGTCCCTTGACAATTCGGCAGACTGATGCGAAATCATCCAGCTCTTTTTTAAATTCCGACGAATTGACTTTGGTCGTGTGCGTTTTTGTAAGAGTGAATGGAACGCCGGATTGCCGCAGGTTATTGCAGACGCTAATTTTTCCACAAAACGAGTCTCGCCTGGTTACAATACTCATTTTCGCGGCATCGTCAGGCTCAGCCTGAATCAGAATCGGCACATTCAGACCGCTGCTTTTAATGACCTCAGCGACCCCTTTTTCATCACCGAAATTAGGGAGCGTTACGATGATTCCGTCGATGCTGCCGGCATTTTTTGAAAAAAGCTCGGCGCATTTCTTCGCGTCTCTGTATGTTTCAACGCTGCCGAACTTTGTGTCTTTTTCCGTCAGGCATATTGTGTCAGAGCCTGTATTTTTAAGAACGTTCAGTATGTCCTGCCGTCCCTTTTTAGCAAGTATAGCAGGGAAAAAGCCTCTGTTGCCGACGATAACGCCATAAGTCATCTTCTTTGCCATCATAAGACTCCTTTAAATATTTTAAAACAGCATAATAATTTATATTGTTATGCGGTCAAGAGTTATTCTTTTTGGCCGTAATAGGCGTTTTTACCGTGCTTACGGGAAAAATGCTTATCCAGCAAAACTTTGCCGATTGATTTTATCTTCGGATTTAAAATGCAAGCGCCAAAAGCAAGTTTGGCAGTGTTTTCTAAAATTACCGCATTTTCCACGGCCTTTTCAGGACTTTGGCCCCACGTGAGCGGCCCGTGACAGGCCACTAAACAGGCCGGCATCTCAAGCGGGTCAATATTTTTGAATCTCTTTACAATAATCCTGCCGGTGTTCAGTTCATAATCATTTTTTATCTGTGAATCAGTTAAGCGGTCGGTAACAGGCACGGCTCCATAAAAATAATCTGCCGCGGTTGTTCCCAGTGGTGGAATTTCTCTACAGGCCTGCGCCCACATAGTCGCGTAAGTCGAATGTGTATGACAGACTCCGCCGATATCGGAAAATGTTCGATATAACTCAAGATGCGTCGGCGTATCAGACGATGGCCTCAGTTTGCCTTCGATAATATTTCCCTGCAAATCGAGCAGAACAATTTTTTCAGGCGTTAATTGGTTATAATCTACGCCGCTGGGTTTTATAGCGACAATTCCTTTCCTGCGGTCAATGCCGCTGACATTGCCAAAACTGTAAATGACAAGATTTTGTTTTTGAAGCTCTAAATTTGCCCTGCAAACGGATTTTTTTAATTGTTCAAGCATTATTTGTTGGCCTGTTCCTTGAGTTCGAGTAATTTTTTCATAACGTCCGACAAAACCGCCTTATGATTTTTAACGCCGAATGAGTCGTGCAGTTTTTTATAAAGTTTATACAGTTCTGTATAGGTTTTATGACTTTTCGTATTCGGCTTATATGTTATTTTCTTTACGCCGCACATTGTGCTCTGTGCGGAAGCGAAATTATCATATCCACCCGCCTTTTTACCTGCGACAACAGCAGCAGCAATCGCCGAACCTAATGCACAGCTTTGCGCCGAGCGTGAAACTTTCATTTCTCTGCCTGTAATGTCTGCGTAAATCTGCATCAGCATCGGATTTTTCTCCGCGATTCCGCCGCAGTTGATAATCTCTTTTATTTTGACGCCATATTCTTCAAAACGATTGATGATGGTCAATGCCCCAAAAGCAGTCGCTTCAATCAGGGCGCGATAAATTTCCTCCGGTTTGGTATGAAGTGTTTGCCCAAGCAATAGGCCTGTAAGTCTCTGGTCAACGAGAATTGTCCTGTTGCCGTTGTTCCAGTCGAGCGCGAGCAGGCCTGATTGAGCAGGTTTCAATTTCGCCGCTTTTTTCGTTAGCTCTTCGTGCGAACCGTTTCTGTTCCCGCCGGGCTGAATATAATGGACAAACCAGTTGAATATATCGCCGACAGCCGATTGTCCCGCCTCAAGCCCCCAGAAATTCGGCAGAATCGAGCTGTCAACAATTCCGCAAATACCGGGTATATCGGCCAGTTTTCTTTTTTGGGGACTTACAATCATATCGCAAGTGCTTGTCCCTATTATCTTTACAAGCGTTCCATATTTGACTCCTGAGCCTACTGCGCCAAGATGCGCATCAAATGCACCGACAGCGACAGGGATATTTTCAGCAAGTCCGAGTTTTTTTGCCCATTCTTTGCAAAGTCCGCCTGCAGCGGTATCGACAGCATAAGTTTTGTCGTAGAGCCTGTCGCGCAAGGCGCCGAGTTTGGGATTGAGTTTGCTTAAAAAACTTTTCGCAGGCAGTCCGCCCCAGTCTGCGTTAAACATTGCTTTATGGCCCGCTGCACATCTGCTGCATTTTAGATTTTCCGGTTTAGTGTCGCCGACAAGGACAGCCGGAATATAGTCTGCGCATTCAACCCAACTGTCCGCCGCGTCAAAAACTTTTTTATCAACGTTCAAGCAATGCAGGATTTTACTGAAGAACCATTCCGATGAATATGTCCCGCCACACTTGGCAAGATATTCAGGATGATACTTTTTCGCAAGGGCGGTAATCTGCGCCGCTTCAGCGTATCCAGTATGGTCTTTCCACAGCCACGCCATCGCGTTGTGATTTTTTTTGAATTTGTCGAGCATCGCCAGCGGGGTGCCATTTTTATCAACAGGAATAGGCGTTGAGCCTGTTGTGTCAACGCCGATACCAATGATTTTTTCAGGTTTGAAGTTTTTATCGTTTTTCTTGGCGTCTTTTAATGCGCCTTTGACACTTTCTTCGATACCTTTTAGATAGTCAGCCGGATTTTGCCTCGCTAAATTCGCGTCCGAGTGGTCGAGAATGATACCCTCATTACCAGATGGATAAGGATAGACAAAAGTTCCGATTTCATCTCCGTTTTTGACATTGACAACAAGACATCTTACCGAATTAGTTCCGTAATCCAAACCTATCGTATAAGCCACAGTTTCACCTTAAATAGACATTTTAATGTTTTCGATAATATAGATGATTTTTATCCTTGCAGCAACTATATTTTACGTTAAAATATTAGTTGCGTATATTAAGTTTTAGACTTATAATCGAAAAAGTCAGGAAAGTTTACCAGGAAATCAGGCTGTTTTGCGGGATTACCAAGATGAAAAAATTATTTTTCAATCTGTTAATAATGTTGCTTTTCTGTTCGGCAGTTTTGCTGACAGGCTGTTCCAAAAAAGATACAAAGGCGCCGGAGCCGTCGAAGAAAACGAAGCTTGCCTTTGTAACTAATGGTGCATCGGATTTTTGGGCTTTCACTCGCAAAGGATGCGAAAAAGCGGACGCCGAGCTTGAGGACTTTGAGGTAGATTTCCGCCTCGTTAGCGACGCCACTTCTGCCGAGCAGCGTCGCATTGTTGATGATTTGATCGTCAGGGGCGCAAAAGGAATCGCAATTTCTCCCATCGACCCTGTGAATCAAAAACCGATGCTCGACGAACTGTGCGAAAAAATAACCGTCATAACCTGCGACAGTGATATCCCCGGCAGCAAACGGCTCTGTTATCTCGGCACTGACAACGTCGCTGCCGGCAGGCAAGCCGGTGAGATGATTAAGGAAATTTTGCCCAACGGTGGAAAAATTATGATATTCGTCGGCAAAGCGGACACCCAGAACTCCAAGGAGAGGGTTGCGGGAATAAAGGAAGCCATTGTCGGCTCTAAAATCGAAATTATAGACATTCGAACCGATAATAATGACAAGGTGGTTGCCAAATCCAATGTTTCGGATGCTTTGGTGAAATATCCGGACTTAGCCTGCTGTGTAGGCCTTTGGAACTACAACGGCCCTGCCATCCTCAACGCCGTTACTGACGCAGGAAAGCTCGGCGCAGTCAAAATAGTTTGCTTCGATGAGGATGAAGAAACCCTCGCGGGCATTAAAGATGGTTATATATACGGCACCGTTGTCCAGCAGCCTTACGAGTTCGGTTATCAGTCAATCAAGCTGCTTGCTGATATCATCAACGGTGACAAATCAAAGATACCATCGTCCAAAATGATTATTGTTCCTACGCTGATTATAAAGAAGGACAACGTCGCTGAATTTACGAATAGAGTGCACGAACTTCTCGGCAAATAGCTTGTTTGTAATGCCATTGGAGCAGCTCTCAGATGCCTACCGACCTGCCGCTATTATTGCAGATGCAGGGGATAGAAAAAAGTTTCCCCGGCGTAAAAGCTCTCGATAAGGTTGACCTCGATGTTTATTCCTGCCAGGTCGTTGCTCTTATCGGTGAAAATGGTGCCGGTAAATCCACCCTGATGAATATCCTTGGCGGCGTGCTCCAGCCTGATGCGGGCGCCATCAAAATCAACGGCAAGACCACCGTTATCCACAACGTCTCCGAAGCCATCAAACTCGGAATCGGTTTTATTCATCAGGAACTCAACGTTCTCGATAACCTCACCATTGCCGGCAATGTTTTTCTTGGCAGAGAGCCTCTGCGGCTCGGCCCGTTAAAAATAATAGACAGCGACCGCATACGAAAACGGACGCAGCCGTACCTCAAACGGCTCAGCCTGGACTTATCACCTGATACGCCTCTAAGCGAGCTGTCAATAGCTCATCAGCAGATGGTCGAGATAGCAAAGGCACTTTCACTCAACGCCTCCATATTGATAATGGATGAGCCTACTTCGAGTTTGACATTATCTGAAAGCAGACGCCTCTTCGATGTAATCCGCCAGTTGCGCGACAACGGCGTGAGCATCATTTACATTTCTCATCGGCTGTCAGAAGTAAAAGAATGTGCCGACCGTGTCGTTGGTCTTCGTGACGGCGTCAACACCGGCTCACTCAGCCGCGACCAGATAACTCACGATAATATGGTAAAGCTGATGATTGGAAGACAGCTCGAGGATTTTTATATCTCGCCGGCTGCCAACGCTGAATCAGGATACTTCTGCGTCAGAAACCTCACCACGTCCTCCTATCCTGATTGTAAAATAAGTTTCGAAGCCGCCCGCGGTCAGATACTTGGCTTTGCGGGCCTCGTCGGGGCCGGCCGAAGCGAAATGGCACGCGCCATATTCGGTGTAGATCGGCCGCTTGCCGGCTCGATTTACCTGGCAGGCAAAGAGCTTCAAATCCGCTCCCCCAAAGACGCCGTCAAAAACGGGATATACCTGATGCCGGAAGACCGCAGAAAATCCGGATTAATTGTCGAAATGACCGTCAGCGAAAATATAACTTTACCAAACCTGGCAAATCTCACCGTTGCGGGTCTGATAAAACATAATGAGGAAAAAGATATTGCCTGGGCTCAGTGCAAAAAACTGAACATAAAAACCCCATCGAGCGAAACCATCGCTGAAAATCTCAGCGGCGGAAATCAGCAAAAGGTCGTCCTGGCCAAATGGCTTGCCATCGACCCCAAAGTCATAATATTCGATGAGCCGACCCGAGGCATCGACGTCGGCGCAAAATCCGAAATATATCACCTTATGCGAAACCTCACCGATAACGGCGTTGTTGTTATAATCATAAGCTCCGATATGGAGGAAATTCTTGGCGTAAGCGACCGCATCGCCGTTATGCACGAGGGGAAAATCACCGGCCAATTGGAACGAAAGCAATTTAATGAGGAAACTATTATGCGATTAGCCGTCGGCGAAGGCGTAAATGAAAGGCAAAGTCAATGAGAAAAGAAATGGGAATACTGATAATGCTGATTGTTATGTGTGTTGTGGTCTCAGTTGTTAATCCTAACTTCCTGAGCGCAACGAACCTGCAGAACAACGCCCGCCTCATCGGTATGTTCGGAATCTTTGGCATTGGTACCGGCGTCGTCATTATGACCGGCGGCATCGACCTGTCCGTCGGCTCGGTCTTCGCCCTCTTCGGCATCCTGCTTACCTATATGCTGACCAAATGGCACTGGCCCTGGCCGCTTGCCGTTATCGTTACTCTGGCAGGGACCGGCCTTTTGGGATTATTTCACGGCCTGCTCGTAACAAAAGTAAAAATCCAGCCCTTCCTTGTGACGCTTTGCGGCCTGCTCTTCTACAGGGGTCTGGCCCGTTACATCGCAGACGACCAGAGCCGCGGCTTCGGATATTGCCAGGGCTTCGAAACCCTCCAAACGCTGACCACCGGCAAAATGCTCGGCGTGCCTATGCCCTTTATATTCCTGATTGTAATCGCTTCTGGTATGTGGGTCGTCCTGCATAAATCTGTCTATGGCAGATACCTGCTTGCTGCTGGCCGCAACGAAGAGGCAACGCGGTTCTCCGGCATCAACACCACAAGAGTCATCACCAGCGCTTATGTCATTTGCACCTTTCTGGCTGGTATTTCCACAATCCTTTTCGCCTTCTACACAAATTCAATTGCCCCGTCTTCACACGGTAATTTCTACGAGCTGTATGGCATCGCCGCCGCTGTTCTCGGCGGTTGCTCGCTTCGCGGCGGCCAGGGTTCGGTCATAGGCATCCTTATTGGCACAACGCTTATCCTCGTGCTGCGCAATCTCGTCAATCTGCTTGGAATACCTAGTTCACTGGACTTCGCTATGCTGGGGATAGTAATTCTTATTGGTGTTATAATTGACCAAGTGCTTCAACGCCGAAAGATAAAAGGTTCGCATCGCAGTTAGTTAAAAACAAGAGGAAAAACCATCTCTCTAAGTGAATTAAAAGTAAAAATTACCCGCGAAAAATATCAGCCAAATAATAGACTATAAACAGATAAAATACAATAAAAGTTTGTTTAGCCGTTGCTGTGCCGGCGACGGCTAAACGAATTATCCGCGTTATGTTATTTTAGAAGTCCGAATTCGCGCAGCCAGTATTCCGTCTCGGCTTCGCTTATGCCGATGAACTTTCCCTGTGGCTCAACCTGCTTTTTCTTTTTCTTCTCAAGCTGCTTTATCACTTCCGTCCAGAAATCAACACAGTCAGCGACCGTTGCCTTTCTTTTATTCGCTGCCGTCTTTATGCGCCTGTCGTTGCTGACGACGATAAGACTTTTCGGAGCGGTATTTTCAAGAATAAGTTTTTCAATGACATCGTCGGCTTCGCGGTTTGTGCCTGAAAAAGTAACTTCCAGCTCTCTCAAATTATTAAAACCTGATTTATCTCTCGGCCCAACGCCGTCAAAGACAAT
This sequence comes from Sedimentisphaerales bacterium, assembly GCA_049518795.1. Classification (GTDB taxonomy): domain Bacteria; phylum Planctomycetota; class Phycisphaerae; order Sedimentisphaerales; family UBA12454; genus JAPLMW01. Next base: position 253,904 of record JBEKRK010000004.1, read on the forward strand.
CTGCCCTCTCTTTTTCGTCCTGTAAAGATATTCATCAATCATTCGGCAAAGCTGAATATCAGTAAAATCAGAGGCTTGTTCCAGAAGGTTCTGCACAGCCCTCAGCAGGTTGTAGCCGTCGATTATCAGCACATTAATTTCCCTGCGCTGAGTATCTTATCTCTCCGCCGACGATTGTATATTCTACTTTGCCCTTGAGTTTCCAGCCGTCATAAGGACAGTTCTTGCTTTTCGACCGGAATTTATTTACATCGACCGTGTATTCATAATCCGGGTCTATGATAGTTATATCGGCTTGTTTGCCTTTGCTTAGAGTGCCTTTGTCAACGCTGATTATTTTTGCGGGTTTCTCGGCCATTATCGAAACAAGCTGCGGCCAATCTATTATTTTCGGCTCAATCAGCGCTTTGATATAAAGTCCAAGCGCACATTCAAGACTTGCTATCCCAAACGGTGCAGCAAGAAACTCAAGCTCTTTTTCGCTTTTTAAATGCGGCGCATGGTCGGATGCGAGCGCATCAATTATGCCGTCTTTTATCGCCTGTTTTATTGCTTCAATATCGGCTTGCGTTCGCAGAGGCGGATTGACTTTGTAATTCGTATCGTAATCGCAGCAGGCGTCATCGGTCAAAAGCAGATGATGCGGCGCAGCCTCGCAGGTTATCGGCAATCCTTCTTTTTTGGCTTGTCTAATCAGCTCGACCGATTTGGCCGTTGAAACGTGCTGAACGTGATATCGCATATTTGTTTTTCGCACAAGCTGAATATCGCGCCAAAGCATCATTTCCTCTGCAAGCGGGTCAATCCCCGGCAGACCAAGCACTGTTGAGTTATAGCCTGAATTCATAACGCCGTTGCCCGCGAGCGAATTATCCTGGCAATGCTGGCTTATAACGATATTTTTGAACATTGACGCATATTTGAGCGCCCTTAACATTATAGCGGCGTTTTGCACGCCGCTGCCATCGTCTGTAAAGCCGACAGCACCTGCCTGAATCATAAATCCCATCTCTGCTAATTGTTCACCGGCTCTGCTTTTTGTAATTGCGCCCATTACATAGACGTGCGTTTTTCTTGTCTGCCTGCCCATTCGGTGAATATATTCTACGCTTGTCGCGTCGTCGATTGCAGGCTCGGTATTCGGCATACATACTACCGAAGTGAAACCTCCCGCGACCGCGGCAGCAGAGCCGGATGCGATTGTTTCTTCTTCCTCATCGCCCGGTTCGCGGAAATGAACGTGAATATCAATCAGTCCCGGCACAACGAGTTTGCCCGCAGCGTCGATAACCATATCGGCCTGTTTGTCGATTTTGCCGACCTCGGCAATTTTGCCGTCGATGACAAGGACATCGGCCTTTCGATTTACCTTGTTGGCAGGGTCGATTACAAAACCATTTTTTATAAGCCCGGTCTTGCCCATTATTCTTCGAGCCTCTCTTTTTTGTCTTGCATCATTGCACCCTGATTAACGAGGAACAGCACCGCCATTCGGACGGCAAGGCCGTTGGTTACCTGCTGGAGTATTACGCTGTTCGGCCCATCGGCAACTTCGCTTTCGATTTCCAATCCTCTGTTAATAGGCCCCGGATGCATAACGAGAATATCAGGTTTTACCTTTTTCATTCTATCAACCGTCAGGCCGAAGTAGTGCGAATATTCCTTTATAGATGGAAACGGATTTGAACCCATTCTTTCAAATTGTATCCGCAGCATATTTATTACGTCGAGCTGGCCTATAATGTCATCCAGCGAATAACTTACTTTAACCGGTAATTGTTCTACTTTAGCAGGCATAAGTGTCGGCGGGCCGACAAGAATAACCTCAGCGCCGAGTTTTGTCATCGCGTAAATATCGCTTCTTGCCACACGCGAATGAGAGATATCGCCGACGATTGCGATTTTAAGCCCTTCGAGCGAGCCTTTTATCTTTCTTATTGTAAAAGTATCTAAAAGTCCCTGCGTCGGATGTTCACAGTAGCCGTCGCCGGCATTGACAACGCTGGCGTTTATATTTCTGCTTAAAAATTTCGGTGCGCCTCCGGCACTGTGTCTTATGACGACTATGTCAATGCCCATTGCTTCGAGATTTCTTGCGGTATCCAGCAGTGTTTCGCCTTTGTTGGTCGAGCTTACTTTTTCGGTAAATTCTATGACATCTGCGCTCAATCTGTTCGCTGCCAAAGTGAAACTGTTGCGTGTTCTTGTGCTGTCCTCGAAAAACAGATTGACAACGACTTTGCCGCGGAGAGTAGGGGCCTTTTTTATGCTTCTTGTGCTTACCTCTTCGAAACCTCTGGCCGTATCGAGAATATGCTCGATTTCCTCCCTGGTCAAATCACGAAGTCCGATGAGGTGCTTGTGTTTCCAGATAAACTGTTTTCCATTCATAGGACAATCACCCGGTCTTTACCGTCGGATTCAACAAAATTTACCTGCACACTTTTTTCGGCGGGCAAATCTAATTTTATGCCCGCGAAATCGGCAGCTATCGGCAGTTCTCTTCCTGACCGTTCAACAAGGACAGCTAACCTTATTGCCTTTGGTCTTCCAAAGTCAATCAGGGCATCCATTGCCGCTCTGGTGCTTCTGCCTGTATATAAAACGTCATCGACGAGGATAATAATTTTATTGTCGATATCGAAACCTATTTCAGTGCTTCGGACAACCGGCTGGGAACTGCCTTGTGGATTATTTATGTCGTCTCTGTAAAGCGTTATGTCTAAAGTGCCGCAGGGAATTTGTGTTTTGAGTTTTTTGGATAATAAGTCGCTTAGACGTTTGGCAAGAATTTCACCTCTGCTGCGGATGCCGATAACAGCGATTTTATCCGTTTTTGTTGTCTTTGAGACAATTTCGTCGGCCAGTGCAGCTATACAATCGGCGATTTTATCGGAACTTAATAGAACTTCCATTTGTGGTCAGCCAGTCTAATCCATTACCCGCTTTCAGCGAGGTCTCGCCGGAGGCGGATTATGCTTAATCCTATACACCAAATGTCCGAAACAGTTTAAGAGTATATCAACTGTGACCCTGTTTGGCAAGCGCACAAAATGGTCTTTTTTATGCTGTTAACTGTTTAATTACAAAGACTTAAAAAATAAGCCGGGCAGCCTGGAAAAACTAAGCAAAATATGCTATAATAGGTTTGAGTCTTTTTTTGATTTTTTGGGAACTTTTTTGGTTTATAGATTTTTAAATTTTGTGGCGGTTTTGTTGCTTAGCACAACGCTGGCAATGTCGGCCGCGGTGCAGCCAGGGGCGTTTGAAACTGCCGGAGCGTATAAAATCGCCGGTGCCGATCCGAATCTTACAGGCAGTGGTGTAAATATCGGTCTTGTCTGCAGAAGCGATACGTATATTGGTTCAAAGCCGCAGAACGATTACAGGCCGGACATTTCACATAATTGTTTCAGGGATATTAAGATAAACTTTCACGACAATGATATTGACAATGCCGGCATATCAAATCATTCAACTGCGATAGTTTCGATTCTGGCAGGCGATGATAACGATGCCTGTTTTGCCTCCATCGGCAAATTTTCTTATGAGGGTGCCTGTCCTGATGCGAAGTTTGATGTTTATGAATTTCGTCATTTTCTTGAAGATTATGTTTTTCCGGGCGGCTGGCCTCAGGACGATATTCTTACGATGAGTCTTGGCTGGGCTTCGGAGGATTGGTGGACAAGGGGCATAGACAGGATGGCTGAAAAGTTCGGTATTCTGGTAATAGCTGCTATCGGTAATGGCAAAAATTCTTATGACCTGCCGTTGTATCCTGCTGCAGGCTCAAATGTTCTTGCTGTCGGCGTAGTAGGTTCCGGCGATTCGCTTTCAGATTATAGCGTTCCCGATGTGAATCACTCAACGGCAGGGCCTACCCTTGATGGCCGCTGTAAGCCCGATATTGTCGCGCCGGGCAATTGTCTTGTTGCCATTGCTGGAACAAAAGATTCCTACAGACCCTCAGGGGATTATTCAAGTTTCGCAGCTCCCGTTGTTACAGGAATCGCTTCAATGCTTATCCAAAAAGCTAAAAATGAGCCTTCACTGCAATTTGCGGTATCACCTTGGACGAGTAATTGTATCCTTAAATCAATACTGATGACCAGCGCCAAAAAACTGGCGGGCTGGCACAAAGGCTATTCTTTGGCCGATGACGACCACGAATATCCGCTTGATTTTCAGCAGGGTGCGGGAATGGTTGACGGTTTTGCCGCTTATAAAGTCCTTGTGGCCGGTATGCAGAAAACCGGTGATATAACCCCGCTTGGCTGGGATTCAGGCACAATTGAGCCAAATTATTTTGTAGAAAAGAGTTATAGGTTCAAAACTGATGGATTTAATAAGCCGCAGATTGCTGCGACTCTTGTCTGGAACAGGGCTTATGAGGACGAATATCCTTTTGCACCAATTCGGGGAAAATGGGCTGATTTACAACTTGAGGTTTGGGCGGTCGATGCCAATGGCCGAAATCAAGTTATAGATTACAGTAACAGCCCTGTGGACAATGTTGAGCATGTTTATACGAGTTTAGACCCCAATTCAGAATATGAGATTGTTGTATCTCATAGTTTAAGTTCTGATTTACCCGCCAGCGTCATTCCTTATGCTGTTTCCTGGATGATTAAAGAAAGCAGCTTCTAATTCCATTTTTGGAATTATGTAATCGCCTGTAGTGGGATTTGCAATTAGATTATTTATAGCCTCCCCCAAAAATTTTTTTAAAATTTTTCAGGCTTAAATCACGTCTATGCGCATTTTCCGGTTATTTTACCGGACCTTAAAAAATTTTTCTTGCATCGCATTTGGCACTATTCAGTTTTAGTTTGTATATTTTCAAAGAGCTTCCTTAAAGGGGGGCGGTATCAAATGGGGATATTGGAGCATAACTGTCGCAAAGAGTATGTTGCGCAGTTGCGCGTTGATAAACAAACATAATTAAATGAGGGAAATGGTAATGAAAAAGTTAAGTATGTGTGTCGTATTGGTTATGGCAGTATTGAACGTGTCGGTCTATGCAACAACTATTATAGGCAACTGGGAGAACGGCAGTTCCAATGGCTGGATTGATTGGGGTAATGGGCAATCGATTACGAATTCAGTCAATGCCTCTAAGTATTCCTTTTCGACTGTCGGTGCTACATCGGGGAGTTCGAGTTTGGAAGTGACGAAAACCGGATGGAACCAGAACCTCTCCATTAAGCTGCAGAATAACGGCTTGGTGGACAAGTTTATGGCCAACAACAAGTTTTTGATTGACGTTACGGTTCCGGCTGACGCCTTCCTAAACGGGACTGGCGGCTATGCTCAGATTTATAATGTTTCGCTTAATGCCCAAGGTTATGGCTGGCATGACATGTTTACAACAACTCCTGCTCTTAATTTTTACTTTTGGAATGGGTCACCTGAGCGGACGGCGACATTAGAATTTGACTACAGCGCGGCGAAGGCGTTGATGCCGGCAATGCCGAGCTGGGTTGAAATAATCATTGCCACCAACAGCGATTCCAAACGCGGCGTCTTCTACCTCGACAATGCAAGGTTAGTTCCTGAGCCGGCGACTATTGCTTTCCTGAGTCTTGGATTGATTCTGTTCAAAAAACGAAATTATTAATAATTATGTGTATTAGCCACCTTATCGAATTTAAGGGTGGTTGAATAAATAACGGCTGGCGTAATGCGTATATTATGCCGGTGGTAGATAAACAAGAAAGGAAACTTTGATGAAAAAACTAATTGTTTGTCTTACATTGATAATAGCAATGTTGAGCGTTCCTGCCGAGGCTATGGTGATGAACAAGCTCACCCTTAACGGGTGGGGCGGGACGCCGACGATTGTTACCATACCAGACCCTAACGGCAATGCCGTTGTAGCCGAGGGTGCTGTTGTAGCAGAGGGACTTGTTGACCCCCGTGTATGTCTTGCCCAGACGTTTAAGGTTCCGACTAACCAGTCGGGCTTAAAACTGGACAAAATAGCGATATGGGAGAACGGCGGTCCACCTTTGCAGAATCCCTATATTTTGCGTCTTGTTGACCTTGGCACAATAGACCCGTCATATCAGGGCGGCGGCTCACAAACGTATAATAAAGGCACCGACCTTTGGGGCGAAGCTATGACTTTTATCTATTACGGCCACTATACCCAGAGCCCTCTGGAGTTTGATTTCCAAAATAACGAAGAGCTGACCCTTATAGCAGGCCATTTCTATGCGTTTGAGATTACTGCGACCACTCCTGTCGGTGGACTTTGGTGGTATCGTGCAACTGCGGTCGGCAGTAATTACGCGGACGGTACTGCATTTGTGGATACTGTGAATACAACTCCCGGTGTCAGGGACCAGCTTTACAAGTACAGTAACGGCCGAGATATGGCTATGGCTGTTTATTTAGTTCCCGAACCGGTAACTGTTTCTATTCTTAGTCTGGGGAGTTTAATGCTTTTAAGAAGACGAAATGATAATAAACAGAAAGGGAGTTTTTAAATGAAAAAGCTATTTGTTTACATTATATTGGTTATATTAAGTATGCCGGTCTGTGCAGCAACTGTTATAGGCAACTGGGAGAACGGCAGTTCCGATGGATGGATTGACTGGATTGAGTGGGGTAATGGGCAATCGATAACGTCTCCGCTCAATGCCTCCAAATACAGCTTTTCGACCATCGGCGCCACATCGGGCACTGAGAGTTTGAAAGTAACCCAGAGTGGGTGGGGCCAGACTCTGGCTATTAAGCTGCAGAATAACGGCTTTGTGGATGACTTCCTGGCCAATACAATTTTCCAGATAGATGTTACATATCCGGCCACGAACGCCGCTGGGTGGCAGGAAATATGGGAAGTAGCGCTCAATGCCGCATGGTATGGTTGGAACCCATTATCAGATGATCCTGTTCCCACCAGCCATGTGGACTATGGTCCGGACGGCGGTCCTCAGAAAACCTTCACGCTTAGTTTTGATTACAGTTCAGCGCTATCAAAAATCGGTTCTAATCCCGGATATGTGGAGTTCATTCTTTGTACCAACAGTGATGCCGGTCACGGAGTTTTTTACTTTGACAACGCCCGGCTTGTTAACGCTAACGAAATTGTTCCAGAGCCTGCGACGATTGCTTTCCTCGGGCTTGGATTGGTTCTGTTCAGAAAGCGCGGTAATTAATTAATATAGGACTTTCGACTTTAAAGATAGAGATAGTGAACTAACTGTTTAATTCGTTCGTATCAAAAAAAGAGCCTCAAATTTTGAGGCTCTTTATTATAGAAATTTTTGGGGGGTATATGATTAAAAAGTGCATTTTTGCTTTAGTATTAACAACTTTAATAGCTGGACAACAGGTTTACGCTTCGCCGATTTACGGCACTGTTACAATGACAAATACCGGTTTTGGCGCCATAGACACGATGAGAATTTGGGGCGGCGGTCATAGCGGTTTAGATGTTTACGCCGGCGTTTATATGTTCGACAAAACAGCAGGAACCGGCCAGGGTCAATTAATTGCTAATGGTCCTGTCGGCGCTTTTTGTATGGATTTGTCCGAATATTTAGCAAGTGGAACTCAAACATATAATGTAATTTCGGTGCAGGATGGGCCTGCACCAGCATCATTTCTCGGCGGACCAATGGGCCAGCAGAAGGCCGATTTCCTTGCGGAGCTTTGGGGCAGATTTTATGACCCTGCCTGGGCCGCTGGCGGCAATTATACCGCTCAGCAAAGAAGCAATGCTGAGGCATTTTCCGCTTGTGTCTGGGAAATTATTTATGAAGACCTTCCAACATCGCTTTTAGGCTGGGATGTTACGACTGACGGCACTGCCGGAAACAAGGGTTTTAAAGCGGAAAATCTTGACTATCAGACAGCCAACTCCTGGCTGCATGCCCTTAATGGCACCGGTCCTAAAGCACAGTTAAGGTCGCTTTCTTATTGCGGCTACCAGGATATGCTCGTTGCAGTTCCTGAACCTGCGACAGTTGCTTTCCTAACGATGGGATTTACCTCGCTGGTTTTAAACAGAAAAGATTTAAAGTTCAAAGCTAAAAGCTAATCACAATTTTCATTATTATCTGACCTTTAAATTTTATTTGTCTCGTATTTGGCATTGTCGATTTTAGTTCGTATATTTTATTTGGGAGTCTATTAGGGGGCGGATTCTCTCTATAGGCTGACTTATATCGAAAGGTTTTTGAATATGATTAAAAGATATATTCCAATTTGTTTAGCGGCAGTAATTGTTCTGGCGGCCGTAAGTCAGGCGTCAATTATCGGTGTTTTTGACGGAAGCGGGATAGGCACGGCTTATACCAGCTTTTCATCTCTGGCGGCAGCTCACGCTGCTTTTATGGGCACTGCTCAGGACAGCATTACGTTCAGCGAATATGATGTTGGAACTGTAATCAATAATCAATATAGCGCAAGCAAGGGCGTAACGTTCTCCAATACCGGCCAGCAGCTTGCGTGTGTTATGTATGAAGGTTATAACGCAACTTCCGGTTATATACTGGAGCCGCTGGATGGATACGATGGTTCTTACAAGCCGGATATGGACAAAGCACTGGCCGAATATCCTAATAACGGTCCATCGCCTTTTACGATTAACTTTGCACATCCTGTTGCTACTGTTGGCAGTTTCGTAGGAATGGGTAAGGAAGGAACAGTTGATACATTAACCATCACGGCTCTTGATATTTCGAATAACGTTTTGGCTGTTCTCACAGTAAAAACTTCTCCCTGGTTAGATGACCGCAACCGCGAAGGATTATGGGGTATTCGTTCCAACTCTGCTGACATCGCAAAGATTACCATTAGTAACGATTCGTCTGTCAATTACGCCAATGCGTTAATTGTCGATACCCTCCAATGGTCAAGTCAGCTGACAACGGTTCCCGAGCCGACAACGATAAGTATCCTTTGTCTCGGTGCTTTAAGCCTGATTGGAAGGAAAAAGTAAAGATTGAACAAGAGGCTTGAACCGATGGGAAATTACCCATTCATCCTCTTTAGAATGATTAGTGAAAAATAAAACAACAACGAAGGAAAGAAAAATCAGAAATGAAAAGATTAATGACAATTTGTTTAACGGTTGTTTTGGTTGGCATTGCACTGACTTTGACGGCAGGAACATCATACGCCGGCGTTGTTTATTCCAATGATTTCGAGTCTGTTGTCGGTTCAGAATGGTCAAATACGTCAACGGATGTAACTCCTGCGGATGGCAGGAGGTTCCTCGGTCAGTTTGCCTGCGATGATGCTGTTAGTTTATCTCTTAATAATTTACCTGTGCATCAGTCCGTTACAGTATCTTTTGATTTGTATGTAATACAATCTTGGGACGGCACCAGCCCCGATTGGGGGCCGGACGTTTGGCAGCTTAGCTTAGGCGATGGGACTGTATTATTAAATACGACTTTCAGCAATACCGGAGACGATGGGCATATGCAGTCTTATCCGGGTTCTTATTCAAGCGAAGAAGAATATCCGGCCTACACGGGCGCTTCAGAAATAAATACGCTTGGATATGAATTTTATGGCGATTCCGTTTATTCTTTAAGCTTCACCTTTGCTCACACTAATAGTTCATTGGCGCTCAACTTTGCCGGATTTGGACTTCAGGATATGGGCGATGAAAGCTGGGGCATTGACAATATTACAGTGGCTGTCAACAGTGCATCTGTTCCTGAGCCTGCAACAATTGGAATTCTCAGTTTCGGTGCTTTGAGTTTGATTAGAAGGAAAAAGTAAATCGCATTTGTCTGATAAATTATAAACCCGCTGTTTTGAAACGGCGGGTTTTATTTTGCTTATCGCGAAATCCCCGCATCCCACAGATACATCAATTGCGGCGATGCAAGCTCGTAAAGGCTGTCCTTGTCAATTTTGATAATGCTTTTCGCTTCGAGGAAACTTTCGACGGAAAAAGGCTTTTCGTATTCGATAACCCTCGCATCGCTGATTGACGCAAGTGATTTGGCAAGTTTAACAGCATCTTCCATATAGCCCGTTTTGTCAATCAGCTTATTTTCCATAGCTTCTTTTGTATTATAGATGCTTCCATCGGCAAGAGCTTTGACCTGCTCAATTGACAGGAGGCCTTTTCTTGATTTTGCCACGATGCTTACGAACCTTTCATAAGCAGGCATAATCAATTTATCACTTATATATTGTATTTGCTCTTCTGTAACCGGCTCGAATGATGTCGGCCAGTCTTTGTGCGGACCAGATTTAACGATTACAGGCTTTATGCCGAGTTTCATCTCGAACAGGTCCTGAAGAACGAAATGTCCCATTATGACACCTATTGAGCCGGTGATTGTTGAAGGTTCAGCGATGATTTTGTCGCAGCCGCAGGATGTATAAAGGCCGCCGGAAGCGGCTACAGTTTCCATAAATGCTACGGCGGGTTTGCCGGTCTCGGCCCGGAATTCGCAAATCTGATTATAAATCCTGTCGCTGGCAGATACGCTTCCGCCGGGACTGTTCGTTTTGAAAATAACCGCCTTTACATTTTTGTCTTTTTTTGCCGTCTTTATCTGCCAGCCTACGTTTTCTGCCAGCTTATTGTCGATTATGCCTTCAATTTTGATTACGGCAATCTTGTTTGAGGCTGGGCCTTCCTCCAGAACGTTTTCAAGGTAATATTCGTTTTTACCGGTCGCGAATACGATTACAGCGGTTACAAGAACCATTACAAGAACGATATTGGCTATTATTGAAAAGCCCAGGAGAATTCCCAAAAGTATCTTCAAGCCATTACCTTTGGATGGATTTTGAGGCGGCGGATTCGGCAAGCTCACCGCAGGCGGATTTGAAAAACCAGGATTTTCTATAGATTCCATTGCTTTCCTTTCTTTATTGCATTTCTCTGCAATAGTAATAACGCCGCGGCAGAATGTCAAAGAATTTAATATAGGTATATAGCTCGTTTAAGATAAGGATTTTTCCCTTTTCTATTACAGTATTGATTGTTAAAATCAACGTTGCAATGAATTGTCCCGTATGTAAAAATGCGATGATTGTATTGGAGCTTGAGCAGGTCGAAATCGACCATTGCACAGCCTGCGGCGGTATCTGGCTCGATTCCGGAGAGCTTGAATTGCTGCTTGGTGAGGGCGCCGGGCTTATTGGTTCTTTTCAGCCGGTCGATGTGAAAGAAAAAGCTCGCCGGTGTCCGATATGTCTGAAAAAGATGCAGAAAATCCACGCCGGAAGTGTTGATGAGCCTGTTATTATTGACCGATGCCGGAAATCTCACGGCCTGTGGTTCGATAAGGATGAATTGCCGCTGGTTTTAGCAAAAGGGAGTTTAGATAAAGAACAAAAAATTATAAAATTGTTGTCGCAAATTTTCAGCAAAGAAAGCGAGGCTAAAAATGTCAGTTGAAAAAGGTGTTATTGGAACTTTGAGCAGAAACAGGAATATCGAATTTTTCATTTTGAAAAATAAAACGGGTATAAAGGCGAAACTGATTTCCTTTGGGGCGACGCTTGTTTCGCTTGAAGTCCCCGACAGGAACGGCAAATTAGCTGATATTGTTCTCGGCTATGACGACCTCGACGGCTATATAAAGGATAAATGTTTTCTTGGCTGCACAGTCGGCAGATATGCAAATCGTATAGCAAACGCCAAATTCACGCTGGACGGCAAAGAATACCGCCTGGCCGCAAATGACAGCGGTAAACATCATCTTCACGGCGGAATCAACGGTTTTTATAAGGCCCCCTGGCAGGGAAAGGCGTTTGATAAAGACGGCAAATCCGGCGTTACATTCAAATATACAAGCCCCGACGGCGAAGAGGGCTATCCGGGCAAAATGGATGTTTCAGTAACTTATACTTTGACCGACACTAATGAGCTGCAAATCAGTTATGAAGCGAGGACGGACAAGAAAACGATAGTCAATCTTACAAATCACAGTTATTTCAATCTTGCCGGGCAGGGCAGCGGCGATATTCTTTCTCATCAAATCCAGCTAAACGCCGACAGGACTACGGCTGTCGATGATGATTACATTCCTACCGGCGTCCTAAAAAATATCAAGGGCACTGAATATGACCTTACTGAAGCAAAGCCGATGGGGCAGAATATCAAAAAATTCAAGCTCGGATACGATTTTAATTATATTCTGAATAAGTCAACGCCTGCGGAGCTTTCTTTTGCAGCAAGAGTTGTTGAACCAAAAAGCGGAAGGGTGCTGGAGATTTTCACTACCGAACCTGCTGTTCAGTTTTATACCGGCAATTTTCTTGACGGCTTCAAAGGCAAAGGCGGCGCTGTTTACGCAAAGCACGGCGCGTTTTGTCTTGAGGCACAGCATTATCCCGATTCGCCCAATCATCCCGAATTTCCTTCTATTATCTTAGAGCCCGGGCAGGTTTATAGACAGCTTACCGTTCATAAATTAAGCACGATTTAAAATCGGAAAGGATTTTTTATGTTACTTGGGTTAATTATTCTTGTAGTGATTGTTATTGTTGCCGTGATTGGTATGTACAATTCGCTGGTTGGCCTGCGCAATCAGGTTGATAACGCCTGGTCGCAGATTGATGTTCAGCTTAAACGACGCCACGACCTGATACCCAATCTTATTGAGACTGCCAAGGGGTATATGCAGCACGAGCGTGGAACTATGGAAGCCGTTACAAACGCCCGCAGTCAGGCGATGGGCGCCAAAAACGTCGCAGAGGCCGCCAAGGCAGAAGGCGTTCTCGGCCAGGCTTTAAGCAAATTCCTGCTGACCGTTGAGGCGTATCCTGATTTGAAGGCAAATCAGAATTTCCTCGCCTTGCAGGAGGAATTGTCGAGCACCGAAAACAAAATCGCCTTTTCCCGCCAGGCTTATAACGACCAGGTCCTGTTTTTCAATAATAAAATTCAGATGTTCCCTTCGAATATTGTTGCGGGAATGTTCAGTTTCCAAAAACGCGACTTCTTTCAATTAGAAGACGCAGCGGAAAAAGCAGTGCCAAAAGTCAGTTTCTAATTGTGAATTAAATCTTGTGGGGAAATAATGATGACTGGTAGAAATATTCTGCTGTTAGTTTTAGCGGTGACGGTGTTAAGTTTTGTTTATACTCCGGTAATTGCGTCAACTGTCTTAAAATCGGAACCGTTCGGAAGGCTGGTTCCAAACAAGAAAGTTAAATTTTTCACGCTGACCAATGAAAACGGAATTGAAGCGAAGCTTACCCCGTTTGGAGCGACTCTTGTCTCTCTGAAAGTTCCCGACGCAAATGGCAATTTTACAGATGTCGTTCTTGGCTATAACAGATTTGTGGAATATGTCAGGGACAAATCTTATTTCGGCAGCATAATCGGACGATTTGCCGGCCGTATAGCAAACGCCGAATTCAAACTCGACGGCAAAGAATACAAATTGACTGCCAATGACGGCAAAAACCATCTTCACGGCGGAGTTATGGGTTTTAACAAGCAGCTTTGGAAAGCGAGCACATTCAAAAAGAAACGTTCCTGCGGCATTACTTTCAGTTATTCAAGCCCTGACGGCGAAGAAGGTTATCCCGGCAATCTGGATGTTAAAGTTAAATATACCTTGACTAATGATAATGAGCTTAAAATCGAATATGAGGCGAAAACTAACAAAAAAACAATCGTTAATCTTACAAATCATAGTTATTTTAATCTCGCAGGCCAGGGCAATGGCAATGTTTTAGACCACAATATGATGATTAATGCCGATTACTATACGCCTATGGAGAATGATATTCCAACAGGCGAAATTAAAAAAGTCGAAAGCACAGGCCTCGATTTCAGAAAGTCATTGCCGATTGGAACAAACATTAAGAAGGTCGGCGGTTTTGACCATAATTATATTTTAAATAAAAAGTATCCGGGCGAGCTTTCACTTGCGGCTAAGGTGCAGGAGCCTGTCAGCGGCAGAGTTTTGGAAGTTTTCACAACCGAGCCGGCAGTGCAGTTTTACACTTGTAATTTCCCCAATAGCATAAGAGGCAAATGGGGCAGTATGTATAAAAAAAATAACGGTTTTTGTCTTGAGGCTCAGCATTATCCCGATTCGCCGAACAAGCCTTCTTTCCCATCAGTGGTATTGAAGCCGGGCGAAGTTTATCGACAAACTACCATTTACAAATTTTCAGTGCAGCAGTGATTTATGTGGGAACAAATCAGGGCAAATAAAATTAAATCGGTTCTGCTGTTGATGATAATGGCGGCGGTGCTTGGCTTTTTGGGCTGTATAATCGGGATGTCTGTTTCGCCAGACCCGCAGGCGGGTTTCATTGGGCTTGCTGTTGCGATGATTATCTGGCTTATTCTCGCTCTGGTCAGCTTTTCCAGCGGCGATGCGATATTCCTTGCCGCAAGCAAAGCGGTGCCTGTTACGAAGAATGTTCATCCGCAATTATTTAACGTCGTTGAGGAAATGGCAATAGCGGCCGGCCTGCCGATGCCGAAGATTTATATAATCAATGACCCTGCCCCGAACGCATTTGCCACCGGCAGAAATCCGCAAAGCGCATCGTTGGCCGTTACCGCCGGCCTGCTTGGCAGGCTGAACAGGGATGAATTGCAGGGCGTTGTCGGCCATGAGATGAGTCATATTCTCAATCGCGATATTTTATTTGTAACCGTTGCCGGCGTTATGCTCGGCGCGATAACGCTGATATCGCAGGTCTTTATGCGCAGTATGTTTTACGGCTCTATGATGGGAGGCAGACGGTATTCATCGAGAGGAAAAGGCGCAGGCGGCGCGCAGGCTGTAATGCTTCTTATCGCGATTGTCTTTGCGATACTTGCCCCGATTATGGCGACTCTGTTATATTTCGCGCTTTCAAGAAGGCGTGAATATCTTGCCGATGCCGGTTCAGCAAGATTAACGCGTTATCCTGAAGGTTTGGCAAGCGCCCTTGAAAAAATTTCGCAAAATACTGTGCCTTTGTCTGTCGCAAATAAAGTTACCGCCCCGATGTATATTGTTAATCCTTTGCAGCAGGAGGGGATGAAGCTGTCGGATTTAACAAGCACCCATCCGCCGATTTCTGAACGTATTAGAATACTTCGTGGTATGACAGGCGCTTCCTTTGCAGATTATTCTGATGCTTTTAAGAAAACAACAAGTCACACGACTCCCATACCTTCATCTGCACTTAAAGAAGAGGAAACTGTCCAGATTCGTTCTGCCGCTCAACAGCCGCCTATGTCGGCAAAAAATCAGCACAGGAATATCGGCGATATTATGCAGCGGACAATAGGTTACCGTTTTGTGGACTGTTCCTGCGGCCTGAAAATGAAAATCCCACCCAATTTTAAAGCTAATAAAGTGCAGTGTCCCCGCTGCGGTCAGGTTCTTTCTATCTCATAACCCATTCTTTATTTTTGTATTGAAGGCTCGTTTCGCTTCTCAGCCGCGGGTCGCCGCCGATTGTGTATTGAAGCTGGAGGGTTTTTCGCAGGTATATTTTTTCCGGGTTGCCGTTCGGGTCTTTTTGGGTCGGATGCTCGACAACAGCCGTTTCATTGCTTAATCCCGCCAGGAACAGCGAGATATTTTTCGCTTTTGGGTCGAAGTCGGGCCAGATTATCACAAGGTCTTCCGTATTGTCCTGTCCCTGGAGAATTTTATTTCCCGCAAACTCAAGCGATTCGAGGAACGGAAATTTCTTTTTATAACGGTTTTGAATTTTGTCAAAAACTATATTTCTTGTGTCTTTGTAGGCCGGAATTATCTGAAATGTGTCCGTTACCAGTTCGCAGCTCGGATAAAAAGGCACGTCAATTTCGGAGTTATTAGTTAGTGTTACGATGATATACCAGAACCGCTGGGCGTTTTTCTCGCCGGGTATTTTTACCGTTATCTGCTCCGGCGGCGTAAAAACAACGTCCAGCGTCCATTGATTGGGTTTTGGAACAATCGCGGGCTTAGGAGCCGAAATTGCTATTGTTGACGAAAGAAAAATTGCCGCTGTCCAAAACCAAAGAAGACTTTTTTGTTTCATTTTTATGCCTTTTTAACTAAGTTTAGTTACAAAATTATTCTATCATAAATAGATTCAATTTTCAATTATTTTTGGCGTGAAAAGCGGGGTTTTACATATCGGATTTGTTTCCATAGCATTTTAAGGTTTTCTGTTCCACTCTTTGCTGTGCCACCGGCGGAAATGCTCTAAAAACGGCGTTTTGTCAAAACGCAGGAAATTTCACGGCGGGGGTTATAAAACTACCCTCCAGGGTAAAATCTTGCGTTATAGATTCGGAAAGTGAGAAATTTTATTGAATTTTTTATATAAGTTATTGCCTGGGAGTCAGTTACAGATTTTTAATAAATTCAAAATGAAAAATAAGGACTTACATCAAATTTCCAAACTCAAAATAAAAGACTTATGACAATCGCAGAACGATAAACGAAATTTATCCATCAGGGACGAACAGCATATCCGGTGGAATATCAAATATTAAAATGCTCTAACGACTAGCGACCAACGACTTGTTCACACTATTGGAACGTATTTCTTGACAAAAAGATGAGAATGGCAGAAAATAGATACGGATTCACACGGGAAAACACGGATGATAAGGTTTAAGAATAACGACCAGTTAAAAACAAACACCGCCCTGCAAATGGAAGCGGCAAAAATTGAATTTAAGATAATTTAGCCACAGAGGACACAGAGAAAAAATTAAGATGAAAGATGAAAAAATAATAAACGGTAATTGCTGGGTCGCTTATTTTGACATACTTGGGTTCAAGAATGAAACACGTTTGAACAAGGGGCGGTTACCAGTTCTTGCTTATATGTACAGTGAAGTCGCAGATCGCATAAATAAAGTAAAAGAAAATCTAAAAGAAGTCGTTTCACAACAATATGATTGTGTGTGGTTTTCCGATAGCTTCCTTTTCTATCCTTTGGATGACTCCATCAATTCATATAACATAATTAGGTTTGCTGCGACTCAGTTCTTTCATTATATGACTATTATTAAAAAATGGCCTATACGTGGTGCTCTGGCAACCGGTGATTTCTATGCCGACAGGAACAGCAACATCTATCTTGGCGAGGCACTCATCGACGCGTATAGCTACACGGAAAAACAAGATTGGATAGGGCTGGTACTAACACCTAACGCACATGCGAAGTTGGTAGCGAGCGGTTATAGCCCATTCACTTGGGTAGATGGCATTGGCTTTAGAGAATACGATGTTCCGATTAAGCGAAGGAGATATGACAATGGAACGGGGGAAATAACGTTGGATTGTGAGAAACTCTGGGCATATCATTACAGAACCAACGATCGCGGACGAGATATGATTATGGATTCGATGAGATCGGCATGCAATAGAGGGGACGGATTAGCAATTGAGCACCGGCGAAAATACGAAAACACTCTGAGATTCTATGAAGCACCATGTCAATGCTCTGTGTGTGGCAATAATATGAAATTATAATTTGACCCGAAAGATTTTATGGCAGAAAAAGAAAGGAACTATAAGCATGAAAATATCTTCCAAAAATCTCCTAAAAAATATTCGTATGACTGGTATTAAATTACCAGGTGGTGTCGGTGTTACCTGGGAATACGAAAAAGATGAAAAATTGATAGCATCAACTCTTTTAACATTTCTTGAAAATAAACGTATATTATTTCATCCTTATGTTGATAGATGTCCCGGTAATGCCATAATTTCTGTACTTGAACTACGAAAGCGTATACAATCTGATATGGAGCAATTAGATAGAAATACATATTTGCATAAAACATTATCGTTAATGCGAAATTCTATTAATCTTTTTCTTGAATATGCCAGTGCCAATTGCGAAAGTGTTACTTCATGTAAGGATTGTCGTGTTCGAAAGACAGGTTGTTTGAAAGGTCTTATTGAATTTAGAAAAGAAATGGGAAGATGCATTGCAGGAATATGTATATCGTTTGATTTGGATGTTGAGGAGCAACTAGCGACGATTATGCCTCTTAATGTAGACAATAAATTATTAAAAACTCGCCCAGGAATGGATATTTCTATATTAGAAAAACTTTTTGAGTGGGAGAAAGGGAGTAGAGATAACTTCAATGGACCAGTAGGAGGACCGCTTGGGTAACCTATGTCTGTCCAATAGCAGCCTTTTTCTTTAAATTTTTTTTCCACAAAATTTTCTCAGTTCGCAGTCCGGGCAGTATTTATTTTGCCTGCCTGTGCAGTTTTCAAGTATTCCTATTCTGCAGAGCGCAAAGTCGTATTTGACAGGGTCTTGCGGGCAGATTTTTTTAAAGCCTTCGGTTATTTCAACGGCGGCTTTAAGGCTGATGGTTTTTCTGTTGTGCAGACCTAAAATTTTACTCAATCGTCCGATATGCACATCAACCGGCACAATAAGTTTTGCTTTGTCGATTTTTTTCCATAGTCCCGTATCGATTTGGTCTTTACGAACCATCCAGCGAAGGAAAAGGAATAATCTTTTTGATGTCCCGCCTTTTGCGGGGTCGGAAAGCAGAAATTTCAGTCCTCGGCTAACCTTTTTATTATGTATTTTAAACAGATTTTTTATGAATTTTTCCGCTGCCGGTATGATATTTTTGTTGCTACTACTGTAACCGTTAAGAAAGAGATTTTCTAAACTGCCGTATCGGATAAGAACTTTGTTCAGGATTTCCAGAAGATTGACAATATCCTGACTTGTATTGAATCGGTATTTTAAGGATTTGAAAAGGACTCTATCTTTAGCCGAAAAGGTTTTAATAAATCTGGCGGGACTTTCTCCCATTTTGCCTAAAAGGGCGGTTAGGAATTTTTCTATCTGTTCGACTGCTCCGTAGGCAAAGCAGGCAGCTAAAAATCCTGCGATTTCCATATCGCCCTTTTTTTTGTAGTGATATACGAATTGCAGCGGGTCGGGCAGTATGAACTTTTTATGACTATACTTGCGGTAAAGTCCTTCAAGAATGTTTTTGAGTGTTTTGGTATCGTTTTTTAACATAGGGGCATATTAGCCTTCAGACCCCAAAAGGCAAGTTTATTGTTCTTGACAGTCCTGTTTTGCCGATATTATATTACTGTTTATAAGTTGTTGTTTTATAAGGGCTTTTCTGGAAAAGAACAATGGTTATTGATTGTCATACTCATATAAATAGTCCCGGCAGCCAATTTAGCACCGATGACCATTTTACCGCTGCCGAGTCGCTTGATGCCTGTGTTGTGCTTGCCTGCCCGGCAGAATCTAATCGCCAGTCCAACGAGCTTGTCGCTCGCTACGTCGCCAAACATCAGAAAAAGATGTTCGGCTTTGCCGTCGTCAATCCGGTAAAAGACGACATTTCAAAAAAATACTGGTCTGATACCTTGGACGATTTAAACCTTAAAGGTGTTGCGCTTTATTGCAGCAGCGAAGGTTTTCATCCTGCTCACAGCAGGGCATTGCAGTTTTACGAGGTTGCCGAGGATTTAAAAATCCCGCTGTTCTTTCACAGTGCTCCGCCTTTTACTTTTGATGCGGTTCTCGAATACGCAAGGCCGTCGCTTTTAGACGAAATAGCGCAAAAATTCAAAGGACTGAAAATCGTAATTGGCTCTATGGGTCAGCCTTTTGTAAATGAGACCGTTTGTATGCTCGCCAAGCACGAAAATGTCTTTGGCGATTTAACTATCAATCCTCAAAATGTCTGGGAGGTTTACAACACGGTTCTTGCCGCCCACGAAGCCGGTGTCCTGGACAAGTTATTTTTCGGCTCTGGCCTGCCTCTGCGCAAACCTCAAGGCTGCATTGAGACGCTTTTAGGATTTAATAGATTATTTGCCGATACGAATCTCCCGACCGTCCCGCGTGAAAAAATTCGGGAAATTATCGAGCGAGATAGTCTGGCAATTCTTGGAATCGAACATGCATTAAGCACTTAAGGGATTGACCCGATGTCGAAGGAACGATGGGGCAGCAAACTTGGCGTAATCCTGGCGGTTGCAGGAAGCGCAATCGGCCTCGGCAATTTCCTGCGGTTTCCAGTTCAGGCCGCAAGCAACGGCGGCGGGGCGTTTATGATTCCCTATTTTGTCGCTCTGTTTCTCGTCGGCATACCTTTGATGTGGATTGAATGGACTATCGGCAGGTTCGGCGGCGGCTTCGGCCACAGCACGGCGCCCGGAATGTTTCATACGCTCTGGAACAAAAACAAATTCATCAAATACTTTGGCGTCATCGGCATCTTCGGCCCGATAGTTATCTTTATCTATTATGTTTATATCGAATCCTGGCTGCTGGGCTACAGTGTTTACGCATTGCTCGGTAAATATAATTCCTGCACTACTGAGCAAAGTATGTCCGCTTTTCTGCACGCCTATCAGGGCATTGTCAAAAATGAATTTTTCTCAGGATTAGGCCCCGCTTACTTTTTCTTCCTGATAACTTTTATTCTGAACGTTTGGGTGGTTTATTTGGGCATTCAAAAGGGCATTGAAAAAGTCTGTGAATGGGCACTTGCCGTGTTTTTTTTGTTTGGAATAATACTTGTAGTCAGGGTTTTACTCTTAGGCGCTCCAGACCCGGCAAAACCGGAGTTTAATACTATTAACGGTTTGGGCTTTTTGTGGAATCCGGATTTGTCTGTGCTGAAGAGCGCAAAGGTCTGGCTCGCTGCGACAGGCCAGATATTCTTTACTTTAAGCTGCGGCATAGGCGTTATCCTTACTTATGCAAGTTATCTTACAAAAAAGGACGATGTCGCTTTGTCCGGCCTATCTGCCGCTTCCGCGAATGAATTTGCGGAAGTCATTCTCGGCGGTAGTATTGTAATACCTGCCGCTTTTGCCTTTTTCGGCCCTGCAGGTGCAGCCAAAATCGCCTCAGGCGGCTCTTTCAATCTCGGCTTTGTTACTATGCCGCTGGTTATGGAAAAAATCGCCTTTGGCAATATCTTCGGTTTTATGTGGTTTATGCTGCTATTCCTTGCGGGTATAACTTCCTCAATTTCGCTTGCCCAGCCGGCAATTGCCTTTCTTGAAGATGAATTTAATTTCTCAAAGAAAAAGGCCTGCGGAGTCTTTGGAATAGTTACTTTTATTTTATGTCAGCCTTGTATTTTCTGGCTAAGCAAAGGCGTTGTTGATGAGATGGATTTCTGGGGCGGCACGTTTTGTCTGGTCGTCTTTGCCGCGATTGAGGCGATTCTTTTCGCCTGGGTCTTCGGAATGGAAAAGGCCTGGACTGAGCTTCACGTCGGCTCTGATATTACAATTCCTAAAATTTACAGGTTTATTATTAAATATATCACGCCTGTCTTTTTGCTTATCGTATTGGGCATGTGGTTCTGGCAGGATTGGCTCAGTGTGATTGCGATGCGTAATGTCCCACAGGAAAACAGGCCGTATGTATTGGCAACGAGGATAGGACTGGTAATCTTTTTTGGGGTATTAGCTTTTCTGGTTTTTTACGCCTGGCAAAAAAGACAGCAGAAACAGAAAGAAGGAGTTGCCTCGGATGCGTATTGACGGCTGGATATTTATGATTTTAAGCTGGCTGACAATTTTGTCGCTTTTTGTTTTTTCCCTCGCCAAAATCCTCCGCCAGAAAGATTGAAAAACAAAAACCCCCAACTTTATGTTGAGGGCATTATTGGTTTTATTTGAATCCTTTTGGCTGTTTTTTGTGATATTTATCTAAGCATGCTTTTTGGATATCTATGTCATTTATGTTAGCGAGTGTGCAAAGCCAGGCAAGGATGTCTGCGAATTCTTCCTCCTTTTGTTTTTTGGAGGTTTTTTCATCTGCAAGGGCAGTAGCAAGTTCGCCGACCTCTTCCACAAACCACATAAAGGTCTTTGGTGTTCCGCGCCGCCTGTCCCGCTTCTGATATCTTTCGGCTATCAGTTTCTGAAAATCCTTTATCGTCATTGTGGAGACTAATTTTAGTCGGACATCATTTCAGAAAGTTTCGCGGCTGCGAAGATTTCACGGACTCGCTCAGATGCCTGTCGGCAGGCTTTTTCCATCTTTAAGCTGAAAGGTTCATTGTTGGTCTGTTCGGCTAATTGCAGATTGCTGAATATTGGGCCGTCCACAGCCTCGATGATTTCGAGCAGTGAAATGTTCTCTGCCGGCTTTGCCAGAAAGAATCCGCCTCTTGGGCCTCTCTTGCTGCGGAGCACATTGGCTCGAACGAGCTGTTGAAGAATCTTGAGCAGATATTCTAATGGGATGTTATATTGTTTGGATATTCGGGATGCCAATACCGCACCTTCGCGATAATATTGAGCAACATAACCTACTGCTACCAAAGCATAACCTGTTGATCTGCTTATTTTCATTTTTTGACCTCCAAAAAAATTGTTTATTTCCTTTATATCTATCCGCCACAAAGCAGATTTTATTAACTTTAAAAGTATATCAAGATATTTCTACTATTATACTTGATTATATATTCAAATGTTCAAAATTTACAATATTTTATATCTTAAAATCCAAAAAAGCCATTTTTATAGTAAAATAGCCGTTATTTAAGGTTAAAAGGCACATAAAACATCCGGAAATCCTAAGATTCAGGATTATTAATATCAGAATTTATCGAGACTTTCAAGAGTTTTTTCCAAAATAAATCAAGAATACCGAATCTGTTTAACTGGTTTTTTGAAAAAATTAAATAGGGGCTTTGCTTGACTTTCGGGTGGTTTTTGCCTACGATTGCCTTTTTATGGACAGACCTGCTGTGGCGGGCAAGATAATGGAGTAAAACCTATGGAAGATATAAAACCGCGGATAAGTGTTTACTATGCACAGAATGCCGCTAATACTACTGTTGTTACTTTAGCTGATGAGAAGATTCTTGACGATGAGGACATAAGAGCTCTTGAGGACTCTATAATGCCATTGATTGACGGCCCTGTCAACCTTGTGATTGATTTCAGCAATGTTCATTTTCTTTCCAGTGCCGTTTTAGGGCTTCTAATAAGGGTAAGCAAGCGAATTAACGAAAATAAAGGCCGGCTGAAACTTTGCAGCATCGGCCCGAAAATTTACGACATTTTTAAAATCACCAGACTTGACGAAATTTTTGATATCTACGATGACGCAAAAAAAGCATTGAATTCTCTTAAATAACAGCTTGTCGGTTTGCTGATTTTAGTTTTGTTGTCTTATGTTATGCTCTAAATAGTTTAGGTCGATAATATATTATGACTTCAAAAGATTGTTTTCGTGAAAAAATAGTTTCCAGAGGAGTTATATCGGAGCTTAGGTCTATATGCGCCAAAATTCTATGTCTAACCCAGGAGCTTGATTATTCGGACGATGACCTGTTTGCGATTCATCTTGCTATGGAAGAGGCTGTCGTAAATGCCGTCAAACACGGTAATAAACGCGATCCTTCGAGAAATGTCATTATTGAATATGATTTAAATCCTGAAAAAGCGGATATCTGCGTAACTGACCAGGGCAGAGGCTTCAATCCAAGCAGCCTGGCAGACCCGCGCGTCGGTGAGAACATATATAAAACCAACGGCAGAGGCGTTTTGCTCATCAGGTCCTATATGGACAGCGTAGAATACAATAATACCGGCAATTCCGTCCGTATGGTCAAATTAAACAGTAAATACGCTCGAGTTTAACCGGCACATTAACCCTTCCATTTATTTTGCCGATTTAATAGAAATAATCTGGAGCATATCAATGTTTAAAAAAATTCTGATGTTTGTTATCGCAGCCTATCTGCCGACAGCAGCGGTTTTACTTATCGGCTGCGAAGGTGAAACCAGCTACACTCCTCGAATAACGGGCATTGTGCCGGAGCTTCATGAAGGCAGCAGCCATACCGAGTATAAAACGCCATCGACTTCTCATTCTTATTCTTCATCCTCTTCATACAAAACGCAAAGTTATAAAACATATAAATCCTCTTCTGACCCTTACGGCTGGGCCCCGTCCGGCAACCTGGAAAGGGACTGGAAGGCAATCGTAATTCATCACTCTGCTACCGATACCGGCAATGTTGCATCAATTGACGATTATCACCGCCGAATCAACGGCTGGGACGGCATAGGTTATGACTTTTTAATCGGCAACGGCTCCGGCTGCGGTAACGGCGAAGTTGACGCCACTTTCCGCTGGACAGGTCAGAAAACGGGCGCTCACTGCAAAACGGATGCGTCGAATTGGGCTAATGAAAACGCAATTGGAATATGCTTAGTCGGCAATTTTGACCAGTCAAAGCCGAGCAGTGCCCAGATGGCTTCACTTATGAAACTTGTGCGTTTCCTTTCAGAGAGATATAACATACCGGCAAGCCGAATTTACGGTCATAATACCACGCCCGGCCACAGCACAAATACAAGCTGCCCCGGCAGATACTTCCCGATGAGCTACGTAAAAACGCATTTATAAAGAAAATCAAAAATAGAAATTATCTCTGTGTTTCCCTACACGCCGGGCAGGTTTCAATCATTTTATATATTTCTTTATACGTTTTTTCCAAATCGACCTCAAACTCAGCTTCTCTTAATAAATTCAGGTCTTTGTCATATTTCAGCAGTTTGTTGCCCACAAGAATTATAACTCCGCCATCTGCGGGAGTTACTATCTGTCTTTGTATCAGCGATTGAGCCGTCATAAGATGTATCTGACAAATTCCCGCTGTTTCAGAAACGTTTGACTGCTCTTGGGCAAAAACAAAATATGAAGTGCCGGCAGCCCCAAAAACAACCATTGTGAAAATCATTATCTTTTTCATTTTAGGGTCCTCCTTAAATAGATTAAGTCTGTTCATTATACCTCTATATTATCTTAAAACCGACAGGGAAATTACTGGTTTGGCCAAATATTTTTACTCAAAGTTTATCTGCCGCTAAGTTAGCTTATAGAGCAGGTTCCGCCTGACGCCGTGCCATAAAGCTTTTTATTATATGTCAGTTTCATTAGCAGCATTCCCATAAGGCAATTGTCCGTCAGGCCTGCAAAAATAAGCCCGCAGCTGACAAAGACCGAGATAAATATAAAAGCCCAGTGCAGCAGAGCCGCCTGTATTATTCCTGTCAGCACCAGACTTCCTGCGATAATCCGCACCTGACGTTCCAGCGATATGCCGCCCCGGCCTTTAACAACCGGCAGTTTCTCTTTCTGCCAGCGTGCGATGCCGCCTTCCATTACCTTTACGCTGTTGATTCCTGCCTGTATCAGCATATCCGCAGCCATTGGCGAGCGAATCCCCGCCATACAAAACACTATGTAATTTTGCCCGGAGCGGCTCAACTCGCCAATCCTGCCCGAAAGCGTATCTATCGGTATATTTATTGATTTTTCGATATGCACCTGGCTGAACTCCAAAGCGGAGCGAACATCGAGAAGCTTTGTCTGCGGATTTTTTTCCACAAGCGATAAAGCCTGCCGCGGCGAAATCATCTCCAGCATTGTCGCCTGGCCTTTCTGGTTTACGCGAATGATATTGTCGATATTAAACGGCTTTGGAATGACTTTTGACCGCATTTCATTCACGAATTTCTCTTTATTTGTTTCCTTTAGGAAAGGATTGTCCGTTTTTTCTTTACCTATGGTCGATGTTTTCTTTCCGTGATAGTCGTGTCCCGGGCACAATATAGTCTCATTGGGCAAAAGTTTTAATTTCGCAAGAGTGTCGAACATCGATTCGGGCGAGCCGTTCTGGAAATCCGTCCGCCCGACACTGCCGATTAAAAGCACGTCGCCGGAAAATAATCTCCCATCGCCCAGTAAACTCATTGCATCGTCAGTATGCCCCGGCGTATATATGACCTTGATGCTCTCCCAGCCGATATTTATCTGGTCGTTATCTTTAAGCCGTTTATCCGCGACATCGGATATGGCTTTTTCGGACATTAAAACCGGTGCGCCGAAATGTTTCTTCAGCACCGCAGCCGAGGAAAAATGGTCTGCGTGAGTATGCGTATCGACTATGAATTTCGGTGTAAGCTTGTTGTCCGCCAGGTATTTTTTGTATGTTTCCACCAGGCTTATATGAGGGTCGATAACCAATGCCTCATTTTGTGAGCTTAAAATGTAAGAATAACAGCTTCCTGCGATGAATTGTTTTACCATAAATCACCCCTTTATTTTAAAAAACATTAATAACTGATTATTTTCCATTCCCTTACAATTGATTATCCATTATATCTCGATTTTATCCTAAACCTGGCAGGGAAATTACTGGTTTGGGCGGATATTTTTACCCGGCGTTTATCCGCCGCCCGTTTTTTCGCTAATACACGTCCTATAACTGTCTATTTTACGGTGGCTTGTCCGCCGGAGGCGGATAAACATAATTTTGATTAAATCCCCGCTTTTATTTGTCGAAACTATTATTATGATAATAAATCAGGTTGCACATACAGTTTTTGATAGTTTTGCCAATACCGACATTGTTCTTGCGATTCTCAATCACAACGGCAGTTACGTTGCCAATAAATTAGACGTTTTTGAGCAGGTCTTTTCCGAACGGACTCTTTTAGATGAGCTTTGCAGGAGAGTTGACGATGGCCAGGAGCCCTTGATTTCACAAATAGATGATTTTCTGATTGCCGCTTCGGGTCTTTCCAATGGTTTTAAAAATATTGGTTATGCGATAATGCTTTTGCCGGCGGGTTCGACAAACTCACCGCAGGCAGATTCTATCAAGTCTATAGATTTTATCGAAATCATACTTGAGCAATTCTCTCAGATAGCAGGTCTAATCGAGCAGAATCAGCAATTGAGAGATTCAAGCGAAACCGAAAAAACCATCTTTGAAATGCCTGTCCTTACCAACGTAAATTAGCATTTTAAATCTTTCTATCCCCCTAAAAATAATTGATTTAGAGCTGTTAAATGCTATAATCTCGCTTTTCTTATGAATTATAGGGTTTAACAGTTGAAATTTCAGGTATTTAAAGACGGCAAGTTTCTAAAAGACTTTACGCTTACAGGCGTTACGTTATTTGGGGCGGACAGGATTCCCCTTCGCAGCACCAAGCTCGTGTCTTTTGAGGATGGGATAATAGACTGCAAGTCGAGAACTAATGCCGAGCCTGCCGGACTGGCTTTGCTTTGGCCTGTTAAAGGATTCGGAACTGTATCACTTTGCACAACACGCCTGCCAGAAAGGGAACAGCCTTATATCCTGAATGTCGAGCTTGCACGTGCGAAACTAATGGAAATAACCTGTAAGCGTGAAGATTGGGCGATTTTCGAGCAGAAAAATCATTTTGGAAGCGAAGCGAATGAGATTCAATGGCTTTTTATTCAAACGCTTGAAAATATCAACGACCCATCAAAAGCATCCGTGGTGGCTGATGAATGTCTCGCAAAGGCACTGAAATTTTCCGAGCAATTAGCTACGAAATATGCAGACCTCGTTTTTGATGTCCGGCTCAAAAGCCGGAACTTTGCAAGGTCAAGCCTTGGCTGCATAATAGACCCAAAAAATCTTGAAAATAAAAATTATCTCAAGCCGATATTCGAGCTTTTCGCCCATATTACAATACCCATCGAATGGTCCAAAATCGAGGCTGTCAAAGGTGAATACGATTTTACCGAACTTGACCGCTGCATCGAAGTTCTGGGCAAAAAGCGAATGCTTATTTGTGCAGGGCCTCTGCTTTGTTTCGACGAGAAATCTCTTCCGAAGTGGCTTAGGGAGCAGGAAAGTTTTGAGGATATTCGCGAGGCCAGCTACGAATTTATTTCGAAAGTCGTTACACGATACACGAAATATGTTCATATATGGCTCGTTTTGAGCGGTTTAAATGCTTATAACCATTTCAACTTCAGCTTCGAACGTATTCTGGAAATAACCAGAACTGCCTGCCTTGCTGCAAGAGAAGCCGACAATAGAAGCCTTAAGATGATTGAAATAGTCTATCCCTGGGGAGAATATTATGCCCAAAACACGGATACCGTCCCGCCGCTGGTCTATATAGATATGGTAACGCAGGCAGGCATAAGCTACGATGCTCTTGGCGTTCAAATGGTTTTCGGCAAGAATGTGCCGGGAATGCATATTCGCGACATGATGCAAATTTCTGCTATGTTAGACAAATTTGTGATAGTTCCAAAACCGCTGCATATAACCTCCTTCGGCGTGCCGGATACAAATGACGCTGTAAGTCAGCATCCGGATGAGGCGGGATTGTGGTATAAACCGTGGGACCAGACACAACAGGCAAAATGGATTGAAGATTTCTGCAGAGTCGCATTTAGCAAACCATTTGTCAATACGATAACCTGCTGTGCTATGGCAGATGGAAGCGAAAATGTTCCTGTTGGAGCAGGACTGCTGACCAGCGAGTTCCAGCCGAAAAAGGCTTTTATGGCGATAGCAAAACTGCAGCGAAAGATATTGCAAAAATAAAAATAGGGCAGCGAACAGGGATTGTTCTATGAATTATTCGAATGGTGAAAATAGAGAGCATATAAAAATCCTTACGGCAATTTTTTTTATTGGTTTTGTCTTAAATATTTGTTTTGTGTTTCCGCTTTTGGGACATTCCTCAAAAATGGGTTTTTCGCAGATTGATAATAAGCTTAATCCCAATACCGCCTCTGTTTATGAACTTGCCGAACTGCCCTCAATAGGCGAAAAAAAGGCACAGGCAATCGTTGAATATCGTCAGAACACGAAAAATGCTTTTAGAAATGCAGACGACCTCGAATACGTTAAAGGCATCGGAGAAAAAACCGCTGAAAAAATAAAACAATGGTTTGTTTTTGAATAGGTAAATTAAATGGCTGAATGGGAAATACATAAACCTTTAGGGACCTGTGCCGGCAGCGGTAAAAAAATAGAGCCGGGCGAGGAATATATCGCCGCGCTTGTGGAAGTTGCCGGCGGATTCGAACGCAAAGATTACTGCATTGAACACTGGACGGCAAATAAACCTGCGGTTTACTGCTATTGGAAAAGTCAAATGGCCAAAGACGACAAAAAGAAAAAAATCTTTGTCGATAATGATATGCTGCTGGCGTTTTTTGAAAGATTGGCGGCTGAAACGGATGAGGAAAAAATAAACTTTCGTTTTGTGCTGACACTGGTCCTTATGCGCAAACGTCTTGTCAAATATGATTCATCGGAGAAAATCGACGGCAAAGAAATGTGGACCGTCAGAATTACAGGCAGGGATGAAAAGGCACAGGTATTAAATCCTCAACTTACAGAAGATAAAATAGAGCAATTGTCCCAGCAGCTTGGACAAATACTGCAGGTAGAATTTAATAGTCATTAGTTTTTTAATATGTCGAAATTGACTTTGTCGATCGCACAAAATATGGTTGACATATCGGCTTTTGTATGTTAGTTAGATAATTAATGCAAATGAGTTTTCAGGGGAAGAGCAAGAAGAGGTTGAAATATAAAAAGACAAATGTTCAATATTAATAATTTATTGTGGAGGCACAAAAAATGTTAGCTGTAATTGAATGGAACACTCTTATTGTTGAACCGGTCACCCGGATGTTGACTAAAATACTGGCCTATCTCCCTGTTCTGCTTGGTGCGTTAGTAATTCTGATAATAGGCTGGATTGTGGCCAAGGCAATCAAACGGATAGTTGACTGGTCGCTTAAATTAATCCGCTTCGATGTACTGGCGGATAAGGCGGGTATATCAGAAATTCTGAGGAAGGGTGATTTGAAAATTTCCGCCAGAGAAGTGGTAAGCAGCATCGTTTATTGGCTGATTATGATTATGGTTCTCGTGATGACAGTTGAGGCACTGGGTTTGCCAAAGGCTTCCGATGTTCTTGCAGGCTTATTTGATTACGTCCCGAATGTCATAGCGGCCCTGCTTGTTCTGATAGTTGCAATGTTCTTAGCCAGTTTTGTGTCAGGAATAGTTCGCACGGCTGCAGGCAATGCCAATTTACCCAAGCCGGAGATACTTGCCGGCATAAGCCGATGGGCGATTGTAATTTTCGCTGTAACTATTGCACTTGAACAGCTTGGTATTGCACCGCTTCTGGTAGCCACTACCTTTAATATTATCCTTGGCGGTATTTGCCTTGCTTTGGCGCTTGCCTTTGGATTAGGCGGCAAAGATGCTGCGGCAAAGTATCTTGAGGAATTAAAGAAAAAACGCTCTTAGAAAGCTGGCTGCTTTATAAATTTAGTCGTTAGTTTTTCGAAGTCGGATTTCAGCCTCCGCAGTCCCTATAAAATCGGGACAGGAGATGGATTGTCGATAATTTTTTTATATATATGAAAATAATTTATATATCCTTAAAGCTACAAGTCGGTCAATTTGTGTTAATGAATAAAACATCCTTGCTCCGGCAGGCTATTAGCGGATTATTTTTTTTGTTTTTCTGCTCAATTTTTCTGGCTGGCTGCGCCGCGCAAAAACGAAGCTGTCCGCCTCTTGCGACAACAGATGAGGCAATCGCCGTTTTGAAAGAATATTCCGCTAATATTAGGCCACTTAAAGCAACAGGCAACTGCACACTAAATTACACGAACGAAAATGGAGAAAAATTCGCGCAGTCTTTCCCAGTAAGAATATGGTATCAATCAAGCGGGAAATTCTGCCTTTACGGCGATGTTATGTTTGACCCTAAAGGGATATGTTTTGCTGTAAGTAACTACCAATACTGGTCTTATGCAAAACCATTAAAGATGTATATCAAGGGCAATATCGGCGAAAAGACGGATGATTATTTTGCTAATCCGCTTATCTTAATTGATTTTTTAAACCCGATAAGTTCCGACTGCAACAGTCTATATATGGCACAATCCGAAAAAAATTGTAATATATTGGTTTGCCCAGACAGCGGATGCAAGGCAAAGAAAATATTTATTGACCGCTGCGAACATTTTGTAAAAAAAATCGAATATCTGAGCTGCTCCGGAAATACCGAACTTATTATTGAATCTGATAAATATAAAAAAGTAGCCGGCGGGAATTTTTCATTTCCGCACAAGCTGGTTTACAGGCATTTTGATAACCCCGGGAGCAGCAACCTGATGCAGATTAAACTTGATTCTGTTAAGCTGTGGCAGACAAATCCTAAGCAGCTAAAAGCACTGTTTGCGGAACCCGATGTTAACAGTATTCAAAAGGAGGCACGATGATGTCAAAAAAGAATCTCAAACAAAAACTTGCGGAAGGTGTTTTATTCCTTGATGGTGCGATGGGGACGCAGTTAATGGCACGCGGGGTGCAGGCTGGCAAATGTAATGAAATGCTTAATATCGAATCGCCGAAAATTGTGCTGGATATTCATCGTTCATATTTCGACGCCGGCAGTGATGCGGTTTATACCAATACTTTCGGTGGAAATGAGATTTCACTTGCCCGGCACGGATTAGCAGACAAACTGGCGCAGATAAACCAAGCGGCGGTAAAGATTGCAAAACAGGCGGCGGGTAATGATAAGTATGTCATAGGCGATATGGGGCCGAGCGGTGAATTTTTAAAACCGTTGGGAAGTCTTGAACCAGAGATTCTTAAAAACGCCTATGTCAAACAGGCCAAAGCTCTTTGCGAGACTGGCGTAGACGGTTTTGTCATTGAGACATTTATGTCGCTTGACGAGGCGAAAGTCGTGACCCAGACGGTAAAATCGGTTTGCAGTTTGCCGGTTTTTGTATCATTTGCGTTTGATGCGGCGGGAAGTGATTTTAAGACAATGATGGGAGCAGGTCCTGAAGCGATTGTGTCCGAATTATCGCTGCTGGGGGTTGACGCAATCGGTTTTAACTGCGGAATGCTGAAAATGGAGCAATATTTACAATTGACCCGGAAATTTGCGAAATTGCTTGCCGGCAAAAATATCGCGTTTTTGGCAAAACCTAATGGTGGTAAACCGGAGTTGATTGATGGCAGGGCGGTGTATAAACTTTTGCCGCAGAATTTTGCTGAATATGCAGATAAAATTCATAAGGCAGGGGCATCACTAATCGGCGGCTGCTGCGGAACCGGGCCGGAACATATTAAAGCGATGACGGAAAAAGTAAAAAGATAAAATAGTTCAATGGAGATAAAAAATGAAAGCGGCAAAAATAGGTTTAATGTGTTTTTTTGTTGTAATGTTAATGGCCTGCGGATGCGAGGTTGAGCCGAAGAAGCCGGAAGATAAAGTAGTGCTGACGTCGGATGTGGATGAAGCAATTGCCCTTATGAAGGCAAAGGACAAGAGTATCCAGAAATTTTTCGATAACTCTTATGGATACGCTGTTGTGCCGAAGATTTTTAAAGTAGCAATTTTGGCAGGCGGGGCTTACGGTAAGGGCGAAGTTTATGAGCAGGGGACTATGATAGGCTACTGCGATGTTAAACAATTATCCGGCGGTGTATCTCTTGGAGCTGAATTTTACAGGGAAATAATCTTTTTCAAGGATAATAAGGATTTGGAAAAATTCAAGCAGGATGAATTTACGTTCTCCGCACAGGCAACAGCCATAGCTATAGTCTGGGGCGCGGCTGCGAAAGCGGATTATAAGGATGGTATGGCTGTTTTTATTATGACGGACTCTGGTGTAATGGTTGACGCTTCTTTAGGCGGCCAGAAATTCAACTTTGCGCCAAAGTATGTCCTGGAAAAAGTTCAATAATGTCTCATATTGCAGGAAAATTAAAAATGAAAATTAGATTTTTTGTCGGGATTATAGCGTTTATTTTGACTTCATCGGTTTTGGCAAAACCGGCGGCTAAATTCGATGAAAAAATTGCTGAAAAAGTCGCAAATGGGGCGGCAGAATACGTTTTGTCTAAGCCCCTCGATGAACATTATGCTTCAGCCTGCGCGTATTTTGCGGTATTGAGATTGGCCGAAGCGACTAAGAATCCAATACTTTTGGAAAAGGTTAAGGCCAACTATTCGGCTTTTCCCGCTACGGCGGAGAAAATAGAAAGTCTCTCTGCAAATAAATCCGAGTATCCTGCGAGGAATGGTAAAATTTCCAGCGGCCATGTTGACTGGAATGTTTTTGGGATTCTGCCGTTTGAATTGTATCTTAAAACAAAAGACCAGCAGTATCTTAAACTTGCAACCCAATTAGCTGATGACGAATGGGCTGCGCCTCGTCCAGATGGCCTTACTTCATATACGAGATTCTGGACAGACGATATGTTTATGGTTGGTGCGCTTCAGCTCCAGGCATATAGAGCGCTCAAAAAGGACGTATATCTTGATAGAGGTGTTGCGCAGCTATTGGCTTATGCCAAGTCGCTTCAAAGGCAATATGGCTTATTCCAGCACACGATGGATATTCCCGTTTTCTGGGGAAGGGCCAACGGCTGGGCGGCTGTGGCTTTAACGCTGACTTTGGAGAATATGCCGCAGGAATATAAAAAACGCCCGGAAGTGATGGCTGTTTATAAAAAAATGATGGCCGCCCTTCAAAAGTATCAGGGAACAAACGGCCTGTGGCACCAGGTAATTATAGACCCGCAAAGTTTTGAAGAAACAAGCTGCACCGCGATGTTCACTTACGCGATAGCGACCGGAGTTAAAAACGGCTGGCTCGACAAGTCTTTTCGCCAAACAGCAGTCAAGGGCTTTAACGGCCTGCTGCAAAAAGTCAAAAATGGACAGTTGTCAGATATATGTGTAGGAACCGGCGAAGGCAAAAACTACGATTATTATTTAGACAGGCCGAGAGAAACGGGCAATTCGCACGGCCAGGCTGCTTTACTTTGGGCAGCAACCGCTATACTGCAATTATATAAGTAATTTTTTGACTAATAAGTATTCTATTCTTTGAGTAAGCCTATGATGGCTGATATACTTTTTTCTGTTGCGCCCTGATTGTCTCTGATAATCTGTTGGCCGTTGCGTGCGATTTTTTGAGCAAACTGCGGCTCATTGAGGCATTTCTGAATTGCCTGGCGAAGCTCTTTTTCGCCGGCCACTTCGATAGCTCCCTGTGCCTGCAGAAGGACCTGAACGGGTTGTTTAAAATTGAATGTATGCGGGCCGAAGATTGTGCATTTCCCCATCGCCGCAGATTCCATCATATCCGAACCGCCCATCGGCACAAGACTTCTTCCGACAAATACAACAGTTGCCAGTGAATAAAACTTTCTTAAATCGCCCATTGTATCGCCAAGTATTACCGCATCCTGATTTGCCGCGTCTTTTTTGCCGGCCCTTACTCTGCTGTATCTTATAAGCTCGAAATGTGATTCTTTGATGAGTTTTGCGACTTTGTCAAAGCGTTCGGGTTTGCGAGGTACAATGACAAGCCTTAAATCGCCAAAGCCATCCTGTTTTTTTAATTTTTTGAAGACATCGAGTATTATTTCTTCTTCTTTGGGGCCTGTGCCGCCCGCAACGAACAGGCGTTTACCCCCAAGGTTTAATTGTTCTGAAAGCTGCTCTGCTCCTTCGACTTTTTCAGCCATTTGCGTTGTGTCGTATTTGAGACTGCTGGTGATAATCGTTGCTTTTCTTCTGCCGCCAAGTGATATAAAACGTTCTGCGTATTCTTCGCTTTGCGCCAGAAACAGCGAGACCTTTTCAAAGACAGGTTTTACAAAGAATTTTATGAGATTGTATTTCGGAAAACTTTTGTCGCTGATTCTGCCGTTGATAACAACGACAGGTATTTTTAACTGATTTGCCCTTATTGTAAAGTTCGGCCAGACTTCGAGTTCCATCAGCAAACATATATCCGGTTTTAAATTCTTAAATGCGCGGTGTATAAAAGGAGAGAAATCAAGAGGAAAATAGAATACTTTTAATTCCTGTCCGTATAATTTGCGGGCGCGCTCGATACCGGTATCAGTTGTAGCGCTTAAGACTATTTCGTAGTCAGGCAGCCGTTTTTTAAGCTCGGCAATAATGGTTTTTGTCGCGTTTACTTCGCCGACGCTTACAGCGTGAATCCAGACGCATTTTTTGTCGGGGAAATTTCTGCTGATTTTGCCGAGTCTCTCGCTCCAGCCCTGCCTGTAACGGTTCTGCATCAGAACTTTGTACAGGATTTTCGGGCTTACGGCAATAAGAGCCAAAAGGTAGATTAAATCGTTAAAGGACTTCATATAGTTTTAAAGCAAAAACGCGCCCGGCAGGATTCGAACTTGCGACCTACGGATTAGAAATCCGTTGCTCTATCCAGCTGAGCTACGGGCGCCAGAAATTTTAAGTGCCTGTAATATAACGACTTGGTGCTTATGTTGTCAACAGGTGATGTGCCTAAAACAGGCAAAATTAGCAGAAAGTGTCAAAAAAGTGTCAGTCATCAGTTGCTATACACGATCATATATTCACTTGTAACCTTATTTTTAAGCAAAAATCTGTTATGACCTCTTGTTTAAATAAATACTTTAAAGGAGCATCGGATATATAATCCTATTTTTACTGAAAAATTTTTTAAAAGTGCGTTTTTCACGCAACATCACGGCCTGATCAGGGCTATTCGACACAATATCACTCGCGATTGGAGTCAAAATGGAGACATTTAAACGAAGCAGGAATAAGCAAGCAACATCTTCACAGATTTGATGTTCACAGAATATTAACTCTGGCTAATGATCAGAAGAGCAAAGGCATTTATACAAAAACAAAAAGCAGCCTGATGTAAAATCAAGCTGCTTTAATACGCTTCATAGCAAATATTTCATTTTCTTTTCAAAACGAATCTGTCTAAGCTGAGCAGTAAAAATTTAATGGTTAATACAATTCCTATAAGCCTTCAAGCCAGTCATGGCCAAAAACAGCAAAATCTTACCAATTAATACGCCATCTGGACGACAAAAATATTACTGTCAAATATTTGATAGTAAAAAAATATCTTGACAGATTATACTACAGATGGAAATCTGAAAATTAAGCCGTTAAAAACAAAGACTTAACCGCAGTTGAGTATTTGTACAGTACGGGATTTTCTTTACTATAAAGCAGTATATTTTATTTTAACCACGGCGGATTTTCGGGCAGACACTTGTCAAACTCCGCAATCAGCTTTGCCGCATAGTCGCCTGTGTATGTGCCATTTATAAATTTGTCAAAACCCTCATCAAGCAAGTGCTTCCACGACCTTACTTCATCGCCAGGATTGATGGGATAAAACAGGCAGCCATTCTTCATGGCGGCCTTAAAATCGCCCAGCGCATCGCCTATCATCAGCGAACAGTTAGTGCCGTATTTTGCCTTTGTGGTCATCGCGAGATGCTCTTCCTTTGAGCCCATCTCCTGCCCTGCGATAATGCGAGCATACTTGGCAATATCATGCTCCTGCCATTCACGCTCCAGCGCTTCTCCGGGAGTTGCCGACACCACTAAGATATCAGCAACTTTACTCATCTTCTCCAGACATTGCCGAACATACGGAAATGGCGGTATCCCCTTAACAATTGCTGCAACGGTCTCGTTGACTTTATTGCTCCATTCAAGCACAATTGAAAGCTCTTTTTTGGCCGCCGGATCCGTCGATTCCTCAATCGCTTTTTTTAATCTGGCATCGCTCAAGAGGCTCTTAGGGTTATTGACCCACGCGACATAATGCTTAAACACAGGCACATGGAAACCGCGTTCGATGACCTGTGGATGACTTGGCAGAAGTTCAGTCAGGATACGCACCACGGTTTTATGACGATTTTCGCCGCGGGTCTTGCTGAACAAATCCGCGAACTCCTTGCACTGCCGTGCTGCTTCCGCCACCGGTGCAAGGCCGAAATATCCGATCATCCATGGGCAAAAACACTCCCGTTGCTTAATCCCCATTGAATCAAATGCGCATCCGTCTGAATCAATGCCAATAAAAAACTTCCTTGTCGGTTGCATTTCTCTCAATGGTTTCGCCGCATCATTCATAATTTGTAAGCTTTCATAATTCTAAAAATAATTCGTTCACTAAATATTAGCGTCCGATATGACGCTGTCAAGAATTCCTCTCCATGTAGCAGGTCATAAAGAACACCAATTACCATCGCGTATCAAACAGACTCTTATCTGAGCTACGATTGATTGAGTTTTTATTTTGAGGCCGAAGTGGCTCGAACCTTCAACCTTCGGATCGACAGCCCTAAACAGTGTATTGTAAGTACTTGTGAATAAATGATTAATGATTGTCTAAAAAGAACTTATGATGCTGGCCGTAGCGTGACCGAATCACAACCTTAGCCCAACCGAACTTGCCTGTTGCACTTTTTGTTGCACCTGCTATGGCTGGGTTGATCTGACCTGCCCACCATACCGGTGCCATCAATTAAAAATACTTTTTACTTTTCAATTTTGAGTATTATTGGATGGGCAAGGTTTTTGGCAAAGGTATTAAGATATTTTACCCAATCATCTTGTTTAGCAAAATCACCACTTTTGTCCCAGCAGGCACCGGTATAATATACCAGTTTTTTGTCTGCTGGCAGATTTACAATCGCGCCGTAATGACCATCAAAGGACCGAAACTCTTTCTTGACCTTCTGGTTTATCACAATTCCACAGCCAATAGTCCCTTTGCCTTCGCTGGTTGGTTCCCAATATCCAATCCAGTTATCTCCAGTTGAACATGCACCCTTTTCTTTAACATCACGAAGAACAATACCAATAGCCACCTGTAATTGCTGGTTACCATCAACTTTGAATCGGCTTTCTACATGATTCAAATTCGAGCCAAGATCGAGAGATATACGTTTGACTTCACTAACTTTAACACCGGCAACATCCCAGGGATTGAATGTCAATTCGAATATTGTCCTGATGGGACCGTTTGCGATGATTTTCCAATTGGAATAATTTTCGGAAAGATACAGCTTGTCATTTTTCCAAATTCCAATTCCACCACAACCACGCGTAGATCCAACCCCGTAACAGTCCATTCCCTCGCCGTGATCTTTATGATAATCGCCGGATTTGTACCATTTTTCGAGGATTGGATATCGAACACTTTTAACCCAGACATCAATACCACTACTGGTAAGTTGATCTTTCCCAGTAGTATTCTGTAGGGCTGGGCCATACATTCTAAAAGCAATCCGGTCATTTTCCCAGGCAAAATCATCATAACGTTGCGGAACAAACATGCTGTGAGACAAATTTTCAGCCTTGGGCAACTTTACTCCCTGAGGAATTACCAGAACTCGATACCTCTTTTCCTGCTGCGGGCCAAAATCATTCTGGAATAGCAATTGATCAACAGATCCATTCGCATCGGCGTCAACCGTTTGGGATAAAAGCAACTTACCAGTATAGTCGCTCATGACAGCAACATTCTGGGGAGTTAGTGAAGGTAACTTGGCCTTCAGTTTGCCCCATTCTAACTCAATAGTTTTATTTTCACAGAAGTCTCCGGATGGATTAACCACAGAAAGAGCAATATTTTTAGTCCCTTTCCATAATGATATCTTATACATCTCCGTTCCAGCCAGCAAAAACGCACCCACCCCGTAAAGGTCTGTCATATCACTGGTAATTTCTTTCGGATCGGCGCCTATAGGTTGCACGTTGCCTAATTTCCCGTCTGCATGAACACATTTTACCAGCGAATCCCAAGTCTTTGTAACTACCGGCAGGTACTTCTGCTCATCGAGAATACCTTGGTTAATCCCCCAGGCTATCGCATAGCAGAAAAGGCTGCTGCTGCTGGCTTCAGGCACTGGGTAACTGTCCGGATCAAGCAGACTTGCCCGCCACATACCGTCTGACAATTGAATCGAGGCAAGTTTGTCAGCCATTTCCTTATATATTCTGACATACATCTGACGGTCAGGATAATCAGCCGGTATGTGTTCCAATACTCGGGCCAGACCTGCGATAACCCAGCCATTACCACGTCCCCAGAACATCTTCTTACCGTTATTTTCCCGCATGGTAAAATAGCGACTGTCACGGTAATAGAGATGTTCTTTTTTGTCATATAAATAATTTGTGGTTACCTTGAACTCTGAATTCATAAAATCGATATACCTGTTGTCGCCAGTGACCACCGAAAGTCTTGTCCAGACAGGAGGTGCCATGAATAATGCATCACACCACCACCAGCGATCCTTATCCTTGATTCCCTGTTTGTAAGCAAGTCGGCTTTTGGAAGGATTTGCCAGGATATAATCAAATCTTTCGAGCAAAGGTGCTATCATCTCGGGGTTTTTATATTTGGTGTACAATTCCAGATACATCTGCCCGACACAGTGATCGTCGGCATGATACACCCGCGGCCCCATTTGCCACTGATTTTTCTCTCCGACCTTTTTCAAGACATCATGATATTTTATGTCATCACTCAGTAAGCTCCATGCTGTCATTCCGGTAAATAGTACTCCATGTACCCAACCCGTATCTTTCTGATTTTCTCTCTTGTCGGGATTATTCAATTGCCAGTCAGCAACTACCGTCATAACCGTCTTAATCTGTTTTGGCTGCATGATGTCAGGGAACTGAACATCTTTCTGTGCTGCCATACAACTTGAAAGGAGCATAGACAATGGTATCAACAAGTACAAACTTCTATTCCTGCCGAAATAACGTAGACAATATCGTTCCATACACAAAACCTCGCTTTTAATTACAAATCAGCTTTATTTCGAATTCCAATAATCGCCAACAGAACTTAATCTGGAACAGGGTTTATCTCTTTCCGAGAAACCGCGTTCTTAATTTGTCGGAAAGAATAGCTTCTCACGTTTGGTGATGATATTCTCTTTCGGCAGCTTTTCTATCCATTGACCATAGATCGCATCATCGTACTTGGCCTGCGCCCACTTCAAAAGATCAAAAATAGATTCCATCTCGATCCCCTTAATCTGCTTATACGGCCAGGACGAGGGATCATCGATATACCTGGTCAGAAAATCCAGCGCCCTTTGTAAACCTGCCCCGTCTGCAGATCGGTAATTCCACAGATCGACAGAAATATGCTCCCCAAGCCGCGCCAACACGAAGAAACCTCTCAAATTCATTCGACTATAGCCTAATGATTTCGTTCTTTCAAGTTCATACGGCTGGCGACCATCAGGTTTGATCTGAGAGTCAATCCGTAATTTCGTTACCTCAGTAAGCACCTCCTTTGCAATCGAAGGTTTCTCAACAAACAGTGCAAGACAGACCACTTGTGCATCATACCAGGTACCGTGATTATTACGCGCATCAGCCTCATCCTGTCCATTCGGACTAGTACGAAGCCAGTGCAGATATTCTTCCATCCACGTCCGCAGAGCCGACTGATCTTTCTTACTCCAATGCCGGCTTGACCCCAGCAAACCAATGGAATCGACAATAGCAATCAACTTCGTCGTCTCGATAATCCCGCCCCCGCGTCCCTCGACCCGACCCGGGATCCCCTGCCCAAAATTGAGATTGGGATTCATGCGAGTCTTCGGATCGATAAACCATATCCGCAAAAGGTCGGCGGCATGTTTGGCGTATTTCTCTTTATCACTGAAATAATAAGCTATCGCCAGCGTCTCCACAGAATCTCTCATACTGCTGAATCGAGTATCATCATACGCTCTGGTTCGACACTCAGGATTAACGTAGCCATCTCTTCGGACATACGGCAGGCCATCGGCAGTCTCCGGATTGGGCCACCAGTATGGGCTGATATTCATATAATCGTGTTTGTCACCGCTCGGCGGTGTCAATATTTTGTCCATGACCGAAAAGGGACCCGCTTTCAGGGCTTCATCGGCCTCGATGAGAAGTTGCTTAAAGGCCGGCAGCAATGTTTTATTCCCCTTTTGGATTTGGGCTTTATTTTCCGCCAGCCATGTGCCATTCAGATAAAACACCCGCGGCAAAGAGGATGCGGACTTCCCGCCGGCTTGGTTCTTTTCATCACAGGGCTTATCAATAAGCTTTCCACTCTTGTCCGGTAAAACCTCTTGGGGGGTTTTACCCTCAACGCTCATGGCACAGGCTAACACCTCCAGTACAGCCAACCATACAAACACGTCAAATCTATTTTGACAAAAAGTCATAATGCTCCAATTCCCTGCTTCAATATTTCAGTATTTTCTGCGATTCAATCAGCTACTATTGAATTAGCTTTGCTTGACTAAGGTTCTCCAAATCAGAACCGTCAAAACTGGCTTTAACGGCCTCCATAAGCCTAATACTATCAAAATCCTGTCCATTTTGTCACGTATTTCTGGGGAAATCCGGTGACCTCCAGTAATACAGCAAAGAGATATGGCCTTGAATTCGCATAAAGAAAGATTGTATCAGGAATTAGGTGCAGGTCAACATCCTAAATTTGAATGGTTTTTACTTGAAAATGTCTCCGTCATTCTGTATAATGATAGGTAAAGGGTATAGGAATAATGATGATAAAGAAGAAGGTTTTATGTATCACGTTACTAAAAAAGCAGGGGTAAAAATTGCATTATTATTTGTGTTTTTCATGCCATCCGTCCTGTACTCTGATGTCTTGTTAGAGGCAGATGGTCCCGGGAGCACCTATGAGCTTATTACATCAAAATATTATGGATACGAAGTTCCGGATGATTGCGTCCACGCGGGTAGGCATATTTCAGAGATATGGGACAGTAACCTTAACAAAAATGTTTTTGTCTTCTCCATTCATCGAGACTTAGACAAATATGATTGCGTTACCGGCGATACTGACAGACAACGCAATGAGATAAAAACCTATTTGACCTCCCACCCCGAAATGTTGGCTACCAATGGCGAAACACATATCTACACCTGGAAGTTTAAACTGGATAGTTTATTTCAGCCTTCAACCAGTTTTACCCATATCCATCAAATCAAACCCAGCGGCGGCAGTGATGATAGCAATCCCATTATCACGCTAACGCCACGAAAAGCCAGTACTAACAAACTTCAGCTTCTATACTGTCCAGGCGGCAGCGACCAGTCGCAGACTGAAGTGGCAAAAGCCAATTTGTCGCTGTTTCAAGGAGTGTGGGTTGAAGTGTATGAGCGATACTTGAGTACGGATACCGGGACATACGAGATTGTCATACGCAGAGTCAGCGATGGTGCGATACTTCTTTCCTGGAATAGTAATAACATCGATATGTGGCGGACCGGCGCAAACTTTAACCGGCCCAAATATGGTATTTACCGTAGTCTGAATGATATAAACAGTCTTCGTGACGAAGATGTTCGTTTCGCTGATTTTTATCTGTCGGAGGCGCTAATTTTAAATCCAAGGGGTCTGACGGCGATTGCAGGCAATGGAACAGTCAGTCTGACCTGGGATAATAACTTCGAAATAAATTTGGCTGGCTATAATGTATATCGTTCGACAACGCCCGGCAGCGGTTACAGCAAGCTTAACACTTCACTCCTGGGAACCCAAACCTATTACACCGACAATAGTGTCACTAACGGTATACCCTATTACTATATCGTTACAGCGGTTGACACCTCCTCAAATGAATCCGAGGATTCAAACGAAGTCTCGGCTACACCGAGCAGCAGCAGCCCAAACACTTACTTTCACGACTTTGCAGGTATAACACAATCAGATACTAATTATAATGCTTATGCCTGCGATGTAGACATCTTCCCATTTGCCGGAGATCCCGCGAACAGGAACACAATGGTTGAAGCCAACGACATAGAGTATGTCAATATTTCTGCCAACGATACGGCGGAATGGGCCCCTATTAACCCCGGTAGTGGTGACCAGACATTGCTCTGGGTTGAAATGAAAATCAATGAATTACCCAAAGATATCAATAAAATTGACCTGACTTTCAACGGGAATACAGGCGGTACCAGCAATACGACCTACAGAATATATATTATGAAAGCAGGTACCGACTGGACACAGACTGCTTCCTGGGTGCAGGTTGGCTCTGACCAGAGTATTCTGCCTAATGCAGATACTACGATGACCCGCTTCATTACCTCAAACATTGGTGATTACATCGATGGCACGGGTAAGATAGTCTGGGCAGTGTATGAAACGACATCTTACCAAATCTCGCATATC
Source organism: Sedimentisphaerales bacterium (assembly GCA_049518795.1). Lineage (GTDB taxonomy): Bacteria > Planctomycetota > Phycisphaerae > Sedimentisphaerales > UBA12454 > JAPLMW01. Next base: position 296,687 of record JBEKRK010000004.1, read on the forward strand.
AATTATCTAGAAATGGTAGTTACAACTAAGACCTGCCAGGATGTTCAGGCCGGCGGCCATGGGCTCACCTCAGATATCAACGGTGATTGTTACGTGGATTTCCGGGATCTTGACATAATAGCCTACTACTGGCTCGATACTGACTGCGCTGTTCACAATAATTGTGAAGGCGCGGACTTTGTACCGACGGATGGCACTGTTAATTTCGTTGACTTCAGTGATTTCGCTGCGGACTGGATGCAGTGTAACAACCCGCAGGATTCAAACTGCACGCCAAACTGGTAAAGGTAAAGAGACTGCGGATATTCACTTATCTAAGAACGATTTGAACCAAATACTTAATTTATTAAGCATTATAAATTACATTTTCAAAATCCTTCTTGCCATGATTTCGTTCCCCTCAAGTGCCTGTATGACGGAACGAAAAGTAAGTCTGTAGTGGTTTATATCCGGATAACCTGTTGGAGACCATAAACCAGTATTAAACGCAATTGTATTATTACGGAAACTAACACTTCCATCCCCAAAAAGCATATTGACTCCTTTACGACCACCCATTTGATGCGATAAATTAGTTAATGATATAATAGCATCTGTACTTATTATTTTGGTATTATCAAGTTTTATCAGGTTTTTCGCTATTATAGGAAAACCATCGGTATCTTTTTTGAGTTTGTCCTGAGGAAGATAGTTGTAACCAACTCTTACTTGTTTTTCTGCTGCATCTAAATCTGTTGGATCATCAAAACTCCAGGGCCAAGGATGGCCTGGAGGGGCATAAGAAATCTCACGATAAGAATCTGATCGGGTACTCGGACAGTAAAAGGTTTTAGGGTCTTTAATGATGCCTGTATAAAATAGACTACCATATCCCCACGATCTACCATACTGACCCCAGTCTTTAAGATAAGCGGGAAATTTAAGTGTCGAATCGCCCTTTTTGACGAGGTCTATCTCGAAGGCAAAATAAGACCAATATGGCTGGTTAGAGGTTGTAAATTGCCCGCTCATAAATCGAGATTGCGGGAGGTTACCATTATTTGATTGTGCATACATAAAAAAACCTGCTCCAATCTGTTTTTGTTGAGATGCACATACTGTTTGTTTTGCCTTTTCCCTCGCAGTTCGCAAAGCAGGCAGCATAACCGACAGGAGTAATGCAATAATCGAAATCACTACTAACAATTCGACTAATGTAAATCCTGTTTTTCTATTTTTTCTATTCATAATCGCACTCCACTTGCAAATAGTTACCTATCTTTCACTTAGTGGCCCGACTGCCATGCTCTAAAACAATTCAAAGATGGTTTGAGCCTTTGCACATGGCTCAGGCTCAAACCATAAATCACATTAATAATATTTAAGGAAGTACTAAACCCGGACATGGAGGATTGGTAGTAGCGTATTTCTTACAGGCCAGCCACTCCTGAGCAAGTACTGCCAAATCAGGATAATCGACCGTAATTAGCCAGTTCTGAGCAAATATTGCAAAATCAGAAAAATCGATCTTACAGTCGCCATTTAAGTCAGCAGCTTTATTGGCTGTACAGACATAGGGTTCTGTTTCCAGGTAAATCGCTGCCATTTCAACTTTACTCAGCGGATAATTGTATAGTCGCACATCATCAATGGCTCCATCAAAACAATTATTAGCATCTGCGATAAGATTTGTTCCGATGCACATGTTTGCATCAGGTGTCCAGTTATTATAATTTACAATGTTGGCATCGCCATCACGTACGCCATCTACATATAGAGTCGCCAGGCCGTTATCGAACGTTGCCGCAACAAAATGCCATTTATTGTCATCAACAGGGATGCTGCCATCAGGACCCTGATAGATGTTTGCTGCTGTAGGAATATACTGTCCGAACCGAACTACGCCTTTAGGGTAAAGATTACCAGCCGTGCTTTCAACATACAGGTAGGCTCGGTTCGAAGATGATCCTGAAGGTTCCCTCCATGCAAAGATAGTACTGTCTCCAGTATTCACATCGCGGTTCTTTATCCACGCTGTAACCGTGAACAGATTCGGACGAGCCATGGTTTTGCCTATTACAACGTATTTAGCTGGTTCGTTAAAATCAAACGCATTGCCGACTTTACCGGATACAACAGTAATATCGTTTCCGGTTCCCAAAATGGTACCATTATAACCATTACCGGTAACATCTACTGCATTCGGATTTCCAATCGCATCCAGAGTCCATTTTGCTAAAAGCGCCTTTTTAACCAACTTAGCTGCACTTGAATCCAAAGCAGCTCGGCTGGTCACCCGACACCAGTAACTGCCAAAATTGCTATCCGCTATTGGCCCAATAGGACAGTTGGGTTCAGTGCTCTGCACAGTAACCGGATGGTTGGCATCACCTGAGTTCCCTTTATACCACCGATATTGCAGAGTAGTCACTTTGGCAGGATCACAGGCATCGATAGTAAAGACCACTGAATCGCCGACATTCGCTGCGATATCCCGTGGACCGCTAACAATTGTTGGGACATTGCGGAATGCTGCAAACGACCATGTGGGGCCCACAATATTTTTCGGACTTCCTGCGATGCTGTTATCTATCTGTTCTTCTATATGCCAATTCACAACATTGTCATACGCAAGTGAAACCGGCCCATAACTTGCATTTGGTTCCGGATTTCCATCGGTTGCATCGACAAAGTAAGGACCATAAGGTGTCGAATTTTTCGTGTAATAAATAAAGTGCCCCGTAACATTTGGTTCCGTACGTGTAGCTCCATTGGCGTCAATCCTAAGAGCCGTATTCCATTTAAATGTAACGCTCAAAGGTTGATTCGTTGCACCATCAGCCGGAGTTGGATTATGAGGAGCTATCGACTCTTTCGGATTGGCAAACATATTGCCATTAAAGACATAGATGTCATCGATATAAATCCAGGGCTTGATGTCACCTGATGTACTTGAAAAGGGAACCGCCAATGCAAACTTCGTTAATCCATTAGCCTCCGTCACTGGATTGAGAAAATCAGCATTTGCCACAAGCAGGTCGTTAACATCTGCAGAGCCTGAGGCGAGTTTTACATATATATCAACTTTGGCGGCCGCATTGTCAATTACCATCCAGACATTAAACCAGGTGTCTTGCGGCAGCCAGATGTTCGGGTCGTTGGGTCGAAGGCTGCTTCCCACTACCCAATTCTTACTGTCGCTGCCATAAGAAACCGTTATTGGTAAAGCACCTGTAGAATAATGCGACCACACTCTCAATGGAACACAAAAATTTGCACAATAACATGGGTCCCCAACCACCCACGGAAAATAATTATTGGCGTTGTTTCCGTGGGGTTGATAACTGTCCTCCGCCAGGCCCACATACCCCAGTCCCATTCGGTTCGTCTCGCGATAGACACGGAAAAAGACAGTTTTTTTGTCAGTTGGGCCGATTTTCAAGGCCGTCGGCAGAGTTGCAACAGCGTATTTAGGCCTCCAATCGTTAGGGTCGATCGGAACGCCAGAGGCATCATCAGCTTTGTAGGTACACACTCTAAGGGTCTGATTTGAGGAAACGCAGGGGTCTACAGAAATTTGAACGTAAGTAGAATCCGCAAGAGCACCAGTCAAACTATCATTCCAGACCATCCCGCTCCAGGTTAATCCGTCGTAGACGCCCCCGGTAGCTTCCTTGGCCGAACGGTTAGGTACAGGGTTTCCAAATATATCGACGAGTGGATAGGAATCAAAATTATCAAAGAGAGCCTGAGCATAGCTGCACTGGGTTAAAAACAGGACAACAGCTAAACATGCTAATTTCTTCATCATAGTAATCTTCCTTAATCTCCAAATCTTAATTATTCACACCGGCCTATTTTCATTTAAAAATAAACTTAAGTCTTTAAAAACAATAAATTATACCGTGCCGACGAAGTCGGCTTCAACTTTCTAAAGAACATAGGCCCCAACCTGAGGCAGCCAAAGGCCTAACAAAATTACTCAGGGCCAACCCCGATGGGTTGGCCCTGAGATTACACTTAATTACTTTTACTTCTTGTTGCGTCTTATGGCAAGTAAGCCAAGACCAAGTAATGCAATTGTTGCCGGCTCAGGGATGTAAGTCAGTCGGAGAGTATCCGTCGTCCCATCGGGAACAGGACTCGTATCAACCCAGGTAGCCGTCCAGCCACTTGGAAGGCTGGCGAATAAGCCGCTGCCCGCCTTGGCCTTGTTGCTGAACGTCCATATATCAAAGAAGCTATTCACGGTCGGGGTATAGCCACCCAAAAGGTCAATATTCAAGATTGCCCCGGTTGTATTGCAAAGGTCTCCGTACTGGAGAATCGTATCAAACGAGGCTGCAGAAGCAATATCAATATCCAGAGTCCCGCCTGTGCCAAAGGTATAATCCATAGAATTGGAGCTGTCACCTACGGTTATCGCACCGACAGTATCAATAGCGCCAATTTCCAATATGCACGTGCCCTGAGTAAAGCCGTAGCCTGCGCCTTCAGCAATGCGCCCAAACTTGTTGATCTTGTTCCGGATGACCAACGTTCCGCCAGTAGCATTGAAATTGGCAGTAGTGATGCTTTTAAGACCCCTGCTGAGTATCTCCGTGTCCAGTATGGCTGAATCGGACAGATTGTAATTTGCCGTACCTGAAGCTACCCCACTACCCGTAACAAGACGTACTTCACCGGTTCCAAGACCATTAGAGACCTTTACGGTTCCGGCACTGTGGTTGACAGTCGCTGTTGAACCAGTAAACCTTAAGAGTCCAAAGAGCTCGGTGGAAGTACCTGTGACAGTCAGATTCGAGCCGTTGCTGATGTTCAACGTACCAGTCGATGCAGGACCAGTAGTATTCCCCTCCTGAACGCAGGCAACCGTCTGACTTAAGTCAAGTGTCACTGTGCCGTTGTTGATCCGCGCAGTATCACCAACAGCAGGTACGCCTCCGACCCAGTTAGTGGCAACGCTCCAGTCGCCGGTAACACTATCTTTCCAGCTTCTGGTCGATGCCCTGGCTGTCGAGCCAAGCGTCAGCAAGAAAGTACATAACATTAATACACCTAAAATCTTCTTCATTTTCTCTATCCTCCAAAAAAACATGATTACTTAACTTCTTCCAATCCACGAATATGCCGAACGACACCGGGCAACACACCCAGTGTATATTAATTATAAGACAACACGCGTTGTCTTTCTTAGTTTTACTTCAATAGGTAATATTATTGGTTTCCCATCCCAGGGTATTCCGTTCATGATATCCATCAGCAATTTCCCGGCCGATATCCCCATGAATTTTTGCTGCTGCGACACTACACTGCTCAGGCCTACATATGAAAGCGAACTGAAATGGTAATCACCAATTCCAAGTATAGAAACATCATCAGGCACTCGTATATTCTGACGTCCGCACTCATCAAGAATTTCATAAGCCAACCAGTCGTTATCCACAAACAGTGCCGTTACTCCGGTATCCTTCCGCCAAACATCGAGTATTTTTGAGGCGATTAATTTAATTCTCTCTTCCCTTGTCCATTCCTTGTAGCCCATTTCCTCTGTAACGCGAATCTCATCACCAAGCCCTGCCTCTTGCATTGCTTTTATGTATCCTGCAGCACGCAATTGAGTGCTTTCTAAATGCTGGGCCATACTCACACTTGCGTAGCGGATGCGTTTGTGCCCAAGACTCAAAAGAGCTTTTGTCCCTTGATAGGTGCTTGCGAAATGGTCATATCGAACAACTGGAAGATGCAGTCCTGGAATAGCACGGTCTATTAAAACAATCGACATGTCATATTTTTCTACCAGTTCACGATAAACCGGTATGCTTTCTGGGTCGCCGGAAAAAGCAGCTATCACCCCGCCAACGCGTTGCCTCATTAAAAGGTCGAGTTTGCTTCGTTCATTTTCGCCATCTGAATTGTAGATACAAAGTAAAGCGCTGTAATCGGAGACTAACTCTTTTTTAATCCCATCAAGCAGTGATTCTGAACCGAAGGACAGAGAACTGATCAACACACCAATAGCGTTGGATTTATTTGAAACCAGACTTGTCGCCATGCCATTGGGCCGATACCCCATTTCTTTGGCTATGCGGTGTATTTTACTGATTGTTTTGGATGAGAATTGTTTCTTGCCGACGTTTTTGTTACGGAGTGCAAGAGAAACTGTTGCGGGGGATAAACCTGCTCGTTCTGCAATTTGCACTAATGTCACTGCCATAATAAAAACTCCTAATCTACCATCTATACCTAAAATATCATGGCTTTGTTAAATTGTCAAGATAAATTTTGCTGGTTAAAACATTTTAACGGCACTTTTCATAGAGGTTAAAACCTTTTAACCAATTCGACGTCTTTGGCTTATGAACCGTAAGTATAGCGGATTAAATTTAAGTATAGTGGATTAAATAGGTTACGGCTTGAAATATATATAAAAAAGATTAAGTTTGGACAGTTTTAAAATAATAATTTTAATAGAAATTTTGCTGATTGAAGACAGGATATTATAGCTAAAAAAGCATGGAGAATCGACCAATTTTGTTAAAAATACCAACTGTAAGCTTTTATTTCCTAAAATCTTAAGCTCGGATGACTTTTTAGACCCTACGGTGAAAAGATTAGATGATGTGATATTTGCGGTAATGAGTGACTTATACCTACAGTACGGGTAGGTATTAAATATACTTTTTCATGGACGACTAATTAATCCGGGCTTAAAGCTTGGGTTGGTGTCTTGAATAATGGCACATCTTCCGTTTTCATAAACCACAGAAGCGGCTGGGTCACCGCCATATTACGCCTGACTTCAAGATTAGCAGGATCGGCGTCCAGCGTTTTCCATAAATCCAAGTATTCCGGATGTCCGAGCGCATATCCAGCAAACAGCATACAGGGCTGCCGGACCGGCCATTCATCGTAATACAGAATGTCCGGTGGATAGGGCCATTGGTCTTTGTCCTTTAGATATTCAAACAGAAATTCCATACCCTTTTCGATACAGCGTCCGTCTTTCATGGTATACTTCCAGATATCTTCGCCTTCTGTGCTAAGCAACTGGCACAACAGAATCATGTTATCCAACTGGAATATCGAATACCCGTAGGGTTTTGTTCGTTCAAGTTCAAGCGGAAAACTGCCATCCATATCCATCTGGTACGGCATGAGGGTTTCTTTGTAGTATTTGCGAGCCATTTCCAGTTTTTCGGCATCCTCAGTAAGTTTTGCGAAAGCAGCCAGTTGAAGAAAGTAGGCAACGCTGTGATTGTTCCTGGCGTTCATTTCATCGACCCCATAGGGATGGGTTGTCATCCATTCCACATAGTCAGCAAACCAGTGTTTCAGACCAGACAGGATTTCAGGCGTCATTGCTGTGGATTTTTTAAGAACTTCTATCGCCAATGGAACCTCAACAAGATGCAGTGTATCTATGATTCCAGTCCCGCGTCCGGTTGCCCGTCCGGGGATGGCCTGGGCATAAAGCAGATGCGGATTCATTTTCGTTTTTTCATTAAGGAAAAAAACTTCCAGCATCTGCACCGCCTTTTGGGCGTATGCCTCATTACCTTCCAAGGCATAACCGGCTGCAAGCGCCGCAACTGCATCTCTAAGTTCCATCATGAGCATTCGATGTTTCGAAAAATTATTTGGATTGGATTGGCCATCTTTTTTTACATACGGCATTCCATCTTTCGTTTCCGGATTAGGCCACCAGTAATCACCCATAGAATAATAATCCCCCGGCCCTGACTGACCGAAAGGGGCTGGATAATCCCGAAGAGAAATCGACTTTGTATCCAGATAGGAATTCGCCAGTCGAATAATTCGATCTCGGTCAATTTGGGCTACGTCCAATGCTTTCTGATGCAGGGTTTTACGCATTAAGGCATTGGCGGCATCCTTATTTTCTTTGTGTTCAAGTGTCAGGAAAGCTGTCGGAAGTCCTTTACTGGATATACTGATGACCGATCGGCCTTGGTTCAGTTTTGCATCAATCAACGCTCGGCCATTATACAACTGGACCTTTCGTGAACCTCTCGAAGTCCCCAGATTGTCCAGCAATTGCCCGTCCCCGGTAATACCAAATCGCACAAAATTTCGCGCATCCAGACAGACAACGCCTTTGGCATCCAGAAGGTTGGCTCCAACAGTCACAGTATTACCATCACGAGACACTTCCTTTAATACCAATTTGGCTGGCTCACCCCATTGGCGATCCTCATATCGCAAAGTTACTTCGTCAACAATTTTAACATTATCCTTGCTGGCCGCGGCTTTTAAATGATTCATCCCTGGTTTAAATACTACTTCCCATCGCAGTCCGGCTGCGGGGAAATTCTGACTGTTTCGCTTTTTCGTCCCAGCGGATTGGTCGTTTACAAAAAGTTCCACTTCGGTACAGTTCGAATAGACCTTTACTAATTTTTTCTCTCCACTCTTGCCCCAACGCACCGGCCAGGTATGAGAGTATATCCTTACCATTGGTTTTTCAGTCCAGTAAGATTGGTATACATAATACGAATCTTTCGGAGTCAAATCCCGTTCAACTGCACCTTTTTGATTCACAAAAGGAACCGGATTGTCCGGGCGAAGCGGCGTAGGAAAATCTTTAAATGTCCAGAAGGCTGTGCCCGTCAACCAGTCCATAGTTTCCTGCTCTTTAAGAATCCAGTCAATCAAGTCGCAAATGTAGCTTTCAGACCAGTCTCCGTCATCCGATATTCGAGCCTCTCCGCCAACCATTAAATAGTCCATACCAAGCTCTTCTGTTTTTCCGGCAGTTTCGACTTTCTTAAGCCCCTTATAGGGCGTTTCTGAATGGCGTCTTGCATGGCTATCGCCACCCCATTCCATATGCAGAAAATGTTTTACTTTGGCCATCTCTTTCTCGGTGGCCTGCTTGTATCCTGTAAAACTTCCTTTTCCATACCAGCCGGGCCACGTCGACGGCGAATAGACATCGACAATGTCACTGCAGAAAGCACACCGACGGATAGCCGTTTTACGCTGTGAGTCCAATTTATGACTAAGGTCATTCAGTTCACTCATAAAGGCCCTGATTTTTTCTTGATCAAAAAACTCGAAATCACCTGGCCAGTCATTTTCATTGCCCAATCCCCAGATGATCACTGACGGATGATTCCGGTGCTGATCAATCATCGCGGTCAGCATATCTTTCGCCTGTTGTTGGTATCGATCTTCACCAAGGCCGCCTCGGCACCAGGGAATTTCTTCCCAGACGAGAATACCCGTCTCATCACACAGATCCAACACGCGTCGCGATTGCTGATAATGTCCCAGACGGATAAAGTTAACGCCCATCTCTTTCATCAACCGGATTTCTTTACAAATCAGTTCGTCGGTCTGCGCTGCCCCCAATCCCACGGAATCTTCATGCCAGTGAGTTCCACGAAGTAACAACCTTTGATCATTTAATTTAAATGGCCCCTTCTCAATGAACTCAAACCACCGAAGGCCAAACCGCTCACGAACAATACTCTGTCCTTGCGAACTCTTTAATGTAACCACACATTGATAAATGTTGGGACTGTTCGGAGACCAGATCACAGGCTTGGAAATGTCGGTTTCAAACAGCACATTGGATTGATTCCACGGTTCCAATACTTTTTCTGCCTGATATTCCTGCTGGCCGTCAGGTCGAAATACCTGAATCCCTACAGAGAGCTTCTCTTTCAGCGATCCGGGGTTATACAGCCGTCCGCTAACTTTCAGCGACCAGTCTCCTTTCTCTCGACGTTCGGTCTGGATATGAACACGTTCCAGCGAAACCGCCGGCACATACACAAGATTCACATGACGATAAAGTCCCCCATACAAACAAAAATCACTCAAATTGGAAGGGATCATCTCCAGATCCCGTGAGTTATCACACCGAATCGATAACGGAATCGTCCCTTTCGTGGAAATACGTTCCGTGGAATCTTCTTTGTAAGCAGGATTGGCTTTAAACGCTTCCACCGCTTCGGTAATGTCTATCACAAATTCATCATATCCACCAATATGAGAACCGACTTTCCGGGTGTCAATATAGACATCTGTCTTCTGTCCAGCACCTTCAAAATGCAGTAGCGTTCGTCCATTAGGATATGGGTTGTCAATTTTCAGCTTAGTTCGATACCAGGCAGGCCCCTGATAATAGGCCACATCGGGGTCCACCACATCAAAGGCATTATAACAATGCGGCAGTTCAACCGATTGCCATACAGGTAAATTCCTCGAGCGTTTTTCACTTCTCAACGCTTCCCAGACCCCTCCGAGATCACCCCGAACAAATTCCCAGTCTTTTGTAAGCCGTTGGGAATGTTCAAATAATTGGGGACGACTGTTTTGTGCTGTATCTCCTTCACAGAAAGAGGCAAAAAGTAAAAGTTGAAAAAGTGAATATGTGATAAAGATAAATACGATATGGAAGTATTTATTGTGTTTCATCATTTTTTAAACTCCTTAACTATTCCACTTATACGGGGGGTACACTCTTACCTGAAACTTCGTTTCTGGGAAACAGCCTTTCCTTAATAAGGATCAAGTGCTTCAGAACGACAACCAAAATCAAAATAAAACACGACCTGAAACAACAATTGCCGCTTTTCATGAAGCTTTGTTTTTCAAATAATAAATATAAGCAATATTTTTTCATTCGAAAATTTGTACCAAAATAATCACTTGGAGTCAAAATAGTCTATAAGCTGGTATACATTTTCATTTAATTTTTTCATTTCATTAAGAAGAGGATAATATGGTTTGTATTTATAATCAACGATTCCCTTATTGGAATCAGTGTTAGAAGGGTCTGGCGCAATGGCTTTGGGATTGTTATCCACATATTTAAACCAGTGCCATCCGACACAAACCTTTGATTCCATTAGTCCAAGCACATAATTTTGATAGAATCTTCCTCTGTCTGTTTGTGTTTTTACAACCCATCCCGCACCGGAATTGTTGGCAAGTCCTGAATCCATACCTTTTGCATACCATTCTGTAATTATAAAAGGTTTACCACCTGATTCATTGTACCACATCATCATTAATTCCCGATCAGGCGTCCAGGCACGATAGTAATTGGTCGATATCACATCCAGATACTTACCTGCTGCCCTGAAAGCTTCCGGACATTTTAGCGCCGTGCCGTTAAACCTTGAACCGAGACACAGATGGTTCGGATCATATTTGCGAATGGCTGCCGTCGTCAGCCTGAAATACGTGTCATACATATGACCGATAAACTCGGACCGATCCTTATCATTACAATCCCCAAGCCCTACCGGTTTCCCTTTTCGTTCACTAAGCCATCGTTTGGCCTCTTCAACGTTGTACTTCAACTCAGGATACTTCGTCAGGTCCATTTTGAGCGTACGGTCAAGCATATCGAGAGGCGTCTGGAGCTCGTTATCGCTGAAATGTCCAAGACAGTATGGGTCATTCTTTGTCACCGTCAGCTTTTTAGCATACTCATCACAAAACGTTACAAACTCGGGATGGAACACCGGCCATACTTCATCCGGATAACCCTTGTGCCCTGATACTTGCCAGGCAACACCCTTACTCGTTGCAAAATCAGCCATAAAATCCCATGATAGCGTATATACTAAAGGTTTGTCACTTTTTCTCAAATACTGAGCTTCCGACCAGCCGCCAGTTCCATTAAAGCCATAGTCAGAAAGCAACTTTGTAGAAAAATTAGCCCATTTCTCTACCGAGCCGAATACCTCCAAAGATGTTTTCCTATCAAGTTCTGTAATGCCGGTATAAACACCGACAATAGCAACATGAATAAAAGGATGTCCATGCGGATCAATAAGCCACCATCTGTCTTTTATTTTAAGTGGATAGAAAAAGCCTTTCGCTTCAAATTTTTTATCCGTCCTGCCGCCATATTCGCATAATTTTATCGATTTCTGGTCCGGCTTAAAGTCATATAGTTGTTCCAATGTCCTTGTTTCAAATGACTTCCAGTTACTATCAGTTGGTTTAGCTTTGGCATCAACCAAAATATATCTCGGCTTTGAATTATTAGCGTCTGTGCCTGGCTGGCTGAGCCCAAAACAAGAAGTATGGCAAAATATGATTAAAGAAAATATCACCATTGATTGTAATAACAATCTATTCATCTCGAACTACTTTGCATAAATATAATGGATAAAACTTACATATTTTTAACATTACATTAGACCTCCTTAACTCACAATGTTGAGGCCTATAAGTCAACGCGATACCGATTATTTGCCAATTTCTACTATCAAGAAAACCAGTCCGACAATTCCAAATGCAATCACAATTGAAATCAGGAACCCAATAATATCAGTCTTGTCCCATTTGCAGAATTCCCACTCAGAATTGGGAAACAGTTTAAGATGGTTGAATCTATCTGGATTCACATACGACAACTCCATTTCATGCTTGTCTGCCTCGCGATCCTTCTTTACTGGGGTCTTCATTTTGACAAAGAACCGATCCAACATCGCTTTATCATCACATTTTGTCATAAATGATACAATTATAAGAACGCTAAACGGAATCACCATTCGAAACAGAACCCGTATAGATTCATTGAGCGCATATGGGAATTTCGAAAGGTCAATGCCCATTTTATCAATCATCACCAAATCAAGATTCAGCATGCCATAGCCTTTGACGATGCCATTTTGGTCACGCTTGACACCCTGGGTCCAGAAAATTGATTTTTGCGGTACCGGATAAACACGTTCAAATCGTTCACCAACCGTCAACGGTTGAGGCCGCAGCCCGCTGGTTTTGCCGATTACATTGAGATTGTCCCATGTTTTAATCTGCTGTTCGCGAATCTGCACATCCATCTGATGGGCACGATATACACGCGCAATGGGTTGAGGATTAGTCATTTTAGCCAAATATGGGTTCGTCCGCACATTTGGAAACAAGGGCAGTATCACGGGAATCGCGAAGAAAACCAATGTAGTTACGATAATCGACGCCCACGCACCAATGCGGTTGACTCGCCGCCATACCATCCCAAGCCAAAAACATGCCGCAAAAATCGCCGTTATCTCCCACGACAATTTGAGCTGCTGGAAAATACTCTCAAACTGTATTGCAATCCACGCTCCGCCAAGAAGTATCAATGCGCCGCTTATGCGTCCAATAAATACATAATGCCGCTCGCTGAGCTTGGGGAAAAGCGGCTGATAAAGATTATGAGTTAATAGTGCCGCACCACAAATCATCATGGCGCTTCCAACCGCCATAAGTGCAGCCATGAGGCATGCGATCATTAAGCCGACAAGACCGATTTTCAACCCGCCCAGCAGATCCGCTGTTGCAACCCCGAAGACAAGATCGGGGTCACGGATGTATTTATCACCCGCGGTGATCCCATAGAGCAATACAGCGAAGAGGCCGAACAGCCCCCAAAGGACTATCACGACACGTTTCATATACAGGCCGGTAATAAAACCGAATCGTGCCGTGTACTCATCTTTGGCCGAGCCGCTGGTGGTGAGCTGATTTGCCTGAACGCCAAGATTGACTGTCACCATCACCGTTGCCGTAAGTATGTAATACCATGTGAAGTCAATGGTCGTCGGAGAACCCAGAACCTCAAAAAAGGATTCAGGCAATTCAATATGCAACGTGCGCATTGCGTCTACAAATCCGCTTCCCCCGTACATACCGTTTATTTTAACCCACGCAAAAGGTAAAAGCAGAACTGAAAGCACAAGTATCAAAATGCCCTGAATCAAATCCGTGACGAATGCCGCCTTTAACCCTCCGGTCACCGAATAGGTAAGTGCTATTACGCATACCAAAATCACCACAAATTCCCTTGGGACAGCAGGAAACAGGTTTCTTGGATGCATGAGCCGTAAGTCATTCAATCTGACTTTTTCCTGATCACTCATCTGTGCAAAATCTGCCGCTTCCAACTTGCGAAGTTCCACTGCTGCATCGTATTCAGTACGCTCTGCCGGCGTAAGCTTCTCAATGCTTTTGGGAACCATTGCCACCGTCGTCTTGCCCATTGCGTTAAAACTAAGAGAAATGATAATCATCAAACCAACTGCGCTGATAAGGGCAAACAACCCTGCCATCGCCTTCGAGCCAAACCTATTCTCGAAGAAATCTCCCATCGTCATAAGCCGCAGTCGCCGATACCAGACGCACGTCATCCAGTAAATTGGAGTGCCGAACACGTATAACAGCGCGCTCCATATCCCAGCGATACCGTTTTCCATCGTTGTCGTAATGGTACTGACGGCGTTCGAAACGGATGTGGCCTGACCAAAGCTGGCAAATATCTGTATCATCTTGCCAAAACTTCGCCCGCCGAGGAAGAAATCTTCACGGCTTTTGATGTGGCGCATCGCCCAAAAACCAATCGCAATCAGAGAAAGAAAGTAGACAATTATGACGGCAAAATCAACAATCTGTAATCCAAACATCACGCAAACCTTTCATAAAAATGTGCCCAATTCAGAACACATTTGTGTGATTATTTCTTCATTGCTCTTTTGGGGTCATCATGACGAGATAATATAATGGGCATCCTAGCTGTCGGGATTAACTTTCCAAAAATAACCTCAGCAACAGCCTGCATATGCTCTTTCGCGCCAGGATTAAAACAAGCGATCACCGTATCAAAATCAGCAGGTGCACCAAAATCATACGGCGTATTGGTTACTACGATAGAATTTGGTATTACCTGTTTAACTTCACGGACAAAATTACTTATTGATGATGCTGCCTTGTGATAATAATAGTTCGTGACTACAACAACCTGAGCTTCCGGGAGTCTTTTGAGAACGCGTTTGAGGTCTGCGTCAGTCGGGACATAAGGAATTTCGATTGAAGCGACATTATCAGAATACAGACACATTTGTTCCCAGAGCAAGCCGGGGTGAGAATACATATTGTTGGCAAAAGCGTGAGTGGGGAATATCTGCTCAACGAGCAATATTTTCATGTTTTTCTGCAAGGGCAGAAGTTTAGCTTTATCTCGCAGGAGCAGCACAGACTTGTTCGCGGCATCCTGAGCGGTATTCATAACCACAGGGTCGGAGAATAAATCGCTGGCTTTGGCAGCATCGACCTTTCCGCCATTGTGAGTCAATCCCATATTCCATCGCATTCTCAAAATGCGATGAACAGATTCATTTATCTGAGACTCTTTCAAATAACCGCTCTTGACGGCTTTAATAATCTTGTTGATTATTTCATATCTGATCGGTCCTTCATCCCTGCACAGTATCAAATCACAACCTGCTGAAATTGCCAGTACCGCAGCCTCGGCCATTTCATACCGTTGGAGAATACCGCCCATAGTCAGATTATCAGTTGTGATCACTCCGTCGAATCCTATATCTTTTCTCAAGATGTTTGTAACAATTTCGCTCGAAACACAGGCCGGTTTATCGCCGTTAATTGCGGGATATGAACAATGCGCAATCATTACGGCCGGCAGACCTGCCTTAATCAGTGCACGATATGGCGCAATATGCACCTTATGGAGCGTCGCCAAATCAAGAGTCACCGACGGCAACCCCCAGTGCGCATCCATATCCGATTCGCCTCTTCCTGGGAAGTGTTTGCCTGTAGCGACAAGTCCGCCTTCATGCAAACCTCGCATCGAGGCCAGTGCATATTCGGCTACTATCGCGGGGTCATTACTGTAAGCTCGCGTACCTATTTCAGGATTTTTGCTGTTTGTATTTACATCGAGTACGGGGGAATGAATCATATTGGCGCCGACTGCATGTGCTTGTCTCGCAATACATAAAGCACTGCGATACGCCAGATTGATATCATTGGCAGCGACATAGCCCATTGGATGCGGGAAAAGCCTTTGATTGCTTAAAAGGTCATCGCAGGCACTGCCTTCCTGATCAATTGTGAAGTGAAGGCCTATCCCAAGCGGACGTTCGAGAGCAAAATCTCTAAGTTTATTAAGTATCTCGGCGTATTCCTGTGCTGTACAAAAAGTACTCTGGTTGCTATAGGCGAAATCACGACACTTGCCGGTGGGCATATGCAAGGAACGTAACATGTTCGGATCAGGTTCTATTCCGGGCTTGATGTCATTTGCGAGTGTCATCGTACGGAACTTCTGGCTTATTCGCAAACCGCCTATGTGATATTTTATGATTAGTTCTACTATGTCCGGTGTTATAACCGGACCGCAGAATCCGAAGACTAGAAGTTGACCAACCTTCTGATCAAGGTTCATCTTGCCAAGCAGTTCATCAGCCCATTGTTCGCATGTTTGATTCATATACTAATTTCCTTGAAATAGATTTTCATTTAAATAGTATTTTCAACGATAAATTATTTTTCAAATCTGATTTTTTCATAAAGTTTGAACACCTTTAAAAAACGTGAGCCGACAACTTAGCGGCTCACGTCTGAATTTAACCTTATTGCAAACATCTCGATATTGCTATGCTAAATACTTTTATACCAGTTCTCAGCTAAAATAGCAAAATCCAATAGATTAACTATCCCATCTTTATTGAAATCAGTAGGCGGAGCGTTTCCGAGCTTCATACTGTGGAATACCAGCCCTTTATCCGCTTCGATCTCCAATTTCACTTTCGTACCGGCGGGTATAGATGCTATGGTAAAGTCACTGGTCTTTCTTTCATTTGCCGCCAAATTGACATAACCAGTAGCAGTACCGTTCACTTTAAGCCGATAACTTAGGGTCGGTCGCACGTCATTGGGATTGGAGACATCCACCGAAATTGGAGTTGCACCGCCAATATTAAATTTAGCACTGAAGTACAGCGGACAGATGGCATTGGATTTATTTGAAACCAGACTTGTCGCCATGCCCTTGGGCCGATATCCCATTTCTTTGGCTATGCGGTGTATTTTACTGATTGTTTTGGATGAGAATTGTTTCTTGCCGACGTTTTTGTTACGGAGTGCAAGAGAAACTGTCGCGGTGGATAAACCTGCTCGTTCTGCGATTTGCACTAATGTCACTGCCACAATAAAAACTCCTAATCTACCATCCATATGTAAATTATCATGCCTATATAAAATTGTCAATATAATTTTCCCGGTTAAAACATTTTAACGGCAGGATTATAGAGGTTAAAACCTTTTAACCAATGAGACACTTCAAGTTGGGAAGCTTTAAGCATAGTGGATTAAATAGGTTACGGCTTTAAATATATACATAAAAAGATAAAGTTTAGACGGTTTTAAAATAATAATTTTAATAACCGTTCACAGTAATTGTGGGCAGGCTTGTTCTGTCCAGTGTGCAAGAATGGACTGATGGATAAAATCAAAGACATTGCGGCCTTACTTTTCGCATGTGGCGATAGTCGTCAAGATGCGTTCGTACCAGCGCATTCCGGCCTGGCTGCGAGTACCCTGCGTAACACGGCGGTCGATTACCGTATGGCGTATATCCCGCTCAGTGCCATTATTTGTCGGCTCAAACGCAGACTTTCAAAAAATTAAAAACGTCATTTTTGCAGCCACTGCTCTATTGGCAACTGATTTACTGATTGACGAAGCACGGGGTCAACATTTGTATAAATTTTGTTTGTGAGTGTCGGCGATGAATGTTCCAAAAGTCGCTGTGTAACAGCAGTAGATACTCCGTTTTGAGCAAGCATGGAGCCGAAGGTCTTGCGTAAATCGTGAAATTTCAAGTCAGATAACCCCGTATCCTTGCATATCTTTTTCCATCGCTTATAGCTAAAATTATCATTAAATAGTTTTGCCTGTCCGGAATTAGATCCATTAAGACATTTCTTCAGCTCTGTCATCACCGCGCCAGGTACGGGACGAGATCCTATACTCTTTCTGGTTTTTTTGCTCGTTGTAGTGATATAGTTGTTTACAAAATCAATATCACTAACTCTTAACGAGTCAATATCACCACGCCTTAATCCTGTCCCCAACGCCAGTAATATACGCATCTTTACTGATGGATATGGTTTTGCTGCTGTCAACAATTTCTTTACCTGAATATCATTCAGCGACTTGACTGGCCTTTCATCTTCCTTTAGTTCCTTAATTTTCAGATTCTCATTCAAGTACCTGTTCTCCCTGCACCAGTTGATAAATGTTTTGAGATTTCTGATATCTTTGTTGAGAGTTGCTCGCTTTACTTCAGTTCCTCTTTGTAAAATAAACTTGTCAATGATATTTTGAGTAATTTGTTTTGAACTACACTGTCCTACGAGCCGTTCGAAATTTCTCAGGGACAAAGCATTTTCATAAAGTGTACCTTCAGTCACTCCCTGGACTTTTTTAGATTCCCTATATTCAGCAATCATTTGGCCCCAATCAGCCAACACCTGTCCTGTAAATACATCGGAATTCAATTGAGTATATTTGATCTGCTTATAATGTTCCGCCAGTTCCTTACTGGGCAGAGCCTTTGCTTTACGCTTGCCGCTTTCATACCAGCCAGTCCACCAGCCGTTGATGTTTTTCCGCTTGTAAATCCAAACCTTTTTCATAATATCTATTGTATCGTAAATATAGGGGTGCAAATCAAGCGAGAAAGAAGGTCTGAAGTAAAGCAAATTGGTGCCATTATGGAGACATACGGAAAAACATAAAAGCTGATTATGATATAAAGCCGTATTTCACAATTGCTTACACAATACAACTTTTACGTGTCATCCAGATTATATATCCGATAGCTGCTGTTCAACATTCTCGGAGTTATACCCTCACATGAGCAGAGGATTGAATGTTCATAACCATGTCTGTGAATATGACCTGATAACTCATAATATACCGGTCAGTAAAAATAGCGAGGATTTGACTTCTATCGATACTGATTTTATATTTGAATGCGATTTCTGAAATAGTGGTTAGCAGTTGATAGAAAGGATTTCAAATGATTAGAAAGAAGAATGTTGTTCTTATCGGTATTACATGGCTGCTATGTTTATTCAGTTATCTGTCCCTTGCAACTTCCGATAGCAAGACTTCGCACAGGGACGAAATTGGTTTGACGGTAGAGACGCTGGCAGGGTTAACCCGCCTTGAAATCTGGAATGAGCATACTATTCGTGTTCTTCACACGCCAACGCAAAAATTGCCCAAAAACTCAAGCATGACCGTTATTGCCAAACCGTGTAAAGTCAAGTGGCAGCCTCAGGACAATGAGGATTATGTAATGCTAAGGACCGCAAAATTTCAGGCACATGTAGACAAAGCGACCGGAAGAGTCTGCTTTATGGAAGGAAACGGTGAAATAATTCTGGCCGAGGCTGTTAACGGAACGTCCTTTGAATCTGCGAAATTCGCTGGCGCCGCGACATATTGCGTAAAGCAGCAGTTTGAGTTCGACCCGCAGGAGGCCCTCTACGGCCTGGGTCAGCATCAGCAGGGAGTTATGAATTATGTAGGGACGAATGTGCATCTGCAGCAGAAAAACATGGAGGTCGCTGTTCCGATGCTGCTTTCGTCCAAGGGTTATGCCGTTCTGTGGGACAATCCCGCTGTAACTAATGTGAACTTAGGCGCCGGCCCAAAGAAAATCATTCCGTCAGCCTGTCTTTATAATGAAGAGGGCAAGGCCGGCGGTTTGACTGCTCGCTATTACAGGGGAGAGAATTTCGAGGAACTTATCGACACGCGAATCGATTCACAGGTAAATTTCGATTGGAGCCAGACACCGCCTTTAGATGTACCGCACGACCATTACAGTGTACGCTGGACAGGTTTTATCGAAACGGAAGATGCGGGAGAATATACTATTTTCGCATCAACAGATGACGGTGTGCGTGTGTGGATTGACGACAAGCAGGTAATCAACAACTGGACAACGCATGCCGTCCAGACCTTTCAGGCCAAGTTTAATTTTGCCGCAAAGAGCAAACACGGCATATGTGTGGAATTTTTCCAAGGCAGCGGTGATGCGGTGGCGTATCTGGAGTGGCAAATGCCGGTGAAAAAGCCGGCTGTCGTATGGTCTTCCGAAGTGGGCAATGCAGTGGATTATTACTTTATGTACGGACCGGCGCCGGACAAAGTTATTTCCGCATACAGGCAGCTTACCGGCACCGTTCCGATGTTTGCCAAATGGACGTGGGGATTCTGGCAGTGCAAGGAACGCTATCAGAACCAGAAGGAATTGCTGGATATTCTTGCCGAATATCACAAGCGAAATATTCCACTGGACGGCATCATTCAAGACTGGCAATACTGGCAAACCGGCCAATGGGGTTCCCACGAATTCGATTCGAGGCGTTACCCCGACCCCGCTGGGATGGTAAAGACAGTGCATGACGCCAATGCCCATATTATTGTTTCTGTCTGGCCGCGGTTTGATTTGGAAACTACTCACCTTGCCGAACTGGAAAAGGCCGGGGCTATTTACCCTCCTGTCTATGACAACGTTTATCCTAAGGGGCAGGGCAAGTGGTATGACCCTTTCAATTCCGCTGGACGCCGTCTCTACTGGAAGCAAATGAACAAAAAACTTGGCAAACTCGATTTTGACGGCTGGTGGCTTGACGCTTGCGAGGCTGAACTGGGTGGAAAATGGGGCCAGATGCGAGATTTGAAAACAGACGCCGGCCCCGGCGCCGCTGTGTATAACGCTTACCCTCTGATGCATACCAGTGCAGTCTATCAGGGCCAGCGTGCCGATATTCCTCAAAAGCGCGTTTTTATCCTTGCTCGCTCGGCGTTCGTCGGCCAGCAGCGTAATGCTGCTGTAACATGGTCGGGCGATATTCAGGGCACGTGGGATGTATTTGCCGCTCAGATTCCTGCGGGCCTTAATTTCAGTGTATCGGGTATCCCATATTGGAATACCGATATAGGCGGATTCTTCGGCGGCGACCCGGCCGATCCTATATATGCCGAATTGTTTACGCGATGGTTTCAGTTCGGGACATTCTGTCCGATGTTCCGTGTTCACGGAACCGGTAAGGGCAAGGAAATGTGGCGTTTTGACGAAACGACAAAGAAAATCCTGATTAATTACGACCAATTACGTTACCACTTGCTACCTTACATATACTCCGTGGCATGGCAGGTTACCAGTCAGGATTACACTATGATGAGGCCGCTCGTTATGGACTTTCAAAATGACAGACAGGTTTATAAGATTGCCGACCAGTATATGTTCGGCCCGGCAATTATGGTCTGCCCTGTCATTAAGCCGGGCGTATCGAATCGCAGCGTTTATCTGCCCGCAGGCTCCTTCTGGTATGATTTCTGGACCGGCAAATCTTACATCGGCGGACAGACTATCGACACAACAGCCCCGATTGAAACCTTGCCGCTGTTTATCAGAGCCGGTTCAATCATTCCTTATGGTCCGATGGTTCAGTATGCTGGTGAAAAACCTGCCGACCCAATCGAATTACGTATTTATCCCGGCGCTGACGGCCAGTTTACACTGTATGAGGACCAGGGGGACAATTACAACTACGAAAAAGGTGTTTACGCCGAGACACCCATATGCTGGGACGAGACATCGCGACAGCTGACGATTGGCGAACGCAAAGGGAAATTCCCCGACATGGTAAAGGAACGCATCTTCCGGATTGTTCTTGTCTCTCCCCTTACCGGAATTGGTATCAAACCGACAGAAAAGGTCAATGCGGAAGTCCATTACACCGGTCAGCCTGCGAAGATAAAGTTATAAATAAGAAATATGGGGGTGGCGTTTTCTTAATGACAAAGGACGAAGGGGCTCGAACCAGCAACCTTCGGATTATATATCCATCGCTATAGAATTCCTTTCGGTGACGAGACCTGATAACTCATAATTTACAGGTTATAATGCCGGATACTCCAATTCATAGTGGTACAATAAATGGGGTAAGGTCAGAAATCTTGTATGTTTTACCGTTTTCCATTTTACTGGGGACGGATTGTTTAATTCCCTGCCGGTTGCGGTTCTGCCGTAGGCATAACCGCTTTTGGTGCCGCTATGGTATATGGTTGTTGATGTTGTAAAACTGCAGCCAAAGCCCGACCAGCCCGTAGTTCCTGATTCGAATCCGGGATTCGTAAGCAGATTGGTGTCGCCGTAACAGGATGATAAAGTTGCCGCGAAAATCAAAAATATGCAAAAATGCTTAAAAGACATTCTATCCTTACCAGTTCTCTGCACAGCCCGGCGTTTGCGGCTTATTGCAGGTCAGCCATTGAGCCGCGAAATCAGCAAAGTCGAGCAGGTTGACTATATTGTCAGGGCCAGTGTGAATGTCAGGCGAGTGCTCCGGCGGAAATACCGTTATCGGGGCAGTTTCAAGCCAGTGCTCTGTCATAATCAACAGGTCCTCATAGTTGACATAGCAATCGCTGTTTAGGTCCGAAGGCAATACGTATCCGAACAGCCTGACATCGGAGCAGTTATCAGGTTCGGTTTTTACAATTACGTCATCAACGTAGAGACCTGCGTTTGGTGCGGGGCCATCGATGTATAAGTTTAAACTCTGGAGCGTTCCTGTAACCCCTAAAACGAACTGGCCGCTCAAATATGTCCATCTGTCATTTTGTGCTATACCGTTTGCGATAAGCTGATACTGTGTGCCGCCGCCATCTGTCTGTTGGAGGTGAATTGATACAGGTTGGCCTGCAATACTGTCCGTTCGCACCCAGGCGGAGCATTTGTATGTTTTGCCATTGATCACTTTGTTGGTTATATTTTGCACGGGTCCCTGCCAGGTTTGAGCCCTTATCTCGGTCAGTCCGCCGTAATTCCCGGAATGACTCTGGTCTTTTACTGCGGTTAAATCGCAGCCCCAGGTGCCCCAGCCTATCGCGGTTGTGGCTTCAAAACCTGCATTGGCGATGATATTGCCGCCGCTGCCGGGCGTTAGGACGGTCGCCGTATTCGAATAGGATGTTTCATTTTTCAGTGTGGATTTGTCACGGATTTTGAATCGGTAAGTGTAATTGGTATTTGGAGTAAGTCCGCTGTCTGCGTAGAAGTTACTTTCCTGCCAGCCGCTGTCATGGTTTGGGTCAGTAACATTATTGAAATAATAAAGCACTCCGCTGATATCAACGGCCTGGGGAGCTGTCATTGAAACCACATCCGGAGAGTCAGCTTGGGGGGGCGAGAGCCAGATAAGAGATTGTGTCTGGGGAGCGTCATTATCAGGCGGTGTTCCGGTTCCGATTTTTAATGTGAACTGGCTTGGTTGCGGGGTATCGACCAATTCAATCGTATGGACTTCGGTATTGCCTCCTGGCAGGGTAAGCGTAATTTCATAAGTTCCATAAAATCCTCTAAAATTCACAACGCCATTGGCATTGGTTGTATTTGAATCGTGAGTTTCCCATTCAGTCATCAAATCGAGGTATCGTTGACCGGCAGCGTTGACGTGCCAACCCTTGTCTATCAGGCTGCAATCAGGTGTGCCTTCATTTTCCTCATAAAAAGTCCACTGCATAATTCCATAAACGGCCGGATGGCTATATGCTGTCCGCAGAACCGTTTCGAGTTTTTCAGCCCTTATATTGGCATTCGGCTCGTTGATTTGAAGTTGAGTTATCCAAATCGGAAGCCCCAGCTCAGCCATACTATCAAATCTTGCCATTATCGTATCCGGGTCGAACTCAGTCATATTGTAGCACTCGACCCCGATAACATCTATCGGTGCTCCATTGTTTAGCAGGTTTCTGATTTTTGTTTTGTATGCTTCCAGATGAGCGCCGCCACAGCTTATAACGCAATATTCGTCGATAAGATTTGTGATAGTCGGGTCGAGCGTTTTTGTACTTTGAAACATCCAGGTGTTTACCCACTCGCCCAGGCGGTCTTCAAAATACGTTCCCGTAACCATTTCGCTGCAGACATCCCACATTTTAAATCTGCCAAGTCCCTGCGTAACCACTCCTTCAAGGCGTTGCTGCATAGCAAGCCATAAGTCCTGATTATCAAGGTCTTTAACCCACTGCTGAACATATTGCTCAACGGGCCAGAAGATAAGATGTCCGCGGGCATTGATGCCTTTCAGCTCACAGAAATCGAGCATAGCGTTCATTTGTCTGTAAGTGATATAACCCCAGGCAAATGGCTCGGTCGAATACCACTTTGCCTCGTTTTGAAAGACAGCCCAGTTGAACTTGAAAACGTCGGCGAAATAGGTTTTGAATTTTGGTTCTTTGAATAACGATTGACCCATTACACAGCCGAAGGGAAAGCTTTTCTTTGTCTGGTTAATCTCTACATTGACGCCTGAGACGGGCTGATTAACCTGGTTAACCACAGTTATTTGGGCGTTACGTTTTCGGAGCTGCTCAATTCTGGCATTTGCCTGGGTTTTCCAGTCCTGTGGGGGCGAATTTCCTTCAACTGAAACATCATCCACATAGAAATTCACACCTGTGTTCGGCCAATTAAAATAAAAGTCCAGTTGTGTCAGGGAGCCCGTAACATTGAGTGTAAATTCGCCTGATAGCTGGACCCATTGATTATTATAGGCCATCTTCCGATTAATAACGTGGTAATTAGTGCCGGAGCCGTCTGTCTGTGCAATGTTCATCGAAACTTCGGCGCTGGGAGTATTTTCAATTCTTACCCATGCCGAGCAGTGGCAGGTTTGGCCGTTAACCATTTTGCCCAGGACGCTTTGAACGGGTCCTTGCCAGTATTCGGTTCTATTGGTGCAAAGGCCACTGTAAGCTCCCGTATGTGCCTGGGCGCTCGAAGCTGTGAAATTACCGCTCCAGGTAGTCCATCCGCTTGTATCTCCTGTTTCAAACCCCGGATTCGTAAGCAGATTGGTGTCGCCGTAACAGGATGATAAAGTTGCCGCGAAAATCAAAAATATGCAAAAATGCTTAAAAGACATTCTATCCTTACCAGTTCTCTGCACAGCCCGGCGTTTGCGGCTTATTGCAGGTCAGCCATTGAGCCGCTAAATCGGCAAAGTCGAGCAGGTTAACTATATTGTCAGTTCCCATATGAATATCTGGTGAATGTTCCGGCGTGGGTATTTCTATTGGAGTTGCTGTGAGCCAATAATCTGTCATAATCAGCAGGTCTTCATAGTCAACATAGCAATCGCCGTTCAAATCCGAGATAAGTGCGTAACCAAATGTCTGGACTTCGCTGCAATCATTGGGCTTGCCTAAAGTATTCGTTATCAGGGTAAATTCTACGGGCATTTCACCGGGCTGTAGTTCTATAGTATATATTTCTGCGTTGGGTTCGCCGGGCCTGCTTAGAGTTATTTCATAAGTGCCGTGAAAACCTCTAAAACCTGTCTTACCATTCAGGTCGGTAATATTAGCGTCTTTTGTTGTCCATTCGTCCATCAGAGCTTCATATTTTTGGCCGGTCTGATTCAGCGTCCAGTCGGAATTTACAATCCACCAGTCGCTTTGCCAGGTAAGACCCTGCCAGAAGCCCCACATTAATATGCCCTCGACATTGGGGTCGCTAAAACAGATACGGTAAAAATCGTCCATAATGCCAGCGCGACGAATATCGTTAATCTCGTTGGCATCGAACTCGGTAACCCAGATTGACAGCCCCAGTGTTCCCAAAGGCTTAAGAACGTTGTTCCAGTATGTTATGGGATTAAAATTTGGTCTTTGCCCCAGATGCCCCTGAATGCCGATGCCATGAATCGGCGCCCCTTTGCTGCGCAGGTTATTGACGAGGTTTACATAGTCGGTGGAGGGTGATGTCCAGCTTCCGAATGAATTGCCGTTATATTCATTCAAAAACAGTTTGCAGTTTGGGTCTATCTGATTGGCCCTCTGGAACATCCAGACCCTTGAATTTACATCTGCTGCGCTTACCTCAAGACGGTCATAGAATTGGCAGTCCGCCCCGCTCGGGAGTATTTCGTTATCGACGTCCCATTGCTTGATTTTGTTTTTGAGGTGAGTTACTGCATTGACGATACGCTCATCGCATTGTTTGAGCAGGTTGCAGTCCTGCGGCCAGGGTTTATAGTCCAGAGCCTTGACCCAGTTCTGCACAAAACCCTGGTATTCCCAGAACAGGCACGGGGCTCGAACTTTAATTCCATTGGCATTACACCAGTTATATATGTTGTCGGCTGCGTCATAGTCCTCGATGTCCTGCGACCATTCGTTCCATATCCATTTTGATTCGTTTTCATACGCCGTCCATTCAAAATGGTCCCGGAGAAAATTCTTATAGCTGTCATTTGACATTTGCGTGCTGCTGATGCACGTGCCGAATGCAAAGTGATGTTTTGTCTGTTTTATTTGCACATTAACATCGGCGATAGGCCGACCGTTTATGTTAACCACATTGATTTGGGCGTTTCTTTTGCGATACTGTTCAATTCTCGAATTTGCGTCACTCTTCCAATCGGCGTAAACGACTGACAATAGAACTGCTATTAAAAACAAGCTGCTGCAAAAATTCTTAACAGACATTTAATTATTTACCAGTTAGGAATACAGTTGGCATCCTGCGGGTTATTGCACTGCATCCACTGGCTGGCAAAGTCGCTGAAATCCAGGAAATTGACAGTCCCGTCAACAGGCACGAAATCGGCGCCATTGCAATTATTTGAACTGGCGCAATTGTTGCTCAGCCAGTAATCAGCTATAACGTCGAGATCTTTGTAATCGACGTAGCAATCGCCGTTGAGGTCTGACAAAAGGCCAAGATTAGCGTCCTGAACATCATTACAATCTGCAGGTGCTGTCAGGCGGATTGTTGTTATTGACTGGTGTGGGAGGAACAGCCGGCTCGACTCGTTAAATGTTCCGACATAAGCAAAGTTCGAATTTAATTTAGTTTGATAAATCGCCGAATCCGCCGGATGATAATTGTTCAATGAAAGCGACAGATTGATATCAACTGTTGGCGAAACGTTAAGTATTACTACCGTCAGATTTGAATCATCCGGGCTTTTGAACGCTGTTATGCGCAGGCCGTTGGAATCGGTCGATGCCCCGACGCGATACCAGTTGGGGTCTGTAAATGCAGCGTAATGTTTAAACGCGTAATAAACGGGATTGATTGTATAACTTGGGTTTGGCCCCCAGGGCTGAATTAGCGTTACAAGGCCGCCGCTGTCTCCCCAAAACAGGTCCCAGTAGAAATAAGAAGATACACCCTCGTAAACAAGGCTGTTATGAATATGTCGCGCGTTATTCATTGCCGCTGTAAAGTCGGTCGTATTTCCGTCTAATTTTGCATATTCGGTTTCCAGCAGAGGTTTATAGCCATATTGCTGGCCATAACCTTTCATCCCCACAATGAAGTCATCGGGAGAATTAAAATCGCCGTCGGTATAAAGATGATGCGCAAAACCATAGACATGATTGACATCTATAATAGCATGGATAAACGCCTTCGAGCCGCCGAACCCCATCGTATCAGGTGCAACTAATTTCGGCATATTCGGGCCAATTTGAGAATAAAGTTTCTGATAAACCGCCTCTAAGGCCTTGTCGTGGCCGGCATAATTCGAATCTTCCGTAGGCAGAAATTTACAAGATTCATAGACGGCCTCAAAATCCGGCTCGTTTTGCATCCCGATATAATCCGGATGTATGCTGTTGCTTTCAAATGCTGCAAGGCTTGTTGCCCACCAGTTTGCATAGCCGTCATACATATACACGCCGTTAGCGTCTTTTTTAAGTGTGCCGGGCTGCGGAAAACCATTTACATCGTTATTACTTTTAAGATAGGCTGGCGGCGAGCCGGCTACAAGCAGGATTTTCAGGGCCGGATTGCGGCTCTTGGCTTCCTGGACGATTTGTTTGGTATTGGCGATATAACTGGCACTGCCGCTATCGACGTTATAGCAGTTTCTGACACCATAAATGTCAAGCCCCAATTGCTTGAATAGTATATCATAAATTATATTCCTGGCCGGATGAACCGTAAGCCAGCCTTCATACCAAGCACCCGAAGCGCCGAAACCTTCGAGTTTCTGATAAACCTCTGCAAGATTCACCTGGCCCGTCGCATTGGGACCGGGCGTTGGCGGCTCATAAAGCACTAAATTTACATCATCGAGATAATAATTTACTCCCGCCGCGGGACCTGCGAAGTAAAGCAGCAGATTTGTTAATGTCCCGCTGACAGTTAGAGTATATGAGCCTGATATCGGCGTCCATTCATTATTAAACGCCGTTGTTGAGCCTACTTGTGTATAACTGGTGCCGCTGCCGTCTGTTTTCGAAATAGTTGCTCCTATTGTGTCGCCATTGCCTGAAGCGTTTTCAAGTCTTATCCAGTAAGTAAGGGTATAGGTTTTGCCGGCAGTCATCTTTCCCAATAATGATTGGCTGATTCCATTCCAGGTTGCGGTTCTGCCGTAGGCATAACCGCTTTTGGTGCCGCTATGGTATATGGTTGTTGATGTTGTAAAACTGCAGCCAAAGCCCGACCAGCCCGTAGTTCCTGATTCGAATCCGGGATTCGTAAGCAGATTGGTGTCGCCGTAACAAGGCGATGATAGTGATAGAGCCGTAGCGAATAACAAACATATATAAAAAACTTTAACGGGCATTTTGTCCTTCTTTATTTCCATCTAATTTACCAGTTGGGCAAACAGCCCTGTTCCTTTAGTTTATACGGTTGCCAATGCCAATTTGTGCGTCAACCATTACTATTACTACGGACTGCAGCTTACCGGTGTTGGAGTAGCTGCACCAGTCGGCATCAGGTAGTCGATGTT
Source organism: Sedimentisphaerales bacterium (assembly GCA_049518795.1). Taxonomy (GTDB): domain Bacteria; phylum Planctomycetota; class Phycisphaerae; order Sedimentisphaerales; family UBA12454; genus JAPLMW01. Next base: position 325,270 of record JBEKRK010000004.1, read on the forward strand.
GGCCAGTCCGCCGGAGGTCAAAGATTCAAGACGTATATCCCTTGTGCCTGCGGTCAACGCTACATTAACAGATG
>JBEKRK010000005.1:0-201191 GCA_049518795.1 Sedimentisphaerales bacterium
GCGGGCAGGGCAGAGAATTTCTTGATAAATTATACCCGGCGACAGGGTCCGCCTGCGGCGGATAAAGCAAGCCAAAGGGGCTTGTCCGCCGCAGGCGGATTCGAATCCCCTTGGGGCTATTTGATTTAAAATATAAAATTGAAAATTTAAAAATTGGCGCGAAATAGAGGAAGTATCTCGCCGAAGTAAATTCAAATCCTCTTAGGGCTATTTCAATTCTGCTTCAGACAATACCCTTGCATATCGACAAAGGATGATTGTCAGATTATACTAATGTGACAAGATGTGCAGGATTGAAAAAATTAGTTTTGTCAGGATAGTTCGGCCAATGAAGACGACGTTTGCGACAGCGCTTGGTTCGAAAAATTGCGCAACAAGTGTGATTGTGCGTGTGGAACTCGAAGATGGTCACCTCGGCACGGGAGAAGTGCCGACAAGTTTTGTTGTCAAAAATGAGACAGTGCCTGCTATAAAAAAAGTGCTTGCCCAGGCGAGAGAGCAGTTAATCGGGGTTTCGATAGACCATTACAGTGAAATTGTGAAAACCTTTCGCGAAAAATGGCCCCAATTTCGTATGACCATTTCCGGGCTGGAGACAGCCGTTTTTCGGGCGTGGCTCGCAAAGCAAAAAACAAGCGAATATTGTTACTGGGGCGCCCGCAGCGATATTCTCGAAACGGATATTACAATTCCGTTTATTTTGCAGGAGCCTGTTCGCAGGCACTGGCTCAAGATGATAATAAAGGAGGGATTTAAAAAGTATAAGGTCAAGGTCAGCGGAGATGTTGCCCAAGATATTAAGTTTGTGCAGGGTATCAATCGAGCGTTGGCGGATGGAGTGGAAGATTTTGCAATTCGGCTTGACGGCAATCAGGGATACACGCAGCAATCGTGTCTTAAGATGCTCGATGAGCTGGAAAGAGCGAAGATAAAGGTTGAACTTTTCGAGCAGCCGGTTCGGCGGGATGATTATGGAGGATTGAGGAGTGTGTGTAAACGCTCGGCGGTGCCGATAATTGTCGATGAGATGGTTTTTAGTCCCGAGGATTGCAAAAAGGTCATAGATGAAAATCTTGCACACGGAGTAAATATAAAAATCGCCAAAAGCGGTATAGGGGATTCCGCAGAGATTTTGCGGATGGCGAAAGATGCGGGGCTGAAGGTTATGATAGGATGTATGACCGAGACGATGGTGGGCCTGTCAGCGGCGATATATTTTGCGATGGGTTCAGGTGAATTCGATTATATCGATCTTGACTCGATACATTTTCTAAGCCATTCTAACCGATACGGAGATTTGACCATACAGGCCAGCAGCTACAAAATCGAGGCAGAGAAGAGATGAGCAGCAATCCTATTTTTATTTTGGCGGTGCTGATGCTGATTGAGGGCTGCATTTTATATTTTTCAGAGCAAAAGTCCGCGGCAAAGTTTTTCAGGTATCTGCCCTCAATGTTCTGGATATATTTTTTGCCGATGATGGCAAATACTGCGGGGATTATTCCAAGCCAGAGTGCGGTTTATGGGAATATAACGAAGTTCTGTCTGCCGGCCAGCCTTGTGTTGCTGTTATTGTCGGTGGATATAAGGGCGATACTGCGCCTTGGCAAAACGGCTCTGGCGATGATGGGGGCCGGCGTTGCCGGGATAATCGTCGGCGGACCTGCGGTGGTGCTTATATATAAGCATTGGCTCCCCGCTGATGCGTGGAAGGCGATTGGCGCTTTGAGCGCATCGTGGATAGGAGGTTCTGCGAATATGATAGCGGTCAAGGAGGCGACGAATACGCCTGATAGTGTGTTTCTGCCTGCTGTAATTGTTGATACGATTATACCTTATGCGTGGATGGGAATACTTATAGCTTTGTCGGCTCTGCAGGTGCGGTTTGACCGCTGGAACAAGTCGAACACGGCTTTGATAGATGACCTGCAGGCCAGGACAAAGGCGGTTAGTGCCAGCGGTGGTGCGGGATTGACAACTCGTGCGGCAGGGTTAAGCATTTTGGTAACCGGGGTTTTGTGTTTCGTGTTATTCGGTGTTTCGCAATTTCAGCCGGCGATTCACGAGGCGATTTCCCGCAACGCGTTATTAATCGGTTGCATACTTGCTGCGGCGGTTTTGTGCGTCCTTTGGCAAATAAGCAATGGGCAAGGTTTAGGCAAAATCTTAGCGATGATTGGCGTTTCGGTTGCCGGCGCAATCGGCTCGCTTTATATTGCAGGCCTGATGCCTGTCGTCAATAACCTTGTCAATACGATGACCTGGACGATAATAATCGCGACTCTGCTGGGGATAGGACTGTCGTTCACTCCGGTTCGCAGTTTGGAATCGGCTGGAGCGTCGAAGCTTGGTTTTGCCGTGTTGTTTTTTGTGCTGGCGTCAATCGGGGCAAAGGCTAGTTTCTCGCACATAGCGGCGTCGCCGATATTACTTTTGGCAGGCGCCACGTGGGTTGGAATACATGCGGTTTTTCTTGTTATCGCGGCCCGGCTTTTACGTTCGCCATTGTCGCTTGCGGCAGCTGCGAGCCAGGCGGCTATCGGCGGGCCGGCATCCGCGCCGGTGGTAGCAGGGATTTATCATCCGGCCCTTGCGCCGGTGGGACTGTTACTGGCGGTGCTGGGAAATATAGTGGGGACATTTTTGGGACTCTGCTGCAGTTATCTGTGCGGATTAGCTGGTAAAATTTAATGGGGTTCCGCTCAGAATTTAATCTGCTTTATCTCGCAGACGATAATATCAGGATTTCCTTTGTCACGATGTCTGCGATAATTCTCTGCTGAGGTGAAGCCGGTGCCTGGGACATAAAACTTATATGTGAGACACTTTGCCGAATTAGCCGGACGGCTTTAGACGAATCATTCTGGGACAGAGGCGATTTTCTTTTGAGAGCCGCAACTTTCCTCTGCTGTGCGAGAATCTGCTGACCCAAATCGAGCGATGGTATTTCTGCCGAACGGTCCTGCTGCTGAGAATTACTTATTTTTTCGACCATTTTACGGACAAATTCTTTGCCGATATTTTGAACAGCCGGATGTGCGTTCGCTGCTTTGTTTTTTAAGATGTCTTTAATAGAAGGCATATTATGCAAATCCGCTTGGGGATGCCTTACGGCAGATGTTTTGTTTAATGAAGCAGAATCCACCTTCGCCGAGGCTGCGTCGGACAAATTAGAAACGGCCTCGTTACACTCCACAATACCTCGCTCGACCTGATTGTCGAAATTGTCACTTTCCATAAAAACGTCCCTGCATAATGACATAATAATTCTACCATCAACCGCCGGTTTTGCAAGGGGAAAACCCCATCAGGCAGCTAACCGCTTACAAATACTATTGTTATGAGCAGGAATAGCCTGAGATTTTATATGAAAGAGCTATTTATTTTTTCTCTGCAGCCGGTGCGTTGGAATCCACTGGTTCTGCGGCCGGTGTGTTGGAATCCACTTGTGCAGCCGGTGTGTTAGAATCCGCTTGTGCTGCTGCTGCCGTTTCTATTTTTTCAATTTTCTCGAATTTTATCAGGGCAAGGTGGCTTTGACTATCGGCTGAAACTTGGCCGATTAGGCCGACTTTTTGTTCGTAGTAGTCTGTCAGGTTGGCATCTGCTGCCGAGCCGACCGGCTCTGCATAGCAGATTGGCTTATTATTATCATCGATAACGAGATAACGTTTTTCACTGGGCTGGTCCTGATAGACAACCGACGGTTTGAAGATTCCCTGGATGGCATATTTGCTGGTATCCGTAAGGTTTTTCTTCTTTTCCTGACTATTTGTATCGATTTCGGCCAGTTGATTTTGCAGTTCTGTATTCTGGCTTTCGATTATCGTTTTTGATTCTTTGGCAAGCTCACATCGTTCAACGCTTTTAATCAGGTATTTTGAATATTCGCCTGCTTTTCCGCTGTTGGGGTCATTAATCAGGGCGTTGATCTCGGCCTTTATTTTTGAATAATCCTGTGCTTCGAGCGGTTTTTTCTTTTCATCCTCGAATTGTTTTTCGAGGGTGTAATATTGTTCGAGCTGGCGACTGGTGTTTTCGACCTGTCCTGTGATAAGCTGCGGTTTTTCAACAGAGTTTACATCGGTTTTGGTTTGCGGGATTTTTATATCAATCCCATCTGCGGTGCGGATGAATTTTACATATTGGCTTGTCGTCCAAAGACAGGCACCTTCAGGAGGAGCGATTTTGTAATAATCGCCGACGGGCTGGCCTAAGATTCTAACCTTCTGGCCGGTCGAAAGCGATAACTGCACACTGTCCGACCGCATAGGCTCTACTTCGTCCGAGCCGGCATAAACGCGGACGTTGTCTGCCGTCAAAATCCCAATATTCAGATTGTTCACGTCGGCTTGGACGTATTGCTTGAAAATCCAGGAGAAACTGCCCGGCGGCGGAAGAATTTTAGACCAACTGTATTTCTGGTCAACGACAACGACCCTTGCCGGTGCGCTAATCTTGCCGCAGCCATAATAATTCAAACCCGGGCCGCTGCGAATGTTGATTTCAGAGCCGGTGATTTCGCCGACATAAGGAAACTTCAGAGTATTCGCCTCCGGCGGCAATTGCGGCTGCGCGGGCGCCTTTGCGTTAGATTGCGGCTGGCCAAAGGCAGCAGGCTTTTTGCCTTCCTCGGCTAAAACAATAACGGAAAACGAAACGGTAAGTATTATCGCTGAAAATATAATCCTTTTCATTTTATCTTCCCTTTCCTTAAGAAAGTGAGCGTTTTTAATATTGAAAAGGGAATTATCGCACAAAAAGAAGCGTTGTCAATCGTTTCTTTTGTGCTGCTAAACTGTAAAGTAAGCTAAAAGACACAAAATGACATAACGCTAAGGAAATAAAGAAGTAAGGAAGTAAGGATGAATCACGGATTTGGGAAATTACGATTCGAGACGCTGGATTTCGTCGGAGCACATTTTCTTTTGGACAGGGTCTGTTAATTTATCGAGAGCCTTTTTCAAATGCTCAAGGGCCTTAGTCTTGTCGGGCAAATATCTTGCGTAAATAATGCCGAGCATAAGCCGGACCTGCCCGGGATGCTCCGAGCCGCTGTAAAAGGTTAGAAACTTTTCATAAGCCGCAGCGGCATCAGTCCATTTGCCTTCGGACATAAGCTGGTTGGCTATGTCGAGCATCGCCTGTCTTGGCAATAATTGGCCGGTGTCTTTTTGGGGCATTTCCAAATATAACTGGGCGGCGGAGGCAAGATTGCCCTGATTTATCCGTGTCAGGATTTCCTGGCGAAGTGCAATGGTTTTTTCGTCCGGTTTTATTTCTTTGACAGTTATTTTTTTGGTGAGTCTGCCGGAAAACGGGTCCCAATCCTGCGAGACGGAATCCTTATAAGCCCTCCTTGTATTCCAACGCCTAATCATAGCCCATAAGTCGAAATCGTTATGCGGGAGAAATTTTATCACAAGCAGGAGCAGAATCGACCCAATGCCAAACGTGTAGCCAGCGAGGTGCGCATCATAGGCGACATTCTGGGCGGTTCTCGAAATGACATTGTCGATGAAAATCATTTTGATAAGAATAAGATATATCGCAGGCACATCAATAGTTCCAATAATGAAAAACCAGTAAAGAATAGTAATAATCGTCTGCGGATAGAGGACGAGATATGCGCCTGTAACGGCAGCGATGGCGCCGCTGGCGCCGAGAACGGGCGTTGCGATTCCTGTGCCGTGAAGGGAGGCAATAAGGATGTGGCCGATGGCGCTGAAGACCGCTCCCGCAAGATAAAAGCCTAAATAGCCGACGTTGCCGAGCCTATCGTTGACGTTGTTTCCGAACATATAAAGAAAATACATATTGCCGAAGATGTGGAGAAAACCGCCGTGTAAAAAGGCGTAAGTAATGAATTGCCACAGAAACGGATATGCGGGCGTGAGCATATAAGACTGAGCCCATGGGCGAAGTTCACTACTGCCGCCGGAAAAGTTATAAGTCATAGCGAAAATGACCACGTTGGCGGTAATCAGCGCATAATTCATATACGGCGTTCGCTGCGGCTCAATGTTCGTTCTGATTGGAAGTAACATAGTTTATCTAAAATTTTCTCGAAAAAGTAATTAAAGAGCGGTATTCTAATGTTATTACAGCCTATATACAAGGATAACTTAGGATGAATCCCGTTAGACCTTGTTGAATTTATATGTTTTTTAATATGCAAAAGATAGGAATATTATATACCAGTTATAACCTGAACGAAGGTCTAACGGGATGAAAATTGATATTTTGGGAAAAAGAGTCAAAAAGTTGAGAAAAATGCTCGTCCAAAAGGGACTGGATGCCCTGTTAATTACCGGCGGGGCGGATGTTTCTTATTTGAGCGGATTTAAGGGAGACGACAGCATGCTGGTTCTGGGTAAAAAAGACGTCTGGCTTGTTACCGACAGCAGATACACATTGCAGGCAAAAGAAGAATGCCGGGGCTGTAAGATTTATGAACGAAAAGGAGCAATGACGGAAGCGATTGCCGATGTATTAAAAAAAATCCAGGCCATTAAAACTATCGCAGTTGAAGATAATATAAAGTTGTCTTCTTTTAATTTGCTGAAAAAGAAAATTCACTGCCGAATAAAACCCGTGAGGAATTTTGTTTTGACGGTTCGGCAGATAAAAGATGATGCGGAAATTAGAGCGATAAAGAAAGCGGCGGCACTTGCGCAGGAGAGTCTTAATAAAATTTTGCCGAAGATTCGCGCCGGCATCAGCGAGGTTGAAGTCGCGGCGATACTGGAGTTTGAAATGAAAAGGCGCGGCGCTGTGCCTGCGTTTGAAACCATAGTTGCTTTCGGAAATAATTCCGCTAAACCTCATCACCGGCCGACAGCGAGAAAGTTAAAAAAAATCGATACGGTTCTTATTGATTACGGCGCGAAATTAGGCAGTTATTGCTCCGATTCAACAAGATGCTTTGCGGTGGGGCGGGTAAGCGATTTTTACACAAAGGTATATAAGACGGTATTCGAGGCGCAAAAAGCAGCGATAAAAGCAATAAAAGCAGGCGTCCAAGCGAAAGACGCCGATAATATTGCAAAGGAGATTATAAATGAATCGAAACTGCCGCCTTATGGTCACGGACTTGGTCACGGAGTTGGTCTGGAAGTTCACGAAAGGCCGGTTGTTTCGGTGCTTTCAAAGGATATTTTGCAGAAGGGCAATGTAATTACGATTGAGCCGGCGGTTTATCTGGCAGGCAAGTTTGGTATAAGAATTGAGGACGATGTTGTGATAACTGAAAAGGGCTGCGAAATTTTAACTACGCTGCTGAAGAGCGATAAAGTTCCGCTGCTGAAAATTTGAGAATAGCCACTAAGCCACAAAGGCACGAAGGAAATTAGACACGGAACTACACGGATTTACACGGAAGATTGCTTTAAGGCGGTGTTCTTACGAACACTGTAAAAATTCAAACAAAACCCTCTTTCAAGCGAGCTTGAGCCGGGTTTAGTGTTTGGTTTTTTTTACCCCTATGGGGTTTCGCCTTAAAGCTAATGAAAAACACTGATTACGCAGATTTTTTAGCCACGAATGAACACGAATTTTTTAGACACGGATTAGCACGGATTGTTTCAACAAGTCCTCCGATGAGCCGGAGTCCTTTGTGTTCAAAGCAAAGGCTGTGCTCAAAGCCACCCATTCGACTTCGCTCAGGGCAGGGCTTTTGTGCCAGCCGATTTGCTTTGTCCACAGGCTGAAAAGTCAGTCTTTGTTGAAACAAAACATGGTTACGGCACAGTTTTTAAACGCTGATTTCGCTGATTTTCGCAGATTATTCTGAGGTGTTCTCTCCGTTTTTTTCTTGACTGTCAGCAGGAGATGTCCTATAATATCGCGGTTATCAATGGACAAGGAAGAAAATGCAATTATTTTTGAGGATTTTTAGGCGTTTACAATTCAGCGGTATTTCTATGTAAATTGTTTGGGAAGAAGTTAGATATTAACAATTTTTTAAAGGAGGAAAAAGAAAATGAAGATAAAACCAATTCTTGTGTTAGCGGGTGTGGTAGTTTTACAAATGCTTGTTTCCGCAGAAATAATAACTATCTTTGACAGTAATGCCGTTATTGCCGATAGCAATACGTATGATACGGTTGTGGTCAAGGGAAATGGAACTGTTGTAAATATGACAGGCGGCACAATCAACAAACTTATTACAATGGATGCAAGCATATTTAATATGACAAACGGTTCAATTGCTACTATTCAAGTCCACGGTTTGAGCACTTTAAACGTATCTGGAAATTCAACTTTGACAAGTGGGTCTTCTTATTGTGCTGGAAAAGGCCACATAAACTTTTTTGGGAATGCTCTGTGTACTGCTCAACTAAAAGGTTTTCATTCGGCCGCTATAAGTATATCTGAAGATGCAAATCTCCAGTATTTATACTGTTATGATAACTGTAAAGCTATTATTACAGGAGGCACGTTGTCATCAGTTATATTTGGTAAAGGAAACTCCCAAGTGGACATATCTGGCGGAACTGTAGGAAGTATAGGATGTATAAGTGGTTTAAGCAATGACCGAATGCGAGTGAATATTATCGGTTACAATCTAACGGCTAACCCATATAGTGAATCCGGCTCCGGCATTATTTCTGGCAACTGGAACAGTGGTTTACCTTTTAGCATAAGTTTCTATGAGACATATCTATTTGACATAATTACATTATACGATGGTTCGATTCCAGCAGATTGTATTAATCAGCCGGAAAGCGACCTGAATGGCGATTGCAAGGTAGATTTTAAGGACTTTTCGAAGATGGCAGCAGAATGGTTAAAGGATGGTACGCAATAACTTTTTACTGCTCGGCTTGGGTGGATTTGTTTTGAGAAAAAAACGCTAGAGAAGAATATAGAACACAGAACGCAGAAATCAGAAAAAAAGTGAATAACTAAAGTGAACAGTGAAAAATCCTAAATCCCAAACAAATTCCAATAACCAAAATTCAAAACTGGATTCCCGCTTCCGCGGGAATGACACGCCGCCCCGAGTGGCGGCGGCTAAATATTTTTTTAATATACCACTCTCACCAATTTTATTTATTGAACAATTTCGACAATTCTTTGTTTATTCTCAAGCTGCACCAGTCTTTGCCGCACAATAGTGCAATAATCTTCATTTTCAGCGGTGGGATTGACGCTTTTTATGCAGCGTGAGCGGCGAAGTTCCGCTGCTTAAAGTTTAAGACAGGATAATCTTTTGCTTTCTGTTCTAATCAGAAAGATAATGAAGATATCGAGGCCGGTTAAAAAAAGCAGAAGAAGTGAAAAAGTGTGAAAAAATCTATACGACTGGTATATAACAAACAGTGTGAGGATAATCTGGGCCAGTGGATAAACCCATAATTTTTTCAGGTAAAGACCCGCGACAATACCCATTTTGATTATTCCATGGCCGAGAAGATAAACGGCAACAAACAGCTGAGTGTTTTCGGAAAATCGCATCAGGCCATCGATTACCATCTGCGGCGGGTTTTGAAGCAGTTGCCGCTGAAACAAGATATTGATATATTTGGTTGTTAAATCGTGTTTAAGGAAAAGAAATGCCAGGCCCGCAAGGAATTCCAATACGCCATCCAGACCTTTGAAAAAGATTCCGACAAGAAACAGCCAATGCCATAATTTGTCTTTTTTCATAACAGTATTCGGGACATTGCCGGGTTTGATTAATTGCGCGAGGCTGCATTAATAGTATTTAAATTTTTTTACCAAACATTTTGGACAATTCTTTATTGATTCTCAAACTGCACCAGTCTTTGCCGCACATTGTGCAGTAGTCGTCGTTTTCAGCAGTGGGATTGATGCTTTTTATGCAAGCCTGGGTATGAAATTTCTGAGCGGTCTTGGGGTCGATTGAGCCAGCGATGTGTTTTTTCCAGTCGAGAGCGGCCCTTGCGATACTTAATTGTTTGTCTTTTTCCGCTGAGCCGGGCAGGCCTCTTGCTACATCAGCGGCGTGAGCGGCGATTTTAGCGGCGATAACGCCATCTCTGACATCCTGTGTATCAGGCAGGCCGAGGTGCTCTTTCGGCGTTACATAACATAAAAACGAAGCGCCATAAAATCCGGCGGCGGTGCCGCCGATTGCGCTTGTAATATGGTCATAGCCGGGGGCGATGTCTGTTACCAAAGGGCCAAGCACATAAAAAGGAGCATTATGGCAATACTGCTTCTGAAGCTCCATATTTTTTTGTATCTGGTTGAATGGGATATGGCCGGGGCCTTCGACCATAACCTGACAATTTTTTTCTCTTGCGCGAAGAACAAGCTCACCGAGAGTTTTTAACTCGGCGATTTGCGCTTCATCGGTAGCATCAGCGATGCAGCCGGGACGCAGGCCGTCGCCGAGGGAAAAGCAAACGTCGTATTCAGCCATTATGTCGCAGATGTCGTCAAACAGCTCGTAGAATGGGTTTTGCCTGTTTTTCAAAAGCATCCATTTTGCAATCAGCGCTCCGCCGCGGCTGACGATTCCACAGATTCTTTTCGCGACGAGCGGCAAGTATTCCTTAAGGACGCCTGCGTGGATGGTAAAAAAATCGACTCCCTGCCTTGCCTGTTTTTCGATTGTCTCAAGGATAATTCTTGAATCTATGTTTTCTATGTTTCTATTGATAATCATTTCGTAAACAGGAACCGTGCCGAAAGGAACGGGACAATTTTCGATGAGTTCTGTGCGTATTTTGTCGAGATTTCCGCCTGTGCTTAAATCCATAACGGTATCTGTTCCGGCATCAAGTGCGGCGAGGAGCTTTTGACGCTCATCGTCTATCGACGAGCTTGCGCTGCTGGTGCCGATATTGGCGTTGACTTTAATTGAAGCAGCGCGTCCGATGCCGATTGGTTTAAGATTTTTTTCGATATGGATTTTATTGGCCGGTATGACCATTGAGCCGGCGGCGACTTCTTTGCGGACAGTCTGCGGCGCAATATTTTCCGCTTTTGCGACGGCCTTCATCTGGCTGGTTTCAATGCCATCCTGAGCCGATTTGATTTGTGTAATCATTATTATTCCGGTTATAGGTATCGGTATAGGTAACGGTAACGTCTCGTGTTTCGGTTTTCGGTATGGCTGCTGGTTTTGACGAAACGATACCGATTGACGCGACTTTACCGATACCGTTACCGAAAACGAATTTTTTTATCCGGCTCTGTAAAAGCCACGGCAGGCAATTGTAATCTCTTGTTTGTTTTTAATTTTTATTTGCAAATTGTCTGAAAAAACGCGTGTCTGACCCTGACGAGACGGCGGCATTATCTGGACATCAATTTTATAACGGTTCTCGGTCTGTTCCTGCCTGGTAACTTTGATGATGCCCTTTTCAGATGTAACTGATTCAATTTCAATAGGCTCATTATAATTACTTACAAGATAAATAGACCTATCCTGCGGCTGGCCGACATTTGCATCCCTGATAATAATCACGCTGGGAGAGGCTTCGAATTCCTTCAAGCAATTATACTGAATGCGAACGAATTTGCAGGCAGGATGGTCGATATTAAAAACTAATTGGCCGCCGAGGTAACGGCGAAGATTTTCGATGTTCACTTTCGGATACAAAATATGGGTATCAGATTTATTGTTGGGGTCGAAAGGAACGGAAAAGACATTTCCTTCGGAATTGATGCTTAATATAGCAAATTTCTCATTATCTATGCTTTTTATTGTTACCGGAACGGCGCCGGCATTGTTGGCATCGACAAGCGAAAGATTCATTATCTCAGGAGTAGTACGGACCTTTGAGACAACACTCGCTCTTATCGTAAGCTCGATCTTTGGATTTTCAGGGTCGTTGCTGGACACGTGAACATTCTGCGAAGTCGGCCCTGCATACATCGGAGCGTGAAAAGAAACGGTGATTTCGCCGGATTCGCCCGGATTATATTCCTTCTTCGCCAATTCCGGCACGGTGCATTTACAGGTGCCGCTTGTCTGCGTAATTATCAGTTTGCCGGGACCTGTATTTGTAAATTTAAACGAGCAGCTATTCGTGCTGTCCGGAGAAACTTCGCAAAAATCGTGAACCAGCGTGTCAAATTTGATAGAAGGCGGTGTGGCGGCGGCGTTTGGCTCTACATAGATGGTTTTATCAGCCGGTTTAACCGGATTAATCTGTTTAATGCGTTTTGCTTCGGCTTGATAAGAGAATAACACAATCACAGCCAGCAAGACTGCAACAGAAATCATAAGCTTAAAGACCCTGTTATTCATAAGTAATTCTCCAATAAAAGTTAAAATAAATGAATAAAAGCCTAAACCCTATATTATAGCAAAATATTCGCGGGTCAACAAATAAATTTTGCGGCCAGAGAAGACTTGTGGAATCCAAAAAGCTATGGTAAATTAAGCCAAAAATAAACATATTATTCATTGAGGGAGCAAATGAACGTATTGCTGATAGGAAACGGCGGAAGGGAACATGCTATCGCGTGGAAACTGGCGCAATCGAAACAGATAAAGAAGCTCTTTATAGCACCCGGCAATCCGGGAACGGCTAAATGCGGAGAAAATATAGATATAAAAGCCGAAGATTATGATAAACTTCTCTCTTTTGCCAAAGATAAGAACATCGGCCTTGCAGTTGTAGGCCCTGAAGACCCGCTTGCGGCAGGTATTGTAGATAGATTCGAGACGGAAGGAATAAAGGCGTTCGGACCGAGCGGAGCGGCAGCACAGCTTGAAGCAGATAAGGCTTTCGCCAAATTAATAATGAAGGCCCACGCAATACCGACTGCAGAAAGCAGAACGTTCGACAATTTTCAGGACGCAAAAGCCTATATCGCAAGCAGAGATGAGGCAGTCGTTATCAAGGCCGCAGGACTTGCTAAGGGGAAAGGCGTGTTCGTTTGCGATGAGCCGTCCGAGGGAATCCTTGCCGCTGAAAAGATAATGCGAGATAAAATTTTCGGTTCGGCAGGCGAAAAAATTATCGTAGAAGACAAACTTCTGGGTGAAGAAGCATCGATACTTGCTTTTGTTGACGGAAGAAATATCTATATGCTCGAATCATCGCAGGACCATAAGGCACTCGGCGACGGCGATACAGGGCCGAATACCGGCGGTATGGGAGCATACAGCCCTGCGCCGGTCGTTACCGAAAAAGTTATGAACCAGATTGTGCGGGAAGTAATCGTGCCTATCGTTGACGGTATGAACAAAAACGGAACGCCTTACAAGGGAATCCTTTACGCTGGAATTATGATTACACAGGGCGGACCAAGAGTGCTTGAATTCAACGTGCGATTCGGAGACCCGGAAACACAGCCGATTCTTGCAAGACTTAAAAGCGATTTGTTTGACGCGATGCTGGCGACCTGCAACGGAACGCTCGATAAAATTACTCTCGAATGGGACAGCAGACCGGCTGTATGTGTTGTTATGGCTTCAGGCGGCTATCCTGACGAATATGAAAAAGGGAAAGTCATTACCGGCATCGAAGAAGCAGAAAAAATTCCGGATTGTTTAGTATTCCAGGCGGGAACTGCGTCAAAAGACGGCAATGTAGTTACCAGCGGCGGAAGAGTGCTGGGAGTAACGGCACTTGGAACAACAATCGCCGATGCTCAGGCAAAGGCATATAAGGCCGCTGAAAAGATAAAGTTCGAAAAGGCATACTACAGAAAAGACATTGCGGACAAAGCGATAAAAAGTAAAAATTTCAAATTCAAAACTCCAATATTTTAAACTGGGGATTTGTGACAAAAAATAAAAAAATTATCCGCTGGATTATAGTAATCATTGGCGTGCTGGTTTTGTGGTTTATATACAACTGGGGCGGGAATCTGCTTAAACCTCTTGCAATCAAACAAGTCAAAGAGCTGACGGGAGCGAGAGTCGATATTGATAACGTAAGATTCAGATTGAGCGGAAGAATAAGCTTCGAAAATATAAGTATCGGGCCGCTGCTTAAACGGACGCCAGATAACTCTATTTTGACCGCAAAAAGTCTTGACGCTTATTTTTCGCCGATGAGCCTTTTGAAATTAAATCCGCAGTTAAAGCGTCTCAGAATCAGTAATTTCGTTCTCAATATCCAATATAACGACGATACAAACGAATGGAATATTCTTGCTTTGAAGCTGCCTTCAGGAGAAAAAAAACCGCTGCCTGAACTGCGGTTCAAGGGAGGAGAAATAAAATTTGCTCAAATAAATAACGGACAGGAAATCAAAACGGTCGATTGCCTGATAAGGAACGGCAATGTAACAAAAGGCCCGGGCAGCCTGACCATCGCGGAAGACGGCGCAACGGAAAAAAGGGGAGACAGGATATTAGTCAAATGGACAGAAGGCGAAAAAACACAAATCAGGGTGGATGGTTTCCTGCCAAAGCTTGACTTTCGTCTTTTCGGAAGCAAATGCGACCTCAACAGCTTCAACTCAATAATCACGGCAGATAAAGAAAAGATAATTGTCGAAAGCGTGCATTTTGCCATCGGGCCGCGGACAGTAATAGACGTCAACGGCATTTTAGAAAACCTCAAAGACGACCCTTCATTTGTTTTCAGGACGCAAGTGAAGGATTTGACCGTCCGATACGAGCCGGCGGACAACTGTTTTGCTCACGGCAGCAGAATATTTGATAAATTTATTCCTATGCTGCAGACGTTTTTCGATTTTTTCAATCCGCAGGGACTGCTGGACCTGGATGTTGTGCTGACGGGAAAAGCAAAACAAATCGCCAAAACACAATGCAAAGGATACCTGGGCTGCAAAGATATTTCCATCCAATATATTGATTTTCCATACCTTGTCGAACACCTTGCCGGAAGAATCGACGTTACGGAAAAAAGTATGATGATGAAAGACGTCAAAGCCGCGCACGGCAAAGTAGATATCACGATGAACGGATATTGCGGCGGATTCGCTGAGACAATGGACAGCAGAATAGTCCTTTCGAGCAATAATATGATTCTCGACAACGACCTTTATACGGCACTGCTCGAACATCATAAAAAGCTGTGGTATATTTTCTCGCCGGCAGGGACAGTTGCAGGCGATTTTATCTTTACAGCCAAACCGCCGGATTTCAGGAAAATGGAGATATACGGCGATTTACTCAATGTCTCAATTATGTGCCAGTATTTTCCCTATCCGGTCAGGGATATTACGGGCAAAATCGCACTCAATGGCGACCTGATAGAACTTAAAGATGTTTTAAGCAAACGGGACGACGGCACTATCAAAATGCAAGGGCGAATCACAAAAGCGAATACGCTTAATCCTGAATATAATTTTCAGATTCAGGCCAACGATGTCGCGGTCAACAACGAACTTATAAACGCGTTCCCGCAGGAGCAGAAAAAATTCTTCAATAATTTCGACATACAGCAGGTCAAAGGCGATGCGGATATTGACATTCATTCTGTTGACAATAATGAGATGCCCATAGATTACCTGGCAAAAGTTAAAATAAAGGGAGAATCAATAAGCCATCCTATGCTGCCTTATCCTTTAAAGAATATTACTCTCGACGCGAATCTTACGCCGACGATGCTTGAAATAGAAAAATTCAACGCCGATTTCAACGAAGCCAAAGTAGATGCAGCGGGAACTATCTGGATAAACACTCCTAAAGAACCGATGGGATATTGTATGAGGTTCAAAACCTTTAATCTCGGTCTTGATAGTAATCTCGTGCAGACAGTGCTTGGGCAGGATAGTGCAAAAATGCTTGAAGAATATCGGTTCAAAGGGCCGGTGAACCTTGAAGCGGCCATTGCGAAAAACGCGAGAATTAAATGCCCTGCGTTTGAAATCGCTGTTGACTGCCTTGGCGACAGCGCGTTTATAAATAAACTGAATTTGCCGCTGAAAGATATTACCGGCAGAATAATCATAAAACCTGATAATCTTGAGTTTGCTTCTCTCTCATCAACACCGGCAGACTATACAGCGGACGCAAACCGGCCGAGAATTACGCTCGACGGCAAGATAAATATGGCGGGACAGGACGTCAACGCGGCCCAGTTAAAACTACAGGCGGTCAATCTGTCTTTCGATGAAAGACTTGAGAATATTATGGGCAGGATAGGAAAATACTGCAGGAAAGCGTCGTTTGACGGCAGGTTTGACCTTAATTTTAACAAGATAAACTTTTATAAAACAGAGCCGAATGACAAAATGCTTGCTGTCGGCGGGACGATTATCTTCAAAAACTGCTCTTTGGGGGAAAATAAGCCGGTCAGCAGCATATACGCTTTGCTCGATATCGACACTCAATATAAAATCGGAAAAGGACTTCAGAACTGCCAAATGTTTCTGGATGTTAAAAATGTTTCGGTCAAAGACAGACCTTTTGAAAATCTCAAGGTGCCGATAATTGTCGATGTCAATGAGCAAAAAATTATTGCGGAACGTTTTGTAGGAGATTTCCTTGGCGGCAAAATCACCGGCGCAGCAGAGTTCGATACCGACAATGAAAGTAAACTTACAAATTATAAAATCAGTATGGCACTTTCAGGAGTCCAAACAGAAGATTTTGTTTCGCCGCAGGGCAGATTTGACCCTGAAAATAAAGGCTCAATAAATGGCGAACTGAATATACAGGGCAACTTCCAGCAGATTCAGGTAACAAGAGGAAGGCTATCCGGCGAAGCGGGCGGTATCAGGCCGTGGGGAAAGGGAATTGTATCGCTTATTCGAAATGCAATTCTTGAGGCCATTAAAAAAGACCTCGCGTTCGACAATGTAAAAATTCAGGCCGTGATAAAAGGCAAAATAGTATATATAACATTGTTCGACCTTTATGGACCGACCGCGTCGCTTAGAGGAACGGGAACTTATGAGCCTGCAAACGATTCAATTAATATAAACTTTGTCGGATACGGCGCCGCCGGCAAAGAAAATCCGAATTTTATTGATTCGATTACCTCAAGCCTGGGAGCGGCATTTTTGAAGGTTCAGGTAACAGGAGAGCTTGAAAATCCCAAAATAAAAGTCGAGCCGCTGCCGATTATTCAGAGGTCGTTTGAAATGTTAGGAACAAAAAAATAATTCATTTGGTAAGCAGGGGGAAAATTTTTTAATTGTTTTTAAACTTGCCGGAATTATCATAGATGCCGAAAGGATTGTCTATAGGAAGATGACGGATACGATAGTAACAGGCATTGATGAAGCAGGACTGGGCCCGATTTTAGGGCCTTTGGTTGTAACATCGGCCTGTTTCAGCATTCCCGCAGATAAAATGCAGGTTGATATATGGCGGCTTCTTTCGGAAAGCATCTCATCAAATAAAAAAAATCTCGCCGGCAGACTGCTTATCTGCGACAGCAAAAAAGCATACACCCCTTCAACGGGAATAGCATTTCTCGAAAAGACCGTCCTTTCCTGCCTTGAGATTCTCGGTAAAACGCCCAAATCTGTAATGGAGCTTGTAGATGCGATTTGTCCTGCCTGCAAAGAGAGACTTTCTCAATATCCCTGGCACAAAGAACAATATAATCATCAAATAGAATTCAATCGGGACAGTATCGCGATTTCAGCGTCAGTCTTTGGCAGAAACCTCGAAAAACATAATATGTCCCTTGTCGCCTTAAAAAGCTTCTGCTTCGATGTGGCTTATTACAACGATATGATTGGCAGGGTCAATAACAAGTCAACAGTGCTTTTTATGGCGGTTTGCAGTCTTATAGATGAAATAATTAAAGAATCGCAGCATCGTAATTTTCGTTTCATAATCGACCGCCAGGGCGGCAGGACAAGATATACCCGCCAGTTAAGAACGATGTTTCCTGAAATGGAGCTGAAAATTCTCGATGAAAACGACAGGGTCAGCAGTTATCAGCTTGGCACATCCGACAAACAGGTAAGAATAGATTTTGCCGTCAAGGCCGATGCGAATTTCCTGCCGGCCTGTCTTGCTTCGATGGTAAGCAAATATCTGCGTGAGCAGTTAATGAAGTGTCTTAACAGTTATTTTGTGGAAAAGTGTCAAAATCTTAAGCCCACCGCGGGCTACTGGACCGACGGCAAACGCTTTTTAAACGATTTAAAAGCGATAGCTCCCGAAATTCAATATGACCCGAATCAACTCATACGCTGCCGGTAAAAAATCCGAAGCACGAAATCCGAATCTCGAAACAATATCGAATTATCAAAATTCAAATGTTCAAAACGTTTTGAGCATTAGAAAATTTGGATTTTTGAATTTGTTTCGGATTTCGACATTCGAATTTCGGATTTTTATTTTCTTTTTCTTCCAAGCAGAGCCAATCCGCCAAGTGACAAAAACGCCAATGTCGCGGGTTCGGGAATTATGGCAATACCACAAGCTCCTGCCTGCAAATCCGTTGCAAAGATGGACATATTTCCATTTGAATCAAATTTCACAATCGAACTGTTTTCCCGCGTAGAACCACTGATTGCGTAAAGATTGTCGCTGCTGTCAAATGCAAGGCTGCTGGCTTCAATTCCCGACGCAAAAATAGAGTTGTTTCCGCTTGTATCAAATTTAATAATCATTCCATTTCCTGTAGTCGGCCAAACCGACACAAAGAGATTGCCGGCGCTGTGAAATGCAAGAGGTCCAAGCACATATATGCCGGAAGCGAAGGTGCTTCTGTTTCCGTAGATATCAAATTTTTCAATAGTACCCTTAGCTGTGTTGGAAATATAAAGATTGTCACTGTTATCCAAGGTAATAGATCGAGCCGCCAAGGCGCCAGTGGCGAAAGTGCTCATATT
Source organism: Sedimentisphaerales bacterium (assembly GCA_049518795.1). Classification (GTDB taxonomy): domain Bacteria; phylum Planctomycetota; class Phycisphaerae; order Sedimentisphaerales; family UBA12454; genus JAPLMW01. The sequence goes on from JBEKRK010000005.1 coordinate 18,700, forward strand.
TCCGCTTGAATCGTATTTCACAATCATCCCTTCATCATACCGCATTTGCAAATTATCTACACTTACATAGAGATTATTGCTGCTATCAAATGCAAGATCAAAAGCATTCATATTCAAAGTAGATACAAAAAAAGAAGATTGTCCATTGGAATCAAATTTACTAATTGTATTGCCGGTCAGCATATAAAGACTTCCATTTTTATCGAATGCCAGTTTTCCCGAACCGCCGCCGTTTATATCGGAAGCGAAAATGGTGCTGTTTCCGCTGGAGTCAAATTTTAAAATTTTATCTCCAGATGATACATAGATGTAATCGGCTTGTGCAGGAAGACTAAATAGTGAGACCAACACGACTACGGCAGCAAACACCTGACAAAATGAATGACTACTTGTCTTCATTTTCTTCCTCCATCCCGTAATCTTTATAAACTTATTGTTTTCTCCACTGATATTATGCGCAAAGTATGTCTGAATTGTCAAGAAAAATCTGTAGAATTCTAAGCCGGTATTTACTGTTAAGCCGGTTTATTTATCATTTTATCCGCAAAATCTGCGGCAATGGGCAGGCGGAACAATTCGCCCTGATAAGCCTTAATCATAAGTATAATCCAGAGAATTAAACCCACTAAGCCTATAAGCGGATAAAGCAAAGCAAATAAAAAGCCTAAATGTATTACCGCCAGCACTCCTGAAAAAATCCCTATCGCAATCTGCAACACAGTTAATCCGCCGAAAACAACAATCGACTGGGCTGCGTGAAAACGGACAAATTTATTTTCCTTCTCGATAAGAAAGAAAACAAGCCCGGTAATCCATAATAATACATAACATAACAACCCTGCGATGTTAGCCTGCATACCTGTCGAAGTCTTGCCTAAATCTTTCTGTTCCATAAATTCTCCTTTTTTCAATTATTGTTTATATTTTATTCTTTTCATACGTTATCCTGATGTATAGTTTGCTTTATTGTATCATTGTTTCGGGAAAGTTAAATCCCATTATAAAATTTACCAGCAGTCTTCCTGCAGAGCATAGCTGCATTCAAGCCAGTTGTCGGCTAATATTGCTAAATCTTCCCAGTCGTTTCCCGCCAGCCAACCCTGTGCCAATATCGCATAATCGGCAAAATCAACTTTGCAATTGCCGTTAAGGTCGCCAGCGGTTGACGTGCAGTAATTATGCTGCGTATATTTTATTGTCAGATAGTCGTTGCCTGTGTCGGAGCTGTAACTATAACCTGTTACATAGACATTACCCAGATTATCTGCGGCCATTGCCGGCGCATAATCATAATCATCCAAATTTTCAGGCCCATTATGTCGCGCAACCCATTCCTGATTTCCGTTTGGGTCGTATTTAACCGTTGCATAATCATTGCCTGTGCCGCTGCAGCTGATACCCGTTACATAAACATTGCCCGCGCTATCTAAAGCTATAGCCCGGGCAGAATCGTCTAAATGTTCCGGCCCATCGTATCGTGCAGCCCATTTCTGGCTGCCGTTTGTGTCGTATTTAATCGTCGCATAGTCATAGCCTGTGTCGCTGTCCCAACTACTGCCCGTTACATAGACATTACCTGTGCTGTCTGAAACTATGGCTTGAGCATAATCCTCGGCGTTTCCCGGGCCATCGTAACGTGCAACCCATTTCTGGTTGCCGTTTAGGTCGTATTTAATCGTTGCATAATCTATTCCTGTGCCACTGCCTATGCTTTTGCCTGTTACATAAATATTGCCCTGGCTGTCTAAAGCTATGGCATAGGCATAGTCGTCGGAACTTGGCGGCCCATCGTAACGTGCAGCCCATTTCTGATTGCCGTTCAGGTCGTATTTAATCGTCGCATAGTCGCTGTTTGTGCTGTTATCGCTCCGGCCGGTTACATAAACATTACCTGAATTATCTACGGCTATGGCCTGGGCATCATCGTCGGAACTTGGCGGCCCATCGTAACGTGCAGCCCATTTTTGATTGCCGTTCGAGTCGTATTTAATCGTCGCATAATCCTCACGTGTTCCACTGCCGATACTTGTGCCTGTTACATATATATTACCTGCGTTGTCTAAAGTTATGGCCTGAGCAGAGTCGTTGGAATTTCCTGTCCCATTGTAACGTGCGACCCATTTCTGAGTTCCGTTTGAGTCATATTTAATCGTTGCGTAGTCATAATTCATATTGATGTCCCAGCTTCTGCCTGTTACATAAACGTTGCCCGAGCTATCTACAGCTATGGCATAAGAGCAATCCTGTAAGTTTCCCGGCCCATTATAACGTGCAGCCCATTTCTGAATGTCGTTTGAGTCATATTTAATCGTTGCATAGTCAGGAACCGCATCGTTGCCATCGCTGCAGCCGGTTACATAAACATTGCCCAGATTGTCTATGGCTATAGCGGAAGAAAAATCGTCGCCGTTTGCTGGTCCGTTATAACCAGCAACCCAGCGCTGCACAGGGGGCGCGGCATCCAAAAATTGTGGAGAAAGCAGAATGAATGCAATTGTCGTAAAAATCCTTTTTTTCATCCCTGTCCATCCTTGTTTAACCGCCGCTCGTCTTAAGATGCTATTTTCGACGGAGTATCACGTTTATCATAGGAAATTGCAAGTTTTTTTCCGGCAGAATAGGAATTTTAAGGGGTGAAAAAAGCTAAAAACACAAAAATAAGGTTTTGATTTTAAATTTTTCTCATCAGGCCCACGACGATGCCTGCGATTTGGCAGTTTTGCGTGTAAATTGGCTCATAATTGGGGTTTGATGGTTCAAGACGGATTCCGTTATTTTCCTTATAAAACCTTTTTACGGTTGCATTTTCATTATCGGTGATGGCGACAACGATTTTGCCGTTCGGAGCGGTTTGTGTTCGTTTGCAGACAACATAATCGCCATCGAAAATGCCGTCGCCTGTCATACTGTCGCCCTGAACTTTCAAGGCAAAAGTGTCATCTGAACCAAATTCGGATTGTAAGGAGATATGCTCGATATTTTCTATCGCTTCTATTGGCGCTCCTGCCGCGACCCTGCCGAGCAGGGGAATGCCATCCTGCTCATTTGTGTCCGACTGTTGTTGTTCAAGCAACCTTTGAGCTTTCCGGGTAAGGCTCAAAGAGCGAGCCTTGCCGGATTGTGCTGAAAGTAATCCTTTTTCTTTTAGGCCTGCGATGTGCTCGAATGCTGTTGTTCGGCTTGTGCCCAGCGATTGCGACAGTTCCGCAAGTGTTGTCGAATAACATCGGTTCCTGCGGAAACTGTCTATCAGCTTCAAGACCTGTAATTGCCGGGGCGTCAGATTCAATTGGTTTATCTGCGTCAATTTTATCCTCCATATTAGTTAGTTTTTCGCTATTTATGGCGAGATTAATTTTCTCAAGAGTGGAATTTTGCAGTAGTTCCTCCGTAATTACCGTATCAAGCATTTTCGCTATTGCTTTTAAGACTGAACCGATTGGCTGACGAGATACTTTTGATAATTTTTTGCCTGGCCAATCGAACACAAAATCGCCTCCCGGCCCAAACCTGCAGGCCGGAAAGTTTTCATCATCATAAAATCTGTAATTCTTATCCATAATTCTTTCTCACTTAAATTTATAATCCGCCTTTGGCGAGACCTCGCCTTCGGGCGGGCAAAAGTCTTATCGGCAGAGGCACCTTGAGAACCCTAACAAAAACCGAACAAAATTAAAAATTTTTTAAAATTTTTTAAAAAGCTGTTTTGCTGAAAATAAGAATAGGTTATATGGGACTGAAAGAGTGATTAAATATTTAAGATTAAATATATATCTTGAATCTTCAATCTTAAAGTTTTCTCATTTGACCAGGTGTCAAATTGTTTGCAAACCTGCGTTAGTAATGACGTAACGAGGGGTTATGACGGCAGCTTGACTTTTCGACATTTCAACCCCTATATTTATTAGCTTTTCAGCCCGCCGCGACTTGACGTTGCGTCGAGGCGGGTATGTAATTTAATCATAATAATCCCCGGGGCAAAGTTAGGGAGTTTTTGTTTTTGAATCCGCAGGAGGCGGATAAAGTTTAATGAGAATCGAGCACGGAATAATCAATCGCGTTCAACAGGCCAATGATATTGTTGACGTGATTTCTGAACATATAAATCTCACGCGCAAGGGCAGAGAAATGGTGGGACTTTGTCCGTTTCACGACGACCACAAGCCGAGTATGTATGTCAATCCGGACAAGCAGATTTTCAAATGCTTCGCCTGCAGCGCCGGCGGCGATGTGATTAAATTTGTCCAGATGCGAGAAGGCCTTAGCTTTATGCGGGCAGTCGAGAGACTTGCCGCAAGGGCCGAGATAAAAATTAACTTTACAAAACAGAAATCGGGCGGTCCCGATTCTGATATCGACCCGGCAGATTTAGAAAAAGTCAACCGCTGGGCAGAGAAATACTGGCGGAAAAATCTTTTAGACAAATCCATAGGGGAAAAATGCAGGGAATATATAAACAAACGGCAGATAACAGAAAAAACATCGGAAGAATTTTCATTGGGGTTTGCTCCTGAACGATGGGATGATTTTTTAAACGCCGCGAAAAAGAAAAATATTCCTGAGAAGCTGCTGCTTGCCGCAGGTTTGATTGTGGCCGGCGAACAGGGACATTTCTATGACAAATTCCGCAATCGGCTGATGTTTCCAATTATAGACGCCTCTTCGCGTGTAATCGGATTCGGAGGCAGGACATTAGGAGACGACCCCGCGAAATATATGAATTCGCCGACGTCGATTCTTTTTGATAAAAGCAACTGTGTTTACGGCCTTGATAAGGCACGGCACCAAATCGTATCCAGCGGAACGGTTGCGGTTGTCGAGGGGTATACGGATGTGATTATGTCTCATCAGTTCGGCTGCAAAAATGTTGTTGCGACGCTCGGCACAAGTTTTACAGCAGGACACGCCAAGCTATTGAGGCGTTATGTAAAAAATATAGTCCTAATTTTTGATAGCGACGTTGCAGGAACAGCAGCGGCAGACAGGGCACTTGAAATTTGTCTTGCCGAGCAAATTGATATTAAGCTGGCATCGGTGCCGCAGGGGAAAGACCCGTGCGATTATGTGCTGGCGGCAGGAGGAGAAGCATTTGGGAAAATCATCGAAACGGCGACGGATGTGATGCAGTATAGATGGGACAGGTTAACTGAAAAATTCGGCAGCAGCGATAATATTTCCGACAGACGTGCTGCAACCGAAGAATTTCTTCGCTGTGTGGCAACGGCTTCGAAAGGTAAAGTCATTGACGTTATAACTTACGGCCTGATAATAAACAGGCTGAGCAGAATACTTCAGATACCGCCTGAAGACATAAAAAGAGAGCTTGCACGCAGGCAATCCTCGTCAAGATTAGCGATAAACACGATTGAAAACGCAAAGGTTTCCAGTATTGACCTCGGCAGCGGATTTGGGGCAAAGGCTCAGGCTGAAATAATTGAAGTTCTGCTTAATGAGCCTCGTTTTTTCGAATCGGCAGCGAAGAAAATCAAAGCCGATAACTTTGATGTTCCGATTTTGAAGGACATTTGGCTGCTGCTTGAACAAACAATTGCCGACGGCGTAGAGTTTTCATTGGCAAAACTGCTTACAAAAACCGAATCCGAACAGATAGCGAGCCTGCTTGTTAAATTGAGCGATAACGGACAGGATATCGAAACTCTCAAGGGAAGACTTACCGGGGCAATAACCGCTCTTGAGGAATATAATAATAAAAAATTAAGTCAAAAGTCTAAAACTCCGGATGATGAGCAGCTCAGGAAAATATCAGCTATTAAGGCAAAACCCGACAGGAGAAATCCGGGTTTGATGCCAATATAAGATTTTTTATAAATTTTTCAGGAAAGATATTGTGACAAAGAAAAAAACAGAGAACAAGATTAAAAAAGCCGCGGCTGATAAAAAAGCAGTGGTAAAGGAACCGGAAAAAAAGATTGAGGCTCCGGCAATCGCTGAGACGGCGCCAGCTGAGCAGAATCAGAATCCACAGCAGCAGGAGCCGCCGACAGCAGCGGTGCAGCCTAAAAAAAGCGGCGATATTATTGAAGATAAAATCAGGCTCATTGTCGAAAAGGCAAAAAAGAAGGGCTATATAACTTATGAGGAAATGAATAATGAGCTGCCTGATGAGTCGATTTCGCCGGCTCGCCTTGAGAGCCTGATTATGACGCTCGATGAGATGGGAATAACGCTGCTCGACGAGGCTGAACTTGAAAAACAAAAGGACGAAGAGGACGACTTTGATGTTGACGACGATGCACTTGTCGATGAGGAAGCGGCAGAAGAAGAAAGCGAAGATTTACTGCTTGAGACCGAACTGCTGGAAGGGTCTCTCGGCAGGATAGACGACCCGGTTAGAATGTATCTTACGCAAATGGGCGAAATACCGCTGCTTACACGTGACCAGGAAATATCCCTTGCCCGCAAAATCGAACTTACGCGAATGGCGTTTCGGCGAAAGGTGCTGGAAAGCGATTATTCCGCTCATAGCGCGATTGAAATCCTGCAGCAGGTAAGCGAAGGAACGCTTCCGTTCGACAGGACGATGAAGATGAGCACCGCTGAAAATCTTGTTCGTTCCGTTGTCAGGAGCAGGCTGCCCGAAAATATAGGAACAGCAAATAAGCTGCTTGCCAACAATGCGAAACTTTTTCCGGATTTCCTGAAGGAGCAGGATGAAACAGCGAAGAAAAAAGTGATGAGACAGATTCGGCGAAACCGCCGAAAGGTTGCCACGCTACTCGAAGAGCTGAGCCTACGGACAAGCAGGATACAGCCTATGATGAAAAAACTTGAGGGCATTGTGTCCAAGATGCGTCAGCTTGAGCAGTATATAGCGGCAGGACCTACTGCCGATTACATCCAGGAAGATATCGATGCTATGAAACAGGAGTTTATCGGGATGCAGGAAATGGTATATGAGACGCCTGAACAGCTCGAAAAGCGATTGCGTGCCGTGCGGGCGGTTTTTGCGCAGTATGAGGAGGCAAAGCGCAATCTTTCAAGCGGCAACCTGAGGCTTGTTGTTTCAATCGCCAAGAAATATCGCAACAGGGGTTTGAGTTTTCTCGACATAATCCAGGAAGGCAATACCGGCCTGATGCGGGCGGTTGATAAATATGAATATCGAAGGGGATATAAGTTCAGCACTTATGCAACGTGGTGGATAAGGCAGGCTATTACGAGGGCCATTGCCGACCATGCGCGAACTATCAGGATTCCTGTGCATATGATTGAAACGATGAGCAGGCTGCGGACGGTCAGTAAGGAGCTTATGCAAAAACTTGGCAGAGAGCCTACAATTGAAGAGATTGCGCAGGAAACGCAATTAAGCGTCTCAGAAGCAAGAAGAGTTTTAAAGATTTCAAAACATCCGATAAGCCTTGACAGGCCGATAGGCGAAAGCGAAGACAGTTATTTCGGCGATTTTATCGAGGATGAATCTGCTGAATCGCCGGTGCAGTCCGCGACGCACGAGATGCTTAAAGAAAGAATCGACGAAATTTTAAAGACCCTTACATATCGTGAACGTGAAATTATAAAACTGCGATACGGACTTGGCGACGGCTATACTTATACGCTTGAAGAAGTCGGCAGGATTTTTAAGGTTACACGCGAGCGAGTTAGACAGGTTGAGGCAAAGGCAATACGCAAACTTCAGCACCCTGTCAGATGCAGAAGATTGGAAGGCTTTATGGACCATAAGGTTGAGAATAAGCCCGAGCTTTAAAACCTGCAAAGCCAAAGAACGTCGGTATTTTCCGGGCCAATAATCCTGTGGACTACATATTGAGCAGGATTTTCAAGTTTTTCGGCTTTGGCGATTAAGCCGAATTCGTCCGGCCTGAGGATAAAAAGCAATCTGCCCGGTGCATATTTTTTCAATAATGCCGAAAGCGAAAAATTCGAATAATCATAAATAAAGTGCATCTTGCCATACCGCGTAACAGCTTTACTGTAATTCTGTACAGTTTCTCCTATTATGATGGAATTTTAAACTAACGGTTCATAAAAATTTTCCGGTTCTGGACCGAGAATATTTACAAGCGTTCCGATTTTTTCGATTTCACATTCGATTTTATCGCCAGCCTTGAGAAAATTTCCCGTTGCCATAGCAACGCCTTGCGGCGTTCCTGTCGCAATAATATCGCCCGGCTCAAGCGTCATCATATAACTTAAAAATGAGACTATCTCGTAAACGTTAAAAATCATATCAGAGGTATTGGCATTCTGGCGAATCTGATTGTTGACTTTTAAGGTCATTTGCAGGTTCTGTGGGTTTTCAATCTCATCGGCGGTAACAATGCAGGGACCAAGAGGCAGAAAGCCATCGGCCCATTTGCCGTTGAGCCAATCATAAAATTCGTCCCACGGTCTTTTTTCTCTGGCCTCTTTGAAAGTTACGCTGCGGGCAGAAACATCGTTTGCAATTGTGAAACCACCGATTATTTCTTTCGCTTTTTGAGGGCTTACGCATTTTGCGGTTTTGCCGATGACAACGGCGAGTTCAATTTCATAATCAATTTCTTTACTGTAAGCCGGCCAGGGAATGACGCTGTTTGGATGATTTATTACGGTATTTGGTTTGAGGAAAGGTCTGGGGACGGTTGTTTTTCGCGGCGATTCGGTTAAGCCTAATTTCAAACCCGCTTCGATAATGTGCTTTGCGTAATTGCCGGCGAGAGCGAGTATTTTTTCGGGATTGGTTATAGGAGCTAAAAGCTCTACAGTAGAAAGAGCGATAAATTTTGTATTATTTTCGACGAAAGCTTGAATTTTTTTGAGTGTTTCGCTGCCGCCTGCAAGTATCTGTTTTACACTTTCAAAAGTATCTGTCAAATCCACAATGCCCTTGTCAGTCATCGCACCGCAGGAAATTTTTGTATCTTTTTTAAACGTAACCAGTTTCATTCTTGTAATTTACCTTAATTTTATGATTTTTCTTGCTTTTATGGGACTTTGCCGTATTATACTGATATATTAACTTAATGGAAGAAGTTATGGCGATAAGAGAGCTAATTTCAAGGACAGGCAAATGGTTTTCGGCGAGGAAAAGCCTGTATGAACCTTTAAGGAAAACATCTGTTTCCGACGAGGCGAGCAAATCTTCCGATATTATCTCCCGTATGGGCGGCCCTGTTGACCGTGTTGAGGCATTACAGGTAATCCAGCATTCCTTTGAACAGCTTGTCGAAAAACTTGGGGGGATAAACGAGAATATCGACCGTCAGATAAAGCAGAATGAAGAACTCATCCAGCGGATGACTGAGTTGCCGCACCTATTGCAGAATTTTCCGGAAAGCCTTAAAAATCAAAAAGCCGTGATTGATGGAATGATTGACCAGTTAAAGGTGCAGGCGCTTAAAAGTCAGCAGTTTATTGCGACTGTCGAAAAAATTCCAGCCGCTGCTGAAAAACAGACTAATGCTCTTTCAGATATGGCTGTTCAGCTCGGCGCCTGTGCGGATGTCGATGCTCAGCTTGCCGCGGGCTTTACGAAATTTAACAGCATAACTGATAAATTAAAAGACAATGTCGAAAACCAGACTAACAGCATAATTCAATTAAGTAAAACCTTCTCCGCAAGCGATAGATACCTCAAATACATCTTAAATACACAGCATAGGCGTTTTATGTGGGTTTTCGGCATTTCTTTGGGCGTTTGCACTTTTGCGATAGCAATGCTGATTATTGTAATTTTTCTGCTGAAATAATTTTTTTATTTTTTTCTGTTGCTTTTGTTTTTCTCTGTGGTATTTTGCGGTTGTTCTTTAAAAATGAAATATCTGATTACAGAAAAGGGAACACGGTGAAAATCCGTGGCGGTCGCGCCGCTGTAAGCGTTTATCCCGATATTGCATCGGGAGACCGAAAGAAGTTGTCCCACTGTTCTTTTTGAATGGGAAGGGTTCTTTCGTTGGACGCAAGTCAGAAAACCTGCCTGTGATTGGTAATTTGTTGAGAGTTCTCGCGTAAGGAACGCCAGCAGATGCGCCTTTTTGGGTGTTTTTGTATTGGATTTTATAAGCCGCCGTTCCTTTTGCGGGAACGGCGGCTTTTTTTATTGGTTCTTTAAAATTTGTTTAGTCCAATTCCACAAAAGCTAAATGCTTTTTGAGGTCTGCCATATTGCGGCCGCCGACCGGCGGCCGCAATAGACCTGCTGTGTGAAAATGTAAAATTTGTTTGGAAAAGGAGTAAGAAGATGAAGTTTAAAAATATAGCAATGTCAATTATTGTTTTTTGGACTGTTAGTGTGGTTAACGCAAATATCGCAGATTTTGATGATTTAAGTTTGAGTCTGGATTCCTACTGGAACGGCTCAGACAAAACGGGCGATTTTACCAGCGGTTCAGCTGTATTTAATAACAATTTTATAGACTGGGGCTATGGAATTACTTCGTGGGACGGCTGGGCATACTCTAATAAGTCGGATACCACAACACCCGGATATACAAATCAATATAGCGCCATTACAGGCTCAGCTCAGAGTGGTTCAAACTATGGTATCGCTTATATTGGTTGGACCGAACCGCCTTCGATAACATTAAGCAATGCAAGTGTCGTGCAAGGTATTTATGTAACTAATACTACTTATGCTTACCTTGCAATGAAAAATGGCGAAGGACCTGCCACAAAGTTTGACGATCAGGACTGGTTCAAGTTAACCATTACCGGCAAAGACGAGTCAGGTTCGCAAACCGACCCAATTAATTTCTATCTTGCTGATAATGGTCATATAGTCAATACGTGGGAATATATCAGCCTGAGTTCGCTGGGTGCGGTGAAGAGCCTTGAATTTACCCTTAGTTCCAGCGATAACAGCGACTATGGGATGAATACGCCGGCGTATTTTGCGATGGATACGGTTGTGCCTGAACCGGCTGCGATAATTTTGCCTGGTCTTGGCGGATTACTGCTTCGCAGGGGAAGGAAGTAAGTTCTATAGAAATCTGGGCGGAGTTTTATGTAAAACTCCGCCCATAAAAGAAAATTGAGATGAAACATAAACTGCAAATCATTGTTGTTATTCTGATATTGTTTGTTGCCGTCAAGGCCGATGCCGGACCATATACGGAGGCGGGAATAAACGGATATATCGGAGACAATGGTTTTCACGCCAATCCGCTTCCTCCTATAGAGGGCGGAGACCCAAACGCTGTAATTAATCCCATTTTTCGCGGCTGGGCAACGGGCTTTAGAAATTATTTACCCTCGGACAAGCAATGGTCGGGAAATTGGAACGACGCGAACAAGGCATTGGGGCCGGCTACGGGAAATAATTTTGATATTGTCAGTTTAGGCGATTTGGATACGGCTGAAATTACTGACGGTTGTGAACCGGGGCAAATAACGCTTGTATTTGGAGACCCCTGCAATCCCGGCGACCCAAACCATATTCGCAATGTCAAGGGATATGATTTTGTTGTTTTCGAGAATGGCTCCATTTCCGGTTATAATACTTCCGGCGGCCCTGTTGCAGGACAAATGTTTTCAGAACTGGGGTATGTTGAAGTTTCTTCCGATGGAAATCACTTTGTGAGATTTTCTGCGGTGTCTTTGACTCCGCAGCGGACAGGACCTTACGGCACTATTGATATTACAAATATTTATAATTTTGCCGGAAAACATCCTAATGCCGGCGGCATTTGTACCGGCACCCCCTTCGATTTGACCGAGCTTGCCGGACAGCCTGAGGTTGTTTCCGGCGTCGTGGATATTAATAATATTTGTTATGTGAGGATTATAGATATTCCCGGCAGCGGAGATTTTTTTGATAATGCTCGGGCAAATACCGACCCCAATACCTGGCCGAATTACAATAACTATGACAGTAATCATCCTGTTTATGACGCATGGGTTACCTGGGGTTCGGGCGGTCTGGATTTGGAGGCAGTGGGAGTTCTGAAAGAACAGGAGTATTCCGGCGATATAAATCTGGACGGTATTGTTGATTTTTATGATTTGGAACTAATGGTTTCTGACTGGCTCGGCTATTGGGGGCAATATGAAGGCTGGTTAAAAAGAAGTGATATTTCTCAGCCACGAGATAACAAAATTGATATGCGGGATTTTGCCGTCTTGGCTGGCCAATGGAGGAAAAAGGAAGTCTGGCGTAAATGATGTTTTTACGAAATAAAGCGTTTACTCTTGTTGAACTGCTGGTTGTTATATCAATAATAGCCTTGCTTCTGGGTGTTTTGATGCCTGCTCTGGGTGCAGCGCGTTCACAGGGCAAAGCAGTAGTCTGCAAAAGCAATCTTCGTCAGCTTGTCCTGGCAAACACCGGCTATGCGACAGAAAACAACGGATATTATGTTCCTGCTGCAAGCGATATGTGGTTGGTTGTAGGGCCGTTGCACGGCGGTTTGCACCGCTGGCATGGAGTTAGAGTTAGTTGGAATGAACCTTTTGACCCGCTCAAGGGGCCTTTGGTTAAGTATCTGGCTGACGGAAAAGTCAAGGAATGTCCCGGCAAAATCAACTTCATAAAAGATGAGACAAGTTTTGAAAAAGGATGTGGCGGCTATGGTTATAATATGACCTATATTGGTTCGCGGATGTGGTCTGACAACACTTATACAAACACTACTTATGAAACAACTGCAAGGGATTGTGAAATACGTCAACCTGCCCAAACAATAATGTTTGCGGATACGGCGTTTTATAGTAACGACCAGCATTTAATAGAATATTCATTTACCGAACCGCCTTTAATTGTTTATAATGGTAACCCCATGACGGGGTTTTATTCCTTGCCATCCATCCATTTCAGGCATAGAAATAAAGCTAATATCGGTTGGATTGATGGACATATAAGTTCAGAAAAAATGACCGATTTTAAAATAACCGCTTATAATGGAATTAATTCATCCGATGTAATGCTTGGCTGGTTTGGTCCGCTGGACAATAGCTTGTTCGATTTGAAATAAAACGGTTCTAAATCTTTTTTATTTTTCCGCGGCGGCTTTTTACCCCGTTAGAAAACCATACTTTTTTTGCCATAAGTGTTCCATCCTGATAGAAACTATCCCAATAAAAATCAGAATGATACCTACCCCTGGGAGCAGTTTCTAACTGGATCCATAGTAAAAAATTATATCTTTTTTTCTAACGGGGTTTATAATAATCGCCGTGGAAAGGATTCTAAATTCAGCAGCCAAGCTCCTTGCAGGCCTTCGGCAGACAGCCTGGCAGAACTACTGCCGTCTCTGCAATGCCGCTATCAGCGAAGATGAGGATTATTTTTGCTCGAACTGCTGGCAAAATCTCCAATTTTGTATTGTCGATTCCTTCTGTTTTCGTTGCGGAAAGGAATTAAGTGCATTCGCCCGGCTGCCGGACGGCTGCGGCGATTGCCGGCATAATAATTTTCAATTCGATTCGATTGCCTGCGCCGGGATTTACAAGCCGCCGTTGAGCAATCTAATTGTAAAGTTCAAACTTGCCGACCGCACCGTTCTTCTCGAGCCGCTTTTGAATCTCGCTCAGGATGCTGTTATTCGAGCAGATTTTCCTGAATCTATCGATTTTATTGTGCCAGTGCCGCTGCATTGGCGTAGAAGATTGCAACGGGGTTTCAATCAGTCCGCGTTAATTGCCAAAAATCTGAATTTCGACAGTGCAAAATTCAATACAGACCTTGTTCGTATTCGCTATACTCAACAGCAGACTAAACTTACAGTTGCGGCGAGAAAGAGAAATGTTGAAGGTGCTTTTGCTGTCAGGAAAGGCCATAATTTTAAAGGTAAAAACATCTGTCTTATAGATGACGTAAAAACAACCGGCGCGACATTAAACGAATGCGCGAAGGTTTTAAAAGAAGCCGGCGCCAATAAAGTATTCGCATTTGTCCTGGCCGTCGCCGGCCAGAGTGACAATATTTAGAGCTTACCTGATTGGAAGAAGTATAAATGGAATTAAATACTTTATTTATAGGCAATTATAGCCGATATAAGTAATAAGCGATATTCTAATAACAGATTGAAAATGTCCGGTAAAAAAGTAGAAATTCTGATTATTTTTATTCTAATCTTTTCTGCTGTTGCCGTTGCAGCAGATAATGATGCTAACACTGAAGCCGAGGGGGGTATGATGGCCAAACCTGATACGGCGGTCAAGGAGCCGGAACTGCTTTCTCCATTAACGGCAAAAACTTTTTACGATATAGGCTATGAACTTTATACAGATAAGCAAGCCGATTCTTTTTCGGCAAAACAGGCGATTATATTTTTCAATGCCGCGATAAATCTCGACAGCAAGGCCGGCTATGTTTTGCCTGATATTATCAACATTGCCTGGCAGTATCCCGACCAGAATCTCGTTGACGTTGTTCAATTAGTGCTTGATGAATATGTTGATTTCTCATCAGACCTTGAGGTAACGTCGAAAGCGGTCGGGTATTTGCTTGAAAGGCTTGACAGCAGGGAAGACAGGCAACAGCTGCTCGAAAATTTGCTTTATAAATTTCAGCAGAAAAATTCTATATTTGCCTCGGACATTGCAACACAGCTTGGGCTTCTGACGGCTGAAACAGCCGATGCAGAAATCGCCCAAAGGTGTCTTATGGGGGCTTTTCAATATAATATGTTTAATCGTCTTGCCTTTGCCAAGCTTGCCGAGCTTGCCGAGACAAAAGGCCAGCAATTGCCGGATATTGTTTATCTTCAAAATCTGCGTTTTGCCGTTCGAGCCAATCCACTTGATTTTACCTCGGCTTTAAGATTTGCGCAATATGCCCAGGCACTCGGTCTTTATGAGCCTGCGGCGGCAGCATATAAATATTGTAACGATTTATCAAATTATCTGGCTGGCCCCAATTCCATCGGACTGGATATTTACAGGCCGTGGATGCTTAACTGTTATAATCTTCGACAGTTCGATCAGTGCCGGATGATTTTACAAAAGATTCGTGATAAAGGGATTTTCGATATCCAGGCTGAAGCGATTGCCTTGGCAGCGGCAAAGTTCAGCGGCAATGAGCAGGATTACAAGGCTATACTTGAAGGCATAGAGGCACGTTCTAATAAAATTCTTTCAGGCAAATCAAAGTCATTTTCATCGGAGCTTGTAGATTTCACGTGGTTTTATAGTTTTGTTGCCGACGCCAATAGCGAAAAAATTCTTGCCTGGGCAACCAAGGCTTATGATGCCGAGCCAAATACGCTTGATGCGGCTTCGCTTTTTGCTTATGCACTCGTAATAAACAATCAGGCTGAGCTTGCCGGACCGGTGCTGGAAAAAATAGATACTTCAACTCAGACTGCCGGACTTGCCAAGGCGATTATCTTAGCTGAAAAACAGGATTCGAATTCGGCTATGGAATTGCTTAACAAGGTAGTTGACTCAATGCCGGGAAGTTTTGAGGCTCAAAAGGCCAGGGCAAAACTTAAAGAGCTTGGCTCCGAACATAGGTCTTTAATTGATTCTAACGCGCTTATAACGGCATTGCAGAACGATTTCGGCCAAACCTTTTTCAGCCGGTTTGTCGAGCCTGAAAAAATGGTATCACTGAAGTTCAATATGAAAGGCACTTCATTTTCTTACGGCAGTGAAATCGCGGGCAATCTTGTGATAGCGAATAATTATTCAGAGCCGATGATAATATGTCCCGATGCGATGATAAAAGGAAATGTAAGGGTGGATGCACAGATTAACGGCGATTTAACGGCAAAAATACCGGCTCTTGTGGTTAAGACTGTCCGTCCCTCTTATGAAATCAAGCCGGGCGATGCGCTTTTTGTTCCTCTGCGGCTCGAAACCGGCAAAGTGAAATCAATCCTGGATTCCCATCCGCAGGCACAGCTCAATCTTGAATTTACGGCTTATATCGACCCGCAGACCGATTCGAGCGGCCGGATTAAAAGCCCGTTTAATATAAAGCCTGCAAAGACCGTTGTAACCCGCCGCAAGCTCAATCTCGACACTCATTATCTTCAGCAAAGACTCGATGCTATAAAGAGAGGCCATCAGGGCCAAAAGGCGATGTCCGCACAGCTTTTTGCTGGCCTGCTTACCGAGCAGCAGAAATTCAAGCAGACCGGCCCTGCATACGGGTTCATATATGTCGAGCCGCAGTTGCTCAGTTCGGCTCTGGCAAAGTGCCTGTCGGAGAATGACTGGATTTTAAAGGTGCAGGCAATCGATGCAATGCTGAAAATCAAACTGGATTATCGGCTGACGGAAGTTGTATCGGAGGAATTGGACAATCCAAATTGGCCTGTCCGGTTAATGGCTGTTTATATACTGAATAAAAATGGAGATGAAAAGTTTAAGCCTGTTTTAGCCTGGATGGCCAAAAACGACCCGCACCCTATGGTAAAGGGATTAGCCGCCATTCTTTCAGACAAGTTTGAACCTGCTTTACCTGCTCAAAGCAAGGTCGAAGGGGGTAACTCTAATAGGGCAGACGCCAACGATATTAATCTGCAAATCAAAACAAAGGCAGCAGATACTAACGATGTCAATCTTTCTCCTGTGGACTCCAATACTCAAAAATAAACCTTTTGTTACTGTGGGCTTAGTGAAAATTGTGTGAATGGCACAAGAGGGAAATCGGCCAGCAGCGCCGTCAAATCATCTATCGTAACCTTCTTAATCTTTTCAATTTCCTCTTCTATGGGCCGGTATTCTTTCAAATAAACCCAGTTAAAGCCAAGCTCAAGCAGTCTTCCCATCGGTATTTCATTCTTTATTGTAATGGCAGAAAGGACTTTGTTCTTTGCCTTTTGCAGTTCGTCGGCGGAAATTCTTTCTTTATAAAGTGATTTGAAAATATCCTCCACAATCTGCATTACCTTTGAGCCGTTTTCCTTCGGGGTTCGAATGTAACTATAATATAATCCTACGCCATCCATCGCTTCGCAGTGCATTGTTGCCATCTCGGCAATGGCTGTGTCAACAAGCTGCCAGAAAAATCTTGAGCCTATATCGTCGCCGATAATTTTTGCGAGTAGCATTGCGGCGTAAGCTCTTTTGTCCTGATATGAAACGGTGGGACATGCCAGGCAAATATGCTGACAGGTGAGATTTTTTTTGTTCTGATGTTCTTTTTGGCCTGTGCCTGCAAAAAAGTCTGTTTTTCTGTCGACCTGTTTCGGCTGCCAATCGGCACAGCCGGCTTCCAAAATTTCACAAATTTTTTCGTAATCGAAATTGCCTGCCGCAACTGCAGTTGTATTATTCGGTGCGTATCTTCTGCTAAAATATTCTCTCATCTGCTCTGCTGTCATCGGGCTAATGGTATCGTTATCTCCGAGGACGCTGTTTCCGCAGGGGTGCGGGCTGAAATGCAGGTGTCTGCATTTGTCAATAACATCGTATTCCGGAATATCTTTATACATAGCAATTTCTTCAAGGATAACGTTCTTTTCCATATTGAAGTCTTCGTCTCTTAAAGCCGGACGCATAAGCTGACACCACAATTTGACAGCTTCATAAAGCTGAGCAGGAAGTGTTGCGGAATAAAAAATAGTATTTTCCTCGCTTGTCATCGCATTGTAAATGGCGCCAAGCTCGTCGAACCGGCGATTAACATCGTGGGTTGAAAGTTCATCTGTTCCTTTGAAGAACATATGTTCGAGATAATGACTTACACCGCCTATTTGCTGCGTTTCGTCACGCGAACCTGTTTTGACAAAAAAGCCAAAAGCCGCCGATTGTGCGTCTTTGTTGACTTCAGTGATAATGTCAAGGCCGTTTGAAAGTTTTTTATGTTTAAACTGCATTCTTTACACCGTTTTTATTTTTTCAGGGCCGATTGTAACAGAGCAGAATTTATCAAAAGGATTTTTCTTGAGAAAATCGAGAACGGATTTAACAGTGATTTTTTCAATCCGCTGTTTTATCTCGTCAAGGGTTCTGACTTTGCCGAGGATATAATAATCCATTGCTGCCCCCTGTGCTCGCGCCGAAGTCGATTCGCTTTGCATAATAAGGCTGCTTTGAAGTCCGATTTTCGCTCTTGCAAGCTCCTGCTGGCTGATTCCTTCGGCAAGTTTTTTCATTTCCGATATTATCACATCGTAAGTCTGCTGAGCCTTGTCGGGCGTTGTGCCGGCGTAGCATCTTATGCCGGCCATTTCCCTGAGACTATGATAAGTCGCATAAACGGCATAACAAAGGCCCCTTTTTTCCCTGACTTCAGTAAAGAGTCTTGAGCTCATACCGTCAGAGAGAACTCCCAGAGCGACTCTTGCATTATAATAATCAGGACTTTGAGGCGTAACAGTCGGCGTCATAATACCGATATGCACCTGTGCGCCGTCGTGATGCAGATGATGATACTCAGGGGATTGTTTTTTTAAGTTTATGTCTTTTGTCTTTTTTGGTTTTTCAGCGGCGAAAAGTTTTTCGAGCAATCTGCATAGCTTTTGAAAGTCATATTTGCCTGCAACGGTGAAAATTGTCCGGGAAATATCAAAATGTTCCAAAACAAGCTGTTTGCATATCTGAGCCGTCAGATTTTGCAGGTCTTTTTGAGTCCCGAGCGGATTTCTTCCCAGCGGGTCCGGGTAAAAATATTGATGTAATAGATGTGAAACTTTGTGCATTGGGTCGTCTTCGAGACTTGCAAGGCTCTGCAGGGCAAGTTGTCTTGAATATTCGAATTGCCCGCTGTCAAGGGATGGTCTCGTTATTATGTCCGCATAAAGCTCAATTGCCTTATCCAGATTTTCAGCTTCAAGAGCTGCTGATAGTGAGATGTGCTTTGATTCTGCGCCGCTTTTTCGATGCAGGCCCAGGCCGTCGAGCAGGTCTGTAAGCTCTCTGTTTGATTTGTTTCCTGCGCCTCTGAAAATCCAGTCGCTGATTACTGCCGATGCTCCGCAGCAGCCTTCAGGCATAACGGCTGCTCCGGCCGGCAGCAGAAATTCAAACGCCGCGGATTGAACCTGAGCCATAGGAACGCCAATTGCCGTCATTCCATTTGCAAGTTTGTATATATCAATTTTTTCGGGCATATTAGACACTCTGACGTTCTATCTTTGCTCCGACAGTATTCAATTTCTCTTCAATTTTTTCATAACCCCTGTCGATATGATAGACACGGTTTACAATCGTTTGGCCGTAAGCGGCGAGTGCGGCAACGACAAGAGCGGCTGAAGCTCGCAAGTCAGACGCCATTACCGGAGCGGCAATGAGTTTTTCAACGCCGCTGACGATGACGTGCGGGCCTTCTTTACGCAGGTTTGCGGCCATTCTACTTAATTCCGCGACGTGCATAAACCTGTCGGGAAAGATTTTTTCGGTAATGACGCTGTTACCTTTCGCAAGGCATAGACAGGCCATAAACTGGGCCTGCAAGTCGGTTGGAAAGCCCGGATAGGGTAGCGTAGTAATATCTGTCGGCTGGAATTGTCCGTTAGATGAAATTTCGCAGCCGTATTCAGTTTCCTCAACGGGGACATTCATACTTCTGAGTTTATCAACAACGGCCATAAGGTGTTCGAGCCGGCAGTTTTTCAGTTTCAGTTTGCCTTTTGTTATAGCGGCGGCAGCAAGAAATGTTCCCGCTTCAATCCTGTCCGGTATCACGGCGTGTTCGATGGGATTTAAATATTTTACGCCGTGAATTGTCAGTTGAGGCGAGCCGATACCGGAAATTTTAGCTCCCATTTTGAGCAGGCAGTTTGCAAGGTCTGTTACTTCCGGCTCGCAGGCTGCCGATTCGATAACGGTTTTTCCCTTTGCCAGCACGGCAGCGGATAAGACATTTGCGGTTGCCAGAACGCTTGAGCCGAATGGACCGCCGAGGAAAATATTTGTTCCTTTGAGTCCGCCGTTTGTGTGAGCGACGATGTATCCATTTTTAAGCTCTATTTTAGCGCCGAGCTCCTGCAAACCCCGCAGGTGAATATCGACAGGTCTGTAGCCAATGGCACATCCGCCAGGCATTGAGACTTCCGCCCGGCCTTCGCGGGCAAGCAGCGGGCCGAGGATGCAGACGCCGGCGCGCATTTTGCGGACGATTTCGTAATCGCCGAAAGGTTTGTCAATTTTTGTTGTGTCAATAGTGATAGTGCCGCTTCCGGTATTTGTTTTGCAGCCCATATCCTGCAGGAGTTTGCACATCACTGAAATATCGCTCAGGTTCGGGATGCCGAGCAAAGTGTTTTTGCCGGGTGCGAGAATTGTCGCTGCCATTATCGGCAGTGCGGCATTTTTTGAACCGCTGATTGTAACTGTGCCGTCGAGCCTGACAGGGCCTGTTATTTTAAATATATCCATAGGCATATTTAAAAATCCTTGAAAAGAAAGGAATAATCTAATACAAAAAGTGAGTTTATGCAATAAAAGCCGGAGTTTTTTGTGCATTTTATTAAAATTTTATTGGCCGAAGCGGTAAAACATCTGTCGTATGCTGATTATGCGACTATTCTTATGATTATTACGGCGCTGGCCGGTTTGGCCGTGTTTGTCAATTGGGCGATAAAAAACAATTTCGGCAAAGATAGTCTTGAAAGGGCGCATTATCGGGCCAATTCGATGCCTTATTACGTTCCTTTTGCGGTTATTTTCGGCTGGCTGGGACTCAGTATTACGGTTGCAAATCTGGCCGAAAGTCTGTCGGTTCAGATGCCTGTCTGGCAGCAAAAGTTTACTGCTTTTTCGCTTTTCATCGCAGTTGAAATCGTCATTATCATTTTTATCATCGTCGCAGCGAAAAAATATTTTGACAGAGGCTTAAGGGGTTTTGGATTGCGGACAGAAGGAATTGGCGATGATATCACTTCGGCCGCTGCGATATTTATTGCGATTTGGCCGCTGGTTCTGGGAGCGCTGTATTTGACGATTGTAATCGGCAGGATTGTTGTGGGGCCGGATTTTCAGATGGAGCGAAATGAAGGATTATCAATTATTCTCGAAAATAACCAGTTGCCGCTGCGGATTTTGATGATTTTCTTTGCGACGATTCTAACGCCTGTTTTTGAGGAGCTGATTTTCAGGGGTCTTCTGCAAAGCTATTTACGGGATATCGGTTTTAGTCCCTGGCGAAGCATATTCGCCTGTTCCATAGTTTTTACATTACTTCATCCGCTTATGCACTTTCCCGGCCTGTTCATTTTAGCGATTGCGATGGGCTATGCTTATGAGAAAAGCGGCTCGCTGCTGCGGTCGATTTTACTGCATTGTTTCTTCAATTCAACGCAAATAGCATTTGCACTGCTGGGCAGTTAGGCTATTTCAGTCCCAGAACGTCAGCCATAGCGTATTTACCGGGTTTTTTGCCGATGAGCCATAATGCCGCTCTTATTGCGCCGCAGGCGAATGTATCTCTGCTGTGAGCGCTGTGTGAAATGGTTACTGTTTCGCCTGCTGTGCCGAACATTACAGAATGTTCGCCGACGGTATCGCCGAGTCGGATTGCCTGAATTCCTATTGAGCCTTTTTTTCGCAGGGATTCTTTGCCTTTTCTGCCGATGTCGAGACAATCAGGAAATTTTCTGCCTGTTTTAGCGGCTATTCGTTCGGCCAGCGTCATTGCCGAACCGCTCGGCGCATCTTTTTTCATTCGATGATGTGCTTCAACGATTTCAGTATCATATTCGTCGCCTAATTTTTGCGCGATTTGTCCGACAATTTCAAAAAGCAGGTTCATTCCAACGCTCATATTTGTTGCCTGTATGACGGGATTTTTTTTCGCTGCGTCATCAATTTTTTTAAGCTGCTCTGCCGAAAGTCCTGTTGTTCCGCAGACAAGTGCGCAGTTATTTTTTAGACAATAATTGAGGGTATTATCAAAAGCGGCAGGCAATGAAAAGTCTATGACCACATTGGCTTTCGCTGGAAATTCGGAGCTGATTTTTATGCCTGTCTGCTCTAAATCTTTACCGATTAAGGGACAGTTTTTATCTTCAATTGCACCGATTATATCAAATTGTTTGGATTCGACAGCAAGAGCGGCAATTCTTTTGCCCATTCTACCGGCAGCGCCAACGATTATAAGTTTTGGATTCATTTATATTCCTTTCTAATTAGCCACTAAGGCACTAATACACAGAGTTTTTTAAATACATCATTTTTCTTGGTGCCTTTGTGTCTTCGTGGCTATTTTCAGCATAAGTATAAGCCTAAAAAGAGGTTTTGACAAGCAATTGCTAATACTCTAAAATTCTAATTCTTCTCCGGAAAGGAAGTAATATGGCTGGAGGCGATAATTTGATTTGTGGTCAGGAGCAGAGATTCAATAAACTGCTTCGGTGGCTGTTAATATTGGATTTGCCTGTTGTAACAGCGATAATTGTGTTTGCGTTCTATAAAACAAAAATGCTGAATCTCCCGATAGTTGTATTTATTTTAATTGCGGCAGTTTTTATTCAGGCAATACCAATGATTATGATTTGGGCGGCTAAACTTCAGACAATAGTTTGCAGGGACGGTTTGTATGTCCGGTTTTTTCCTTTCCATATAAAGTTTAAAAGATTCGCCTTTGAAGATATTGGCGAATATTACGCCCGCCAGTACAGTCCGCTAAAAGAATACGGCGGCTGGGGGATAAGATTTACTTTTAGAAACGGCAAGGCGTATAATATCAGCGGCAATAAAGGACTGCAAATCGTCTTTAAAAACGGCAAAAAACTGCTAATCGGTTCGCAAAATCCGCAGGAACTTGTCGCGGCCATTGATTCGATAATAAAAAATTCACACAAAAAAAGTGGATAACAAGCGTAGATTATCGGTTTTTGCGGCAGAAAACCTCTTGAAATCATCCTTGCATAATCAAAAAAAAACGATATAATACTGTGCTTTAGATTTTAAGGTGAAAAAAGATGAAAAAAGACATACATCCGAAATATCAGGCCGTTAAGGTTAAATGCGGCTGCGGAAATACCTTCGAGACCCGCAGCACAGTTAAGGAAATCCACGCTGAAATTTGCTCGATGTGCCATCCGTTCTATACCGGCAAGCATAAATTCGTCGATACGGCAGGCAGAATCGAACGCTTCCAGAAAAAATACGGCCAAAGCTATATGGAAAAAGCGCAAAAAGAACAAGACGAAAAAGCACAAAAGAAGGAAAAGTAGATTTTTTGTTAACAATTTACGCTGCAGGTCTTAATCAAACAGATTATATGCCGGCAGCGTAATTTTTTTATACGTGTTGAAAGTATCTGAAATCTAAATTTATGAATCCGACTCGAAAAATAGACTGGCAGAATTGGATTGAACGCTACGACAAAATGCAGGAAAGGTATCTTGTCAATCGCAGCGAAAGATTCGATACAATCGCAGGGCTGATAAAAGCTGTATGTCCAAATCCCAGGCTCATAATTGACCTGGGCTGCGGAGCGGGAAGTTTGACTGTAAGGCTGCTTGAGGAATTTGCTTCGGCGAAAGTTTATGCTGTCGATTTAGACCCTGCCATTTTGCTTTTGGCTGAACAGAGATTGAAACATTTTAATAGAGTTCAGATTGTGCAGGCAGATATAACCAAAATGGATTGGGACAAATATATTGGCGCTGATGCTGTGGTCTCATCAACGGCTTTGCACTGGCTCAAGGCAGAAGACCTTGAAGCGGTCTATCAGCAGATTCATAAAATTTTGCGTAATGGAGGCATTTTTTTAAATGCCGATCACGCAGGCAGTTGCAGCAGTCTGATTCAGCGGTATTGGGAGTCTAATAGAGAGCAAATGCTGCGGGAACAGACGCAATCGGCTGATGACTGGGACGGTTTTTGGCGGCAATTCCTTTCCGAACTGGGTGATGATGCTCGAATCGAACGCCAGAAAGCTCTCGGCCAATGGCAGGGAACTGAAGAGGGAATGCCTTTGCAGTGGCATTTTAAAAAACTCCGGCAATGCGGTTTTGAATATATTGATTGCTTCTGGCGATGTGATTGCGATACTGTTTATGGAGCAATAAAGAAATAAGACAAGTTTGATTTTATGAGCGAAACGAATTTAATAGTATTGAAAAAACTCGATGAGCTTGACGGCCGATATGCCGAGCTCGAAAACCAGCTTAACGACCCTGCTGTAAATATGGATTCGACAAAGGTTATTGCTATTTCCAAAGAGCAGGGCAGGCTCAAGGTCATAGTGTCGAAATACCGCAGCTATAAAAAGCTGCTTTCCGATATCGAACAGACCGGCGCGATTTTGAATGATGAAAAAACCGATGCCGAGATGAAAACCCTTGCCGCTGAAGAACTCAAGCAGCTTGAAGAAAAGAGAAATGAGCTTCTTAACCAGATAAAGGAATCGCTTGTAATGTCCGACGACGCTGCGGTCGGCTCGGTTATAATGGAAATCCGGGCAGGCACCGGCGGCGATGAGGCAGCTCTTTTCGCGCGTGATTTATACGATATGTATATGCACTATGCCGCTGATAAGCAGCACTGGAAGGTCGAATTGCTCGATTTCAGCCCCAGCGAGCTTGGCGGATTTCGTGAGGTTATATTCAATATAAAAGGCCCCGGAGTATGGGCACATCTCGGTTATGAAGGCGGCGGACATCGCGTTCAAAGAGTGCCCGAAACCGAAACGCAGGGCAGGATACATACTTCAGCGGTTACAGTTGCCGTTCTGCCTGAGCCGGAAGAAGTGGATATGCAGATAAACCCCGCCGATGTTGCCGAATATGTCAGCAGGGCAGGTGGACCCGGCGGACAGGCGGTCAATAAAATTAACAGCGCCGTAAAACTCGAACATAAGCCGACAGGCATAACGGTTAATATGCGCGAGGACAGAAGCCAGCATAAAAACCGCTCGAAGGCCTGGCGGCTGCTGCGAAGCAGGGTCTTTGAGCATTACCAGAGCATCGAACGCGCAAAACGCGAAAAGACCCGCAAGACAATGATAGGCTCAGGCGACCGCTCCGAAAAAATAAGAACTTATAATTATCCGCAAAACCGCGTTACCGACCACCGGATTAATCTGTCGCTTTATAATCTCGATAAAATTATGGCTGGCGATATGGATGACCTTATCGCAGGGCTG
The DNA here is from genome assembly GCA_049518795.1 of Sedimentisphaerales bacterium. Lineage (GTDB taxonomy): Bacteria > Planctomycetota > Phycisphaerae > Sedimentisphaerales > UBA12454 > JAPLMW01. The sequence continues at coordinate 43,640 of JBEKRK010000005.1, forward strand.
ATTGAATACGATAAAAAACTTCGTCTTGAAAGTTTATAATGACAGTTTCCGTCCAGCCTGTTTGTGCCAAGCAATGCCGATTAGTCTTTGAAAAGGCGTCCAGACAGGTCGAGCTTGATAAATTAGTGCGCTATTTTTCATCTCTCGATAATCCTTCAATTCTCGGAGGTGCAAAATTCGCTTCCGAAAGAAACAGATACAGCTATTTTGCCGCTGAACCTGTCGAGATTTTTGAGTTTTTCCCCGGCCGGACAAATCCGTTCGAGAAATTAAAGATTATTTTAAACAAATATTATCTTGAAAATGATTTTGAAGGTATTTTCACCGGCGGATGGATTGGCTTTTTCAGCTATGACCTTAACACTTATTTAGAAGATATTCCCGCTATTGTTGATGATGTAAAATTGCCATTAATCAGGTTATGTTTCTATGATAAAGTCATCTGCTTTGACCATTTGGCAAACTATTTTTATCTTTTTGCAGTTGAACTGCCGGAGGATACAAAAAGCAGCGATGAAAAAATTGCAGAGCTAAAGGAAATATTAAATCAGGCGGTAAATGTCATTTCGACCGAAGTCCCGATTTATCGGGACGAAGTGGAGAAATCCGGGCAGATTTCTCGACTCGCCTGCGGCTCGCTCGAAATGACAGATGAAACGTTCAAATCCAATATGACAAAGGATTATTATCTTCAGTCCATCGCGAAGATAAAAAAATATATTTATGACGGCGATGTCTATCAGATAAATTTTTCCCAGCGGTTCAATACCGAATTTTCCAAAGAAGCATATAAACTCTTTTTGTGGCAGAACAAATTTAATCCCAGTCCATATTCAGCTTATGTTGATGCGGGTGACTGGCAAATAGTAAGCGCATCGCCGGAATTGTTTATAAATATAAATAATGGCATTATTACGACCTGTCCGATTAAAGGAACAAGGCCGAGGACATTTAAAAAAGTTATAGATGAGAAAAATTACAAAGACCTTATTGAAAGCGAAAAGGAAAAGGCCGAACTTGATATGATAATCGACCTTGAGCGAAACGATTTGGGCAGGATTTGTCAGGCCGGAACAATCAAGGTTACAAAAAGGCGCGATATAGAGGCCTTTGCGACGGTTTTTCACGCCGTTTCGACGATACAGGGCCGAATTCGAAAAGGAATTGATTTTACCGATTGCCTAAAAGCGATTTTCCCCGGCGGTTCGATTTCCGGCGCTCCGAAAATCAGCGCAATGAAAATCATAAATGAGCTTGAACCGACTGCAAGAGGGCTTTATACAGGCTCTATCGGCTGGTTCGATTTAAAGGGCAATGCGTGCTTGAATATCGTGATAAGAACAATTATTATTAAGGACAATATCGCTTTCGCCCAAACCGGCGGCGGTATCGTCGCTGACTCCGATGCTGAAAGCGAATGGCAGGAAACGCTTATTAAGGCAAAGGCGTTACTGGCCGGGATAAAAGTAGTTAATGAGCCGCAGAGAAAGGAATAATTATTTTTAGCCACAGAGCTCGCAGAGCACACAGAGAAAAATGGAAAATAACAAAATAATAGACGGAAACTGCTGGGTTGCGTATTTCGACATACTTGGATTTGAAAATGCCGTGAAAAACCTTTCTAAAGATGCGGTTTATGAACTTTTTTTCGCTGAACCATTTTATCGCAGATCGCGTTTGAATGATATTATTAATGAAAATAAAGATGTAAGGCATAAATTCTTTTCAGATAGTTTTGTGTTTTATACTGAGAACGATTCTCGGGATTCCTTCAGAAATATAAAGATGGTTTCTGAGGTTTTTTTCAGAACAATGTTCCTTGAATATATTCCAATGCGGGGTTGTTTGAATGTCGGGCAGTTCTACGCCGATGAAGAAAAAGATATTTTTTTCGGTCCGGCGATTATAGAAGCTTATCATTTGGCTGAAGGTCAAAACTGGATCGGATTTGTCCTCTCAGAAGAAGTTGAGAGGAAGTGTAAAACAAACAATGACACTTTGTATTTAGATACACTTAAACAATATAAAAGATATCTGGAATATGAAGTTCCTTACAAGGATAAAGATAACAAAGAAGGGAAACGTGTCTTGCTTGCTTACAAAATAGAGGATTTTCCATTTCTTAACGAACAACCGGGCGAAAGATTGTTGAGCTCATTAGCTGTTACGGAAAGTGCAGCAAGGTATTTGAAAAAAATTAATTCAGGAAAAGACCAAATACTATTTGAGAATATAGTTAAGAAATATGAAAATACGCGTGAATTTATATTGGATGCTTATCCTGCATTAAAGGAAAAGATAAAAAAACAGAAATAGCAAAAGTCTTAATTTTTAAGAAAACGGACTCAAATAAGATGTAATTTATATTTTATCTCTGTGTCCGGCGCCTGTCCGCCATAGCCTTTGGCGACGGCGGATGTTCTCTGTGGCTAAAAAATATTGAAAAACTCTGTGGCTGAAATGAAAATGAATAAAGTTTTTTTAAATGACAAAATAATAGAAAGCTCTGCGGCGCATATAAATTGTGCTGATGGGGGATTTCTATACGGGGCGGGGCTGTTTGAAACAATGCGGGCTTCAAATGGCGTCGTTTTTGCACTGGATGACCACCTCGACAGACTCTTTGCCAGCGCCGATAAACTGAAAATCAATCTTCGAGGAGATAAAAAATTCCTTGCTGATGCGGTATATGAAACGTTAAACGCTAATGAATTAAAAGAAGCCAGAATCCGCCTGACCACCACAAGCGGAGCGGTAAATGCAGAGAATCCTGAGCCGACGCTGCTTATCACTGCTGTTAATTTTGAGCCTTATCCGAAAAGCTATTACGATAAGGGAATATTAGTTATATTAAATTCTTACAGGCAGAATCCCGCGGATGTCCTGGCCGGCCATAAAACAACAAGTTATTTTTCAAGAATATCCGCCCTGGCGTTAGCTCATCAAAAACGCGCCACCGAGGCGCTGTGGTTTACGGTTGACGGCTTTCTTGCGGAAGGATGTATCAGCAATGTATTTATCGTGAAGGATTCTGTCCTTTATACTCCTTCGCTTAAAACAGGTATTTTGCCGGGGATTGCGAGAAAGACGGTTTTAAATCTTGCGGCTAAAAATTCTATAAAAGCGGAAGAAAAAGAGCTTACAATCGACGATTTGCTCGGCGCAGATGAAGTTTTTATTACAAATGTTATAATGCAGATTCTGCCGGTGATAGGCGTTGAGGCGCATAATGTCGGCAACGCAAAACCGGGAATGATGACGAAAAAAGTAATATCGCTTTATACTGAATTTTTTAATCAATATTGTTCAGGCAAAAAATAATGAATCCCGTTAGAAATCATAGATGAAAAAAAGATTCCTAATGGGACGAATCCTGTTTAAAATATCAAAAATTATAATGAAAAAAGGATTTCTAACGGGATGAAGATTAAAGATTGCATAAGTCAGATTGAAAAGATTGCTCCCAAGAAATTGGCGCAAAGCTGGGACAATACCGGCTTGCTTGTCGGCGACGGCAATGCAACAGTAAAAAAAATCCTGCTGACTATTGATATAACGCGGGAAGTTATAAAAGAAGCGAAAAAAGCCGGCTGTAATTTTATTATAAGTTATCATCCGGTAATCTGGGATGGTTTGAAGAATGTTTTAAAAGATTCGCCTGTTTACGAGCTTGTCAATTCCGGGATTTGTGTTTATTCGATACATACTGCTCTTGACGCGGTTGCGGGCGGTGTAAATGACGGCCTGGCGGAAATTGTCGGAATAAAAAATCCGCAGCCCATCGGCGATTTTGTCGAAGGCGGACAGAATAATTATAAACTCGTAGTTTTTGTTCCTGCTGATTGGTTGGAGAAAGTTGCTGACGCGGTTTTCAAAGCCGGTGCAGGCTGGATAGGAAATTACAGTCATTGCAGCTTCTGTTCGGCGGGAGAAGGAACATTTTTGCCTCTCGAAGGAGCAAAACCTGCTATCGGCAAAAAAGGCAAACTTGAAAAAGTTGACGAGATAAGATTTGAATCGATTGTGCCTGCTGAAAAAGTGCCAGACATTGTGAAAGCGATGAGAAGTGCACATCCTTATGAGATGCCTGCGTTTGATATTATCAAATTATATGATTTTGAGGACAAAATCGGGCTTGGCAGGATAGGATTTCTTGAAAAGCCGATGTCGTTAAGTGCGATATTGAAAAAAATCAAGGCTGCTACCGGTGCCAAAGCTGCCGGGATTGTTGGGAATAAAAATCGCAAGGTAAAAAAGGCCGCGGTTTGTGCCGGCTCCTGCGGCAAGTTAATAATGACTGTTTTGTCTGAAAAGTGCGACCTGTATTTAACCGGCGAAATAAAGCATCATCAGGCAATTGCGGCCCAGGAAGCAGGGGTTACGGTTATTTGTTTGAGCCACACTGTTTCGGAAAGATTTATCCTTAAAAAAGTTGCAAAAGAGCTACAAAAAAGTTTAAAAGGTGTTAAAATCATTGTCAGCAAAAAAGACAAAGACCCCTTTGAATGGATGAAAATATGACGGAAGAATTTCAGCAGCAGGAAGAAGATTTGAACGAAATTCCTGCAATAACCGATTCAGAGCCTGGAGCGAAAGCGACAGGAGAATACTCACAACAAATAACTACCGAATCTGTAATTGAAGCGATACTTTTTGCTTCTGATGAGCCGCTTTCAGCGGAGAGGCTTGTTAATATTTCCGAGCTTAACGGAGGCGTAAAACAGGTTAAAAAATGTATTGAAACTCTCAATCAGCAGTATCAGCAAACCGGCAGGGTGTTTCGGATTGAGGAGATTGCGGGTGGATATCAGATGATGACATTGCCGGACTACAATATCTGGCTTAAAAAACTCTTGCGTGAACGCGGCGATAACAAGCTCAGCCCTGCCGCACTGGAAACACTTGCCATTATCGCATATAAGCAGCCTGTTATAAGAGCCGATGTCGAAGCGATTCGAGGCGTTGCCTGCGGCGAGATGATTCGCTCGCTGATGTATAAAGGTCTTGTCAAAATCACTGGGAAAGCCGAAATTTTGGGAAGGCCGCTGCTTTACGGCACTACAAAAAAATTTCTCGAAGTATTCGGCCTTAACGACATAAAAGACCTTCCAAAGGCAGAAGAGCTCAAGCAGCCGACTTCGGCGAGCTCAGCCGAGCCACAGCAGTAAACCCCCCACACCTTTACAGGTATAACCTTGCCTATTTTTTGCTTGCGAGGAAGAATAATCGTATTCAGACTGCAAAGCCGAGGTTTTCTGCAAAGGTGTGGGGGTAAATTTGCTTTGATTTTCAAGATGTTTTCTGCTATAATTTTTTCATAATTTGGAGGTTGCGAAGAAGTGTTTGTATGTAGGTATTGTCCTATAACATTGCTGTTATTGGTATTTTTTTGCGGCAGTGTTTACGGTCTCGAAGGTTCGACAGCGGCCTATGGCTCTAATGCACAGGCGGTTCACGACCTTGGCATTACCGGCAGCAGGGTAAATATCGGGGTTGTTGAACTCCTTGGATTGACGGCTTTTTCAGGAATAGGTTTGGTATTCTATTGGAATATGAGGCTCAGCAGCATAGTTGAGCAGGGACATGCAATGTTATATGAAAAATCCCGGCTGATACAATACTTTTTTTGTAGATATCGTAAAAAGGAGGAAGTGGTTTGATGAAGTCCGGGCATGGCTATAACGCTTGGCACTGCATATGCTTATGTGTATTGGTGCTGCTGACACCGACTACGGGTCTAAGCATTATTCTGCACGAGGGCGGAGAGCCAAACTTACTGACCTGGGCAGACAAGCCGGCAAATGCCGTCGTGGGAAGATGGAGTACCAACGCCTCATTTGTGGTCGTTTCCCCTAAATGGATTCTTACCACTCGCCACCAGGGAACCAGCCCGGCAACAGTAGATATTAATAGTGTTACCTACAATTGTATCTATAACACCACTTACTGGACCGGCGGCCCAGCCGGCAATGCCGACATTCGTCTCATCCGTCTCAAAAATACCGATGGCTCAGACCCTAATCTTGCATACGCGGCCCCATATACGACTGACGACGAGACAAATCATTCAATTGTTATTGGCGGTTATGGACGAGGACGAGAAACAACTCTCTATGGCGGCTTTCCGTCGAAGGCCTATGGATATACCTGGGGCACAGGAATTAATTACAACAATAACACGCAGCGATGGTGCACGAATATTACAGATGGAAATGATGTAATCACCGGCACATGGACATCTGAAGTAATTACTGCTCATTTTAATGACCCCGGCAATACTCTATACGAAGGAACTCCTGCCGAGTATGATTCCGGCGGCGGATGGTTCATAAAAGTCGGGACAGTCTGGAAGACAGCAGGTCTTACGCGCGGAGTAGAAGCCCACCCCAATGATCCCAACTGGCCGGCTAATGGAGAAAGCTGGTATCGCGAGTCGTCAAACCCCAGACAAACACATCCTGACTATATGGATGCCGTGCGCGTAAGCTCTTATGCCGTATGGATTCAAACAATAACCACTGCCGACTGCAATGGGCCGGGGCCGGTGCAGGGAGACCTCAACAGCGATTGCAGGGTTGATATGCTCGACCTTGCCGAGATTGCCAATCAGTGGTTACGGATGGATTGCGGGAGTGGAAATAATTTCTGCAACGGCGCAGACTTCGAACAGGACGGCGATGTGGACATGATTGATTTTGCTTCTTTTGTCCAGAATTGGCTTGTAGATAAATCACTGTAACAGGCAGCATAATTTTAATATCAAAACAGAAACAAGATATTGCAATCCATAGAGATTAAATTAAGGCCCCGATGAAGTAGCCTAAGAGGCCCCGATGGGATAGTTTCACATCCCACAGGGTAAACACTTCACCCCGATGAGATAGTCTAAGAGACATCTCACAGGGCAGGCGGGGTAAACTCTCACAGTTCTGAAATTAAGGAAAGTTTAATACAGCAAAGTCTCCATGATAAAGTTTGGCAGCGTTATCATAGGCGCGGGCGGCATCTTCCTCATTGTCGAAATATCCTAAATGTTTGTATATTCTATTATAATTTATAACGGCCCTGAACTTTCCCATGTCTTTTACAAAATGGACGCCTCTGTATTTTGAACTGCCTTTTTTTGTTCGAGTATTATAGTTATTCTGAGCAATTGTCGCGAATCTCAGATTTCGTTTAGTGTTATCGAGGCCATCGTGGTTTCGATGGTCAACGATTGTGCCGGGCGGAGCGTTCATAATAACCCTGTGCATTTTAATAAATTTTAAATTTTCAATCCTGATAGCATATAGATTGCCGCTTTTGTTTTCAAAAAGCTGCCAATCATATTGAGACAATTTCTTGAAATCATCGGGGTCAACCTTAGCGAATTTGCCTTGCGTGAGTTTTATCAGGCGAAAAGCGAAGCCCTCGTGTTTTTTTCGGTATCGCAGCAGAAAATAGACAATCAAACTTTCGATGAATGTCGGACACGGAATTTGAAAATTAATTTTGATTTTGGACATAGTAATTCCTCTTCAAAAAGGGATTATTGAAGGAAAATGTCATTCCCGAGAATGCACTTCTTTGAATTTCTACAGGGAATATCCTGATTTGTTTGTTCTTATTCCCATTCGGAATAAGGACTTATGGCAAATTATTAACTTTTTACTAAACCATATGAGTATTTTACCATATTTATTAACAAAAGTCAAGAGAAAAACCACATTTTTTTTAAAAAAAGTGTCATCCCGAACGCAGTCGAGGGAGTTCACTCTACCCCCTAACATGCTCAAAAAACAATTGTTGTCTATAATTTCCCTTGATTTTCAGAGGAAACGTCCCATAATGATATGATTATCTTCGAAGAAGAATGATTATTAAAAGGAAATAAATAAAATACCTGGTTGTGTGGCCAAGTGTTTAATGTGGGAAATCCCAGATAAATAATCAAGAGCTAAAGGCGGAGGATGTGGAAAATGAAAACTTGGGAGCGGGGAAGTAATCACAAATCGTTAAGCGGTGCATCAAAAAACGAATCCTTTTTATCTCACAGCAGGTTTGGTCTGAGCAAATATATATTCCTGCTGTTTTTAGTCTGTGAGACAATCACCGTTCAAGCGGTGCAAGCACCGGTTTTTTCTCCGCCTGTGGTACCACAGATAGCCCCCATTATCAGCGAGGTATATCCTAATGACACGGACCGAAACGCAATCGATGACGAATTGGAAGCCAAGGCTGCAATAGCAAAGTCTCGGTTAAGGTCGGCTGTAACATCAAAAGACATAGCAGAAGCAGAATCTGTGCTGGCGGAGACCGTGGATGTGGAATTAATCTTCAATGAACAGATAACGCAAAAGCAAATTGACGATTTCTTGTCTCATGGCGGTGAAATAATCTACGTTTACAAGGCGGTATCGTATGGCTGGAACGGACGTATTGCCCTTGGAAGTGTTAACTCACTTCCTGGTTTAATGAGTCCGACATTGGTGCTGGTGCAGGAGGCGAAGCCGGTCGTTTTGCATCTTGATACAGCTACTCGAACCGGGCGTGTTCGGCCGGTGTGGGCGTCAGGATTCGCCGGTAATCCATCGGGCTTCGACGGCTCTAATACAATCACTATTGCAATTGTGGATACAGGTATCGATGCCGCTCATTCGGACTTATCGGGGCGGCAGGTGTATTGGCATGACTTTTCGAGCGATGGTGCCGCAAGTCCCGTCGATATGATTGGGCACGGGTCGCACGTGTCTGGCATTGCGCTGGGCACCGGTGCGGCAAGCGGCTCTGGAACGGGTATACTTTACTTCACGGACACAGGAGACCTGACGGGCGTGTCATCCGGCTCCTTCTATCCTTATCCGCTTGGTTTGCCCGCAACGTTGGTGACCTACACTTCAACAGCGCGATGGATAGGGGGCGGTTCGACTTCACTATATCAGGTCTATCATACCAAAGGAGTTTCCGGAGGATGGACGGCTATTTCTGCCGCCGCAAGCGGAAGTTCTCCGTTGACGGAGAATAATACTTTTACGGGTTCGAGCAGCCGGGCGTATTCAACAGCGCTTCTGAGCAACGGGGCAATGGGAAGTTTTGCCATTGCAAATTCGGTGACAAATTATCCAGGGGTGGGCGACGGATTTAACAAACTAAGAGGAGTTGCGCCCGGATGTCGCTGGGCCGCCGCCAAAGTATTCACCAACAGTGACACTGGCTACAGCACGTGGATATCTGCGGCCATTGATGACCTCGTGGCTACACGCGTTACGAATAACATAAAAGTAATCAATGTGAGCATCGGAATCACAGGCAACCCCGGTATCGATACCGGTTTGAGGTCAAAGGTCAATACGGCGGTCAACAACGGGGTTGTCGTCGTTGTATCTGCGGGAAACGACGGCGGCGCAAGCCAGGTAGATGACCCGGGTCGGGCGGCTATGGCACTGACTGTGGCGGCGTCTAACGATGAAGACCAATTGACGGATTACACAAGTACCGGTTTCAGCAGTCCCGGTTCAGGCGAAGATTACAAGCCGGACATAATGGCACCCGGCGGCTCAGCCAATTATCATACGGCTATCCTATCTGTGGACAGCGGTTCGGCCGATGGGGCATTCGCAGACCAGCAGAGCAACGACTATGCTTCTATGCAGGGGACATCTATGTCCAGTCCATTTGCCGCCGGTGCTGTTGCTCTTGTGATTGATGCTATGCAGCAGCAGGGAATCACATGGGACTTTGGCTCGAACCAGCATTCAAGATATGTCAAAATGGTATTATGCGCAACCGCCTCCGAGACTAACACTACTCGCGAAAACGGCAGCTATAATCCGACGCTTCAGCGTGCCTCCGCGGGTCCGAGCGGCTTTCCGGCCGGCAAAGACCAATATGAGGGCTACGGCATGATAAATCCTGACGCAGCGGTTGAGGCCGTAACTTTGACCTATACACTTGGCTCCTCTGCGAGTGACACGCTTGGACCCGGGACTTCTGACCGACGGGTTTGGGCACGGAAAGCGGAACTGAAACAAGGATTGGCGTTTGAGCCGAAACTTGAAGTTCCCACCGGAGGTGATTTTGACCTTTATCTTTATAGTTCAACACCAGGCACGTATGGCACTCCTGTAATTCTCGCATCAAGCATACAAGCAGGGAATGATGTTAACGAATCGTTCAATTACACACCAACTGCAGATATTAATACTTTGGTAGTGGTTAAAAGAGTTTCGGGAAGCGGTTTATTTACCCTGACAACACTGCCTGTAAGGATTTTGACTGTTACTTCAACCGCAGGCGGAACTGTAACACAGCCTGGAATAGGTTCTTTCTCGTATGCAAGTGGTTCTGTGGTTAATCTTGCGGCTGCGGCTAACGAACATTATCATTTCGTTAACTGGACAGGCTCGGCGGTAACAGCAGGCAAAGTCACTGATCCGAATGCTGCGAATACTACAGTTACTATGGATGCCGATTATACAGTCCAGGCTAACTTCGCACCAGACCAGAAGTCATTAACGACTTCTGCCTCAGCGGATGGGACTGTAACAACGCCGGGCATAGGAACATACTGGTATGATTACAATACATCGGCAAATGTCGTTGCGTCAGCAATCGAACATTATCATTTCATTAACTGGACTGGCACTGCTGTAACGGCAGGAAAGGTAGCGGACCCGAATTCTGCGAACACTACCGTTACTATGGATGCCAATTACACAGTTCAGGCTAACTTCGCACCAGACCAGATGTCATTAACGACTTCTGCCTCAGCGGGTGGGACTGTAACAACGCCTGGCATAGGAACATACTGGTATGATTACAATACATCGGCAAGCATTGCTGCATCAGCAATCGCAAATCATCATTTCGTTAACTGGACGGGCAGTGGTGTAGTGGCAGGCAAAGTGACAAATCCCGATTCGGCAAATACGACAATAATAATGGACGGCGACTATACGGTTGCTGCCAACTTTGCCATCGATACGTTCACCCTCACTTATACCGCCGGTCCGGGCGGAAGTCTGACAGGAGACACCGTTCAGGTGGTTAACTATGGCGAGAATGGAACCGCTGTAACGGCAGTGCCGGATACCGGTTATCAATTTGTCAATTGGTCTGATGCATCTACAGATAATCCGCGAACTGACCTTAATGTAACGGCCAATATAGCCGTGACAGCCAACTTTACTGCAATACAATTCACTATTAACGCCTCTACGGACAGCAATGGCACTATAGAGCCGCAATCGGCAATGGTAAATTATGGAGCAAGTCAGGACTTCAACGCGATTCCCAATATAGGATATGAGGTTAATGAATGGTTCCTTGACGGCAACAGCGTGCAGACCGGCGGCAACATATATACCCTGTCCAATATCACAACTTCCCACATTGTCTATGTTACATTCAAACCGCTTATGTTATCGATTTCTGGGTTTATCATAGATGAGGGCAATATGCCGGCAGAGGGAGTTTTGATATCAACGGATAATAATGATGTCAATTCTGTAACTGATTCCAATGGTTACTACCGACTGATGGTTAACTACGGCTGGTCTGGGACAGTCACGCCGACAAAGGCAGGTTTCACTTTTACACCTCCAAGCAGGACATACTCTAATGTTACATCCAACCAGACCAATCAGGATTATACGGCATCGGTATTACGAACATTGACAATTTCATCTTCAGCGGGCGGTAATGTAACAACGCCTGGTGAGGGTGTATATGACTACAATCACGGCGATGTAGTCAATCTTGTGGCTACTGCCGACTTGAATTATCACTTTGTCAATTGGACAGGCACAGCAGTAGATGCAGGCAAAGTGGCAGATGCCAACTCTGCTGCTACTACCGTTACTATGGATGGCAGCTATACCGTAGTTGCGAATTTCGCGATCAATGAGATGACTATTTCCGGCTATGTTACTGAACCTGACGCTAATATTCCTGTCGAAGGTGTGTCTATAGATGCAAGCAATGACGGCAGCTCAGATACAACCGATGCTAATGGTTTCTATGAATTAACGGTAGCTTACGGCTGGTCAGGTACCGTCATCCCAGGCAAGACAGGTTATGCGTTTGAGCCGAATGGTATAGATTACAATAATGTTACCACCGACCAGAACGATAACTACACTGCGATACTGGATACTTTCATTATCGCCGGCTACGCTGTTGATTCCGGACTCATACCGCTCGATGGTGTATTAGTATCGCCGGATAATAACGGCGGCCCATATACAAGCAAATATTACGGCGGCGGCTCAGATACAACCGATGCTAACGGATATTACGAAGTGTTAGTCGATTATAACTGGTCTGGTAAAGTTGTGCCTGTAAAGTATGCTTACATATTTGAACCAAACAACATAGGATATGTTAATGTTACAAGTGATTATAATGACCAGGATTATACGGGAGCACTTTTGCGATTTATAATTTCAGGTCACATTAAAAATTCCTGCGACGTACCAATAGCTGATGTATTGGTGGATGCAAATAATGGTGGAGGTCAGGATACGACTGATGCCAACGGTTTTTACGAGGTGTGGGTAGATTATAACTGGTACGGTACTATTATACCAACCAGGAAAAATTATACTTTCAACCCATATACGAGAGAATATGCCGGTGTCCTTAATGACCATATAGACCAGGATTATTCAGCCGACAATATTTACGACCTTGACTGCGATGGTTCTATAGGTTTTGGCGATGTCGGTGTCATCAGCAACAATTGGCTTGTTACAGGCGAAAATATTCCGGGCGATATTTATAAAGACGAGAATAACATAGTGAATTTCCTTGATTTTTCTATGTTTGCGGAGGTTTGGCTGGAAAATTAATTTTTCTGCATCCAAACCAAGAAAAAGCAGAATCTTACGAAACGAATCCTGTTTTCTCTGTGGCCTCAGTGGCTTGATAATTTGTGTTTATCTGTGGCTATTAAATAATTAGAAATAATTAGGAATAATTAGGGACAGTGGGGCTGTTGAAAAAAACTGAACCCCGCACCTATTCGTTCAATAAATATTAAAATAGGAATAATAGAATAGTAAATAGGTGCGGGACTAACCGAAAGAAAACCCCACCAGAACCCCGCACCAATTCATTATACCGTAGTAAATAAAATGGAATAGAACCCCGCCGCAACGTGCTGCGGGGCAGATGTAATTGAATCCCGCACCAATGAGTTATTAAATAGAAAAAGGTGCGGGATTGAATAGCAAATTGGTGCGGGGCTAACCGAAGAAAAACCCGCGACGAGAAACGAACCCCCCGGCATCCTGCTCCGCCAAGGCTACGCAGGATTAAGGCCGGAGGGCTAAATAGAAAATCGAGAATCGAAAAGGACTGAACCCGGAAAAAAAACCGTTCCTTCAACACCGTTCCTATCCTTCGCATTAAAGGCAAATGCTTCGGAGGGCAGGCAGGGCAGGTCAAACAAGCATAAAAAGACATTTTGTATCGTTAAAATACTTCCCTAAATTACCAAACAGCCTTAAATTGTCTGAAAAAAGGTAGATATAAAAAATATTCTGTTGCAATAAAAAACAAAGATGCTATTATCCACAATAATATTTGCGTAATAGGCTGATGAAAGCTAACGTTGATTTTGCTTTTTGGTCAAACTGCTTTCCGTTAAAATCATCTCTTATTTTGCAGTATGTAGAAAATGTCTGCCGGTTTAGCCGGTGAAAGTTTATTTTTTTATTTTGAGGTTTTGAGATGAATATTTATGTTGGAAATTTAGCAAGAGAGACGACGGAAGAACAGCTGAAGCAGACTTTTGAGCCGTTTGGTCAAATTGGGACTGTAAGTATCATAAAGGATAAATTCAGCGGCGAATCAAGAGGATTCGGTTTTGTCGAGATGCCGTCCAAGGAAGAGGCCCAGGCTGCAATTGAGGCGTTGAACGGCAAAGATGTAGGCGGCAGGACACTTAAGGTCAATGAAGCTTATGAGCGCGGCGGCAGAGACAGCAGGGGCGGCGGGGGCAGAGGCCCGCGTCGCGGCGGTTTTGGCGGCGGCGGCGGCGATCGAAATAGAGGTCCACGCCCACGTTACTAAAAAAATTGAAAATTTGCCCGGGTTTTAATTGAGACCCGGGCAAATATTTTTTATGCCATCAGTTTTGTAATTCTCATAATAGCATTAAAGCCTATCTGTAGCGAATAATGTCGAGGATGATGAGAATGGCCCAGCCTATTTGCAATATAAAGAATAAAATAATCTGCACCCATTCAGCACGGGATTTGGCGGAGACCGTAAAATTCTCAACTACCATCGAATATGCATCTTCCAGCGATTCGAGTTTGCTGCGGATGGTTTTTCGCCACTCGTCGATTTTGAATTTTGTCGCGGCCAGCTCGTAAAATCTCGCTGAATACCAATCGCCGATAAGCTTTATATCGCGTTCCAGCCTTTGCAGTTCGGATATAGAGACCGTTCGTATTTCCATAGTCTCTTTCATTTTTTGTGCCAGCTCTTTGACTTTCGGGTGTCTTGTGCCGGCGATCGGGATATTGTGCAGAAGCTCCGCCATTCTGGTTAATCTGCTGTCGAGCTGATGGTCGAGGATGCGATGCCTTAGAAGCTGGAGATTGGCAAGAGTAAGCAGCTCCAGGTCTTCTTCAATATCGCCGATAGGGTCGAAAAGAAATGCGCCATCCCAGTCGATTATCGATAAATCATTATTGCCGTATTTTATCCTGCTGTTTAGAGTATATTCCACTTCCTGCGGGTCGAGGTCCCGCAATTCCGATTTCAAAAGCGAGACTATGACGTCCCTGTGTTTTAAGAACTGGTCGGGGTCGCCGGGATAATTGGCAACGACAAAAACTGAATACTCTTCGCTGAACAGCAAATCTCCGCCATATTGTTTGAGGATACGGTATGAGTGTTCATAAGACTGCTTTTCGAGTGAAAAGACGCCTTCCTTATTGAATATGTTTTCCACATCTATCGTTGTCTGGATAAGCAGCACATCCGGCTGATAACCTCGCAGATGAAATGTTACGTTTTGGCCGCCGATTGTATAATTTTCGTGACCGACGATAACCTGTCTCGGCACAGCGGTTTTGTAATAGACAGGCGAGCTTTTGATAATAGTGGGGTTGAACATTTCGCCGGAAAGCTCCTGCGTAACCTTTCCCAATAAAAGGGTAATGAGTTGTTGCTTAATTTCAGCCATAGTTAAGATTATAACAGGCTATTTCTATTTTGCCAGAGGTGAAAAAAGACAATTCTTGTATTTTATATTGTATGTCTGTATGATAGTGTTCAAATAGTGAAAGATTACTATTATATATTTTAAAGGATTAGAATATGCATAATGAGGAGTTTGTAATTGCGATATTTGTATTCGTTCTGGTAATCGGTCTTCTGTTAAGCGGCCTGATAGGTTTAATCATATCGATTATCGCTTTGAAGAGAATAAATAGACTTGAAGAACAGATTAAATATAGTCAGCCGCAGCCGCCACCTCTTCCGATAGAAGAACCATTACCTGTTCCACAGGAATCTATGCCTCCGTTGCCGATTGAGCCGCCGCAGAAAATGCCCGGGGTTGAGGAAGAACAGCCTCTTGCAACTTTCGAATCTTTCAAAACTATATGGCAGAAAGAGGACAAAGCAAAATCTGCCTCACTCGAACAGCAAATTGGCACCAAATGGGTTCTTATTTTGGGAATTATTACTGTGATTGTCGGCACAGTATTTTTCCTCAAGTATGCTTATGATAATAATTGGATAGGACCATTAGGAAGAGTTGCCATTGTTACTGTTTCAGGTCTGCTTGCTCTTTTTGCAGGCGAGATGACGCGAAAAAGGGGATATGGGATAGTTGCCAAGGCTGTAACATCGCTGGGATTTGCGATGTTATATGCCGCGGTTTTTTCCGCTTACCGATTCTATGGACTGATTAAATCTCCGCCGGCGTTTATTCTCGCAATTCTTGTAACGCTGGCGGCAATGCTTTATGCGGTCAGCCTGAACGAAATTCTCATTGCGATTCTGTCCCTTGTAGGCGGTTTTTTGACGCCGATAATAGTTTCGACCGGCGAAAATCTGCCGATGCCTTTATTTACTTATGTTCTTATTCTCGGCATTGGCGCAATGCTTTGCGCTTATTACAGAAAATGGCGTGCAGTGGACCTGCTTGCTTTTGCCGGAACATTTGTGCTTTATACCGGCTGGTTTGAAAAATTCTTCAGGCCGAAATTGGCGGCAGTCAATAAGACGCCGGAACAAATAACAATAGCACTCGGCTGGCTGGGAATTTTCTTCGTAATTTATATGGTTTTGCCGCTGTTTAATGACCTTGTGAAGAAAATGAAAGCCCAGAGAGAGGATGTTGCACTGGTTCTTCTTAATGCTGTGGTTACGTTTTATTATTTATGGACGATTCTTTATACGAGGTATCGCACTGAACTTGCTTTCTGTACTATTGGCTTGTGCATTGCGCATCTTGTGATGGTGAGCGTTGTAGCCAGACGCTGCAAAGAAGATTTTAATCTGCGTCTTATTCTTCTTGCTGTCGGCTTGTTTTTCCTGACAATCGCAATACCGCTTTATCTGAAGATGTATGCTATTGCGATGGCCTGGGCGGCTGAGGCGGCTGTTTTAACAATAATCGGATTGAGATATCGAAGTATCCTGACGCTGGCCAGCGCCGGGGTCGCGTTTATATTATCTTTGTTTCAGCTTTTGGCCAAAATGCCGATGCATAAAGCCGCATTTGTTCTGGTTTGGAATCCCGCCTTCGGCACCTGGCTGTTTGTAGTTATCGCAGCAGTTTTATGTCATATTTTTTATCGGCGAAACAAATGGGTGATAGAATATTACAGAAATATTATTTCTCAGGTTATTTATTCTGCCGCCTGCCTGCTTTTGATGCTGATGCTGTCAATGGAATGGTTCTACCATTGTAAATATAATATGGCCGACAGGAATATCGGCCAAACTTTCTTTATCAACGGCTTGATGTTGTTATTCACATTATTTACATTGTCGCTTGTCGCAAGACCGATATGTCCGGCAGGATTGTTTTGCAAGATTTTTGCGGTTGCTGCCGGGATTGCCGGTTCAATTTTTGTCGTATTTGCGTTCACGTCGGTTTATTTCGACAAATTTATAATTTTTGCTAATATCAATTTTGCGTTTGCGGTCCTGTTTGCGGCGGGTCTCTTTGCGTCCGCGTTATTTTTAAAGCGGACTGTCGGAGAGGATGAAAACGACTTTGTTTTTCCATATATTTTCTCGATTACGGCAATATTCGTTTTGTTTATACTAATCAGCGAGGAAATATATCTTTACTGGTATTGCAGGAACAGATATTCAGAAGAAGTTATAGTCAACTGGAAATTTCTGGCAAATATGTATATGTCGATAGCGTGGGCGATTTACGCCGCCGTATTGATGGTTGCAGGATTCTGGCGTAAAAAGGCTCTGCTGAGATATATTTCGCTCGGTCTTTTCGGTATATTGCTTTTCAAAGTATTTATATTGGATATGAGCACTGTTAAAAGCGTCTATAGAATCGCAGCCTTTCTGGCAACAGGTATTACGCTGGTCGGCGTTTCCTATCTTTATCAGTATTTGAAGAAGAAGGGCTTTTTCGATGCGGTGTTGAATGAGAAAAGATTAGGTGACTGATTATGCGAAAAGTAAGAATTTGTGCCGTTGTTGTTTTCCTTGCCGGAATGGCAGGCAGCGTTTGGGCGATAGACCTGACAAAATGGAAATACTGCTCTGTGGTAACTCTCGAAAACAAGGTTGCGGAGTATTACAGAGCAGATATTACGCCGGAGATTTACAATGCGGCCAAACCGGATTTGTCGGATATTAGAATTATAGATTCCAACGGCAGTCAGATTCCATATCTTATTACCAGAGCTTATGATATAGCTGAAAGACAGGAGTATTCGCCGAAAATTATTAATCGTTCGACCGATGCACGAAAAGGCTCTTTTGTAACGCTGGATTTCGGCGGGCAGACAATGAAAAATTCGATTAAAGTTGTTACCGGCGGAAATAATTTCAGGCGTGCGGTCAAAGTTGAAGGCTCAAATGATAATGTCAGGTTTTTTATACTCGTCAAACAGGCCTTTGTGTTTGCGATTACTGACAAAAACTGGTCGCAGTTCAGCGATGTTGATTTGCCGCTTAATGATTATCGTTACCTGCGGATTACTGTTACACCAATGCCCGATGAAAAAGACAATCCTTCGATACAGGATGTCCGTGCGTTCAAATGTGAAAATAAACCAGCAGGCAGGATGTCTGTTGCTATGTTATGCACGAATCATATTGAAGATGAGAATGAAAATTCAAGCATTTATGAATATGACCTGGGATTATGCAATCTTCCGGTAAGTGAAATCAAATTATCAATCGAAGATAAGTCTTTTTACAGACATTTAACTATTGAAGGAAGAAATGTTCTAAAACGCAGAATTAAAATCGCAGGCGAAGATAACAGGGAAAGATTTGAGGATGTTAATGAGAGCTGGTATTATTTAGCAGGCAATGCGATTTACCGATACATTTCAGCCGATGGAAAAGAGCAGGAGAAAACAACGCTGCCGTATTCAGGAGCATACAGATATTTGAAAGTCACAATAAAAAATTATGACGACAGGCCTCTTAAGATTCGGTCAGCATCGGCTCAAATGATAGGGCATAAAATAGTATTTAGTGTTGAAGATAATGCTAAACCTGTTTTACTCTATGTCGGCTCAGAATCAGCAAACAGGCCGCAGTATGATATAGGGCATAAAATTTATAAGCCGCTCGATGTCGAAGCTGCACCTGCCATTCTGGGAAATATTGCTGAAAATCCTTTGTTCGGCAAAACTGAGCCAAAACTTATTCCGTGGACCGAAAAACATAAGTCGATCCTGTTGGTTATTATGGCGGTAGTGGTTCTGGTTCTTGGCTTGTTTATAATTAAATCTTTTAAATCGATTAAACCGGCTGAATAGTTAAGCGATGGGAGATAATTTATGATAAAGTGTCCTTATTGCGGCAAAGAATTTGAAGTGCAGGCGATTGATGCTTCGGCCGGTTCGGTTGAATCGAAACCGAAGTGGTATTTTTCGACTTATTGGTTAGTGATTGGTATATTGTGCATCGGGCCTTTTGCCTTGCCGCTTATGTGGTTTAATCCCCGCTATAAACCCATAACTAAAATAATTGTTTCCATTGTAGTTATTACTGTCAGTATCTGGCTTTATATGGAAACTAAACAACTCTGGGACAATGCGATGAGACAATGGAACCAAATGGGAAAGTTTTGATGTCTGAAAAACAAACCCAGCGAATTTGGTTAACCGCCATTACTCTATCCATAATAATCGCGTCCGTATATTTATTTATGATTACCCGCACGACGCTTTGGGACAGAGATGAGCCGAGGTTCGCGCGAGCCTCGATCGAAATGATTCAGACGCGTAATTATCTTGTCCCGAGCTTTAACGGCCAATTGTGGGCGGATAAGCCGATTCTCGTGTATTGGTTGATGAGCCTGTCAATCAGCCTTTTTGGAAATAATGAGTTTGCCTGCCGTTTCTGGGCGGCTATCGGGACAGTCATTAGCTGCTTGATAACTTTTGCCATTGGCAAAAAAGTGATGGGAGCCAGGCAGGGGTTATGGGCAATGATAATTCTGGCCTCTTCGGTTATGATACTGGTTATCGGCACTGCGGCGACTGCTGACGCCATAACGCTACCTTTTATTTTAGGCGCTATGGCGGTTTTTATCTCAGGATTAACAAACGGTTTTCGTTATTATCAGGTTATTCTGATAGGAGTTTTGACGGGCTTTGGTATGTTGGCCAAAGGTCCAATTGGAGCGCTTCCATTTCCGGTAATGATAATAACCGTATGGCTGCTTGGAAAAGATTATAAAGAGTTTATTAAAAATTCATTTCTGATTTTAGTTTCATTGAGTATCGGCATAATAATTTTTCTCTGCTGGGCAATTCCTGCCGATAGGGCGACAGACGGCCGGTTTTTAGCTGTGTTTATAGGCAGACATGTTATAAGCCGTGCGTTTGAACCTATGGGACATCACGGCGGCGATTTTTTGTTATATCTTCCGTATTATCTGCCGGTCATTATTGGCGGTTTTTTCCCCTGGATAATATTTTTGCCCGGCGCTATTTACGCTGTCGCTGTCAGAAAATTATGCCAAAGAGAGTGCAGGATTACTTTGCTTACCTGGGTAATATCAATCTTTATAATAATGACTTTTGCCGCCACTAAATTACCTCATTATATAATCTTTATATGGCCGCCGTTGGCTCTGCTTGCGGCGGGCGGGATTGTTGAATTTCAGGAGAACCTTCTTTCAAAGCGGGATGAAAAATGGTTGCACCGCGGCAATTGGCTTTTTGTTCCGTTTGGTTTAACAGTCGGTTCGGCCTTAATCATCGCTCCCTTTTTCCTGAAGATAACAAATTTGTTTGTTCCGGCAATTATCTGCGGTATAATCCTGCTTTTTATGACGTTATTAGCAGCGTATCGAGTGCATCGAAATCAGGTTGTCTCCGCTTCGAAAACCCTGCTGTTTGGAATAGTATTATTTCACATCCCATATATATTTGGAATTTTGCCGGTAATTGAAGATATAAAAGTTACACCCTCTATGGCAAAAACCATAAACGAAATGGTGCCGATTGACGTGCCTGTTGCAGTTTATGAATATAAAGAACCGAGCCTGAATTATTATCTCGGAAGAAACCTGCAGGAACTTTGGGACCAGGAAGGTGTAGTTGCCTGGGTTCGGCAAAAAAATCCTGCCGTCCTTGTCATTCCAGACGATGAATATGAAAAGATTGAACGGGTTTATGGCACTTTGCCGGGACGGCTGCTGTATTCCAGGGAAGGAATTGACTACTCAGAAGGCAAACGAGTTAAACTTCTTGCACTGTTATTCGGCCAGGAATAAAAATGGAAAATAAAATGACGGATAATCGGTCTTCTGAAAAAAAAAGACTATTTGTTGTAATTTTACTGACAACAGGGTTGGCCCTGCTCGGTATTGCCAGTTATTTTTTCCTGGATGAACGTGTTGTAGCCTGGCTGGTTCAGAACCCGAGCTATTTCAAGAAAACACTTTTAATAAAGGCAGTAGTCCAATTGGGTAAAGTATGGCTGCCTGTTTGGCTGTTGTTGTGCTGGGCGTTGTTGGCCGGACGTCGGCAGGAGACAATGATTGCTCTAATAGCATTGTTTTTGCTTGTTTTTAGTTTGCAGCCTTTAAAAGTGATAACCCAGCGACCTCGCCCCCGCGACGTCATTGAACATTCTGAGGTTAATGACAAACCGGAAATTTTTCATAACTGTTCATTCCCATCCGGCGATACCGCTTCCGTATTTGCGGTGGCTGTAGCGATTTCGCCGTTTATAGGCTGGTTTGCAGGAAGTATTGTTTTTGTTTTGGCTGTTTGCGTTGGAGCATTGCGAGTAGTCTCATTTGCTCATTATCCTTCAGATGTTTTTGCCGGAGCGGCGATAGGAGTTTTAAGCGGCTATCTGGCATATTACTTATTTATGTCGGTGCCGTTTCTAAAAATAAATTTAGTAAAATTATTAAGTTTCAGAAATGTTTTGCTTGGGGTCATAATAATCCCTGCAGTGGTGGTTCTATTTGGAGGGTTAAATAATTTTCTTGTTTTTTTAGAATTCTATCCACCGATAGTAATTGTTCTATATCTGTTATATAAAATCAGAAAACCACAAAAACCAGAAATCCCTTAATGAACTCCCCGAGTAGGGCTCGAACCTACGACCTAGCGGTTAACAGCCGCTCGCTCTACCGATTGAGCTATCGGGGAATAACTACAAAACAACTATTTTCCGGATTTTAAACAATTTGTCAAGCATAACTGCCGTTTTTCCCTAACAAAGAGAGCAAATGCTGGACAAACCTTTAAATTTAAGGTATCATGCTGTGTTTTCCAGTCTGAGAATAGTTCTTTGTATGTCTTTTTTAACGGTTATGAAGTGTATTTTAAAATCTCTTTGTATTGTTTATAATATGGGTTTATGGCGATAGACAGGCTTGAATTAAGCGGTTTTACAATTATAAAAAAGCTTGGCACGGGAGCCCGAAGCACAATTTACCTTGCGCTCGACGAGGAAAATAAAAGCACAGTTGCGCTAAAACGCGCTGTTTATGAAAAGCCGGAAGATGGCCGAATATTTGAACAAATGATTAACGAATATAAGGTTTCAAAGACTATAAAGCACCCGTATCTTCGCGTATGCAATAAACTGATTAAAGTCCGTAAGATATTTAAGGTAAAGGAGTTATTGCTTTCGATGGAAATGTTTGAAGGCGAAACCCTTGAAAAATCCAAAAGCCTTAGTCTCGGCGATGTGTTGCTGGTATTTCGTATGGTTGCCGATGGTCTTAATGCTATGCATCAACAAGGCTATATACATTGCGACATAAAGCCGAATAACATCCTTATAAATAATGAGTCCGGCGCTATTAAAATAATCGACCTCGGTCAGGGCTGCAAAATAGGCACAATAAAGCCCAGAATCCAGGGCACACCCGATTACATTGCGCCGGAGCAGGTTAAAAGACACCATCTCGATCGGCGGACCGATATTTTTAATCTTGGAGCGACGATGTATTGGGCTCTTACCGGCAAAAATGTTCCTACGCTGATACCGCAATTTAATGATATTTCAGCGATAGCCGGGCAGCGCGAATGCCCGGCACCTCACGAAATTTATCCCAGAATTCCACTTGGCATTTCAAGACTCGTTATGGACTGCGTTAAAGAAGAACCTCAAAAGAGGCCGGCTTCAATGGATGATGTAATTTCAAGGCTTGACCTTCTGATTCACAGTATTTTCGGTAAAAAACTCGGAAATCAGTAATGGTAAAAGAACTTATAAAACTGCTGCATTCCGGCGCCCAGGCTAATCAGAACGACCGGTATCGGCGGCACAATCTGATAATTATGCCGAATACGGGTGATTTGGTTACTGCCGGCGATATTCACGGGCATCGGCGCAATTTTGAACGGATAATAGCTTATGCCGCATTAGATAAAAATCCGGACAGGCATCTTATTTTGCAGGAGATAATACACGGCGGACCGCAGGATGAAGAGGGAGGATGTCTGTCGTTCGATTTGCTGATTGATGCCGTTAAACTCAAAGTTGCTTACCCCGATAGGGTGCATTGCATACTTGCAAATCACGATACCGCTTTTATAAACGATAGTGACGTAATGAAAGCCGGAAAGGAGATGAACGCCTTAATGCGAGCGGCGATGCGAAGACGTTTCGACAGCTGGACAAAAAATGTGGAAAGCGCAATTGAACAATTTCTTTTTTCGCAGCCTCTGGCGGTCAGATGTCTTAACAGGATATGGATTTCACATTCGCTGCCTTCAGACAGGTCAATCGATAAATTTGATTTTTCAGTTTTTCACAGGATGCTTAAAGTCAGCGATATTGTAAAGCCCAATGCCGCTTATCTGCTGACCTGGGGCAGGGCACACAGCCGCAAAACGATTGATTTTTTTGCAAAGCAGCTCGACGTCGATTTTTTTGTGCTTGGCCATCAGCTTCAGGAAACCGGCTGGATGAGCAATAATGCGAATTTGATTATAATCGACTCACAGCACAATCACGGCCATCTGCTGCACATCAGGCTGGACTCCAAATATACGATAGAAAAGCTGATAGGCTCTCTTGTGCCGATAGCGAGTATTGAATGAAAGCCCGGCAGATATGACGTTTTTACATACGGTAGCGATAGTTTTCATCGTTGTGCAGGTCTTGTTCATTTATCAGATGTTTAATCATTACAAATATGCCCTGAAAAAATTTTATAAAGAGCACGATACTTTCAGGCCCAAAGTCGCATTAATTGTGCCGTGCAAAGGAATCGATATGGCTTTTGATAAGAATATCGGTTCGTTTTACCAGCTTGACTATGATAGCTACGAATTGATATTTGTAACTGAGAGTGCTGAAGATGCGGCTTATAATCGTCTGCTCGTTCTAAAAGACCAATTCAAAAACAAGACAAAGGCGCTTCGGACAAGTATTCTCGTTGCAGGTGTAGCAGACCGGGGCGGCCAGAAACTTCATAATCTGCTTTACGCGTGCAAAGCTGCTGAAAAAGATGCTGAAGTTTTTGCGTTCGCTGATTCTGATGTTTGTATCCGGAGCAATTGGCTCAATCATCTTGTTTATCCTTTGCGCAAGCAAAAACACGGAGTGGCGACAGGATATCGCTGGTATGTGCCGCTGAAGAATAATCTCGCAACACTGGCTTTGTCTGCAATGAATGCCAAAGTTGCTCAACTGCTTGGTCCGACAATATTCAATTGTGCCTGGGGCGGCTCAATGGCTGTTCGGGTCGATGTGTTTAACAGGCTCGGCATAGCCGAAATATGGCAAAGAGCGATTACCGACGATTTGACGCTGAGCAGAGAGGTCAAAAAAGCGAAACTTAAAATTATTTTTGCGCCCGGATGTCTTGTTGCTTCTTATGAGCAAACCAATTGGCGAAGTCTTTTTGAGTTTGCCAGAAGGCAGTTTGTTATTACAAGGGTAACTATGCCGGGGACGTGGTGGTTCGGCCTTGTAAGTAATGTATTTTCTATTTTCGGGCTGTGGGGTTTTGGGGTTTTGGCAATTTTCTCATACCTTACCGGCTCGGAGTTCCGGCAGACTTTTCTTTTGGCGGCAGTTGTCTTTCTTGCGGGGCAGATAACGAGAGCTTTTTTAAGACAGAAAATGATTTTCAGGCTTCTTGCGGCGGATGCCGCGAAAATGAAGATGGCTATGCTGGCTGATATTATTGGTGGGCCATTTTGGCTGCTGATTCTGTTTTGCTGTATTGTCAGTTCGGCCTTCGGCAGGATAATTACCTGGCGCGGCGTAAAATACAAACTTACAGGCCCAACAGAAGTGGTCAGGCTTTAAAAAACAAGAAAGGCAGGTATTAACCTGCCTTTCTTTTATAACTTCTTTTTTTTTATTTGCGTTTTCTCAATAATGCCAGTCCGCCGCACGCCAGTAGCATCAGAGTTGCAGGCTCGGGGATAGGGGATTCAGACCAGGCTATATCTATCTCTGTTCTTAGTATTCTTTCTTCACCTCGACCAAAATCACCAGGTCCCTGATAGCCATTTAACAAATATGCTCCCTTACCTGCTCCATAGAAATCTGGTTCAAAAATAACGTTATAAGTCGATTCGGTGCAAGGAATATCAATACCAGCGGCATCAGTGAATAAGTATTGTTCGTGTGCGATACATCCATAATCTCCCGTTAAATCATCCCTTCCTGGGTCAGTGAACTTCAGGATATAATCGGTATCTGACTCGGATTCATACGGGTCGATTATACCAGAAAGGGAAATTATATGTCCCCCGACACCTTCACCCGGGATGTTCCCTCTAGTCTCCACATGGCCTCCAATTGGTCTCCATGTACCGTTATTTGCGTCCAGTGCTAAGTAGGTTAAGCCCACTTCGACATCCTGGCCTTTATCAATCTGTTCTTTTATCCATTCTTTTGAGGGTTTGGCCATTGTCTCGACAATTATTTTATCTTGAAGGCCGTGCATTTTTATATATTCTATTTTGCCCTTTAAAGTATTCGCATCATGCGTTCCCGTAGCCGGGTCAGTTTCCATATATAATCTACCGAGAACATTAACAACATCTTCACCAGACAAAGGAACTCCGTTACCACCAGCCTTAACTAATGGGTCAAGCCAGGGATATTCTTTTGCGAGCCAGACAAAAGAGTTTCCAACAGCAGTTGGTGCGCACCAATTATCACCCCATTCAGGCCTTAAGTCCTGAGGAATGTCAGGCATTTTGTTTTTTCGAGGTATCGGCTGGGCTAAAACTGGTGTGGATATGAGCAAAACAATCAAAGTCAATAACATCATTCTCAGAAACGAACATTTGGTTTTCATAATTACATTTCCTCCTTTTATTTGTTATTTTTGCAAATTATTTTTTCTTACCATAGTTCAACTCTTCCCATATCCGCATCTTCTTCATAGCTCCTGTTCTTCTTAAATGCATATATCTGCTGACAGTATGTATAGACTCTGCTCACGGACGAGATGCAGCAGGGGAGTTCTTAAGGAAATTTACGTATGCTCATTTTCTTCTTCTCCCTTCCGCACAGAAGGCACTCAAAATTTATAGTAATATTAACTTTTTGGGATAATGCAGTCTCTTCCTCAGGTGATAACTTATCCATACTTATTGTCTCTATTCTACAGTGATATTAGAGAGAAAGTCAAGTAATTTTTCAGAATAATAATTATTTAGATTTTAGTCGAAAAATACGCGCAAGGTATTGATTTTTAAGAAGTTAATGCTGGTTATCAGGCTTACTGACGGTTGTTTTCACTGCCAATGAGGTAAACGCGGTTTTTGCCGCTGCGTTTCGCCTCCAAAAGGGCCTTGTCGGCCTGAGAGAAAAGTTCCTCTACTGTTGAGCCGTCGCGCGGGAAAGTTGCCAGGCCGCCGCTTATGGTCAATGTTCCTTTGCCCTCTGCACCGAGAGCAGGAAGGTCGGTTTTATTAAGCTCTCTTCTGAATCTTTCGCAGATGTTTATTACCTGCGTGGGATGTTCACTTTCAAGACGTCTTCTTTCCGCTTTTGAGGCAGTATCAAGAGCTACTGCCCTGTCGGCGGGCAGATTCCAGAAGACTACCGCAAATTCATCACCACCAATCCTGCCGACTACA
This sequence comes from Sedimentisphaerales bacterium, assembly GCA_049518795.1. Classification (GTDB taxonomy): domain Bacteria; phylum Planctomycetota; class Phycisphaerae; order Sedimentisphaerales; family UBA12454; genus JAPLMW01. The sequence continues at coordinate 70,372 of JBEKRK010000005.1, forward strand.
TCCTGTTTCCTGCAGCACTTCTGCATTAAAACGGCAGCCTGTTTCAAAATGCTGTCGCCGACTATATGGCCGTAGAGATCATTATATTGCTTGAAATTATCTATATCGAAAATTAGCAGGGTAACCTGCAAAGATTCCTCGGCTGCCCGGCTTGTAATCTGCCTGAGAAATTCCCTGACGAATCTTCTGTTTTTAACGCCGGTCAGCTCATCTTCCATTACAAGTTTTTCAAGTATTTCGATTCGCTGCCTCTGCTGCTCTATTATTTCAGTATCGGCCTGACTTGCAGCAGCTAATGGTTTGTCGCCTGGTTTTTTTGCCGTGAAACTGACGGGCAGAATATAATAATCATCCGCGATTTTGGTTCCATTAGAAAATGAGCGTATAAGCTGGGCGACTTTCGGCTCCTGCCACATTTGGGTCAGAAGCAAAAATTTTGATTTGAGATTTATTTTTCTGAGCGTCTGGACAGCCGATATGAAATCTTCATCGAAATCATCCACAATTATGGCTGTAATATCGAACTGATTGGCTGAAGCGGCTACGATTGCATCGGGGATATTTCGACTTGTATGGAATTGAACGCCTGGGCAATCGTCTGTGGATATAGCCGTTTTATCAACCTGGCCTACCAGAAGTATTCTCTCATCCTTATTGGCCGCATCTATCATTATTCTGCTTACCATTTAAGACCCAAAATAACACAACCCCATATTATACTATAATTCAAAAGAAAAGTCAAATTAGGCAAAATGGGGTAGTGTCCTAATTTGAGTAAAAAAGGTAGAAAATTTGCGGAAGCATATCAAGAACGTTCAACGGCAAAGATGATTTTTCTCTTGATAATGTGTCCAGTGTTAAATTTGACTACTACGGTGGCTTCGACTGACTTTTGGTTTGGTTTTAACTCTAATTTGCCTTCCCAAACGCCTTCTTCGCGTATTTTGTGGCCAGACCCCGACATTTTAATTCTTTCGGTCGAACCCGCTGGTATTGTTTTAGGTAAAGGCGTTAATGATTCGTGTCCAAGCCCCCCAATATCGGCATTAAGTCCGTCTGGCCACGTCAAATCTATTGAAATTAGGGAACAGTCTTTAGTGCCTATATTGTTGACTAATAATTCAAAATGGACTTCTTCGCTATTGCCTCCAATCCGAACGATGCAGTTTTGGGTATCTAATAATTGGGGTTTGGCGTGGCTACAAAAAATATGTTCAACACTTTCGATTAGCCCAAAAATCATTGCCGTCATACCTACCGCGCCAATTAGACGGACTTTCCAAGATTTCCAATCGACTTTCATTGCCGAGATTCCTCTTGAATATATATTCTACCGATGGACGTTTTTTAGTTTAGCCTTTGGGACAATTATAATCTGGATAATCGGCTTAATCAAGTCGATAAAATAGTAGCTCATTTGCAAGTAAATACGGTCGCTTAAAAATTGAAATTAAATAATGTTGGATTTTAAACTTTCAAATCTTTTCCAGATTTTACTTGACAATTCATTTTATCAACTTATGTTTATAGCAGGACTTAGGTTTGATCAGGATGTCGCGGAGGTGTTTATGGACAAACATACACTTGTAAAAGACTCACGATACGAAGGCAAATATGTAGCTTTTACTTCTGTGGTTGACCATACAGTAATTGCTTATGGCAGCAAGCCGGAAGATGTTATGGAGAAAGCAAAAAAAGCAGGAGCAAGTCATCCGATGATATTTTTTGTCCCTGATAAAAATATGACCTGTTGTTTCTAATGCCGATAAATAATTTCCCATTTTTGAAAATATCTCCAGACTCTATCCGTCGTCCAATTCTCATTGTGAAGATAGTTAATCCTCAAACCGGCTTAATGATTGATAGTATGGGGGTTATAGATACTGGAGCTGATGCCTGTGCTGTTCCTGCGGGATATGCTAAAATTTTAGGATACGATTTAAAAAAAGGTATGCCTAAACCGGTTGGCACAGGTGCTGGATTAACAACGGCCTATTCTCATATTTGCCGTTTGGAAGTTTACAATACGAAATCTGTATTTGAGAGAAACCCCGAGGTTATTTACACAACCTCTGAAGTCCAAATTGATTTTATGGAAAAATTGCCCATAGTTTTATTGGGAGTATCAGATTTTCTGGGGCAATTCTTTTTAGGTGTTGATTATCCTTCACAACTTTTTTCTGTGCGCCAGCCTTAAAAAACGTCGGTTTGTTAATGGGTGGGCAAAGTAGCGAGTTTTTCGCCGGCCTGTTCTGCGAAAATGCTGTCTGGATGGTCTTTTAGGAAATTTTTAAGGTCTGTCCTTGCTTCGGTCAGGTATTTTTCTTTTTCAGCCTTGCTAAGGTCCTGTTCTTTCCAGATGGCCAGCTTCAGGCAGGCCTGCTCGAATTTTGCCTGAACGCCGCCATCGGTTCCCGCGTAATTTTTCGCAAGTTGGCCGAGCCGCTGCTCTCTTAAAAGCAGGTCGGGGGTAAGCATAATTTGTGAAAGCGATATATTGTCGGCAATGGGACTTTTTTCTCCTGCCTGCTGAAGAAGATTATCAAGGTGAGTTTGAAAGAACTGGTCGTGAGGATTGAGCAGGATGAATTGCGCCAGCAAACTTCGGGTTTTCTCATCTCTGCCAAGATTTTCATCGCTGATTAAAGCTCGCAGATATTGTAATTTTCTTTTGATTTTTTTTAGCTCATATTCCGTGATAACGGTTGTCTGAGGATTGCGAAAGATTTCCTTGTTTTCATCTGATAATATGCTGTTAGCCTCGGCTGATTTATTTTCAAACATAGCCAAGGCCTGGTCTATAAGCTGACGGGCAGGAGGGAATTGTTCCATACCGGCAAGATGAATCGCTCTTCGCCAGCAGGCTTCGAGGGCTTCCGTGCTGTCCGGGTATTCGAAGAAGAGTTTGTGCCAGATAGGCAGATTTTCCTTGTGCGGATAGTCATTATAAAAATGCAGCACTTCCTTTTCGACGAGGATATTCAGCTCAGGCGACAATTCGCTTAACATAGCTTTATAATAAAGTGCTATAGGCATACGCTTTATTCTGATTTTACTTTTTAAAAGCGTATTATGAATAAATGCCGGCTTCCACCATTGTTTCTGAGGATTTATAAAACTATCATATTGTTCAAGCAGCTGCTGTTTTTTTTCTTGGTATCGCAGCTGAGGCGGCACATAAAACCATTCCGGCCAATGGTCGTGCAGCAATCTATTCTGGATTTCCTTTTTTAATGCAGTTCTAAGCGCCGTCGTTTCAACGGGATAGAACGGCGGCTGAAAATAGCTTCTGCTTTCCTGGCTTTTCAGGGTATTGTCGAGAGCTTCGGTTATGCTGTGGTCCTGAAATTCCTCTACTGTTTCCGGGTTGTTTTTTGCTACATAAAGCTGATAATCCAGCTCGGCAAAGTTGATTGTGTTATGAAAAATGAAAATGGCTGCAACAAGGAAGCAGGCAGGAGTAAGCCATATCAAGCTGGGCCTATAACGAGTAAAATGACCTATTATCAGGACAATAGCTGAAATCAGCAGTGCATTAAAAATTCCGAAGAACCAGGGAGCGTAAGACATTGCCCATCGAACGCTGTCGGCATTTTTTAAACCTCCGAAGATTGCAAGGTAAGCAAATACCGGCGATATGCAAAGGACGACGGCAATATATCGCGACCTGAATCGCAGCGGCCTCAGTGCCGCGGCAAAAGAGCCTATTAAAACGCAGATTGCAAGCCCCGGCAAACCAGATATGAAAACCAGCATCAGGACAAATAAAATGCTGTATTTGAAACTCATAAGCTGCGAGGTCAGAATCGGCACAGAGATAAGAATTCCGACAAGAAGGCCGAGCACGAATATCTGGGCGGGATATTCGAAGATGCTCAAAGGTCCGAGAACAAATTTTTCGAGATAAAACGGTCCCCAGTATGAAATAAGCCGGCCGGTAAGAAGCTTTGCGCAAAAAACGGCTGCGACATAATAAACGCAAACAGCGAGGAAATAACAGCTATTTACGTTAGTATGACTGTAATGCAGAGTAGGGCCGGCTGTTATAAGCTCTTTTGTTCCAGTAGGCCGGGGAATTGCTTTTTGATTTTCCACATTTGCCATAAAGGTAATTATAATCCGAAACTATGGGGAAATCAAAAAGTAAAAAATTAGGGGAAAATGGTATAAAAAATGTAGGGCAAACACCTATATTCGCCCATACTTCTCTCTTTTATATCTTTAAGCCTCAACCGCTTCCATTTGTGTCTGAAACAGTTCCTGTTTTTGTTCGCCCGGCCTGAAGTGCAGGGGTTCGGCAAACTGCAAGGCCACTTTTCTCATATATGGATTGATATTCTCCACTCTGCATACGAAGCCGCTTCTTATACAGTTTTCAAGGTCAAATGCGTTGTCCTCGCCATAGCGTGGTATGCTGAATCTTGTAGTGATATATTGCCCCTCGTAAGGACAAGTATCAGCATAGCACGTAAAGGCTGCTCCGCCGCTGGAAAGGTCGAACATTTGCCCCTGTGATAAAACATCATTAAAATCCTCGGCAAACCAGACCGGCCAATGATAATTTAATCTTTTCTCCCTCCGTCGCTCAGCTGTTTGTTTGTTCATCTCTGTCTCCGATTATTTAATTTTGTAATTAAAAATTCGTCAAAAATCAGATGAGTCTTAATGGCGATAAATGAAGAAAATTATCTTTTTAGAGGGAGACTTCAAAACAATTCAAAAACGCAGTTTTGATTGAAGCAAAATTTGCAGAGAAAAAATTGCAGAAAGCAAATGTCCGATAATCGGATATTTTTATCGGCTGTTTAATGCAAAATAACATCTTTTTTCTTGACCGGAGGGTGTATTTTTTGTTATAATTAAGGTAGCTGGGTTTGGCGCAGATGCAAAATCTAATTTAAAGTGCAAACTCCAGCGGGGGCAAGGCGTATCTTGCCCCTCTTTTTTGCGCTCATTTAAGCTGTTTTACCAGTTCCGCAAACATATTTCCCCTCTGCACAAAGTTCACAAACATATCATAACTTGCACAAGCCGGACTTAACAAAACAACATCGCCGCTTGCAGAGATCTCTTGCGCCTTTTTAACCGCTTCTTCAAGCGTTTTGGCCCTGTGTATCGGCGGAACAATGCCGGTCTTTCTTATGGACTGTTCAATTTTATCCGCTGTTACGCCTATCAGAATCAATGCTTTCAGTTTTCCGCTGATTGCTTTAGCCATCTCATCAAACGGCAGACCCTTATCGTATCCGCCGGCTATCAGAATTTTAGGCTCATTAAAAGCCTCAATGCCGACAACCGTGCTTTCGGGCGTTGTAGCAATAGAGTCGTTATAATATCGAACGCCGTTTACTGTTCCGATAAGCTCAAGCCTGTGCGGCAGGGAGACAAAACTCGCTACCGGCTCTATCAATTGCTCATCAACCAATCCGAAATGATGAGCTATAGTTACCGCAGCTGCGAGATTTTCCCTGTTTGCTCTGCCGGGCAGCTTAAAAGCCGCTGTCAATCTGCTGTCGAGTTTTTCCCTGTCGAACAGGAGACATTTGCGGTCTGTTTTGCTGTATTTATTGAACCATTCAAGACATTTTTCATCATAAGCATTCAGCACCGCGATGTCGCCGCTGTTTTGGAAGCGGAAAATATTTTCTTTTGCGTTACAGTAATTTTCCATCGTTTTATGTCTGTCAAGATGATTTGGAGCGATATTGGTTATGCAGCCGACATAAGGCGATTTTCTTATACGAGCTAATTGTTCAAGCTGAAAACTTGAAATCTCCAGGACTACAATATCATTGTTTTTGATTTTATCAAGAGTTTCCAGCAGCGGCCTATTTCCAATATTGCCGCTAAGCCAGACTTTGCCGCTTTTTATTTTTCCAAGAAGATGCGCAGTTAAAGCAGTTGTTGTGCTTTTACCGTTTGAGCCTGTAATAGCTACAATTTTTGCTGGACAAAGCTGAAAGAAGATTTCCATTTGCGATGTGATAACTTTGTTTTTGCTTTTTGCACCATCAATATATTGATTTGCTTCATCGACAGCAGGATTGACAATAATTACATCTGCTTGTTCAAAATCCTCTATTCTGTGTCCTGCGATATGGAATTCGATATTTTTGAGCCTTTGAAGTTCTTTTATAGAATCGGCCAGTTTTTTTTCATTGGCTTTGTCGGTTACGATAACTTTTTTTGCAAATCGGGCGGCAAATTTCGCCGTATCAACACCCCCGCCGAATACCCCCAGCCCCATTATTACGACAATCTTATCCTTAAGAAAATCGACATTCATTTTTATTGTGCTGCTTTAGCAAGTTCAATCTTTGCGTCAATTACAGCCTGTTCAATACATTTTTCCCAGTTATCGCCGAACTGTTTGGAATATTTTTCGTTTTCATAAGCATAGATTATAGACCTTGAAGCATTAATAAGAGCGCCTGTTCCGTCCGGCTTGCAGAATTTCAAACAATCAGCGGCCGTTGCGCCTTGTGAGCCGAAACCGGGGACAAGGAAAATGATTTTGCCGTATTTTTTGCGAAGTTCGGCAGCCTGCTCGCCGCTTATGCCGCCGACAACCATCCCTACATTGCTGTATCCGCATTTACCGACTCTTTGTTTTTGGTTTGCGATTTCAGCGACAATTTCGGCAAGTTTTTCAAACATTTTTATACCATTTGAATTCGCAAAATCCTGTATTATTGCCGCAGAAGGATTGCTTGCCCGAACCCAGACAAAAACGCCTTTTCCCTGTTTGTCTGCAATGTCTGCGAATGGCAGAATTCCTTCAGAGCCTGCAAAGCCATTTATTGTAATCGCATCCGGCGCAAGTGTATCTTCCAGACCGACAAGTTCGGAGTTTTGCAGATGAGCCTGTGCATAGCTTTGAGCGGTATGACCGATATCGCCGCGTTTGACATCGCCGATAACTTCAAGGTCAAGCTCGTTTGCCTCGCTGATAAGCGAATAATAACATTCAAGACCTTCCCATAAATATTTTTCAAAGAAGGCGATATTAATTTTGACCGCAGGCACAAGCGGGGCGACAATCCGCATAACCTTTGTGCTGAATTCAAATATAGCATCAATCGCAGCCGCAACATCGTTTTCGTTGTCCATACTTTTGTGCTGACGTATCGCAGCGGGCAGATGGCTGTAAACAGGGTCGAGTCCGACAGTCAAAGCGGTCTTTTTACTTTTGACAGCCTGACAAAGTCGGTCTGCAAAATGACTTGCCATTATAGTCCTTTCAGATAAGATATTACCGGTTTTTTATCATTACGAAAATAAACAATATAAGCACAAAAATTGCTTTGGCAAGAAAGTAATGGAAAATTATTTCGATTTTAAAAAAATAAGACAATACCTTAAAAACCCGAAGATTAAAGTCTTTGTCGCTGTTTTCCTGATTTTTTTATTTCTCTACTGGGTTACAGGACTTTTCAAAATCCCGTCAAATTTCAGACCTGTCCGACCGATAACCGACGGAAATATGAGCCAATATCTGACCAATTACATCCTGCCGCAGTTATATAATAAATTACAGTTAAACCAGCCGTTTGAGCTTGTTATTTCCGAAGCAGGTGTCAATGATATTATTGTCCGGCACATTGATGCTAATACTTTGCAGCGGGCGAATTTATCGGATTTAAGCGTTACCTTGAAAAAGCGGAGAATATTGCTGACGGCAAAAACAGTTTATTATGGATTTGATTTTATTATGACGCTTGTTTTGAAACCATATATTGACAAAAATGGATATTTTTCCCTGAAAGAGTCCCAAATTGAGGCAGGCGAAAGTCGTATTCCATTTGCTGGCGAAGCTGTCAAAAAGAAAATTATTGAGGGATTGGCCGGATTTTTTAACAATTTAAATGTAAGCGATTTTAATGAGACATCGTTTGATGTCAAAATTGAGCCGGTATTTTCACTTAATCATCAAAAGCATCGAATTGATAAAATAACCGTTCAGAATAAAGAATTGATAATTCATTTTTTGTCTCAATGATGGAAAAACAATTAAAACCGCAGTTTGAAAATTTAGGCGATGCTTTGCTGGCAAGAGCACCTGCGAAAATCAATCTTTATCTTCTGATTGCGGATAAAAGACCTGACGGCTTCCACAATTTGGATACGCTGATGGCAAAAGTTTCATTTTATGATGAGCTGCTTTTTGAAGTGGACAAAACGGAAGGAATAGAGCTTGTTTGTGACGGTCTTTGGTCTCCGGCGGGCAAAGATAATCTTGTGTATAAGGCGTGCGATATTTTTTATAAGACTATAGACAAGAAACCTTCGGTTAAAATAAATCTTACAAAAAATATACCTGCCGGCTCCGGCCTTGGCGGGGCAAGCAGCGATGCAGCAACGGCTCTTTTGGCTTTGAATAAGCTCTATCGAGAGCCGGTAGGCGAAAACACATTGTTTTCTATGACGGCCCGGCTTGGTAGCGATGTTCCTTTTTTTTTGAATGGCCCACAAGCAATATGTACCGGCAGAGGAGAAAAAATATCAAAATTGGACAAAATATCCTCTTTTTTGGCTCTTGTGGTATTGCCAAACATAAGTGTTTCAACCAAAAAGGTTTATGATAATTATAAGGTGGATTTAGGCCTGTTTAACTCTCTAAAAGAGCAAGTAAAACCACTTTTTTTAAAAAACAGAGTTGATTTAATAACGAAATTGTGCGCAAATATGCTTGCCAAAACGTGTTTTGCTCTAAATAATGAATTGGCTATATTAAAGGCAAAAATAGAAAATATATGCCGGCTTCCGGTTTTGTTGAGTGGAAGCGGCTCGACGCTATTTGTTATATTTGATAACACGGACTACCTTAAAGCAGAATTTATGCATCAAAAAATTAAGGATGCACTTAAGTGCAATAGTATTATAGTTTTTAACAACCAATGGTAGTTTTGTAAGGCACGTGTTATGGAAATTACTGAAGTTAGGGTAAAACTGATTAACAACAAGGACGAGAGACTGAAGGCGTTTTGTTCGATGACTTTGGACAATGATTTTGTAATTCGCGACATCAAGGTCATCGAAGGCACAAATGGATATTTTGTCGCGATGCCCTCAAGAAAGATGAGCGACCACTGCCCCAAGTGCGGCGGAAAAAATCATCTCAGGGCAAAGTTCTGCAATAATTGCGCCGCATCGCTGGGCGAAGACAGAGCGAAAAAAGATATGAAGGGCAGAATGAAGCTCCACGCTGACATAGCTCATCCAATTAACGCCCAGTGCAGGCAAAGTATCCAGGACAAAATTGTCAAGGCTTTTAAAGAAGAATTGGACCGTTCTGCAGAGCCGGGCTACAAGCCTGTTGATTTTGATGAGCCGGATGATGATGTTCCAGAGGATTTGGCTGATCAAGCTTAGTTTTGCTGATTAGTTTTTGATGTAGAAACTTGAAACGTGTTTGTTTCGGAAGGGGAGCAGTTGTTTTTAATATCGCCGGGAAAGATATTTCATCATCGACAAAAAATCTGACCATAAATTAACTAAGGCCCTATTAACAATTCTTCTATTATCTTGTCTGTTGCGGCTTCAAGTTTTTCATCGAGCTGATAGTTTCCCCTGCAAATTTGCCTTCGAAGATTCAAAACTTTCTCAAATCTGACTTCAGGTAATTGAGCTATTTTTCCAAGAAGCTGCCCCAGAGGGGTTTTGGCTCCTGCCTGGAGAAGTTCTTCGGTTTTGCAGTCATCTTTGTAGCTCAGACTTTGGCTGTTCAGAGTAACCTGCGAAGGCAGTTTGTTGATTCGAGTTTGAGTTTTAGCCTGATTCATAGTTTTACCTTTACTGTTTGGTTTTAGCAGGGAAAAATCCTCTTTTCTCGCATAAAACCAGCGGTTCAAAGATTTTCTTTATTTCGAACCACTATATATTGTGTTCCCGCTAATCCTTTGCGGTTAATTATCACTACTTCCAATACTGATATCGACAGTGCAAAAACTAAAACTTTAAAAAAGTTTGCGTTTTTTTAGCGGTTTTTTTAATAAATTTAGCGATTTAGAAAATTGTTTATAGGCTTTATTATAGGGTTATATCTCTTTTATTGGGTATTTTGATTATTTAGTTATAAGTTAGGGGCTTTTATTTGAAATTGGCAATCTACAACATATTGTGGTAATTGGTAAAACAAAACGATTTTGATGATTAGGTAAATGGGTTGCAATTATAAAAATATAGGATTTTTTGCCTGTTTTTTGATAGAAAGTGGGGTTATGGCTTGACAAAGTGGATTTAGGTATTAGATTCATAAGGTTCTGTAGAAATTAGATTCGGGGCCGTAGCTCAATTGGCTAGAGCATCGGACTGTCGATCCGAAGGTTGTGGGTTCGAGCCCCATCGGCCTCGTTTGTAAGTTATTAGCCAGCAGGCAGTTATGTTTGCCGGCTTTTTGCTTGATACCCTGAAATGCCTTGCGGTGTCAAATTGGTGTCAATTTAGTTTTGCCTTCTCGAATATCTTATTGAAGACCTCACCCGCAGATTTAAAATCTTCCGGCCTTACCGCAAGATAATGGTCCATCGTCGTCTTGATATTAAAGTGCCCGGCAAGCTTGTGGACTACTTGGAAGGGTAATTTTTCCGCCCAGTTAGTAATGGCCGACCTACGCAGGTCGTGAATAGTGCATTTCGCAATGCCAGCCTTTGCACGAATGGCCTTAAAATTCCGCCCAATATTGTTAATGGTCTCCGACCTTTCATTCCATTTATCTTTTTCTATCCGTCTGGTGATACGTTCAAGGCGTTGAGGCGAAATGAAAATATAGGGGTGTCCTTCAGGGGCATTGACTTGGATATCGACCAGCAATTTTAAAGCCTGATCAGAAATAGGAACTACCCTGTTTTTACGGCCTTTTGGTTCCCATTTGATAATCTTATCATTTGCTTTTTTCGCGGTAACATTAATCCGCTGGTTATCAAAATCAATATCGTTCCAAGTTAGATGAAGGATTTCATTGAGGCGAAGGCCACTGCTGTAAGCCACAGAAATAAAAGCCTTCCACCAAATACCATCAGCAGATTCCATCAAAGCACAGTATTCCTTTATATTGATGTATCTTTTTGGCTTATCTGTGAGCTTGCGAAGTTTGATTTTTGAAAAAGGATTATGTCCTTCCGCAATATAGCCTCTTGGATCAATGGCCCTGTTGAAAATGCTCTTTAATGTCCTGATGTACTTATTCACTGTAGCTATGCTGATTTCTTTCGAGGCCAGTCGATCAGCTGCAAACGCTTCGGCATTGCTGGGACTAATTTTCCTTAGTTCAATTGAGCCACCTATGAAATTTTCAAAGAGCTCTAATGTTTTTTTGTGTTCCTGATATGTACCGTAAGAAATCTGGCCTCTGATTATTTGTTCGTGTTCAAGACGAAATTCGTGCAGAGTAATCTTCTGAGGCTTATCAGCCTGCCCAGAAAGCACTTTGCCCTGCATTCCCATCGCATACTGCTGGGCTTCCTTTTTTGTCTCGAATACCTTGCCATACTTTTTGCCACAGGAGCCTTTCCATCGAACTACCCAGTGATGCCGCCTTTCGTTTGGCCATAATAGCCTTGGGGTTGGCTTGCCACTTTCGTCTTTAGGAACAGCCCCAAGCCACTTACGATAAATACCAACTTTTTCTATTGCCATCGGCAACCTCCTTTCCATTCAGGACAAGTGGTTACCAGTAGCGACTGACACAGATGCATTTTATCAAAGAAAGCAAAAAAGCGCAAATGTTTTTTTGGAAGATATAATATCATTTATCTAACTCTCAGTTTTAATAGCCAGAAACCTGTCCAATTCGGTTTTGCGATACCATACACGACGGGCGAATTTAGTTGCCTTCAGTTCTCCACGATTGCGCCAATAGTTCAGTATTCGAATCGCAGATTGTGGAGTGTGGATGCCGGTTTCATCAAGTCGCAGGTACTGTGCTGCTTCTATAGGTGTCAATAAATCATTAAAGATATCCGGCCGAGGCGGCCAAGTCGTGTCGGTTTGTTGATTCGCCAAGATGTCTTGGGACAATTTATTCATCTGTTTGTTCCTCCAAATCAGTATTTTCATCTTCGGTTTTATTTTGCTCCTCGAAGAAAGTTGGAAATGAATGCCTGCAGCGTTTATCTTCTTTGTCCACTGGGTCATAGTCAGTTTCCTCAAAATCAGGACAATCGTCGCATTCATCTTTTGAAACCCACTCTTGACGAATGTTACAATACCAGTCAAATCCATTCCCGGAATTGCGTATCCCTGTGCTATGACCGCTCATTCGGTGCATTGGTTCCGGATGTTGCCGCAGTAATAATGGTTCTCTGTGAAACGCTTCCGGTTTTTGTGATGGTGTAAAGGGAAGACGAGATTGCCTATTCATCTGTGAAAGACCATCTTGCGTAGGCGGAACAATTTCTTCATGTGAATCTTCCTTATGCTTTGGTGCCATCGGCAATTGATGCTCAATTTCATTTTCCAGCCGGCTGAATCTCTCTTGTAATAGGTCTGGTGAACGGTCAATAATCGGTCTCTGTTGTTCCACAGAGGTTTCTAAATTGTCGAGAATCTTACATAACGGGTCGGGATAAGCATTTGAGACGGAGGTGGTTTTCTCTATTGATGTCTCCAGCTGACCTAATACTCGGCAGAGTTGATCGCCGGAAACAGCTATTGCTGGGTTGGGCTGTTTCGGACCAGCTTGTGGCAGGGCGGGTGGTTCAGGCAACGGCAATTCATTTGGTATATCCATAAGTTTCCCTTTCATTTCATTTTCATTTAGCTCGTTTTCTCACCAATACCCTATGAACCAAATGAACTAACTTAACCAATAACCAATTGTGTTATCCAAAGGAACCGCCGTTTGGTGTTCCTTTAGAATGTTTTTTACTTTTTTAGCTATGTCTTTAGCTATTCTGTGGGAATCCCTTCCCCTTTTCCTTCAACCCTTTATCGCCCTTACATCCTATGAAATGGGCTCAGATTGGCATTTCGAATATCGAAACCCAATCAAACTCCGGGTCTATGACCGAGTCAAAATCCAGCAAGGCAAGCCTGCCCGGCAGGTTGCCGCTGCTCAGCCTTTTCAATGCCCTTTCTATCGCATCCTTGTGGTGCTTGTTAACAGCTACCGCAATCGTGAAATCCACCTTGTCCGCATCCCCTGGCCCAAGCTGCGAAAGCTTGCACAGCTTCAGCAAAGCTGCTGCCTCGTAAGCTGGCTGGTTTGCATAACAAGCCTGAATCGGGATGCGGTTGCCGCTGGGCAGTATCAGCAGGCTGTCGGGCTGCACACCTCCAAGAGTGGAGGACGAGCCCGCCCTCTGGAATCGGAATGCAGCCGAGTGCCTGCCAAGAGACCTCTGCGTATACTGCACGATAGCCTCGTGGCAAACGCTGCCTTTGCTCGTCTTTGCGGCAGCCAGCCCCATAGCTGCGGCAAGCTCCCTGCCGCGAGCTGTAAGCTCAAATAGCCTGTGCTTTGCGCCTACTTTTTCAGCGAAAGCTATCAGGCCGCGAGACCCCAGCTTTCCCCGAATTTCGCCTTCGGTCTCGCGGTCCAGGCCTAAGGCATCCATCCTGTCTTCAATAAGCTCGAATGGCCTCTCCGCTACGCGGCTAAACTCCTTCAGCTCAGCAAGGGGCAGCCCGCCATTAGCCGCTGTGGGTAAGCCTTCCCCCTCGGCTGGGCTTCCATCTTTCCCGTCAGGCTGGGGCTCGCAACACCTCACATAGGGATTTGCCTCCAGCACAGGCCTGCTCCTTTCCAACGCTTCCGCGCGGCTGGGAGGAGGCAATTCAGGCAGGAGGTTGCGGGCATCTTTCACAGCCAAATAAACAGGCTCAGCATAGCGGCTGAAGCGGGCAATGGCGTGGCGGTTTGGCAACTTGGCAATCTCAGCTTCCTGCCACGGGGCAAGGTTCAGCGCCGCCGCAGAATCCCTTATGCACTGGCGGTGGCCTTGCCGCATTGCAATCACAGTCCCCAGATTGCCCCGCACGCTGGCCGCAACATCGGAAATGAGCTGCGACACAACACAGCCGCATGAGCCTGTCTTCCTCAAATCCCTCAGGAAACTGGAAGGCTTCCCTTCCTTCAGGTCAGAAGTCCGTTTGTCAGTCTGGCCGCCAGCGTATTCATGGCATTCCTCCATCGCAATCAGGCGGGAAATCTCAGGCGGGTCGTCCGAGCGGAAAACTTCCCTCATAAGCGTCATAAGCAGAGAGAACAAAACAGGAAGGGCTATATCCTTCACATCAGTCAGGTTAAGAATCACGGAATGCTGCATCAGGTTGTAAAAATTCCTTGAACGCTGGACGTCAAGGCCGGGTAATTGGCCCCGCAGTGACTGCAGCCTGTCCAGCAGCTTGTCCCTTGCTTTGGCGCGGTCAGTGCCCCTCGGCGGGCTGAACCGGTTCAGCGCCTCTATGATGTCGCTTATGCGGGGATAATTGTCACCGCCGTTAAGGACGCCTCGCCGTTCGTATTCCTCAAAAAGAATTTCACAAAACAGATTGCAGGATGGCTCGTTCAGCCAGAACATCCGCAGCCATTCGCGAATATGGTTGAGCCATTTTTCTGGCGGCATAACTCGCTGGCCATCTGCACCGACTGGCGGTTCGAACGGATTTAGGCCAAGCTCATCCGCAGTCAGCCAGATAAGTTCGTCAGGTTTGAACAATGGCAGCAAATCACGGTATTCGCCATGAACGTCAAAAATAAAAGCTGTATGATTTTTATCCTTTGCCAAAAACGCAAGAAGCAGCAACTTAACCGCTGTCGATTTTCCAACATTGGTTTGGCCGAAAACTCCAATATGCGAAGGGAGGTCGATATCGGAAATGCCGACTTCTTCTCCGGCAACATCGCCGCTCATGGCGGTGCCGATTATGTAATCGCTTTTTGACATGTCCTGCGGCAAAGTAAATTTCGGAGGGTCATTGATGTTCCAGCCTTTCTGGAGCACTAAACTTTGCAGCATTTCGTGGACATCCATGCCAGCATTTGCGGCCGCCACCAATGCCTTCACTTGCGGCGTATCTTTGCCGAGCAGTTCAACCAGAATGTAATCTTCTTTTAACACCAAACCTCCTGAAAGCATCAGTGGGAAAAATTATCGTGGCTTATTTGAACCGAAAATGTCATTTAAGTATTGCATCCCTATTACTCCGGCCTGGACAGCTAAATAAGCACTTATGCCTAACACCATAAAGCCCGGCAGGTTTATTTTCATAACGGCTTTGAGCATCACCAATGCGAAAATTAAGCCTGCAATTGCCGGCAAGAAAAAACGCCACGTTGCGAAGAACACTTTCCGCACAGGAGCGAACACGAACATGACTGCAAAAAGAGTTATTAACCAATACATCGTTTCATTTCCTCTTGCCAAGTATCAGCCATCGTAATAAAACCAGCAGATGGCATCTTGAGCAATAAGCTTCATCATTTGAGTAAACAGTAGCATGGCACCGGCACAACGCCCGTCCGCAACCTGAGCAGGTATAGTTGCAGCCAACAGTTGAGCAAATGTGAGAGCCGCATATTCCACAAACCGCGGTTAAATGAACATGCTGGTCCTGAAGATGGCCGAAATCGCAGGTCCGGCTGCTGATAAAATCCACAGATCTTACGGTCATGTCTGGTTCCACAAAACTCAACTGTTCCTGAACAAATACTGCATTGTCCTGCGATACTTTACCCTCAATAGCCCTAATTATTGTCTTGCGTGTTCTCGGATTGCATTTGGCGAGCAATTCCAAAATTTCTTTTCGGCTCATTTCACTCATAATTGGCCTCCAGATAAGCTGGTTGGTTTTCTTTTGGTTTGGCCATCAGCACAATGGTGCAGTCGTCGTATGATTGCTCGCGGAAGACCATGTTGATGTTCTGCTCAAGAGCCTTTGAAACCATAGCAGAAGGGTGTTCCCGTAACCAACCCAGCATTACTGATGCGGCGTGAGCTACGGTTCCAGTTCTGCGATCCAGCAAGCTATTCTCTACACCATCTGAGAAGATAACAAAACCGGTTGGTTTACAGAGGTCTCGATTGAAAGGTGAGCCGTAGACCCTAAGATGCTCCAAAGCATCCGGACTTGTAACAAACCAGCTCTCATTGGCGAATTCTCCTTTTTCCGGCGGAGAGACTACCAAAACCTGATTTGCAAACTCTCCGACAATTCCACCGTCGCCAAGATGCAAGGCCAACCAGGCCCCATTTGCTCCTACGCATACAGCCACAAGAGTGGCGGCATATTCGTTTGGCGAAGACCTTGTCCTTTCAGCTGTCCTGCGAATCGACCGCCTTATCTTAGCCAAACATGCTTTCCCAATCTGGTTTTGCGTTAGAGTTAAAGCGGATGAAAAATTTTCATGCAGCCAGTTGGAAACTACAAATGCCGTTAGCCTTGCTCCTGCGAAAGCTTTCTTGACACTGCCCGCACCGTCGCTGACACAGACTGCAGTAACCACCTCCAAGTTCGCTGAGATTACAGCTTGGTTGACGGCCCATGTATCCTGACATTCTGCTCCAGACTGCTTGTGCGAAGTGCCAATAGCGCTTATACCGGCGACACGCCACTGGGACAAAATGTTTAAATTTCTGCCCATCCTTTGATTCCTCCTACGTCTGTTTCAACTTTCTCGCCAGGACGCGAATGAGACACCTTTACAACGGATTTTGATAACCATTCGAAAAATTCCGGGAAGTTCAGACCCCGCAGGCGCAAGGGTTGCCTCTTTTTAGAGAACATCGATAAGACCTTCATGTCTGCGGCGGAACCGACTCCGATAGGAAACACGACGAGCTTGCCCTGCGTTTCCAACTCTATGGTTTTCGCCGAAGCCAGAAGATGATTTTCAGTAGTCGGCTGCCCATCTGTCATCAGCACAAGCCACGGCTGGAAATAGTCGATCCCCGCTTGCTTGTACTCGTTTTTGCGGGTTTCCAGCTTATCCAAAGCCATGCGAACCCCGCCGCCCAAGTCCGTAGAGCCTCCTGCCATCAAGACTGGAGGTGCATCGAAGCGATCCAAGCTCTGAAAATCTAGTTTGATTTCCGGCTGGTCAGAGAACGTCACAATGGCCACCTCTGCACTGGTTTTCGCAATTGCATCGCCACGAAGGGCATCGAAAAAAAGGCGGATTCCTTCGTTCAGTTCATCGATGGGCTCACCCGTCATGGAGCCGGAAATGTCCAGGCATAACGCTACCGGAACCCGGCTCGTAGGATTGAGGAGCAAGTCCTCTTTCTTTAATTCCATAATTTCTTCGTTCATGTGTCTTTCCTTTCAATAATATTGTTATTTTTGTCCATATTGCCTATGACAATCATTGCCATCAAAAGAACCTCTTCAGAAATTTCAAGAAAGCGGATGATTTTTTAGTAACAGTATACTTATGAACCTTGCCTGGCCGCACCGTAATAGGTCTGGTGCGAACGGTCTGTTGTCGCGCTGGTGTTAAGCTTTTAGTTGAGGCTGGTTTGCTAACAGAAGACCTAATAACTGAAACGAAAGGAGCAGGCTCCCTCTCCCGAAAAGCAACCTGTACTGGAGCAAGACGTATCTTGCGAAATTCTTTCTGCATGTCAGTCTGGCCATCATCTTCGGGAACATCCTTTTGACCGGCCACGATTCGTAAATTTTGCGGCAAAACTGACAGGTCAAACCCGATTTGCCGTTTCGGGCCACTGAAAGCATGCTCGGGAAGTTCGAGCAGTTTTTTGTAGTCCCTTAACAGCCTTAACCACTCACTTAATGTAACTCTCGGTTCTTGCTTGCGGTCACGGTGAAAGCTCCTGTAGAACGCTTCTTTGATTCCGAACGTGAGATGCGACCAGCAGAAACGCCATGGGCCCAGCGGGGCGCCGTTTGCGTGATTTTCACCGAAAGGATAAGGAAAATGCATTTCTTGGATATTTAAATACCCGGACTCTCCTCCTTGGTGGCTATAAGGTGTTTTTCCTGGCATGAGAATCATAAACAGCAGGGTGGCCACAGCGAATAGCTCATGCTCCGGCCTTCGCAGAAAAGTCCGGAAATCCTCCCCCTGGATTTCCGGTGCTGTGAAGTTTACCGTGCCAACAGGACAGGGGAACCCTTCAATCTGATAACTATCGGTGTCCACGAGGTATATGGTATTCTCATCCTTTGTTAAAATGTTTAGAGGATTGATATCCCCAAGAAGAACGTTTAGCTGATGGAGATAGAATATGCGTTCAATAATGTTTATTGCCAGTCGCACTGAATGCCGTCTATTCCATGCCGGTTTCTCCTCAAGCCAGGACTTTGGGATGAATAAGCCATGAGCAAGCGGTTTACCAGAAGCGCGAGACATTGCGTACCCGCGAAATAGTTTATCTTGATCGAAGATTAATGCCGAAGGCCAGCAAATAGCAGGGTCGCTCAGTTTTCTGGTCAGCATAAGACGGACTTTCTGCTCGCGGTCGGACGTTAGCTTGTCCCGGTGGTAAATCTTGCAAACTTCGTCGCGGCCGGCTATCTCAAAGACCGTGCCCTCTCCACCATGAGCGAGCTTTTTATCAAGGGTGACTACAGAACCATCCGAAAGCTGCACCCGAGCGCCTGTGTCAAGCTCCTTGCGTACTCCCAGCTTGATGCCAGAAGAGCAAGACAGAGTAGTAGTTGTAGCAAAAGGTTTTGGAAAAACGCAAGAGGATGAAATATGGGCCGGCGATTTGCAGGCTTGAATTAAGGGGTTGCCGTTGGGGATAAAAATCTTCAGCTTCTGCGAAGCGCCGTGCAGCTTGGCCACTATAAGGTCATGAGAACTCCGGACTGATCTTTTCTGTTTCTTGACATAAAGATCCTCCATGAGCCCGACGTCGTTTGTGAGCACCAGAAAATCATGGGTTAGTAGGTGTTGCTCTACAACTCGCTGAATGACAAGGTCAACATACTTGTCTGATACTTCATGGCGAACCTCCACATAACCCCGTCTTAAGAGGTCCGCGAGGATAGCCAGAGCACGCTTGGCGGCACTTTGCTTTTGTGTGTTTTGGCTTCCAGAAAGCCGGTGCAATTCATCGAGAACAAGGTTGGAGATGAGCATCGGATTCTGGCCAATAAGATGGCTATTTTCAACAGCAAACTCTGCGAAACCTGGTTGCATTATAAAGGAAGTATCGGCCAGTATCTTGTAGCTGCGAAGCGCACGCTGTATGCGGTTATGGCTGCTAAGATTCCTCTGTTTCACCAACGGGCTGTTCATTTTTTCATCCATTTCATTGTTAAATTCCCGAAAACATTCATTGTGCCTATTAAGCATAACCATCTGTGCTAATTAAGTCAAGTAAATTTGTGCTTTTTTTGCAAAATTTTTGTTGACAAATATAGCACAATAACGTATGATTTAAGAAGATTAGGGGAATAAGACATTGCTATGGCTTGTAAGTAATTGATTATAATATGGTTAAATGAAATAAGATTATAAAGAGTTATTTTTCTCTTTTATGGTGTTAATATGAAAAAAACCGATTTTGCTGAACAATTACGAAAATTTAGAGAACAGGCAGGGATTTCTCAAAGTGAGCTTGCCCGACGGGCCAAACTGAATCCGAGTCATCTTAACAGAGTAGAAAGCGGTGAACGAAATCCACCTCGAAGGGCAACTGTAAAGGTAATAGCTGAAGCACTGTCTTTATTACCGGCGGAAGCTGATAAGTTATTACTTGCGGCAGGTTACGTAGGATATGAAAGCAATAAATTGAGTGGTGCTATTTTTAATGCACCTGAAGTAAATTTTCCGGCCTTATCAGAACAAAAAAAGAAGCAAGCCACATCGCCTTCTGGTGAAGATGGGGCACAATTTCTTTTGAAGGCGTTGTCATCTGCCAATATTCCAGAGTCAACTAAAAGGCTTTTAGTTCGCCAAATTTGTTCTTTTACGACTTGGTTAATTTCGGAGGCATCTAAACAAGAAGAAACTATAAAAAAACCAAAACCTGAATAAGGGAGAAAACAATAATGGACGAGAAAAATAATACTCTGGCAGATTTTTCTATGAATGCATTTTATCTTCCGATGCAACCTGGTTATACAAATGCATACTACAATGCGCTTGCCGATCTGGTGGTAGTTAAATCTTGTAGAAATAATGGATATGATGAAATATTTTCACATGAGATTAATCACAGATTGCTTGCTTTCAATCCAATGCATTGCTATATGCGAATCTTCGCTAGTTTAGTTTATCAAAAAATGATATTTCTTGTCACATCCGACCAAGGGAACAAAAAATTGAACGTTCCTGAATATTTCATCAACGAACCTAAACTGAAATCCTGCAAGACGATTATTGATAGTCTATCTAAAGCTATTGAGCCAATTCAAGAGGTAAGTGGATTATGTGGTTTGAAGAATACCTTCAAGAAAATGGGGTACCCGATTGAAGAATTAGAAACATGGGAAAAAGAGTCTATAGTATATTCGGAAAAAAGATTGGGAATTGCTGGTTTTAGGGAGTTATCTACAAGATTTAAACGGGTTATTGAGAGGCTTGGAGATTGGAAATATGTGATGGGTGTTTCATTATATTCGCTTAGCTCGCCATTATGTTGGCCAGAGACACAGGATTTGGATGTTCTCGTAAACACAATTGGAGAAGCCGTTTTAAATGATCCCATTTTCTCGCCTCGACTAAGACTTGAGCATCTGCTTTCCATTGTTGAAGAATGTCCATATATTGATTTCCCAAGATGGGCACCTGAAGAAAAGGATATTTATATCCGAACTCAGTTAGCCAAAAGGTACGATCATTTAGTGAAAAGACCGTTCAATAGTGCTGCATGCACTCCTGGAACCGATCAATGCTATTTGCATCTTCTCGAAAAAGTTCTCGATAAAAATCTTCTAAGATGTGAGCTTCTTAAACTCTGGCAATATATGTGTGAGTGTTGGCAAGTTAGTATGCGAGATGGAATAATTGCGGAAGAAGATTCACATAAAAAGGTACAACCTGCTGCATGGCCTTCTTTTATTTGGATAAACGACGATCATCGCTATTACCACAGTGAAATGGATGAAGTTAAAATTTCATTATTATTTGTTGAGAGCATGCGCCAACAATTACTTACAGGTCAAGGACTATACTGTCCTACCGACGGCTATTGTGCTGGTTTTCCTGAGTGTGATATTTTTAAAACATTGAAATCTTTATGGAATAAGACGCGAGTGTCCCCTGATAATAAAAGGTGGTTTAACCCTCAATGTCATCATTGTAAGATGTAAGTTGTCATAATTTGATACGAAGGCAAAAATATGTTTATGTGAAAATACCCCCCTCCGGATAAACCCATAAAGAAGGTCCATGGTCTATAGAATCTATTGCCGAGACTAGATAGGGGAAAAGTTTTGACGTATAAGATTTATCATCTTCGCAACCAACCATTTCTATTAAATTCTTATAATGTGTTGCAACATCTTTAGCTGCTTTACGGATTTCTGCTAAAGTTTGACACTCTCCATTCCACGTAATTGACATTGCTATTTCTGTAGGTTTTTGGGTCTCGTCAAAGTCAAGCACAGAGACAAAAATGTTATCATTAACCATATATTGGTACGAACCGATTTCTGTATTATTATTGTTTGTTGAATCTTGTTTTTTATAAAAAATATTAATGCTGTCTAAATCGGAATACAATCTTAGTTCCGCATCTACGATTATTTTATATTTTTCAGGTAGTGCGCCCATACGCAATATTAATCGTTTGTTTCTGTAAATGGTTTCTGTCATATAACAAACGTAAATTAAGGCTTTATAAAGATTATGTATCATTGTTACTCAGGAGTTATCAATAGTTTGATAAAAAAAAGAAAAAATGGGAGAAAAATCAAACCCCCATTGCTTCTGCCAAATACCCTTAGTAGTTTTCTACTTCCTTCCCTTTTTTGTCATATACTATTCCACAGATAGGACAGAGTAGTTCGACACTGCCATAACCTACTTCATCAACTTTCGGCTTTTGCAATTTACTACCGCAATTTCCGCATTTCATATTGCTCATATTATCACATCCTTATTTAAAAACTCTGGTTTGATGGGCTTTTTCATTTCCTGGATTTTCTCCAGATAATACGCGTCCCAAAATTGCATAGCAAACACCTCTGGGTTCCATAAGCGCAGGCTCTTAACCTGATTTTCTGCCGATTGCTTCCAATGTACTGAGGCGGAAAAGAAGAGTTATTGAGCCGAGCAGCACGGCGAGAGGTGTTTGCAGCTTTGGGACGCCGCATTGCGGAGAAAATCATACAGGATGAAAGCTAATCAGGCAGAGCGTGAATAGGGGCTGGCTATTGAAGCTGCGGGGCTAAGCAATCTAACTTTTTAGTTGCTTAATGGGGTTAAGTACAATGCGAAAATTCCTTGAAAAACTTACGGCCATTGCAACAAAACCAGTAAAAGAACTTCGATTTTTTATTATAATTCGAGGAAGATTTTGGTATTATAGTTGCATTCGGAGCCAGCCACCGATGGCCGTGGCTCATCTTTGGAATGTTAAGCGACTTTGCACACCGTTATGAAAACGTTCACGCATGTTCGTTCGATAGCCAACGCAATCCGCGTTTACGCGGCTCTATGGGGACTCTGCGTTGTTTGTGGTTTCTTCCCCCTCAGGTGGATTAATTGGTTTTTCGCCTTATTCGGTGTGGAACCGCTGCCGCAGTGCCGACCCGCGGAATTGTTTTGGGGATGGGGTATTTTGGGATGTCTAGCAGTAGCCGTGGTGCTGTGGGTCGTAGCTACGGACGTGGTTCGATACCGTCCGTTGGTGATTACGATTATCGCGATTGCTCTGATCGTTGGAGTTGTGTCTTATTTGATGGAAATTATCATCGGGATGCCTCTGTGGTGGCGCATTATGGATTGTGGCCCCCATTTGGTGATGGGTGGCCTCATTCTCGTGTGTTGCTTGTGGCCAGCCAAGAAGTCGCCTAACACCGCGCTGAAACTAACGGCCGCCTCGCCTTGAGTTTTTGGTTGATTTATGAGATTTGGAAGTTATCATTGCATTCGGAGCTTAGCTGCCAGTGGTGGCTCAATTTTGTATCGTTAGGTGCTTTGACACTATGAACATCATTCGTGCAAAAATCGTAGCTTTCTGGCTGTCGCTTTTGCTGTTCTGGTTTTTGCTCTGGATTTCCTGGCATCACAGACTTCTGTGGATAGCCATTTTTATTCCTGCATGGGTGATTATCGGACTCATCAAGCCACGGTTGCCAGTTCCACCTCCAAAGATTAGGCTACTAATGTGGCTGATTGTGTTCGTATTTGTGTTTGCGTTGGTAGTTCACGGTTTGCTATTTCCTTATTCGAGGGCTCTATACCTTGTGGTGAAAATCCTGCTTGCACTGCTCGTGGTTCCGGTGCTTTGCTACAAGGCGTATACTGATTATGTCATGTTTAGGTCGTCACGTAGCCGAAGCGCCTAACACCGCGCTGGAGTCAAACGGCCGCTGCGGGGTCAGTCCACCGTCCAGCCGAGGGGTTAGCCTATCTCTACCGCTGCTGTAGGGCCAATCCGACTCAAGCCGCTGCGGGGCCAGTTTACCCCTTAGCTTAAAACGCAGCCGCTGGCCCGCTGCTGGGGCCAGCTCGCCTCCAGCTTCAGCCGCTGCGGGGTTAGCCTATTCCTTTAGCTTCAGCCGTTGTGGGTTCAATTATCCCCACGGCAACTGTGGGGCCAGTTCACCTCCAGCCGCTGAGGGGTGATTATTATCGTTGACAACTATAGGTGTAATCTATATAAATATAATAAGACTAATTCATTTAACATAGAATAGATTATAGGTTAGGTAGATATGGCTAAAATTAAAGATGCATTGCGGGAATTCAACCCCTGGTGGAAGGGTGCCTTTGAAGTGGAGTTCAAGGACAGGAACATCTACGGCAAAATCCAGAAATTCCTGCCTCTGCCGCAGATGGTGGCGCTTACAGGCCTCAGGAGAACGGGCAAAACCACTTTGATGCTCAAAATTGCGGACGATGCCATAAAAAAAGGCTATGGCCCCCTTGACGTCATATATTTCTCATTCGATGAATTCCCTGAGATTGAAATAAGGGAAATAATAGAGCAGTACGAAGAGATCACAGGCAACACGTTCAGGCAGGGAAAACGCCTTCTTCTGCTGGATGAAATCCAGAAGCTCAACGGCTGGGAGAACCAGCTTAAGGCGGTTTACGACACCTGCAAAAACACCAAGATAATGATTTCCGGTTCGGAATCGCTTTTCATAAGGAAAAAATCGAAGGAAGCGCTTGCAGGAAGGATTTTCGAGTTCACGGTTGAACCCCTGCTTTTCAATGAGTTTCTTGCATTCAAGGGATTGAAATTGAAACCCACCGGCCTCTACGAAAAGGAGCTGCGGAAGCTCTTTGACGAGTTTGCATTGACTATGGGATTCCCCGAGCTGGTTGGCATAACCGACAGGGAAATCATCAAAAAATACGTCAAAGAAGGCATAGTAGAAAAAGTGGTTTACAGGGATCTGGCAAAGCTTTTCAAGATAAAGGATATATCCGTCATGGACAGCCTGCTGAGAGTAATCATGGAGGAGCCGGGGCAGATAATAGAGCTTTCAGGCCTGGCCCATGAATTGAATATCTCCAGACAAACCCTTTCCGGTTATCTGGGCTATCTTGAAAAGTCGTTCATGGTAAGGAAGCTGTATAATTTTTCACGCAACAGGCGGAAAATCGAAAGAAAGCTCAAAAAGTACTATCCGGCCATGCCTTCGGTCAGCCTCCTCTTTAGTGAGGACGACCTCTCCAGATCCAGAGTCTTTGAATGGCTGGTCATCATGCAGCTTAAGGCCGAATTCTTCTGGCGGGACCCTTACAAGAACGAGGTTGATGCAGTCCTGGTAAATGGTGAACCTGTGCCGGTCGAGGTCAAGTACGGTAAAATCGGCTTCCGCGGCATTGAAGCCTTTATGAAAAAATTCAATGTTGACCGGGGATGCATAATCTCAAGGGATGAGGAGTCCAAAAAGGAAAAGGATGGCAAAGTTATTTCCATAGTCCCCGCCTTCAAGTTCTTCCTGAATATGCCCGGCCAGGATAAACAAAAAGAATAGTCAGCCCAATGAAAATTCCGGGAAACTTAAGCTGCGCGACCACAGGATTTTCTTTTGTCACAACCCCTGTAGCAGGGGGTTATCGCACCCCGTTATGCTTCGTTGCTAATCGGGCAGCATTTGTCAATAGTTTGATAAAAAAAGGGGGAAAAATGGGGTGAAGAAATCCGCGCGAACAAGAAAGTGTTCTGAGAGCAGGCAGGAAAATGCAGTTGACTATAAGGACATAGGGACAAAAAGATGTATAAACTGCTAGTGGTTTTGCAGTGCTCGGACTAAAGGACAGTAGAGCCAAAACTCAATTATCTGTTTGACAGAGGAAAGATTTGCTGTTAGAATAAAACTTATCTCTAAAAGGTATCAAGTCTTTAGATGAATTAGTATTCTAATCACATATTGTAAAAGTAGAATATGGAGTCTGTTAGGATAAAGATTGAGCTTTTATGCTGGGGGGTTAGGGGTAATCAAATAGCTCGCCAAGTATATTTACGGCAAAACCCTTCTTTGCATAAAAGGACCGGTAATGCGGGTATTCAATTGATATTGCCCGATGGTCTTATTATAAATGCTCCTTTTGGTCACCGATTTACTGAGCATTCACCATATGAACTAACTAAGAAAAACAGCACTTACATCCTTTGTAAAAACAAGATTGACATTTGTTGGTGTCAACCAGTTGTTGCACCTAAGTGGTATCAAGAAACTACTTCAGCGGGTAGATCCGCATACGAGGTGGTTACTCAGGAGGGTAACAATACTTTAATAACAGCAATAAACATGAGATGCGAATATTTCAAGATGAAACAACAATGTCTTTTCTGTGCGATGACTCCTTCTAAAACAATCATAGAAAAGAGCCCCATTGAAATCGCTGAAGTTATAGCTTTGGCAATCAAGGAAAACCCATCTTATACAGTTGATCTAACAGGTGGAAATACCCTCTCTGGTGATAGAGGAGCGTTGAGTTATATTGAAATTTTAGGAGCGATACGAAAAGTATCGGACATCCTAATAACTGTTGAGGTCTCTCCCCCTGTTAAGGACGAGCATATAAATATGTTATTAGACGCTGGGGCAAATGCTTTGCTCATGAATATAGAAATCGGAGATGATTATTTGCGAGGAATATTTTGCCCCAAAAAATCAGAAATTACTAAAAAGAGATATTTCGAAGCATGGGAATATGCATTAAGAATAGTGGGAAGAAATCGTGTAGGTTCCGCCTTAGTCGCTGGTTTAGAGAGTAAGGAATCTACTTTAAAGATTGCAAAAGAAATGATAGACACAGGAGTCATTCCTAAGATTGTCCCATTCCGCCACAATGATGGGGCACGACTTGAGAATTTTGCAACAGCCAATCCAGATGATGTGGAGTTCATTTCACAAGAAGTTGCTCGACTTCTATATGACAAGGATTTAAGACCAACAGAGCATTGCGGTTGTATAGGTTGTACCGGTTGCTCAGCGGAAATAGACTATTTCAACCAATTAGTTCATTTATAAAATAAAAATTTATTAATAAGCGAAACAAACTTAGGGTATAATGTAAAAGCTATTCTAATAAAACTTGAAGGGAAGTTAAATATAAAAAAAATAAGAATTGAGGTGTAAAAATGAGTAAAATAGTGGTCTTGGATGATGTATATCTTACTAAAAATCACATAGAAAAATTACAAAAGCTAGGGGATGTTAGAATATTTAAAGATAATCCGTCTTCTGAAGAAGAAACACTTCAGCGGCTGGGGGATACAGAGATAGCAATAGTTGGTTGGACTAATATTACTGAAACTATAATTCAAAAGCTACCAAAGCTGCGTATGATTTCAGTGTGGGCAACAGGCTATGATTATATTGATTTAAAGGCAGCGACAAAAAACGGCATTGTGGTGACAAATGTACCAGCTTATGCCAGTGAGTCAGTTGCTGAACATGTGTTCGCTCTAATACTTAGTGTGATTAGACAGATACCTCAAGCAGATAAGCATGTAAGAGAAGGGGGCTATGACTGGAAGCAATTTCAAGGAATTGAACTTGCTGGAAAAGTGCTTGGGGTTATTGGTACTGGTGCTATAGGGAGGCGAGTAGCAGAAATCGGGAAATGCTTAGGAATGAAAGTGATAGCAGTCACAGCCCATCCCTCAAAGGAACGCGCTCAGAAATTGGGGGTCAAATATGTAGATTTTGACACACTATTACGAGAAAGCGATGTAATTTCTGTGAATGTGCCGCTAACTTCAGAGACCGACAGGCTTTTTAACGAGGAAGCATTTGATAAGATGAAACATTCTGCTATATTTGTTAATACATCCCGTGGGAAAGTTGTCGATGAAAGTGCGCTTTATAAAGCGTTGGCAAATGGTAAACTCGGAGGTGCAGGATTAGATGTACTTATTGGACCAATTGATAAGCATCACCCTTTATTTCAACTTTCAAATGTTGTGTTTACTCCCCATACGGGGTTTTATACGAACGAAGCTCTCTGTCGCTGCACAGATATATGCTTGGAGAATGTAGAATGTTTTCTGAAAGCCTCTCCGCGGAATGTTGTGAATCCCGGAGTGTTAGGACGAGCTGGAAGTTAAAAAGGTTTATAATTGATATTATGGCAATAAATGTGGAAACTATTAACTCTATAATAAATTTAAGTTAGTTGGGAAATTTCTCTGTGATGGAAACACAAAAAGTCAAAGAGATCTGTGACAGGATAAATGACATATTTTCAAAAAGGATCCAAGGGATTCGTTGGTTTCAATTTTTTAACCGGTTAGATGGTAAACCGATAGAGCACTTGGGTGTTACCCCTTCAGGTATTAGTATACAACCAATTTTGGATATTGCACAGAAATTAGTTTTCTTAGCTACCAATGCAGTAATAGAAATTGAGAAAATAGACACACGTAATACACAGTTAGAAGAACTGGTTATAGTAGGACAGATGCAAAAACTATTCATATTTCCGTTTCAGGATATTGTGCTTGCGATTATGAGTTCAGAAAAGATTGGAGATGTTTGTTTTCATACGAGTTGGGCGGGAAAGAACCCCGCCATATGCATAAAACCCCATTTAAAGCCGTTGATAAGAGAGAGTTTTGTTTACCCCAATAGTTTGCAGTTTCCGTCTCAAGATTTATATGAAAAGACGCAAGAATTCTTAAAGATAAACGAACTTGCGCAAAAAGCCTTTTACCGTCCACCTTTTTTCAATTTAGTAATAAACCAGCAACAGAAAACAATATCGACGGCAGAAATAGTTGATAAAAGCGGACAATATGATTTAAACTTGTTAGCTAATATAATCGTAAGCATTACCAGCTTGGTAGGTAAAGTAGAAGCATTGCTAAAAAGTGATGGTATCGATTTAGGCGTGGTTCAGGAAATAATATTGGGTAGGACCGGTCCAAACGAAAGGCATACAAGTAGTATAGATGGTTCAGTTATTGTTCTTAAGATTAACGGAGAGACAAAGTTGAGCCTAGTTCTTGGTATGAATGATTTCCTAGGACGCGCTCTATATGCAACTAGATGGGTCGAAAAAGAAATCCAGGATTTAATTAATAAATAAAAAAGTAGGAAAAATAATGAGAAAGAGTATGATAGACTATGAAAAGATGAAGAGTTGTTGTCTTGAATGTGCTAAGCCAATTCGTAAAATTGATAACTTTGAACTTTTCTATAACAAAGAGAAGTTAATTTTTGATTGCTTTAACTCCACAGGAGATATCAATCGTATCGAGGTCCCAGATGTAGCCGGTGCTCTGTTGGATGCTGCAAACGAGGTATCATTGTACTTTCAAGAAGCCATTGGGCAAACATTTGAGATTTGCATACGTGCAGGAGCAGATTTTCAACATAATGTTGTTCTTTGTCCATTAGATGATGAACTCGCATGTGTGCTAATTGCTGAGGAAAGTATGGATATTCTTAGGGAACGAATAGATAGGCATATACTGAACTTAAGGCATACATTTTTACCACCATCTCCAGCAGAATCGGGGCCAAACGTAAAATCTCGAAAAGTCAAAGTACGTGATGAGATTCCGCAAGGATATACTTACGACAAACTATTCCCGGATGAAATCGAGAGTCCATTTCTACTTATCCACGGAAGAATTAGACGAATGGAACGAACTCCTCTTGTGATTGATTACGATAGGACTTTTAGAATGCCAATTCTTACTATGGAAGTTAGTGGCCTTAGTTACTTCATTGACAGAGCAAGGATTTTCATTGAGTTTATTCTTCATGAGCAAAAAGAAACTTGGACATTAACGTTAATTGGCACGAAGGGGATTGTCCACGCTGAAATTTATTTCGTTGATGAACAATATTATGTTCTTATCGGTGGTATGCAGAAAAGGGAACCAAGAAAGATAGTAGCTTGGATCAATAGAATAAAAGAACTACTAGTTGCCGATAAAAAAGACTGTAACGCAGGTATTGAACAGAAAAAGACAGGGAAAGCAGGAAATAAGCTTGATAAAGAGCATTTGCCTGGTGAACGAAAAACAAGAGTTTTTGTTGGGGGTAATTATGATTATATGCCTGTGTTGAGGCATATCAAAGCTTGTATTGAGAATGAGAAAATGGGATTTCACCCAATCTTGGCTTATGATTTTGATGTAGATTTGGAGGATATACATAATGAAGATCAGCGGCTTCTTCATCAATGCAAATTTGCTATTTTTGACGAAACACACCCTTCGGGCGATCTTATGGAAATAGAAAGGGTTAGTGACTATAAAGTCGATGTTTTAGTTGTATATCAGGTGCGTGAGGTTGGTGAGGAGAAGCCACCCCCAAATGTATCAAGTATGCTTACGACAATGAATCTTCCATCAAAAGGGTATTTTAATTTTAATGAATTAAGCAAAATTGTTAGTGAATGGCTTAAAACCCGCGAAGTTCATAAGAGATAAGGATTAAAAACTGGTGTAGAAATAACTGTGATGTACTTGTAACTTTAATCATACCTCTGATAAGACACAACGACGGCCAGAAGGATACATATTCCTCCGATGATTTGCCATAATTTGATAGGTTCATCTAATATTGCTTTACTCATTATAATAACACTTATCGGCTCAAGCAAAAGAAGAAGGCTCGCCGTCATAGCCTCTATTTTCCGCAGTCCATAATAAAGTAGCAGATAAGGTATAGCAGTACTTAATACTCCTATTCCTATTAGATAGGGCAGAGCAGCTCTATGCAAATCAGTAAGGCTAAAAAATAATATTTGAAGTGAAGTAAATTGCAGAATAAATGTCACAAAAGCCAACCAGAGCAAGGCAAAAACAAACGAGAAAAAAATTGTTGAAAGAGGATGTAGATCTTTGCACTCTCTTCCTACGTATCTTCCCAGTACTATAATACAGGCGTAGAAGAAACTATTACCTATTGCAAGGATTTCTCCAGTTCGTATTTTTGTGATGTTCTCGACTGACCATAATTCCATTACCATGGCTACACCAATCATAGCTAATGTGATACATGGTAATCGAGATACACTTACACCTTCTTTCAAAAAAATCATGCCAAGAAAAACTGCAAAAACCGGATAAATATAGGTAAGTAAAACTGCTTTAGCTGCGGGAGTGCCCAGCGCGATTGATGAAATGTAAGTAAAAAAAGCTCCAAAAATTAGTAAACCATTGGTAGCAAATATTGTTAGGTGTCTTTTGGTTACTCCAAGTTTGTAGCCTTTGAAGTACCACATAAACGGTATTAGGATGATCGCTGTGACAGATAGGCGGAAGAACACTTGAAAGGCAACGGAAATGTTTTGTTCTCTCAAGAGTGCTGAAAAAATTGGGATTGTACCGAATGAGATACCTGATAGGGCTACTTGGAAAAAGGCTTTTGTCCTCTCATTTTTAATTTCCATATATAATATACCTTTCTTTAAGCCTATTGTAATATTCTGTGAAACTCCAATTTTGCATGTTAGCTATTATATAAGAAACATTTCTACAAGCAAAGCTATTAGATACTCAAGAAAATGTTGGAAAAAATACAAGTGTTTTCTAGTGTTCAAGATTTTGTGTTAGTGTGAAAACCTTATGAATTGTATCATTTTCATAGAGGTCAATGGCATGATTATTGTAATCAAACCACAAACCAATTCCGTCAAAATTCATCTGACTTTGGCGGACAAAGTTCGTAAGCCCTTATGGTAAATTCTTGGAAAAAAAGGTGTTGATTCTGGGTTTGGAATGGCTATAATTCATAATTCAAATAATAATGAGGATGAATAATCCTCTAAAAAGTGCGAAAGGGACATAAAATGAAGCGATTTGCAAATCTAAAATGCGTTTCCATTCTGTTAGTGGTTGCATTTGCGCTTCTGATTACCGCTTTCCTCGGCTGCTCAAAAAAATCTAAACAAAAAGAAATAAAATTAGGTGCCACTTTTCCTTTGACGGGAGACGTTGCTTCTTATGGTCAGAAGGCAAAAAGAGGAATAGAACTGGCAACCACAGAGATAAACTCGAAAGGGGGATTACTCGGAAAACCCGTTAATGTGGATTTTCAGGATGACCGCGGCGATAGTAAAGAAGCTATAAATATCATGATGAGATTTGCAACTATTGATAAAATACCAGTAGTTTTCGGGTCAGCAGGTAGTACCGTTACCTTGGCAATAACCCCGATAGCCAGTAAAAACCAGGTTATTCTTATATCACCTATATCATCTTCAAGCAAATTGTCAAATGAAGGAGGACATTACTTTTTCCGTACATGCCCAGCTGATGATCTTCAATCCGAGATTTTGTCAAATTGGGTGGCTGGATCAGGAGTGAAAAATGTAGCTGTTGTATATACGAACAATTCTTGGGGTAAGCCTTTGGCAGAGGGTTTCAAGGAGAAATTTCAAAAGTCGGGTGGTCGGGTCCTGGCAAATGAAGGCGTGGAAGAAAGCTCAACTGATTTTCGAACCATCATAGCCAAGTTGCAAAATATTAAAGGACTTGAGGCAATTGTATCTCCCACTTATCCCAAAGAAGGTGGTGTCTTTGTTCGTCAACTTAAAGAAATAGGGCTTGGACTTCCTCTATTTGGAGGTGATAATTGGGGTTCGCCGGAATTTATTGATGTTGCGAAGGAGGCAGCAGAAGGTGTGTTTTATACCGCTCCTTCGGAAGGTAATTCGCCGGTGTATAAATATTTCGCCCAAAGATATCGCCAAAAATATGGAGAGGAACCGGACGTATTTAGTGCCTATGCATATGATGCAGCATTAGCTATTTTCAAAGCCATCCAAAATTGCAACAGCACAAAACCCGAAGCAATCAGAGAGGAACTATTACGCATCTCATTTGTAGGTGCGTCAGGAACAATTTCTTTTAAACCTAATGGAGATCTGAAATCAGAGGCATTTACTAAAAAGACAATAAAAGATGGAAAAACAGTTAATTTAAAATAGGAAAGGCTAACAATATGGGTTCTGTAAATTCTCAAAAACATGATAAGGCTTCCTTTGAAGATATCAACAAGTTTAAAAAAAGAATGTTGGAATGGGCAAATCCAGTTGAATTTGTCAATAACATGTACGGCAGCCATCCAGATGACAGAAACCAGAATTACTTCCAGAAAGTTTTCTCTGAATGAGAACGAAAAATGACTTGGATACTTCGTTCGAGCAATGGAAAAGGGGCATTGAAAAGCTCATTCGTGAACATCCATTGCATATAATAAGTTGGGAAGCAACACGACAATGCGATATGAACTGTGTTCACTGCGGCTCTCCTTCTGAAGAGGTTAATCTCGGCGATGAATTGACTACTGAAGAAGTAATAGCGGCCTTCCAACAAATTGCGGCAGATTTCGATATGTCACAATTCAGACATATTAATATCACAGGTGGGGAACCGTTTGTTCGTAAAGACCTTATTAGTATTCTTAAAGAAATAAGTTCAATACCTTTTTATAGAAATATCGATATACAAACAAATGGTTTATTTATACACGACAATCCGGTTATTTTAAAAGAATTAAAAAAATACGGTGTTACCGGTGTTGGTATCAGCATCGACGGCATGGAGAAAACACATGATTCATTTCGAAGAATGGCAGGTAGCTTCTTCAAGACGGTCAAGGCAGCTAAACTCGCCGTAGAAAATGGTTATGTTGTTACAGTTTCGACCGTAGCACACGCAAAAAACGTCGTCGAACTACCAGAGCTTTTAGACATTGTTAAATCCGAGATTAGGCCGCGAGTATTCCGGGTTATGACAATAGATCCTCTTGGGCGAACCGGTGTCGAATCTGAATACTTACTTTCACCTGACAATGTAAAAGAAGTGATTGATTTTCTAAAACTTGAATATCAAAACTCCTGTAAAGCCTATGGCGACTCTTCTACAACTATGGTCGAATTAGGCTGTGGAGGATGGTTGGGCAAAGAACTGGAGGGTACATTTAGACCTCTTATTTTTCATTGTATTGCAGGTATTAACAATTTAGGCATCTTGTTCGATGGTAAACTCGCATCTTGTAGCAATATATCAAGAGATTTTATCGAGGGTGATCTGCGAAAAGATAGAATCAAGAACGTTTGGGAAAATCGTTACCGGAAATACAGGGAACTTGAATGGAAGAAAACTGGTTTCTGCAAAACCTGCGATCAGTGGAGTTTCTGTCACGGTGGACCAATGCATAGGAGAGATTTGTACGAGTATGTTGGCTTATGCATTTTTAACGAGTTAAGAACATGCCACACCAAACTTATTTCAGAAAATTTACAATCCAAAAAGATCACATGTTGAATGAGGAGAAATTGAAATGACTGAGTGGTACGACATATGGCAAAAATTCCACGAGAATATTCAAAAAGATAATGAAGATAGGTATAACCAGTCTAAACTTACTACCTTAGTGGCGACACTTATTATACCGTTAGGGGTAGGCGTAGTTGTTAAATACTTCTTTCCTCGATTTTCGGGTGAAGTAACACCAACTCAGACTATATTAGATTGGATTTTTCCTATAGCTAGTGTTTGCATAACTTGTGGTGCTTGCGTTTTTTTGAGAGAGGTATATCTGGGATTTGTGTTGTCGCAGCGTAACAAAGTCTACCGTTATGCTGAGGAATTGCGTTTTTCAAATCGCCTTGAAGCCACATTAGGAGGGTTCCTCCAATATGTCAAACATGGAAATTTTGAGAAGACGTTGGGATGGTTTGGTGAAACAAGGTCGGAGTCAATGCGCATCCTGATGGGGAAGGTGATCTATTCGCAATTGCAGCAATCTTTTGGGGCAGATATTATCAGAATCCATATTGCAAACTATGCGGACCATTCGCAGATTCTAGCGCATCTTCTTGTCGGAGTCTCAGATGTATGCTTTACATGCATTAAGAGCCCACGAAACTGGTTCAAAATCCTAGACGGGCGTAAAGTTGAACATAAACCGCTTCCTGAGCTTAAGAAGTTACCACCTGGTTATAATACACAGCAATTGGAAAAAGACGGAATATCGAAAAACAACGTCCTTTTGTATCCAAGTCACTATGTAGATTTCCTCCGAAACCTCACAGGTTGTACTAGAAGGCGGGCTTTTATTTTGGAGGATAAAGAGTGGAAAGATCTCATTGCTGATGATGCCGTGGACTTCTATAAAAAGTTCATAGGACCTTGTCAAATTGCTGGTATTGATACTCGACTTGTCAATGTAGACAAGCTTCGAGATATGGCACGTAATTGTCCAAATCCTGAAAGAGGTAAGTTGCTGAAGGCTATTTCAGCAAACATTACAAAGCTTGATTATGATGTCTTTGAAAAATCAGCAGCGATGGTTTATAAAGAAAGCGCCGACATTACTGCTGAAGAACGTGATCTGTTCGGTGATGGTTCCGTTCTTGAATTCTTTATTGGACCAAGAGTAATCACGTATGTGGATTTTCTCGACGTTATTTTCTCGGAAAAAGTAGATGATACATTTGGTGTATATACTGTTGAGAAATTTGAGAAAGATTATCCTAAATTTGCTTGTTAATATTAGCCAGTTCTTGTGTGTTCTGATAGATTCATGTCTACATTTATTATATGGCTTTGAGTTTAACTTGTTGAAGATAAGTTAAAATGAAGGTTTATACAAAAAATGTTTAACCAACTTTTGCTCAATGGTTTAATATCAGGGAGTATTTACGTTCTCATTGCTTTGGGTTTTGCAGTTATTTATCGTACGGTGCGTTTTTTCCATTTTGCACATGGGGTGGTTTATGCGGCGGGGGCTTATTTAGCATATTCAGTCATTAGTCGCTGGTCGCTGGTCGTTAGCGGGGAAAGCGAATATCTGAAATGGACATTAGCGGTCTCGGCAGGGATAATATGTGCAGCTGTATTAGGGGTTTTGATTGACTGGCTTGTTTACAAGCCGTTGCGCAAGCATAAGGCACCGAATTTAGTTTTTCTAATGGCATCATTCGGCGTATTTATTTTTATTCAGAATCTTTTGCAGTTAATCTACGGCGCTCAAATTCTTACTATCCGCACCGGGCCGGTCCAAGAAGGCCGTCATTTCTTAGGGGCGGTAATCACAGACATACAAATAATGATTTTAATTGTCTCTGTATGCCTCTGTGCAACTCTGTGGCTATTCATCCAAAAGACCAAATTAGGCAAAGCGATGCGTGCTGTTGCTGATGACCCAATGGCTGCGAGTATCGTCGGCATAAATCCGGAGAGTATTATCCTTGCGGCATTCGCTATCGGCTCGGCTCTGGCCGGGGCTGCAGGGATACTTATTTCACTTGAGACAAATATCGAGCCGACAATGGGAATGAACGCAATACTCAAAGGAATCATCGCATCTATTATCGGCGGAATCGGCAGCATTCCGGGTGCAATGCTCGGCGGTCTCTTCCTCGGTCTTGCCGAAAATTTAGGAATATGGAAAATATCCGCCGGCTGGAAAGACTGCATCGCCTTTGTGATTTTGATTGTATTTTTATTGCTCCGCCCCGGCGGAATTATAGGAGTAAAATCAGAGAGGGAGAAACTATAATGGAGTACCTGTTACATATTTTGGTTATAACCGGCATTTATATTATTCTGACACTCAGTTTGAATCTGCTTGTCGGCTATACGGGTCTTGCCGCATTAGGACACGCAGCATTTTCCTGTGTGGGAGCGTATGCTTCATCGCTTCTTGCATTAAACTACGGTCTTTCGCCGTGGTTTGGATTACTTATTGGAGCCTGTGTCGCAGCTATCTTAGGTGTTTTTATTGGTGTTCCATCTTTGCGCCTGAAAGGCGACTATTTAGCCCTCGCGACCTTCGGTTTCGGTGTGATTGTATATTCCATTGCTAAAAACTGGGTATCGGTTACGCGAGGGCCGATGGGCTTGCCAGGAATACCGGCATTTTCAATCTTAGGCATTCAGTTATCTGATGTCTGGCAGTATCTGGTTCTTGTCGCTGTTTTTGTCTTTGTAACATATTTCATAATAAACAGAATAGTCAACTCTCCTTTTGGCAGAGTGCTAAGAGGCATTCGTGAAGATGAAATTGCTGCTCTTGCTATGGGCAAGAACATAAACAAGTACAAGATTATAGTTTTCATCGTTGGTGCTTTTTTCGCGGGCATCGCAGGAAGTCTTTACGCCCATTATATAACGTTTATCGACCCATCGAGTTTTACCGTGATGGAGTCGATAACAATTCTCTTGATGGTTGTCTTCGGCGGGATGGGAAGTTTAGGCGGCTCTTTTGTAGGGGCTGCTGTTCTTGTTATATTTCCGGAGTTGTTGCGGTTTTTAGGTATGCCGAGTTCTATAGCGGCGCCGCTGCGGCAGATGATTTATGGTTTATTATTGATTATCCTGATGCTGAAAAGGCCGCAGGGTATTCTTGGAACGTATCGGTGGAAATGAGAGATGCCTGACAACACAAACATATTTTCCGTTGCCGGCCTGAGCAAAGAATTTGACGGCGTCAAAGCTCTCGATAATGTTTCTTTTGAATTGAAAAAAGGCAATATTACAGCCTTGATAGGTCCCAACGGTGCTGGAAAAACAACTCTGTTTAATATCGTTACAGGTTTTCTTCGGCCTAATGGCGGCAAATTCTTCTTTGATGGAAAGGACATTACTTCTCTTAGTCCCTGGAAAATTGCGCAGCTCGGAATCGGCAGAACTTTTCAGAACATCAGGCTCTTTCCTCAGATGACGGTTTTGGAAAATGTTATGCTTGCGTTGAAATACAATAAGGGTGAAAGTTTATCAGGTGCGCTGCTGCAAAGCAAAGCATTGAAAAAGGAGGACAAGGAAAATACTGAGCATGCTCTTGAATATCTAAAAGAAGTCAACCTGCTCGAAAAAAAAGGCCAACTGGCTGAAAACCTTTCACATGGACAAAGAAAGCTTCTTGAGATAGCGCGGGCTTTGGCGTTGGAGCCGCAGCTTCTGCTTTTGGACGAGCCGACAGCAGGTCTTTTCCCAGGTATGGTCCCGAAAATGAAACAAATCATCCGTCAGCTTGGCCGGTCGGGTAAAACTATCCTTTTTATCGAACATAATATGAAGACGGTTATGGACCTTGCCGAAAGGATTATTGTTCTCAACTACGGCAGTAAAATCGCAGAGGGCCGCCCTGAGCAGATACAGGAAAATGAAGCGGTAATAACCGCATATTTGGGCAGGAGAAGAAAAATTGCTACTTGAGGTAAAAAATTTGACGGTTCGATACGGCACTGTAGTGGCCTTGAAAGAAGTCTCCTTTACGGTGAATGAAGGAGAAATTGTGACGATGATAGGTCCTAACGGGGCAGGTAAATCTACAGCCCTTAAGGCTGTTGCCGGTCTATTGGAAGCTACAGGTGGCACTATTGGAAGCGGAGAAATACTATTTAATGGTAAAAACATCAAGAGTCTAAGAACTGATCAACTCGTTGCGGAAGGCATATCGTTAGTTCCGGAAGGCAGGCGTGTGTTTCCCACAATGACGGTGCTGGAAAACATTCAAATGGGAGCTTTTCAGCGCAGAAACAAGGCATTAATCAATAAGGATATTGACATAGTTTTCTCACTTTTCCCTCAGCTTAAGGAAAGAATTAAGCAAAAAGCTGGCACCCTTTCTACCGGCGAGCAGCAAATGTTAGCCATAGGTAGGTCATTAATGTTAAAACCAAAGTTACTGCTGGCTGATGAGCCTTCTTTAGGTCTGTCTCCTAATTTTGCGGGATTAATTTTTGACAAACTTGTGGAAATCAATAAAAACGGCACAAGCATATTGTTAGTGGAACAAAACGCCGTTGAAGCCCTGATAGTTGCTCACCGAGCTTATGTTTTTAATATAGGTGAAATCAAACTGAACGACACAGGCCAAAATCTCTTGAGAAATGAAGAAGTCAAAAGGGCATATCTAGGTTATTAGTGCACATTTTTCTGTTTTTCTTGTAAGCTAGCCTGTAAGCTGTTTTTTTATTTTGAAGCCCAGAATTCAGGTCGAAGATTTCTTCCTCCCTCTACAGTTCTTCTAGCACCTGAATACTGCTCCCCATTAAGAGATGACCAAAAGTTTGGTAGAATATCTTAATGTAGGTAATAGTTATGAGTGGAACTATTTTTCAGATTGCACCTTGAGAGGTGAGGTTTATCAGTATGTTTTGCAGGCTGCGCGAGTAAAGCGATTAAGCCATCCCTTCTTTTAGCACATAGCTGCGGGGTAGGGGTACCACCCAACCGAGCAAGCATCCTCATTCATATTCATCAAATCTCAAAGTTCCACTTTAAGTCTGATGAATTAAATCAGGCTTGATTATTGTTGCTAAGGCAGCGGCACAGGATTCGATTTTGTCAGCCGAATGGCCGCTGAGGGGTCTTTTGCCTCCCACCCTGAAACGCAAGTCTAAAAATTGTCTTGCGTAGTTTCCAAACCATTAAACCAATTCAATCAGGAAGGAACTGAAATGCTTGGCAGATAAATTTCTATTTCTTTAGCCAGCCATCTGCTGCCCGCAGATAGAGCGGAGGACATATTGAGAACATTGATGATATAAAGGTCAATCCAGTTAAGTGTATCTGCGACCACTTTTGCGCATTCCACCTTAGACTTTGCTTTATAATTCACTGCCGATAAACTACCGTAATGGATTAAATCGTTACGCATATTTTTGAAATCTTTTGATAATTCTGGTATACCATAGCGTTGGCTCGCCTCTTTCATGCCCTTAAAATAATTCAAATCTTGCCGTGATTTTGTTATTTCACACTGTTTGACTATATCCATCTCTACGCAGGCTGATAAAAAGAGGTCTTCCATAGTGAAGCATGTTAAACCACTGAGCCAGTGAGATAAGAATAACCTTAATCTTCGTTCCTTAATGGGTATTTGGTACGAAGAAATACCGGAAGCAAATAATTCTTGAAAGGATTTTATCATTTCCAAAGCCCTGAAGCCGATAATTGCTCTACTTCTTAAGAAACGATCACCGAGTTGCAAGAATGCTATATCAGAATTTGGATTCGAACCCGTGACTGTAACACATTTAGCTGTTATGAAAGAGAGTATTAAGCAGATATCAACAATTTCATCACAAAGAGTATGAAAATTATTGTTTGACATTGACAAGGGAGCGTTGTTGTGAAACACTAAAAAAGTGTTAGCGCAGCATCCTTTTTCAATCTCCTCGAGCATATGGTTATAATTGTTAGACTTGATAAATTCCCATTTACCCAGCAAAGAAGGTATATCAAATTGATTTTCTTTTGTTATTAAATCTGCAATCATTAATCCAAACATAAAACTGTTCTTCCATCAGCCTGAGTATATTCTTTTACATAAAATTATTATTTACAAAATTGATGCATCTAAACTTGATAGAAATAGTTCCTAGTCCATTTTACAGTTAGGCGTAAAACGTTTCGTTCCTTAGATTATACACTTTCTTAGACTGGAAACCAACCTCTTTTCAAAACAATCAAAAGGAGATAACAATATGCAAAACCAAGAAGAAATTGCAAAAATAAACCACTTTCTCTCCGCGATATTACCCGTCATTGTCCGGTCAATGAAAACATTCCTTCAAACTGCCGGCCTGGAGGTTGAAGAAAAAGGCTGCGGGTTGGACACGGCCTTCCTCATCAAAGCTGGTGAAAAGGAGACCGAATTTTATCTACATAATCTATTTCTTGAAATAGCGACCATTGATAGAGATGAAATTCCGCTCAGATTCGATGAAAAGCTTCAGGATTTTGACTACTTTGCGGCCAAGTCTGCAAAACTGATTGACAGCAAGCTGAGGATATTGTTTGAACTGCTATCGCAGGATGATGTAGACAAGGTTATTGATAATATCAGCCAGCAGGCAAAAGATTACCAGCGGGTTCGCATCTGGAGGTTTGACCAAGAGCCGCTGTAGGAATACCCATAATGATGCTCAGATTGCAGTAAAGACAACTATGATAAGTCCGGATGCTTTCTTTTTCTTTTCTGCCCAATGTCTGAGGTGGGTGATCGAATTGTTAGACGGCCTGTGATTGTAGAGGATCTGCTCCATACTGATTATCCCCGTCCGTTCCCTTGAGGAAGAAAACCTCAACAAGAATCCAAATCCCCGGAATGATGCCGAGAAATGGGATGAATGTCAAGAGCAGCAGCCAAGGGGAGCGGTCTCGGTCATGAATGCGCTTTGCATAAATGGCCAGACCCGGCCAGGTCAGAGCTAAACTCGTGATAATGTAGAAAACACCAGGCTCACCACTGATGACAATGTCAGGCACTACTCCAAGAAAGATGACAAAACCTGTGAGTATAGCCCAAAACTTGATATAGGTGCTTCTGCTGATTCTGCCTCGAAACGAAAATAGTATATCAGTGGTGGATCTAGGTGCTGGTATCGAACTGATCGCGGAGACCTCGGTCCGCCGGGGCCTCAAAGAATATCGGGCCAGCCAGCAGATACCAGTTACTATGGCTGCGTATAGGCCTCCGAAAACGGAGATGATTGCAGGGCCAATTATCGATTTCATATCAGGTTCTCCACTAAAGATAGGACGTGCTGCGAACGCGGAAAGGACAGCGCCCTGAACTAAGCTAATCCATATTGAATCGTGACGCCACCATTCAAAGACCACAAAAGGGGTGACTGATAGAACAAGAAGAAAACCGAGAGACCCAAATACCACAGACTCGTCCGCCATTGTGTGGGTAAACCAGATGTCCAACAACCAGGAGATGGTCAGAAGAGATATGCTCAACAAGCCGGTCAATATCACATCAACAAGCCCCACCTTGTTCCGAAGTCTGTCCCCTATGCTTGCCTTGTCCATGTCAAATTCTCCGTGCAACCAACTCATTTCTTAACTACTGCCATTCCTTCCCTGAATCTGCCAACCCAATCGAACTGTGGCTCAACGACGAATTTCCCTGCCTTATCTATGAAGCCCCACTTGCCGCTATGCTTTACAGCAACCATTCCCTCCGAGAATTCACCATCGAAAACGTCTTCGAATTGTGCCTCGATTACTACACTCCCGACTTTGTCCACAAAGCCGTATTTGCCACCGATCTTCACGCACGCCAGTCCTTCGGAGAAGTCACCCGCGAATTCGAACTGCGGACTAATGACCACTTCTCCTTTTGTGTTCATATATCCGTACTTGTCACCAGTTGCTGATACAGTAACCCACTTACCGTCTTTCACAGTCTGAAGCGCGTGCCCTGGAGAAACGACCTTTGTTAAACCTTCCGAGAACTTATGGGAAACAATATCGTCCAGTTCTGATTTCACAGCAGTCCTGCCTGACTTATCGATGTATACCAAACCCTCTCTGTTGCGTACATGCGCTAGTCCTTCGGAAAATCCCCTTGCCTCATCAAACTGCGGATCAATGACAATATCGCCTTTTTTATCTATGTAGCCCCATTTGCCATTGGCCCTTATTCCAGCTAAGCCCTCATCAAAGCTCGTTGCCCATTCAAAATGGTGCTCGATGACCCACACCCCTGTGGTGTCAATGTATCCCTTCTTGTCTCCCAGTTTTACGCAAGCTAACCCGTCTTTAAAATCGGACGCATCATCAAACTGTGGTTGTATAACGGTCTTTCCTGTCTTGTCGATGTATCCGTATTTATCAACGATTTTCACTCTGGCTAGGCCGTGCGAGAAATCGCTCGCATCTTTGAAAGGCCCAAGAATCACTTTTCCAACTTTGTTGATATAAAAGTATTGCTTTCCCATCTCCACAACCGCCAGCTCTTCAGAGAACGAATACGCATAGTCAAACTGTGGCGCAATCGCTATCTTCCCAGCAGCATCGACATAACCGTACCGTGCAGAAGTGTCATTAGAAGTCGCCGATGGCTGCCCTTTGTCCTCACTTGGGGGCTTCCGGCAGGATACAAGCAGCACCACTGTTAGAAGGAAAAACAAGCAATTTTCCCGCTCACAGAACGAATGTCGCTTCACTTCACACCCTCCGAGCTATCCGCTAACCTTCTGCCTAACATTGTATTCTCCCGCAATACTGAGTTCTATTTACGTAAAGATTGTAACCCCCTGCCACATATTGTCAACTCTAAAAAACAAACCTTTGATGCATCTGCATTGTCACCGTAATTCTCAAGCCTGTTAGCAAGAATAAATGAGAAATCCAAGTTTATTTTTTTAGGAGGACAAATCATGATTGCACCGTTAAACAATTCTATAAACAAAAAGGTTATCAAATTACTGCCGCAGGAGCAGGAAGGCTCATATCAATTTAACGGCAAATTTGTAGCAACAAGAAACGCCATTGATAAATTTGGCCATGAAGTGATTATTGCGGCTCATATTATTTTACTGAAAAAGGTCAAAGAAAAGGACGGCTTAGACTATTTGCAAGTCTTTGAAATTGATGGCAAAAGACTCTGGTTCATCGATGATATCAGCCATGTGACTGCATTGCTGCCGGAAGATTATTAGAAAGGAGGTATTACTATGAATCATTAAAAAAGGAAAAAGGGATAAAAGTAAATGTAAAGCCTCTTGTAAGTTCAGGAGGCAATTTTTTGCGCAAAAACAACAACAATTTTGAAAGGAAAACGTTATGAGAATTTTATTTATTAACAATTCAGGCGCGGGTTTCGCAGACCATCTGGACATCGCTGAAGGCACAACGGTTGAGCAGTTCTTCAAGATAAAGATGTCGGGCCAGGAGGAAGCAGATTACCTCATCCGCGTCAATCGTCAGCCTGTAGCGAGAGATTATGTGCTCCAGGAAGGCGACAGAATCACGATTACCCCGCAGAAAATCGAGGGAGCGAGATTTTAAGCTCCAAAACACGCTTACGAACCAGGGCATCTGTTTGTCTTCCTGATGGGCAGATGCCTATTTTTTTGAAAGGACTTTCTATGGATAAAGAAACAAGGAGTCTAACCTATTTTGCCAACAAGATCCAGGATTCCCTGATTAAACTGAATAGCAGCCGTTATCCGGAACTTTTAAGCCAGATGGGAAACCTTGCAGAATTGCTCAAGGATATGGCCAGTGAATCAAAAAAGCTATCCATCGCCTTGTCTCATAACTGGTTATTGGCGGCAGATAGCTGTTCAGGTGGCATAATCAGGGTAGTTGATGATGTATCCTATTGCATCACAACTCTTAAACAACTTACAGATAAAACTGCTGTCGAGGTTCCAAGTCTATTCTTTATCTTTGACGAATTGAAACATTTAGAGCAAGAGTTTGACCAGATGGAGTTTAATAAGGCTGAAAATACGATTTCACTTGTTACCGACCCTATAACGCTGGAGGATGTTGATCTTGGGCCGTTTAAGATTCAGCTTGACCTAAAGAAGCTGTCAGAGTTGTATAAAAACACTCCTTATCACTGTATAGCTCTTGAGCCTAATCCCGCGGCGACAAATGATGAAGTTACTCATCCACATGTAAGCAATGAAAGGCTCTGTGAAGGTGATGGTTCAGCAGCGATAAGGTCTGCATTAGAGCAGGCAAGGCTGGGTGATTTTTTCAACATTGTGAAAAGCATTCTCAATACTTACAGCCCGGACAGCCCTTATGTAAGCCTTGAAGATTGGTCGGGCATAGCCTGTTATGACTGCGGCTGCATGATAGACAGTGAGAATACCTTCTATTGTCATTCCTGCGAGAGGGACTTTTGCGATAATTGCGCTAGTTACTGCCGTTCTTGTGATGAAACCTGCTGCATGGGCTGCGGCGGAAATTGCCCAAATTGCGATGAGTTTGTCTGCAGGAATTGCATTAAAACCTGCTCTGAATGCGGAGAAAATTTCTGCAAATTATGTATGGAAGATGACGTTTGTGAAAACTGTAAAGAACAACAGGAAGAATCGGAGAATACAGATGAAAACGAAAATAAATTCAAAATCGCAGGTTAATCCTGCTTTAAGATTTACACCTTATGCATGGGCCAAACTGCTTTATTTCAGGGATAAAGGCGACACTGAAATCGGAGGTTTTGGAATTACGGAAACCGATGATTTGCTTTTAATCACTGACTTTTTAACTGTAAAGCAGAACGTAACTTCCGTGAGTGTGTCCTTTGATGACAATGCAGTTGCTGATTTTTTTGACCAGCAGGTTGATTCAGGGAAAAAACCTGAGCAGTTTGCAAGGTATTGGCTGCATACCCACCCCG
The DNA here is from genome assembly GCA_049518795.1 of Sedimentisphaerales bacterium. GTDB lineage: Bacteria > Planctomycetota > Phycisphaerae > Sedimentisphaerales > UBA12454 > JAPLMW01. The sequence goes on from JBEKRK010000005.1 coordinate 115,042, forward strand.
GCAATTTGTCTGAGCCAAGTCTTACGGATGAACAGACCTTTAAAAGGGTATTCGGCAACTGCGACTGGGCTGTAATGTTTATTCTGGCTGAGGATGATTCTGTTTATGCAAGGTTAAGCTTTAATACAGGGCCGAAGGCCGAGATATTATTGCCGGTAAAAGTCGATTTTTCAAAAGAATTCAGACAGATTGACTTGGCCGGCTGGTACAACGAGTTCAAGGAAAACATCAATCAGGTGATGCTTGTCACTTCAAATCTGGCGAAACAGCCCGGCATCTGTGATTTTGATGAATCAATATTACCGGCTGAGTGGCTGGATGAATTTGCGCGAATGACACCTGCAGAGAAACAATTTATCTTGGATGAGCTCGCAGCAAAACCTGAGCTGTGGAACGACGAAAGCGAGGTGATATGCTTATGAATGGCGATGAACGATACAGCAGGCAAAAGGATATTGTGCCGGCAGAAAGGATTAACAATTGCAGGGCAGCTGTTATAGGTGTTGGAGCTATTGGCAGACAGATTGCATTGCAGCTTGCCGCCATTGGCATTCCCGAAATGCAGATTATTGACTTTGATACGGTAGAAGAAAGCAACCTTGCCAGCCAGGGCTACTTTGAAGAAGACCTTAATCAATTCAAAGTTGATACCACTGCAAACCTCTGCTGGAAGATAAACAGCAACCTTAAAATTGACCCACATACTGAGCGTTTTCGCAGGAGTATGAAAACCGGCAACGTTGTGTTCTGCTGCGTGGACAGCATAGCCACAAGGCAATTAATCTGGGAAGCGGTTAAGAACAGGGCCAGTTGTTTCATTGATGGCAGGATGGCTGCTGAGGTGCTTAGAGTTCTTACCGCCTGCGATGCCAAGTCTCGTGAGTATTATCCGACTACACTTTTTTCTGCTGAAGAGGCTTACACTGGCTCTTGCACTGCAAAGACAACAATTTATTGTGCAAATATCGCTGCGGGGCTAATGATTGCCCAATTCACGAAATACCTAAGGCGAATGCCGATAGATTACGATATTCAACTAAACCTGCTGGCATCAGAATTGAGCGTTTCGACAGCAAACTGACTTTTTGGAAGACCTTATCCGTCTGGTCTTCCTTTTGTTTTTGTCAACTTAGCGAGACGATTTTTATATTATCCGCATGTTTTGCAGGCCGCGGAAGGCAGGCGTATAGTCTATTTTTTGAACGACAAAGCTGGAGGAGCTTCACATCTGGAAAGCAGGGGCTAAAAAGCTTTGAAAAACATTCATTTAAGAATCACTACTTAAACGTGACAAAAAGCTTTTAAACCATCCCACTAACCTCATACCCCCCAATCCGTTCCCAGCGAGAGATGGATATGTATCAAAGACAAACTTCGATGATTGTCGATGAGACTTTTTTGAGGGATAGCTACATACCAGAAAAGCTGTTCGGCAGGGAAAGCCAGATTCAGGAAATCCTCAAATGCCTGTCCGGCCTGCAGAATAAGCATAAGTCCATCAATCTCTGGCTGTACGGCCCGCCGGGAACTGGCAAAACTACCACTGCCCATTATGTCCTTAAGGAACTGAAGGAAAAAGCGAACATTAATGGCATTCTGGTAAACTGCTGGGAGAAGAACAGCTTCTACGACATTCTGGACGATATTATTTTGCAGCTCAGGATTCTAAGGGCTGAGGAGCACCGAACCAGCTTAAAGCTTGAAAAACTGCGAAAGCATTTATCAGGTTCGTCATTTGTCGTTGTTCTTGATGAAATTGACCAACTGAAAGCTTCTGAAAGGTCAACGGTACTGTACAATCTGGATTTGCTTAGCTGCATAGGTCTTATCTGTATTTCAAACTCACGGCAGGCACAATTTGAGCTTGAGGACCGCGTCCGCTCAAGACTCAATGCATATTCAGTATATTTTCCGGCGTATGCCGTTGAAGAAATTATTGAGATTGTTGCCAATAGAGTGCGGCCATTCTTGCCTGAGGAGCTGTGTTCTGAAGTAGCCATAGGTCAGATAGCACGGATGTCTTGCGGGGATGCAAGAGTGGCAATTCGCACGTTGCAAGCAGCAGCGCAGTTGGCTGAGAGTGATAAGCTGGATTCAATCTGTGTGGATAGTTTGAAAAAGCAGTGGGATAGCGCCAAAGAGGCTAAGCAGGGTTATCTGCTGGCAACCCTTACCGAAGACCACAGGATATTATGTCAGATAGTCAAACAGAAAGGCCAGATTCTCTCTGGAGACCTCTGGCAGGAGTATCTTCAGCATTGCGAAAAAGTCAAAAGAAAACCGCTGGCGCCGAGAACATTCTCCGATTACGTAAATGGCCTTGCTCAGGCCGGCCTTATTATATCGGAACGAGCACGAGTGAAAGGGAAGGTGAGGCTCTTCAAGATTGTATCTTAAATAACATAACAAAACTAAAGTCATTCTTGCGCAATTCGGTGCGTATTTTATATATAAGACTAGACCCAGCTGCAAGACGGAAATGTCCTAACGTCTCCTCGATATTACCGACGAGGGTAACCGTTTACCTTGCGTGCGGCATTGCTCGTTCTAGTTTGATGGGGGTGTGTCAACATTAACTGCCACGGAATGCTGGTCAGCACGCGCTATCCAGACGACCGTAGCATTTCTGCAACTCTCTTCAGATGGTGGTCTACATAACATGATAGGAGGCTCTCTTGCGTCCCTGTACCTTGGATGAGGTCTGTGCCCATCGACTCATCTTCCCAAAGCCTTGAAAAGAGTGCAAGTTTACGTGCACCCATACTCTTCATGAATCCTGATTCAATCTCTATTTCGAGACTGTAAGTTATTATGAAGCAATCATCTTCGCGAATTCCAAGTTGTCCAATCTCGATCTCGGGGGCAACATCCTGTTTAGTTCCGCCGCGCATTAGTGATAGCTTCCAGCAAATCTCTTCTCTGCTTAACACCATATCGTCAGTGTCTTTTGTAATAACGTGATCAGGTAGACGCAGTGCATACTTCAAAAATTGCACAAGACCTCCACAGGTGATGTCTGGACTAACCTCTATAGGGATCAGTTGGCCGGTTCTAACTGAACGTAAGCAAGTAGAAACGATCTCGGTTGAGCGTTTGGTTTGAAATACCAGTATGTTTTTCTGGGGCGGCCACACAATTTTGAGCGACGGAAAAAAGCGCGCAGCAATATCGGGGAAATTGAAAAGGCGGGCCTCAAGTTCATCGCCATCTAAAATCCCGACATGTCCTCTATACTGCTTTAAAACCTTTATGAGCTTCTGACGTTGTTGGGCCGTAGGTACGAATGGGATGATCAACCAATAGTCGTCCCAACGGATTTCGCTCTGCGAAGCAATCGCTTTTTCGATGGAACCCGCAAGTTCAGAAAGGAGCCCCGATGTGAATCGAGGATATGCCTTACACTGGTAGGCAATTGTAATACCATTGGCCATTGCGATTACAATGTCGACGCCTCGATCTGGTGGTGAGAGTCGGTAACATTCCTTGTAGTCGCCACCTGCAGCTTTGATGAGTTCAAGACAGAGGATTTCGAAATTCTCAGAAAAAGAGGCGCCGGGGCCTACCAACCTGTCGAGCGAAAGAAGTTCCATCTGTTCACCTTTCTCGGTTCTGCGAATTGGGACAGCTAACAATGATTAAACAGTTCGTATAAATCAGTCAAAGTAGCTTGTCCTTTTTACCTAAGCTTAAGGGCTTTTGGATTTTAGTGAGCATTCTACGCCGCCCATTGAAACATATCAAATGGAAATTTGCTCGATGTAAATAAAAAATATATTATTATTCGCACGTTCTGCAGAATACTCACACTAATCATTTTAAATCTTTTGTAAAACCGCTGGTATGTCTTTCAATCAGCACTTAAGTTGCCTTCAGAGTAAATGGCAGGAATTACTTGAAAATCGCGGACACCGTATTTACCACAGTTCATATCATCCAGACATTATAAGGAGCCGCAATGGATTTAGAAAAAGGTACCGCTGGATTCTGCTGACAGGCGAAGATGCCAAACGCACGCTCACCAAAACCGAACAATTGCATATCCGCCACCATCTCAAGCAGGCAGAAGCACAAAGAGAAACCGCTTACCTTGTCGTTGGCTTCGTGGAAGAACCAAGACGGATTATAGTGCTGCCGGCAAGAATGGCTTTAAATGCCAGCTTCGTGCGCTCTGATAAAGGTGGAATTGCCTGGACAGATAAAGAAAGCAGTTTTTAGGAGGGGCTATGAATGGAAACAAAAGAGACAGGGATAACAATAGGAATAACGTTAGCCACAGCACTAAAGAACATACAGACCCATCTGCTGCAAATTCCCAGCCCGCTGATATAAGCGGCATACTCAATGAGCGAATTCGCAACCTGCGCGATGCAATAGAAGAGATTGATGCTGCCTTGGCCAGGCGGAAGATTTTAAACTTTCATTTCTTAGAGCAGATAGAGCGTGAAAGGCAGGAAGCGGTACGCCAATTAGAGACGTTGCAGCCTCCTTGGCGGGCAGGATTTTATCCGCAACTGGAATTCCTGCGGCTCAGCCTTCATAAGAGCATTACCAGCAGGGCAAAAGACCATCGTGGCGAAGAGCTGAAATACTGGGATGATATGGTAAGCCTTGCAAATGAAAGGCGCAAATTCCTTGATGAATACAAGGCATTGATTGCTATGCGCAGGAGGCTTGGCAGCAATGAAGATAGATGAGGTATTCCGCAAGCTGCGGCCTCTGATGGGACCAAAGCTTGACCTGCTCTGGCAGGAGTATGTAATAGCCGATGCTTCGGTTCGTGGCCAGATTGAACGTATTTTGCGTATTGAGCTTGCCCAGAGATTAAACGAAACCTTCGAGAGCAGTTATGTGCTTTTGAAGCTGCCTCCATCTGAAATTGCGGCTGGCGACTATCCGGTAGGACAGATTTGTTATGCCAAGAAGGAATATTATCCTTTTGGCATCAGAGAAGATGAATTTATCCAGCACGTGGGTATCTTCGGCCGTTCCGGTAGCGGCAAGACCAATCTTGTATATCTAATGGTTCTTGACCTCGTCAAGGCTGATAAACCATTCCTGGTATTCGACTGGAAACGCAATTATCGTGACCTGCTTTCATTACCTCAATGCAAGGACCTTATTGTCTTAACTGTCGGCAGGAACGTGGCACCATTCAGGTTCAATCCATTGCTTCCACCACCCGGCACTCAGGCAACCGTATGGCTAAAAAAGCTTATTGAGGTCATCTGCCATGCATATTTTTTAGGTGAGGGAGTAACGGTTCTTTTGATGCGTGCAATAGACAGCCTCTATAAAAGATATGGTCTTTACGATGACAATCCTGTGCGAATACCTACAATGGCTGAGGTAAGAGATTTTCTGTTGGAACGAAAGCCTAAGGGCAGAGAAGCCGGCTGGATGGAATCCGCAATGAGGGCTGTGGAGGTGCTTTGCTTCGGCGAGATGGGGTGCGTCCTTAATAGCCAGAAGCCAGTAGATATTACCAACCTGTTAAATAAGCAGGTAATTTTTGAACTTGATGCCTTGACCAATGCGGATAAAACATTCCTTATAGAATCTTTGCTACTCTGGATACATCACTATCGTATGGGTGAGCCAACCCGCGAGAATTTCAAACATGCCATTATCATTGAAGAGGCACATCATATTTTACTCCGTAAGAAACAGGAAGCGACAGGTGAGGAAACAGTAACAGACGTAATCCTGAGAGAAATCCGTGAGCTTGGCGAGGCAGTTATATGCATAGACCAGCATCCGAGCCTTATCTCCAAACCTGCATTAGGAAATACCTATACCACCTTTGCCTTTAACCTAAAGCACCGTGGCGACCTTGCAATGATGCAGGATTGTCTTTTATTGGATAGCGAACAGACTGATTATCTTGGCAGGCTTGAGGTTGGCTGGGCGGTTGTGAAGCTTCAGGGACGCTGGTTCTGGCCTTTCCTGATAAAGCTGCCGTTAATCGAAGTAAATAAGGGAAACGTCAGTGACCGAGTAATTCAGCTGCGTGCAGAGCAATATACACAACCAACGGATTCTGAAGCGATTTCGGGTGGAAGGGCTGATTTTGTTGCGGATGAAGCGCAAGACACACAAAAGAATACTATTCCAGAAAAGGATAAAGAAGAAGATGAGAATGGGTGCGCAATTAAGCTTACAACGCAGGACCGAAAATTTCTGTTGGATGTATATCGATACCCTGCGTCCTTTGTTACTGAACGTTATCTGCGTCTGGGCCTGTCGGCGCGAAAAGGCAATAAAGTCCAGCAAGCTCTTCTTAGCAATAATCTTCTTACCTTTGCTAACATTTCCATTGGCAGGAAAATTATCAAAATACTTGGCCTAACAGAACAGGGCAGAGGTCTCCTCGGAATCAAATCACAATCAAGCCGTGAAGGTGGGCTGGTGCACAGGTACTGGCAGTATCGTTTGGCTGAGCATCTTAAAGCCTGTGGCTATAAGATTGAAATTGAGTGTCCTGTTGGCGATGGTAAAGCCATTGACATAGTGGCTGAGCGTGATGACAAACAGATTGCCCTTGAGATTGAGACGGGGAATTCTGATGTTCAAACTAATATCGAGAAATGTCTTAATGCCGCGTTTGACAAAATCATTGTTGTGGCCACATCAGATGCAGTCAAATCAATCCTATCAAGGATTGTTCTTCAAAATGAGCACGTAACCTTGCAAAAAGCCTCAGGAATTATACTCTAAATTGACAGAACTAAGCGAAGGGAGATGACAAATCTCATGAGAACAGTTCTCTGAACCAACTATTTGCCTTGCCCATCTCTACCAAGAAAATCCCGACTCCCTACCGCTAGTGATGCTCATGGCCATCTTGCCTGCTGGGTGGAATGCCGAATTGTTGGTCAATAGTGCGAAACATACTTTCTTTTGAACGGCGCATTTCTTCCAAATTGTTTTTTTGAATAGCGGCATAGTCAATTACAGTGACAGTCTGGTAGCCGCCATTCCCGCTAGAATCGTCAGAAATATCATTATATGTAGTATTGGTATTCGGTCCGCCGCAGCCGGCCATAAACATCAGAACAGGTAGAGTTGCCATAAAAATTAAAGTCAACCTATACATTTTCTTTCCTTTCCCAAAATTGATGATTTTTAAAATCTTCCATATGTATTTGATTTACGTAAAGCTTTTCCAAAGAACTGGTCAAATCGGAGTTCATCACATCCGCATAAACTTCTGTAATCTGAGAACTCGAATGGCCTAATTGCTTCTGAACCAGCCGTAGGTTGTAGCCGCTTGCCTTGTAAAGATGGCAGGCATACGTATGCCTGAGGCAGTGGATGGAATAATGGGAAGGCAAACCCGTTCTTGTTGCTGTTCTCTTGAAAGCTTTCTCTATCGCCCGTGTTGTCATATGACTTTTGGTGTTGCTGGATAAAATCAGCGGGTCTCCCGGCCCGATAGGTTCGCTGATATTTTGCTTCCAGAGGGTATATTCGTTGTAATGATGTTTGAATGAACCGTTGAAATATACCAGCCTTTTCTTGCCTCCTTTGCCTCTCCTGACCAGAAGTGAGGAGATACCATCTCCAAGAAAAATGTCGCCACAATTTAGTTGCGCAATTTCCATAACGCGAAGGCCGGTTGATAGGGCAAGATGAATGATGAAATAATCGCGAATGGCGACTTTGTAACCTCGGGCGAGTGCTTCTTTGGCTCTTTGCTCCGCTGTTTTGAGCAGTCTGATTACTTCTTCTTCGCAGAGGAATTTCCTCTGGTCCAGGACCCAGTTGAATCCGGTCATACTTTTTTAGACATACTAACGCTCCTTTCAAAAAGGTTCGCAAAAGTGCGGAAAAGCGAACCTTTACGGAAAGGCCGATTTAGCATAACTGCTTTGGTGTGAAGCGGTTAGGGAGATTATAGTATGTGTTTTGATAGCAGGATTAAAAAGGCTTTCGCTTGACTTTTTGGAGATAATACGCAGGTATGGGATTGATTGTAACATCAATTGTGTGCAATGGTTTTGAAAATAAAATGCTGCAAAAAATTACTTTCAGCGCAGAAAAAAAGGTTCAGAAATCCGCACAATTCTGAACCTTTAAGTAAAATTATACATTGTTCAGACGTTCAAAGTCAAGCGAAAATTAGGCTAAAATTTGGGGAGGCGGTTAGTTCAGCGCTTGTGACCGGCCTACATGTGACTTACTGTACCTTGTGCCCCCGTTTTACTTGATCAGTAATTAGGATAGCAACCTCGTTAGTATTAAGGGCAAATCAGAAATAGAAGCAAAGCCTTTTTAGCCTATTCTTCCTACATAAATATATGACATATAAAAGGATTGAGATTAATAAAATTTATATAGATGAATTTATAAAGTTGAATCAGTTTATTGCTGGTAATTATGATTGGGAAGCTAAGGAACATTTGGCATATATAGATAGAATAAGAAAAGTTGGGTTGACAAATGAATATAAAGGCAACTTTGAAAATAAGCATCAAGTATTTGAAGGGGTAATTTTAAAAGTAAAGAAAAATATGCCAAAGGACAAGAAAGACGAGTTAATAAAAATAATTACTAATTCTGTATGATTAGTGTCTTAGTTATGCGTAATAATCCCACTGTCCGTCAAAAATTTTAAAATTTTATTTCTTTAGAGAATTACCTTCTGCCAAAGCGGAAGCCAACAAAGTAGGACAGAAAAGCGGGGCCCTGAGCAGTAGAAAGTTATTCGGAAGTTCTTGGCCCGAAGTAGTGTGCTGTCGCACCGTTCCATAGGGATGATCAGGTAACAGGAAAACTTACGGATGACATATCTTATGGAACGGGTTTTTGCAGAGTTTGGCCTTGTAAGAATTCCCTCTATGACTCCGTTTGAATCGCGGGTATGTTCAGTTCTCTTATGCTGTGAATCCTGAAGCTTCCTTAGAAATCCGGTCTGTAATTATAAACTCGGTTTAAATGGCTCATATACTAGGCACGGGGTATTTTTGTCATAACTACTTTTGTATTTAAGGACTTATGAGCCAGTTGTCTGTGAAGGTGGATTTTTTGCTGGTTTTTCAAAAAATCTATAAATTTTTTCTTGATGTTGCCTGTCATAGAGGGTATAATCACGCGTTTATTATAATTGATAATAATTAAAGTTGGTAGAAGCTAGAAATGCTATAAGTAAGCGAATTGTAGGAGGGAAGAATCCGCAGTGGGCGGAAAATCTTTGGAGAGATGTTTGGTGGAGCCAATATCTTGAGTAAGAGTTGCGCGCAGAAGCAAACGAGATCGATTAGCGAAAACGCCGGGATTCGTCCTCTTCATTTTGCAAGGAGGAATGACTGATGAAGAAGTTCACTGTTGAGGCAGAGCTGCTTTTGCCTCACGGCAGCAAGGGCCGAAAGTTAACTCCTCTGTACGAGTGGTTGAGTTACGAATCTATAGCGGACCTCATCAATGCATATTATAATCATGACCCCGAAGATGTGGGGAGACCAAACGGTTTTGTTTGCGCAACAAGTTTCAACTTGCTACGAACTTCGCTGTCGCAATTCACGAAATATTGTGAAAAGATTCGGGGTTGTAAGGGTGGACGTAAGACGTGTGTCCTTTCAGACTATTACGCAAGTGTGCTATCAATCGAAAATGGCAGACCAATACTGTATTCTTGTGGCAACTGTGCTTATGACATAGTCATCCCGCTATGGAGTAAGGAGCTTAAGAAAGTTGTTGGTGTTTTTATTGATGGACAATTGAGACCGCGCATTCCATTGTTAGCCGATATCGACTCTCTATCTGACGAGTATAGAATCAATGGTGAACTCAGTGAAAACTACCTAAGTATGCCCGTATTGAACCAACAGCGAGCACACACAATTAGAAGCTACTTATGTGGTGACTTTGCTGACAAACTTGAGTTTTACAACCGCCGAACCAAAACATGGTCCGGGGATCTCGATATTGAAACGTTTCGCAAAGACGCTATAATTCTGGGTGGTCTGTTAGATCGCGCAGCCAGCGATGGAGTGGTAAAGCAGATTTGGGAGCTTTTGGGTGAAAGGTCAGGTCTTGAGGATTACTTTTCGGCAGCACCCGTACTTTCTACATCATCCGTCGAGCCGAGTAACAGTTCTGTAGACCCTTACCTTGATGTCTCTTTTCGACAACCTATGATACGTCGGTTGTGGGGTGGGGTGGCAACTGGCTATGGCGAGCCGGAGGCTCGAGCATTTAAGGACGCTTCAATGCAACTCGGCAAGAGCAGGATCCTTAAGTCAAAGGAAGACAAACTATTGATGAATATCCTTGGTGGAGTTTCTCGGAAATGTTACGAACCTGTGTGTCAGTGGTATAAAGGCAGTAGTCGTGAAAGTCATTTGCCACTTTACTGGCTTGCTTCGGGAGTTCGTAATGGAGACTATATAGGTTTGCTTTCGGTAGCTGGTCGCCATGAGCGTGATCTCGAACCGTTATGCGAAAAACTCGATGTAGCCGCTGCCGGAACGCGTGCCTACCTTGAAAGGTACAGTCTTGCCACCGATTTGACGAGGGGATATGGAACTGCCGACAACAGGGCTTTGTCGAAAATCTATAGGCGACATGCGATTAACCGTGCAAAGAGTCGAATTGAAAAAATAACCAAAGAGCCTGAGCGTCAGCTTTTTCCAGAGTGGCAACCACTTCTTAAAAACGTGTGTTATGTTCTCGACCTATTTGGCACCCCAGGTTCTCTGCCGGATTCTGAGCGTCGCTTGTTTGACGATTGCGTGGTCACGGCTTTAGCAACACCTTACTACTCGCCGATCGCGGAGCTACGTGCCTCTCGGTGGTTGCGTCAAGTGAAAGGTCGCCCAGGGAAGAAAGTGATGGAAAAAGCTATGCATAGCCAAGAGCGACAACCTGAATTCGGACGAATAGTCAATTATGATGAACAGATGAAAACCATAGAAGAAGAATTCAGATGGTTTGAAGAGCATCAAAAAGGTTTCAAAGGGGAAGAATAAAGCTTATGATCAGACGGCCTCGAAAAAGGATTTTATTAGATAAAACTGCTACGTATTTGTTGCTTATGCCGAGGAGAATTGAGCGGTTCCATTTTCGGGCGTGGCGTTTGGAACAACTTACTGCGGCACCCGTTGATATTGTTTTGAGCGATAGGATTCTTAATTTTGTATGCAGGGAAATTCGAGTTGTTTGCAAATTAGGTAGTGTGCTGTACAAGTTTTATCAGAGCGGTTCTCCTCCGAGTGAAAGATCACCGAGTGGATTCCATAGCTTTGTCAGGAACAGACGCAAGGCTACTAATGATCGAATCAAGCAACATTTACTGGAACGGCTGCTCGCATACATTCAGATTTTGGATCGCTGTTATGCTGAGGAGGGTGCGAGTCCAGAGGACAGGTACGAGGATATAAAGGATGGATTTAATCAGTTGTCAACTAGGGCAGATGTAGCCCGTTTGACTCGACATGAAACATTGGCAAGCCCAAGGCCATGTTATGACAGTACTCAAAAGGACAACGTAAAATGTCCAACTCGGCAGCTTCTTCAAGTTTTTTTTAACAATTTAGGACAGCGTTTAGCTCAGGAGGCGGATACTTTCTGTGAAGATATCGAAAGGGACTTGACCTTCATGGCTATAGCTCTTACCCGCCGATTAAAGTGTCAGCTTCCCAAAGTCACCGGCAACAGTTACCAGCGAGTCGCGTTGTTGGCTTTTTTTCTGGCGAATATGTTTGAAAATTATGATACTGAAAATGAAACCAGCCTCTACCTGCAAGCACTTGCTGCATGGAGTCAAGACGGATGGAATATGTCACGTGTTCGATTCTTGTTGGAAAGAGTGCAAGAAGAGCTTATGTCCTCACCCCGCCGATGTTTTTGTCGAAGGATCAGTGCGACACAGCTTGCACTTGGAACAATGCACGTTTGGAATGAACGGCGGTGCCAATTTGGTGCTTTCGAAGGTGCTGATGGATTTTTTTCTTTTGATAGATGGCTGTCTTTCTGCAGGTTTCTTAAATTGAGTAAGAAAATACAGCACATGGGTGTTGAGTGTCGGCGAGAGGATAAGTATCCTTGGAAGGATTTCATGGCGGATATCAAAATCGCTAATCAGTGGCAGAACATATATGTTTTTGAAGAATGTATGGGTGGAAATGGGTTTTCAGCAAAAACTGACGCGGGGCAGTTTGCTGCATACGATACACATCAAATTCGATGGTGCAAAAGCAGTATTCCACGGCAGTACTTTTCGCTCTTCTCTAAGCCGTCACAGCCATCGAGATTCAGATATATGTTTGATGTAGAGCCAGACCCTCTACAATCTCTCATCAGCAGAGTTTAGGGATACCGAAATTAACCGAAGTGATAATAACCCTGAGTTGTCACCGAGATAATCAGGAAATGGCTCAATATAATAGCTTGGGTTATATGATGTCTGCAGCATTCACGGCTGAATGCTGTTGCCTCGGCTACGCTTATGGTTCAGCCTCATCGATACATTGCATTGTACAAAACATGGATAACTCTCTAATTGAATGCGATATATGAACTGAAGTCAGATCATCAATTTTGGCTTATATGCGGTAATATCGGCTTGATTTGCAGATAGCATGCACAAACCCCAAAAGAGAACAGAAGAAAGCTTTTCATGAATAAAGAAAAGGCTGATGAAGTGCAGACAAGCCCACCATCTTGGTTCCATATTCTTGAAGAGCTTCTAAACATGGCAAATACTCATGTAAATGGCAAAAATGCAAAAGTCTATCCGCAAGCAAATACGATGCAGCCTATGGTTAGTTCTGGCAAGAACCGTGACTCTGGTTCTGGGGATGCTGATTCTGAAGTTCCATCTTGATTTCACTAATGGCCTTCATAAGTGCCGGTGACTTTTTTGTCTTTTCCAAAAGAGAGTTCATAAACCATTCCATAAAGCGGTCATATCCCAGTCTTTTCTCAAGAAACTCTTCCATCTTCTTTTGCAGACGAGCTTCTATATCAGATTCCAAAGAGCCTTGGCCAGCAGGAAGGATTTTTACTTCAGTTGGTAAGCCGCATTCACACATATCAGCGAACAATGGGCTTACTTTGCCGCAGCCCGGACACTTGATGCCATTATTCAGTTCAGATGAATTGTCCACGGGCAATCCGTTCATTTTCCGCTGTATTTGCTCAAGGTTGTTATAGGAAAGATGGGAGTAATGTTTCATTACCTTGGAATCTTTTGACAATCCATGGAACATTTTTATGGCCTGTTCCGGCCATCCCCCTCCTTGCTTGTGAGTAATAGAGCATGCTCTAAACAGATGTGGATACACCCGTTTGTTAATGCCTGCATCAGAAGCAATTGCCTTGAGGATTTCGCTAACCGTCTGCCCGATAAGGGAATCATTCCCTCTCCGCTTCATATTGCTCCAGAGCGGAGCCTCAGGATCATCTTTCAACGGATGGTAGTTCAGCCAAGTGGATAAATGCCTTTTGCAGGATACCAGTGGAATTATTCGGGGTTGAGTCTTGCTGACAGGAAGCGTTGCCTTGACCACAGTGGATGTGAACTCAAGGTGCTTGATTTTCATAGATAACAACTCGGAGAGACGTGCACCCGACTCATAGAGAAATGATACTATGGCTTTATCCCTGGGATTGCGGGCATACCGTATCATTTTCAGCACTTCCTCAAATGTGAGGAGCTGTTCAGGCTCTTTGATTCGCGTTGCATCCCCGTTGGATTTTATCCATCTGACTTTGCGGGGATATTCTTCATCATTTCCTTCCAGCCAGCGGTAGAACCGCTTTAAGGTAACCTTGTAGCCATGCACGGTTCCCTGCGAAAACTTACCTCCATTCAGCCGGGGGTTTCCTTTGGAAATGAAGGTTATGAGGGATCTCAAATCTTCTTCCGTAACGACATCGAAATCCTTTTTAAGCCAGTCTGCCAGCCTGCGAAGTTTGTGCGTATAAAAAGTCAGCCGTCTTTCCGATACCTCCGGCGAGATATGGGTGAGGAACCGGAATATCAATTCCTTGTTTTTAGCTGAAAGTTCGCGCGAACTTGCAACTTTATCAAGCCCTTCTATTTTGAGGTCTGTAAATGTGCTGGGCAAACCAAGCTGCCTGGCGAGAGAGATTACCTGCTTTTCCAAGGCCTGAGGTGCTTTTTGCTGTACCATCCGTCAATCACTTCTTTTGGGTTTATTAGGAAGTGTTGACGGGGCTTGCAAATCATGCCGATTAGCCCCGCCCGGATTAGGCTGGTTAACACGAAAACCCTGTCGTGGCCGACAAAATCAACACATTCCTGCTGATAATTTAGAGGAGCTTACTTATAAGCTTAATTTTCTTCATAGATATTTTTCTCCACGGCCGTTTTTTCTAGCCGCGGTTTATTTGTCACCTTGGTATTATCGGGTGCGAATAAATTAGGGGTTAATAACCTTTCCGCTGTTCCTCAGTTTGGGGTATTTGATTGTTGGAAAATCCAATAAGTAAAAGTTGTCGTGCAAAGAAGTCAAGTTCTTATCGGAGATTTGAGTTAGTGTTCATATAATCGTAAGTCTATTATCCGCGAAAGGATTATCACAAAAGGCCTAAAAAGAGATTGACACTATTTACATTTTTAGTAATATTGCAAAATCTAACGAAAAATATGTAAATTATCCGTATAAATTAATATGAATAGCACGATAAATCTTAAAAAATCAGCGATTTTAAAGTCTAATATACGCGATCCTCGCAGAAATTTGCCTTTGCATCTTATGCGCAAAAGAGGAGAGTCTAATCTTGCAAACGCATTTCAGCGTAAATATGTAGAAGATATTCAGACTCAGGGGATTGGTGCATGTCACTTTGCCCTTACTGGATATGGCATAGCAGACTTTGTCTGGATCAGAACTCCTCAAATGCTTACAAGGAAACCATACACTTTGACTGAAAATGACATTCGTCGCGAATTACTGAAAACATTGATGGTAGCATTTGAAATGAAATTAATGGACTGGAGAAAAGCCATCCAGCAGGCATATAGATATTCTTATTTTGCAGACAAGGCTATTGTTGTCTTACCAAATGATCGCAAGACCGCTATATTACCGCAAATAGACTTCTTTAAACAAATGAATATCGGCTTGTGGTTCTTTGATACAAAGAACAGAAACATTATAAAAGCTTTTAGCCCATTGCGAAGTGGTCCCAAAAATATATCGGCTAAAAAAAAGGCTATTGATTTATTCATTCGGCAATTTTATCTCCGCGCGATCGATAAACGCACGAATTCCCTCACTTAACGCATCAATATGGTCAGATAAGGATTTTCTGTCCAACTGTATTGTGATTTTGTCGTATGTTTCTGAGGCTATTTTAATTGCTGTAAGGCAATTTCTCAAAGATAGTGCTACCGTCTTTGAAACTATCTTATTATTTAAAGCTTTAATCGCATCCCATGATTGAAGCATTTCTGTCGTTCTGTTTTCCGGCTCTGAGCCACTATCAGTAGGATAAAAAGAATCGCTCGATAGATTATTGACAATTTCAGAAATTAGATTGCGTAATTGGTCTAACTCATAAAATGTGATACGGTTCAATAATGTCATGCTCAGGTAACGATAAATCGGCAATTTTCCACCGCCTTGTGAAGGTGCAAAACGATCCAATGAAAAAGTTCGTAAATTAGACCACCAGCCGGTACAGCCCGCTTCGGCACCTGCTGCACCAAGAAATGGCGTCAAGATGTCAGAATATCCATTGATTACTTTAAAGCCATTTACATTCAAGGAATAGTTGATTAACATCATTCCTGCAATAACATCAGCATGATAAATGTCTGAACGTGCTTCAGTATTCCGAGCTGCTATAACAACATAAAATCCATCGGGAGCTTTATCCAGAGCAGTTATTTCATTGAGGAACTCCATCAACTCCTGTTTATCGAGCAGAGCTTCACGTGACACTGCCAGCGTTGCATAAATCGGTCGTTTGTCCTTAAGTTTAGCATATTCAGAGGCGGTAAGGCGTATAAAGTTTTTGGCAATCACTGCTTCAATTGAGTTGAATGAAGCGGGTATAAGAATATTCGGTGCAATAATCGCTGTGAGCGGCAAGTTTTGTTCAAACTCTACAGCGGCTTTTATTGCTAAACTAACTTCTTTTTCACGTTCAAGATGACTACGACGATAATCTCTAAAGTATTGACTGTAATCATCAAGAAGGTACCCCAACCGAGCCTCACTGATTTTCGCAAGAAAACAAGCATATAATTGAGGGTCAAAGAACAAGTCAAATGTTTTGCTTTTACTTCTTATTTGCGTTAATAATTCTTGCAGTTTTTCTGCTGAAATGTCTCGTGGACTAAATACGACCCCATCGATGGACTTACCTTGAATCCCCTCGTCCAGTTTTGTGCCATTTTGAGCACCATGCTGTGCGTAAAGTTTCATTTGATTGCCTCCATCTTGTGGATTAAAATACCAAGATTAGCGGGTCGCAGCGCTGGTTTCTTTTTAAGCATTTGGTCAATTAGCTCCCTGAATTCCTCAGATAGGTCAGGGCGCAACTCAGCAAGTGGCCGTGGTTCTTGATGTAATGCGCGAGAAATGGTTTGCATTAGATCATCTTGATCCTTTGCAAGTGGATGCACCTTTGCACCATATTCATACACACTCATTGCTGCCGTATATAAATCGCTGCGATAATCTATGTTTTCTCTAAAATTGGCATTCATCATTTCTGGTGCAAGATATCGCAGTGTGGCCGGTGGCAAACGGTCATGAGGATTGATTGTTAGGGATGTGTCGTTGACTGAATAAGCAATTCCCAGATCAAGCAACACAAACTGTCGGCTGGCATCATTTAGCTTGATTATATTCTTGGGTTTTATATCACGATGGACATAGCCATTATCCCATAGTTTGCGAATTGCTTTCAATAATGCCAAGAACAAAGTTCGTAATTCTTTTTCATCAGGTTTCTTTGGATCCTTTCTTAACAAATCCCATAGATTGCTACCGTCGAGGAATTCCTCACTATATGCCAGAAAAACTTTGTCGCTTATGATTATCTCGGTAAGGGATAGGCTTCCTAAATGGACAAGTTCCGGTATGTTGCATTTCTGAAGAGAATCCAACTCTCTTTTAACACGGCCAATTATTTCTTTTTGAAACGCTTCATTCCCTTCTGTGTCCGTTATTTTTGGCAAAGGTATTAATTTGAGAGCTTCGTAATCTTTGCCGTGTTTAACTTTATAAACAACTTTGAAACCACCACTATCAATAAGGAGGGGAGATGTAAATGTCGGGAAACCTTTTTGAATCGTATCTGGGGTCGGTGGCGCAATATTCATATAAGCCTTCCATAACTTATAGTTTCTGTAAAAAACATCCAGTGTATTATCCTTCACACGCTGTTTTTTGTCAAGGGATGTGTTCCGATGATTAAAAAAACTCTATTCATCCCTAAAAACACGCATTTTCCAGTAGGGCTTCAAAAGTCATCCCAACCTAAAATTTTAGAAAATAAAAGCTTACAGTTGATAAATTCTGTCAGAATTAGTCGATTTTCAAGCTAATTTTAGCTATAATGCTCCAACTTTTTACATGATTTATCTTAAATTCGGAGTCTAAATGAAAATAAAACCAATGTCGATGTTTCTTATGATGCTGGCAGGCTGGATTAACCGACAACAGCAGGAAATGATTGAGTATCTCAAAGAAGAAAACAAAATCCTCCGTGAAAAACTTGGCAACAAACGCATTCTTCTAAACGATCAGCAAAGAAGAAGACTTGCCATACTTGGCAAGAGACTCGGATATAAGCTGTTAGATCAGGTCTGCTGTGCTTTTTCTCCAGATACGATTTTAAAATGGCATCGCAAGCTTGTAGCACAAAAATATGATGGCAGCAAAAACCGCAGCAAATATGGCAGGCCAAAAATCTCAGATTATCTCAAGCAGCTTATCATAAATATGGCCAAAGAGCACCAGCATTTAGGATGTCGCAAGCTTTATGGCTATCTTAAATATTTAGGCATTAAGGTATCGCCGGCAACCGTAAGCAGGGTTTTACGGGAACATGGCATTGAGCCTTGTCCGAATCGTCCGGAACGAACAACGTGGAATGAGTTCATCAGGGCGCATTGGGAATCGCTTAGTGCAATAGACTTCTTTTCATCTGAGATTTTTACAATCAAAGGGCTTGTTTGCTATATGGTGCTTTTCTGCATTGACTATAAGACACGGAAGGTCGAAATAGCCGGCATCATTCCACAGCCTGATGGCGATTGGATGGAACAGATGGCCAGGAATCTTACAGATCCCTTTTGCGGATTCCTGAAAGACAAGAAATACCTCATCCATGACAGAGACCCTTTATTCACAAAGGAATTCAGAAGGACGTTAAGGGCTGTAGGTGTAAGGTGTATCAGAACAATCACAGCTTCACCGAATATGAATCCCTTCGCGGAAAGGTTTGTCAGGAGCATAAAATCAGAATGCCTTAATAGAATGATAATTTTGGGCGAAACTCATCTGAAATACTGTATCGAACAATATTGCCTGCATTACCATGAATCCCGCCCGCATCAGGGCCTCAATAATAACATGATAAGTCCGCTTCCACAGCCTAAAGATGGCAAGATTGTTCTTTATGAGCGTCTTGGGGGGCTTCTTAAATACTGGCGGAGGGCTGCCTGATGTGGCGGATGACTTTTGAAGCGCTTCTAACGGCGGCTGTTTTGATAATCCTGACGTGGTTATTAAAACTGTGGAGAGTTATGGAGAATTTTATAGGGATAAACACAAAGGAAATCCGTTCATTCGTAAAAAAGAGAAAGGAAAGATTGGGAAGTATTTGTGAAGCTATTTACTTCCTGATTTTTGGGCTGAACCGGCTCAATTTTAGATTGCGTGAGCTGCTCATGTGCACCAAAATGTGCACCAAAGCTTCTTCTTTGATGCTTGTCCTATGCAAAAATTCATCCAGCCATATAAGTCGGTTATTTTTTAAACTTTGCAAGGGACGTTTGCTTATTCAGAAGTGTGCATTGGCCGATTTACAGAAGATTTTCTTGGCCGAAATAGGATTTTTAGCCAATTTTTACAGGCAGGATAGACATTCTTCGTGTTGTTTGGCCATCAGAGCTTAATTTACGTTCAAGCAACTCTGCTATAAACGTGATGCAAACCGCTGAGGATTGGCTTGCTTACGATTCTACCTTTTATCTGAACGGGTCTATGTTCAGGTGAGTCTTTATCAAGTGACATATGTGTTCTACTGATATTGTAATAATCATAGATGTATTCATTCAGAATGTTGTAAAGATGTTTCTCATTGAGGATTATCATATGATCCAGACATTCCCGGCGAAGTGTGCCGATTGCTCTTTCACAAACCGGATTTTGCAAGGGTGAATGAGGAGTGGTGGGCGTGTCCTCTAAACCAAATCTCTTTATGTGCATCTTAAAATCTTCGCTAAAGATTTTATCATTATCCCTAATAACATATTTTGTAGTTTCATCAAAAGCAAAAGCTTCTCTGAGTTGTTGAATCACCCATTGAGAACAAGGATTTGATGTAATCGCAAAATGCATTATTTTTCGTCTGTCATGAGAAATAGCAACAAATACATAAATAGCCTTGAAGAAGATTGTTCGTACAACAAACAGATCGATTCCGGCAATATGCTTTGCATGGTTTATTAAAAATGAGAGCCAGCTCTGTCTATTTGAACCGTCAGGTTTGATTTTGAGCATATATTTTTTTACAGTATTGTCACAAATATTATAACCAAGTTTAGCAAGTTCACCTTGGATGCGCTGATGTGTCCAAGTTATATTTTCTTTTTGAAGCTTACGAATGAATTTAATCAATTCCCAATCGATTAATGGTCTCCCTGTTCTTCGGGATTTCCATCGCCAAAAAAACTTAAAGCCCTTTTTATGCCAGCCGATTAAAGTTTCTGGCTTGACAATAATCAATGCTGATTTCCAGTTATTCCATAATTTTGAAATCCAGATGAGTATAATTCTGTCGATATTTTTTAGTTTTGGTTTTTTTGTTTTCCTTTTTAGAATGATGATTTGCTGCCTTAATAAGAGGTTCTCAAGAATTAAATTATGTCTATTTTTGAATGATAACCGAATAAGTTCAAAAAGCAGCATAACAAGATTTTTCAAAATAATTACTCCTAAAGATTCTGTGTAAAATAAGCGTTCCAAGGCTGGTTGAGTAATTTACATAAATCCTTGGAATTTAACAAGTTCGAATTTTTGCATAGAACATAGTATTTTTTCCATAGCCAGATACTCCTGTAAAATTCATTAACCGTTTGATATAGAAACCAACGAAGGTTTCAATTTTAGCCTGTCATTATAAGAAACA
Organism: Sedimentisphaerales bacterium; assembly: GCA_049518795.1. Classification (GTDB taxonomy): domain Bacteria; phylum Planctomycetota; class Phycisphaerae; order Sedimentisphaerales; family UBA12454; genus JAPLMW01. The sequence continues at coordinate 135,376 of JBEKRK010000005.1, forward strand.
GACAGGCTTTATCGAGTATCTGGCTTTCATAGTTTCTTCGAGGAGGCTTAGCGCGTTGGAATCTTTCCGCTAATCGAGCTGTCTGGGTTGTGGGCGGCGTTGCTCGGCACGCGAATTCCATACACAGCCATCGCAAAATCGCACTGGCTTGATTTCTCGATAATTGCTGCACGATCTGAATAGGCCGCGCCTCCCTGATAAGTATCCTTTTTGGTCCGACGCCAGAAAAGTGGAGCTGACTTGCGAATGCCTTGAAGTTCAAAAGCATAAAGATGCCCCGACTTCAAAATGACTTGATTGGAGCCGGTAAAATCAAAAAGAAGCAATCCCGGTGCTTGTGGCTCATACGCAATCTGCAAACCTTTACCGGAGCCGAATAGGTTTGTTTGGGCCGAATACGAATTGAGAGCCGATGCACTCCGGGGTCCGAGGTCGTAAAGAGCAATGGTTACGGTATTGCCGGCTGTGGTGCCGAATCCATCTCCGGCGAAAAGGGCAATGCGCTGGAGTTGCGAATCTTCAGCGACCGTGAATGTCTGGCTGATATTCACGGCTCCTGCACCGTGGTTGAAACTGACATCTTCTGTAGCGGTATAATAAGGATTTGTTGTGGTGCTGACGATGGGAGTGCTAGGCCAGTTCGTCGGATCGTAACCGGCATTTTGCGTCACGGTGACACCAGGAGAAGAGACATTGGCAACGTTCGTCTTATCTTGAGGCGCAGATTTGCCAACCGGTGCGGGGTTAGCCTTCGGCGGAACGGACACGCCTTCGAGCGTTTGCTTGATAGGTTGGATGGTTCCGTCGGGATTGTAATACAAATATTCCAGACAGACGCTGCGCCGGCCAAGCCCGCCTTTTTCGCCATTCAATGTGAGAGCGGCATTGTGGTAGAAGAAATACCATTGATTATGAAACTCGATAATTCCCGCTTGAATGGTGTAGCTGTTCTTAGCCTGGTCCGTTATGATTCCCCGATAAGTCCACGGGCCGGTAATCTTCGGGGCCGTAGCGTAGCAAATTTCCTCCCACATACCTTGATGCGCGAATGCCGAATAAACAAGGTAATACAGATTGCCGCGTTTATAGAGCCACGGGCCTTCCGTGTAATTGGGCACGTGGATTTTTTGAATCGAGCCGTCCAGCTCGATCATGTTTGGCTTGAGCCTGGCAAGATAACAACTGGCATTGCCCCACGCCATCCAGGCTGTACCGTCGTCGTCAATGAAAACAGTGGGATCAATGTCGTCCCAGGCATTTGGTGAGTTGGGCGTCATTTCGTCAGTAACCAAAGCGGTGCCGCGTGCATCTACAAAAGGCCCCGTCGGATTGTCCGATACTGCCACGCCAATGGCTTTGTTCGGATGCGTGTTGTCGTGCTGAACAGCGGCGTAGAAATAAAATTTCCCGTTCCTTGCGACGACTTGAGACGCCCAAGCGTCCCGCACCGCCCACTTGAAATCCGTCACCCTCATGATCGGACCGTGAGGCGTCCATGTCTTCATATCTTTGGAAGAAAAGCAGAGCCATTCCCACATAGTGAACATCTCTTTGCCCTTCGCTTCATCGTGACCGGTGTAAAGATAGACGGTGTCGTTGTAAACCATTGGCGCCGGGTCGGCGGTAAAGACGTTTTTGATGATCGGATTTCCGTATTCAGCAACGGAATTGGATTGTTCTTTTCTGTCTTGTTCGGGCTTTGCCTGTGTATTTGATACTAATGGCGATGCAAGCAAAACAGATGCTATAAGCAAAGTATTGAACCAGTATGTAGAATTTTTTATAGACATTTGACCACCTTATTGTAATTCGCTCTCTCATCTCTTTCAAGCATGTTTTTATTAGCATGTCCACTGCCGAAAAATCCTTGAAAGAAAAAAGTATAACGTTACAATTACAACAGCGGGAGGCGAATACCGTCTCTTAATTAACGGAAGCTCCCGCAGCCAACATTTATGAAAACCCTGGCTCTTATCCTGATTCTGGCGGCGGTAGTGGCCGCCGCGGCTCAAGACACCAATGCGCCGCAGGTGCGGCCGGAAAATCATCGCGGTGAACCGCCCAGATTCGGAGGACCAATCGTGCTGAAAGATGATGATAAACCTGCCTTTGGCGAGCCGCCGGCCAGCTTCGATGTGAATCGCGACAATATTCCGCACGGGCGCTTGGAGATGATAGAATACGACTCGAAGACCGTTGGCACGAAACGCCGAATGCAGGTTTATACGCCGCCCGGCTACACAAAGGACAAAAAGTATCCCGTTCTCTATTTATTGCACGGAATCGGCGGTGATGAAACCGAGTGGCAGCGGTTTGCGACGCCGAACATCCTTCTCGACAATCTTATCGCCGAAGGCAAAGCCAAGCCGATGATTATTGTGATGCCCAACGGCCGCGCGCAGAAGAACGACCGCGCCGAGGGTGACGTTTTTGCCTCCGCGCCGGCATTTGCTAATTTCGAGCGTGACCTGCTGGATGACGTCATCCCAACGATTGAATTACGTTACAGCACTTACACAAACCGAGAAAACCGTGCCTTGGCTGGGCTTTCAATGGGCGGCGGGCAATCGTTGAACTTCGGACTGGCGCACCTCGACAAGTTTGCGTGGGTAGGCGGCTTTTCCTCAGCGCCGAACACAAAACCGCCGGACCAGCTTCTGCCAGACCCCAATGCGGCAAAACAATTGAAGCTGCTGTGGCTTTCGTGCGGCAACAAGGACGGCCTGATATCCATCAGTCAGGGGGTGCATTCCTATCTAAAGGAAAAGAAAATTCCTCACATATGGCACGTGGCCAGCCACGGACATGATGCGCCGGAATGGAAACAGGCGCTGTATTACTTTGTGCAGCAGTTGTTTCACTGACCTGCCGATTCGGTCTGTGGTTTATCCAATGATGTGGATTTTCTCAAAAGCGGCAAAAAAATTGCAAACAACACTTTGTATTATTGTTTTTCAGAGAAGATGTTTATATTATAGAGTACTTGTAAGGCTTGATTGCGTAGCTAGGCGTTAAAATATATCTTTCGGAGGAAATATGAAAATTACATTCTTTATTTTATTGCTTGTTTTTCCTTTTTCTTCATTTGTTCAGGCAGCAAAAATCAAAATTGATGTTGACAGAACAATTGGAGAGATTGACCCCAAAATCTACGGCGTTTTTATGGAACCAATTCATTTTTCCCGGCCGCTGCCTGGCCAGGAAGGAACTGTTTCCGGCAATACACTTTATGGCCCGTTATACAATCCCGAATCGCCCCTGGCTAATGAAAATGGATTTAATAAGACATACATCGAAGCGGCGAAGGAACTCAGTGTAACCAATATGCGCTGGCCGGGCGGAAATTACGCAGCAGGATATAATTGGCAGGACGGCATTGGCCCCAAAGAAAACCGTCCGGTGCGAAAAGAGCTGGCGTGGAACGGCATTGAAAACAATCAGGTGGGAACCGATGAATGGGTTGAGCTGAACAAATTCATCGGCTCTGAAAATGTCGTTTGCATCAATCTTGGAACAGGAACCATTGACGATGCCCGCTACTGGGTTGAATATTGCAATTGTGAGCCGGGCATTTACTATGCAGACCTGAGGAAAAAATACGGCCATGAAAAACCCTTCAATGTGAAATTCTGGTGTTTGGGCAATGAGGTGGACGGCGAGCCATGGATTATAGGCTACAAGAATGCGGAAGACTATTGCAAAATTGCCAAAACAGCGGCCAGAGTTATGCGAAATACGGATAAGAGTATAAAGCTGGTCGCCTGCGGCTCATCCAATTATGACGACACGGGGAAATGGGTTGACTGGAATTGGAAAATCATAAATGAATTAAGGGACGTTGCCGATTACATTTCCATTCACCGCTATTGGGACCGTTCCGATGATTATTATGTTTATGTCGGTCAGCGTGCAATAGACCTGGAAGAAAAAATTTCTCTGACCGCCTCGCAAATCAAAGCCGTCAGGACCCGCTACAGGCTGAATAAGCCGATTTATTTGTCAGTAGATGAATATGGCGCTTTCGGAAGAGGTTTGTTGCCGATACTTGCAACTGCGCAATACTTCAATGCATTCATCCGTAATGCCGAAATCGTTAAAATGGCAAACTATACGCTTTTTACCTCATTATTGAGTTTTGACAAAGATAAAGGATTGTTTAAAACTCCGTTATTCTACACATTCAAGTTATTTTCAAACAACTGTCTTGGTAATTCAGTTGATGTTTTCGTTGACTGCAATAAATATGATACAAATGAATGTCCAAACATTCCCTACCTCGATGCAACAGCAGTTTTTGATAAAGAAACCGATACGTTATTCATTAATGTCGTAAATAGACATAAAGATGAATCAATCGAGACTGAAATTCTCAGCACTTCAGCAGCATTTTCCGGTAAAGCTGTGGCGAGTATAGTGAACAGGCAAGATATTTATGAAGATTTTACTTTTGATAAAAAGGAAGAATACATTCCAATAACAAAAGAATTATCGGTTGAAGGTAAAAAGATAATCTACTCTTTCCCGCCACATTCATTTGCGCAAATAAAGGTGAAAATAAAGAAGTAAGCAGGAATAAGTGAAGACATAGTGTCCTATGCAAAAATTCATCTGGCAGAGAAATTTGGTTGTTTTTGAAACTTTGTAAGGAACATTTGCGCATTCACGAGTTTATATGGACCAATTTACAGAAGATTTCTCTTGGTTGGAATATGATTTTTAGCCAATTTTTACAGTTAGGATGGACATTCTCCGTGTTACTTGGAGATCAGAGCTTAATTTCCGTTTAAGCAACTCTGCTGTAAACGTGATGCAGACCACCGAGGATTGGCTTGCTTACGATTCTACCTTTTATCTGAACGGGTCTGTGTTCAGGTGAGTCTTTATCAAGTGACATATGTGTTCTACTGATATTGTAATAATCATAGATGTATTCATTCAGAATGTTGTAAAGATGTTTCTCATTTAGGATTATCATATGATCCAGACATTCCCGACGAAGTGTGCCAATTGCTCTTTCACAAACCGGATTTTGCCAGGGTGAGCATAAAGCTGTAGGTATATCCTCCAACCCGAATCTCTTTATATGCATTTTGAAATCTTCGCTAAAGATTTTATCATTATCCCTAATAACATATTTTGTAGTTTCATCAAAGGCAAAAGTCTCTCTGAGTTGTTGAACCACCCATTGAGAACAAGGATTTGATGTAATCGCAAAATGCATTATTTTTCGTCTGTCATGAGAAATAGCAACAAATACGTATATTGCCTTGAAGAAGATTGTTCGTGCAACAAACAGGTCGATTCCGGCAATATGCTTTGCGTGGTTTATTAAGAATGTAAGCCAGCTCTGTCTTTTTGAACTGTCAGGTTTGATTTTGAGCATATATTTTTTCACGGTGTTATCGCATACATTATAGCCGAGTTTGACAAGTTCGCCTTGGATACGCTGATGTGTCCATATCGGATTGTTTTTTTGAAGTTTACGAATGAGTTTAATCAATTCCCAATCGATTAATGGCCTCCCTGTTCTTCGGGATTTCCATCGCCAGAAAAACTTAAAGCCCCTTTTATGCCAGCCGATTAAAGTTTCTGGCTTGACAATAATCAATGCTGATTTCCAGTTATTCCATAATTTTGAAATCCAGATAAGTATAATTCTGTCGATATTTTTTAGTTTTGGTTTTTTTGTTTTCCTTTTTAGAATGATGATTTGCTGCCTTAATAAGAGGTTCTCAAGAATTAAACTGTGTCTATTCTTGAATGATAACCTAATAAATTGAAAGAGAAGTATAACAAGATTTTTCAAAATAATTACTCCTAAAGATTCTATGTAAAATAAGTGTTCCAAAACGAATTGAACAATTTATATAAGTCTTCGGGATTTAACAAGTTCGAATTTTTGCAGAAGACAACCGACTCGTCCATATTATAGAGATGATTATGAGAATATTATGAGAATATATAATTGTATCAAATTGTCGTCTTTCCTATAGGAGCCGGACCATTAATTCAAAGATTGTTTCAGTTTTTTATTTGAATTATAATCTTATTTTGGGTTTACTATTCTGTGGAAGCGATGAAATATTTAGAAGACTGTAATAAGGTTTGGTTCTAAAATATCACAACTAAAAAGAGACTATTCATGTCCACAAGAAGTAAAGGCATTCGTGCCTTTAAGGCAAGTATTGTATTTAAACTAAGCGTTTGGTACGCAGGTATTCTTGTTGCCCTATCTTTGATTTTCTTTATTTTCTTCCTTTCTTCCGCCCGTCGCAATCTTAAGAAGATTTCTGAAGATGAATTAAAAGACGAGATGAACGAGCGCATCGTCCTGTTTAAGGCCGAAGGTATTCAGTCATTGAAAAAGGCGATTGTACAAGACTCTACATCATTTGGAGGAAGTAACATCAGCCAGAGTATTTTAGACCCAAACGGACGGATTTTGTTCACTTATGATTCTTCGGAGTGGGGAGATTTTAAAGTTGACCCTGTATTGCTAAAAAGTGCCTTTAATAATGACAAAATAATCTTTTCGATAACAAATGTTCCGGGATTCAAACATAAAGTTCGTGTAGCCTACGCACGTTTATCGGCCGACGAACTGGTACGTATTGCGATTGTTATACGGCGTGAAGATAATTTTCTAAACAGTACGAAAAAAATATTCATTGAAACAATGATATTAATTTTGATAATAAGTGTTATTACCGGAGGGTTAATGATACAGCATGCAATGAGACGTGTAATTGCTGTAACCGATACGGCTATTTCTATTTCGAGCAGTTCGCTGGATAAACGAGTTTTAGTCGGTCAGGAAGGGGACGAAATAAACCATTTGGCCAAGGCTTTCAATAGTATGCTTGATCGTATTCAACAGTTAGTCAAAGGATTACATGAGATAACCGATAATGTTGCTCACGATCTTAAAATACCGTTAACAAGGATTCGTCTCACGGCTGAATCACTAATCACGGTCGGCAAAAAACCTGACATACAAGAGACTGCCGGGTCGATTATTGAAGAATCTGACCGTCTGTTGGAAATAATCAATACCACGCTTGAAATCAAGGCGATAGAGACGGGTTCTGCAATGTGGGAGCTGACTGAAGTAGATATAGCCGGGATAATTCAACAGGCCAGTGAATTGTTTCAACTGGTTGCCGAGGAAAAAAGTTTGACACTTCAGGTCAAACAGCTTGTACACTTTTACGTAAATGCTGATGTACGTCGACTGCAACGGGTATTTGCGAATCTCATTGAAAATGCTGTAAAATATACACTGGCTGGCGGTACAATTGTTATAAATATGAGCAGCAGCGGGAACAAAGTGGCTGTGGAGATTTCAGATACAGGCATCGGCATTTCGCCGGAAAGTCTGCAAAGGATTTTCGAAAGGTTTTACCGTGCAGACAAAAGCAGAAGTATCCCGGGATTGGGGCTTGGACTTAGTTTGGCTCAGTCGATCATTAAAGCACACGGCGGCATAATTACCGTAAAAAGCACAAAGGGTATCGGCAGTACCTTTACAGTTATTTTACCGGGCAGAGAAATAGAGGGAAGGACTATACAGTGAGAATATTGATTATAGAAGATGATAAACAGATTGCATCATTCATTATTAATGGGTTGAAGGAAAACGGGTTTGCCGTGGACCATGCTGATAATGGCGAAGACGGCCTGCATCTGGCTCTGATAGAACCTTATGATGCTGCTATAATTGACGTTATGCTTCCTAAACGTGATGGACTCAGCATTATCGGCGACTTGCGGCAAAATAATATTCGAACCCCTATTATTGTTCTTAGCGCCAAAAGTTCCGTTGATGATCGTGTTAAAGGTTTGCAAATGGGGGGTGATGATTATCTTACAAAACCTTTTGCTTTTTCTGAGCTTCTGGCCAGAATACAGGCTCTTATACGACGCCATAGTCGTAGTATCGACCCGCATCGTTTGTGTGTTGACAATCTTTGTCTTGACCTTCTTAAACATGAAGTGACTCGTGAGGGTGAGAAAATCGATTTACAGCTTCGTGAATTTGCCTTGCTGGAATATCTGATGCGAAATGTCAACATAGTGGTTTCAAAGACAATGATTATGGAACATGTTTGGAATTATAACTTTGATCCGCAGACTAATGTTGTTGATGTGTTGGTTTGCAGAGTAAGAAGTAAAATTGACCGCAAATGGGAAAAGAAAATGATACACACCCTGCGGGGTGTCGGCTATGTTCTCAAGTCCGATAATACTGAAAACGGTTGGCGATAAATCACGCAATATTCCAATCTTAATACCTGTCTCAAAAATTACAAAGTTGTAATCTTATGGAAAGCTTTGTGTCAGGTAATACCTTTATGATGCTCGCTTAAATTGCAATTTTTAAGGTATTTATCGATGGCTAAAATTTCTTCGTTAATGCCTGCTTTTAATACTATTCCCGGTCTTGCTAAAAAAGAGTTTGGCCCGGGGCTAAAAGTACTGGGAAAAAAGGACAAAGAACATCACGATTTTTTTGGCCGGCATTTTATAGCGAATTATATTAACTGCGATCATACATCGCTTTGCAGCAAAAATGGCCTTATCGCCGCATTAAAAGAGGCAGTCGCGGCATCCGGTGCTACGCTGATTAAATCAATTAACCACAGCTTTACGCCATCAGGATTTACTGCGTTGCTGCTTTTGTCTGAAAGCCATGCAAGTATACACACTTATCCGCAATTTGATTCCTGCTTTATCGATTTGTTTACATGCGGCCAAATATGTGTAGCAGAAAAATTTCATTTAATACTGAAAAACTATCTGAAACCGGAATATTTTATTCAAAGGGTTCTGATTCGCAAAGAAACCATCGAAAATGATATATTTAGAATTCCATAATTCTTTGATTACAACAAAAGTCTGAAAAGAGATAATATGCAAAATTCACACATCTCAACCATAATCCGCCGCCCTTATCCGCTTCCACCGCTTCCAAATAATTCGTTTTATGTGGAAAGTCCCGATCCGGCTTCGGTGGGAAGTAACGCTTTATTTCTGGTTGAAAATAGTAATCCCTTTGATTTTTATCATTATGGTTTATCATCTATAATATATAATGGTAAAACTGCATTTCAAAATGTTCTGATTGCAGATACATATAATTACGGCAGAATTTTAGTGCTTGATGGAGCCATTCAAAGTGCTGAATACGATGAAGCTTTATACCACGAAATGCTGGTTCAGCCGGCACTGCTGTGCCATCCGGAACCGCGTTCTGTTCTGATTATTGGCGGAGGCGAAGGAGCCACTCTCCGCGAAGTGCTTGTTCATCGTTCCGTCAAGTCTGTCGCTATGGTAGATATTGACCGTGAAGTAGTTGAACTATGTAAAGAATATCTCTGTCCCTGGCACCGCGGGGCATTCAACGACCCGCGTGTCCATCTGTTTTTTGAAGATGGTCGAAGATTTGTTAATAATAACGATAGCCACTACGATGTTGTCATTATTGATATAGTTGATATGTTGGATAATGGGCCGGCACAGGCGCTTTATACACGACAATTTTATGAACTTTTACGGCAGCGGCTTCGGCCTAACGCCATCGTCGTGATTCAGGGGCTTGAGTTTTCTTTTCTTGATTATAAAGAACATGCTGCCCTATCAAGGACATTACGGACGGTTTTCAGTGAAGTGCACAGTTACCGCGTTCATATTCCATCTTTTCTTTCGTCGTGGGGTTTCTTAATTGCCTCGGACTGGTTTAGACCTGCTGAGATATCAGCTGATAAGATTGATACGGCCATTACGAATCGTTTGGGCAACGGTTGGTTAGATCATATCACCGGTGATTTTATAAAAGGTTGCTTCAGCCTTTGCAAAAAGACACAGTTCCTGTTGTCGCTGTCCGGGCCTGTTTTGGAAGATAACGTTACTTTTGTAGCTCCGCCAAATATTGAAGGCATCGAGCCCCCATTTACCCAGTTTCCAATTTTGCGGTAGGTTAATATATGAATAGCTTCATCAAATGCACAACAGAACCAATACTGGCCCTACATATTAGTTTTGTCCCTCAGATTCAAAACGGAGATGATATTTTAGTGGAATTCAACGACCCATATAAACGATTTGCCGTATTAGAAACCATATTATTTGAAAATTTACCGTCACCAGAATTAGAGATGGAAGACGAATTCTATTTTATATTCATTCCCAGCGGGTCAGCAACTTCAGGCGAAGTTCAAAGGAAGGCAGAGCGATTTATTGGAACATCTGTAATTGAAACTTTCATGCAAAGCGATCGGGTTATATGGCGAATTGGATGGGGTATTGTACAAGGTTCCGTAGACCGTCTGGAAGAAACGCTTATGGCTTTAGCCAATTTTGCTTTCTATGAGGGGGAGCTAAGAAAACTGGAACGTGAAATCAAATTGAACTGGAACATAGCTGAACAGGATATTCATTTAACAAATAGCATTACCAAAAAGAATTTAAAATATCAGCAGCATATTGATTCGATGACCAGGCTGATGAATACGCAGCGAATACGTTTTGCGAGATTGGAACCGCGATTGCAAAAATCTCCTCTGTATCTTTCAGGACTTGCTCGCAGGTTAGTTTCTGAACTTTGTGTTCAGGCGGATATTATAGATCGGCTTGAAGCGGTAAGTGACCGATTGGAAGTTTTTGAAAATCTTTATGGAATTGCAAATGACCGTATTTCCGAGTTCAGGCACTTTCATACTGAATGTATGCTTAAATTTTGGATTATCATCATTCTGTTTGTTGAAGTGGTAATAATGGCGTTAGAGCTTTATCCGCTTGTTTAGTTAAAATATCAGTCGCCATATTTGCTCTAAATTATATTCGTAGTTGAACTGTTCAAATATAAAGGCACTTTAAGAAATCCAGGGAGTTTTAATATGTTCCGGCCAGCCGGTGCTAAGGAAATCCGTGACCTTTTCAAACAGTATCTGGAATTCTTCTGGGAGCCGTTCTTCGTCGATATTGCGGGACCGGAACTGCTGATAAGCTTCCGTGATTTTAGTGAATACTGTCGCCAGGATGCCGCATTGTGGATTTCAGCACAGGGTAAAACAATCGAGGGCTTCTTCCTGCTTTCTGATATTCAGCCGGGCTTGGCTCTGGCAAACCTCGACATAGTTTACTTCTCAGGCTTTCCTCGACGCGGTTCGGTGAAAGCTGTGGTACTGGCAACTGCGTTACGAAAGGCATGTCGCCAGACCCGGGTAACCCGGCTTCAACTGTTGGCCTTGGCTCGCGAAAGAGAAAAACTGGCACTAGCGACTGTCCTTGGTTTCCAGCGAGAAGGCATTCTGCGGCAGCACTTCTTCTATAAGGGCGTATATCACGACCTTATTATGCTGGCGAGAATGGAGCGTGAACGCTATGCCTCGTAGGTCTGAAATAAAGGAATATCGTATTGTCGCACGCCGTGTGGAACCACGGCATCGAAACCTATTATTGCGATGGTACGGCAATTCATCAATCCAAAAGGCAATGGAAGATGAACCGCGTACCGCAGTGTATCTGCGCCGGAAGATAGCACAGCTTATATCCTCTGACCCATTTCGTGACGGTCAGTGTGCCATAATTCTGGAAATGAATTCCCGACCTGTCGCCTTAGCCCATTTTATGTGGATTAACTGGGTCAGCCGAACCGCCGAAATCGACTTTACACTCCTTTCAGAAAAACCGCATGGACTATTGTTAGGGGTTATGGCGATAGACAAAGTTGCACAAATTGCTTTCGAAGAATTCAACTTGCACAAGTTCTATGCGTTCATCTACGGCGATAATCACAGAGCCCTGCGATTTATGAAACGTTACATGCGAGTTGAAGCCGTCTTAAAGGCCTATCTCAAACGCGGCCGGCGGTACGAGGACGCGTACCTTATGGGACAAACATATGACGAGTACTATGTTGTGGCCGGGAAACATTATAAATGAATATGGAAAAGCACACTATCCTATCCCAATCTATACGACCCTTGCTATCGTTACTGCGTCGGTATTTCTTCTCTCGCTCGCAGTTAGCCATTTCTTTTATCTTGGTCCTCTTTCTGGCGGCCACTGACCTGGTCTGTCCTTGGCTGGTCATGCAGGCGATAGATATTATTGTCAAGCCCTATGAGCATAATCTTGGGACTACTGATACCCCTGCGGAATTTTACGAGATTTTATGGGTTGCCGGGGCTCTGGTGGTCATCGTCTTGGTGCAATATGCGGCGAGATACCTGCTTGTTCGAATTCAAAATAGGCTGATGTATCAGGGAGGGGCCAAACTGCGTGCGGAACTTTACAGTCGGCTTCAAGCCCAGGCCCTTGCCTTTTATGCCCGACGCCAGCTGGGAAACCTAATTACTAATCTCGTTACCGATGTTCAGATGCTGCAGGATATGACTCTGGAATTGGCCTCGGATATCCCGTTCGATGCCTGCATCCTGGGCGGTCTGCTGGTAGCAATGTTCATTATCAATAAGACTCTGGCTTTGCCGGTGATTATTTTTCTGATGATAGTTTTCGTTCTAGCGGTAAGAATCGGACGGGGGGGATTGAAAAACCAGGAACGGGCTATGGATGCGGCGGCTGCGTTTACGTCGCGGGTGCAGGAATCCTTGGGTGGTATGCGTGTGATTCAATCTTTCGGGGCGGTGGCACAGGAACAGGCGGGTGTGGAGGCGATGGCTAACAATCACGCCCAGGAATTGCAGGAAGCCGGTGAAGTCCGTGCCACGGTAACGCCATTTTTTGGTCTTTCGGAGTACACAGGCATCCTGATTGTTCTGATTATTGGTGGTTGGTGTGCTCTGCGGGGGACATTAACCGCCGGTGGATTTGTTGCCTTCTTGGCCTATATGGAAATGGCGGCGGATCCGATTTCCCGGATTGCCGAAGTGTTCCCCAAAGCATTGAAAGCGGTGGTAGCCGCCCAGCGTGTAGAACGCTTACTGGCAGAAACTCAACTCCTGGATACACCGGGAGTGGCAACGCCTCGGAATATTGCGGGGGAAATCCATGTCAAAGGATTAAGCTTTACCTACCCGGGCGAGAAAGAAGCACTGCATAATCTAAACTTTGTGGTCAAACCTGGCGAACGCGTTGCCGTGGTTGGTCCGAATGGCTCAGGCAAGAGCACGCTATTTGATATCCTCTTGAAACTGTTGGTACCTACCAAGGGAGCGATTGATGTTGATGGCATCGATTTACGGGGCATTTCCAAAGAAGAATGGTGCCGGATTGCCGGGGTGGTTCCTCAGGATGTTCTTCTGCTGAACCGGACTATTGCTGAAAATATCGCCTTGGGCTTAGCCAGATTGGGAGACGTGCAGCAGGCCGCTCAACTTGCCGGTGTAGATGAGGCAATTATGCGTCTGCCCAAGGGATATGACACTTTGCCCGGCGAAAGGGGGGTGTGTCTGTCTGGTGGTGAACGGCAGCGCATCGCGATTGCACGGGTTTTCCTGCGCGACCCACGCATTATTCTGCTTGATGAGCCGACGGCGGCACTGGATTTGCTCAGCGAGGCCCAGATATTGCCTCCTCTTAGCACGCTCTGTACGGGGCGAACGACTTTTATCGTATCACATCGTGCTGCTCTGCTGGAACGGGTAGATAAAGTGCTGCTGCTTTCCGAAGGCCGGCAAGTGGCCTTTGACACTCCTGAGAACATCTGGCGCGCCCAGGTTCAATATCAAGCCCTGTTCCCTCCATCTTGGAATGGCCAAGATAAAAGCCGACCAGTAAAACAAAACGAAGAACCTGCCGTGGTGGTGAAAGTTATTGGTTCCTGTAAAAATAAAGGTTTTTGATGCCGGTAGGGTATCAAAAGTCAGCCGAACTTAATATTTTCTAAAATAAGGGTTTAAAGCTCATAATATTTAACAAAATTAGTCAATGGCCTGGAATGGAAATGAAAATGAAATTAAAATTCCAGATTTCAGATTTAAAGTTTTTGTTTCTAATCTGCGTATTCAGTTTTCCTGCCTTTTCAATTGAGCCGAATGATGTAAATGACGTCAACATTCCGGTTCGTGCGACAGGTAATTTCCGGCTTGACGCAAAGGCGTTCCCAAAAGTCGCATTTGACGATGCGAAAAAGACTTATTTTAACAGCCACAATCTGATGCTTATTCTTTTGGCGGGCGGCGGAAGCATCGCCCTGCACGACTCGCATGCCGATAGCAAAATTGCAAATAATTTCGAAGACCATCGCTCGATTCCAAAAACTCTGGACAACATCACCGATATAGCGGGTAATCCCGGGACCCACTTTGCCGCAACCGGAATATGGTATTTGATGGCCGCACATAATAAAGACGATTTGAATGTCCAGCGAAGCTGGATAATGATGCGGGCTTTGGCTGTTACCGGCGCTACAACATTGATGCTCAAAGGCATAGTCCATAACGATAGTCCAAACGGCGCAGCACTTGCCTGGCCGAGCGGCCATACCGCAAGCTCATTCTGCGTCGCTTCAGTGCTTGATGAATTTTATGGCCCTAAGGTGGGCATTCCCGCTTATTTGCTTGCCGGTTTTGTAGGCTATCGAATGATGGACTCAGGCGACCACTGGGCAAGCGACGTTCTGTTCGGCGGAGTTTTGGGCTATGTAGTAGGACACGCGGTGGCAGGCGAAAATAAAAAACTTGAGGTTGCAGGCTTCGAGATTCTGCCGATGATTACTCCGGAGCGCGACGGAACAACAACAGGTATTGTCCTGGCGAAAGAGTTCTGATTTTCGCCGCCTTATTTGGTCATAAGAGGGAACATAGGACCGTTAATCCGAAGGCTATCCAGATTAACTTTAGATGGTAACTTAATTAATTTTTTCTTAAATAGTTCGTCAAAAAGTTCGTCAGTTTGCAGTGGTTACTGAGTTGTTAGTCACTTGTATACTCACTTGTTAACCACATGTAATCCACTTTTTTGGCCCAAAAACGCATTTTAAGCCCTTGTCAACACAACACTTACAACTGGCATCTCGGCCTGTCGAACCGAAGGTTGAGGGTTCGAGCCCCATCGGGCTACCTCTGGATTTCTGGGTTGAGTTGGCTCAATTTTGGATTACGTGAGCTACCTATTTGCACCAAAATTTGCACCAAAGCTTCTTCTTTGGTGCTTCTTGAGTTCTTCTTTAGTTCTGCTTTAGTCTCGTAAGTCCTTTTCTGTCCTGTCGTAACATCTTATCCTACAAATAGTTACAAGAACCCTTAATCGGACTGTCGATCCGAAGGTTGTGGGTTCGAGCCCCATCGGGAGACAGGCCAGCAGCCCTATGGCGACCCTATATCAGGCAGGCCGATGCGAGTCATTGCCTTTTGAGAGGCTTTTTCACCATTTTTAGACCTAAACTTAATGATATGCAAAAAGATACTGCTTGACAAAGGCTTATGAATTATTTCTAATTATTAGCTATATAAGGCTCATATTTTGCAAAACGTTATAAGTCTTTATAATTAAGGATGTTAAGTTTGGAAAATAAGAGATTAGAAGCTGTTCTTGCTCAATATAACCCGTGGTGGACAGGTGAAAGAAGCTGGCAGCAATCTCTGCCGGATTATAAAAGGCCAGTGGTAGACAGCGTACTGGCCGACCTGAAAGAAATCGGGCAGGTTATCTCGATTACCGGCCCACGCAGGGTAGGAAAAAGCACTGCACTTATGCATATTATCAGCAGCCTTATTGACCATCATAAAATTGACCCGAAGCGGATACTGTATTTTTCATTTGATGATCCGGACATCTTTGCATCTCAGGAATTTCAGAGCGTGATATTCGACCTGTTGATTGAAAGGACGAAAAAATTTGAGGGAACCTGTTATTTCTTTCTGGATGAAATTCAAAGATTGCCGAGATGGGAACTTTATGTAAAAAAATATTATGATTTGAAAACATCGGTTCGTTTTATTATATCCGGTTCGGCATCTTCGCCTATCTTTCGCAGCAGCCAGGAGAGTCTGCTGGGCAGAATAAAAGACCATCATCTGCTCCCGTTTAGTTTCAGGGAGTTCTGTCAGTACAGGCTTTTATCAAGGCCGTCTTTTTCGCAAATCATAGGCAGCAGTAAGAATCTTCGCCAGCATTTACTAAACAGGGATGGTCCCTCTGCTTTACAATGTCTTGCAAATCTGCATAAAGAGCTTGAACCTTTTGAAAATGATATTGATCAGGCCTTAATGGATTATTGCCTTGAAGGGGGATTTCCGGAAGTATGGGTTTTGCCTGATTCAGTTCGAAAGATAGAGTACCTGATGGAACAACAGGTCAGGAAGGTTTTGTATGAAGACCTTATGACCGTAACTCAATATCGAAAGCCGGAAAACGTGCTGAGATTTTTCGTTTATCTTCTGGCACATCCCGGGATGGAAATCAACACTGTCAAAATTTCCCAGGAATCCGGAGTTGAGCGGCGCGTTGTAGAAGAAAATCTTCCTCGTCTTGAGATGACCGACCTGATTATCCGTATTCAGAAATTCCGCCATCAGCCGCTGCGCGTCAGACAGGGGAATATCAAGTGTTATCCGGTAGATATGGCGTTAAGAAATGCCGTGCTTAAAACATGGACTTTGCCTGATTCTGCGGCTATGGGATTATATGCGGAAAATCTTGTTATACGTGAGCTGATTACATGGCCGGAATTGATTGAGATAAGCTACTTTCGCGAAAAGGACCATGAGGTTGATTTTGTGCTGACATATGCCGGCAGTCGCTATCTGCCTATTGAAGTAAAGCACAGGAAACAGGCTGAACAGATAACCGGCCTGAAGCGTTTTGCCAAAATTCATAAACCAAAACTGGCGGTGGTAATTACTGCAGACAAGACATCAAAATTTGATGATTTTTTATATCTGCCTTTGAAATATTTTCTGTTGGCTTCATAAATATATAGTTAACACAAATCGTTGCATAGATTTCATAATCAACAACGATTTTTGGAGATAATTGTGAGAGTAGGAGATCGGCGGATTGAACAGACTATTGCACTGCAAGTACACAGGATTATATATCCGTTGGCATTTTGGTAGAGCTCTTGCTAAGAGGTGATGAAAAAAGCGGCCTAAAAAGGCCGCAAAAGAAGAATCAGCCGACACTCTGGACGGCCAATTCGTTCGCCAGCAGGTTGATCTGCAAATCACAATCTATCGGCAATCGCCTTAAATACTTTGTAAACTGACTCAGCATAAATCCGGCAGCAATATTGGCACAGTAAATAGTCGTCTTTGCAGTACATGAACCAACAAAAGCTTCTGACTGGTTAAACAAGGTGGTTGGGTAGTAGCTTCTGGACTTGTAATCACAGGCAGTAATAACTCTTAAAACCTCGGCACTCATTCGACCATCAACATAAAAACTTACTTTATCGCCGACCGACTCCCAGATTAGTCGCCTGATCTCGATTTTGTCGACGCAGCAAAAAAGAATGTTGCCAATTTTGGCCGTAGGGTTTCAAAAGTCATCCGAACGTGATAGGGCTAAATTTGGAGAAAGGGAAAGTAGAAAACCTCTTCTTGTTTTTTATTTTGTCCTTGCAATAATGTACCAATTCGCTAAGATATACTAAACACAAGATTAAAATTTGTGGCAATTTCAGTTCAAAAACAGTTCTGTAACCAGTTCTAGGCCAGTTCGAAAACAGTGCCTAAGTTCTTGTAGTATAAATATTAAGTGCTTTAATGACAAGTAGTTAAAAAAGGCCTGATTCTGCCTTACAAGCAGGAGGCCACAGGTTCAAGTCCTGTACCGCTCAATTTCACAAAGCCTTTATTTTTGTGGAACGTTTTGAGGATAGATGATTTTTTTCTGGAAATCCTGCAGTTGTTGAATCGTATCAATTTTCATCCAACCGTTTGAAAGCAGGCTATCAGGATATTGTGGCGGGATATATTTTGCAGTGCTGAGAAAGATACTGCCGGAATTGTCCGCGAGGAAATACAGCATTCCGGTTTGACCGTTGGCAACCGGTACCGCCAGAACGGCCCACTCTTTTTCGTAATTAAGTCTCTGTAATCCTTTATTTTCAGGCAGAATGCGGTCGTGCAAATCAACGAAATAATATCCGTCAATTGCTCTGGCAGGTTCTAATGCAAAGCTGAGTTTTTTGGGAATAAGTCCTACGCGAATCGGTTTACCATCTGTGTTTACCGAAGTCCATAGATGAATAAAATACTTTGCGAAGGTTTTTTTGCCGTCTCCATCCCAGTCCGTTTCCCTATATTTTTTTTGTGCCTGCGAGATGGTCTGTAAATTCAAGAAAGCGCGTATCTCATTAGATTTTATATCCTGTCCAATTAATTGACCGGGGCTGTTCCACAGAGCATATAATTGCACTGCTGCCCAGACAAAACCGGCTGTTACAATAATACTGACGATAATTCCTGTTACGCTGTAGTTTCCGCTGTGAGGAGCTGATAATACATCTGTTTTCCTATTCATCCATGGTTCTCCATTCTGTACTGTACTACTTTCGGGCAGTCCGGGTCAGGATTGTTGAAATCTCTGGTAATATATTCAGCTACAGCGTGGCAGCCGCCTTTGCAGATATTAAGATAGCTGCAAGATTTGCAGGGCTGCGGTGCTTTTTGCTGCCAGTTGGTAATTTTCTCGAAAGTTCCCTCGCGATTCAGACCTGAAGGAAGGTCGAATACTGAAAGGCTGGAACTTTTCAAGAAGGAACAGCCGCTTACCGCTCCATTGCTTCTAATGCCCAACAGCACATTTCCGGCCTCGCAGCCATAAGTTGCCGTTGCTTCAAGCATTTCCAGCGGGGGATTGTGATAACAGAGCATTGGTATAAAGGAGCAGTCTATTTTTGCAGTAATTTTGTATTTGGCGGAAAGTTTGGCCAGCAGAGGCGCAAGCGATATATTCTGCTCGTATGTTGTGCGCTGCTCAAGATATTTTTCCATTCCTCTGCCGGAAGGTTTAAGCCTGAGGAACTCAATTTCATTTATTTGTTTTCCGGCTGCGTATTCAAAGAGTCCGGGGATGCCGTCAAAATTATTTCGCCCGATAACGCAGTTTATCCCTGTCGGCACGCCAGCCTTAATCAAGCGGTCAATCGCATTATCGGCAACTGCAAACATATCTTTTTTTCTGAATGCGCCGTAATTATCCCTCACGCCGTCGAGTGAAACGTTTACCTGTCCGAATACTTTCATTTTTTCTGCGACATCGGCAGTTATTTTTGAACCCGAGACGGTCAAATTAGGCACAAGCCCCTTTGTTCGTGCATACTCGGCAATCTCAAACAGGTCGGGACGTTCTAAAGCTTCTCCGCCGCCGAGTGCTATATGAAAAACCTTCATCTGAGCCAGTATATCTAAAGCGTGCTTAAGTGAAGCGGTATCCAATTCACCTTCATCCTGTTTGCCTGCATCCATATAGCAATGCGGGCATCCGACAGAGCATTTATTTGTTATGGCAAAATGCACTTCGGTGGGCGCAGACAATCTGCCGATAGTTTCGTTATCAATCTCCCAGATATCGGATTGGCATAATCCGAGCTGGCGCATATAGTTTCTGTCGACAAACGCCAGAAACGGCGGATTTTCGCTGGAGATGATTCCACCGAAATTTTCGAAGCGGTATTTTAATTTTGTCGTGTCTTTTATATTGTTCATAAAATCAAATTTTCTCAGGGAGCCGTCTGACTGCCCGGCGATGAAAGCGGACGATATTTCTTAATCCATTCCTGCATATGAACGTCGGTGACATTACTGATTGCCAGATTCGGATATGCTTTGGGATTTGTCAGGACGTAAGGTTCCATACTGAAACTGACAAAATAATTGCTGCCCATAATATAGCGAAGAATGCCGGTTTGTGTTTCAGAGCAGAACACACTTTTCTGGTCGCAGTTTTGCATATAAAAAATCGTCGTCAGTGTCGCAAATAGCAGCAATGCAAACGTTGTGTTGATTAATAATGCCGCCCATCGGTATTTAAGCCTGCTTGTGCCGGTTGAAAATACGAAAATTACTGATATGCCGATAAGACCGTACAGAAACAAGCTTTTCAAGACCTGCTGATTTGAATTGTCGGTCCAGTAACTTATAAAACACGGTGGTGCCGCACTGATTTCGGCTATCGTTTTATCAGATATTCCGTGCCCTAAAACAAGCAACGGGTACGCGATGACCAATATAATCAGCCACAACAGGATTATTGCCGAACCTGCAATTAAATGTTGGGGTCTCAGCCACTTCCAGGGACGCGATGCATAAAAAGCAGCCATAGTTACAATTAAAAGTATGCCGGCAGTTCTGTATGAGACCGAATTAATTGTTGACCGGACCCATTCTGCATATGCTGTGTCTCTATATACGTTGACAGGCAGATAGAAATTTATAGCAGGTTTTAGTGTCAGTGATTTTTTCAGTGCCAGATAAGCCTGGGAATAATCTTTTATAGTCAGGTAGTTCCTGCCCAGGTGATAATATACTTCAGAGATTCTGTAATAATCCGGTTTTTCATTGATAATTGCCAGCAACCGGTTTATTTGATGGCTGATTTCAGCCGGTCCGGCTATCTCCGGAGGTCGTAATCTCTTCAGCAGAACGTCTTCCGAGCCGTATCGCACTTTCAATGATGTGAGTCTGTCGATTTCTTTTTGTGCCGAAGATTTTATTGGATGGTCATCAGGTAGATTTGTTTTGAGAATATCTCCATACAGCGTCATTGCGTAGTTGGTGTTTCCAACGAGGTTCTCGTAAAACTCTGCATATTTTTGAAGAGCATTCGCCCGTTGAACCGGGTCGGAATCATTTATTGACTTTGTAAGTATATTCATACCTTTAAGGTACTCTCCTTTTGCGAACAGTGCTTCTGCTTCGTCTGAAGAACTGCTCTGCCCATATACCCCGAATGCAAAAACAGAAATAAGAGTAACGGCAATAATCTTTTTCATATCTGACCTTCTTCCTTACTTTTTGCGGCATCAGCCGTGTCTTTTTGCCCGGTCTTGTCAATGCTTTTTATAAAGAACGACAGAATGATGCTTGAAATTATTCCAAAACCTGCTGTTATCCCCAGCAGAGCCGTGGGAAGGATAAATACGATTGAACCCATTGAGCTGGAATTTGGGTTATAGCCTATTTTAACCCTGAGGATTTTACCTTTCTTTTTTCTGTTTGACGAGTTCAATATGTCCATTACAACCACCTTAAGTTAGAAACTATTATTATCGCCATAATGATAAACAGCACAGTCAGCCCGAGTTTTACTATCGCAATATGACGTCTGAAAAACATTCCCATCCGTTCTGAGGTAACGCCGAATGTCGCAAGTAAAAACACAATAACAAGGGGTATTATAAACGCGATATTATAGGAAAAAACATACATTGTGGCTGTGATACGATGGCGAGGCTCTGAAATCATCGTTACGATTGGGAAATAGACTTGTCCCGTGCAGGTCAGCTCCATACCGGCTATAACGGCTCCCAAAACGAATGAGGCACCGGTTATAGCTGTTCTATTCCTTGCAAAGTTTCTGATTTTTTCGTGGATTTTTCTCTTTGGGGAATCGAGCAATTGCAGTGTGATATCGGTAACATTACCTTTGAGACATCGGAGAAAATCCACAAGAGAAAATACTGCAAGAGCGCCGACAATAATTAAAAGGACTGAATTTACGACAGTCGCGATTATCTGCTCTCGCAATATCAGTTTGGCAAAATTGAAAAACGCAAGACCGATTGCAAGATATGTGATGAAGACAGCCAGCGTAAATATACCGCCTGTGTAAAGCATTTGTCTGCGGCCGCCTCCGACAAGACTCAGATAAGAAATCAAAAAAATAACGGTTGTAAAGGCACAGGGATTTATACCATCCAGCAAACCTGCGTTAAGCACGATGCCGTATGTTAATTCGTTAAACTTTTCCTCTTTTATCGTCGTCGTATCGTGTGAGCCGGTAAATGGCGTAATCATTCGTTCGAGATACGACTGAGGGTCTTTGCGAAATTTCGCAAGCTCAGCCGGCAGATTCTGGCTAATTTCCGATTCTCCGCCGAGGGCCGAACGCCCTATGAAAATTGCGGGTATATCAACTCCCTGTCTGCCGAATTCCGCCCCGGCATTGAGAAACAGCTCATACGTTCCCTCAACGCCAAGGTCAAAATAAAGTATTTCCAGCGAAACCTTATTATCACGTGCCAGCTTCAGCAGTTCATAATCAAGCAGCTGGCGGCAAAACGTGCAATCAGAAGAAAAGAAATATAGAGGAACTGAAGGATTGTTGTCATCTGATGTGATATGAATTTCTCTGGCGAGGCGATTTGCTGCACGTTCGAGATGATCAGCGGTTTGTGGTTCGCTTGCTCTCGGCGTAAGTGTTATACTGTCAAGCACGGTCCCATTGGCGGCAATGGCGCTGATAGTCATAGCGTTCGAATTTACTTCGACTTTGCAGAAATGATATTCGCGGGCATCAGCCTGCGACGGGTAATTTTTATCTTTATCCATCCAGATGAGCTCTGCACCCGCACCTCCGGTGATGATATAAGTGGTTTCCTCATTAACAGACCGCTCATATAGATGCCAACTGGCGAATACAACGTCAACCTTGTATTTTTTCAGAATCGGCGCCAGCGTTCTGCGAAGCAGTTCCGAAGCTCTGCCGCGGGATATATAAACAGGGTCGTGCAGGAAAACTACCCTGAAAGGCGCTTTTTGCACTTCATCTCTTGACAGTTCGGATTCGAGCCATTTGGTCTGGGGGCTATCGGCATTGAATTCAGCATTTTTCTGGACTCCACGCGTGCCCCAGGCGTTGAGGCCTATAAACTGGATGCCGCCCCATTCAAATCTGTAATAGCCCTGTGAAAGTGAGGGGAAAAATTCCGAATACACTCCTTTGCCGCTTGCAAAGTCATTATCACCCAGAACCGGATAAATTGACGTCCTGCGAAGCAGTTTTGATTCAATCTGGAAAAATTCATCCCATAACTGGGCTTTAGAGCCGTCATCTACCATATCGCCGAGCACAAGACAAAACAGCGGTTCCTGCAGAACGACCTGATTGATGATTTCCTGATGATATCTGGATGTCTTGTTATCGCCCGGCCGGGTATCGCCATATACGGCAAATGTAAAAGACTCTCCTTCTCTGCATGCGGTTCTTACCTGAAAGCTTTGGTCGCCGGGTGGAGTTTGAATTTGTCCATTACCACATATTACTTGGTAATCATAAGTTAAGCCGGGTTTGAGCCCTGTAATTTTTACAAAATGAGATTTACTATTTATTTCTGAATTGAATTCTCTTGTGTCACTATTGTCAAAAATCCTCACTTTTGCGGACATCGGCTCGTCCAGATGAAATGCCACGACGGCAGAATCAGTTGTTACATCCAGTAAATATGGTCCTGCCGTAAATCCGCTCTGGGCATACGCACAGAGACAAAATACCGCTGGTAACAAAATTATGCATAACGATATTCTCATTGGATATTCTTATCTGAAACAAAAAGGCTTTCGATATGTTTTTTTATTTGTGGTATTGTGCCTGCATCATAGCCTTGTCTTGTCAGACTGATTTTGCTGGCCTGGTCAATAACTATGATAGTAGGGACGGCTGACATTCCAAGTTGTTTAAAGACCTTTGCCTGTTTATCGAGCAGCACAGGATAATCCAGGGCAAGCGTTTTTATGATTGTTTTAGCATCGTCGATATTTTCTGGGTCGGTACACACCGCGGCAGCGAAGACGTTTTTAAATTCCGGCATCGACGCAAACGATTTCAACTCCACCAGTTCCGATTTACAAGGGATACACCATGTTGCCCAGAAGGCCAGGACAACCACCTTTCCTCTGTATTGATTAAGATAGAATCTATCGTGGCTGAGCGTATCAAGTCGGAAATCCACAGGCTCATTTTTTTTAAAAGAATCTTTATCATGACAGCAGCCGCCCAGAAGGGCGGTAAAGCAGAATATAAAAATTAAACTATATTGAGACAGTCTCATTTTTGTTTCTCAGTTTCGATGGTGTCCTTCTTTTTTGCGATATGGCCTTTAACCATATTGAAAATTTGCGAGGTAATAACGGCAAGAAAACCTATCCCTACCGCAGAGAAAAAAAATGTCGGAATCTGGCTGCCAACGGAACTGGAATTCGGGTTGTATCCGCATTTTACACGCAGAACTCTGCCTTTGAGAATACTATGCTGCTGCATTGTTATTACCTCAATTTAAATCCGAGAGCCGTCACTAAATCTTTTTCGAGTGACTGGGAATTCATTGTGTCGTAACTTCCATTGAGGGTATTTACGATTATTTCGTTGATTTTTGGGCTGCGTTTTTCAATTCGCTGCTGAATTATGCGATAAAACATCTTTGCTTCTGTTCTTTTACCGTCGCAAAGAGCGACATCCGAACTTCGCATTTTTTCAATTTCACTTATTTCATACAGCATAGAGAGAGCATAAGTTCGCGCAATGACGTCTTCGAGCTGCATTGATGCAGTAAGCAGGCTGCTTTTGTCGGCTTTGGACAATTGTGTCAATGCCTCATCGGCAGAGGCTTCGAGAGTTTTTTTGCCCTCGAAAAAGCCTTTGTCGCGACGGACAAAAGTCGGGCGAATACCCTCAAAATAGGCAGCAATTCGTTCGGCACAGGGTTTTATATTATTCGGATCGGCGGCCATTAAATCCAGCTCCTGCCTGATTGCTAAAACGGCTATGTGCTGCAACCCTTTTCCTAAGATTTCGTCATTGGTTTCGATATCGTGGCCCGCAGTACACTCTTTTAAGGCATCACGGATTTCCTTGTCGTATTGCATCTCGCATTTGGCGTCAATGTACTTTACAATAGGCAGCATCAGTTCAAACTGGACACTTGCAGCCGCCCAATCAGGAGTTTTACTGGCTCGAATTTTTTCGATTTCCAACTGAGCTTTTGCATATTGTTTTGCCATAGCCAAATCAGGAATAGTTTGTTTTTTGTCTGAATCGGCAAAACTGGTGCTTGCAAATGCGAGTTGAACAATGGCCAGAACATACAATGTGGTTTTCATTTTGAGATCCTTTCTACTTTTTTAGAGTTTTACAACTATTAAATAGTGCACATAAACATAATATATTGTCAAATATATTCCTGCCAGAAAGAATATTATACCCGCCATTGTTCCTGCAACTGCCGCCAGAACACTGTGGTTATTTTTCACCAGAAGTTTATCGGTAAAATTCATCGAGATTAATGTGCTCAGACCAGTTGTCGCGGAAAAGAAAAACACGATTAACAGCATTTCCTTGAACGAATTGAATTGTTCGTGAATCAGCCATGCACCAAAGGACAATAATACTCCTGTTATTACAAAAACAACAAAGCTCCAGAAAATCCTGCTCGTTTCTACAGACCGGGGTTTTCTTAAAAATGCGATACCGCATGTAATCGCTAAGACTATCCAGCAGGCATAAGCGATTTTGTCGCGGCGAATATTTCGTTGGGCTCTGGCGATTTGCGTTTTGATTGTATCTGCAAGGGCGGGCGATTCATTTAGAGCCTGCTTGAACGTGGTGATTGCTTCTTTATATCGGCCGGCGTCGTAATATGTCTCACCGATTTCAACCATCGCTTCCTGAGCTTCGCTATGGCCGCTGTAATTTTTCCTCAACGCCATATAAGCCTCCACAGCTTTATCAGGATCACTTAAACGATACTGGTTTGCCAGCCAATGCTGCATTACCGGCGCCAGATTGCTGTCGGGATACTTATTGATTAAAGATTTAACTTCATTAAAAATCTTGCTTCGTTCTTCAGGCTGGTCTTTTTTCCTTGCGTATTCAATCGCTTTGATGTGCTCAAATTGTGCCAGCGGCTTATAATCGTAATCAGAATATACGGCTATATATTTGATTCGCTGATTCGCAAGGGGGCTAAAGGTGCCGTCGGGATATTCATTTAATAATCGCCGATACCATTCAAGGGCTTTAGCGAATTCGAATAGTTTGCTGTCAAATATATCAGCTATGGCATAGTACGCATCATCTATCTGGTAACTGCCTTTGTGCGTTTCAATAAATTCAAGATACGCCTTTATGCTCTCCTCATACGCACCTTTGTCGGCAAGTCTTCTGCATTCCTCACATGTCCTTTTTTGCTTAAGCGGTGGCTGTTTGAGTGCAATCTCTTTGTTCTCGTCGATAAATACCGCTCTGGCTGATTCGATGTCTACATCGATACGGATTGCCCCTGAGGATTTGCCATCTGAGCTGATGCCGAAATATTGCACGCCGTCAACATCTACATTATTAGAATCTTTTCCGATCACCGCTACAAAAGCCGCTGGTTTAGCCGGGTGTTGTTTATTGTGAGCGACCAGAATCGGATGCAGTGCGGTTTCAGATATTTTTTTAGATTCGAATTCGCTAATCATAGCTGGTGAAGTTATTATGCCGATAGTATGAGCTGCAGGCGTATTGAGCATCTCAGTGATTTTTGCGGTATCGGCCACCTCACCGACAAAAATCAGCCGCAAGCCGCCCCAGTCCAGTTTCCACAAATTGCCTGAATCGGTCTGATGTATGCCTGTTACGGCTCTCAGGAAAGGCGAGTCGATTCCGGAAGGGCCGTAAATGGGAACATAAGCACGCACATCGGAAAACTGGTCGAAGTTTTGTCCAGACGGGGGAGTTAAGGAGATTATGAACTCAGCGAGTTCAGACCTCATCAAAGGCACAATCCTGTCAGAAATATCGCCCCAGACGATAAGAAATGAAAAAGGCGTACTTGTTGCCGGCTGTGTTTGAAATTGAAAGCGGCTCTTTGAATCATCGAGCCAGTATGTATAACGGGTTGAAGATTGCAGGCCTGTAATTGTTACTTCGTGCTTCTTGGAATTGCCGAAGGCTTCTGTGGCAGACAGCGGAGCGGTCTTGTTGCCGGCAGACTCATAGAAGACCTTGCCTTTGTATTCCTTCTCACTGAGCCAGGCAATGGTTGCCTGAGAGGAACTGATATTTAGAATCTCCACTTTTATGTCTGCCTTGGTTGTACGATGAGGTTTAAGAATGATAAAGGCGACAAATAGTACAATTATTAAAACTATCCACTGCAACTTGCTTATATACGCAGATACTCGCAAAAAAGACTCCTATTAACTTCATTATCAGGGGTCTGGTCTTATTTTTCAACTATTTTTAAAAAGGTTCTATTGGTATTTGTTATTTGCGTTTGGGGAAGTCTTTGGGTATTTTGCCGCGGAACATTTTGCCGGCCTGGCCGACCAGCCAGAGATAATAGTCGCTGGACTTGTCTTCTCCATAGGTAAGGAATTTTGAAGCGCCGACCGGCGGATAATTAGTACATTTAAATATGGCTGTTCCTTCGTCAACTTCGTCAAACATTGCCTGGTAAACCATTGTGGCGCCGACATTTCTTGCTTCGACATATTGCTTCCACAGGAATTTTCCGCCAAGACGGGGTATTTTATTAAAATCTTTAGGGTTCTTCCTCAGATTAGCCCAACTGAACCCTGGAAATACCACAGGCAGATATTCTTTATTGTGCTCTTTGCACCATTTGATATCCGCCACCCAGATGCGATTGTAAACGAACTCGTGAATATCGCTCATATTTCTGATTCTCGTAACCATCCACGGGCTTACAATATCAGCCTTAAGGACGATTTTGTGCAGGAACGGATCTTTAACGGAATCGTTTCTGAGTGTTCGCCAATATGTCGGCAGGCCAAGCATAATGGTGCAGCCGCCGTAGTTTTTATCATTCTTCAGAAAATCGATAAGCTCTGCGCATTCCTGAAGCGTATAATCACGACCTTCGAAGCCAATTCCCCATACAGCTACAACCGGCCTGCCGTTATGATGCAAATATGCCTTATCATTGGGGTCTTTGGTAAGACGCATCTTATCGACGAGCATTTTCCAGTCTTCGATAACCTGGCGAATCTGACCTTTTTGCAGACCTGAAATGTCATACATAACCGCATAGACTCTGCCATGCTGATTGGCGGCCTGTCGGCAGTTCGCAAGGACGGTATTTGTATGAAATAGCTGCCTTTCGCCGAGCGTTTCTGTAACAAATCGCTGAACGAATACTCCATCGATGCCGTAATCAGCCATCCATTTAAAATGGCGGCTAACGGTTTTGGGATTCATCGAACTGTAAACGTAGGCGGGACTGCCATCAGTGTGTTTAAACGGTGTTGGAAAACGTTCGTCGTTGTCATATTCGGACATATCCGGCCAGAGGTCTATATTGCAGTTGCCCGGCTCGAAAACGCCTTTGCCCCAGTGGAACCAGCCTCTTGCCGAACCATCATTCGGACAAGTGAACCAGCCTTGATAGCCGCAAAGCACTTTACCGGCCATTGTGTTTGTATCGACGCCTTTAATACTTGTGCCGCTATATGGTTTCAAGGTCATTTCTATTACCTGCGCGCGATTAAGGTTGAAAGGTTCCTGACCATAGCATAATACCGCTGAAATAAAAAACACTGCTAAAAAAATCGTAACCGTAATTAATGAATAGTTTACTTTCATATCTCAATTCCCTTTAACATTTTTCTTATGCGGCTTTTCCGCTCTCTATGGTTTTATCAGCCGGCGGCAACTGGCGATACCAGAAGAAATAAAGAGCAATCATACATATTGCAAAGACACCGAACGTCCACCAGAAATCATGATAGGCTCTGATGAGCAACTGCATCGGCATAAGTAATATGGTTATCATCCACCCAAAAGCGAACGGCACTGAAATAATATCATAGAAATGCTCTTTTTCCGTCGCGGCTTTAACATCAGGCGCAAGGAGATATTTAAACTTGCTCCACACACCGAACGGCCGTACTTTTTTATAGTAGTTTTCAATAATATTCAGGGGCACCGGCTCTGTAATATATGTGCCTATTATAGAGGCAACGATTCCAATGCTAAGGATATATACAAACTGATGCCATTCAAGCATGGCTCGATTGACAAAGAACATAATGATGGCCGCGACCATTCCTGTCATGGTGCCAATCGCGTAGCCGCCGCCGTTGAATCGCCACCAATGCAGTCTCATGACAGCCGGCACCATCATACCGGCAGAAAGCCCCATCATCAGCCAGCCCCAAATTGAATTTATGCTTTGAATAGAATACGCCATTATTATACTAATAGTAACCTGCAAGATAACGAAAGCGTAACTTGCGAAAATAAGTTCTTTATTGGCAGCTTTCGGACGCAGATAGTTCTGATACAAGTCACGTGTCAAAAAGCCTGTGGTTAAGTTTACCATCGCGTTAACAGAGGACATCGCCGCCGCAATCAAGGCAACGATGAGCAGACCTCGTACTCCTACCGGTATATTAAACAGCAACACGGCAGGCACAATACGCTCGGCGTTGACTGTACCGTTAAAGCTGACCATGCTAAGCTTTGACGGCCAATTATCACCCAAAAGAGCTTTAAGGCCGTTCACAAGTTCGGGTGAATATGAGGCAGGATGATTTAAGATACCGGCCGTAAGTTCAGGCCAGCCGGGTCCGGTAATATTAGGATAATGCGTTTTTACAAGAGCGGCCGCTTGTGCCAGAACGGTTTGGTCAGGGAATAAATCCTTCACGAGGAAGAGACCCAGCACAGCAAAGCCGAGCATCAACGGCCACCGGAGCATCATAAGCCAGCCGCACATAAAGCTCAGCAGTCCACATTCGCGGTCGGAACGAGCGCCGAAATATTTCGGGTCGGCGCCGGTTCCCATACCCTGAATGATTGTTTTGAGAAGATAAAAACTGCCGACCACCCAAAGCATAGTATAAGGTTCATAGCCGGCGGGCATGGTTGTTTTCCATTTGGGAATGGTGGTTATCCATTCATGGTTTCCTGTAACAGAGGCCGCAACAGCCGCGATATCCGTTCCAGCTGTTTTAGTGACAGCCAGCGTGATAACGAACGCCATCGCTGTCCATATACACAACGACTGGAAAATATCGGTAACGATCACGCCATAAAAACCTGACATCAACGTATAGAACGTGGTTACGGCCATCATTCCTATAATACATTGAAGCGGCGTAAATGGGAAAAACATGGAAAGGAACAGGCCTGCTCCCTTGAAGGCGTATGTCAATGAACCTAAGGAGAAAATCACCATTGCAAATACCGATGCCAGTCTTGCGAAATTGCCCCAGAAACCCGCCCCGAATCTGAACGCTATCCATTCCGCACCGGTCATCACGCCGGAGCGCCGATGCCACTTACCCGTCCACAACATAAGGAATACAAGTACGAGGCACGCTCCGCCGCGAATTTCGATGTAGAGGCCTCGCGGTCCCAGAAGGTAAAGGAAGGACACTATGACCATTGTGCCGGCCATATCGAGCCAGGCAGACATGCTCGAAATACCGAGCGCCCACCACGGCATCTTTCTGCCCGCAAGGAAATAATGTTCGAGGCTCTGCGATGCGCGTTTTTTCAGATACCATCCGATGAGAAGCAAAATCACCAAGTACGACACGATGACGCCATAGTCTATGAAGTTTAAATATTTCATAATAAGGCCTCCATATTGATAGATATTTTTTGTCTATTCCGTGCGGCAAGATAATATTAAAGCATTGGTTTATGGCAGGAATTCAATAGTCAGGATTTTTTTCTTCCCGATTTCGAAATTGACCCATCCGTATCCATCCATCTCCAAATTATGTTCGGGGGTTTCTTCCAGCGTTACAGTGCGGGCACAACTCCATTTCTTACCTTTGTCCTTAGGTAATGCAAACTCTTCCTTAACATGCTCCACAGGGGATTGTATAGCAGCCATCGGTCCGGTTAAACCATCATTAAGTCTTATTGCACCTTTAATGCTCTTTTCAAAAGGATTGTACAATCTGACAATCCAGCCCTGTCCGCTTTCACTGCGTTTAATCGCGCTGACCGGTAATACCTCCGGCTTGACTTCAAGGAAGGATTTAGATAAAGGTTCGTTGCCGTGAACCGTCGGCCCGACCTGCGCCGCGACGAAATCAAGATTGAACCGCTCTGATGACTGCCAGACATTGCCTTTTTCCCAGTCGCCCTTATGCGGCATTACTGCATAACGGAACGTATGTTTGCCCGGACATTGAGAGCCTTTGTCGCTTTGGCTGTAATCGAGCATTTCCTGCGTAACACAAATCCGCAGCGGAAAACATCTTAGAAGCGTCAGGCTGATAGTTCGTGCCAAATCGTCAATCGCTTCATAAGCTTTTAATCCTTCATTTAAAATCGCAAGACCGGCCTGTCCATCGCTGATATCTACGAACGAATTCATAGGCTGCTCAGTCTGCGGCTTTTCATCGAATAAAGACGGGTCAGGCGGAATTACCGACCGTTCAATCACATCGAACTGGCCCTGTACCATAACTTTATCGCTCTTAATATTTGTCGGGAAAGCGACCTGCAGATAATGGTCTTCAACGTTGTTATCCAGATTCGTTACAATCTCAATCCATCTTTGGCCGCGGCGAAGAGTAACAGTATTGATTATCGTGTATGTCTTAAGATGTTCGCTTCTGGCCTTATCGTCTTTTGTCCTGCCTTCCGGCAAAGACCAGTTGAGAGTAATTTTGAATACCGTTTCTAATTCTCCGCTGTGAATCAGAGCCACCTCGGTTTTTTCGCTCAGCGTCGTAAATTTGGATTCATTCGCGACGGTATGATGTTCCCACGGATTGCCTATCTCGCTTGAATCGCAGAAATAACCCATATCGTTAAATATTTTACCAGTTTCTTTGTCTGTAATAGATAGAGTTCCGTTGCTATTGATTTTCACGGCTATAAATTCATTTTCCATTGTCCGCGGCCCGGTAAGCATTTGTTTCAACCGGTTTGAACGGAACTTCTTTACCGGCTTTACGAAAAATGTCCGGTATCCCATTGCAGGCACGTTTTCAAATTGCACCCTCGCGTTGTAGCGAACCATTGGAAACATATTTGCTGTATCGTTAGGTGATTGCACTATCGGGTAACTTTGCCCCACTTTTTCGCAGATTTGCATCCATACACGCTTGTTTGTCTCATCGACAATCTCAAAGCAGTCGCTCTTCCACTCCTGTGGAATATCGATGGTTACCGGTTGAATTTCACTCCGCGCAAATGAAGATGGGTTGAACGCAACAAGTGCCATACTTTCCGAACCGTATTCGGAAAGATTAATCGACCCTGCTATGTCGAGCATAGCACGTTCGGTAATGCAATTGCTGATTTCACGGCACTGCCTTGACCTGAAAAGCATATCCTGGCCGATGATATCTCTGCTGCAGCCGCCGATTGAATCGTGCCCGTGATTTTGCAACAGCCAGTTATAAGCCATATCGACAAAGCCCTGCGGATAGTCCGCTCCCAGAAGCCCGGCAAAAACTGCCAAAGGTTCTGCATAATTTTTTAGCGTCTGTTCGGTGATAAAGTTATCTTTTTTGAGGTCCATTCTTGCGGAGATTATCCATCCGAAAAGAACGCTTGTGCTGCCGTTTGTGTAATAATGCCGCATTTCGCCTTTGACTACCGGCAAATCAGGGCTGATATTTTCGCAAACGCTTTTCTGAAAATCTTCAAAACTGCTGTGAAATACGTCTGCTTTGTCTTTGAGAGCTTCGTTGCAGTCGGCAATCATCCGCACTTCACGAATATCCGGGCAGGATGAATCATGCCCACAGGACCAGAACCGATGTGCTGTTGTCCAGTCGCCGTCCTGCTCGTCATAGGCCTGCTTTGCCCGCTCGTTTATGTTGTTCTTGAAATAATCGAAGTAAGGATGCATATATTGCATATCGAGGCTGCAGTGAGACAAGTCAATAAACTTGAACGGCCCGTGTCCGTTCTTCCATGACATTACACGGTTGTTGACGTCCTGCTGGTTCCAATACGCCGGCCGCTGAACGACATACCAGATATTATAACGGGGCCTTACTGCCAGACGCGACGCGACCAGTCTTGAGCCGTCAGGCCCTTCCCATATATATTCGCTGCGCGGCGCGACAATCGTATTAACGCCTCTGTAAAACGCTGTGAATTTTATGCCGAAACCGTTATATATCTGCGGCATCTGAGAAATCTGTCCCCACGAAAAAGGCGAATAACCTGTTTTGCTTACATAACCGAATCGGCGTGCAATCTTATGGCCAAGCAGGAGATTTCGAATCAGCGATTCACCTGAAACACAGAATTCATCCGGCAAACAGAACCACGGCCCTATAAAAAGTTTCTTTTCCTGAACGTACTTTTTAATCAAAGCTTCGCGATCAGGGCGGATTTCAAGATAATCCTGAAGCGGGATGGTTTGTGAATCGAGATGAAAAGATTTATATTTTGGTTCCTTTTCGAAAATATCCAGTAGCATATCCATCATATAAACCAGCATATAACGGGTACGCTGTATTGAAAATCGCCATTCTCTGTCCCAATGCGTATTAGATATAAAATGGCATTGAGCACGTGTCTGAGTCAATTTTTCTGCAGATGTTCCCTTAGTTGCCTGTATTTTAAGCATGTGTGTATCTTTCATTTATAGTATAATCTTCCGCACTTCATCAAAAGTTCTACAGTAATGGCTGCAAAGCCCTTTCGTGCCGCTCTCAACAATATTTCCGCCATCAAAACCGATCACCGCAAATCCCGCCAGTCGAATCGAACAGACTCCTGCTCCGCTGTCTTCAATACCAACCACGCGGCTCCTCTGTTCAACGCCAATGCCGAGTCCTACACGGCAGACTTCTGCATACAGCCATGGATGAGGCTTCGGCGATAGCTCCCCCAGTGTTCCAACCTCACCTTTTCGCAGTGGGAAGCCTGCTGTTATTATTGCGTCATAAAAATCTTTCGGGTTTCCCATCTTCAGTATCCGAAAAGCAGAAAGTATTTCAGGCCATGCTTTTTCATATAAACCAGATGTAACAAGACCAATTTTAATACTTCTTGCCTTTAGTTCCAGCAGAAAATCTTTGAGACCGGGTGAAGGAGTAAATGCATCGGCTTTACCACGGCCTTCCATAATCTCACGCATCTGAAAATGCGTGTGCTGAAAATAATACTTTCGAGCTTCCTCTACCGTTTTATCGGGGCAATATTTGCGAACACAATACTCCAAATGTTCTGAAACACTATGCCCCGAAACATAAGGAAGGTCAGCTTCTTCAAGTTCGAATTTCGGGTTACCTAACAAACTGGCGATACTAAGCTGTATAATCCAAATCCAAAACGACTCACTGCGGACGCTTGTACCGTCCAAATCCATTAATACAGCTTTAACAGGCTTTTCGATTTCCACTGGCTGAACTGGATAGTACGCCGCATAGCCCATAGCCGAACTGATATATGCCAGCACATGATTCTTGAAAAAAATAAATTCAACCTTATGGTCACCGGAAGCCAAGATGGATACAACCCCGTCTTTGCCTGTAGCAAAACGCCCATCTGTACATCTTTTTAGTGGAATAAAATCGGAATCCTTTGCTATAGGTCCCAAAAGCCGGATATCCATCCATCTTTTCCTTTATTAAAATCATAGTTTTTAACGATACACATCAGGTTCTATTATAATTATTTATAGCCCATATAGGCTCAAATGTCAAGATTTTTTTAGATATTAAGTTCCAAAAACCTAAAATGCACATAAAACCTCATAATTTAGGCTTTTTATGCCTTTTTACAAAATTAAAAGGCATTTGATCAAATTTTTTGGTTTTTATAAGAACCAGAACATTATAAATAATTGCGACAATATCAGACCATTAATACCTTAAATTATATAAATCACTTGGAAGATTCATTTGTTTTTTATGCAAATAAGGACGTAACTGTTTATTATAAAAGAAGATACGTCTAAAATCCTTATTATAATTTCTCTCTAAATTAATTTGTGAAAGAAAAAATATCAGTCCGCACCATAAACCTAAAAAAATAAAAAAATAAAAATTTTAAAAAATAAAAAAAAACATTTGACATTCCCCTGTTTGTGATATACAATCTTGGTAAAGTATAACAGATTAATAGATGTGTTTGGCATATACTTTTTTTTTGAAAATGAGATAAATGCTGACAAAATAGGTTGAAATGATTATGGAGAGAAAATTTCGAGCTTTTACTCTTGTTGAGTTGTTAGTGGTGATATCTATCATTGCATTACTTTTAGCCATCATGGTACCAACACTGGGCAAAGTTCGGGAACAGGCAAAGGTCATGACATGTGCAGCAAACGCTAAGCAAGTCGGCACACTGATAGAAGCATGTCGAGCCAGTAATGATGGTGCTGTCCCGGTAATGCTCAATAGATTTACCGCTAATGGCGAACCCGCAAGGTCAAGACTTTTATCGGTTGCGCTGTCTTCCTATGCGAAACCTTGCATATATACGGGCAGTACCGCCAGAGGCGATGTATCTTTCACATCCGAGGAAGACTGGGGCAACAACAAGGATGCAACATATAAACCGGTTTATTTCAAAAATTTTCTTCCAAAGTTTTTTGTATGTCCTTTTGTGCGAGACAGAGACGCCATCAAATTAGATTCATCCGGCAACTTTGTGGATTTTGAAGATGGACCCAGGATAAGTTATTTAGGAGGTGATGGCGTCATTCATTTAGGTGCAGATGGTAGAGGAGTTAAGACAAAAATCAGGGTAACAAGCGGAGAAAGTTATTCTGTATGGCGATGGGAACGCAAAGCTGATGTAAAGCAAGCGGATACCTCTTACGGAACACCCAAATATGGAGCGTTAGCGTGGAATAAATATGGAGACATAAAAACAAAAGAATGGAATACTCTCAAAGACTATCCTATAAATTGGTCCTCTAAAGAACTACACCGGGTTGGGGCCAGCAGTATGTCTCGGGCAACTGTTTTTTACTGTGAACAGGGTCAGACTGATAGTTTCGCCGACGGTACTAATATTGATAACGGAATTTACAATTACGGCAGTCATAAGAAAGTGAAGAATTTAGGCGGTACAATTGCTGGTTTTGCAGATACCCATGTCGAATGGGTTGAAGGAACAAGGATTGGTTGGCCATAATAGTCGGCCGATTGATTTGATGAATAAAGTTTAACCGTGATAATAAGTTTTATCACGAAATTAAATGTTACAATTTTTGATTAGGAGGAAAATTATGATGAAGAAGTTATTGTTTATTATGTTAGTGTGCGCTGTGGCAACGAGTGCTTGGGCAGCAGAGATTCAGTGGTTTGGTGGAGCACATGACCGCGACTGGTTCAATGCCGCAAACTGGAATTCAAATTTGATTCCACCCGGCCCGGTTCCAACCGCAAATGACAAGGCAAAGCTTAATTATGTCTGGGCAAATCCCGGTCCGATTATCAGCGCCCCCGGCGCTGTTGCGGGCGAGATTTTCATTTCTGAAGACCGCGACCTCGGCACAGTAGGCGAACAGAGCCTAACTGTCGCAACAGGCGGTGTCCTTAATACCGGTGGCGGTATTGGATATGCCGGCCAAGTTATTCTTGGCTATTATGGAGCTGATGACAGAATACCTTTGCCTGCCAACGAAGGCCGTTTGATTATGGCCGGCGGCACAGCTACTATCGGCCCTGCCGGAGGTGGTGGTGGACATCTCTTTGTCGGATTCAGTGGAATTGGTCATCTGGAAGTTGATGCCGGTCTTCTGACAGTAACGAATATGTTTGGCCTTGGCTGGAACGGCGGTAGTGGTACCGTTGATATTAGCGGCGGAGAGCTAAATACAGAGGCGTGGAATTTCTCTAATGCCTCAAGTTACAGTTTTAACTTCAGTGCTCTAAGAACAGCGCTCGGCGACGGTGAGTGGGTCCAGAATCATTACTGGCAGGTTGAGATTCAGGCCCTCGTTGATGCGGGCAAAATTACCACCACTGTGCCGGGTGCACATGTTCAGGTAGACTGGGATCCTGTTCTTCAACAGACTCATGTATATGCAATTCCCGAACCGGTCAGCATTGTGATGCTTGGCCTTGGAGCTCTTTTGCTCAGGAAACGTTCATAAGTTTGAAATGCGATTGTTTGGGGGCTGCTTCGGCAGCCCCTTTTTATCTGCGCATGCGTGAATTATTTTAGAATATTTTATAGCAATAATATATATAGGCTGTTTTGTATTGGAGGCATATAATGAATAAGAAACTGTTTGCAATATTTTTTATTATTACAATGCTGGCATTAGGAGGCAATGTAACCGCAGCGGTGAAGACGTCGCCTTTGCATCATGCCGACGATGCGGATGAGCAGTGGGCTCCAGCAGGCGGCTGCGGCGGCCCCAAAGGTCAGGACTGGGCAAATCCTGAAAACTGGATGCATGATGTTATTCCCACCAGTGTTCAAAAGGCTAAAGTGAACAGAATACCCGGCCCGATAATCAGCGGGCACGTTGATGTCAACCAGCTTTACTTTGCAGAAGGGAATATCAACGGACTTGAGTATGCACCAATCACCGCGTGGGTTGCCAGTGGCGCAGAAGTCAATGCAGCTGGGCCGTTGATTTTGGGTTATTATTCCTTTGACCGCGGCACACTTCAGATGGACGGCGGCGTTGTGGACGTCAACACCCATGTGTTCGTCGGACGCAACGGCGGGGGCAAACTCATAATGAACAATGGTACTATGAATGTCCTCGGCAATTTTATTATTTCAGGCATTGCAGCTACGAGCACCACCAAGGCTGGAAACGGCAGTGTGCAGCTTAATGGCGGCACACTCCATCTTAAGCAATTCACGTATGAATGGCCGTGGGCTGAAAAGATATTGCCGACCGACCCAAATGTTCCCGTTACACCCGGAAAAGCGAGCATGGATATTTCGGGCGGTCAAATCCTGCATGACTGTAATGTCCTTGAAAGCGGCGCTGTTATCGCGACTTATCAGGGGATGATAGATGCCGGAAAACTTACCGGCTATAACGGCAAAGGTGATGCTGTTGTCCGTTTTGACCCCGACGCCAATCAGGTAAAAGTTACAGGTCAGAAGATACTTTGGGATTATCCCGATGTCAATGTTGATCCATGCAGCAGCCTTGTGGTTGACCAAAGCTGGTGCGGCTTTGACAAGATGTTCAAGAGTAACATCAACGACAGCAATGCGACACTCTTTCTGGATAAGCCGAGTCGGTTCTACGATGTGAACTGGTCAACCGACGCGAATGTAACCGTTAATTCAATTGAGTTGATAGCTGAACGCGATGATGTCAATGGCGCGATACCTTTCGGCCGCGCCGTACGTCATTTTAAACTCAAGGCCAAAGTTGGCGCATCGTGGCAGCAGATATATGACGGCAATATTATTTATCCGACTAATAATGTCGTTGATTTGATTTATAATCTGCCGACACCGGTTACTGCGCAGTATTTCCGCGCGGAATTCGACGGCAATGACGTGAATGGTGTTCGTATTCGCGAGCTCAATGCTACCGGCACACGAACGGTAGAAGAGCTCTGGGATTTCGGCGACCTGGATATTGTCCCGACTACCAGTCTGGTGATTAATGACCCATGTCAGCCCGGAATGTTCGATATTGCCAATATGTTTGAAAGCCGTCATTTCGACAAGAAATCTACTGTCTTTGTTGATGGTAATAGTCCGGGCTATATATATACCGTTGTGTTCAGGCCGATTACGGTCGGAGAAATTCGTTCAATTGAACTTGTTGCCGAACACGATGATGTCAATAACGCTTATCAGCGTGCGGCAAAGCACTTTTCGTTAAAGGCCAAAAGTGTTGGTTCAAGCACTTATGACAAGACTCTTTATGACGGCGATATCAATGTGCCATATACCAATAATGTTTACAGGCTTACAGTTAATCTGTCTCCTTATGTTACTGCACAGGAGTTCAAGGCAGAATTCACAGGCAATGACAGTCTTGGCGTTCGTATCCGTGAGCTTAACGCTCTTGGTACAAAAACCGCAATAGGACAGTTGTGGGAGCCTGGTAATGTTGTTATTGGCGACCGCGCTCCTGTACAGGCAAACGCTCATCAGTATGATATCGACAATGCCTTCCAGAAGCTGGGCGACGTTGATCCTGATCCTTGCTTTGGTTATTATAATTCGGCGGTATTCGATGAATTGGCATTAGGCGGCGTTGGTACAATTTACTATGTCGAGTGGAAAACCCAATCGGATGTTCTTGTCGATGCATTCCATCTGCTGGCAGCTCATGACTCGACATCGGCTCCGGTAAATCCTGGGACACGCGCGATGAATCATCTCACCTTAAAGGCAAAGAGCATTGGCTCCACAACTTATAATCTGACTCTCTATGATGCCAACATTTCTTTCCCTTATGGTGCATCTTACGATCCTAATGTGCTCGACCTGTGGGTAAATCTGGCAGTTCCTGTTACTGCACGTGAATTCCGTGCCGAGTTTACAGCCAGAGATGGCTATGGCGTGCGTGTAAACGAACTCGATGCTTTAGGCACGATACTGCCCAGTATTGCTGGCGATGTGAATAATGACTATGGTGTTGATTTCATGGACTTTGCGATTCTGGCAGGCAAGTGGCGCACCGATAACAGCGCTACTGCGACGAATCAGGTTCTTGAAAACTTCGAGAGCTATTCCATACCATCGTCCCCCACTAAATGGGCAGACCCCTGCAATACGTGGATAAACTGGACCAGTGCACCTACCGGTGCGCCTTATTTTAGTTGTAACTTCAATTATTTGTACCTGCTTAACGATGCCGCTAAGGCGCATAGTGGCAACAAGGCGCTGAGATGGACATATTGGCTTAACAGCAGTCCCGTTACCGGCGATGATATGTCCGGAGTTGTCTTTACTTTGCCGACACCTATAGACCTCAGGGATTACAGCAAGTTCAGGGTCTGGGTCCACCGCAAACCGATTCCGGGTGATCCCTGCCTTAACAGCCTTGAAAATTATCTTGGCGTGAAGTTTATGTGGCAGGGAACACAGCCGGTACCTGGTTCAACCCAAGATCCGCATGACAGCAAGGACATAGCCGAGGCAATGATACTTAGTGCCAATGGTTCAACCCAGGAACCGAATGGTATCTGGTCTGAATGGGTTGTTGACCTTAATAATGACCTTGTATTCAAAAATCGCACAACAACTAGTGTAAATGATATTTACAAAGTCGGACATATATTATTCTATGTCAACAACAGACTGGAGTTCGCAGGCGGCAAGGGTGAGATTTGGCTGGATGATATCTCGCTGGATAAAAAATGCACCGCTCTGCCAGGCGACCTCAATGGCGATTGTAAAGTGGACTTCAAAGACCTGAAGATTATGGTTGATAATTGGCTCCAAGGCACATAGTGATAGTTTTTTACATCGGCTCAGAATGGTAAAATTCTGAGCCGATGTTTTTCATAATTCTGCAGGGCCGGGTATTTTTGTTAATACGCGGCCTTTTTTAATAATGGATTATTCTATGAAAATATTTTTACGTCGCTTTCTGATTCATTCAAAATAGATTTCAGCTTTTACATTGGTTGAATTATTGGTTGTAATATCAATAATAGCTATGCTCTTGGCTGCGCTTGTACCAGCTTTAGGCTTTGCACGCAACACAGCCAGGCGAGTACAATGCGGCTCCAACCTCAACCAACTTATGCTGGCGTGGTTTATGTATTCAGACGATAACACTGGCACTGTCATGCCGGGCAAGGATTATAATCCGGTATCGGGCCATCCAGAGTGGCAGTATCGATTCTGGACGGGGGCGTGGACACCTGATAGCTCATTACCAGAGCAGGGACGCCTGATTCCAGAAGCAGGGTTTCTTTGGAATTATGCTAAAGGAGCCGAACTGCGTGCATGCTCAGGTTTTTTGAATCGAAGACGAAATATGATAGTAGATGATCATGGGCAACTCGGTTACGGTTACAATTTTAGGTATCTTTCACCGCAGGATGACGGCAAGACCGGCAGCGTTTATATCACCCATTGGACTAAGATGGTAAATATCCTGTCGCCATTAACAAAAGTGGCGTTTTCCGATTGCTCCCGTAATAAGAAAAACCAGAGTCTCGGTTACCCTGAGGAAGAAACGCCGTTCATTTGCCCTCCTCGAGCGCAATATCCCGCCTTTCAGGGACGTCACAATAAAACGGGTAACATTGCATGGATTGATGGTCATGTCTCCGCCAGGCGCCCAGCATTTTTGCTGGCAATTTACAATATCAATAAGTCCGGCTCGCTCTTTATGCCGGCCAGTTTCCCAATAAAGCTGAATGTAGGCGACATTGACGACGACGGCAGCGCAAACACTGACGAACTATTCCAAACACGTGAGATATTTAAGGTAAATCCGTAAACTTTTTATCTGGAATTTATATCTGTTAAAATTATGGCAATATTTTTTGGGAGAATAGACAATGGAAAATAAACCTTTGGATAGACGGGAATTTTTAAAAGCTACAGCCGGGACCGGTCTTGCAGCAGCAATTATATCAGGTTCCTCACTGGCAACCGCTATAGGCTCCGACAAACTTGTCGGGAGAAAGGAAAAATCATTCGCATTTTTTGATGTTTGCTGTATCCATCCTGACCCGGGTAATTCCAAATTCATTCTTGCTAAGCCGGCAGAACCCATTTGGGATGTTCTTAAAAAAATTCACGCTAAGGCAGAGTCGATTGGTGCTCCGTTATTGTCACTGACTTGTCTGGGTATTCAGCGCAGCAATCCTGGTTTATGGACAAAAGACACTGTTGCTAAAGATCGTTTGCAGAACCCTAAAAAATCTGAAATGGCTTTTGTTTCACTGGAGGCATCTTCGGAAGATGTTAAGAAAGCGATTTCAAGCCGCCAGATATTTCTCGAGCGACACGGATGTAGTAGTCCCGAAGAAAACGTGCGGCAGCATGCAGAAGACGTTTTTCTGTATAATCCTAACGCCGCCAAAATAGTGCAGGGGTTAGGCGAGCGGCATTGGTTTGTATTTGGAAGAAGTTTTCAATACTGCGGGGAGGCGACTGCAGTAGGTCTGCTGGCATTGAGAAAAAATGTAACGGTTCTTGAGGATGCGATATTGCCGGCAGGCGGAGAATGGAATACAATTAAAAGGTTTGAAAAGACGCAGGAATATCTTAAATCACTGGGAGCACAATTTGCCCGCTTCGATTCAATATTTGCCTGAGATTCAAATTGAAAAAAATTGACTGTATGCTTGATAGTATTCTCTGTGGCGTTGCAGCTTTGGGCGGCAGGGGACATAAGTTTTATAGCACTTGGTGATTGGCATTATGACAAACTTGAGTTTCACGACCTCGACCGGCTGAAAAATAAATGGTATAATCCTGATGACTACCGTCAGGTAACTCAGGAATACACCGTATATACCGAAAAATACTGGGACAAGTTTGTTGAGACCTTGCGGTATCAGACAAAACAATATCAATATGTTACAAATTTTTATCTTGCTGATATACCGGGATACGCAGTTATATCCGCTTATGGCAATAAAGACAGATTGTTGCTTAACGCTTACAACGGTTTTAACAAGGGACCCGTTTTTCAGGTAAACTTGGTAGAATTGCTTAAATCAACGGCGGATTGATGCGTATACTAAACAGGCCGTTTGGGGTTGTATTGTGGTAACTCAAAAATAAGACGCCGTCGATTTATTTTATATTTCGGCGGCGTCTGGACAATTAAAAAATCAGATAACAGCAAATTTAGTCTTTGTCTTTTTCGTGTTCTTCACGTTTTTCGTCTTTGTCTTTCTTTTTCTCGACTTCCTGTTTCAGAATTGTGCCGTCGGCAGCAATCTCAATCTCGATTTCTTTACCATCCTTGATGATTTCTGCCTCATAGCTGGTTACTGGGGTGTCGAGTTTGACTACCTTTAACTGGGCATACTCAACTTCTTTCTCGACTTTTTTCACTTCCGCATTTTGTGCTTTAATTGTCTGAGCAACTGTTGCCGGCACCGTATCCACGGCTTCAATCGATTCAACTTCCATAACTGTCCCGTCACCTGTAAGTTTTACCTCTGATTCCTTGTTGCCGTCTTTTACCTTAACTTCACATACTTTTACCTCTTTCTCTTCCATCTCGCTTTTCTCAATCATCGCATTTGGGAAGAGTGCTTTAACCGCGGCCTGTGCTGCTGCCGAGAGTGAGCATTCTTTCTCACCTTTTTCGGCATAAACTACGGCGCTTAACATTACTGCAACCGCGATACACAATCCAATCACAATCCAACTTTTCTTAACCATTTCAGTTCTCCTTATTAAAATAGTTTTGTTCTAACTCCGTCTGTACCATAACAGCCGGAATTAACACCATTTGTGTCAAAAACGTAGCGTATGGCATGCTGTAAAAGCAATTATAAAAAAATTACAAAAGTGCATAACCACGTTTTTAAAAAAGCTATCTCGCCGGCCAAGTTTGTGTTAGTACTTAGCATAAGCAAAATACGAAGAGTATTCACTTTTTGAAATCACGGCGGCTTTTCAAGTGTAAATGTGTCAATTCAACTGCCCTCATAATCGTTATGGAATACTATCAAGGGTGCGGTACTCCTGTTCAATGTGGTCAGAATAAACCTTTATAACGCGGACGCCCGGCGTGGTCGGGGGCGTGCCCAGTCCGCAGGTACAGGAACTTGTTGAAATCATTTCGAGATTGCCGTCACGACCATACGCGTTAAAGTGCAAATGTCCCGCGAATACGGTATTTACGCTATATGTATGGAATATATTCAAAAGCTCTGTGCGACGAGGCATTTGGAAATTGTACCTCGAATCATATGCTTCATTTGGGTCGTTCACAAACAACGGATGGTGCATAAACACAAACTTGTGAGTATATCCGCTTGCGCCCTGAAGCGTTGTAGTCAGCCAGTTAATTTCTTCGGTGTCTTTGCCGGACAGGCCCGAACCGCCGGGGTTTCTCAGTATGCAGGAATCAAGACAAATAAAAATGCTGTCACCGTAGGTGAAAGAATACCACGGCATCGGATTGCTCGGAATAAAACCAAATTTCGACTGGAACCAGGAATAGTTGCTTGATTTAGGCGTGTCGCCGATATCATGATTGCCGGGGAGCTGATAACGCTCGATGGCTGGATTGAGGCTTGCAGCATAATTAAGATATGTGGTTGCCTGACTGTCGCTACTGGAAGTGTTGACAAGGTCGCCCGTAACTATCAAAAAATCAGGATCGATAGTATTGATTTTGCTTATCGTTGTCCCCCACAAGTAATCCGAATTGCCGCATTGGGTCCAACCCATTTGCGGATCAGAAGCCTGAACAAACGTAAATTCAGGCCCATTGGCTGCCGTAGTGAAGCTCCACAAATCGCCTGTAACAGTGCCGGAGCCACCGACTTCGTCAATTCGCCAATAATAAACCGTGCTGT
Organism: Sedimentisphaerales bacterium; assembly: GCA_049518795.1. Taxonomy (GTDB): domain Bacteria; phylum Planctomycetota; class Phycisphaerae; order Sedimentisphaerales; family UBA12454; genus JAPLMW01. Next base: position 179,661 of record JBEKRK010000005.1, read on the forward strand.
TGGCAAGTGTACTCGGATTATATGTTACAGCAGTCTGATTACCTATTGATGCAGGCGGATTCGTCGTGCCGAAGTAAACATTATGCGATGTTGCGCCATAACCTGCCGACCAACTCAAGGTTGGATTTACGACCACACCTGTAGCACCGCTGGCAGGACTTGGGTTAAACGCCTTGCCTGACTGAGTGGTAAAGGACCAGACATCGCCTTTGACCATATTTGGTCCGTTCACTTCGTCGACGCGCCAGTAGTATGTTGTATTAAATGCGAGCAGACCAGGATTGAAACTATTTGCGTCATGATTGCCTTTGAATACCGGATTTGCTCTGTTCATCCAGTTTTGTGAAAGGAGAGCGTAATCAAAAAAGTCCACAATATTATCACCGCTGATGCCTGCATATGGTTCAAGGCTGGTGGGGTTCTGCAGCCAGCAGTCAGCAAGAATCAAAAGATCGTTATAGTCAACCCATCCGTCTCCGTTCAAATCGCCGAGTAATCGCTCGGCACTATTGACATCACTGAAAGCGGTGCCGAAATATATATCGTGCGATGCTGCGCCCGAGCCGACTGTCCATGACAGTGTCGCAGTTATCGATACGCCGGTTGCGATATTCGCAGGACTTGGACTTATAGCTTTTGCAGGAAGTTCGGGTGTTGTTCCAATGAGCTCTATCTCCGCTAATTGTACTGAATTAGCAATTCCGCTCCTGACTTTTGTAATCTCCAGGCGGTAAATGTTGTATCCAGTGCTATTGGTAAACAGGAATGAACGCTTTTGGAAACGAGATGTAAAGAGCTCACCGGCTCTTGTATCCAGGGTGACCCAACTTGCCCCGTTGTCATTGGAGCCTAGGATGTTCCAGTTGTTCGGGTCCCTTTCGTTATAATCGTTAGCTGATGTAAGCGTATACTCCGTAACGACGGGCCTTTTGTCAGCAGCATACTGATACTGTATCCAACTGTAAGTGGGCGAAAAGTCAAGCCACTTGGTAGCTGTATTATTATCGAAAGCCTTAGCTGCGCCTTCATTAGGCAGGTTTTCACCTCTTGCGCTGATAGTACCTGTCCCATCGTCTGTGGTGTCTGAGAGGCCTGCCGCAGAGACGTTAACAGCCAAAGAAAGCAAAATTGCACAACTTAGCACGCAGACTATTTTATACTGCATAGTTCATCTCGATAATCTATTTATACACAGTGCCAGCCTTAAATTACACAAAATCCAGCATCGGCACAGGCATTATCGGCTTGGTCTGGTTGCCGGAACCGGTAACATCTCTCCTCTCAGTGCTCGGCTGGCCTGACCGGTAAGCCATAGATATTCGTCGCTGGGTAACGCAGGATATCCTGCATCCATATCAAAAGTCACAAACATCCTGTCGCCGCCGGGGAAAGGCGGATTATTGCTAATCTTGAATATGGCTGTTCCCTCATCCACTTCATCAAACATAGCCACATAAAGCATATTAGTGCCCACCGTAGCAATGGTGGCATATACCTGATTCCAGAGGAACTGGCCGCCATTACGAGGATAATCATTCAAATTTTTGCCGCCTGAATTATGAAAGCTGTATCCCGGCCATATTACAGGCAGGTAATCTTTGCCATTAGTGCTGCACCAGGTTTTATCAGGCCCCCATTTATCAGAAGCATAATTATTGATATCTGAACTTGTTTTATAACCGCCGACGGTCCAGGGGCTGATGATGTCCGCCATGTTCCGAATTGCTATAATATTTGGGTCGGTACTTGTGCGCCAGTTATCTCTCACGCCTACCATAACTGTATTGCCGCCGTAATTAGGGTCATTCTTAAGAAAATTTATCAATGTCTGACATTCCGCATTTGTATATAAGCGATTTTTGAAACCTATGCCCCATACAGCTACGACCGGTTTGCCCTTGTGGAATATATAACCGCGGTCGTTGGGATCTCTGCCGACCCTCATTGTATCTACAAGAGACTTCCAGTCATCTATGACTACTGTGGTTCCACCCGCAGGAAGTCCCGACAAATCATACATAACTGCATATTTTCTGCCGTACATATTTGCACCTTCTTTGCAGTAGGAAAGCACATTGTTGCGATGATTAAGCTCCGGACTGCCGAAGGTCAATTCCGTTGCAAAACGCTGCAGATATACACCGTCTATTCCATAAGTCCGCATCCACTTAAAATGGCGGAGCACGGTGTCGTGATTATGTGAACTGAATACATAGTAATCGTTGCCGTCGTAAAACTCGGTTGCTGCGTATTTTTCATCCGTATCCATTTCGTTCATATCCGGCCACATATCAACAGTGCAATTGGTCGGCGCAAAGCCGCTGCGGCCCCAGTGCACCCAGCCGCGGGAAGTTCCGTCGGCTGGACAATTAAACCAGCCCTGATAACCGCACATAATCTTGCCGACAAGGGTATAGTTGCTATCTGCGGCAATAGTTGTAAAGCTCCACACATTACCCTTTCGATTCTCCTGACCTTTAATCTCATCAACACGCCAGTAATACGTGCTGTTTAACTGAAGGTTACAAGGGTCGTCGTAATTAGTATCGTTGGTGTTACCCTTGAAATATGGACTTGACTGGCCCCTCCAGTTTTTTGTCAGCAAAGCGTAATCGGCGAAGTTTACAATGTTATCATCATTAATGCCTGCATACGGCTCAGAGCCGGCAGGGTTCCGCAGCCAGTAATCTGCAAGAATCCAGAGGTCGTCATAGTCAACCTGTCTGTTGCCGTTCAGGTCGCCTGTAAGGCGTTCCGCAGCCGCAACGCTGTTTGCATCTGTGCCTATATATACATCATGAGAAACAGCATCGGGAGCGGCAATCCAGTGCAAAACAACATCTAAAGCAGCGTTCATTCCACTGTCAGCCGGGGTCGGGTTTTGAGCCAATCCGGAAATGGCCGTAAACGTCCAGACATTGCCTTTAACAACATTGGGGCCGTTGACTTCATCAATGCGCCAATAGTACTTTGTGCCTAATTCGAGACTTATCGGGCCGTAACTATTTGCATCACGGGGCTGCGAGCCTTTATAAATGCCCGCGGTTGAAGTATTGGCATCCCGAACGGAATTAAAATCTGTTCCGAAATATATGTTATGTGAAGCGGCGCTGTAACCGGCAGCCCATCGCAAAACAACATCCAAATCCACATTCGTTGCACCGTTGATGGGGTCAGGGCTTTTGGCCAATCCCAAAATAGTAGTAAACTTCCAGAGATTGCCTTTAACAATATCGGGGCCGTTGACTTCATCAATGCGCCAATAATACCTTGTGCCTAATTCGAGACTCATCGGGCCGTAACTGTTTGCATCGCGACTCTGCGAGCCTTTATAAATGCCTGGGGTCGAAGGGGTCGCATTCAAAACGGAATTCGCATCTGTTCCAAAGTATATATCATGCGTCACGGTGCTGTCGCCGGGCACCCATGCAAGGGTAACATACGGCATTACGTTGACGGCATTATTAATCGGATAAGGACCTCTGGCGTGCGTTGTATCCATAAAACCTGTTAACGTTGTTTTACCGCTGCCGTAGGTTACAACCACATTACCCAGACCGCTATAAGCGGTAATCCAGCCGTTGGTTATATAGCCGTCTATAAGCGTTCTTACATCGCCGGTGATATTAAGAGTGCCGCCGGATATATCGAGTTGTCCGATGCAGCCTGTGGGCGAGCACATTAGTAGGCCTCCCGTCCCGGTCACATTAATGATACCGCCGTTGAGATATACATCGCCTATGCCTGTTGCAGCGCCGGGGACGTCGCAGTAGCCGATGCCGAATGTGCCGCCGATATTAAATGTGCCGCCGTTCATAATCATTGTGCCTTGTCCCTGAAAGCCGACAAACACGTGGGAGGAGGCGTTTATAGTACCGCCATCTATCGTAAAAATCCCTGTATCATAAAAACTGTAAGCCATGATAGCCCAGCTCTCGGTTGCTCCCGGCTTTGGTGATATAGTGAATATTCCGCCGGTCATATGCAGATTACCGGGCGCACCATCTGAAACGGCCAGATATGTGCATCCCGCAGACATACCGGCGTTAATGAGTGGGCCGGGTAAAGCGTTTATCTTGGCCTTATCGCTATAGTTTATATCAGGAACCCAAGCAGGCGACCAGTTGGTCTTAGTTGTCCACAGACCGTCACCACTGCCGTTATTATTAGTCCAAACTATGTCTAATGCTAAAACAGAATTTGTAAAAGCTGTCAACAGGACAAGGGAAAATATCAAAAATACTTTTCTAAACATACTTACTCCTTTCAATAACATATTCATCTTGCAGGCCGAATCAGAGGCACAGGATTCATTTCACCGCGAAGGGCCCGACCGGCCTCGCCTGTAAGCCACAGATATTCGTCGCTCGGCAAGGGATACCCATCGAAGCTTGGAGTCACAAACATATCAACACCGCCCGGTCTTGGAGGATTATTGGTAAACTTGATGATAGCAGTACCTTCATCTGCTTCGTCAAACATAGCTACATAAAGCATATTGACATGAGCGGCACTAACAGTAGAGCTTACCTGATTCCAGAGGAACTGGCCGCCATAGCGGGGAAACTGATTCAATGGATTCGAGCTTGAACTGTTGTGGTGACTGGAGCCCGGCCATATCACAGGCAGATAATCCTTGCCGTTACTGCTGCACCAGTTGACATCCTGTACCCATACCTGGTCGACATAGCCGGAGAGTCCGCCGTAGTTGTAGCGGCCGACCGACCATGGGCTGACAATATCAGCAGCGAGAATTATAGTATACACGTTAGGGTCGTTGACGCAGTCATTGCTCAGAGTCCTCCAATAGCTCGGCACACCTACCATTACAGTATTGCCGCCGTAATTGGGGTCATTTTTAAGAAAGTTTACAAGATTAAGACATTCCGCAAGTGTGTACTTTCTGCCGTCGTTAAAACCTATGCCCCATACAGCCACAACCGGCTTGCCTCTGTGAATCGCATAAGCGTGGTCATTGGGGTCTCTGGTAACTTTTTTCGTATCGACGAGATACTTCCAGTCTTTTATGACATATGAAGTTTCGCCCGCCTTAAGACCGGACAAATCATACATAACAGAGTAAATTCTGCCATACATATTTGCGCCGTCTTTACAGTATGAAAGCACATCGTTGCGATGATAAAAACTTTGGCTTGACTGGTCTTTTATCTCATTTGCAAATCGCTGCAAGTATACACCGTCGATGCCGTACTGCTGCATCCACTGGAAATGACGAAGCACGGTATCACGGTTATGTGAACTGAAGACATAGTAACTATTGCCGTCGTAAAAATCGGATGCCTCGTATTTTTCACTTGTGTTCATATCATTCATATCAGGCCACATATCGACGTGGACGGTTGATGGTATAAAACTGCCGCTGTTTTTGCTCCAATGCACCCAGCCGCGACCTGCACCATCTGTTGGTGTATTGAACCATCCCTGATAACCGCACAAAACCTTGCCTTCAAGTGTATTGACTGCGGTGGTTTTAAAAGACCATACATTTCCCTTTTTCTTTTCCTGACCTTTAATTTCGTCAATGCGCCAGTAATACGTGGTATTTGGCTCAAAGCCGCATGGGTCGTTGTAGCTGTAACTGGTAGCGGTGGTGTTTCCTTTGAACAATATGCCTGATTGCGCCATCCAGTTGCTTGCGAGCAGTGTATAATCAAGTAAATTCACAATGTTATTATCGCTGATATCTGCATATGGGTCAGAGCCGACAGGATTCTGTAGCCAGTAATCCGTGAGAATCAAAAGGTCGTTATAGTCAACCTGTCCGTCTCCGTCCAAATCACCCACAAGACGTTCCGCAGCCGCAACACTGTTTGCGTCTGTGCCTAAATATACATCGTGTGAAACGGCACCGTAGCCTGCTGTCCAGTTCAAAACCTTATCTAATGCAACATTTGTAGTGCCGCTGGCCGGGTCAGGATTTTCAGCCTGTCCGGTAGCGCTGGTAAACTTCCAGAGGCTGCCTGTAACGATATTCGGGCCGTTGACTTCGTCGATGCGCCAGTAATATGTAGTGTTAAAGTCGAGTATACCAGCGTCGAAAGTAGTTGCAGTCTGATTGCCTATGAAGGTAGGGGGATTGGTTGTGCCGAGATAGACGTTATGTGAAACCACCCCGGAACCTGCCGTCCAGATCAGATTTGCGTCAGGTGCTATCTTCACAGTATTGTTGCCGGGATTAGGATTTGCTGCCTTCCGCGGGTCAAGAAATCCTCTCACTGTCGTTTTGCCGGGGTTGGTAATATTGTAATCAACCAGAACATCGCCTGCGCCGCCATAAGCGGTAATCCAGCCGCTGGCAATATAGCTGTTTATGAGTGTTGTTTTATTACCGTTAATGATAAGAGTTCCGCCTGTTATATCGAGCAATCCGAACATGCCTGTCGGATATCGCATTTGAAAATCTGCTGCGGTAATAGTGCCACTGTTAAGATATACATAGCCTTTCCCCGTTGTAGTGCTTGCATCATTGTAGCCAATGCCAAACATGCCACCGATATTAAACGTCCCGCCGTTCATATTCAGAGTACCTTGTCCCTTAAAGCCGATATATACGCGATCGGAAGTGGTTATGGTGCCGTTATCTATCGTAAAAATCCCTATATCATAAGCACCATAAGCCACTATGGCCCAACTATCGCTTGTTCCTGGTTTTGGTGCTACGGTAAGTATTCCGCCAGTCATGTGCAGATTGCCGGGCACACCATCTGAAACGGCCAGATATGTGCATCCTACAGACATACCGGTGTTAATGAGTGGGCCGGGCAAAGCGTTTATCTTGGCTTTATCCTGATAGTTTATATCAGGAACCCAAGCAGGCGACCAGTTGGTCTTAGTTGTCCACAGACCGTCGCCGATGCCATTGTTATCGGTCCACACTATGTCTAATGCTGCTGCAGAACCTGCCAGTATCAGAGAAAGAAAAATTGCACAAATTGAAACCAATACTTTTTTAAACATAAACAAAACCGCAAAAACTAATCACTGTTTTACGCATAAACTACCTTAAAAAGAGTCCAGTCTGAAAGTGTCAGCGAGCCGGTCTGGTTGAAGGTACAGGACTTATTTCGCCGCGAAGACCTCGACCGGCCTGATCGGTAAGCCATAAATATTCGTCACTGGGCAAAGGATACCCATCGAAATCCGGAGTTACAAACATATCAACGCCTCCCGGTCTGGGAGGATTATTGCTGACTTTAAAAATCGCAGTCCCTTCATCCACTTCGTCAAACATAGCCACATAAATCATATTTGCGCCAACGATAGAAATATCGGCGTATAACTGGTCCCATAAGAACTGACCGCCATTGCGCGGAATCTGGTTCAACGGACCGCCGTTGAGATTGTGCCAACTGAATCCCGGGAACATTACAGGCAGATAATCTTTGCCGTTATTGTTGCACCAGTTCTTGTCAGGCACACCCTTTGACGTAGCCCAGTTATTAACGCCGCTGGTATTTGAATATCTTCCAACCAGCCACGGACTTATAATGTCTCCCAGCAACAGTGTCTGCTGAAACCATGAATCGCTGTTTGTTCGCCAAGTGTCGTTTACGCCTAACATAACGACATTGCCGCCATAAGCACGGTCATTCTTAAAGAAATTGATAAGGTTATAACTTTCCTGTCCCTCATACGCTCGCCCAAAACCCAGACCCCATATAGCCACAACAGGCTTGCCGTTATGGAACATATAACCATGGTCGTTGGGGTCTTTGCCGACTTTCTTCGTATCGACGAGATACTGCCAGTCGGTTATGACTTTTGAGGTTTCGCCCGCATTAAGTCCAGACAAATCATACATCACTGCGTATTTTCTGCCGTACATATTTGCGCCGTCCTTGCAGTATGAGAGTACATCATTGCGGTGATTAAACGATGCGCTGCCGGGAGTCACTTCGGTTGCAAAACGCTGCAGATATACGCCGTCAATGCCATACTGCTGCATCCATTGAAAATGACGAAGCACAGTATTGCGATTATGTGAGCTGAATACGTAGTAATTATTGCCGTCGTAGAACGAGCTTGCCAGGAAATTCTCACCCGCGCTCATTTCGTTCATATCCGGCCACATATCGACAGTGCAGCTGCTCGGCGAAAAGCTACCGGGACCCCAGTGCACCCAGCCGCGACTGGTGCCGTCGCCTGGGCAGTTAAACCAGCCCTGATAGCCGCACATAATCTTGCCTACAAGCGAATAGTTGCTGTCAACCGCAGTGGTTGTGAAACTCCATATGCTGCCTTTTCTCCTTTTTGCACCATTGACTTCGTCAATTCGCCAATAATACGTCGTGCTTGACGCAAAGCTGCAGGGGTCGTCATAACTGGCAGCAGTGGTGTTTCCTTTGAACAATGCGTCTGTCTGTGCCATCCAATTGCCTGCGAGTATTGCATAGTCAAAAAAGTCCACAATATTATCATCGTTGACGCCTGCGTATGGCTCAGAACCGGCAGGGTTCTGCAACCAATAACCTGCGAGAATGGCAAGGTCATTATAATCAACCCGGCCGTCTCCATCCAAATCACCCGCGAGGCGTTCCGCAGTCGCAATGCTGTTTGCGTCTGTGCCCAAATATACATCATGTGAAACGGCGTCGTAGCCTGCTGTCCAGCTCAAAACCTTGTCCCTTGCCACATTCGCTGCACCGTTGGATGGGTCAGGGTTTTTGGCCAGCCCGGAAACTGTCGTAAAGCTCCAGACATCGCCTGTAACGGTGTTAGGGCCGTTTACTTCATCAATACGCCAATAATATGTGGTATTAAAGTCGAGCACGCCGGGGTCGAAAGTAGTTGCGGTCTGATTGTTCTGAAAGACAGGAGGATTAGAAATGCCGAAATAGACATTATGAGAAACCGCTCCATCTCCTGCCATCCAGCTCAAATTTGCGTCAGGTATCACATCCACAGCGTTGTTGGCAGGACTCGGACTTTTTGCCTTTGTCGGGTCAATATACGCCCTTATTGTGGTTTTCCCGGGATTGGTAATATTATAATCAACCGATACGGTACCCGTTCCGCCGGCAGCCTTAATCCAGCCGTTACCGACATAACCGTTTACAGTTGTTCGCTGGTCGCCATCCAGTATCAAAATGCCGTTGGTTATGTCGATGGAACAAGTCGATGTCATTGAAAAATCATGTGCATATATAGTGCCATCATTTAAATATACAAAAGCCGCACCTCCGGTGCTCCAGGCAAGTCCGAATCTGCCGGGTGCATTGATAGTGCCGCCGTTCATCGTAAATGTTCCGCTGCTTTTATAACCAATCCAGAGATGGCCGTTGCCTGCTGTTGTTTGCCCGAGGTTTATAGTGCCGCCGTTCATAGTAAAACTACCAGGTTGATTGCTTGCATCGTTACCTATCATCAGCCATTCACCTGCGTTAAGTGTCCCGCTGTTCATAGTCAAATTGGCGCCGCCGATTGCTCCGACACGTATTTGGTAACCAAGTGCCGTTGTTGGAGAGTTGATAAGGGGTCCGGATGTCATAGTGATACTGATGCCATCGGTTATTGCAGGAAGGACATTGCCCGACCAGTTTATCGGGTCAGACCAGAGATTATTTCCATCACCATTGTCCCACGAAACGCCAAAGACTCTCCCGCTCAGAGAGAATAATATTGCAAAAGACAGCCATAGTATTGTTCTATGCATAGTTACCATATCGCTGATTCACTTGCCAATACCTTCTCTCAATCCGAAAAAAAATAACCGGTTACGGCCATATACCGGTATCAAGCCAGCTTCCGCAGAATATGCTTAAATCCTTCATATCGACCGTGCCGTCCTGATTGAAATCGCCAGGAAGCGTCTTGTTAAGCTGGAAGCTGTCAATAACCGCTCCATTGGCGTTGGTAATCGAAGTCACCGTCAGATAGTTGCCGTTGATTGTAATACAAGTTGCCAGAGTGTTGTCGGTGTACGTAGTTACGAACAGTCCCGGAGAACCGGAGCCAGGCGGGTTGAATTCCGCACCGCCGAGGCCATTAGTTACATATACTGTCCCTTCGCCGTCATCCACCACAGCGCCGGCCTTTATCGATTTAGAACGTTCATACAGGTGATTATGACCTGCAAAAACCATATCGACATGATACGTGTCAAACAGCGGCCCCCATGCAGCGATGCAGTCTGTGCGATTTGTGTGCGTCGTATTTGTAGTGTACATAGGTGCGTGCATAAAGGCAAAAATCCACTTGATATTCGGATTGGCCCTTGCCGCAATCAAATCCGCTTCGAGCCAGGTAGCCTGCTGATTCAAATTCATTTGATAGCTCGACAGGCACACAAAGTGTGCATTGCCGTAATTAAAACTGTACACCCTGCCGTCATTACCTGATGTACCATAGGTCGGAAACGCCAAAGAATAAAAATTCATGTAATTGGTAGAAGCACCGGCGTCCTGTACTTCGTGATTACCCATTGTGGCCATAATGACTTTGGACTTTGAGAGGTTTGATTCAAGCCTAAAGAAGTCAGGCCAATAAACAGTCAAGGCAGTATTAGTAGGTGGAGCATCTTGTCCTGCCCAGACCGTGTCGCCTGTTTCGATCGCGAAATCGTAATTCTGCGCCAGTATCCAATTGCACAGTGCCTGATGGCGGGCGTAGTATTGGTTACTGCCGTTTGTGCTGCGCGGGTCGCCGTACACTGCAAAATTGAACGAGGTGATATTTGCGGCAGCCGTGGTAAATGTATTATCTGAACCGACTGTTCCGTCGGTGGAACGAATCCTGTAATGATATGTCATTCCCGGCGTAAGGCCGGTAAGTTCGACATGATGATAGTTTGTCACTGTTGGAACATTCACTGTCGAACCATACGAATTGGTCAAACCATAATCAACTGAACTGTCACCGGTTACAAGCGAATTATACCAGTTGACCACTATAGAATTTTTTGGGTCATTCCTCCACGAAAGATACGGATAAACTTCTGGTGGAGTTCCTGTCGTGAAGTTCCAGACATCGCCGGTCGTTGTATTACCGTCCTTTTCGTCAATTCTCCAGTAATAGGTGGTATTTGCGTCAAGTATTCCGGGATTAAAGCTCGTGCCGGGCTGATTGCCCTGGAATGCACCCGGGCTTGTTTTGCCGAAATATACATCGTGCGAAACAGCGCCGGCCCCTGCCGTCCACGACAGGGTTGCATTCAAAGACACACCGGTTGCGCCGTTGCCGGGGCTCGGATTAGTCGCCTTTAGCTGCGCCGCTGTGAAGCTCCAGACGGTACCGGTAATAACTGTATTTGAATCAATAACTTCATCAATCCGCCAGTAATATGTTATGTTTGCGGTTAGAGTTCCGGGATTGAAAGTCGTTCCGCCTTGATTACCCTGAAAAGTGCCCGGACTTGTCGTGCCGAAATAAACATTATGCGAAGCAGCGCCTTGACCTGCTGTCCAGCTTAATGTTGGATTTAGCGAAACATTTGTGGCGCCGTTTGCCGGACTTGGATTTGTTGCCTGTCCCGTGGTAGTTGTAAAGCTCCAGATATTTCCTGTAGTTACAACATTTGCTTCGTTCACTTCGTCAATTCGCCAGTAATAAGTCGTGCCATACGATAATGTTCCCGGATTAAATGTCGTTACTGTCTGATTTCCCTGGGATGTGCCAGGACTTGTTGTACCGAAATAGACATTATGTGAAGCCGCACCTCCGCCTGCTGTCCAGCTCAATGTTGCAGTAACTGCGACATTGATAGCGCCGTTTGCGGGAGAAGGACTGGTAGCATTAGGGTCGGCAAAATAACCCCACACAGTGGTTTTGCCTGAATTTGTAATGTTATAATCTCTCATTACCGTTCCCGAGCCGCCATAAGCGACAAGAAGCCCGCCCGAAACAAAACCATCTATAGCGGTAGTCTGGTCGCCATTAAGAATCAGTGTGCCGCCGCCGATATCCATCTTGGCGGTAGCGCCGCCGCTTCTATTCATAAGCAGGCTCGCTGCTCTGATAGTGCCGCCGTTAAGATTTACCGTTCCTGTGGCGCCTGCCGTATCAGCTATGGTCAGATTGCCGACAGCATTGACGTCGCCTCCCGTCATATTGACTGTGCCCTGGCCTAATTGGCCCACAAAGAATGTTGTGTTTATATTGAAAGTCCCGCTGTTCATCACCAATGTACCGTTATCCCCGACACTGGCTCCCATTGTTATATATTGAGCGAGCATCAATGTTCCGCCATTAAAGGTTAAGATACCGCCGCCGGGTCCGCCGAGAGTAAACTGATATGCATCGGCATTATCGCCTGCGACAAGCACCGGGCCTGTGGCCGATTTACTTCCTGCTTTTACATTGTTTATGCCGTCCGGTGCCAGAATATGAGGCACGTAGCCGAGATTCCAGTTACCGGCAGTGTTCCAGTTGCTTGTGCCGGCTCCGCCGGTCCATTGATTATATACTACAGCTGAATATGCGCTGCAGGTCAGGCATACAACCATAACGAAAGCCGAAAATGCTATTTTCTTAATCATTCTGATACCCCAGATTAAAAAGAGTTTATAAAACTACTAATTTTATTACGAACTGCTCATCCAGTTTCCAGCCATTATGGCAAAGTCCTTGAAATCGACAACACAGTCGTCATTAAGGTCTACCAAAGGTTTATCAAGACATCTTGACGGATAAAGTCTGATATCATCGAAATAAACCGTACCTGAGCCGCCGACTTGGGGATTTGACCTGCTGCCAAAACCAATATAGAACTTCTTGACATTACTCAGATTTACCCCTGTAAAGTCCGACAATTTAATTCTCCAGGCCTGCCAATCAGCAGCCTTAACTATATTAGGGTCGCTGTTTGTAATCACAGCGACAGGATGACCGTTGCTATCTTCAAGAGCCGCATACATCGGCACAGCGGCATTGCCTGCGTTGCCCTTGAACCAGATGTCAATCGCCAGTACACCGTCTATAGTCCAGTTAAAATCAACAGCGGCATCCTGCGCCTCTGAATAATACGGTGCACCGCTGTTGTTATAATCGAACTTCATCGTTTTGGCTTTATCGTGGCCGCCGGTTGTTGCAAGTGATAACGTTGCGCCTGTTCCGGCTTTAGACCATGAAGTTAGCATAGCGTTGGTATCTGTATAGCTCTCAAAATCGTCAACAAGAGCGTTATCGGCAACCGTGAACTGCCACAAAGCGCCTTTATAAATATTTGGTTCGTTGACCTCATCGATACGCCAATAATACTTTTGGCCCAATCCGAGGCCTGTCGGCTCAAAGCTGTTCGCGTCACGAGACTGCCGGCCTTTATAGATGCCGGGTGTGGAAGTGTTTGCGTCCAAAATAGAATTTGCGTCTGTTCCGAAGTATACATCATGCCACACTGCGCCGTCGCCCTGTACCCATGTGAGTACAGCATAGGGAGGCGCATCCGTGGCATTGTTGGCCGGATAGGGAACTTTGGCTTTTGTCGTGTCAACAGCTCCTGTTACTATTGTTTTAACGCCGTCATAGGACACATTTACAATACCCATACCGCCATAAGCGACAATATAACCATTGTCTATATAACTCTGCACTGTTGTTCTCTTGTCGCCGCTTAATACGAGCGTACCGGGGGAGTTTATATCGAGTTTTCCAACGCAGCCCGTCGGCGTGGACATATCAAAGGCTCCTGCCACATTAATGGTGCCGCCGTCAAGATTTACATAGCCCTTACCTGCAAGGCCGCCGGCGTCGTTGTTGCCGATGCCGAACTTGCCGCCAATATTTATCGTGCCGCCGTTCATATTTAAGGTGCCTGTTCCTTGGAAGCCGACAAACACGCGGTCGGCGGTAGTTATAGTGCCGCCGTCCATCGTAATTGTTCCGTTATCGGCAGCGTCATAGGCCACTATTATCCATGTGTCGCCCGGTGCAGTCCCTACAGTAAGAGTTCCGCCGGTCATGCGAAAAGCGCCGGTTCCGCCGTTTCCAACGACTACCCAATTTGCCACCGCAGCGGTGCTGGCATCAATAAGCGGGCCGGGTAACTGGTTGATTTTGGTCTTATCGACAATAGTAGGCAGAATCCCACTTGTCCAGTTGGCTGGCGTCTTCCAGAGGCCGTCGCCGCTGGTGTTCAGCCAGAACAAGTCCATGGCTGATGCACTACCTGCCAGAGCTGTTAGCAGAACAAAAACTATCACTGTAAATAATTTATTAGACATGATAAACCTCCGCAAATATCATTTATATTTTTCCTGCATAACAAATGCTTTACATTTTAATAAATACAAAATACCTCTGTCCTGGATTCCCAGTTTTAAATGCCGTTTTATTAATTATAAATAACAACTCGAATAGGCAGGTTCTTTTTAAACCTGCCTATTCTTTCTTTTATTCTGACAGTTATTTTTTTCTTCTAATCAGACTCAGCACGCCAAAACCAAGCAGACAAATGGTTGCCGGTTCAGGAATGGCTATAACAGTAGTTCTATTTGTTCCTGAGTTATACGTAGCCTGGATGGTGCCGTTTTCAAGTGATGTAATGATTTTACCGGCGGTAACGAACCCGTTGACTGTGGCGGTATCATTACCGATAAGCTGCAGTACTCCGCCAGTAATGTCTATACTGCCTGCCTTTGCATACGGCATCAGCAGGTCATTGGCGTATATTGTGCCGGCATTGAGGTACAGCTTTCCATCAGCCATCGCGTTGACATCGGCAATTCTCAGGTTACCAGGGTTGACCGATATAAGGTCGATCGTCCCGCCATTCATATAGACGGTGCCTATCCCTTTTTGCCCAATGAAAAGGTGGGCATTGTTAACGAACAAACCGGTTTTAATGGTACCGCTGTTCATATAGAGAACACCATTTTCGCCTTGGTTGGCACCCATAGTAAGGTACTCAGAAATATTCATGGTTCCGCCGCCGATTACGAGTTTGCCTCCATTTGTGCCGCCTAAAGTAAACTGGTCGCAGGCCACGGTAATGCCGGCAGTGATGTCTGGACTGGTAATTGTGTACGGCGCACTGCCAAATGCCTTGCATCCACCTTTGGAATAATTCGGGTCCTGCACGCCCGGCTTATCCTTCGCGGTTGGCACAATACCATTGTTCCAGTTGGTTGTCACATTCCAGGCAGCGCCTTCTGCGCCGCGCCATTCGGAGTATACAGCGGCTCCAAAGGCACTGCTGGCTAACACCACCAGCAAAAATAAAGTTAATACACAATACATTTTTTTCATTTTCCTACCTCCCTTAATTAAACATTAAAAAAATCGCGACTTTTTTTAACACACTACTTTGTAAAACTTCTTCTTACTTTTTTAATATGCCAAAACTGTCTATCACAATATCATAGTTGACCTTTATTGTACTATGTAAAAAAAGCCTTGTCAAGCCTTTTTAAGCATATATTACCAAATTTATACAAATTTTATGACAAAACAGCTTATTAAAGACAAAAGCCACTTTATTTTAGGTCTAAAAACAAGGCCAAATTGGTCTAAATAATTATCGCTTTTACGGCCATATACCATTTTCCAGCCAATGTTCTGTCAGAATACCAACATCCTTGAAGTCCACAATTCCATCACAGTTAAAATCACCAAGCGGACAAGCGAAGCTTGTAAGGGTGCGGTATGTCTGTATAATGTGATTCGGATATACATCTACAACACGGAAACCCGTTGTATTAACATCTTGGTTCCCTAACGGACAGGTGCAGGAATTGGTCGTAATAATTTCAAGGTCGCCATCACGAACATATGCATTCACGTGGTAATGTCCTGAGAATACAGCTTTTACTCCGTATTGATGGAAAAGGTCCAGAAGCTGTTTACGGGGACCATTACCAGCAGTGCCAAGGGGCATATTAAAGGTTTGATCACCCTCAGTAGTGCTGACAAGACACAGCGAAATATGCATAAACACAATTATGTTGTCATAGCCGCTTGCGCCCTGAAGCGTTGTCGTCAGCCAATTCATTTCCTCGGCGGCCTTGTTAGGATCTGTGAAGCCCGTTGGGCTTTTCAATACCATTGAATCAAGGCAAATAAAGAGGTTATTGCCGTAGGTGAAAGAGTACCACGGATTGTTATTGTCGGGAGGATAGCCAAAATTTGTCCGCCAGAATGCATAATCAGATGCGGTTGGCGTGTCGCCGATATCGTGGTTGCCGGGGAGGTTGTAAAGCAGAATACTCGGATTGAGTCCCGCAGCATAAGTTTTATATTCGTTAACCTGAGCCATATTACCTTTGGCATTCACAAGGTCGCCTGTAACAACCAGAAAGGCCGGATTAACCTTATTGACCTTGCTTACCGTTTGCTCCCATAAGGCAGGTGAAGTCGGGCACATTTCCATCTGCGGGTCTGTTGCCTGAACGAAGGTAAAGTCCGGTTCGTCCTTATCAACATAGAACGTATCAATCGCAGTGCCGTTCGGCTGAACAGCCTGAAAGGTCAGCGAATTGCCGTCGATGCTGATTTTGCAGAAATCGAACGTTTGGGCCGTGATAACTATATTCGGCTGGCCGGATACCGGGGTGTATAGCGGAGCTCCTCCGCCGCCGGTGGTTATATGATGAACGCCGTTGACAACCGCACGGGAATAATAGTGGTTATGACCGGCAAAGACAATCTGCACACCATACTGTTCACAGAGTGGCTGAATATGTGCCTGAACATCGGTATCATTTGTGTGACCACCGCTGCCGCTTGGAGAGGAAGACCAGCCCGGATTATGAAGTACGATAAACTTCCACGGTTTGGTGCTTGTACTTAGATCGTTTGCAAGCCATGTTAATTGCGCCCCGTTCGGGTCGCTGTAATTGGCGCCATATAGGTCGAGAACAGCAACATGTGCCGGGCCGTAATCGAATGACCAGTAATGTGCTGAAACATAAGGATACGGCCAGTATTTTGCATAATAAGTAGCGCTGCCGCCATTGTATTCGTGATTGCCCACACAGCCCTGGATAGGCAGAGTCGCCTCTGTTTGCAGTTGTGCCGCATAGGAACGATTGAAAAATTCATTAGTCCAATTAGTTTCCGCGTCAGCTTCAACCCAGTCTCCGACGTGCAGCAGCATAGTTTGAAAATCAGGGTCGCCGGCAATTACCGAGTTCATTCCTGCGCAAACTGTGCTGTGATCAGCGGGGAAAGTTCTGGTATCGCCATAAGCGAGGAATTTCACGCTCGTTGCGCCAGAGGCCGGAGCTGCCCGGAAAGTGCCGTCGGCCCAACCCGTGGCGGTGGTAACCCGGTAATAATACTTTGTACCGGGCGTCAGACCGGCAATCGTATACTTATGTTGGTGGTCGCTGCCATATTCTGTTGTAACAGTCGAGCCGGTTGAATAGTTCGGGTCAAGCCCCCACGCCAGAGTACAGCTTTGGGTGCTCGCAAGCTGCCACAACACCGTCATCTTCGTATTATCGCCGGGATAAATAAGATACGGCCCCTTGGTCAGATTTGCTGACGGTATCAGCGTTGTAAAGCTCCAGACCGCCCCTTTAACTTTGGCGGGTCCGTTGACCTCATCAATTCGCCAGTAATAGGTAGTGCCTGCCGCAAGAGTAGGCGGATTGTAGGTCCTCCCTACCTGATTGCCTCTGCCCGGTAATACGCATGGATCACTAGTGCTATTTACGTCGGCGAAACTGGTGCCGAGATAGACATCATGTGTAGGATTGCCTGCGCCTGCCGCCCACGTAAGGGTTGGATTCAGGGAAATATTCGTTGCGCCGTCGGCAGGAAATGGATTTGAAGCTTCAGGCAAACCCAAAGTGGCCGTTACTGTAGTCTTGCCGGCATAGACAGTGTCATACTCAGCAACTATTGTGCCCAAACCGTTATAGGCAGAAATTGTATTGGCATCTGCCAGAGCCCTGATAGTCGGCACAACATTACCGTCTATTATCAGCATGCCGGTACTGATATCCATTTTCGCCGTGCCCGGTCCCATTGTAAAAATATGGGCGTTAATCATGCCGCCGTTGAGATATACATTACCGGTGGTTCCTGTGCTGTTGGCGATAATAAAGCTTCCCGGAACGTTAATGTCGCCCGCAAATATTTTAAGAATGCCTTTTGTTCCTGTGTAGCTGTGGGCAATATACAAATTGCCGCTGCTGGGCGTTGTAACGCCGAGCTTCAGACTGCCGCCGTCCATATAAAGTTCGCCGCTTCGAACACTCGAACTGTCCCAGCCGATATATGCGGACGTGCCGATATTAAGCGTTCCGCCGGTTGTGATTCTAAGCGTGCCATAAGTCGTACCGCCTGATGCTCCGCCGACACGAACGGTAGCTGCCGTCGGACTCGGGCTGTTTGTTGACACAAGCGGCCCGTCAGTTTCGCCAGAATTCATCATAATTTTGGCATCATCACTTAAAGTCGGACATGCACCCGAACTCCAGTTTGCCGGAGTAGCCCAGCTTTTATCGGCCCCGCCGCCGCCGCCCCACGTGACTGATGCTGCCCGAACGTTCCCAACGAGCGCACCTGCCAAAATCAGAGAAACCAAAAGACAAGATCTTTTGCACATAAAAGTTCTCCTATAAAGTAATGTCGCCATTAAATTTATTTTTCACAAAAACGATTTCAGGGCCAAATCCCTGTTCTTTAGCCAGTTTCCCGCAAATTTTGCTATCGACTATTTACCGCTATCACTCTAATGTCAAAAGCCCAAACCACTGCTGAAAATTAAGTGACATTAAACACCAAACCTTACTCTTAACCATTCTCACAAAGTCTCGCGGATATTATAACTGTGCCGTTTGGCCACGCCAAAACTGGTACTGAAAATGAGTTATTATTCCAAAATTTTTTGCAAAGAGCATCCACTGCGTTTTGGCTGATTTACCAAAACGTACTTGTTTGACTAAAAACAGGCAAGCCCGGTTGGGCTTGCCTGTTCGTTTAAAAAATCGTTGTTGTAACGCTTACTTCTTGCGTCTGATTAAACTCAATGCACCAAGACCGAGCAGGCAAACTGTTGCAGGTTCTGGTACATAAAGCTTCGTATATGTACCGTCAAAACTCTCCTGCAATGTACCACCCAAAGCTGTAATCCAGCCCTGGGTAATATACCCTGTGATAGGAGCATTAAGGATAGAACCCGAACCTGTCAGGTCGCCGAGGATTTTAAACATGCCCGTGTCGCTTATCTGCAGCAAAGCGGTACCGGTACCCATCGACAAAGCGTTTGCGGTAATTGTGCCGCCGCTCAGATACACATCGCCAGTTACACCTGTATTTTTGCCTATTTTGAAACTCAAGCACTCAATGGTGCCGCCGGTCATCCACATATACCCGTAACAACCATTAGCTGGATTACCGGAATTTCCATTTCCTATCGCAATGCTCCCTTGACCCCACAACGCCTGAATGTCGCCGCCATTCATATAGAACAGGCCGTTTCTGCCGGCGCTGCCCGTTGCTGCGCTGTCGGAGCCAACCGACATGAATCCACTTCCGCCACTAACATACGCTGTGGTGCTAAATGCGTCTCCTATTGTCAAAGTACCGCTATCCATCTCCAAGGCTGCCGGAATCCCCGTAACAGAGGAGGTATTGGGGGTTGTTGAGCCAACACGCAATTCGCCTGTTGCGGCATCGCCATCCGCGATAATAACGCTGTCAACCGCACCGCTGCTATTGTATGACGTAGCACTGGAACCATATAACGTTACTCCCCTGCAATGAGTCGCATCGTCGTTTGCCGGCACTGTTCCAAGAGCCCAATTGGTTGCGGTAAACCAATCCTGGGACGTGACAGGGGGTGATCCTGAGGTCCTCAGTGCTGTAGTTTTCCACTGGTTTTGGACAACCGTATTTAAACCGAACGCACATGAAGACACACCAAGAATCAACAATAAAACAACTAACTTCTTCATAATTCTTTCCTCCAAAAAAAACATAACTAAAATTTTACTTTTTTCACCGTCATACTACCCAATAAATTATTAATTATCCTCCGACCCGCTGTCGAAGTGTTAATTTTACCGACATAAGAACTTTTTAACTCTAAAAACAAGTCCTTGTGTCCCAAAAACATCTAATAGTTTAGCACATCTTACCAAAATTGTATCTATTTTTTTTGATTGTGTCAAGCCTTTTTATCATTTTTTATCATTTTTTTTGCAAAATTATTCAAATTTATTCAACCACTCCTTGACAGCCATATAGGCGAGAGGTATAATTGGTATGTTGTATTGGTTTATTGTTAACCTTTATGGGCTAAAATTTTATTTTGTAAACCAAATTATTAGAAGATAAATAATGACCAAAATAAAGCAGATTCAATCTATTCTTGAGCGTCGTATACGGCACGGAGATTATCTTCTGACAGGTCTACCTGCAGAACGAGAGCTGTCACGAGAAGTTGGAGCATCTCGTATGACTGCCCGAAAAGCAATAGAGCGGCTGATGGAAAAAGGTCTTCTTGACCGGCAGCCTAACGGCAGATTAATCGTCCGTCGCGATATCACAGAGGGGTTGCTTACGTTTGCTTTTCTGGTTCCATCAACATCATCCGGTAATATCGAACGGTGGCGTCTTGCTATCGAAACGGTCGCTAATGAATCTCACGCCCGCGTACGCACTATTCTTTATGTGCACTGGGATGACCCTATGCTGCTCGAGG
The DNA here is from genome assembly GCA_049518795.1 of Sedimentisphaerales bacterium. Taxonomy (GTDB): domain Bacteria; phylum Planctomycetota; class Phycisphaerae; order Sedimentisphaerales; family UBA12454; genus JAPLMW01. The sequence goes on from JBEKRK010000005.1 coordinate 200,266, forward strand.
CAATCGAAAATTTTGACGGTGTATTTCTGTTTCCAAGCGGAGAAGAAATGCCTGCACGTATCATTGAACGCCTGCAGGAAACAGGACGCTCACTCGCTATTCTCGACAGAGACTTTACTGCTTACAGCATCACCTCGGTATGCCTGTTTCCACCTTTATTCACGCAAAGATTATTAGATAAGCTCGGCGAATTAGGTCATCAAAATGTCGATTGTTTTAACGTTCAGACTGTTGACCCCATCATTACAAGCAGAATTGAACAGTGGGATTTGTGGCGAGCAACCCATCGGATTAGCGGCGTGATACATAATGAGCCGGTACAGCCTTATACACCTTACGAAGCTCAATTGACATGGGCATACAGCCATATGTGCAAAATACTCGATAAAAACAATCTTAAGGCAACCGCGTTGTTCTGCACAACCGCCATCGCAGCCATTGGCGCTATCAGAGCGTTGCGCGACAAGGGTATGAAAGTTGGTGAAGATATCAGCGTCTGCACAATAAATGATGAAGGTTTAGCTCGCTATCTTTCGCCATCATTAACCTGTATTGAAATGCCTGACCCAACGCCCTATATCCGGATGTGCATCGAACGGATGCAATCGACGGAAAATCATGAATGGATCGGTTCATTACTCATCCAGCCGAGCCAGCCTCAACTGTTTATAGGTGAATCTACCAGTCCTGCCAGGACCGCTGTTTAAGCATATATTATAACACTCCAGATTTTGTCAATAGTTGAAACAGCCTCAGTTTTAGTGTATCCTCTTCTAAAATGTCAAATTGGAAAGTGTACAGCGATGTCAAATAATAAAAATCGATATAATAAAATGAAATACAACCGCTGTGGACAAAGCGGTCTGTTACTCCCTGCAATATCTCTTGGCTTATGGCATAATTTCGGCGGCATAGATGATATGGAA
>JBEKRK010000006.1:0-143029 GCA_049518795.1 Sedimentisphaerales bacterium
CTGTCTGCCAGTTTTTCCTGCCAAGAAGTTTTCTTTTGCAGAGGTTACTTCTTGTGATATTACTTGCATCTCAGGTTTAACTTGGGAATATGCCTGAAGATCTTTCAGACGGTGTTTTACATTGTAACTCTGCTATAAATGTGATGCAAGCCGCCAAGTATTGGCTTATTCATAATTTTGCCTTTTGTCTGAACCGGTCTATGAACAGGAGAATCCTTTTCGAGTGATATATGCGTTCTGCTGACATTGTAATACTCAAAGATATATTCATGCAGAACATTATGTAAATGGTTCTCATTGAGAATTATCATATGGTTCAAACATTCCCGGCGAATTGTTCCTATCACCCTTTCGCAGATGGGATTTTGCCAAGGACTTCTCAGTGCGATAGGCGTGTCCTCTAATCTGTTGCCTTAGTAGCAAGGTTTCAAGAATAAGACTTTGTCTGGTTTTAAAAGATAACTTGATAATTTTAAAAAGAAGTATAACAAGATTTTTCAAAATAATTACTCCTATAGATTCCTATGTAAAATAAGCGTTCCAAAACTGGTTGAGCAATTTACATAACTCCCTGGAATTTAACAACTTCGAATTTTTGCAGAAGACAATGTAAGAACCGGTTAGACAGATTGATGTAGCAGATTATATATATCCATAATTATCATTTTGTCACGGATAATTTATCTCAAAAAGTTTTATAACCATCAAAAATTTAGTTGCACATTCGCTCCTGGCTATTTATCCTTTTACGACAATATCTTAAAGATAAAGTATCGTTATTTATGCAGTTATATTCGGAAATTTGGAATCCGTGCCTGATTATCATTAAATAAGGAGTGATAAATGCAAACCGAATCACAAAAATTACCTGTCGAATCACAAAAATTATCCGTTGTCGAGAAAGTAGGTTACGGTCTCGGCGATGCTTCCGCAAATCTTATTTTCCAGGTTATGATGATACTCCAGATGATTTTTTATACCGACGCCTTCGGCATCACGCCTCTTGCGGCAGGAATACTTTTGGGTGTTGCCCGGATTTGGGATGGTATTTTTGACCCCGTTATGGGTCTTATCGCAGACAGGACAAACACCCGCTGGGGAAAATTCCGTCCCTGGATTCTTTGGACGGCCATACCTTTCGGCGTTATGGCATTTCTGTGTTTTTACACCCCCAAATTCAGCAACGTCGGCAAACTTCTTTATGCTTATATTACTTATATCGGTTTTATGACGATTTATTCGATGAATAATCTTCCGTATTCAGCCTTGAGCGGCGTTGCGACAAGTGATATTGGCGACAGAACAAGCCTTTCCTCTTACAGGCAAACCTGCGCGATGCTTGCAGGAGTAGTTGTTCAGGGCCTTGCTATGCCTTTGGTAGCTCACTTTGGCAAAAGGCTAGACGGCACTGTGGACAAGGCTTTAGGTTACAAATGGACAATCGGCATTTTTTCTATCATAGGCATTTTTCTCTTCTTCATCACTTTCATTACGACAAAGGAAAGAATTAAACCTGACCCGAAGCAAAAGACATCGGTAGGTCAGGATTTTGCCGACCTGCTTAAAAACGGCCCGTGGATTATTTTGTTTTTGCTGACTATTTTTATATTCATAACTCTTGCGATGCGAGGCGGCGATATAGCTTATCTTTTCACGTATTATTTTGACAAAGGCGCTGAATTGGCTGTCCTGCAGAGTTCCCGTTTATTATCTGTCCTGCAATTTTTACACATAGTTTCGGCAGAACCAAATGAGACTGATATTATCAGTTGGTCGTTCAGTGTTTTCAGCGTTTCCGGCCTTATAGCAACCATTCTCGGTATCATCTCATCCAAATGGTTTGCAATAAGAATGGGCAAAAGAAACGCATTCATACTTGGTCTTGCAACGATTACAATTTTATGGGTTCCATTCTATTTTCTTACGCCCACTGCCGTTTGGCCGGCGATTATTCTGCAGTTATTCGCTCAATTCGGCTACGGCATTACGGCACCATTGCTTTGGGCAATGATGGCGGATGTCGCTGATTATTCTGAATGGATGACCGGCAGGCGCGCAACTGCTATTGTATTTGCGGCAGTTGTATTTGGTTTGAAAGCAGGAATTGGCGTCGGCGGCGCAATCGGTGGCTGGATATTAGGTCATTATGGTTATATGGCCAATGTCGCACAATCAGAACGGGCACTGATAGGCATAAGATTGACCGCCAGTATATTCCCGGCTATACCTTTCGGCATCGGCGTTATTTTGCTCCTTCTCTACAAAATCAATAAGCCGATGGAGCTGCAAATGCAGAATGAGCTCACCGAGCGCCGCAAACAATACAAATATTAATAACTTATAGTTATCAGAAATTCGGTTATCGGTAAACGGGTTAAAACGGATTACCGATAACCGATTTACCTTGCGAAGTGAAGTGGGGAATTATTGTTAATGGAGCGATAAATGCAGATCGAATCGCAAAAATTATCAATCAGGGAAAAAATAGGCTATAGTCTCGGCGACAGCGCCGCCAATTTCATCTTCCAGGCGGTTATGATGTTCCTGATGTTCTTCTACACGGATGTCATGGGAATCTCGCCTTTTGTCGCGGGAATAATCTTTCTGATTACAAGAATATGGGACGCGGTCAACGACCCTATGATGGGCGCAATTGCCGACCGCACAAATACACGCTGGGGCAAATTTCGTCCCTGGGTCTTATGGAGCGCACTTCCGTTTGGAATTATCGGCGTTCTTATGTTTACGACACCGAATCTAAGCGCTGTCGGCAAAATCATATACGCCTTGATAACCTACAACTGTATGATGATGATATATACCGTCAATAACGTTCCATACTGCGCACTGACAGGCGTTTTGACGGGCGACAATACCGAACGCACCAGCCTGGCATCCTACCGTTTTATCTTCGCGATGCTCGCGTCCTTTGCCGTTCAGGGTTTAGCCCTTCCACTGGTGAATACCCTCGGCCTTGATAATAAATCTATTGTGCAGTTTAGCGTTCAGGCAGACGAGCTTACGATTAACCCCAAAAGTCCCGGGCTGGCAAAAGTTATCGTTGCTGCAAACGACCAGCAGGGGCATATAACCAATAAAGAGTTTTTCATAAAAGTCACCAAGCCAATCCCTGAGATGCCGGTGCTAAAGACAGCGGCGTCAAACCTGACGCTTGAAAAAGGGTTCGGACAATACGATATGGACATTACTCCTGTATTTAACGCCGGCGCTTACGGCCCGCTTACCTACAGGGTGAATGTAGAAAACGAAGGTATTGTAAAAGCCCAGATAGTCGATAATCATCTTAAGCTTACCGAGGCCGGTATCGGTGTTACTAATGTTATTGTTATAGCCAGAGACAAATTGGATAGCTCCGTAAACAGCCAGTTTTCATTGGCTGTTATGGCCCCGGGCAACGTGCCTCCCAAGGTTGTGAGCGAGCCGAAAATTATCCTTGATAAGGGTTTTGGAAAATATCAGATAAATCTCGGCGATATTTTCTCTGACGATAATAGAGACCGTCTTGTTTATACTATCAAAAGCGACAATGGGACCATCGTCAATACGAATATAGAGGACGGCAGGCTGGTCCTTACCGAAAGACTGACAGGCCAGGACCGGCTTACAGTTACAGCAAATGACCAGAAGGGCGGTTTTTGTTCCGTCGTGATTCCGGTTATAGTCAAGACCGGCGGGAATATGGCTCCGGCGATGATTAAGCCTTTGCCTTCGAAAACGGTCAATTCTGAATCCGGGCCGATTCAAGTCCGCCTGTCCGATTATTTTACAGACCCGGACAAGGACAATATCTCTTATTCGGCATCAGTCGTCAATCAGGCCAAGGGTTATCAGCGAGCTATGATGGTTTTCTGCTCACTGGCAATTATATTCTTCGTTATCACGTTCTATACCACCAAAGAGCGTGTAAAGCCCGACCCGGCGCAGAAAACTTCTTTGAAACAGGACATCACCGACCTGACGCACAACGGGCCGTGGCTTGCCCTGTTCTTTATGACTATTTTTATTTTCATCAACCTTTCAGTCCGCCAATCGGCAAAACTGTATTATTTCACTTACTACGTTAAACGCGCGGACCTCTTCAGCTTATTTAATATGCTTTCAATGGGCGTTACGATTCTCGGTATTTTCCTGTCCAAGCCTCTTGCGGTGCGGTTTGGAAAGCGAAATACCTTCCTTGTATGCCTGTTTCTTACCGCTGTATCCATATTGGCGTTTATCTTTTTACCGGCCTCGGCGATTATCCCGATTTTCATTTTTGAAATGCTGCAGTCGTTCTGTTACGGCCCCACGATTCCAATGCTGTGGGCAATGATGGCCGATTGTGCGGACTATTCGGAATGGAAGACAGGGCGAAGAGCTACAGGTATGACTTTTTCCGCCTCGACATTCGGATTGAAGATGGGTCTTAGCGCCGGCGGCGCGATTGGCGGCTATCTGCTGTCTTTCTATGGATATGTAGCCGGTGCGGAACAAACCGCTACAGCCCTTGGCGGCATTCGCCTGATGATGAGTATCTTTCCGGCTATTCCGTTCTTCCTCGGCGTCGCTTTGCTTTTCTTCTACAAAATTGACAGGAAGATGGAACTGCAAATGGAAGGTGAGCTTATCGAGCGGCGCAAACAGTATAAATATGAATAATTTGTAATATTATTATCTGACATACGGAGCGGAAAATGAAGATGCCAAAAGCAGTCATTGTGATAAGTTTAGTGGTAATTTTGGGCAGTATGACTAATTGCTTTGCAGTTGCAAAAATGCCCGAATTAAAAAAAGTATTTGCAAATGATTTTCTAATCGGTGGGGCGCTCAACGATGATATGGTCAGCGGCAAAGACCCGCAGGCCGCGGACATCGTCAGGAAACAATTCAGCTCTATCACGCCTGAAAACGTTATAAAATGGATGCACATCCATCCTGAGCCGGATAGATATGATTTCGAGGCGGCAGACCGTTTTGTGAACTTCGGCATAAAAAATAAAATGTTCATTGTCGGCCATACTTTAGTTTGGCACTGGCAGACGCCGAAATGGGTATTTGAAGATGCAAGCGGAAATGATGTTGACCGCGAAACGCTGCTTGCGAGAATGAAAGAACATATCTTTGCCGTTGTAGGGCGGTATAAAGGCAAAGTCAACGGCTGGGACGTTGTCAATGAGGCTCTTGATGATGATGGCAGCTTGAGACAGACTAAATGGTTAAAAATTATCGGCAAGGATTTTATCGCCAAGGCATTTGAATACGCCCACGAAGCAGACCCCAATACCGAATTGTATTACAACGATTTTACTCTTGATGAGCCTGCAAAAAGAGACGCCTGCGTTAAACTTATAAAAGACCTCAAGGCTAAAGGCCTCCGTGTTGACGGCGTTGGTTTGCAGGGACACTGGGCTTTGGATTATCCTGAGCCGCAGGATGTCGAGGCGTTCATCAAGGCTATGGCCGCAATCGGTGTCAAGGTTATGATTACGGAGTTGGACATCGATGTTCTGCCTAAAGCCGTTCAGCACAGGGGAGCGGACCTTAGCGTCCGAGCGGAATTACGCAAAGAGCTTGACCCTTATGTGCTCGGTCTGCCTGATGCGATGCAGAAAAAACTTGCAGACCGTTATGCTGAATTTTTTAATATTTTTCTCAAATATCCGAACGAAGTTGCCCGCGTTACCTTTTGGGGCGTTTATGACAAAACAAGCTGGCTCAACAGGTTTCCTGTCCGGGGACGCACAAACTATCCCCTTTTGTTTGGCAGGGATTATAAACCCAAGCCGGCGTTTTTCGCTGTTGTAAAAACAGCAAAAAACGAAACAGCTTGCCGGAGCGCGATTGGTAATAAATATGCGCTCAAGGATATTTTTAAGAAAGATTTTTTAATAGGCGCGGCTGTTAGTTATGACCAGATTTCAGGTAAAGATGCAAATATAATTTCCATTATAAAAACGCAATTCAATTCGGTCACACCTGAGAATTGCCTTAAATGGGAATCGGTGCATCCGGAACCGAACGTTTATAATTTCAAACAGGCAGACAAGTTTGTCGAATTCGGCAAAAAAAATAAAATGTTTATCATCGGGCATATCCTTATTGACCGAAGTCAGGTTCCTGATTGGGTTTTCCAGGATTCCAATGGGGAAAAAGCTGACCGTGAATTGCTGCTGAAGCGAATGCAGGAGCATATTTCGACCGTGGTAGGCCGCTATAAAGGATGCATAAACGCCTGGCACGTTATCAACGAGGCTATCGGTCGTGACGGAAAAATTGTAAAAACCAAATGGTTTGAAATTGCCGGAGAAGATTACATCCAAAAGGCATTTGAGTATGCTCATCAGGCCGACCCGAAAGCGGAATTATATTATAATGGACACGATATGTTAACAAAGGAGGCGACGGACAGTATTGTTCGGCTGGTTAAAGATATCAAAAGCAGGGGAGGACGCATTGACGGCATCGGAGTGCAGGCCCATTGGTCGCTTGATAATCCGTCGCTTAAAGAGGTGGAAGACGGTATTGTTAATCTTACAAAGTCCGGCGTAAAAATAATGGTTACTGAAATGGATATTACAGTTCTGCCCAGACCTGGTAGCGGTAAAGAACTTAATCCTTATCCTAATGGTCTGCCTGACGAGATGCAGGAAAAGCTTGCGAAACGATACGCGGATTTGTTTTCGATTTTCTGCAGACATGCTGACAAAATTGAGAGGATAAACTTCTGGGGAATTCACGATGGGCAATCCTGGCTAAATAACTGGCCGATTCAGGGACGAGCCAATTATCCGCTGCTGTTTGACCGCAACTTGCAGCCTAAGCCGGCCTTTTTCGCTGTTGTTAAAACGGCTGAAAATAAAAGTAAAAGTGAAAAGTGAAAAGGTAAAAGGGAAAAGTTATAAGGAGATAACAGTATGAAGCTGCTGGTATTTTTTGCTATGATTTCGGTATTGATATTTGGCTGCTCACAAATGCAGGCAAAGACGTTTAATAATCCCGTTATACCCGGATTCTTTCCCGACCCGAGTATCTGCAGGGTAGGCGACGATTATTACACGGTGCACAGCACCTTTGAATATTTTCCCGGCGTTCCTGTTATGCACAGCAAAGACCTTGTGCATTGGCAGCTAATCGGATATTGCCTGACGCGCAATAGCCAGCTGCCGCTTGAGAAGGAGAGGGCTTCGGGCGGTATTTATGCGCCGACGATTCGCTACAATAACGGCACATTTTATATGGTAACAACCAACGTGGATGGCGGCGGCAATTTTTACGTTACTGCAAAAAATCCGGCAGGGCCGTGGTCTGAGCCGATTTGGATGAACGACGGCGGCGGGATGGACCCATCGCTGTTTTTCGATGACGACGGCAAAGTTTATTATACCCGTCACGAAGGACAGGGCGACGGCTATATTGCCCAGGCTGAAGTCGATATTAAGACAGGCAAGCTCGCGGGGCCTTTGAAAAAGATATGGGGCGGCGCAGGCGGAGTATGGGTTGAAGGGCCGCATCTGTATAAAATCGACGGTAAATATTATCTGATGGCTTCAGAAGGCGGAACATCTTATGACCATAGGGTAACCATCGCCCGCAGCGATTCGCCATGGGGGCCGTTTGAATCCGACCCGAATAATCCCATCCTGACTCACCGCTTTCTGCCCCAAAGCCCAATCCAGATTATCGGCCACGCTGATTTGGTCGAGACGCCTGACGGCTGGTGGCTTGTTTGCTTGGGTGTTCGGCCTCAGGGCGGCAGATTTCATCATATAGGCAGAGAAATGTTCCTTGCCCCAGTTGCCTTCAATAAACAAGGCTGGCCTGTAGTCAATGGAAACAAGCCGATAGAATTTACAATGACTGCGCCTAATTTGCCGCAGCATATCTGGCCGAAGCTGCCGGCAAAGGACGATTTTAAAAGCAAAACTCTCGCATTGCAGTGGAATTATCTGAGGAATCCTGTAGAAAGCGAATATTCTTTGACGGAACGCCCCAGTTTTCTGCGTTTGTATGGCGCAGATGTAAATATGAGCAATCAGGATTCGCCGGCATTTGTTGGACAAAGACAAACTGATTTTAACTGCGTTGCTTCGACATTGGTTTTCTTTGACCCCAATAGCGAAAATGAAGAAGCAGGGCTTGTTGTCCGCGGCAATGACAGACATCATTATGAAATCGCAGTTACGCTGAAAGATGGCAAACGGCAGGTGTTATTTAGGAAAGTCTTCAAGGGCAAATTAGTTGAACCAGTTAAATACGTTGAGATTAAGCCCGGGCCGGTTGTTTTGTCGGTAAAAGCAGCTCCATTAATTTACGAATTTTTCTGTCAATCGAAAGGCGGCAAAGCAATAAGTCTCGGCACAGCCCTGACGAAGGGTTTGTCTGTTGAAGAGATAGGTTTTGATTATGGGATGTGCTTTACCGGCGCGTATTTTGGTATGTATGCGACCGGCAACGGCAAAAAATGCACAAGGCCGGCAGATTTCGACTGGTTCGAGTATAAAAACACTGACGGGCGCTGACGATAATACTGACTGGCCTCGGAGTTAATTAGTAATGAAAAAAGTGGAAAAGAAAAATGTCCCTTTTTTCTTTCCAGATTTCTCTCCGGCAGCTTATTACGTATCGAGCATATCCCATTCGAAACCGACGACCCAGCGAAGGGCAGAGAGTTTGCCGTTAATCATACCCCATTCGAAACTGTCGTAGGGGCCGAGGTTTTCGAGGCCGTATTTGTCCTCGATTTTTTTGGCGGCTTTGCAGGCATCTTTCCAGATTTGAGGGTCAACCTCCTCTTTACCTTCCTCGATAAGCCCTTTCAGCTTCTCGTGACGGTCATACCAGACCTTGTCTGTAAGCTCCTCGATTGCTTCGTCAATTTCCTCTTTAGTCCTGTTTTCGAAAATATCATCTTCCGATTGGTCAAAAGAATTGTCGTCTTTCATATAGTTTCATCCTTATTTTATGGTTTATTTTTGTTTTTTCCCGTATTCCCGGCCATCTCAAGGCATTTTACCAGTCCTTTACAAGTGTTTCCATTTTTTTCGCTGCTTTTGTTAAATTATAATACTGATAACAGCTTTTTCTACGCATTAACGACATTATGAGTCTTTTTTAATTTTGGCTTGACATAACCTTATTATCAGGTATTATTTCCCATTCTTTTATTTTAATGGACTACTATAAGGAGTTTAAAAAAGTGGCGAAAAAGAAAGACATTGAAATCGTGGCCGCGGGGCATACCTGCCTTGACCTCATACCGGCCTTCACCATCGATGGAAAAGTCGATAAAATGACAGACGTTCTTGTGCCGGGCAAAATGATTAATATGGGCAATTGTGTGGTTGTCGGCGGCGGGCCCGTCACAAACGCAGGCGTATCTATCCGAAGGCTCGGTGTTAAAACCGAACTAATCGGCAAGGTCGGCGATGACGATTTCGGCAAACAAACCATCAACTGGTATGAAGAACACGAGGGACATTTCAAAGGCATCAAAATGGTCAAAGGCGAATCGACATCATACACAATCGCGATTTGTATCCCCGGCATTGACCGCTTTTATCTCCATCATTGTGGGGCAAATGACACCTTCTGTTATGATGATATGGATTTCGACCTTGTCGGACGCTCAAAACTTATGCTTTTCGGTTATCCGCCATGGATGAGAAAGCTTTATGATAATACGGGCGCAGAACTGACAAAAATCCTGAAGAAGACCAAAGAACTGGGAACCACAACCGTGCTCGACCTTTCACTGCCTGATGTAAATAGTTACGCAGGACAGGTCAATTGGAAGGCGATTATGAAAGAGTGGGTGCCGCTGTCTGATATTATGGTGCCAAGCGCGGAAGAGATATTTTACTTCCTTTATAAAGATAAATTCCTTGAGAAGAAAGCGAAACTGGGACCCAAAGAGAGCGTGCTCGACCATATGACCGTAAAAGAGATTTCCACCCTTGGAAAAGATTTAATAAATATGGGCACAGCAATAGCAATGGTCAAATGCGGCCACAGAGGATTGTATATCCGGACAGCCGGGCAGGACAGGCTTAAGAAATTGGGCGCGGCAGGATGCAAAGACCTCGAAAACTGGGCGAATCGCGAACTATGGTTCCCGGTTTATCAGGAAGAGAAATTCGTCGGAGCATTAGGCTCGGGTGATTCGGCAATTGCGGGATTCCTATCGGCGTTTGTCCGTGAATATACTATCGAATCCTGCTTAAGATACGCCAATGCCGCGGGAAGTATGAATGTTACCGTTCCTGACGGACTGACCTGGAACAAGGGATTCGATGATTTGACAAAACGGATTAAAGCGGGATGGAAAACGAAAGATTTGAAAATTGACGAGGCCGGCTGGAAAAAAGAAGGCCAGTTCTGGGTAGGCCCTGACAATAAAGGTATATGGGAAGCGGAAGCATAAAAAAAACGTAAAATGGCTGCGGTTGTGAGGCTCGTCCGCCGCAGGCGGATAAATTTCGGCCATCGTCAAACGTAGTGATATGAACTGGAAATAATAAAAAGATTGAAATAGGAGCTGAATATGGCAAAGAAAAACGATGCAAGAAGAGAAGCATTTATCAGCAAGAAAATAGCAAAGATGAGTCTGCAGGAGAAAGTCGGTCAGGTTTTGACTTTTACTCGCCGAGGCGCGCAACTGACGCCAAGCGGTATCGAGCAAATCACAAGACTCGAATGCGGCGGTCTTTGTCTTGAACCTTACGCGGTAGAGACCTGCAAAAACCTTTACTGGGGCAATTCACAGATTGATAAGACTTTCAAAAAGCCCAAAGGTTATTTTACCATATCAAATACTTATTTTGCGGGCAAGACTTTCGGCATCAGCATTACGCCGGGAGAATACACAGAAGATTTGAACAAGCTGCAGAAAATCGCGACGGCAAGGCCGTCCGGCATTCCTCTGCATATGACCATCGATTTCGAAGGCGATTTCAAAAACGATTATATGTCCGGCGGAATCAGGCAGTTCCCGCCTCCAATGGGTATGGCCGCTATTGGTGACCCCAAGATGACTTATAAAATCAATCTGACGATTGCCAAACAGTTAAGCAATATCGGCGTAACGCAAATGTATTCGCCGGTCTGCGATGTAAATATAAATCCCAAGAACCCGGAAATCGGCGTCCGTTCTTTCGGCGATGACCCGGAAGTTTGCGCAAAGCACGCTGTCGCTTTCGTAAAAGGTTTACAGGACGGCGGTATTGCGGCAACGGCAAAACACTTCCCGGGCCGCGGAGATTCAGCGACCGACGCTCACGATGTTCTGGATATAATAAGAGCCAGCAAAGAGAGAATGCGGGCGGTCGAGCTTGTTCCTTTCAAGGCCGCAATCGCAGCAGGCGTAAAGGCTATTATGACAGGCCATTCGGTATATCCTGCCTTTGACGATAAATACCCGACGACATTGTCTGAAAAACTACTGACAGGATTGCTGCGGGAAGAATTGGGATTCAACGGCGTGATTGTTTCCGATGCTATCGGAATGGCAGCTATCCTGAAGAAATGGCCGCTGCCTCAGGCCTGCGCAATGGCGATTAAGGCCGGCTGCGATACGATTCTTCTCAAAGCAGATGATGAATCACGTTCGCAGTGTTTCTTCGGTTTAAAACGTGCGGTTGAAACAGGATTCCTTTCAGAAGAAAGATTAGATGAGGCTGTTACACATCTTTTGAGAATGAAATACGACCAGGGCTTGTTCGAAACAGCGGGCAAAAAAGACCCCGAAAAGGCGCAGGAATACGCATTAAGCAAGCCGGTCATCGATTTCTCTATGGACGTTGCGAAAAAGGCACTAATTTTAATGCGGGACAACAAAAAAATGCTGCCGCTTAGCCCGAAAAAGAAAATATTGGTTATCGAGCAGCGTATCCCATACGAGTTCTGCGGCAAAGACCCTTATATGCATCAGCATATGTTCTGCGAAGATATGGTAAATTATTCGACAAATCTTATTCTTGTCGATACCGATTTCGCAGCGACGCCGGATGAAGAGGCTGAATGTTTGAAACTTGCCAAAGGAACCGACCTTGTTGTTATGACAAATTATTATGCCCGAATCGTAAAGACCGGCAATAACCGCAATCTCATCAAGAAGCTCAAAGCCGCAGGGCATAAAGTTGTCGTCGTAACGAACTTTCCTTATGTGGAAGGCGCGACAAAAGAGGCGGATGCTGTTATATGCAATTTCAGCGGCACGCCGGATTCGATTAGAGCCGCGGTTGATTTGATGTTCGGAAAGATTAAGCCTTCGGCTTCAACTAAGATGCCGATAAAACTCGGCGGCGCTAAGAAAGCGGCCCCTATGAAAAAGACTAAAAAAGTGAAGAAGCATCCTTTTGGTTTCAGCGGTTCGTAAAAAAAACATAAATCCAGAGCTTCTTTATAGAAGCATAGGAAATAGCCAATTCATCAACAAAGATACTTTTGCTTTAGCCGGTTGAAAAGCCGGCTAAAGCAAAAAGTTTGAATAAGGAGATTTTTAAATGCCGAAAAGCAGCAAGTTGAAAATGAGCGATATTTTTACAATTTCAGGGGCACAAATACCTGAGATTTATGTTAAAAATAAAATGGGTGTGCATTTTCAGGGAATGTCGAAGACAATGCAGTTCCCGCCGACGATTTTCCTGCAGGGCGCTCCAACCTGCTCAATAGGCATATCTCCCGATGGTCTATACAATAGAATTAACGATACCGGCAGATTAGTCTATCTAAACCAAAAGGCGATTCAATTAGCCTCCGCTCCTTTTGTTCGTATAGAAGACAAAACTATTATGCTCACAACTAAAAAACCGGGAATAATAGAATGTCCCGATGATATACCAGTATCAGACCGCTATTATTATATGCCGGTAGAATATAAACAAGTTACGATTTCCATTGCCACGCCGATAACGGAAATGACATATAAATTAGGCAAAGCCAAAGTAACAAGAAGATTGATTAGCCCGTTTTTGGCCGGCAATGACCAGACACTAATGCCAATCGGTGTTGAGGAATACGAGATTGAAAATACATCGAATAAAGTCCAGCAAATTACGTTAGTAATTCCAAGGCCTTCGCTGGCTAACCTGCAGGAAAAGAAATACCGGCCGATAGACCAGGACAGCGCATTTATCTGTTCAATACCCCTGACAGGCCAGGTCCATAACGATTTCAGCTTCGCCGGCATAAGAGGCGTTGAGATGGCAAGCAAAGACAGCCCGGGGAAAATGGTTATAGCTGTCCCGCAGATAAAAGGCGTAAAAATAGACACGCAGCCGTATTTTAAATTAAACAGTTTCAAACAGGATTTGTTATTAAGGCCCGACGGCAGCTTCTATTCGAAAATAGAACGAAAAGACCATAACGACTACGGCGCCGCCATCAGTGTTACTTTTACTTTAAGGCCCAAAGCGAAAATTGAAATACCGGTTGCCATTGCTTTGGATTTTCCGATGCAGTGGTATGCGGACAATACTAAATTTGAACGTAAATACGTCAAAAGCTTCAAGAATCAAAAAACAAGAGCTAAAGATATGGCGAAAATCGCCCTTGAAAATTATTCAAAGTGGCAAAGCAGGACAGAGACAATTCAAAACAGGATATTTGAGCTGGTTCAGAAAAATCCTTCCTATAAAAATGACAGGAACGGTGCATTGCTGCTGACAAGGCTGATTGTTAACGAATTTCATTTCCCGCTGGTAAACGCAGCGGCGTGGATTGAGGACAAAAAGGGCAATCAGGTTGCCCGGTTCCTCGAATGTTTCGATTATCCTTACGTCAATTCTCAGGATGTTGACTGGTTTTCGCCGATACTGCTTATGCTCTTTCCGGAAGTGGAGAAGGAAATCTGTCAGCGGTTTATTGACTCGATAATGGATGAAAATCTCAAAGAACGCTATTATCATAATCATGCATCTTTTGCAGAAGCAAGGCAGCATTTTGAAGAACATCCTGAGGATTATGAAGGCTATTCGCTGACACATATAAAAGCCGCTACCAAGATTAAAGGCAGCGTATCGCACGATTTAACTGCTTTGACATTCGGCAATCCAATGCGCAATAAAAGCGAATATGCCTGGTATAACACAAATTATTGGATTGACCTGTTTCCTAAAATCGCGTTAAGAGTGCTGCGCAATGTGAAATATACCGGCGATATGAAATTTTTAAAGGATAACTGGAAGACGCTTAAATTCGGATTCGAATACTTAGAGAAACTCGATTTAGACGGCGACGGCATCCCGGAAGGCAATCCTCACGAAGTCAAGAACACGTTCGATAATATAACCCTGTTCGGCATAGATTCCTACAGCACCAACGGCTTTCTGGCCGCCTGCAAGGCAATGAGTAAAATGGCAGAAATGATGAAAGATGGCACTGCCAAAAAAGAATACGAAGAAATTTTTGAAAAAGGTCTGGCAGTTTACGAAAAATTATGGATAGATACGAAAAACAATCACGGCAGAAGAATGCAGTATTATGCAACCTGCATTGACCTCGCCACAGGAAAAACAAACGCGGATGTCTGGACAAATCAACTTGACGGTTTGTGGTATCTGATAGCGATGGGGGAAGAGCCTTTTATCCCGGAGGACAAAGTAAAGAAAATCCTCAAGACTATTTATGAGAACAACCGCAATCCGATGGGCTGGGCCACCGCCAGAACACAGGACGGTAAGCCGGTAGAATCAGACCAGGGGAAAGACGTCTGGATTGCGTCGAATTACGTTCTTGCCCAGCTTCTCGATTATTACGGCCTGACCAAAGAAAGCAAAGAAGTCTATAAAGTGATGGACAATGTTATATTCCAGCACGCCAATTCGTTAATGACGCCGGAAAGCATCAGGCCGACGTTTGAAAAAGAAGCAGGGGAATCGACAACAGGGCCGCATTTTATCGTGCAGGGTTATACAAGACCGGGCGCGATATATATGCAATTAATGATACAATTCGTTAAAGAAACTCGAAATAAAACGAAATCCGGAAGAATAGATTCCCGTCTGCTGAATTCTTTTATAAAAAGCTTATTTTAATCACGGGTGAATAAATGACGCCGAAACAGTGGAATGTTTTAGTCGATGTAATAAATGGCAAGATTGTCAAGCCGCTGCCGATTGGTTTCATCATCGATAGCCCCTGGCTGCCCGGCTGGTCTGGAATCACTGCGATGGAATATTATTTCAATCCGCAGATGTGGCTCGATTCCAACTTTAAGGCCATAAATACTTTCCCGGAGGTTATATTTTTGCCGGGGTTCTGGTCTGAATACGGGATGTGCACTGAGCCGTCCGCTTTTGGTGCGAAGTGCTCCTGGGACGCAACGGAGCTGCCGTTTGCGCATCCGACAATTACCGATATAAAAAAGGCGGATACAATCGTAAAACCCGACCCTGCTAAAGACGGCCTCTTGCCGTTTACGCTGCTGAGGCTCAAGCAAACTCAAAAACAAATCGAAAGCAAAGGACATAATATCAAATTTGCAATTTCCCGCGGCCCGCTCAATATCGCCTCTTTTCTCGCGGGGACGACCGAGTTTCTTATGGGTATCCGCACCGATTCCGATATAATGAGCACAATGCTTAATACGATTACGGATTTTATCATTGACTGGCTGAGGCTTCAGGCCCAGACATTTCCAACTATTGACGGTATTTTTGTTTTGGATGACATTGTGGGCTTTCTTTCCGACCACGATTTTATTCGTTTCGCCAAACCATGGCTGAAAAAGATTTTCAATTGCCTTGATGTAAATGTCAAATTCTTTCACAACGATGCGCGAGGTCTTGTTTGTGCCCCCCATCTTGCTGAAATCGGGATAAATCTTTTCAATTTCAGTCACGAACACAGCCTAACCGAAATGCGAAAATTGTGCGGCGATAAAGTTACGCTTTTAGGTAATGTTCCGCCGCGAGACGTATTAGCTTTAGGCACGCCCGATGAGGTAACACAGGCCGTGCGGGCAATGCTCGACTCATTTGAAGACCGCAGAGGCCTGATTACATCCTGCGGCGGCGGAATTCCGCAAAATGTGCCAACCGAAAATATCAAAGCGTTTATTGAAGCAGTTCAGAAAATATAGTAAAATATTCAAAACTGTCATTTTTTGATATCAGGAGGATTCCTATGCGAAAGACCGCTTTAACCGCGATTGTATCCGTTCTGTATCTGTTTTCCCTCTGCTCCTGCGCTTCAGCGGTCAGTCAGCAGCATTATGTGGATACCGCGTTTAACAAGGGCGATTTTGTCCTGTCTGAAAAAGACCAGACAGCGATTCTCTGCGTTGATGCAAATGATTGGGCCGGCGTTATTCGTGCCGTCAATGACCTGCAGGCGGATGTTAATCGCGTTACAGACAAACTTGCGGAAATTAAAAATGAAATTGCCGGCAAAAACGCAATTCTCATCGGCACAATCGGGAAAAGCAAAATCATAGATAAATTGATTGCCGACGGTAAAATCGATGCGAAACAGATTACCGGAAAATGGGAATCATTTATAATTGAAGTTGTGCCGCAGCCACTGGCCGGCGTTGAAAATGCTCTTGTTATCGCAGGCAGCGATAAAAGGGGAACTATATACGGCATATATGATTTGTCGCAGCAAATTGGCGTATCGCCCTGGTTCTGGTGGGCTGATGTGCCGGTCGAGCATAAAGACGCGGTTTTCGTCAAAGCGGGAAAATACCAGCAGGGCGAACCTGTTGTTAAATATCGCGGTATTTTCCTCAATGATGAAGCGCCCGCGCTGACCGGCTACGTGCTCGAAAAATACGGCGATTATAACAGTAAATTCTATGCGAAAGTTTTTGAGCTTCTGCTTCGATTGAAGGGCAACTATCTGTGGCCTGCGATGTGGAATAATGCTTTTAATGAAGATGACAAGCTCAATGCAAAACTCGCGGACGAATACGGCATCGTTATGGGGACAAGCCATCAGGAGCCGATGCTAAGAGCGCAGAAAGAATGGGACAGACGCCACAGCCAGCATTGGAATTATTATACGGACGCCAACACTCTCAAGGAATTCTGGCGCGACGGCATAAAACGCAACAAAAATTACGAAAGCATTATCACAATGGGACTTCGGGGCGCAAATGATACAGAAATGGTTCCCAACGGCACCGTCCAGCAATGTATGGCTCTGCTTAAAGAAATTATAGATGTTCAGCGGAAGATTATCGCCGACGAGGTCAATTCCGATGTAACAAAAGTGCCGCAGTTATGGTGTCCTTATAAAGAAGTTTTGGATTATTACAACGCGGGCTTTCGTGTTCCTGATGATATAACAATTCTCTGGACCGACGATAACTGGGGCAATATCAGGCGATTGCCGACTGCCGATGAACGCAAAAGAAGCGGCGGGGCAGGCGTGTATTATCATTTCGATTATCACGGCGGGCCGCGCTCTTATGAATGGCTGAATACTACTCAAATCGCCAGGGTCTGGGAGCAGATGAATTTGGCCGTAAATTACGGCGCAACAAAAATATGGATTGTCAACGTCGGCGACCTTAAACCGCTGGAATTTCCAATTGAATTTTTTATAGATTTCGGCTTCAACCCGCAGAATTGGCCGAAAGAGAAAATATCAGAATACACTAAATTATGGGCTGAAAGAGAATTTGGACCAAAGAATGCCGCGGAGATTGCGGATATAGTTTCCAAATACACAAAATATAACGCCAGAAGAAAGACGGAGCTTCTTGACCCGACTACCTTTAATGTTGTCAATTATGGTGAAGCCGACAGAGTGTCGGCAGAGTGGAAAGAAATTGTCGATAAAGCGGAGAAGATTTACGCCGGCCTGCCTGAAAACGCTAAAGACGCCTTCTTCCAGCTCGTTCTCTATCCGACAAAGGCGAGCGCACAGGTTACCAACCTTTATATCGCCGCTGCCAAAAATAACTTGTATGCCCGCCAAATCGAGAAACGTGCAACCGCAAATGATATGGCTGCTCAGACACGCGAGTTATTTGCAGCCGACGCCAACCTTTCATATTATTACAATCACACAATGGCAGGCGGAAAATGGAACCATATAATGGACGCGATTCATATCGGCTGGACAGCGTGGAATCCGCCTCCGAAAAATAATATGCCTTACGTAAAAGATTTGGATATCCCGGCGGAAGCAAATATGGGGGTGGCAATCGAAGGTTCGATGTCCGTCTGGCCGGACAGTAAGGATGAGGCGATTTTGCCGGCGTTCGATATTTTCAATCAGCAAAAGCGATACATCGATATATTTAATAGGGGCAAAAACGCGATTGTATTTTTAGCAGAAGCAAAAGAGCCCTGGATTATGATTAGCCGTCAGAAATACACAAACGTCGATAAAGAACTAAGAATATTCGTCAGCATTGATTGGGATAAAGCGCCGGCAGGCGAAGCCAACGGATTAGTCAAAATCTCAGATGCAAACGGTAAAGAAGTAAATATTATTGTAAAGGTATTTAATCCTGCAGAACCCAATAAGGCTTCTTTAGAGGGCTTTGTCGAGGCTGATGGATATGTCTCAATAGAAGCAGAGCATTATTCAAAGAAGGTCGATGCAGGGCAGGTTCGCTGGGAAAAAATTGACGATTTGGGAAGAACGCTTTCGGCTATGTCCATCTTTCCTGTTACAGCAGAAAGTGTAACGCCGCCGAAAGATTCGCCCTGCCTTGAATATAAGATGTATCTATTCCACGCAGGCCCTATCGAAGTCGAGTCGATTGTTTCTCCGACATTGAATTTTGTGCCCGGCCGCGGCCTGAGATATGCTGTGTCGTTTGATGACGAGCAGCCGCAAATTATCGAGCTTGTGCCCGCGAATTTTATCGCTCAGCACGGGAATATGGATTGGGAGAAAACCGTCGCCGATAGTGTCCGCTATGTGAAATCCACCCATACAATTTCTCAGGCAGGCTTCCATACTCTTAAAATCTGGATGGTTGACCCGGCGGTTGTTTTGCAAAAAATCGTTGTAAATACCGGCGGTTTAAAACCGAGCTATCTGGGCCCGCCTGAAAGTTATCGCGGCGCTGCTAAATAATAAAATTATGGAATATCTTAAATTATGTATCAGCGTTCTATTAGTGTTATCATTAATTGGTTGCCAAAGCGCTATGGATAACGAAAAAAGCACAGATAAAGGATTGGGCGCGTTTGCCACAGGGAAATATCGAAACCTTTTTGTCGAGGCAGGCCGGTCAGAAGAGCAGGTTGCCGAAAAAGTCGATAAGGCTTTCGAGCAGTTATTCTACGGTAACTCCAATAACGAATCGGTCTATTTCTCAGCAGGGACAAACGATAACGGCGCTCTTGCCTATATATTAGATATTTATCATCAGGATGTCCGTTCCGAGGGTATGTCTTACGGAATGATGATAGCAGTTCAATTAAATAAAAAAACGGAATTCAACGCTCTTTGGAACTGGGCAAGAACCTATATGTATCACGATTTGCTGAACCATCCATCTTTTGGTTATTTCTCCTGGCATATGAAAACTGACGGCACAGCGATTGATGAGACGCCTGCTTCTGATGGCGAAGAGTATTTTGCGATGTCGCTTTATTTTGCAGCGGGACGCTGGGGCAGCGGCAAGGGTATTTATAATTATAAAGCGGCCGCTGATAAAATTGTCAGCGATTTAAAAAATCGCAAAGTTATTACAGGTTCGACAATCAACGGTATTAGGACAACCGGAAGTATCTTTGATAGAGAACGCAAAATGGTCCTCTTTGTGCCGCTTTTGGAATACTGCTGTTTTACAGACCCGTCATATCATTTACCCGCGTTTTATGAATTGTGGGCATTGTGGGGGCCCCCTGAAGACAAAGAGTTTTGGAAGGAAGCAGCGCAAATAAGCCGTGAATTTTTTGTGAAAACGACGAATCCAATTACGGGTCTTTCGCCTGAATACGCAAATTTTGATGGCACTCCTTACGGCAGCAAATGGAATGACAAATCTGTTAATTTTGGTTTTGACGCCTGGCGAACCGCTATGAATTGGTCAATGGATTGGGCCTGGTGGGGCAAAGATGAGCGTCAAAGACAATTGAGCGACCGCCTGCAGGAGTTTTTCGAATCAAAAGATATTACGACTTACGGAAACGAATGGACTCTTGATGGAAAGCAGCTCGATAAAGACCATTCGCCGGGATTGACTGCGATGAACGCGACAGCGAGCCTGGCGGCAGCAAATCCACGAGCACAGAAGTTTGTTGGTGAATTATGGAAAATGGCAATTCCATCAGGTCAGCAGCGATATTATGATGGTATGCTGTATATGCTCGGAATGCTTCATTGCAGCGGTCAATTCCGCATTTGGCCTCCACAGAAATAAAGGAAATGTTTGCCTTTTTTGACTATTTTGATACAATGCCTCGTCAATCAATAGCATTTTTTAAGGAAAGTTTATTTTATTATGGATAATCAAGTCTCTATAGAATCCAAATCATCTATCGGCTGGTTTCGCTGGACTATTTGTGGATTCCTGTTTTTAGCAACCGCCCTTAACTATATGGACCGAGCAGTTATCGGTATTCTAAAGCCGGACCTGGCAAAACAGCTCAATTGGAGTGAACAGGACTATGCCAATATTGTAATCGCCTTTAGCATCGCTTATGCAATCGGTTACTCGTGGGCCGGATGGTTTATAGACCGCGTAGGCGTTAAATTAGGCTATACCCTTGCGGTTTTCTTTTGGAGTCTGGCGGAGATTGCCCACGCCTTTATCTGGTTTATTCCCATCGAGGCCAAAATTCAAATTTGGCTGATGGCGATGCCTGCGACAGTGCTTGGTTTCTGCGCGGCCCGCTTTGCGCTGGGATTAGCGGAAGGCGGAAACTTCCCCGCGGCGGGCAAGACCGTAAGCGAATGGTTTCCCAAAAAGGAGCGGGCACTGGCTGTTGGTATTTTCAACTCGGGTAGTAATATCGGCGCCTTAGTCGCGCCTATACTGATACCATTGGTTGCGGTTGGTTTGAGCTGGCCAATAGCTTTCTTAATAACGCCCACAGTAGCTTTTATATGGATTGTGTTATGGCTGCTGTTTTATCAAAGTCCGGAAAAGCATAAATGGGTAACCCCGACGGAATTAGCCCATATTCGCAGCGACCCGCCCGACCCGCCGGGTTTAAAAATACCCTGGTTAACACTGTTTCGCTATCGTCAGACCTGGATGTTCGTAATCGGAACAGGTATAAGCGGCACGATTTGGTGGTTCTGGCTCTACTGGGTTCCGGATTTCCTTAGCAAGCAATATAATCTTAATATGAAACAATTTGGTCCACCGATAGCGATTATTTACCTGATGACTGGCGTGGGCAGTATCGGCGGCGGATGGCTTTCCGGCTATTTTTTAAAACGGGGCTGGTCACTAAATGCTGCTCGCAAGACGGCGATGTTGATTTGCGCGTTATGTGTCGTGCCTGTATTCACGGCGTGTTCTGTATCGAATATCTGGGTTGCGGCGTTATTAATCGGGCTTGCGGCCGCATCACATCAGGGATTCGCAGCTAATCTTATTACCACCGTTTCGGATACCGCGCCTCGGCAGGTAGTGGCTTCCATTATGGGTCTTGGCGGCACGGCGGCATGCGTAGGCGTGATGTTCTTTGCCAAATTAGTGGCTTATGTCCTGGAGAAAACAGGAGAATATCGAATACTATTTATCATCGCATCCTGCTCATATCTAATAACATTGCTTATCATCCACTTGATTAATCCTCGACTGGAATCAATGAAATTCGATGTTTCTCAGATTCAGCAAAAAACATAAAATTGACGATGAAAACGATAATTAAAATAGCGTTTTTCCTGCTGATAAGCTGTTGCTGTTTAAATGCCAAGGTCGGCGATATTGTTAAGCGAGATTATGAAGATGGAGATTTTAAACTCGTTTTCAATGATACCGCTGCCGGGGTATGTTATGACAAGAGTGATTATAAAGTCGTAGAAATAGCGGCAAATCTTCTGTCGCAGGATATTGAAAGCGTAACAGGCATCAGGCCTTCGGTCTATGCTGATTTAAAACAGGCCGGCGGCAGAGTTGTGATTATCGGGACTATCGGGCACAACGAATATATAGACCAGCTAATCAGAGAAGGCAGAATTGATGCCTGCGGCGTTGACGGGCAATGGGAAACTTACGGCTTGCAGGCTGTCGATAAGCCTTTTGAAAATATCACCTCGGCTTTGGTTATCTTCGGCAGCGACCGAAGAGGAACTGCTTACGGCGTATTTGAATTGTCCAAACAAATCGGCGTTTCGCCCTGGTATTGGTGGGCGGACGTGCCGATTCAGAAACAGAAAACTCTGGTTATCAAAAAGGGGTTTTACTGTGACGGGCCACCTTCGGTAAAATACCGGGGTATTTTTATCAACGATGAGGACTGGGGATTAAAGCCCTGGGCGAGCAAAACCTTCGACCCCCAATTAGGTGATATAGGTCCTAAAACTTACAAGAAAGTTTTTGAGCTTTTGTTGAGATTGAAAGCAAATCATTGCTGGCCTGCGATGCACGAATGCACTAAACCGTTTAATTACTACCCAAATAATAAGAAAGTGGCGGATGATTACGCTATTGTTATGGGTTCATCGCATTGCGAGCCGCTGCTGTTTAATAACGCTACCGAATGGGACGCAAAAAAAATGGGCGAATGGCGTTATGATATCAATAAAGAAAATATTTATAAAGTATTGGACAAAAGAGTTTCGGAAAACGGTAAATTTGAAAATGTATATACCGTAGGTTTGCGGGGGATGCACGACAGGGAGATGAGGGGCAATTTGAAATTAGAGCAGCGAATCGGCCTTTTGGAGAAGGTTTTCGCCGACGAACGGAAAATTCTGACAAACCATATAAACAAAAAAATTACGGATATTCCACAGGTTTTTATTCCATATAAAGAGGTAATGACTCTTTATAACAACGGATTGAAAGTCCCTGAAGACGTAACGTTAATGTGGGTCGATGATAATTACGGCTATATCCGCCGGTTGAGCGACCCGCTGGAAATCCAGCGCCCCGGCGGCGCAGGAGTATATTATCATATCAGTTATCTCGGCCCGCCGCACGAATATTTGTGGTTATGCACAACGCCGCCTGCTTTGATTTGGGAAGAGATGACAAAGGCCTATAATTTTAATGCCCGGCAGGTCTGGATTGTCAACGTCGGAGATATAAAACCCTGCGAATACGGCACGAATTTCTTTCTCGATTTGGCCTGGGACATAAATTCGGTAAACCAGAGTAATATACAATCGCATCTTACCGGCTGGCTCGCATCTGCTTTTGGTCAGGAAAATTCGCAAGAGCTTACGGCCATTATGAAAGAATTTTACAATCTTTGCTTCGAGCGAAAGCCTGAGTTTATGAGCTTCGGGGCGGAGTTTGGTTTTTCCAACGACCTGACGGCACGGTGGGAGGATACCGAATACAGTTTTGTCAATTACCGCGAGGCGGAAAGACGGCTCCAGCGTTTTGAATCCATCAGCAATAGAGCAGGCGCGCTCTATGACAAAATGCCGGAGAATTTAAAGCCCGCTTATTTCGAGCTTGTTTATTACCCGGTCGCAGCGGCTAATTATATGAACCGCAAAATTCTGCTGGCACAGGAGAATAGATGGTTTGCGGACCAGCAGAGAAACAGCACTAATATTTGCGCGGGGCAGGTGCAGCATTATTTCGAAAAAATCAACGAGCTTACGCAGCAATACGATACACTGCTGAATGGAAAATGGAAGTATATGGTACAGGTCAATCAGAATAGCCATTCAGTTTATTACCGTATGCCGCCGGTTAAGACTATTGAAATTCCGCAGCGGGCGCAGATGGGCGTTTTTACCGAGAGCAGCACGCCGAATCAGGGAATTGACGTCGCCAATGCACTGCCTTGTTTTAATCCTGTTTATGACCAGAACTATTTTATTGAGATTTATAATAAAGGCAAAACGCCTTTCAACTGGAGAGCCTCTGCAAACCAAAGATGGATAAAACTGAGCAAATCAAGCGGGAAAGTCGATATACAGGAAAGAATTTTCGTCAGTATCAACTGGCTTGCTGTCGGCAAACAGGAAGTTTTAAACGGTAAAATTGAAATTCAGGGCGCCGGCGGCAAAAAAACAATTTACGTCAATTGTTTCAATCCTGCTGTTAAAAAAGACCAGTTAAAAGGGATGTTTGTCGAAAACAACGGCGTCATTTCCATTTCAGCGGCAGACTTTACCCGCAAAACAGAGCCCGGTTTTATGACCTGGAATGTTATTGATGGTCTGGGACTGACGGGGAAATCAGTTATAAGTCTGCCGGTAACCGCTGAGCCGAATTATAGTTTTGACCCGAATTTGCCGCATCTGGAATACGATATTTATACGTTTAACAGCGGCGTGGTTGAAATTCAGTCTTTTGTCCTGCCTGTTTTTCCGATAAGCAGCTTCAGAAACGCTCAATATGCCGTTTCAATTGACGACGGAAGACCTCAAAGCATAGAAATAAGCGTTCCCGAATACAGCGCACAGTGGAAAGAAAATGTTCGGCGAAACGCGGCGAAAAATATTACACGCCATTACATAAACAAGCCCGGAAAACACATCCTCAAACTCTGGATGGCCGATACCGGTATGGCTTTCGATAAAATCATAGTGGATTTAGGTGGATTAAAGATGTCTTATATCGGCCCGCAGGAAACTTATGTTCAATAATAATTTATTTAAAATAGGAGTGATAATAATGACACTTTCTAATCCTGTTTGTCTTGCGCAGGATGATATCGCGGCACAACTTACACCGGCGGCTATAGACGCAAGGATAGCCGAAATCAGAATGGGCGATATTGTTGTAAAAACCAAGCCGGGTGCCGACGTTAATGTTCAGCAGATACGTCACGAATTTTTGTTCGGCACAGCGATTACAAATAACCTCGCTGAAAACAGCGAAAATCCTATGTCGGCCCAGGACAGAAAGATGTTTTTGAAAATTCTGTCTGAAAATTTCAATTACGCCGTCCACGAAAACGCCCTGAAATGGTATGACACTGAAAAAAAGAAAGGAAAAGTCGATTACAGCGTCGCCGACAGGATTTGGGAGATGTGTCATAAATTAGATATACCGATGCGGGGACATTGCATATTCTGGGAGAAAGAGGAATATGTTATGAACTGGGTTAAGGAACTGAATAACGACCAGCTTCGCGCTGCGGTCAATAAAAGGGCGACAGGCGTTACAAAGCATTTTAAGGGCAGGATAAGCGAATTCGACCTTAATAACGAAATGATCAACGGTTATTTTTTCCGGGGACGTTTAGGCCCCGGTGTCGTCAACGAAATGGCGTATGCGGCAAAGGCCGGAGATCCGGACATCACTTTGTTTGTGAATGACTACGGCATTTTAGTCGAGGGCGGTTTCAATACCGACCCTTACATACTTCAAATCCGGAATCTTCTCGATATGAATGTGCCCATCGGCGGAATCGGCTGCCAGGGGCATTTTTTCTCTTCCCGCGAAACGGATTCTTCCAATAGAGCCGGGACGAGTCCTGAATTTGTCCAAAAAACTCTCGACAGAATTTCAGATTTTAATCTGCCTATAAAAATCACGGAATGTCTGTTTGAAGCTGATAATGACGAGGGCAGAGGGATAGAAATGCGAAGATATTTGCCTGTTTTGTTCGCGTATCCCAAAGTCGAGGCGATTTTAATGTGGGGCTTCTGGGGAGGCGCTCACTGGATGCCGCAATGCGCGATGTGGAAAAAAGACTGGACGCCTACGCTGCAGGCGGTTGCCTGGCGAGACCTTGTTTATAATAAATGGTGGACAAAAACAAACGGGCAAGCCGCTAATAACGGCACTTTCAAAACGCGGGCGTTCTACGGCGATTATGAAATAACCTCTAACGGCAAAACGAAAAAAGTAACGCTCGGCAAAAAAGATAAATCAATACAGGTGAACTTCGAATAATGAAAAATTATTTTCAGGCCCCAAAAACGTTTTTCAAATTTCTTTTAATCATTTTCAGTTTGACACAATTTCTTTACGCCGCCAATGACCTTGAAATAAACGACCTTGATTATTTTGAGGCACGCGGGCTTAATGTTTTCGCTTTCAGTAACTGGTATGACGTCAATTTTTTCAGCGATTCCAAATTAAGCGGGATTGAAATTATTCATCACGAGGTCCGAACCGCTACCAACGGCGATGTCAGACTTTCGCCGACTCCCGGACAATGGGACCCTATTCCTAAATTTGTCAAGCGACAGGTAAACAAAAAAGAAAACAGCATCCAGGCATTTCTTGCCTATCCTGATTATGATTTCAATTACACGATAAAAGCCCAGGCACAGGACGGAGGAATACTTTTAAGCGTCAGTCTCGACAAGCCGCTGCCGCAGGAGCTTATCGGCAAGGCAGGCTTTAATCTTGAATTTCTGCCGGCGGCTTATTTTGAGAAAACATATTTGATGGACGGCAATAGCGGAGTATTTCCGCTATATCCCGGTGGCCAGATGAGAGTGGAAAAATCGGGCGTTGTAGAGCCAAAGCCGATTGTGGTAGGCAAAAGGCTTATTCTTGCTCCTGAAGACCCTGCACGGCGGATTACTATTGAAGCCAAAACAGGCGAGCTTTTGCTCTTCGATGGCCGGAACAAGGCTCAAAACGGCTGGTTCGTCGTCCGCAGTCTTATTCCACAGGGAAAAACCGGAAATGTTGTCGAATGGCGGCTTACAGCTAACACAATTCCCAATTGGATTCGTCAGCCTGTGATTGCTCATTCGCAGGTTGGTTATCATCCGAACCAGGGGAAAAAAGCTGTCGTTGAATTAGATAAAAATGATAAACCCCTTTCATCGGCGAGATTGTTGAAAGTTACCGATGACGGCAAATTAGAGGAAAAATATAAATCTAAAATAAAAAAATGGGGCAAATTTCTCAGGTATAATTATTTCACTTTCGATTTTTCGCAAGTAAAGGATTGCGGATTATATATTATTGAATACGGCAATGTGCGGACAAAGCCGTTCAGAGTAGCTAAAGACATTTACGAAAATGCCTGGCAGCCGACTCTTGATGTGTTTTTCCCGGTGCAAATGGACCATATGTTCGTAAAGGAGGCATATCGCGTCTGGCACGGCGCAGCACATCTTGACGATGCGCTGCAGGCGCCGGTAAATCATAAACATTTCGATTTATATAATCAGGGGCCGACAACGGACAGCCCCTATAAGCCTTTGGAGCATATTCCGGGATTGAATATCGGCGGCTGGTTCGACGCAGGAGATTTCGACATTCGAACTCAAAGCCATTATTTCGCAGTGTTAAATCTGGTTCAAACGTGGGAAAATTTCAGGCCGATGAGAGATGAAACATCTATTGACCAAAAAACGCGATATACGGAGATTCATCATCCCGATGGTATTCCCGATATAATTCAGCAGATAGAGCAAGGCACTCTTGCTTTAATCGCTCAGTTTCGAGCAGTAGGCCATGCAATACCCGGCATTATCGACTCTAATCTTTCGCAATACACCCATCTCGGCGACGCTGTAACCGATACAGATAATCTGATTTACAATCCTAAATTGAAAAGTTATGAATCCAACGGCTTTGAGAGCGGCAACTTTGACGATAGATGGGCGTTTACAAATAACTCAACGCCATTGAATTACGGTTCTATCGCAGCATTGGCGGCGGCAAGCCGGGCGTTGCGAGGATATAATGATGCGCTTTCTAATGAATGTCTGACGACCGCTAAAAAAGTATGGGACGAAGAACATAGCCACGAGCCGAATCTGCCGCGTTTCGGCAATACCACCGGCGGCCAATTGGAAGCCGAAGAGCTTTCAGCGGCGGTTGAGCTTTTGAAATGCACAAAAGACGCTAAATATGCCAAAAGAATAAACGAACTATGGCCTGCGATTGACAAAAACTTCAATCGTTTGGCTGTTTTGGCTGTGCGAGCGATTCCATATATGGATGAATCTTATTCGAAGAAAATCGAAGAGCTTGTCAAAACTCGAAAAGCTGAGGTCGATAAATTTTATTCAGAAAATCCTTTTGGAGTTCCTGTTACAACTACCGGCTGGGCGGGAAGTGGCTGGGTAATTTTGTTTGGAAACGCAGGTTATGTTTTACATAAAGCGTTTCCGAAAATCGTCGGCCCTGAATATACTT
Source organism: Sedimentisphaerales bacterium (assembly GCA_049518795.1). Lineage (GTDB taxonomy): Bacteria > Planctomycetota > Phycisphaerae > Sedimentisphaerales > UBA12454 > JAPLMW01. The sequence goes on from JBEKRK010000006.1 coordinate 28,154, forward strand.
TCAAAGCTTTGAATTATCTTTATGGCTGCCATCCCGGCTCTGATGTTTCTTATGTTTCGGCTGTCGGGACCCATTCGAAAAAAATCGCTTACGGAAATAATCGCGCCGACTATTCATTTATCGCAGGCGGTATTGTGCCGGGCGTTCTTGTTATTAAGCCCGATTTTCCTGAGAACAAGGAAGACTGGCCCTTTATTTGGGCGGAAAATGAATATACAATCGGCAATGCTGCTGCTTATATATTTCTCGTAAACGCTGCTAATGATTTATTGAATGAAAATAAATAAATGATTTAGAGAAAGAGCTGAACGATGAAAAAAATATATTTTCTTTTTATTATTAACGTGATGGTTGCATTCAATGTCTTCGCACAGGAACCCACAAGGCCGGTTCCAGCCACTTTGCCTCCGCCTGTGCAGCTAACTGCCGAGCAGGACCATCAAAGAATTATGGCTCTTCTGAAAATAACATCTTTAAGGCCGGGAAGAGATGGAATGAATCCTCAGGCTAAAAATTACGCCAATTACGATGAATCCAAAGCCAATCCCTGTCCGAATCTGCCGGATGTGCTTGTTTTGAAAAACGGCCAAAAGGTTACGACGCCTGAAATTTGGTGGAATCAGCGCCGCCCGGAAATTGTGGAGGATTTCGATAGGGAAATCTATGGCCGAGTCCCCAAAGACACGCCTAAGGTGAATTGGGAGGTGGCCGGCACGACTATGGAACCGAATGGCACTGTGCCGACCATCACGAAGCAGCTCGTGGGCCATGTTGACAATTCCTCGTATCCGCTTATTACCGTTGACATCCAATTGACACTGACCACCCCGGCTAGCGCCACTGGTTCGGTGCCGGTGATAATGGAATTCAGTTTTGATATGTCAAAATTTCGGGGAAGAACCCCCCCCGGTTTCGACGATTGGAAGCAGCAGGTTCTCGCCAAAGGCTGGGGTTATGCCGTCTTAATTCCCACCAGCGTTCAGGCCGACAATGGCGAGGGCCTGACGCGAGGCATCATCGGGCTGTGCAACAAGGGCCAGCCGCGAAAATTGGACGATTGGGGTGCGTTGCGTGCCTGGGCCTGGGGTGCCAGCCGCGCTCTGGATTATTTTGAGACCGACAAATCCGTGGACGCAAAGCGAGTCGGTCTTGAAGGTCATTCCCGATACGGCAAGGCTACAATCGTCGCTATGGCTTATGACCCGCGTTTTGCTATTGCTTTTTTCAGCTCCTCCGGCGAAGGCGGCGTAAAGCTTCACCGCCGCAATTGGGGCGAGATAGTGGAAAATATTGCCAGCTCAGGTGAGTATCACTGGATGGCCGGCAACTTTCTTAAATACGCCGGTCCGCTTAACTGGAATGATTTGCCGGTGGACGCTCACGAACTTGTTGCTTTGTGTGCCCCGCGACCTGTGTTCATTAGCGCCGGAATAACCAATGGAGATGGATGGGTGGATGCCAAGGGAATGTTTATGGCCGCAGCCGCCGCCGGGCCGGTCTATAAGCTTCTGGGCAAAAAGGATATGGGAACTACAGAATTCCCGCCGACTGGGACGCCGCTAATCGACGGCGACATAGCCTTTCGCCAGCATAACGGCGGACACACCCCCGGCCCGAACTGGCCAACATTCCTTACGTTCGCCCAAAGATATCTAAAATCGCCGGCAGTCAAACCAGTCGATGCGTCTGAAACAAACGCCTTCAAATAAATTAGAATAGGAAAGTCCGATGAATATCTTAGGCATCTCCGGAAGCCCTCGCGAAAAAGGCAATACAGCTTATGCCGTTAAATTCGCTCTTGAAATACTGAAAAAGAAAGGCTTCAAAACCAAATATATTTCTCTATCCGGAAAAGTTATCAGGCCCTGCAGAGCTTGTTTTAAATGCGGAAAAACATACTCTTGTTTCCAAAAAGACGATATGGAAGGAATAATAGACGCGATGAAATGGTGCGATGGCTTGATTATAGGTTCACCTGTGTATCTTGGTATGGTTAGCGGCCAATTAAAAACGATGATGGACAGATGTGTTGTGATGCGGCCTAATTACGGTAATTCGCTTCCAATGAGCGGGAAAATTGGAGCAGCGATAGCCTGCGGCAACTGGCGAAACGGAGGGCAGGAGCTGACTTTGCAGAATATCCAGACTTTCTTTCTTCAAATGAATATGCTGGTAATCGGCGATGGGCCTAATTATTCGCATTGCGGAGCGGCCATTGTCGGCCAGGCAAAAAAAGATTTGTTGGGGCTCAAGACCGTAAAAAACGTTGCGCATAATCTGGCTGCAATGCTGAAAAAATAAAAAACGTTACTGTTTGCGCGGAGGTATTTCGGTCAGCGTGAAAGGCAAAGAGGCTTTATGCTGACTGTCGATTGCCAAATCAATCCTGTATTTTCCGTATCTGGGTAATGTGAGTCTTTGAAGATTGGCGATGACATTTACAATTGATGAGTCAGCCTGCGGCGGGACTCGGACAGAAATATTGCCTTCTAATCTTGGGAAAACTTCGGAGCCGTCTTCATCAATAACGCAAATCCTGAATGGATGGCGGCCTTCTTCAATCCGTGTAAACCTGATACGCAGCGCAACAGCACAGGCAGGATGAGTCGCCGGAACCTGGCCGGAAAAAACCGTGTCAAAAGCGCCTAAAACATTTAATTTGCCACCCTGGTCGGTCGCGGCATCGCATAATAAAAAAGCCTCAATATCCATCATTGTATTCCTTTCTTACTACAGATTGTTTAAAACTGCAGCCAAATCCTTATAAAAATAAGGAATATTATACTTATCGCACAATATTTTAAATTTTTCAACAGTTTTTTCGCTAAGTTTATTCTGTAAATCCTTATCTGCTCTGCACAAGAAAATCCTGCATCCTGCGAAACGGAAATTTCTTGCGCTGCATTTGCCGTTTTCCAGATAGGGACAATGCTTTTCCGGCATAGGTTTTAAATTTTTGACGTTTTGTTTAAAATATAATAATTCAGGCGCAGTTATAAAAAGTTTATGGCCGAAGGAATCAAAATGACAGCATTTGCCGCAAGCTTCGCATTGATTGTTTAACGGTTTTATTATTGAATCGAGCCAATTATAGATTTGCTTAACCTCATTACATAAAGTTTCAAATTTCAAATTGGTATTTTTCCACCATTGTTTTTGCTTTTTGATTTTTTCGACTTCTTCAAAACTGTAAAGCCTGCCTTTGTTTACGCCGGGGCATTTGACCGCGGCGGCGTTCCAGTCATCAGAACTGTTTAAATTACCCGGCCAGAAAGGCCAGTTTCGGCACTGCATCGGCCTGAAATGATAAATAGCGCAACCTCTTGAGCCGTTTATGTTCGTGAGAAAAACACAGTTTTTTGAGCATGAATTTTCTTTTATAGAATAGCGAAAGCCGAATCTTTTAAGGTGATTTTTCCGAAGCTCTGAAACGCTTGTGCCGAGATGTTCAGCAAGCATATTGATTTCCGGCTTCGATATCCAGATAACGCCTTCGTCCGGCCCGGAGCAGCATTTCCCGCACTGCTGACATTTGAAGTGAAGGCCATTAATATACCATTTTGTATCCACGTATTATATTTGTTTTTTTAACCAATCTGCCACTGAATTGACAAAATCAGACCCGCTTTGAAACATTAGTTCTGCTTCGTTACGTTCAATCACAGAGGTGCATCCATAATCGCCAAGCTGTCTTTTTTCAAATGCCCTGTTAAGTTCTCTGCCTAATTTTTTATCGAAAACACCTGTCTTAATGAAATGCTCGCCGAAAGCGGATATTACGCCTTTGTGAGATGAAAATGATAAATTTTTTGTTAAAAGCGCCGCCTCGGCACAAAAGAACATTGCATAGTAAATCCTCGAGACCGCTGATTCAGGGTCGCCGTCATCGAGAAGCAGTCTTGCACTTTTGATATAACGATTTGCCTTGTCAATTAGTGATTTTATCTCATTCACGCTGCGATTCCTTCCTTTCGCAGATTTAAAAGCAATGGACTGTTGACAGAAGCATAATCTTTTTCTGAGACGGGATATATGGAAATCAACACGCCATATTCGAGATTTATTTCTGTAATTATATCAATCATCCGGTCTATTTCACGACCTGCTGCAACATCACCTTCAAGCACAATCGCCAAGTCAATATCTGAATCATCAGTAGCGTTTCCCCTTGCCCAGGAGCCGTAAAGAATAATGTTTTTAAGCCTTTTTTTGTATAGTTGAGTGATGTTTTCCCTAAATTCTTTAAGTATTTGTTCTATTTGCATAATTCGCCTTCTTTTATGATATAGACCTTTCTGCCAGGATTGTACCACAAACAGTCGGAAATATCAAATATTGCTTTTGCCTTTAATTAACCCTGGTAGTCTTTATTCAAGGATAAGTTGCTTCTGCCTATATTGCACTGTTCACAAAGTGTATCGAGATTTTCCATCACTGTTTCTCCACCCTTACTCCAAGGCTTTATATGATTTACGTGAAGAACTGTCCCCGGTTTTATCGCAGGACTTATGCCGCATAATTTACATTTAAAGTCGTCTCTTCGCATTACCAAAAAGCGCAGTCGCCAATTTACGGTGCGAGACGTTTTATGTCTTGTCGTTGGTTCAATTTTTAAACTTTTGTTTTCTGCTTCTGAAGAGATGCTTCCTTCCCTGTTAACATATACTACGAATTTTTCCAGCGCCTTCCGCCAAGAACCAAACCGATTTTCATAAGTTCCGGCGCTATATTTCGAAAGTGGTTTCTGAATCTCTTGATATCGAGGTTGCCGACCAAGTTTTATCCAAATTTCTTGTAGGTTTTGAAAAAGTTCTTCTTCGGAAATGTTAAGTGGGCTTCTCGTCCCACTTAAACCTGCGGCTTTGAGAGCCTTGGGCCAACCACCAAAGCGTCGTGTTAAAGTCGTGCTGTGGTAAGAACCACGCTCGTTGTATTCATCAATAGTTGGACTTTTTTGTAAGTCGTTTGCCACACGCTTTAAATCGGCGATCAATTCCTTCTCAGGAGTGTTTCGATGGTGTTCTTCGAGTTCAAATTTCATTTGGGTTTTCCTCGAAGGATATTTTTATATATTTTTACCACTTAAGTACCGCGCCGGTATCGGCGGAAGTGGCCATTGCGGCGTATTTAGCAAGGCAGCCTTTGGTAATTCGCGGCTGAGGCGGCACAAATTGTGCCTTCCTTTTTGCCAATTCATCATCCGAAAGTTGGACGGCGAGTTTTTCCGCAGGAATATCAATTTCGATAATATCTCCATTTTTCAAAAGGCCAATCGGGCCGCCGACAAAGGCTTCGGGACTTACGTGGCCGATGCAGGCGCCGCGAGTTCCGCCGCTGAATCTGCCGTCTGTAACAAGAGCGACCGATTCGCCGAGGCCTGCGCCTATTATATAACTTGTCGGAGAAAGCATTTCCTGCATACCGGGTCCACCTTTGGGGCCTTCATTTCTGATAATGACCACATCACCGGCCTTAACTTTTCCTGCCAATATTCCTTCGCAGGCATCTTCCTGATTTTCAAAAATTACGGCAGGGCCGCTGTGTCTCATCATCCTCTCCGCGACGCCTGCGGTTTTTACCACGCTGCCATTTGGAGCGAGATTGCCGCGAAGAATTGAAAGACCGCCGGTTTTGGAATATGCGTTTTCAATTGTGTGTATGCAATCGCTGTTGAGGATTTTTGCCCTTGCGATATTTTTGCCAATCGTTTTTCCTGTTACAGTCGGGCAATCAGGATTAAACAGTCCTTTTATTCTGCTTATCTCTTTGAGGATTGCGCTAACGCCGCCGGCTGCGTCAACATCCTGAACATGCCAGGAGCTTGACGGCGCAATCTTGCAGATATTCGGGCATTTTTCACTGATTTTGTTTATTCTTTCAAGGTCATATTTAATTTCAGCCTCATTTGCGATTGCCAATGCGTGAAGAACGGTATTAGTCGAGCCGCCCATTGCCATATCGAGGACAAAAGCATTGTCAATTGATTCTGCGGTTATAATATCAAGAGGCTTTAAGTCTTTTTCGATGAGTTTCATTATTTGTTTGCCTGCAGCGGTGTATAACTTATTCCTTTTCGGGTCGATAGCCAGAATAGTGCCATTGCCCGGCAGTGCCATTCCGATAGCCTCGCAAAGACAATTCATACTGTTAGCCGTGTACATACCGGCGCAGCTTCCCTGCGAAGGACAGCCGGTGCATTCAAGCTCATAAAGTCTTGCATCGTCGATTTTGCCGGCCTTGTAAGCGGCGACGCCTTCAAAAATCGCTGTCAAGTCAACGGTATTGCCTTTTGAATCTTTGCCGGCTGCCATTGGGCCGCCGGAGACAAAAATTGTCGGGATATTGACTCGCACAGCGGCCATTAACATTCCGGGAATAATTTTGTCGCAGTTGGGAATGCAAATAAGGCCGTCAAAGCAGTGGGCACGAACCATAGACTCGACAGAATCAGCGATAATCTCGCGCGATGCGAGGGAATATTTCATTCCGGTATGTCCCATAGCGATGCCGTCGCAAATAGCGATGGTGTTGAATTCAAATGGGATGCCGCCAGCGGCTCGGACGGCTTTTTTAACCCTTTGCGCCACCTTATTAAGGTGCATATGTCCCGGCACAACTTCACAGAAACTATTGGCTATACCGATGAATGGCTTGTCCCAATCAGCATCCTTCAGGCCGGTGGCTCGCAGTAACGCCCGATGAGGAGCCCTTTGAAATCCTTTTTTAATTGTGTCGCTTTTCATTGCTATTTTCTCCTAAGTTACGTTAAATTAAGAAATAAGGATTATAAACACAATAATACGATAAATAAAAGCTAAAAGCACAAAAAGCAATGGAAGTTCATAAAAAAAATTGCTCATTTAATTTTAATTGATATAATCACAGCCGGTTTTACGATAAATTAAGTATAGTTATTTAATGATTTTAGGAGCATATTATGAAAACACGGACGATTTTGAATGTCGTAATTTGGGGACTTATTTTGTCTATTTTTGCGGGTTGCGTGCAGAATAAGGCAAAAGAAGCAAAAGAAACTAAACTTGCCCCGGAGGCTAAAAAAGAAGCTAAACTTACCCTGCCTAAAGGCGGGAAAGATAAAATGATGCTGCGTTTTTCACCGCAGCAGGAAACAAATTATAAGGTTGTTTCGGAGTCCACAAAGGATTATTCGTTTGTCCAACCTTCGATAAATAAGAGCAAAGAGCGGCACACGGTTTGGCGAACAGAAATGGTTTTTGCTCAGAAAATTGAAAGTGTTGACCGTCAGGGCAATGCAACCGCAGATATAACCATAAAGAAGCTTAAATATTTGTCTCAGGACCCTGAAGGCAAAATGCTGGATTTCGACAGCGCGGCTGAAAGCGGCAAAAAAGATGCGCTTTTTGTGATTATCGGTCAAAGCTATAAAATAAAGATAACGCCTGACGGCAAAGTCGAAGTTATCGATGCAAAAGCGGCACGTGAGGCTGTAAAAGGAGAAAGCTCTGCCGCAAAGATAGCAGGAAGATTATTAAGCGATGATGAAATCATCGGGCGACATCAGGTTCTTGCTTTAAATGATGCCGGAAAAAATCCGGCCAAAAAGGGCGATAAGTGGAGCACAGTAGCTGCTTCACCGGCCGGAATGCTTAGGCCAAAAACGTTTGAAAAGGTTTATACTTTGACGGATATTAAAAAGGGAAATGGAAGCAATATCGCAACTGTAACTATGGAAGGCTCTCCAAGCTCAAAGCATATACCCGAAGGGTCAGAAAAAGAATCCGTTACCAGTTTCTTTGCGAATATGTTCGATGAAAAAGACAACTATAACGGCAAAATGGTTCTCAACCTGACTGCCGGCGAAATCGAAAACTATCAGGAGCTTCTAAAGGTTGAATGGCTTGCGGTCGAACCGCTTAAGGAAAAGGAAAGCGATAAAACTCCGGACCAGCTTACAATGGGCTTTACCAACCTGTATAGTATAGAAAAAACCGAATAAATCAGCCGAAAGGAATGCTTATTTTGAAAAAAGGGATTTTGTTTGCAATAGCAATAATGCTTATTTCCGGCGGCTGCGAGCAGCAGCAGAAAAAAGCATCCGGCTTCAAGGGCCAGTTGCTTTTGAGCGTTGATTTTGAGCCTAATGTGCCGCTTGTCTATAAATTTGTCAGCGAAAGGCAAATCATGCTCGACCTTGACCCATCGGGCAAATATTCAAAAGACCGAAAAGATAAAGGCGCCACTCAAAGTATGTCTGAAAAACTCGAATTGGAAATAGTCTATAGACCCATCGAAGTTGACCCTTATGGCTTGACGACAATTGAGGCAACGTGCAAATCCGCCAAAGTAACGCGCACAGGAATTTCAAGCAAAAGTCAGGGCAGAGGCGACGCAGCTGAAGGCGCAGCCGGCAGAAGCTGGACATTCAAAGTTACACCTACAGGCAAAATTACGGATTTATCAGCTCTTGAAAACCTCTCTAAGGAATTGGGCGAAAGGGCATTCGCGGCTTCACAAAAAAGCAGAATTAAAGACCCGGATATGATTATGGATTTTATTGCTACACAATGGGACATCTGGGATTCCATAGCGAGTATTAAAGAACCTTTGAAAGGTCTTAAGAAGGGTCAGGAATGGGACTCAAAATTACTTGCGCCAATGCCGTTTGTTTCCAAAGTAGGCAGAGATGTGAAATACCAGTTTGTCGGCGTTGTCGAATCCAATAATGTTTCTTGTGCCCGGATAGTGAGCAGCTATAAGCCGGGTGCACCGCCGGCTGATGTAAATATGCCTTACGGCGGCTCGTTTTATATGCGCGGCACATTCGGCTTTTTAAGGGGCTATCGCGTGCTGTCTATAGATGGCAGCGGAGAGCAGCTTTACGATATAAAGAGAGGGCTTATCAAAAGCGATATTCAGCATTATAAAGCCGAGGTCAGCGCTTCTATTTTCGGCCTCGGCAGCGATACTATTGAGCCAAATATCGAAATCAATCAGACTATTATAATGACGCTGGCGAAGTAAACTGAAAACTCGAAACTTAAAACTAAAAACTTATGAAAAGGTATAACCTTTGGGCGCCGTGGAGGATTGGATATATTCAGGGTCTTAGTGAAAAACAGGGCTGTTTCGTTTGCAGCAGTTTAGCCGATCCGCAAAGGGACGAGGAGAATTTTGTGCTTTGGCGAACAAAAAGCTGTGTTGTTATATTCAACAAATTTCCATATAACAACGGCCATCTGCTTTTAGCTCCGCAAAGGCATATTGCAGGTCTTGAAGATTTAAACGACAGCGAACTGCTGGAGATTATGAAACTTATCGGCATCTCTCAGAAGGCATTAACGGCTGCGATAAAACCGCACGGTTTTAATATCGGTATGAACATCGGCAGATGTGCCGGTGCAGGTCTGCCGGAACATTTGCATATTCATATAGTGCCGAGATGGGACGGCGATACAAGTTTTATGGATGTCTGTGCCGGAACGGATGTGATAAGTCAAAGTATAAAGGATTTATATCATCAACTTAAGGATATAAGTGATAAACATAATTTACCGGGCATCTGAAATTTAAAATTTAATATTTCAAATTGAAGATTTAAGGAACTGTCTGCGGCAGGAAATTTTAAATATTAAACTTTCAATAAAAATGACCGATTTTACACAATCTTACGCGGTAACCGAATCGAACAGCAGGGGCAGAAGGTTTAAAGAGCCCGGACACGCTTACCGTGCAGCGTTTGAGCGCGACAGAGACAGGATAATCCACACATCGGCATTTCGGAGACTTGAAGGCAAAACGCAGGTCTTTATGCCGCAGACAAACGACCAGTATCGCACACGCCTTACACATAGTATCGAGGTATCGCAAATCGGCAGGACAATCGCAAGAACGCTGGGCGTAAATGAAGCCCTTACTGAAGCGATATGCCTTGCGCACGATTTGGGGCACAGCCCATTCGGCCACAGCGGCGAAGAGGCTCTTGACGAGATTATGAAAGACTTCGGCGGGTTTGAGCATAATGCCCAGACACTGCGAATCGTTGACCTGCTCGAAAGACCTTATCCTGATTTTGTCGGCTTAAATTTAATGTATGAAACAAGACTTGGCCTTGCAAAACACAGGACATTTTATGATAAACCCAAGAATAGTTTTGCCGAAAAGAACTGCTCACTTGAAGGACAAATAACGGACCTTGCCGACAGAATCGCTTATAACTGCCACGACCTTGAAGACGGCTTACGCGCCAGACTATTGAATTATGAGATGATAATGAATATTGAGCTTTGTAAGCAGGCAGCCGCCAGATGCGAAGCCGACAAAATCGGCGATAGTATCATCAAAGATATTCGTATTGCAAAAACCATCATTGATATGCTTGTGGGCGACTGCATTGAAACAAGCAGAGGAGCAATCGCTTCGGCTCATCTGGCTAATCTGGGGCAGATATTTGAAACAAGCGATAGCTTTATAGCGTTAAGCGATGACGGCGAGACAGGCCTTATCCAGCTTGAAGATTTTCTCCATAAAAATATGTATGAAAATCCTGCTGTAAAAGAAGTTTCTTCCCAGGCAGCAGGCTGGCTGGAAAAAGTTTTTAATAAATTTAGAAATGACCCTAAACTGATGCCGACATTTTATCAGAACCTTGCCGGCGAGTTCGGCCTTGAAAGAACAGTCTGCGATTATATCGCCGGTATGACGGACTGGTATTGCCGGTCGATGGCGGAAAGTTAATTTAAAATTGTTATCAGTTATCGGAACTCGGTTATCGGTAAACTACTGATAACTGAATTCTTGTGTCTTTGTGTCTCTGCGGCTATAATATTTTTATGACTATAAAAAAGTTAATTCTTTCCTGTTTTGGACTCGGATTTATGCCGATAGCGCCCGGCACGTGGGGGAGTATGCCGGCAGTTGCGATTTTTCTTGTCCTGCATTATTACTATCCCCCGGCAATTATCTGCGGAACGGTTATCGCTGCAGCGATGGTTATATCAAGTATTTTTTGCCTGCTTTGGGGCGGCGAGGCTGAAAAATTAGAGAATAAGAAAGACCCGCGATGGATTGTTATTGACGAATTTGCAGGCCAGTGTGTGGCTCTTTTGCCCATTGCTGTGATAAACAGGATGGTTTACCCTGCCGCCATAGCTGCTTTTATATTCTTCAGGATTTTTGACGTTCTAAAGCCGTCGCCGATACGCGAATGTGAGCTTCTTGACGGCGCCTGCGGCATTCTCGGCGACGATATCGTCGCAGGTCTTATGACAGGCGTGTTGCTGCAGATTATCGCGTTTCTCTTTACATTCTTCCAATAGCCACAAAGATATTAAGACATTAAGAAAAATAAGGTGGTAAAAAAATGAAGGCTTATAAAGGATTTTATGTCCTTGGATTATAGCGTAGAATTCAGCAAAAGTTTGCATCAGACTTTTGAGCAGTTAGGTCTGTTTCGACCTGCCCGGCAGGATTGTTATGAGCCTCAAACAGAGCTTGTTTATGATTTTGAACCTGTGGACGGCAGCGAGAAGGTTAAAGTAAAATTAGTTATCGAGGATTTCGTCGGCGGCGGTTTTGCAGGGCAGGTTTACAAGGTAAAAATACTCGATGTGGGAAAACCAGAGCTTTGTCCGGATTTAACGGTTGGTAAAATCTGCGCGATGAAGATTCTTGTTCCGCCGAGCAGTTTCAGCAGATTGTTTCGTAATCTTCTTTATTGGATAGGATTCGGTGCTCCGTTTCAGCTCCAGGTAAATCCGGCAGCGGCAAAGGCAGGGTCTTTATGGCAGAAATTCATACGCAGGGCGGCGAAAATAAAATTCGGCAATGAAAAAAGCATTGTCGATATTTTCGGCACATTTATTGACAATAAAATCGGAAGTTGCGGCGAGATTAGAGAATGGGTAGAGGGCAGAACCTGGCGGCTGGAGGTCGATGACCACGTTGATTTGCTGAAAAAATGGCGAAAGAACAAAAAAATCAACCCTCAAAAACTCGGTTCGCCGGAATACCGCGCAAAATATGTTTTTATGCACGAATTTGTAAAGCTGCTGCACGAAATCGGAGCTTATGAATTTGCCCGCCAATACGAGTGGACAACGCTTAAAAGTCAACCTAACTGCCTCAAACGTCTGGATGCACAATCCGAACCGGATAAGGGGCTTGTGGCGGTTGATTTCCGGGCGGGCCTGACTTTGCTGCCGTTTTTGCCGATGAGTCCCGGCGATATAAAATTAATCTTTCAGGGCATAAAGCGTGGTTCTTTGGTTCAGTTTGACAGGGGCGATTTAAATAAGCTCAAAATGTTCATCGATAATCATCCGGAAGATTTCAAAGATATGCTGCCGATGTTTAATGAGCTCATCCGGACCGAAGATATTTATAGAAATTCCATTCCTGATATTACACATAACCACATTCGACTTTTGTCCAGCGGGAAATTATGGTCAACTATATTTGACATCGCCGTTGTCGGCTGGAGGGTGAAAAATATAGTCGATGAAAAAGGTTTTGAAAAACTTCATAAAAGCAGGTTCAAAATATTTATTTTCTTTCTGATTGGTTTGCTGCCGATTCTTGGCGGCATTTTGCGCAAGTTCTGGTGTAACGAAAACTGGCGAAGACATTACGTTAGTATTCTTACCAGCTTCGAGTATTTCAAAAAAGCTGCCAGGGGTAAAATTATTGAACTGCTGTTAGGATGGCATAAGGCCGGCAGATTATCGCAGCAAAGAACTGAAAAGTTTTTACGGCAGCCGTGGCGGATTTTGTATCATTTGCCGTTTCTGCTTTTGATTTCGCCGTCTCTGCATAGGCTTTTAACCGATTGGCAGGCTGCTAAGGAAAAAATTTATTATTTTACTGTCAGGCCGGTTAAACTGTATTTTAATGCTGAATTCCGCTCTCAATGGCTTCGTGATATGGTCGGTCAGGGCAAGAAAAAGCATATTCTTACCGAGGAAGATGCACGGACAATTCTTTCGCAGGTTGACGAACCTTTCATTGATAAATATCTAAAGAGTCTTGCGGTTCATATTTGCTGTCTGCCCATAACGCAGATTGTTTCGATGATAGTTGCTGTTATATATATTATGAAACATCCGGAGCTTACCTGGAAAGAGAGCATTGCCGCGGCAGGGGCCATTATGGTTATTTTCCATATTATTCCTGTTTCACCCGGCTCCATTGTTCGCGGATTATATGTTATTTACGTGGCCATAAGAGACAAAAGTTTTAAAGATTACAATATCGCTGTTGTTTTGGCCTTTTTCAAAATTATCGGCTATCTTGCCTTTCCTATACAGATGACGTATCGGTATCCCGCGCTGGCGAGATTTATGGCGGCGCACTGGGCGACCGAAGCGGTTCATATTGTGCCGGTCTTCGGCGAAAGAGGATCGTTGCTGGAACACGGCGTTTTTTGTCTTTTTTATAATTGGCCGCTGACTATCCGAAGACGGATGTGGGCAAGAGAGGCTTGGCGTGAAAAATCAGCTTCCCGTTATTGGCATATAATTCCAACAGCTCTATTGACTTCGATTTGTCTGATGTATTTTGGCAGATTTCATTTCAAACTTGCCGCTGTCCTGCTTTCTTTGGTATGTGGTATGCTTACGACGGTTTATTGCGGCAGAGCATCGCTTTTGAAGAGGTTTTCCGCTTCCGCCGCGGCGGGATTTATAATGACTGTTTTTTATACACTATTCACTGCCGGCCAAACTGAAAATGTGGTAGTTGCCACTCTTTGGCGGTGTTTTGTTTTTGCACTATTATCGACAATTGGGGCGATTTTGACCGAATTGTCTCTGCCGGATGTCGAGAACCATATAAGCTAATTTGTGCTTGTTTTTATAGTCCATATATGCGAAAATACTGTTGAACTGATTTTTATGGAGTGAGGCTTATGTCGATAAGTTATAGCTCTTTTTGTGACGATTTTTTCGTCGATATGTATATTAATACCCGGTTTGACCTGCCGAGTGAAAGGGAAACCCTTCTTACATTTTTTGAAAGAATAACCAAGCAGTTTCCATTGATGAAAACGCTGACGCGGGATGGCGACGCAGGCTTCTGTCTCGAAGAAGACTCGCAGGCCGGTCGAAACCGCTGGGTAAGCGTCGATGTTGACAGAGTTGGGGCGGGCTTTGTTAATCCTGAAAGTTTCCAGCAGGCCTTTGAATTGCCAAAGCTGATAATCGACCTTGTGCCGTATATGCTTGGAATCAGGAGTTTGGATATCGATAGTATAGATTTGACTTTCGGAATGGATTTTGATTACGCCGGCAACCATAACGAAATAATAGCGGAGGCGCTTTTTAGCGGCTCGGCTTTTTCACGGATTTTCGATTATGCCGGAGCGGGGCCGCTCAACCTTTCTCCCGCGGTAGTAGTCGCTCTTGACGATGATTGCACGACCCGCGCCAGATTAACGGTGGATTGTCGAACAGATGAGTCGGAAATCCGCAATAAAAAGTTTGATGAAAATAAACCGATAGGTATGTATCTAACTGTCCGGCAATACCCTCTTCCCGGCAGAGATTTTGAGTTAAAAAACGTTTTTGATAATCTTTGCCAGGTAACAGTTGATTTTATGGATGAAAAAATCGTGCCGAATTTCATAATGCCCCTGACCAATGCTATAGCGCACAGAAGGTAAAAAAGAGAAAAATAAAAGGCAAATAGAAAAAAGGATTTTTTGGGAGATTAAAAAATGCAGGTTTCTGCACCGTATTGTCAGTATAAGAAAACGAATTTCAAGATATACATTGTTATACTTCTGATTGCAGCCGTATATTTCGCTTATGACGGCTATCTTAATAAGAATTTTATCAAAAAGCACACAACCATCGACCAGCCAGACTCAACGCTTGCATTCAATAAAAAATCGCCGCCGTTTTTTGTCGCTGGCGCGGTGATTTTGGCGGTCTGGTTCTGGATGGTTAAAGATAAAAAACTTGTTGCTGATGATGAGGCGCTTGTTTTCAGTGAAAAAGACAAAATCCCTTATGACTCAATAGAGAGTATAAATAAGACAAATTATGACTCAAAAGGTCTTTTTATAGTAGAGTATAAATTGCCGAATGGGCAAAAATCTCAGCGGGAGGTAAGCAGTAATACTTATGATAATCTTGCCCCTATTCTTGAGCTGCTTGTGTCAAAAATCACCGGTTAACCTGAATTAATATTTATCCATTCGTGGTTTTTTGAGGAATTATCATTATGAATACCTGCGTTGTTGGTCTGCAATGGGGCGATGAAGGCAAAGGCAAGGTTGTAGATATTCTTGCCGAGAAGAACGACATTGTCGTCCGTTATGGCGGCGGAGCAAATGCCGGACATACTGTAGTTATCGGCGATAAAAAATTTGCGCTCCATCTTCTGCCAAGCGGAGCGGTAAGAGACAAAACCATCTGCGTTATTGCCAACGGCGTAGTAGTTGACCCTGAAGTTTTATTAAATGAAATTGACGGTCTGGCTCAAAGAGGAATAAATCTCGAAGGCAGATTATTTATCAGTGAAAGCGCGCATATTGTGCTTGATTATCATAAGGCTGAGGACAGATTCAGAGAAGCGTCCCTCGGCGATAAAAAAATCGGCACAACAGTCCGCGGAATCGGACCCTGCTATTCCGACAAGGTAGGCAGAAGCTATGCTGTCAGGATGGCTGATTTGTTTAATCTCGAAAAATTGAGGGAGAAACTTCAAAAAATAGTTGAATATAAGAACCGGATTTTTAAGGCGTTGTATGATGCCGAGCCAATGAAGGCAGAGGAAATTTTTGAAAAATGCAGGGTATATGCGCAAAGGCTTTCAAAATATGTCCGCAATACCACGGAATATCTCCATCAGGAAATTGAATCAGGCAAAAATATTCTTTTTGAAGGCGCTCAGGGCGCTCTTCTCGACCTTGACCACGGGACATTTCCTTATGTTACAAGCTCAAACGCCAGCTCTCTTGGAGTAGGCCCCGGCTGCGGCGTTCCTGTGCAGATGATTGATAAATTCATCGGCGTAGTCAAAGCCTATACGACCCGCGTCGGTGAAGGGCCGTTTCCTTCAGAGCTTAACAATGAAATCGGCCAATATATCCGCGACAAAGGACACGAATACGGCACAACAACCGGCAGACCGAGACGCTGCGGCTGGTTCGATGCGATGGTTGTGAAATACGCCGCGAAAATAGGCGGAATAAATGAAATAGCAATGATGCATCTCGATACGCTTGCAGGACTTAAGGAGATTAAAATTTGTGCTGGTTATCTCATTGACGGCAAAGGAGTTAAGATGTTTCCATCGAATATTGATACATTGGCAAAAGTCCAATGCCGATTTGAGACTATTGAAGGATTCAGCGAGGAGATTACACAGGCCGCAAGTTTCAAAGAATTGCCTAAGCAGGGACAGAAATATATCAAAACAGTTGAGGGAATTATTGGTTTGCCCGTAACAATTATTGGCGTAGGTCCCGGCAGAAACCAGACAATCTTCAGAAAGTAAGATTTTTGACAGCGAAATCAAAACCATCAATTCAGGAAAAACGCCGGTCAACAGCGACAAGGCTCGGAATTGCTGTGGAGAGGATGCCGCGCCATATAGCGATAATAATGGACGGCAACGGCAGATGGGCAACGCAGCGAGGACTTCCGCGATTTCAGGGACACAGGCAGGGAGCCAGGACCGTAGAAAAAATAGCAAAATATTGCGTCGAACTGGGTCTGGAATATCTGACGCTTTATTCGTTCAGTATGCAGAACTGGAAACGGCCGAAATTAGAGGTTAGTTTCCTGATGCAGCTTTATACACGATATCTTGTCGGAATAAGAAAAACACTAAAAGAAAACAACGTCCGGCTGGTTCATCTGGGCAGAACTGAAAAGCTGCCGCCAAAACTTGTCAGGGAACTGCATAAAACCGTCGAGATAACGTCCCAATATTCCGGTATGACGCTTGCCCTTGCGTTAAATTACGGCAGCCGGGAGGAAATTGTCGATGGCGTTAAGAAAATCTGCCAGAATTGTATCGATGGAAAATTAGATGTTGAGCAGATTGACGAAAATGTTATAAGCGATAGTCTATATACAGCCTCTCTGCCGGACCCGGATTTGCTTATAAGAACCTCAAATGAGAAAAGAATAAGCAATTTTCTTTTATGGCAGCTTTCTTATACCGAATTTCACATTACAGAAACTCTCTGGCCTGATTTCACTCCGCAGGACATTGACAAGGCTATATTGGAATATTCAAAGCGTGAAAGGCGTATGGGAGATATTAAACCGTCGGTAATCTGAAACCTTAAGTGAGTATTTTTAATGCTTAAATACAGGCTAATATTCGGCACGTTGATGACGATAGTTTTCATTGCCTTAATTTTGTTTGACGGCTGGCTTGACGGCAGTTTGAGTGCGCAAAAACCGGATGCGCCTGTGCAGGCGACGCTGCTTGCGGTTTTTTTGATTATAGTTGCCTTTCCTGCAAATCTTGAATTATCCAGACTGGCAGGTTCCGCAGGAGCAAAATTATTTTTGCCCATTACAATCACAGGCAGTATTTTGCTTTCCACGGTGTGGTACTGGTCGCAGTTTTTTGCCGACAAAAATCGAATTGCCGCTTTGGCTTTTGCCTTTATTGTTTGTTTGAGCGTTCTTGCGATTTTTTTGTGGCAGGGATTGAAATTCGCGGCCGTTGGCGCATTTGCAAACTGTGGTGCAAATCTGCTTACCTTGATTTATCTCGGTGCACTGACAAGTTTTGTTGTCGCAGTTAGGATTGATTTTGGGCCGATAGCGTTTTTAATGTATATTTTTGTCGTAAAGTGTTCAGATATAGGGGCTTATACAATAGGCCGGATTTTTGGGAAACATAAATTTTCGCCTGTAATAAGTCCTAAAAAGACTTGGGAGGGTATGGCTGGAGCGGTAATCTTTGCTGTGGTTGTATCCTCGATAATTGCCTGCGTGTTTGATATAATGTCCCTTATGGGAGGGGTTTTATTTGGCGTGATTTTCGCCTTTTTGGGTCAGCTTGGAGATTTGGCTGAATCAATGTTAAAACGCGCAGCAGAGCAGAAAGATTCATCGAATTCAGTGCCGGGCTTTGGCGGCGTGCTGGATGTGATTGATTCTCCGCTTGCGACAGGCGTTTTCGCGTATTTATTTTTTATGCTGATTAAATAGCGGCTTATATGGAACAAAAAATAGAAATTAAAGCTGCGGGCAATCGGCTGGAGCTTTTTGGCCCAGCCGATGAGCATTTAAGGATATTGCGTGCCCGCTGCAGCGTTAAAATCGCCGCCAGGGACAATGAAATTGTTCTTCTGGGAGGCGACGAGGAAGTCAGCAAAGCCGCGAAAGTAATTGAGCTGATGCAGAAGCATTTAGTTAGATTCGGCAAATTAAATGCCAATGACGTAATCGGCCTGATAAGCAAGATAGAGGTTAGTATTGAGCCTGATGAGGCTTTTGGCATTTTGGTCTATTCACCAAAAAAAATAATTAAGCCTTTTACACGCGGCCAGCGCCGGTATATTGAGGCGATGCTGAATTACGATTTGACTTTCTGCACGGGTCCTGCCGGCACCGGCAAAACGTATCTTGCTGTTGCCGTTGCCGTCTCGATGCTGAGGAAGAAACAGATACGAAAGATAGTGCTGGCTCGTCCCGCGGTCGAAGCGGGTGAAAAACTCGGCTTTCTGCCCGGCGACCTGCAGGCGAAGGTTAATCCATATTTAAGGCCGCTGTTCGACAGTCTCGAAGATATGATGGAATTTTCGCAGATGCGCAAGCTGATGGAAATGGATATTATAGAGGTAATTCCGCTTGCGTTTATGCGCGGCCGGACTCTAAACGAGGCGTGTATTATCTGCGATGAGGCCCAGAATACTTTGCCGTCTCAGATGCTGATGTTTCTGACGAGGATGGGCAGAGGTTCAAGGATGATTATCACAGGCGATGTTACTCAGGTTGACCTTGAAAGAGGACAGAAAAGCGGTATGCTCGATGCGATGGAAACTCTTGCCGGAACTGTTGGGATATCTTTAATTGGACTTGATGATACGGATATTGTCCGGCATAATCTTGTGCAGAATATCGTTGTGGCTTATGAAGCGAAAAAGAAGAGGCAGGGATAGCCTATGGGAATATTTAAAAGAAATATAAATCCGCGCCGCAGGCAGCTTAGGGAAAGCCTTGCGGCTGAAAGACTTGCCAAATTAAGCGAATTAATCAATAGCGGCGCTCCATGGGCTATCCTGATACTCATTGGTTTTATCGCGATATGTTCTTTTATTTTGAGTATTGCCGCCGACCAGGACAAATTCGGTTTCCATCTCTGGCATCAGATAATTTCGGTGAGTATTATTACCGCCGGTATCGGCATAGTGATGGCGGTTTATATTTATCATTATAATTATAAAATAATTAAAAATCCTCTCAGGGCCATTGCGCTTAGTAGTCTGCTTATAGTGCTTCTGGCTTTTTCAAAATTCGGGTCTTTTTTCCAGAACCATATTTATGTAGCGGTAGCCTGTTCGATAACTTGTGCAATAATCCTGTCTATTATTTATGACCAGCGGTTCTCAATTGGTATGAGCCTTTTTTTTGCCCCGCTGGTATGTATTGCTGCCGGACGAGAGAATGATTTTGGAATTTTTTTAACAATGACCGCGGGAATTTTGACAAGCTGTTTTCTTCTCCGGGAGATAAGGACCCGAATAAAACTTCTTGAAGTAGGCGTTTTTGCTGGCGCCGCGGTTTTTATAATTTGTTTTGCTGCCGGCCTTTATGAAAAAGGATTGTCCGGTCAGCTTTTTTCATATTGCAGCAGAATGGCGGCGGTAACGATTTTTGTGGGTATAATTATCCAGGCACTTTTGCCGCTGATAGAAAGGATTTTCCGTGTAGCGACCAGTATGACACTTCTGGATTACAGTGATGCAAATCAGCCGCTGCTCAAGAAACTTGCAATGGAAGCTCCGGGGACATTCAGCCATAGTCTGCTTATAGGTTCGATAGCCCAGACGGCAGCTGAGACCATCGGTGCGAACGGTCTTTTGTGCAGGGTGGGTGCATATTATCACGATATAGGCAAAATCGGCAAACCTTATTATTTCATCGAAAATCAGATGGGCACGGCCAGTCGTCACGAGCAGCTTTCACCGGCTATGAGTCAGTTGATTATTGCAGGCCACGTTAAGGATGGCATCGAGATGGCCAAAGAATACAGATTGCCCGCCGTTATAATGCAGTTTATTGAGACTCATCACGGCACAACCCTAATAGAATATTTTTATGAGGAAGCAAGAAAAAAGGCCGAAGGTAAAGTTTCGCCGCCTTCGGAAGTCGAATTCAGATACCCCGGTCCGCGGCCTCAAACAAAAGAGGCAGCAATAGTTATGCTCGCAGATACGGTGGAAGGGACGGTTCGTGCTCTTACAGAAATAACGCCGACGAAAATAGAAGTGGTCGTTCACAGTATGGCTATGAAACGGCTGCAGGACAACCAATTTGATGACTGTGACCTTACGCTTCGTGAACTGAGCCGGATAGAGGATTCGCTTTCAAAAAGCCTTGCGGCCCACTACCACGGAAGAATCGCCTATCCGAAATTTGTCGAACAGCAATAAACGGCAGAAGATGAAAAAAAAAACATCCATTATAGTTAATATAAATGTAAGCTGTGATATTGTGCGTTTTAATCATCGCAAATTGATTCTAATGGCACAGGATACCGCCAAAAAATTTGGAGTTGAAAAGGCGCAGATAAATCTTCTTGTTATAAGTGATAAAGAGATAATCAGGATAAATCGAAGGTTTCTTAATAACAAAAAATTGACAGATGTTATTAGTTTTGACCTCTCCGAAAAGGGAGATAATTTTAAGTTTTTTGATATTGTCGTAAATGCCCAAATGGCGCATCGTCAGGCAAAGTTAAGAGGCCATAGTCCTCAATCGGAACTTGCGCTTTATTTTCTTCACGGCCTTCTTCACAATCTCGACTTTGATGATTCTACACCGGTTAAGGCGGCTAAAATGCACAAAACCGAAGATAAGATACTTAAAAAATTCGGATACGGTATTGTATATAAATAAACCCAATGCTCAAAAAAGACAAAGGTATATGTATCCGCACGACAGATTATTCTGAAAGCTCTCAGATACTTTCCTTTTTTACGGCCCAAAATGGCAAATTAAGCTTAATAGCCAAAGGCACAAAAAGGGCCAAATCCCTTTTTTCAGGGCCGATTGAGCTTTGCACCGCCGGCGATATGGTTTTTTCTCTCAAAGAAGGCGAAAAACTCGGTACGCTTACGGAATTTAATCCGACTTTTTTGGGATTTGTACTGCGCAAAAAACTTTTTGCTCTTAATTGTGCCCTTTTTGCCTGCGAGCTTTTGAATTTATTTACAAAAGAGCTCGACCCGCATCCCGCGATGTTTGATGAAGCGATAATTTTTTTGCAAAGGCTCGAAAACAATCCCGATAGTAAGATTTTACCGTTTCTGATACTTTTTCAGTTTGCTCTTTTAAGCGAAACAGGTTCGAAGCCTCTTTACGATTGCTGTGCAAACTGCAAAAAGAAATTCGCCGATAACTGGCAGCATTTTTTTTTCAGCTCATCGGCCAATGGCCTTGTCTGCCGCGATTGCGAATCAGCTTTTATTGACAAAAAGAAAATAAGCGGCCAGTGTGCTAAATGTTTAAACCAGCCGGAAAAGATTTCAAGCTGTGATTATAAAGTGCTTGTTGAAATACAAAATCTTTTGATTGAATACGAAACGCATATCCTTGAAAGACCGTTGCGAACATCGCCAATGATTTTAAAGCTTATAAAAGCCTTAAAGTGATTTCTATATCAGTTTTTTAGGGTCTTCTAATAGTTTTCCCACGCAGCTTAAAAATTGTGCTGCCTCTGCACCGTTTGCTATCTTGTGGTCAACTGCAATCGTCATTTTCATAGATTTGCGCACAATAGTATTGTCTTTTTCCAAAACACAGGTATCTGTTATTTTCCCGACGCCGAGAATGCTGCATTGTTCCGGCTCAACGATAGGAATAAATGAATCTATGCCTAATTCACCAAGATTGCTTAATGTTATGCAGCCGCCTTCGAGCTCGTCAGGCATCAGTTTTGCTTTTTCAGCTTTTTCAATAAGGGCGGCAATTTCTTGTGCGATTTGAATAAGATTTTTTTTATCGACTTCTTTTATAACAGCATTAATAAGTCCGCTTTTTGCTGCTATGGAAAAAGCTATGTCAATCGAATCGGCGAGCTGGATTGAATCGTTTTCAAGCCTGCCTGTCATCACCGGCCATTGTGTCAGTCCCAAGGATAAGGCCCTGATTATAAAATCATTAATAGATATTTTAGTCTCGGCTGAAACGTTTAGTTTTTCACGTAATGCCGCAAGTTCGGTCATATCGATGTTAATATTGAGATAGAAGCAGGGTTTTTCGCGTTTTGACAGAAGCATTTTTTCAGCTTGTTTTTTAGCCATTCTGTCCAGCGGCACTTTCTGGCCGAGTTTATAACCAGCTTGATTCTGTGCAGCGGCTAAATCAGCAGGAGTTATTTTTTCCATTGATGTTTTTTCAGGGGGGTTTTCGGCAGGTATTTTCTTGCTGGTTTTTCTTGCCGCACTTGTTTTCTCGTTTTCTTCGCCGAGGATTAAAAGGACCTCTCCGACAGACACAGCCTGGCCCGGCTCGGCGATAATGGCTTTTACGAAGCCTTCTTCGGGCGATTCCAGCTCAAAGGTTACCTTGTCGGTTTCGATTTCGAATAGAAAATCCCCCTTTTTGACTTTCTGGCCGACTTTGACTAAGCAATTTATGATAATTCCTTCCTCCATCGTTTTGCCGAGTTGCGGAAGTTTGATTTCTTTTGCCATATTCGTTTCCCGTGTTTTAATTAAATAAAGGAAAATACTTTAATAAAAGCGTATTGTCAATACTTGAAAATTCATTGCCGATTAGGTAGTGTATTGAATGAGAAAAATTATGGCTGAGAAAAAAATAGATATGCAGCAGGTTAGGCAGGTCGCCAAATTGAGCAGATTGGCTTTAAGCGAAACTGAGATAGCCCAGTTTGCCGACCAACTAAGCGCAATTCTCGAATATGTCGAAAAGCTCAATCAGCTTAATACGGCCAATGTCGAGCCGCTGGCGCACTGTCTGCCGATAAATAATTGTCTTAGAGAAGACAGAATAAAACCATCGCTTGGAACTGAAAAAACTCTCGCTAATGCGCCTCAAAAAGATGAGCAGTTCTTTCTTGTGCCAAAAATTCTGGAAGAGCCGGGCGGACTATGAGTAACGATATTCTAAAATTAACGTGCAGAGAGCTACGGGATTCAATCGCCAAAGGCGAAGTAAAGAGCAGCGAAGCAGTCTCATCGGTTTTTGCGCAGATAGAAAAATACGATGTCTCAATCGGGGCATTTTTAAGCATCTTTAAACAGGATGCTCTGAAAAGAGCAAAAGAAATCGATGGGAAAATCGCTAAAGGTAAACCTGTCGGTGCTCTGGCAGGTGTGCCGATAGCGGTTAAAGACAATATGTGCACAACATTCGGCACAACTACCTGTGCATCGAAGATACTCGAAAATTTCCGCTCGCCTTACAATGCAACGGTAATTGAAAAACTGCTTGCTGCCGATGCTGTCATAATCGGAAAAACAAATCTCGATGAGTTTGCGATGGGTTCAAGCACCGAAAATTCAGGTTTAAAGAAAACTGTAAATCCCTGGGACAAAAGCAGGGTTCCGGGCGGAAGCAGCGGCGGCTCGGCTGCGGCGGTTGCGGCAAAAATGTGTTTTGCGGCATTGGGCAGCGATACAGGCGGTTCTATCAGGCAGCCGGCAAGTTTCTGCGGTGTTGCAGGCCTTAAACCTACTTACGGCAGGGTCTCGCGATACGGACTTGTAGCTTACGGCTCAAGTCTTGACCAGATTGGGCCGCTGACGACTGATGTTGCTGACAATGCTTTATTGTTAAGCGTTATTTCAGGACACGATGAAAAAGACAGCACAAGCGTCGATGAAAAAATGGCGCCAGTATATGACTTTTCTGCCAAAATTGACGAGCCATTGAAAAAATTGAAAATTGCCGTTGTGCCGCAATTGTTTGAAGGAGCTGATAGTGAAGTTGTAAATGCCGTTAAGGATGCAATTGAGGTTTATAAAAAACTTGCTGCTGAAATTATCGAAATAAAAATGCCGCACTTTGAGTATGCAATTGCAGCATATTATTTAATCGCTACTGCTGAGGCATCCAGCAATCTTGCCAGATTCGACGGCGTGCATTATGGACACAGAACAAAAAATCCGGCTGATTATATTGAGGTTTATTCCAAATCGCGTAATGAGGCATTTGGACAGGAAGTAAAAAGACGGATTATGCTCGGCACTTACGCACTTTCGAGCGGCTATTACGATGCGTATTACCTCAAGGCCCTGAAGGTGCGAAATCTTATCCGCGGCGATTTTACCGCGGCGTTCCAAAAGGCCGATTGCATCATAATGCCGACAAGTCCTACCACCGCTTTTAAAATCGGCGAAAAAACAGCTGACCCGCTGCAAATGTATCTTTCCGATGTTTATACCATTGCCGTTAATCTTTCTGGTGTGCCGGCAATAAGCATTCCCTGTGGTTTCGATAAAAATAATCTGCCGGTAGGATTGCAGATAATCGCATCGACTTTTCAGGAAGAGAAATTATTGCGAATTGCAAAAATGTTTGAAAATCATACGGACTTCCATAAAAGAAGACCTGAACTATGATGAATGTCGATTATAAAGTTATTGTTGGCCTTGAAATTCACGTTCAGCTTGCCACGCTGACGAAGATGTTCTGTGGCTGTGAGCTTATTTTCGCGGCAGAACCGAACAGCAGAGTTTGTCCGGTATGCCTGGGTTTGCCGGGCTCGCTGCCGGTGATGAATAAGCAGGCTGTTGAATTTGCGATTCTTACGGCAGGTGCGCTTAACTGCAAAGTCGCGGAATTTACCAAATGGGACAGGAAAAGCTATTATTATCCCGATTTGCCGAAAAATTATCAGATTAGCCAATACGATTTGCCAATCGGCTCAAACGGCTTTATTGAAATACCTTTGCAGGACGGAAAAATAAAAAAAATCAGGATAAGAAGGGTGCATCTTGAGGAAGATGCAGGCAAGAATATTCATACCGAAAGCATTTTTTCGCAGGTTGACCTTAACAGGGCCGGCACGCCGTTGCTGGAGATTGTTACCGAGCCTGATATAAACATCGCCGAGGAAGTTAGATTGCTGGCGGTTGAGCTGCAAAGGATTGTGCGGTTTCTTGGCATTTCAGAAGCCGATATGCAAAAAGGACATATGCGGTTTGAGCCGAATGTTAATCTGCATATTAAAAAAGACAATGCTGAATACAAAACGCCGATAACTGAAATTAAAAATCTCAACAGCTTCAAGGCTCTTGAAAAAAGCGTTGCTTTCGAGACGAAAAGGCAACTTGATGAATTTCTCGAAGATGGCACAGTATTACAAAGCGGCAACAAGAAGACCTTTGGCTGGGACGATATTCGGGAAGCTACCGTTCTGCAGAGGGAAAAGGAAGAAGCGCACGATTACAGATATTTTCCCGACCCCGATTTAGTGCCGGTTGTGGTCAGCAGGAAATGGTTGAATGAGATTAACGCAGGTCTATGTGAATTACCGCTGAAAATGCAGAGTCGTTTTGTAACTGATTATGGCTTAAATGATTACGATGCAGGAGTTTTAACGGCGGACAAAGCAACGGCTATGTTTTTTGACAATGCGGTAAAAGCAGGCGGCGATGCGAAGAGGGTTTGTAATCTCATCACTCAGACAGGATTGAAAATTGCCAACGAAAAGAGCTGCACGATTTCAGAACTTGGAATAAGCCCGCATAGGCTTGCGGAACTTGCCAAAATGGTTGAAGCTGGCCTTATAAGCGCTACCGCTTCAGTTACAATATTTGAGAAAATGATGCAGGATAAAAGCTCTCCGCAGCAGATTGCCGATAACCTACATCTCCTTCAGAAAAGCGATGAAGGCGAGCTTGAGAAAATTATCGACGAAGTGATAACGGCGAATCCGCAGGCCGTTGAGGATGCGAAAAGCGGCGGTAAGAAAAGCAAAAAAGCGCACGGCTTTTTAATGGGTCAGGTAATGCAGAAGACCAAGGGCACTGCCAATCCGCAGGTAGTCGCGAAGATTTTAAACTCGAAATTAAAAGGAAGCTAAATGGCTAAACAGGAAGAAGTTTTGGTTGTTGAGAGAACGGTTTTTGAGGAAGTCGGGGCATTCCAGGGTTTGCAGTTTGATGTGGAAAAATATATCCGGCGGCTTTTCACTGCCGGAACACCGCGTTTTAAATTAAGGTCGGAAGCTGAAAAAGACCCATCATACAAACAGCTCATTCCTTATGTGATTATGTGTCATAATGGCAAATATCTTACTTATATCAGAGGTTCGCGGGCAGGTGAAAAACGGCTTGTCTCAAAAAGGTCAATCGGCATAGGCGGCCATATTAATCCCGCTGACGATATGCCTTTATTCAACGTCAATAACGCCAATTTTTATGAAGCTTATCTTGATGCCGTCCGGCGCGAAATAGCGGAGGAAGTATCCGTTGAAACGAGCCATACCGATACCACAGTTGCCCTGCTCAATGATGAATCCAATGAGGTCGGCAGCGTTCATCTCGGCATCGTTCATTTTTGGACTCTGGCCGAGCCGAAAGTCAGCAAAAAAGAGCAAATGATTACACAAATGAGCTTTATGACGCCGGCACGGTTACAGCAGGTTAAAGATGAAATGGAAACCTGGTCTCAGCTATGTTTAGGCGGCCTTGACGAAATGGCAAAACGCATAAAGTTAGCTTGAGAATATTTCGTTTGAAAAATCCTGGCCTAACTGTTTTTCATAGTAATGCTGAATAGCTTTTTGGCCGTTGGCCTGGAATTTTTCCATAGAATTGAAAATGCCCGTCTTGGCAAGGAACAGAATCGCGATACAGGCTGCAGTATTTGCAAGCGAACCTTTTATTGGCAATAATCTTTCGATAAATCTCGGTTCCGGACGGGCAATTTTCAATTTCTCGGCCTTTTCGTAGTGGCGCACAGAATGAGCAAGCGTATCAATTGTCTGGATATTTGCCTGCTTTAATAAGTCAAGCTGGTGCGGCCTGGATTTGAGAAGCGAAAATGCAAGATATACTTTGCCGACGGAAGAGAATCGTTTCTGGCATTTGGGACAATTGACAATGTGATTTTGAACCCACGCAGCGTCGAAACTAAGGTAGTCGCCGATGATTTTATTCAGCCGATTTCTTATATTCTTACAATTTGTTGTTTCTTTATTTTTCATTTTAGTGTTCTTCTTTATTCATCCAAACTGCTAATAATTGTATCGCTTTATGCCTGTAAACTCTTGCGCTTGTTTCGGTTATACCGAGTATCTTTGCTGCCTGTGCATAAGAAAATTCAGCCAAATCATGTAAGGTAATGACCTGTCGCAGATATTCCGGCAGCCTTGCAATATTGCATCGAAGCTGCTGCTGTAAATTGTTTGAATCCAAATCATCTGCCGTCGTTTCGGTTTTTTGAACAGCGGCAATTTCAGGCAGATTTTTTCGTTCGATAAGCCGGCGCCTTAAAATTGATATTGCTGTATTGCTTGCTGAGCGGAAAAGGTATGCCTTGATGTTGCGGGGCTTAATGCCGTTTTCGCAATGAGCCAGACGCAAAAAAGTATCCTGATATGCATCGCAAACATCCTGCTCATTGCCGAGTATCCGCCATAGCATCGTAATCAGTTCGGGGCCGCAGGATTGCATCGTCCCCAGCACCCATTTCTGAGACGCAACCAGCGACTCCGGCAGGGCGAAGTCCCACAACAGCCTGTAACTTTCCGCCTTACTTATCATCGATGTTCTCTATAAAAGACGAACAAGATGACTTTATGTTATCCAAAATTTCAAAAAAATTCAAAAAAAAGTTCAAATTTCCAGCTAACATTTTAAATAAATATGCGTCTATCCTTCAGAGAACTCTATAATTACGGAAAATAGCGAAATAATGAATATGAAAAACACAAATAAAGACCCTAAAAGTCCCAAAAGCAAAGCTCAGGATGCTGTAGCCCTGGTTGACAGCTTTCTTGACGGGGCGATGAATGTGGGAGCGAGCGACATACATTTTGAGCCGACGGAGAATGAGCTGATTATCAAGTATCGGCTTGACGGCGTTCTTAATACGGTTGAAAAACTACCAAAGATTTTATCGGAGAATGTTATCGCAAGGTTGAAAGTGCTGGGCGGACTTTTAACTTATCGAAACGACATACCGCAGGAAGGCCGAGTTGAAATAACCGGCCATAACAATGAAGTCTTTGATGAAAGACTTGCTGTTTTTCCCACGATACACGGCCAAAGAGCTGTTGTGAGAATTTTTTACCAGCACAAAAATTTGACTGAGCTGGAGCAATTAGGTTTTTCGGAGGCTGTATATAAATCACTCAGGAATATCGCATTTAAAAATCAGGGGTTGCTTCTTTTAACAGGCCCTGCGGGAAGCGGAAAAAGCACAACGCTGGCAGCTATCCTTCGATTTATACTGGAAAATTTTCCCGGCAAGAGCATTGTAACGCTCGAAGACCCCGTGGAAATAAGAATCGAAGGCGTTACACAGGTTCAGATTACTCCTTTCGGCCAAATGACTTTTCCGACCGCGCTGAGGTCTTTGCTTAGACAAGACCCGCAAGTGCTGATGATTGGCGAAATACGCGATGCCGAGACGGCAAAAATCGCTATTGAAGCGGCTCTTACAGGGCATTTCTTAATGAGCACAATGCACAGCGGAACGCCTGCGGCGGGTTTTCTGCGGCTGCTCGAAATGGGTATCGAACCTTATCAAATTACATCGAGTTTATCGGCAATTTTAAACCAGAGACTTGTCAGGAAACTCTGTGATAAATGCAGGAAAAAAAATGAAAAAAAGGAATCTTTTGAAGCTGTCGGGTGCAATGATTGCCTGAATACCGGATATAAAGGCAGGACATTGATTGCCGAAATTGTCGAGCTTAACAGCGAGCTTAGGAAAGCAATTGCTCAAAAAATCGACCTCGAAAAACTCGAAACAATGCTTAAAAATCAGGGCCATACAAATATGTTCACCGACGGCAAACGACTTGTCAGCGAAGGTATTACCACTGTCGATGAATTGAACAGGGTTTGCGGCATATTGGAGTCTGAATGAACAGTTGGGAGATGAAAAATGGCAATATTTGAATATAACGCACTCACACAGACAGACAGATTGATGAAAGGGACTATCGAAGCCTCTTCGCCTCAGGAGGCAGCAGAGCTGCTCAAACAAATGAAGCTCAATGTAAATTCGCTTGAGAAAATCAGCTATGTTGGACCTAAAACATCTATTGGCAGAAATGAATTTTTGCTTTTCAATCAGCAGCTTGCGTCAATAGCAAAGGCGGGTATTCCTCTGGAAAAGGGTTTGAGAGAGCTTTCGGCGGACATCGGTTCAAAAAAAATGCGAAAACTCGTTACAGATATCGCAGATGACCTTGAAAGCGGAATGAGCATCGAAAAAGCATTTGAAAAAAGGCAGCGAATTTTCCCGCCGCTTTACGGCAGAATTTTAAAGGCCGGTGTCGAAACAGGCAGATTAAGCCAGATGCTTACAAATCTTAATCGGCATATAGAGATGTCGAATCAGACCAGGAAGATTATCTTCGAGGCGATGTCTTATCCGGCCATTGTGTTTTTTATGGCCGCTGTTGTAGTCAGCTTTGTATATATAATAATTATTCCACAGTTTATAAATGTGCTTAAGGAAATGACCGGCGGCGAGCTTCCGGCATTAACATTGCTTGTCTTCAGAATCGCAAAAAATGTTATACCATTCTGGGGCGGTATTGCCGCTCTGGCCGGCGGCGCAATTATTTTAAACATTCTTCTCTCGGCGACACCTGCCGGCAGGAGAGTCAAGGAATCATTTTTAATGAGTATCCCGATAATCGGCAGACTGCATCACAGCAGCATCTTGGCCCAAATGGCTGAATCAATGGCTGTAATGATTGCGGCAGGGGCCGATATGCCTAATTGTCTCAGGTTAAGCGCCGAGGCAAGCGGCAGTGATGGACTTATTTATGAAACGGAATTTCTTGCTAATCAGATAGAAAATGGCACAAATATTATGCAAGCAGGGCAGTTCTGCAGGATAATTCCGAAACTTTTCTTTTACTCTGTCCAGTTAGGCTCTCAGCGAAACGAGCTTGAAGATAATCTGCATAGTCTGGCTCAGATGTATGTCGAACAGGTCAGATGCAGTCAGGCAAGAATGCAGGCAATTTTGCTGCCATTAATGCTGATACTTGTCGGCGGATTTATAGGCATAACGATTTTAGGCATTTTCCTGCCGATGATAAAGATTATTACAAGTCTTATGTAAGGTCAAAAATATGCTGCTGTCTATAACCATTTTTGTTCTGATTTTATATATCTTCTTGGGGTTCAAAACGCCCCGATTTGCCATCATTACCCTGCCTTTTATTGCGTCAATTCTGTTTATATCGGCTGCGAACAATGGATTACTAACGCCGGCGATAATATCGTTGTGTATTTTTCCGGCCACGTTAGTATCTATTCTATTTATGCGGCACGAGGCGGATGTTATTCCCTGGCCGAAGAGCTGGGCCAAAGCGATACTGGTTATTATTATATGCATTGCCTTACTGGTATTATTTTCCGTAATGGTCTCTTCAATAATCGGCATATATATGGGTATATTTATGGGGGTTGTGTTTTGCTATTGTGTCGGGGTTGCTGTTACGCAGCGTAACGCCACAGTTGCTTTTGTAATTTCAACCATAGGCGCAAGTGTCAGGCAGAACCTGCCGCTGCCGATGGCACTGCAGTCGGCATCAGAAAATATCAAATATAAACATTCACAAATTTTGCGGCAGATTTCCAAATGGCTCCTTCAGGGATATTCGCTCAGCGAATCAATCAAACGAGGCTTCAGAAGATGTCCTGCAGGAATAACCGCCCTGATAGAGGCAGGAGAAAAAACAGGACAGGTTCCGCAGGTTATTGCCGGTATCGAGGCAGATATGCTCGAAAAAGCCATTGACAGCAAAAGAGTTAAACCTGTATATCCTTCAGTCTATTTTATTATAGTTTTGGCTGTTTTGCTGTTAATCACGCTGGGATTAACAGGAGGTATAATACCTAAATTTGGCGAAGTTATACGTGAAATGACCGGGGCAGAATTACCCAAATCTACAAGGATACTTTTGCATATATCTAATTTTATTTATTTCAGATACGGATGGCTGTTAAGTGTTATAATTGTTGCTGTTATTCTCCTGGTCTCTGGTATTTATATCAGGGTGAGGTTCAGGCCTCGCAGACCCCAAAAACCGCTCTTGCTTTCCTTAATCGGAGATTTTATTAAATGGCATCTGCCGATTCTGCACTGGTTTGAAAATAATTACTCCACACAACAGGTTGTCGAAGTATTGAGAATATATTTAAATGCAGGATACACTGTAAACGAGGCAATCAGGAGCGCAATTGACCTTGATGTGAATTGCTGCTTCAGAAAACGTTTGAAAAAATGGTTAGAAAGAGTCGAGGCAGGGGATAACATTGCCGATGCCGCAGGACAATCCGGCCTGGCAAATTCCCTTTCCTGGGCATTCCAGCAGGAAAATCCGGAAAATACCCTGCCTATGCTGGAAATGCTCGAATCGGTCTATCGTTCAAATTATAGCTACAGAATAAATCTTGCGAGATTTATATTATTGCCTTCGACAACAATATGTTTAGGCGCAATGGTTGGTTTTGTGGCTTATTCGGTCTTTTCCGCAATAGTGGCGATTATTATGCAATGTGTGTCTATCGTATGAACAAAAGAAACAACCATAAAGGTTTTCTGTTGGCAGAGATGATAGTTGCTATGACTGTTTTAGCGATTATTTTAAGTTGCCTGGCTTTGTCTATGAGTGCCTTTAGAAAAATCAATAACTATCAGTTAGTCAGACAGCAGTGTATTTCAGCGGCACAGGCACAGCTCGACAGTATTGCGGCCGCAGGCCGGCCGATTGGCGATGATGATTTGAAAAGATTGTGGCCTAAAGTTAATCTTCAAATTGAGCAATCAGATGGAACTGACAAATGGCAGGGTATGAAGCTTGTTAAAGTTAGAGCGTCAGCTAAAGCCGGCAATAAAGCGGTTTCAATCGAACTGGCGGAATTTTTCGCCCCGGAAAGAGAAATTCAGAAATGAAAAAAGGTATTTCATTAGTGGAAATGCTTACAGTGCTGGCGGTTATGGCAGTTATATTGATACCGCTCGGGCGATTATGGAAATTTATGATATATGATATACCCAAATCCTGCAAGCTTGTCGAATCCAATACCAGCCTTATCGGTGTTCTCAAGTATATGAGAAAAGACATCAATTCGGCCAGAGGCTTTCCTCAATCGTTTTCTGAATATTCGACGGATGCAAACAGTCTTTTAATTAAGCGGCAGGATGATGCAGTTTGTTACCTGCTGCAGGATGGAAAAATTTCGAGAATCGTAGTTGGCGATGCAAATGAAGAAATAACCTGGCAGATTCCGAATGGTAAAATCGAATGGCAGGTTTGGCGTAAAGATGGCGCAGGTTTCGCCGTAGAAGTAAAAAAATATGTGGAGTTAAAAATCTACAATCGTGCGGATAAGAAAATGGAAAACTCTTATGTATATTTTGCGGGCGCTTATAAGGAGGCAAAAAATTGAGAAAGGGTGTTGTCCTATTAATTGTTATTATAATTCTTGTCTTTATGGGCACGGTATTGCTTCTTTTTACTGATGTATCAAACAAGATTATATTTCAAACCAATAGGGCTTTTCTTGAAGCTGCCGAGCAGAATATGATTTCCAGCGGCATCGCCTGGGCAAAGCACAATATTGAAAAGGGAAATATTAAGGAGACTGAAAATGAAATTCAGCTTGATACTGCCGGCATAGGGGTAAGAGACGCTCAATTAGCCGTAACAATAGAAAAGATTTCCCATAAACAAGCGCAGCTTACCGTAAATACATCCTGCAGTCTTAGCGGTCAAAGTCTTAAGCATACCCGAAAATACCAAATTACCCTGAAACATTAATGTTTTATGTAACACGCTTAATTGCAGGCACTTATAGACATTTCAATTTTAGCCTTGCAAAGTTCCATTAAAGCATTATACTTGCTGGACTTTATTGAATTGGAGTTAAGGACCTATGTCACGAGTTTGTTATTTTTTAGGCAAGAAAACGACAACAGGCAACAGCATTGCCCGTCGCGGCAAGGCTAAATATCTCGGCGGAGTCGGTATAAAAACCACCGGCGTAACGAAGAGGAAATTCAAGCCGAACATTCAAAAAGTCCGTGCCGTCATCGATGGCAAGGTCTGCAAGATAAAGGTCTCAGCGAAGGCTATCAGAATGGGGCTTGTTCAAAAGCCTTTGAAAAGGGATTACAAAAAAGCCGAGTAGTTTAATCACCGATATTTTTGAGATATTCCACTTCTGAGCTTGTAAGCATTCTATAGCTGCCTGTTTCGAGGCGATTTAACGATATTTTCCCTATCTGTGTTCTCTTCAATGACGTTACTTTATAACCTACTTTTGCCAATATTCTTCTGATTTCTCTGTTAAGACTTTCAGTAATTTTTATTTCGAGCAGACTTTCAGCATAATGGGCCTTTAAGATTTTTATCTTTGCAGGCAGGACTTTACCTTCTGAAAGCCAAATGCCTTTTTTGAGCCTTTCGACCGCTTCCGGCGTGATTTTGCCTTTAACGCCGACAATATAAGTTTTGGCAATCTGATGTCTTGGATGTGTAAGTATGTCGGACAGAGATGTATCATTAGTCAGGATTATTGCTCCGGTAGTTTCAGTATCAAGTCTGCCGACACAGAAAATTCTTTCTTTACAGTCAATTAAATCTATCGCTTTTCTCCTGTTGCCGGGGTCGTAATTGGTGCATAGAACGTTTTTTGGTTTATTGAGCAGAAAGTAAACCTTTTTTTCCGGCCGAATTCTCCTGCCCGCAACGGTTATGATATCGGTTTCTTTATCAGCAAATACTGGCAGAGTATCTGTAACTCTGCCGTTAACTTTGACGCAGCCGCTAAGTATAAGCTGCTCACAATTTCGACGGGAATCGACACCCGCAGCGGCAAGAATCTTTTGTAATCTTTCTTTGGTCATAAATTTGCTTTCAAATGGTCTAACCTAACTATACAATCCAAAAAGCACTTACGCTACAAAGACTTTTGGGAATTTAGGTAAAATTTATTTGACTAAACTGCGATTTTTGACGATAATTACCATAATGCCGTCGGTGCATAACTATAGCAATTAACTGATTTTAATATCCGTTCAGGAGTTTTTAAATGGCTGTCGCTCGTCAGGAACAAAGCGGAACGATGCTTTATACCGTTATAACTTTTGTCGCTTTATTTATCGTCTCTGCGGTTCTCGCAGTAGTTTTTTATCTGAAATCTGAGGATTGGCGAGACCAATATACTAAAGTTCAGCAGGATGCTGCTGATATTGCCTCGCAAAGTGAGGTGCGAAACATAGGCACTCTTGTCGGTCAAAAGGAGCGAAACCATAGCAGACTCGGCCAGGTTCTCGGATATATTGACCAGTTGTATGTAATGCTTGTCGGAATTGCGCCTCAGGAGACAAGCGCTGAAGTGAAGGTGACCGAAATACAGGCGGATTACAATGATATTCTTGCAAAACTGCCGAAGGAGATAGTGCTTTCTGAAGATCCGAACGGAACGGGGATATTCAAACTAATCGAAAATTACAATAGAAAACTGCAGCAAAAACAGGAGTTTGCCGAGCAGCTTGCTTCGCAGATTGAGCATATGAACAAGGAAAATGAGCTTGCAAAAAAAGGTGCTTCGCAGAGAGAAGAAGATTTGAGAAATCAAATCCGCACCGAGCAGCAGAAAGCCGACGACGTCCAGCAGAGCTACAATCAGTTGCGTGACCTTATGGACAAAAAAGCCACCGAACGGGAACAGACACTTACAAAGGAAAGAGACGACGCTATTGATGAAAAAAACAAAGCCAAACAGGAGCTGCAGGTAACCTTGAGCAAGCTCAGCGTTACGCAAAACAGGCTTGAAGAAGCCTTGAGCAAACTTGATATCTTAAAGCCGCGGCCCAAAGAGGATATCGCGGCTTATAAGCCTGATGGCCATATTATTACGGTGGATAACTCTTCAAACGTGGTATTTATCGATATCGGCAGCGAGGCAAAAGTCTATCCCGGCCTGACTTTTGCCGTTTATGACAAAAGCGGGTCTATTCCGACCGATGGTTCGAGCAAAGCTGAGATTGAAGTCTTTAATGTCGATAAAAATACTTCTATCGCGAGGATAAATAAATCGAGCAAAAAGAATCCTATTATCGAAGGGGATATAATTGTAAATCTTGTCTGGGACAGCGAAGCGGTCAATAAATTTGTTGTGGCCGGAGATTTTGACTTAAATGGCGATGGGACAATCGATGTGGATGGAGCAGCAAAAATAAAACAGCTTATTGAAAACTGGGGCGGAAAAGTTGAAGATGTTGTTACTATTGATACCGACTTTGTCGTGCTTGGCGTTCCGCCGCAGGTCCGGAAAAAGCCGACGCTCGATGAAATAGAAGCCGACCCTATGGCTAATGAAAAATATGAAGCATCAGTCAAGGCTTCAGAGCAGTATCAGGAAGTCAAAAACCAGGCTAAAGACCTCTATATTCCTGTTTTCAGTCTGAAAAGATTCCTGAACTTCATTGGTTATGAATCTTTAGCTTCAGGCGTAAAGAAAAAATAACATATTTAAGACCTTTGTGTCTTGGTGCCTTTGTGGCTGTTTATTTCGATGCCGATTGAAGCTATGTAAATTTCGCCGGTATATTTTGCACAATCAGGGTTTCTAAATCCCTTCTTTGCTGCAGCAAATGTTACTGTTTTTGTTGCCCTTATCGCTGCGCCGAGAGGAAGCCCGCTGTCGCAATCAAGTCCCGAAGGAATATCTACGGCAATAATCGGTTTATTGAGTGAATTTATTGCGTTTATAAGTTTTTCAAATTCGCCGCTAATCTCGCCTGTCAGACCTGTTCCGAAAATCGCATCCACAATCAAATTGCTGTCGCTGGCTATATCTTTAACGCCTTTTTCAATATTGTTTAAATCAAGCTCTTTAATCGCGATTTTCATATTGCGGGTAATTTTATAATTAATCTCAGCATCGCCTTTTATCTTTGAGCTTTTTCCGCAAAGACCGATTTTTACCTTGAAACCTTCGTTTTTCAAATGCCTTGCGATAACAAAACCGTCGCCGCCGTTATTGCCTGTGCCGCAGAAAACGCATACTTTATCACCGCCGGATTTTTTCAATTCGCTGATTATGATTTCCGCGCAGCCCCGGCCTGCGTTTTCCATAAGGACTGCTCCCGGCACGCCTGCATTATTTATCGCCCAATTGTCAAAGTCGCGGGCCTGCTGCCTTGTTAAGACCAAATCGTTTTTGGGGTCGAATTTTCTTGCCATAATCAGCAATTATAATCTTTCCTTGCAAAGCGTCAACTTGTCCCTAAGGGATTGGCTATTGATTATCGCAGGCTTTACGATACTATATTGAGTATGAATCCCGTTAGACCTGGTTGGTTTTATATGCTATATTTTAATGTTCAAAAAGACAGACACATTTTAGGCTGGTTGCGTAAATTGAAAAAAGGTCTAACGGGATGAATATACTTCTTACAAACGACGATGGAATTCACGCCCCCGGCATAGCGGCAGCTTTTAAAGAACTGACGAAATTAGGCGATGTAACTGTTGTTGCTCCTTCCGACAGAATGAGCGGCGCAGGGCACAGCATTACCGTTTTTGAGCCGCTGGCCTGTGAAAAAGTCAATATAGAAAATCAGTTCACAGGCTACAGCGTCGGCGGCTCGCCGGCCGATTGCGTCAAACTTGCGATAATGGAGCTTTGTCCAAAAAGACCAGACCTCGTAGTAAGCGGCAT
Source organism: Sedimentisphaerales bacterium (assembly GCA_049518795.1). Classification (GTDB taxonomy): domain Bacteria; phylum Planctomycetota; class Phycisphaerae; order Sedimentisphaerales; family UBA12454; genus JAPLMW01. The sequence continues at coordinate 65,217 of JBEKRK010000006.1, forward strand.
TAACAACGGCGCAAATGTCGGCATTAACGTATATTATTCCGGCACAGTTGCCGCCGCTATGGAAGCGGCCTTTTATCGTATTCCCGCGATAGCCCTTAGCTGCGTTCACGAAGAGGAAACCGATTTTTTAACTGCAGCGAAATATTGTGTTGAGGTTATAAATAAAATAGGAACGCATAGCTTATCGGGAGTGATTAATATAAATATCCCGCGGCTTTCAGATGGAAAGCCGAAAGGAATTGTCGTTGTGCCGCAATCGACAATGGGTTTTGAGGAGTATTTTGTAAAAAAGCAAGGCGATACGGGACAATCGCTTTATCAGCTTGCTGGCGGAAACTATCGGGATACGGATGTTCCTTCGGATACGCTTGCGCTTGCAGACGGCTTTATTACCGTTACCGCACTTGGATTCGATATGACGGATTATAAAAATATGGAAAAACTTCATCAAATTAAGTGGTGATTTATCCCGTTAGACCCCCTTTGATAAGGAAGGATTGCATAAAATTGTATGTTTAGTTACATATTAATATACAAGTATAGAATCAAAAGGGTCTAACGGGATTTAAGGAAGAATTTATGGCTAAAAAACAGCAGATTTGTATAATAACCATTACCGGCAAAGACCGCGTCGGCATCATCGCGAAAATCGCAAATGCGATGGCGAAAGCCAATATCAATATTGTCGATGTTAACCAGAAGATTATGGAAAACTATTTCGTTATGACTATGGCTGTTGACATCGCAAAGGCGACAATCAGCATTCCGCAGATTCACAAATCGCTGAATAAAATAAGCAAAGAAATGAAATTAAATATCGTTTTTCAGGATGAGAATATCTTTAAGATGATGCACCGGGTTTAAATTCTGCGACGAGGAATGTATGGTCGCTGGGTTTTTCGAGCGTTCGTGGTTTTTTGTCAACGTAGCAATTCGTGCAGTTTTTTGCCATTGGCTCTGTCCCCATTATATAATCTAATCTCCACCCGCGATTTCTCTTAAAACCATTGGGTTCGCGGTAATCCCAGAAAGTAAACTGTCCCGTATCAGTATTGTGCTTTCTGAAAAGGTCAACAAAACCCCAACCTATGAATTTTTTCAGAACTTCGCTGAGCTGCCTGTTAAAGCAGACCGTCCCATCAAGCACAATCGGGTCGTAAACATCCCTGGCCTCAAACGCAATATTGAAATCGCCGGCCCATAGCAGTTTGTCCGTAGGCTTAAAATGTTTTTCAAAATATTCAAAAAGTCTTTTTAGCCAGTCTAATTTATATTTGTATTTTTCGGATTCAATCTCGAAACCCTGCGGGATATAGGTGTTGACGATTGTGATACCCGCGGTCTTCGCCTTTATCATCCTGGCCTCGTCTTTAGGTTCGCTGTCGAGACCGAATTCAACGCCGGTAAGTTTGTATTTGCTGAAAATCGTGACGCCGTTATAGCTTTTTTCTCCTTTGAAGACAAACTCATAGCCTGTCTTTGCAAAGACATCGGATGGAAAATCCTTGTCCTGAACCTTGGTTTCCTGCACACACAGGACATCAGGCTGGTTTTCCGCCAGCCAGTTGACGATTATTTCTGCCCGCGACCTTATCGAATTTGCGTTAAATGTGGCGATTTTCATCCCGCACCTTCTTTTTATTTAATCTTCGTTAAACCTTTTATATTTCCATTATTCTTCTCATAATTTTTAAAAAGATTGCGGATATAAATCGAATATTTAGAAGGTGCGGGATTCATCATTATAAATCAAATATATTGGTTTTTGGTTTTTCTTTAATACCGCCAAGAGTGTTATTTTCTGTTATGTTATCATTAGAAATAGATGGTTTTGCACCATCCCAATATAGAATACCCCAACCTCTGTTGTTTATGCATTTGTTGCCGGAGATAACTGGATTTGTGCCTGCCCCGCGTATAGCTATTCCACTCCATGAATGCCCTGTACATTCATTGTTGCGTATTTCACCGGTTGCAGCTTTGAGAAACATTATGCCGACAGGATAATTTTCTCTGAAAACGTTGTCGATAACTTTGGCGGTGGAATTACTATCCGAAACCATAAGACCTTCACAATCATTTTCTTCAACTCTGTTTGATTTAATAGTTGCCATTCCACCTTCAATGACATTTATACCATAGTAAAGGTTGCGACATATTGAATTGTTTGTAATATTTACATTTTTCTTGGTTTGCCACACATTTATACCAGACCCACCGTTCCTTTCTACTTTGTTTTTATCTACTGAAACAAAAACCGTTCCATAGAGATTGAGACCTCCTTCTGCATTATATTGGAGAGTATTTTCTGATATGCAAGCAGGGCAAGTAGAGTTCCATACCGCAATGCCGAGAACTCCGTTGTTTTGGCAGCTATTTTTTTTGATAGTTATTTCTGTCGGATTGCTGCTTTTGCCATAAGACAAATATATTCCGGTTGTAGAGTTGTTAATAATATTGCAGTCTTCAATGAAAATAGTATTTGTATCGCAGACATATATGCCATTCCAGGCATTATCCACTACAGTGCACATTTCTATAGATATATTGTTTGTCTGATAGGCTGATATTCCATCATTTGCACTTTTGCTTATATTGCATTCTTTTATTTGTGCAGTGCCTGTTTCGCAGATATATATTCCATTCTGAAAACTGTTAGTGGTTTGGCAATTTTCAATAAAGATATTATTTGACAGGTAAGCTGATATGCCGTAATTTTTGCAATTATTAGCATCGCATGCTGCAATAGTAACATTGTTTGCTTCGTAGGCATATATGCCGATTTGCGAACAGTTTTCGGTTTGGCACTCTACGATAGAGGTATTGGTCGTTTTATATGTTATTATGCCATAGTTTTTGCAATTGCTTATCCGGCAATTTTGAATGTCGGCTTTGGCAGTTTTATCTAAATTAATTCCGTTTGCATTAGAATCTTTAATTATACAGTCTTCAATTGCAATATTGCCGCCAATTAAGGTTATAGCATTCTTTTCAGCGCCATCAAAATTTAGTCCTTTTATAATCGTTTTGCTGCTATCGTCATTTTTGTGGTCTGCGATATTTATTGTCAAACTGCCTTTAATTGTAGTCTGCCCATCTTTTGTGCCTTCAATTTGTATAGGTCTATTTGCCGTTAAGTTCTCCGTGTATGTTCCAGCGTTGACAATGATTATATCCTGGGGGCCGGATTTGTCGATTGCTTGCTGAATGGTAGAATAGTCTTTTGGGACTATCAATTGATGTGGCGCATATAGGGCGAATGCGAAGGGCTCAGTTATACCAATAATAATTAGAAACAAAGCTATTGTAATACTTTTCGACATTTATCTTCCCCCCTCTTTGTAATGTGAGAAATTTGCAGCTGATACGCCAGTGCTGATTTTGTTGCTGTCTTCGATATTATTTGGGTCCATATTAATATCATACAGAGGTAAGTCCCATGGCAGTTTTTTACATGGGCTTTCCGGCATCTCTAATAATCTTACATAGGTGTCTTCGTAAATATAATGGTCTTCATCATTTGGTGACCAATATTCTCTGCCTATTAGATAGTTTTTACAGAGTTCCTCCCACGAATTAAACGTCTGCTGAAGGTGGCGAGCAGCAGGCATGATTTTTTCCCATGCTTCAGCTTCGGTAATATACCCACATATAAATCCCCATCTGCAAAGACAGATATATCTTGTACCATCCCAGCCTTGCAGGCTTTTATCGCCAAGCTTTTCATAGTATCTTGAAACAACCGCTACTTTGCCTCTTAGTTCCTCATTAGTTTTTAGTTTATCTTCAAATTCTGCCCTGACTAATGTGGGACCTATCATTTCCGGTGCGTTTAATGATACTGCCAGTTCTTCAAAATCCGCACTATGTCCGCCTTCTTCCAGCCATTTAAGACTTTCAAGTAAACTTTTTCTGTCTGTAACACCCCACCATTTTTCAAGCAATTTTTTTTCTGATTTTATTGCAAATTTATTTACTTCATATCCAGCGAGTGAATCAAACTTCATATGATTGCTTGATGCGAGCATTCCGGACGCACCGAGAGCCCAGCGTTGTGCATTGCTAAGTTTATTTGGCTTACTATTTTGGTTAGGGTCTGGATTTATCTCGGCATAGGACCGGACACACAATAGACAAAATATCAGGAAAGATAACCGCTTCATTTTTTTCTCCATAATACATTGTATTTTTAGTTTAATCTGATAGATATAGTGATGCAAGAAGAAAGCTGACGATGCTTTCTCCACCCTGATTAATATTTACTCCATCTGCTCCTAAGCCGTCGCAGCAGCCTTTTGTTTTAGAGTCATAAAGCGGCATATTTGTGTCATTTTCTCCTAAGAACCAGTTGAATGCTTTTTTTTGCAATAGTTTGTATTTTTTATTTTTCGTCGCCTGATATGCCTTTGCCAGCATTATAACCGTATCCGCGGCCTCAATTGGCTGCTGGTCGAATTGTGCACGCTTTTTGCCTTTTGGATACCAGCCGTTTGAACCTATGAAACTGAAATGTTTGCCATTAAAAGTATTTTCGAGCAGGAAGAAACAGCTTTTTTCTGCGACATCAAGATAGGTTTTGTTTTTGAGAATTTTTGCGGCGGCGAACATAGCTGCCGGCATAATAGCGTTTGCGTAAGAAAGTATGTCCTCGAACCACATCCAGTCTGACGAGGTGTATTTATTGTAATTTTTAAAAAGGATATCCGCGGCCTTGGTTAATAGTTCAGTTGCCTGTTTGTCTGTCGGAAATTTTTCAAGAAATTCCGATAAACCCAAAATTGCATAAGATACACTTTTAGCGGGCATTGACGATAGATGTTGGCAGGTATCGTCAAAAAATTCTCGGACAATCTGGATGTAGTCGTTATTTGGCGGCGAAGCTGTTACTGAACCGAATGCCCAGATAGCTCTGCCGAGAGTGTCCTGTTCCGATTTGCCGGTTCTCCAGTTTCTGTTGTAATCGAGGAAATTGTGGACTGTTTTATCCGGTTTTAGGGAATGATAGAGAAATGATAGATATATTTCAAATAGCTTTAAAACCACCGGTTCAGGATGTTTTTTGTAATATTTAGCCGCCACAATAAGAGCTCTCGCATTGTCATCGGTGCAATAGCCGTTCTGACGTTCGGGTATTATATATTTGGCGTGCTGTAAGAGTCCTGTATCGTCTGTCAGGCGTTTTAGATGTTCCAATGATATTTTTGGAATTTTTAGCTTATCTGCCATTTTATTGGCCCTTATAATATTTAACCTATTGTAAATACTGTACTAACAGGCGTCAAGAATTATAAGGACATTTTTTTAGGCACATACTTGACTTATGCTCGTAGTATATATAAAATACTACTAAAACAATAGGAATTTAGGGGAAAAACAATGAAGATTTCTACCAGAACAAGATATGGAATGAGAGCTATTCTCGAACTTGCTCTTGCTTATGGAGCAGGACCAGTGCAGATTAAGACGATTGCGGAAAGACAGAACATATCTGTTAAATATCTTGAGCAGCTTATCGCGATAATAAAAACCGCCGGGCTTGTCCGAAGCATAAGAGGCCCTCACGGCGGATATGTGCTTGCAAAGCCGCCGCAGGACATAAAATTAAGCGACATTTTCAGGTCTCTTGAAGGGTCGGTGTTTACGGTTGAATGTGTCGAGAACAAGGATGCCTGCGAACGCTATGCGGACTGTGTTACAAGACGGCTGTGGACTGAAGTAAATGATGCGATATTGAATGTGCTTGAGAACAAGACTCTGCAGGATTTAGTCGAAATGGCGGAAAAAGAGAAGCTCAATTATCAGATTTAAAATATCTGCCGCCGAGACATAAACTTTGGATTGATAGGATTGACGATGGGAAAAGTATATAACAATTTAGCTGAGACAATTGGTAATACTCCACTTGTTAAAATTAACGCTCTTAATACCAGCGAAGCTATAATATTAGCTAAAATGGAGTTTTTCAATCCCTGCGGCAGCGTCAAAGACAGAATTGGTCTTGCGATGATTGAGGCAGCCGAAAAGCAGGGCAGAATAAACAAACATACGATTCTCGTCGAACCGACAAGCGGCAATACGGGCATTGGTCTTGCCTTTATTTGTGCGGTAAAGGGTTATAAGCTCACATTAGTTATGCCGGAGTCGATGAGCGTCGAAAGACGCAAACTTTTTAAGATTTTCGGCGCAGAGTTGGTTTTGACACCTGCTGCCGATGGGATGAAAGGTGCTGTAACTGAGGCACAGCGGCTCGTCAGTAATACAGGTAATATGGTTATGCTGCAACAGTTTGAAAACCCGGCAAATCCCGAAATTCACCGCAAAACCACTGCTGAGGAAATCTGGCGGGACACCGATGGCGGCGTTGATATATTTATTGCCGGTGTCGGAACAGGTGGTACAATTACAGGCTGCGGACAGGTTTTAAAGGAAAGAAAGCCTGAAATTAAGGTTATTGCCGTTGAGCCTGCCGATTCGCCGGTGCTATCAGGTGGAAAATCCGGGCCGCACAAAATTCAGGGTATCGGTGCAGGATTCGTGCCAAAAGTGCTTGATACAGCTATTCTGGATGAGATTATTCGGGTAAGTAATGAAGACGCAATTGAGACTGCAAAACAGCTTGCCGCCAAAGAAGGGATTCTTGCCGGCATTAGTTCCGGCGCAAATGTTTTTGCCGCTTTGCAGGTCGCCAAAAGGAAGGAAAATAAAGGAAAAACTATTGTAACAATTATCTGCGATACCGGCGAAAGATATATTTCAACAGAACTGTTTCAATAAAGGTTCGAAAATGAAAAACGATAAAGTTAAAAACATTGTCAAAGAGATTGTGGATTCCTATCAGGATGAAGCGGGTATAAACTTTATTGATACTACAAATCTGCCTTTGAGGGACAGGATTCTCGAAATTCTTAATCTGCTTATGGAAGTTATTTTTCCCGGCTACACCGGCGCAAGAGACGTTACGAGCTCAAATATAAATTTTGTCATTGGAGACATTTTATGCCAGGTTCAAAGCCAGCTTACCGAGCAGGTTGAGCGGGCGCTTCTTCATCAGTGCAGATTAAAAAACAGCGATTGCACCGGCTGCCATAATATGGCTCAGGATGTTGTTGAGTATCTTTTATCTCAAATACCGAAGATTCGAAGATTGCTCAAGATGGACATCCAGGCGGCATTTGACGGCGACCCGGCGGCGTCGAGTCTTGAAGAAATTGTCTTAAGCTATCCGGGCTTAAGAGCGATAACCGTTTACAGAATTGCCCACGAGCTTTATCTGAAGAATGTGCCGCTGATACCGCGAATTATGAGCGAGCACGCGCATCACGAGACCGGCATTGATATTAACCCCGGCGCAAAAATCGGCGAAAGATTTTTCATCGACCACGGCACAGGAATTGTTATCGGTGAAACGTCCATTATCGGCAATAACGTAAAAATTTATCAGGGCGTAACACTTGGCGCTCTTGCTCCGGCAAAAGGCCAAAGCCTTCGCGGCGTAAAAAGACATCCGACAATCGAGGATGACGTTACGATTTATGCAGCCGCTACGATACTCGGCGATATTACTATCGGCAAAGGCGCAACAATCGGCGGAAACGTCTGGCTTAAGGATTCTGTTCCCCCCGGCGTTACCGTTTCAATGACGAGACCTGAGCTTGTTATTACCCAGAAAAAGCCCAAAAAATAAATATGACAGTAAGTATCATCGAAAAAATTAATAATCTAAAAAAAAAGAGAAATGCGGTAATTCTCTCGCACAATTATCAGTCTGCCGAGGTGCAGGATATTGCCGATTTTACCGGTGACTCTCTTGAATTGAGCAGAAAGGCGGCTGCAACCGATGCTGATGTAATAGTTTTCTGCGGCGTTTTGTTTATGGCGGAAACCGCCTCGATTCTTTCGCCGAACAAAACAGTTCTGCTGCCTGATAAGACCGCAGGCTGCCCAATGGCAGATATGATTACAGCTAAGCAGCTCGGCGAACTGAAGGAAAAATATCCCGACGCGGTTGTTGTTTGTTATGTCAATAGTTCTGCCGAGGTAAAAGCGATAAGCGATTACTGCTGCACAAGCTCCAATGCTGTTGAGATTGTAAACTCAATAGATGCGAAAAAGAAAATTATCTTTGTGCCTGACAAGAATCTCGGCCAGGTTGTTATGGAAAAAACAGGCAGAGATTTAGTGCTTTGGCCGGGCTATTGCCCAACTCACGTTTTTGCAACAGCCGAAGATGTAAAAAAAATAAAGGCTGCGCATCCGGATGCTGTTACGCTTGCTCATCCGGAATGTCCCAGGCCTGTAAGGGACTGTGCAGATGAGCTTTTAAGCACGGGGCAATTATTAAAATATGTTCGCGCAAGCGAAAAAAAGGAATTTATTATCGCTACTGAGATTGGCATTATTCATACGTTAAAAAAACAGAACCCGGACAAGACTTTTTATCCGGCTTCGGGAAAGTTTATCTGTCCGAATATGAAAAAAATAACACTGGAAAAAGTCCTGTTTTCATTGGAAGATAATAAATATATTATAAAGGTGCCGCAGGACATTGCCCAAAAGGCAAAAAAGGCAATTGACAGAATGGTAGCGGTTTTGCCGAAAGGATGAAAATGGAAGAAAAAAAGTATCATCTTGAAACATTGGCCCTGCACGCCGGTCAAACGGTGGATTCCGATACGCTGAGCAGGGCGGTGCCGATTTATCAGACAACCAGCTATCTGTTTAAGGACACCGCGCACGCCGCGGACCTCTTCGGTTTAAAGCAGTTCGGCAATATCTATACAAGATTGATGAATCCGACGACAGATGTCCTTGAAAAACGTCTTGCCGCAATGGAAGGCGGCGTTGCGGGCCTTGCCTTTAGTTCCGGTATGGCGGCGATTACCGCGGCAATTTTAAATATCTGCAAAGCAGGCCAGCATATTGTCTCTGCGGGCACACTTTATGGCGGAACGATAACGCTGTTTGGCCATACTCTGCCTAAACTTGGAATTGAGGTAAGTCTTGTTGACCCGTCGAAACCTGAGAATTTTGAAAAGGCAATAAAGAAAAATACCCGCCTGCTTTATATTGAAAGCTGCGGAAATCCAAAGAACAATATTCCCGACTTTGAAAAAATTGTCGCAATCGCACGCAAAAATAATCTGCCGGTAATCTGCGACAATACGGCAATGTCTCCGATACTCTTTAGGCCTATCGAATATGGCGTTGATATTGTTGTGCATAGCTGCACTAAAATAATCGGCGGTCACGGAACGAGCATCGGCGGAATTATTATTGATTCAGGAAAATTCAACTGGGCGAACGGCAAATTCCCTGAGCTTACTGAACCCGACCCAAGCTACCACGGAGTTAAATACGTCGAGCAATTTGGGAATATCGCGTATATTTTAAAAGCACGACTGCAATTATTGCGTGATATGGGCGCCTGTTTATCGCCTTTTAACGCATTTTTGTTTTTGCAGGGCATCGAAACGCTGCATTTGCGTGTTCCTCGGCATTGTGAAAACGCCCTTGCCCTTGCAAAGTGGCTTGAAAAACACAAGGCCGTAAGCTGGGTCAATTACCCCGGCCTGGAATCTCATCCTGATTATAAACTCGCAAAAAAATATCTGCCTAAAGGGCAGGGCGCGATACTGGGTTTCGGCATAAAAGGCGGCAGAAAAGCTGGCGAAAAATTTATTAATAGCGTCCGACTCGCAAGTCATCTTGCAAATATACTCGACAGCAAGACACTTGTTATTCATCCTGCAAGCACGACTCATCAGCAGTTAAGCGAAGCCGAGCAGATTGCTGCCGGCGTAAGCCCGGACTTTGTCCGCGTATCGGTTGGAACGGAACATATTGACGATATTATTGAAGATTTTGAACAAGCTTTGAAAAAAGCTCAAAACTAAGGACTAAAAATATGTGGGATTATAATAAAAAAGTTATGGAATATTTCCTTCATCCGGTAAACGCTGGCGAGATAGAGAATCCCGACGGCGTCGGTGAAGAAGGCTCTCTTGCCTGCGGCGATATGCTGAAATTGACTTTCAAGCTCGACAAAGACGGCAGAATCGCCGATGTGAAGTTTAAGACTTTCGGCTGCGCAAGCGCAATTGCCTCTGCTTCGATAATGACTGAAATGGTAAAAGGCCTGACTCTTGAAGAAGCGGAAAAGATTACAAATAAGGACATTGTTGATAAGCTTGGCGGCCTGCCGGAGCAGAAAATGCACTGTTCGGTTATGGGTATGGAGGCTCTTCAGGCAGCGATTGCCAATTATCGCGGCTCGAAAGTAAGGTCTCAGAAAATAACCGAAGGCAAAATCGTCTGCACCTGTTTCGGCATAACGGACAAAGAGATTGAAAAGGTAATTATTGAAAATGACCTTGATTCGGTCGAGCAGGTTACGAATTACTGCAAGGCCGGCGGTGGCTGCGGCTCCTGTCGCGGCGAAATCCAGCAGATAATTGAACGAATCCGCGGTAAAAAAGGGAAAACTGCTGAAGTTTCAGGCAAGCCTAAAAAACTGACAAATCTGCAGAAGATTCAGCTTATTCAGCGGACAATCAGTGAACAGATTCGTCCGCTCCTAAAGGCTGATGGCGGCGATATCGATTTGATTGATATTGAAGGCAGCAAGGTTATTGTTGCCTTTCGCGGTATGTGTTCGCAATGTCCTACTGCCGAATTTACCTTAAAGGACGTTGTTGAAGCCAGGCTGCGGGAGTTCGTCAGCAATGATATTGTAGTAGAAGAACAAAAAGAATAAGGAATTAAAAAATGTCAAAAGTAATTTACTTTGACAACAACGCTACGACAAAAGTTGCCCCGGAAGTTCTCGATGCGATGCTGCCGTTTCTAAAAGACCTTTACGGCAATCCTTCGAGTATGCACACATTCGGCGGCCAGGTTGAAAAATATATCAGGCAAAGCAGGGAATCTTTGGCAGAGCTTCTCGGCTGCGACAGTTCGGAAATTGTTTTTACAAGCTGCGGAACGGAAAGCGATAATGCCGCAATAAAAGGCGTTCTCGATGCTCTGCCGGAAAAAAGGAAGATTATTACTACGCGCGTCGAGCATCCTGCCGTTCTTGCGACCTGTCGCCAAATACAGACGCTTGGTTACAAATTGGTTGAGCTTGGCGTTAATGGAGACGGGCAGATTGACCTTAACGAGCTTGAATCTGAAGTTGATGACGATACCGCTCTTGTTACGATAATGTATGCCAATAATGAAACGGGCGTGATTTTCCCAATTGATAAAATTGCCCAAATCGTCAAAGCCAAAGGAGCGATTTTTCATACCGATGCGGTCCAGGCAGTCGGTAAAATTCCTTTAAATCTTGACAAGAGTAATATTGATTTATTGAGCCTCAGCGGCCATAAACTGCACGCACCGAAGGGCGTCGGCGTTCTTTATATCAGGAAGGGCACAAGGATTTCGCCTTTTATTGTCGGCGGCCATCAGGAAAAGAGCAGGCGCGCCGGCACTGAAAACGTCGCCGGCATTGTTGCTCTTGGCAAGGCAGCCGAACTTGCCGCAAAAGAGATAAAGCAGGAGAACACAAAGGTTAAAAAACTTCGCGACAGACTCGAAACTGCAATTTTGAAAAATTGCAGAGACGCAAAGCTCAACGGCGATAAGATTAATCGATTGCCGAATACCACTAATATCAGTTTTGAATTTATTGAGGGCGAAGCGATACTGCTTTCGCTCGACCAGTTCGGTATCTGTGCAAGCAGCGGCTCTGCCTGCACCAGCGGCTCTTTGGAGCCGAGTCACGTTATGCGGGCGATGGGTGTGCCGTTCACTGCCGCTCACGGCTCGATAAGATTCAGTCTCAGCAGGTATAATACCGAAGAGGAAGTGGATTTTGTGATTGAAAAAATGCCTGGGATTGTCAATCGCCTGCGTGAACTCAGTCCATTCGTTAAATAATTTAGAATATCTTTTTGCGGATGTGGCAATACGGCGTTTTGCCGTTCTTCTCGTAATAATGCTGATGGTATTGTTCGGCAGGCCAGAAAGTTCCTGCCGGTTTGATTTCAGTTTTCACGTCATAACTTTTTTGTTTTAATGTCTGCACTAATTTTTCAGCCGTTTCTTTCTGCTGTTCGTTCAGATAGTAAATTCCGCTGCGGTATTGTGTGCCGATATCAGGCCCCTGTCTGTCTGATTGGGTAAAATCGTGTATTTCAAAAAACAATTTCGCCAGATTTTCATAACTTGTTTTCGCCGGGTTGAAAACAACTTCAATTGCTTCAGCGTAGCCAGTTTTATCTGTGCATACCTCTTCATAAGTTGGTTTTTCCATATACCCTCCAATGTAACCGACCGTCATTGATATAACGCCCGGTGCGGTTTTAAAATAATATTCAACTCCCCAGAAGCATCCGCCGGCGAAAATTGCCCGCTGGCCGTTAGGCACAAAATCCATTGAGATTGAATTTATGCAAAAGCGCGTGTCTTTTTTAGTATAGCCTTCACCTTTAAAAACGTGACCAAGATGCGCTCCGCAGTTAGCGCATATATTTTCCGTTCTCATACCGTCCGCGTCTTTTTGCGATATTACCGCACCCGGTATTTGCTCGTCGAAGCTCGGCCAGCCACAATCTGATTTGAATTTTGACGAGGATTCGAATAGTGCCTTGCCGCATCTTTTGCAGATGTAAAGACCATTTTCAAAAAAGTCATTATATTTGCCGCTAAACGGCGATTCTGTGCCTTTATGGACAATTACTTGTTCCTCTTCTGGAGTAAGTTTTTTATTCATATTATTATCCTTTGCAGTATTTTGATTGGTGATTTGCTTGTTTTCTTTGCAGCCCGTGTTCAGAGCAAGGGAAAATGAACCTGCCAAAACCGCACAAACAAGCGAATAATGAAGTAATTTCATATTTTTTCCTTTCTGCACGCTCTTTAATATCGAATATAGAATAAGATTTTTATTTGTTTTCTCAATTAGGAAAACCCCTCTATTTACCCTTCGCAAAACCTTGAAATTTAGATGATATTGCTGTTTGCCGGAAATGTCGTTTTTCGCCTTACCGGTTCTTTGTCCGGAATATGCTACTCGTGTCTCAGCGCCTCTATCGGATCCAGTCTGGCGGCCTTTATCGCGGGAAACATCCCGAAGCATATTCCTACCGTCCCCGCAAACGCGAACGACACCGCCACTGCCCAGGCAGGAATATATGTTTTCGCCAGCAGCGCATTTGAATGCGCTATTGCTAAAGTCAGAAGTTTTCCCACGCCCAGTCCGACAAGCCCGCCTACAAAACAGAGTATCACGGCCTCTACGAGGAATTGCGTTAGTATCGCGGACTTTTTGGCTCCTACCGCCTTTCGCAATCCTATTTCCTTTGTCCGCTCCGATATCGATACGAGCATAATGTTCATAATACCGACGCCGCCAACCAGTAACGATATTCCCACTATGCCGCCGGCGACAAGCGTTACCATAATCGCTATGTTGTTGAAAGTTTGGATTGCGCTTTTCAGCGATTCAACTTGGAATGTCTCCGGCTCACCGGGGTCCAGCTGCCGCGCCTGGCGAAGAAAGAAATGCAGCTCCGCTACTCCTTCATCCAGGACCGCCGGCGATTTGCTCTCTGCAAAAGCCCATATCCAGAATTCCTGCTGGAACTTCTTTGTTGTTTCAAAGGGAATTATTATCTCGTATCGCTCCTGCCCGCCTCCGCCGATTCCAAGGTCGGGCCGCTTCTCTATTACTCCCACAATTCGAAAATTCCTGAACCCGATTCGAATTGATTCCCCAATGCAGTCCCTGTCCATTCCCAGCTTGTCACGAAGTTCCGGCTCAATCAAACACACGGCCCGGCCTTCATCTATTACCGATATTCCCCGGCCGGCCGCTATGGTCCGGTGTTCTATTTCATGCCACGCCGGCTCAACGCCGTGTATTTGAGCGCTCGCCACAGACTTCTCGCCGTATTTGACTGTTTGTTGTCCCGCTTCGCTTATCCGGGTAAATCGCTCTATCGACGGGCAATGCTCTAAGAGCCCGTCAAATTCATTTGACCTGAGCCTCACATCCCACCACGACAAATTTCGCTTAGGCCCGGTATCAGGCAGTCTCGGCTGCAGAATTATTGTATTGTTTCCGAATGTCTCCACCTGGCTGAGAATCTTCGCCTTCAATCCCGTCAATGCCGATATAACCGCAATCACCGACGCAACGCCGATTACAATTCCTATCGTCGTCAGTATCGACCGTGTCTTGTTCGCCCATATCTGCCCAATCGCAAGATAGACGCTTTGATACACAAGCTGGATAAACATCAGCGGGGCGTAAAGCAGTCTTTTCATAATTTCTCCTTTTCGCCGGTTTTGCCGCCGGATTTTCTGTTTATCTCGTCTATCTCCCTTGACAGGTCGCTGGAGATACGCCCGTCCTGCATCCTGATTATTCTGTTGGCGTGCTTGGCAACATCATATTCGTGCGTTACCATTACTATCGTCTGACCCTGTTTGTGAAGCTCGTCAAAAAGCTCTAATATATTCTCGCTTGTTTTGCTGTCCAGATTTCCAGTCGGCTCGTCGGCAAGCAGTATGCTCGGATTGCAGACAAGCGCACGTGCAATCGCAACACGCTGCTTCTCTCCGCCGGAAAGCTGATTTGGCTTATGTTTAATTCTGTCGCCGAGACCGACCCGCTCAAGAGACTTTTTAGCCCGCGCAGAGCGGCCAAACCATCCGTCGCGCGCATACAGAAGCGGCATTTCCACGTTTTTCAGCGCGTTCATCTGCGACAAAAGTTCAAAAGACTGGAACACAAAGCCAATCCTCTCGTTGCGAATATTTGCCAGCGCCGAATCGCCTAACTGTGTTACATCATCCCCGTCAAGTTCGTAGCTGCCCTCGCTGGGCCTGTCTAAGCACCCCATGACGTTCATCAATGTGCTTTTGCCCGAACCCGAATGGCCCATCACCGCGATATAATCATTCTCCCGCACCTCTAACTCTACGCCGTCAAGCGCATGGATTTCCTCCACGCCGACCCGGTAGAAACGCTTCAGCCCCTGCAGCCGGATTATTACTTCACCGTTGTCTGTATTATTTGCTTGCCGGTTCATTGCTGTCGCTCTTGTTTTTTTTGTCCTGTGGTTTCTTTTCTTTTGCCTTCTTCTCCGCCTCCACATCCCGCTCGTCGCGCAGTTTCTGGTCGTGTTTGAGACTGTCTAAAATCTTGTAAGGTCCTATTACGACCTTGTCGCCTTCCTTAAGCCCCGACAAAATTATCGTATGTGTCAGGTCTCCCTGTCCTATTTTCACCGGCGTTATCACCGCTTTGCCGTCGATGTATCTGAATACCACCGGCGCAAACTTTTTGTCCTTGTCCAGCTCGCTCGATTTTTCGCGAATCTCCAGGGGCAGACTGTCAACTTCTCTGGCAACCACCGCCTGGCTCGGAACCTTAATTACGTTGCTGTGTTTCCGAGTCTCAATATCGACATCTGCCGTCAGCCCTGTATAAAGTTTCAAAAGATTCGGGTCGTTATTAAGCAGTATTTCTGTGCGGTAATATCTCGTCTTGTTGTCGCTGAATCGGTATTTCAGTGCAATCTCGCTTACAACTCCCCTGAACTTAATATTCGGAAATGCCTGTATGCTCGCCGTTGCTTCCTGGCCGACTTCCAGTTCGCCGATGTCCGCCTCGTCAACCTGCGCCACAACTAACATCTTCGACAGGTCAGACACCTCCATAATCACCGTCCCCGGATTATTCATCGTTCCCGTCATTACCATTTCGCCCACTTTGGCATTGACGCGGGTTATCACGCCGTTTATCGGCGATGTTATCTTCGTATAGCTCAATACCTCCCTTGCCTCCTCTATCCTCGCTTCTGCAGCGTCTAAATTGTGTTTCATTACCACCATGTTCCGTTCCGCCGCATCCAGGTTGCATTTGTCGCTTTCCTTCTCTGCGGCAAGCGAATCCACCTTGTATTTTATCTGCTCGAAATCGGCCTTGCTTACAGCCCCGGACTCAACCAGCTCCTTTTTGCGCCCCAAATCATTTTCCGCCTGCTTCAATGTTGCTTCAAGACCGACCATTGTGGCCCTGCAGCTTTCAACTTTGGCCTTCTCAACCTCAATCTGTGCAGCCTGTGCATTTCTGCCGGCTTCCTCCAGCCGAAGCTGGCTCTCCAGGTCTTTTGAATCGAGCCGCAATAAAAGCGAGGCAGGTTTAGGCGGATTTGCGTTTGTATCGCCGCAGGTTACCGTGTTGCCTTCGTCGTAGGGCATTTCAATAATCCGCGCAGATACTTTTGCGCTTATTTGAACGGTTGTCTTGGGCTCAATTTCGCCCGGTGCGCTGACTCGTTCTGTAAGTTCGCCTCGATTTACATCCTCGATGCGCACTGTTTCCGCTTTGTCTTTTCCTTTGCGGTTTTTGTTCACCAGCCAGCCGCTCGCCGCCAGGACCAAAACCCCGACAATAATATAGATTATCCATTTACGTCGTTTCTTCATTAGGTTTTCTCAATGTGAAATATGATATTTTTAGGCCTCCTCTGCCGGCCATACTTCATCCATCCTGTCTTATATTATAACAGCTATTGTTACCGTTTTATTACCAATTTTGCCTTTTTTAGTGATTTTTCGCCTTTTTTCTGCTCCTGCGCGTCGAAACTGTAAGTCCTTTTTGATATGAGCTTTATGGTTTTTCAGCATCGGATTATCAATCTGATGGTTGCTGGTTTTTAGCCTTTTACATAGCGTGTTAATATGATAGTATAATTGAGTCTAATACCAAAGGAGAAAAAACTATGAGACGCGGACTAAGACTTTCTAACGCTGCCATTTTTGCGGCTATCCTGCTTTTTAATGCTGGCTTAGTTCTTTCGGTTCCGGCAAAGGCTCAGGATTTGTCGGAATTTGAAAAGCGATTGACAGAATGGACGCTGCCCAACGGCCTTAACTTTCTTGTTTTTGAGCGGCACGAAGTCCCTGTAGTTTCATTCCATACCTATGCGGATGTCGGCTCGGTCGATGAGGTTGCCGGAAACAGCGGCCTGGCGCATTTATTTGAGCATCTGGCGTTCAAGGGAACTAAAACTATCGGCACAAGGAATTATCAGGCGGAAGCCCGCGCAATGGCAAAAATGGATGAAACCTTTGAGCAAATTTTGGCAGAGCGCAGAAAAGGCGATAAAGCCGATAAGGTTCGCCTTGAGAAACTGGACAAGCAGTTCCAACAGGCCCAGCAGGAGACTAAAAAATATATAATATACGACCAGTTCGATGAGATACTTACTCGTGCCGGGGGCAGGTGGCTCAACGCATATACCGGCAAAGATGCGACTCAGTATGTTGTTAGTCTTCCTTCGAATAAAGTTGAGCTTTGGATGTCGTTGGAGTCTGACAGGTTTATGAATCCGGTTCTGCGGGAATTTTACAAAGAAAAAGAAGTGGTGATGGAAGAGCGGCGGATGAGTGAGAACAATCCTTCAAGAAGGCTTTATGAAGAGTTCTTTGCAATCGCATACAAGGCGCATCCTTACGGTCATCCGGGGCTTGGGTTTATGAGTGACCTTGAGAACCTGACACGCGGCAAAGCGGAGGCCTTTTTCAAAAAGTATTATTCGCCGCCAAGTCTTACAATAGCGATAGTCGGCGATGTCAATCCGCAGGAAGTTAAAAGACTGGCGCAGAAGTATTTCGGCCGCATTCCCGGCGGAGCTAAACCGCTGCCGGTTACGACCGTTGAGCCGCCGCAGTTGGGCCGGCGCCGCGTTATTATCGAAGATTCTGCTCAGCCGCTGGTTATTATTGGCTATCACAGGCCCGATATCAATCATTCCGATAACGCTGTGTTCGAGATTATCTCGAAGATTCTCGCTGAGGGAAGAACCTCGCGCCTGTTCAAAAGTCTCGTCAAGGAAAAGAAAATTGCCGTAAGCGCTGATGCGTATTCCGGCGGCAGTAAATATCCAGACCTGTTTGTATTTAATGTAACCCCGGCCAAGGGACATACCGCCGATGAGTGTGAAAATGCAGTTTACGCTGAGATTGAAAAACTCAAAACAGAAACAGTTTCTGGCGAAGAGCTCAAAAAGGCAAAAACTCTCTGCCGGGCGGAATTAATCGGTCAGCTCGAATCCAACACGGATTTGGCGGGCCAATTGGCTTTTTATCAGGTCTTAACCGGAGATTGGCGAAACCTCTTTAGGCAGCTTGACAGGATTAACAATGTTTCCGCTCAGGATATTCAGCGCGTTGCCGCAGAATATTTTATAACTAAGAATAGTTCAGTTGGCATTATTCAGACCAATGCCGCTGCGAATTGATTTTTTCAGGAGAGGCATAATGAATCCCGTTAGAAATACAAAAAATTGGAAAGAAAATTGTTAATGGAATAATATTTTAAATTAAAAAGGCAGTAACTTATGGAAAAATTGATTTCTAACGGGATGAAACTTAACAGGTTGTCCAGAATAAGCTCTTTTGCATTTCTCTTTGTTCTTGCGTCGGTTTTTCCTCAGCAGGCAGCCTTAAGCAGGCAGTTAAGCTCTCCTGCTCTGCGGGATTTTGAGATTCCGAAGGTTGAGCGGGTAACGCTGGATAAGGGGATTCGGCTGTTTTTGATAGAGGACCATGAGTTGCCGGTAATTCAGCTCCAGGCCATAATTCGAACAGGTTCCATTTATGAGCCGTCGGAAAAAATCGGCCTTGCTGCTATGACTGGTATGGTTATGCGCACCGGCGGAACTGCCGGCAAAACTGGCGACCAGATAGACGAAGAGCTGGAGCGGATTGCCGCGTCGGTTGAAACGGGCATCGAACTTAATTCAGGCTTCGCCTCTATGTGGGTGCTGAAGGAAAACTTCGATACTGCTTTGACAATTCTGGCGGATATCCTGATGAACCCCGTTTTTAACAGTGACAAAATCGAGCTGGCCAGGATTCAGCTTGGTTCGGATATCGCCAGGCGAAATGATAATGTTTTTTCTCTTACCTCACGTGAATATTGGAAACTTATTTATGGTCCAAATAGTATTTACGCCCGCCAAACCGAATATGCCGCTATCAATAACATAAGCCGTGATGATTTGGTTGCTTTCCATAAAAAGTTTTATCACCCGAACAATGTCCTGTTTGCTGTGTGCGGCGATTTTAATACTGAACAGGTGGTTGAGAAGCTCCGGCAGGCATTCAAGAACTGGCAAAAGGCCGATGTGAACCTGCCGCAGATTCCGAAAGTGCAGTATGAATTCCGGCCGACAGTTAATCTCATTAAAAAAAATGACCTTAATCAGTCCTCTATTTACCTCGGCCACATCGGCGGGCAGATGAATGACCCTGATTATTTTGCTCTGGCTCTTATGAACAGGGTTCTCGGTTCGGGTTTTACAGGTCGCCTGTTTAAGAACGTTCGCTCCCGTCAGGGACTGGCTTATTACGTTTTCGGCGTGTATAGAGCCGAATATAATTATCCGGGTGTTTTTTACGTCGGCTGTCAGACCAAATCGTCGGCTACCGTTCGGGCGATTCGTGCTATGACGGAGCAGGTTAAGTCTATAACCGAAAGCGAGATTACGGACGAGGAGCTGGCTTTAGCGAAAGAAAATTATCTCAATTCGTTTGTATTTAATTTCGAGTCGAAGAATCAGGTCGTTAAACGGCTGATGACTTATGAATATTTTGGTTATCCGCCGGATTTTCTCCAGAAAACTAAGGAGAACATCAGTAAAGTGACCAAAAAGGATATTTTGCAGGCCGCCCGCAAAAATCTCAATCCCGGCAGGATGCAGATTTTGGTTGTTGGCCGCCCGCAGGATTTCAATGAACCGCTGTCGTTGTTAGGCTCGGTCAATGAGATTGACATTAACATCCCGCCGCCTAAATAGAATAGCCTGTATTAAGCAAAATCACAATTTAGAATAACACCAGGATTAAATCCAGGGATTATTATTAAAATGAAAAATACCATATACAGAGACCGGAATAAATTCTCCTATTCATTGACAACTGGCACTTTTTTGACACCGACTTTAACTTGGGCTTTTTTCGCATTATCGCCAAGGCCTGCGGCAAGCAAATCTATTTCCTCATCAGTTAAAGCTTTGTAAAATATCATCAACTGTAAGCTTTTATTTTCTAAAATCTTAAGTTCGGATGACTTTTGAGACGCTACGAGGTGGTGGCAAGTTCTTTCATTTGAGCATGAACAGTTTTTAACGTTTTACGAAAGTGAAATCCAAATATAGAGTAACGTACAGCCAACGTCAACTTGTGAGGACTTTTGAGTGACCAGAATATAAGCTTCCAATAGTATATTTTACCTTTTTCTATTATACCGATTCGCCACATTGCCCTGAAAAAAGCCTTAATGTCGCAATAATTCACTTTAAGTTTTGTCTTGTTACTGAAATTATAGTTCTCAAGAAAAGTTTTGATGCGTTTGCAAAAGTATTTCTGTGAGTAGATAGTATTCAGCACTTTCAGGTATCCGCCCAGAAGTTCGTGAATGTTCATCTTGGGAATGAAATTCATTGTGCAGTCCATATTGTCTCCTGTTGAAGGCTCTGCCAGTCTGTTTTCACTCATCAGCTTCTGATGCAGTTTCGTTCCCCGCGGAGCGTTGAGTAGTCCGACCATCGCTGTTACTATGCCGCTGTCCTGAATCAGGTTTATTAATTTATCAAACACATTTGGCTTATCATTGTCAAAACCGACAATAAAGCCGGCCTGCACCTGCATACCAAATCGCTGTATCTTTTTGATAGCTGCAACAACGTCACGGCCGATATTTTGTGTTTTGCTGCATTCGGCCAGACTTAAATCGTTAGGAGACTCGAGGCCGATAAATACGCCGTCAAAACCTGCCCTGGCCATCAGGGTCATAAGTTCCTCGTCATCCACAAGGTCGATAGAAGTCTGCGTATTGAAAGCGAATGGACGGTTTCTTTTATCCATCCAGTTTATAATCGCCGGCAGCAATTCCTTTTTCAGTTGTTGGCGTTTCCCTATAAAGTTGTCATCAACAAAAAATACTTCGCCCCGCCATTGATGGACGTAAAGGTTTTCAAGCTCATCGATTATTTGACGAGTGGTCTTTGTTCGCACTTTACGGCCAAGAAGATTTGTAACATCGCAAAAATCACAATTGAACGGGCAGCCCCGCGAGTATTGAAGCCCCATTAGGCCGTATTTATTCATATTTATCAATCGCCACAGCGGTGCCGGGCTGTTTCGTATATCGGCCTTCCGGTCTGTTTTATAAACGGGTTTTACACAGTTATTCGCAAGGTCTTTGAGAAAATCCGGCAGCGTAATTTCTGCTTCATTGAGGACAAGACAGTCGATATTAGGAATCAGTTCAGGGAACGCTGTGAACAAGGGACCGCCGGCAACCACTTTGACTTTGAGTTTATTGCATCTTTCTACCACTGTCCTGGCAGAATTCTTTTGGATAACCATTGCAGAGATGAAAACGTAGTCGGCCCATTCAATATCAGAGTCGTGCAATGCAGCCGTATTCATATCAATCAGTTTTTTCTCAAAAGATTCCGGCAGCATCGCGGCAACAGTGAGCAGTCCAAGAGGCGGAAGAAGCGCCTTCTTGGAAATGAACTTTAAGGCGTTTTTTAGACTCCAGAAAGTATTCGGTATTTCCGGATTTATAAGCAGGATTTTCAATTTATTACTCATACGCAATTAACTATACCCTGTTGTCGCCAAATAGCGGCGTTTTTTGCTGTTTTTTGCCCTCCGACGGAACAGCGAAAGATATTACCAGAATAATCCGGATTTGCCAAGACTTACTTTTATTTATTATCTATTGCCACCGTTTTGCTTTCCTTGATATTTTTAGCCTTCGGAAAAGTAAACGCAGGTTTTTGCTTCAATATCGCATACCCAAAGTTGAGCATTGTATCGTTGCCGAGTTTATCCACTTCCAGCGGCTTTATAAAGAAATTGGCGATTAACCCCTTGACCTTACTCCAGAACCCCTCCTCCTCAGTCGTCTTATGGATAGATGCTACTTCTATTCCCATTCTGGGGTTATTTTCTTCACTCTTCTTGAATGTAAGCGTGTCCACTCTCGCAATTATCTCATTATATCTATTTTCGTACTTATATTGTCCATTTTGGGGCTTAACACTGTAAAGCCCGATAGTTACAGGGCTTTTTCGGCCATTTGAGTTGAAACTGATATCCACTTCGGTAACGGTCCGTGTGGAACCGGTAATCGTTCCTTTAACCTCAATAAGACCAACCCCGTCTCCTTCAAATTTAATCCAATTTAATATGTTTGTCAGCGGCTCTCCTTCTTTAAAATTACCGATATTTCTCGCTATCATCCCTGCAGAGTCAAATGTGTTCTTGTGAAAGCCCTTTCCCGATAGTTCAAATTCACAGGCCACATAAAAGGAGTTCGAAGTAACCGTTCTTTCATATGAAATAATACCTTCCTGCTGCTCATTATTGACACTGGTTTCCCTGTTAACAAGTGCCGGAGATATCAGCGGAATAAAATACGCAAAAGCTAAAATAGGATTTTTTTTAAACGTCTCTTTACTATAATTCAACATAAGCGTTGGACCATTTGAATCCGTGCTATCACTTGCACTGCCTTCTTGTTTTGACGGCGCTTCTGATGGGGTTTTACTGTAACAGCGGCCTTCCATCGCAATGCAAAAACACAAAAATATACATACTATTTTCAGGTTAAACTTCAATTTAAACCCTAATAACTGTTAGTTGGTCTTTGAAATTTAGTGCTGATGCGCATCGAAGACAGCGCCTTCGGGACCGCTAAAGCCCCGCTGTCTTTCAGTCCTTGCCGTCTGCTTTTAAATTCTTTGCCTTTGGAAACGTAAACGTCTCTTTTCCTTCGAATAATGCACAGCCAAAATTAAGCATCGTATCATTGCCTAATTTGTCTATTTCTAAAGGCTTTATAATTAAATTAGCCAAAGCTCCTTTTAGATTTCCCCAAAACCCTGGCTTACCGCCTTCGGCGTAGACCGAAGACACTACAATATCCATCAGGGGTTTGTCTGTGCTTTTATCGAATGTAAGGGTGTTAACTCTGGCAACTATAGCATTATACTGATTCGCGTATTTATACTCTCCATTTACGGGCTTAACGCTGTAAATCCCCACTGTAACCGGACTATTTTTGCCTCTGCCGTTAAAATGAACTTTCACCTCGGTCGCGGTCGCCTTTTTTCCCTCAATTTTGCCTTTAATCTCGATCCGTCCGTATCCTTCTCCTTCAAACTTAATATAACCAAGTATATTCTTAAGGGCCTCGCCCTTTTTTAATCCTCCTATATTTCTTGCAATCATTCCGTTTGAATCAAATTCGTTTTTATGAAAACCGCTTCCCTGCATCTGGAATTCGCCGGAAAAATAAAAAGATTTTGGAGTTGATTTCCTCTGAGAGGAAATCAGACCGGACTTCTGCCCGTTACCTTCACTCGTCTTACTGTAAACCAGTGTCGGCGATATCAGCGGAACAAAATACATAAAGTCAGGGGTGGAATTTTTCAGAACTTTATCACATTTCAATATAACCGTTGGACCACTCGAAGCCGTGTTATCGTTTATATTGTTTTCCTGTTTTGACGGCGTTTCTGATGGGGTTTTACTGTAGCAGCTGCCTGCCGTCACGATGGAAAAAAACAAAAACATAAATACCATTTTCATGTTACACATCCTTGAATCATAGTAATTATTAGTTGGTCTTTGAAATTTCGTGCCGATGCACATCGAAGACATCGCCTTCTGGATCGCTTCCAATCCCAGCGAGTCCCCCAACTCCTCTTGGAGGGGGGACTCATCGTTTAACGCTGGTATGGTCAAGTGCGCCCTATAGCGCACTTTCCCTTGAACAACTTCCTTAAAATCTATGGAGCTTCAACCTTCACGTTGAATTCAGTTGAGGTTGGTTCGCCGGTTGTCGGGGTTCCTGTCACAGAGACCTTATACTCACCGAGGGCAGCGCCCTTGGGCACAGTAATCGTGATTTGCACATCCGGGTTGTCGCTGGCCTTGACCAGAACTTTGGCCGGGTCGAAGGTGATTTCTTTGCCCTTGAACAATTTAATTTCCAGCGTCACATCCTGCTTGAAAGACTCGCCTCTCTCTATAGAGATGATGACACTTTGGGTTTCACCCTGTTTTACCTTCACGTCGAAGGTTGGGACAGCGATTCTGAATCCTTCACCCTTGAGTGTGCTGCCGCCTTTCTCACTGTCTGATTTCATTGTGTAGCCGGCCTCCGGAGCCTCAACCTTCACTTTGAATTCCACTGAGGCTGGTTCGCCGGTTGTCGGGGTTCCCGTCACAGTAACTTTATACTCACCGAGGGCAGCGTCCTTGGGTGCCGTAATCGTAAGTGCCACTTCCGGTTTGTCACTGGCCTTGACGAGAACTTTAGTCGGCTCGATGCTGATACCCTTGGCCGCTTCGATTTGCAGCGTCACATCCTGCTTAAAAGACTCACCCCTTTGCAGTTTGATGTCAATGGTTTGGGTTTCGCCCTGTTTGACCTTCACGTCGAAGGTTGGGACATCGATCTTGAATCCTTCGCCTTTGGCCACACTGCCGCCTTTAGGGCTGTCCTTGCCGCTTGAGACAGCTGCCAGAACCAGCGTTAGAACTATCGTAATCGCAATTACCTTTTTCATTTTCTATTCCTTTCTTAAATTAAATTAAAAATGGAGTCATACAATACTCCACTTTATGTAAAACATATTTCACACCTAAGCCTTCAGTTTTTATTTAGCTTGACCAGCAATAGGCCGGCCAGCCCGATAATGATCGCAACAATTCCGCCGACCAGCATCCATATCGTCTTGTCAGTAGGCGAACCGGTGAAAAAACGAGAAATATCAGAACTGAATGACTCTGACGCAGAAACGCCATAGATCACAAGAACGATACCACCGACAAGTATTGCGAGTAAAACTGCCTTGTTCATAGAAGAGCCTCCTTTTGATTTTGATGCCTGGCCTCACAAAATGGTTACACGGGTTTTCGTCCGCTGATGATTCTAAGCAAGACAACCACGATGGCGATTACCAGAAGAACGTGAATGAGACCGCCCATGGTGTAGGAACTCACTAACCCCAGGAGCCACAATATAATCAAAATAACAGCGATAGTGTAAAGCATAACAATTTTCCTTTTCTTTTTTGGTTAAACAGCCGAGTAGCCCCACGTCAAGCGACCTGGGGCTGCTCAGATTAAAACAAATTACCCGAAATCTACGGAGTAACAACTCTCATGTCGAACGACGTCGAGGTCGGTTCGCCGGTTTTCGGCGTTCCTTCCACAGAGACACTATATACACCGAGGGCAGCGGTCTTGGGCACCGTAATCCGGAGCTGCACATCAGGGGTGTCGCTCGCTTTGACCATAACATCGGTCGGTTCGACACTGATGCCTTTGGTTGTTTTAAACATTAATTTCACGTCCTGCTTGAAAGACTCGCCCCTCTCCAGAGAGACGGTAACACTTTGGACTTCACCCTGTTTGATATCTGTTTCAAAGGTTGGGACGGCGATTTTAAATCCTTCGCCCTTAAGCACGCTGCCGCCTTTCCCGCTGCTCGAATAGCAGCCGTAAATAGTCACCAAAGCCAACGTTACTATAATCATACTTCCCTTTTTCATTTACTATTCCTTTCCTGAAAATGGATTCATACAATAACATTCATTAACTCTTCAATATTTCCCAGAGCGTTTTTGCTTTAATTCCTCAAGATACTTAGCCGCGGCATCTTTACCGCCTAATCCGAACGCAAGAGCCAAAGCAAGGACAATGCCGCCAAGGATAATATTGAAAGTGGTGGCTACCAAAAGAGGGGCAATACCAAGCTGTTCAAGTGCAATAGTTACAGCGAAAATTAGAATCGCCCATCGGCTTATACCGGCAAGTATCTCCGGTTTGGGCAAATTGGCATTGCCTGCAGCCGTGCGAACTATTCCTGACACAAAACTGGCCAGAAACATTGCAACTATCAGAACAAGCAAGGCTGATATGACCTTCGGGACGTAAGCAAATAGGGTTTCAAGAATATCCGAAGTCTTTGGCAGGCCCAGTGCATCGACTGTCATCACTAAAACCATAATAATAACCAGCCAATAAACTATCCTGCTTACAACCTCTCTGGCTGAACTTTTCAAATCACCTTTCATTAAAATTTCTGATATGCCCGCCTTGTCTGCCAGTGTATCAAAGCGGACTGTCTTAAGCAGCCAGTTGACTAATCGTTCGATTGCCTTGGCCACAATCCAGCCTACTATCAGGATTACTAATGCACCCAGCAGGACAGGAAGATAGGCCATTATCCTGGTCAACATTTTGGTGACCGGTTCAACAATAAGAGTGTTCCATTCAATTACAGCTAACATTTTCTATCTCCTAAAAAATTGTTAATATTTTCAATCTTTATAATACACAACATACACAATATACACAATGGTTTTCATTCTGCAAATACTTAACGATAATTTTCCACAAAATAAACTAACCTTTTTCTATCTTTATTTAGAATAGGGAAAATCCTCTATTTGTATATCTGGATTGCTAGATATTAATTTTACCAATCATCTGACACATATAGACCTATTCAACTACTACTTTGCTGGCTTTTACTTTAACACTTAAGCCGGTCTAACTTATCTAACTATAGTAACAACAAGGATTTATTTGTCAATCAGTGCAGAGTCTGTTTCTATTGTAAGTCGAATTGACTATCTGACTGTCGGTAAAATCCATTACATTAACACCGATTCGCGTTGACAATTTATTCAATATCATTAAAATCATTAAAATAAAAAAAGTTATTTTTTGGCGTCTTCTTGCAATTTCCAGATATGGGTTACGGAAAAGGCAGGCAGGAAAGGTGGAAAAACAAACGAAAAAATTAAAAGAGATGACCACAAAGCTTGGGCGCACCGAACAGATGCTGCATGTGAGCGAAGATAAATACCGCCAGCTTGTAGAGAATGCCGACTGTATTATTCTGCGTATGGGCAAAGACGGCAGAATAACTTTCTTCAATGAATTCGCCCAGAAGTTCTACGGCTATACTGAGCAGGAAATCCTTGGTAAAAATATTATAGGGACAATCGTCCCTGAAAAGGATAAATTCGGCCGGAACATCACGAAAATTGTCAGAGACATCAAAAGGCGGCCTAGATTTTATGCTGCCTGCGAGAATGAGAATATTTGTAAAAACGGCCGAAGAGTTTGGGTTTCCTGGGCAAACAAGGCAATTCGCGATGAAGATAGGAACATTACGGAAATCCTTTGCGTCGGCCACGACATCACTGAACGCAAGCATATGGAGAATGAGTTGGGTCTATTGGCTACAGTGGTGCACAACTCGAACGATGCTATTACAGTTCAGGATTTGAAAGGTAATATCATCTCCTGGAACCTCGGTGCAGAGCGTATATATGGATACAGCAAAGCCGAAGCGTTGAAGATGAATATCGAGAGGATAATCCCTGACCATAAGCAGGAAGAAATGCTGTCACTGACCGAAAGAGTGTTAAAAGGGGAAAACATCGAATTATTTGAAACACAGCACATTGCAAAAAATAACCGGATATTGGATATTTCGCTTACCGCTACATTGTTGAAAGATGAAAAAGGAGAACCATTTGCCATTACAACAACTGAAAGGGATATTACCGAACGCAGACGCCTGGAAAAAGAAATCCTGGATATAACAGAAAGGGAACGAGAACTGATAGGCCAGGAAATGCACGATGGTATGGGCCAGGTGCTCACCGGAATCGCTATTAAGTGCAAAGGATTAGCACTGAAGCTTAAGGGCAAACCATCAGAAATGAAAAATGCATTAGAAATATCAAAACTTGCCAACAAGGCGATAGCTCAAACGCGAGACCTCGCCAGGATGCTTTATCCTGTTGATATTGAAACAGGTGGTCTGGTATCGGCCTTACAGATACTGGCGTCCAATACAGAAAAAATCCTGGGAGTCGCGTGTCAATTTCAGTGTGAAAAATTTGTCTCGGTTGGAAATCTTGTTGAGGCAAAGCAAATTTATCGCATCGTGCAGGAAGTTATTACCAATGCCGTTAAACACGGCAAAGCGAAGAATATCAGCATACATCTATATTTGACTAAGGGTAAAACTATTCTGTTAATTAAAAATGATGGCCGGGATTTTCCGAAATCCTTACCGAGAAAAAGAGGGATGGGGCTGAAGATTATGAAATACCGCACCGACCTGATAGGCGGCTCTCTTGATATTCGAAAAGGCAGCAAAGGCGGGACAGTTGTAACATGCGCATTTCCAAACAAAAGATATCAAGTCTTAAGAAAAAAGTATGGCATTGAAGAAAAAACAAAACAAAACTAATGAAAACAAAACGCAGGTTCTTATAGTTGATGACCATCCTGTAATAAGGGATGGCCTTGTAACTATTGTCAATCACGAACAAGACTTTAATGTATGCGGCCAGGCTGTTGATGCTTATCAAGCTCTAAAAGCCGTTGCTGAATTGAAACCTGATATCGTTGTTACGGACATATCATTAAAGAGTTCGGATGGCATTGAACTGACAAAGAATATCAAGGCAAGATGCCCGGGATTGCCTGTCATTATTTTTTCAGTTCATGATGAATCCCTATATGCCGAGCGAGCCCTTTTAGCAGGTGCAAAAGCCTATCTGATGAAGGATGAGGTTTCTGAAAATATTATCAAGGCGATTCGTACGGTTTTAAACGGCGAGATATATGTTAGCGACACAATTTCAAAGAAGTTTCTCCATAGAATTGCAGGGGATAAGGCCGGCACAGCCAAAACACCAATAGAGAATCTCAGCGACCGTGAATTCGAAATTTTTCGTCTGATTGGCGAGGGTTTAAAAGCATCCCAGATAGCCAATCAGCTCCATCTGAGCATAAAAACAATCGAGACTTATCGCACACGCATTAAGGAAAAACTAAATTTAGCCGATGCCGCTGAACTTCTCCGGTATTCCATAAAATGGGCAAAGAGTCAGAACGGAAAGTGATTTTCCTCTAATTCGTAGTTCTTCAGATAACCATACTTAACAGAATACTTCTGGAACAGATTTTTTGGCTGTTCAGACCGCTGTGCAAGGTTTCACTTACACAAAAGTAGGTATTTTCACCGACAGCAAAAACAGATGCGCCCCTGATTTACAGAAATTAGACTTATGTTAATATCGGGCCGATGTTAATAAAGCCGAAAGGCTTTGGAGTGGAAGAAGTAGGAAAGCCAGGTTTGGCAAAGAAACAGATGCTTAAGCTAAAGCAGCATTGTCGGACTTGGCAGAAAACAGACGCAGCAATGGAAGGCTGCGAAACGCATAGCTTGGTTGGCAACTTAACAAATGTGCTTGCCTGCAACAGTTTTTAGAAGCTCTCCTGCAGCTTCTTATAAAGGAGTCGAAAATGACGGTTTTAAGTCAACAAAATGATGGGGTTACTGCACAAGTCGAGAATACAGATGTCTCTTTGAATTGTGGCAATGGTAATAATGCCCGAATTTGCTCACTGCCGCGAGCTCGTAAGAATAAAATTCTTGAGGTTAGACAGCAGCTTATCGAAGGCAGATACGACATTGATGGACGATTGAACGTTGCTCTTGACCACCTTCTTGAGAACCTAATCGCCAAGGACAGCACAATAGGCGACTATTTATGCCCCCAAATGTCGGCCTGTTGACAAAAGGTTTGCCGGCCGCGGAGAACCGCAGACTGATAAACACACAGCAGAGAATTAGACCCGTTTCCTGTGGGTTATGAGGAAAGTTTGCAGGCAAAGGCATTGTGAGCGAAAAGAAAAACAATACGAATCTTGCGGTAAGAATAACCATAATTCTGGTTGTTGACGACCATCCTATCGTTCGTGATGGATTGGCAGAGCTTCTTAATCATGAAGCCGACATGGTGGTTAGTGCCAAGGCTGGCAACATTGCAGAAGCCGTAGAAGCTGTAAAAAAACAGCGAATTGATTTGGCAATTGTAGATATGTTGCTTAAAAATGACGAGACAGGTGTTCAGGTCACCAAAAAGATAAAGGCGCTGTGTCCAAATCTGATTGTGCTGATATTTTCTATGAGTGATAATCCTCTATATGTCAAACAGGCTTTTGCGGCAGGCGCCAGAGGATATATTCTTAAGGATGAGCTGTCTGAAAACATTATAGTTGCGATAAGACAAGTGCTCCAGGACAAGGTCTATCTAAGCAAGAGGTTAGCTATCTGAAAAGTTCCCAAAGCGAATAACCCAGCAAAAGTTAACAGATTTGTCATGTAAATGATATTTAAAAAGAAAATATTGAAAGGATAAAGGTATGCTTGTGCTGACCAGAAAACAAAATGAGAGTATTGTTATCGGCGAAGGTATAGAAATTAAAATCGCTCGTATCGACAGGAACCAGGTAAGAGTCGGCGTTACCGCTCCAAAATATGTGCCGATTTACCGAAAAGAAATAGCTCCGATATCCGCAGGCACTGACAATGAAAGACCAGTAGCGGCAAGATTTAGCTATACGGCACTTTAAACCGATAAAGAATAGAAGCTCCTTTACCAAACGTATTGAAATATTTTGGCGCAGACAAACGCAAGTTTCTTTTCCCTGTATTTGCGTCCGCTCTTTGGCTCAAAATGATATTTTCTCCCTCCTCCAAAACTGCCCAAAATAAAAAAATATTTGGGGCAGTTATAATTATTTATAGAAGACTAATGCCTTATCTATTTCAAACAGCATCCTTCCAAAATTAAAACCTTATACGTCATTAACTTCTAAGGTTCAGTCAAACCGAGGCAGAAGGGGCTCGATAGAAATTAATAAAGAGCGTTCACAATCCTGTTTGGCATGCGAATACAAAAAAGGCCGGGTCTAACCGGGCCCTTTTATAGTTAAGATATCAAAAGTGCCCCAAACCGTAATGGCCTTTCTAATAACAAATCCAAGCGTGTGGCATCTTCTATGTCGATTTTTGAACTGCCAGACAGTCTGCCATAAAGCAGCAGTCAGTGTGAAGGCACTGGCCATTCGCCGTCCCAAAGCAAGAAGTGTTGCCCTCAGCCCTCTGGATAGAGTGAATAAGTTCAGTTTTATTCATTTGGCCTGGCTGAATGCCCAGAAATATAGCCTTTTGTCCGATCTCGGCCATTGTCATCGCTTTTGCCCTGGGGTCATGTGTAACTTTCACAAATGCTAAAGGCTGTGTTTTCCTGTTGTCGCCCATCTTCTTTTTTGTTCCAATAAAGTTCATAACTACTTCCTTTCAGATAGAAAAAAATTATTAATGGCTTTCTTTATCCACGTCTTCAAACTACTGCCATCTCCTGATGAGCAGTAGGCGAAGACTCCACTTCGAGTTGTGCCGGAATGTTTGAGCACCGGTAAGCAAGGTTATCCAGCACATTCATGAAATTAATATATGAATCGTAGGGTGAATCATAGGGATTGAAGTATTTGTGCACATCGCCGTCGTTAAACCATTTTGTGCACATATAATAGAAATGATCCGAGGTTTGCAGCTTTCGCCAATCTTCAAGAAGACAAGCATCCTCACACTGCTTAATCCTGCCTTCCAGTTTATACAGGCTGCCAATCGCACCCAACTGCATCTTGTTGCCAAGCCAGGCGGACAAATCCCGTTCCATATCTGCCCAGCTTATAGTATACGGAACATCAAAGGTGCCCACCGTTGAATAAGCCTTCAGGGCTTCACTTGGTGTTTTAAAGTCATTATCCGGATATTTGAGAATTTCTTCGGGAAGCTGCCGCATAAAATCGAAAATGCCTGTATCGTGCCACTGATGTTCACCGAAAGTCTCATAGTCCATAAAGAGATTGCACACATAACCATTTCCGTTGATTTGGTTTATCCAACCGGCAAATTTATCCGCCCTCAAAGGCCATTCTGACCATTGACGGTTCGAAAACCTGAAAGCAATGTCATCGCTTAGCTTGTAGTTTTTGAGCAGCAGTTTGGTATTTTCACAATTTGGCGGCTGATAAATGAAGTTCGGGCTTCTATAATCAAGAATGTGATCCGCCCCTTCGGCTATTATACCGTCAAACTCCGCCATTTCCTCGATTGTCGACGCTAGATCATTATTATAAATAAGCTCGGTATTGCGAAAGACTCTGGGCCTTTGTCCAAAGAGCCTCTCAATTGTCTCAATATGCTTGTCCACCTGTTCAAAAAATTCGTTTCGGCTATACAAAAAGCTTAGACTGTGATAATAGGTTTCTGCCAAAAACTCCACACAACCTGTCTTTGCCAGCTCTTTAAATGTCGCTATGACCTCAGGGCAGTATCTTTCTAATTGTTCCAGAAGGACACCGGTTATACTATACGCAATCTTGAACCGACCTTCATATTTCTTTATAAGGTCGAGCATAAGCCGATTCGCCGGTAAGTAGCATTTATTTGCGACTTTTCTGCAGATTGAGGCGTTTTTCTGGTCATCAAAGTATAGCCCGTTATTGTCAAAAATGGTATAATGACGCAAGCGATATGGCTGATGGACCTGAAAATAAAAACATACCGAAGCCATAGCGTAATCCTTTCTTAAAAAAACTATACAGTTACCGTCAACTCTTCATAAATCTTTGCACATTTCTCAGCCGCATATTGCCACCGCAGCTTTCTTACCTCCAAATCGCCGTGCTCCCTAAGCGTCATTTGGAGCGGTGAATTTTTCAGAACAGATACCATCTTATTGGCAGTTTCATCTGTATCCCAGAAATCCACCTTTAAAACGTGCCTTAATATCTCTGAAACACCGCTTTGTTTGCTTATCAATACCGGAACATCGTGGTTTAACGCCTCCAAAGCCGCAATTCCGAAAGGTTCTGAAACCGAAGGCATCACGTATAAGTCAGCCATCTCGAAGGCCTTTTTAACATCAGCTTCTCGCAAAAATCCCGCAAACAATACCTTATGCCCAATCCCAAGTCCTACAGCCATTTCGATTATTTGATGCATCATATCGCCGTCCCCGGCTATCACAAATTTCACATTGTCCATAAAATCGAGCACCTTTTTTGCAGCTTGAAGGAAATACTCCGGACCCTTCTGCATAGTGATTCGCCCCAGGAACAGCACAATCTTCTCTCCTCGCTTTATGCCGGTCTGATTGGACAGGATAGTCTCCTCATCGTTCTGCTCAACCGCATTATATACAACCTCAACTTTATCTTCCGCCACGCCATACCTTGCGATGATAATGTTTCGTGTCAGGTGACTTACCGCTATAACCTTGTCTGCCGCGTGCATCCCTTTTCGCTCAATATCGTAAATAATCTGATTGACGTGCTCGCCGCTGCGGTCAAATTCTGTCGAATGCACGTGCACAACTAATGGTTTTCCGCTCATTGCTGCTACCGCGATTCCTGCAGGGTAAGTCATCCAGTCGTGGGCGTGAACGATATCAAACTCCTCGCCCTCGGCCAGCTTGGAAGCCGCCTCAGCATAACGATCGACCACAGTATAGATGTCGCCCGAATAATCCATCCGGTTAGATGAACCGGCATTGCCGCCGGGGATTTGCTGTTTTCCTGCCGAAGTTTTTCCGGCATATCGCCTGCAGGCACCGACCGTCTCATATGGCCGAAGCGGTGAGTCAATTGCCCAGAATTTTACATTTTTAAACCCCTTATATTTCAGATATGCCTTCGTCCGCCTCGAGCCTGCATTTAGCAGTTCCACGTGAGTAGAATATTCGCTTTCAGCTTCAGCCGTCCTCGGCAGAACGAAGTCAATCTTTATGCCAAGCTGGTCCATCGCTTTGGTAAGACCATAGCACGCGGTGCCTAACCCACCACTGATAAATGGTGGAAATTCCCAGCCTAACATAAAAACTTTCATGAACAATCCCTTTTTCTTGCCTTATTAAGTGCGGCAAACTTTCCCTTCCGGATGGACAGACTATGGAGTGACTAACAACTGCAAGTTGGGAAAAACGAGTGATAACGTATGGTTAAGGCTCGGGAAACAAGATGATAATGGAAGTTTAGCAGCTCCGTAACACAAGTCAAGAGAATTTTTGATATTTTTTACCTTTTTTTGATATTTTCTTTAAAGCGGGCTTGCAAACCCCTATTTCGGCCCAAAACGCTTGTTTTAGGCCGAGCGTATTGGAACTCTTTGGAAAAAAGCGCAGCAAAGCACATATTTGCAATGCTTTTTAGAATAAGATTTTGATATTTAGTAGAAAAAATGTTTCCGGAAGTGTTGAATAGTGTAGTTTTAAACGCCAATATGAATTGGTTTGAAGAGGTTAAAAATGAAGAAACAGGCAAAAGGTCATAAACCCAAATTTGGGGTATTTATTTAT
This sequence comes from Sedimentisphaerales bacterium, assembly GCA_049518795.1. Taxonomy (GTDB): domain Bacteria; phylum Planctomycetota; class Phycisphaerae; order Sedimentisphaerales; family UBA12454; genus JAPLMW01. The sequence goes on from JBEKRK010000006.1 coordinate 99,545, forward strand.
AGTTCAGAAACGCACCAAATTCTGTGGGACTTACTGCCCAGAAAGTATGAAATTCCCAACAAATATAAGGCTGTACAGCTTGCAATAGAGTTATTTGAACAACGGGAAAATGATAATATCTACGTTGAAGTATGGAAAAAAGATAAAAAGGGTCATTATGGTAAGAGCGGAGAACCTATCTACAAGTCAAACAAGAAATAGGAATAGATAACAATTGTGCTTGTATCTGCTCTTTGATTCTCGAAGGGGCTCGAACCCCCATCATTTCAATTTTCCGAAGGATCACTAGCACAAAATCTAATCACTTTGCAAGTGTGGACCTGGATTAAATCTCAGATTAAATCCAGAAACAGGGGGGCAAAATCTTAACTTATTGCGAAATAATGAGATAAAAAATTGGAGGCGGGGGGATTCGAACCCCCGTCCCGAAACGTTTCAAAACAGGCTTCTACATATATAGTTATTCTTTTGTATCTCGCCTTGCTGAACGCCGGATAACAGGCTTTCGGCTCAGCCAGTTCGTGAGTTTTTCGCTCTGTTTGGACGAACGGCCTTACAGAGTTATCCCGCATCGTGGCGTCCTCGCGAAACTGGCGGGAACAATCCCGCGGGACGAGCCGCTTTAATTAAGCAGCCATTTGTAATTGGTAGTTGCCAATTAGTTTTTTTGTCGATGATTAGCCAGGCCAACGACAATCCTGGATATGCGACCTGCTTCTCTACCCGTCCGGTCGAAGCCTTTCGCCCCCGGATATGTCCCGTTTTTGAAAGAACTTTTCGTATTTATACACTCCACAATATTATAGCTCAAAGCATTATAAAAGTCCAGAAAAATGACTTAGCTCTTTTTAAACTTTAAAAGGCGATTTCGGTTCTTTGAAATTATGAAAAAAATTATTGAAATAAAACTTGTTTTCCGATATAATACAATAGCGGGTTTCCCCTGCAGTGTTCGACAGGAAGGTTGATATTTGAAGAACCGATACCCATATTTAGGGAAGTCGGAACCTGCCGGCTCGAAAAAGCCCCTTAAGTGGGGACTTTCGGACGCTTGAAGCTGACTACCCACCTTGAAATACTGGGTTCTTTAAATAGCCTTTCATCGGCACAGGCGGAGGCAGCCGGCGATAAAAAAAGGTCTGTTAATTCAGACCTTTTTTGTTCCCTGTTGCAATTCAAGTAGCTTCCTCTCGGGAATGACAATTTTATAGCCACTAAGACACTAAGGCACGAAGTTTTTGTTTGTTAAACGCTGATTACGCAGATTCCGTGAATTTTTAATTAGCCACTAAGACACCAAGACACGAATTTTGTTAGCCACAGAGTTCTGGAGAACACAGAGAGATTTTCAGACACGGATTTACACAGATTTACACGGTATATTTGCTTTAAGGCAGCCCGGTAAATCGGGACTATTAAATTCAAAGATGAATCCTTGCTTGAAGTGAACTTCAGCCGGATTTGCACTTTGAATTTTTGCCGCTACGCGACTTTGCCTTAAAGCAAAAAAGCCTTCGTTGAAACAAAACACGGTTACGGCCTAAAGATTCCTCAATAGCAGGCTTAAAGCTTCCGTTATTAACCGCGGATTACACGGATTACGCGGATTTTTGATTAGCCACGAATTCGCACGAATAAACGCCAATTTTTTTACCACGAAGGACACGAAGAACCACGAAGAAAAATCAGACACGGATAAACACTGTTTGTTTCAACGGCAATAACAATTGCCCTGAATTCAAAACTCCAAGCCTTACTTACAAGTAAACTTGCCGTCGGCCCGTCATTTTGAATTTTAGGCTGCGCCTTAGTTGAAACAAAACACGGTTACATCTCACTGCTCAAAAAAGGAATATAACCCTGCCATTGTGATGGCAGGGCTAACCACGAAATTTTCACCACCCCGATGATTCCCTGCTATAATTCCAATGAAGAACTTCTCGGGAATGACAGTTGCCACAGGCAGGCGGGGTAAACTTCGTATTGGCAGGGCTAAGCACGAATATTTTGCCGCAGAAACCGCGTATATTGAAAGACGGTTTTTTTCTTGACTTTCAGCCAAAATATGATATAATAAGCACCGAAAATTGAGCGGGAGAAAAGTTGTGTCAATCGGGGGAGAGAAAGCCTGCCAAAAAACGGTGTTACCGTTTGCGCGCTTTGCATGCGTTTTTCACGGCAGGTGCGGCGGTTAACTATATAACTTTTACAGGTTTTACCGCAGAGCTTTGCACAATTTTTTGAAGGGAGACAAAAATGAAAAAGTTACTGCTTTTATCAGCAATATCAATTTTCACTGTAAATTCCTATGGAAGCTGTATCAAAGTCGTATCACAATCGGTATCGGTCAATTCCAACAATCAATCGCTTGGCTTTCATATAGTATTTGACCGTCCCCCTGACTTCTTCGCGCACGATGATTCGGGGAAACAAGCAGATACATTTCAATATAACATTAATACCGATAACATTCTGCCTTTTAGCTGGTCGCGGGACACAGATGTTGTAATCAGAGGAGGAGAGATTAACAAGGAGGGGGATATACTTATTCGCCATAGAGGTCTTCCTGACGACGATGGCAGCGGAGGATGGGGCGGAGTTGCCGGGAGAGTGCCATTTGTCCTCAACGGTTCAGATTTAACCTTTAGCGCAAGTTTCACACTTATTGACCCTGATGGTTTGTTCAGCTATGCTTTAGAGACCACTGAATTTGAGGCGTGGGGCAAGCAAACAATTTGGGCCCAGACACCTGAACCTGCCACAGTTTTACTGCTGGGTGTCGGTGTCCCGATTGTTTCGGGATTGAGAAGGAAACAAACCCGCCGTGAAACGGCGGGCGGAATCCGCCTCACCTACGGCGAGTAAACTGCGGCGGACAAGTTATTTTTGCCACAGAGGAAAAGAGGACGCCGAGTTTTTTGCTTTAAGACAGTGTTTTGCAAACACCATTAAATTCAAACCGCGTGCCTTACTTGCAAGTAAACTTGCCATCGGCTTGTAGCTTTGAATTTGAGGCTGCGCCTTTGTTGAAACAAAACACGGTTACGTTTTACTGCTTCCACAAAGGCAGTCCTAAAGCAAAAGGACATCGTTAGTTGTTTTTAACTATACTTGTATGCAGTATACTGCATACAAGTATAGAGAATAAGAATTTTTTTAATTTAAAATTTAAAATGAAATCATATTGAGGCGCTAGGCACGGCAATAAAAAAAGGTCTGCTAACCCAGACCTTTTTTGTTGTATATCACAGAGAACTCAAAGAAGGAATTTAATGATGAGTAAATTTTCTTTTATACGCCTGTATATCGGATACAATTCGTTCTTTATTTTCTTTTTTAGTTGTTATTCTTTCAAAAGAGTTAAATGTTATCTCAGCCTTTTTGAAAATCAAATTGACGATAAATGGATCTTGGAATCTATTCGATTTAAGGTCATAATCTGAATCATTTCTGTCTCCTCTAAGGTCATTGAGATTGCTGGCCAATTCTTTTACCTCTGGCATCATACAATTATTAAAATATCGACGTATCGTCTCATGATCTGTGGCAATTTTGGGTAACCTTTCTATATTATCTACTACGAATTTTGCCATTAAATTGAAAAGTGCATAATAACTTCGACTTACAGAACTTCTTAATGCAGCTTCATCTTCATCCTGAACTAATAGTTGTTTTGCCAATTTTAAAAAAGCTCTTGGCTCCATCCTATTTTTTCCAATTATAGGTGATAACAATCAATCCAAAGGCATGATCGCTAATTTTAGAAATCAGATTCTTTTTGAATAATACTTCATCATTTAATATAGTATCAACATCCCCTGATACAGTTAAATTAAAACAAAATGTTTTCCTGCCTTCTATTTCAGGATCATATTTTACACTTAACTTAATTTCTCTTAGTGTGGAATAAATTTCTCTAATAAGCCCTATAGATGTTTCTAAATCCTGCTCTATTTTTTCTGCTTTCGCTTCTTCAATAACTTGAGGTGTTTCCGATGTTGCAAGAATTTCAGGGATATAGTCATCCTCGTCATCCACTTGCGTAGAAGTTGGTTGAAGAAGCATTCTTGCCATATTTCTAATCTCATGAAAATCTGGCGAAAAAGACTCAGACTTTACTGTTGGTAGAGTATAGGTAAAGCAAACATTCAATTGCGGGGTATTCTTCTGAGTTACAAGACAAACCCACTGAAAACCTCTTTCCCCTGTTTGAGGAGATATCTGAATAGATTTTTGCAAACGAGGGGTGTCAACCATAAGGGGCCACGAAGTGTCTTGATCTGACAATATATCATTATCCCACGCGGATGCTCTTCTAGTTGAAAGCATACCTTTTGCCACTACATTTGATACGGTTTCACTAAATTCTTCAGATTGCTGAAAATTAGGATCGCTTATTAAATAGCCACCGTTATTTTGGTTCGAGACAAAATTATAATTTAACTTGTAGGAATTTGTCATTTTCTTTTCCAGATAGTCTTTTGAATGGTATCATTAGTTAGATCAGAAAATCCTCTCACAATCCACTCATGAGCCATATCAAACCAATCGCTCATATTCTCAGAACTAAATCCTCTTGCAGTCAACTCGAATATCATTATTTGATCTTTCGATTCTTTATTTACCGCGAGCCGCAATAAGGCATGTAATCTACCTTTATTATTCGGCATCCTAAAAACTTTACGCCAAAAAACATCTTCGGGTTCATTTAAAAAACGGCCCTCTGTCTTACATTGAAATTCAGGAAATATATTTTCGATATCCTTTAAACTTTTCCATGCCTCACCACGTGGAATATGATTAACATAAGTTAATTCGTATTGGTCAGGGCTCAATTCGCCAAGATTCTGTTCCCTGACAAAAGATTCAAACAATTTCCAAGAGGTTGCAAACTGTGGAAAGAGATTATTGTATCTTGGATAAACGTCTTCATTTTTAAGCTTCCTCCAATTTTGATGGAATCGATCTTGTTGGAGCTGAATCAGATGATTTTTGACTTTGTTTATAAAAAACAAACGGGGAAGAGGAGGACGTTCAAAGATGCTTATTGGAGAAGACTGTTTAGTAGAACTACCAAAAGATTCAACTATATGAGGTAGTGTGGGCATTTCTTTATATTCCGGATAATTCTCTTGGGAAAGCTTTTCCCAGAAGAATCCAATATGTGGAGTATTAAGAAGGTCGAGTTGTCTGAACTGTATCCCAAATACGACTTCGTTTATGGGGGGGTTATGATAATCCGGCAAAGAAGACATTGAATTTTTTACCATAATATTTTTCTTTTCTTGTTTATATGTCGGTTACCAAACGTGAGAACTTTATAAGTATAATAAAAGACCACCGTTATGTCAAATAATCCTCAGTTATTTTATTACGAAATTTACAACCTCTTTCTTGTTAAGCAGTTAGAAAATAAATAAAAAATTTAATAAAAATATAAAAAATTTCTTGATTTTTAGAAAAAATATGGTAAAATACAGGGGTTATTTGACAAATAGGCATATTAAGGCTTATGGTTTCATAAGCCGTTGACAGTGGGGTGTTTACAGTTAACAGATACGCGCATAGGACTGTAAACGGAAAACTGCCAAGTATGAACACACGTAAACACGTCTAATTATATCCACATTCCTCTTTCGTAATACGGCAACGGTTCCGCCATCGCCAAAAGGCTATGGCGAGACAGGTGCGCAACTCGTTACGTCAATCGTATAACGTTAAACGGAAACGCATACCAAGTCGCATAACAAATCTAAACAAACCCCCAATATCAGACCTCGCAAGCGAGGTCAACCCCCTATGAATCAGGGGGCTAAATATTTTGGGAAAGCAACATCATAATTCAAAATAATAATGAAATTTATAAAGGAGAAAAAAATGTATTTTAATTTCAGTATCAAAGTTCCCGTTTTTTTAGCGCGTATCTTTCTTGAAATCTATCTGCTATATAAAAAAATCCGATACGGCAGCAATTTCAAATATATCATCCTGCCAAAAGGAAGATGCGCAATCGTTGACACAAAAGATTATGCAAAATTAATCCAGCATAAATGGAGCGTAAAAATTGCGCCTGCTTATGCCGTGCGAAAAGAAAAAGGGAAAATTATATATATGCATAATGAAATTATGCAGCCGGGGCCGGCGTTCATTGTTGACCATAAAGACCATAACACTCTAAATAACAGCAGAGAAAATCTGCGACTTGCGACAAAATCTCAAAACATAAGCAATCGTAAAAAGAAAAAAGGATGCAGCTCAAAATATAAAGGTGTGAGCTATCGTAGGGAAAAAAGAAAATGGGAGGCGTATATATGTTATAACGGAACAGATAAGCATTTAGGAAATTTCGAAAATGAAGAGGCTGCCGCGAAGGCGTATGATAAAGCAGCAAAAGAATACTTCGGTGAATTTGCGGTTGTGAATTTTAGCCACTAAGGCACCCCGATGAGATAGGTATAGGAAAGCATCCCGATGAGATAGCCGAAGCGGCATCTCACGGGACAGGTCTCACGGGGTAAACTTCGACACGAAGAAAAAGAAGATAGAATGTAGAAGGCAGGAGGTAAAACAGGTGAAAAGTTAGGCAAAAAAGAGGGGCTGAATTGCTGATTTGCAACCCAGCCCCTCCTTATCTTTAGAGACAGCTTCCTAAATTCTTTCAATCAACTTCTTCAGCAACACGGGTAAATTTTGCCGGTTCACTGAAAATTGAGTTGGCGTCGTCTATTTCTATGCCGTATTTAATGACAAACGCCTGAAGCCCTTCCGTAGGAGAAGTTATAATATTGTCCACAAGCTCGTACTTGAGAATATTGGGGTCTGCTTTGATAATTTTGTCAACCTTGTCCATATCCATCATAGCGATTTCAAGGTTCGGGTCAGTCAGCTCGATTCTCATAGAAGAAAACAGGCGGCGGGTGTGCAGTTTAAAGAAATCGCTTTCCTTACTTTCAGACTCTTTTGGATAAATGACCAAAAAGAGATTATCTTCCAGCTCTCCAAGACCGGCGAAGAAATTTCCCTGTTTTCCGTCATTTTCTGTTATAACAAGCTCATAAATATTCGGCTCTTCCGACCGGCTGAATAGCCAGGTCTGATTTGAATCCGCCACCTTCCAGAATCCCAGCAGATTCGGGTCGAAAAGGACTGTGTCATTTTCGCCGAACAATGGATTAATAGACAGGACCGGCACACAGCCGCCTATGGTTAAGACGAGCAGATAAAACGCGATAAGGTTCAATTTTGTTTTCATTTTAATTTCCTTTCCAATTTTTTATTTTCTTATGTTTTTGGTAATGACCACATCAACAAGTCCTGATAAGTATTGGATTGTCGGGCAGGCAATCTTTCTGGAAAATTTTAAAAAAACGCAGAATTGGCGGAAATTATAGAGAAAACGTTAAAAATTGCGTGGATTTCGGATATAAACAAGAGTATGGCTATCGTTTATTTTTGAGTGCTATACCGGCTTTCCAGCGAGGCACAAGCCAGGAGACAATCATCCAGACGATGCCGGCGGTGATAAGTGAAATAGGCCAGGCGAAGTATTTGTCTAAATATTCGACCGTGAATTTGTGCACAGCGGCAGCGATGCCGCCCAGACCTGAAAAGAAGAAGGATTTCATTTGCTTGGTTACGCTTGCGAAAACAAAAGTAAAGGCTGCTATGGGCAAAAGTGTTCGATAAATTATTCGGTGACCCTCGGAAACTGATAAGGCGTCAAGGTCGAGCACTCGCAGCGGGCCCAGGATGTGTATGGGACCGAGCCAGTTGAGAAGTTGTGCGAGACTGCGCTGTAATATCGTCCCCAGCAATCGGCAGGCCGTAGCAAGACAAAGATAAAACAAGCCGTTACAGCCGAAACTCAAAGCAATTTGTTCGTTTTGGGTCAGAGCCGCTGGTTTTGACAGCAGCCAGCCGAATAACGTGTTTTCTGAAACAGCAATAACAGAAAGAGGGACAACTATGAGGCCCAATCCGACAACACATAGCGACCATGCATAGTGAGTAAGCCTGCAGCGGTCTAAAACTGTCCCCAGGACAAACAAACCAATGCCGGCAAACAAGTATCGGCCTGCAATTATATCCTGTGTCCAGTTTTCCATTCCGGAAATTATATAGCAGGTGGTCAGCCAGGCGAGAAATGCAATTATGCTGAAGAGCACAAAAATTGATGACCGGGTAAATCGAAGAAAAACAAACGAAAACGCAAGCCAGCACCAGGATGAGATATATAATTGGAAATTACCCACAATCAGATGAGAACCTGCCTCGCTGAGGTGCTGGTATATTGTTTCTGTGCCCCAAGGATACCTGGCAGCGGACAGTATCTCCCACTGGCCTAATGTCAAAAGGATAGTAATGGGTATCAGCAGGTTGGCTGTAGCAAAGAACCCAACGGCCAATCTGCTTTCCTTTTTTCGCCACATTACGATGCCGAACAGGGTTATCAATGCGGATGCTATAACGGCAGGCATAGGCCGCCAGTATATCGGTATCTGTTCCCAGGTTTTATAAAAAAGCACAAAACTGCCCAGCACGGTTATCCAGCCTCCGAGATACAAACAAACCTGAGAAAGCGATAATTTCCTCGCCTCAATGATAGAAGGGTCAGGCGCTGCAATTACCCGTTCGTAAATATGTTCAAGCTTGTCATACTCCTTTTCAGTAACCATTTCATTGTCGCGCCAGACCTTTAATTTTTGGCGATGGTAAAAGACTTCCTGCTGAATCTTGTCAATTAAAAAGGACGGCCTGGACCAGACTTTTTCACCTCTCAGGTATCGATTGATGTCGTCTGACAAACCCTGTGCATTCACATATCGCCGGTGAGGGTTCTTTTCCAGAGCCTTAAGACAAATATTTTGCAGGGCTATCGGGACTTTTTCTTCTATCGCGCTGGGAAGCTCGGGATTTTCCGTTCTTACGGCCTGGAAAAGCTCCTTTAATTCTGTTTGCGGAAAAGGCAGCGTATCGGTTAATAGCTGATACAACAGAACCCCTAAAGCAAAAACATCTGTTGCAGTGCTAATCTGAACAGGCGGCGTTATCTGCTCAGGTGCGCTGAAAGCCGGCGTGCCGCGATAACATCCGTCGCTGACGCTTTGGAGCAATTGTCTGTCAACGGCAATTCCAAAATCGAGCACCTTTGCCTGCCAGGCGGAATTAACCAGAATATTTGAAGGTTTGATATCCCGATGCACGATACCGCGTTTATGTGCGGCAGTCATAGCGTCCAGCACCTGCAGATAGATTCCTAATCGCTGTTGAACAGATTTTCCCTCCCACGCTTCAGTAAGCGGCAGACCTTCCACCCATTCCATCACGATGAATCTAATTTTTTCCTGCTCGCCGATATGGTAAACCTGAGCGATGTTGGGATGATTAAGCTGACCTATCAGTCTGGGTTCTCGCCAGCGCTCTTCTATTGTGCTTTCGGCTGCATATTCTTTGTTGAGGAATTTTACTGCTACGGGCCGGTCCAGAATAGTATCGATGGCCTGAAAAACCTCTCCGGCAGCGCCATAACCTGCTTTTTTGACCACGCGGTATTTAGAGCCTAAGAGTTCCCCTGCCCGCTCAATAGTTCCTATTTGGACACGCGGAACTTTACTTACTGATACGGATGAGTCCCCGGTTTTGGCTTGAAACTCACGAAGTTCGGAAAGCAGCGTTTCATTTTCACGAGTTTCTGCCGCTTTGGAACTGCATTTGGGACAATTTTTCAGATGCGCTTCAAATTCAGCCGACTCCGGCTCGCTCAATTGTCCGCGTATGTAATGTTCTATATACTCAGGGTCAGGGCAATTCATAAGATAGAATCCTTGCTAAATCCCTCGAAATCATGCTGCAACTGACGTAATCTTGACAGGACACGGCTTTTTGCGATATACACGGCATTTCGCGACATACCTAAAGTTTGACAAACCTCCTCTATGGGTTTTTGCGAAAGAGCGTAAAGCTCGAAAGCCTGAAATACTTTTTGGTCCAATTCCCGCCGGGCCTGCTGCAGACATCTTTCAAGCACCATATTCCGCCATTCTGTATCCCACGTATGTCGGACACTGTTCTCGTCGGCTGCCATATCCCAGAAGGATGTGCCCGTAGTTTTGTCTGCGACAAGACGCTCACGAGGCAGCCGCTTGCAGAAGTCCAGTATTGTTCGTTTGGCTATCCCGAAAAGCCAATGACCCAGATGTCCTTTTTCTCTGTTATATTTACCGTCGCGAAATAATTTTAGAAATGTCAGCATTGTTTCCTGCGCGGCATCCTCAGCGTCAGTTTCCGACAGGCCCAGCACCTTTGCGAAGCGGAATATTACAGGATAGAAATGGTCACGAAATCTGGTCCATGCCAGAGTATCATTGGATTCCTTAAGACTTTCCAAAACCTGGGTCGTTGTTACCCACTCCATTTTTTCTGTCCGTTTTCAGAAAACTGCTTTGAGGCGCCGACAATCTCATAATTCTAATATGAAATCTTTTGTTTTACAAGTAAATTAACCATCTGAAAAAATCGCAAAGAAGCGAAAATCGAAGCAAAAATGCGTATAGGATTATGAGAAGTTAATTGCGGAAACAAACTTGGGTCAACCTGAATACTGAAGCTTAATTATAAATAATTCTTCAATGCTACGGCTGCGTGCAAAGCAAGGAGCATCAGGTAATCCAAATCGCTCAAACTGTAATGCTCGTGAACCATAGCATTGTCCACATACAGGACGCCAAAACAGCCTTTCGGACCCTTAATGCTCGAAATCATCGCTGAACGTATCCTTTCCGTTTCTTCAAGCTTTGCGGCAACCTGCGGAAAAACCATCGACTGACCCCGTTCAAGAGCCTCGGTAATTTTATCGCTGAGCCTTAATTCCTTCAGCTCAACTGATTTGCCATCCCTTCTTTTGCCGGCCTGATAAGTTATCGGGCCGCTTTTCTCACTCCTCAATCCACACCATACGCGAAACGCAGTAAATTGCTTCAATGTAGTATCGAGTAAAATTTTCACGAACTGGTCAAGGTCATTTGCATTGCTTAACGCCTCGGCGGCCTGCGCAAAATCCGTTAATCTCCGGGCTGCCAGCCTCATAGCAGGTGCGTGGGCGCCGTCAGGCTTTCTGACAATTACCTCATCGCGAGGCGTCGATAACGATGCGGCTTCTGCCTGCTCCAAAGGAGCGGTATCGTCGCTTGTCAGGAGAATCTCGGGCTCTTTGCCGACGTCAATCGGCGGCTGTTCAAAATTAATCTCTATTAAAAAGTCGGCAATTTTGAGCACATCGCCGGTTTTTATCGCGGCCTTGCGGATTGGCTCGCCGTTTAAATATGTCTTGTTGGCCGATTCCAAATCCTCGATAGTCCATTTGTCGTCTTTAAGGGAAATCATCGCGTGTTCGCGTGAAACAGCCATATCGGAAAGGACAACCTGGATTCCGGCCTTTCGGCCGATGTAGATAGGGGTGCTGTCAAATGTAAATTCGTTTACCTTCTGGTCGTCTCTTTTTACAATCAAATGTATCGATTTTGCCGAGTCCATTTGGATACCTGCCATTCGATTAAATTAAAGAATACCATAGTCTTATCGGCAATGCAAGTGTTTTAATTAAGGAACGTTCAAATCCGGAGGTTGGGAAAGATTTAGAAATATCGCCAATTTCAGGGATTGGCGGGTATTATTTGCAATCATTCAGTTTGTATTGTATTGTTTAATTGAGCGGATAAACCTGTAATGAGCCTCGGGCGCCGGCCTCCGAAAGGAAGCCGAAACCTGAGGCAAAAGGGCATTACAGGAGCCCGCTTTTTTTATGCGCTCAAGCTCGCAAAAGTCAGACAGTAGAAATATCAAATGCTTCTTTCTTTCCACCATTTAGCCTCCTCGGCCTGGGGATTTGTTTTTATTATTCCGCTTCTTTTTCCCGAATGAGCTCGTAGAGTTGCTGTGCGGAAGGGGCGTTCTGGAGCTTATTTTTAAATTCCTCATCGAGCATCAATCTGCTAATCCTCGCAAGGGCCTGAATGTGCGGGCCGGTCCTGTCCAACGGCGAAACAAGAAGCACAACTATAAATACGGGTTTGCCGTCAATACTCTGAAAATCAATTCCCTGGCGGGAAATGCCAATAGCCATCACAAGGTCTTTAACGCCATTGCATTTGCCGTGAGGAATGGCAATGCCTGAGCCGATGCCGGTGCTTCTTGTGTTCTCCCGACTCATTACCGCCTGCAGGACATCATTTTTGTCGGTGAGCAGCTTGTTGGCGCTGAGAATATCCACAAGTTCTGTTATTGCCGATTCCTTGTTGCTTGCGGCAAGCGGAACTTTTACGCATTCAGGCTCAAGTATCTGGGTAAGAACCATTTATGACCGGCCTTTCTATTTCAAGACGGATTAAATAAAGATTTTAAAATTACGTAAATCACCTATTATAGCGGCCTTTACAGTTGTGGCAATAATTTTGAATAAAAAATTTTGCACCATAAGTGTTTGTGTTGCAAAGACTTGCGATTCTTAGATAATAAGCATACAGTCGCCATAAGAGTAGAAGCGATATTTCTGTTCAATTGCGTGTTTATAAGCAGCAAGGATATTATCTAATCCCGCGAAAGCTGCCACAAGGGCAAGCAGTGTGGACTTCGGCAGATGAAAATTTGTGACGAGGCAATCGGTAATCCTGAATTCAAAGCCGGGGGTTATAAAAAGATTCGTCTGTCCGCTTGCGGGTTTGACACTTCTTCCGACCGCAGCAGTTTCAAGCGTTCTAACAGAAGTTGTGCCGACAGCGATGATTCGACCGCCGGATTGAATCGTTTTGTTAATAATGTCGGCGTTTTGGGCGTCTAATGAAAATTGCTCACTATGAATTTTATGCTCTTCGAGCATTTTGGTTTTAACAGGAAGAAATGTGCCAATGCCGACGTGCAAAATAAGCGGAGCGATTGAGATTCCTTTTGCCTTGATTTGTTCGAGAATTTTTTCGGTGAAATGAAGTCCTGCCGTCGGCGCAGCAATAGCGCCGATATTGCGAGCGTAAACTGTTTGATAACGCTGGGAATCGGTTTTGTGCTCTGTTAGGGGCGATGGTCTTTTTATATAAGGCGGCAGGGGGGTAAAACCGATAGCATTGAGGATTTGTCCGGCGGCAATCGCCTTTTCAGGTTTTAAAAGCCATTGGCCTTCGGCAAGTTTTTTTTCAGCCAGTGCCGGGCAGAAGCGGTTATTGTTTCTGTCGAGGAGATATAAGGTTTGGCCTTCTTTTATCCGTGATGAGTTTTTCAGCAGGACAAGCCAATAGTCTTGCTGCTCCTCGATAAAAAGTCCTTCAAGTTTTGCTTTTGTTTCTTTCTGGGCAAAGAATTTGGCAGGCAGGACTTTAGTGTTGTTCAGGACGAGACAATCACCACTGTGAAGATAATTACATATATGACTGAACTTGTCGTCAATCAGCGAACCGTCCGAACGATTCAGCACAAGAAGACGGCTATCGCTTCGGACATCTAGCGGCTTTTGAGCGATTAATTCCTGCGGTAAATTGTAATCTAATTTTTCAATGTTCATAAGTAATTTTTAGCATTAGAACAGTATCGAAGCAAGGAAATAAGGAAGCGTCGCCGTCCACCTGAGGCGGATAAATGCCGGCGACAGCTAAACAAAATACATATTTTCTGGACAATAAGACTTTGTGCGATTAAATTTATTGTATGAAACAGTCTTTTGAAGATTTACGGAACGGCGTGGTTCTTTCCGAGCTTGGCGGATACGGCAACGGTACTTTCTGCGAAAGATACGGCAAAGGCGCTGTGATTGTCATAATGGGCACTTATATAATCGATTCCGCAAAGGATATTCATTATCCGCCGAAGTTTATTTTTAAGCCCGGAAAGAAAAATTATCATAAATATCTCGATGAGCAGATTAATGAGGCAAAAAAAAGCGGGGCAAAGGTTGCGGTAAGTGCTATCGGCTCTGAAATCAGGGATGTGGCTGAATTTCTGGCCGCGGCGGAAAAGGCAGGGGCCGATTTTGTTTCGCTCTGTGCGCATTCGGCTATGGAGTTTTTTACCAAACAGAAACTCGGCTATAAACTTTGTATGCCGGAGAACAGGGATAATCTTAAAAAATGGATAAGCGGGATTTTGTCTGCAACAACAAAGCCTCTTATTCTCAAGCCCGGCTCAGTATGGCACGATTATATAATTGAGAGCGTTCAAATCGCGGCTGAACTTGGGACGCCGATTCTGCATGCAAATCTCGGACTTGCCTATGAGCCGCAGGCTCTTGAGACGATAAGGAAACTTTCGCAGGTTTTCGATTTTGTAATCGCCGGCGGCGGAATCACCGGCCTTGACGGGGCCAGAATGGTATTAAATGCAGGGGCCGGGGCAGTGTCGGTTTCAAAGACAGCGATTCAAGACCAAAATTTTATCAGGCAGTTATCGCGAGAATTAAAAGTTTAGGATACCTCTAATAATTCATTTTGGCGGGCAAGCGAATCTTTTTGTCGCCGGTCTGCGTCAGACAAAAACCGCTTTATCTACAGATAAGGCTGATTTGTCTTTCTTGCCGGCGAGCAAAAATCTTCTACTTGCCGCTCAAAAGCAATTTTTAGAGCTACCCTATAATATTAGCGCAATAAAAAGGCTCAAGTTTGCACTTGAGCCTTACTGAAGCAAAACCCTTTTGTAATTAATATAGAACTATTGGGTTATAAAGTAAATATTTCGCTTCAGCGAAACCAAAACCTTATATAAGAAAAAAAGAGCGATTTATATATTATCATTATACCACGGAATCTATTTTTTGCAAGAGGTTTTTCGGAAAATTTTTAAAAAATTTTAAGTGCTTATAAATAAAAGACTTATGTGAAAAAATGCGGATAAAATACGTTATTCAATACTTGTAAAAAGATATGTTTAAGAGTTAAAATGCTGCTCCTGTGAAAAGTATGAAGCGTTCTGATGTAATAAAACTGATAATAAGCTGCACTGTGCCTTTGGCTGTTGGATACGGCGGGTCTTTTTGGACTGCAAATTCAATGGATTGGTATCAAACACTTGCCAAACCTGCGTTTAATCCGCCGGGCTGGATATTTGCGCCGGTCTGGACTATGCTTTATCTGCTTATGGGGATAGCGGTTTTCCTGGTTTGGCAAAGAGGTCTTGCAGACAAAGCCGGCAAAGTTGCATTGGCCACTTTTATTCTTCAATTAGTTTTTAATGCACTTTGGATGCCGATATTTTTTGGGATGAAACAACCGTTAATTGCGTTTGGAGTTGTTATATTGCTGTGGCTGGCGATAGCAGGGACGATTATCTGTTTTTACAGGGTTAATAAACTTTCGGCAATACTTCTTTTGCCTTATATAATATGGGTCAGTTTTGCGGCGGTTTTAAATGCGTCAATTTGTGTGCTTAACCAATAAGGGATTATGTATGCTTAGTAAATTGTTCAGTGTAACGTTTGAAGGGATTGAAGGAATAATCTGCGAGGTTGAAGTTCATATAAAACGGAGCGGATTTGAAAAATCGCTCATTGTCGGCTTGCCGGATGCCGCTGTAAAAGAAAGCATCGAACGAGTTCAATCCGCAATAACAAACTCCGGCTACAATTACCCGCGAACGAAAAGCGTAATAAATCTTGCGCCGGCAGATGTCAAAAAAGTCGGTCCTGCGTTCGATTTGCCGATAGCTCTGGGAATCCTGCTTGGCACTAAAGCAATTCAAAGCGATTATGTTAAGGATTTTATCATTGTCGGCGAACTTGCGCTTGACGGCAGGGTTCGGCCGGTCAACGGAATTTTGAGTATGGCAATGGCGGCGGCGGAAAAAGGTTTTAAGAAAATGATTGTGCCGATTGATAATGTCCGCGAGGCGGGCGTTGTCGAAGATTTGGAGGTTTACGGCACAGGTTCATTGAGCCAGACGGCGGAATTTCTTTCAGGAAGACTGCTGCTCGAATCCGCGAATGTCGATATCGAACAGCTTTTTGAGCAGGCCGCTGCTTACGATGTTGATTTTGCGGATGTAAAAGGACAGGAATCAGTCAAACGCGCACTAACGATAGCGGCGGCAGGCGGACATAATATTCTAATGATTGGTCCGCCCGGCGCGGGAAAAACAATGCTGGCGCAGAGATTGGCTACTATCCTGCCAAGATTGTCGCTGACTGAATCTCTTGAAACAACAAGGGTTTATTCAACGGTTGGATTGCTCGAAGGCAAGCCGCTAATGGCGACAAGGCCAGTCAGAATGCCTCATCATACCGCTACAGGTGCAGCACTTATCGGCGGCGGAACCAATCCGCGATGTGGAGAACTATCGCTTGCGCATAACGGAATATTATTTCTCGATGAATTTGCCGAGTTTCAGCGGCACGTTCTTGAGATGATTCGCCAGCCTTTAGAGGATAAAAAGGTTACCGTTTCAAGAGCAAAAGGCTCGATTACATTCCCCGCGAATTTTATGCTCGTTGCCGCGACGAACCCCTGCCCGTGCGGATATTTCGGCTCATTGCAGAAACGATGCAAATGCACTCCAAACCAGATTGAACGGTATCTGGCGCGGATTTCAGGGCCTATGTTAGACAGGATTGATATTCATATAGATGTGCCGAGCGTATCTTTCAGTAAGCTGCGTTCAAAAGAGACTTCCTCCGGTTCAGGGGAAATACGTCAGCAGGTAATAGCCGCCAGGGAAATTCAAAGAAAAAGGTTCGGCGAAAAAAAGACCACCACAAACGCTACTATGACACACAGGCAGATAAGCAAATTCTGCGGTCTAAATGAGTCTGCGGAAATGGTTTTGAAAAACGCTATGACGGAATTTGGTTTGTCGGCAAGGGCACACGATAAAATCTGCAAGGTCGCAAGAACCATAGCAGATTTGGAGAATAAAGAAAATATAAACGCAGAACATATTGCAGAAGCGGTAAGCTATCGTAAATTAGACAGAAGTTTATAAACAGGTTTCACGCCCTGTCAACTGTATTACGGGCGAGAGGTCTGCACTGGCTCTGAGTAGACGACACAATATCATCATGATATCGTAATCGATAGATACACTCGATGTGCAAATAAAAACAATGCCGTTTATCTCGGCTCACCTATTCTTCAGGATTCCACCAGCATGGTCCTTTACCCCTGATTGCTATAGCAGCACGTTTACGAATATCAGCCATTTGTTTCGATGACAGCGGTTTAAAATCCATAGCAGCAGCAAAAGCAGCATCCTGCTCGTTAGGAAAGCTCAACCCTAAAAGGGTAACGTCAGGATCGCAGGTCAACGTGTAATGCACACACCCAGAGACCGTCATACGAGGCAGCAAACTGGCAGAGGCATTGTTATCACCGCCCGAACTGAATTTACCCCGCGGACGTTCCTTCAGAGGCCTGCTATAGCCTTCGGTATCGCCCAGCAAATTACCTGCACCAAAGGTCTTGAAACACACAGTGCCGACATTATTAGCCCGGGCAAGCGGCAGAACTTCATTAATATATTGACTGTCACAATAAGGGCCTATGGCAAACATCACTACATCACACAAATCTGACTTAATCGCCAACTTAAGCACCTGCGGGTCATGGCTTGAAATGCCAAGAAAACGGAGCTTGCCAATCTTTCGGCATTCATCAAGCCTTTCAATAGCTCCACTTGGCGCAGTTGCCTTTTCCCAACCTGTTATTGTTGACAGGCCGTGCATAACAAAAAGGTCAACCATCTCCATATCGAGCCTTTGCAGGCTCTTGTTAACCTGCTCATCTATCGGCTGGTCGTGATGATCAATCTTATCTATAACAAATATACCGTCTCTGCGGCCTTTAAGAGCCTGGCCTACAATTTCTTCACTGTAACCATCTTCATAAGCTGGAGCGGTATCAATCACATTAAGCCCGACATCCAGTGCCCGGCGAACCGTTGTTACACATTTATTAATCGGGACATTTCTATCGGCAATATCCCCTATACCAAGCTGAGTAACCATAAAGCCGGTTCGACCCAGCATTCGACGAGGCTTAAACAAATACTTTTTATTGTTTGTGTCCATAGTCTTCATACAACTATTACAATACAACATCATCAGGCGCATTTACAATCCTTTTTACCTGCTTATGATGGATTGCTCCAACCCAACTGAAATTGTTCTATAGGTTAGCGACATATTAAATATTTAGCGGCTAAGGCCGAAAAATGCCGGAATTTTGTCAAAAAAATGTATTTTCGGCCTTATCAATATTTTCGGCTTTTAATTTACTATATAGAGTGATAATATATGTTAGAGATAAAATGCGTCGTGAAGCAGTCAATTTATATGATGTTGCCAAAGCTGCCGGGGTAAGCAAATCAACGGCCAGCCGCGTGCTGAATAATAAGCTTGTGAACGTAACCGGTGAAGTTCGTGAACGTATTTTAGAGGTTTCGCGAAAAATGGGTTATCGTCCGAATTTGCTTGCGCAAAGTTTATCCAAGCAGAACAAGCAAATGATTCATATTTTAGGCGGCAGTCACGCATTGCGCGACTTTGGCGATATTTATCAAACCGCTGTCAACAAAATAGTATCTTTGGTCGATTCCGATTTCGAAGATTACACTATCACAGTTGATATGTCTCTTCACCACGCCAACAACAGCGAACTTCCTCTCTGGCGTATCAGTGCCGCTATAATTCTGGCTCGCTGCAATCCGGCGACTGTTGAGGAATTGGAGCGAATGAACATTCCCTATGTCGTAATTAACGGCCCTGCCGGCAAATTAGGTTCACAGGTTATTCCGGATGATGTTAATGGTATGAAATTAGCTGTTAAATATTTTGTTGACCTGGGACATAAAAGGATAGCTTATGCCGGTCCGCAATGTGTTGCCGTTGATTATTGGTGGGCCAAGAGTAATGTTGTGTCTTCTATTCCTGCATTATTGAGAGGGCACAGCAGCGTATCTGACAGGCATCAGACATATTTGGAACAAATGCAGGCTTACGGCTTAATACCTATGGTCGACCATGACAAGATGCCTTCGACAGAACAAACTTATCAAAATTTGCACGACTCGGCCATAAAATATATAAAGAAAACTATTCTGCGGGATAAGGCTACCGCTATCATCGTTTATGGTCATATGGAAGCTTTGAATCTTTTGCAGGCCGCACAATCTCTGGGTATTTCCGTTCCGCAGCAATTAAGCATTATATGTTTTTGTGACCAGCACGCCTGCGATATTATGAGTCCGAGTATGAGTTTTATTGATTTGATGTCTGGAGAGATGGGCCAGGCCGCCGCCGAGTTGTTGATAAGGCAACTGGAACATCCTGAACAGATTAAGCCGGAAGTCATTACACTGCCCGAACGGCTCATTGTAAGAAATACCACATCAAAAGCACCGGCCGATTAACCTTCCGGTTTACGGCGATGAAAATCATACTTAACATAAATGTTTCAATGGTTCCCAACACGACAAGCAGTGGTTGTCCCCATTTTAATTCAAAAAATAAGGATTTTTAAGCAACCGGTTTTTTGCGTAAATTTTCTTTACTTTAGCATAAAAAGATGATATACTGTAAGGCATAGCCGAGCTGAAAACTCGGATATTGTTGTTTGTAGCCATTTTGAAGCTGGAGGGTTTATGAAAAAGAGAATGACTTTGATGGTTTTAGTCTTTGCGCTGACCATCTGTTGTCATAACTCTTATTATGGAATCGCCAGCGCCAAAAAAATTATGGCTCACTATATGCCTTGGTATCAGTCTCCGCCTCTCCATAATTGGGGCTGGCATTGGACAATGAACACCTTCAATCCGCCGACAACATTCGCGTCACACTTTACTCCGCTATTGGGATTATACGACTCCAATGACCCGCAGGTATTAGCGTCTCAGGTGCTTTTAATGAAGTTCGGGGGGTTTGATGGTTTGATTGCCGACTGGTACGGAATAGATGATTTTTATGATTATGGCTCGATAAGGGACGCCACGAACAGCCTAATCCCATATGTAAAAGATGCCGACCTTCAATTTGCCATCTGCTATGAAGACCATACGGTTGCGGAGATGAACAAAGCCGGCTGGTTTGCCAACAGAGCCGCGGCCGTTGCGTATGGTGCGGGGGTAATGCAGTGGCTGCAATCTCACTATTTTACTGACTCAGCGTATACGAAAATAGACAACAGGCCCGTGCTGCTTTGCTTTGGGCCGCAGTTCTTCACCTACAACTCAGACTGGGTCTCAATGTTTGCAGCCTTGAGTCCCAAACCGCAATTCTTTCCTTTTAGAACTAACTGCTGTTATTCATCCACAGAAACCGGCGGATTTGACTGGCCGATTCCACAGTCTGGGACTGTAAAGTCTAATCTCGACTATTTTTACTCCGCCGCTGCTTCTAATCACTGGACACATTACATCGCTGTGGCTTTCCCGAGGTTTTATGATATTTACGTCGAGGGAGGAGCAGGTCCATCGCTTGGTTATATCGACGCCAACGGCACATACGATGGTACATACAAGTTGACCTATCTTTATACTTTGGAAAGAGCATTGCAAAGCAGCGCGGATATCGTCCAGGTTGCAACTTGGAATGACTATGGCGAAGGGACAATCGTTGAGCCGACGGTAGAGGACGGATATCTGTTCCTGGAAAAAACTCAGCAATTGCGCAAACAATATATCGACCCTAACTTCTCCTACACGGCTGCGAACTTAAGGCTGCCCGTTCGGCTTTATACATTGAGAAAGGCAAATCTAAGCAACCCCGCGGCTTTGGCTCAATTAGCTACGGTAGAAGATTACCTCTTTGCCAACAATCTAAGTGCAGCCAAAGCTTTGCTTGACCAAATCGATTGCAGCACGCTTGGCGTTTTTACCTCGGCCTGGCTAAGTGAACCCGGTGATGGCAATTGGAACCCGGGCTGCGATATCTCCCTGCCAGCTGATAATATTATCAATTTCCTCGACTTCGCTGTTTTCGCCCAAAATTGGCTCACCAGCAAAAGTTATTGAACTATTACAATGGTTACAATACAAGCAATATGAAAAAAAGCTTAATACCATTCTATCGTTATTGAAAAGGACGTCATGATAACACTTAGTAAACAATTTAAATTCTGGGTAATTGCGGCTCTCTTATCTGTTCTGTCGGTATGCTATGCAGAACAAATTGGCCGGGCACAATTACTTGGCGACGGCATCGCTCGTTTTTACGAGCCGAATGTGATAGTTGAGGATTTACCTCCTTCAATGTCACTCGAGCGCGAGCCGAATATAATCGGCCCCGTCCCCGCCGGATGGACGCCTGTGCCGCAGTTCGGCATTGCTGGAAACGGCAGGTATATCGCCATTATAAAAATTGAGACCGGCACAAGCCTCTACGGCACCGGTGAAGTTTCCGGCCCGCTTTTGCGCAATGGCTGTGTTACTGAGTGCTGGAATACCGATGCTTATGGTTACGACGGCTTAACTGGCTCGCTGTATCAGTCGCATCCATGGGTTTTGGCTGTAAGAAAAGATGGAACCGCTTTTGGAGTGCTGGCCGATACTACCTGGCGATGTCAAATTGACCTGACCAAAGACATAAAATTCTCTGCCCAGGGGCCGAGTTTTCCTGTGATTGTCATCGATGCCGATTCCCCGCAGAATGTCCTGCGGAAACTGACAACTCTTATCGGCAAAATGCCGCTGCCGCCCAAATGGGCGATTGGTTATCACCAGTGCCGATACTCTTACTACCCGGACAAACGGGTACGCGAGATAGCCACGGAATTCCGCAACCGTAACATCCCCTGCGACGTCATCTGGTTGGACATAGATTATATGAACGGCTTTAAAATATTCACCTTTAACCCCAATCGTTTTCCCGACCCTGCCGCTCTCAATAACGACCTTCACAAGATGGGTTTTAAAACAGTTTGGATGATTGACCCCGGTGTCAAAGCCGAGAAAGGCTACTTTGTCTATAACCAAGGCGCTGCCGGCGATTTCTTTGTCCAAAAAGCTAATGGCCGCGAATACCACGGCAGGGTCTGGCCCGGTATGTGCGCTTTTCCAGATTTTACTATGCCGCAAACACAAAACTGGTGGGCTTCATTGTATAAACCATTTATGGCGAAAGGCATCGACGGCATTTGGAACGATATGGATGAGCCATCCGTTTTTAAAACGCCTTTAAAAACGATGCCTGACGATAACATTCATCGCGGCGGCGACGGCCTGCCGCAGGGACCGCACGCTCAATATCATAACATTTACGGTATGCTGATGGTTAAAGCTTCGCGTCAGGGTATCCAGCAAGCCAATCCTGATAAACGCCCATTTGTTCTGACAAGAGCAAACTTCATCGGCGGCCACAGATATGCCGCCACTTGGACAGGCGACAACACTTCAGATTGGAACCATTTGAAAGACTCGGTATCTATGATACTTAATCTCGGCCTGTCCGGTCAGCCGTTCTGCGGGCCGGACATCGGGGGTTTTGCGGGTAATAGCACGCCTGAACTTTTTGCAAGGTGGATGGGCGTGGGAGCGTTGCTACCGTTTGCCCGCGGGCATACCGAAAAGCATAATAAGGATAAAGAACCGTGGGCGTTCGGAGAATCAGTGGAAAATACCTGCCGGACGGCTCTCCAGCGGCGATATCGCTTACTGCCGTATCTGTACACACTGTTCTATGAAGCGTCGGTAACAGGCCTGCCGGTAGCACGTCCGGTCTTTTTCGCCGACCCTGCCGACCCAAAACTGCGGAAGGAGGATAATGCTTTTCTGCTGGGTTCAGATATTCTTGTTGTTCCCAGGCTTAAACCAGAGTCTAACCTGATTCCAAACTTGCCCAATGGTATATGGCGAAGCATTTCGCTGGTTGGCGAAGACGCCGCTAATGATACTAATCAACCCGAATTAAAAATTCGCGGCGGAGCTATCATCTCGCTCGGCCGAGTTGTGCAAAACACAGAACAATCCTCACTCGACCCATTGACGCTGCTGGTCTGTCTCGATGAAAATGGACGGGCCAAAGGCACTCTATATGAGGATGCCGGAGATGGATATGGCTATCTTTCAGGGGAATATTTGTTGACTAATTATATCGCCAAATGTGTTGGCAATAAAGTAATTGTTGAAATAGCCTCCCGGCAGGGAAAAATGCCAAGACCTGAACGTGCTATAAAAATTGAGTTTATAACGGAAAAAAAGGTAATTAATATAAAAGGGGACAAAACAGAGCGATTTATATTTGATATGTAAAAAGATTAAAAGTGTCCCGAAACTCCAAAAACCGGTTTTTCTTATTTAAAAAACCGGTTAGCAGACAAAAATTTTTTTATTTTTTTCTTGACATTATGCCACTATTTAGAGTATGATTCATTCACAAGATTAAGTTAATGGTATGTAAAAGGCATCTTGTTTTGCACATAAGAGTATAGTGATATGTAAGGGACTTTATTATGAGCAAACAAAAAGGTGAATTTGACGCAGTAGAAGTAAAGGTTTCTAACCATGGAAGAGGCAGGTTTCAAGAGGCTTTTACGTTAGTTGAACTTTTGGTTGTTATATCTATCATCGCGATGCTGCTGGCAATTCTGATACCCTCGCTACAGCGAGCCAGGAAACAAGCCAAGACCGTTATTTGCCGGTCCAACCTCAAGCAATGGGGCATTATGTATACGATGTACTGCGATGATAACCGTGGTTATTTCTTCAGCGGCCAGATCAACGATTCGTGGACCGCCGGGGCGAATTTTGGCCGATACTGGAGAAATGTCATGAAACCGTATTCCAAGAATGCAGGGATGTGGCTCTGCTCCGAGACCATAAAGCCACAGTTCAACGGGGATATGCCCGTGAAGGGATCTTCGACCAGTGTAGCGTGGGAATACGATGGCGATGTAGGCAGCTACGGTCTTAATGGCTGGGTACTCAATCCACCGCCGGACACAACGGATGTCTACAGTCGCACTCCTGTTTCAGACTCATGGAGAACCTATCAGAAAAAAGGCTTGAATAATATACCCGTATTTGGAGATATGTGGTTTGTTGATGCCTGGCCAAAGGATGCTGACCCACCTCCACTGACAGAGACATGCCCAGGCGACCCCGAGACCTATGCTCAGAGCCCGCCGAATGAAATGCGGCGTGTTTGTGTCAACCGACACAATGGGTACGTAAATATGGTCTTTATGGATTCGTCTGCCAGGAAAGTCGGACTTAAGGAATTGTGGGTCTTGAAATGGAATAAATCATATAACATTAACGGAAAGTATACCAAAGTTGGCCGCTTCAGGTCTGAAAATTGGCCGGACTGGATGAGAAAGTTCAAGGATTATTGAAAAGCGACTGTTGTGCTGATGGCGAAGGCCCGCCTCTCCCGAGAAAACAACTATAGGGCAGGCCCCATTAAAAAGTTATTTTGACAAGCACGGGTTTGGTGTGGTTGTCGAAAACACATAAATGTTTGTTTTGGCTCGTGGCTAAAGCAAAGAAGAAGAAGTTTTGGTTTTTTAGAAGAATTTGGAGGATGTATTATGTGTAAAAAGTTAATATTTGTTTTTTGTGTTTTGGCGATGGCGTCCCTCAGCTATGCAGAAGTAATCGGCGACTTCGGAGAGCCGGGCAACCTTATGGATGGCTGGGATGCAACTCCTTGGAGCCAGCCATGGAATTGCATAGAAACCGGCGACACTATCGGGACTACTATGGGCACCGGGTCTCTCAAAGTGGTGATTCCTGCCGACAATGGTACTGGTGGTTGGTGGGTAGCGAGTTTTGGAGATAAGATCCTTACCGGCGACCAAATGAGTAAGGTTGCGGATCACACATATGACCAGATCAAAATAGACATAAGTCGGTATGCTCAAGATTGGCAACTTGATGGATGGTGGATTCCGGAGAGCAAGTTACGCACCTGCGTCAATATGGGCTTCTATAATGAAGAAGAGGATAGCTGGGCATACCCCGCAGCTATAGACTCAATGTTAGGCGGCGCATGGTATCCTGCTTACCTTGCAGAGCTGGATCCGCCACATATTGCTCCGTCACAGGATCCGGACGGCATGATAACGGAGACTTGGTCACTACAGCCTGTTTTCGACATTATTGCTGCCTACACCGCTAGTGGTTATACCCTTCAGGGTATGGATATCAGTCTCATAGCCTGTGCCCAAGGTTACAACTTCCCAGTAACTTATTACCTTGACAAGGTGCAGTTAGTTCCAGAGCCGGCAACGATGGCCCTCTTGGGTCTCGGTGGTTTAGCGCTGATTCGCAGGAAACGCTAATACGCTAATACTTTACTAAAAGTATTAGTTTAGTTAGCCAAAGGCTTTGTATATGAGTTGGGGGGGCCTATGTGATGTGAACCAAACGCAGGCCTCCCTTAACTTTTTGTCGGTAGTCCGGGTTGACAGGAAGTAATTGGAAATAGCACCCGGATGAAACCAAATGAGATAAATCACTTAGATGCGAAAGAAAAGCCGCGGGTGTGAACCCGTGGAGAAATATCTTCCACAGCCTTGTCGAAGGAGGATAACGCTTCTGCGGGTTTCGCCGAAGCAGGTGAAGAGGTCGCGGCCGCAAAGCCGTGGAGCTTCACGTAGAATAAGCTGGCAAATTTGTATAAATGAAATTGTAAAATTTATAAATTATGGTCATAAAAAAAAGATGGAAATTGTCAGAAAAAAACGGAGCTTAGTTATGTATAAAAAAGTTATTTATCTAATTTCTTTTGTTGTGGCGATGTCTGTGGCGTCTTTAGCCTACGGCGGCGACGTTTTGTTAAGCAACTTTGAAGGAGGTTCGATGGACGGATGGGGCCAAGCCGACACCTCCGACGCCAATATCGCGCTATCCTTCAGCACAAATGGGGCTACATTGGACGGCAATAGCCTCAAGATTGCCGATGTTACTCCAGGCGGAAGCGGAACTGGAAGATTTAAACGAGCTGTTACGTACAGCATGGTAGCACTCAATGAAGCTAACGGCTTAGTTAATGAAGTTAACGACTTTATGAACCACACCAGTATTTCGATAGACGTTACGCGGCTTGCCAGCGACTGGGGCGGGCAGTGGGGCGGCTGGAACGGGGACCATACCCAATTTACGGGCTTTTGTGAATTTCATATGATAATCGAAGCCGGCAGAGACGTCAACGACCTTAATGGACCTTCCTGGACTAAAGGGTGGGATTTACCCCGGATTGCAAATTGGGGCTCCTGGAACGGGGATACTCCGAAGACCATTATTTGGGATTATTCGACACTTCTCAGTCAAATCGACTTTAACAATATTGGATATTTGGGCATTATACTCGCCACAAATTGGGGCAACTATGCCTCAGGCGGGGTTTACTATATTGACAATGTGAAATTAACCGGCGGAGGGATTGCTTACGCGCCCAGTCCGGCTAATCATTCGGTGAATGTGCAGGGAGACCCTAATCTTAGCTGGACGCCGGGAGCAGGGGCCGTTACGCACGATGTATATGTCGGCACTAATTTTAACGATGTGAACGAGGCCAACAGAACTTCTCATCCCGGCTTGTTGTATTACAGTCAAAGCCAGGCATCTAACTACTGTGACCCCGGAATCCTGCAGCCATACACAACTTACTACTGGCGGATCGACGAGGTTAATGGGGTTAATATCCAGAAAGGTGCGGTCTGGGATTTTATGACTGCATATACCGGAATGGGTGTTGTGGTAGGCGACTGGGAAAATGGAATGAACGGCTGGGAAGCAACGTGGCAGGGGAATACCACTTTTAGTTACTCTACAAATGGAGCCACGATAGGTAACTATACTCTCGGTGTAAAGACCGTTAAAACAACAAATGCCCCGCAAGACCCCGGCTACTGGATTATCAAAAGGGATGGGGTATTGGATTTGAACAATATGAAACTTCAGATTGATGTTACCCTGCTGGCTTCAGAATGGAGCGGCCAAACTGTTACACTCGGCCCGCTGTGTGTGCAGGCCGACCTTCCTCACAGCTGGAGTCAATACAGGTCCGTGGGGCCAGATAGTGTTACGGTCGGAACAACAAACAGAAAGACCGGCGGATTGGCAGGTGAGACATGGTCCGGGGGGACTAGCGCATACAGAACCCTTACCTTTGATTTGACAGGGCCTACTTCTTTTGAGTCACCTGCTTACACACACACTGACTGGGGGAATGCGACTAAGATGACGATACTCATCGCCCTGCAAAATGGCGCCCAGGGGCCGGGGAAATTTTACCTTGATAATGTGCGATTAGTTAATATCCGACTCGCAAGCAACCCAAGGCCGACCACCCTTGCGACAGATATAAATACGACGCCTACCCTTGGCTGGACAAAGGGAAAGGATGCTACCTCGCACGATGTATATTTCGGTACCGATGAAACGGCTGTGACTAATGCCACTAAAACATCGGATCCGTGTGGCGTATATAAAACAACGACCACACCAGATACTAATACTAACTACGTTCCCGGCCTACTTGAAAAAGGCAAGACTTACTACTGGCGAATAGATGAGAATGGCGCTGCCGGTAGTCCGTGGAAAGGCCTGATATGGCGCTTTACGACAGCAGAATATGTCTTCGTGGAAGATTATGAGAGCTATACCAACGTCTCTCCAAAGAGAATTTTTGACCCTAACGGATGGATAAAAGGCGGCGGCGGGAAGGTAGGTTATGACTCCAGTGATTATGCTGAGGTAACTATTGTTCACGGAGGCATGCAGTCGATGCCGTTTGATTACAATAACCTTGCGTCGCCATATGATTCAAATGCCACCCGAACATTTACTTCGCCGCAGGATTGGACTGCCGAAAGCGTCAAGTCGCTGGAGCTGTGGTGTAGAGGCTGGCCGGCATCCGTCGGCAGCTTTACAGGGTCTGACCCATACACAATTACCGCCACCGGCGAAGACATCTGGAATGTGATGGACTTAAGGCAAGGACAAGACGCGAATATAACAAGATACCACGATGAGTTCCATTACGCCTACAAGCAAATAACAGCAGGTGACGACGATGATTACGTAACGATTATAGCGAAGGTAAACAGTATCAGTGACACCAGCCCGTGGGCCAAGGCCGGCGTGATGGTTCGCAAGTCGCTGGATCCGAATTCCAGGAATGGATTTATGTGTATCACTCCTGAAATGGGCGCGGCCTGGCAGTATCGTGAAAATGATTCCAATGTCAGCATCAGCTACGACTACTATACAAGGGGCGAAGACTACTCCGCCCTGAAGGACATTAACGCTCCATACTGGGTAAAGCTTGTGATTGACACCTACAATGGCAATGGCAACGTTGAGGCTTACTATTCGGTTAACGGCACCAACTGGTATTATGTGACCGGCGGTAACCCAGTGATCACTTTGCCATTCTATGTAGGTTTAGCGGTAACCGCTCATAACGCTGCGGCAACATGCACAGCAGGGTTCTCCAATGTCTCTATAATCGCAGGGGCGATGTCATCATGGAATCATCAAGACATCGGTATAAAAAGTAACATCGCTGCGCCGCTGTATGTAACTTTGCAGGATGATAACAGCGTAGGCGGCGATGCCGCAACGGTTACCTATTCTGACCCCAATATAGCCTTGCAAAGCAACTGGCAGGCATGGGATATTGCCTTGAATGACTTCAAAGTCAATAACCCCAGCCTGAATCTGGAAAAGATCAAGAAGATAACTCTTGGTGTCTGGCACAGGCCCGCTGACCCCTGTGGTAAAGGAACGCTGTATTTTGACGACATCAGGCTATACCCGCCCAGATGTATGCCCGGCCGAACACCTGATTTTAACGGTGATTGCTTCGTTGACTACAACGACCTTCGGATACTGGCAAACAACTGGCTATCGTCGCCGGCCGACCCTAATATCGACCTGAATAAGGATAGCAAGATTAACTTCAATGACTTTGCCATTTTTGCAAGTGAGTGGCTTAAGGCGGCACTGTGGCCGTAATAAGCCGCTTTAATAGCTACTGATTAGGCGATGATTTCGCATTATTTCGGGGCCTATACCGGCAGCCAAGTGTGGGCCCCGGTATTTTACCGGTTTAATGAGCAATAACACTGGGATGGCTGCCGCATATTGAGCGGAACGGAGCATAGAGTGTGCACTTTGTGCCGGATGATGCATTATTATTCTCTCCATCGTCTCTTTACGATTTATTCTTATCTACCGCTCTCTCTGATGTTGCAGGCGAAGTTAGTGTTATGTCATTCTGCAAGTTTCAGAATAATGAGTCCGCCTTAAAAAGGCGTCTGTTTTTTGTGTTGACAATGGATAGTGGTATAAGTAAAGAATATAGGTTTTAATTATTTTAAATTAGAAAAAAATGGCAAATGTAATCATAAAAGGGCTCACTAAAAAATTTAACGAATTCACTGCCGTAGATGATTTAAATATAGAGATAAAGGATAAGGAGTTTGCGGTCTTAGTCGGTCCATCCGGCTGTGGGAAGACTACTACCTTGCGAATAATTGCCGGTTTAGAGGAAGCAAGTGCAGGAGAGATATATATTGGAGATAAGTTAGTAAATGATGTTCAACCTAAAGATAGAGATATCGCTATGGTCTTTCAGAACTATGCTCTTTATCCCCATATGGATGTTTACAATAATATGGCTATTGGATTAAAATTGCGGAAGTTTCCTAAAAGAGAGATTGACCAGAGGGTGCAGGAAACAGCCAATATTTTAGGAATAGAAAATTTATTGAAGAGAAAACCTAAACAACTTTCCGGCGGACAAAGACAGCGAGTGGCAGTAGGAAGAGCCATTGTAAAAAAACCAAAAGTATTTTTATTTGATGAACCCCTTTCTAATTTAGATGCTAAGTTAAGAGTAACTATGAGGGCAGAAATCAGTAAACTTCACCGTAGATTAGAAGCTACCATAATTTATGTAACCCATGACCAAGTGGAAGCCATGACTATGGCAAACAGAATATTTATAATGAATGAGGGTCGTTTACAGCAGTCGGGTCCGCCTTTGGAGGTTTACAAAAAACCGAATAATAAATTTGTGGCTGGTTTTATCGGCTCTCCGGCAACGAATTTTATAGATTCTGTAATTACCAAAGAGAATGACACATACTTTATCAATGCCGAAGGCATAAGATTGAAAGTGCCGGAAAATTTTATACCCAGAATAACTGATTATGCGGGAAAGGAAATTGTTTTCGGAGTCAGGCCTGAAGATATTCATGATAAGAAATTCTTTTCGAATGCCACACCTTATAATTCAATAAAAGCCAAAGTTGATGTAATAGAACCATTGGGGTCAGAAATTTTTATTCATCTTACCTGTGGGGAAAATTCTTTTGTTGGAAGGATGGATTCCCGGACACAGCCAGAGGTTGAACAAAATATGGAAATTTCAATAGATATGGAAAAGACCCATATTTTTGACCATGGAACTTTATCAGCTATAATTTAGAATCCGGGATGGTTTTAGGAAATTTAATTAAGCTTAAGGATAAGAAATGAAACGAGTCTTTTTATTTGTAATAATTTTTATTTTGATAGTTGTTGCAATATCCGGTTGTCGAAAGGGAAAACCGACAACGCAGGGAAAAGAAACAGTATCCTCATTTGAAATAACTGATGAGATGCTTGCGGAAAGTAAACAATTGCCGACAGTTCTTAATATGCCGGCCAAAATTGCCGATGGCCGTCCGGTTGAAATAACGGTAGTTGGCATTCCGCCGGATTCTCAGCCGGCGTTATTGACTGCGTGGAATGAGCAAACTGAACGTTTCGAGAAGCTGTATCCCAATGTTACCATTCGCGGGTCAGACTATGCTTATACTCCGGATTCGTTCGCCGCGTTAGTTACCGGCAATCAGGTGCCGACGCTTTTTCAGGTTTACCTGACTGACCCGGCCAAAATGATAGACCAGGGCATATGCGCAGACCTTTCCCGTATCTTCGAAGCTCAAAAACTTGATAAGGTATATAACGCCCGGCTTTTATCTATGATATCGAAAAATGGGAAAGTGTATGGTATTCCGATGAAAGTTTACACCATAGGCCTGGCTTACAATATCAAATTGCTCAAAGATGCCGGTTTCGATTCGCCGCCGGCGACCTGGGACGAACTTGTGACAATAGCCAAGAAGACCACTAATCGTAATTTGGGAATAGCCGGTTTTTCATTCATCACCGATGGCGCAAACGCGGGCGGCTGGCACATGACAGTCATCGCTTATGATTTTGGTTTCAAAGATACAGATATTATAGCCCGGCAGCCTAATGGAAAATACAAGGCCTGCTTCAATAATGCCGCGATGCTTTCTGCGATGAACTTCGTCAAGGATTTGCGATGGAAGTATGATGTGCTGCCGCGTGAGAATCTTGGCTGGGAAAATAACGGTCAGGCATTTGTTACGGGGCGGGTTGCCATGGCTGTAATGGCCGGTGACCAATTAATCGGAATTCGCCAGAATTTTCCTGATGCGGATATGAGCAACCTCGGCTTTGCGCCATTGCCGGTCGGACCCGATGGGATAAGCTACACCCTTGGCGGCGGGGACATTGCCATGGTCAATTCCAGCGCGACGCCGGACCAGGTTGAAGCTGCCGCTTATTATAGGCTATGGACTTATTTCGACCCCAATGAAACTGTGATTCACTTTCAAATAGGCAAACAGGATCCTACCACTGTAGTTGGAGCGCCGTTATATCCGCTTTACACAGGCGTATTCCAGGAAGCCGGTTACGCTCTTGAACGGCGATACGCAAACCTGCCAGTCAAAAATTATAAATTGTATATGGATGGCATTATTTCGGGCAAAGTCATTATGATGGCTGAACCAGTGATTGCCGGCCAGGAATATTATCTTGCGATGGGCCAGGCTGTCGGCAAAATTGTTGCCGATAAAAACGTTGACGTAGCCTCCGTTCTGACAAAAGCCGCCGAGACGTATCAGTCGAACGTTCTTGATTTAATGAAATAAAGAGAAAATCCAAGGATATGACAGATATTGCTTCTATAAATGTTAAAATAAAATCGCGATTGCGAATTAACTGGAAATCGCAGCAACTGGCTTATCTTTTTCTTTTGCCGGCTTTGATTCTCTTTGTCTTAATATGCTGGTACCCGATAATGCAAACTGTTGTGTATAGTTTTCAGGAAGTTAATCTTAAGGGATTTCAAGGCTGGGTTGGGTTTGATAATTACAGGCGAATGTTAGGCAACCCAATCTTTTACACTGTTTGGCGAAATACCCTTGGCTATGTATTGCTAAGCATTGCTATCGGATCGCTGGCTCCGATTATTCTGGCGATTATGATTAATGAGATGCGCCGGCTTTCTGCTTTTTTCCAGACATTGGTTTATCTTCCAGTATTGATACCCATCGTGGTCGGACTCATAGTATGGCGGCAAATCTACGCGCCAGAGGGAGGCATCTTAAACGGCCTGCTGCATCTGGTTGGTATTCCTGGGCAGCTTTGGCTGCAGAATCCATCCCTGGCTAAACCTGCGATTGTTGTCGTTATGACCTGGCTTGGCGCCGGGGGCACTGTCCTGATTTACCTGTCCGGCCTGAGAGAAATTCCTTTAGAACTATACGAGGCTGCTGAGCTTGACGGTTTTTCAGTTCTAAAGCGTATTTGGTATATCACCCTTCCTCACATTAGCGCCAGAATAAAAATTATGTTAGTGCTGCAGGTCATTTTTGTATCACAGGTATTCACTGAACCATTTATTTTGACCGCAGGCGGGCCTGCCAACAGCACAAGGTCGCCGGTTCTGGAGATTTATGATACAGCCTTTAATCAAAATAATTTCGGATTAGCGTCCGCGTGGAGCGTCTCGATGCTGGTGGTCCTGTCGGCTTTCTCTATCTTCTATGTGCTGCTGCAAAAAAAACGTCCCGGTGAGGTTTAAGGATGAAAAATTCTGAGACTATTCCTAATCGCGGTGTTATGTCAAATACGGAGTGGCGTTCTCCGGTTGGGCGACTCATCGGTCTTTTTTATCTCCTGGTGTTGGTGCTCGCCAGTATATTCGTTCTTTTTCCATTTCTATTCTCGTTCACTGCCGGATTTAAGACCAGTCTTGAAGTTTTTAAGCCGGGAATTCATCTATTGCCTGAAAAATGGAACTGGCAGAATTATATAGATGCCTGGCAGCGTTTCAAAATGGTCAGAATGTTCATCAATACAGCAATCGCCGCCGGCGGCGGTGTCTTGGCGCAAATAATTGTCTCATCAATGGCAGCGTATAGCCTTGCAAGGCTGCGGCCAATGGGCAGGAACGTCATCAGGGCAATAATATTAATAACTATGGCAATTCCGGGAATTGCCTACCTTGTGCCGCGTTATATCATTATGACAAATCTTCCAATTATCCACGTGAGTCTGGTGAATAGCTTCTGGGGTCTCTGGATTCCATACGCCTGTAGTTCTTTTATGATTTTAGTATTAACCAATGCTTTTGAGCAAATTCCCAAAGCATTTTTCGAGATAGCCCAGGTGGACGGCGCTTCCGAGGTTCGTATGTTCTTTATGATAGCATTGCCGCTTTCGAGTTCAATTATCCTTGTGCTTGGGCTGCTGGCGTTTATCGGGCTGTGGGGAGATTTCCTATGGCCATATCTGATTCTGCGCAATTCCGAGCTTCAAACCGTCTCTGTCCGATTATACACTCTGACAAGAAGTTTCCCGATAAATCTCTATTTAGCCGGTTCATTCATTGCCATGCTTCCTCCAACCATCGCCGCGGTCTTTTTATCGCAGAAAATAAAAGGAGGTCTTACAATTTGATAGAACGTTTGTCGGATAAAATAATCATTTTGGAAAATGATGAACTTAAACTTGAATTGACGCGGAACGGTCAAATCACCGGTCTTTACAATAAGACGACCGGCACGGAGTTTCTTCATACCGATAAACCGACCGGCTGGAAGGTCATCACTTCACTGGGCCAGTGGCGGGAGCACCCAATATCTGATTTTATGAATGTTGGCAGTGTGAACTTGACAGGCAATGAGGCTCAAATCCGCTTCGACAGTTTAATTGGTGAAGAACAAACCCGCCTCGATATCACTCTGACGCTTATGTACAGACTAAAAGGCGACGAGATAGAGTTACAGGCCCAAATTGAAAATCATTCGAAAGAAACAGTTAAAGAAATCTGGTTTCCGTTTATCTCCGGTTTCAAAAAGATAACTCCGCAATTAATGGACCACTTGACATTGCCGATGACTATCGGGGCAATCCTGGACGAACCGGCCAAGAACCTGCCGTATGGCCGGTTTGTAACGCGAGCCGGAGGGAAATTTTTCGCATGTGACGGCTGGCCTCATTATCCCTTACCCTATCCCGGGGTTGCTTCAATGGCGTGGATGGATTTTTTTAATCAGACACAGGGTTTGTATTTAGGGGTTCATAATGTGCATTGTCCCACTACAGCTCTTTTGGCACGCGCTCGAACAGATTTGAAGGATTTTCAACTAGGCTTCGCGCGTTACCCTTTTGTCTTGCCAAGCGAGAAATGGGAATCTGCCATATATACACTTAAACTTCACACCGGCGATTGGCACGCCGGGGCACGCTGCTATCGGGAGTTTGCGGCCACTCGCGGCCGCAACGTCGTTGCGCCAGAATGGATACGGGCAGTGCCCGGCATCCGGGGAACCTTTCATATCCACCAGAACAAACACATTGTGAATTCCTATGAAAGCCTTGTGGACATATTCCGGACCAACCTGCAACGCGGCTTGAATCTGCCCTTGTTTGTATTTTCCTGGTTCAAGACCGGTCACGATTCAGACTATCCCGAATACGAGGCAGCACCGGCATTAGGAGGCCGAGAAGCCTTGAAAAAAGCGATTGAGACAATTAAGGCCGAAGGCGGAAAGGTAATTTTATATACCCAAGGCCGGTTGATTGATAAAAAAACCCAGTATTACCGACAAATTGGTTCGCAGATATGCCTCAAAAATGAAGACGGTGTGGAATATATTGACGAGTATTCATTTAATGAAAATGGCACCATTTATCCGGGAAAGATTTTTGCTTTAGCTTGTCCTTCCACAGAGCAATGGTACGAAACTTTGCGGCAGCAGATTGATATGGTTATGAAACTGGGCGGATCTGGAATCCTGTTTGACCAGATTGCCGGCGATCCGCCGTTTTTGTGTTTTGACCAGAGCCATCCCCATAGCAAACCTGATTTAGCCTTCGACGGCAAAGTGCAGCTTCTAAAACGGCTGCAGGACTACGCTGCCTCCCGCGATCCGCAATTTGTGATTATGAGTGAGCTGGCGTGCGATGCCTATCTTCCATACGTGGACTTGAGCCATGGTTACGCTACACATCCAGAACCGGACCGTGCAAGCCTGCGAAATTACCCGGAGCTGTATAAATACACTTTCCCGGAGCACCGCATTACCAGTCGAGGGGCAGGCACCATCTATGCACTAAACTATGTTTTTGCCGCCGGTTTAATGTTGGAGAGTTTCCATTGGTTAAAGCCGCCTGAACGTGATTATCTTGAAAGCTTGGTGAAACTCAGGGTAAAGCTCGGTCGGTTTTTCGCTGAAGGCACATTCATAGATACCGATGGATTTGACCTTAATCCAGAGGGGTTGGTAGGTAAAGCGTTTTTGGCCGATACTGGCGGCGAGAAGGCCATTGTGATTTTCAATTCGTTAAAGCAGACCTGCCGGGCAGCGGTAGAGGTTGACAGAAAATCTCAATCCTGTCAGCTAATGAGCGTATCAAAAGAAACGATACTTTCAGGCTCAACAGGCAAGCCTTTGGAATTTGAAATCCAGCCTGATGAATTAAAAGTTTTGATAGTTAAGTAAAAATGGACAATATGAAATTTAAAAATATTAAAGCGATTATCTTTGATTTGGATGGAGTGCTTACCAATACTTCCGAATATCATTATAAAGCATGGAAAAGGCTTGCGGACGAGCTTGGTATAACTTTTGACAGAAAAACAAATGAAATACTGAGAGGAATATCGCGAAAAGAGTCTCTTGAAATATTGCTTGGCGAAAAAAAAGTTTCGGAAAAAGAAAAGCAAAGATTGATGGATGTTAAAAATAATTACTATGTTGAGTTTTTAACGCAAATGACTCCCGATGACATTTTACCGGGAGCATTGGGGCTTCTGCAGGAAGTCCGCAAGGCAGGCATCAAAATAGGAATAGGCTCATCCAGCAAGAATGCGCAAACAGTAATTAATAAACTAAAATTAGAAAACTTTATTGACGCAATCTCCGATGGCAATAGTGTAGATAATCATAAACCGGCCCCAGATTTATTTCTTCATTGTGCCGCAAACCTCGATGTAGCTCCAAACGAGGCCATAGTAGTTGAAGATGCAGAGTCTGGAGTTGAAGCAGCACTTAACGGTGGATTTTGGGTCATCGGATTAGGACCTGCCAACAGGGTAGGAAAAGCTCATATTGTATTTCCAGACTTTGAAAATGTTCATCTTAAAGATTTTATTGGTAATTAAAAATATGAAAGGCATCTTAATAACTTCAATCATAGCTGTTTCATTATTTGGGACACTCAGCTGTCAGGCTGCGCCGGCAGAAGCAAACTCATTAATTAAAAATGGAAACTTTGCTCAAAATATGGATTATTGGTCTTTTGGAGCTAATATAGCCAATGCCGGCGGTTCAGCAGCAGCAAAAGTGCAGGATGGCGTTTTAAAAATTGATATTAATAGTCCCGGAAATGCGACATACGCGATACAATTAATACAATCGCCGATTCAAATAATAAATGGATTAAGATACGGAGTAAGTTTTGACGCCAAAGCGTCAGAAATTTGTGCGATAGAAGTAAAAGTCGGAGGTGTCGAAGACAGAGGCTGGGCAGACTATGCGAATGGTGAAAGTGCAGGAGGAACTATTGTTTACCTTACTGGGAAAATGGAAAATCATAGTTTTGAATTCGGAATGGAGGAAAAAGCAGACCCGAACGCAAGACTTGAATTTCAGCTTGGCAACATATCCGCTTCGTCAATTTGGATTGATAATATCAAAGTCGAAGTAATGGGGAAAAATACAGTAAAATCAGTTGACCCAACTCTCTGGATTCCAAATCCAAACAAGATAAAAATACCTGAAATTAAAAACAGGGGAGCAAAACTTCCGTTTATTCAATATGAAGCGGAGGATGCTAATGTAAAAGGCGTGATTCTTGGACCTACTCGGAAGTTCAGAGAAATTCCGAACGAAGCATCAGGCAAAACGGCTGTCAATCTTGATTCAACAGGAGATTATGTTGAGTTCACACTAAAAGAAAAAACTAATTCATTGGTGATAAGATATTGTATCCCTGATTCCAATGATGGAAAAGGTCTGACATATCCGCTAAGTCTTTATGTCAATGGAACTTACAAACGCGATATAGTTCTAACTTCTGAATATGCATGGGTTTATGGCAAATATCCATGGTCAAATAATCCTGAATTAAAGGAACCGAGATATTTCTTTGACGAAGTGAACATACTGCTAACGGAAATACCG
The DNA here is from genome assembly GCA_049518795.1 of Sedimentisphaerales bacterium. Taxonomy (GTDB): domain Bacteria; phylum Planctomycetota; class Phycisphaerae; order Sedimentisphaerales; family UBA12454; genus JAPLMW01. Next base: position 137,005 of record JBEKRK010000006.1, read on the forward strand.
GCAGGAGCAAAATTAAAACTGCAGCGCGATTCGAAAGAAAAGATAGATTTCTGCATAATAGATTTGATTGATACCGAAGTCGTTGACCAGCCTCTGACAAAGCCTGAAAACTTCCTTTCAATAACTGATTTTGGTGCTGTGCCGGATGACGGCAAGGATGATAGTAATGCTTTCAATGCGTGTATGAAATCCGCGATTGAACAGAAAAAAGGCGTATGGATGCCTGCGGGAATTTTTAATTTTTCTTCAAGGGAAAGGCATATAGAAAATGTAGTGCTTAGAGGCGCCGGAATGTGGCGGACAGTGATGAAGGTGGAGGGAAATACCTTCTGGGGAGAAGGCAGCCGTTTTGAAATGCACGATTTTGCGATTTACGGAAATACAAAATTCAGAGTTGATACAATTGCTGAAGACGGCTTCAGAGGCGGAGCCGGCAAAGGTTCTGTGATTGAAAATATATGGTTCAATCATCTTAAAGTCGGCGTATGGAGTGAAAATAATACTGATGGGTTGATTGTAAGAAATTGCAGATTCAGAAATTTGATGGCAGATGGGATCAATTTATGTCTCGGCACAAAAAATTCAATTGTCGAAAACTGCCACTTCAGAGGCACCGGCGACGACGCAATCGCAATGTGGTCCGCAACCTATAATGGAAACCTTTTGCCGAGCGAAAACGATACAGCAAGATTTAATACGATACAATGTCCGTGGCTTGCAAACGGTATTGCGATATATGGAGGAAGAAACCATACTGTCGAAGATAATGTTATTTATGATACAGTTGTAAACGGTGCAGGAATTAATATAAACACCAATTATAATCCTGTCCGTTTCAGCGGCTTTATAACAGCTCGGAGAAATACATTGATACGATGCGGTTCCTATACGGATAAGTATAAAAATCCAATGAAAGGCGCTATATTTATTTGCACATCAGGTTCTCGCGGTATCGAAGCGGATCTGACAATGAAGGATATAGAGATATACGATGCTACGTATGATGCGATTGCTTTTGAGGGGAAAAATCGAGTGCTTAATGCTAAATTTGAGAACATTTTGATAGATGGAGCCGGCAAGTGGGGGATTAGAACAACTGGAAAATCTGCCGGTTCGGCGTCGTTTGCTAATGTAAAGATACAGAATACCGTATCCGGTGCTGTAGCGGCGGATTCGAAAACATTTACAATTATAAAAAAGCAAGGCAACGAAGGCTGGTAAATTATATTATCAATAGAAAAAGGAATTTTTGAAAATGGCGAAAGTAGCTGATAAATATTTAAAAATTGACCCGTGGGAAATTATTGAACAGGGATTTGAACCTGAACATGGAAGGGTTTCCGAATCGATTTTTTCTCTCGGTAATGAATATATGGGAGTCCGCGGTTATTTTGACGAGGGCTATAGCGGCGATAAACTTGTCGGAAGTTATTTTAACGGTGTGTTTGAAGAGGGAAGGGCGATTCCTTCAGGTAATTACAAGGGAATGGTAACGCATACCTGCTTTATGGTAAATACAGTCGATTGGCTGTATACCAGGATTAGTATTGATGGAGAAACTCTGGATATTGCAAAATCCAATATAAAGGATTTTACCCGCTGTCTGGATATGAAGAAAGGCATTCTAACCCGCCAGTTCATTTGGAATACCTCTTGTGGAAAATCAGTCAAAATATCTTTTGTGCGTTTCCTGAGTATGACAAATCCCAGGCTGGGATGTCAGCGTGTCAGCCTTAAACCCATAAATTTTTCTGGAAAAGCGAATATCAGAATCGGTTTGGATTTTTCTATAATTCATGAATCCTGCGGAAAGAGTTTATGGTTATGTCCCAAGAAAGGGGAGGAAGACAATATTATAGGCATTCTTGGAAAAACCTTAGTCAGCGGACATATGTTATTTTCAGCTTGCCGGATTGAAACTTCTTCACAAAAGGAAATGCGATTAGTGGAGGATGACAAGTTTATCGGTTTGGATTTTGTTATGGATTTAAAACAGGGCCGGAATTCAAGTTTTGAAAAGATGGTGGTAAACCATACCGAAAAAAATCCAAAAGTAAGCGTTGAAGAGGTATGGTCGAAAGGGATGAAAATAGCCGAAGATGACAGCTCCATATCTTACGATACCGCATACGAAAAGCAGGTTGAATACTGGGCAGACACATGGGAGAATTCCGACATAATAATAGAGCCAGACCCTGAAAATCAGCAGGGTATCAGATATTGCATTTTTCAATTGCATCAGACTTATCACGGGGAAGACCCGGGCTTAAATATCGGCGCAAAAGGGCTTACAGGCGAAGCATACAATGGAAATGCTTTTTGGGACACGGAGACTTATTGTCTGCCGTTTTATATCTTTAACAATCCCAAAGCTGCTCGCAATTTACTTGAATACAGATATAAAACGCTTCCAAAGGCAATGGAGCGAGCAAAAGAATTAGATTGTGAAGGTGCGTTTTATCCAATAGCAACGCTCGACGGCAGCGAAACATGTGCTTTATGGCAGCATGCGAATCTTCAACTTCAGGCCAGTACCGGAGTTGCATATGGTATCTGGCACTATGATAAGCTTTTGAATGATAAAGATTTTCTTTATAATAAAGGAATAGAAATATTGATACAGGTAAGTCGTATGCTTGCCAGCCGCGGACAATGGGGGCAAAAAACAGGTAAGTTCGGATATTTTGCCGTGATGGGACCAGATGAGTTTCAAATGATGGTCAATAATAATTGTTATACAAATTTTATGGGAAAGAAAACTTTCGAGTATACTCTGAAAGTTATTAATGATATGAAAATAAATGCCCCGGCCAAGTTATCCGATATAAGTGAAAAACTGAGGCTGAAATCAGAGGAATTGGAACGGTGGAAACAAATGGCCGAAAATATGTTTATCCCGTTTGACAGTTCCACAGGAATATATGAGCAGCATGACGGTTTCTTTAATCTTCCTCATATTGATATACACTCTATTCCTGTTAAGGATTTTCCTCTCTACTATAGCTGGTCATATGACAGGATTTATAGAAACGATATGATTAAACAACCTGATGTTCTGATGTTTATGTTCTTATACAACCAGGACTTTTCTGGGGAAGCTAAAAAAATAAACTATAAGTATTATGAGCCAAGATGTATACATGAATCTTCACTTTCACCGTCAATTCATTCCATATTAGCTATGGAACTTGGCGAAAAAAGAGAGGCTTATGATTTCTTTAAATTTTCAACACGGCTGGACATTGATAATTACAATCGAAATACAGCCGAAGGTCTTCATCTTACTTCAATAGCAGCTGCGTGGATGAATATAGTATATGGTTTTGGCGGCATGAGGTCTGATGGCGGAATTCTCGCCTTTAATCCTTCGCTGCCGGAACAATGGAGTGGATTTAGTTTTAAATTGATTTATAATAATTCGGTTTTAAATGTGAAAGTAGACAGCAAATCTGCTGAATTCAAAATATTAAAAGGAAATAATCAGACTGTCCGGATTTATGACAAGGAATATAAAATCGATGAAAAAGGAATTACAATAAAAATTCCTAAATAGTAAAAATTCAAAATGACGAATGTCAGAAAGTAATTTATTATGCAATGGTTTTTAAAAAATCACGGATATGACAGGGCAAAAATAGAACTGAACGGCAATAATTTTTTGCTCGCGAATGGCTATATGGGTTATCGAGGTACACTTGAAGAATATACAAAAAAACAGCATACTGCCTGTATATTATCAGGGATATATGATCAGCTAAATGGTAAGTGGCGTGAACCTGTAAATGCGCCCAATGGCCTTTATGTAAAGGTTTATTGTAATGGACTGCCTGTTACAGTTCTTGAAACTATAATAAAAGAACATACACAATTATTGGACTTTAAAAATGCGATTCATAAAAGGAAAACCGTATTTAAGGTTGCTGATGATGAAATAATTATAACTTCGGAGCGTTTTGTATCGCTGCACGATTTGCATCTGATGTGTATGAAGTATTCTATTAGTTCATCAAAAGACTGTAAGATTAGAATTGAGACCGGAATTGACGCTGATGTCTGGGACAGTAATGGACCGCATTTAAAGAACCTGTCGGTGCGATTTAAGGATAACTATTTAATTATAGAAGCTGTCACCAACGAACTGAAGCATGCGATTGCTGCTGTTGAAGGAATCGAGATAGACTTTGGAAGACAGAAAATAAACAAAAGAAAAAATTCAATAACAAGATTAATTGAATTTGAAGCTGAAGCGGGGGAAAAATATACTTTTTCAAAATATGTTTCTATCTTTACAACAAACGATAATGTAGCTAACCCGGCCGGAGCCTGTTTTGATTCTTTGAATAATTGTTTCAGACAGGGCTATGTGAAATTATATGAAAACCACAGCAATCTCTGGCACAAGAGATGGGAAGATGCGGATGTTGTAATAGAAGGCGACCAGCAAGCCCAATTTGCCTTAAGATATAGCATATATCACCTTTTATCAGCGGCTCCTGTTCATTCAGATAAGATTTCAATACCGGCAAGGGGTCTCTCTTCCCAGGTATATAAAGGCGCTATCTTCTGGGATACTGAATTATTTATGTTGCCATTCTTTATATATAATTTTCCGGAAATTGCCAGAAATCTGGTAAAGTATAGAATTAATTCCCTGCAGGTCGCCAGGCAAAAGGCAAAGGAGTATGGGTACGATGGGGCTTTTTATGCGTGGGAAAGTCAGGATAATGGAAAAGAGGCCTGTACACATTTTAATGTAGTAGATGTTTTTACCGGCAGGCTGCTCAGGACATTTTTTAGAGATAAACAGATACATATCAGCGCCGATGTGGTTTATGGTATCTGGGAATACTATAAGGCAACAGGAGATGAAAGGATATTAATTGACGGAGGGGCTGAAGTTATACTGGAGTGTGCCCGTTTTTATTCTTCATACGCCTATTTTAAAAAAGATAAAAACCGTTATGAAATCCTCGATGTAACTGCTCCGGATGAATACCATGAGAGAGTAAATAATAATCCATATACCAACCGAATGGTCAAATATACAATTGATGTAGCACTTGAAACCATTAATTTATTAAAAAATAAATACAGCAAAGTTTATAAAAGTCTGATAAGCCGGATTAATTTCCAGGACGATATAGCGAAAATAAAAGATTTACAGCAGAATTTATATATCCCTCGCCCGTTAAAGAAAAACAGTATCATAGAGCAGTTTGATAATTACTTTAAATTGGAAGATATAAATTTAAAGCAATTAAAATCAAGGATTATCAAGCCCAATGAATATCTTGGCGGACCCAATGGATTGGCAACAACTACACAAATAATAAAACAAGCCGACGTTGTCCTCCTGTTAAATCAATTTAAAGATGAGTATTCAAATCAGGTAAAAAAAGCCAACTGGGAGTATTATGAACCTAGGACAGAACATGGTTCAAGTTTGAGCACTTGTATATATTCGATGCTCGCCGCCCATCTGGGGAAAATAGACCGGGCGTATAAATATTTTATGAAAACGGCTACAATTGACCTTGATGGCAAATATAAACAGTATGTTGGAACATTATATATAGGCGGGACGCACTTGGCTGCGAATGGAGGAACATGGCTGGCGGCTTTATTTGGTTTTGCCGGCCTTGCATTCAAAAATGATAAGCCGTTAGTTAAGCCGAAATTACCTCGAAAATGGAAAAGGATGAAGTTCAACGTTCAGGTTAAGGGTAAAAAGTTCACTATAGAAATAACCAAAAATAAGGTAGAGATAAAAACTGCCAATTGCTGAATGGAATCAACGGCCTCCCAGCCGTTCAAAGAAAGATTATCAGGATATTGGGGCGAAATGTATTTTGCAGGATTAACAAAGATTTTGCCTGAATTATCAGGCTGAAAGGTGGAAGCGATGTCAAATAATAAAAATCGATATAATAAAATGAAATACAACCGCTGTGGACAAAGCGGTCTGTTACTCCCTGCAATATCTCTTGGCTTATGGCATAATTTCGGCGGCATAGATGATATGGAA
>JBEKRK010000007.1:0-80896 GCA_049518795.1 Sedimentisphaerales bacterium
CTGTCTGCCAGTTTTTCCTGCCAAGAAGTTTTCTTTTGCAGAGGTTACTTCTTGTGATATTACTTGCATCTCAGGTTTAACTTGGGAATATGCCTGAAGATCTTTCAGACGGTGTTTTACATTGTAAATAGTACGCAAAGAAACGCTTTCCCCGGTCAACCGATACAGACTGTCTTGCATAAGCCGAGTATTCCAGTTACTTGCACTGTAACCAAACTCAGATGGTAATTTTTCAGCATTTCTCGAGCGGTTTGGACAAAATTTTCATCCACCTTGCAATAATAAAAAATAAAAATCCTGCCGATCTGCTGACGGGCAAAAACAGAGAAATCATCGTTGCGTTCGTAGGGCACACGCGGCTCGCAGACATTCCCGGTATCTGGTTTGACCCAGGTGCGCGGCGTGCGCTTGAGATTGCCCGGCAGGCCAAAATAGGGCCAGCCATCCTTCCAGGTAATCGGTGAAAGGCAGGTCAGCACGCCGGTCGGTGCCAGACTGATCCACAAACCTGCTCCACTGCGCCATTGTCAAGCAAAGTGGCCTGTTAGGCAACTTCTCCCCGCGCCCAAGAAGCTCCTCAAGAACTCGTCTGATATCTATTGAGATCCACAGGCCTATGTCGCGATATCAAAGCCGGCCTTCACCTATCACGCAAACTCACGCCATCGGTTCCCGAAGAAAGGGAGATCCCGTGGTCAACTTGTCGCAGGGGGCTTGGTCCTTGCACTCGGATCACCGGTCGGAGGTGGTGCGTGATCTTCTCTGGCAGGCGGACCGAGCAATTCCGTCAGGATGGGTTTCAGTGCGTCGGCCCACATAGCCTTTGAGCGTGAGATGCAGTCTGTCAACTTCCATTCCGTCGCACAGCGTTCCGTCTTTGTTGGCTATCTTGTCGTTGATGTTCAGGTACCGGATATTCTTACCATCGGCAAACTTGGCTATGTTCTCGTTGATCTTGTTGATTACGGGCATGATCCCCGTAGGATTACCAAAGCCATCGTTGCGCGGAGTGATGCCCATGAGGATGATCGTGGCCTGCGGTGCCTTCTTTCGGCAAATATCCAGAATGGCTTTTATCCCTTTGGTCACGTCCGCGATTCTGGGATCGTCATCCCCTCTAGAAGGCGAACTGCCGACATTGTTGGTGCCTGCAAGGACAACGATGACCTTGGGGTTGACGTTGTCCAATTCCCCATTCTCGAGACGCCAGAGGATGTTCTGAGTGGTGTCGCCTCCCCAGCCGAAATCCGCCGCGTTCCAGCCGAAGAAGTTCTGCTTCCAATTGGCCAGGAAATCCGGATAGTCCAATGCTCCCCAGCGGCGAGTGATGGAATCGCCTTCGAAATAAACGTCGATGCCGCCTTTCCTAGCTTTTTCGAGCAACTGCGTGTGGGCGGTCTGAGAGTTCCGATCCATGCGCGCAACTGGCTGATCGGCAGAAGCCGCTGGGCCGTGGGCGGCGTCGCTCGACACGCTAACGCCATATACAGCCATCGCGAAGTCGCACTTGTTTGATTTCTCTTCAATCACGGCGCGATTGCAGTAGGCCGCGCCGCCTTGGTAAGTGTCTTTATTGGTCCGGCGCCAAAAAAGCGGAGCCAACTTACGGATGCCCTGAAGCTCAAAAGCATAAACATGTCCCGCCTTTAAAATGACTTGATTGGAGCCGGAAAAATCAAAAAGGAGCAATCCCGGCGCCTGTGGTTTGTAGGAAATCTGCAAACCTTTGCCGGAGCCGAACAGGTTCGTTTCCGCAGAATACGAGTTGGGAGACAAAGCATCCTGCGATACGAGGTCGTAAAGAGCAAGGGTTACGGTATTGCCGGCTCCGGTGCCGAATCCATCTCCGGCGAAAAGGCTGATGCGCTGGAGTTTCGAATCTTCGGTGATCGTGAAGGTCTGGCCAATGTTTGTGACTCCTGCGGCCTGATTGAAACTAACTACCTTGGTAGCGGTGTAATAGGGATTTGTCGTAGTGCTTAAGATGGGACTACCGGGCCAGTTCGTTGGATCGTAACCGGCATCTTGCGTCACGGTCACGCCGGCAGAGGTGACATTTGCAGCGTCTGCCGGATTCTCCTGACGCGCAGCTTCGGAAGTGGGATTTGCCTTAGGCGGAACAGTGACGCCTTCGAACGTTTGTTTGATCGGCTGAATGGTTCCGTCCGGGTTGTAATACAGGTATTCCAAACAAACGCTGCGCCGGCCAATTGCGCCTTTTTCCCCATTCAACGTGAGAACGGCGTTGTGGTAAAAGAGATACCATTGACCCTGGAACTCGATAATTCCCGGATGAATAGTGTAGCTGTTCTTCGCCTGGTCCGTGAGGATTCCTTGATAAGTCCACGGGCCGGTAATTTTCGGAGCGGTCGCGTAGCAAATTTTCTCCCACATGTTCTGGTGCGCGAATGCCGCATAAGTGAGGTAATACACATTGCCGCGTTTATGGAGCCATGGGCCTTCCGTGTAATTGGGCACGTGGATTTTTCGGATCGGGCCGTCAAGCTCAATCATGTTGGGTTTGAGCTTGACCAGATAGCAATTGGGATTGCCCCACGCGAGCCAGGCCGTTCCGTCATCGTCAATGAAGACGGTGGGATCAATGTCATCCCAGGGATTTGGGCTGGGCGTCATGTCGTCTGTGACCAAGGCTGTACCGCGCGCATCCACAAAGGGGCCCGTGGGGCTGTCCGATACGGCCACGCCAATGGCTTTGCCCGGGTGCGTGTTGTCGTGCTGAACGGCGGCGTAGAAATAAAATTTCCCGTTCCTCTCGATGGCTTGAGACGCCCAAGCGTCCCGCACCGCCCACTTGAAATCTGTCACCTTCATGATCGGGCCGTGAGGAGCCCACGTCTTCATATCTTTGGAAGAGAAACAGAGCCATTCCCACATAGTGAACATCTCTTTGCCCTTGGCCTCATCGTGACCGGTGTAAAGATAGACGGTGTCGTTGTAAACCATCGGCGCCGGGTCGGCGGTAAAGACGTCCTTGATGATTGGATTTCCGGCTTCGGCGACGGAATTTGAAGTGGAAACGGCAGGCGATATGGCCTCCCAGGTTAAGCAGGAGCCGTCTTTTCTGTCCGGCAGCGGGCCGGGACAATCAGCGGAAATCGCACGGTCTTGCGGGTCGATGCGAATGTGACGGTGTGTAACAAGCGAAAGCAACATCAGGTCTCCATAGACGTTTTCCGTCCATTGGAAGGTTTCCCCATCGGCGGGTTGGCCTGTTTTCAATGTGACCTGTCCCTTGTTGCCCGGCGCCGTTACAGAAACAAATCCATTGCCGGACTGCAGGGCAACGCGTCCTAAGCTGCGGTCAATGACTTTGAATTGACTCGCTGAGCTTTTGACTAACGGATCTTTTGCTGAGACAGCGGTCAAAACACCATCTTTGACGGCCAGAACGGAATTTTGATCATACGTAGATATCGTAATGACCTGGTCAAACGGAATCGGTCTCATAAATCCCTTGGGATAGACTTCATCCACTGTAAATTTATCGAAATCCGCATAACCGCCGGGGCCGCCCTCAGTATTATAATGAAACAGAGAATAACGAATTCCTTGAAACGTCCTGAGCTGGAAAATCATCGTAAATTCAGCACCGAACGGTTCAAACTTTTCTCCATCAAAGCTGTAACTGAACCGCGCCTTTTCCGTAAGGAAATCACAATGAGCCCGCAGCCATATCTGTGTCCCCTGAAAAGGTGTACTTTCTATTTTTCCGGTAAACTGATTGAATTGATTAATGCTCGATCCCTCGGAGCTTCGACTTACGCCAATCCACGCATACGGAGCATTCATCAGCGCCAGCCCGGCTACGTCACCTACCTGCATCCCATTGACATCCATGACAACGGTAGGTATTGATACCGGACCGATAGAGCGTTGTGTTAGTGTATTGCGTGCTGACCAAAGCTCTGCCGAAGGCAATGAGTGAAGCCGGAGAAATCCGGGACGTTCTGACAATGACCATTTGCTATCATCTGGCAGATGGTTCCATTGCCAGATGGGTTTGAGTTTAGAGCCGGAGAAATCGTCGTTGCGTTCGTAGGGCACGCGCGGCTCGTAGACATTGCCGGTATCAGGTTTGACCCAGGTGCGCGGCGTGCGTTTGAGATTGCCCGGCAGGCCAAAATAGGGCCAGCCATCCTTCCAGGTAATCGGTGAAAGGCAGGTCAGCCGACCGAGACAATTATAATCCATCATTGAAAAACCCCACCACTGGCCGGTCTTCGTATCAATAATACCACCCTGATGCATCGACATTCGCCCGCCGTCAATCGTATTCGGTAAAATCACATTAAACGGCGGCGCTGCACGGCCGCGAAGCCGATGGCCTTCAGCCAGACCAAAAGCTTCATCAGCACTGATTGCAAGATTTACTTCATAAGGCCCTTGCGGCTTATCGCTCCGCGCACACGGCATCCGCATGCGCCCGACATACCATGCACTGGTGATATAGTACTTACCGTTGATTTTGTAAAAATGAACTCCTTCTCCCATGCCGGCGTCTTTTTCAATAATGATACGTTCGCTGCCAGGGATGATATCCGTCAACTCATCGTTGAGCTGGGCGAAATTGATTCCCTGATATCCCCAGATAACGTAAACCCTGCCGTCATCGTCAAACAAGACCGACAGGTCATGAAACGATCGCTTCATCGCGGTGCGTGTCCATGGGCCAGCGGCGTTTTTGGCACGAAACATCTGTGTTGTTTGCCCGTTGATATTGGTAAAAATGTAGTAGGTCCCATCGTGATAGCGAAAACATGGGGCCCAGATACCCTGACCGTAGATATCTCGTCCCCCTTCCAGCCGAAATTCCGGACCAAGATCCAGCCGGTCAAACGCATAACAAAGAAACTCCCAATTAACCATATCCCTGGAATGCAGAATCGGCAATCCCGGCATGCTATGCATCGTCGTGCCTGTAAGGTAGTAGTCGTCGCCGACCCGTATCATATCCGGGTCTGAAAATTCCTCATAGAACAGCGGATTCGTGAACGTTCCATTGCCGTTATCCGCAATCCGCGGGACAGTTTCCGTTGTAAAAACAAAAAGACTGACAATAATAAAAGGTGTCATTTTTCGAGCGTAATTCAGCGTTTTCAACAGCGTCCTTTCTTCAGGTAATTAATATTTCGACGAAAATATTTATAAATCAATCCTAATAAATACAAAACTCCCAAAGACCTCAAAGCGTCCGGACTTTTTTATCATCTCTCCTAACAAGCGCTCTTTTTGTAAAACTTTATCTTCATCCATTTTTGTATCATCCGACACTTCACATATAAAACGCTCGTCTGCTAAATAAGCCTTCAGGTTCCGTAATAATACCAAAATATCCCTGAACTGCAATCCCCGCCTGGAAAACTTATAAGATGACCTTGCCTCATTTATTGTACCACTATGAATTGGAGTATGTATGACGTCAGCGAAAGTGGCACAGTTTGGGACATTTGGTTAAGAGAGTTTCAAGCAATTCCATGTGAGCAGAAAACTGATTCAACTGTTAACTTTTCTAATCTCTATCCACATAAGCTATCTTTTCGAACCTACAACCGGACTACAACCAATTAACTTATTATCTAGCAACTCTGTAAAAATCATCACTTATTATAAGTACTGTTATATCAATCTGTTATAGAAAATCAAAAAATGTTGAACATTTTATATATCCGTTGGCATTTTGGTAGAGCTCTTGCTAAGAGGTGATGAAAAAAGCGGCCTAAAAAGGCCGCAAAAGAAGAATCAGCCGACACTCTGGACGGCCAATTCGTTCGCCAGCAGGTTGATAAGGCAAAGGTCATTGCTGGTGGGACCCTGAAGAATAAACTGGCGGGAGTATGACAAAGGTGGTTATTGTTTTGCTGGCAAGGTTATCAACACCATTTTGGGATATAGCGCAAAGGGTTCATAAGTGAGTGTGAGTTGGTGTCAAAAAATGTAAGTGGGGCTATTAAATTATGGATTACATGAGCCAGTGAGTTGCACCAAAATTTGCACCAACGATGTACGGTTGGCTCTCGGTTAGGTTTCGGTTGCTTCTCGGCCAGCTTCATAAGTTCTTTTTTGACAATCATTAATCATTTATTAGCAACCACTTACAAAACCTCGATTCGGATTAGAAATCCGTTGCTCTATCCAGCTGAGCTACGGGCGCTAAAGTTTTTAAGTGCTTGTAATATAGAGTTTTTCGCTGATTTTGTCAATTTTGAAATGTCCGAAATATACAGAGTATCAATTGCCGGCATTTACTCTGTTTTTTGTTAAAATCGGTCGCAGAGGGAATATGGAACGCCGGTCTAATCAGTGTTATGGAACTGCTGGATGCGGCAGGCACTGTAGAGCTTTGAGAGTTATAATAGTCTTAGGCAATCCCTCGCTCTGAGCCGTGAGTTTTATGTCGCCTTCAATCTTTTTGGCCTGAACAATAACCTGACAAAGACCGTTAAATGCTTTTCGCTGAGAGGCTTTGTCAGGTTCGTGACTGCTTGGATTGCCGTTGCCGACGCCGATAATTTGTCCATTTTCATTTATTTCAAATTTCACGAGGTTGTCGGCCAGCGGACAGAGCCTGTCCTGTGAATCACGTATCTCAACCCGAACCATCGCTACATCTTCGCCATCCGCCTTAATTGACGCACAATCCGGAATCAGCGATATTTTTGCCGGCACACCGGCAGTTTCAACTTTGGTCTGCGCTATTTCTTTGCCGTCTTTGTATCCTTTCGCAAAGAGCGTGCCCGGCTCATATTTGACCTTCCACCTCGCATCACCGTATTCAGCAACGTTCCGTCTGCCGAGGCTTTTTCCGTTGAGGAACAGCTCTACTTCGCTGCAGTTTGTCAGACATCGCACGTCGATGTCCTGTCCTTCTTTGCCCGCCCAGTTCCAATGCGGCAATATGTGCAGCACGATTTTATCGCTCCACCAGGCCTGATAGTAATAGAAATTGTCTTTCGGATAGCCGCAGGTATCCAGGATGCCGAAATGTGAGCTGATGCACGGCCATTTATAAGGCGTCGGTTCGCCGCGATAATCAAATCCTGTCCATATAAACGTGCCCATAATCCACGGCCGCTGTTCATAGAATTTGAAACAGTCCATTGTCGTATAGCCCCATCTTGGAGCATTGTCATCGTAAGCGGTGAGGTATCCTTTAGCCTCGTCAATCTGATATATACCCCGCGTGCATAACGTGCTGGCATCTTCCGACATAAGAATTGGCATTTTCGGGCGGTCTTTTCTGAACCCGTCCACATAACTATGTCTATAATTAAATCCCTGAATGTCAACGACATCCGACATACCACCTTTTCCATAACCGCCATTCATCGCCATTGTTATCGGCCGGGTGGAGTCAAGGTTTTTGACAGTCCTTAGCATCGTTTTTCCGATTCGCTGGCCATAAGAATTGCCTTGAATAGCGCCTTCCTCGTTGCCCAGCGACCACATAATTATGCAAGGATGATTACGGTCGCGCAAAACCATACTTTCAAGCTGGCCGAGCACTTCCGGGGATGAGCCCATCGTTCTGGTTTCATCCATCACCAGCATTCCCAACCGGTCGCAGGCCTCAAGCAGTTGCGGCGTCGGAGGATTATGCGAAGTGCGATAAGCATTGCAGCCCATTTCTTTGAGCTGTTTAATACGGTAATACTGTATTTTGTCGGACAGGGCAGAACCTACACCCGCGTGGTCCTGATGATTGCAGGTTCCTTTGATAATAATTTTTTTACTATTGAGGAAGAAGCCTTTATCAGGGTCGAAACAAATCGTGCGAACGCCAAACGGCGTTTCATATTTATCTAATGTTTTGCCGTTTTGTTTTACGATTGATACGAGTTTATACAGGTATGGCGAATCGAGCGACCATAATTTCACATTTTTGATTTTTAATTTGCAGGACAATTGGCTCTGGTTCCACGGCCCAATAATATTGTCTGTGGTGATTTTTTCAGCGACAATTTTCCCGTTAGCGTCCTCGATATGTGATTCCAGTTCGATAACTACCTTTTCGTTGCTTTCATTGATGATTTTAGTTTGCGCAGTTATAGCTGCATAAGTGTCCTTTACGTCAGAAGTTACGAATGTTCCCCAGTGAGCGACGTGCACCGGGTCGGTTTTTACCAGCCAGACGTGCCGGTAAATGCCGCCGCCTTCGTAAAACCAGCCCTCTTGATTTGTTATGTCCGCTCGAACTATCAGTATGTTCGTGCCGCCATAGTTAACGTCGTCGGTAATGTCATAACTGAAACTGTTATATCCGCTTTGGTTGCGCCCGAGGAGAAAACCGTTTAGCCATACGGAACAATCGCGGAATACGCCGTCAAATTCCAGCGATATTCGTTTGCCGGACTCATCCGCGGGAATATCAAAGCTCTTGCGATACCATCCGATAGTATTTTCGGGATATGCTCTGCCGGTGGGTTTGAACCCGTGACTTATTTCCGCGTTTGGGTCAAACGGCAGTTCTACTACCCAGTCGTGCGGCAGATTGATTGCCTGCCAGTCGCTGTCATTAAAATCCGCCCTGAGCACCTTTAGCGGCGCTTTGATTTTCGCGAACATCCATTTGTCGCCGAAGTCGAAATCCTGTTGCTGCTCAGATGCGTTGCCGGGGTGGAATCGCCAGTTAAAATCCATTAATAAACGCTGTCTCGGATTTACCGCAGCAGTATCAGTTTTTCCCCAGCCTGCCGTTGTGCAGACAAAACATAAAGCCAGTAAGATAATCAGTTTGCCGATAATTAATTGTGTTTTCATAATTAAATTTTTCTCCATTATTTTTTCTTTATCAGATATCAGGACATTTTGCTGGAAGTCATTAATTATTTTTGTTCAAATAATACGAGTTAAAACGAATCGGTATTTTATAATCTTATAGCTGCTGAGCAACAGTTGTTTTAAAATTTTTTCATTAACTGAACTTTCCCGGAATCCTTTATGCAAATGTCCGCCCGAAGAACAGAGTCTTTACTTTTCGGATATTGTAAGTATGATTTGAAAAATTTCTAAAAAATCTATGGGAACCGCAGTTTGTATGGTTTCAAAAAAACTTAAAAGCATTGTGCCGATTTTCAACAGAGATGATGATATCTTCAGAACGCGTCAGATTCAGGAAAATGAGCTTCCATGGATACGCACCCGGCATATCTGGACAGGCATATTGGGCACTATTTACGGCACATTTCTTGGTCCGACAGGAATATACTTTACCTTTTTCTGTTTTGCCTCCGGCATGTCCAAGTACCAGCTGGGTATTATGGTCTCTTTGGTTTCGTTTGCGGTAGCATTCCAGATATTCAGCTGGGTATTCGAGGATTTCTGCGGCAACAGGAAATATCCATGGTATATATTTTCCATACTGTCGCGGCTTTGCTTCGTTCCTATTGTATTTTCGTTCTGGATACCCTTGGGGCCTTTGAGCATTATTGTGTTATGTTTTGCCAGCGCGATATTCGGAAATTTTGCGGCGCCCTCCTGGTCCAGCTGGCTTTATGATTTGATATCGGAAGACCAATTGGCCGGATTTATGTCCAAACGAAGTGCAGTTATACAATTTTTTATGATGGTTATTGCCCTGTTTGCAGCCTTGGCGGTACAGCAGTCCGACCAGGCACACAAAATGATGATAGTCCGGCTGGTATTCACATTCGGATTAATACTTGGGATAATCGACCTTTTCTTTCATGTGCAAATACCCGAGCCGCTTAAGAAAACACAGGAAGCGAAAAGTGATTCCCTGAAAGTCATAACCCGGCCATTCTCAGACAAAAAGTTCAGGCAATGGATGATGATAATGCTGCTATGGACGGCAAGTATAAATATCTGTGAGCCGTTTTTCATTCCATATCTGATGAAAGACCTCGGATTTGAGAACAGATTTGTTCTGCTGACCCTGATATCGGTCTGTCTGGTTCAGATGAGCGGATTTGTTTCGTTTCTTTTCTGGGGCAGGATTATTGAGAGGTTCGGAACAAGAAAAGTTTTTCTGGTCTGCCACTGTTTATGGAGCATTGTCCCGCTTTTTTACCTGCTTTCAGCGTCTGCAAAGCCGATACTGTTAATATCCATCGCGTGGGTTATCACGGGTGTTTTTGTCAACGGCACCACGATAGTAAATCCGGCCATCACATCGATGCTCACAAAAGGCAAAAAGCGAAGCACCTATCTGGCGGCAATGACAATAACATCAAGTGTGTTTGGCGGACTGGGCACACTGATAGGTAGTTTGATTATAAAATATTTTTCTATTTGGCACGTATTTCCAGTTTCACTGGCTGCAAGAATTTTCAGTTTTGTTGTAATCTGTATAGTCATAACATATAAGGGAATTGGCGATACGGCCGGAAAAACAAACTAATACTAACATCCTGTTATAATTTTACTTTTACCCGCCGTGTCGCAAAATGGTTAAAAGCTAACGCAAAATGGCGTTATAAATCCTGCCGGAAAGGGTATAATCCTTTAATAATATGAAACAATTTAAAGGACCATATCTTGGAGCGGCATATTATCCCGAAGACTGGCCGCTGGAGCAGATCGACGAAGATATTGCGCTGATGAAGCAGGCAGGGATGAATTTAATGCGGGTCGGCGAGTTTGCCTGGAGCCGGATGGAGCCTCGCGAAGGCAAATTCGATTTCGATTGGCTGCACCTTGCTGTTGACAAACTGGGCCAGGCGGACATTGCTGCGATTATGGGGACGCCTACCTGCACGCCGCCAATATGGCTTGCAGAGAAATATCCTGAAATTCTTGTAGTTCAGGATAACGGTCTAATCTCCCAGCATGGCGGACGAAGACATTGCTGTCCCAATAATCCGGTCTATCGCGATTATTGCGCGAAAATTACTACTAAATTAGCCGAGGAGTTCGGTGGTGACGAAAATATAATCGGCTGGCAAATAGATAATGAACTTTATCCGCATCCTCGTGAACCTCGCGGCCGAGGCTGCTGCTGTCCGGTCTGTCACAGAAAGTTTCAGGATTCGATGCGCAAGAAATTCGGTGGTATCGAGGCGCTGAATAAAGCGTGGGGGACAAATTTGTGGAGTCAGACATACCAAGCATTTTCGCAACTGCCGATTCCGAGGGCCGACACATGGCACCATCCTTCACTGTTGACAGCCTGGATGAATTTTCAATCGGACTCTTATATAGAATTTACGGAGCATCAAGCGGAAATTTTACACAAGCTTTGCCGCCAGCCCGTCGGAACAGATATGATGTGTCTTGGCGGTCTCAATTATTATAAAATCCATCGAAATTTAGATGTTGTTCAGGTGAATAATTACCATCAGGAACCTGATTTGTGGCGAGTTGTTTTCTGGTATGATATGGTCAGGTCTCTCAAGGACAAGCCTTTTTGGAATACCGAGACATCGACCTGCTGGAACGGCTCTACGGTAGCCGGTAAATATCGCTCTATCGGATTTTGCCGGGCAAATTCCTGGCTGCCGATAGCCTTGGGCGGAGAAGTTGTCCTGTATTGGTTATGGCGGGCTCATTGGAGCGGTCAGGAATTAATGCACGGCTCGGTAATTTCAAGCTGCGGACGTCCGCTTCACATAATCGATGAAGTAAAAGAAATTGCCGCCGGTTTCAGTGCATCGGCTGAATTCATAAATGGCACCAAACCTGTCGATTCGGCTCTGGCGGTGCACTTCTCCGGTCTGGCCTGGCTGATGTTTGAGTTTCAGCCTGTCGTAAGTGGTTTCAAATACGGCGAAAAACTGACAGACTTCTATCGGGCTTTAATCGAAGCATCGCTCAGGGCTGATGTTATTGACCCTGCCGCGTCGCTGGATTCTTATCGCGTTGTATGTTCGCCGTTTCTGCCTGCACTCGATGAAGCGGGACTTCGTCAGCGAATCAAGGCCTGGGTCAAAGCCGGCGGTATATGGATTGCAGGACCGTTATCGGATAACCTCACCATTGATGCAACAAAGTTTACGCATTCGCCGTTTGGTTTTTTGGAGCAGTTAACGGAAGCATATTGTAATTACCAGATTCCGGGCGACCCTGGCGATTTTGCTCTTCGCTGGTCTGATGGAAGCGAATCCTGTGGTTCAATCTGGTATGATGGGTTTGAAGCCGGCGGCGCGGAAGTCCTGGCGACTTATACTGAGCAGCCATTGAAAGGTCTTGCTGCTGTTCTGCGGAAGAAGGTGGGCAAAGGCCAGATTATTTTGTTAGGGACGATGCCGAGACACGAAGACCTTAAGAAACTGCTGCTTTCAGTGTGCAAAGAGGCGGGAATAGAACCTTCAGCACAGACAAGTTCCAATCTTCTTGTTGTGCCAAGAAAGGGCAAAGCCGGAGAAGGTCTTATCGCTGTTGAGTTTGAAAATCGTCCTGTGTTGTTAACGCTTGCCCGACCTGCTGTAGATTTGCTGACCGGTCGAAAACATAATGGAAAAGTTAAAATTCAGTCTTATGGTGTTATGGTTTTGAAATATGAAAAATAAAAAATTTACGGTCTTTTTTATGGTAATAGTATTATTTTCCGCTGCAACTTTTGCGGCAGGGCAGGCACAACGGTTGGCTCAAGTTGATAAGCAGGGCGTTCTTCACTGGCAGGATAACGGCGATGAAGTCGCTCTATTCGGCGTCAATTATTGTCTGCCGTCGGCAAGTGCATATCGAATGGTCGCAAAAGCAGGAGCGTCTTATGAACAGACTATCGACCAGGATGTTTGTCATTTTGCCCGTATGGGTCTGGATGGTATTCGTTTGAGTTTCTGGGGCGATTGGGAATGTGCCGACGCTAATGGAAATCTTATCGACAACGAGCATCTTCGGCTGCTTGATTATTTGATTTATAAGGCCAAAGAACGCGGAATTTATATGCTCCTGTCTCCGATTATCCTGTATGACCCTCGCTGGCCGGATGATATGAATAGCCCGATTAACGGTTTTTCAAAAGTCTATGGCAAAAGTTTCGGAACAAAAATCGGCACAGACCCCAATGGAATAAAGATACAGGCGAACTATCTTAGCCAGATTATGCAGCATATTAACAGATATACAAAACTGGCGTATAAAGACGACCCTGCGATATTGGCAATTGAACTGGTGAACGAGCCGTATTTGCCTCCTAAAGTTACGGAGTATATAAACACTTTAGCTAAAGCAGTTCTTGATACGCCCTGCAGCAAACCGATATTTTTCAATGTCAGCCAGAATAAGGGAGCTGTGGAGGATGTAGCCAAATCTAACGCAGAAGGCGTTACTTTCGGATGGTATCCAACCGAACTTCTTGCCGGCCGGGCATTGCGGGGTAACTTCCTGCCTAACGTTGATGATTTTCCGATGATGGATGACCCTTTAGTGGCTTCGAAAGCCAAAGCAGTTTACGAATTTGATACCGCTGACGTAGCCGGCGCGTATATGTATCCTGCGATGGCGCGGGCATTTCGCGCCGGAGGGTGCCAATTTGCCGCGATGTTCACTTATGACCCGCTGCCCATCGCAGCCGGTAATCTCGAATTTCAGACTCATTATCTGAATCTGATTTATACACCTAATAAAGCAATGAGCTTTATCATTGCTTGTCAGGCTTTTCACAATCTTCCTCGATTAAAGTCTTATGGAAAATATCCTCAGGATTGCAATTTTGGTGATTTCCGCGTCAGTTACGAACAGAACCTTAGCGAAATAGCCGCTGAACGCGTGTTTATGTATTCGAACGATACGAAGACCAATCCGCCCAAACCGCAAAATTTAGAACAAGTTGCGGGCTGTGGTTCGTCGCCGGTAATATCCTATGAAGGCACAGGTTGTTATTTTTTGGATAAGCTCCAAGCCGGCATTTGGAGGCTGGAAGTCTATCCTGATGCGATTATTATAAATGACCCTTACAGTAAGCTGCGTTTCGGCCGCGAAGTTTCACGTGTTCTCTGGCACGATTGGCCTATGGAAATTAATCTTCCGGATTTAGGCAGTTCCTTTGCAGTTGATGCGATTAACAAAGAAAATAACCTTCATACAAAAACCAAAAATAGCTCTTTTGTAATTCACCCCGGCGTGTATCTGCTTAAACGCAATGATGTAAATACTTCGACTTTGGAATCTTCGGCATCTTTTATTGCTCCTCCGGAAAAAAATTTGCCGATGGTGGTTGTGTTTGAGCCGGTTCCTGAAATCGCATCCGGCAGAGATTTTGTTGTAACAGCGACCGTTTGTAATTCAAAACTGCCTGATAAGGTATCTTTGTATGTTTGGCGCGAACCTCACAAAGTTTTTACAGAGTATCCGATGCAGCGGCAAAAAGGATATACATATTCTGCCAAAGTGCCTGCCGAAAAGCTTAGAAATGGTTTAATCAGATATTGCATAACCGTTCAATATGGCGAAAAAGCACAGTCTTTTCCAGCCGACGTTCAAGGTCGTCCGGGTGATTGGGATTTTCCAACCGCGAAGTTGTGGGAAACTCTTGTTGTAGATGGCAATATCCCCATAGTTCTTTACGATGTCAGCAGGGACCGGGATAAGTTCCTGTTTTCCCAATATTGGCACGGCCCTCATTATACTTATGATTTCGTCGATGGTATGACGGAAGGTAAGCTTGCTTTTCGTTTCGAAGTGGAAAGTTTAAAGGATGAACCGCAGGATGTCTCGTGCCGGTATATATTTGGCAGAGAAACTGACGGCAGGCTTGAGGATTTTAGCAAATTTCAGACATTGTGCGTGCGTGTTCGTACCATCAAAAAGGCAACTACGCATTTTGGCATTACCCTGATGGAAAAGGACGGGTCTGCCTGGGCTGCAACAGTGCCCATTACTGAGCAATGGAACGAAGTTTGCATTCCACTTTCTCAATTTGTTTCTACCAAGGCTGCGATGCTGCCGCGAGGCTGGTCAGGCCACCCGTATTGGCTTTCAACCCCGACCAACCGCGGCGGTGAAGAAGACAAGCTTCATATTGAAAATGTAGAGTCGATTCAAATTTCAATTGGTGCTCGATTTCTTACGAATTATATCGATGGCCCCCACGCTATTGAATTAGAAAGCGTAACACTGGGAAAGTCTCATATTACGCCTTGATAGAGCCGGCCATAATACCCTGAATAAAATGCTTCTGAAAGAGTAGAAAAGCTATGATAAGAGGTAGCGTCGCAACCAGTCCGGATGCCATAATCAGTTCATAAGGTGTTCGCAGTTCGCCATTGAGCAGATAAATCATCAGCGGCAGAGTGTACATATCCTCCGTCCGCAGCACAATGAAGGCCCACATTAAATTGTTCCATATTCCAATAAGGGAAAGTATGCCCAAAGCCGCCAGTGCCGGCCTTGCGATTGGCAGGGCAATTCGCCAATAGATTCCGAACTCTCCGCACCCGTCAATTCTCGCGGCGTCAATCAGGTCGCTGTGAAGATTACTGCTGATATATTGACGCATCCAGAAAATACCGAAAGCATTTGCTGCACCCGGAATAATTATAGCCCAGTATGTGTTCACCATATGCAGTTTGCAGAGGACCATAAAAACAGGAATTAATGTTACCGCGCCTGGAATCATCATTGTCCCCAAAACGAAGATAAAAAGTTTGCTGTGGCCGGGTGCGCGGGTATATTTTGCAAAGGCATATCCGCCCAGCGAGCATAGAAATAGAGCGAGTGTGCAATAACCCACGGCAAGAATAGTTGAATTAAAGAAACATCGTATGATATTGGTCTCTGTGAAAACACGGATGAAGTTGCCTAAATGCCACGGATGGGGCAGAAAATTCGGAGGAATTGTGAATATCTGCTCTTTGCTCTTAAAAGCAGAAACAAAAAGCCAATAAAAAGGAAATACAAAAATTATAACAAGAATCGCCATTCCAACATATATAAGCAGTCTTTGAAATATTTTTTTGCCGGTAGATATTTGATTATCTGACATATATATTTACTCCGCTGCCGATTTTCTGAATTTAAGAATCACAAGTGAAATAAGAAGGACAACCAGCGCAACTGTATAAGCCATTGCTGATGCCCGGCCGAACCTGAAATCAATAAAGGATGTATTAAAAAGATACAAGCCGAAGTTGGTCGATGAAATTCCCGGACCTCCTGCGGTCAAAACGAAAACTTCATCGAACATAAATACTGTTCCGATTAACGACATTATTCCGCAAAAGACAAAAATAGGCCTCATCAATGGCAATGTGATATACAACATCCTTTGAAATGCGCTGGCGCCGTCAATCTTGGCAGCTTCGTAATACTCCTGTGAGATACCCTGCAATCCGGCCAGCATCAGGACCATATTATATCCTGTCCATCGCCAGACCAGCAGAACCGCAATTGAAGGTTTCGACCATTCTTCACTGACAAGCCAACCGATGGGCTTTAAATGTAACCAGGGAAATAAGGCGCCGACCTTGACAATCAGATAATTTAAAAAGCCGGTGTCCTGCCCATAAAGTAGCATAAAAACGATAGCGATAACCACCATTGGAGTTACGCAGGGCAGGAAGAAAGCGGCGCGGAACAGCCCCCGAAACTTCAGCCAGGAAGCGTTCAAAATCAAAGCAAACAAAAAGGCTCCAATGAACATCGGCGGGATATGCATAATGCCGATAACGATGGTATTCCACAACGACCTGAAGAAAATATCGTCATAAAACATATTTATGAAATTATTAAATCCAACCCATTTTCGTTCACCTAACCCATCCCATTCCACGAAGCTCAGATACATCGAAAAAATAAGCGGATAAAGTCCGAACACGGCGAATAGAATAAAAAATGGCGAAATAAACAGGTAGAAATGCCTGTATTCCCATATTTTTGAAAGCAAAGTTCTTTTTCTAATCGCGCTCATTTTAATCCTTGCGTAAGCTTAATGAAGATGGAGCCGGTTGACGATTCAGCCGCCGGCAAAGTTTCTTTTCCAGCTCAGCGAGCATTTTTTCAGGATTGACCATTCCGCGGGATGCCCAGCTGGTTAATGACTGTGCTAAATATGCCTGAGCTTCGGGCCAATCTTTTGTTCGGTTCAGCGGTGGGATTTTTTCAATATCCTGCGCAAATAAGCGTCTGACTTTCTGACCTCCGAAAAACGGGTCGGGTTCGTCAAAGAACGGGTCCTGATACGCCGGCAGCCAGGCTGGGAATAAATCAAAATTCTTGTAATGTTCAATCTGAGATTTAGTATTGCATAGAGCAAATTCCACAAATGCCCAGGTTGCTTCTTTATTTTTGCATTGGTCGGGAATAACTAAAACTGAGCCGCCGGAACTGCTTGCTCGAAGCCCGCCTTTCTCCATCGCCGGCAATCTGAACACACCCCAGTCGCCCGCTGTCTCCGGGGCGTAGTCTTTTGTTGTTCCACCCCACCAGGCACCCATCGGATATGTGGCAGGGGTTTCGCCTCTTAACGATGCATAATGAGCATGCTGGTAAAGAGGGTCATTAACCGTAATACCGGCATCCAGCATTTTCTTGAGCAAGTTAATAACCTTCAGTGATATATCCGAATTCACCGCTACGCGACCTTGTTCATCAAAGACTTGTCCTCCGTTCTGCTGTAGGACTATCAGGAACATCTCATAAAGCATTCCTATCGGCAGGTGAAACATTTTTGTTTTGCCGTTTGATTTTTCAAAAATAACCTTGCCTGCTTCGATGTAATCATCCCAGGTTTCGATTTTATTAGGGTCAACATCGTATTTTTTGAAAATGTGCCGCTTATAAAAAATTGCGCAAGGCCCGAAATCCCACGGCATCGCGCAAACCTTTCCATCATAAAGACAATTTTGCCAATATGAGGGAACGAAGTCTTTCTCGTATTTTCCGGCGACAGATGTTAAATCCATTAGTCGGCCGGTTGAGGTATATCTTTGTGTTTCTGTAACAAGCAATTGAGTTATATCTGGTGCGCCGACTCCTGCCGAAAGTGAAAGCAAAAGGCGCGATTGCACCTGCCAGCCGGTCTTGCTTATGTTCACCTTAATATGAGGATACTTTTCGTTGAATTCAGGTAATAGTTTTTGCAGACTTCCTGCGGCGATGTTCCACGCCCAGACGTCAATCTCGCCTTGTATTTCTTGTGGCAATTTGTTTGCAGGCATTGTGAACGGCTCGTCCGCCGCAACACTTTTAGTATATAGTGCCGGCCAGACAGCAAAGATGAGCACTGCCCATCGGAGAACTGCGGTAAAAGAAAATTTTTTGTTTGAAATATTTCCAGCCATCTTTCCGTTTTTTTATTTCTGTTATTTTATCTGTTCCGGCAACAATTGAAAACGCCGTTTTGCGTTAGTCCTTAACCATTTTGCGACTGCCAGGCCGAACAAGTAAACAAGATGCTTTGAAAGTAAGAGCCGGTTATTTCTGACCGTATTGTTTGCGATAAGCCAGCAGGCTCATTCCTCTTTCCTGACGAAAATATCTGGCAATATGCTCAACACCGGGGTATCCCAATGCCGTTGTTATTTCTGATATTGACATATTTGTCTCAACTAACATTCGGATTACCTGCTCAATACGAACACGTCTGATTTCGTCAAGTATTGAGCGTCCAAGAATCTGGCGGAACCGTCGTTCAAGCACGCGACGCGACGAAATTGCTGCGTTTACTACTTCATCAACGTGAATCAACTTCCGGGCGTGTTCATTGATAAAACGCAATGCCTCGCCCACTCCGCGGTCTTCAACTGCGAAGATGTCGGTCGATTGTCTGGTTACTATATGTGTCGGCCGCGCTACTATTACCTGCTTGTTGGTTTTTTTGCCGGCCATCATTTGCGCAAGCATCTCCGCGGCCTCGTATCCTGCCCTTTCATTATTGACTGCTATGCTTGAAAGCGGCGGGTTAGTCAAATCGCAGACCATATCATCATTATCCACTCCCAGAACCGCTACGTCGTAAGGTATGCGCAGACCTGCGATTTTACAGGCTTCCGTAATATCCTGACCGCGGTCATCGTTGCATGCCATTACGGCCAACGGCTTCGGCAGCGATTTTAGCCACTCGGCAAGCAGTGCTTGATTGTCCGCCCTCGAAGATTGGCGCCGCGACCACAATTGACCATATTCATAAAACTGTGTTTTGAGGCCTATTTTTTTTAGCCGTTTGGCAAAGCTTTCTCCTCGCTCACGTGACCAGTACATACCCCCGAAACCGCAATACGCGAAATTGCGGAATCCGCGGTCGAGGAAATATTCCGCTGCCATTTTGCCCAGGGCGAGGTTATCGGTAATTAGATTTCGAAAATTGGGAAACTGTCGTATTGAATAAGGACTTACTATTGCCGGTATTCCCTCTGGTACGAACTGACTGCCATTTCTTGTGTAGGGTATATGGGCGATAATACCATCAGCTTTCTGGTCGCCCAGGTCCGGCAGCTTCTTTATAGTTCTCAACTTTCCATTGGCAATCATATAAAACGGCGGCTCCCTGAAAAAAACCCATGGACCATGAAGGCTCGAATATCTTGCTATTCCCTGTATAGTCCTTCTTGAAGCTGCCCCGGAAGTGTCAAACAACAATATGACTTTCCACATATCAACTGCCTTCCAAAATCTGCCTAATATTTTCCTAATTCCAGAAATAACAGATAATTATAGTAACGTCCAATAATACACTTCGGAGGTATTCGAAGTCAAGTCTTTGTCGCAAAATGGTTAAAAATAAACGCAAAGTGGCGTTCTTTTACAGATTGAAGGTTGGTAGAATTTTAGTTGACGGTTACAAAGTGAAAGTAGGCTCTTTGTATTATATGCTGACAAATGGGATTTGAGGGTGTAGCTCAAAACCCAGGATTAAAGCGATAAAAGAAATATGGGATTTGTGAGGAGGGGAAAAATAGATGATGTGAAGAAGTATAGAAATATTGGGATTAATAAACAGTACGGAAAAATGAATGTAAGGATGTAAAAATGATATAAAATTGTTTTTTGGAAAGGAAGAGAAGAATGAAAAAGTTATTTGTAATGTTAATAGTGTTAGCAACAGTTGTTCCTGCCTGGGCGATTCCCCTGGGCGATCCTGGTTTCGAGTCAGGAGTCCCCTTCTTGGCGAGCGGCGCGGGCGCCAACTCACAGGGCTGGTGGATATACTTAAACGACCCGGCCAATGAAAACGCCGCGGTTGTGACCAGTCCCGTTTATGAAGGCTCTTATGCCGCGCAACTATATACTGGGAATGGTTCTTCTGCTCAGATTGGTCAGGATACTGATTTCTCACCGGGTTGGCCGGTGGATGTGGAAGTGGCGTATTACGTACCTGCTGGCAGTTGGAATGGTGCAGGCATAACCATTCAGTATAAGGATGTTGATTGGGCCTATATCAACTATGCCTATGTGCCGATGTACAACTACACCTCCACTGGTGGTGGTGATAGTGCTTGGCACGTGTTTATTGGCGATTCCACATCTACAGGGGCAGAAGGATTATGGACTGCTCCGGAAGGAACGGTGCATGTTTCATTTAAAATAGAGCAATGGGGCTGGACCAGCGGAAACGGAAGTGTTTACGACAATGCTGTTGTTTCTCCAGAACCAGCGACAATGCTTCTACTCGGTCTTGGTGGATTAGCTTTGATTCGACGCAAAAGAGCATAATAAAGTAAACGTTGTGTGGGGTCGCAGGAAGAAAGCGACCCCATTTATTTTTGACTTGGCCAGTAATTAGTTGTGCATGCTGAATGTATCATTATATACGAGATATTACGGTGACAAATCATATACATACTATCAGGAGGGTAAATGTGATGTGTAGAAAAACGATATTATTTATAGCTATTTTAATTGCCTTGCAGGTAGTGCCTGTCGGCAATATCTTTGCTGCAGATGTATGGTGGAGAGGCAAGGCTGGCAACGACAGCAGTGATTACCGGTGGAGTACAGCGAATAACTGGTGGGGGGTTCTGGGCGCCGACGCGAGACCACCTGGGATGGGTGATAATGCTTATATGGATCAGCGGGAAGGAGGCGGTCCCTTATACGGTACGATTGATTCGAACTGTCCTATCGACCCGAATACAGGAGCAGTCACCTGCATTAACCTTATTGTCGGCGACTGGTCACAAGACCCGTGTTCAGGAGACCGCAAGGCTACACTGGATGTCAATCAACAAACTCTTGATGTAACTGGTGACCTGACTATCGGGAATATGGACACAATTTGGTGGTCAACGAAGGCCACCGGCGATGTCAACGTGGTTAACGGCGGCAAAATTAATGTCGCCGGTGATATGTGGGTCGGCAGGGAGGGTATCGGCAATCTTAATGTGCGCAATGGTGACGTTAACATTATAGGAACGTTGCGATGCCCCGGCGGGCCTCTGGCTTATTATGGGGACCAGCGATACAGATACGGCGAGGGCTATATAACACTATATATTGGCGGAACTATTAAGGCCGCTGATATTTACAGTTACAATGAATTCGGCGACATAGCTAAAATAGATATTCGCGGCGGAACATTAATACTAAACGGCGATAAAGTCTCACAGATTGCTGACCTTATGAGCCAAGGCAGGCTTCAAGCCTATGGCGGCGGAGGAAATATACTATGTGACTTTGATGTCACAAATCCCGGCAAGACTACGGTAACAAGTACGTATGACCCAAATCTGGCCTCATCTCCAAACCCGGCAAATTATGCCACAGGGGTCAGTCTTTCCGCTCAGCTTAGCTGGGCGAAGAGCAGCGCTGCAACATCGCACGATGTGTACTTTGGCACAAGTTTCAGCGATGTAAATACCGCCAATCATTCATCGCCTCCCGGAATCTACAAGGGCAACCAAACGCCGGATAGTAATACCACTTATAATCCCGGCCCTCTGACACCAGCCCAAACATTCTATTGGCGAATAGACGAGGTTAGCGGCACTACATACAAGGGCAATGTGTGGAGATTTACCTCTATGAATCCCTATATTGCCTCGGCTCCTAATCCGTCTAATAATGCGACGGCTGTTCTTCCCGAGAAAATGCTTAGCTGGACCAAAGGAATATTAGCCAATAAGCACAAGGTATACCTTGGCACGAGTTTCGATGATGTAAATAACGCCGTTACGCCGACAGCCACCACGACAGAGCCCAATTATACTCCCGGAAATCTCTCGTTCGACCAGACTTACTACTGGCGGATAGATGAGGTTAATGAGGCTAATAATAATACCTGGAAAGGCCTCATCTGGAGGTTTACAACGCTTGCATATAAGACTATCGACAATTTCGAATGGAGTAGTCCACCCGTGAGCGCTGTTTGGATACCTTATGGCGGCGCCAGCGTAAATAGGACGATAAGTACGCCGGCTAATGATGGTAATGCGATGGTGGTTAATTATAACAATACTGGCTCACCCTGGGATTCGGAAGTTAATTATGCTCTGCCTTCGACCGCCCAGCTCAACAAGCGGGATTGGAGTTCAGGCGGCGTTAAAATATTGAGCATTTCCTTCCACGGCGACCCGAACAACATCAACGCTGTTGAGCAGTTGTATGTTACCGCTATAGATAGCAACAGCCATAATTTTACAGTGGCTTATTTTGATTCAAATGACATCGGACAGCAATTGAGCGAAACCTGGCACCGGTGGGTTATCGACCTTAAAAAATTCAGCGATGGCGGGATAAACCTCACAGATATCCGGCAGCTCATTATTGGTCTCGGTGACCGCAACTCGCCGGGTACTAAGGGCACTGTTTATTTTGATAACATCAGGCTGTATCCATCTATTTGGAGCAATTCTAATAACAATATGGCCATTAGACTTTCCACGGGGACAAACCCCAACGGTGCAGACCTCGACAATGACGGCAGCGTCGATATGAATGACTTCGCGATATTTGCACGAGATTGGCGCGAAAGCAGCTACGATATTAACGCAACAGCACTGCCCGACCCGGACCCGGATTTGCTGCTCTGGTATAAGTTTGATGCGGATGATAAGGCGTCCCAGCTTTATGTTTATGATCATTCGGGCCATGGTTATGATGGTACCCTATATGGTTCGAGTGTGGGGAGCCACTGGGATCCTTGCGGCTATGACGGCGGGACATATTCATATGACTTCAATTCTACTAAGAGTCTATACCTTGAAGTTCCGGAAACCGCCGTTGCCGATACTAATCTGGGAGGACATTCGACAGTTGCGTTCTGGATAAAAGATTATG
Organism: Sedimentisphaerales bacterium; assembly: GCA_049518795.1. GTDB lineage: Bacteria > Planctomycetota > Phycisphaerae > Sedimentisphaerales > UBA12454 > JAPLMW01. The sequence goes on from JBEKRK010000007.1 coordinate 23,134, forward strand.
GGCAGCCGGATGGCAAGATGCTCTTCCAAATTGGTCCTTCAACGGGGAATAGGGGAAATCTGCAGGTTTGGTCCGGGTGGACTGGTGATTATACGTATATTTGCGGTGAGTATCCGGTTACCGGCTACCGAGATGAAACCTTCTGGGGTCGGTATGGTTACACTAATCCGGGACACATTCTGGGTCAGTGGACCCACTATGCGTTCACCAAGGACCATACCACAGGCATAATGAGGATATACCGGAATGGTGAAGCAGTAGCTGAGTATAAAAGCGCTTCCGCCTCAACTATGCCGGCAGTGGTGTATAGTCAGAGTTTCTTCACAATCGGTGCATGGAGATACCCCGATAACGTGGGTGGTTACTATACCGGCAAAATGGATGACTTCCGCTTATACAAGCGGGCTCTTTCTCAGGGAGAGATTATGTCACTTGCCGGCGTAAGTTCGCTAACACAACCGGTACTGTCATCAGCAAATTTGGTTGCAGACAATCAAGTGAACTTCAAAGACCTTGCGATTATGGTGGATTTGTGGTTGAAACAGCCATTATTGTGGCCATAATGTAAAGATAAAAATCGAAGAAAGGGGGCCGGTCGTTAGAAAAGCGGCCCCCTACAAATTAATCGGATAACGGCCGACAAATAAAGTCGTCCGTAATGGAGGTTCAATTATGAACAAGCGAGCTGGCTTTACATTAGTCGAGCTTTTGGTGGTGATAGCGATTATCGCCCTGTTACTGGCTGTCCTGGTTCCTACATTGCGAAGGGCTCAGGGACAGGCTAAAAGTGTGGTTTGCAGGAGCGATCTCAAACAATGGGATATGGCGTTTAATATGTATGCAAATGCTAATAATGGACGATTTTTCCCAGGTTATGGAACTGGTGCAGATGGGTATTCTACAAATACGTGGGCCCCAGGGGAGATGTGGATGATAAAACTGCGTCCTTACTATGGAGGTGTAAAAGGCTCACTTAGCAGTGCTGACAAAATACGACTATGCCCGAAGGCCACAAAATTCTTGAGCACTCTGCCTGATTGGATGCAGACTACCCCATTTACAGCCTGGGGAATTGATGGCGAGGGAGGACTGCCAATTCGCAATGGCGAAGCAGGTCTTTATGGCAGCTATGGTATAAACGATTGGGTTCACAGCCGACCTCCCATTAATGGTAACCCGGCAATGGATAGGGAGTACTGGAGAAACATAACGAGTTTAAAAAGTCCGCCGAGAACTGTTCCGGTATTTGGCGATTCAGTATGGGAAGGAACGAATCCAATGGCTTCAGACAAACCTTCCAGCATCGCAGGCAAGTCGGGTGACGGCAGCCTAAGAGGTATGTGGGGTTTCTGTATTCCACGGCATGGATTAACTGTAGATTGGGTTTTTTTAGACCTCAGTGTCCGGAAAGTTCCTATCAAGGACTTGTGGACTCTAAAATGGTCAACAGGTTTTGACACAGCCATGACTGTATCGTGGAGGGGGGCGCCATGGATAAACAACGATTGGGGCAACTGAGAAACTATGAAAGAAACTGAGCTTTGCAGGACGCAATCAGGCAGGGCGGCTAAAGTAAACTACAAAGGAGGACCGTTAGCCATCATATTAATAAATACTGTTATTTTGGTTTGTATTCAGGTTTGTAACGATACCCCCAAACCTTTCAAAGAAATAAACCGGACAACTGATTCAAATGTGTTTTTTACAGGGCTAAGTTTTTTGGGTTGATTGCTTATGCGCAAAAGAAGCCTGGTATATTTGCTTTTTGTTTTGCTGCCGTTTCTGTGCAGCAGCGGCATATGTGTAAACTATCGCTATGGCCCTGCTGCCGATTTCAGCAATGACAAGGCGGTAAATTTCCTGGACTATGCAGGATTTGCTACTGCTTGGCTGGCCGAAGCTAATCAACCGGATTTCAACAGTGTTTATGATCTGTATGCTGATAATATTATTGATTTAAAAGACCTTGAGGTCTTTGTGCAGTATTGGCTATGGCAGCCTGCGGCAACTCACAGGGAAAAGATTAATTTCAATACAGGCTGGAAATTTTACAAAGGCGCCATTTCAGGCGATGAAGCGAATAAACCTGACTACAATGACAGTTCCTGGTATAATGTAACAACCCCTCATAATCCGCCAATGGACCTTAATAACCCTGACCCCGCACGTCCTGCCTGGGGCAGTTATAGTTATGAAGGCGTCAGCTGGTATCGTAAGCATTTTACTATAGACAGTTTCTATCAGGCACAGGGGCGGAAGATATTTATAGAATTTGAGGCTGCCAATACTGTTGCGAACGTGTGGATAAACGGCACCAAACTGACAACCCACGAAGGTGGTTACCTGCCCTTTACGGTTGATGTTACCAACTATCTTAATTTTGGCACAACTGAGAATGTTATAGCTGTAAAGGTTGATAACACGGTGAACACCGATATACCTATAGGCAAATCCGGCTGGTTTAACTGGGGAGGTATCTACAGAGATGTCTGGATGCATATCACCGATAAGCTGCATGTTACCGATGCGGTTGATGCAAATAAGGTTGCGGGCGGCGGTATATTTGTTACATATCCTGATGTAAATGTTTCAGTAGCTCATGTCCAGATTAAAACAAACGTAAAGAATGAATATGATACGGCGAAGAACTGTATGGTCAAAACCTATCTTCTGGACGCTAACAATCAAATTGTTAACACAAATGTAATGTCAGATACGAACAATATCGCTTCCGATGCAAACTGTGATTTCACGCAAACAGCCACGGTTAATAATCCTAATCTGTGGCATCCCGACCATCCTTATCTTTATACTGTTTCTACGGAAGTATATGACGACAATACTCTTGTCGATACTTACCGGACACGCATAGGCATCAGGAGCATAAACTTCACTAAGGCCGGCGGCTTCAAAATCAATGGTGAAACTCTCAGGTTTATGGGTGCCAACCGAATGCAGGATTATCCTTATGTGGGATACGCTATGTCCAATTACGAACAGCGTCGTGACGCCGTGCGATTAAAAGAGGCAGGATTCCAATATGTGCGGACGTCACATTATCCTCAGGACCCGGCTTTCCTAGACGCCTGTGACGAACTGGGCATTATGGTTATGGATTCCATACCGGGCTTTCAATGGTGGAATTACGGCAGCTCGACTTTTGTAAATCGTTCCTATCAGAATATGAGAGATATGATTAGGCGTGACAGAAACCACCCTTGTGTAATCGTGTGGGAACTTTCACTGAACGAAACCGGTTATAACGACACTTACGCATCAACGGCTGTGAGTATCGGCCATGCCGAGTACCCCGGCTGTTTTGTGTGCGGCCTTAAAGACGCTTATTATGACGTATATATTGCGACGCCGCACGCCGGCGCGAGAACCTATAGCGGCAGCAAACCGCTTATAGTCAGCGAATACGGGGATTATGAATATGAGTTATTAGGGTCAATTGATGGTGCGGATAGAGCTACGTGGTGGGTTGGTGGTTACGGAGATATTGGTTACGGCGAACCAGGGATGCTTCAGCAGGCATGGAATCATCAGGATGGGCTGAACGCAAACCGCGGCGTATCGAATATGTGCGGAGACGGACTATGGGTCGCGTTTGATTATGCAAATTATGAGCAAGGAATAATCGACAAGCTTCGTGTACCGAAATTTTCCTATTACTTTTTCCAGAGTCAGCGGGACCCGAACCTGATTATACCGGGTATTGATTCAGGCCCGATGGTTTATATAGCCAATTACTGGGCTTCCACATCGCCGCATGATGTAAACGTTTACAGCAACTGTGAGCAGGTGAAATTATATATCAATAACGTGCTTCAGGACACCCGCACCCCTAACACCGGATATCCTAATTCGAATTTGCTGCATCCGCCGTTTTCGTTTTCAGGTCTGACGTGGGCATCAGGTGAACTGAAAGCCGAAGGCTACATTGGCGGTCAGTTGGTCGCAACACATATTGTCAGGACGCCCGGGACGGCCAGCTCGATTGTCGTCAGTTTTGATGCCAGCGAAATGGTTGCGGATGGCTCAGATATAATTTTCGTATACGCCACTGTTGTTGGCACCAATGGTGCAGTGGTGCAGACATTTGGTAGTAATAGCAGTACGGATAAGATTACGTTTAATGTTACCGGTCCGGCTACTTTGATTAGTCCCAGTGTTGTGCGTGCAGAGGCTGGTATTTCGACTGCTCTGCTTCGGTCAACGGCCCAACCTGGGCAGATTACAGTGACTGCCACAAGAACGGGTTTGAGCAGCGGTTCTGCCAATATAAACAGCATAATGGGTGAAAGGGTTCAGGATTGAAGAGTGCCCCTGAGAAACGCAACGCGACGGAGCTTGTATTAAAAGCAATCGATACTTCCATAAAGATTTGTTCCGGCCATCTGAAGATGGGCGGGACGAATCCTGACGGTTGCCGAATCGATGCGAATAATCTCTATCTTACTATTGCAGGGAAACCTGTTTTGCCCGTGATGGGCGAGTTTCATTTCTCACGCTATCCGCGGCAATACTGGGAAGAGGAAATACTAAAAATGAAGGCTTGCGGCATAAATATTATCGCAACATATATTTTCTGGATTTATCACGAGGAAATCCAGGGCCAGTGGAATTGGACCGGCAATATGGACCTTCGGCATTTCGTCCAGTTATGTGCGAAACACAACCTGTATGTCTTCCCGCGAATAGGGCCTTTCGCTCATGGCGAATGCCGTAACGGCGGTTTTCCCGACTGGGTTTGGGAAATGCCGAATAAGCGAACCGATGACCCTGTTTATCTGTCGTGTGCAAGGAAACTTTACTCCGAGATTTTCGAACAATTAAAAGGGCTTCTATATAAAGACGGCGGTCCTGTAATCGGAATTCAGGTGGAAAATGAGTATTGGATGGGCAAGGCCGGCGAGAAGCATATGATGACGATGAAGAATATGGCAAAAGAAATCGGCTTTGATGTTCCGCTCTATACAATCACAGGATGGAAAGATGCTTCAGTTCCGCAGGACGAATTTATTCCTGTTTGGGGTGGCTATGCGGATTTGCCGTGGGAGCTGCATACTGAAAAACTGCCGCCAATGCCTGAATACTTTTTCCATCATATTCGGAACAACGAGATAATGGATGACAAATTGAGCCTGAAGACAAATGGTTACAATGTTGATTTTTCCCGTTATCCTTACGCTACCTGCGAATTGGGTGCTGGAATTCAAATTACAGACCATCGCCGACCTGTTGTCAGCGCTGATGATGTTTATAGTTTGTCAATGGTTAAGCTCGGCAATGGCTCAAATCTGATGGGTTATTTCGTGTTTCACGGCGGCACTCATCCGGACGGCATAAAAACCACTATGCAGGAAGTTTATGGCCGGCCGTATAAGCTTGAATATCCCGTCAAATCTTACGATTTTCAGGCGCCTATCGGCGAGTATGGTCAGATTTCTGAATCATATAAAGGCTTCAAAATCATGCATCTGTTCCTGAATGATTTTGGGCATCTTTTAGCTCCTATGATTAGTGTTTTGCCCCAGGAGCGGCCTGGGGATGTGAGCGACAAAAAGACCTTACGTTTTGCCGCCAGAGTAAAAGATGATGGCGGTTTTCTCTTTTTCAATAATTACCAGCGGCTTACCGAAATGAATAATTTCGAAAATTGCCGCATTGATTTAAAACTGAAAAAAGAGTCGCTGCTGATGCCGAGAGAACCTTTTATTGTCAAAAAAGGAACATATTTTATTTGGCCGTTCAATTTAGCCGTGAATGATGCGCTGCTGAAATATGCAACTGCACAATTGCTTTGCAAAATTAATCATAATGCCGCGGATACGTACTTTTTCTTTGCTATCGATGGTATTGATGTTGAATATGCTTTTGATTCGACGACTATTAAAAGTGTCAAAGCTTATGGCGCGAAGATAAGTTCAGCTAACGGGACAACTTATATTTCCGGCCTGAAACCCGGTATAGATTGCATAATCCATATAGTTACTGCATCCGGCGTTAATGTAGATATTGTTACTCTGTCTGCTGAACAGGCAAAACACTGCTGGAAGGGCCAAGTCTGGGGCCGACAGAGAATTTTTCTTACTAAGGCCAATCTTCTCTTCGAGCGAAACGACCTTAGAGTTTACAGCACAAACCCAACACAAATGTCCTTTTCGGTGTATCCGGCGGCAGAGGAAGAACTTTTTGACGGCTTGCATAGATTGCCGAAAGAAAATAACGGCTTATTTACTCGGTATATTCTGACGAGACAGTGCAAAAATGCCCGGCCGTCGTTTAATGAACGCAGTTCTGTCAGCAAATCAAAAAAGCAGAAAAACGGTTATAGAGAATGGTTAATATATGTGCCACAGGATGAACTGAATGGAACGAGCGATCAGTTTCTCCGCATACACTATGTTGGGGACACGGCTCGCGCTTATATTAACGGCAGATTTGTAGCTGATAATTTTTATAATGGTCTGCCGTGGGAAATCGGTTTAAAACGATTTGCACCGGAAGTTTTCCAGACGGGTCTTGTTGTTCAAATTACACCTATGCGGGAACAGTCACAAATATATCTGGAAGACTGGGCAAAAGTATCTAAAGGTCAGGAACCCAATATACAAAAAATTGAGGTTTTGTCTGAATACTCCGCAAGCATTGTCCAGTCACAGCTGCCATCGGCAACTGTGAAAAAAACTGCGTTGTCTTTAAGTAATGATTGAACTCGCTTTAAGTTAAACCACGTCTTCGCTTAATGGGGGAAAGCAGTTGGATTTTGACGGCAATATTGTTAATCTACGATTCTTGCGGGACAAAAATTATTTTGTAACGAAAGGAATATAATGAGCGGCAGCAGCGGCTTAACCGGTCATTTTACTCTTCCAGTCCAAAAAGGAATGGATAAGGAAGTCCAAATGTTATGTAAGAAATGGGGCGCTGATGCTATCCGTGACAGCGACGGAACCACTTTATCGCCGGAAATACTCAATATGGGGCATCAGGTCTATTCTACTATCTGTCTTATCAGAGCCGACCAGCAATGGGCTAAAGCTCATCCGGACCAGTGCCAGCAAAAGTATCTTATGTCCTTTCCTGTAAGTTGCCAAAATGGCGAAGAATTAAGGATTAAAATCCAAAAAGGCTACAGCTATGAGCAGTTCAGAATAGACAGCGAACATAATCCCAAAAAATATTGGGAAGTTATCGACAGGACTACCGGCCAAGTCGTAAGCACAAATGATTGGCGATATTTGGAGTCGAGCCAGGAAATTATTATCCGAAATCCAAAAAAATGGCATATTTATACAGTTAATTTTCTCGTCTATCAGATTTGGGAAACCACATCTATGTATAATTATATTACAAATAACTGGACGGGAGAACATCAAATGGGACTGGACCCTCGCCAGCCTCAAACCTATAAACATTTGCTGGAGTTCTTTGACCAGTGGCTTAAAAGCCATCCTAAAACTGATGTTGTTCGTTTTACATCTATGATGTATCAGTTTCCGCTGATTAAAAATGAAAACAGGGAAACTGTGTATTTGGAATGGACAGGCTATCTGGACGCTATGAGCGCACTGGCAATGGACGAATTTGAAAAAGAAAAGGGCTACCGGCTGCGCAGTGAAGATATTGTCGATGAAGGTTATTTTAACAACTCCTCCAGAGTTCCTAAAAAGGAATTCCTCGACTGGATGGATTTTGTGAAAAAGTTTGTAAGAGCATATACCAAACAATGTGTGGATATGGTTCATAAGTATGGTAAGAAAGCGGTTTTGTTTTTTTGCGACCATTGGATTGGAACAGAGCCCTATATGGAAGGATTTGAAGACCTTGGATTTGATGGAATAATCGGGCCTTGTTTGAGCGGGGTTGAACTTAGAAGAATTACAGATGTGCCCGGAGATATAATTAAGGAAGTCAGATTATATCCATACTTCTTTGCGGTTAATCTGCAGAATGAGCCGGTTTTTCAGCAAGGCGGCGACCCTGTTAAGGAATGCAGGAAGTGGTGGAAAGGGATTCGAAGGGCATTGCTTAGGCGATGCGCGGATAGAATCGGTTTTGGCGGCTATTTGGACCTGGCTATGAAATATCCGGATTTTCTGGATTATGTGGAACAATTGACTGACGAATTTAGAACTGTATTATACAGAACCCAAAAAACTCCTGCCTGTAATATTGGCAAGAAAGTGGCGATACTCGATGTCTGGGGGAAGACCCGTTCGTGGATGCACAATGAAAATTGGCCGCAAGGCCACATTCCGGAATGTTTGTGCGGGCTGCCGGCAGAAGTGGAATTTATCAGCTTTGATGACATACGCAGGAACGGCATTAGCGACGATATCGGTGTAATTATTAATTGGGGCAGAGCCGGTAGCGCCTGGAGCGGCGGCAGAAATTGGATAGACCCCGACATCGTTGAAAAAATCCGGCAGTGGGTTTATCAGGGCGGAGGATTCATAGGCGTCGAAGACCCGACCGCTTATGAATATCAGGGCAGATTTTTCCAGCTTGCAGATGTCCTTGGCGTTCAAAAAGAAGTTGGAAATACCCTCGGCTGGAGCAAGAATATAAGGCCGGCAGTGAATAAGAAGCATTTTATTCTTGAAGATTGTAAAAGCAACGTCGAAATAGGTGTAAATAATTCCACAGTTTACCTTAGCAGTGAAAAAGCGGAATTACTGGCCGGGGCGCCTGATAAGGTTTTGCTGTCGGCTCATACTTTCGGCAAGGGAAGAGCGGTTTATCTTGCGGATTACAAACACTGTCCTGAAAATATCCGAATGGTGTTTCGGGCGATTCTTTGGGCGGCAGGCCTTGAAAATAAACTAAAAATATGGTTTAGCTCCAACTATAATACAGATTGTGCTTATTATCCTCAGGTTAAAGAATTTGTTGTGATGAACAATTCCGATGTCTGCCAGAAAACAACTGTTTATAACGCGGATGGAAAATCCGCAGATGTTTCTTTAAATCCAATGGAAATGAAATGGTTTACGCTGGAACAGATAAATCAGATGTGTGAGAGATAAATTTGAATGATAACGCCTAAAGTTCCAAAAATAATATTTGGCGGAGACTACTTTCCCGAGCAGTGGCCGCAGGAAGTCTGGAAGGAAGATTTCCGCCTGATGAAACAGGCCAATGTGAATATGGTCAGCATTGCCATTTTTACGTGGGCACTTCTGCAGCCTGATGAAGACACTTATACCTTTGACTGGCTGGATAAGGTGATGGACTTTATTGCGGCAAATGGCATTTATGCCTGTTTGGCCACTTCAACGGCAGCTCCTCCTGTGTGGCTGGCCTGTAAATACAACGATGTTCTGCCGGTTACTGAATCGGGACAGAGAATCGATTATGGTTCCCGGCAGGCCTATTGTATTAACAGTCCGACTTACAGAAAATTCATTCACAGATTAGCTGAACAAATGGCTGTCCGTTATAAGGACCACAAGGCATTGGCCTTATGGCATATCAATAACGAATACGCGAACAAAAACCAGGTGTGTTTCTGTGAAAACTGCGAAAAACGTTTTCGCCAGTGGTTACAGGCAAGATATAGAACGATTGACAGGCTGAATGAAGTCTGGGGCACTATTTTCTGGGGTGAAAAATATTTTTCGTGGGACCAGATAAATGCGCCCAAGGCCAGCAGCGGCTCAAGGAATTCCACAAAACTGCTTGATTATAAAAGGTTCTTAAGCGAAAGCTTTTTTACCCTGTATCTGGAAGAATATAATGTCCTGCGAAAAATTTCGCCGGATATACCGATTACAACGAATTTTGAAGGGGACTGGCGAAAATTCGACCACTCGTTATTTAAAGACTATTTAGATGTAGTTTCGTGGAATTGTTATCCCGACCCGGCTAATCCTGATTCGCACAAATGGGCGGCACTGCGGCATTCTATGATGCGTTCTTTATTAGGCAAACCGTTTATGCTTATGGAGCAGGCGCCATCACAGGTGGACTGGTATCCGATTAATATAAATAAACCGCCCGGCTTGATGCGTCTCTGGAGCTATCAGGCTCTGGCTCACGGCTCCGATTCGATAATGTATTATCAGTGGCGGGCATCCAGAAAAGGTGCTGAAAGATACCACAGCGGTATGATTCCGCATTCCGGCGAAGATTCGAGGGTATTTAAAGAGATATGCAGCTTAGGCAATGAATTAGAAAAGGCAAAAGATATTGTCGGTTTCGACATTGATTCAAAGGTAGCTATTGTTATGGATAACGATTCCTGGTGGACGGTTGATAATCCTTATGGTCCTGCCGGCAGCAAATCCCTTGATAATGAGACTTTCTGGAACGCCAATGCCCAGCCTTTCCCGACAGTGCTGGTCAGTTATTTTGGCGAGCTGGAGTACTATTTTAACGCTCTGTATGACCTGAATGTTCCGGTTGATGTTATTGGCGTTCATTATGATTTCTCAAAGTATAAAATCGTTATCGCTCCGCTATTGCATATGATTAAGCCGGGCTTTAAGGAAGCCGTGGAGAGTTTTGTGAAAAATGGCGGCATTTTTATTACTACCTATTTTACAGGACTTATTGACGAATCCGTAGGCGTATATCTTGACGGCTACCCCGGACCGCTGAAAGATGTTATGGGTATCAAGGTTGAAGAATACAACCCATTGCCGCCAGGCGGCAGGAATGTAATGAAAATGGCTATGGTGCTCGATGGTTTTAAAAAGAATTACAAATGTTCGATATGGTGCGATGTTATTCATACGACAAGTGCGAAGATGTTGGCAGCGTTTGTGAATGATTATTATGCCGGCGGCCCGTGTTTTACTGAAAATCAGTTTGGAAAAGGAAAAGCCTACTATGTGGGTACAAGGCCGGATAAAGCTTTTATGAAAGATTTCTTTACGAAAATTTTAAAGGAGCAGAAGATTGACCTGCCCGATTTGCCTCAGGAAGTCGAGTTGATGACAAGGTCTAAAAATGGCAGGTCCTATCATTTTTATCTTAATCATGGAAATACTGAAAAGAAAATAAAACTGCTTTCAGGCAGGTATGAAGATATACTTAGCGGCAATATATATGAAGGAACCCTGACCCTGGCTAAATATGGTGTTTCCATTTTAACGGCCAAAAGAGTATGATTAGCTAATTGAAGAAGATTATGAAATCAAAACAATTATTTCTTTTTATGTCGATTATGGTTTGTTGTATTACACAATCTATTACTGCTAAAGAATTTCTCATCGGTGCGGATATATCGGCATTGACGGTGCTTGAGGAAGCAGGTGCTGTTTATCGCGAGAACGGCGAGCCAAATGACCTTATTGCTATTTTAAAAAATAACGGATTTAACACTATACGTTTGCGTCTGTTCGTGAACCCGGATAAAAAAGGGACAGTTACGAATGACCTGCCTTATACACTGAAACTCGCAAAAAGGGCTAAAGCTCACAATATGAAACTGCTGCTTAATTTTCACTATTCAGATGCATGGGCAGACCCTCAAAAACAGTTCAAACCTGCGGCCTGGGAAAATATGTCTTTTGAAGAGCTGAAAGAGGCTGTGCAAAACTATACTGCCTCTGTCATAGAGGCCTTCAAAAAAGAAAATGTGCTTCCGGATATTGTGCAGGTCGGCAACGAAATTACCCCCGGTATGCTTTGGCCTGATGGCAAAGTCAGCGGAGAAGACGACAACGAAATTCAATGGAATAAATTCAGCTCTTTGCTCAAGGCAGGTATCGCAGGTGTCCGGTCGGCGGCCCCTGATGCCAATATCAAAATTATGCTGCATATTGACCAGGGCGGCAAAAAAAGCGTTAGTGAATGGTTTTTCAGCAACATTAATAAGCATCAGGTTCCTTACGATATTATTGGTATAAGCTATTATCCGTGGTGGCACGGGACAATTAAAGACTTGAAGGAAAACCTGGACTATATCGCCACGAAACTCAAAAAAGACGTAATAGTTGTGGAAACGGCTTACCCGCATACTACGAAGGTCGATTGGCACGGACATCCTCCTGCCCCTGGGGAGTTGCCGTTGCCAATGACGCCGCAGGGACAATATGATATGCTTAGCATTATTACAAAGACAGTCCTCGAAACCCCTGATAATCGCGGCTGCGGAGTATGCTACTGGTTTCCTGAATCTGTGCCGATTGCCAATCAACATAACTGGCTGGGGGGGGCGGCTGCTCTGTTTAGCTCTGATGGAAATACGCTGCCCGGTATCCATGCCTTTGCCGATGCGGCCGCTTCAAAGCGATTCAGAGAAAAGCGGTAAATAGTCTTCAAGGCGATTTGACGGGTAAGTGTTCACTATGAAAAAAACTCTCGTTGTTATGGCTGCTGGAATAGGAAGCAGATATAAAGGATTTAAACAAATAGATTCAGTTGGTCCTGATGGCGAATTTATTATTGATTATTCGGTATATGATGCTATTAAAGCCGGATTCAATAAAGTTATTTTTATTATCCAGCATGATATAGAAGCGGAATTCAAAGCCACAATTGGCAAACGTATCGTAGGCAATATCGAGATTGCTTATAGCTTTCAGGAACTTAATGATTTGCCCAGGCAAATAGAAATTAATCCGCAGCGAACAAAACCCTGGGGAACTGTTCAGGCGATTTTAACGTGCGGCAAACTTATAGATAGTCCTTTTGCGGTTGTTAATGCGGATGATTTTTATGGTAAAGACTCATATAGAAAATTATCACAGTTTTTGGACACTGCGTTGCCGGACAAAAATATTTATTGTATGATGGGATTTAAGCTTAGTAATACTTTGTCTGAATACGGCGGTGTAACGCGAGGTATATGTAAGTCAAGCAAAAACAATATGTTAGATAATATTGTAGAAATTTCAGGGATTGGTTATAAGGAGGGTCGAATCTATTTTGAAGATTTAGCTGGAAATAAGAGTGAATTAACCGGAGATACTTTAGTGTCAATGAATATGTGGGGGTTCACTCCATCAATATTGGGATTATTAGAAGAAGAATTTCAAATTTTTCTACAATCTTATGCAAAAGATTTGAAACGGGAATTGGTTGTACCAACAGCAGTGAATAGCTTAATTACTAAAGGCAGGGCTTTAGTTCAAGTGTTAGGCACTTCAAGTGATTGGTTTGGGATTACATATCGCAGCGACAAAGATGAAGTTAAAACGAGAATTCGTCAATTAATACAAGCCGGGGAATATCCAAATAATCTTTGGGAAGGATGCTATGGCACAGGTATTGCTTAAAGATATTAAAAAAATATATGATAATGGTTTTGTGGCAGTCAGGGATATTAATCTCAGTGTCAATGATAAGGAATTTATAGTAATAGTAGGGCCTTCCGGCTGCGGCAAGACTACAGTGCTCAGGATGATAGCAGGGCTGGAAGAGATAACAGAGGGAACTGTTGTCATAAGCGACCGAGTCGTTAACGATGTTCCTCCCAAAGACCGTAATATAGCGATGGTCTTTCAGAACTACGCGCTCTATCCTCATATGACGGTATTTCAAAATATGGCCTTTAGTCTGAAACTTCGCAAATACCCCAAAGCCGAGATAAAAAAACGTGTCGAAGAAGCAGCGGAAATACTTGGTATCGCTGACCAGCTTTCTAAAAAGCCCAAGGCTCTGTCCGGAGGTCAGCGCCAGCGAGTTGCGCTGGGCCGGGCAATTGTTCGCAATCCGGCAGCGTTTTTATTTGATGAGCCTTTAAGCAACCTTGATGCCAAACTTCGTGTAACAACCCGCGCAGAATTGAAAGCACTGCATCGCAGACTTAAAACAACCTCCATTTATGTGACGCATGACCAGGCCGAAGCAATGACACTTGGGGACAGAATATGTGTTATGTATAACGGAGTAATTCAGCAGGTAGCACCACCTATGGAAGTTTATGATAAACCTGCGAACCGTTTTGTGGCAGGATTTTTAGGCACTCCTCCGATGAATTTCTTTGAAGGCAGGCTGCAACTCAAAGATAATAAAATTTCGTTTGTATTGAGTGACGGCACTGCAGTTGGACTGAAAGCCGCGAACAGTTTCAAACCTTATATCGACAAGGAAATGGTATTAGGTGTCAGGCCTGAGCATTTGACAGTTGAACAACTGGCAGGCCAGTCGGATAACGGCATCAGGTCAACGGTTAATGTTGTCGAGCCGCTGGGCGACAGGAAGGATGTATATCTGACCAGCTCATCAGGCCTTAAATTCATCGCCAATCTCGACCCTCATACCGCGGTTGATGTTGACCAGCGGGTTACTATGTATGTAGATATATCCAAGGCACATATTTTTGAACCCGGCGAGACTGGGAAAAATGTAACTTTGGCCGGATAGTTCGTCAAAAAGTTCGTCAATTTGCAGTGATTACTGAGTTGTTAGTTACTTGCTGGACACTCCGATTCATAATGGTGCAAAAATGGGGGTAGGGCACTTCACTCGGCAGGCCAAATACTTTTGAATTACCCCTTATTTGCCTTCGGGGCTCTGATTGCAGTGGTTTTAAAAAAACCTTGCTATTGTTGAACGCTTTTGATATAATAATTGCTGGTGGATGGTGATTTTTAAAACATTTAAATCTGGGGTAGGGATATCGGCAGGACAAAGAAGGCAATATCTTCTTTTGGCTGTAATTCTGTGCATACTTTTTGGGGCTTGTCCCGCGTTCTGCAGCACTTATTTCGTCGCGACGGACGGCAGTGACAGCGATATCGGCGATATAAATCATCCATTTAAAACAATTACCAAGGGCTATAACACTGCTGTCGCGGGCGACACAATTTACGTGCGCGCAGGAACATACGCATATACCGGCTCAAGCACTGCGTTAACTCTTCCTACAAAGAGCGGAGCAAGCGACGCCAACAGATGTTATCTAATGGGCTATAACAATGAAAGGCCGCTTTTGGATTTTTCAGCTATGACAGGAACCAGTGCCGACGGCCTTAAAATCAACGGCAGTTACTGGTATGTCAAAGGGTTAGATTGCAAAGGAGCTCCGCATAACGGATTAAAAATCAGCGGAGGAACCTATAATATCGTCGAATTTTGCTCCTCATACGAAAACAGAAATACCGGCGTTCAAATAGGCGGTGGTGGGGCGAACAATCAAATCATTAATTGCGATTCCTATTATAATTATGATGCTCCTGCCGGCGGAAATGCTGATGGTTTTTCGCCTAAACTGGATGTCGGCACAGGCAATTACTTTTACGGCTGCAGGTCGTGGCAGAACTCGGACGACGGCTATGACGGGTATCTGAGGCCTTCTGACGATATAAATACCACTTATGTAAACTGCTGGGCGTTTAAGAATGGTTATCTAAAGAGCGGCACTGCAAGCCAGGGTAACGGCAATGGATTTAAGATGGGCGGACACGATGATGGTAATAACCTGAGACATAACGTGATTTTAAAAAATTGTCTCTCTTTTAATAACAGGGTAAAAGGATTTGACCAGAATAACGATTTAGGTTCAATGACGCTTTACAATTGCACGGCATTCAGCAACGGCACAAATAATTACAGCATACCCTCAGCGCTGGCCAGCGGCAAAACGGCAACAGTTGAAAATTGCGTTTCCGCGGGGACAGGAGGGTTGAGTTTCGGCAGTTTTGTTGTGAGAATAACAGATAGCTGGATGAGTCCTTTTGTTGTTAACAATGACGATTTTGTCAGTATTGACCCTTGTGCCGCTTATGGTCCGCGAAATGCGGACGGCAGTCTGCCTAACATTGCTTTTATGCGCCTTGCAAACGGAAGCGACCTAATCGACGGCGGAACTGACGTTAATTTGCCTTATAACGGCGATGCGCCGGATTTGGGAGCGTTCGAACATATAGACGGCGACTGCCACACTGACGGACTTGTTGATATTCTCGATTTGAGATGCCTTGCCGATAACTGGCTGACTTTCAGCTGCGGGACCTGCAATCAGGCCGATTTCGACGGCAACCATCAAGTGGATTTCTTCGATTTTGCCATAATGGCGGAGAACTGGCTGAAATAACATCGCCGTGCCGGCGACGGCTAAACAAATCCCTGCACTAAATGAACTTTTTCTTTGCGCAATATCGCCTTGTTTTTCCCGCTTATTTTTAAGAGAATTAAGGGTCAGGCCATTTCGACTTTTAGAAAGGATGGAGCAGGATTATGTGTAAACAATTGGTGAGCGGGTATGTTTGTTTTGTTGTTCTTTTTGCCGCACTCGGATTCCTGTCAGGTTCAAATATCAAAGCTGCGGATATGACGATAACAAATCTTTCCCCCGCAAATAACGCTGTCGAGGTATGCGCAGATACAAAACTGTGGATAACCTTCAGCACTGCGCCAATAGCGGCAACCAGCGGCAAATTGCAGATATGCAAAGTTTTAGATAATAATGTGGTATGGGATTTAAATCTGTATTCACTTCCAAATCCGCCGGTGGCAGCCGGATGGCCGGCAGAATATAAAATCAACCTTAACGGCAGAATTGTAAACTATGAGCCTTTCGCGGTGAGCGGGAATACTATAGAGATATACCCATCAACACGATTAGATTACAACACGGTATATTATGTAAAAATAACGGCAGGTTTCTGCACGGACGCCAGCGGCAACACTTCGCCCGCGATAACCGATAATACAACGTGGCGGTTTACGACCAAGGCGGCTGCACCCGCGGCAGACCACGATTGGACAGTAGCCCTTGACGGAAGCGGGGATTTCTGCACATTGCAGGGCGCTTGCGATGCGGTTACTAACAGCGACCCATGCCGGACACTCGTAAAAGTGAAGAAAGGCACATATAGAGAAATAGTCAATATCCCAAGCGGCAAAGCCAATATGACCTGGCTCGGTGAAGACAGAGACACAACGATTATGGCGGTGTATAACTGTGAGAACTTTAACCCCGGCAGCGACTACCGAATGATGATAAGAGGTTCGGCAAACGGGTTCAGGATGTATAATATGACTTACCACAACCTGAAGCCAAAGGGTGGAAGCAACGCTCAGGCGGAGACGATAAAACATTCTGGGCAGCAGAGCATTGTCAAAAACTGCAAATATATGAGCTATCAGGACACATTGTGCCTTAACGGGCAGATGTATCTGCAAAATTGCTATATCGAAGGCGATGTGGACTATGTCTGGGGATACGGCACGGTCTATTTCGATGGATGCGAAATGCACACTTTAACAACGAAAGGATATAATACACAGCCAAGGCAGGCATCGCTCGATGTCAACGGCTTTATTTTTGTCGATTGCAATCTAACTTCGCCATCGCTTACAAATTGTTATTTAGGAAGAGGAGGCGGTTCTGGATATCCTTATGGACAAACAGTATATATAAACTGCACTATGCCCCCCGCACAGTTTTATCCGGTAGGCTGGCTTTTAAATGGAACAGACCCCTGCAATCTGCGATTTTGGGAATATATGTCTGTTGACACTCGCGGCATTTTGATTGACGTAAATAACAGGCTTACTCCCGGCTCAAGACAATTAACCGATGACGAGGCGGCACACCTGAGAGACGTGAACAATATTTTCGGGGTATGGAACCCAAAGGCTATTGACCTTCCGACAGCAGCGTGGCAGCTAAATCCGGCAAATGGAGCAACCGGAGTTTCGCCGGCAGGAGTAACGCTTTCCTGGGCGTCTGGCGAGGAGGCAACTTCACATCTGGTATATTTCGGGACGACGAATTCGCCGGATCCTATCGGCGAACAAACAGGGAATTCATACGCGACAGAAGCGTTGACGCCGGGGACGACGTATTATTGGCAAATCGATGAAAAGAACACCGCGGGAACAACGGCAGGAACATTACAGAGTTTTACAACCGCTTTATATAGCTGCACGAGCGCTCTTTTGTCCGACTTCGACGGCAATTGTCAGGTGAATTTTTTCGACTATGTAATATTAGCCGATGCGTGGATAGGCGATACGCAGGACTTTAATGATTTAGCACAACTCGCAGCAGAATGGCTTTTATGCAACCGAAGTCCCGCGAATCAATGCTGGCAATGAGCCGTAAATTGATAATTGCCGGATGGGATTTCGTATAAAATATATCTGCCCTGCTTTTTCAGGAATTTCACGTTACGGAAATTGTCCGCCAGCATTACGTCTTTGTCGTTTTCAGCCGGAATATAAACTGTCGCAGTTGTATTAGCGGGAATAGAAACATTCAATTTAAAAATATCTTGTTCTATTTTCCAATTGGATACAATCAAACCGTGAATTGAATTGTAAGAAGTTTTTGCCCAGGACAAATTCCCGCCGGGCTGAGAATTAATTATTATTTTCTTAAAGCCGGGGCCGTCGGATTTGATTCCGCCGATGTTCTCAAACATCCATTGGCCGACAGCACCAAAGGCATAATGAGAAAACGAATTCATCCGTGCAATCTGAAAACCTTTGTCGGGCGTCCAGCCGTCCCAGCGTTCCCAAATACTTGTCGCTCCATTTTTGATTGAAAAGCCCCACGATGGGAAAGTATCATTTTGAAAAAGACGGAAAGCTACGTCATTTCGTCCGATTTTGGCAAGAGCAAGCATCAAATCCTTCGTGCCTACAAAACCTGTGGATAAATGCCAATCGCACTGCTTTATACGCTCGATGAGACGGGCGGCGGCTTTTGTCCGAACAGGTTCATCAAGCAAATCGAAAGCTAAAGCCAATACATAAGCGGTTTGGCTGTTGCCCAAAACAGAGCCATTCGGCTCGACATAGGCATTGTTAAATGAATCCTTTATCTTCTGAAATAATTCTTCATACTCCTTCGCGTCGCTGTTTTTGCCAAGAGCAGCGGCGGCGCGGGCGGTCAATTTTGTGCTGTAAGCGAAATAAGCAGTGTAGATAACGTCTTTGGGCGTGTCATCGTTGATGTTGAGCCAGTCGCCGAAACAATGATATTTTTTCGGCGGCAGAAAATCCTTCGTGCTGCGGTTTTTGCAGAAACTTATGAAACGTTTCATTGATGGATAAGACTGCTCTAATAAACGCTTGTCGCCGTAAACGGAATAAATCGTCCAGGGACATATAACGCCTGCATCCGACCAGGCCGGGCCGCCATCGGGGCCTGCCAATTTCGAAGGGGCAACCTTTGGAAACTGGCCGTCCGGTGCCTGAGAATCGCGCAGGTCGGTGAGCCA
The DNA here is from genome assembly GCA_049518795.1 of Sedimentisphaerales bacterium. Taxonomy (GTDB): domain Bacteria; phylum Planctomycetota; class Phycisphaerae; order Sedimentisphaerales; family UBA12454; genus JAPLMW01. The sequence continues at coordinate 42,264 of JBEKRK010000007.1, forward strand.
CTTTTCAAAAAAAGTCTGGACATCAGAATTCATACAAGCTGCGCCGACATAAACCTGGGCATCGCCCGTCCAGCCCATACGCTCGTTACGCTGAGGACAATCCGTAGGAATATCCATAAAATTGGCACGCTGGGTCTGGCAGATATTATGATAAAGCTGGTTAGCAACTTTATCACTGCATTGGAATGAGCCGGCAGGAGGAGAAGCTGAAGTTAATTCAATGCCTGTGATTGTATCCATATCGGGTTTGCCGAGAAAGCCGGTTACCTCAACGTATTGAAAGCCGTGATAAGTGAACTGCGGCTGCCAAATTTCTGTTTCATTTCCTTTGCAGATATAGATGTCGGTAGCACGGGCATCACGAAGATTTTCAGTATAGATTGTTCCATCGGGATTAAGCCTCTCAGCGAAACGCAATGTAATTGTGTCGCCGGGATTAGCTTTGACCTTTAACCGAACGACTCCGGCAAAATTAGTTCCCATATCATAGACGAAAACATCTTTGAGTGGCTGCTTTAGAGAAACGGGCTTAATTTCGGCAAATTGGCGGACTGTTTCGCCGGGATAGGACTGAAGCACAGCAGAAATTGATTTTGTTATATTGACCTTTTGCCAGGAATCGGATTTGATTTCTTTTCGGGCATCGTAAGTTTCGCCCATTATTATGTCCGCTAATTGAATAGGTCCTGTCGAAGCCTTCCACTCAGGGCCGGTTGCGAAGACCTGCGAAGTTCCATCATCGTATTCCACACATAATTGAGCCAGGAGGCGCGTATTTTGACCATAATGATGGCGGTCGAGACTCCAGCCTATATAGCCGGCGAACCAACCATCAGCGAGAATTGCGCCAATGGCATTATTACCCTGATGAAGCATCTGTGTAACATCATAAGTATTATAATAAACCCTTATGTTGTAATCTGTCCAGCCGGGCGTAAAATAATCCTGCCCGCCTCGACTCGCCGTCATCGGCGAGGCAGGCCCTACCGTTTTGCCGTTGAGATTTAACTGATATAAGCCGAGAGCTGAAGCATATATTGTCGCTCTTTTAACGGGTTTAGTTATTTCAAAATCATTTCTCAAATAAGCAGGCGGAGGAAGGATTAAACGTGTTTTATCAAACCTGCCCCACGGAGCAGAGCCATAAGGAATCATTTTTTTTGCGTTATCATTCCAGACGGAATCTATCGGGAATGTAGCAGAAGGACTGCTTATATATTCGAATATAATTTTGCCGATGAGCGCAGGAGAATTGGGGCTATCTGGCAGAGATTCAACCTGAATCGTAATTATATTATTTCCATCGATAAGTTTATCAATCAAATTTAAATTACGAACCGGAACAAGACCCTGAAAATCCGCAAACTTTTCGTTATTAACGTAAACAGTTGCTTTGCCATCAACCGCAAGGTGGAGCCGAAGATTTTTGGGTTTTGTCAGCGGGTCAATTCGAACAGTCTTTTGAAAAAGATATTTTCCTTTCGGCAAGCAAATCCAATTACAATCCGCAAAAGTATAAGGCTGTTTATCATTGTGATTTTCATAAACATTCTGCGGACGACTATCAAAGCCAATCCATTGAGCTTTCCAATCGCTTTTGTTCAATAAACCCATTGACCACGACGCCGGCGCCGACCAGCCGCAGTCAATACCGTCTTTGTCCCAGACGCGAACCTTCCAGAAACACAGCATCTGAGAACGCAATGGTTTTCCTTCATATACGACACAGGATGTTTCGTCACTGTTGACTTTTCCCGTATCCCAAAGGTCGCCGATATTGGCATCGAGTTTTTCCCGACTTGAAGCGACAATCACCTGATAAGCGGTTTGTTTTAGGCCATTTTGTGGAGAGGTAATAATCCAGCTTAATCTTGGGGCTGCCTGGTCTATCCCCAGCGGATTAACCTTATATTCACAACGAAGATACTGAGGAAAACAGCTTTGAGCAAATAGACAAGCGGATTGAATTAAAAAAAGATAAAGGCAGAATACAAATTTCGATTTCATAAGGGTTCTTTCTCAAAAATATATAATGTAATTCTAAGTTTCTGCGCAATCCTGTCAAGAGAACTGTGTTTTTTGCTTTACAAATTCGCTAACACATATTAAAAGATAAGAACCAATTAAAAGGAGCGATAATGAGACGAATTACAATATGGATGATCGTAATGAGTATTTGGGCAAATAGTTTATTCGGCAGTGTAATATTTAAAAACAGCTCGTTTGTTGTCGCTTCGCCGCATTTAAAACAACCATTATTAATCGGCTGTGAAAAATTTCCGGTATTTGTGGAAACCAGGCAGGGGAAATTATATCTGAAAGACAGGCCTTCAAATATGGTCTTTTCCGACAGCAATTTTACGGCTACCTGGACGTTCGACGGAAATAAAAAAGTAACAGCTAACTTTGTGAAGGACAATGATTTATTCCGAATCAATTTTACGGCATCCGATTGTAACGATATAGTGCAATGGGGCTTTTCATTAAGTGCCGAACAGGATGAATATTGGACGGGTCTTATGGAACGCACCGTTGACGGCGACCAGAAACTTTCCTGGGATCCGGATATAAAAGAGACAATGAACCTGCGAGGCCAGATTGTTAAAATGACAGTCCAGCCGACGGTTTCTATTTACTGTCCATTTTATATTTCATCGCGAAATTACAGCCTGTTTGTCAAAGGAACCTGGCCGGGCGTTTACGATTTCTGCAAATCCGAGCCTAATGTTATTCAAATTACCTTTGAAGGACCGTCAATTTCGATGATTCTCAATACCGCTGCAAATCCTGCCGAGCTTGTAAAAGCACATTCGCTAAGCACAGGGCCAACTATAGTCCCGCCAAAATGGATTTTCGGGCCGTGGAGATGGAGAGACACCCATACGCAAAGAAAAACCTATTATGACGGCACGGATGTAAACGCGCCTTATAACAGCGAAGTAGTAGAAGATATATTAATGATGCAGGCATTCGATATTCCGATAAGTATTTACTGGGTTGATAGACCGTGGGCTTTGGGACCAAGAGGCTATGATGATTTTGAATGGGACCCGAACCGCTTTCCAAACGCAACTGAAATGATTAAATGGCTTGAAAGAAAAAATATCCGTCTTGTGCTGTGGATTGCGCCGTGGGTTATGGGCGATATGGCAAAAGAGGCTGTCGAAAAAGGCTACGGCGTCAAAGGACAAAAAGAGCTGAATGATAAAGCACTTGGCGTTCTTGTCGATTGGACAAATCCGGCGGCAGTGGAATGGTGGCAAAACAAAGGCATTGCGAAAGTTCTTAATCAGGGCGTTAAAGGATTCAAGATGGACCGCTCAGAAGAGATTGTGCCGAATGATTACGAGAACAAGGCTTTTGACGGCAGAACCTCAAGAGAATATCACAACGATTATCCGGTTATGTATGCAAAGGCCGCTTATGAAGTCAGCAAAAAAATTTGCGGAGACGATTTTGTGCTGATGCCGCGCGCAGGATATACCGGAAGTTCGAAATACGCGGTGTTCTGGGGCGGCGATATTGGCAATATCGACCCAAACGTAAAAGTCAGGCCCCAAGCGCTTCGATGCGCAATTACAGCCCTGCTGAAATCCTCGATAATCGGATTTCCGATATGGGGCTCCGATACCGGCGGATATAACGAACTTATGGACCACGAAGTTACAGCAAGATGGCTGGCGTTCAGTTGCTTTTGCCCGATAATGGAAGTCGGGCCGACAGAAAGCAGAGGGTTGTGGGACCTTAGAGATGAACCGCATTATGATAAAGAGCTTATCGCTATCTGGAGACTCTATTCAAAAATTCACAATAAACTTTCTGACTATTCATACGAGCTTGCCAAACAGGCGGCACAAACAGGTATGCCTGTCGCAAGGCCGCTGTTTTTGACTTATCCCCGGCAGCAGCAAACATGGAATGACTGGGAAACATATATGTATGGACCGGACATTCTTGTTTCGGCTGTCTGGGAAAAGGGAAAAACCAAACATTCATTATATCTGCCGGCAGGCGAAAAATGGATTGATGCCTGGGACAGGGGGAAAATTTATGAGGGAGGCCAATGTATTATAGTAAACGCTCCGGTTTATAAGATACCGATATTTATACGTCAGGGCTCAGCAATAGACCTAGGCGACCTGAATGCCCTTTATAATGAATCGCTGAAAATCGCAGCTGAGAAACCAGACCTTGATAAACTGCAAAAACTTGAATTTCTGCAAAAGTAGTCTGTCTTATTAGAGGTTGTAAAAGAAATGAAAATGGCTTGTCTTATTGCTGTTAAAGCAATGTCCAGCAAGCTTGTGGCTTTTAAATTACTGATAGATTTTGGATTGTCTATAGTCCGTCCAGGCAGGTTCAAAGGCTTTTCTGTCCTTTGGGGCAGGCCTGACAGCGATATTGCTGCATTCAAATAAAAACTCGGCGTCACAGTTAAATTGTATCCTGATTATTGTATTTCTTAAGTCTTTGTTTTCAGGCTTGAACTTCAAAGGCTTTTTGGTATCGGGGTCGATAATGTCCGGGTGAATCTCAATGCCGTCATCGCTTAAGACAAGATGCGAGCCTCTTGAACCGCTGCCTGCGTTCAGAAGCTCAAGAATCGCCCTCAAATACGCAACACTGGAAAGAGCCAAATGCTCGGCCTGAACGGCAGTTATGATGTCATCGGCGTTTTCGATTTTAAAACCGTCTTTTTCTATGCTTCGATAAAGCCTGACCGCATCAGCAAGAGCTTTTTGGACGTTTTCCTTCTTTCTTATATGCCCGCCGCAAGTTGTCATTCGATTTTGGATATGCAAAATCGCCTCATCAGGATTCAATTTACTGTCAGGCTTGCTCAAATTTTCAATCCTTTCAATGGTTTCCTTTATTTGAGACTGGTCAGGCTGAATATCAGGAATCGCCGGCCCGTAAGCGTTTGCGATAAATTCAGCAGCCCGCTGCGAACCAACTTGGCCGGCGTTCAATGCCGCGCCGCCCGGTCGCCTGATGCCGTGAGAACCTGCCATCTCGCCTATCACAAAGGTATGTTTTATATTCGATTCCCACCAGCAATTTACGCCGAAGCCGCCGTTGTTATGCTGAGCGCATACGGAAATCTCCAGCGGCTCGGAATACAAATCTATGTCCTGCTCTTTGTAAATATCTATCGCGGGGGTATTCATTTGGGCAAGACGCTCTATCGGCAAAGACTGCGTGGCGCCGGCTGCCTTTAAGTAATTTAACGCTTCAGGCTCGAGGTCATCAATTTTGAAAGCAGACATTCTCGAATTGCCAATCGGATTTCGCAGAAAGTCCATAAAGACTCGCCGGCCTTTTTGGTTCTCATTAAAAACAAGCATATCGATAAGCGACGACTGTAAATTCTCTATCCTCTGCGGGTCGAACGGCCATTGGTAGCCTTTAAGAAAAATATTTGTCGCCATTTTGCTCATCGTCGGGAAGAAATCGGCTAAAAACTCCCGTTCATCGTTGTCATCCATATCGGCGCTGAAAATGCGGGGAATAGCCTGCATATATGAGCCTGATACATTCCATCGAAATTTTGTGCTTGCCAGGCCGAACTGCGATTCGGTGAGGTTTTCGCCGGCCAAGCCGGCCCTGAAGGCAAGGCCGTGAATGCCGAATTGTCCCGAAGGATAAACGCTGGTTTTATAAAGTTCGCCGGGTCCGCCGGCAGCCAAAACAAGATTTTCACAATAAAAAACGTTTATACTTAAATCGTCCTTAGTCATAGATTTTCTGTTTATCGTAACAACGCCTGTAATTTGCCGGCCGGACTTTAAAAAATCAATAACTTCCTGATGGTCAAAAATTTCAATGCCGAACCGGCGGACAATTTTTTCCAGACTCTCGCTCATAAATCTGCTGGTCTTTGGCCCTGCAGAAGTAGCTCTTTCATAAGGGTCGTTGTCGGTTTTATAGCCGATATAAGTTCCCATCGAATTATGCGGGAAGGGCACGCCGGCCTCGACAAGATTATAAAAGCCCCGCAAAGAGCCGATTGCCTCGGCAAGAGCCAAATCGCCGTGGCAGCAGCCTGCGGCGGTTAAGGATGCGGCAAAACTTTCGGCGCTGTCGGCCGTTTCTGAGCTTGTGCCCATTTTGTAATAGGTCTGCTTGTCGGAGCCGCTCATTCTTGAAGCGCCTAATTTTAGGCCGCGGGTAACAACGGCTATTCTTGACGCGGGATTTTTGACGCCGTTTGAATCGAAAAATTCATACAGTTTTTTGGCACAGTTCATTCCCGCTGCGCCTGCGCCGATTATCACTGTGTTGTATTTGTGGATAGTTACGGTGTGTTTTCCAATTTTTATCTGTTCCATTTCAGCGCCCCTTATAATCTCCTGAGATGAAAACCGCCGTCAACGTTAATTACCTGCCCGGTTGAAAAATCAAGTCTGCCTTCGGCAATAGCGCCAACCGCCTTGGCAACATCTTCAGGCCGGCCCCAGCGTTTTATCGGCGTTATGCCTTCGGCAATAAGTTTATCATATTTTTCTTTCACAACGCTGGTCATATCGGTCATTATTATGCCGGGGCGAATTTCAAAAACGCCGATGCCGAATTCGGCCAGTCTGTCCGCGTAGAGCATTGTCATCATACTGACACCGGCCTTGCTTAAACAATATTCTCCTCTTGCCGGGCTGCTGACATAAGATGACATCGATGCGGTATTTATAATTCTAAAAGTGCGGTCGGGGTTCTGTTTTTTCTGCTCAATCATCCAGTTGGCGACAAGCTGAGTAAGAAAGTATGGGCCTTTGAGATTGATATTCATAACACGGTCGTAGCTTTCTTCACAAGCTTCAAGAATATCAATTCTTTTGACAGGTGCGACGCCGGTGTTATTGACGAGCATATCGCATCGGCCGAATTTCTGTTTTGCAAATTCAACTAATTTTTTCCTGTCATCCGTATTGCTGACATCGCCTCTCAGAATTTGACAGCCCTTTATTTCAGCAGCGGTTTGTTCGGCAGCGGAATCATCGGGTTTGCCGTCAATAAAATCAAAATAATTGATAACTATGTAAAACCCAAGAGAAGAAAGCTCTTTGGCGACGGCCTTGCCGATTCCTCTGCTTGCCCCGGTTACGATTGCGGTCGGTTTATTACTCATTTTTTACCTCTCAAATATTCATTAATCTGCTTTGCGGCTTTCATTCCATCGGCAACAGCCGCGACAACAGTTGATGCTCCGTGAATCAAATCGCCGCCCGCGAAAACTTTGTCTCTGCTTGTTTTGTATGAATCCGCCTGTGTTTTGATAAGCCCCGACGCGATTTCAATCCCGGGCAGAATCTTTGAGATATTTTCATCGGACCGCTGACCCATCGCTTCGACAACAATATCAAAGTCAAGATTATATGCGTTTGCCTCAATGGGAACAGGTTTTTTTCTTCCGGATTTATCAGGCTCTCCGAGCTGGCACGGACAAAGTTTAAGCCCTTTGATTTTGGCATTATCCGACAAATAATCAAGTGACTGGGTCAGGATAAGAAAATGAACGCCCTGATTAACGGCTTTATCTCTTTCTGCAGTCCACGCAGGCATCTGCTCGAAAGACCTGCGGTAAATAACATATACGTCTTCGCAGCCAAGTTGAACCGCAGCAGTCGCGGCATCCATAGCGGTATTGCCGCCGCCGATTACAGCGACTTTCCTGCCGGTTAAATCAGGTCTGTTCGGCTGTTTTGCCATATTCAAAAATTCAAACCCGTCTAAGAGACCTTCAAGTTTTTCGCCGGACGAGTGGATACTTTTCGGCAGACCAAGGCCGATAAACGCGGCATCAAAACCTTCAGCCATAATATTGTCGAGATTGAAATTTTCGTTTAGCTCTGTGCCTAAACGCAGCGTCATTCGCTCAGCGGGGATATCCTTAAATATCGCTGTAAGCTCAACTTGCAGCGATTCGCCTTGTCTTTCGCAAGGTATGGCGGACTCAATCATACCGCCGAGATTTTTCGCCTTGTCGAAAATAGTTACCTTGTGGCCTCCTTCGAGAAGAACAGCAGCGGCGGCAATGCCTGCCGGGCCTGCGCCAATAACGGCAATATTTTTGCCGGTGGATTTTTCGCCGAATTCAATCTTCGACCAGCCATTCTTATTAGCCTGCTGGGCGAGGTATCTTTGAATATCGGCGATTGGAAGGGGGCCGTCGCCGATGAATTTCTGCAGGCAATTTCCCTGGCATTGTTGTTCAACGGGACAAAGCCAGGCGCAGACCTCCGGCAGGATATTCGATTTGCGGATTGTCTGGTATGCGCCTTTTTCGTCGCCTGCGAGAAACCTTTGAATAAATTCGGGAATGTCAATACCGGCAGGACAGCCAAGCTGGCAGGTCGGCTCCTGGCAGATGAGACAATTTGAGGCTAACCTTTGCAGGTTTGCCTTGTCGCTCATTCTGCCGTGTTTAAAAATGGGGCCGTAAATCTTATTATCGCGAATAACACAGCCTGTCGATTGGCCATCGCGCATCAATTGAGTGCAGGCGCTGCAGCCGACGCAGACTTTATTTTTGTCGAGTCTGCCTTTTGTTAAAAGGTCTTTTGCGAAATCCGGATAAGCAAAGGCCATTCTGCCTCCGCCGATGATTTTAGCCTTGCCTCCTTTTTTACTCGTTGCGGCGACATTTCCCATCATCTCGCGCAGCCAACTATAACCTGTGCCGACTATGGCGATGTCGGGAAAGGCTTTTTGGATTTCGCCGGCGATTTCAATTAATCTCTTAACGCCTTTAAGCGGATGTTCCGGCTCTTCGTAAGCGTCTTTGATGGGCAAATTGAAAGGACGGCCTATATGGGGGTTATAATACGGATTGGCAATTGTAAAGTTAATCATTTTTACGCCGCGTTCGCTTAACAGAGCAAGCAGTTTCTTCGGTTCGGCAAGGTCGGGCTTTTTGTAATCCCTCTGGTCAACGCCCCAGCCGTAAGGAAATGGAATCGCGTCATAAAAGCCCAGCCTCACAGCAACGGGCTTGTCTTGTCCCAATTCAGCGTGAATCTTGTCAATTACCTCAAGCAGAAATCTTGTGCGGTTTTCAAACGAGCCTCCGTATTTGCCTTTTCTGTTTCGGCTTGCAAGTAATTCATTTATCAAATAACCGTGGCAGGATTTTATATCGACTGCGTCGAAGCCGGCATCGAAGGCGAGTCTGGCGGCCTTTACATAAGCAAATTGAAGATTATCAAGATAGTCATCGCTGACAATACAATCATCGGTTACTTTGCTTTGTTTGTCGGTATTCGGCTTTGGCTCGGGAACAAGAGAATCACGGTATGGGTCTCGCTGTGGAATAAGCGGGTTTGGCTTGCAGTATCGGCCGGAGTGAGTCAATTGAGCGACGATAACAGGTCTGTGTTCGGCGCCCATACTTTCTTTCGCAGCGGCTCGAATTTGCTTTATCAGCTCGGCAAATGCATCTTTGCTGTCTTCATTTATCCAGAGTTGCCTCAGGTTCGCTCTGCCTTCAGAAACAATGGCTATTGCTTCCGACCATAATAGACCTGCTCCGCCGGCAGCGAATCTTTTATATCTGCGAAAAGTCAGCGAAGAAGGTTTGCCCAAATTATCTCCGTCAGCTCCTTCCATAGGATGAACCGCCAGAGAATTGGGGATGAGCAGATTTCCAGCCCGGACAGGTTCGGCTAAAATGGAAATATCTTCGCTTGTTTCAATATTGACGCCAACAACGGCACAGGTTGACCTGAATGATTCGGTATCTGATAATTTAAACTGCCAGTCAGTATTTTTTGAGGTTTGTATCATAACTTTATTGTATATGGAACTATATGTTATTGTCTTGGCGAAAAGGGCAATTTTGGATTTGCGTTTTGGGAAATTTTCTTGACATTAAATATAACATTAGTTAAAATAGATTCTTATGAATGAAACTATTTTACCTGAATATGGAATAATTGTTCAAAGCCGCACACAACGGCAAACCTCGCACAGCCACAAAAACAAAAGCATCCTTTATATAGCAAACGGCAGGGGCGTGGTTGAATATGAATCAGACAGGTATGATTTGCAGGCCGACTCTGTAATAATGCTTCAGGCCGGTCGGCTGCACAAATTGGCTGATAAACCAAAAATGCAGATGACCGTCTTTGCGATTTACTTTGACATTGAAAAAACCGGCTTTAACAAAAACATTATAGATTATTTGTTCGACTCCGCTGGGGGATGCCTTACGGCAAGCGAAAAGCCGTTTATTCTGCCGATATATTATGCAGAGCAGGTCAAAAAAAATCTGCGTCAGATATTATACGAACAAAAATTCAGGCCGCCGGGGTTCAAACTTTCGATACAGCAGAATTTCAGCCTTGCGGTATTGAATATATATCGGGCGAAAATTGAGCAGGCAAAACAGAGCATTCCGCCGGACAGCAAAGACAGCCTTTCGAGAACAATGACGGTGCTCGATTATATTGCCGAAAATTCTCATGAGCAGTTTTCCCTAAGGGATGCCGCCAAGATGGCCAAGCTGTCCGAGAGACGATTCACCAGTCTTTGCAGAAAGGCTGCCGGCAAAAGTTATACCCAGTTTTTGAATTTCCACAGGTGCAATAGGGCAAAACATTTAATCGAGACAACAGATATGTCAATAGCGTCTATCGCTTTTGAGCTTGGCTACGAAGATATTTCGACTTTTTACCGCGCTTTCAAAGCAGTTATAAAATGCAGGCCGTCCGAATTAAGAAGTAAAAACATTATTTGATAACAAGCCGGCTAATTGTTACTATTAGAAAGGATTTTGAAATTTAAGGAAGCAAATATGAAAATCGGAAGGCTCTCATTCGGTATCGGCGACAGGTTCGCTCATCAGGGCAAGGCTCAGCTTGGAGCGATGATAAAGGCAAAGCAGGCAGGCGTTGATATTACGCCGGTCTGGAACAAATCGCATCGTGAGCATACGATTATAAAGACATCTCCGGGTTCAGTTCGCGCAGAAGCGGACAACGCCGTTAAGCAATTGAGCTGGCGAGGAAATTATTTTGTCGATGCCGACCATATCAATTTGAACAATGTTGACCTTTTTATTAAATCCAGCGATTTTTTTACGCTTGATGTTGCTGATTATATCGGCAAAAAAGCTGACGACGGCGAGATTAACGCTTTCTTGCAGAAATATAAAAAATTTGCTGGCAGACTCAATATTGATGGAATTAAACAGCCGATAGAGATAACCGCAGATTTAATAACTAAAATCGCGAATAAGTTTCTATGGGCTGTTGGAGAGGCCGGCAAAATTTACCGTCGGATAGAAGCCGCAAAGGGCAAAGGTAATTTCATTACAGAAGTTTCAATGGATGAGACGAATCAGCCGCAAAGTCCCATAGAGATGCTCTTTATTCTCGCCGCGATAGCCGGCCAGGAAATCCCTGCACAAACGATTGCTCCTAAATTTACCGGCAGGTTTAACAAGGGCGTTGATTATGTTGGGAACATTGCTCAATTCGAGAAGGAATTCAATGAGGATTTAGCGGTAATTGTCTTTGCGGTTAAGGAATTCGGCCTTCCTGAAAATTTAAAGCTGAGTATTCATTCGGGCAGTGATAAGTTTTCAATTTATGCTCCTATTAACAGGGCGCTTAAAAAATTCGATGCCGGGCTGCACATAAAAACCGCAGGGACGACCTGGCTTGAAGAGCTTATCGGCCTGGCGGTAGCCGGCGGCGATGGACTTAAAATTGCCAAAGAAATTTATGCCGGTGCATTTGGAAGGTTTGACGAATTATGCGGCCCTTATGCGACGGTAATTGACATCGACAGAAACAAACTGCCTACACTCCAGACAGTTGCCGGCTGGGACAGCGAAAAATTTACCAATACAGTGCGGCACAATCAAAAGTGTGGCGATTATGACAGAAATGTCAGACAACTCCTGCACGTCGGTTATAAAGTTGCCGCTGAAATGGGCAGAGATTATCTAAACGCTCTTGAAAAACATGAAGATATAATAGCCGGTTGTGTATCTGAAAACATTTTCAATCGGCACATAAAACCTTTGTTTCTTGAATAGAGCCGGCGTCAGTGAGCAATCATTCTAATCAGTATCCAGAAGGCTCCTAATATTCCGACTGTAAAGACTGAGCTGAGCAAAAAGCCCCAGGTATCTTCCCATGTCCACTTGCAGAATTCCCAGTTGGATTTCGGGAACAGTTTCGTATGGTCAAACCGTGTCGGGTCGGCATAACTTTTCTCAAGTTCAGCTTTGTCTTTTTCTCTGTCTGCGATAACCTTCGTTTTCATTTTGACGTAGAAGCGTGCTATGCTTTCTTCCAGGCCTTTATCCCTCGTGAGCATACTTATTGGAATAAGAATCACAAACGGCAGCAGCGATGCTATAAGGTATCGGGCCGTCAGCAGCGAGGACGGTTTCATATTTTGCAGATCCAGCCCTATTATTTTGCCGACAGCAAGTTCCATATTTATTCTCCCTATACCGACCATCGGAGAATTTGCATCATTTGGATTGCTTCTTGCTACTGAATCAAAATATATACTTGCAGGAGGAATTACAATTTCTTTGCTTATTATTTGACCTGCCTGGGCGGCCAGACCTTTTTCAACATCTTCCTTTGTAGCTGGCGAATTATGTATAACGGTCTTTTGATTGGTTTGCTGAGTAAACAATTTTGATTGTTTGACCGCATCGAATCGCGGCAGTATTTCAGGCAGAACCGCAAACAGCAAAGCGCAGATTATTACCTGCACATAAACGGCCTTGAGTGTCAGCCGTTTCCAGAACAGCAGGAGCATTACCGGGGCCCCGAAGATTATATTCAATGAAGGCAGCATCTTAATTATACCAATCAGGCTTGTGCTGGATACCGCGACATAAATAGCCAGCAGCAGGATAACTACAATAGCAATTCGCGATACACTGATGTAATGATGTTCGCTTTTGTTTTTAACAAATGGTTTATAGAGGTTTCGAACAAATAATGCCGAAAGGTAAATGCAGTTACAGGCCAGTGCGGCCATATTTGCCGCCAGGATGCCTGCTATCATAATTCCTTTCAGTCCCACTGGCAGCAGATTATTACTCATTACGCCCCAGGCGGTATCCGGGTCGGAAATCGATTCCGGATAAAGAGCGAAAGCAAGCAGGCCGCAAACTGCCCACATAATCGTAAGAATTCGTTTGGTGTAATTGCCGCCCAGGCCGCCGACTCTTGCAGTCAGCTCATCTTTGGCAGAGCCGTTATGTGCCATATTGCCCTGATGGCCGGTAATGCCGATGACGTAATTAGCCAGCAGATACGCGGCGATTGAGACCAGCGAGAATTCGTCCAGACCTGAGCCGAAAAAATACAGCATATGGTCCGGAACCCTTGCTGAAAAGACACTCCAGCCTCCCAGCTTTATTAGTGCAATTGGTATCATCATTATTGAAAATGCGAATACGAGAAGCCCCTGTATCACGTTGTTCCATACTGTTGCCTTAAGCCCTCCCATCACTACATAAGTTCCTACAAAGACTGTATAAATCAGATAAAACCACCCGCTTGGGGTGTAAGATATATAAGCGCTGATTTGCTCTTTTTTATACATACTATCGAGGGCTTTATATCTTTCGGTTTTTTCAGGTTCGAGCTGTTTTGCCCTATAGGATTTGTCGAGCTGGCGGTATTCCTGAAACATATCCATTTTTTGTTTTTCTTCGACGGTGCATTTTTCAACGGGCTTGACGGTCATCGCCTGAAAGGTTCGCAGCGAGATTTTGTAGCTCATTCCGGTGAGAACTATGGTCAGCCAGATTCCCACGAAGGCATAAATGAAGGCCAAGGCTTTACTTTTGAAACGCTCTTCGAAGAGTTCTGCCATTGTAATCAGTCTTACACGCCTGAACCAGCCGGCTATAAACCAGTAATAGGGTCCTGAAAAAATAGGGGCCAGCATAAGCCATACGCCGCCGAGCCCTTTGCTGAAAGCGAAACTGGCAGTATTTACAGCGTTGCTTGCATCGACGATAGTGGTCATATTCATAAAATACTGGAGAATTTTGCCTACTGAACGGCCGGCCATAAAGAAGTCTTCCTGGCTGCGCACTTTACCGGCAGTTCTTTTACCAACATAGGTGATTGCCGCCAGATAGACTGCTATTATTATGATATCGATGAAATGGAAACCTAAAAAAGTCATCCTGCCATTCCTTTCATCCCGTTAGACCTTCGTTCATTGTGAAAACGGTATAAAATTTTCCTATTCTTTTACATATTAATCCTGTTAGGCCCCTTTGAGATTTCAGAATAGGTCTAACGGGATTCATTTACAGTTTGAGCCGGAAGTATATCAAAAATAACATCTTATATCTACTCGAAAACCGCGCAAAAAATAACGCTTTAATGCGCAAGATTCGCGTCCGGGGCCGGTTCATCGCGAAGATACGGCTGTAATTCAGGCACGGCGCGGCGAAGTTCCTCAACGACAAGGTGGGCAAATATCACGCTGCCTTTGGCGTTAAGGTGGGTATTGTCAATCTGGTTATTGTCTTTGATTGGGCTGAACTTGAAACATTTTTCTTTGCCCCATTGCTCGCATAGCTCTTTGCTGCGGGCGTGCAGGTCAACAAGCGGGACATTTTTTTCTTTGGCAAGCTGTTTTACCGTCTCAACGTAAGGCGTCAGGCTTGAATTGATTTTGCCTGAGCCTGATTTGTCCCACTGCCGGCGAACGAGTGAGGTTACAAGTATCGGTTTGGCGCCAATTGCAATGGTCTCATCTATATATCGCGTCATAAATTCACGATAAGTGGTATTAGGGTCTGTTGAACGTTCACCTTTGCCTGGTTCGTCGTTATGACCGAACTGAATTAAATAGTAATCGCCTTTGAGAGCCAGCGCTTCTGTCCAGCGTCCTTCATTGATAAAACTTTTGGAACTTCTACCGTTCCTTGCCTTATTTATGCATTCGATATTGCCGGTCAGATATCGTTTAAAACCTGCTCCCCAGCCGTTACTATCTGTAACTGTCGAATCGCCGACAAGAATGATTCGCAATTTGTGTTCCGTGGCAGATTGAACAACTTGTGCGTTGTCTAATTTAAGAGGCGTTCCTGTTTGAGTCTCGATTTTCACATTATTTAATTTAACATCTTTGGCGTTTTGAATTGTCATACCCTTGCTTGCTTTGATATTTACATTTTCCAGCACTATATCCGATATTTCACACTCGGGCAGGCCGACGATGAAACCGGCGGCACGAGGTTCAAGATAAGCATGATAGGCATAGTAATAATAGAGGAAATCGGTAATGCGGTCAACGAAGTCATCGCCGTCGTATGGACTGGCAGCCGTAACATTCTTAATACGGATATTACGATAAACCGGTGTTAGCGGTGTAACGAGCTGTGCCGAATCTCCCTGAGGCGAATCCTGATAGTAAGAAGAAATGTTAATCGGGATTTTTACGTTTTTCATTGTAATGTCGCTGTAGCTGATATTTTCCACCAACCCGCCTTTGCCGCGGGCGGATTTGATTCGGATACCACTGGCTAAGTTCTCGAACCTGCAGCGCTGAACTGTAACATTGCTAACGCCGCCTGCCGTTTCACTGCCGATGGACATACCGTGACCGTGAAGGAACGTGCAATCTGTGACGGTAATGTTTTCACTGGCTGCGTTTGGGTGCGCCGGGTCTGCACGGCCGGATTTGATTGCGATATTGTCATCTCCGACGTCAATGACGCATTTTGAAATGCAGACATTGCGGCTTTCGCCGGGGTCAATACCATCGGTGTTTGGCGAGATGGATGGCGCACGGATTGTAACACCCTCGATAAGGACGTTTTCACATCTTTTGGGAACAATGTGGAAACTTGGCGAATTGACTAAGGTAACACCAATAATTTTAATATTCCTGCAGTCCTCCAGCAAAATCATACGAGGGCGGGGCGAGGTAAAACCCGGATTTTTGCTTCGAGCATCCTCAGCTGGAATCCACCAGCGGACACCGGAGCCGTCAATAATGCCTTTACCGGTAATGGCGATATCGGTTAGATTTTTGCCGCTGATGAATGCTACAAAGTCGCTGCTGCCCTTTGCTCCCTCCAAAGTCCTGCCTGGTTTAAGGAAATCCTGTGGATTATCTGTTGCTTTGAGCTTGGCGCCTTCGTCAAGCTGCAGTGTGGTATTGCTGTGTAGAGAAATCGGCTTGCTTAAATATGTGCCGGGCACAAGCCGAACGATTCCGCCGCCTGCGCTGCCGCATTCATCGAGCGTCTTTTGAATCGCCTCGGTGTCTAACGTCCTGCCGTCGCCTTTGGCGCCGAATTGACGAACATCGAATGTCCCGGCGGCTGTCGCCGAAAAATTGAATAGTAAAATTGCAGCGGGTATTATTATGAAAAATATCTTTTTCACATCAACACCTTCATATAAAAATCAGAGGTTATCATAATATCATAAGTTTTGTCTAAAATCAATAAACATAAGGATTTGCGAGATTTTACACTTTTCTTTGCATAAAAAAGACTTCAAAGGTCTTATGAGGATAAAATGATTGAAGCGATTTACTTCAGCCAGTTTTCCGCCAGCACGGCAAATTCGTAGAAATTGACTATGCAATTTTCATCCAGGTCCACGCCGGCAGTTTCGTTACAATCATTTACCAGCCAGAAGTCTAAAAAGGCGGGAAGGTCATTCATTTCTACTATACCGTTGCCTGTAAAATCGCCGAACAGACCGCCGAATACCTCGTTCGAAAAATTAGAATCGTTCGTGGATGTATCTACCGCTGTAACGACATAATAAAAAGTTGTATCGTGGGAAACGTTGCTGTCGGTGTAATTCGAGTCGCTCAAAAGCGAGCTGTTCAGCTTGCTGTAGCCGCTGCCTGAAGTTGTCGAGCGATATACGTTATAACCGGCGAGGTCGCTTTCATTATTGTCGTTCCAGTTAAGCCCGACCGTTGCGAAACCCGCTGTTGCCGTCAGACCTGTCGGCGCTGAAGGGGGTTCTGAATCATTGCCGTCGGCGCCGGCGCCGTTCATTACAATGGCTGGAATATCCCAGCCGCTGTCGAGCGTGTATGAATATGGCGGCGTAAAGACGACGGAGTCCGGAGCCCAGGTGGGAGTTGAGCAATTATAGAGCACGTTGCCAACGTTTCGCCAATGAATTAGTCCCTTATGACCGCTGCTGCCGTAGTCTGCCCACAGGTTGGCTACACTATTGAAGTAGTTGCCTTCGAGCAGAATGTTGCAGTCATTGCCTACTCCAACGCAGTAAGAATTACCGGAGCAATCGTAGTAATTGTTATAGACGTGAACTTTGCCGAAACGGACGCGAGGCATTCTTTCTTTGCACAGAGTTGACCACCAGTTATGATGCATTGTAACGTGGAGTTTGCCTGCGTCGCCTGTCGCGCTGTCGCTGGCGCCGATGAGATTTACAAAGCGGTGATCGTGTGCGTTGTTATAGTAGAATTTGCACCACGAAACAGTAACATAATCTGACGCTTCGGTTATATCTATTTGACCGTCGCAGCAATCATATACAGTGCAATGAGTGATAAATAAATTGGTTATCCTGTCCTTTACAGAGATGCCGTCTTTTTCATCATAGACGGGATTAGTTATATTTAATCTTTCGATAATTATATTGTTGGCGTCATCTCTAAAGCCGAGTCTTCCTGTAATTGTTGTGCCGGGACTTATGCCTTTGATGGTTTTATTTGACTGAATCTTAACTCCTCCGCCGATTGAACCAAGGTCGATAGTGCCTGTAACCTGCACAATATATGGTGAGTTATTCGGCTCGACATAACGCTTGAGGTCCGCGGCTGTACTGACTGTAACAATACTTCCGCCTGCTCCGCCTGTGGCGTTTCCGCCAAAGCCGTCCGCTGCAAAAATTCTTGATGCAAAGCAGAATGCCGAAAGGACAACGGCCGCCCATAGTAAAGATGTTCTTTTCATACTGCTCATCCTGAATAAGAAATAAGACACTATATATTATACACAAATCCTGGCTGAATTTCAGCCGCATAAAAATATTTGCGCAAATTGACATTTCCTTTTGCGCAAAAAAGCTTTAAAGGGTTCATAATGCTTTTTTAAATAAAAAAGGGCTGTCTATTAGACAGCCCTTCGAAGAATATTATTTTAAATTTGAATTTTTACGGCTTAGGATTGCAATTTTTAAAAGTAAGGCCGGAGGCCGAATTAGAATCAATTGTCCAGACCGGCGTGCTGTTTTTAATATCAATCGTATCGAATGAGCTGTTTGTGCAATACTTGATATAAGCTCCGCCGGACTTGCCGCCGTCTATTGAAACATTACTGATGGAAAGATTAGTATGCGGTGTGCCGGCCAATCCGCTGACGTAAATACCATACTTTTTGAGGTTGGAACAAGTGATATTCTTTACCGTGATATCCTTAAATTGCCCCGGTCCTCCCGAAGGATAATCGCAGGAATAGGAACTATCAAAAAATATGGCGGAATGTTTTGCGATATTCTTGATTGTAATATCCCTGCAAAGGACATTTCTGGCCCCGCCGCCTTGTTTGGTGCCGGTTTTGAACCGAAGCCCGATATCCGTTCCGTCAAAAACACAGTCCTCTACCAGAACATTCTGAATCCACGCGCCGGTGAAACTGCCGAAAACCACGCCGCCGTGGCCGCGCCTAGTCGTGCAGTTAAAAACTCTGATATTATTATCAGGACAGTTTTCTTTTACTCCATCTGCTCCGACGCCTGCATTAAAATTGATACAATCGTCGCCGGTATCAAAATTTGAATTGAATATATAAGCTGTATCGCTTGTCGCAAGGTCAATTCCATCGGCATTGTGTATATCATAAGTGCTTACTGTAATGCCGCTTATGGTTACATTTTTGCAATATGTTATCATAATTGTATGCATCGCGGGATTGGTTAATGTAAGCCCGCCGATATAAAAATTATGGACGCCCTTTATCGTAATCATATCTCCGCGGGCACTGTCATTGCCGCTGCTTGCGGTTCTTTCATTGGCGCCGAGAATGGTATCGACAGTATTGCCGCCGGCCCATGTTCCTCCGCAAACATTTCCTCTGCCGCATATCCTGATATTAGTTATATTGCCATACTTTTCGGTGTATGCGTTTATCAGCCCCATATAATTTTTGCCGGATAGATAATACGGGAAACGCATACTTGTCAGAGGATAATCAGCCGCGTTATCGCTGCCGAGCAGTGTTCCGTCAATTTGCAGGGTCATATCGCTTTTTAAGAAAATAGCGCCGCTCAAAAATATTCCGGAGGGGATTAAAACTTTCCCGCCCGGTGTGCATTCGTTGATAGCTTTTTGAATCGCGGCAGTATTCGCTGTGTTGCCGTCGCCGACCGCGCCATATTTGGTAACATCAAATACTTTCATCGCAGGGGCTGTGAATTGTATGATTTTATTGCTGGATATGGATTCTGTTCCTCCTGCATCTACGGCTTTTACGGTTAGCGAATATGGACAATTGGCTTCAAGTTCTGTAATGTTGTAAAAGAGATTTTTTGTATTCCCCGCCAAGGACCCGTTTACGTAAACATTGTAACTGACAACAGTTGAGTAATCGGCCGGCTTGCTCCATATTGCCGTAATGCCTGAATCGTCGTAAGCCATAGGCGGAACCATCAAATTTTGAGGCGGGGCAACGACTGTGCCTTTAGAAACAACCGTTTTTGATGCATTGGAATCAGATGGATTTGAATTCTGGTCCTGTTTTTGAAAAGCCGTGCAGCCGGACCACATTAGCAGGACAATAGCACTTATAAAAGTGATAAAACTTCTTTTTTCCATATTAAATCCTCCAAAAAGTGAAGTTAGAAAATAAGGATATAAGGATACTGTTATGGGCATCGGTAAGGTCGCGTATTTCGGTTTGGGTAACGTAACCGAAAACCGATAACGCCAACGAGACGTTACCGTTACCAATACCAAAACCGACAACTCATTACCCTTATTTCCTTACTTCCTTTTATGAATAAGTATGCAAAGGAGTTTCAAGGATGTCAAATTTATATTTTGCGCGTTTGAACAACATAGCCTAATGAGCGCGGTATTGCTGGCGGTATTTTTGAGGCAGCATTCCGGCGATTTGTTTAAAGGCACGTCTCATATTTGAAGTATAAAGAAAACCAGACCGGTCTGCTATTTCATCTATTGGAAGGTTTGTCTCGATTAGCAGGGTTTTGGCGATGTCAAAATGAGCCTGGACGATTTCGTCGTGTATTGACCTGCCCAGCGCGTTTCGAAATTTAAGCTGCAGAGAACGTTTGCTTATACAGACATAATTTGCGATATCGTCAACCTGGAGGGGTTTATTGCTGTTTTGCCTTATATATTTGAGAACCTGAATAATATCCGCATCGTTTATCGCGAAGATGTCGGTTGAAATTCTTGTTTCAACATGGGTCGGCTGAATTTCTATGCACTGACCCTCCATTTTTTGCTGGCCGGATATGATTTTATCAAGCAGCCTACCTGCCTCATACCCCGCTTTTTTGAAATTAAGGGCGATACTCGATAACGGCGGGTCGCAGATATTGCAGATTGCCTGGTCGTTGTTGACTCCCAGCACGGAAATTTCATCCGGAATATTCAAGCCGGTTTCTTTTATTACATTACTCAGATGGCAGGCCAGTATATCGCAGCTGACAAATATTGCCGTCGGTTTTGGCAATTGTTTAAGCCATTTGGCCAATTGTTCCTGACCTGTGTTTAAAGTTTTATTTATCCATAGATTAATAAATGGAACGAAATCACTTGTTATTGGGATTTGCTCTTCTTTAAACACATTAACTTCGTATCCGGCCTTGGCAGCATATTTTACGAAATATTCCATCCTTTCAAGAGACCATTTCGCCTGAGTGATGCCGAAGAACGCGAAATTCCTGAATTTCTTTTTGACGAAATATTCACATGCCATTTTAGCAACGAGCTCGGAATTGGCGCTGATAAACGGCAGATTAAGCATATCCTGCAGTGTATATACGGCAATGACAGGTATTCCTATTTGAAGAAGTTCTTTTGCTCTTGCCGCGGTTTGAGTGCTTACAAAAGCGCCTTTACATCCTTTTTGTTTTAGAAATAAAAGAGATTCCTGCGAGCTGTCCGGCCAGACGATTAACTGCCAATTACCTTTATTGTGAACGTATTCTGAAAGCCCGGCCATTATTCCTTCGGTGTTGTGACTGATATTATTATGCGCAAAGGCTATTTTGGTTTTTTCTTTCATTCCAATCCGCCAATGAAGTTGTTTTTCTTTGAATAATAAGGTGATTCTAAAGCCTAAATTCTGCTTGTCAAGCAATTGTAAATTTTACTTTCGGCAGCAGTGGATATGTCAAATTAGTCAGATTCGTTTTTTTCAAGTATTATTTTCGGGTTATTTTTTTTATTTATGAAACGGAATATAACATCCAGCCATAATTATTATTGTTGTTTAGCAGACTCTTGTTGTCTTGAAATATAAATGTCTTTATTTAATTATCTTGTAAGGTTTTTTTGGGACTTTTGATTGATAATGGATATTTTCAATTCGTTTTTAGGTATAATTCTGTATTTTTATATCCACAAAGCCTTTGCGCAAAATTGATTTTATTTCCGCGCAAGATAGCCTTGTTTTTGATGTTAATTTTTAGGATAATATTCATAATGGCGTAGTGCTGTTGCAGTATATGTTATACCGGGCTTGTTGCCCTGTATATGTTTGTAAATATAAGTAGCGCGCGTATATTTTTAATGTTTTTAGTTTAAGGGAGGAAGAAGATGAAGAAAACTTTAGGTGTATTAATGTTATGTACTTTTTTGCTGACAATTGGCTCGACAGCTGAGGCGACCAAAATATGGGTTAGTGGTAACACCGGCAACTGGAGTGATCCGGTTAACTGGGGCGGAACTCTGCCTGGAACTACCGAGACGGCACAAGTCAATAACGGCCACGCGACACTTGACGCAACTCAGACGATTGGCCAATTATTGATGGGTGCTGCTGCAACGGACGTTGGTGTGTTGGACATCAACACCGGTGCGAATCTGACCGTTTCCAAGAATTCGGCTGAGCTCATTGGAATGGTAAAGGCCTCGGGTGCAAGTTCGACTATCAACCACAGTGCCGGTACCGTAAGCGTCTATTCTACCGGTTATGCCGGAACAGGTGAAACACGTCTTGTTACGGCTAGTACAACAACTGGGACGGCAATTTACAATCTGTCCGGAACGGCCGTCCTTGATACTGAGGTGCTCAGCAAGGGTAATAAAAACAACAGTAACGCCCAATTTAATGCTACCGGCGGAACGTTGGTCATCCGGAACATGATCTATCGGTTTGGGCTCATCAGCGAAAATGGCGTAGGCTTTAATCAGGGTCTGGCCAAGTTGGAAATAGGCGCTGTTAGCACTGTCAAATCGATAACCATGGGTAACGGCACCAATTCTATGGATTATACTGTCGGCACTGGTGGAACCCTGGTGTTTGATATTGGTGGTGCAAGCTCGTATGATAAAGTTCTCCAGTACGGAAACCTTTGCAATACAGCAGGGGCAACCTTGAATATTAACCTTTTGGAAGGTTATACCCCGGACGTGGGTAGCTTCTTTGATGTATGGACGTTCAGCGACAAGTCCAAGGCAGGCAGCGGTTTATTCGCCAGTGTTCCAACTAACTGGACGGCTTCCTGGGTCGATACGAGTCCTGTTCCCGATGGGTCAACGGATACTCTCCGACTGACATACACTCCTGAGCCGGCAACAATTGCATTACTCAGTCTTGGTTTAATTGCCATAAGACGCAAAAAGTAAAGTAAACGTTAAGTTTAATCTCAGGGCCAATCTATCAGGTTGGCCCTGAGAAAATTTAATCGGCCTGACGTTTTGGCTTATGCTCTCTTTAAACTAAAGGTGGGGATTGCTGCGGTTAAGCCTGTAGTCCGGGAATGTTATGCGAATTGCAATAAATAAAATTCATATTATTGATTACGATAATTTCCCGGTTAGGCGGGGTAAATGTTTTTTAAGGAGGACTTAGTGATGAGTAATAGAGTCAGATTTACGATTTTGTTGGCAGTGTTAGGGATGATTTGTCCGACCGCCTGGGCGGCGCTATGGAATCCTAATGGCACTGATTTGACGTTTAACCTCAATTTTGAGACCAACACTACCAGCCCTAATCCCACAACTACGGATGCCAAGGCAAACCTTGTGGGAAGAGCGTATGATTATAACAGTGTTGACACTTTTCGTATGTGGGATTCGAACACAGACGATAAAATGATTGGCAACTACGTCGGCGATTTCAGGGCTCCCAGCGATATGAATACCGGCAAGGACTATGACTGCAGGGTTAAGGTAGGGCCGAACACACCGTTGACCACTCCGGCATATAATCACCTGTTTGACCTCGGCACCTATAGTTTTCCAGTCACACGCACCTTTACCTGCTGGTTCAATGTCTCGGATCTTACTAAGGGCACAATGTTCAGGCACGCCAATGCTGACGACGTAAATTACCCAAATAATTATTGGGAAATAAAGATATATGATGGAAAACTTCGTTTCGAGCATAAGCTCAGCATTTTGGATATGAGCACTATGCAGACTCTGTCTGATATGGGAATCCAGCCGAATACCTGGCACCATGTCGCTATGACCTATGACGTATATAACGACTCAACCAGGGTAAACAACAAGATATATGTTGACGGCGTTGAGGTGGACAGAGTTATTGATGACTATAAATACTACCTCGATGCGGATATAGACACACAATACCGTTCACCTGTTGAGTTCGGCGCTGGAGAGAAAGAATTTGACGGTCTGCTCGATGAGTTTCGAGTTTATGGCAGAGTCCTTACAGCTTCTGAAATCAGTATTCTTTATCAGACCGATGGTAAACCACATCCCTTTGCGCTTAGTCCTTATCCGAATGCTTCAAGGGTGGCAGTTACTACCAATTTACAATGGGAGCCTAATATGGCCGGTGCTGCAGCACAGTCGTTGTATTTTGGAACAGACCCGTGTAATTTTGGCGCCGCAAAGAAAAACGGCGATGGT
Organism: Sedimentisphaerales bacterium; assembly: GCA_049518795.1. Lineage (GTDB taxonomy): Bacteria > Planctomycetota > Phycisphaerae > Sedimentisphaerales > UBA12454 > JAPLMW01. Next base: position 66,312 of record JBEKRK010000007.1, read on the forward strand.
TCTATGAATTCGGCGACCAATGGCGAAATCAGCGGCCCGCTTGCCCTCGGCACTACCTATTACTGGGATGTTAATGCCACTGTCGGCGGAAATATGATTCAGGGGCCGGTTTGGAAGTTTACTACCGAAGACGGCAAGGCGTATAACCCGACACCGACGAACAGCCAGCAGGATGTCAATTTCGGCATTGTTGATCTGAAATGGTCTGGTTGTCCAAGCGCAACCAGTTATGATGTTTACTTTTCAAATAACCAGAGTCTGGTGGCATCGAATGACCCTTCTGTGAAGGTTAAAAGCGGTCTTGTAGATGCTGACCCCAATTATGTGGTTTCAGCCCCTCTTAGCGCCGAAAACTACTATTGGCGCATAGTAAGCAAACTGTCAGGCGTTGGCTATCCCGATGTTAATTCTGATGTATGGAGCTTTAGGACTAAGCCGTATCCGATAGTTTTCAATACCGACGACGGCGATGTAGCTTATGAAGGCCAGGTTATACCCGGCTATACATGTATGGTAAGAGATTCATTCGGCGTCTGGTCAACTATATCGACAGGCCGTTTCGATGCCAATGATATCGAAGATGTCAATGATGGCTTAACAATAATTTTCGACTTCAACGGCTTCAATTATACTAACCGTTACGAGATTATTGCGGTGCCGTGGTATGGACAGGATGAAGAAGTTAATAAGATTCCTACTTCGCTGTGCATAGACGTAAATGGTAATTTTTATTTTGATGGCAGGATAGATATCTCCGGCGAGAGCACTTCTACAATAGGCGATTCGGAAGAGCGGGACTGGCCAATGGCACGCTGCGGCGGCTATCGCGGAGGACATAGAAATGGTTATGCGAGCACAACCGATTACGATTCTAATTTTATTACTAAAAAAACTTATGACCAACGTTTGTCCGTAACTCCTACCGTCAAAAATTACTGGATAGGGGATCCGAATACCGCATATAAATTATACGGTCCCGGAATGGGTATAACTGTATCTGAGTCAGGTAAAGAAGGCGGCGGCGGCGGTTATGGCGGTATGGGCGGCGACAGCGGCCGCGGTTATTTCCATTGCATATTTGCCGGCGGCCCGACTTATGGTGATAAGGAAGTGCCTGTGGCATTTGGAGGCAGTGCCGGTGGATGGGGCGCTGAGATGTGGGGTGGTGCCGGCGGCGGCGGTATCGAGATTATTGCCAATGGTAATGTAACCTTGGACAGTAACTCTATTGTTCGTGCCGAAGGCGGCAGTGTTATTCTTCCGTCTGCTGCTGTTAAATACTCAGGCGGCGGCGGCGCAGGCGGTTCTGTAAAGATTATTGCCGGCGGCAGCGTTGCCATCAAAGGTGTTATCGATGTCAACGGCGGAAAGGGCGGCGATAACAGCACCACCGACACCGGCAACGCGAAACCCAATAATACCAGCGGCGGCGGCGGCGGCGGGCGCGTAGCAGTATTCTATGGCACGACTTATACAAATACGGGCTCATCAATCACTGCCAAAGGCGGTGCAAAGGGTGTAGTCCTTCCTACTTCATCTAATGGATATAACTGGGATAAGAGTCTTGCTGAAGACGGTCAGGACGGAACTATCTTTTCTTCGAACGGTTCACCGCGCAAGGCTTCGGCTCCAACGCCGAAGAACGGTGATTCTATGGTTTACGCTCCGTCATCGCCTACGGCTCTGACATTAAAGTGGTATTCCGGCTATAATGTTACCGCTGCTAATGATGTAGTTTACTTCGACCAAAGCACAAACCCGACCACTAAAGCAGGCGAGGTGCCTGCTACACGCGGTCAGCATGGTGTTTCCGTCAATGTTTATCCGAACCAGACTTATTACTTCAAGGTTATAACAACGGTCGGCTCTGTCAGCAGCGATGTATGGTCTTTCCATACAGTCGGCTGGAAATGCCTGGCGCCTGATGCTTGTAATGTATCTATTGGCGAACCTCTCAATCACGGTTGGCCGGCCTGGGATATTGACCATGATTGCGTGGTTAGCGACGCAGACTTCTGGTATTTTGCGAAAGATTGGGCGGCAGACCGCGGAGGCGGTAGTCCAAATGCATACCTGATTGACTTTGTGGATTTATACAACTATGCACAATTATGGCTGGAATGCCGCGGAAGAACTGATAATGGATGTGTCGGCTGGTAACTGCCGATAAATAAGATATAATTAGTATAATATAGAAAATTTACGGCATTGCGGCCGGCGACAAATGTAAATTGCTGGACGCGATGGGCGAATTGTATTATAATGTGTAAAGACTATTTTGAAGATATTACTAATTATGGAAAGGGTAATATCATGAAGGCCAAAAAAACAGGTTTTACGTTAGTCGAATTACTGGTAGTGATTTCAATTATCGCTCTTCTGCTCGCGGTTCTTGTTCCCGCTATGAAAAGAGCCAAAGAGATTGCCAGACGAATCGTATGCAGTAGCCAGCTTAGACAGGTAGGTATTGGGATGCGTGCGTATGCCAGTTCTTATGACGGCCAGTTGCCGGCCGACTATATTTGGGATACGACGGACCCCAAGAATCCAAAAAAGACAAAGGAAACTCACCCATACGTATTATATCGAGGCGATAAAGCCCCGTGGACAAAGGGGCAAACGGCTGATGGACGAACCTTAGCCTGGCCTCTCAGGCTTGCCTGGCTGTATGAAAAGAAATTTATAGGCGAGCCGAGAACATTTTATTGTCAAGGTAATGTGGACCGCCTTTACAGGTATGAATCTTATACCAACCCTGCGCCGTGGGGCTTTCTGCCGCAGGAAAGCTGCTATACTCCTCCAAGAGGCATTAGCTCAAATGGCAATCAGTGGGTGCGCTCCGGTTATAGTTATTATCCTACAGACCCGACCAGCACCAAGAATATGGATTGGATGGTGGTCCCGGCATCTAATCAAACTCCTGCTATATATGCGCCAGTAGAGACTACCGAAAAATTCGACCGTTTGGACAAGGCTATCCCATATATGACGGATTCTATAAACTCAAGAAGCGGTCTGGCTCATAAGTCAGGAATGAAGGTGAACGGCACAGAAGTTACTCTGGCCAATGCCGGCTTAAATGCCTTGTTCGCCGATGGCCACGTAGTTTTCGCTACCAATAAGGCAATCTTCACTGATCCCCAGTGGGATGGATGGGATATTCCGGAAGGCAGTGATGTACCGCGAACTATCCTGGCAAGCGACTATCCCAAGTTTTATTATAAAATATTCCTGCTGATTGGCGGTAATAGAGTAGGTTTAACCGGCGGCCGGACAAGATAAGGAGTTGGGCGGCATAGAATTTAGAGTGCCAAGACCATAATGATAATGGCCTGATTATTATCCTGAAGGGATATTTTCCAGAAAGATTATGGGTGTGGAAATAGTACCAGCCTTTTGCGGGAGGGGTTTTCGACATAACTGTAATGAGAATTTTTTTATCTATATTTGTTTAGTTGATGATTTATATTACATCGCTCAAGATTAGCTAACGACGGGGCAGGAATATTGAAAAGGTTATTATTCATTTTATCTTTACTGTTATTTAATGTGGTTTTAGCCGCTGAGGATAATAATGTGCCCTGGCAGCCTGACAAGAAACTCGCAGGACTAACGAAGCTTTTTGAAACCGGCTCGCCTTTCGGCGAAGCAGGCAAAACCAGACAGATTGTTGTGAACCAAAACGGCACAGGAGATTTTAACTCGATACAGCAGGCGATAGATGCAATTCCGGCAGAAAACGAACGAACAGTTGTGCTGATTAAGCCCGGCCTTTATAAGCAGCGGGTTTTCATACAGGAAAACAAACCCTTCATTACCTTGCGCGGCGAAGACCCTTATGAAACGATTATAAGCTATAATCTTCATCATGATATGAACAAGCCTGATGGTTCGGGGATATATCGCTCAGATTGCGCAACACTAATTGTCAAAAGCAGCGATTTCATATTGGAAAATCTTACTATTGAAAATACTTACGGGCCTCATCCGCAGGCGCTGGCTGCGAAATTAGAATGTCCGCGGGCGATTATTGTCAACTGCCGATTCCTTGGCGGACAGGACACACTGATGGCTAATTTAGGCCGGCAATATTATTTGAATTGCTATATCGAAGGCGGCACAGATTTTATCTATGGTTATTCACAATCGGTTTTTGAAAATTGTCTTATACATTCGAAAGAAAGCAGTCATATTACCGCCCACGCCGCTCTCGAGCCAAACCTTCCCACAGGTTTTGTATTTTATAATTGCCGAGTAACTACTGCCGATGGTATATTGACCGACCTCGGCAGACCGTGGCGGCCTTACGCGAAAGTGGTTTATTATAAGTGCCGGCTTGACAAAGGGATAAAGCCGGACGGCTGGAACAACTGGCGAGACCCCAACAGGGAAAAGACGGCTTTTTTTGCAGAATACGAAAGCAGCGGCCCAGGCGCTAACCCAACGGCACGCGTGCAATGGTCTCGTCAGCTTACAGAAGACCAGGCCAAAAAGTTTATGCCGGAAAACTTTATGATGCTTGACGGCCGAACTACCGACGAATGGCTGCGAAAGATTCTTGATTTTCGCAAACAAATGATGAAAGGTAATTGATGGATAAATTAAAAATAGTAAGCATAGGCGGTTTTGGTCATATAGATGCCGTGTTTCGTGATTTGGCCGGTATGGATGAAGCCGATTTAGTCGGGATGTCGCCGGCTTATACGGGTGAAGATATTTCAAAGTTTCTCAAGCTTCCGCCTGCAGCCGATAAGAAGATATATAATGAAGACTATAAGCAGATGCTTAAAGAGCTAAAGCCGGATGCGGCGATAGTCAGCACGAGACTTGATTTGATTCCAATGGTGATAATGGAAGTTGTTAATACGGGCTGTCGTAATATCATCGCTGAAAAACCGCTGGCTCTCGATATGGCTACCCTGGAAAAGGTTCGTAAAACGATTGAGAAAAATAAGGTTAATCTAATAGCTATGCTGACAATGCGCAGCGACCCGCAGTTTGTAGCCGCTAAGCAGGTTTATGACAGCGGCGCTATCGGCCAGGCTATTCTGGCAAACGGCCGAAAGAGTTATAAGTGGGGCACAAGGCCCGACTGGTTCGGCGAAAAGGACAAATACGGCGGCACAATAGGCTGGGTCGGCATTCACGCTTTTGATTTTATAAATTATGTTACAGGGCTGGGTTTTACGAAGATAGCCGCGATGAAAGGCAATCTTGTTCATAGTGAAAGACCGGCCTGCGAGGATAATTGTGTTCTTATTGCCGAATTAAGCAACGGCGGGCACGCCACAATAAGCGTTGATTACTGCCGGCCTGAGGAAGCCCCGACACACGGCGATGACTGGATAAGAGTTGTCGGCACAAAGGGCGTTCTTGAAGCCAGTCTGGCTAAAAAAGAATGCACCGTTATCAGCAAAGAAAAAGGCATCTTTAGTCATCCGCTGCCTGAAGGAAAAGACAAGATGTTCAGAAGATTTCTTTTGAGTATTCCTGCCGGTAAGAGCAGCACCGAATTGCAGGAGGTATCCTTTATGCTGACCAGGATTTGCCTACTTGCCCGCGATGCCGCTGAAAAGAACAAGGTTTTGAATATAGCATAGTATGTCCAAAATATAGCAAAATATGTGCAAAAGATAACAGCATGAGCACTGAAAACCTATTTGTAATTTATCCTAAATCCGATTATAATTAAGAATTCTGTAATATGTTTATACAGGATACTTTATGATTAAGTTAGCTATGGTAGGCGCGGGCGGATACGCTTATGAATTGATAAAGCGTATATGGGACATACCTGATAAGATAGAACTGGTGGCGGTTACGAGCAATCCGACGAGGAAATCGTCCGGCAGGTCTGACTGTCAGAGCAAAGGCATTCCGGTTTATGATGACATTGACCATCTGATTAAGAATATTAAGGGGAAAGCAGATGTAATTTTTATTCCGGCGCCGATTCATACACATTTTAGTCTGACCAAGAAGTGTATAGATGCCGGTTTTGACGTTTTTCTTGAGAAGCCTCCGGTAGCCACCATACAGGACTTAGACGAGCTGACAAACTTCGTATCGAAGCACGGCAAAATAGTTCCTGTCGCATTTCAATATCTTTATTCGACGATTATACAGGAGTTGAAAAAGCGGATTGTGGAAGGGCGTTACGGTCAGGTAAAACGAGTAAGAGGAATGGCCGGCTGGCCGAGATTTGATACATATTATACCCGCAGCGAATGGGCAGGCAAACTTCGTGTGGACGGTGAATGGGTTCTTGACGGAACAATTAATAATCCTCTTGCTCATATGTTGAGTGACGAACTCTACCTTGCTTCTATGAAGCCGGGTGCAATGGCAGAACCTGTAAGTGTCCAGGCGGAATTATATCAGGGGCATGATATTGAAAGCGAGGATACCAGCAGTTTAAGGATTATAACCGATAAAAATGTTGAGGTGCTGTTTAATGCTTCACTTTGTTCCGATGCGAAAATGGATACATCCGTTATTATCGAGTGCGAAAAAGCGAAGATTGAATATGTTGGTTTCCGTAAGGCGAAAATATCGCTCAAAGACGGCGGAGTTGATAATATAGACGACGAGAGTGAAAAGCGGGTCAATATGCTTAAAAAACTGGTCGCGTGTTATGAAAACAGAGAGCCTTATCCTGTAAGCCTTGAAACCTGCAGACCCTTTACGCTTGTTGTAAACGGAGCGTTTGAATCCTGCGGATACCCCCATTCGATTGACAAGAAGTATCTGAGCTGGTCTGAGCAAAGCGACCCCAGCGGCGAATCAGTTAAGACGGTAATTAAGAATGTTGACCGTGTTTTGAATGTTGCTCATAAAGAAGGTAAATTGTTTTCCGAGGTTGGCGCGGAATGGACTAAAAAGTCGAAGAAGTTCGATTTAAAGGGTTATAAAAAATTTCCGGCTAATGCCTGCTTTAAGTAGAGGATATTATTTGAACGTTTCGCTGAATAAAGCCCTTCACAAACTCAGCGATGATTCCTTTGCCCTGCATTTCTTTCATTCCAAAGGCCATAGCCGGCCGGCCGGGTTTGCCGTTTTTAGCCATCGTTATTTTAACGTTCTCAAATAATACATTTTCAATCGGTCTTTCAGGCAGACCCCAAAAGACAGATGCTGCAGATTGAGCATTATTGGCGGTAATGTTTGTAATTTTTATGTTTCTGATGTAGGGCGTAGTTTTTGTGACAGGTCTGGGGTTCCGGTCGGAGAGAGCCTCGATTTCTTCAGGCCTTGCGCCGCATTCATAATATAAATTCATAACTATCGGACAACCCACGCCGTTCATAGTGATGTTATTAAGCGTAAGATTTTCCACGCCGCCGGCTCTTCCCCGCCGGGATTTTATTCTGATGCCGCGGTCAGTGCCGTTAAAAACACAATCGGAGATTTCTATGTTTCGAATGCCACCAGCGGTTTCTGAGCCCATAACAACACTGCCATGACCCCGCAGCATTTTGCAGTTCTTTACGACAACGTTTTCGCAGGGTTTGTTTACGCGCATACCATCTATTCCAATGCCGGATTTAAAACAAAGGCAATCATCATTTACGTCAAAAATACAGTCGAAGACCTGAACACCGCTGCAGGAATCAATATCAAGTCCGTCACCATTACATCCATCAGCGGGGTTTTTAAATGTTGTATTTTTTACTATAACATCTTTGCAATAAAGGAGATGCGTATTCCAGAAAGGGGAGTTACGAGTTGTAAAACCATCAAGCAGCACATTTGAGCAATTATTAAACTGGATTAACGGCGGCCTGAAAAAGAAAGAGCCGATGCCTCCTCCTCCGCAATCGGACAAGTCGATGCCATTGTTAAGTTTTGCGAATTCTTTATCACGAGTGGAAATCGGTTCTTTAGGACCCTGCCCGCGTTTTTTAAACTCATTCCACCATGCCGGTCCCTGACCATCAATTATCCCGAGACCTGTGATAGAAACACTCTCCAGATTTTCGCCATAGATACAGGGTAAGTATCCGAAACACTCCACACCTTCCCATCTTGATTTGATGGGTGGGTAATCATCGAAATTGTCGCTGAATAATATTATTGCATCTTTCCCAATGTGCAGGTTTATATTGCTTTTTAAATGGATCGGCCCGGTCAGATATTTTCCTGGGGGAACGATTATCTTTCCGCCATTATCTTTCGAGCATTTCTCAACAGCCTTGTTGAAGGCTTGAGTATTATTGGCAGCTCCATCGCCGAGGGCCCCAAAATCACAAATATTTACCACTGATACTTCTCCATCATTAAATACGTCAATCCTTACGTTTTTCAATAATTTGAGGTGCAGAGTGCCATTGTATATCTTCAGCAAAAATGAGATTAACAGCCATTTTACCGTTGCTTTCCTTTCTTTCAAGAACTGTTTTTGTTTTCAATTCAATTCAGTTAAGTATATGAGATTTTTTTCGCGTTCGCCAAACGCATGTCATTAGAAATTGTACTGCCAATTGCCTCATGATACCTATTGCTGTTATACCACTTTGCAAACCCGTAAGGTTTCAAAAGTCATCCCAACCTAAGGTTTCAGAAAGATATTATCGTGTGAACCGAACCACGCGTACCAAAACGTGTACCAAGCTTGCACCTTTAGTACTACTTTGGTGCTTCATTGGTTTACCGTCAGTCTCATAAGTCTTTTATTTACAGTCATTAATCATTTAGCCACAAATACTTACAAACGCGAGTTTCGGCTTAGAAATCCGATGTTCTATTCGTCTGAGCTACGGGCGCTCAATATTGCTGATTATTTTATACGCTGGCGGTCAGGAATGCAAAAGATTAGAGCTGTTCAAATTTATAGCCAACCTGGCGGAGCGTATGGATAAAAGTAGGATTGTGTGGGTCAGATTCGATTTTATTTCTCAGCGTGGTTACAAAACGGTCAACGCTGCGATGGCCTGCAAAACTGTTATAGCCCCAAACTGCATTTAGTATCTCGTCGCGTGTCAATGCCTTGCCCTGTTTTTTAAGGAAAAATTCAAGCAGCTTGTATTCCTTCGGGGCAAGCTCAATTTCCTTTCCCTTTTTCGAGAGCTTTCGAGCGGAAATATCAAAAACAAAATCGCCAAATTTATAACTTTCTTTTTCTTTTAGTTTTCTTCGCCGCAGAAACGCTGCAACCCTTGCCAGCAGCTCTTTTATGCTGAATGGTTTGGTAACGTAATCATCTGCGCCAAGATTAAGCCCAAGTATAATATCCGATTCTTCTCCTTTGGCGGTGAGCATAATAATCGGCATATCGAGTTTTTCTTTTCTGATAAGCCGGCATATTTCATAGCCGTTGATTTTCGGCAGCATAATATCGAGGATAATCAAATCCGGCTTTGCATCGAGAGCGTCGTTTAACCCTTTTTCGCCGTCGGCGGCAGTCAGGACGTTATATCCCACGTAGGCAAAATTGTCCTTCAGCCCCCGTAGCATTGTCGAATCATCTTCAATTATCAGAACGGTTTCCATTTTAAATTTCGCGCCTAAATCCGTTATTCAATATGAATTGAGCCTACATCTGTTTGTATCTGAACATTGCCTTGACCCTGGCCGACTGTGCCGCTGAGACTCTTTTTGCAGAAATCTTCCTGAACCGTTAACGGCAAACTTGAGCTGATTGAGCCGACCTCTGTTTTAGCATCAAATTTAGCGGACATATTTTTAGGGCCTTTAAAATGTATATTTCCTACGTCTGTGGACAGATTGGCGTTGACTGCAATGTTTGCATCTTCAGCGTAAACAAGCCGGATATTACCAACATTGCCCTTGAGATTTGTTTTGGCCCGGGCATTTTCGCAGGTAATAGAGCCTACATCGCAGGAAACGGCGATATCGCCGGCTATATTCGAAATGTTTGCATTGCCTACATCGGTCCGGCAATCAAGACTTGTTTCCTGCGGCACTTCAATAGTATAATCAACAGAAAGCCAGGATTTATTAATAGCTTCCGGCTTGTTAATTTTAATAACTACATCGTTGTTTTTATATTCAACATTTATTTTTGCTGCCTCTGCCACCATTTTTGCTTTTTCTATAGTATCGGCCCTGCCTGTTATTTTTGCTTTTATACTGCTGCCTTGTCCGGCATTGCAGTCAGATACTTTTATCGAGCCGACTTCTGTCTGAACAATCAGTTTTTGTCCGGCGCTGATTGACAAAGGCATCTCGACCGGCCTTTCATATTTTTCCTTCAAATCGCAGCCGGTCAGCAAAAGGCATAAAGCAATGAAACCTGCGAGCCATATAAGTAATTTTTTCATTTGTATATCTCCTGTATTAAGTTTTTATGACCGGCAATGTTACGGTAAAGATGCTTCCTTTGCCGATTTTACTTTCAACATCAATTTTGCCTTTATGGGCGTCAATGATAAATTTCACGATGGATAGTCCCAAGCCTGCGCCTTCGGTTCTGCGAGAAAGGCTGGTATCGGCTTGATAGAACCTGTCAAATATTTTTTTCATCTGTCTTCGCGTCATTCCAATACCATTATCCTTTGCAGAAAAACACACTAACTCTTTGTCGGCAAAGGCTTTAAGTTCAATCTGCTTGTCATCGTAAGAATACTTGTAAGCGTTATCCAGCAGATTCACAAGCACGGTAACCAAAGCGTCTTTATCTGCCATTATAGACGGCAGATTGTCCTCGATGGTTACATTAAATTTGCAATTTTCTTTATTAAATTTTGTCTGCACGGCTTCAGCAGCGGCCTTTGCGATTTGGGCAGGATTGGTCGGTGCGAAATCGAATGCCTGTTTATTTCTTTCCATTCTGCTGAAGGTCAGGAAATTGTCAATCAATCTGCTTAGACGCGCATTTTCTTTCGATATAAGATGGAGATAGTCTGTTTCCTGCTGCCTGCTTTCACATCTGCCTTCAAGCAGCGTATCGACAAGGACCCTCATTGATGACAGGGGGGTTTTAAGTTCGTGAGTAATTGTCGCGATAAAATCGTTTTTGAGTTTGTTAAGTTTGGCTTGTTTCAGCACGGCTTTGCTTGCCAGAAGAGTGCTGGCGAGCATAAGAACTATGACCGTCGCAGCGACCCAGATATATGCAAGCATTTTTTTATTTGCGGCTTCTTTAAAAACTCCTTGACGCAAGTAAAGTTCTGCCTTCCAGCCGGTAAAATGATTTTTAAGGTTTAAAGTTGAGAATAATTCTCCTTCCACAGTCTCTTCGCCGATAACTTGCTGTCCCTTGTCATCATAGATTCTGCAGAAAACCAGTTCATCAGTAAAATCATCAACACTTTTTTGCCAGAATTGAGTCATTTTCTCAGCAGTCAGCAGACTGAGAATTTTTCTATCGCCGGTTTTGAGAAAAATACCATATAGCGGCGGGGCGGTAGGAATTTTGAAAAATGTTTTTTCGGATTGCGATAAAAAAACAGTATTTGGGTTTATATAATCTGCCGTCATAACTGCAAGAGTCGCTGAGTCGATAATTTTTTGAGCAGCCTGAATTTCTGTTTGTATTTTTTCGTTCAGACCTGATTTTTCAGCCGTTTTTATCAGTTCTTCAAGTATAAATACCCGTGTTTCGGTCGAAATATCGGCTTTTGAAATATTTGAGAGCTGATTTTGCAGTTCCTTTAGTAAATCTTTATGATTAGCCCTGCTGTAAAGATTTATCAGCATAAGTTTTGCTTTGGCGGTTTGCTCAGCGGTAAATATGTTCACATCATAAGCCGATTCATAGCATATTTTTATTGCGTTGTCTATTTTGCCTTGTTTGTTTAGACATCTGATTATGCTGATTTTACATTCATATATTTCATTTGGAACGGAAGACCTTTTGGCAGTTTTTTCGTATTCCTGGATTGCCTCGGCATAATTTGTGTCTGAGAATTCTAATTTCCAAATCTTTTGAATTGAATTGGAGGAATGAATTGCCATTTGTTCTTGTTGGACAGGATAAATTATCCTGCCGTTTGCGTCATAAATCACCGAAGCGGAGAAATTGTTAGAGTTGTTTATGAGTTCGTCTGCGGGTTTATAAAATATATCCTGTGCCCGGCTGGTATAGCTGTCAATCAATTTTTGTCTTATTGCCAGCCGTTCGTTTTTAACGGCCTGTGTCATAAACCACAGCAAACAAACGGCGGGCAGTATCACCGCTATCGCCAGCAGCAATACCACCCACCGTAATTGATTTGCCGAGTTATTGCTGAATCTATTTTGCATTGGTTCTGAAACTGTTAATTATTGAATCAAATTCAGCTTTATTTTGCTCGAATTTATCTTTTTCAATTCTAAAAACGAACCAGTAAACGTTGGAAGCATCAACAATATATGTGCGGTATTCGACCATATCTTTGGGTTTGTCGTATTTTTTCAGACGGTTGCCGCTTTCCTGATAATTCGCAAGATATTGAACAGCTTCGAGGGAATTGATTTTTAATTCCTTAAAACCATTCTGGTTAGCGGCATAGTTTTCAAAGAATCCTTTAAGCTTTCCAAAATCGGCCTTTGCTATTGTCATTGCAGATGCGGAATCGGGGTCTGTTCCGCGTTTCTGCCAGACGAGAACTGCCCAGGCCTTAAGCTCAGGCGGCATTAACTGCAGACTGAACTGCGGGCCAGGGGACTCGTATTTATAGAAACGCCAGTCGGCAGGTATTGAGACTGAAAAAGCAGGTTCAATATTCTCGAACGTGATTGGCCTATCTTTATTTTTCTGCCAGACTTTCGCCAGTTCCATTGTTGCAGCGCCGCCTACATCATATTTAACGAGATATTTATGTTCATCGGCAGAAAACCAAAGAGTATGCTGCAGCGATCTTACTTCTTGCGAATATATAGAAAGATCGGTTTTGTAGCATTTAAAAGTTCCCGCTTCTACGTTGACATCTTCAACCGCCAGAACCTTGATTCTGCATTCTACTACGGCGCCGCCCTGAATGGTAAAAATCGGGAAACTGCCTTCGTAACCTTCGGCAAGGGGCATTCGTCTGATAAGATAAATTGCCTGCTCATTGTCATACGCGACACCGGCAATAGGAATATCCCGTGTGTTTTTATTGTCTTGTATGTCGGTAGTGAGCTTTACATTGCTTTCACTGTATTCGGCAGCGAAATTTCCCGTCCAATTAGTTGTCTGTCCGTAAATTGGAGCAAAACTATTGGCGTCAGCTTCGACATAAGTGTATTGAGATAAACCCCCGCCTTCGCTTACATACAGATGTGAGATAATTTGCCAGTTGTTTTTATTGTGCTTAGCCGAATAAATTATTGTTCCATATTCGACGCCGGTAGGATGCTTGAGTCTTAATTCCATTACTTCACCGTCAGCCCATGGCGCAGATTCAAGTTTTAATAGCTGGGCTTTTTTCCTGTTCAATGTTATGGAGACGGTATGCTCGTTATTATCCGGCACTTCTTTTTTCCACCAGTAAACATCCCAGCCGTTAAGAGTGTTTTTATTGGTATATTCTTCGCTTTGGCGGGTTATTGCCGTTCCTTCTGGAAGTGCCAGAAAGAAAGTCTCATAGCAATGCTGACCGAAATGATTCTGCATTGTTAGTGAATAGGCATCTCCGCCCCCTAAGTTCGGCAAAGGTTTGCTGCCATCTGTTGCCCAGCCATAATTAAAAAATCCGCCGGGTGCCAGCGGTTCTTTGAGATTCCAGTAGATATTATATAAATTCGGTCGGTTTTCATCCGGCACTATTTCAATGTCCATCGGATTTCCCATAATATCGTAGAGCTTCTGGTTGGGATAACTTGTGCTGGAAATGAAGTATTTTCCGGTGATAGTATTTCCTGTCCAGTTGTAAACATATCCCATACCTCCGCTGCGAAGGATAAAATCTTTATCGACAACATAAATATGGCAGTTGGAATACAATTTATTATATCCTGCTTCTGCGCATATCTCGCCGTATTTAGAGCCGATAAATGTATTGACCTGCCCTAAAATTTCAAACACATTACCTTCGGCAGTTTTTTTTACGCCTAATTTATCAAGCTGCTCCTGAGCCATTTTAACTGTTGCTGTTTGCTGCGGGTAATAACTGATGACATCTTCAAATAAATCGGCGGCCTTTTGAGTGTCTCCTTTTTTCAGATTGCACAAACCGAGTTGATACGTTGCTCTTGCCGCTATGCGTTCGACATCATTGTAATCCTTGCGGATTTGATTATAAATTGCCATTGCCTTGTCGAGATTGCCTTCCGTTTCCTCGGCATAGATACCTTCCTGGAGCAGGACGGCGGGCGATTTGACCTCTGCCGCGATGGCAATTGAGCCGAAAACTGGCAGGAAGAACAAGATGACATTTAGCGTTTTCATTTTTAAACTCCTTACAGTAAATAGGTTAACATAAAAAATTGATTTTACAACAGTAGAATTTATAACAGGAGCTTGTTACCGATTTGTTACGGAAGTGTCCTTTTTTAAATATTATTTTGCTTTGTAGAAAACCAGTCTAACTACGGACAGCTTACCGGTGTTGGAGTAGCTGCACCAGTCGGCATCAGGTAGTCGATGTTGGCCAGTCCGCCGGAGGTCAAAGATTCAAGACGTATATCCCTTGTGCCTGCGGTCAACGCTACATTAACAGATG
>JBEKRK010000008.1:0-62355 GCA_049518795.1 Sedimentisphaerales bacterium
TAAGAGCCAGAACCAACGAATCAAGGGTGGTCGAATGTCTGCTTCGAGTAGTAACCTACAACCTTATGGTTGTTTTATTAACTTTTGTAAAGAGCTATTTATTGACCTTTTCTACAAAGCAAATTGACGTAAGTCCTTATTTTGATTTTAGAATTTATGTCATAATTATAACTAATGTAAAGATAAGAAGTTATATAAAAAACTTAATAAAAGCTCTCACTTTTTGAGGAAATCGTGCGAGATCTAATGTCAGGAGGTAGTTTTATACCAACCGACCCGAGATTTCTTGCGTTTGGCTCAAAACGCCATTTTTAGGGGTCTGGGAAAATTTTAAAAGATGTAGCCCGATGCTAGATTTTCAGATTGAATCAATAATCTCTTTGGAAATAGGTTCATTTGTAACTCGCGAATGCTCATGCGCAAGTGCTTTCATGCATGCTTTCACTGCTTTCGTAACCTCCGCAATTTTATCGGCAAGCCCCTGCATTTTTTCTGAATCTTTCTGTTCTTCAATAGTCAGAAGGTATGCCGCGTGTGCAATATAGTTGCGGTGATTATTGAGTTTCTTCAATACTGAAATGATGTCCTTTCTGTTGCTACGTATAGAAAATTCTTCAATCAAACGCCTAAGAGGCATTTTCTCGATATCCTTCTCTCGCACCGAATAGTGAAACGAATCTTTGACCGATTTTTGTATTATCCTATCGCAATCGCGGATATAGAACTTCAGCATTACCTCAAGGTATTGAAACGCCATAAGAGACTTGGCGGTATTGTCAAAATACTCATGGATAGACATATTTGTTTCCTAACAATAAATATCCAAGCTAATCTCTTATCTCGGCATAGGATTATATCATATTTCAATCTATACTAAACCAACAACTATCCCCTTTTTTCTGGTTGAGGAGGCGGAGGTGGTGGCGGTGCTGGTGGTGCCGGACAACTTGGAAGGCTATGGGTATCTGGTGGTTGTGGTGGTCTTGGTGGTGGTGGCTGAGATGATCGATCATTATACATGATTTTCTCCTTTAAAAAAACGACACAACGCGTTATCTAATTCTTTTCTTGATTTTCTCATTAGCCATTGGAATCGTGGGGGATGTACTGTATATCTCTTTTCGATTTCCAATTCTTCTTCTCTCAAATCATAAAAGTCTTTTCCCACTTTTTCATAGTCCATGGAACCTTGTTCGAGCTTATACCATAGTTTTTCATATTGAAGATAGAGTGATTCAAACATGTTCGACATATCTCTATAGATACCCCCTTGTTTGAGAAAAGGAATATAGGGTTTTATAATATGAAGAAGTTGTGAGATAGCAACAATAATTGCCCATATAGCTGGATATTTGCTCCATACTACCCAAGCTCCAACGCTAGTGGATGCAACTATAGCCAAGAATATCGTATACCCCTGCCCTGTAAAGCTTGCCAATCTTGAACATTCATCAAGAAATATCGCTTTAAATTTCGCATCCACAAGGCTGTACCAAATGTTGCCCCGCATTCATTTTCTCCAACTATTTGTGTATGACCATAAAATATAATATAACCGTTTCTCTGTTCTTAAAAAAGCATTATATCGTTAAACTGAAAAGAAAAACAAGTTTTTTAACTGTCACGGCCGGACAATTTTGTTATTTCTTTTAATTTATTTGCAACTGCTTTAGTAATTTTTCCTTTTTCAAGCCGCCACTGCCAGTTGCCTCTTGAGGTTGCCGGCAGATTCATTCGCCCCCTTTCATCCAATCCCAAAACATCCTGCATCTGAATAATAACAGTATCAGATACGGATTCCATTGCCAAACGTATTAACTCCCAGGAGACTTGTGAAGCGGGAACCGGCCGGTCGATATAATCGAACAATTTTTTCTTTTGAATGTGCTTGGCTTCTTTTTCGAACCACCCTCTTGCTGTATTGCTGTCGTGCGTGCTTATATAAACAACAGAATTTTTCGGACAATTACGCGGGATATGCAGGTTAGATGATTTACCGCTGCCAAAGGCGAAAAGCAGCACCTTTGTGGAAACAAGCCCGAATTTTTGAATGGCTTTCCTGACATCGGCGGTAATATAGCCCAAATCTTCCGCTATGAAACGGGATTTTGGAAAATGTCTGAACAATTTTTTCAGAAAATCCTCGCCCGGTCCTTTAACCCACCTGCCATTCACAGCGGTTTTATGACTGGCGGGAACCTGCCAGAAAGCGAAAAAACCTCTGAAATGGTCAAGGCGCACAATATCAAACATAGCCAGATTATGCTTTAGTCGGCAAATCCACCATTGATAATCCGTTTTCTTCAAGGCTTTCCAGTTGAAAACCGGATTATTCCACAATTGGCCTGTTCTGCTGTAATAATCCGGCGGGACGCCTGCGATAAAACGGGGCTTTTTTGTCTTTGTCAGTTTAAAAATATCGGGATTTTGCCGAACATCGGCGCTGTCAGGAGCGACATAAAAAGGAACATCGCCTATTATCTTAATTCCCCGGTGGTTGCAGTATTTTTTCAGGGCAAACCACTGCTGGAAAAAAATATACTGCAAAAATTTTTCTCTGTTTATATCCTTTTGAGATTTCCGATGTGAAGCGGAAAATATCGCGTAATCTTCAAGCCAGTCCTTATTGCTCCGGCAAAACTCCTCGAAATCCGAATTTATTTTAAAATTTTCAAAAGCACGATTCAGCAGGGCTGTTTTATAAGAATAAACCTTGCGAAAGTCCACTTTTGCAGGGTCAAAGGCCGGGACATCTGAAATATCTTTTTTTGTTAAAAGACCTCGGCGATGCAGCAGTTCGGGGCTGATTAACAGAATATTGCCCGCAAAAGCGGACAGGCAGCTATATGGTGAATAATTGTCCTTTGAAGAGACCTGGTTCAATGGCAGTATCTGCCAGTAACTTTGCCCGGCGCTTTCAAGAAAATCGGCGAACTTATAAGCCTCTGGCCCAAAGTCGCCAATGCCGTATTTTGAAGGCAATGAAGTTATATGAAGCTGGACGCCGCTGCCTCTGTGCTTTCTCATACATCATTGTTCGTTAAAAAGGGGTTATTATTCAATCTTTACGTCTAAATGTTGCGCCAAATCTCTGAAATATTCAACCCATTTTTTTGAGGGCTGGTCGTCTGCCTCGGCTTTTCTCTTCACATCCGGATAATTTTCTTTGCTTATCCTGAAAAAGACATTTTGCGCATTTTGCAAATCCAGCTCCGATACTATGGCAAGCAGCATCTTAAAAGTTGCTGCAATATTCGCAAGAAGCTCAATATCGCTGCGCGAAGCATCAAATCTGTTCATAAGGCGGTTAATTTTACGACTTGCTTCGAACCGCAGCGTCGATTCATCAAGCACAAGAGACAATCTGGCAGCCTCATCCGCAAGTTTTTTTAACTGCCTCAGGTCTGATTCTTCCTCATTTATTTCCCTGCACAGGTCGTTATTAATTATGAACTCAACCGGCATAGAAAGCGCCTTCGGCAAAGGCATATTCATACCGCGGATAACCTGCATTGTAGTATAATTATGCTCGTAAATATGCCGAAAAGAATCTTCGATTTGCTGCCACGTTGTCTCAAGCAGCTCATATAAAATGTGCCGCTGCTGGTCTTTAAACAGATGCCAGAGCGAATAATTGTGCCCTCCAAAGGAAATATTCATTATTCGCATAACTTCAGCAATATCACCCTTAACAAAAGCTTTTTTCAAACTTTCCTGAATCTGGGCAAAGGCATCGTCAGCCATACGTGCATTTACAGCACAGGTTAAATCGTGTTCGCCAAAATGCAGCACGGCAAAATCAACGGAATGCCGCTCCAGCACGATATTGGATTGCACAGTCGCTCTTCCTACCGCAAGCGTTTGAATCCCGGCGTCCGACCGGTCATAAGACTCGATATCAGCCGAATAACAATAAATATCTATTTTATCCGGATACTCTTCTTCAAACTTATCCGGATACTCTTTCTCAAAAATCGAGCTGACTGCCAGATGAGCTCCCACCCTGTTTAAATCGATGCTGACCGGTTTCACGAGAGCATTATATACTTCCATACCGTTGGAATATTCCCTGACATTGACCGGCGCTTTTTGAAGGATATTCTCGAATTCAGGCTCGAAATCATTGCCGTCGACCTCCTTTCCCAATTGTATCGCACGGGAGGCGTAATTCATTATCTGAACCGCTTCTATCCCGGAAATATCATCGAAGAACCAGCCGCAGCTCGTAAACATAAGCAGCGCATTTCGCTGCATCTCAAGGAGTTTCAGCATCGCCACCTTTTCTTCAAAAGTGAGCTTTCTGCCCGCGGATTCCTGAAGAAAATTCTCCACGTTTTCAGTTGACCTGTTATTTATGACTGAGATATATGCATTTCTCGCTTTCCAGGGGTCTTTAACATATTCAGCCATTTTTTTCTCGTAAACACCAATAAGCTGGTCCCGCAGCCAGTCCATAGCATGGCGAAGAGGCTCTCGCCATTGCTGCTTTCCCGATGGAAATCTGCCGTAGCAGCAGCCGCAGTTTCTTCTCCACCTTTCAACGCCGTGGCTGCAGCTCCAGGAGCTGTTCTCATAAATTTCAACCTCATACGCGGCGGGAAATTTCTCCAGGTATTCGCCGTAGATAGTTATCTTAGCCAGGTTATTGGACTTGATATAATGAAGACAATAGGCCAATGCCATATCTGTATAACGATAGTGGTGACCGTAAGTTTCGCCGTCTGTCGCAATATGAGCAAGCCGGGCGCCTTCGCCCTTGTCCCCCAGAATCCAGACTAATTTTCTGGCAAAAAACTCGCCGTCCAGTAAAACCCGGCCGTTCGCAACTTCCTGTGCCATTGCAGCGTGGTAAAAAAACAGGTTGATGCTTCTGCCAGAAGGAAGCCTGCAAATATAAGGTCTGGTTATATCTATTGCGCCGCGGTCTATATTTTCCCATTGACCGGCGCCTATCTTGCGTATTCGTTTGGCCTGATGCTGCGCTAATATTGTAAATTTAATTCCAAATTCCGCCAGTATGTCCAGCGTCTCCATATCGACAGCAGTTTCCGGCAGCCACATCCCTTCAGGCTTTCGCCCGAAGCGAAATTCAAAATCTTCAATCCCCCAGGCAACCTGCGTCCATTTGTCATTCCTGTTGGCCAGCGGCATAATAATATGGTTATATGCCTGTGCGATAGCGGCGCCGTGGCCGGAGAAAAGTTTTTGACTTTCCACATCCGCATCTATTATGTTTTCATAAACATCCGGGGCGTGGTTTTCCAGCCACGATAATAATGTAGGGCCGAAATCGAAACTTATATTTGTGTAGTTATTGACTATATCTATAATTCTTTTATCAGGCCCGAGTATTCTGGACGCCCCGTTTTGCCTGTAGCATTCTTCCGTTATTTTGTCGTTCCAGTCGTGATAAGGATATGCCGAGTCCTGAAGCTCCACGTCCTCCAGCCAGGGATTCTCTCTTGGCGGCTGATAAAAATGGCCGTGAATACAAACATACTTTTCCATCAATGTCTTCTCAATTCATTAGAGCCAGGAAATCTTACCCGGCAAAAACTATACTTTAAACTAACAGCTTTACTTTTTCATTAAGAATAAGGAATTTCCTTTATTTTAACTTCTTAATTGCCCTACTCGCCAATTGGCTTATAAGATGATTATATCCTTTAGTTTATCGGGAAGAAACCAAATTCGCAGTGAATATTATCAGTCGGCGCTCTTGTCTTTTATACACTAAAATTGTAGAATATAGGGGTTTTAGGATATGTTTTTAATTATAAAATTATTCATCCTGACATCGAGAAAGTAAACTTGGGAAAAACTTACTTACGCTATCTGTATGCACTGCTGGCGGTTCCGCTGGTTATCATTTTACGATTCGCACTGATGCCGCTGGTCGGCCCCGGCATTCCGTATATAACGCTGTTTCCTGTAACAGTCGCCGTCGCTTTACTCGCCGGCCTCGGGCCGGCCATCCTGACTGGCATTATAGGTTCTATAGTAACAGATTATTTCTTTATAGAGCCGCTGTATTCAATAGATTTCGATATCGCAGGCATTTCTCGAATGGCCGTTGTAACTCTAACCAGCGTTTTTGTCGGCTATGTGGGCGATGTGCTGCGGACCGCACGTGCAAAGGCAGAGCAGCAAGCCCTGGCATTGCGCGACAGTCAGGCAGATTTGCATCGTGCACAAGCTGTGGCTCATACCGGAAGCTGGCGATTGGATATTCGGCAGGATAAATTGACCTGGTCTGACGAAGCATACAATATATTTGACGTTCCAAAAGGAACGCCGCTGACTTATGAATCATTTATTTCTTTCATTCATCCTGACGACCGGCAGTTCGTTGATACTAAGTGGAAAGCGGCAATGGCCGGCGAAAAATATGATATCGAACATCGAATCATCGTGGATGGTCAAATCAAGTGGGTCCGTGAAAGAGCCGAACTTGAGATAGAAAAGAATGGCACATTGCTTGGTGGCTTCGGCACAGTAACTGACATCACCGCGCGAAAAAAAATGGAGGATGAACTCCGTAAGTCGCACGACGAACTGGAAAAGCGAGTACAGGAGCGCACAAAAGAGTTAAATACGGAAATTGCCGAGCGTAAAAAGGCAGAAGAAACCGTAAAAGCCGAACGGCAACGATTATATAACGTTCTGGAGACATTGCCGGTTTATGTTATTCTGCTTACGGAAGATTATCACGTGCCGTTTGCCAATCGGACTTTCGAGGAGCGTTTCGGCGCATCCAACGGCAGAAAATGTTATGAGTATCTGTTTGGGCGCAACGAGTCGTGCGAGACCTGCGAAACATATACAGTTATGAAAACCGGTAAACCCCATCACTGGGAGTGGACCGGCCCGGACAGACGCAATTACGATATTTTCGACTTCCCCTTCACCGATGTGGACGGCTCCAAACTTATTATGGAGATGGGCATCGACATTACCGAACAAAAGCAGGCCGAGAAGGCGGTCAGACAGGGTGAAGAGCGTTACCGCTCGCTGACAGTCGCCACCACGCAAATCGTCTGGACAACCGACGCACAAGGCCAGGTCGTCGGCGATATGCCTTCTTGGAGAGCCTTTACAGGTCAGAGCGTAGAGGAAATTATGGGATGGGGATGGATTAATTCTCTGCATCCCGACGACCGCGACCGCACCGCGAAAATCTGGTCGCAATCGGTAAAAACACGGACCTTATATGATACTGAATACCGGCTGAAGCGGAATAACGAGGAGTATCGCTATGTGGCTGTGCGCGGCGTGCCGGTGCTTGAGCAGGACGGCGGCATCCGCGAATGGGTCGGCACCTGCACCGACATCACCGAACACAAAATGTCCCAGCAAAAACAAGGCATTACAAATTCGCTGTTGGAACTGTTCGCAAGAAAGACTTTGCGCAAAACATATCTCGATTCAACGGTTGAAGTAATCCGGGATTGGAGCGCCTGCAAATTCATAGGCATCCGCATAAAAGATAATGATGGAAATATTCCTTATGAATCCTATGTCAACTTCGACAAGGACTTTCTCACATTGGAAAACGACCTCAATATGAACCGTGACAAATGCGTATGTATCAGGGCAATCCTACAGCAGCATCCATATCAGCAGGAGCAAAAGTTCATATCCGGCGGCGGGTCATTTTTCTGCAATGACTCGCAGGTATTTTTAGCCGGTCTTACCGACCTGCAGAAAAAAGATTATCGGGGTAACTGTGTTAAATGGGGCTTCCAGTCAATCGCAGTAGTTCCGATTCGATACCATGAACAGGTTTTAGGCGCTATCCACCTTGCCGATTTTGAAAAGGATATGGTTTCTTTATCAAAAATACAGTTTATTGAGACAACCATTGCACCGCTTATCGGCGAGGCTGTGCAGCGATTCAACGCCGAAGCGGAACTGGAAAAATATCGTCTGCATCTTGAAGAGATGGTTAAACAGCAGACAGAGGAATTGATACGTTCTAATAAGGATTTGGAGCAATTCGCTTACGTAGCCAGTCACGACCTGCAGGAACCTCTGAGAATGATAGCAGGTTATACACAATTGCTCCAGCAGCGATATAAAGATAAACTCGACGAGGACGCCAACCAGTTTATTCTCTATACTGTGGATGGTGTGCTGCGGATGCAGAATCTCATTACTGACTTGCTGACTTATTCACGCCTTGAAACTCGCAGTGAAACTTTTGAACCTGTTGATTGCAGGGCCGTTCTTGATGATGTGCTGGCCACTCTGCAAATGACCATTGAAGAAAACAATGCCGTTATTAAATATGGGCCGCTGCCGACTGTCCGGGCTAACAAGGGACAATTGTTTCAGTTATTTCAAAACCTTATCAGCAATGCCATAAAATTCCGAAGCGATAAACCGCCTCTGATAAACATTACAGCCAAGCCACAGGATAAACAATGGCTGTTTTCGGTCAGCGATAATGGGATTGGTATGGAACCGCAGTATCTGGAGCGCATTTTTGTTATATTCCAGCGACTGCATACCAGGGATAAATATCCGGGGACCGGCATAGGACTTGCGATTTGCAAGAAAATTGTCGAACGCCACGGCGGACGAATCTGGGCAGAATCGCAGCCCGGCAAGGGTTCGACATTCCATTTTATTATTTAATATCTAAAGGAGACAAAAATGACGGATTTAAAAAATGTCAAAGCCGTTGAAATTTTGCTGATTGAAGACAGCCCCGGCGATGTCCGGCTGACTGTTGAAGCTCTTAAAGAAGCCAAGGTTGCCAACAATCTCAGCATTGTGCAGGATGGAGTCGAAGCAATGGATTTTCTGCGGCAGAAAGGTTCTTATAAGGATGCGGCACGCCCGGATATTATCCTTCTGGATTTGAACCTGCCGAGAAAAGACGGTCGTGAAGTGCTGGCGGAAATCAAAAGTGACTCCAACTTGAAACGTATTCCAGTGGTAGTCCTGACAACTTCACGGGCAGAGTCGGACATTCTGAAGGCTTATGATTTACACGCCAACTGTTATATTACCAAACCTGTTGATTTCAAACAGTTTATGACCGTCGTAAAATCTATCGAGGATTTCTGGCTTACAGTGGTAAAATTACCGATAAATAATAAATGATATGAATAACCCCATTATCAAAATTTTGCTTGTGGAAGACAACCCGCCGGATGCCCTGCTGCTGAAAGAAACTCTCAGAGGAATAACCAGCACTAAATTCAAACTAACGCATGTAAAACAGCTCAGCGAAGCGGTAACGCAGCTGGGCAAGTCCAGCTTTGATGTTATATTGCTTGACCTGTCCCTGCCCGACAGTTTCGGGCTTGAAACCGTCGAACGGGCATCATTGATGGCGCCGTCCCTGCCTATAATTGTGCTGACCGGCTTAAAAGATGAAACCATAGGCATAAAGGCGGTTCACAAAGGCGCTCAGGACTATCTTATCAAAGGACAGACCGACAAAGATTTACTGATTCGTGTTATAAATCATTCTATAGAGCGCAAACGGATTGAGAAAGATTTACGAAATGTATGCGACGATTTGGAAATTAAAGTCAAGGAACGAACGTTAACGCTCGAAAAAACGGTTGATGTTCTGCGGAGTGAAATATTGCGGCGAATCGAGGCGGAAAAGAAAATTAACGCCGACCAGAAACAGCTCAGGTCATTGACTACCGAACTGATGCTTACCGAGGAGCGGGAGCGGCATAATATCGCGACAGAGCTGCACGATTCTCTCGGACCGATACTTGCCTTTGCCAAAAGAGAATTGACTTTTTTGCAGAAATCGGTGCCGGAAAAAACCGCTGAAGCCCTTAATGCTGTCAGCCTTAATATCGGTCAGGCCATAAAGCAGATTCGGGATTTAATTTTCGAGCTAAGTCCCCCGGCACTTTACACCCTCGGGTTCGAACCCGCGATTGAAGAATTGGCTGAAAACTTCTGTCAGGAGCAAAAATTAAAAGTGTTTTTTGAAAGCAGTGACGAACCTAAACCTCTGACAGACCCCGTGAAAATCCTGCTTTATCGTTCTATTCGCGAACTGCTTATAAATATAGCCAAACACGCCGAGGCGAAGACTGTTCAAATCACCCTGTCAAAAGACCGAAACAGCATAAAAATTATCGTTGAAGACGACGGTAAAGGTTTTGATTCCAAACCCGGCGATTTAACAAAAGGATTCGGCCTGTTCAGCGTCCATGAGCGGCTGGCGCACATAGGCGGCACACTTGATATTCAATCTGAAACCGGCAAAGGGACTAAAGCCATCCTGCTGGTGCCTTTGGACATTAAAAAGAGAGCTAAAAAGTAAACTACAGCATATAGCTGAAGGCAAAATAACCAAACAATAGCTGGGCATCTTCATATAAGACATAAGTACAAAAGTTAAGCAATTGCGAAGCATATTTAGAGGATATTCCCTATTTCCTAAATATAAGCGTGCGGGTAATTTTTATATCGTAATAAGCAAAAAAGAAAAAGCAAAGGAGTTGATTATGAAAGCCAAAGTTGATTCTAATTTATGCACGGGAACCGGCTTATGCGAGCAGAACTGCCCGGAAGTCTTCGAGCTTAAAAAAGGAATATCCACAGTCAAAGTTAATGAAGTGCCGCCCGAGGTCGAGCAGAGCTGCAGAGAAGCCGCTGACGGCTGCCCGACAGAAGCTATTTCGATAATAGAAGACTGATTTTAAAAAAGGAAACATTGAAAGGATGGAAATATGCTTGTTCTGACAAGGAAACAAAATGAGAGTATTGTTATCGGTGAAGGCATAGAAATTAAAATCGCCCGTATTGACCGCAACCAGGTCAGGGTCGGTATTACCGCTCCGAGATATGTCCAGATTTACCGAAAGGAAATAGCTCCGATATCCGCAGACACCGACAATGAAAGACCGGTAGCGACAAGATTTAGCTATACGGCGTTTTAATATATAAGCTCCTTACCAAACGCGCTGAAACATAAGAAAGGTCGGAATGTATATTTAAGATTTTGTCTTCTTCCTCCTCCTCAAACTGCCCCATATACAATTGCCATTGGGGCAGTTTTATTTTATACCAGACCTGTCAAAAGCCTCCGAACTTCTGATTAGACACTTTAAAGCCTTGTGTGTAAACTAACCGATATGAAAAAACCGCCCAAAATAATTATGCTTTTCATTGTCCTTTCAGGCTTTGTCCTTATGATAACAGGTTGCGACAAGCCCCTGATAAAAGTCTGGACGGTTGACTGCCTGACCAAAGTTTTCAGGGATGAACAGCCTGCCGCTTCTGATAAGACTGTTGTTGAAGTCGCTCGCGGCGAGCACGCTTCGCTGCAGATAGTTCTTCGCACCGCTGAAAAAATTGAAGGCTTAAAAGCCGCACTTGAGCCTCTGACGCTTGACAACGACAAAACCTCCAAACTTGAAAATATAAACGTCCGCTTCGTGGGCTATGTCCGCGTAGGCTGCCCTGTTGAAAATCCTCCATCCGTTCAGCTCCGCAAACCCCCTGCCGACTTTCCGGATGTCCTGCTTAATGACAAAACGATAAATCTCGAACCTAATCTAAACCAGCCGATATGGCTGACTATAGCCGTTCCGGAAAATGCCAAACCGGGTCTATATGCCGGCGATGTAAAAATTACAGGTCTTATCAAAGGCAAAACCCAAACGCTAAATGTCCCTGTTGCCGTTAAAGTATATAATGTTGTCGTCGGCAAGTCGCGTCTCTGGCTGACAAACTGGTTTTATATGGACCTGCATCGAATAAGCCCTTCAACCGATGCCAACCTCGTTGAACTTCAGCAATTCTCTTCGGCATATTGGGACCTGCTGAGAAAGTATGCGCGCAATATGGCGCAGCATCGGCAAAATATGGCCAAGCTCTCTCCTCTTGACCTTACCGAGTATTCTATCGGAGAAAACGGCAAACTTAAATTCGACTTTGCACGTTTTGACCGTGCAGTCCAGATATTTATCGACGAAGGCGTTATTGGCCGAATTGAAGGCGCTCATCTCGGCGCAAGAATAAACGACAAGTGGGAAAATCAGTTTGAAGCACATATCTACAAAATCAAAAACGGCAGAATTGTCAGGGCCGCCGCCGACCCCTGCGGCCCGCAGGCTTATGAGTTTTATTCGCAATTTCTGCCTGCGCTTGCCGAACACCTCAGGCAAAAAGGCTGGCTTGATATTTACGTCCAGCATATTGCCGATGAGCCAATCGCCGAAAATATCCGAAGTTATGCCTCAATCGCTCAACTGGTTCGCAAGTTCGCTCCGCAGTTTAAAATAATCGAAGCCTGCCATACAAAGGAGCTGACAGGTCTAATTAATATATGGGTTCCACAGCTTGATTTCCTCGACCTCAAAGACCATTTCGAATATTACAAACAAAGACAGGCTCTCGGCGAAGAAGTCTGGTTTTATACTTGTATGCGCCCGCAGGGCGAATACGCAAATCGCTTTATCGAACAGCCTCTGTGGAAAACTCGCATTCTTCACTGGATAAACTATCATTACGGCCTGACTGGCTATCTTCACTGGGGTTACAATTGCTGGAATGACAATCCATTTAAGGAAACCGCCGTTAAACCGGCGGACCTGCCCGGCGGAGACGCCTGGATTGTTTATCCCGGCATTGATGGCCCGCTTGATTCTATTCGTTTTGAAGCGATGCGTGACGGCATTGCGGACTACGAGCTTTTATGTATGCTTGGCGAATATAACCCTGCTGCCGCAAAATCGCTCACCTCAAAACATATCAAAGCCGTTGATAAATATAATTGCAGTGTCAAATCTTTCAGACAAACCAGACACCAATTATTAGAACTTCTTAACAAAAAAAATAAAAATTAGGGACTCTCGACTCTCATATTCTTGATTTTCTATTCTTTGGATGTTCAGTGTTCGATGTTGAATGTTCGACGTTCCCTACTTCCTTTTTACCGCCCATTAACTATTTTTATCTTGCTATAACTCCGCCTTACTCATATATCCCCGACTCTAGCCAATAGCTCATAAGCACGATAAGGTCATCGTAATCTACAGAGCCGTCGAAGTTCAAATCAGACCAGTCGCAGTAATCGTTATATATCCTGCAATCTTCTCTCATCCAGTATTGTGCAAAAACGGCAAAATCTCTGAAGTTATTCCTGCCGTCGGTATAGATATCCGCAGGCGATATCTGCCAGACAAGAATCGGGTATTCATCGATTTGCATAAACCAATCAGCCTCGTCTCCATCGTTATAAGAAAAATCTCATCCTGCGTTTGTATATGTCGAAAGCGTTTGCATTTCCGCCGTCGTTTTTCCTTCTCCGCCGGCACTTGTTGTTTGTCCTGATGTATTTACATCCCAGAAACTGCTGACAACACTGCCGCCATCATTGGATCCCAGCAGCCCTCCTAAAGAATAAGTGCCGCTGACAGAACCCGTCGAATAACAATCGCTGATACTGCCGGCATTATATCCTGCCAGACCGCCGACAGACGAAGTGCCGCTGACTGCTCCTGTAGAATAACAGGTTGCGATGTCGCCCAGATTATATCCTGCTAAGCCGCCGATACAATATGAAGAACCATCATAACTAACGACCGTTCCCGTGGCATAACAGGCATTAACTCTACTCCTATTACCTCCCACCAAGCCGCCGATCCTGCTATATCCAGTGATAGAACTATCCGCATAACAGTTACTAATAGTGCCATTATTTTTCCCCGCTAAGCCGCCAACATAACTGCTTCCGATTATATTAACCTCTTCTACGCCTAAGTTACGAATCAGGCCGTTGGAGTCGACATAACCGAACAGGCCGATATAATCGCTGGCTGGACTATTTATATCAACATTGCGGATGATGTGGCCGTTGCCGTCAAAAACACCGGTAAATTTAGTGTTTGAGTTGCCAACCGGCGATAAAACTACTCCTTGTAAATTTATATCGGCTGTCATAATAAAATGCTTGTGCCAATGTGATGAGGCATTCATCAGCTGTTGCCAATCTGAAACTATAGCAATCCGATATGGGGCAGCCGCAGTTCCTGAACCGCCGGAATAATGGGCGTAAGCATATTCATTCCTCAAATGTGGATAATCCGGGACATCGGTACGCATTTGCCATATATCCTCTGTGCCATTAACTGTTTCGCCAACGAAATCCCAGCCTATGAAACTCGCCTGCTGTTTCATTTGCTCATCGGTCAGCGGCTCACCCAAACTGTTATCCGGCCCGGCAGTATCAAGAAAATAGCTGTTGATGATGATGATATTGCTGCTGCCTGCTCCGCACAACCCGCCGATACCGCAATTTCCAGTTACCAGGCCTGTCGAATAACAGTTGGTAATGCTGCCGGAACTAGACCCGCACAACCCGCCAATCTCGCAACCCCCAGTTACCAGACCTGTCGAATAGCAGTTGGCGATGCTGCCGTTATGATTTTCTCCGCACAATCCGCCGGTAGAATCAAATCCGCCTTTTACCAGGACTGTCGAATAACAGCTGCTGATGTTGCCGTCATCATTTCCTCCGCACAGGCCGCCGATAGAACTATCTCCGGTCACATTGCCGGCCGAATAACAATTGGTGATGCTGCCGCCGAAATTCCATCCGTATAGCCCGCCGATAGCATTCCCTGTTCCAGTGATATTTACATCCTCAATGCCGATATTTTTTAAAATGCCCTCTGAGTTGATTTCGCCAAAAAGTCCAAGATATGAAATACCTGAAATTGAAAGATTTGATATGATATGATTATCACCGTCAAAACTGCCGTTGAAATATGGTATAACGGCGACAAACCATCGTATCCCATCGAGGTTCACATCATTAACAAGCTTATAGCAGCTGAATGGTTTTTGCCATATTGCTCCAAGATCGTTGGCATTGTATATCAGGTATGGCTCGGCAGCAGTGCCTTGCCCATCGAATTCGTATGGCATAAAAGTGTCATCAAAAAAATAAAGCTGCGGATAGCTATTTGACTTTATTATCCAGTAAGACGAAGTTCCATCGGCATTTTCGCCCCAAAAATCCCAATTCGCAAAACTGCCCCGGTCTTTCATCTGCTCACCGGTTAGCGGCTCACCGAAACCATTGTCCGGCCCGGCGGTATCAAGGAAGTAACAGTTGGCGATTGTGCCCGAATTCACTCCGCACAGCCCGCCGGTCTGGTCATTTCCGCTCACATTGTCTGTCGAATAGCAATTGATGATGCTGTATAGATTTCTTCCGCACAGCCCGCCGGTAGAATAAATTCCAGTTACATTGCCGGTCGAATAACAATTGGTAATGCGGCCGGCATTAACTCCGCACAGCGTGCCGGTAAAGTTATATCCGCTTACATTGCTGGTCGAATAACAATTGGTGATGCGGCCATTATTCCATCCGCACAGTCCGCCGGTAGTATAACTTCCAGTAACATTGCCGGTCGAATAGCAGTTGGTGATGCGGCCATCATTCCATCCGCACAGCCCGCCGATACATGAAGATTCCGGGCCAATGATATTTACGTCTTCTATGCAAAGGTTATTTACGATGCCGTCTGAACCAATATTTCCGAACAAGCCGAGGTAAGGTCCGTTTGTGTTTATCTTAAGCGAAATAATTGAATGTTTATCGCCGTCAAATATTCCATTAAAGGTCATTCCATCACGAGCAATGAGGGCTTTACTAAAAGTATATTCGGCAAGGTTGATATCATTAACGAGGATGAAAGCTTTGCTGTAGTCGTTTGCATCAGCCCCAAGAGCCAGCAGGTCACTGACATTGGCTATTTTGTATGGGTCATTCGATTCTCCGCTTCCGCCGGAGTATTTGGCAAAAACTGATGAAAATAAACAGAGAACAATACCTGCAATTACTAACGTTCTGCTGTATGTATGAATCATATTCTTCTTGACCTCCAACCTTAATAGAATACCCTTTTTATCTTTAAAAAGCAAGAAAAAACTGTCATTCCTGAGAAGTTACTTCTTGGGGATTGCTGCAAGGAATGTCATTCCCGAGAACTGCTCCTTGTCATTCCCGAGAATCTGCTTCTGGAGTCCTCTACAGGGAATCTCTACAGGGAACTGAAAATGCAAGTCTTTTTCGCTGCAAAAAAGGGATTATTGAATAACAAAGTAAGCTAAATCTGCGTGATTTGCTTGCCCTGTGAGATGTGAAACTATCTCATCGGGGTGGCTAAAAAACTTCCCCGCCGCATTGTTGGTTTTGAATTTTTAGTTTTGGTTTTGGGCTTTTAGCTTTAACTTTTACGCTAACCGCAAAACGATAGGCGAAACGAGTCGCGCAACCGCAACCGATTTACGTTTCTATTCTTCCTTCGGCCTATCAACCGGCTGCGGGGCTTTTTGGAGAATCTCATCGGCAAGGCCGTAAGCGAGGGCCTCATTTGCTTCGAGCCAGAGGTTTCTATCGCAGTCGACGGTGATTTTTTCTAAGCTTTTGCCGGTATGGTATGCGAGAATATCATAGATTCTGCTGCGGATACGAAGAATTTCTTTGGCTTGAATCTCGAGGTCGGTCGCGGGTCCTTCGAGAACGCCGTTGATTAACGGCTGGTGCAGAAGGATTCTGCTGTTATTGAGCAAGAATCTTTTGCCTTTTTCGCCTGCGGTAAAAAGGATTGCGCCCATACTTGCCGCTTGTCCTATGCAGTAGGTTGCGACGGGGCACCGCAGGAATCGCATAGTGTCATAAACAGCAAGTCCTGCAGTAGCGCTTCCGCCTGGCGAATTGATATAGAAATTGATATCGTTTTTGCTGTCCTCGTTGCTGAGGAACAGCATTTGTGCGATGATGAGGTTTGCCGATTCGTCATCGATTTGGCCGCCGAGGAAGATTATTCTGTCCCTCAGGAGTCTTGAATAAATATCATAAGCTCGTTCGCCTCTGCCGGTCTTTTCTATAACTATTGGCACAAGATTCTGATTTAGCGTCATTTTTTATCCTTTTTTTCTTTAGCCACCAAGGCACCAAGACACAAAGCTTAATTTAATTACCTTTTTTCCTTAGTGTCTTCGCGTCTTTGTGGCTATTATTTTTTAATTTCCGTGTAATCCGCGAAATCCGCGGTTTATTTTTTCTTTTTGTTTTTATCGTCTTCTACTTCGTGCAGGACTTCGTCGATTAAGCCGTATTCTTTTGCTTCCTGGGCGGTCATATACCTATCGCGTTCAGTTTCAGCTCTGATTTTGTCTATTGGTTGTCCTGTATGTTTAGAAAGTATTTCATTTATCATTTGTTTTGTTTTGAGTATTTCTTCCGCCTGAATTTTTATATCCGCCGCCTGCCCATACACTCCGCCGTAGGGTTGATGCAGCATGATTTTTGCATGAGGGAGAGAATGACGTCTGCCCTTTTCGCCGGCGGCGAGAATAATCGCTGCGCCAGACGCGGCGCGGCCAACACAATATGTCGCAACAGGTGAACCTATAAAACACATCGTATCGTAAATAGCCATCGTGTCGTCAACACTGCCGCCAGGCGAATTAATGTATAAACTAATCTCACTGCCACGTTTTTGATTGTCGAGATACAACATCTTCATTACAACCGCCGTGGCTAAACCATAAGCAATCTCGCCAATCATAAAAATAATCCGGTTCTCCAACAGCAGATCATCCAACGTCATCTCACGCGTCCGCTGATAACTCTGCTGAACCTGAAGTCGTGAATCACTATTCCTTATAAGACTCTTTTGCGGCTCAATAATCATTGTTTTTACCTTAATTACTTTAAAATAAAGGACTTATAGATTAGAATACAATAATAATCATACTTTAGTATCGGCTATTTTTTCGTTTAACTTTTCTTTGGCAGGCCTCAATTTTCGGGAAATTCCTCCGGCTGTCAAGGGTTAAAAAGGGTCGATAGCCATCCGTCTTCCATCCTTCGTCCGCCAAGACGGACTACGGAGGACAGGTCGCTAAGAGCTTCGACGCGACAGGCTCCGGCACTAAGACACGAATCCCCGCCTGCGCGGGGACAAGTTTTTTTAGCCACAGAGTAAAGGAGAACACAGAGATTTTTCAGACACGGATTAACACTGTTTGTTTCAACAAGTCCTCCGACGAATCGGAGTCCTTTGTGTTCAAAGCAAAGGCTGTGCTCAAAGCGAGCTTTTGTGCCAGCCGGTTTGCTTTGTCCACAGGCTGAAAAATCAGCCTTTGTTGAAACAAAACACGGTTATGGCCTAAAGCTTCCGTTTTTAACCGCGGATTTCCAGATTACGCCGATTTTGCAGATAGTTCGAACGGGAAATTTTGTCGTTGAGTTTGGGAAGAAAAAGAGATAGAATTTTCTATGCATCGAGGGATGGTAAGGATTTTTTCAACATCGCAAGCAGTTTTGTTTGCTTATAAGTGTTGTTTAAAAATAAGGTTACGTATTTGGGATAGTTTCGGGCCATTTTTTTATTAAATTATTTTTTATTTTCTTGATTTGTATGAATAATGTAATAATATAATAATGTAATAAATAATAACGGAGTAAATAAAACATGGCAAAAGCAAAGATTACGACTAATGCGGGCACTATAATAACAATTGATGGTACTGCTTCCGAGATAAAGGAAATAATTTCTGTTGTTAAACAGAGGGAAGACTCCCATCATAAAAAAGCGAAAAGTAAGGAACAACGAGAAGGAAAAAAAACGAACACAGCAACAGATGTGATTTTATCATTTAGAGAATCTGGTTATTTTAATAAGCCTAAGAAACTTTTAGAAATTAAAAGTGCCCTGGAAGAACAGGGTATGATATACCCAGTGACTTCACTGTCGCCTATTCTTTTAAAGCTGGTTAGAAAAAGATTACTAGGCAGAATTAAAGAAGATAATACATGGTCATATGTCAAGAGAGGAGGAGAAGCATGATAGTTAAAATTCAAGTCATAGATGATAGTGGCAAAATTCATCAAGGAACCTTGATGTTGGGTAAACAAACGAAAAACAAAACAGAGGTTAAAAAAGAAGTTAGATACGCTCAAAGGTCAATAAAAACCTCACCGTCAAAAGTAATCTACCAAGGACTTTATCTAAAAAAGTTCTTTCAAAATTCTAGGGTTCTATCCGATGTTGAAAAAGAACTAAATAAGTCAGGCTGTCATTATAAGAAAAATAGCATTCTGATGGCATTGAAAAGGGCAGAATATTTAACTAAAACCGGCAAGAGAGGGGATTATAAGTTCATCCAGAAATATCCGCCAGGGGAGTAATTATGCAAAAAGAATTGTTGGAAAAATTAAAGAAAATAAACTCATCAGATTATCCTGATGTTCATAGTTTCAAAAAGCCGTTAGAGGAAGCCCTTTGGGTTTTACTGGCACTAAAATATGGCATTAAATATGAGGATTATCTTTCAGCAAGGGAAATATCAGAATCACTATTGGCAGTTGGCGTCTCACGCAAGTATATCAAAATAAGCAGGGCTTTATCTCGTGCTGGAGACAAGGTTGATAGGAAGAAAGTACAAGGGGAAGTTAAGTTTAAAATAATGAAAAAAGGAGAAGAATATCTAAGAGATATCGGGGGAAAGGACAAATTAAGCGTTACGTATATTGATGGTACAAAACCTTGGGCCGACCTAAAAACAATAAAGGAATTTATAAAAAATTTGAGAGGTGAGATATTAATTGTTGATAAGTTTTTTGGAACGGAAACTTTGGATATACTTGCTGAATTTGAAACCACTAGAAAAGTGAGATTTTTGACTGCTAAAATAACTACTTCTACCGATAAATTTAGCAGAGATATCAAGAAATTTAAAATGCAATACAAGAATATTGAAATTAAGATATATCCAAAAGAATACGAGCTACACGACAGGTATTTGTTGACAGATAAGGAAGTATGCTTGTTAGGGCATGGTCTTAAAGATTTAGGGACAAAAGAGTCCTTTGTAATTATTTTAAACGAAGTTGTGGGAAAAGAAATCGGGACTACTTTGAAAAGTAAGTTTGAAGAACGCTGGTTAAAAGCCAACCCCATTTAATTAAATGTAAGGAGATATACATGTCGCCTTTATCAGAGATTGATGTAATGAAAGCCGTCGAAAAGGCCTTTAAGAAAATTAACGATGAAGCCGCTCGAAACAGAATTCTAAAATGGGCGTGGGACAAATTCTCGTCTAAAGAGCAATACCCTGATTACAGAGGAAGTGGGCACCCTGCAAGAGAGAGAAACAAAAAGAGCAATAAGAAGGGACAAAAAGAGATAGAACCACTAAACGATTCTTTATTTGATATAGCTAAATTCGTCGGACAAATCAAAGACTCAAAGATATATGAACAAGTCGAAAAAAATATCATAGACAAACGAAATCAACTGGCAAAGATTTTAATGTGTCTGTATTTTGCAAGAGAATTCCTTGAGACCCCGTATTTAACCACAGGACAAATTGAAGCAATAACGAACGAACTAAATATTAAAGTCGAAATTGCTAACGCATCCAATGTCATTAAGAAAAATCAAAAATACTTTACCGGAAAGACTGTACGCAAGAGAGGACTACCTGTTCCCTATAAACTCAATCGACTTGGTGAAAAGGCTTTTGAAAAAATGTTAAACGGTGAAAAACTGAAGTAGGAGAAAACTACGACAAGGGGGGCAAGCTTCGTTAAGAACTATGCCGCGACAAGAAGGCGGATAAAAGTTGGCAGGGCTAACCAAAAAGAAAACCGCCAATATAAATCCGCCGAAGGCGGACAAGCTTGGGGGCTTTAGGATTTTAACGAACCCCCTCTGCTTCTTACCCACCGCTCCGTCTTGCGACGGAAGTTGCGAGGGCAGGCGAAGCAAGCGAGGGGGCTAACCGATTTTAATATTTTTCCCTGTAGCAATCCCAATGGAGCCGCTCTCGGGAATGACCCCGATGAGATAGTTGCGACATCTCACGGGGCAGGCATTTTAATTTATTTTTCTTTTTTCTTTGCAGGCGGTTTGCCCCCACAGTTTTGTCAGCGGACAAAACTAAGCGTGGGGGTCTGCGATTTGCTCCGACGCTACGCTTCGACGGACTAAATAGTTATTTGGTTTTTTTTGGCGGTGCTTTACGAGTTGGCTTTTCAGCCTTTTTAGGCTCTTCCTTTTTTTCCGCTTTTTTATGTTCCGCCTTTTCTTCTTTCTTTTCTTTTGGTTTATCAGCCTTCTTTTCCAACTTTTCTTCTTTGGGCTTTTCTTCTTTTTTCTCAACTTTTGGAGCAGCCTTCTTTGTGGTTCGACTTTGCTCACCACTGGCAGGTTTGTGCTCCGCTTTCTTTAGCTTTGCTTCCAACTTCGCAGGTTCTACTTCGGTAATCTTTGCTGTTTCAAGAATCTTATCAATGCACTTATTCTCCCTTATCTCAAGAGCAGCCTGAGCAAGAGAACCATCACGCGACATCTGCTCACGCAGCTTTTCGGGCCTTGTCTGTCGATACATAGCGGCCTGAGCGATATAGCCGTTGATTTCCTCTTCGGTAGTCTTGATATCCAGCTTCTTTGCAACCGCATCCATAACGAAAAAGCTCTTTAACTGCACATTGGCCTGCTCATCGCTGGAAGATTTCAACTGCTCCATCTGCTTTTGAATTTCTTCCATTTTTACGCCCTGCATAAGAAGCCTTGTATATTGCCGCTGCAAAAGGTCCCTTGACTGGTCGGCAACGATATTGGCGGGCAAATCGAAACTGACTTTTTCGAGCAGATAATTTCTAATTGACTGCCTCATCGCCTCTTTCTGGTGTCTTTCAACGTCCGCTTCGTGCCGCTGACGTATCAGTTTGGTTAATTCCTCTTTATTGGCTGTGCCGAATCTCTTAAAGAAATTCTCGTCGAGCTTTGCCAGCTCAAGCTCCTTTACATCGTTTATCTTGATTTCGACATCGACTTTTTTGCCGCGGTATTTTTCGTCATAGAATGTGGCGGGGACATCCACAGCCGTCGTTTTTATATCGCCTGCCTTTGCGCCAACGAGAAGCTCATCAAGCCCATCGACCGGCACTTTGCCGACAATGCCGCGATGATGGGCGTAAATCTCGGTATTTTCGATTTTTTCCACTTCGCCATCCAGAGGCTTGAGGACAACATCGGCAATAACCTGGTCTTCGGCAACGATTTTGCCTTCTTTCGGCTTCCAGGTGCCAAGCCGTTTTCGAAGCTCCGTAATTTCGTTCTCAACCGTATCATCGGTAACCGCAAGCCTGGGTTTTTCGACCGGAATGCCTTCGAGGCTCGGAAGTTCAAATTCCGGCCTTATTTCGATTTCAAATTCAAATTTCAGCGGGCCTTCTTTAGGCAGCTCGATTTTTTCGTGGTCTATATCAGGGTCGCCGAGGACATCAAGATTACTATCCTTTACCGCTGCCTGGCTGGCATCAGCGAGCAATTGGAGTTTTGTCTGCTCGCCGATTTCCTTGCCGAAACGTTTTTCGAGAAGCCTGCGCGGAGCCCTGCCTTTGCGAAAGCCGGGGACAACCGTGTCCATTCCAAGTTTTTTATACTGCTCATCGAGAGTATTAGTGATTTTTTCAGCAGGAATTTCGATGCTGACTTTCTTTTTGCAGGGACCTGCGTCGGTAATGTTAACTATATTCTTAATTTCTTCCCCGCTTCGTAGCGAGGTCTCGCCTTTGGCGGATTTAGTTTCGGTTTGTTCCTGAGTTGCGTCCTTTTCCATTTCCTTTGCCATTATTAACTCCTAAATATTTAATGTTTAAAATTACTGACCGCTCATTTACCCGACTCCGCCAAAGGCTTCGCCGAGGTCTACGACATTCGCGGCTCTGAACCCCTTAATAAATCAGGGGGCTAAATACTAAACTATAAAACAAAAAAGGCTCCAGGGCTAATATGTCCCGAAGCCTGTTAAAGCAATTCTGACATATCAGCGACCAGCGCCGGGCTAACCTTAGCCGATACCTCACTGATACTATATAAAGCGGGTGATGAGGCTCGAACTCACGACATTCACGTTGGCAACGTGACGCTCTACCACTGAGCTACACCCGCAAATTACCATAATTATAA
Source organism: Sedimentisphaerales bacterium (assembly GCA_049518795.1). GTDB lineage: Bacteria > Planctomycetota > Phycisphaerae > Sedimentisphaerales > UBA12454 > JAPLMW01. Next base: position 22,983 of record JBEKRK010000008.1, read on the forward strand.
GCACTGCACAGGCATATAGCAAGTATAAACTTTCAGCGTAACCAAAGATTTTAGCAAGGGTTACGTTAATCGGTTGCGATGCCCGTTCAAAAATGCAAAAAAGGTGTCAGGAGCCTTTTTTGTATTGGGAAACAAAAGCTATTCCCCCTATACCGAATAAAAATATTGTTATCGGCTCAGGAATAGGAACCGCCCCTGCAACTGGTTTAACCAAGAGAGTAATATCAGAGCCGGATGGATTCCAAGGATTTGCATCTGCCGACCACCACCAATAAGGAATATAAGCTGTAAATCCTACCATTTTATTAATTTGTAAAGCATCTGTCGAAGTAGTGGAAATGACTTCCTGCTGGCCCGAAGTCATTGTGATAACTTCAGGACGAAAGCCCCAAGTGTCCCCCATATCAATAATAGAACCAACGATGATTTTTTTAGATGGATCCATTGCTGCTGATCCATTAATTGACAAAAGCTTAAATTGCAATTCAAAGGCATCGAAACTGCTGATGTTCAGGCTAACCAAAACTCCGCTGCCGCCATACCTGCTAGAAACCCATTCAAATCCAGAATCCATACCTGAATTACCAGGAAAATGAATATCAAATTCCACTCCCGGACCATTTACGTCCCTGCAGCTTGTAATGAAAGGAGTGGGAGGAGGACAGTAAAAATTACTATTATTCCAATCCAGAGACATAATCGCCGCATCCGACAAAGTAAAATTTGTGGCGAAAGCACAATTAAACACCGATAAAAAAACTATTAAAACCTCTAAAATAAATTTTCCACTCTTCTTCATAATCTATTCTCCAAAAAATCTCACACATATTATAGATTAAAAGTATCTTTCTTGTCAAGAATTTTTATAAATTCTCTCCATATCTAAACTTCTCAAGACTTATATAAGTATTGTTATAATCAATTGTTATGGGATTGGCGGGTAGGCACCAATAAATTTATCCTTTTTTGGTTCGAGAAGCTTTTTAATTTCAGCCGGCAGTTTTGCGGCAATTTTGGAGCCGGGAAAGTCGCTTAACAATTCGAAATTCTTCAGTTCGGGACTTTTGAATAACGGGCCTTGATAATGGACAAAATTCTGACTGTCAGCCTCAAATTGAGGATATTCCTTGTTCAAAGCGATAGGCGAATCGAAAAATACCTGACAGTTACTGTCGTCCGGCGCCGGGCTCCAGTAAATCATACGCGGAAAACCGGTTTCTGCTCGCTGAACATAAACATTATTATTGAGCTTATCAACCATCGGCTTGTTGAGCTGTTCACACAAAAAAGGCATCTGCCAGAAAACCAGAAGAGGGCCTTTATAATTTTCATTCGCGGTGAGCAGGTTATTTACAAATACGTGGCCGTCGCGGTCATTTACATCAGGGCCTGTGCTTGGATGCCAGCCGAAATGGTCACCGACGGCGGTCCTGTTAGTGCGGCCAAAAAATACTGTGCTGTTCACTAATGTATTGTTATAAACGTGGACATTATTACAGTTTAAAACACGAATGCCCTGGTCGCAATTTACAAATACGTTTCCGGCGACAACGGCGCCTTTTGAAATTTCAAAAAAGAAGCCGCTGTCGCTCGGCCAAAAGCGCTCGGTGGTAACCCTGTTTTTAATATTTCCGACATCCTGAACCCAGTTGTCAATAAAAACGGCGTCAACATTGCCAACGTCATACCAAATGCCGTTAGAATTCGGCTGCTCCATAACCAGATTATCGCGGCAGGTAACACGATAGCATTGATTAAAAATCTTAACCGCCGCGGGAAAATAGCCGGTGATTTTCTCGATATTGTTGCGTCTGAAGATGTTCTTTTCAAAAAGGACGTCGGAGGAACTGAGAAGGAAAATGCCTTCGGTGCTGGTATCGCTGACAAGGCAATGACGCATCGTTAAATTATCGCCCCGCAGGTAAGCAGCGACGCGGGAACAGAAAGAAAGCGTGCAATTCTCAAAGGTCGAACCTACCACGTCCTTTCCATGTTTAGACTCAGGCGATAAGCCTTCGGGGTCTGTTCCTTCAATTTCAATTGCGCGGTAGGCATATTGCGTGAAGGTGATTCCACGAATTATTGAACCTTTTTTGTCTGATTTTTTGCCGTGGCAATCCTTTGTTGTGCGGGTAAGGGCGTTATCAAAAGCAGTGATTTCGACTAACTTGCCTGTGGGGTCAAAGTTAATAAAAACCGTTTTGGCATCATAGTCAATAAAATACGAATTGGCATCAAGTTCGCCTTCCCAGCCTGCGGACTGTAAAAATCTGCCGTCAACGAAAACCATATCATTGTTAAAACGGTGCATCGGGGTTTCTTTGCCGAAATGCTCGCGCGTCCACCAATCGGCGGGTTTTGCGGGAAATAAATGAGACCAGGAAGTTTTCCATAATCCGTTTCTCAGATTCTCCCATTTGTCGGCTACCAGAGTTCCCTTCAAAATCGGCTGTTCATCCTCGTAAGGCTGGATGGTAATTCCCTGATTCAACAGCAGGGAGCCAGTTCGATAAACGCCGCCTCGCATAATTATAGCGTCTCCGGTTTTGACTTTTTCTATCGCGGATTCAAGAGAAGTCGGCTCCGAAAGCGTTCCCGGCGCATTTGCGTTACCATCAGGCGCTACATAATAAATGTTCGCCGCGTCGCGCGGCAGTTCATAAGTTTGCTGAACCGGGCCATAAGGGCCGCCGGAAGGCTGCGCTATTGCAGAGAATGAACAAAAGATTATGCACAAAAGAACGCAGACAAAATAAGCACTGCTTGATTTCATTTCCTTTTCCTTTCAAGTTATTGTAAACCGGGAATTATACTGAATTTTGAAAAAAATTGGAAGATTTTTAATCTGTATTCTTATTTTGAAAAATTTTGTGTTCCGTGCCGGCAAGGAGACGCTTTATGTTGGCTCGGTGAAGAAATATCACGAGCGAGCATAAGACTACCGCTGCTGTAATTAACGGCCAAAGAACATTAAAATACCAGTCCTTAAAACCAGCTGTCAAAACAATCATTATGAATGGAAAAACGGCGGCGGCAATGACAGAACCGAGCGAAATATACCGCCAAATAAGAACTGTGGCCGCCCAAAGGACAAAAACTATAAGGCCTGGGATTGTATAATAAGGCCAAATGCCAAGAACCACGCCGAAACTTGTAGCGACGCCTTTGCCGCCTTTGAATTTAAGATAAAACGGAAAGATATGACCTAAAATAGCCGCGACACCTACGGCCAGCCAAAGGGCAAGAGTCGAAGCAGTTAGTAAATCCGAACGAATAAAAAATCCGGCAGCAAAACTCGGCACAAAGCCCTTAAGAACATCAAACAAAAAGCAAATATACGCCCATTTTTTGCCGCAGGCACGTGCAAGGTTTGTTGCACCGAGATTTCCTGAGCCGACTTTGCGAAGGTCTATGCCCTGAGCTTTTGCTATCAGCATAGCAAAAGAAATTGAACCGATTAAGTATGAAATAAAAACTAATAATATAAATTTCACTTTTCAGCCTTTTTTTTAATTATTTTATCATACAAAACGAGAAGCTTTCTACAATGGGTTTCAATAGAAACTTTAGATTTAATATCGTCAACCAGGATTGCTTTTTTAGCAGCGGTGAGATTTTCAGTTGTGCAGTAAAATCGAATCGCCTCGGCAAGAGAATCGATATCGTCGGGTGAATCGAAGACTTTGCCGTGTTTATCGGCTGTGAATAAATCAACCGCACCATTGAATTTTGTAGTTACGACAGGTTTGCCCGCTGCGAGAGCTTCGAGTATGAACCTGCTCGACGGGTCATAATAAGTAGGCAAAACGGTAACATCGGCAACATCCAGCAAATCGTTTAAATTGGCCGCGGAACCAAAAAAGAGTATCCTGTCGTTTACATTCATTCTTTTGGCAAGCCTGCGATATTTTCGAGTTTTCCCTCTGCCGACAATAATCAGAAAGGCGGGACGCTTTGTAAGCCTGTTGTTCAAGATGGCAAACGCCTTTATCAGGTTCGCAAGACCTTTGAGTCTGAAATTGTGGGCGGCAAAGAGGAAAAATACAGGTTCGTCGGCCTGTTTGATATTGAATCTGGCAAGAATTTCAGCCCGCAATTTGTCGGCCCTGCTTATTTTCTCCGGCGACGGCCCGCCGCGGCTCGACCGCGTCGAGACGGGCAGACGAATGCCATTCGGGCAAACATAAATTCTTTCGTCAGGCAGATTATAATATTTTTTAAACTGTGTTTTGACATATTCGCTCAATGCAGCAACGACAGGACCATTTTCTTTTTTGCAAAGTCTGCTTTCCGCACGCGCAAGGGAAGTCCGTCTGAAATTTGCAAAACTCGTAAGAAGCTTAAAAAACCTTAAAACCGCACTTCCATAACTTATTGCGTTGCGGACAGCCGCTTCGGGGTAGCTGCCGCCTCTGGGCTGATAGACATCGGCAAAATCAAAGGGAAGGACGCTATGGATTATATCGTAATGATTATCCTGAAAGTGCTGTAGCAGAGCTTTTTTGAAAGTTTCCAATCCGACTCGTTTTTCAGTGTTGCCGCACAAGACTTTAACCCTGTTCGATTGCGCAGCGCCTATGGCGGCGAGGATTTGGACATCAATGCCGAGCAAAGCCATTCTGGCGGCAAGCTCAAAGACGCTTCTCTCCGCCCCGCCTAATGTAATATTTGCCCGTTCAGTAATTATCGCAAGCTTCATCCCGCACCTTCTTTTAATTCCTTTTTTTTAAAATCTTTCTTAATCATATAATCTTTCAATTTTTAAAAAATATTCATAATTCACTAAATATTTAGAAGGTGCGGGATTCATACTCAACTTTCAAAAGGCGCAATTCTGCCGTGCTTTTTATCGTGTTTCGCCATTCTTTGCGCTTTTGATTTAATCTTTTTTATAATGAATTTATCTTTTATTGAAAGTTTGTTTTTCTGCATATAGGTTAAAAAGAAACGAAATCTGTCTGTTTTTGAAAAAATTTTGCCCGGAGCCGAATAATAAAGCTGAGTGAGGTCTTTTATAAGATATTTTTGAGAGAAAAACAACGGTTTGAATACCCTGTTCAAATCAATCAGCGTAAATTGACCCTGCGAACTGCAAAATATATGACAGAGATATAAATCGCGGTGACGGAAACCTGTGTCGTGAAACTTCCGAACAAAAGCAGCAAGACTTTTAATAAAGTTTTTTCTGTCGCGATGGAAACTGTCCGGCAGTTTTTCCTCAAGGCTGGCAGAATCAGGCACCTTTTCCATTATAATAAAACTTCGTGTTTCAAACAAGCCTGACCATTCGAATCCGAAGGCGACAACCGTCGGCGTGTTTATGCCAAGCTTTTTTAAATTTTTAGCAGGGTGAAGGTCGCAAGACATCGTAAATACTTTATTTCGCTGCGTCAGCCAGTTTTTTAATTGTGTCAATTTGGGAACATTTTGATAACGTTTCAAAAATAATGTGGTTTTCGGATTATCTGTATCGAACATAATCCTTTGGCGAAAAGCAGCGAGATTATCTTTTGTCAGATTTTTCCCGCCGCTGAATGAAAAAATATCATCCATACTTTTAAGACTAAGTTTGCCGAAACAATCGACAAAATCACTGCGGACATAAAAATCCGGGGCTATTTTTGCAAATTCATCCATAAATTAACCGGCAAGGATTTTTTGAGCGGCATTGCAGACATTCTCGACAGTTATTGCTTCCATACAGTAGAGCCTGTCTTTTTTACAAACGGGTTTGTCGCACGGCGAACAGGGAATGTCAGCAACAATTTTTATTTCATCAATATAATTATTTGCCGTCCAGACAGGATTATTCGGTCCGAAAATGGTTATAACTTTTCGATTAAGCGATATTGCGATATGACGCGGGCCGGTATCGTTGGTAATTACAAGATTTGCAAACGAAAAAAGAGCCTTTAACTGTCCAAGCGTTACGGGGTTTTGAGCCAGATTTATGACGGGATGTTTTGCCTGCAAGTAGATTTTTTCGGCAATCTGTTTTTCAAATTCATCGGGGCTAACGGAAATAAAGACATTAGCTGAAAATTTTTCTACGAGAAAGTCAGTAACCTTCGCAAACCTGTCCTGCGGCCAGATTTTGCTTGCTCCAAAGGCGCCACCAGGCACAAGGAAAACAGCGGGTTTTGGGCTGTTTAAATATTTGCCGAATTTTTCGAGCACTGCTTTTCGGTCGTTTTCGTCGATTTCAAGATACATTTTCCTTGTAGTTATTTCGCAGTCGAACCGTGAAGCAATTTCCAGATAATAATCGATGGCCGAAAGAGGTTTATATTTAAACCGGGAAATTTTCTCAGGATAAAGCTTTTCAGTCAGGAATATGCCTCTGCATTCTCTTGCATAACCGACGCGGTTTTTTATGCCGGCAAGAAATACCGCAAAGGCTGAGGCAAAGGAATTTTTCAGGAGGACAGCCGCTTGGAAATTATGCTTTTTTAATTGGCCAGCAATAACAAATGGATTGTCTTTTTTGAAAATTATCCACTCATCTGCAAACCGGCAGGGTTTGAGAATCTGGGCAGCAGTAGGATTAGCGCAGAAGAAAATTTTATCTTTTTCAAAGAGATTTCTTAAAGCGACAAGCGCCGGCGTCGCCATTATGCAATCGCCCATAGGCGACGGCAGCCAGATTAATATGTTTCGACATTTCATAGACGGGTTTTCCATCACTTTTCATTGTGCATTATATAGAGCGTAAGAGCCATAAGCTGAAAAACCGCTGCAAAACCCAGAGCGGTAAATCCCGCACTTTCCTTGCCCGTAGGAGACAGGCTGAACCAAAGCGATATGACCAGACAAAACAGAACAACTATCTGCAAAATACCGGCTATCAGCTTTAAAGATGAAAAATCGCTATACATATTCTGGCGATGACGGCTTTGGAGCAGCAGTTTAATCTCCTCAAGCAGCCGCTCAGTTCTTGAACCATCAGAAGCGCTGGAAGGCGGAGGAACCGGCTGCTGAGGTTTTTGCACCACTGTTTCGATTATCTCGTTTTCGAAAACCTGCTGGACAGGCTCAATGTCACTTTGTTGTATTTCCTGCTGCTGTGCTTGAATTTCAACAGGCTGAGGCTGAAGCGGTTCTTCAATCGTCTTTGAGTTCTCGGCAGCGGCGGGGGCAGGCTCAACATAAACAGGTTCTACAAACTCACTGCGGGCAGTTTCAATATTTTGTTTTGGCATAATTTCCCTCTTTATTATATTGACGGCTTCCTTAAGGTTTATGGCTTCAAAGTCGGCATCAGGGTCGCTTAGCTGTTTGACAGGTCTGTTAGTATGCGATTTTATAAGGATTGTTCGACAGTCGGCAGCTCTTCCAGCCGTTACATCCTTGTAATTGTTTCCGATCATCCAGGAATTTTTTAAATCAATATTCATTTCCCTGGAGGCCATAAGCAGCATTCCGGGTTTTGGCTTTCGCAGGTCGCTGTCTTTGCGGAATTTCTGAATTACGCCGTCAGGATGAAAAGGACAATAATAAATCCTGTCGAGATATGCGCTCTGCTGGGCCAAAAGCTGTTTTAGTCTTTCGTGAATTTGAGCAAGAGCCTGCTCGGTAATTATACCGCGAGCAATACCTGATTGGTTTGAAACGATGATGATTTTGTAGGCCATTTTCCGCAAGTCCGCAAGAGCGCCCGCTGCGCCGGGTATGAGTTTTACCTGGTCGGGATTGTTGATATAGCCGGGGTCTTCAATAATCGTGTCGTCTCTATCAAGAAATATGGCCTTATGATTCATATTTATTTTTCTCGTATGAAATGCGATTCAACAAGACCGCATATAATATGATAGGCAATCTGGTGCATTTCCTGAACCGCAAAGGTTTTTTCATTTTCGCAGCACAGACATAAATCAGATATTTTTTCAAGCCGGCTGTTTTTTCTGCCGGTAAAGGCGACAATTTTAGCGCCGCGTTTTTTTGCAAGTGCTGCTGCCTTTATGACGTTTGGGCTGCTACCGCTGGTTGATATTGCCCAGAGACAATCGCCTTTTTTGACAAGACCTTCAACTTGCCTGGCAAAGATATTTTCAAAACCATAATCATTGGCAACAGCAGTGATAACAGAAGTATCAGTCGAAAGAGCAACGGCAGGAAGCGATTTCCGCTCCTTTAGAAATCTGCCAATAAGCTCCCCGGCAATATGCTGAGCATCGGCAGCCGAGCCGCCATTGCCGCAAATATAAACCGTTCCGGCCTTTTCAAAGCAATTGATAATCGTTTTTGCTGTTTTTTCGATTATTCCCGTGCAATCAGCTTCGAATTTATCGAGCATTTTTCTGTGCATCGCAATTGTCTGGGCAATTTGCTTTTTCATTTGCCGCTTTTCCATAATGATTTTACTTTTTCAATTATGCCGGTAGTGCTTTTTCCTTCGACAAGAGGAACAAGAACAACTTTTCCTCCCATCGATTCGACAAATTCCCTGCCGATAACGCCTTTTTGTGCCCAATCCTGTCCTTTGACAAGCACATCGGGCTTTACCTTTTTGATGGTTTCGAGGGGGTCAGGCTCGTCGAAAACTACAATATAGTCAATGCTCTCCAGTCCGGAAAGAACCGCCGCCCTGTCAAGCTGATTGTTCAACGGCCTATCCGGCCCTTTAATTATTTTGACGCTCTTATCGCTGTTTAAGCCAAGAACAACTACGTCGCCCTGTTTTTTACAGAAGTCCAAAAATTCAATATGTCCTCTGTGCAGGACATCAAAACAGCCATTAGTGAAAACTATTTTATGATTATGAGCTTTGTGCCATTTAAGCTGCTGGGAAAGCTGGTCGATACTTTTTATTTTCGAGCCGCTTTTCTGCTTTCGGCTCATCAATTCATTTACTATTTCCTCGATTGAAACCGTAGCGGTGCCGAATTTTTCAACCTCGATGCCGCCGGCTATATTGGCAATTTCGACTGCTGTTCTGTAATCGACCCCAGCAGCAAGAGCAGCGGCAAGAGCAGCAAGAACCATATCTCCTGCGCCGGAAACATCGTAAACTTTTCTTGCAACAGTCGGTATATGCTCATCTATCTTATCGGTTTTCAGATATGCACCTTCTTTGTCGAGAGTAATTACGACAGCTTCGAGATTGAGCTTGCCGGTAAGAATTTTGGCCGCTTTAGCTGCATCGTCAATAGTTTTTATTTCGACCCCTGAAGCAATGGAGGCCTCCATTCTGTTCGGCGTAATGGCTGAAGAATGTGAATATTTCAGGAAATCGGCCTTGGGGGCAGGGTCAATCAAAACACGTTTGTTTGCAGATTTGGCAAGCTTAATCAGCGATTTGCAGAAATCGTCCTGGAAAAACCCTTTGTTATAATCCTGCAAACAAACAATATCGACCTGCGAAAGTTTGTTTTTGTATATTTCAAGAAGTTTTTCATAAGCACCGTTTTCAAGAAGTCCATCGTTTTCCTCGTCAACCCTTAAAAGCTGCTGAGGATGAATATGCTGAGCAAGGCCGACAAATCTTTGTTTGGTTATCGTGGGCCTATCGGAAGTTTCAATAAGGCCGGAAATGTCGGCGCCTGTTTTTTCAAGCAATTTGCGAAGAGTTCCGGCATTGCTGTCTTTTCCAACGATACCCAGACAGAAAGTTTCTGCACCAAGCGCCGCGAGGTCAGCCGCTACCGATGCCGCTCCGCCGGGACGGCATTCTTTATTAACGACCTTCAAAACCGGAACCGGCGCTTCGGGACTTATTCTCAAAGCGTCGCCATAGACATAAATATCCAGCAGAAAGTCTCCTGCCAGCAATACCTTCGGCGAGCCAAGATTCTGAACAATATTTATAAGTTCGTCATACATATTTTTTAATCGCATCCTCAACAAGGACAACAATTTCCCGCTGCCCATCAATAATTTCAAGCTCAACGGCCAGATAAGCAACAGGAATTCCAAAGTTTTCAATATTCAGCAAAGCCGTTTTTATCCAGTCTTTTTGAGTAGTTATTATCAATTCAGCCTTTTTGCCTCTGCTGTCACTGCAAATTTCCACAATATCGGACTGTAAAAATCTATGATGGTCATTATATACTCTTTTGCCAACAATGTTAAGCGCCAGTTCCGACAGCGTCTGAAAGAATGCGTCGGGATTTCCGATGCCGCAAAAGGCATATAATTTTTTGCCTTTAAGCTCGTCTATGGATAATTGCCTGTCTTTTATAAGTTTTGCACAAATCGGCTTGTGGACAGCCGTCGCAAAAACCATATTCGGCTTTATTTTAAAAATTGTCTCTTTTATTTTATCTATTTTCTCCGGCTGGGTCTGATTAATGCGCGTTATCACGACTGCGTCAGCTCTTTTCAGTGAGCCGAGCGGCTCTCTTAAAAAACCGGCCGGCAAAAGTTTTCCCAGGCCAAAAGGCTTTGTCGCATCGACAGCAACGATATCGACATCCCTTGCAAGTTTCCTGTGCTGAAAGCCGTCGTCCATAATTAAAAGTTTCGCATTGAATTCGATTATCGCTTTTTTCGCGCCTTCTGTTCTGTCGGGGTCGATTATTATTTCAGTATTCGGGCAATTCTTTGCGAGTATCACAGGCTCATCGGCCAAATCGGAACTTTTGAGCCTGTAGCCTCTCGTCAGCACTGCAGTTTTAATATTTTTCCCGGCGAAATAATTACACATCCAGGCAACCAGCGGCGTTTTACCAGTTCCGCCGGTAGTGATGTTGCCGACACTTATCACGGCTGCATTGACTTTCGTCTTTTTGAAAATTGAAATATCGTAAAACAGGTTTCGCAAAGCAATCGCGATATAATAGAAAATGGAAAAAATGGATAAAATTAAGCGCAGCAATCTATATCCGAAAGACGGGTTCTCATAGATAACCAGTTTTCTCCAGAAAATCGCGTCCAAATCATCCCTGCTCTTAAATCAACTACGAATTAAGACGAATAAATACAAATAGAAAAATCTCGGCCGCAGGCCGGTTCCTCAATTTTGATTTTTTATTTTTGATTTTTAATTTTTTTTATAATTGCATCCGCCATCTGGCTTGTTCCCACAGCAGTCAGGTCGTTTCTGTCTGCTTTCATATCATAAGTAACGTATTTGCCCTCGGCTATTATCTGGGCAACGGCCATTTCAAGTTTATCCGCCTCTTTTGTTTTTCCCAAATGCCGAAGCATCAGAACGCCGGAGAGAATCAAGGCACAGGGATTGACTTTGTTCTGGCCGGCATATTTCGGCGCGCTTCCGTGAGTGGCTTCGAAAATTGCTCCCTTATCGCCGATGTTTGCGCCGGGCGCTACACCAAGGCCGCCGACTAATCCTGCGCATAAATCGCTGAGAATATCGCCATAAAGATTCGGCAGAACCAGCACATCGTAAAGCTCCGGCTTTTGAATAAGCTGCATACACATATTGTCAACGATGCGGTCCTCGAATTCGATATTAGGATATTTTTTCGCGACCTGTCTGCTCGTTTCAAGCCACAGGCCATCGGTGTATTTCATAATGTTGGCCTTATGGACACTCGTTACCTTTTTTCTTTTGTATTTTTTGGCGTATTCAAATGCAAAGCGAACTATCTTCTCGGTAGCCTTGACTGAGATAGGTTTTATGCTTATTCCCGAATCGGAACCGATTTGCCGTTTATTGTGTTTGTTGAGCCAGTTTATAAGCTCAATTGCATCGTCTTTTCCCTTTTCAAATTCGATGCCCGCGTAAAGGTCTTCAGTATTTTCGCGAACAATGACAAGGTCGATATTTTCATATCTGCTTCGGACGCCTTTATAACTTTTGCAGGGACGCAGACAGGCGTAAAGCTCAAGCTCTTGCCGCAGAAAAACATTTATGCTTCTGAAGCCCGTGCCGACCGGTGTAGTAATCGGGGCTTTTAAGCCGATACCGTTTTTTCTGACTGAATCGATGGTCGTCTGCGGCAGCGGATTACCCGTTTTAGCCATCACATCAACGCCGGCCTCAGCCAATTCCCATTTTATTCCCGCCCCGGTTGCATCAATACATCTTCTTGCTGCATCGGCAATTTCCGGCCCTATACCGTCACCGGTTATCAAAGTTACTGTAATCATCGTAAAGTATCTCCAGAATTAAATCTATAGAAACGGAGTATGCTAAGGCAAAAGACAAGAGTTGTCAATAATGACGTGTCTGAAACTCATTTAGCCCAATGAGCCGTTTTAAATCAATGCCGGCGAGATTCTTTCAGCTTCTATAAGATTTCTGACCTGCAGGAAATCGTTATGCCTTGCGATAAAGGCATCGACAATAACAGGGTCAAAATGCCTGCCGTGTTCCTGGCGTATCATCACATCAGCAATGTCAGGCTGAAAAGCCGGCTTGTAAATCCGCGAGCTTGTAAGAGCATCATAAACATCGGCAAGAGCAACAATCCTTGCCGCAAGCGGAATCTGGTTTCCTTTCAGTCCTTCAGGATAGCCTGTGCCGTCAAATCTTTCGTGATGATAATGGGCGATATCAGCGGCCATTTCCAGAAAACCGGCGCTGTCAACGGTTCTTATCGCCCTTGCGAACGCCTCTGCGCCGACAATTGTGTGCTGTTTCATAATCTCAAATTCATCATCCGTAAGACTGCTGGGCTTGAGAAGTATGCTGTCGGGAATTCCTACTTTTCCGATATCGTGCAACGGACTCGAATGGTAAAGGTCTTCGACGAATTTGTCGTTTATCTGTCCGGAATAGCAGCTGTTTTTTCTGAGTTCCTCTGCAAGTATATGACAGTAGCTGCGGATTCTTTCAAGATGTTCGCCTGTCTCAGGGTCACGCGATTCCGCAAGCGATGCAAGTATAAACATAGCTACATCTCTTGTTTCGGTAATTTGAGCCGTTCTTTCCTGCACAAGGCTGTCTAACTGATTTAAAAGCTCCGATTTTTCCGTCATCGCGACCGCCAATTGCCGGATTTCAATGCTATCGAACGGTTTTTTGAGAATTAAAAGTCTTTCAGTCGTGCCAAGCCTGTTTATAATATCCGGCCAGGAATAATCGGAATATGCAGTGCAAATAACAATCTGAAGTTGCGGCCTGACTTTCCAGAGGTATTCAATCGTTTCGATGCCGTCCCAATCCGATTCCAGCCGAAGGTCAACAAACGCCATTGCATAAGGCCTGCCCTGCCGTTGAGCGTTGACAAGCATTTCCAGACCCTGATGACCGTTAAAGGCGCAATCCACCTCAAAACAAATATTGTTGTTTTTGCCATTCGAGCCGAAAACCGCTGTTCTTGCAATATCAAGCTCTGTGTTGGCTGAGCCTGTGGAAAGTATCTGCTTGAAATCCTCATGTGTCGATTCGTTGTCGTCAATTACCAGAATTCTTCGGTTTTTTATATCAGTTTTGTTTTCCATTTTTTACCTCTGCTTTTTTCAAAGGAATTTCAAGGATAAATGTCGCTCCAAGGTTCAAACCATCGCTTTTAGCGGAAAGCTTCGCCTGCATCTCGTTCGCAGCGAGCCTGCTGCTGTGCAATCCAGAACCGCGGCCGTTTTCTTTTGTAGTCCAGCCCTGCTCAAAAATCGCGTCCAGATTTTCCGGATTTATGCCAATGCCATTGTCTTTGACTTCGATTTTTACTTTTTTGCTGCCGCTTTTTGATAGCCTGATTTTAAGCATCTTTGGCTCATTATCGCTTTTTGATAACGCGTAACCGGCATTATCAATCAGGTTAATAAGTATCTGCAATGTTCGCTGCTTGTCGATTAAAACAGGACTAATATCATCGTATTCGCGGATAATTTCGATATTATGATTTTCAAGACCGGCTGCATTGATTTCAATGGCGTTTTCAATAAGCTCATTTAAAAATATACTTTCTTCCTGCGTTTCAGCTTTTATGTTTTGCTGCTTATGAACGATACTTTTTACATCTTCAATGTTTTTCATAAGGGAGCAGAGCTTTTCAGCCGCTTCGGTCTGCTGCTGCAAAAGATGAATGCTGAGCTGCTTAAGATAAGGGATTACGTTTTTCCCCTGCGGAGTATTTGTAAGAAATTCCGCTAAGTCGTCGGCGTGCTCGTCAAGAATCCCAGCCAATTTTGCCAGGTTGACGATTTCCATATTTGCTATTTTCTCAATAACAATGCCGGCTGAAATATTTATACTGTTAAGGGCATTACCGACATTGTGAAGAACATTGACGGAGGCCTGAGTATTTGCAGTATTTTCGTAATTTATTATTCTTGCCGCGATCGCCATTCTGCTTTTGAGCGTTCTTTTATCGAAAGGTTTGGACAGATAATCATCAACATTAATCTCTTCATTTTCAACTTTGGATGTTAAAAAGATGATAAAAATGTATTTGCTGCCTGTGCGGGCTTTCCTGCAAAGCTCAAGTCTATCCATTTTTGGCATTGTCTCGTCAACCAGCAAAATTTGCGGCTGCCGGCCCTGTATGATTTGCCAGGCCTGCTCTGCATTCTGAGCAGAGAGAATTTCATATCCCCATTCTTTGAGGCTGTTTTCGAGTTCGATTCTCGATGCCGTATCATCTTGAGCTATAAGGACTTTCATACTTTTTCCAGAGAGTATCTTCTTACAAATAAACCTTTATTAAATCGGCACAATCAAGACGCAACTTACCCAACAAACATCTTTTAGGAATTCTGGAGGGGAAAAATATGTTATTTTCGCATTTTAAGCCTGTTTTTATCGGAATTTGCAGCCAAATAAGGCTTTTAAGACTTATAAATTCAAGAAATTCCATTAAAAAGTCCGAAAATATATTAGTTTGAAGTTTTTTAACAGGACAATTTATGGAGCAGCAAAACAGCGTTGATAAGCTGACTTCGGCAAGCTCTGTCGAGGCGAGCGAACCGATTTTCACCAGAAAAAAAACTTTGCTGACTGTCGGCCAATATGCCGCAAGGCAGGGAGTCTCTGCCGGTATTGTTCAGGAATGCACCAAACTTGGCACAGTGCAGGTCAGGAAGCACAAGGACAAAACCTTCATTGTTGACCTTCCATTAGACACATACAAAATTTTAAAACAGCAGGATTCGCCGTCCGAAACAATCGATTCCACGTTATGCGCAAATAAAATTACCGAGCTTGTGAACAGGATTTTTAAGCCGGACAGCGATATTAAAGGTTTGCCGACCACAAATAAAACAATCGAGGCCGGCGAAGATTCATCTGATACAAAACCTGTTTCCTCCGATTTATCCGCTTCCCCGGCACAACTTGAAAATCTCCAGGCAATACCCGATTTGCAATTGTTTGCCGAGAAGGAGACAAAAGTTATAAATGATAAAAATAATATTGAGCTGCCGGACAGCGGATTTCGCGTTCCGCCAATGCGCAATGTTACCGACACTATAAGGTCGGTATCAATATGGAAAATGTCCTTTGCGTTTGCAGCGGTCGCTTTTGCCTTGAGTTTTATCGCTTATACAACCTTGAGTATCGAAAGAAAAAATCAGCAGCAAAAACTCCAGCAGGCTTATGACAGCATCGACAAACTTATGACCAAATATGAACAAACAAGACAGCAGGCAAGGGTGGCAGAGTTCGATATGCTGACCTGGCAGTCAGAAGCAGAACAGGCAAAAAAGGCATTGCTTAATACTGAAAACGAGCTTCAGAACACAAGACAAAGTCTTTTTGAAACAAAAAAGGATTTGCAAAATACACAGCAATATAATAACGAGAAGCTAAAAGAGCTTAACGAGCAGGTAACAAAAATCAGGGAGCATATTCCAGCCGTCGCCGAACAACCGGCTCAGTAAACCGCTTCTCTCATCTTTCTCTTGCCATACGCGATTATCCCGGCTATAGTAAGCCTCTGTTTTTTTGGAGTCTATATGTCCCATATTTTTATAAATCAGATTCAGCCGGGCCAGCAAATCAATGATATTTACCTGATAAGCCAGCCGATACTGCGAAGCACAACGCGCGGCGATTTGTATATCGCTATGTTCGTAAGCGACAGGACCGGCAAACTGAACTGCAGGGTCTGGCAGGCAACAGAGGAGCTTTTTAATTCGCTGCCAAAGGAAGGCTTTGTCCAAATCAAAGGCAGAAGCGAACTATATCAAAACACGCTGCAAATTGTCGCCGACCAGTTAATGCCCGTTCCCGCCGAGAAGGTAAAAATCGATGATTATCTGCCTAAAACGGAAAAAGATATTCGGCAGATGTTCGAAGATGTAACAAAAATAATGTCCGAAATAAAAAATGTGTTTATAAAAGCCCTTGTTAATGAATTTCTCAAAGATAAAGACCTTATGAAGAAATTCTGCACGGCGCCGGCGGCAACACAAAATCATCATAGCTATATCGGCGGACTGCTTGAACATACGCACAATATGCTCAACGTCGCAAGAGCTGTGATGCCTTTTTATCCCCAGCTTCAGAGCGACCTTGTTCTTGCGGGAATATTTCTGCATGATATGGGCAAAACCGATGAGCTTTCCTACGATATGGCTTTCAGCTACACCGACAGCGGCCAATTGCTCGGCCACATTGTTCAAACGACATTTATGGTTAATGACAAGGCTGCGATTTTAAAACAAGCGGGGGTCGAAACCGACAAGCAGATTCTCGATAATATTATGCACATAATTGTTTCACATCATGGCCAATACGAATTCGGCTCGCCGAAACTACCGATGACCGCTGAAGCATTTTTAGTCAGTCTGCTCGACAATATCGACGCCAAAATCAATCAGGTTACGGAAAAAATTGAAAACGAGCCGGGCGAGGCAACCTGGACAAGCTACATAAAAGCGCTGGAAGCGAAACTATACAGAAAAAGAGTCGTTGAATAAAGAAGAGAACGGCTATCAGTCTTTTTTAATTACGCCCAGTTCCACTAACGCGTTATAGGCGGCCATCTGCTGGGCTTCTTTTTTTGTATTGCCCCAGGCGCTTGGGTATCTTTTGCGGTCGATGACAACTGCGCTTTCAAAGCATTTATTGTGGTCGGGGCCTTTTTCATCGAGGATTTCATAGCTTACCGTATGGTTCAAATGCTGCTGGGCGAACTGCTGAAGGAGCGATTTATAATTTTCCTGATGCTCAGCGGCGTTGGCCTGGTCGATTAAAGGGGCAAAAACTCTTAGTATAAATTCTCTTGCCGCCTCAAATCCGCCGTCGAAATATATCGCGGCTATTACAGCTTCAAGAGTCGCAGCGGCGATTGAGCCTTTCAGCGCCCTGCTTTTCTGCATTCCCGGTCCGAGACTGAGCATAGTTTCGAGATTAAGCTGGCCGGCAATGAACGAACAGGTCTTTCGAGAGACGAGTTTGCTTTTGATTTTCGTAAGGTCGCCTTCGAGATAGTTCGGAAACCTTTCAAACAAAGCCTGGCAGATAACTAATCCGAGAATTGAGTCGCCGAGAAATTCGAGCCTTTCATTGCTTTCGAGTTTCTGTGCCGATGACGAGTGAGTTAATGCCTTTTTGAGAAGTGTCCGGTTAGAAAAATGATATTTAAGTGTTTTTTCGAACTGCTCTGCGAATTCAGCCTTCATAATGCCTTTCTTTGGTTATGAACCGCAGATTACAGGGATTACGCATCCCCAAGGGATGTGAATCCGCGAAATCTGTGGTTTATTATTAAATAGTATCGCCCTTAAGGCTACCATTTTGCATTCAAAATGTCAACCCTTTGCGTTAAAAGCTATTTGGTAATCTGCACACCGGCCAAAGCGGTGAATTTGTCCTCGACAAACTCAAAGACCTTGTCTAGTCCGGTAACCTCGAAGATACCTTTTGTCCGGGGACCAGCGCCGCAGAGCACCAGACTCTGATTGTGGTCGTCGAGAACCTTCTGAAGCCTAAGCAGCTGAGCAAGGCTCGAACTCGTTACAAGTTCCGCTTCCGAAAAATCAATAACCACGCTGCACTTGTCCCGCTTGCGGATTATTTCCGTAACCGTCTTTAGCTCATCAGCCATATCAGGTTCCGGCGCTATGTTTACAAGCAAACAATTTTCAGACCAGTCCTGAATTCCCATTTTTTATTCTCCTTATCCTTTTACTTCAACTTATATCTTATATCCAGTATCGGCAGGTAATTAGAGCTAATTAACTAAAAAATAATACCCTTAAAAAAACACCTGATTTTTATGCTGAAAAACAGCTTTTTTATTAGATGTAATGCTGCAATAAAAAAAATGGATATTTATACTAAAATACGTTAAAATCCCTATTGTCTATTTATAACTCTTTTTAATAAAATAAGTTATGTCTAAAATCGCATTAGAAAATGTTTTTGCTGATGTCCAAACTGCTATAGTAATCGTAGCTCATCCCGACGATGAAACGCTTTGGGCGGGCGGGACTATTTTGCTGCACCCTAATATCGACTGGACGGTTTTGAGCTTATGTCGAAAATCAGACCCTGACAGGGAACCGAAATTTTTTAATGGTTTAAAACAACTTGGCGCAAAAGGTGTTATTGCAGACCTTGACGATAGTCCCGACCAAAAACCTCTTAAGAAAGCAGATATACAAAAGACCATTTTAAATGAACTGGGGCAGACAAAATTTGATATAATATTCACCCATAATCCCAAAGGCGAATATACCCGGCACCTTAGGCACGAAGAAATATCCGAGGCAGTTTCGGGCCTCTGGAATGAAGGCAAAATAGAGTCGAAAAAACTTTTATTTTTTGCTTATGAGGATGGCGGTAAAAAATACCTGCCGAGACCTCGCAAAGATGCTGACACTACTATTGATTTACCAAAAAATATTTTGCAGAAAAAAAAAGATATTATAATTAACATTTATGGTTTTTCGCCTGACAGTTTCGAGGCAATGGCCGTTTCGAATGTCGAGGCGTTTCAACTTATTATAAAAACACCAAAGGATACTATTATATGAAAGTGCTTGTTCTCTATGATTATCCGCCTTCTCCGGGCGGTTTGGCAACGCAGGGCGACTTGCTCTATAAGGCTTTGAGAGAAATAGGCGTTGACGCCTGGCCGGTAAATTCCGAATCCGCACAGGAAAAGGAATGGTATTATAACTGGTTCAAGCCGGATATTACGGTAGGCATAGGTTATTGGGGACATACTCCCGACCTCGTCATTCATTCGCAGAAACACGGCATAATACCGGTTCCTTGGCTTGTTGCCGACGGCTTTCTGGCAAATCACAAAAAAGTCCTCGAAGATTTGCCTTTGATACTCGTAACATCTGAATGGGTTAAACAGGTTTATATCCGTGATGGTCTGAGCGGCAAAAATATAGAGATTCTGCCAGTCGGCTGCGATACGGACTCATTTTGTCCCCGCGACAAAAATGACCTCAAGGTTGCCTGTATTCGCCGTTCGCTCGGCGTAGCTGATAATGAGCTTATGATACTCACCGTCGGCGGCGATGCCGCATCAAAAGGCGCTCAGGAAGTTATGCAGGCTCTTGCGACGATAAACAAAAAAGTTCCAGACTGGAAATATGTATGCAAGGTCTGGCCTCAGCCGAGAACGGAGCAGCAGAATCTGCTGGATTTTCAGCTCGCCAAAGACCTGGGAATCAGGGACAAAATCATTTATACCACTAATAAAATTTCGAGAAATTTTATGCCGTATTTACTGGCTTCGTGCGATATTTACACGGCGCCGAGCAGGCTGGAAGGTTTTGGAATGCTTCAGGTCGAGGCAAATGCCTGCGGCAAACCCGTCCTTGGAATAAAGGCTATGGGACTGCTCGATACGATGATTCAGGGACAGACCGCGTTTCTTGCCGGCGTTGGTAAGGAAATTGTTATTAAGGAAACCATTCTCGGCCGCGAGTCCGGCTACGAGCCGAATACGAAAATCGTATTTGACCAGCCGCGGGTCGTTGATTATCGCGCCAGCGTCCCCGACATAGCAAAATATCTGCTGGAGCTGATGAACAATCCGGATTTACGCAAAAAGATGGGCGAAAACGGCAGGAAAAGGGTCATTGAAAATTTCGATTACAGGGTTGTCGCCAAAAAATTTGTTAAAATAGTTTCCGAAAGGCTCGGAATTAAGTAATGGAAAAAAAAGACCAAAAGCTGGTATCCGCGGCAAAGGAAACCGCATTAAAAGCCCTCCTGCACAACAATCGCGGCCCCTATCACGGTTTACCGCGGGCTGCCGGCTGGGGCTATCCAGAGCCTTATACTCGGGATTTAATGATTTCTTCGCTCGGCGTTCTCGTGTCAGGGAATGAAAAACTTTTAAAAACTCTAAAACGTGTTCTTGAAACGCTTGCGAAAAACCAAACCAGACTTGGCCACATTCCATCGCTGGTTGACGACAAAGAAGACCGCGGCTCAAGCGATGCTACCCCGTTATTTCTTATGGCAGTTGGTTTATACCGCAAGGCAACCGGCGAAAATAATTTTCTCAAGGATGCTGTCGTGAAATCGCTGCAATGGATGGAATATCAAAGCCCATCTGACCGCATAATGGTCGCACAGCTTCCGACGACCGACTGGCGCGACGAACAATGGGTTATCGGTTATGGTCTTTTTGTCAATACGATTGTCTATGCTTATTTGCGGCTCTTCGGCCTGAACAAAAAGGCAAACGACCTTCAGGAGGCGATGGACAGATTTGCGGTTGTTGGCGAGTATCAGCAGCGGCACGTTCACGAAGGTCTTGTTCTGAAATATAAGCCTTATTATGCGCTATGGTCTTACAAGGTTTATAAAAGCGAACGGTTCGACCTTCTCGGCAATAGTCTGGCAATCCTGACGGGCATAGCGTCAAAGAGCCGTGCTAAAGAAATTGTTATATGGACAGAGATGGAATGTAAAAATTTAAGAAAGAATAAAGATCTTGCCGTTGACCTGCCGCCCTGCCTGTTTCCTTATATCAGGCCGGGCGACCCTGACTGGATGAGCCGTTACGCCAAATACAATCAGCCGGGCGAATATCACAATGGCGGAATCTGGCCTTTTGCCTGCGGTTTTTACATCGCCGCCCTTGTCGCGGCGGGCAAATATACCCTCGCCGAAAAAAAACTAATCGCCCTGACGCATCTTGTCCGCCAAACCAGAGAAACAAAGGCGGCTTTCGGTTTTAACGAATGGCACAGGGCGCAGGACGGCAAACCCTGCGGCCAGGATTGGCAAACGTGGTCGGCAGCAATGTATTTTTACGCCGCTCACTGTGTCGAAAAAAGAAAAACTCCATTCTTTGACAAAATAAGAAGGACAAATTATGCCGTATAATATCAGAATAATCAGCACATATCCGCCGCGAAGGTGCGGCATCGGAACATTCAGCAGAGACCTCGCCAATTCTCTTGAGCATTTCACCGGCGAAGTGGGTCATATAAGGGTGGCCGCAATCGACAAGGAAAAACTGCCTTACGACATACCTGTTGATTTGGTCATTGACCAGTATAATCCGCAATCGTGGCGGTCTGTAACAAAGTCTATTATTACCCGTGCCAGAGAAAGCTCAAATAAAACGGTTGTTCTTCTTCAGCATGAATACGGCCTTGACCCGGACGACTCCGGCAAAGACGGCGAAGGAGTAAATTATGTCAATATGGCAAAAACATTTACCGAAAAAGGTCTGACAACGCTTGTTTATCTGCATACTGTTCTCGATAATCCAGACCTGCATCAAAGACAAGTAATACAGGACCTTGCTCATTACAGCCGAGGTCTTATCGTTACAACTGAAAGTGCGATTCAGCTTCTTGAGTCGCCGCTTTACGGAATTGAGCGGGACAAAATAAAACACATTGACCACGGCATACGAATGCAGCATCCGTCTCAGTTCGACAGGCTCTCAATAAAGGAAAAATACGGTCTGAAAAATCATTTTCTCGTAACAACCATAGGCTTGCTTTCGCCCGACAAGGGGCTTCAGTTCGGTATAAGAGGTTTTGGCAGATTTCTGGCCGAATCCTGCACTGCCTCTCAGCGAAATTCGATTGTATATCTGATAGCAGGCCAGTGTCATCCTGAATTCGTCAAATCCGGCAACGGCGCCGCTTTAAAAGAGTTTCAGCAAATGCTGAATGTGGCGCTTGAAGAAACAAAAATGAGATGGTGCAGAGTAACATCTCTGCAAAATGTCGAATTCGACAAATACGATGTGGTTTTTCTCGATACCTTTATCGAAGAAAAATTGCTGCTGGAGCTTTACGGCATCGCGAACGTTGTGCTTCTGCCGTATCTTAATATGCAGCAGATTTCCAGCGGTATATTAGCCGATACGTTAGGCTCAGGCAGGGTCGCGATAGCGACAAAATTTCGTTACGCGCTTGAGCTTATTCATTCAAACCGGAAATGCCCGCCCGGAATTGTTATGGGCAGACACGCAAGAGGAATTCTGATAGACTCCGGTTTGCCCGGCGTTGAACAGATTGCCGAAGCGATTGATTACCTCATATTCAACGAATCCAAAAGACTGCTTATGGAAAAACAGGCACACCAGAGAGGCTATCAGATGAGCTGGGAAAATACCGCCTGGGGTCTTTTGCAGCATATTGACTTTTTATCCGAAGAAACGCAGATTCAAACGGGCAGAGGCCTGAAATTCAAACGAGAAAAACCATCCATTTATCAGCAGGCAAAAAATATCAGATATTCCGACTCTACAGATATTAAGGAGAAAACCTGATGTTTAGAAATATCCTGCTGGCTTTCATACCTATTTTTGTGGCTGTTGACGCCTTTGGCGTTCTGCCGATTTTTGTCGGGCTTACCGAAGGTTTGGACAAAAAGGAAAAAAACCGGGTTGTAGTCCAGTCTATATGGACTGCTT
Source organism: Sedimentisphaerales bacterium (assembly GCA_049518795.1). Taxonomy (GTDB): domain Bacteria; phylum Planctomycetota; class Phycisphaerae; order Sedimentisphaerales; family UBA12454; genus JAPLMW01. The sequence goes on from JBEKRK010000008.1 coordinate 45,680, forward strand.
CGATTGTCGCTGTCGCCTTTGTTCTGGTCGGCAAACTGATTTTCAGTATCCTCGGTATAACAATAGCCGATTTTATGATAGCAGGCGGTGCAATCCTCTTTTGTATTTCGATAACTGATATAATCAACCCCACCCAGCAAAGGCGAATACCTTCAGGAACCCTCGGCTCGGTCCCGCTCGGTATTCCGTTAATCGTCGGCCCTGCCGTTTTGACTATTTCGCTTGTTCTCGAACCTCAATACGGTCTGCCTGCCACAATTATTTCGATACTGCTTAATATTCTCATTGCCGCCGCCGTTTTCAGGCAATCGCATCATCTCATCAAGATTCTCGGCGACGCCGGCACAAAAGCCTTATCCAAGGTAATGCACCTTTTGCTGGCGGCCATTGCCGTTATGCTTATTCGTCACGGTATTCAGGAATTTCTCAAATAAACCAACCCGGAGTAAAATCTGTGAAAACTATTGTTGCTCTTTTGACTAATCATCCTCGCAGTTTTCGTAATCTTTAAAAAATGGTAATGTTTGCAACTCGATTATACAGGTATATTGATTTCTTCATTTTCTTCAAGGTCGATTTTCAAAGCCAGAAACTGCAATAAATCCTTTAGGGTTACGATTCCAACAAGCTTATCGCCGTCCAGAACCATCAGCCTGCTGTTTTGCGTGCTGCTCATAAGCGACAGAACCTTGACGGCGTCCTCGTGCAGCGGAACGGTATTTTCTCTCGAGCACGGTTTTATGAAATCTGCGATTTTATAATTATCCCATTGGTTATGAGGAACTTGTTTTATCTCGCGAGTGCTTATACATCCCTTGACCCTGCCGTCTTCAAGAACAGGAAACATCTTATAATGATACTTGTAAAAATAGTCCCTGACAAGCTGGGATATGGTAAGTGTCGGCGGAACTGTTACAGGCTCGGATTTCATAAATCTCTCGACGTGTTCGCCTGCCAGCGCTTTCCTGATTATAAGCTGTCTGTAAGACATTTGCGATGCGTTACGGACAAACATACCGATAAGAAAATACCACAGGCCGCCGATAAAGTTGCCGGAAATAAAACTCACTATTCCAAGAACGATTAGAAATATGCCGAACATAGCGCCCATAGACGATGCTATATGCGTAGCCCATCGCAGGTTGTGTTTTGCAGCCCAGAGAATCGAACGCAGCACTCGTCCGCCGTCTAATGGAAAGGCAGGCACAAGATTGAAACCGGCCAGGAGAATGTTAATCCAGGATAAATATGCCAGAACCGCTGTTATGGATAGAGGCAGACCGGCGTTTTTCCCGGCCTTCCCAATTAAATAGAAAACGCCGCCCAACAGGACACTGGAAATTGGGCCTGCGATAGCCATCAGGAATTCAACCTTCGGGCTTTGCGGCTCACCTTCCATTTCAGCTACGCCCCCAAAAACAAACAGCGTGATGCCTTTCATTTGCAGCCCATAATATCTGGCAACAATTGAATGGCAAAATTCATGAAAAACAATAGATACAAAAAGACCCGCGGCGCCGGCGATTCCCATCCACCAGTATGTTGCTTTTTCAAGACCGCCAAAATAGGAAGGAAAGACGCCTGTCGCCAAAGACCACGATATTAAAACCGCAAGGATAAACCAGGAAACGTCTAATTTAACCTTGAATCCGAACAGACTGAACAGCGAAATTCGTCTTTCAAACATTTTTTAATGCCTCCAAAATTTCATTACATTCTATATAATGACCGATTCCAGGCAATAAGGAATTTCCTTAAAATTTATAAATCTGTATAATAGGCGAAAAACAAAAAGGCTTATAAGATATGTCCTGGTTCAGGAAATGGCGGCGAAATCGCATTGCCCGGCGGCAATTTCCAAATCAATGGCTTGGAATCATTGAAAGAAATGTGCCGCTTTATAATCGCCTGCCTGCCGAAGACAAAGATGAGCTGCAAAGACATATACTCATCTTCATCGCTGAAAAGCGGTTTGAAGGCTGCAGCGGACTTGAGATAACAGACGAAATAAAAATAGTTATTGCTGCACAGGCCTGTATGTTGCTTCTTCATCGAAAAACCGATTACTATCCCGGCCTTTCTTCAATACTGGTCTATCCTCACGCCTTTATAGTCCATCGTCAGCAGTATATGGCTGATGGCGTAGTAGCCGAAGGCCCGCAGGTCCTCAGCGGCGAGTCCTGGAGACAAGGCTCGGTTGTTCTTTCGTGGGATGATGTCAAAAGAAGCAGTGCCGATATTTGCGACGGCCAGAACGTTGTTTTTCACGAATTTGCTCATCAAATCGACGCTTCGCAGGGCCGCGGCGACAGCAGCAGTGTTCTTAAAAGCGACTCAAGCTACATCGCCTGGGCTCGCGTCCTGCAGAAAGATTATCAAAAACTGATTCAGGCAGCGAATCGAAATTATCCGACTTTACTGAATAAATACGGCGCGACAGACCCTGCCGAATTTTTTGCTGTTGCCACTGAATTTTTCTTTGAAAAATCTAAGGAATTGAAACAGCTCCACCCCGATTTATACAACGAGCTGAAACGTTTCTACCATCAGAACCCAGCCGGTTTTAAATAATATCAAATTATTCTCAAAAGCTGTTTATTTAATATCAGCAATATGTTAATATGTCCGCTATGAAAAGAAAGTCGAATACCTCGTCTATTCTGTCTCAATATTTCGCACTATCATATTTGCTGCTTTTGGTTAATACTTCGGTATTTCTTGGTCAGATTCATTATGTTAATTTTACGACATATCTTTTTGCCGGCGTTGTTTATCTTACTTACAGTTTTCTTTATCTTCTTCCATTTGCTCTTATATTAGGACTTTTGAAAAAAATTCTCGTCTATAAACGTTTACCCTTTTTTTTAAAATCTCCCTGGTTCATCGGCAGCCTGGCGGTTATAGCTTTAACCTTCCTTCAATTACTGATTTATACCGATAGTTTTATTTTCAGGATGTTTGGGTTCCATTACAACAGCTTCGTCTGGAATCTTATCTTTACAAAAGGTGGCATTGAATCAATGGGCAGCAACCAGTCAACGACACGCAGTTTCATTTTAATATCGCTGCTTTGCTTTGCCGCGCAAATAATCCTGTTCTTATTATTGATAATGGTTCCAAAAGTAAAAAATTTCTGCGACAATCTTTTTACCCGCCGCAAACTTGCTATAGCTTTGATTACACTATTGGCAATGGCCGGTTCACAAAGTCTCGTCTATGGTTTCAGCTCTTTCTACAACTACAGGCCGGTTCTTACTGTATCGCGGGCATTTCCATTTTATATGCCGGTTAGTTTCCGCAGGTTCGCTAAATCTTTGGGACTTCAGCAGCCGCAGGAATCGGCTTTCGTTATGAAATTCAGGGAAATTAATCTGAATTATCCCTTGAATCCGATTAATCAGCCGGCCGACCATAACAACTACAATATTGTTATTCTTATGGCCGAATCTCTGCGCGCCGATATGCTCGACCCCGAAATAATGCCGAAAACCTGGGCTTTCTCCCAAAAAGCAGTCAGCTTCAGGCAGCATTACAGCGGAGGCAACGGAACGCGAATGGCTATATTTTCAACATTCCACGGCCTTTATGGCAATTACTGGTTTAAATTTCTCGATGAACACAAAGGGCCTGTCCTGATGGATTTGCTGATTAAAAATAAATATCAGATTGACGTTTTCAGCAGCGCAAAATTTTCTTATCCTGAATTCGATAAAACAATTTTTGCGCAATTACCGCTGAATCAATTGCATGATTCGAGAGAGCTTGGGCCGGGTTTGGGGTGGAAATTTGACAGGCAAAATGTCGGCCTTATGCTTGATTTTTTGAAAAATCGTGATAAATCGCACCCATTTATGACTTTTATGTTTTTTGAGTCTCCGCATGCTCCCTATAATTTCCCGCCCGAAAATGAAATACGGACTCCATATCTTGACGAATTAAATTATGCTACGGTTGACCTGAAAAAAGATATCCCTCTGATAAAGAACCGGTATATCAACTCCTGCAATCATCTCGACAGTCAGTTCGAGCGGATATTAAAATATCTCGAGGAAAATCCATTGCTTGATTCCACGATTGTTATACTCACCGGAGACCATGGCGAAGAATTTATGGAGCACGGCCGCTGGGGTCACAATTCCAATTACAGCGATGTGCAAACGCTTGTCCCAATGGTTCTTTGGACGCCGGGTGTTAAACCGCATCAGGTTGACAGCATAACAAGCCATCTGGATATTCCGGCAACTATATGTAAATTATTAGGCGTAACGAATCCGCCTCAGGATTATTCGGAGGGAATCGACCTGCTCGGCACCGAAAAACGTCAATTTACCGTTATCAGCGACTGGGATACGATAGCTTATGTTGACAACGAATACAAAGCCATATTTCCCACGAATGTTCTCGGCTTAAATACTGTTACAACAAAGTCAAATGTTGAAATAACCGATAGAACCGCCTTCTATAAGACACACCAGTCAAACCTGGTTAAGGTTATGAAGGATTTGTCTCGTTTCAGTAAATAATAATTTACAGTGCCTTGTCTAACATTATATAGTTTCCGTCTATGCGATACATTTCCGTATTTATATTGATTTTAATCGTGTTATAGCAAATTTTATGGGACATTTAGTATTGTGGTAATAATTTATCAACAAAGCCTTTGCGCAAAATTGACTTTATTTAAGCGCAAGATAACCTCGCTTACCATTTCATTTTATGTGATAATATATGCATATTGAGAACAAAAAGTTTGGAATAAAGAGGTATTTAATATTGGGCTTGTTGCCCAATAAACGAAATACCTAAGAGATGGTTACAATCGTTTTGGTTTAGGCCTAAATCAACTTACGGGAGAAAAGAAGAAAAAAATTTGGAAAGGAGCGAGAAGATGAAGAAATTCAAATCGTTATGTATTATTACCCTATTTGTTTGTCTTATGGTCAGCGGTGCATTCGCAGCAGGGCCGGTATGGGTTGGCCCGACAGGAAACTGGAATGATGGTACTAAGTGGCAAACAGGTGTTGTTCCGTCACTTGCCGATACCAATGAAATCAAAGATACCGTGGCCAGTTCGCAGATCACAGTAAACACAAATATTGGACTTTATGCCGGAGCCAAGATTACTATAGGCGCCGGTCCGGCTGAGTCGCAGGCGGCAAAATTGTATGTTCAGCCCGATGGATACATCGGCTCAGGAACAGAATTAAAGCTCAGCGATACCGGCGCCGGCGGCAGCGGCGGTAAATACGGCTATCTGATTCAAACTGGCGGCACAGTCGATACAGGCTCTGCCGGAAAGGTTGAAGTCGGATATAAGGCTGGCGGAATAGGCTCTTACACCATAAGCGGCGGGTCCCTGATAATGACAGCAGGCGGCACCAGCCAACTGATTGTAGGAGGCTCCGGCGCAGCCGGCTCAACCGGAACATTTGATGTAATAGGAACCGCTCCCAGCATTACCCTGAACAGGCTTTGGGTCGGAGCTAAGGATTCGAGCGGAGGTTACAATGGCACTGCCACTATGAAATTTGAGTCTTCTTCGCCTGGTTCCGGCGTAAGTTCGATTAAACTTACGAACACTGGTACCGGCGTTTACATTGACCCGGTTAACAATGCTGTGGCAAATCTCGATGTTGCTTCATTCATTCTTTCTTCCAGTGCCATACCGTCGGCTATTGTTCTGATTGAGACTTTAGGCACTGCTGCGGTTACCGGTGATTTCGATACGGTCGTGTATGCGGGCAGTTCCGGCTCCGGAGCAGAAGGTTCTATTGTGATGCTGAAAGATGAGCTTAATAACCTGCATCAGTACAACCTGACTTACCTTTACAACGCTAATGGCGATGGTAAAACCAATGATATCGCATTGATAATACCAGAACCTGCTACAATCGCGTTGTTAGGCCTCGGATTAATTGCCATAAGACGCAAAAAGTAAGAAAGCGAGTTTATTATTAAATCTCAGGGTCAATCTACCGGATTGGCCCTGAGTAATTTTGTGCTGTCTTACCTGGAAGGACGGGGGTAGAGACGTTATCTGCTTATTTTTTCGAAGGTAAAGGTATCGTATGAAAAGAATGCTTTTTCCTGGGGTATTTGTTTTAATCTCATTATTCTATGCCGCTGCGGCAATGGCTTTTGATAGTTCACCCGTAGGCTGGGCCTCGTATAACACTATTGCCCATCCAGACCCTACCCAAACTCCCAACCTCAACGGCACAACCGGCGGCGCAGGCGGAACTGTTGTTACGGTAACGGACGAAAATGATCTCCTTAAGTGGGCTGGAGCCCTTATGCCAGACAGGAAGACGCATCCGACCAATGTAAATATTCTGGGGCCGTATATTATCCAGGTTCAGGGCACTATCAATCTCACTGGCCGCGTTGACATTATGCCCAACAGGACCGTAATTGGAATCGGCACCAACCCCACTATTACCGGCGCTAATCTCCGCGTCAGGGGCGCCGGCAGTCATCCGAGCTACAACGTGATAATCCGAAGGCTTATTATCAAAGACAGTACAAAAGACGATAAGGACGGCATAACTATCCAGGAAAACGCCCATCATGTATGGGTTGACCATTGCACCATCAGTAATTGCAGCGACGGCGCTCTCGATATCACTCACGCCTCCGACTATATCACTGTTTCGTGGAATTATTTCTACAATCAGGACAAAACCTGTCTCTTGGGCCACTCCAAAAACAACGCCACTGAGGATACCGGCCATTTTAAGGTTACATATCATCATAACTATTTCGGCGCAGTCCAACGACAGCCCCGAGTTCGGTTCGCGTTTCTCTGTCATGTTTACAACAATTACTATGTCGCACCGGCAGACCCAACTAATAACTACGGTATAGCCTCTACCTGTGATGCTTTTGTCTTAGCCGAGGGCAACTACTTCAAGAATATGCTGCATCCGATGTTTTCCATTCTCTATTCGGACGACCCCAACGGCTGGCTTATTGAAAGAGATAATATCTACGACAACAGCGGCACTCCTGAAGTGAACCCGCCAGCTTCAATGCCGGAACCTTCAACATATTATTCCTACACGCTTGACAATACAAACGATATTCCAGCCATTGTTCAATATGGCGCGGGCGCCGATGGTAATGAAGGCTACCCGCCGCACTGGCTTTTTACGATGTATGGCGACTTCGACCGCAGCGGTTTTGTGGATATGAATGACTTTGCACAGTTTGCCCGGTATTGGCAGGTCAACGACTGTAACCAAATCACCAATGCAGATTACAACGGCGATTGCCAAGTCAATTTCTATGAATTTGCTCTCTTTGCTGGAAACTGGCTGTATATACCGCCTGATACTACTCCTCCGGCAGCACCGAGCGGTTTTTGGGCTCAAGCCAGCAGTGGAACGGTTTCGCTCGACTGGAACGACAATAACGAACCTGATTTTGCCGGCTATAACATATATCGCTCGACAACTTACGGCGGCAGCTATACCAAACTTAATACATCGCTCCTCAGCAGTTCGAATTACGTCGATAATACTGTCTCAAACGGCACAATGTATTACTATGCCGCAACTGCAGCAGACACATCATTAAATGAGTCTGGCTATTCTCATATATCCGCCGAACCGAATACTGGGAACCCCAGTGTTATTATACAGGAAGAGAACTATGGCTTTTGCGGTGTGGATGGCGCTGTTGAAAGTGAGTGGTCCGGCTACACAGGTGCAGGTTATGCAAATACAACCAATGCCTCCGGCAAAGGCATCAACTGGAAAATAAATATATCCTCAGACGGCACATACACCTTTAAATGGAGATACGCTCTTGTTACAGGCGACAGAACCGCCAAGCTAATTGTAAATGGTGTTGCAGTTGTGCCGAGCATCAGTTTTCCAGCCAGCGGCGTTCTGACAACCTATATCGAAACATCAGCAATTGATGTAAACCTGACTGCAGGTATAAAAGACATACGTCTTGAAGCAACAACTTCCGATGGGCTCGCTAATATCGATTACATAAAGGTAACCGGTAATAATCCTGCGGCGGCAAGCTGTAATTAAAAATCAAAGTTGTTTTTCACAGGCTTCTGTCTAATTTGCTATAGCTTACTGTTCTACAATTCGAAATTACTTTTACGCCTAATCACCTCCGCTTTGTCCTGATATTTAAAAAACGTATAAGCAATATCTTATATTAATAATTATCGAAGCGGTCTGTTTTGTCTTATTATGTGAAAATGCGCAAATTGGTTTTTTAAAAACAGATATTAATTGCTTGAAAAATCATCTAATACTTACTATTATGCCAAAGGAGCAAGGTAAGTATTTTTCACTACCTATAAGCCCAAATCGGAAATTTTTAACAAGAGGGATCGCGTTATTAATATCAATTTTAGGAGGAAATTAAAAGTTGCAGACTATGACAATGGGAAGATTTATCATTAGTAAACAAATTTTATCCCCTTATTCGGCATTATAAACAGGGAAGAAATGAGTATGGAGCAGACGGAACCTTCGCAGAATCATCCTGAAGCAAATTCTTCAGCAGATAAGAAGTTTGTGCCAATCTGCAGTATATGCGGAGAAAGGCATTGGCCTTCTCATCCTTTAGTGCCTTGCCTCAATTTAAATAAAGCCAAAGCCAGGGCAAAAGAGGAAATAAGAGTCCTTGCAGAAGCCCAGAAAAAAGCTGAGGCTGAGGCCAAAGCCAGGGCTCGTGCTGAAAAGAACGCCGTCCAGGAAATTCAGGAGAAACTAAAATACGAGGCACGATTAAGGGCTGATGCTGAAAAACAGTTAGAAGCCGCCGACAAATATATCACACAGCTTGAGAAACAATTTACGGTCGAGAGCGAGGCGAAACGGAAGCTCACATTAGAGAACAAGGCTGAATGCAAGGCCAAAATACAAGCACAACAGGCATTAAAAGATTCTTATAACACCATTGCAGACCTCCAGTCAAAACTTAAGTCCGAATCCGAGCGAAAAACAGAAGCCCTGAAACAATTGGAAGTCGCAGCAGAGCAGCTTGCCGAGAGAGAAACTAATATTAAAGAAAACATAAAGGTATTCAATGAGACCCTCGGAAAAACACAGGACAAACTAAAGAGCGAAACCCAGGCAAGGCTTGAAGCCGAAAAAAGAATTGAAGAACAGACTGGAGAAATAATCAGGCTCCAGGCCCAGGCCGCAGAGATGACCCAAAGTTACAAAGAAAAATTGAATCAACTGAAGCGGGAAAAAGCTGAGACTGAGGCTCAGTCAGAAAAACAGAGCAGAACTTATGCCGAACAACTGGCCGGCATAAAAACAGAAAGTGCGGAATTAATTTCACAGGTCAAATCTGAGCTGGAATCAAAGGCCAGAGGCTATGCCGAGTCGATAGTTAAAGCTCAGGCCGATTTTGTCAAAACTGCCGCTGCACAAAAAGAGAAATACGAAGCCGAAACTGCTGAAGAAGTTGCCAGAGTCAAAACCGATGCCTCAAATGAAATTGGACGATTAAAAGCGCTGCTGAAAGAAAAAACAGAAGAATATCAGGCATACCAGAAGCAGGCCGAAGCTGAAGCAAAATCGGCAGAACAGTCATTATACGAAGCAGAAAAACAGTTACAAGATACTGCAAAACAGATTGCGCGACTTGAGGAGCAGTTAAAACTTGAAACCGAAATCAGGCATAATACGGAGTCGCAACTAAAAGAACAAAAGCTGATTTTAACTCGAGCCCAGGACCAAATTTCGTCTTTGACCAAACATACAGCTCAGCTTCAGGTCGAGGCTGCTGAAAAAGTTTCCCTCGTAAAATCTGAACTGGAGTCAAAAACCAGGGACTATGCCGACTCTATTATTAAGGCAAAGGCTGAGGCTTTAGAAGCACTGACAAGCCAAAAAGAAAAAATGGAAACCGAAGCCAGGAACACCATCGCACGTATCGAATCTCAGGCCGCAAATGAAATTGCCCAGCTAAAGACGGCAATGGAAGAGAAAACCAAAGAATACCATGTTCAGATGGAAGAGGCCGAGAAGAATAATCGGCTTGAACAACAGAAAAAAACTGAAATTGAATACAAGCTTCAGGCTGCCGGTGAAGAAATCGCCTGGCTTGGGGACCAGTTGCACGTCAATACACAAAACCTGCGCGAAACGGAAGATATACTCAAGGCAGAGCAGCAGGTCAGAACTGACGCGGAACAAAAAATATCACAATACAGCAGGACAATTCAGGAAGAACAGGCAAGAGCGGCATCTGAAGCACAGGCCAAGCTTGATGCTCAACAAAAACTTGCAGGTCTGGAAGAGGAATTAAAAGCGTTTAAGGCACAAGCAGAGCAAAATATTGAAGCTTTAAAATCGTCGCTGGTTCAAACGGAAAAAAAACTTGAGTCTGAGTCAAAAGTAAAAGAAGTAGTTCAGTCCCAGCTTCAAGCCGAACAAAATGCACGAACACAGACAGAGCAGGAATTGCGAAATTACACAAAAGCATTGGCTCGCGCCGACGAGAAGGCCAATCTTATTGGGGAGGAGCTTATCAAAGCTCAGCAGCTTGCCCATAATGAGTCTAAAGCCCGGGCGCAGGCACAGGAACATCTTGAGTCTCTAACACAGCAATTAATCCAAATCAAGGTTGACGCTGCCGAACAAATTGCTTCTGCCAAATCCGATGCTGCGGAAACGGTAGCAAATATCAATTCGCAGCTCGAGAAAATGGCAGGAAATTATGCCGATTCAATAATAAAAGCAAAGGCTGAAGCACAAGAAGCAATTCTGGCTGAAAAAGAAAAGTGGAAGGCTGAAACCGATGATTTGGTCTCCAGGATAAAATCAGAAGCTGTAGTTGAAATTCAAAAACTTAAATCGCAGCTGGAAAACGACTCCGCCCAGTATCTTCGCCTGATTAATGAGGCTGAAGCAAAATTGCAGTCGGAAGCCCAGCGGCGAACCAGGACGGAAGAAAAACTCAGAAATTATGATGCGAGCATTAGAGAAGCAGAAGCCAGGGTTGAGAAAAAAGCCCTCGCCCAGGCTGAGAAAAGGGCCAAGACCATAGCCAAAGCGTGGGTAAAGGGTGAAACGATAGCAAGAGAGGATGCCCAGAACAGGGCCGAAGCCGAATCAAAGCAAAGGGCTGAGGCCGAAAAGAAGCTAAAACTGATTGGCGAGCAATTGTCCAAACTCCAGGAGCGGCTCAATATTCAGACCGGAGCCAGAGACACCGCAGAATCACAGGCTAAAGAGTTCAAAGAGGCAACACTGCAGGCACAGAAGCAGGTCGAATCCCTGGCGGAACAGCTAAGTCAAATCAAAGTTGTTACTGCTGAGAGGATAGCATCTATCAAGTCCGATGCTGCGGAAACGGTGGCAAAAGTAAAATCAGAGCTTGAGGATAAAGCCGGGGCATACGCGGAATTCATTCTGAAGACCCAATCGCAGGCTGCTGAAACTTTAAATGCTGAAAGACAAAAATTGGAAGCTCAGGCTGCCGGGACAATTAAGGAGATTAAATCCCAAACAGCAGAGGAACTTTTGAATGTCAGAACACAATTTGAAGAAAAGAGGCGGCAAAACGAAGCCCTGCTTGAAAAAGCTGATTCGGAATTGCAGTCCGAACGAAATTTAAGGCTGGAATCCGAGCAGCAGCTGAAAAACACAGGCGAAAAGCTGGCCCGGCTTGAAGAGCAATTAAACAATCAGACAGAAGCCAAACAAAAAACTCAGTCACAGCTGGAGGAGCAGGAAAAGATTGCTTTAGAATCAGACCGGAAGATAAGCGCCTTAAGCGAGAAGACAGCAAGACTTGAGGAACAGATGGACATTCAGGTTAAAGGACGGCAAACAGCCGAGTCGCAGACGGCAGAACAAAAACGGCTGGCGATGGAGGCCAACCAGCACATTATATCCCTGACAGAACAGATTGCTCAGGTCAAAATTGAGAAGTCGGAAACTATCGCGGAAATCAAATCGCGGCTTGAAGAGAAAACACGAGAATATACAGATTCAATCACAAAAATTCAGAATGAAGCTGCCGCCGACATTGCGGCTCAGCAGAAAACTTCGGAAACTAAAACTGCGGAAATGGTGGAAAGAATTAAAACTGAAGCGGAGAAACAAATTACACAGTTAAAATCCGAGCTTAATGAAACAGTTCAAAAATACGAAACTATTATCGAGGAATCTGAAAAGAAAGAGGAATTAGAACGTCAGTCAAGGAAAGATTCTGAGCAGTTGCTCGCGGGCGTTCGCCAGGAAGTCCTGCAGCTTCAGGGCCGGTTAATCGCCCTGGCGGAAGACAAACACAATACGGAGCTGAAACTTCAGCAAAAAGAACAGGTTGTCTCTGAAACTCAACAGCAGATTAAGGTTTTAACGGAACAAATCAGCCGGCTCAAAACAGAAACGGCTGAAACTGTTGCGAAAGTCAAATCCGAACTTGAGCAAAAAGCGGCTGCGTATGCGGAAGCAATCACAAAATCTCAGGACAAAACTGCTGAGATAATTGCTGAACAGCAAAAACACTGGGAGTCCAGAACGGCACAGGAAATCGCCAAAGTCAAATCACAGGCTGCAGAGGAATCGGCTGAATTGAAATTACAGCTGAATGAAAAAATCAAAGAATACCAAACTTTGTGCCAGCAGTCTTCTGCTCAAATAAATGCAGAGTGTCTGGCACGGACAGAGTCTGAAAAACAGGTCGATATTATAAACGAACGAATAGCCGGTCTTGAAGAACAGTTAAAAATCCGGACTGCCCTTGTGCAGGAAGCTGAATCGCGGGCGGACTCTGAGGTAAAAGCCAGGCTCAAAGCTCAACAGGAAGCCGAATCCCTGGCAAAACAAATGACCCAGCTAAAGATTCAGGCCGCTGAAGCTAAAGCGCAAATCAAATCTGAGATGGAGGAAAAGACGAGAAACTATGCTGATTCTATTTTAAAAGTCAGGAGTGATGCCGCCCGGGAACTGGCCGCGGAAAAACAAAAATCGGAGGATGAAACTTCAAAGTTGGCTGCGAAGGTGAAAGCAGAGGCCCAGGCCGACGCTGAGCAAAAAATACAGGCTAAAAATCAGTCGGACAAGGCAAAAGAAAAAACAGCAGCCGAAACCGAACAAAAAACGAAGATGGCAATTATTGAAACATCGCCCATCAGGCCGCCATTAGCTATACCGGCAATTAACCCGGCAAAAATGGGGACTTGTGATTGTTGTCGCAAAGACAATATTAAAGAAACTGAGCTGGTTAGAATTGATTCGGGTCAGTTCTTTTGCCCCGCTTGTTTCCAGGCCTTTAATAGCATCTCGGTCTCCTGAAAATCTCGCCCTGTGCAGGTGTTCCGTAAATATTTAAGGGTAGCTCTAAAAATTGCTTTTGAGCGGCAAGTAGAAGATTTTTGCTCGCCGGCAAGGAAGGCAAATCAGCTTTATCCGTAGATAAAGCGACTTTTGTCTGACGCAGACCGGCGACAAAAAGATTCGCTTGCCCGCCAAAATGAATTTTTAGAGGTAGCCTTAAGGAAATGATTTTTGATTTTTTACAGACTTCTGTCAAGTTTTCGATAGCTGACCGCTTCAGCGATATGCTCTGCGTTAATATTTTCTTTATTCTCCAAATCTGCTATGGTTCTTGCGACCTTGCAGATTTTATCGTGTGCCCTTGCCGACAAACCAAATTCCGTCATAGCGTTTTTCAAAACCATTTCGGCAGACTCATTTAGACCGCAGAATTTGCTTATCTGCCTGTGAGTCATAGTGGCGTCCGTTGTAGTTTTCTTTTCGCCGAACCTTTTTCTTTGAATTTCTCTGGCGGCCATTACCTGCTGACGTATTTCCCCTGAACCGGAGGAAGTCTCTTTTGAGCGGAGCTTGCTGAAAGATACACTCGGCACATCTATATGAATATCAATCCTGTCCAACATCGGTCCTGAAATCCGAGCCAGATACCTTTCAATCTGGTTCGGAGAGCATTTGCAGCGCTTTTGAAATGAGCCGAAATAGCCGCATGGGCACCCATGCGGGACAGAACTTACAATTTTTTATCAGAAAATATAACTCTATATTTTAAAAATACTTACAAAATCACAAGAAAACTTGAAAGAGCAGTTTTTGAGCCGGACTACCCATCGTTGAACCAGCTAAAGACTCTTGGAGACCATATTTTAAAGAGATGGATGGATTTATGGCTGGAGCAAAAAGAAGTTGCAGAAATAATCGAGGTAGATAAATGTACCATCGCAAATTGGGAGAAAAATCGAAATGCTCCAAGGATCAGACACTTACCCAATATAATGGGTTTTCTGGGCTATCGGCCCTTTGATGCAGACTACAGAACATTAGGCGAGAGGATTATCAAAGAGAGGCAAATGCTGGGCTTAAGCCAAAAACAACTGGCTATCCAGATAGGTATTGACCCATCTACCATCCGTTCATGGGAAAAAGGCAAGCATAAACCAAGTGGATATTCCTTGCAAATCTTGGCCAAATTCCTCACCGGTGGCAGATCAGTTCAACTGGATAGAGCAATGGATTTCTAAAACTTCTCAAAATACTCATTCTTATGCAAATATCGTAGATTTCAATATTTAGTAAGTGGTAAGATTTGCATCTTGTGGTAGATATCGTATCTTTTGGTTGTAGTACGGTTGTAGTGTTCGCCTCATTTGAGCTAACGACGTATACCACACGTCGTCGTTGGTGCAAATTTTGGTGCAGATAGACAACTCACGTAATCCAAAATTCAATAGTTTGTGTGACACTTTTTTGACATCAAAATATTATAGATTTCTGAAGCTTAATTGCCGACGAATATTTGTACTGCACAAGAACTAATAAAACAAATCACATATTATTATTATTGCGACCGAATATCTCCCCAGGGGTAATGATTTCCACAATTCGGCCTTGATTCAATACCACCACCTTGTCAACATTACGCAAAGCGCTAGGCCGATGTGAAATTACAAATGTAGTGCGGTCAGCCATAAGTTTTTTAATGGCCTCCTGAATAAGCTGCTCTGAATCTATATCTATCGAACTGGTCGCTTCATCAAGTATCAATACTTTCGGATTTCTCAGAATAGCTCTCGCAATTGCCAAAAGCTGCGTCTGACCGACAGAGAATTTTACGCCTCCCTGACCTATTCTGGTGTACATGCCATCTGGAAGTTCTCTAACAAAATCAATCGCATGGGCATGGGTTAATGCGTTTTCAACTGTATCCTCAGCAATTTTTTCTCCACCATAGGCAACGTTTTCAAAGACAGTACCTGAGAAGAATACAGGTTCCTGAGTAACAACACTGACGTGGTGGCGATAGGTACGAAGGTCCATAGCCATTATATCTTTACCATCAATAAAAATATTCCCTTTTTCAGGCCTTAGAAACCCCAGTGCAAGAGCCAGTAAGGTGGTTTTGCCTGAACCGCTCGGGCCGATGATGGCGATTGATTGACCGGCTTCTATCTTGAGGCTGATTTGCTGTATGGCGAAACTATCCATCTGCGGATATCTGAAACTAACATCTTTAAATTCATATTCACCTTTAATATCTTTAAATGCCTCCTTGCCATTATTGCACTCCAAATCCGGTGCATTTAATATTTCCATAACGGAACTGAATGATTCGCCTGTCTGCGACAGCTGCGGCATTACACCCAGAACGGAAATCAGCTGGGAGGAAAGGATTATAAAAAAGGAGTTGAACATAACTACATCGCCGACTGTTATATGGCCTTTGAAGGCGGCATAAGCGGAGCCGGTTAAAAACAGCATTTGTAATATCTGCATTGTTGCCCAGCCTGAAGCACTAAACAAGGCATTGATTGCGTCGAAATTCCGCCCCGTATCCAGAACTGTCCCAATTTTATTTATCATAACGCTCAGCTGCTTTTCTTCAAGTCCGTGAGCACGGGTTATCAGAATCATATCCATCATATCTTTCAATGAAGCACTCATGCCTTCAACGGAATGACGGTACTGCCGGACTTTCTGGCGGACTCTTTCGTAGAATATATGATTAAGCCAGACGACGATAGGCACCGAAACAATAAAAAACAGCAACGCAAGCGGAGAACGAATAATTACTGTAATAAACGCGATAACAATGCCGACAAAGAAATTTACAACAGTTTCGATAAACAGTCTGGGTACTGTTTCAATGATTTCAATGTCTCTAATTGCCTTTGAATGCAGTTTTCCCACACCTGAACGAGAATGGTATGTAATTGAGAGGTTCTGCAGTTGCCGGCATAATCTGATTCTTAAATCCCGTCCGATTCCTCTTGTCAGCCAACTGAGGTCTTTTGTATACAAATAATGCCCCGGTATGTTCTGAAGGTAAAGAAAAACAGCCAGTATCGTAAGACTTATCAACCAAACTATGAAGTTGGAGTCTTTCTTACTCAAAAGATCAATGATCTGTGCGGCGATAACAGGAACAATCCAGACAGGGCTGGCCTTGATAATATAAAAGACCAGCATTCTGACAATGCGGCCCCACTTACCGGCAAGCAGTTCCAGAATCATAGCTTTTTTTATATTTGAACGCATCTTATTTCAGAGCAGCCTCTACTTGAGCCAACTCCTGGTCCGTGAACTGAAGATTTTTTAGAGTTGTGACATTATCCTCGATTTGTTCAACCCTGCTTGCGCCAATTAACGCCGATGTCACCCGTTTATCTCTTAACACCCATGCCAAAGCCATTTGCG